>NZ_CP104377.1:2767500-3047500 GCF_025309455.1 Comamonas squillarum
TTAGCACCCGGTGCTCTGTCTCCCAAGCTGTACTCTGCGGTATTCGGAGTTTGCATAGGTTTGGTAAGTCGCCATGACCCCCTAGCCTAAACAGTGCTCTACCCCCGCAGGTAATACTTGAGGCACTACCTAAATAGTTTTCGGAGAGAACCAGCTATTTCCAAGTTTGTTTAGCCTTTCACCCCTATCCACAGCTCATCCCCTAGTTTTGCAACACTAGTGGGTTCGGACCTCCAGTACCTGTTACGGCACCTTCATCCTGGCCATGGATAGATCACTTGGTTTCGGGTCTACACCCAGCGACTTGTCGCCCTATTCGGACTCGATTTCTCTACGCCTTCCCTATTCGGTTAAGCTTGCCACTGAATGTAAGTCGCTGACCCATTATACAAAAGGTACGCCGTCACCCCTAAGGGCTCCGACTTTTTGTAAGCATGCGGTTTCAGGATCTATTTCACTCCCCTCCCGGGGTTCTTTTCGCCTTTCCCTCACGGTACTTGTTCACTATCGGTCGATGATGAGTATTTAGCCTTGGAGGATGGTCCCCCCATATTCAGACAGGGTTTCTCGTGCCCCGCCCTACTTGTCTGCAGCCTAGTACCACCAATGCGTTTTCACATACGGGGCTATCACCCACTATGGCCGGACTTTCCATTCCGTTTTGTTAACACACTGACTATCACTGCAAGGCTCTTCCGAATTCGCTCGCCACTACTATCGGAATCTCGGTTGATGTCTTTTCCTCTGGGTACTTAGATGTTTCAGTTCTCCAGGTTCGCTTCGACAACCTATGTATTCAGTTGCCGATACCTATTGCTAGGTGGGTTCCCCCATTCAGAAATCTCCGGATCAAAGTTTATTTGCCAACTCCCCGAAGCTTATCGCAGGCTATCACGTCTTTCGTCGCCTATCATCGCCAAGGCATCCACCACATGCTCTTAGTCACTTGACCCTATAACTTTGACATCTATCTCTAGATCTCAAGCTCAAGAACCCAAGCAACTGCTTTGCGAGGTCTCTCACCTCGCGCGTTATGCCGTAATGTGAATATCTTTGCTGTAGACCCGGTCGCCCAGATCCACATTCTTGAAGAATATTCGTCATTACTGAATAAAATTGCTCTCGCAAAGTTTCATTCGTTTTGACGCAATCAAATTGTTGCTGGTGGCACGGTCTGCACTAAACCTTTACGAATGTGCAGTTTCCACCAGCAACGCTGATTTTCGACTCTATGAATTTTTAAAGAACAGCCGTTTGATCCGGGAATCCGGAATCAACAACAAAACAGTCTCTTGCGAAACCGCTTTGGTGTTGAGTGATAAGTTATCAGTAAAAGTATTGGTGGAGGATGACGGGATCGAACCGACGACCCCCTGCTTGCAAAGCAGGTGCTCTCCCAGCTGAGCTAATCCCCCTGATTGCCTATAGCCGGCGCATTGCTTCGTTGCCCGCTGCTCACACACATCAGTGTGCTTCGCACCAGACGCCTCGCACTGCTTGGCTCTAGTCAATCATCGACTAACTAAAGCGGCATAAGCTCAACCTCTAATCCGTTGGAATCTATGGTGGGTCTAGTTGGGCTCGAACCAACGACCCCTGCGTTATCAACACAGTGCTCTAACCAGCTGAGCTACAGACCCATTCCACGCAGCTAACTCTTGTGAGCTAGCCACCTGGCTTGTGTTCCAACAACCGATAAGTGTGGGCGTTCAATCTTGATTGCTTTTTTGGCTCCTGCCGTGCCGATGGCACTTAACTTTGTTTGCACAAAGTTAGCATCCACCGAAACAGCGAAGCTGTTTTCCAGAAAGGAGGTGATCCAGCCGCACCTTCCGATACGGCTACCTTGTTACGACTTCACCCCAGTCACGAACCCCGCCGTGGTAAGCGCCCTCCTTACGGTTAGGCTACCTACTTCTGGCGAGACCCGCTCCCATGGTGTGACGGGCGGTGTGTACAAGACCCGGGAACGTATTCACCGTGACATTCTGATCCACGATTACTAGCGATTCCGACTTCACGCAGTCGAGTTGCAGACTGCGATCCGGACTACGACTGGCTTTATGGGATTAGCTCCCCCTCGCGGGTTGGCAACCCTTTGTACCAGCCATTGTATGACGTGTGTAGCCCCACCTATAAGGGCCATGAGGACTTGACGTCATCCCCACCTTCCTCCGGTTTGTCACCGGCAGTCCCATTAGAGTGCCCTTTCGTAGCAACTAATGGCAAGGGTTGCGCTCGTTGCGGGACTTAACCCAACATCTCACGACACGAGCTGACGACAGCCATGCAGCACCTGTGTTACGGTTCTCTTTCGAGCACATGTCCATCTCTGGTCACTTCCGTACATGTCAAAGGTGGGTAAGGTTTTTCGCGTTGCATCGAATTAAACCACATCATCCACCGCTTGTGCGGGTCCCCGTCAATTCCTTTGAGTTTCAACCTTGCGGCCGTACTCCCCAGGCGGTCAACTTCACGCGTTAGCTTCGTTACTGAGAAAGTTAATTCCCAACAACCAGTTGACATCGTTTAGGGCGTGGACTACCAGGGTATCTAATCCTGTTTGCTCCCCACGCTTTCGTGCATGAGCGTCAGTACAGGTCCAGGGGATTGCCTTCGCCATCGGTGTTCCTCCGCATATCTACGCATTTCACTGCTACACGCGGAATTCCATCCCCCTCTACCGTACTCTAGCTATGCAGTCACAAAGGCCGTTCCCAGGTTGAGCCCGGGGATTTCACCTCTGTCTTACATAACCGCCTGCGCACGCTTTACGCCCAGTAATTCCGATTAACGCTCGCACCCTACGTATTACCGCGGCTGCTGGCACGTAGTTAGCCGGTGCTTATTCTTACGGTACCGTCATCACTCTCCTTTATTAGAAGAGAGCTTTTCGTTCCGTACAAAAGTAGTTTACAACCCGAGGGCCTTCATCCTACACGCGGCATTGCTGGATCAGGCTTTCGCCCATTGTCCAAAATTCCCCACTGCTGCCTCCCGTAGGAGTCTGGGCCGTGTCTCAGTCCCAGTGTGGCTGGTCGTCCTCTCAGACCAGCTACAGATCGTCGGCTTGGTAAGCTTTTATCCCACCAACTACCTAATCTGCCATCAGCCGCTCTAGTAGCGCAAGGCCCGAAGGTCCCCTGCTTTCATCCTTAGATCTCATGCGGTATTAGCTACTCTTTCGAGTAGTTATCCCCCACTACTAGGCACGTTCCGATGTGTTACTCACCCGTTCGCCACTCGTCAGCATCCGAAGACCTGTTACCGTTCGACTTGCATGTGTAAAGCATGCCGCCAGCGTTCAATCTGAGCCAGGATCAAACTCTATAGTTCGATCTTGAATTTAAAGTCTCTCGACTACTCACTCACTTGACGGAATAAAAAAGATCCTAAGATCTTCATCATTACTGTTTAAAGTGAGCGCTTGTTTTGCTCCGAAGAACATATGGCAATCGCCACCAAACGCCCACGCTTATCGGCTGTTAATTTTTAAAGACCTGACCCAAGAGCCTCAACCCTTAGATCCCCTTCGCCGCGATCAGCGAAGCCTTGTATTGTAGCACAGCTTTTTGAACTGTTTGACAAAGTTTTTAGCGTTTCCGCCAGACCCCTTGTCAGCACCTCAAAAAAACAAACCTTGCGAACCGCCCTCTTTCGAGTCTGGCAGCTTTGCAAGGCATCGTGCTGTCGATAGACGCTATTGTATAGGCGTTTTCCCGAGGCGTCACGCAGTTGGCGAAAATTTCTGATTGGACAGCATCTGCATGACCTACCGATGACGGCCCGAAGCCATGGTAGCCCCTGCAGACGGGCCGCGGCCAGGGCCGATCTCCCTGCAACCAGGGCCCGGTTGGCGCGCACCCGATAATGGCGCCAACATGGCATTGATTACCTTATTAGACGCGCAACTGGCCTTTGGCCACGTTGCCTTACTGGACCACGCTGACTTCGCCCTGGAGTCCCAGGAGCGGGTTGGCCTCATTGGCCGCAATGGCGCAGGCAAGTCCTCGCTGCTGAAGATTCTGGCAGGCATGGAGAAGGCCGATGACGGCAATCTGCAATTGCAGAACGGCTTGCGCATCGCCTATGTGGCCCAGGAACCCAACCTGAACCTGGCGCACACGGTCTTTGAAGCGGCCTCTGACGGCCTCGCGGAAGTGACCGCCATCCGTGACCGCTACTTTGCCGCCGAAGACGGCGAGGACCTGGATGCACTGCAGTCCCAGATCGAGGCCTTTGATGCCTGGAACTGGGAGCAGCGCGTGGAAGAAACCCTGCAGCGCCTGCACCTGGACCCACAAGCGGTCGTCGGCAACCTCTCAGGCGGTGTGAAAAAGCGCGTGGCGCTGGCCCAGGCCCTGGTGCTGCGCCCCGATGTACTGTTTCTCGACGAGCCGACCAACCACCTGGATCTGGACTCCATCGCCTGGCTGGAGGACCTGCTCAAGGAGTTCAAGGGCAGCATCATTACTATTACCCACGATCGCTCCTTTCTGGATGCGGTCGCGACCCGCATTGTCGAGCTGGACCGTGGCCAGCTGCGCAGCTACCCCGGCAACTTTGCGCAGTACGTCGTGCAAAAGCAGGAGCAGTTGGCGCAAGAGTCGGTGATCAATGCCAAGGCCGACAAACTGCTGGCCCAGGAAGAGATCTGGATCCGCAAGGGCGTCGAAGCCCGCCGCACGCGCAGCCAGAGCCGGATCGAGCGGCTCAAGGTGATGCGCAACGAGCATGCCGCACGCCGCACCGCCCAGGGCAGTGTGAAGATGGACATTGCCTCGGGCACGGGCAGCGCCTACCAGGGCAAGATCGTTGCCGAGCTGACCGATGTCAGCAAGCGTTTTGGCGACCGGACCATTGTGCGCAACTTCAGCACCACGGTGCTGCGCGGCGACAAGATCGGTCTGCTCGGCCCCAATGGCGCGGGCAAAACCACCTTGCTGAAGATGATTCTGGGCGAGCTGGCCGCAGACAGCGGCACGATCCGCCAGGGCGCCAACCTGCAGGTGGCCTATTTTGACCAGATGCGCGATGCCATCAATCTGGATGCGACCCTGGAGGACTTCATCAGCCCGGGCAGCGAATGGATCGAGATCGGCAACCAGCGCAAGCATGTCAAAAGCTACCTGAGCGACTTTCTGTTCTCACCCGCACGTGCGCACTCGCCGGTGCGTTCCCTGTCGGGTGGCGAGCGTAACCGCTTGCTGCTGGCCCGCTTGTTTGCCCGCCCCGCCAATGTGCTGGTGCTCGATGAACCCACCAATGACCTGGATATCGACACCCTGGACCTGCTGGAAGACCTGCTGCAGCAGTACGACGGCACGGTCTTCCTCGTCAGCCATGACCGGACCTTTTTGGACAACGTCGTCACCAGCATCATCGCCGCCGAAGGCGATGGCCATTGGCGCGAGTACGAGGGCTCGGTGCAGGACTGGCTGATCCAGTCACGCCGCTCGCGTGAGATTGCCGAGCAGCGCGATGCTGCGCAAGCCAGCAAGCTGGCCAAAGAGAGCAAGGCCGGCGCCGCCGCCCCCGCGCCAGCGCCAGCGCCCGCTGCAACAGCCGTGCCCAGCGCACAGCCCAAGCGCAAGCTGAGTTACAAGGACCAGCGCGACCTGGACACCTTGCCCGCCCGCATTGCCGAGCTGGAGGCCGAGCAAAAGGACATCCAGGCCAAGCTGGCCGATGGCAGCCTCTACACCAAGGACTATGGCCAGGCGATGCAGTTGCAGCAGCGCGATGCCGCCATTGAAGAGCAGCTGCTTGAAGCATTGATGCGCTGGGAAGAGCTGGCCAGCTGATCCGGCGCCGCGCTGTGCCTTTGAACAGGTTCTTAGCGATTCAGCGCGGCATGGACTCGGCCTGCGCAAACTCCGCGCGCACCCGCTGGTAAACCCGCCAGAAGCTCGGGTCCTGCGTGCAGGCATAGTTGATGCGCATCAGCGTGGACGGCTGGCGGCTCGCATGAAAGAGGCTGCCTGGCGCAATCAGGTAGTTTTCATCGAGCATGCGCTGGGCCAGCACCTCGGTATCCATGCCTGTATCGACCCAGCCGAACATGCCTGCGGGCTCGGTGACAAAGCGGCAACCAGCCTCCAGCGCCAGCGGCACGCTGTGCTTGCGCGCCTGCACCAGGTGGCTGCGCATGCGCTCGATATGGCGCCGCAGCTGGCCGTTTTCCATACACAGCGCCATCGCGCGCTCCATCAGCGCCGGGCTGGTCAAGGTCGAAAGCAGCTTGGTGTCCAGCATGCGGTCCACCAGATCGGGTGGCGCCGCCATATAACCCACGCGCCAGTTGGGCGCCAGAATCTTGGCAAAGCCGCTCACATAGATGCTGCGCTTCAAGCCATCGAGCACGCTGAGCCGCGTGGCATGCTCGGGGGCAATATGGCTGTAAGTATCGTCCTCGACGATGTAGAAATTGAAGGCCTGCGCCAGTTGCAGCACCTGGTGGGCGGCTGCCGGGTGCAGGCTGTAGCTGGTGGGGTTGTGCAGCACGCTGACGCTGACATAGAGCTTGGGCGCATGGGTTTCGCAGAAATGGCGCATGACGGCCAGATCCGGGCCATCGGGCCCGCGCGGCACCGGCAGCACCTGCATGCCCAGCGCCGCAAGCCGGGCAAACTCCACCGACCAGCCCGGCTCCTCGACCATCACCGCATCACCGGCTCTCAGCAAGGTGCGGCTGACAATGTCCAGGCCCTGGGTCGCGCCCATCGTGGTCATCACCTGCTCCAACGCCACCGGCAAGCCCAGCGCCTTGAGGCGATCGGCCAGCAGCGTGCGCAGCAGTTCATCGCCCATCGGCGCGCCGTAGCTCCAGTGCATGGCATGCAGCGCGTCCGAGCCCACGACCTTGCGCAGCGCCGATTGCAAAAACTGGTTCTGCAGCCATTCGGGCGGGAACATGCCCGCCCCCGGCTGCGGGTGCGTGGCCTTGTGCATCATGCCCCGGATCAGCGAGGTCGCATTGATGCGGGCAGAGGCCGCCGGCAGCGACAGCGACACCGCATCCTTCAAGGTCTTGTCCTTGGCCGCAGGTGCAGCGGATGGCGCGGTGACCACGGCCTTGGCCACATAGTCACGCACATAAAAGCCGCGCTGGCGGCGCGCCTCCACCAAGCCCTGGGCCTGCAGCAAGTCATAGGCCGCGACCACGGTATAGGGGCTGACGCTTTGCTGGGCAGCGCAGGCCCGCACCGACGGCAGCCGCGCGCCGGCCGGCAGCAGGCGCGAGCGAATGCGTTCGGCAAAGCGCGCCGCCAGTTGCTCGGTCAGGGTATGGGTGGTATCGCGGGTCAGCATGGCAAAAGAGTGAGATGTACTGGTTTTGGCACCAATACAGTTCATGGTATTGATTTTCTGTCTGTACTGTAACTGTATTGCTATCAGCGCTACATTATTTTTTGGCAAGCCTGCCCCCGAGGCCCAGACTGTCCCCGCCGCAACCGGCCTGCGCCCTCGCTCTGCGGGAATGCTGCAGCGGCAGGGCATGATGGGATCCCCCAAGGGCCGTAGATACGATCACCATGACAACGACCATGACCGCCGTAGAGTTCAGCGCATTTCTGGTACTGGCCACGGCCATGAGCTTTACCCCCGGACCCAACACCACGATGGCGGCTGCCATGGGCGCCAACTGGGGGCTCAAACCCGCGATGCGCTTTGTCTGGGGCGTGCCCCTGGGCTGGGGCGCCCTGCTGCTGCTTTGCGCCAGCGGCGTTGGTGCGCTGGTCATGGCGGCGCCCGCCCTCAAAGGCGCCATCAAGGCCGTCGGCATTGTCTACCTGGTCTGGCTGGCCTACAAACTCAGCCGCAGCGGCCGGTTGGCTGAGGCCCAAAACGGCCATCTGCTCGGTTTTTGGCAGGCCGTGGGCTTGCAATTCGTCAACGTCAAGGCCTGGTTGTTGGCGCTGGCCATTGTCGCGGGCTGGATTGTCGGCTTTCAGGATGCGCTGACGCGCCTGGCCATCGTGCTGCCGGTGATGCTGTTTTACGCCTTTGCTAGCAACTTTCTCTATGCCTCCGTTGGCGCGCTGCTGCGCAGCTGGCTGGCCCAGGGCCAGCGCCTGCTGTGGTTCAACCGGGCGATGGCCCTGATCCTGGTGCTGACCGCAGCCTGGATGATCAAGGCCTGAAGCCCGCAAGAAACAAAGCCTGTGCCACCACCCACAAGCCCACCGCTAGACGGACAATCAAAGCCCTACTGGCAGGCCCGAGATGAGGCCTGCCCCTGCAAACCAACCAACATGCAGGCCAAAAGCCTGCCGGCAGAGGCCGCCCGCCGTGTGCCATCCCAGACGCCCGGCCCCTGCCAATACGCCAACCCCAAGGTGGCTCTGCGCTGCATCCACCCCGGCCAGGGCGCTGTCGCCCCGGCTACCTGTAATGAGATGAGGAAATGATGACGAACTGGACCCTGGCCAAACGCGCCGCCAGCATGAACCCCTCGGTGATCCGCGAGATCCTGAAAGTGACCGAGAAGCCCGGCATCATCAGCCTGGCCGGTGGCTTGCCCTCCCCCAAGACCTTCCCGATCGCGGCCTTCAAGGAAGCGGCGGACAAGGTGCTGCTGCAAGACGGCGCCTCTGCGCTGCAATACGCCGCCAGCGAAGGCTATGCGCCGTTGCGCGAGTTTGTGGCCCAGCAGCTGCCCTGGGACGTCAGCCCCGACCAGGTGCTGATCACCACCGGCTCCCAACAGGGCCTGGATTTGATGGGCAAGATCCTGCTCGACGAGGGCAGCCGCCTGCTGGTGGAGACCCCCACCTATCTGGGCGCGCTGCAGGCCTTCTCCCCCCAGCAACCCCAGGTGGTGGGGGTGGACAGCGATGACCAGGGCGTGATCCCCGACGACCTGGTGCGCAAAGCCGGAGAAGGCGCGGACAAGGCACGCATGGTCTACCTGCTGCCCAACTTCCAGAACCCGACCGGCCGCAGCATGGACGACGCCCGCCGCCAGGCCGTGGTGGACCGCCTGGCCACATTAGGCATTCCGTTTCTGGAAGACAACCCCTATGGCGACCTCTGGTACGACCAGGCGCCCCCTGCCCCGCTGACCGCCCGCAACCCCGAGGGCGGCGTGTACCTGGGCTCCTTCTCCAAGGTGCTGGCACCCGGCCTGCGCCTGGGTTATGTGGTGGCGCCCAAGGCCGTCTACACCAAGCTGCTGCAGGCCAAGCAGGCGGCCGATCTGCACACGCCCACCTTCAACCAGCGCATGGTGGCCGAGGTGGTGCAAAGCGGCTTTCTGGACCAGCATGTGCCCACCATCCGCACGCTCTACAAAAAGCAGCGCGATGCGATGCTGGCCGCGCTGGCTGAACATTTCGCGGACCTGGATGTGCAGTGGACCACGCCGACGGGCGGCATGTTCCTCTGGCTGCGCATGCCCGAAGGCATTGATACCGTCGCCATGCTGCCCGCCGCCGTCGAGCGCAATGTGGCCTATGTGCCCGGCAGCGCCTTCTATGCCAGCCAGCCCGACAACCGCACGATGCGCCTGTCTTATGTAACGGCCTCGGAAGAGCAGATCCATATTGCGATCCGGGCGCTGGCTGATACGGTGCGTGCCGCGCTGGCAGCGCGATAAGCCAGCTGGCCTGATCGCCAGAGCGCCAGTCCGCATGGCAGGCACTCTGGCCACACCACCACCACGCAGCCCGCCTGTGCGCGGGCCGCGCGCCAATACCAAGGAAGAGACATGCTGAAAATCTGGGGCCGCATCAGCTCGATCAATGTGCGCAAGGCCGTCTGGGCCGCGCAGGAAGTGGGCGTTGCGTTTGAGCGCATAGACACCGGCGGCAAGTTTGGCGGCACGCAGACGCCGGAGTTTCTGGCCCGCAACCCCAATGCGATGGTACCGGCCATCGAAGACGGCGAAGGCGCCATGCGGCTGACCCTGTTCGAGTCCAATGTGATCGTGCGCTACCTCTGCGCCCGCTACGCGCCCGGCGTGCTCTACCCGGCAGCGCTGGCCCAGCGCTTTGATGCCGAGCGCTGGATGGACTGGCAGCAAACGACGATGAACCCCGCCGGGCGCGATGCGTTTATCCAGCTCATCCGCACCGCCCCCGCGCAGCGCGATGCGCCAAAGATCGCCGCCTCCATCGCCGCAATGGAGCCCTTGCTGCAGCTGCTGGACCGGCATCTGGCCAGCCAGCCCTATCTGCAAGGCGCACAGTTCGGCATGGCCGATATCCCCGTCGCCTGCGAGGTGCACCGCTGGTGGAACCTGCCCGCCGCCGCCTACCAGCGGCCCCACTACCCACATGTGGAGCGCTGGTTTGCCGCGATGCTGGCCCGCCCGGCCAGCCGGGGCGTGTTGGATATCACGATCGAATAAGCGCCGCCCAGCCCGCTCCCCGCACCGCGCCAAAACGGCTCGCCCCACCATTTGTTGACATCCCAAGACCCAACCACCATGCAGCCACGCCGCTTTGCCCAGCTCGATGTATTTGCCGACCATGCCCTGCAAGGCAATGCGCTGGCCGTGGTGCTCGATGGCGAGGGCCTCAGCGCCGCGGCGATGCTGAACTTTGCGCGCTGGACCAACCTGTCCGAAACTACCTTTGTGCTGCCGCCCACGGCCGAGGGGGCCGACGGTGGCGCCGATTACCGCTTGCGCATCTTTACCCCGGCGGGCGAGCTGGCCTTTGCCGGCCACCCAACCCTGGGCAGCTGCCAGGCCTGGCTCAACGCCGGCGGCACACCGCGCCAAGCGCAGCGGGTGGTGCAGGAATGCGCCAAAGGCCTGGTCAGCATCCAACGCTCGGCTGCTGCCGGATTGGAGGGCCTGGCCTTTGCCGCGCCACCGCTGCAGCGCAGCGAGGTACCCGCCGGTGTGCAGGCGCAGGTGCTGGCCGCCCTGGCACTGCAGGCCGATGACCTGGTCGCCGCGCAGTGGCTGGACAATGGATCACGCTGGATGGGTTTGCTGATGCGCGATATAGAGGTGCTACCCCGCGCCCAGCCCAACGCGGCCGCGCTGCGGGCCCTGGGCATCAAGGCCGGCCTCTGCGCCCTCCACCGGCCCTGCAGCGGCACGATTGCGGCAGAACCTGTGCTGGAAGTGCGCGGCATCACCTTGACCGCTTACGGCATTGCCGAAGACCCGGCCACCGGCAGCCTCAATGCCAGCCTGGCCCAGTGGCTCAGCGCAGCCGGCCATATCGCTCTGCCCTACTGCGTGCAGCAAGGGGCGGCGATCGGCCGCGCGGGCCGCATGCGCCTGGTCGCCGATGCGCAGGGCCAGATCTGGGTGCAGGGGCGGGTACACAGCGTGGTCACCGGCCACGTCGTTCTCTGAATACCGAAGAAAGGAAGCTCTTATGCGTACACGCGCCTTTATGCAGGTCGATGTGTTTTCCGAAACCGCCTACCGTGGCAACCCGCTGGCCGTGGTGCTCGAAGGCGAGGGCCTGAGCGACGAGGCCATGCAGGCCTTTGCCCGCTGGACCAATCTGTCCGAAACCACCTTTTTGCTGCCACCCACACCCGAGGGCCGCGCCCAGGGGGCGGACTACCGGGTGCGCATCTTCACCCCCGGCGGCGAGCTGCCTTTTGCCGGCCACCCGACCTTGGGCAGTTGCCACGCCTGGCTCGCAGCCGGCGGCCAGCCGCAGCAGACCGGCCGCATTGTGCAGGAATGCGCCAAGGGCCTGGTGCCCTTGCAGCAAGACGCGCGCAATGGCCGGCTGGCCTTTGCCGCACCCTCGCTCAGCCGCAGCGCCATCAGCGCTGCCGAGCTGGCCCCGGTGCTGCAGGCCATCGGGCTGCAGGCAGACCAGGTGCTGGCCCAGCAAAAGCTGGACAACGGCCCCGTGTTCTGGGCCTTGCTGCTGGACGACCCCGACACCGTGCTTGCGATCCAGCCTGATCTGGCGGCGCTGCATGGCCTGGGCATGGAAGTGGCCGTGGCCGCGCTGTACCCGCAAGCGGGCAAGGCACTGATCGGCCGCGCCAGCCGCGAGGCGCGTGCGTTTGACGGCGCCACGGGCCAGGCCAGCCGCCCACCGGAGGCCGATATCGAGGTGCGCGTCTGGTTCAACACCGGCACCAGCCTCAGCGAAGACCCGATCACCGGCAGCCTCAACGCCAGCCTGGCCCAGTGGCTGCTGGCCGAGGGCCATCTGCAGGCCCCCTATGTCGCCAGCCAGGGCATCAACCTGGACCGCAGCGGCATCGTCAACATCGCGCAGGATGCGGCAGGCCAAGTCTGGGTAGGCGGCCATATCTCCGCAGGCATCCAGGGCGAGGTGCTGCTGTGAACGGCGCCGGACTGGACCACCTGGTTGTCATGGCCGCCAGCCTGGACGAAGGCCTGGCCTGGTGCGAGGCGAGCTTGGGCGTGACGCCTGATGCGGGCGGCCAGCATGCCTTCATGGGCACCCACAACCGCCTGCTGCGCATCAGCAGCCCGGCCTTTGCAGCGAGTTACCTGGAGATCATCGCGATCGACCCGCAAGGCCAGGCGCCTGGCGGCCATCGCCGCTGGTTTGACATGGACGATGCCGCGCTGCAGGCCCAGGTGCGCAGCCAGGGGCCGCAGCTGACCCACTGGGTCGCGCGCGTCAGCGGCATAGCACAAGCGACCGAGGCCTTGCGCGCCCTGGGCTATGGCGCCGGCACGCCCCAGGCCGCCAGCCGGCAAACGCCCCGGGGCCTGCTGGCCTGGCAAATTGGCCTGCGCCCCGATGGCCAGCGCCTGCTCCAAGGCCTGCTGCCCACCTTGATTGAATGGGGAGACCAGCACCCGGAAGCCAGCATGGCGGATAAAGGCGTTGCACTGCTGCAGCTGCAGCTGTTGCACCCCGATGCAGCGGCCCTGCACGCCGCGCTGCAGGCAATAGGCCTGGGCAGCCACCCCGCCTTACAGGTGGCCCAAGCGCCCACCCCTGCGCTGGTCGCGCATTTGCACACGCCCAAGGGGCTGGTGCAGCTGCGCAGCCGTCTCTGACCCGCTCTTCAACGCACCCTTTTTTCTGATCTATGCAAGCCATCTCCCTGCCCAGCCTCGCCGAAATCGAGGCCGCCTCCCGCATCGTCTACCGTGAGTTCCAGGCCACGCCGCAGTACCGCTGGCAGCTGCTGGGCGAACGCCTGGGGGCCGAGTGCTGGCTCAAGCACGAGAACCACACGCCCGTCGGCGCGTTCAAGATCCGGGGCGGTCTGTCTTACTTTGCACAGATGGCAGCGCGCGGCACCCTGCCCGCGCAGGTGATCAGCGCCACGCGCGGCAACCATGGCCAGAGCATTGCCTGGGCTGCGCGCAGCCATGGCGTGCGCTGCACCATCGTCGTGCCCCATGGCAACTCGGTCGAGAAGAACATGGCGATGCGCTCGCTGGGCGCCGAGCTGATCGAGCACGGAGAGGACTTCCAGGCCGCCCGCGAGCATGCGATGGCGCTGGCCGAGCACAGCGGCGCCCACATGGTGCCCAGCTACCACCCGGACCTGGTCAGTGGCGTCAGCACCTACTGGTGGGAATTTTTGCGCGCCGTGCCGCATTTGCAGACCGTCTATGTGCCCATTGGCCTGGGCTCGGGCGCCTGCGCCGCCGTGGCGGCCAAGCTGGCCTTGCAGCACCCGGTGCGCATTGTCGGCGTGATCAGCACAGGCGCCACCACCTACCGTGATTCCATCGCCGCCGGTGAAGTGGTCGAAGCCGTGGTTAGCACCGAGATTGCCGACGGCATGGCCGTGCGCCGCGCTGACCCTATGGCCCTGCCGGTGCTGCGCCAGCACCTGGACCACCTGGTGGCCGTCAGCGACGACGAGGTGCGCGCAGCGATGCGCTTCCTGTTTACCGACACCCACAATGTGGCCGAAGGCGCCGGTGCCGGCGCCCTGGCCGCCGCGCTGCAGGAGCGCGAACAGATCACCGGCCAGACCGTGGGCCTGGCGCTGACCGGCGGCAATGTCGATGCGGCCGTGTTCAGCGAGGTGCTGCGGGGTTGATCCTCAGCGGGTAGCCATCAGCGCGGCGGCACCGTCCACGCCAGCTGGTGGATCTCCTGCAGCAGCAAGGCCAGTTGCTGGGCCGCTGCCTCGACCACCGCCCGGCCTTTGTCTGCCGTGGCGCCCGCGGCATTGCCAACGGCGCCGCAGGGGTTGTAGTCTTCCATCGCCCAGCCCATCTTGGCGCTCTTGCCATTGCCCACAATCGCAAAGCGCCGCGCCCGGTCCTGCGACGTGGAATGGAAGCAACCCGCCTGCGCCATGTCCACCTGCGCGGGTGCAAGGTGCAGCATCATCGAGGTTTCCACCTCGCCGCCATGGATGCCAAAGCGGTGCTCCTCAGCGCTGAACAGGCCTGTCACTTCAGCGGGCAACGGCAGGCCGCCCCAGCTGCTGCTGTAGACCAGCATGCCATGGGCGATGCGCAGCTCGCGCGCGACGATATCCATCACCGCCACCTGCCCGCCATGGGTGTTGAACATCAGCAGCTTGCGGATACCCGCACGCGCCACCGCCTGGCCCAGCGCCGTCCACAGGTCGATGATGAGCTTGGGCGGCAAGCTCAAGGTGCCGGGAAAGTTCAGGTGCTCGGTGCTCAGGCCAATGTTCTGCGCCGGCAGCACCAGCACGGGCACATCGGGTGGCAGCAGCGGCATGGCCGCCGCCACAATGCCTTGCAGCAAGGTGGCATCGACAGAGACTGGCAAATGCGGGCCATGCTGCTCCACCGCACCGACGGGCAGCACCGCCACCGTGCTGGCCGCCAGGCCGCTGGTCTGCGCCTGGGCAAATTCGCGCGTGCTGATATCGGCCCACCAGCGCGAAGACCAGGTGGCGACAGCAGGGTTTTCAGAGGCGGGCATGGGCATTCCAACAAACAGGCGGCACACCATGTGCCGGCGCAGCAGCTATCTTAGGCCATGCAGCTAAGCCTAAGCCGTCTTGAGCCGGCGGTACAGGGTCTGCCGGCTGATGCCCAGCAGCTTGGCCGCCTGTGATACATTGCCCCGGCACTGCTGCAGCATCTGCGCAATGGCGGTGTGCGAGAGGGTTTTCAGATCGGTGGCCGGCAGGCTGGGTGGCTGCGCTTGCGCGGCCAAAGCGGCTACCGCCATCGGCGCGCCCTCGCGGTAGCGCAGCAGCTCCTGCGCCAGATCGTCGGAGAGCTGCGACCAGCCAATCGTGTCCTCGCCGGGCAGCAACAGCGCCGATGCGGTCTGCAGCGCGTTGGCGTACTCGCGCAGATTGCCGGGCCAGGGGTAGTGCGCCATTGCAAAGGCCAGATCAGGATGCAGCCGTACCGGCTGGCTGGGGTTGAACTGGTCCAGCAAGCGGCGGGTGATGGCCTCGCGGTCGCTGCGCTCGCGCAGCGCGGGCAGCTGCAAGGCCAGGCCGTTGATACGGTAGAACAGATCGGCCCGAAAGCGCCCCTGCGCCACCGCCTCGCGCAGCTGGTGGTGGGTGGCACAGACCAGCGCAAAATCGAGCTGCTGGGCCTTGCCGCCGCCCAACGGCGTGATGCTGCGCTCCTGCAGCACACGCAGCAAACGGGTTTGCAGCGCCAGCGGCATATCGCCAATTTCATCGAGGAAAAGCGTGCCGCCCTGGGCCTCGCGCAAGCGGCCCAGTTGGCCATCGCGCCGGGCGCCGGTGAAAGCCCCGGACTCGTAGCCAAACAGCTCGGCCTCGATCAAATGCTCCGGAATCGCCGCGCAATTGATGGCCACAAAAGGCGCGGCATGGCGTGCGCTGCTGTCGTGCAGCGCGCGCGCAAACAGCTCCTTGCCTACGCCCGATTCGCCCTGCACCAGCAAGGCAATGCCCTTGCCCCAGGTGCGCCGCCCGCGCTCGGCCGCAGCGCGCCAGCCCGGGTCACCGGTGTCCAGCCGGGTCAGCGCATCGGGCGCCGCTGGCTGGGGCACGGCCACGAGCGGCGCCCGGCCCGCGCGATCGCCTGGCAGCGCGGGCGGTGCAGCGCCCACCGGCGTGGCGTGTGATGCCTGAGGCAGCACCAGGCGCGCAAACACGCTGCGGCCGGTGTGCAGGGCCGCCAGATGCAGGCGCTCGGTCTGGGTATGGCCCCGGGCCAGCCAGTCGCGCAGCGGCATCGCGCTGATGTCGTCCCAGTGCAGATGGCCCCAGTCGGCCGCGGCAATCTTGAGGCTTTGCATGGCGGTGCGGTTGCCGCCCAGCAGCAAACCATCGGGCGTCAGCGCCAGAATGCCTTCGGCGGCGGTACCCACCCCTTCGGCCTGGGTGTGGAAATGCATGCGCCAGTCGCGCTGGTGGCGTGCCAGCAGCCAGCGGTTTTCGATCATGCGGGCAGCGGTGGTGGCCAGCCCCAAGGTATGGGCCTGGGCCAGGCGCTGGTCGCCAGAGATATCGAGCACGCCCAGCAGCTGGCCCTGGGCGCTGAAGATGGGCGAGGCTGCGCAGTTCAAAAAACTGTTGGCCTCCAGAAAGTGCTCCGCGCCTTCGACGCGCAGCGGCGTGGCTTCCACCAGCGCCGTGCCAATCGCATTCGTGCCGCGCGCCTCTTCGGTCCAGATCGCGCCACTGCGCAACGCCACGCGCTCGGCCTTGTTCAGAAAAGGGGCGTCACCCAAGGTGTGCAGCAGGGTGCTTTGGGCGTTGGCCAGGATGACCATGCTGTGGCTGTCCTGGATCTGCTCGAACACATAGTCCATCACCGGCCGGGCAATGGCCAGCAGGTCTTCGCTGCGCGTGAGCACCTGGCGCATTTCGGAGCCGGTGAGCGGATCGCCGCAAGACACCCGGCCGACTGGCTGTACCCCTGCGCGCAGGCTGCGTTGCCAGGAGCTGGCAATGCGCGCCTGCACCGCCCCGGGCGGGCATTCACCATGTGCCAACAAATGCACCCGTGCCTGGCGCAGCACCTGGGAGGTGATCTGGGGATCCATGTTGTCTCCTTGCAAGCCTGTCTGCGCAGGCCCATGGGGACAGTATAGGAAAGCGGCCGCACGGAGTCGCCGTGAATAGCCATGCCGCTGTCCGACTGTTCCAGATTGGAACACCTGCATTGTCCGGCGCTGTTCCAACGCCAGCCATCGCGGCCAGCGGGACTGATACAAATCAAGCACTTGGCACGCAATCGGGCCTGGCATGCATCTTGATATCTCAGGTGTGACTCGTGCCTTTTCCTGCTGGCATCCGGCACGAATCAGCTTGCGATATCCATTTCCAAGGAGACACACCATGCAATACGTATTTCCCGGCCAATCGGGCGCCAAGATCAGCTACAAAAAGCAGTACAACAACTTCATTGGCGGCCAGTGGAAGGCGCCGGTCAAGGGCCAGTACTTTGATGTGATCTCGCCGATCAACGGCCAGGTCTACACACAGGCCGCACGCTCGACCGCCGAAGATGTGGAGCTGGCACTGGATGCCGCCCATGCCGCGGCCGATGCCTGGGGCAAGAAATCAGCCACCGAGCGCTCCAATGTGCTGCTGCAGATTGCCGAGCGCATCGACGCCAATACCGAACTGCTGGCCTACGCCGAAACGGTGGACAACGGCAAGGCGATCCGCGAGACGCTCAATGCCGACATTCCGCTGTCGGCCGACCACTTCCGCTACTTTGCCGGCGCGCTGCGGGCGCAGGAAGGCGGCATCAGCGAGATTGACAACACGACGGTGGCCTACCATTACCACGAGCCGCTGGGCGTTGTGGGCCAGATCATTCCCTGGAACTTCCCCATCCTGATGGCTGCCTGGAAACTGGCCCCCGCCATTGCTGCGGGCAACTGCGTGGTGCTCAAGCCCGCAGAATCCACCCCCATCAGCCTGCTGATCCTCATCGAGTTGATCGAAGACCTGCTGCCCGCCGGCGTGCTTAACGTGGTCAACGGCTATGGCCGTGAGGCCGGCATGCCGCTGGCCAACAGCAAGCGCATCGCCAAGATTGCCTTTACCGGCTCGACCAGCACCGGCCGCGTCATCGCCCAGGCCGCTGCCAACAACCTGATTCCAGCCACCTTGGAGCTGGGCGGCAAGTCGCCCAATGTGTTCTTTGCCGATGTGATGGACCAGGACGATGCCTTCCTCGACAAGGCGATCGAAGGCCTGGTGCTGTTTGCCTTCAACCAGGGCGAGGTCTGCACCTGCCCCAGCCGCGCGCTGATCCATGAGTCCATCTATGACCGCTTCATGGAAAAAGTGCTCAAGCGCATTGCCGCCATCAAGCATGGCAACCCGCTGGACACCGACAGCATGATGGGCGCGCAGGCCAGCAAGGAGCAGCTGATCAAGATCAGCAGCTACCTGGACCTGGGCCGCCAGGAAGGCGCTGAAGTGCTGATCGGTGGCGCCGAAGCCAAGCTAGGAGGTGACCTGGACGGCGGCTACTATGTGCAGCCCACGGTGTTCAAGGGCCACAACAAGATGCGCATCTTCCAGGAAGAAATCTTTGGCCCGGTGTTGGCCGTCACCACCTTCAAGACCGAAGAAGAAGCGCTGGAGCTGGCCAACGATACGCTGTACGGCCTGGGCGCAGGTGTGTGGACGCGCAATGGCAACCTGGCCTACCGCATGGGCCGCGCGATCAAGGCCGGCCGCGTCTGGACCAACTGCTACCACCACTACCCCGCGCATGCCGCCTTTGGCGGTTACAAAGAGTCCGGCATCGGCCGTGAGAACCACAAGATGATGCTCAACCACTACCAGCAGACCAAGAATCTGTTGGTGTCCTACTCCGAAAACAAGCTGGGCTTCTTCTAATAGACAGGGTATGCAGGGCGGTGTGCCCGACCCAGGCTGCCTCAGCAGTCAGGGCTGGGGCCACGCACACCGCCTGTGCAACACCACCCATTCCCGCCGGCATGGCACCTGCCTTGCCCACCTCACAGGAGACAGCAACATGGTTGTGGAAAAGGTAGTGGCCACCCCGGCCGCGCAAGCGCTGATTGCCTTGCTCAAAGACAAGCATGGCCCTGGCCTGATGTTTCACCAATCGGGCGGCTGCTGCGACAACAGCGCGGCCAACTGCTACCTGCTGGGCGAGCTGACGATTGGCCAGGGCGATGTCTACCTGGGCGATATAGGGGGCTGCCCGTTTTACATGAGCACCTCCCAGTACGCGTACTGGAAGCACACCCAGCTGATCATCGATGTGATCGACACGCACGGCGGCGGCACCTTCTCACTCGAAGGCCCCGAGGGCAAGGCCTTTCACACGCGCTCGCGCGTCTTCAGCAGCGACGAGCTGGAGGCGCTGCAGCAACAGGACGCGCCAGCCATTGCAAACAATGCGCAGTCCTAGGCCAGGTCAAGCGCTGCACCTACCCCACAAGAATGGTGCAAGAAATACAGGTATTCTTTTCATATCAATGGCTTAAGCAATAACCATGGGTGCAGGCAGGTGAAGTTGCTGCAATGCAGCATTCTTCAAAGCTTTCTACAATTTCCTTAGTTTTAACCCACTGGGAATGCCCATGACTGCAAGACACACTACCCAAGCCAAGGTCCAGAATCTGGCCACCAAAAGCCTGGAGCTCAGCTTGGCTGCTCCCCAGGTGGTCGCACAACGCGTGGGCCGCATGATGCTCGCTGGCACCCAGCCTTCGGCGCGCGACCAGCAAGAGTTCTACCGTATGGGCAACGAAAAGGTCACCGCCTTTTACGAATCCTGGATCGGGATGTGGACCCAGGCCTGTACAGCCTACTGGCAGGCCGCCGCCAGCCTGTATACCGTCCCAGGGCCGCTCACCCCCGGCAGCAGCAACCCGCTGGCCGCCTTTGGCGTGGGCAAGGCTACCTCGCGCATGGTCACGCAGCAGGTACGGGCCGTCACCGACGTGCTCAACGCCGGCATCACACCCGTCCATGCCAAGGCCGTAAGCAACGTCAAGCGGCTCTCGCGCAGCAAGCGCTAAGCAAATTTCAATCTACTGCTGCACCTGGTTGCGCTGCAAGGCCCACATGCTGGCATAGCGCGCACCCTGCGCCAGCAGCTGCGCATGGGTGCCGCGCTCCACAATGCGGCCGGCGTCCATCACCAGGATTTCATGCGCATCCACCACGGTGGACAGGCGGTGGGCAATCACCAAGGTGGTCTTGCCCTGCGCGGCCTTTTGCAGCTCCTGCTGGATGGCGCGCTCGTTGGCCGAGTCCAGCGCCGAGGTGGCCTCGTCAAAGATGAGGATCGGCGGGTTCTTGAGCAAGGTGCGGGCAATGGCCACGCGCTGCTTTTCGCCGCCCGAGAGCTTGAGCCCGCGCTCACCCACACGGGTGGCATAGCCTTCGGGTGAGGCGGCGATCATCGTGTGGATGCGCGCGGCCTGCGCAGCCTGCACGATCTCCTGTTGCGATGCGCCGGGCCGGCCATAGGCGATGTTGTAGGCGACGGTGTCATTGAACAGCACGGTGTCCTGCGGCACGATGCCGATGGCGCGGCGCAGGCTGTCCTGCGTCAGATCGCGGATGTCCTGGCCCGCAATGCGGATGGCGCCCGCCTGCACATCGTAAAAACGAAAGATCAACCGCGCGAGCGTGGATTTGCCGGCGCCCGAAGGGCCCACCACCGCGACGGTCTTGCCCGCAGGCACGACAAAGCTCAGGCCCTGCAAAATGGGGCGATCCGGGTGGTAGGCAAAATGCACGTCGTCAAAACGCAGCTCAGGCTCGGCCTGCAGCGCCAGCGGCTGGGCCGTCGGCGCATCAGCCACCTCGCGCTGCTGGTCCATCAGCACAAACATGCGGTCGAGGTCGGTCAGGCTTTGCTTGATCTCGCGGTACAAGGTGCCCAGGAAATTGAGCGGAATGTACAGCTGGATCATGAAGGCATTGATCATCACCAGATCGCCCAGGCTGAGCCGGCCGTCGACCACGCCCTGGGTGGCACGCCACAGCATTGCGACCAGCGCGACTGCAATGATCAGCTGCTGGCCACTGTTGAGCAGGCTCAGGCTGCTTTGGCTCTTGAGGCGCGAGCGGCGCAGTTTTTCCAGATCCCCGTCATAGCGCTGGGCTTCAAAGGCCTCGTTGTTGAAGTACTTCACCGTCTCGTAGTTCAGCAGCGAGTCAATCGCCTTGCTGTGCGCCGAGGAGTCGATCAGGTTCGCCTCGCGCCGAAAATGCGTGCGCCACTGGGTGACCACCACGGTGAACGTGATGTAGACCGTGAGCGCAACGATGGTGATGATGGCAAACCAGATATCGAACTGCACGGCCAGAATGCCCAGCACCAGCGCCAGCTCGATCAAGGTGGGCACGATGCTGTAGAGCGAGTAGGAGATGAGGGATTCCACCCCTTTGACGCCGCGCTCGATATCGCGCGTCATGCCGCCGGTCTGGCGCTCGAGGTGAAAGCGCAGGCTCATCGCATGCAGATGCTCAAAGGTCTGCAGCGCAATTGCGCGCGCGGCGCCCTGCGTGGCTTTGGAGAACACCAGCTCGCGCAGCTCGCCAAACACCGAGGTCAAAAGCCGCAGGCCCCCGTAGGCCAGCAGCAGTCCCACCGGCACCACCAGCAAGGCCTGGGGTTGGCCGGGCCGGATATCGAGCGCATCGACCACATGCTTGAGCAGTACCGGCACGCCGACATTGGCCACCTTGGCCCCCACCATCAGCACCAGGGCGGCGAGCACCCGCCACTTGTAGGTCCACAAATACGGCAGCAGTCGCTTCAAGGTACGGCCGTCGCCAGCGGTCAGATTTTTTCCATCACTAGGGGTAGGGCTTGTGGCGGCGGGCGCCTCGGCATAACGTCGCATCGGAGACAATGGTGGGTTTGTTATAGACCTCCATTGTGACCATGAATACCCCACGCACCGCATCCAACGCGCTTCCCCAGGACAAAGAGCTGGTTTTGCGCGTGGTTCCCATGCCCGCCGACTGCAATGCCAACGGCGATATCTTTGGCGGCTGGGTCATGTCGCAGGTGGATCTGGGCGGCTCGGTACTGCCGCTGCGCCACTCGCGCGGCCGCACCGTCACCGTGGCGGTCAATGAATTCATCTTCAAGCAGCCCGTGCGCGTGGGCGACATCCTGTCGTTCTACGCCAAGCTGGTGCGTGTGGGCACGACCTCGATGACGGTTCAGGTCGAGGTGTTTGCCGAGCGCCTGTCCAAGCAAGGCCAGTTCTTCAAGGTGACCGAGGCGACCTTGACCTATGTCGCCATCGATGACGAAGGCCATCCCCGCACCGTGCCTCCGCTGCCGGTCTGACCGGCCATGGGCCACCGGCGACCGGCCTAAAAACACCAAAGCCGCTGCAACGCAAATCTGCGCTGCAGCGGCTTTTTCACAAGCGGGAGGCCGGGGCCTCAGCGATCAAGCCAGGCTTTCGGCGGGCTTTTCCGTCTTGCTGGTCGTGGTGCTGGCGGCCACGGTTTTGCGCGTGCTGTTGGAGCACTCGATCTCGCCGGTCAGCTGACCACCTTCTTCGATGATGACCTTGCCGTAGCGGATCTTGCCGTGCACACGGCCGCTGCCAAAAATCACCAGCTTGTCGCGCACCGTCAGGTTGCCTTCGAATTCGCCATGGATTTCGGCGATATCGATCTCCGCCGAGCCACGGAAGGCCCCTTCTGCGGCAATCTGGATCACGCGCGAATCCATCGTGGCCTCGACCGTGCCTTCCACCACCAAGGTGTCGCAATCGGTGATCTCAACGCCCTTGAGCTTGATATTGGGGCCAACAGTCAGTTTGCTGCCGGTGCCGGCGGTGGTGTCAGTGGTCACGGTGCTGGTGTAGGAAGAGGTAGGAGAGAGGTTGCTGGGCTCGTCGGCCTTGTGGCCGCTCAGGTTGCCGCCGAGCACGGAGCTGGCAGAGCCCGCTGCGGTGCTGGGCAAGGTGCTGCCCGAAGTACTCGAAGCATTGCCTCCCATGAATTTGGAGGCAGAAGAGTCATTGTCACGGCGTCCGCCGAAGAAAGGGTTTTGTACAGCCATCGGTTCTCCTTGTGAAAAGCTTCAACATGCTATTCAATTTATAGCTAGGGTGTTCACAAAATTTGACACTAGTCGTAACAGGCGGCAACTATGGCGGCCTTTCCTATCAATACTTTCATAGGTCGGACAAATCTCACATTTCCCAACATCGCAATAGTACCGCCAGCCCGCTTCAGGACACGATATAGGCCGCCGTGGCCGTGGCCAGCACCTGGCCGCTGCTGTCGCAAAAATCCGAGCGCGTCGTGGCCACCCGCGAGCCCAAGCGCAGCACCCGGGCCTGCAGCCCAAAAGGGCCGTGGGTGCCCGGACGCAGGTAGTCGACCCGCAAATCAATGGTGCCCAGCTTGGCAAAACGCATCAGGCGCTGCATCACCGGCTCACCCACATGTTTGGCGCCGGAGGCCGCCATCACCGCGATGCCGCCCAGCGCATCCAGGCTGGCACTGATGACGCCCCCGTGCACGCGCTGCAGGCCAAAATGGCCAATCAGCTCGGCGCGCATCTCCAGACTCGCCCAGACCGCATCGTCCTGCACGGCCTGGAGCTTGAGCCCCAGCAGCTTGTTGAAAACGATGCGCTCTTCAAAAATGTCGCGCAGGCCTTCGACATAGGCGTTATCCAGGCCCTGCATGGAGACATAGGCTGGTGCTTTGGAATGCGGGGCAGGCAAGGTGGCGGTGCTCATCCACCGCAGTATGCAGTCAAGCGCCCTGCACGGCAATCGCAGATTCTGCTGGGATGCCACCGCGCCATGCGCTAGACTGCGCGCAAATGCAGCCCATCTATGCCTGATACCCTGCCCCCCGCCCCGCCCGCCGCCCGCACAGCGCCCAGGCCGCCCTTGCGCCTGAGCTGCGTGGTGCCCGCCTACAACGAAGCCAGCAACCTGGAAGCCTTTCTGCCCGCCCTGTACGAGACGGTGCGCGCGCTGTCCGTGGAATGCGAGATTGTGCTGGTCAACGACGGCAGCAAGGATGCGACCGATGAGGTGGCCCAGCGCCTGGGCCAGCAGCTGCCGCTGCACTACATCCAGCTGGCGCGCAATTTTGGCAAGGAAGCGGCGATGACCGCCGGGCTCGACTATGCACGCGGCAATGCGGTGCTGTTGATCGATGCGGATTTTCAGCACCCGCTGCCCCTGATTGCTGAGATGGTGCAGCTGTGGCAGGGCGGCTATGACATGGTCTACGGCGTGATTGCCGACCGCGCCGGCGAAGCCAAGGCCAAGCGCTGGGGCACGTCGCTGTTCTACTACCTGATGAACCGCGACAACGCGATCCATATCCCCGAGAATGCCGGCGATTTCCGGCTCATGGACCGCAAGGTCGTCGATGCGCTGCGCCAGTTGCCCGAGCGCAACCGTTTCATGAAGGGCTTGTACGCCTGGGTCGGCTTCAAGAGCGTGGCACTGCCCTTTGTGCCCGACAGCCGGCGCAGCGGCCAGTCCAGCTTCAATTTTCACCGGCTCTTCGCGCTGGCGTTCCAGGGCCTGACCTCGTTCACCACCTTGCCGCTGCGTATCTGGAGCCTGGTGGGCTTTTGCATCTCGGTTATCGCCATCATCTACGGCATCTACATCACCATCGAGACCCTGGTGCTGGACAACCCCATCGATGGCTGGCCGACCTTGGCCGCCGGCCTGATGCTGTTCTCCGGCGTGCAGCTGATGTCCATCGGCATGCTGGGCGAGTACATCGGCCGCATTTACGACGAGGTCAAGCGCCGGCCCCTGTACATCGTGGCGAACAACGACGACCGCAGCCCCGTGAGCAGCGAGCCCGCTGCGCCCCCGCTTGTGCCCGCATCCGCCACCGCGCCCGCACCGGTCGCGCCGATGCCGCCGGAGTCCTGAGCTTGCCGATCGCTGCCTTGGCCGATCGCCTGCGCAGACTGCCCCAGGGGCTGCAGTTTATTGCCGTGGGCGGCTCGGCCGCTGCCACCCATTTGCTGGTGGTGCTGCTGCTGGTCGGCGGCGCAGGCATGGCACCGCTGCTGGCCAATGTGCTGGCTTTTCTGGTCGCCTTTGTGGTCAGCTACAGCGGGCACGCCTGGCTGACCTTTGCCGATAAACAGGCGCCGCATGCCCAGGCGCTGCCGCGCTTCTTTCTGGTCGCCTGCAGCTCCTTTGCCCTCAATGAACTGCTCTACTACCTGGCCCTGCACCAGCTGCACTTGCACTACGCCTGGAGCCTGGTCGCGGTGCTGGTCGTCGTGGCGGTATTCACCTTTGCCGCGGCCAAGTGCTGGGCCTTTGCCCACGCTGCGTCGCACTGAGCACCATGAAACACATCACCCTCTGCGCCGACGATTTTGCGCTGCACCCGGCCATCGACGCCGCCGTGCTGGAGCTGGCGGCGCTGGGCCGCCTCTCGGCCACCAGCTGCATGACCACGGCACCGGGCTGGCGCACAGCGGCGCGCGCCTTGCCGGCTGTGCGCGGCCAGCTGGACCTGGGCCTGCATTTCAACCTGACCGAAGGCCATGGCGTGGCGCCCGATACCCCCATCACGCGCATTCTCAGCCAGGCCTATACCGCCCGGCTGTCTGCTACTGCGCTGCGCGATGCCTGGCGCCGCCAGCTCGATGCCTTTGAGGATGCGTTGGGCATGCCGCCCGTCTATGTGGATGGCCACCAGCATGTGCACCAGCTGCCCGGCGTGCGCAAAGCGATGCTGGCTGAACTCGAAGCGCGCTATGGCGCAGCAGCGGCCCGGCAAATCTGGATCCGCTCCACGGCCCCTGCGGGCGCCCTGCGCTGGCAGGCCAAATCAGCCACGATTGCGCTCCTGGGCGGCTGGCGCCTCAGCCACCAGCTGCAGCGCCAGCATTGGGCCACCAACCAAGGCTTTGCCGGGGTCTATGGTTTTGATGCGCCGACGGAAGCCGCCTATGGCGGCCTGATGGCCCAATGGCTGGCCGAATGCCAAGACGGCAGTTTGCTGATGTGCCACCCGGCGCAAACGCCGATGCCCAATGACGCCATTGGCCAGCAGCGGCCGGTGGAATGGGCCTATCTGCGCTCGCCCGCGTTTGGCGCGCTGCTGGCAGCGCAGGGCTGCCGCATTGGCAAGCTGGTGCCTGCCAAGGGCGCCTAAGCAGGGATCACAGACCGCTGAAGTTGGGCTTGCGCTTTTCCATAAAGGCCTGCATCGCCTCTTTGGCAGCGGGCTGCTGCAGCAGATCGGCAAACACACGGCCTTCTTCGGCGATGCGCGACTGAACGGCTGCCATCTGGCCGCTCTTGAGCAGGCGCTTGCTGGCCATCAGCGAGGCCAGCGGCTTGGCGGCCAGCTTGGCGGCTTGCGCCTGGGCGATGGTGTTGCATTCGGTCGGGGGCACCACGCGGTTGACCAGGCCCACTTCCAGTGCCGCCTCGGCCATGAAGGGGTCGCCCAGCAGCAAGGCCTCGCAGGCACGCTGGTGGCCCATCAGCTGGGGCAGCAGCAGGCTGGATGCGCCTTCGGGGCAGAAGCCCAGGTTCACGAACGGCAGCGAGAACATCGCGTTGTCACCGGCATAGACCAGGTCGCAGTGCAGCAGCATCGTCGTGCCAATGCCCACGGCCGGGCCGCAGACGGCCGCGACGATCGGCTTGGGGAACGCGGCCAGTGCCTGCAAAAACTGGAACGGCGGCGCGTTGTCATCGGGCTTGGGGCCGTGGAGGAAATCGCCCAGGTCGTTGCCCGCCGTGAACACCGAGGCATCGCCCTGGAACAGCACCACGCGCACCTCGGCGCTGCTGGCGGCCTGCTGCAAGACCTCCGCCAGGGCCAGGTACATGGCGCCGGTCAGCGAGTTCTTCTTGGCCACCCGGTTGAAGGTGATGGTGCAGATGCCCGCTTCGGCCAGCACCCGGATATCGTCGCACGAGGATTGGATCGTCATAACAGTCTCTCAAAAAAGGGGTCGGTGCCGGGCCCGGGCCACGGCCAGGGCGCACACCGAAGACGCTGGCATGCTAACCGGATTTGGCGCGCCTTATTCCTTGTAATAGACCAGCTGGTGGCTGGTGGCCAGCAAAACGCCCTGGGGGGACCAGATCTGCGCGGTCTGGTCAAAAAAACCATCCCGAAAGCCCTGGCCCTGGGCCTGGGCCAGCACCGGCTGGGTGCCGACTGCGGCCAATTGCTCGGCACTGGCATGCACATAGACCGTCAAGGACACGGTGCCCACCGGCACGCGCTTGGCGCGGCGCAGCCAGATGCGAGGAAAAAACACGTCACACAGCGAGGTGAGCGCCGGCACATCGAGCGGGCGCGGGGGCTCGTCACTGACCCACATGCGGGTCAGGCTCGGGCTGCTTGCGCCGTCCCACTCCGTCGGATAGCCGCCCAACAGCGGGCGGATGTTGTAGCGGTTCAGCCATTCCACGCGGAAATCGGTGGTGTAGCGTTCCACCGCGCTGGAAGGCGGCACCTCGGGCATCACGTACTCGTCATCCGACCAGGTATCGCGCGCCAGGGCCGTCATCGCGGTCGCGGTGGTCGTCGTGGACCACTGGCCCTCGGCGTCTTGCTCGCGCAAGGTGATGATCCAGTGCTGGGTGCTGCGATTGGTGCGCGCCGGGATGGCTTCGATCACATAAGGCCGCTCGCCCACGGCGCCGGCGTAGTTCACGGTGACCGCCACCAGATCGCCCAGGCGCTGCGGGTGCTGCAGCACGGCCTGGGCCACTTGCGCAGCAGTGATGCCGCCGTAGGGCCCGACCATGTTCCAGTAGTCCTTGCTAGCCTGCGCCGCATACTGGTTCTGGCCGCTGGGTTCCATGGCCATCGCACGGTCAAAGGCATGGCGGGCGTGGTGGGAGGAGAGTTCACTCATTCGGACATCTTTCGCAGAAATTTTCGAATCCGCCGAAAACGCCATGTGCCCGTACCAAGCCTTTCAAGACCTGTCTTGCAGTTGCATTTTCTGCCACCCGACATTAGCAGCCAACGGCATCTGTTGCAGCCCAGTGGGCGACAGATGCCGTAGCCAGCGCCGGTTTAGATGCGCTCCAGAATGCCCGCCGCGCCCTGCCCCATGCCCACGCACATGGTCACCATGCCGTACTTGAGCTTGTTGCGCTGCAGCGCATGCACGACGGTGGCCGCGCGGATGGCACCGGTGGCGCCCAGCGGGTGGCCCAGCGCAATTGCGCCGCCCATGGGGTTGACCTTGGCCGGATCCATGCCCAGCTGCTGCATGACCGCGATCGACTGCGCGGCAAAGGCCTCGTTCAGCTCGATCCAGTCGATATCCTGCAAGGACAGGCCGGCATGGCGCAGCGCGACCGGGATCGCCTCGATCGGGCCAATACCCATGATCTCGGGCGGCACGCCCTTGCTGGCATAGCTGACAAAGCGCGCCAGCGGCGTCAGGTTAAAGCGCTTGAGCGCCGCCTCGCTCACCACCAGCAAGGCACCTGCACCATCGCTGGTCTGCGAGCTGTTGCCGGCAGTGACAGAGCCGCGCGCCGCAAACACGGTGCGCAGCTTGGCCAGTCCCTCGATCGACGTGTCCGGGCGCGGGCCTTCATCGAGGTCCACCGTGCGCGAGCGGCTGACCGCCTCACCCCGGGCGATGTCCACCCCCCGGTCGGTCACGGTGATCGGCGTGATCTCAGCGGCAAAATCGCCGGCCTGCTGCGCCGCCAGCGCGCGCTGGTGAGACTGCAGTGCAAAGACATCCTGGGCATCGCGGCTCACCTTCCAGCGCTGCGCGACTTTCTCGGCAGTCAGCCCCATGCCGTAGGCAATGCCGACATCGCCTTCGCGCTCAAAGATGGACGGCGACAGCGACGGCGAGTTGCCCATCATCGGCACCATGCTCATGCTCTCTACACCGGCGGCGATCATCACATCTGCCTCACCCACGCGGATGCGGTCGGCCGCCATCTGCAGTGCCGTCAGGCCCGATGCGCAAAAGCGGTTGACCGTCACCCCGCCCACCCCCACCGGCAGCCCTGCCAGCACCGCGCTGATACGCGCCACATTCAGGCCCTGCTGGGCTTCGGGGATCGCGCAGCCGCAAACCACATCCTCAATCGCCTGCGGGTCCAGCCCCGGCACCTGCGCCAGCACGGCCTTCATCGTGGTGGCCAGCAGATCGTCAGGGCGCATATTGCGCAGATAGCCTTTGTGCGACTTGCCAATCGGCGTGCGCGTCGCCGCAACGATGTAGGCGTCTTGAACTTGTTTACTCATGGTCACTCGTCCTCTGTATTCACCTCCCTCTCCCGCAAGCGGGAGAGGGCTGGGGTGAGGGCCTGCAGCAGCTGCGCAAGCACCTCGTTGGTTTGTTGCAATACGTCGTGGTTCCAGAATCGCAGCACGCGCAAGCCTTGCTGATGCAACCACACCGTGCGCTGCTGGTCATAGGCTTGCGCCTGCAGATCCGCATGCTGGCCGCCATCGATCTCCACCACCAGACCCTGCTCCAGGCAGACAAAATCCAGGATGTAAGGCCCCAGCGGATGCTGTCTGCGGAACTTGGCGCCCGCCAGTTGGCGGTTGCGCAGGTGGCGCCAGAGCAGTTGTTCTGCAGTGGTGGAGGCTTGGCGCAGGGCGCGGGCTTGCTGCACGCTGACATCCGCCCTCACCCCTGCCCTCTCCCGCTTGCGGGAGAGGGTGTTGGAGAGCAGGGCGTTGTCTTGCATGCTGGGCCTCAGTTGCGGACCGGCTTGCCGGTGTTCAGCATGCCCAGAATGCGCTCCTGGGTTTTTTCCTTCACGATCAGGTCGGTGAAGGCCTTGCGCTCCAGCGCCATCAGGTACTCCTCGTTCACCAGGGTGCCGGCATCCACATCGCCGCCGCAGACCACATCGGCCATATGGCTGGCGATCAGCATGTCGTGCTCGGTGATGAAGCCGCCTTCGCGCATGTTGACCAGGGTGCTGCGCAAGGTGGCTGCACCACTGCGGCCGGCCACCGGGAAGGGCTTGCGCTGCGGTGGGCGCCAGCCCGACTGCGCCATGGCCTTGGCCTGCGTCAGCGCCACAAACAGCAGCTCGTCGCGGTGCGGCACGATGACATCATCGGCCTGCAGGTAGCCGATGGCCTGCGACTCCAGCGCGCTGGTGCCGACTGTGGCCTTGGCGGCTGCGGTAAAGCCATTGGCCAGGAAGGGCAGCAGATCCGTGCCGGTGGAATACTGCGCATGGCGCGCGGCCTGGTAGGCGACATTGGTGAGGCCGCCGGCGCCGGGCACCAGGCCCACGCCCATCTCCACCAGGCCGATATAGCTTTCCATATGCGCCACGCGGCGTGCGCAGTGCAGCAGCAGCTCGCAGCCGCCGCCCAGCGCCATGCCATGCACAGCGCCAACCACCGGGATCTGCGCATAGCGCACCGACAGGAAGAGCTGCTGCATCACCTGCTCGATCTGATCGATGGCCATCGGGCCTTGCAGTGCAAAGGCCGGCATCATCGCCTGCAGATCGGCGCCCACGCTGAACGGTGCATCGCCCGACCAGACGACCATCGCATCAAAATCCTTTTCGGCCAGCGTCAGCGCGGCCTGCAGGTCTTCCATCACATCGGGGCTGATGGCATGCATCTTGGTCTTGATGCTGAAGACCAGCACCTGGTCATCGAGGGTCCAACTGCGTGAGGCCTTGCTCTCGGCCAGGGTGCGGCCTGCCGTGCGCCAGTCCTGCGCGGGCGCGCTCGTCTCGCCCAGCACGCGCTCGGGAAAGAGCTGGCGCGCATAGACCGGCAGATCGCGGCGCGGCACAAAGCGGTTCTCGGCAGCGCTCCAGGAGCCCTGCGCCGTGTGCACACCGCCGGCGTCCGCCACGGGGCCTTCAAACACCCATTGCGGCAGCGGCTCGGTGCTGAGTGCCTTGCCAGCGTCAATGTCCTCCTGCACCATCTTGGCCACCTGCAGCCAGCCGGCTTCCTGCCACAGCTCGAACGGGCCTTGCTGCATGCCAAAGCCCCAGCGCATGGCCAGATCCACATCGCGGGCATTGTCGGCAATGTCTTTCAGGTGCACGGCGGCGTAGTGGAAGCTGTTGCGCAAGATGGCCCAGAGGAACTGGCCTTGCGCGCCCTCGCTGCCCCGCAGCAGCTGCAGGCGCTCGCCCGCCGGCTTTTTCAGCATGCGGGTATAGACGTCGTTGCCCTTTTCGCCCGAGGGCACATAGGCCTGGTGCGCGGAGTCAAAGCGCTCGATGCCCATCTTGGTCTTGCGGTAAAAACCCGCCTTGGTCTTTTGGCCCAGCGCGCCGTTGGCGATCAGCTGGGTCAATACCGCCGGCGTGGTGTAGCTGGCGTAGAACGAGTCGCTCTGCGCCGTCAGCTGGGTCTGCATCGTCGCTATGACATGGGCCAGGGTGTCCAGGCCCACCACATCGGCGGTGCGGAAGGTGCCCGAGCTCGCACGCCCCAGCTTCTTGCCAGTCAGGTCATCGACCACGTCGTAGCTGAGACCAAAGCGCTCGGCCTCGGCAATGGTCGACAGCATGCCCGCCACGCCGACGCGGTTGGCAACAAAGTTGGGCGTGTCCTTGGCGCGGATGACGCCCTTGCCCAGCTGGCTGGTAGCAAAGCTCTCGAGCTGGTCCAGCACCTGGGGCTCGGTCGCTGCCGTGGGGATCAGCTCCACCAGCTGCATATAGCGCGGGGGGTTGAAGAAGTGGATGCCGCAGAAGCGGTGGCGCAGCTGCTCTGGCAATGCTTCCGACAACGCAGTGATCGACAGCCCCGAGGTGTTGGAAGCCAGGATCGCATGGGGTGCGACAAACGGCGCAATCTGGTGGTACAGATCACGCTTCCAGTCCATGCGCTCGGCAATCGCCTCGATCACCAGGTCGCAGTCCTTGAGCTGCGCCAGGTGTTCTTCGTAGTTGGCGGGCGTGATCAGATCCGCTTCAGCCGCCACGCCCAGCGGCGAGGGCTTGAGCTTTTTCAGGTTGGCAATGGCCTTCTGGGCAATCGCGCTTTTGGGGCCTTCCTTGGCAGGAAGGTCAAACAGCACCACCGGCACGCGCACATTGACGAGGTGGGCCGCAATCTGCGCGCCCATCACGCCGGCGCCGAGCACCGCCACTTTTTTCACCACAAATCGGGACATGGTTACTCCACATTTCATGGCTGTCAGCCCCTGATAGGGATTCGCTGACAAGCCGTTGTATTCAAAACCTATTCGACGCGCGTCCAGGTCTGCGTGCGGCCAAAGGGGCCAATCGATCCGCGCACATCGAGCTTGTTGCCGTTGTCCGCAGGTGTGAGCTTGAGGCTGTAGCTGCTGCCGTTTTCCGGGTCGAGGATCTTGCCGTCTTCCCAGACCGCCTTGCCCGGCGCCTGCTTGGCACCGCGGATGATCTCCAGGCCGACGAGCGGCTGCCCCTTGCGGTCATCGCTGCAGCGGTCACAGACGGCCTGCAGATCGGCACCCTTGCGCAGCAGCTTTTCCACCTTGCCGCTGAGCACCCCGCCGCTGTCGCTGATGCGCACCTCGGACTTGGGTTCACCGCTTTTCTCGTCAAAGGTGCGCCACAGGCCCACCGGCGACATGTCCGCCGCGAGCGCTGGCAGTGCCACCGCCAAGCTGCCAGCCACCATCAGCACAGGTTTCAGCAAGGTTTGCATCAGGGTCTCCTTCGGTGTTTTTCGGCAGCACTGCAGCTGTCAAGCCAGCGCCGCGTCGGTGTTCATCAAGAGCTTGCTGCCGGTGCGCATGGTGCGCACGCGCAGGCCCGCCTCGGGGAACAGGCGCGCAAAGTAAAAGCGTGCCGTCTGCAGCTTGGCTTCGTAGAAGGTCTTGCCCGTCACATCGCCTTCGGCCAGTGCGCGCAGCGCGGTCTGGGCCATGCGCGCCCACCAGTAGCCCATCACCAGGTGGCCCATCACACACAGGTAGTCGGTCGCCGCAGCGCCCACTTCGTCAGGGTTTTGCAGCGCCTTGAGGCCCAGCTCGGTGGTGATGCCGGTCATCTGGCCGGCCAGCTGCGCCAGCGGGTTGATGAAGTCGGCCATGCGCTCGTTGACGCCCTCTTCCTCGACCAGACCCTGCACCAGCTTGCCCAGCGCCTTGAGCGCCGCGCCCTGGTCCCCCAGCACCTTGCGCCCCAACAGATCCAGCGCCTGGATGCCATTGGTGCCTTCGTAGATCATGTTGATGCGCGCATCGCGCACAAATTGCTCCATGCCGGTCTCATGGATGTAGCCATGGCCGCCAAACACCTGCTGGCACAGCACGGTCACCTCAAAACCCTTGTCGGTCAAAAAGGCCTTGAGGATGGGGGTGAGCAGGGCCACCTGCGCGGCATGGGCCTTGCGCACGGCTTCGTCGGGGTGGTTCAACTCTTCGTCGACCAGGGCCGAGGTGGCGACCATCATCGCGCGGCCGCCTTCGCTGTAGGCCTTGGCGGTCAGCAGCATGCGGCGCACATCGGCGTGCACGATGATCGGGTCGGCCGGCAGGTCCTTGGCCTTGGTGCCCGACAGGCTGCGCATCTGCACGCGGTCCTTGGCGTAGGCCAGTGCATTTTCATAAGCCACGGCCATCAGGCCCAGCGACTGGTTGGCAACGCCCAGGCGTGCGGCATTCATCATCACAAACATGGCCTGCAGGCCCTTGTTGGCCTGGCCAACCAGGCTGCCCACGGCGCCATCGATGGCGATCTGGGCGGTGGCATTGCCATGGATGCCCATCTTGTGCTCCAGGCCCGAGCAGCTGATGGGGTTGCGCGCACCCAGCGAGCCATCGGCATTGACCAGGAACTTGGGCACCAGGAACAGGCTGATGCCCTTGCTGCCCTTGGGCGCATCGGGCAGGCGGGCCAGCACCAGGTGCACGATGTTGTCGGTCATGTCGTGCTCACCGGCGCTGATGAAAATCTTGTTGCCGGTGATCTTGTAGCTGCCATCGGCTTGGGGCTCTGCCTTGGTGCGCAGCAGCCCCAAGTCGGTGCCGCAATGGGGCTCGGTCAGGCACATGGTGCCGGTCCATTCACCGCTGGTGAGCTTGGGCAGGTAAAGCTTTTTCTGCTCGTCCGAGCCATACACATGGAGTGCCTCATAGGCGCCGTGCGACAGGCCGGGGTACATGGCCCAGGCCTGGTTGGCGCTGTTGAGCATCTCATACAGGCACTGGTTCAGCACAAAGGGCAGGCCCTGGCCGCCATAGGCGCTGTCGCACGACAGGGCCGCCCAGCCGCCTTCCACATACTTGGCATAGGCCTCCTTGAAGCCCTTGGGCGTGGTCACGCTCGAATCGGCCGGGTTGCGCGTGCAGCCTTCGGCATCACCAGGCAGGTTGAGTGGCTGCACGACCTCGACCGCAAACTTGCCGGCCTCTTCCAAAATCGCATCCATGGTGCCGGTGTCCACCTCGGCATAGGCCGGCAATTGGGCAAAGCGGGCCGGCAGGTCCAGCACTTCTTGCATGAGGAACTGCATGTCGCGCAGCGGTGGGGTGTACTGAGGCATGGAAAGTCCTTTGGAAAAATTACGAGGTCAAAACAGAAACGGAGGCGGGCGCGGCCGCATCGGGCAGCGCTGCCAGGCAAGGGGCCAGCGCGGCATCGATCAAGGCGGCCTCGCGCTCGGGGTTCACCGCATGGCGCAGCAAGATGCCGCGCAGGCCGGTGGCAGCATGGCGCAGCGCCTGCGGGCCATGGAGAAAGCGGGTTTCATAGTGCAGCGACAAAATGATGCCGTGCAGCTCGAACAGCACCTGGTCGGGAGCGACATCGCTGCGCAGCTGGCCTTCGGTCTGGGACTGCACAATCGCGCGGCGCATCGCATCCATCCAGATGCGCACCGACTCGGACAGCGCATCGCGCACATCGCCGGGCCGGTCATCAAACTCCACCGCGCCGCTGATGTAGAGGCTGCCGTAGAGGCGGCTGGCATCATTGGGCTGGGCGGTGCTACCCATCCAGCCGGTGGCCATATGCAGCAAGCGGGCCAGCCCACGGGGCACCTGCAGCGCCGGTACAAAGATCTCGCGCTCAAAGCGCTCATGGTATTCGCGCACCACCGAGCACTGGAGCTCCTCACGTGAGCCAAAGTGGGCAAACACCCCTGACTTGCTCATGCCCATGGCCAGCGCCACCATGCCCAGCGACAGGCCATCGAGCCCCTCTTGCGCGGCCAGGGACAGGGCGGCATCCACAATCGCAGCACGCGTTTGGGCGCCTTTGGCCAGCTTGGCGATCTCGGCAGGGCCTGGGGTGGAAGCAAGGGGTTTGGTCATAAATCAAAAATAGCACGGTCGTTCTTTTTTGATTCTTGCACAAACCCAGTGTGCTGCCAACCGTTGGTGTGCAAAGCAAGGGTAAACCACGGCAACGGCCGTGCCCCCCATGAAAAAAGCTGCTGGCCTTGTCAGGCTCAGCAGCTTTTGCGATGGGGTTGGCTGGCGTCAGTGCGCCATCAAGGACAGGCAGGCGTCCAGCTGCTCGGTGGGCAGGCGGCGGAAATCCGAACGCGCAAAGCGCTGCAGGCGGCCGATCAGGAAGGACATCAGCACGCTGGAGCGCACATTGGCATCCACGGTGGGCGTAGCCGATGCATCGCCGCCGGGCACCACGCGCAGGCACTGGCGCAAGGTGGTCTCGATGCGCTCGAAGAACTGCTGCATGCGCTGCTGCAGACGGGGGTTTTCGGACTGCAGCGCATCGCCCAGCATCACGCGCACCATGCCGGGGTTGCGCTCGCCAAACTGCAGCACCATGGCCACGACCCGGTGGGCCTGGGCAATGCCCTGCTCCACGGTCTTGGCGGGGTCCGGCACATCGCGGCCGGTGATCTGCACGGCCAGGCTGTAGACGGACTGCTCGATGAACTCGATCAGGCCTTCGTACATCTGGGCCTTGCTGGCAAAGTGGCGGTAGAGGGCCGCCTCGCTGATCGACATTTGCGCGGCCAGTGCCGCCGTGGTGATGCGGTCTGCGCCTGGCTGCTCCAGCATGGCCGCCAGCGTCTGCAGAATCTGGATTCGACGCTCTCCGGGTTTTGGACGTTTACGGGTAGGTGCCGGGTTAGCGGCTTCTAGCGGCGCATCGACGAGGTCGGCGGCGAAAGAAGATTCTTGATCAGACATGCGTTGAATATGAGGCTGCACCCGACGCAGTCTCCCAACACCGCCAGGTATTTTTTATTGATAAAAGTAAGGCACTCGCCTCACAGGTTGCCAGCGCAACCTTGGGCCCTCTGTAACATCTTACTGCAAAAGAACTGCAGAAAAATGATAAAAATCATGTGCATTGCTAGATGCACAAATCAATTACGCAATCAAATGTATCAATAACTACGAATCATTGTTCCGTAGGCTGTGTCGGTCAAAATTTCGAGCAGCATCGCGTGTGGCACGCGGCCATCGACAATATGCACGGCATTGACACCGCTCTTGGCGGCATCGATGGCGCCAGCCAATTTAGGCAGCATACCACCCGAGATGGTGCCGTCCTCGATCAGTTCATCGATCTGGCGCGAGGTCAATTCGGTCAGCAGCTGGCCTTGCTTGTCGAGCACACCAGGGATGTTGGTGAGCAGCATCAGCTTTTCGGCCTGCAGCACGGTGGCCAACTTGCTGGCCACCACATCGGCATTGATGTTGTAGCTCTCGTTGTTCTCACCGAAGCCAATCGGGCTCACCACGGGGATGAAGGCGTCGTCCTGCAGCGCCTTGACCACGCTCGGGTCGATGGACAGGATGTCGCCGACCTGGCCGACATCGTGCTCGACCGATGGATCCTTGTTGTCCTTCAACTTGAGCTTTTGGGCGCGGATCAGGCCGCCATCACGGCCAGTCAGGCCCACGGCCTTGCCGCCGGCCTGGTTGATCAGGCCCACGATGTCTTGCTGCACTTCGCCGGCCAGCACCCACTCCACCACTTCCATGGTTTCGGAGTCGGTCACGCGCATGCCCTGCACGAACTTGCCTTCCTTGCCCAGGCGCTTCAAGGCGTTCTCGATCTGCGGGCCACCGCCATGCACCACCACAGGGTTGATGCCCACCAGCTTGAGCAGCACCACGTCTTCGGCAAAGTCGGCCTGCAGCTCGGGGTCGGTCATGGCGTTGCCGCCGTACTTGATGACCATGGTCTTGCCATGGAACTTGCGGATGTAGGGCAGTGCCTGCGCCAGAATTTCAGCCTTGTCGCGCGGGGCAATGGAGAGAGAAGGAGTCGTCATGGTTGCAGGCCTTTACAGCAGCGGAGAAGATGCAAAACGCGCATTGTGCCCCAAAGTGCCGCCTGCCTGCTGATCAGCGAATCCAGCCCGGTAGCTTGAAGCGCACGATCACCAGATAGGCAGCGACATAGGAGACACAGAACAGCGCACAAAAACCGATCAGGATATAGGTGTTGCGCCAGAACAGGACCGCCGGCACCACGGTGAGCAAAGTGAACGCCCACAAATACGGCGCGGTCCGGTTATTGCGGCGCAGCATGCGGCGCGCCGCATTCTCATCGAGCACGCTGCGCACGATGCGGCGGTAGATCAGCTGGTGCAGGTGCAGCGCATCGGCCATGCCCGGCGAGTCGCCGCGCGCGAGCTTGCGGTAGATGGAAAACATGGTCTCCCAGACCGGATAGATGAGCAGCAGCATCGGGAACCAGGGCGATACGATGGGGTGGCGCTGCACCAAGGTGATGCTGCAAAAGGCGATCACGATGCCCCAGACATAGGCGCCGCCATCGCCGGCAAACAGCTGGCCCATGGGGTAGTTCCAGAACATGAAGCCCAGGGTGGCGGCGGCCGTGATCACCAGGATCGCTGCCAGCTCGCGGTCACCCAGCTGCAGCGCCACATGGGTGAGCGCCGCGCAGATGATGACCGCCACCATGCCGGCCAGGCCGTTGTAGCCATCGATGATGTTGAAGGCATGGGGCAGGCCCGCAATGGCCAATACGGCCAGCGCCATGCCCAGCCAGGGCGCGGCGCTCAGCACCGTATCGAGCCAGACCAAGCCCATGCGCGGCACCGTCATGCCCAGCAGGTAGACGGCCAGCAAGCCGGTCAGCAAAGTGAGGACCAGGCGGTAGCGCACCGTCATGCGCTGGGTCATGTCTTCGGCAATACCACCGGCGACGGCGGGCAGCATCGCCATGAAGAAATACAGCACCCACTGGTTCCAGTGCAGCGCATTGCCGTAGTAGCCCCACCAGTTCTGCAGGCCGGCGACGCCCACCGTCAGCACCAGGCTGACAAACATCGCCAAACCGCCCAGCCGGGGGATGTTGCCCATATGGAAGCGCTGGGGCAAATCCTTGCCATAGCGTTTGGCATGGCCGCGCATGCGGCGCACGATGAAACCCGCGCCAATGAGCGTACAGAGAAAAGCGACCACTGCCAGGAAAATCATTATTCAATCATCGTGAGTGCTGCCGTGGGGGTACGCCGGAGCAAGGCCCGGGCGCGCCAGAAAACTGCCGAGGTCCACAGCCGCAGCAAGCTGCGAATATGCCACAAAGCATGGCGCGCCCGGCGGTGGCTGGCGCGTTGGCCAGCATGGCCCACCACGCAGGCGGCGCGCGCCAGGGTCCAGCCCGCCAGGCGCAGGCGCAGGCACAGCTCCACATCCTCGCAGTACATGAAGTACGCGGTATTGAGCCCGCCAATGCCCTGCCAGACGGGCGTAGGCAGCAGCCACATGGCGCCATTGACCCATTCGGCCCGGGTCTCGCGGCGTTTGACCGCATAGCGGCGCAGCAAGGACCAGGGGGTGGGCAGCTCGCGCTCGCTGTCCTGCAGCTGGCCGTTTTCATCCACCTGCATCGGGTAGGCCAGGCCCACACCCTGGCGCTGCAGCGCGCGCACCAGCGCGGGGAAGGGGTTGCCGCCCGTCAGATCCACATCCGGGTTCAGCACGCAGACCAAGGGCTCGGTCGCGCCGGCCAAGGCCGCATTGTGGTTGGCTGAAAAGCCTTGCGGCACGCTGTTGTGGCGCAGCTCCAGCACAAAGGGCCAGCCGCCGGCGGGCGCCAAGGGTGCGGGCTCGGGCAGGTTCAGGGTCAGCACCACGCGGCGGACACCGGTGCCGCCCGCGCCGTGCAGCGCCAAGGCATCGAGCAGCTGCTGCACCATCGCCCCATGGCCATGGCTGACCACGGACAAGGCGATGGGAGGGAGCGGGGAGGTGGGGCTGGCGGACATCAGCGGGCATTATCCATCAGCGGCCAGTGCTGAAATCAGCCCAGCGCGCCAGTTGTAACGGCACCTCAGTACAGGCGCAGCGCCAGCAGCACACGCAATATCAAGGTGTCGACCTTGCTCATGCGCCAGTAATAGCGCTGGGTCGAGGCGCGCAACGCCGTCGTCCAGCTGCTGCGGGAGCGGATCAGCATGCGCAGCTGGCGGCGCTGGGTATCGGCCAGGCTGGGGCCATGGAGCCGGTCGAACTCGCTCAGCTGGTCGATCCAGCCGGGGCCCGCCTGGCGCAGCCGGCGCCAAAAGCGCTGCACGCGTGCCCATTGGCCGGCCAGGCCCTGCTTTTGCATGCCGATGGTGTTGCTGCCATGCTGGCGGTAGAGGATGTGGCTCTCGCTGTCGAACACCACCTGGCCAAAGGCCGATACCACCAGGTAGGCCCACCAGTCATGCGCCAGGCAAAAGCCGGGGCGCTGCGCCAGCAGGCGCTCGCGCGCCGCGCGGTTGAGCGCCATCGTGCAACCGGTCGCAATATTCTGCACCAGCGCATTGCCCCAGCCAATGCAGCGGCGGTCGTAATCGGGCGAAGGGCCGATGGGCTGCAGATCGCGGTCCACATACTGGGTTCGCGAGCAGTAGAGCGCCGCGCCCTGCTTGCCTTCCAGCAGCGCCAGCGCGCGGCTCACCTTGCCGGGCAGCCAGACGTCATCCTGGTCGCAGAATAAATAGAAATCATAGCCAGCGCCCACGTTTTGCAATAATTCGTAAAAACTAGCTACAAAACCAAGGTTTTCGCCGGCCTGGATGTGGATGTTTGGATGGATGCTGGCATAGCGCCGGACAATGGCCAGGCTCTGGTCACTGGAGCCATCATCGCGCACCCAGATATCGCAACCCGCATGGCTTTGCGCCAGCAGGGAATCGAGCTGCGCAGGCAGAAACGGCTCGCCGTTGAATGTAGACAATAGAATTGCCACACGATTTTGCTTGTCAGTCATTCATCTTTCACCTGCATCTGCAGGCCTATCTCGGCAAAATTCCTACCCATTCCCATATCCATGACCCGCGAACACCACGTCTACACCCGCCACATCGATCTCCAGCAGCGCAGTTCGCTGTCCGTGCTGGCGAACAAGATACAGCCGGGCACCCGTGTGCTCGATCTGGGCTGCGGCCCCGGCGTGCTGGGCCAGTACCTGCACGAACACAAGGCCTGCATCCTCGATGGTGTGACGTTCAGCGCTGAGGAGGCCGCGCTCGCCAGGCCGTATTATCGCGATCTGGCTGTGGCCGATCTGGAACAGATCAACCTGGCTGAAGCTTTTGCGCTGCGCCAGTATGACTATATCGTCTGCGCCGATGTCCTGGAACACCTGCGCCAGCCCGAGCAACTGCTGGCAGACTGCCGCGATCTGCTGGCAGAAAACGGCGAAGTCCTGGTCTCGATCCCCAACGCCGGCTACTGCGGCCTGGTGATGGAGCTGATGCAAGGTGAGCTGCGCTACCGCGAAGAAGGCCTGCTTGACGCCACCCACCTGCGCTTTTTCACCCGCCAGTCGCTGCTGCGGCTGATGCAAGCGGGCCAGTGGAGCGTGCAGTCGCTCGAGACCATCGACCGCCCGCTCGACGAATCCGAATTTGCGCGGACCACCGCCGACAGCCTGCCGCCCGCCGTGATGCGCTACCTGCTGGCCCAGCCCGATGCGCTGGCCTACCAGTTCATCTGCAGTGTCCGGCCCAGCAGCGATGCCGCTGCAGCCCAGGCCCATGCGCTGCTGGCGATCGAGAGCGAGTCCAACACGGCGCATGCCAGCTTCACCACCAACCTGTACTGGGCCGATGCCGGCCAGTTCAGCGAGTCGCACAAGCTGATTGCCAAGGGCCAGATTGGCGCCCTGCAGCAGAGCATTCGCTTTGCGCTGCCGCGCTTTGAAGGCGCCCAGCCCACATTGCGCTGGGACCCGGCCGACCGCCCCGGCTTTTTGCACCTGCATGCGATGCGCCTCTATGACGCCAGTGGTGCGCTGCGCTGGCGCTGGGAAGCGGACCGGCCAGAAGCGCTGGCCCAGGTGCCGCACAGCCAGATCAGCTGGCAGCCGGCCCCCGCCACCGCGCCGGGAAGCACGCTGCTGTTGCTGACGGGCGATGACCCGCACCTGCACCTGCCGATTGCCCCGGCGCTGCTGCAGGACTGCCTGCAGACCGAAGGTGCGGTGCTCGAAGTCAGCCTGGGCTGGCCGATGTCGGCCGACTACGCTGCGCTGGCCGATAGCGCCCAGGAGCTGCAGGCCCGCATCCGCCACGCTGATACCGAGGTGCTGCGCGCCCAACAGGCCCAGGCCGATGCCCACACCCAGCTGCGCCTGCTGCAGGCCCATATGCAGCAGCAGAAAGAAAACCTGGAAGCCGCGATTGCCCAGCAGCAAGAACATATCCAGGGCCAGCAGACCCATATCGGCAACCTGCAAACCCACCTGGGCAATATCGAAGCCTCGGAGGCCTACCGTGTGGGCCAGAAACTGGCCAGCGCCAAGGCGCGGCTGCGCGGCCGGCCTGCGCCCGCCCCGGCCGTTGTGCATGTGCCCGAGCCTGTGCAGGATGCAGTGCAAGCAGTCGATGCACAGGAGGTGATCGCAGAGCTGGAAGATGATGCAGTGCTCGCCGTTGTTGTCGATGAAGCTGCGCCCGCTGAATCCCGGCCCGAGCCTGTGCGCCCGCTCGCAGCAGCCCAGCCCGCTCCCATGGTCGACATCATCGTCCCGGTCTACCGGGGCCTGGTCGATACGCAACGCTGCCTGCAGTCGGTGCTGCAAGCGGCCACGCAAACCAATAGCCAGCTGGTGGTGATCAATGACGCCAGCCCCGAGCCGGAATTGACCGCCTGGCTGCGCGAGCTGGCCCAGCAGGACAGCCGCGTGCGACTGCTGGAAAACGACAGCAACCTGGGGTTTGTCGCCACCGTCAACCGAGGCATGGCGCTCAACCCCAGCCATGATGTGCTGCTGCTCAACAGCGACACGGAGGTGTCGCACGAATGGCTGGACCGCCTGCACCGGGCGGCCTACAGCGCCACCGATGTGGGCAGCGTCACGCCGCTGTCCAACAACGCGACGATCTGCAGCTACCCGCGCTTTTGCGAAAAGAATGCGCTGCCGGCCGACGCCGATCTGCTGCGCCTGAACCACCTGGCCGCCAGCGCCAATGCCGGGCAGACGGTCGAGGTGCCCACCGGCGTGGGCTTTTGCATGTACATCCGCCGCGACTGCCTTGCGCAGACCGGCCTGTTTGATGTGGCGCATTTCGGCAAGGGCTACGGCGAAGAGAACGACTTCTGCATGCGCGCCCATGACCTGGGCTGGCGCCATCTGCTGGCGCTGGACAGCGTGGTGCTGCACACCGGCGGCGTCAGCTTTGGCGACAGCAAGACGCCGCGCGAGCAGGCCGCCTACCAGACCCTGCTGCAACTGCACCCTGCTTACGACAGCCTGGTGCAAGCGCATCTGAAGGCCAACCCGGCCCAGGCCGCGCGCAATGCCATCGACAAGGCACGCCTGCGCCAGCACCCGCTGCCGCGCGTGCTGATGGTGCTGCACAACGCCGGCGGCGGCACCCTGCGCCATGTCAAGGAGCTGGCCCACAGCCTGCGCGACCGCGCGGTATCGCTGGCCCTGACCCCGCTGGAAGACAACTACATCCGCCTGCAGTGGCTCGATGCGGCCGAAGGCTATGACGAGGAGTTCCACTGGCCCACGCAGTCTGACGCACTGGTGGCGCAGCTGCGCGAGCTGGGCGTGAGCCATATCCACTTCCACCACCTGATGGGGCTGAACCTGGAAGTGATGCGCCTGCCCGAGCTGCTGGGCGTGCGCTATGACTTCACCGCCCACGACTACTACGCGATCTGCCCGCAGATCAACCTGATGGAGCCCACCCACAACCCGCGCTATGCGGCGCTGGGGGTGCCGCAGTGCCCGCAATGCTCTGGCGCCGAACCCGCGCCCACCGGCGAGTACATCGATGCCTGGCGCATGCGCCACCGCCTGTTCCTGAACCAGGCGCGCTATGTGCTCGCACCCAGCAAGGATGCGGCACTGCGCATGCACGAGTACTTCCCCGATGCGCCAGTGCGCTATGTCACCCACCATGACATCCCCGATGCAGCCTTGCTGCCTGTGCCCAAGGGCCAGCCGCTGGCGCCCCATGCCCATCTGCGCGTCTTTATCCTCGGCGGCGTGAGCCTGGCCAAGGGGGGCGATGTGATGGAAGCCGTGGCGCTGGCCGCCGCCCAAAGTCAGGCGCCGGTCGAGCTGCACCTGCTGGGCTACCCGCACCGCCGCATGCGCACCCAGCCCCATGCCAGCCTGACCGTGCACGGCCCCTATGACGATGCCGACCTGCCCGCACTGATGGCGCGCCTGCAGCCCGATGTGGTCTGGTTCCCGGCGCTGTGGCCCGAGACCTATAGCTACACCTTGAGCGCTTGCCTGCAAGCCGGTGTGCCGGTGATCGCGCCCGATATCGGCGCCTTCCCCGAGCGACTGGCAGGCCGCCCCTGGACCTGGCTGCGTCCCTGGAGCACCTCGGCCGACGAATGGCTGGCGCTGCTGCAGGACATTCGCCAGCGCCAGTACGTCGACGGCCAGCCACCGCTGCCTGCCCCGGCTGCCGCGGTCGATCTGAAAGCCCAGTACCTGCAGCCCTGGAGCTACGGGCACGATTACCTGACGGGTCTGCGCCCGGCCCTTAATTAAATAAAATAGGCCAATAGTGCTTGCAAATCAAGCAGCCACCGCTACAAAAACAAAGAGCCATTCCTTGTCATCCACTCTCTCTACCTTGCGCAAGCTGCCCCACAAGCTGCGCCAGCTCAGCCGCAGCCTCTACCTGCTGGCCGCCGATCCACGCCAGTTGGGCAGCAACAGCCGCAGGCTCTGGCGCGCCTGGCGCACGGGCGGCAGCCAGATGCTCAAGCACCAGCTGCTGTCGCTGGGCCATCCCGATGCACCGACGGTGCCCGTCGCCCCTACCGATGCCTGGCAGGACTACCAGCAGCGCCTCTCTAGCGAAGTGCTGCCCGTGCTGCGCGCCGAGATTGCCGCGTTAAAGCAGCCCGTCAGCATCTCCATCCTGGTGCCCACCTACAACACCGACCCGGCCATGCTCACCGCGATGGTCGACTCGGTACGCGCCCAGATCTACCCGCACTGGGAGCTGTGCATTGCCGACGATGCATCGCCCAAGCCCCATGTGCGCCAGATGCTGCAGGAGCTGGCCGCGCAAGAGCCGCGCATCAAGCTGCACCTGGGCGAGAGCAACCATGGCGTATCACACGCCAGCAACCGGGCGCTGGCCTTGGCCACGTCCCCGTTTGTGGTGCTGCTCGACCATGACGACCTGCTCCAGCCGCAGGCGATCTACCGCGTCGCGCAAAGCGTCATGGCCGATGACCCGGACATGCTGTACTCGGACGAAGTGCTGGTCAGCCCCGATGGCAAAGAGGTGCTGCAGTACTTCCACCGCCCAGCCTTCTCACCCGAATACCTGCGCAGCCACCCCTATATCGTGCACATGGCGGGCTTTCGCACGGCGCTGCTGCGCAGCCTGGGTGGCTTTGACGAGACCTTGGGCATCTCGCAGGACTACGACCTGATCCTGAGGGTCAGCGAAGCGGCCAGCCGCATCGTGCACTTGCCGGAGATCCTCTACCAATGGCGCACCCACACCGGCTCGGCCGGCCACGACAAGATGGCCCAGGTGATGAGCACCTCGACCGCCGTACTGCAGCGCCACCTGGACCGCAGCGGCGTGGCGGCGCGCTCGGCCCCCGGGGTGTCGTTCAATTTCTTTGAGACGCAGCACCAGATCGCCGATGGCCAGCGCGTGGCCATCATCATCCCGACCAAGAACTACGGCAGCCTCGTGCGCCAGTGTGTGGACAGCATCCGCGCCACCGTGCAGCATGCCGCCTATGACCTGATCGTGATCGACCATGCATCGACCGAGCAGGCGAGCCTCGACTACTTTGCGCAACTGGAGCAAGAAGGCACCGCCACCGTGCTGCGCTACCAGGGGCCCTTCAATTTCTCGGCGATCAACAACTGGGCGGTGCGCCAGCTGACCCGGCCGTATAGCCACTACCTGTTCTGCAACAACGACATCGAGGCGCTGGAGAGCGGCTGGCTCGAGCACATGCTGTCACAGTGCCAGGACCCGAGCGTGGGCATGGTGGGCGCGCAGCTGCTCTACCCCGACCGCACGTCGATCCAGCACGCCGGCGTCTGCGTGGGCGCCTTTGGCATCGCCGAGCACTATGGCAAGTTCCTAAAGCTGCCGCCCGACCGCGTTGACATCGCCTTCATGGGCCGCCTGGTGAGCACGCATGAGGTCTCGGCCGTGACCGCTGCGTGCCTGTTGATGCGCAAGGAAACCTTTGATGCCATCGACGGCTATGACGAAAAGCTGGCCGTGGGCTTTGGTGATGTGGACCTGTGCCTGCGCACCTTGCAGCTGGGCTGGCGCGTGCTGTACTGCCCGCAGGCGACCTTGGTCCACCATGAGTCGATTACGCGTGGCAAGGCCGAAGGCTATGACCCCCACCCCGAAGACTCAGCCTTGTTTGCCAGCCGCTGGCGCGATTTTCTGGACCAGGGCGACCCGTACTTCCACCCCGCATTTGAAGTGCGCCACACCTGCTGGCTGGTACGCACGCCCCTGCATTGTGAGGCCTCGATCAACCGCCGGCTCTTTAGCCGCAGCGGCCTGGGCCAGCGCATGCAGCGCCTGAGCTACAGCGCCAGCGTCTCGGTGCCGCTGCCGCAGGCAGCGGCTGCGGCAGGTACCCAGCCCAGCGCCTGACGGAAAACTGGCCGGGGCCCTGTGCGGGCTGCCGGCCAGCGATCAAACGGGGCGCTGCAGCAGCAAAAAGATCTCGTTGTTGGTCAACACCTCGCGCGGGTACTGCGCCAGCAATGCCTCAGGCACGGGCCCCGGTTCATAGTGGCGGCGCTCCTCACGCGCCACCGTAAAGCCCGCCTCCTTGGCCAGCGCCACCAGCTCATCGGCGGTCAGGCGGTTGAGCTCCTGGTATTCCTTGAACACAAAGCGCTTGTAGCCCTCCGGTCCAAAATCGGCAAAGCCAAAGTCCACCTCATCGGGGCTGAGTTCGCCGTCGTAGGCTTCAATGACCTTCCAGAGCGCATCTTCGTCCACCAGCAAGTGGTGCCAAGCCACATCGTCATAACGGCGCAAGTGCGAGCCAAAGGCCGAGTAGAACAGCGGCTCGATCTGCAAGAAGAAATGCCCGCCCGGCTTGAGGCAGGCCAGCAGGTCTTTCAAGATGGGCAGCAGCTGGTCGCGCTGCACATGCTCAAAGGTCGACCAGCTCATGATGCCGTCGTAGAGCGGCGCCTGGCCCGCCAGCGGCGCGCTGGGCGTGATGGTCTGAAAACTCAGCGCCGCCGGAATGCGTTGCATGCCCAGTTGCTCCTTCGCAATGCGGGGCAGCTTGGCGTATTCCTGGCGTACATCGATGCCATGGATGGCGCCCGCGCCATGGCGCAGCACCAGCGCCAGATCGGTGATGCCATCGCCGCAACCAAACTGCAGCAGGCGGGCCGCACTCAGATCCATCACCGGGCTGAGCCACTGTGCCACCACATCAGATGCGTAGTGGAAGTGGGAGCGGAACCATTCGTCGCTGATCCGGCTGTCGTCGTACTCAGGCAGGCCCAACCGCTTTTCACGCAATTGCGCCAGGCGGCGCATACGGCTTCCGCGGTTCATGATGGCTTTCGCAGAACGTACACGTCCTGGTGGTTCCAGAACTGCACGGGAGAGAAATACTCGAGCTTGTCGGCGCCCACGGTCTCGGCAATGCGGGCGCGCACAAAGGCTTCGGTCGTAAAGGCCGTGCCGTACTCGTTCGGGTCGATCGCGTTTGACTCGCTCGACGGCGCAAAGAAAAATCCCTCGTCGTCGAGCGGCACGCTGTCAAACCGCGCCGCCTTGATACCGTGCGTGCTGAACACCAAAATGCCTCCCGGCGCCACCACGCTGTACAACACCTGCAGCCAGCGGCCCCAGGTGCTGCGCGGCAGGTGGCTGAACAGCGACAGCACAAAGACCGTGTCGTACTGGCGCGGCGCCACCAACTGCTCAGGGACGCTGGCCGAGACAAAGCCCTGCACGCCAAAGGTGCGCTGCGCGAAGTCCACCGCATCGGGCACCACATCCGACACCGTCACCTTGTCCGGCCCCAGCAGATGGGCCAGATGGCGGGTAAAGCGGCCATGGCCGCTGGCAAACTCCAGAAAATGCTGGCTCTGCACCAGCGGCTGGCCGACCCGCTCCATCACCGTCATCAGCTCGGCCAGGGTGCGCCAACCATCGGCCAGGTAATCGCGCAGCGGGTTGCTGCTGCTGGCGTGGCCGGCAAAGAAGCCAAAAATATCATCGGCCGAGGAAATCGTGCAGTTCAGGCCGAAAATGTTGCGGAATGAGCCGGTCAGCCCGTGCTGCTCGATCAGCGCATGCGCTGCCAGCATCGTGTCTTTTTCGGCACGGGCGCGCAGCAGCAGGCCCGAGGCCGCTTCAAAATTGCCATGTGCCAGCATCAGCTGTGCATCAGCCAGCAGCTGCTGGCCCTGGCTCGTTGCAGAGGGAGAATTCGTGGTCATAAATCTGGGGGCGATGAGCGCGCCAGCGCGGATGCCGGCGCTCTCGTTGGCTGGGGTTCAAGCCGCACGCGCAGTTGCACGCAGCCTCAGCCCCAGTGGTGGGGCAATCGTACCAGTCCAGGCAGCGGCTTGGGGTAGATAAAGCGGAAGACGGTGTATTGGAACCATTGGTCGTAGACCGCCAGGCCCGAGCCATCGAACAAAAAGGCGCTGACCACATAGTCACCGCTGTGCAAGGGCAGATCCGGAAAGCTCAGCACCGATTGCCAGCTGCCATCGGCCAACTGCACGGGCACAGCGTCTTCCTCATGCGTCGCCAGGCAGGCAATGCCTACGCCCTTGTTCTGCTCGATCATGAAGCCGATATTGGGGCGCTCAGCGCCATTGCCACGCGCCTTGATCGTGACGACCAGATCCTGGCCCTGTAGCACCGGCGGGTCGCCTGGGCCCAGGTTCGCAATATCCACCGACAGAATGCAGGCGTTGCCTGCCTCCTCGGACTTGGGCTGCGTTGGCGGCTGCACCGCATATGGCGTGTCCAGCGGGTCGACGGGCTCTGTGGCGATGGCTGCAGCGGCCATATCGGTCAGCGCATCCGGCACTGCAGCTGCCGCATCATCGCCCCACTGCAACTGGTCCTTTTCCTCCCGCTTTTGGCGGGTGCGCACATCGTAGGCAGCCAGCACCGCTTCGGTCTCGCCAAACATCTGCACCTGGCCCTGTTCCAGCCACAGTGCGGCATCACAGAGATGGCGAATATGGTAGGGGCTGTGCGAGCAAAAGAGGATGGTGCAGCCCTTTTGGCGAAAGTCCAGAATGCGCTCGATGCATTTTTTCTGAAAGCTCTGGTCACCCACGGCCAGCGCCTCGTCAACGATCAACACATCGGGCTGCACGGCAGTGACCAGCGCAAAGGCCAGGCGCACGTTCATGCCGGAGGAATAGGTTTTGACGGGCCGGTCGATCGCATCCTGCAGCTCCGAGAATGCAATGATCTCGGGTTCGAGCTTGCGCATCTCCTCCTGGCTGATGCCAATCAGGCTGCCGGCAAAATACAGGTTGTCGCGGCCGCTGAAATCGGGATGAAAGCCAGCGCCCAACTCCAGAATGGCGGTGATGCGGCCCGAGCGCTCAATCGAGCCTGTAGACGGCTGCATGGTGCCGGCCAAGAGTTTGAGCAGCGAGCTTTTGCCCGCGCCGTTGTCGCCCACCACGCCAATGCACTGGCCGTGCCCCAGACTGAAGCTGACATCGCGCAGCGCCCAGTGGCTGCGGTGCATGGCCCGGCCCGTCAGCAGCGCCTTGACGCGCTGACGCGGTGAGTCATAGAGCTTGTATTCCTTGCCCAGATTCTTGACCACCAGCACCGCAGGAGCCTCTTGCGTCTTTGCCATCTGCACGCCCGTCATAGCCAGTCCACCAGCTGGTCACGGCTGCGCCGCACCAGCACATTCACCACCACGGCAAGCAGTGCAATCCACACCGCGCTCACCACCCAGACCTGCATTTCCGGCCACTGGCCTTGCAACAGTGCCGACTGGTAGCCCATCACATAGGACGCCATCGGATTGAGCCACAGCAGCCAGCGCCAGCCCTGCGGAAACATCGTGATCGGAAACAGGATGGGCGTCAGGTAGATACCCACCGACAATGTAAAACCCACCAGCTGCACGGTGTCGCGCAGGGCGGCGGCAAAGATCGCCAGCGCATAGGACAGCAGCAAGGTCATCAGCAGCTGCATCGCCATCAGCGGCAGCAAGGCAAGCACCCCCCACTGCAGATGGTGCACGGGGATATAGCACATCGCCAGCAGCAGCATCAGCGGCCCGAAGATCCAGGAGCTTGCCAGCACCGAGCGCACCGGGAACAGCACCGGTGGCAGCGGATTCTTCTGCAGGATGGAGCCCGCCTCCAGCAAGCTGCCCATGCCCCGCGAGACCGCATCGCAAAACGCCATCCAGGGCAGCGCGCCCACAATCAGGAAGGTGCCCACCGCATGGCTGGATGCACCCTCTCCCAGCCGCATCGCGAACACGATGTCGAACACCAGGTAGTAGGCCGCCACGGACAGCAGCGGCTGCAGATAGGGCCAGATGACGCCCAGCGCGGTGCCGGCATGGCGTGCCGCTACCTCGCGGCGTGTCATCACGCCGATCAGCGCGCGGGCGTTCCAGACCTCTTGGATACTGTGCAGAAAGGTGCGCATCAAAGTTCGATATTGAAAGACAAAGCGCCCATGAAAAAAGGAGAAGGCCATTTCAGCCTCCTCCTTGCCCCATCGGCAGTGACTAGCGATTATTTTGCCTTATATTGCGCCAAGAACGCTTCCAAGGCTTTTTCATCAAACTTGGCCTTGCTGGTGACCTTCTCGACTTCGGCCTCGCGCGCAGCCTGCAAGGCCTTTTGCGTGAATTGCTTCTCCAGTTCAGGGCGCGCTTCTTCAAAGGTCTTCTGCACCGCGGGCTTGCGCTCGATGAACTTGATCACATGGTAGCCAAACTGGCTCTCCACCACAGGAGCGAACTCGCCGGGCTTGCTCAGCGCAAAGCCGGCCTTCTCAAACTCGGGCACCATCCGGCCACGGGCGATGAACCCCAGATCACCGCCACGTGCAGCGCTGCCAGGGTCTTCAGAGTTGTCCTTGGCCAGCTGCGCAAAATCTGCGCCAGCCTTCGCTTCGGCCAGCAGCTTCTCTGCCTTTTGCTTGGCTGCATCCGTCTTGCCCTTGACCAGGATATGTGCCAGATGCACTTCTTCAGGCGTCGCCATGCTGTCCTTGTTAGCAGCGTAGTGCGCCTTGATCTGCGCCTCGATCAACTTCGGATCAGGCGCGTGTTGGGCATTGAATTTAGCCAGATAGGCATCCGAGATCACCTTGTCTGCAGCGATGCGCGCGGCGGCGGCCACCTGGGGGTCATCTGCCACACCCACAGAGCGCGCATGGGCTGCCATGGCACGGCGGACAAAGAGGGCATGCACCATCTGCTGCACGCCATCCTTGTTGGCCAAAAATGAATCACGCATCTCTGCTGGCAAGCGCTGTGCTTCCGCCTGGATGTCAACCACCTTTACCTCAGCGCCTGGCACGCCCGATACCAGCACGGGGCTGTCGTTGGAGGCCGCCGAGGCCGCCAGGGCCAACACACTCAACACGATGCCCACAGGGGCAAAAAACATACGGTTACGCATTCACAGTCCTACTGGCAAAAGAAGCAGCATAACAAATCAAGCTGGATCTCGCTGTGCTCTGGATGGGACAAATATTCCAAAAATGTAAAAAGGGCAGAGATTGCTCTCTGCCCTTTGGCTGATTCTCTCAGTACTTCAAACTAAGGCCTTGCGGCCAAAGCGTGAATTACTTGGAGAAACGGTGTGGCCAGGTGATACCGTAGGTACCGCTGAAGCCGTTAGCTGCGCCACCGGAGTTGGTCAGCTTGATGAACGAGGAACCCACCACTGGCAGAGCACGGGTGTAGTTCACTTGGCCCCAGCCGTTTTCGTACGCAACAGCAGCGGTCTGACGAGCCACCGAAGCGCCCAGCACGGAGGTACCGGTGTCCTTGAATGCCAGCACGTTCACTTCACCGCACAGACGGATCACCTTGGCAGTGCCGGGGGAGATCACAGCGCCGTTACGAACGGAAGATTCTTCACGGTCGTAGAACACGTTGCTGGTGGTGTTCACGCAGATGTTGCCATCAGCGTCCACCGAGGTGGAAGCTGCATCGAAGAAGTTGGTGGTGTTGTCAACAGCGACCACACCAGTGTTGAACACGCGGTACTTGCCGGAGTTGGTAGCTTCAGCGTAGTTAGCGCCAACGCTGTAACGACGGGTAGGCATCGACAGAACCCAGTCGGTCTTCGCTTGGATCAGGGTATCGGTAGCGAACTGGTTCGACACACCATTGTTGGCCACAGCTTGCGTCAGCAGCGAAGCTTGAGCTTCAGGGGTAGCGGTCGTGGTCAGGTAAGGGGTCGACAGGTCTGGGAAGTCGTAGTTCACTGCGGCCACCAGCGGAGTATTCACTTGGTTGCCGTCAGCGAAACGGATGTTAGCGCCAGCCTTGAACAGCGGATCGGCGGTGTAGTCACCAACAGCAACGCCGGTTGCAGCGTTGTCCTGTGGGAATGCCACGAACTTGCCGCGAGCGTTTGCACCTGCGTCGTCCACAGCCTTGATAGCGGTAGCAGCACCGGAGAACGTGGTGGTTTGGGCCACGTTCAGGATGTACCAGTCGCCGGTCAGTTGGCCGGTAGGCGTGTTGTAACCCAGGCCTACAGCAGCCGTTTCGGTCGTTGGGTTGATCGCCAGAGTACGCTCCAGCACAGTGTCAGCGCAAGCAGGCGCGCCGTTAGCAGCGTGCTTGATGGTCTTGAACAGATCGGAACCTGGGGTCACGTCAGCCATGTTCAGGATTTCGACGTAGCCTTCCTTCGTGTTGTTCACACGCTTTTCGGCGGTCCAGCCATCAGCCAGACGGTCTTGCACGAAGCTGACCTTTTGACCGTGGATGTTGGGGTACGTGCAGCTGTTGTCAGCCGTCATGAAGTACGAACCATTGGCATCAGCTTGCACCGAACCGGTCCACACGTCGTAAGGCGACAGGAACACGGTAAAGTCCAAGATATCGTCAGAGTTGGCAGCGCCACGGAAACGAACCTTCAGAGCCTTGCCGTTCACGGTGTCGGTGTTCACCACGTGGAACACGGACATGTTGTCATTTTGCGTGGTGAAGTAAGGAACCACCAAAATGTGACCCACGCCGCCTTCGGACTGCTCGAACTTGGTTGCCGATGGGGCAGTGAAAGTTTGAGCGGAAGCAGCACCAGCAAAACCGCCAATCATGGCAGCAATGCTCAGAGCCAGAACATTTTTCTTCATAAACACACTCCAGTTAAAAAAAGTTAGTCAGCGCAACTACCACGATTGTTTACGCTAAGAAATAATAGCATAGCGCTTCCGCGGTTTGCAAAGCAAGCGCCCTGTTTTTTTGCAGTGCCTGTTGAGTATTTACAACAATCACCGCATTCCAGGCGGCCCACTGAGCTTGGCAATGGGCTCAGGGCTCCAGATAGAGTCGCCACTGACCGTCTTCGAGCAACCAAGTTTGCTTCGAATACATATCAATGGTACCCAGATTTTTCCCGATCAGCGGCGGTTTGACCTTCAAATCGACACCCACATCGCACTTTTCCGCGTCGCACTTGACATCATGGATCTCGGCGGATTGCGCAAAAGTGCCGGGAAAGGCCTTCTTGTATTGCTCCAGCGTGCGCGCCTTTTGGTATGCCGCATTGGTATAGGCATAGGCGGCCGCATGGTCGCCTTGGATCCGGGCGTTGGTAAAAGCCAACGCGTTTTTGGCGACAACCTCTTCAGGCGTTGCAGGCTGCAAGCTCGCACAGCCCACTACGGCCGCGGCGGCTCCGATTGCAAACAAAACTTTCGCAGACTGAATCATCACGTTAGAGGTCATTTTCAATATCTTTACAACAGAGTTCATTACTGTGCCTGCGCAGGCTGCACAGGGGCAACACGGGATGCAGGGGCGGGAGCATTGTTGGCACGTATCAACAGGTCGTCGTCGTTCAAGCCACGCAGGCGGTCACGCAGCTCTTCGCTGACCTCACGGACATCCACATCGGTACGTACCACACGAGGCGTCATGACCAGCAAAAGTTCCGTCCGAGCGACATTCTTGGTAGTGGTACTAAAGGCTTTACCGATGATCGGAATGTCCTTGAGCAAGGGCACGCCCGAATCGGAGTTTTCATTCCGGTCTCTGATCAAGCCGCCCATCACGATCGACTCCCCGGAGCGCACGGCCAGCTTGCTGGTCAGTTGGCGGTTGGAGAACTTGGTCTGTTGGGATGCGGCATCAATGCCAGCACTGTCAATGACAGACTGGTCGATCTGCAGGCTCACCATATTGCCGGAGTTCACGGACGGCGTCACATTCAAGATCACACCGGTGTCCTTGAGCTGGTAGCTGTCCGACACATAGCTGTTTGAGGTGATGTAGCTATTGACCTTGACCGGAATCTGCTCACCAACCGAGATGGAGGCTGGGTGGTTGTCCATCACCATCACGGAGGGGCTGGACAACATCTTCACCTGCCCCTTGCCCGCCACCGCGCTCAAACGGGCTGCAATGTTGTCGCCGCTGAAGAGGGAATAGGTAAAGGTCCCCGCCGTGGCGGCAACCCCCCCCGTGGAGTCGGTAGCGCCTAGGCGACCCAGGCTACCGAGCCCGGAGTAATCGCGGCCACCGCCGCCAAACCCGCTGTTGCGGAACAACCACTCCACACCGTACTGCAGATTGTCATTGAGCGTCACCTCAATGATGCTGGCCTCTATCAGCACCTGGATAGGCGCCACATCCAAGCGCTTGAGCGATGCCTCAATCTTGCGGAACTGCGAGCCGGTGGCCCAGACCAGGATGGTGTTGTTGAATTCATCGGCCACTACACGGATATCGCCAATCGCGGTGGCCGTGATGGTCGGTGTACCGCCTTGTTGCTGGGCGTTTCCGGTATTGCCAAATCGGTTGGCATTGCCGCTATTGCCGAATCCAGAAGAAAAACCGGAGGTGCTGCCAAAGTTGTTGAAGCCGCCGATACGGTTGTTGTTGTTATTGTTATTGATGCCGTTCAGACCTGGCGCAACCCCAGAAGTCATATTGCCGCTAGCACCCTGCTGGCCACCAAAGATGCCATTGAGCACCTGCGCCAGGTACTTGGCATTGCCGTTTTGCACGCGGTAGACATAGAGCTCGGGCTCGCTGCCGCCGTAACCTGGCACATCCAGGCGACGAATCCAGCGTTCGGCTTCGTCCAGATAGGAGGCACGCGGCGTGATCACCATCAGCGCATTGAGGCGCGGGATGGGCAGCACGCGCAGCGCACCAAACAGCGGGTTGGAATCGCCCAGCGAGGTCAGCAGTGCGGCAGCGGCGGCCGCATTGCCGCTCAGCTGGTTATTGCCTCCCCCACTGGCAGCGGCGCCAGTCGCCTGGCCGGGGCGGCGCGCAGCGGCAGCGCTCGCAGGGCCACCCGCAATGCCTGCAGACCCGGCAGCGCCTTGGCCCTGCGCTGCCTGGCCACCGCCGCCATTGACCATTTGCAGCGCCGCACTGACTTCTTCAATCGAGGCGTGCTTGAGCGGATAGATGCCCACCGACATGCCCTTGAGCAGGTCCACATCAAAGGTCTTGACCATCTCCATCCAGCCTTCGGACTGGGTCCGCGTGCCTTGCATGATCAGCACATTGCGCACGGTATCCACCTTGATGAGGGCCTCTGCCGGGATGATGGGCTTGAGGATATTGGACATCTCCGTGGCGCCAATGTATTGCAGCGGCACCACGATCACGCCGTAGCCGGGCGCCATGCTGCCGGGAGCCCCGGCCATGCGCACATTGCCCACCAGGCTGCGCAGTACCTCGGGCTTGCCCACCTGGTAGGTGCCGCGGGCATCGCGCACCATCGCCAGGCCGTTGGCCTGCAGCGCCGCCTCCAGCAGGAAGACTGCCTTGTCCGGGTCTATCGGCTTCGGTGTCGTCAAGGTCACCGTGCCCTGCAGCGGCGGGTGCATCACATAGTCGATCTTGAGGATATCGCCCAGTACGGTGCGAACCACCTCGGCCACTGGTGCTTCCTCAAAGCGGAAGCTGACGGGTGCGCCGGCGGCAACGGGAGCGGACTTGTCGATATTGAGCAGTTTGTCCGTGCCACGCATCACGCGCGGCTCGGTCGACTCCTCCTCATCTCCGCCCTTCTTGGGGCTGATCATGATATTGGGCGCTTGCAGTACCGGCAGCTGAGCACCTGCTTGTGCTGCAGGCGGGGCAGACGGCTGCGGCGCAGCGGTTTGCGCATGGAGCGGCAGCAGCATGCCCATCTGGCCCAGTGCGACCACCAGTGCAGTCTTGAAAAATACGGGAGACTTCATGGTTCTAACCCTAGGATCTATCTATATGTAGGGATTGCCGCGCTCAAGGGCGCTGGGCAGCGGAAGTGCCGCCGATGCTCGCACGGCGACGGGGTGTTGGGGAATCGGCGCCAGTGGGCGGCTGCCCGATCTGCGCGGGCATCGCCCTTTGCGGCACAGCGGGCTCGGCGGCAGGCGTATAGCCCTGCTGCAGCTTGCCCTTTTGCAAGGCAATTTCCTTGGTCACGCCATCGCGGGTGAAATACACCCGGTTATCAGCGACCGAGCTCAAGGTCCAACCGTCCAGCGTGCCACGCAGCGGCAGCGACTTGTCCTTACCCTGGAACTTGATGATGATGCCGCCGCTCTTGCCATCCTCGCCGATGTAGACGCCACTGAGCACGGCATCGGCCAGGTAATCAGGCGGAGGAGGAGGCGCCTCGGCGGCCGCCACAGGGGGTGGTGGCGGGGGCCGCCGGCTCAAAGAAAACAGGGGGCGATCCAACATGGCCAGAAACTGGCTATGGTCCATCGGCTGCGCCTTGCCCAGACGAGGGATGACACCATCGAGATTGGCCTTTTGTCCTCTGGGTACCGTCCAGTGGACATTCTTGATCCCGCCACTGGGTGAGAACCACATCCAGGCCAGCACCAACACCAACACAATATTGGCCGCTACCAAAATGGCACTTGTATGGCGCTTCATGGACGCTCCCTCAAAACGCTCAAGGTCATCTGGAGAGTCAGCCGCGGCGCCAGCTTCTCATTCATCACCTGCAGGGTCCCCTGGTTTCTGACTTCCACATCGGCCAGCAGCATCACCGGCAACTGCTCGTTCAATACCGCCAGTGCACTGTCCACGGCCAGCAGATCCCCTTCGGCCCGCACCGACAAGGGGATACGGTCAAAGCCCTTTTCTTCCTTGGCAGGCAGCACCTGGCTGCTGACCACCGTCAACCCTGCCGTGGTCAACAGGCTGCGCACCTTCTGCTGCACCGCATTGCCGGTCTGGGCCACATCCTGGCTGCCTGGGTAAATATAGTCAGCGCGGATCTGCAAGGCGCGCTCGAGCGACTGGTCAATTTCCTCACGCTGCAGGTCAAGACCTCGCAGCCGTGCATAACGGGGCTCGAACTCCGACAGGCGCGCCTGCGCCCACAGATGCTTGCTGACGACATAGCTGCCCAGCGCCACCAAGGGCAGCAGCACCAGCAATGCGGTGGCCACTAGAATCAGCAGCTCTTTACGATTTGGACGGTTCGCGATCATGGATTTTTCCCTCCTTGCTCGGCAGCAGGAGGGGGAGACGAAGGTTTGCTTCCCCCCAGACTGGGGCCCGACTTGGTACCCCCCAGGGTCGGGCCAGACTTGCCGCCGCCGACACTGGCCTTAGGCTGCACCCTGGTATCCGTACCGGGAGAGGCAGCAGGCGCGCCTGGGGCGGTCGCAGCCGGTGACGTGGGTGCTGGCGCTGCAGGCGACCCGCCCTCTGCAGCTGGCGCAGCAGCAGCGGGCTGCACAGGCTCTTGCTTGGCCGCAGCCTCCGCTTCCAGCACCGTCTTGGGACCAAAGACCTTGGCATCCAGCCCCAACTCGATGGTGAAGCTCTCTTTATTACCGCCACCCATGCGCGTGGCAGCGCTGGGCGCACGCACGTCCTTGACGCCATCCTGGTTGCTCAGCTTCTGCATCAAGGCCGAGGCATTCTCGGTCAAGCCAGAGATCGTCACCTTGCTGCCCTGGATGCGGGCCGATTGCAGCGCCGTATCATCGGGCAGCACCTTGGTCAGCATGCTGAGCACCTGGACCCCATCAATGCGCTCAGCCAGCAACTCCGACAGCCCGGCGACCTTGTCGGCACTCTGGATCAGCGATTCGCGTTTGGCCACCACATCGGCGGTCTTGGCGGCCATGCCCTCATAGGCATGGGTTGCCTCGATCGCGCGCAGGCGCAGCTGCGCCGTAGGGGTGCCTGCAATCGCAGCGAGCAGCAGCAAGGCGAGCGCAACGCCACTCACATTCCACCACAGCCGCTTGCGGCCCCAGGCGTAACGGGCGTGTTCACCAAAGCCCTGGAACACCACCGGGTTGCGCTCCGGAGCAAACACCCATACCTCGGGCTGCTCCAAGGATTCGGCCTTGGTCTGCCCCTTGAGCGTTTGCAGGTGCAACTGCTCGGCAACCCGGGCCTGCAGATAGGGCTCGGTCTGGGTTCTGGAGGCCAGCACCACCAGCAATTTGACCGCCTTGCTGCTGCGGCTCAGCTCGGTGTAACCCCAGAGCAGGTCGTCTGCGGCAAAGGGGCTGATCGCCTGCACTTCCAGCTCGGCAGCGCTGGCGCAATCCTGGGGATCCAAGGCTGGCAGCGCCACCGTCTTGCGCAGCACCATGTGCTCGGGCAGCTCCACCGCCCAAAACGCAGGCTCCCGCCCGGGCTTGGCCACTGGCTGGCCGCTCTCCCATACCACGGTGGGAGCGCCTTCGGCAGGCACCAGGCGCAGCATCTGCTCGGGCCGCAACCATGACAGCGGCGGCCACTGCGGCGCCCTGCGCCATGTCTTTAAAACATCGGCCTTGAGCTGGTTCAGATCCAGCCCAAAAAAGCGCGATTCAGTTGAAATTGCCATAAGGGTTCTTTGCTTCGATCAGGATGCTGGCTGCAGCATCTGGCGCGCCTCAAACGTGTACCAGGGCAGGCCGTCGCGCGTTCTGGCCCCAAAGTACACACTGCGATCTACGAGAAAAATACGGCCATCGGCCATCGGTACCTGGGCGGTTATCCGGTAACGGCGTTGCGCCCCGCCGGGTCGCGCCAGGTTGGCGTCCAGGCCCGTCGTATCCAGACCGGTCTGGCCAGATCCACGCGATGCGGCAATGCGGGCGGCAATACCCTCGTCCCCATTGGCCAGCACCCGCAGCACCTGGGGAGGCGCTGCCAGCGGATTGACCGTGGCACCTCCCGAGCCGGTGGTGGACGCGGTGATCAAGGGCGCGAGTCTAGCATAGAGGTCGTAATCGATTCCGGGCACCTGCATCAGGTCTTCTATCGCCTCAAAACGCTCAGGGCGGCGGCCATCGAGCGACGCGCGCTCGCGGCGATCGAGCACCGCCACGGCGAGTTCCTGGGCTGCAGATTCGGGCAGTCCGCCACCGACGCTCATCAGGGCCGTCAACAGCGGCAGCGATGCGCCATTGATATTGATCAGGCCATTGAGCGGCATCACACTGACCGCCACCTGCGCGCCCTGGTAGTTGACCGAGGTTTCGGTGGTCTCCTGCAAGATCGTGCGGTCGGCCGACAGCTGCTGCAGCACCATGACCACAGCCGCATCGCCCACCGCCTGCGCGGTCACCTTGTCCTTGGCAATACCCACCATCTTGGCTTCCTGGCGCACCACACCACTGACGCCAGTGACCATCAGGCTCAATGCCGCAACCAGCCAAAGCACGGCGATCAAGGCCATCCCCTGCTGGAAGGGTGCTGTGGCCGTGCGGCGTTGTACCTGCAAGCGCATCATCCGTTCGAGCCTCCCAGGCTCGCGCCGCCACCACCACCTCGAGGATCCCCCGCGGGCATCACGCGCAACTGCACCACCACCGGTGCCAGCACCATGGATTCGGTGGACATCACCACCTGCACCGCCTGCGGCAGCCGGTCCACCGCGCCCCAGTCGCTGCCCCATTGCGGCGGGTCAATGGCCCCATCCAGGTACTGGAAAGACAGCCCTGTTGCATGCTGCAGCAGCGGATAGGTCTGCGCTCCGCCCCAGTCGGGCAGGGTCTGCTGGTCGATCCAGGGCAGGTAGCTCAGAATGACGGCCGGCGCGCCGTCGTAGCTGCCCATCGCCAGCCGGAAATGGTAGCGGCCACCTACGCCGTAACGTGCCGGCATCACCCCCACCCAGGTCATCGACTGGCCTGCGCCTTCAAAGAAAAACGCCGAGGGCGTAGCACTGAGCATGCCTTGCTGCTGCAGCCCCTGCACCCGTTTGGCGGAGATGCGGCCCAGTACGGCGCGCAAAAAATCGGTGCTGGCGCGCGACTCGTCCATGCGCTCGAGCCGGTTGTCGATGCTGGTCTCCGTCCGGCCCATGGTGCCCATGGCGCCGGCCAAGCCCAGCACGATCAGTGACAGCAAGGACATGGCCACCAGCATCTCCACCAGCGTGAAGCCAGAGGCTGGACGGCGCAGGCCATGCAAGCGGCGCGCAAAGAAATACGGGAGAATGCGGCTCATCCTGGTGGCACCACATTCTCGGCCGGGTCGGGCGGCCGGCGCTGCGCACGCAAGGTCGTGAGCTCAAATACACGCGCGCGCTCGCCCTCGGCCCAGTGCACGCTGATGTGGACCTCGTGCAACACGGGGATGTTCGGGCTCTCGTCCACGCCGGTCTTGAATGGCGCGCTTTGCACGCTCCACTGGTAGCCATTGCTCTGGCCCGATTCGTTCCAGCCGCTTTCGTAGACCGAGTCGCGCGAGTCCATGATGGACTGCGCCAGTTGCACCGCGTACTGGTAGCGGTCGAGATCGCCGACGCTGCGCGCATTGCTGCCCGTGGCGCGGTAGATCATGCCCAGCGAGATTGCCATGATGGACAGCGCCACCAAAATCTCCAGCAAGGTCATGCCTTGCTGCTGGCGCGGCCGCAGGGACAGAGACGACAGCGCCCTCATTGGAACAAGGGCTCCTGCGTGACGCGGCCCGAGAGCCAGTCCACCCGCAAACGCGTGCCGGCGCCATTTTTGCGCAGAATCTCCACGCTGCCGCCCGTGGAGCCCCCCGAGGCCAGGAACACAATCGAGGCCGAGCTGTTGGGCACAAACTCGCGGTCTGCGACCGTGGTGCGCAGATCGACGGTCTCGGGAATCTCCTTTTCCGCGCCCGCATAGCCATAGTGCCTCGTCTGCAGGTCCACGGTAAAGCGCACCGGCTCGCCTTGCGAGACGGCGGTATACCGGGCCGAGCGCAGCTGGCTGATCATCGTGCGCACGGTGTCGCGGTACTGCACCCCGTCCTTCAGCCGGTCATAGGCGACCGGCGCCATCGCCACCACCAGGGCCATGATGGCGAACACCACCATCAGCTCGATCAAGGTAAAGCCTTGATGGGCTGCTGGGCGCTGCATAGCGCGTGGGTGTCGGCGCAGCCATGGCAAGGCAGTCGGCACGGGGATTCCTGGTCAGACCGGAAAAGTGGCAGATGCCGGTTTACTGGGCGTTGCGCACGTCGGCGGCTTCGCCTTCGCCTCCGGGCTGGCCATCAGCGCCCAGCGACAGGATGTCTACCCGGCCGCCGTTGTAGCTGTAACGGTAGGGGTTGTTCCAAGGGTCATTGGGCACGCCACCCGACAGATAAGGGCCGTTCCAGCCGCGCACGTTGCCCGGCTGCTTGGCCAGCGCGTCCAGACCTTCTTCGGTGGTCGGGTAGCGGCCGGTATCGAGCTTGAAAATATCCAGCGCCTTTTGCAAGTCGGCAATCTGCACGCCGGCGGTCTTGGATTTGGCGCCGCCCAATTGGCTCAGCACCTTGGGGCCCACCAGGCCAGCCAGCAGCGTCAGAATGGCCAGCACCACCAGCAGTTCGATCAGCGTAAAACCACGGCTCTTGCGTGGCGTCTTTTGGGTGAAAAAGGCCTTCATGGCGGGCTCTCCTTGCAGTATTAAAAATTAAGCAGCCAGATCGTTGACGGACAGAATGCCCATCAAGATAGACACAATGATGGAAGCAATCATGATGCCCAGCACCAGGATCAGCACTGGCTCGATCATGGTCAGGGCGCGTTTGATGCCGGTTTCCACCTCGCGGTTCAAAATATTCGACAGCTCCAGCATCATCGAGCCCAGGCGGCCGGTCTCTTCACCGACGCGCACCAGGTTCACGGCCAGCGGCTCGAACACCGTCGTGGTGTTCATCGCCTGCACCATCTTGCCGCCCTCTTTGACGATGGGCGGAATCTTGGCCAACTCGGCCTGGATCAGGCGGTTGCTGACCGTATCAGTCGCGATATGCAGCGCGGTGAGCAAGGGCACACCATTGCCCAGCAAGGTGCCCAGCGAGCGCGAATACAAGGTCAACTGGTACTTGAGCGCCAGGCGCCCCAGAATTGGCATGCGCAGCAACACGCCCTGCCACCACAACCGGCCCTTGGGCGAACGCAGCCAGCTGCGCATCACATAGACCACGGCGGCGCCACCCAGCAATACCAACCAACCGTTCTTGCGGAACACCTGGCCGATGGTCATCACGATCTTGGTCGGCGTGGGCAGTGCATCGCCCATGTCGGTGAACAGTTTCTCGAACTGCGGCACCACAAAGCCCAGCATCGCGATCAGCGACAGAATGGCCACGGCCACCAGGATCATCGGGTAGATGGTGGCCGAGACCACGCTTTCCTTGAGCGCGCGCTGGCGCTCCAGATGCTCCACCAGGCGCTGCAGCACGGCCGACATCTGGCCGCTGGCCTCGCCAGAGCGCACCATGTTGATGTAGAAATCGCCAAACAGCTCCTGGTGCACCATCAGCGCCTTGGACAGCGGCACCCCGCCCTTGACGGCTTCTAGCACGCCGGTCAGCAGCTCGCGCATGCTGTCCTTGAAGGCCATGTCGATCAGCACGCGCAACGCGTTATCCAGCGCCAGGCCGGCCTTGAGCATGATCGACAGCTCCGAGGTCATCGCCAGCACATCGGCGGCCTTGGCCGGGCCCTTTTGCGACTTGGGCGCCTTGGCCTTGCCAATGGCGCTGGCAGCCGCCGGCTTGGCCCCTGCGGCCTTGGCGCCCGCTGGCATCAGCGCGGCAGCGTCCACCGCATCGACAATGCGCACCGGCGTGAGCTTTTGCGCGCGCAGGTGCTTTTGCACCGCAGCGGCATTGGGCGCTTGGAAAGTGCCGCGAACCTGCTCGCCCGCGGAATTGATCGCATGCCAGGCAAAATCAGCCATCGATCTGGTCCTGGGTGACGCGGGCGACTTCGTCCAACGTGGTCATGCCGGCGGCCACCTTGCGCAGGCCGTCCTCGTGCAGGCTCAGCATGCCGGACTTGGCCGCCAGGTTGAACAGCTCGTTCGAGTCCTTGCCCGCATTGATCGCATTGCGCATCGGCTCGTCGAGCACAAACAGCTCGTGGATGCCGGTACGGCCCTTGTAGCCGGTCTGGCGGCAGGCATTGCAGCCCACGGCGCGGTAAATCACTTGGCCTACTTCGCTGAAGCGCGCCAGGCCGGAGCGCTTGCGCACCTCTTCGCCCGGCTCGTAGGCCTCTTTGCAATTGCCGCACAAGGTACGCACCAGGCGCTGGGCCAGCACCCCATTGACCGAGGAGGTGATCAGGTAGCTCTCCACCCCCATGTCCTGCATACGGGTGATGGCACCGGCGGCGGTGTTGGTGTGCAAGGTCGACAGCACCAAGTGACCCGTCAGCGCCGACTGCACCGCGATCTGCGCGGTTTCGCCATCACGCATTTCACCGATCATGATGATGTCCGGGTCTTGCCGCAGGATGGAGCGCAGCGCATTGGCAAAGGTCAGGTTGATCTGGGCATGCACCTGGATTTGGTTGATCCCTTCGAGCTGGTACTCGACCGGGTCTTCCACGGTGATGATCTTGTTCTCGAGCGCATCAATCTTGGACAGCGCCGCATACAAGGTGGTGGTCTTGCCCGAGCCGGTCGGCCCGGTCACCAGCAAAATGCCGTGCGGGCGCGCCAGCAGGTCGTTGAACTTGGACAGCGTGTCCTTGGCAAAGCCCATGGTTTCGAGCTGCAGCCGCACGCTGGCGCGGTCCAGCACCCGCATCACGATGCTCTCGCCATGCACGGTAGGCACGGTGGAGACACGCAGGTCGAGCTCGCGGCCCTTGACGCGGGTCTTGATGCGGCCGTCCTGCGGCAGGCGGCGCTCGGCAATGTCCAGATGCGCCATCAGCTTGACGCGCGAGCCGACAGCCGCCGACAGCCGCGGCGGCACCAGCTCACCGGGGTGGATCACGCCATCGACCCGGTAGCGCACATGCAGGCCATCGTCAAAAGGCTCCAGGTGGATATCGGAGGCGCGCAGATCGGTCACCTTGCCGATGATGCTGTTGACCAGGCGAATGACGGGTGCCTCGCTCGCCAGGTCCTTCAGATGCTCGACAAAGTCGCCCACATCGGAGCCATCGCCAAACATGTCATCGCCGTCGTCCTCTTCGGCTTCGGGCTCGGGCTCCTGCAGCGCCTTTTCAATATCGGCCTGCAGCGCCAGGTGCGGGCGAATCTGTAGCCCGGTCGACATCTGCAGCGCCTTGATGACGAACGGGTCCTGGGGCGAGGCCATCGCCACATCCAGCACGCCATCCTGCAACTGCAAGGGGAAGACATGCTGCGAATGCTGGAACTCGGGCATCAGGCCCGGCACGCTGATCGCCTCGGCGGGGAAATCGGTGCCCAAGGTGAAAGGAATCTGCAGCTGGGTTGCCAGCGTGTGCATCAGGTCCAGCTCGGAGACCAGGCCCAGCTGCACCAGCACCTGGCCGATGAGGCTGCCCATCTCCTGCTGCGCCTGCAGTGCACGCTCCAGATCGCGTGGCGACAGCTTGCCCGCCTGCACCAGCATCTCGCCCAGCAAAGGGCGGCGCCCGGGCTGTGTGGCCAGGGCTGCATCGCTGAAATCGTCAATGGTGCTGGTGCTCATGCGTCTATGGTCTCAAATGCCTATGGCAGGCGTGGTATCTATCCCCTTAGCCTATAGGGCACCCAGTGTAGGCGCCAGGCATGGGAGACATTTGGTAGGAAAAGCAAACTCAGGCAAAAACATCGGCCTCGGCAAAGGCCTTGCCCTGCTGGTCCTTGGACGACAGCTGCGGCTCCAGACCGTTCAACTGCCAGTCGATCGACAATTGCGCATCATTCCAGATAATGCAGCGCTCGTGGGCCGGCGCGTAGTAGTCCGTTGTTTTGTAGAGGAACTCTGCCGTCTCGCTGAACACCACAAAGCCATGGGCAAAGCCCGGCGGCACCCACAGCTGGCGTTGGTTGTCCTCGCTCAGCTCGACGGCCACCCATTGGCCAAAGCTGGGTGAGCTTTTGCGGATGTCAACGGCCACATCCAGCACCCGGCCCTGCACCACCCGCACCAGCTTGCCCTGGGCCTGTTCCAGCTGGTAGTGCAGGCCGCGCAGCACACCGCGGCTGCTCTTGCTGTGGTTGTCCTGCACAAAGTCATAGTGCTGGCCCACCGCCGCATCAAAGGCCTTCTGGTTGAAGCTTTCAAAGAAAAAGCCGCGCGTGTCGCCAAACACCTTGGGCTCGATGATCTTGACGTCGGGCAGCGCCGTGTCGATGGCTTGCATGCCTTTACTCCTTGGGCTCGTGCAGCAGGCGCTGCAGGTACTGGCCGTAACCGTTCTTGGACAACGGCTTGGCCAGCGCGGCCAGTTGCGCGTCGCCGATATAGCCGCTGCGCCAGGCAATCTCTTCCGGGCAGGCAATCTTCAGGCCCTGGCGGCTTTCCAGCGTGGCGATGAACTGGCCCGCATCCAAGAGACTGTCATGCGTGCCGGTATCGAGCCAGGCATAGCCCCGGCCCATGATCTCAACGCTCAGCTGGCCCTGCTCCAGGTAGAGGCGGTTCAAATCGGTGATCTCCAGCTCGCCGCGTGGTGAGGGCTGGAGGCTCTTGGCCAGATCCACCACCTGGCTGTCGTAGAAATACAGGCCGGTCACCGCATAGTTGCTCTTGGGCTTGGCCGGCTTTTCTTCCAGCGACAGCACCTTGCCCTGCTTGTCAAAGTCGGCCACGCCATAGCGCTCGGGGTCGGTCACATGGTAGGCAAAGACACTGGCGCCCGCGTCGCGCTGCATCGCGCTGGCCAGCAGCTTGTGGAAATCATGGCCGTAGAAGATGTTGTCGCCCAGCACCAGCGCGCTCGGCGCACCGGCCAGGAAGCTCTCACCAATCAAAAAGGCCTGCGCCAGCCCATCGGGGCTGGGTTGCACCGCGTATTCCAGGTGAATGCCCCACTGGCTGCCATCGCCCAGCAGCTGCTCAAAGCGCGGCGTGTCCTGCGGCGTGCTGATGATCAGGATCTCCTTGATCCCCGCCAGCATCAAGGTGGTCAGTGGGTAATAGATCATCGGCTTGTCGTACACCGGCAGCAGCTGCTTGCTGACCGCCAGGGTGGCCGGGTGCAGGCGGGTGCCGGAGCCGCCCGCCAAGATGATGCCTTTGCGTGCTTGCACTGTCATGTTCAGAGAATCTCCTGCAGCATGCGCTGCACGCCGGTCTGCCAGTCAGGCAAATCCAGCACAAAGCGCTGCTGCAATTTGTGGGTGTTCAAACGGGAATTGTGGGGGCGGCGCGCCGGTGTTGGGAAGGCCGAGGTGTCGACCGCCTGCACCTCCTGCGCGGTCAGATTCAGCGCCGGGTTGATCTTGCGCGCCGTCTCCAGCACAAAGCGGGCATAGCGGTTCCAGGTGGTTTCGCCACCGGCCACCAAGTGGTAGATGCCGCTCAGGCCGTCACCCGATGCCATGGCGGTGCGCAGCGCATGCGCGGTCACATCGGCGATCAGGTCAGCACCGGTGGGCGCACCCCACTGGTCGTCGATGACGGCCAGCTTGTCGCGCTCCTGCGCCAGGCGCAGCATGGTCTTGGCGAAGTTGCCGCCCCGCGCGGCATAGACCCAGCTGGTGCGAAAAATCAAATGATTGGCACCGCTGGCCGCAATCTGCTGCTCGCCTTCGAGCTTGGTCTGCCCGTAGACCGACAGCGGGCCGGTGGCCTGGTCCTCGCGCCAGGGCAGGTCGCCGCCGCCATCGAAGACATAGTCGGTGCTGTAGTGCACCAGCCAGGCGCCCAGCGCCTGGGCCTCGCGCGCCAGCACGCCCACGGCCTGGGCATTGATGGTGCGCGCAGCCTCGGGCTCACTCTCGGCCTTGTCCACTGCGGTGTAGGCAGCGGCATTGACGATCACATCGGGGGCCAGCGCACGCACGGTTTCGGCCAGTGCCTCGGGGCGCAGCAGGTCGCCGCACAGCGGGGTGCTGGCGCGGTCCAGCGCAATCACCTCGCCCAGCGGCAGCAGGCTGCGCTGCAGCTCCCATCCGACCTGGCCATTCTTGCCCAACAACAGTATTTTCATCGCATCGTCCTGTCAGGCGGTCCCGGCATACAGATGCCTGGCCCGCCCACAACCGCCATCAGGCGTACTGCTTGCTGACCCAGTCCTTGTAGTCACCCGACTGCACCTGGGCCACCCAATCCTGGTGGTCCAGGTACCACTGCACGGTCTTGCGGATGCCGCTGTCAAAGGTTTCAGCCGGCTTCCAGCCCAGTTCCTTCTCCAGCTTGCGCGCATCGATCGCATAGCGGCGGTCATGGCCGGGGCGGTCCTTTACATAGATGATCTGCTCGGCGTAAGACTGGCCATCGGCACGCGGGCGCTGGGCGTCAAGCAGGCGGCAGACATGCTGGACGATCTCGATATTGGGCATCTCGTTCCAGCCGCCCACGTTGTAGGTCTCGCCCAGACGGCCCGCCTCCAGCACGCGGCGGATGGCGCTGCAGTGGTCCTTGACATAGAGCCAGTCGCGGATCTGCATGCCGTCGCCATACACGGGCAGGTTCTTGCCCGCCAGCGCGTTGACGATCATCAAAGGGATCAGCTTCTCGGGGAAGTGGTAGGGGCCGTAGTTGTTCGAGCAGTTGGTGGTCAGCACCGGCAAGCCATAGGTGTGGAACCAGGCACGCACCAGATGGTCGCTGGCCGCCTTGCTTGCGCTGTAGGGGCTGTTGGGCTCGAAGTTATGGGTTTCTGTGAAGGCCGGGTCGTCCTTTTCCAGGCTGCCGTAGACCTCATCGGTCGATACGTGCAGAAAGCGGAAACCGGTCTTGCGCTCGCCTTCCAGGCCACTCCAGTAGGCACGGGCGGCCTCCAGCAGGCGCAGGGTACCCACCACATTGGTCTGGATGAAATCCTCGGGGCCGTGGATCGAGCGGTCCACATGGCTTTCGGCGGCAAAGTGCACGATGGCGCGCGGCTGGTGCTCGGCCAGCAGGCGGTCGAGCAGCGCGCGGTCGCCGATATCGCCGTGCACAAAATGGTGGCGGCTGTCGCCCTGCAGGCTTTCTAGGTTGTGCAGATTGCCCGCGTAGGTCAACTTGTCGAGATTGACCACCGGTTCATCCGAACCCGCCAGCCAGTCCAACACAAAATTCGAGCCGATAAAGCCGGCGCCTCCGGTGACGAGAATCATGGTCAGTACAGGTAGTTCAACAAATAACCGTCCATTATCGCATTGCCCTTCTGCTGCACCAGCAGCCCGCTGGCAATAGAGGGCTATGTCTGTAAGCGCATGTGGCGCAGGTCTGCGTCAGCCCTTGGCGCCAAAGCGGCTGTGGGCAATATGCAGCAGGCCGTCAAAAATCAGGTTTTCGACCAGCTCAAAGGGCCGCGTCATGCTGGGCATCATCTTCCAGCCGGCGCCGCCTGTCATCACGCAGGCGGGCTCCTGGCCGCAGTGGGCCATCACATGCTGCACCATGCGCTCGACCGCACCGGCAATGGCATAGGTGCCGCCGCTGGTCAGTGCATCGCTGGTGTTGGTGGGAAATGGCCGCACCTCGCCGGTCGGCACATGCAGGCCAGCGGTGCCCGACTCCAGCGCCTTGAGCATGATGCCGTGGCCCGGCAAGATCAAACCGCCCAGAAACTTGCCATCGGCATCGATGGCTTCGACAGTGACCGCCGTACCCACCATGACCACCACCACCGGGCGCTGGCGCCCCTGGGCCAGCACATGGTGCCAGGCGCCCACCATCGCCACCCAGCGGTCCGTGCCCAGGCGGCTGGGGTGGTCATAGCCATTGGTCAGGCCCGCCTCCGCATTGGACGACACCACCCAGTTAGGCGCCAGGTCCCAAATGTCCATCTGCGTCTGCACCCGGCGGCGCACCACGTCGCCGGCCACCACACAGCCGAGCATGTGCTGGGGCTCGGGCAGCTCGGCCCAGCTGCCTTCGGCCAGGCGCTCGATGTTGTCCAAGAACTCCACGCCATGGGCCAGCACGGCGGCGCCCGGTTGAGCTGCGTCATACATCGCCCACTTGAGGCGCGTGTTCCCTACGTCGATGGCCAGAAAATGCATGGGCGGCATTATCGGCCTTTTTGCTCGCCCGCCTTGTTGCCCGTGCAACATCCCCGGGATCCCGCGTCTTCCCGGCACCACTGTGAATTTTTTTCAAGCGGCACCGTCTGACTTCATCGCGTTCGCAAATACCTATATATTGGACAGTTCCTGTAACCAACCCTCTAGGAGTCACCATGGGACTGTTCAGCTTTATCAAGGAAGCCGGTGAGAAATTGTTCGGCGGCAAGGAAGCGGCTGCCGCTACGGCACCGCAAGACCTGAACGCGACGGCAGGCGCTGCCATCGAAAAATACATTGGCACCCAGAACCTGGGCGTGTCTGATGTGAAGGTCGCCTTTGATGCCGGCAAGGTCACCGTGACCGGTGTGGCCCCCACCCAGGCGGCGAAGGAAAAAGTCACGCTGTGCTGCGGCAATGTCTCGAGCGTCAGCGATGTCGACAACCAGATGACCGTTACCAACCCTGAGCCAGAAGCCAAGTACTACGACGTGGTCTCGGGTGACACGCTGTCGGGTATCTCCAAGAAGATGTATGGCGATGCCAACAAGTACATGACGATCTTCGAAGCCAACAAGCCCATGCTGAGCGACCCCAACAAGATCTACCCCGGCCAGAAGCTGCGCATTCCAGCGCTGTAATCCAGCCCCGTCCATCAAAAAATCCCGCAACCGGACTGGCCGGTGCGGGATTTTTTTCGTCCAGGCTCGCGGGTTAGCGGGCCTGCGCCTGCTGAAAGCGCTCGACCAGCTGGCGCAGATCCTGCTCGGCCTTGTAGATGACCGCCAGGTACTCGTGGTTGTTGATGCCCCAGAGCGAGGAGTCCATGTCGGTGGTGTGAGCCACCAAAAACGGCAAGGTGGTGACCACCCGCATCTGGGCGCGGCCCTGCAGGTAGCTGTCGATGGTGTTGGTATGCGGGTCGCGGATGGAGGAATTCCACTGCGCCAGCGCTTCGAGCGCGGGCTGCGCGTAGATGTTGTGCACCATGCTGGTCATGCGGTCGAGCACCACAAAGGTCTCACCGTCCCGCTCCTGCACCTCCAGCACCTGGGTGCCCGGGTGGATCTTGGCGATCAGACCGGCAAAGATATCCCACTGACCGTCATGGGCAGCCAGCCAGCTATCGACGCGGGCGCGGCGCTGGGCATAGTCGGGCGGCATCTCGACATCGTCTTCCATGATCTCCAGCTGCGTCGCCCCGGTCTGCAAGGCCTTGCGCGCCAGGTACTGGTAGCTCATCGCGCAGCCCAGCCAGCCGGGGCTGTAGCGCACGCCATCGAACACCGCCACCTCGGACTGCAGACCCGGCAAGGTCTGCTCGATGAAATGGGCGCGGCGGCGCACGGTCTCAGGCATGCTCAGCACCATGCAGCGGCCGGGCAGCGGCTGCGGCATCGTCAGCGCCTCCCACTGCGCCGCATCGATGCGGCCCAGCGCATAAAGAGCGCGCAGCACCATGAATTCAAACTGCTGGCCGCTGCGCACCACCTCATCCGCCAGCCCTTGCTGCAGCTGAGCCGGCGAGTGCACCTGCTGCTCCAGCATCTCCTGCACGGCCTGCACCATCGCCTGGGCGTCGCCCACCGGCGTTACCCGCAGCGCGGGGTTGTCCAGCAAGGCCGCATGCTGGTGGATATCGGCACTGCTCTCGGTCACCACGGGCGTGCCCAGGCTCAGACATTCGTATACCCGGGTGGTCTCAAGCAAGGCGCCTTCGTAGTAGTGGATATTGACAACCACCCGCGCCTGGCGCACGGCCTGGCGCAAGGCATCGCCAAACAGGTTGCCCTCGATGCGCACCGAGAACTGGCGCTGCAAGGCCTGCAGCATCTCCTGGCGCCGCGGCGCATTCACATCGCCGTAGAACAGCACATCGCAGTTCGGCTCGACGGGCGACAATGCAGGCTCGCCGCAGTCCTGCAACAGCTGCGAATACGCGGCCACGCCACCAATGGGCACCAGGAAGGTGTGCGGATAGCGGATGCCCTTGGTCTCCAAAAAGGCCAGGTTGGCTGGTGCATAGTCCCAGGCGGACAGCGAGTTTTCCAAGATCGCCAGGTAGTCATCAGTGAACCAACGCGGGCTGACGCTTTGCTCCATCTGAAAGACGATGCGCTTCTCACCGGGCGGCAGCTGTTTGAACATCTGCGGGCAGACCACGATGTACATATCCAGACCAAAGCCCTCGGCCGGCACATCCTGCAGCAGGCTCACTTCAAAGCCGGCCTTGCGCAGCACCTGGGCCAGCGCATGCGCAACAAACTGCGTGTGCGCCGTGGCCAAAATGCCGTAGTGCCGGTTGTTGCCAGGCAGCAAGGCTACCGCCGACCCCGGCGCGCCCCGGGCCTGGCGCATCTTGCGGCGCAGCGCATGGCGCAGCCGGCGCAGGCCAGCGGGCTCATAGGGCGCCAGCTTTTGCTTGAGCCGGAAGACCACGCGCTTGCCTTTGCGCAGCAAATCAGTGATCTGCCACATGGGCGAGAGCTTGCGCGCCAGCGCCTGCATCTGCTGGGCCTGCTGCTCGATCTGCCACTGCTTTTGCGCGGCCTCTTGCTGCAGCGCCAAGAACTTGATATCTTGTTGCTGTTGGCGGGTCTCCCACTGAGCCGTCAGCCATTGGGCCTGGGCCTGTGCCTGCTCCAACGCATTCTGGCTTTGCTGGGCCTGGGCCTGGGTGCCCTCCAGATGGCCCCGCAGCTGCTCGCGCTCCAGCTCCAGGCTGCGGATATCCGCATCGAGCTTTTCGATCCAGCTGTGGCGCTGCTGGCCAGCCGCTTCCAAGGACTGTATCTGCTCGCGCTGGTCGCCCAGCGCATGCTGCAGCGCCATCATCTCAGCCTTGGCTTCCAGGCGCGCGCCCAGCGCCGCAAACACGCGGCAGACTTCGCGCTGAAAGGCTGCATCACTGCGATCACAGAGGCTGCGCAGCAATGCAGGCTGCTGCGCGCCCACCAGCAACACGCCCAGGCCATTGCTGTGCGGAAAATGCAGGCTGGGGTAGCGCCCCTCCAGCTCCGCCCAGAGCTGGTGCACGCCAAAGTCATCGCGGTGCACATTGCTGTCGTGGAACAGCACCACGCCACGCTCGCTCAGCTTGGGCAGCCAGGTCTCGAAATCATGGCGCACCGCCTCATAGGTATGCAGGCCGTCGATATGCAGCACATCCACACTGCCATCGGCAAAACTGGGCAAGGCCTCGTCAAAACGCATGCGCATCAGGGTCGAGAACTGGGTGTAGTGCGGGTCATGGGCCTGGCGCAGGCTGGCCAAAATGCCCTCACCGTAGGCGCCCGCATGGGCATCGCCCTCCCAGGTGTCGACCGCGTAGGTGCGCGTCATCAGCCCCTGCTCCGCAATCGCCTGGCAAAAAGCCAGGTAGGAGATGCCCGAATAAGCGCCCAACTCGACCAGGCTGCGCGGCTGTGCCACCGCCATCAGCCAGGCGGCAAACGGAATATGCCCCGCCCAGGGCGCGGGATGGGTCAGATGGTAGGGCTCCATCAAGGCGGCGGGCAGCAACCAGCCATCGCTGGCGCGCGTTTGCCCCGGGAGGTCTGTCATACGATTCATGGGGAAGAGGTTTCCTGTTGCGCCTGGCCAGCCTGCAGCACGATGGACCGCATCGGAATGCCCAGCAGTCCAGTGGCCATGTTCGTGGACTCGGACTTGAAGTGCAGCGCATCCTGGATCCAGTGCTGCTGTACGTGGTCGTGCTGCGAGCCATCAGCGAGTGCGACGTCGATCGCGTAATTGCCCACCGGCATGCGGGGCATGTCAAAACTGAACTCTGCCTGCAGGACCTGGCCGTCGGCACAGGCCACGGGCTGACCCAAGTAGCTCAAATAGCTGTTGTCACCAAACACGGCCTGGCCAGTGCGGTCCTTGACCACAAAGCCGACGATGGGCGAGGCCAGAGGCTGGTGGCACTGTGCCTGGATGCGCAAGACCACAGGCTCGCCCCCCACCACCCAATGCAGGGGGCGCTGCTGCGTATCCATCAGCCAGGCGCCGGTAATGCGCGCGCCACCCAGGCCAAACGATGGCGCCTCGGGGTTGAAGCGAAACACTTCGATATCGTTGCGCAGCGGCTCGGCGCGGAAGAAGTCGCGCCGCTGGTCATGCCAGGGCAGACCGGCATCGAAGACGGGTGCCGCCGGCGCCGCCGCAGCAGCCGGGCCACTGCCCTGCTCGGCCTCATAGCATGCCTGCATATAGCGGTCGCAGACCTCCTTGGTCGGGCCGATCTGCATCACCTGGCCCTTGTCGATCCAGACCACGCGGTCGCACAGGCTCTTGATGGCGGCCGTATCGTGGCTGACAAAGAGCAAGGTGCCGCGCTCCATGAAGCTGCGCAAAAAGCGCATGCACTTCTGGGTGAACACCGCATCGCCTACGGCCAGCGCCTCATCGACCACCAAAATATCGGCGTCCACATGGGCAATCACCGCAAAGGCCAGCCGCACATACATGCCGCTCGAATAGGTCTTGACCGGCTGGTCGATGAACTCGCCAATATCGGCAAAGGCGGCAATCGAGTCAAAGCGCTCGGTGATCTGCGCATCGCTCAGCCCCAGCAGCGCCGCATTCATCGCCACATTGTCCCGGCCCGAGAACTCGGGGTTGAAGCCTGCGCCCAGCTCCAGCAGCGCGGCGATCCGGCCATGGGTGGTGACCGCGCCGCAACTGGGCGCCAAGGTGCCGCAGACCATCTGCAAGAACGTGGACTTGCCCGAGCCATTGCGGCCGATGATGCCAATGGTCTCACCCTTGGCCACCTGCAGGTCCAGCCCGCGCAGCGCCCAGAACTCGCGGTGATAAGGCTTGGGCTCGCGCCCCAGGAGGCGCGAGAGGCGGGGCATCACAAACTGCTTCAAGCGGTCGCCGGGCGCGTCATAGATATGGAAGCACTTGCCCAGGCCCTGCACGTCCAGCGCGATAGCTTCAGAGGACATCGGCAAATCCCTTGCGCGTCTTCTGGAACCAGGCAAAGCCCAGCCAGGCGACCAGGCTGCAGGCCAGCATGCTGATAGCCCAGCCGGTCCAGTCCGGCATGCGGCCCCAGATCAGCACGGCGCGTGTCTGTTCAATGAAAAAAGTCAGCGGATTGAGCCACATCGCGGTCTGAAAGCTCGCAGGCAGCGCATGCACGGGGAAGAAAATTGGCGAGATAAACATCAGCATGGTCGTCATCACCCCGGTGATCTGCTTGAGATCGCGGGCAAACACGCCCAGCGACGCAAAAAACCAGCCCACGCCGACACTGAGCAAGACCAAAGGCGCCCAGACCAGCGGCAGCAGCACGGCCGTGAGCGGGATCTTGCCGTTCAGCACCAGCAGCGCCACCAGCAGCACCACCAGACTGGCCAGCGCCTGGAACAAGGCCGAGCACACGGCCACGACCACCAAAATCTCCAGCGGAAACACCACGCGCTTGACGTAGTTCACATTGGCCAGCACCAGGTGCGGCGCGCGGTTGAGCACATCCGAGAAAAGCCCGTAGACGATCAAGCCGGCGAACAGCACCATCGCAAACTGGGTCTTGGACTCAGGCCCCTCGCCCCAGCGCGCCTTGAACACCACCGAGAACACAAAGGTGTAGATGACCAGCATGCACAGCGGTATCAGCACGGCCCACAGCCACCCGCCAAGCGATCCCTTGAAGCGCTCACTCACTTCCCGGCGCGTCATCTTGACCACCAGTGGCCAGTGCGCACGCACGCTACCCACCAATGCGCGCGCAGAGGCCGCGCTGCCTACACCGACCGTCAATGTGTCACTCCATCCATCATGAGGCGGCCAAGTTTACAGGCTCGGCGCTATCCTGACTGCCTCCCAGGCAGCTGGTTACAAGCAGCGACGATTACAAATGTCACTGGGACCAGGGCAAACCCTGGTAACGCCAGCCACCGAGTTGGCCGCGTTGCCCCTGGGCATTGGCATCGCCCTCAAAGCCCTGCAGGATGTTGTAGGCCTCCAGCCCCAGTTGGCTGGCGCGCTGCGCCGCTGCCACCGAGCGCACGCCACTGCGGCACAGCAGCACGATCTTGGCGCCGGGCGCGCGCTGGGCCAGGGCCAGCAGCTGGGCATCAAAATCCGGGTTCATCGCCATGTCCGGCCATTGCTTCCAGGCAATGGCAACGGCCCCAGGCACCTGTCCCACCCAGGCGCGTTCGGCATCGGTGCGCACGTCAACCAGCACGGCCTGCTGGTTTTGCACCCAGTGCCAGGCCAGGCGGGCACCAATATCACCGGCATAGCCATTGCCAGGCGCAATGGTCTGCTGTTCTGCGGTCAAGCTCATAGACACCTCTTCCAAAAATAGCGGTTAGACCCAGCCCCGCTATGCTGCCCGGTCCCAGGGCGGGGCCGGCATATCCTTCAGCTGCTGGCGCAGTGCGCGGTGGTCAGGCACCACCTCGGCCACGGTATCCCAAAAGCGGGGGCTGTGGTCCATCACCCGCAAATGCGCCAGCTCATGGGCCACCACATAGTCGATCACGGCCGGCGCATAGTGCATCAGCCGCCAGTTCAGCCGGATCGAGCCATCGGACTTGGCACTGCCCCAGCGCGTCTCGGCACTCGAGAGGCGCAAGCTGGTGTAGTGCACGCCCAGCAGCGGCGCAAAATGCGCCAGCCGCGCCAAAAAATGCTGGCGCGCGCTCTGGATGAACCAGGCCTGCACCAGATCGCGAATCTGTGTGCGCCCCGCACTGGGCGGCAGCGCCAGATAGAGGCGCGAGGGTGAGTCCGGCGCCTCTTCCTCGACCCGCCAGACCGCCCCGGAGCGCGCCACGCGCTGCTCGCTGTCGACCACCAGCTGCAGCGGCTGGCCCAGAAAGGGCAGGCTCGCGCCATCTTCCCAGCGGATGCTGGCGCTCAGGCTGCTGGCGCGGCGCTGCTGCATCTCGGCGATCTTACGCACGATCCAGCCGGCCTTGTCCTGCAGCGCCTCGTCAATGCCCGGCTGCGTCACCCAGCGCGGCGCGCGCACCACCAGGCCGTCCTCACTGACCACAAACCCAATACTGCGCCGCTTGGCACGCTCGAGCAAGTAGGCCACCCGCTGGCCCTGCAACAGAATGCTGCGGTTGGCCACAGGATGGGCCTGCAAGGAGGCCGGCGCTGCGGGGGCGGCAGGGGCTGTTGGCCTGGCGGCGACCGGCACAGGCACAGGCACAGGCACAGGCACAGGCACAGGCACAGGCACAGGCGCTGGAGGCGCTGCGGCAGCAGGCGCGGGCGCCAGCACAGGCTGGGCATCAGCGACCGCCACAGCCGCAGGAGCAGGTGGTGATGGCCGCTCAGCGGCAGTCGGCTCGCTGCGCTCCCACAGATCCAGCGCCATCTGCACCAGGCGGCGGACATCAACCATGGCAGCTCCCCGCTCTGCGGCAGCAGTAGGTCAACAAGACACGCTCAGCGGCGGACACGGCAGTCTTTTTCCTTTATTTGGCAGCGGTACCCGGCTCGGCAGCGGCGGATGCTGCAGCCCCGGCCGCAGCAGGCGCCTGCAGCGCAGGCTTGCCCACATAGGCCTCGGGGTCCAGGCGGCGCATTTCGGACTCGATCCAGTACTCCACCTCGGCCATCAGCTCGTCGTGCTTGCGGCCCTTGCTGTCGATGGGCTTGCCGACCGACACATCGACAATGCCGGGCGTCTTGACAAAGGCCTTGCGCGGCCAGCATTTGGCCGACGTCACCGCAATCGGCACCACCTGGGCACCGGTCATGATGGCCAGGCGCGTCGCGCCGGTCTTGTATTCGCCGCTTTCACCACGTGCAATGCGTGTGCCCTCGGGGAACATGATCACCCAGATGCCCTGGCCCAGCAGGCGCCTGCCCTGCTCCACCACCTTGTGAAAGGCGCGGCTGCCATCCTTGCGGTCGATATGGATCATGTCCAGGCTGCCAATGGACCAGCCAAAGAAAGGAATCTTCAGCAGTTCCTTCTTGAACACATAGGCCAGCGGTGTGGGCATGATGGCCGGCATCAGAAAAGTCTCGAAGGTCGACTGGTGCTTGCACAGCAGCACCACACCCTTGTCACTGCCGGGCTGGCCGGCCACTGGCAGATTCTCCATACCCTGGGTGCGAACCCGGATGCCGCAGAACCAGCCGGCGCTGTCTGCCGACAGCTTGAGCCAGCGGCGCGCCACTGCATAGCGGGCCTGGCTGCTGGCACCGCAGACCCGCAGCAGCAAGATGGTCAGGGTATAGGGAATGACCGTCAGGCCCATAAAGAGCGTGTGCAGTATCGAGCGGAGCAGTGGCATGGATCAAGTAAAAAAGGCAGAAGGACGCAACAAGCCTGGCCCCTTGCTGGCGATGGCCAGCGGGCCCAGCCTGGAGCCGCAAACCAGCGCAGCTGCATCGCACAGTGCACCGAAGGCTGCTGCAAAAATTTCGACCCACGCCATGCAAAACAGCGCTGCGCAGGCGTGGTTGGCGCTAAATCATATCGGAAGCCAAGGCCCCCGGTCCGCGGCCTGTGCACGAACCTGCATCCAGCAACCGTATAAGCCCAGCACAAAACACCAATTTCTGAATCACATCAAAGAATTGCAGTGGATAACTCAGCTAATTGGCGAAAAAATGTGGATAAGCGACGATGGGCTGCGCGCCCGCTCGGCGCGGTACCCGGCACCGGAGCAAGCACTTATGCACACAATGTGGAAAGCAGACCCTCTAGCACAATATCCTGGCTCTATCGACAACATTGCCAGATCACAAAACATAACTCAATGAAAGATATAAATAAAAAAATTTTGTCAGCCAATTCCACAAGCCAACTGACAATGTGTGGTAATTCCGATCCAGCGCAGAGCGCCGATATTTCAACAAAGTTATCCACAGAAATATAAGTCCCGTATTGATTTTTCTGAGGATTTGCCTTGTGTATAAGTTCTTTGGTTTCTCACAGGATTGCAGCCTTCCCCGCTTGCAATCAGGACAAACACCATACTGAGCGGCTCAGGCACCTCCACCGGGCCGGGGCCATGCGGTGCCACGCTAGTCGCTACACTCCAAGTTCCCGCGTCTCATTCCGCCCTCCCCTTGATTTTTCTGTCCATCGCCGTCCACACGCCCGCCTACAGTGCCATCAGCGCGGCCAGTGAACTGCTGACCTACCAAGCCCCCCATGCACTGCCCGCTGGCAGCCTGGTGCGCGTGCCGCTGGGCAAACGCGAGGTGCTGGGCGTGGTCTGGGGCCCGGATACCGCATTTGCAGGCGACCCGGCCAAGATCAAACCGATCACCGCGGTACTGGAGGCGATTGCGCCATTGCCTGCAAGTTGGCTGCGTTTGGTGCATTTTGCAGCCCGTTACTACCAGCGCAGCTTGGGCGAGATGGCGATTACTGCGCTGCCACCCGCGCTGCGCGACCTCACGGTGGAGCAACTGACCCGCCGCCTCAAGCGCAAAAAGACGGCGATCGACAGCGATGTCGCCGCCGACCAGGCGCTGGCCTTGAGCCAGGAGCAAATGGAGGTTTGCGAACAAATAGACAAAAATGCCGGCCCCTTCCTGCTTTTTGGCAGCACCGGCAGCGGCAAGACCGAGGTCTACCTGCACCAGGCCGAGGCCTTGCTGGAGCGCGATCCCCAAGCCCAGGTGCTGGTGATGGTGCCGGAGATCAACCTGACGCCGCAGTTAGAGGCCCGCTTCCAGGCACGCTTTTCGGCCCGGCTGGGCGAGAGCGCGGTTGTCAGCATGCACAGCGGCATGACGGCGCCCCAGCGCCTCAAAAGCTGGCTGGCTGCCCATACCGGCCAGGCACGCATCGTGCTGGGCACGCGCATGTCGGTGTTTGCCTCGCTGCCGCACCTGCGGCTGCTGATTGTCGATGAGGAGCATGACGCCAGCTACAAACAGCAGGAAGGGGCGCGCTACTCGGCGCGCGACCTGGCCATCTGGCGCGGCCATGACCTGCAGGCCCAGGTGATTCTGGGCTCGGCCACCCCCTCGCTGGAGAGCTGGTGGGCCAGCCGGCCGGCCCAGGGTGAGGATGCAGGCGGCCGCTACCTGCGGCTGGCCATGCCCAGCCGCATTGGCGCCGGTCAGATGCCGCGGCTGCGCCTGGTGGACATGCGCCAGCAGCCGCGCCAGGCGCTGTTCTCGCCCGCGCTGCTGCAGGCGATTACACAGCGGGTGGAGCGGGGCGAGCAGGCGCTGGTGCTGCTGAACCGGCGCGGCTTTGCGCCGGTGCTGTTCTGCGGCGACTGCGGCTGGAAAAGCGATTGCCCGCACTGCAGCGCGCACCAGGTGTTCCACAAGATAGACCGCACACTGCGCTGCCACCACTGCGGCTTCAGCCAGCGGGTGCCGCTGGCCTGCCCCAGCTGCGGCAACCCGGATATCCTGCCGCTGGGCAAGGGCACCGAGCAGCTGGAAGAGGCGCTCGAGCGCCTGCTGCGCAATGTGCAGCGGCCCGACGGGCAGCCGGCCCGCATTGCCCGCATCGATGCCGACACCACCAAGGCCAAGGGCGCGCTCGAAGAGAAGATGGCCGATATGCATGCCGGCGATGTCGATGTGCTGGTGGGCACACAGATGGTCGCCAAGGGCCATGATTTTCGGCGTGTGACCCTGGTGGCCGCCGTGCAGCCCGATGATGCGCTGATGTCCAGCGACTTCCGCGCGCCAGAGCGCCTGTTCTCGCTGCTGCTGCAGGCGGCTGGCCGCGCCGGACGCGATGCGGCTTACGTGGCCGCCCAGGGCAGCGCCGTCGAGATGTGGCTGCAGACCCAGCAGCCCGAGCATGCCGTCTACCAGGCCCTGCGCCAGTGGGACTACAGCGGCTTTGCCGCCCAGCAGCTCAAGGAGCGGCGCGATGCGGCCATGCCGCCCTTTGCCCACCAGGCCATCATCCGCGCCGATGCAAGGTCCCAGCAAGAGGCCCAGGCCTTTTTGCGCGCCGCCTCCGAGCTCGCCCACAGCCAGCAGCTGCTGGACGGCAGCGAAGTCTTTGTCTACCCGCCGATTCCGCTGTCCATGCAGCGCGTGGCCAATGTGGAGCGCGCCCAGATGCTGATCGAGAGCCCCTCACGCAAGGCCTTGCAGCAGTTTCTGCGCGCCTGGCAGCCTTGCCTGCACTGGTTGCGCGCGCATCCGGAGCACAAGGGCCTGGTGCGCTGGCTGGTCGATGTGGACCCCCAAGCTATCTAGACCAACCAGGTCACCGCCGCCGAAAAGCTGACAAAGGCCAGCGCCGTGCTGACCAGGATGATGTGCGCAATGCGGCCATTGTGGGCGCCATAGCGCCCGGCCAGCAAGGTAACATTGCTGGCACTGGGCAGCGCAGCCACCAGCGCAACGACCAGCAGCGCAAACGGCTGGACCGGCAGGCCCGCAGCCATGGCGGCATGGCCCAGGCCCAGCACCAAGAGCGGATGCACAAAAAGCTTGACCAGCGCCAGCGGCACATAGCTGGCGGGGGCAGCATATTCCGCCTCCACCATCTTGGAGCGGGCCAGCACGGCGCCCACAGCAAACAGCGCCACCGGCGTGGCAGCGCTGCCCAGCAGGCCGGCGGTCTGGTCCAGCGGCTGGGGCAGCGTCCACTCCATGAACGAGGCCAGCGCGCCCAGCAAGATGGCCCAGGGCATGGGGTTGGTGAGCACGCCTTTGAGCGCCTTGAGCAGCGCCGCACGTGCATTGCCTGCGGCCCCATCCATGCGCGACAGCGCCAGGCACAGCGACGTGGTGAACACCATGTCGACCAGCATGGTGACAATGGCCGGGCCAGCCGCGGCTTGACCCAGCAGCGCAACCAGCAGCGGCAAGCCCATGAACCCGGTATTGGGAAAAGCGGTCACCAGCGCGCCAAAAGCGCTGTTGTTCCAGTCCATGCCGCGCAGGCGCGAGGCTGCCACGCAGCCCGCGACCAGCAACAGCTGGCACAGCACATAGAGCAGCAAGATGGGCAGGTTCATCAGCTGCGCAAAGGGCAGCGATGAGCCCGCTTTGTACAGCATGCAAGGCAGTGCGAAATACAGCACAAAGGCATTCACGCCCGCAATCGCGGGCAGCGGAAAAATGCCGCGCCGCGTGGCCACAAAGCCGCACAGAACCAGCGCAAAAAACGGAAAGGTGACTTGGAAGACGGACAGCACGGCTCGATTGTGCCCAGAATGCGCCAGCGCAGATGTAGCGCGAGGGACCGGCACTGGTTGGCGCGGCCCATAAAAGAAAAGACCGGCCATGCGCATGGCCGGTCTTGCAAGGCAGGGATCTGGCCGAAACCCGGATCAGTGCCTACAACGACCTGAAAATCTCAGATCGTCACCAGTTTCTCGACTTCCGCGCATTTGCGCCGCGCCAGCGCCAGGTTGCTGCGCTGCTTGTCCAGCACCAGGTACAGGAACAGACCTTCCTTGAGCGCCACCGGGCGGATGATGTGGTACTGCGAGCCCAGGGTGATCAGAATGTCATCGATGGAATCTTGCAGACCCAGCGACTTCATCGTCTTGAGCTTGGCCCGCACGACCTCGGTGTTGCCAGCGGCTGCCAGCTCCAGGTCCAGGCCCGATCCGGCACTGCCCAGAAGCATGCCGCTGCCACTGTCCACCAGCGCGGCGCACATGGCGCCCTCCACCGTCAAAAGTTGCGTCAACGTGTCTTGAACCGAAGCCATCTCACTCCCCCTTCACACACTGGCGGTTTATCGTTGCTGCGCCATGCGGCCAGTGCGGCGCATACGCAGCTCTTCCACAACAAGATGCCGGCCGCAGCCAGACTTGCCATCAGACTTTGTTCATCTCCGCGCCCACTTCGGCCGCTGCCCACAGCACGCGGCCCAGGATCGCATTGGTATCGAGCACCATGCACAGAATGCAGGGGAACTCCGAGGTGACCGACTGGAACACGACCACGCCGCTCTCGGTCTCGAACGTCAGGCGCTTGCAACCGGTGTGGTTGATCTCTCGCCCCACCGCACGTGCCATCGCCATCAGGGAGCCGGCCATGGCCGACAGGCGGTTGAGCTGCAGCTCGCTGTTCGTGCGCAAGGACGCAATTTCAAATCCATCGGGCGTGCTCAGCAGTGCCACACGCACGCCATCAACAGGACCAATAAGCTTATCAAGCGCCTGCTGGCCTGCCTTGACGACTTGGGCAGGGATCAGAGGTTGTGATGCAGTCATGAATTCTCGCTTTGCAGAGACAGCATGGAAACAAGTACGCTCATCGCATCCAGCAGCTGCCCACGGTCGCGCGGGTCCGCTTCCAGAACGGGAATCACCCCATGGCCAGCAGAATACACGCCTTGGGCGAATGTTTCAATTTGTTGTGTTGTGGCCGGGCGTGCGCTCAGCACCAGCGTGACAGGTGGCTGGGGGAGTTGCCCGATCTCGTCGAGGATATGGTTGGTCTCGGCCAAGCTGGTCGGACTGTTCACATCGGTCATGATGAACACCCCCATCGATACCGACAGCACCCACTGGCGCACAAAGCTGAAACGCTCCTGGCCCGGGCAGCCGCAGATCTGCACCACCTCACCGCCGCCCAGATCGATCTCGCCAAACTCGGTGCCGACCGTGGTGAGTTCCTTGCTGTGGGCCGCCAGATCGAGGTTGCGGACATCGGAGCTGGACATCAGCGCACCGCACAGCGAACGCACGGCGGTGGTCTTGCCAATGCCCATGGGCCCGCACAGCGCAATGCGCGGCATCTTGTGCGGCCCGACTCCGCCTGATTCTTGATTCATCCCGGCTTACCTCCCCCTCGTATCCATCGGCCCAAACGGCTGAGCAAACCTTTGGAGTGTAGCGGCTCGCGATGGTGGGAGGGGGAAGAAGCAGCGGAAATGACAGGCATGGCCACGCCGCGCAGCACGCCGCGGCGGCCCAGCTCGACCAGGAGACCACGGGCCAGCGTGTTGTCCAGCCCGCTGTGCAGGCACAGCTGGGCGATGGAGACCGGTTCGCGCGAAAGCAGCGCCAGCGCGCGGATGCAGGGGCCGGTATTGAAGGGCGCGCCCACCGACACCCAGGACTTGAGCTGGTAGCGGAACTCCTGGCGCGCAGCTTGCGCAGGCTGTGCAGCAGCCCGCTCCGATTCATGGCGGATGACCTTGTTGCGCGCATCCCAGTCGAGCAGAAAGACCGCTGCGCGGTCGAACATGTCGATCAGGTCGCTCAAGGTGTAGTCTGCCTCCAGGCGACCGACCCAGCTTGCCCCGTCGAGCATGGCGGTCTTCACCTGCCCGATGCAGACCACGCAGGGTGCCTTGCCCAGCGACGAGATGGCATCAGCCATGCCCTGGTCCAGCACAATCAGCTGAGCGCGGTCACGCGGTACCTCTTTCCAGGGAAGTACCGATTTGCGTGAGGCCACGCCATACAGCGGCGCAAAGCGGTTGCGGCTGCTGGGGGTCAGCAATTCTGCGGAAATACCGGCGGTCTGCATGGCGATAATTTCACACTCTTATTGGCTTAATTAATAGGGTTTGCCACTTAGCCGCAGCAATGCTATCGGCATTCTAAAAGCTTGCCTGCCAGACGCAAGTGTTTATTCGGGGGTTTTACCATCTGCTCTACATTCATTGACAATTTCAAAGATTCTGTGGTTTTTTGTGTAAGCAAACATGTAAAAGCCAAAGTCCTGAATCTGCGGATGGCTGCCGTTGCGGCTATTCTTCTGCGCTCTCCTTCCTGATCTGCAAAGGTTCTTTCGCCATCATGGCCGCTGGTCTCAATCTCGCCCAATTACAAGCTGTGCACTACACCCAGGGACCTTGCCTGGTGCTGGCCGGTGCCGGATCGGGCAAGACCCGGGTGATCACCCACAAGATTGCCCGCCTGATCGAGACCGGCATGGCGCCGCGCAAGATTGCGGCCATCACCTTCACCAACAAGGCTGCCTCCGAAATGCGCGAGCGCGCCAAGAGCCTCATCGGCCGCCAGGCCAAGGATGTGCTGGTTTGCACCTTCCATGCGCTGGGGGTGAAGATGGTGCGCGAAGATGGCCATGTGCTCGGGCTCAAGCCCCAGTTCAGCATTCTGGACAGCGACGATGTGGTCGGCATCCTCAGGGATGCGGCTGGCGGCACTGCCGATGTGGCCACCGCCCGCCAGTGGCAGTGGACCATCAGCAAGTGGAAAAACATGGGCCTCGACTACAAGGAGGCGCTGGCCCAGGCCGCCGATGACAACGAGCGCGCCATTGCCGTGCTGATGCAGCGCTACGACGAGCGGCTGACCGCCTACCAGAGCGTGGACTTTGACGACCTGATCGGCATGCCGCTGCGCCTGCTGCGCGACCACCCGGAGGTCCGTGCCAAGTGGCAGGCCAACCTGGGCCATGTGCTGGTCGACGAATACCAGGACACCAATGCCACCCAGTACGAGCTGCTCAAGCTGCTGGTGGGCGAGCGCGGCCATTTGACCGCCGTGGGCGATGACGACCAAAGCATCTATGGCTGGCGCGGCGCCACCTTGGACAACCTCAAGAAGCTGCCGGTCGACTACCCCCAGCTCAAGGTGATCAAGCTCGAGCAGAACTACCGCTCGACCAGCGCCATCCTGCGCGCGGCCAACAATGTGATCCAGCCCAACCCCAAGCTGTTTCCAAAGACCTTGTTTTCCGAGCTGGGCGAGGGCGAGCCGGTGCGCATCGTCGATTGCGACTCCGAAGAGCACGAAGCCGAGCGCGCCGTCGCCCGCATCCTGAGCCTGCGCGCAGCGGCCAACCCGCCGCCGGACTGGAAGAACTTCGCCATCCTCTACCGCGCCAACCACCAGGCCAAGCCTTTCGAGAAGGCGCTGCGCAAGGCCAATGTGCCCTACAAGGTATCGGGCGGCACCAGCTTTTTTGACCGCGCCGAAATCCGCGACCTCTGCGCCTGGTTCCGGCTGTGGATCAACAACGATGACGACCCGGCCTTTCTGCGCGCCATCACCAACCCCAAGCGCGGCATCGGCCACACCACCCTGGGCCGCCTGGGTGAATTCTCCAAGGCCCACCGCTGCAGCATGTTTGGTGCGCTGTTCAACGCCATGCTCGAAGACGCGATGCCTGCGAAGGGCCGCGAAAGCCTGCTGGAATTTGGCCGCTATATCAACGACCTGGAATACCGCGCCCGCCAGACGCGCGGTGCCGAAGAATCGCTGGCCTTCCTGCTCGACTGGCTCAAGGAGATCGGCTACGAGCAGCATTTGTATGACGCCGAAGACAGCGAGAAGGTCGCCGCCGCCCGCTGGACCAATGTGCTGGAGTTCTGCGACTGGATGGCCCAGCGCGCCGGCGGCCAGACCACGACAGCGGCCGACACGACGACGGTGAGCGAGTCCAAGAGCCTGCTCGAAGTCTCGCAGACCATCGCCCTGCTCTCGACCATCAGCGAGCGCGAAAAGGAGCAGGACATGGTGATCCTGTCCACCTTGCATGCCAGCAAGGGCCTGGAGTGGCCGCATGTGATGCTGATCGGCGTCAACGAAGGGCTGCTACCTTTCAAGCTCGACGACGATGACGGGCGCCAGCAAAAGGTCAGCGACGACACCGCGCAGCGCCTGCAGGAAGAGCGCCGCCTGATGTACGTGGGCATCACGCGGGCCCAGCGCTCGCTGGCCGTCAGCTGGACCAAGCGGCGCAAGAAGGGCCGTGAGCTGGTCTCGGCCCTGCCCAGCCGCTTTATTGCCGAGATGGGCCTGGACAGCAGCACCGCCCGCGAAGACCCGCGCGAAAAACTGCGCCAGCTGCGCGAAGAGTTCGCGCGCAAGGCCCAGAGCACCGCCGCCGCCAGCCCTGATCCCCTCTGACTATCCATGACCAAGACCCTGATCCTGACCGCCTTGTGCGCTGCACTGGCCAGCGCCTGCACCAGCACCCCCGCCCCCCGCCCTGCCTGCCCCAGCGCGCTGCAGATGGAGCAGCCCGAGCTGCTGGGCCACTGGCAGGCCGAGCTGCCCGGCCTGCCCGGGCCCGTCACCCTGCAGCTGGCCCCCCACCCCGAATGGAACGGCACCGTCAAGGGCCAGATCCAGCGGCCCGGCAGCAGCGCCATCGTCGTCGGTGATGTGGACAAGGGCAAGCTGACGATGGAGGAGTCGGCCGATGGCAAAAAAGTCTCGGGCACCTGGCTGGGCGAGGTGGTCGACGGCAGCTGTGGCCGAGAAATCCGGGGCGAATGGTTGGATGCGAACGACAACAGCCACGCCTTCGTCATGCGCAAGCCATCGAAAACCCCGCAATAGCCGCAATAATGGGCATCGGCGCAGCCGTCACCGCCACGCCCCTAACTCCCTTCTCGACCATGACAACTTCGAAATTTCTGCGCTCGCCAGCCCCGCTGGCGGCGAGCCTGCTGATGGCCGGTCTGCCGCTGGGCAGCTTCGCGCAAACGCCCGCCGCTGCCAGCGGCTCGGCGGCCACGGTGTGGCAGCAATGCACAGCGCTCAGCGACGGCACCGCCCGTCTGGCCTGTTTTGACCAGTGGGCCCAGCAGCAGTCGCAGCAGCCCCTGGTCAGCCAACAGGCGCAGCCAGTGGCCGCCGCGCCTGCCGCCTCGGCCAACGCGATGGTGGGCCTGACCCCACCGGCGGGCGCACTGGCCGCCGCCGATGTACCGGCCCCCATCGGTGGCTGCCGCAATGACGGCTACACCGAGATGTCCCGCTTCTGGGAGCTGGAAGCGGGCACCGACTGCGGCACCTTCAGTTTCCGTGGCTACCGCCCCCTGTCGGTGTCGGTGGCTGTTGGCGACAAGGTCAACCGCCAGCCGACCTCGCTCAACCCCGTCAATGCAGCAACGACCGAGACCGACTACCAGCGGCAGGAAATGCGCATCCAACTGTCGGTGCGCACCAAGCTGGCGCAAAACCTGCTGACCGATCCGAATGGCAAGCTGCGTGATTCGCTGTGGATCGGCTACACCGGTCTGTCCTACTGGCAGGTGTTCAACTCGGACCTCTCGCGCCCTTTCCGCACGACCGACCACCAGCCCGAGATCTTCTATGTCTACCCGACCACCGCCCAACTGCCCTTTGGCTGGCGCTGGCGCTACAGCGGCATTGGCCTGGAGCACCAGTCCAACGGCCAGAGCGACCCGCTCTCGCGCAGCTGGAACCGTACCTACCTGATGACCGGGTTTGAGCTGGACAACCGCTGGCAGCTGCAGGCCAAGATCTGGCACCGCATCAACGAGAGCGCGGAAGACGACAACAACCCCAATATCCAGAACTACATCGGCCGCAGCGAGCTGAAACTGGGCTGGAACGTCAACCAGCGCAACTGGATGGGCGTGACCGCACGCGGCTCGCTCAACGGCCATGGCAAGGGCTCGGGCCGCGTCGAATGGATGCACACCCTGGGTGATGGCTGGATGGGCGGCAAGAGCAACCTGCGCCTGCATGCCCAGCTCTTCCACGGCTATGGTGACAGCCTGATCGACTACAACTACAAGCGGACGGTGTTCTCGCTGGGCTTCAGCCTGCTGGACTTTTGAGCGCCACGACCACAACCCTTGATACGTCGTTGCCTGGCCGGCCGCGCCAAGCCTTGCCGTACTACCGTACTGTCTGCGGCTTGACGCCTCGTCTCAAACGCAAACCTTCGGTTTGCTGGGTCGTGCTCGCGGCTTCTACAGGACGTCTGCTCAGCAGACGTTTCCCGTTTCCCAATAGGATCTTCAGGCAGAAAGCCGCAGCAGGCGCTGGCACAGATCCGACTGCGGATCCTCCAGCCCATGGAGCACCGAGAAATGGTCGCAATCGGGCAGCGCCGCCTGCTCGGCCACATTGCCCGCCGCCTGCCAGGCGCTGTGCATCAGCAGCGACTGGCGCACAAACTCGCTTTGTTCGCGCCCGCCCCAGACCAGGTGCATGGGGGTGGCGCAGCGTCTGGCCGCAAACGCGGGTGAGTTGCGCGCAACCAGCCCGTCGTCGAGCTGGATCAGCGGCTGCAGGTAGCTGTAGCGCAGCGGCGTGATATCGTAGAGGCCGCTGATCAGCAGCGCGCCGCGCAGCGGGTCATCGGGCAGGCCATAGTCGCGCTCCCAGGGCGTTTGCAGGCACATCGCGCCCAGTTGGCCACCGGCAGAATGCCCGCCCACCACCACCCGCGCCGGGTCGCCGCCATAGGCCTCGATATGGCGCAGTACCCAGGCCAGGCTGGCGCGGCACTGGCGCACGATTTCGTCGATGCTCACCTGCGGGCACAAGGCATAGTTCACCACCACGGTGCAAAAGCCCAGCGCCTGCGGGCCGAAGGCGACGCAGCTGAACTCCTTGGAGGTATTGGCCCGCCAGTAGCCGCCATGCAGATAGACAAACACGGGCGCTGCCGCGCCGCCTGCGGCCGGGTAGATGTCCAGGGTCTCGGCCAGAGTCGGGCCAAACGGCACATCCAGAACGCAGCGCAGCCCCCTACGCGCCTGGGCACTGCGCTCGGCAAAATGCTGGCGCGCGGCGGCCGGGTCGGCCACCGGGCGCAGCGGGTCGTACTGCGCATCAATCTGCGACTGCGATTCAAAATCGCGGTACAGCTTGAAAAGCCGGGGACCAGCCATGGCCGGGTCAGCCGGCATCGGGCACCACGGCGGTGACCTCGATCTCCACCTTGGCGCGGTCCTCGATCAAGGCCACGACCTGCACCGCCGTCATCGCCGCGTTGAAGCTGCCGATCAGCTCGCGGTAGGCCTTGCCGATCTCCGCCTGCTGGGCCATATAGGCCTCTTTGTCGGTGATGTACCAGGTCATGCGCACGATATGCTCGGGCCGGGCGCCGCCCTCTTCGAGCACCGCCACAATGTTCTGCAGCGCCTGGCGCACCTGGCCGGCCAGTTCATCGGTGTGGAACACCCCTTGCGCATCCCAGCCGATCATGCCGGCGACAAAAATCTGCCGGCCGCTGACCATGACGCCATTGGCATAGCCCTTGGGCCGGGGCCAGCCCTGGGGAAGTAGTACTTGCATGAGACGATTCCTTCTAAAAACCAAGCATTATTGAAAGCGCTCACCGGCCAGCCAGGCCGCCATGCGGCGGTGGATGGCTGCCGGTATGCGAATGGCTTCATGGCTGTCCAGGCTGGTGAACACCAGCGCCTGGTGGGCCAGTGCTCGCACCTGGCCGTCGTCACCCACACAGCGCAGCGCCAGCTGCAGCGAGCGGCTGCCCAGCCGCAGCACGGCCAGCTCCAGCTGCACCGCATCGCCCATGCGGGCAATCGCCCGAAAGTCGCAGGCCAGGTGCACGATCGGCAGACCCGTGCGTTCGGGCCCCAGCATCTGGGCATAGGGGTAGTGCAGCGCCTGGTTGAACCAGTCCTCCACCAGCGACTGGAACAGCACCAGGTACTGCGGATAAAACACAATGCCGGCCGGGTCGCACTGCGCAAAACGGATGCCGGTGGCCACGCGAAAAACGGGGCCGGTCTCGGGCCAGGTCAAGGCTGCCATGTCAGACCCCGATATAGCGCTGCCACAGCGCGGGCTGCGCCTCCAGCTGCGCCGAGCTGCCCTGCCATACCACCTGGCCGCGCTCGATCAGCGTGTGCTGGTCGGCCAGCGCCATCAGCCGCTTGACGTATTTGTCGATCACCAAAATCGCCTGGCCCTGCGCGCGCAAGGCCGCCAGGCATTGCCAGATCTCCTCGCGGATCAGCGGCGCCAGGCCCTCGGTGGCCTCGTCCAGAATCAGCAGATGCGGGTTGGTCATCAGCGCCCGGCCAATGGCCAGCATCTGCTGCTCGCCGCCCGAGAGCCGGTTGCCGGGGTTGCCGGCGCGCTCGGCCAGGCGCGGGAACAGCTGGTAGACACGGTCGAGCGACCAGGGGTTCTCCGAGGCATTGCGGTTGGCCGCAAAGGCCTGCAGGTTTTCCTGCACCGTCAGGTTGGCAAAGATCTGCCGGCCCTCGGGCACCACGGCCATGCCCATGCGCGCAATGCGGTCGGCGGGCAGGTGCTCGATGCGCTCACCCCGAAACCGCACGCTGCCCGCCGATGCCGGTGTCATGCCCAGGAGGCTGCGCACCGTCGTGGTCTTGCCCATGCCATTGCGCCCCAGCAAGGTCGCGACCTCGCCCGCCGCCATGCGCAGATGCATGCCAAACAGCACCTGGCTGCTGCCGTAGCAGGTCTCCAGTGCATCCACTTCCAGCAAATTGCTCATCAGGCGGCCTCCTCTGCAGCTTCATCGCCCAGATAGGCACGCCGCACATCCGGGTTGCGCCGAATCTCATCGGGCGTGCCCGTCGCAATCACCTTGCCAAATACCAGCGTCGAGATGCGGTCGGCCAGCCGGAAGACCGCGTCCATGTCGTGCTCGACGAGCAGGATCGTCGTGTCCTGGCGCAGCTGCAGCAGCAGCTGCACCATGCGCTCGGATTCGTCCGGGCCCATGCCCGCCATCGGCTCATCGAGCAGCAGCATGCGCGGCCGCGTGGCCAGCGCCAGTGCCACCTCCAGCTGGCGCTGCTCACCGTGCGCCAGCAGGCCCGCCGTTTGCTGCAACTGGGCGGCCAGGCCTACGCGCTCGGCCACCTCGGCCGCCTGCGCATAGCGTGCGCTTTCGCTGCGTGCCGGGCGCCAAAAGCGCCAGCTCGATCCATCGCGTGCCTGCACGCCCAGTGCAATGTTCTCCAGCACCGTCAGGCGCTTGAAGATGCTGGTGATCTGGTAGGAGCGCACCAGGCCGGCCTGCACCCGCGCGGGCATGGGCTTGCGCTCCATGGCCTCACCGGCAAACAGGATCTGGCCCGCATCGGATGCCAGCGCGCCCGACAGCTGGTGGATCAAGGTCGTCTTGCCCGCGCCGTTCGGCCCGATCAAGGCATGGATCTGGCCGGCCTGCACCGCAAAGCTGGCATGGTCGGTGGCGGTGAGGCCACCAAAGCGCTTGACCAGGTTCTGCACCTGCAACAAAGGGGTTGGCATCTTGGCCGTGCTCATCGCTTGCTCCACATGCCGCGCCGCAGGCTCAGCAAACCATTGGGTGCCACCAGCACCACGATCAGCAGCACGGCGCCCAGGCCCAGCTGCCAGTGCACCGTATAGGCGGCCAGCACTTCTTCGAGCAGCAGGAACACCGCCGCGCCCAAGAGGCCCCCATACAGATGGCCGACACCGCCGAGGATGACCATGATCAGCAGGATGCCCGACTGGGTCCACTGCAGCATGCCGGGGCCGACAAAGCTGCCCTGGTTGGCCAGCATCGCGCCGGCCAGGCCAGCAAAGGCTCCGGCCAACGTGAAGGCCACGAGCTTGTAGCGGTAGACCGGAAAGCCGATGGCCTGCATGCGGGTCTCGTTCTCCTTGATGGCCTGCAGCACATGGCCAAAGCGCGCATTGAGCACGCGCGCCATCAGCAGCAGGCTGGTGCTGACCAGCGCCAGCACCACATAGTAGAAGGTCGCATCCTGGCCCAGATCCAGACCCAGCCCGATATCCGAGCGGCTGGGCAGCGACAGCCCGTCATCACCGCCCAGCGATTTGAACGACATGATCAGGTAGTACAGCATCTGCGCAAAGGCCAAGGTGATCATGATGAAGTACACGCCCTGGGTGCGCAGACTGATCGCGCCCACCAGCAGCGAGAAGGCCGCGCCCATCAGCATGGCCAGCGGCCAGGCCAGCCAGGCCGAGGTAATGCCCTGCTGCATCAGCAGGCCCACGGTGTAGGCACCCAGGCCGACAAAGGCCGCATGGCCAAAGCTCACCATGCCGCCAAAACCGAGGATGAAGTTGAGGCTGGCAGCGGCCAGGCCAAACACCAGCACACGGCTGGCCACGCCGATGTAGAAATCCTCACCCGTCGCCTGGGCGATCAGCGGAAAGGCAATCAGCAGCGCGAGCAAAGGCAGCACCAGCCGGGGCTGCAGCCGGTGGTCGAAGACGCTGGGCTGCGTGGCCCGTATCGCCTGCGCAGCGGCGGGTTGGGGGGCGGATGTGTCAGTCATGGGCGGGGAACAGACCTTGGGGTTTGGTGAAAAGCACGGCAGCCATCAGCACATAGATCAGCACCGAGGCCACGGCAGGGCCAGCGTAGGCTGCTACCTCGGGCCCCATGGCCTTGTCAAACAACAAGGGCACGAGGGTGCGGCCGGCGGTATCGACCAGCCCCACCAGCAAGGCGCCCATCAGCGCGCCCCGGATCGAGCCAATGCCGCCAATGACGATCACCACAAAGGCGAGGATCAGAATGCTCTCGCCCATGCCCACCTGCACCGCCAGCAGCGGGCCCAGCATGCCGCCCGCCACCGCACACAGCGCAGCGCCCAGCGCAAACACCAGCGTGAACAGCCGGCGCACATTGGCGCCCATGGCAGTCGCCATCTCGCGGTTGGCCGCGCCCGCGCGCACCTGCATGCCAAAGCGCGTGCGGGTCACCAGGAGCCACAGCAGTAGCGCCACGGCCAGGCCCACACCGATGATCAGCAGCCGGTAGGCCGGGTAGGAAAAACCATCCATCAAGGTCACCGGCCCGGCCAGCGCGGCGGGCGGGTTGAGCATCAGCGGCTGCGCGCCCCAGATGATGCGCACGATCTCGTTGCTCATCAGCAAGATGGCAAAGGTGCCCATCACCTGCGACAGGTGGTCACGGTGGTAGAGGCGGCGCAGGATCGTGTATTCCAGCAGCACGCCCACCAGCACCGTGGCCAGCACCCCCAGGCCCAGGCCCAGCCAGAACGAGCCGGTCGCCTGGCTAAGGCTGGCCACCAGGTAGGCGCCGATCATGTAGAGCGAGCCATGGGCCAGGTTGATCATGTCCATGATGCCGAACACGAGGGTCAAGCCGGCGGCCAGCAGGAACAGCATCAGGCCGAACTGCAGGCCGTTGAGCATCTGCTCAAGAATCAGGATGGTGTTCATCGATCAGGAGGGCATCTTGCAGTCTTTGACGTAGGCATCCTGGTGGTTCTTGAACACCGTGCCCACTGTGCGGTTGGTCAGCTTGCCCTGCGCATCCTTGCTCACCACGCGCAGGTAATAGTCCTGCACCGGGAAATGGTTGCTGTTGAACTTGAAACTGCCGCGCACCGACTCGAACCTGGCCGCCTCGATGGCCTTGCGCAAGGCCGCCTTGTCATCGAGCTTGCCCTTGACATCGCGCACCGCCGCGTCCATCAGGCGGGCGGCGTCATAGCCGTGCGAGGCGTAGAGCGAGGGGTTGCGGCCAAACTCCTTCTGGAAGTCGGCGACGAATTTCTTGTTCGCGGCATTGTCCAGGTCATGCGCCCACTGCGAGGTGTTGAAGGTGCCCAGCATCGAGTCACCCACCGCGCGGATCACGTCCTCATCGGCCGAGAAGCCCGGCGCATACAAGGTGATGTCCTTGGACAGGCCGGCACCGACAAACTGCTTGATGAAGTTCACGCCCAGGCCACCGGGCAGAAAGATGTAGACGCCATCGACCTGGGCCGCACGCATCTTGGAGATCTCGGCGCCATAGTCCAGCTGGCTCAGCGAGGTATAGGTCTCCATGCCGATCTCGCCCTTGTAGAAGCGCTTGAAGCCGGCGATCGAGTCCTTGCCTGCGGGGTAGTTGGGCGCGATCAGCGCCACACGCTTGAAACCCTTGTCCTGCATGGTCTGGCCCGCTGCCTCATGCAGCGCATCGTTTTGCTGCGAGACATTGAAGAAATACGGGTTGCACTGGGCGCCCGCGTACTGCGAGGGGCCGGCATTGGGGCTGATGAAGAAGGTCTTGTTCTGGAACGCGGCCGGGCCCACGGCCAGCATCACGTTGGAGAACACGGTGCCGGTCATGAAATCCACCTTGTCACGCTTGAGCAGGCGCTCGGCCGTCTGCTTGGCCACCTCGGGGTTTTGCTGGTCATCGACCACCACCACCTCGGCAGGCAGGTTGCCGATCTTGCCGTTCATGTGCTTGACGGCCAGCTGGAAGCCGTCGCGGATATCGGTGCCCAAACCGGCGCCGGGGCCCGACAAGGTGCTGAGCAACCCCACCTTGACCTGGTCGGCGGCACTGGCGCTGCTGGCGCACAGCAGCGCGATGGACAGACTGACAAGACTGCGATGCAAGAGATGAGGCTTCATGCTGGTTCCCTGGTTGAAGTACGTAAAAATTCGCCGAGCCGCTACTATGCCGGGCTGTGCAGCCGAAACCGTTGTAGTTTTCCCGTAGCCGTGCGCGGCAGCTGCGCGACAAACTCCACGGCCCGTGGGTATTTGTAGGGCGCCACCGTGCTTTTGACAAAATCCTGCAAGGTCTTGGCCATGTCCGCGTCCGCCACAAAGCCCGGGCGCAGCACCACAAAGGCCTTGACGATCTGGCCGCGCTCGCTGTCGGGCAGCCCGATCACCGCGCATTCGGCCACCGCCGCATGCGCGAGCAAGGCGTCTTCGACCTCCGGCGCGGCGATGTTGTAGCCCGAGGAGATGATCATGTCATCGGTGCGGGCCTGGTAATGAAAATAGCCGTCCGCATCCATCACATAGGCGTCACCCGTCAGGTTCCAGCCTGCGTGCACATACTGGGTCTGGCGGCTGTCGTTCAAATAACGGCAGCCGGTAGGGCCCTGCACCGCCAGCTTGCCCACCGTGCCGGCCGGCACTTCCTGGCCCTGATCATCAACCACCTTGGCGTGGTAGCCGGGCACCGCCCGTCCGGTGGCGCCGGGACGCGCCTCATCCTCGCGGTGCGAGATGAAGATGTGCAGCATCTCGGTCGAGCCAATGCCGTCGATGATCTCGATGCCGGTCGCCTCTTTCCACAGCGCGCGGGTCGAGGCATTCAAGGCCTCGCCGGCCGATACGCATTTGCGCAGCCGCGTCTGGCGCAGCCGCTCGCCCTGCTGGGCCATCACGCGGTACGAGGTGGGCGCGGTGAACACCACGGTCGCGCCAAACTGCGCGATGCCATCGACCAGCTGTGCGGGCCCTGCTTTTTCCAGCAGCGCCATCGACGCACCAATCGCCATCGGGAACAGCACCTGCCCACCCAGGCCAAAGGTAAAGGCCAGTGGCGGGCTGCCGATAAACACATCATCGGGCGCAGCCCGCAGCACATGGCGCGGCCAGCAGGCACAGACCGCCATGACATCGCGGTGGAAATGCATCGTGGCCTTGGGCACGCCCGTGGTGCCCGAGGTAAAGCCCAGCAGGCAGGTGTCGGTCGCCGCCGTCTGCACCGTGTCGAAATGCGGCGAGGCCTGGGCCATCAGCGGCTCCAGCGCCTGCGCTGCCGGCAGGCCACTGCCATTGAAGTACCGCACCGCCTGCAAGCGCGGGTTGGCCGCCTGCGTCGCCTGCACCTCGGCCTGCAACGCCGCATCGCACAGCGCATGGCTGACCTGGGCAATCTCGATGATGGTGCCCAGCTCCTTGGCGCGCAGCAGCGGCATCGCAGCCACCGCAATGCCGCCGGCCTTGACCACCGCAAACCAGCTCGCCACCATCATCGGGTTGTTGGGCGCGCACAGCAGCACGCGGTTGCCGGGCACCAGGCCCATCTGCGCGGTCAACACATTGGCGATGCGGTTGGCCTGGGCCTGCAAGTCGGCATAGGTCCAGCGCATGCCCTGGGCCTGCAGGCACAGGCGCTCGCCCCGGCCCTCGGCCACATGGCGGTCCAGCAGCTCGGCGGCGCAGTTGAGGCGCTCGGGGAACTGCAGCTCGGGCAGCTCGAACAGGTAGTCGGGCTGCAACTCGGGCGGCGGCAAATGCGTGGCCGCAAAGCGGTCGGTATGCGCGGTATAGGGCGTGGCAGACATCTCGCAAACTCCAGACTGAAAGGAGAAACCGGAACCGGAATCCAGGTGCTAGGCAGAGCTCAAGGCGCAGCGGGCGCCACTTGTTTGAGCAGCTCGCGGGCGATGATGAGCTGCTGCACCTCGGTCGCTCCTTCGTAAATGCGCAGCGCGCGGATCTCGCGGTACAGGCGCTCGACCGGCTGGCCGCTGACAACACCCAGCCCGCCCCACATCTGCAGCGCTGCATCGATCACCTGCTGCGCGTTCTCGGTGGCGGTCATCTTGGCCATCGCCGCCTCGCTGGTCACGCTCTGGCCCTGGTCACGCTGCCAGGCGGCGCGGTAGGTCAGCAGCGCGGCGCTGTCGATCTGCGTGGCCATCTGCGCGAGCTTGGCCTGGGTGAGCTGAAAATCGGCCAGCACGCCCTGGAACATGCGGCGGCTGGTGGCGCGCTGCAAGGCCTCGTCCATCGCGTGGCGCGCAAAGCCCAGCGCGGCGGCGGCCACCGAGGTGCGGAACACATCCAGGGTGCGCATCGCCAGCTTGAAACCCTCACCGGCCGCGCCCATGCGCTGGCTCACCGGCACGCGGCAGCCGCTAAAGCGCAGCCGCGCCAGCGGGTGCGGCGCGATCACATCGATGCGCTCGGCAATCTCCAGGCCAGGCGTATCCGCATCCACGATCAGCGCCGAGATACCGCGCGCCCCCGGCGCCTCGCCGCTGCGCACAAACACCACATAAAAGTCGGCAATGCCACCGTTCGAGATCCAGGTTTTTTCGCCGTCGATGACATAGTGGTCACCGTCCAGGCGGGCCGCGCAGGCCATGGCCGCGACGTCCGAGCCGGCATCGGGCTCGGACAGCGCAAAGGCCGCAATGGCCTCGCCCCGGGCCACCCGGCCCAGGTAGCGCGCCTTCTGCGCCTCCGTGCCCGCCAGGCTGATCGCGCCCGAGCCCAGCCCCTGCATCGCAAAGGCAAAGTCGGCCAGACCGTTGTGGCGTGCCAGCGTTTCGCGGACCAGGCAGATGGCGCGGGTGTCGATTTGCGCGGCTACGCCGCCATGCGCCTCGCCCGCCACCGCATGGCGCAGCCAGCCCGCCTGGCCCAGCGCCTTGACCAACGCGCGGCAATCGCCGTCGGTGTCGCTGCTGTGCACATGAGCGACATGCTCGGCGGCCCAGGCATCGAGCGTCTGCGCCAGCTGCGCGTGGCGAGGCTCAAAAAACGGCCACTGCAGGTAACGGGTGTCAGCCATGTCAGTTCCCCTGGAATTGCGGCTTTTGCTTGGCCACAAAGGCCTCGTAGGCGCGCTTGAAGTCTTCGGTCAGCATGCAGATGGCCTGCGCCTGCGCCTCGGCCTCAATGGCCTGGTCGATGGTCATCGCCCATTCCTGGTGCAGCTGGGTCTTGGTGATGCCATTGGCAAAGCTCGGGCCGGCGGCCAGGTCAGCCGCCATCTGCTGGGCCTGCGCCAGCAGCGCTTCGGGCTCGGCCAGGCGGTTGAAAAAGCCCCAGCGCTCGCCCTCTTCGCCGCCCAGGCTGCGGCCGGTATAGAGCAGCTCGCTGGCCCGGCCCTGGCCGATGATGCGCGGCAAAAAGGCGCAGGCGCCCATGTCGCAGCCGGCCAGGCCCACGCGGTTGAACAGGAACGCCGTCTTGCTGCGCGCCGTGCCCAGGCGTATGTCCGAGGCCATCGCCATGATGGCGCCGGCGCCGGCACAGATGCCATCGACCGCCGCAATGATGGGCTGCGGGCAGGCCCGCATGGCCTTGATCAGCTCGCCGGTCATGCGGGTGAACATCAGCAGCTCGGGGGCCTTGAGGGCCACCAGCGGGCCGATGATTTCATGCACATCGCCGCCGGAGCAGAAATTGCCGCCCGCGCCCACCAGCACCACGGCCTTGACATCCTGCGCCCACTTCAGCCGGTGGAACAGGTCGCGCAGCTCGGCATAGGAATCAAAGGTCAGCGGATTCTTGCGCTCGGGCCGGTTGAGCGTGATCGTTGCCACGCCGGCATGGACCTGCCACAGAAAATGCCGGGCCTGGTAGCCGGCCAGCTGCTGGTGGTTGCCCGCCACCAGCGCGGGGTCAATGGTGTATTCGCTCATGCCTGTCTCCACAAATTCGGGGTTCACATCACTTCGCCGCCAGCCACCGCAATGGCCTGGCCGGTCATCGCGCCAGCGCCCTTGCCGCAGAGCCAGACGACGGCATCGGCCACCTCCTGGGGCTGCACCAGGCGGCCCTGGGGGTTGTCGCGCACAAATTCGGCCATGGCCTGCTCGGGGCTGCGGCCGGTCTTGGCCACCACCCGGTCGATGCTGGTCTTGACCAGGTCGGTTTCGGTGTAACCCGGGCACACCGCATTCACGGTGATGCCCCGGCTTGCCACTTCCAGCGCCAGCGCGCGGGTCAGGCCCACCACACCATGCTTGGCCGCCACATAGGCCGATACATAGGCGTAGCCGGTCAGGCCTGCGGTGCTGGCCACATTGACGATGCGGCCATAGCCTGCCGCCTGCATCGCCGGCAGCACCTGCTGCATGCACAGCATCGTGCCGGTCAGGTTCACCGCCAGCATCTGCGACCACAGCTGGGCATCGGTCTTCATAAAGGGCGCGCTCTGCGCCTGGCCGGCGTTGTTCACCAGGATCTGGATATCGCCAAAGGCGGCGACAGCCTGCGCAAAGGCTGCGACCACTTCAGGCCCTTGCGCCACATCGGCCAACACCCGCTGGCACTGGCCTGGGTGGGCATCCACCAGTTGTTGCAGCGGCTCGGGCCGGCGGCCCAGCACCGTCACCCGGGCGCCCTGCGCCAGCAGCTGGCGCGCAATCGCCTCGCCAATGCCCTGGCCGGCGCCGGTTACCAGTGCATGCTGTCCTTCAAAGCTCTTGCTTGACATCGGCAGCGCTCCTCAATGGCCGGCGGCCGCTTGCTGGGCCTTCTCGCGCTCGAACAGGCTCTCCATCTGGCGCTTGCCGGCAAAGTAAGGCTTGGGCCAGGCAATGGCGGTGTAGCCAATCTTGGCCGCCTCGGTCAGGGTCCAGGCCGGGTTGGCCAGGTGGGGGCGGGCGACAGCACAGAGATCGGCACGGCCGGCGGCAATGATGGAGTTCGCATGGTCGGCCTCGCTGATCGCGCCCACGGCCATCGTCGCAATACCCGCCTCCTGGCGGATGCGGTCGGCAAACGGGGTCTGGAACATGCGGCCATAGACCGGCTTCTCCTGCTTGCTGACCTGACCGGACGAGCAGTCGATCAGGTCCGCGCCTGCGGCCTTGAAGGCCTTGGCAATCTCTACCGCGTCATCCGGCGTGATGCCGCCGGGCACCCAGTCATGGGCGGAGATGCGCACCGACATCGGCCGCTCCTGCGGCCAGACGGCGCGCACGGCCCGGAACACCTCCAGCGGGTAGCGCAGGCGGTTTTCCAGGCTGCCGCCATAGGCATCACCCCGCTGGTTGGTCAACGGCGAAATAAAACTGGACAGCAGATAGCCATGGGCGCAGTGCAGCTCCAGCCAATCGGCACCCACCTCGGCAGCCATCTGGGCGGCTTGTACAAACTGCTGCTTGACCTCGTCCATCTGGGCCAGGCTCATCGCCTGCGAGATCTGGCTCACGCCTTCCAGATACTGCTGGGGCGAGGCCGAGATGATGGGCCAGTTGCCCTCGGCGAGCGGCAGGTCCGTGCCCTCCCAGGCCAGGCGGGTGGAGGCTTTCGCTCCGGCATGGCCGATCTGCATCGCAAACTTGGCATCGCTGTGGGTGTGGATCCAGTCGCTGATGCGCTGCCAGGCCTGCTTTTGTGCCTGGCTGTAGGTGCCGGGGCAGCCGGGGGTGATGCGGCCTTCTGGGCTGACGCAGGCCATCTCGGCAAACACCAGACCGGCGCCACCCATGGCCCGCGCGCCCAGGTGCACCAGGTGGTAGTCGCCGGGCACGCCATCCACCGCCGAGTACTGCGCCATCGGCGAGACGACGATGCGGTTCTTCAAGGTCAGGCCGCGCAGGGTATAGGGCAGGAACATCGGCGGCGGCGCCTTGCCCTGCACCTCCACCCCGTTTTGCGCGGCCAGCCAGGCCTCATAGCCGCCCAGCCAGGCGGCATCGCGCAGGCGCAGGTTCTCATGGCTGATGCGCTGGCTGCGTGTCAGCATCGAGTACATGAACTGCTCGGGTTCGAGCTGGTCGCAGTAGCGCTTGCCGCAGACCTCGAACCACTCCATCGCGTTCCAGGCGGCATTCTGGATGCGCAAGGTCTCCACCCGGCGCAGCGCCTGGTAGGCCTGCAGCACCGCCGGGATCTGCGCCTTGCCATCGCCCAGCTGCTGGAACTGCCGCGCCAGCTCGATCGCATCCTCAATCGCCAGCTTGGTGCCCGAGCCAATTGCGAAATGCGCCGTGTGCACCGCGTCGCCCATCAGCACCACATGGCTGCCCTTGGCGTTTTGCAGCCACCACTGGTCGCAGACCACGCGCTGAAAATTGATCCAGGCCGAGCCGCGCAGATGGCGCGCATTGGTCATCAGCCGCGCGCCTTGCAGGTTGTCGGCAAACAGCTCCTCGCAAAAGGCAATCGACTGCGCCTGGTCGGCCGTGTCCAGGCCGCAGGCCTTCCAGGTCTCTTCGGTGGTCTCGACGATAAAGGTCGAGGTCTTGTCGTCGAACTGGTAGATATGGGCCTGGAACCAGCCGTGCTCGGTGCGCACAAAGTCAAAGGTAAAGGCCTCGTAGACCTTGTTGGCGCCCAGCCAGATAAAGCGGTTGGGGCGGGTGACGATATCGGGCTTGAAGACCTCGGCATATTTGCTGCGGATGCGCGAGTTCACGCCATCGCTGGCGATGATGAGGTCGGCATCGGCATAGTCCTCGTCGGACTGCACATCGGTCTCGAACACGAGCTGGACACCCAGCTGCTCGCAACGTGCCTGCAGAATGTTGAGCAAATGCTTGCGGCCAATGCCGACAAAGCCATGTCCGCCCGAGCGGATCTTGCGGCCCTTGAACAGCAGCTCGATATCGTCCCAGTGGTTGAAGGCCGCTTCGATCTGCGCAGCCGTCGCCGGGTCCCATTCGCGCATGTTGTCCATCGTCGCGTCAGAGAACACCACACCCCAGCCAAAGGTGTCATAGGGCTTGTTGCGCTCGACCACGGTCACGTCATGTGCGGGGTCCATCTGCTTCATCAGCAGCGCAAAATACAAGCCGGCGGGGCCGCCGCCGATGCAGACAATTTTCATGGCCAGGACCATCCTGAAAAATACTTTATAACTAAATTATTGATGCATAAATAATTCACTAAAATACGCACATACCCTATCACTGGAGCCGCCTGCGGTACTGCACCATGGGCGCCATGGCTGACATGCAAACCCTCTGCAACTCCCCCTCCGATTCCGGTGGCGGCATGGCTGGCCGCGAGGCCGGCCTCGCCCATGACGAACACCAGGCCGTGCGCCTGTGGCTGCGGCTGATGACCTGCAGCACGCAGATCGAACAGGTGATTCGCAGCAAGCTGCGCACCCAGTTCGCCACCACCTTGCCGCGCTTTGACTACCTGGCCCAGCTCAGCCGCTTCCCCAAGGGTTTGCGCATGAAGACGCTGTCCGAGTACCTGATGGTCACCGGTGGCAATATCACCGGTCTGACGGACCAGCTGGTGGCAGAAGGCTGGGTGGAGCGGGTGGCCGATGACGAGGACCGGCGGTCGATGACGGTGCGCCTGACGCGCAGCGGCAAAAAGCAGTTCAGCGCCATGGCCAAGGCGCATGAGCAGTGGCTGGAGCATTTGCTCGCACCGCTGGGCGCAGATGCCGCGCGTGAGCTGTATGAGCAGCTGGGCGTGCTGCGGCAGATTGTGGGCCAGCGGGTGGAGCAGGTTGCCGACTGAGTACCTCCCCAAAAATGACAAAGAGCCTGCGGACGCGCTGGTCCGGCAGGCTCTCAGACGTCTCTGGCCCTCTTGGGGAATTACATCGCGGTATCGGCCTGGCTCAGGTCGCCATCTGCCTCATCGGCCTCCAGCACCTCGGGCATCTTGACGATGGTGGTCGGCACCTTGCTGTGGCGGGCCACCTCGCGCGAGACCGAGCCGATCAGAATGCTGCCCAGCATGCTCTCGCCGGTGGCACCGAGCACGATCAGGCCGCAGCCCTTCTCCTCTGCGATGTCGAGCAGGCTCGCGTAGATATCGCCCAGGCGGATCTCCACCTCATACGACACACCGGCCAGGCGCAGCATGTCCAGCGCCGGAGCAACCAGGTCCATGCCCGCCTCCAGGCTGGCGTTGGCGATCAGCTCCGAATCCTGCGTAGCCAGCTCCAGAAAGCTGGCCTCCTTTTGCACATGGGCGACCACCACATGGGCGCGCAAGCCCTGCTGCACCAGCTGCACGCCGTGCTGCACCGCCTGCAGCGAGTTGGGCGATCCGTCGACGGCGATCATGATGTTGAGCATGGGCTTCTCCTTGGCAGTGAAAGATAAGACCAGTGTAGCGATCTGCCGGCAGCCCCTGTGTCAGAGACGAGCCTGCGAAACCCGCCGCGCCGTCAACTACCGCACATCTGCGAAAATGCCCGGTTATGCTGCAGTTCGACCTTCTCAAAACCGATCCCACCAGCCACGCACGCCGTGGCACGCTCACGCTCAACCATGGCGTGGTGCAGACCCCCATCTTCATGCCCGTGGGCACCTATGGCACTGTCAAGGGCGTGATGCCGCGCAGCCTCGAAGAAATGGGTGCCCAGATCATTCTGGGCAATACCTTCCACCTGTGGATGCGCCCGGGGCTGGATGTGATGAAAAGCTTTGGCGGCCTGCACGGTTTCGAGAAATGGGACAAACCTATCCTTACCGACTCGGGCGGCTTTCAGGTCTGGTCGCTGGGCGCGATGCGCAAGATCACCGAAGAAGGCGTGCATTTCCAAAGCCCGGTCAATGGCGACAAGCTGTTCATGTCGCCCGAGGTCAGCATGCAGATCCAGACGATTCTGAACTCGGACATCGTCATGCAGCTCGACGAGTGCACGCCGTACGAGACCAACGGCAAGAAGACCACCGAGGCAGAAGCGCGCAAATCGATGGAGATGAGCCGCCGCTGGGCCAAGCGCTCCAAGGAAGAGTTCGAGCGCCTGGACAACCCCAATGCCTTGTTCGGCATCGTGCAGGGCGGCATGTTCAAGCACCTGCGCGAGGAATCGCTGCAAGGCCTGCTGGAGATCGATTTCCCCGGTTATGCGGTAGGCGGCGTCTCGGTGGGCGAGCCCAAGGACGAGATGCTGGACATCATGCAGCACACGCCCCACCTGCTGCCAGCCCACAAGCCGCGCTACCTGATGGGCGTGGGCACGCCCGAGGACCTGGTGCAGGGTGTGGCCGATGGTGTGGACATGTTCGACTGCGTGATGCCCACGCGCAATGCGCGCAACGGCACCATCTTCACCCGCTATGGCGACCTGAAGATCCGCAACGCCCGCCACAAGACCGACCACCAGCCCATCGACACCTCCTGCACCTGCCACGCCTGCGCCGGCAAGAGCGGGGTGAGCTGGGACAACGGCGGGCGCGAGGGTTTCAGCCGCGCCTACCTGCACCACCTGGACCGCTGCGGTGAGATGCTGGGCCCCATGCTGACCACCATCCACAACCTGCACTACTACCTGAACCTGATGCAGGAAGTGCGCCAGTCGCTCGATGCCGGCCACTTTGCCCAGTTCCGCGCCCAGTTCAAGTCGGACCGGGCACGCGGTATCTGAGTGCCAGGCCCTCTGCGCGGCAAAGCGTGGGGGCCACGAGACAATGCCACGCCACGCTTGACAGCCCCAGCGTAAAGTACGAGACAGGGCCATCTTGTGCTGAGCGCCCACTGCCAAGCCCCATCCAGCGGCCACCACAGCACCAGTCCTCAGCGGCATGTTCCTGCTATAGGCGCCACTGGCATGAATTGTTAGCTCCTTTTTTGGAAGCAACAGTAAATGAATGAGTTTATTAGCTCATAAAAACTTCAGTCTGCCGCGACCTTGCGGCTGCAATTGCCCACCTGCCAATGCGTGACTGGCCCACGGGGTTGGGCCCATGGCTTGGCAGGTGAGCGGGTATATTTCGCCCATCCTCCCTCATTCCCATGCCGACCGCGTCGTCCGTCCATCCCTTGGAGCAACCCCATAGCGGTCGCTTGCTGCTCTGCGCCAGCTTGGCGGTGTTTGCGGCGGCGATGGTGGGCATCTTGCTGCGACCGCTCGGCTACCTCTCGGTGTTCTGGCCTGCCAACCAGATCGTGCTGGTGCTGTTGCTGCGCTACCCGCGCCTGATGCGGCCTGTGGGGCTCGCTGCCCTTTTTGCCAGCTTTGTGCTGGCCGATCTGATCACCGGTACCTCCTTGTGGCTGTCCCTGGGCTTTACCACCGCCAACCTGTGCGGCGCCGCCTGCGGCTGGCTGTTTCTGCGCCGGCAATCCCAGCGCGATCTGCAGATGGAGGGCCAGTATTCCGCCTTGCTGGTGTTCTTTGCCAGCGGCATGGCATCGCTGGTATCGGCGGCCATTGGCGGGCCCATCAGCGCCTGGGCCTTTGATCTGTCGATGCGCCAGGGGCTGCTGATGTGGTGGACCGGCGAATGGATGAACGCGATGGTGCTGCTGCCGTTCCTGCTGGCGCTGCCCTCGGCACGCAGCAGCGGCGCAAAGCAAGAGCGCCAATCCTGGGCCTTGAAACTGCTGCCCGCGCTGGCCGTGGTCGGCCTGGAGATGACCAGCTACATGGTGGGCAACAAGGTCGGCTCGCTGGTGTTCTCGCTGCCCGCGCTGCTGTGGTGCGCGCTGTCCTACCGCATCCTGACCACCGCCATCATCACCATGGTGGTGTTTGTGACCAAGGTGATCGTGATCTCCAACATCGTGGGCTTTATCCCGGCCAATGTGCTCGATGTGGCCAGTCTGCGCCTGGGCATCACGATGCTGATCCTGGGGCCGCTGTCGGTGGCGGGCTCGCACGCCGCACGCGCCGAGCTCTTGCACCGAATGCGCTACCAGGCCCACCACGACAGCCTGACCGATGTGCTTAGCCGCAATGGCTTTGTGCAGGCCAGCCATGCGCTGCTCAAGCGCCTGACCCATGAAGGCAGTTCGGCGGCGGTGCTGATGCTGGACCTGGACCATTTCAAGCGCGTCAACGACAACCACGGCCATGCCAGTGGCGACCGTCTGCTGCGCGATGTCAGCCAGGTGCTGACCGAATCGCTGCGCCCGCAGGATGTGCTCGGCCGCATCGGTGGCGAAGAGTTCGCCGTGGTGCTACCCCATATCAGCTTTGAAGACGCCACCGCCATTGCCGAGCGCCTCTGCCATACCGTGCGCAGCGGCCGCTTTCTGACGGCGCACCACGAGCCGCTGCAGGCCACGCTTAGCATCGGCCTGGCCTACAAGCAAACACTGCAGCACGGCGACAGCCTCGAAGACCTGCTGCGTGAAGCGGACCTGGCCCTTTACCAAGCCAAGGCCCAGGGCCGCGACTGCGCGGTCTGGACGGCGCCGCTCTCTGCGGCTTAACGCAGCAGCACCGGCGCCGACGCCAAGCCGCTCCTCTGCAAAAACGCCAACGCCGAATCCACTGTCGCCGTTTCAATGTGGCCGGCAAAGCGCTTTTCCGGCGGGTGGTCGTCAAAGGCAATGTTGGCGCGCGTCATGCGGCCGCCCAGCCGGGTCATCGCACCAATGCGCAAGTCGCTGGGCTGGTAGCCCTGCAGCTGCAACCAGGCCTGCGCCTGGCCCCGGTCATGCACAGTCTGCGGCGCCAGCGCCTGGGCCAGGGTCTCCAGCGCCCACTGGTTGCTTTGCTGGTAGCGCTGGCTCCAGGGATAGGCCAGCATGCTGTAGCGCGGCTCGTGCAGCTGCAAGGGCTGCGCGTTGGCCGACAACGCCAGCAGCAGCTTTTGCTGCACCTCCTTGGCCGGCACCACCACCACCGCCTGGTAGCGCCACATATCGTCCAGAAAGAACTCGCCCAGCCCCTGGCGGTAGACATGGGAGGCGGCGGTGCCGCAGTCATTGAGCTTGTGCACCACACGCCAGGCACCGGTGGCCGACTTGTAGGCCCAGCCCATGTGCGAGAACTGCAGCTGGTACTTGCGCAAATCCTGCCCCTGGCGGCCCAGCAACACCACCTGCGCACCGCTGGCATCCAGCGCCTGAGCAACGTTCTGTGCCAGGTTCAGGCTTTGGCGCACGCTATCCAGCGTGGGCTTTTGCGGCTCGCAGCTGCGGCCGGCCTGGGCGCCCGTGGCGGCCAGCAGTGCGGCGGCCAGCAGGCCCAGGCGCAGAGGTTTCAACATGGCCATCTCCTTGGTCATCACAGGCGCTCGTTGTAGAGCAGTGCCTTACCCACCTCATTGGGAATAAAGGCAATCACCTCGCCAGCGGCTGACAGCAGCACACCAGCACCCACCACGCTGACGAGGATGGCCGTGCCGACACCGGCGGCGCTGGCGCCCAGGGCGCCGGCCGACAGTTCAATGCTGGCCGCCGCGCCGTCCGATGCGCTCTCCAGCAACCAGACCGTGCCCTTGGCCGATGCCTGCACGCCCTTGACGATGAGCTGGGCCCCATCGACCGACAGTGCCACCGGAATGGAGACAACGGTGGCCGACGCCCCCACCGAGGCCGCCGTGCCCACGACCACCGAGGCAATCGGCAGCGCCGAGAGCATCAGGGACGCATTGCTTTGCGCCTGGGCCGGCGGTGCGGTGGCCAAACCCAGCACCAGGGCGGCGCTGGCCAGAGTGGCAGCAGCGCCGCGCTGCCATTTGCTGCAAGTAAGACTGAACATATGCTGCTCCCGTGTTGGCTGCATCATCCGATGGGCGCTCACACGCGCTCCTGCGGGTGGCCCACGTCATGCTCGCGGGGCGCACTGCGCATGCTGCGGGCCTGGTGGATGGCGGTGGCCAGGTCCGACTCATGCTTGTCGCGCAGCATCTTGGCCAGGGTGAAGGCGGTGGTGATCATGTACATCCAGCTCACGCCCAAGAAGGCCTTGTAGGTCGGGTTGATGTCCATGCTGAGCAAACCCCAGCCGGTCAGCCCCATCGCGATCGCAAATCCGCCCCAGACCACAAAGCGCCACATGGGCGTGTCGCCAGCTGCCTGGCTGCTGCCCGCTTGCTTATCCCGCACAAACTTGGCCAGCACAAAGGCGGCCGACAGGCAGAACATATAGCCCATCACCATGAATGCCTGCTCCAGGTGTTGCCCTGGCAGCCAGGCCAGGCCGATCGCGCACATCGAGACCGCAATACCAAACGAGATCCATACCTGGTATTGCCAGGCACGGGTGTCACGCTGAACAGGATTGGAGAATGGAGACATGGTGGGTCGGAGCAACAGGGCCCCGCTTTGGTTGAACACGCTGCGATGATGCGGGCAAGCAGCTGCGCCAGCATCCCCTTTTAATGCCGGTAGCAGTTTTCAAAGAATCAGGTATCGCGAAGCAATACTTTCAAGGCGCTGCCGTTGTCGCGGGGCCTCGCGCCTGGGCGACGCTTCCATGGCATGATCCCAAGCATTCACACCTAGAACCAGACAGGAGACCACCGTGCGCCAGCCGCCCCACCATGTGCCCGCCACCCCGCAAGCTGACCCGGCCGAACTGGCCGAGTGGTGCGATGCCTTCGATGGAATGCTGGCGGCCTATGGCTCGGCGCAGGGCAAGGAGCAGGCTGGTGCGCTGCTCGATGCGCTGCTGGCCCATGCCCGCAAGCGCCATGTGGCATGGAAGCCCTCGGGCAACACGCCCTACATCAACACGGTCACGGTGGATGAGCAGCCGCCCTACCCCGGCGATGTGGCGCTGGAGAAAAAGCTCTCGGCCATCCTGCGCTGGAACGCGCTGGCGATGGTGGTGCGCGCCAATGCCGCGCATGGCGAGCTGGGCGGCCACATCGCCAGCTATGCCTCGGCGGCCGATCTGTTCGAGACTGGCTTCAACCATTTCTTCCGCGCCGATGATGGCCACCAGGCCGCTGACCTGGTGTACTTCCAGCCCCACTCCTCGCCCGGCGTCTATGCGCGCGCCTTTCTCGAAGGGCGCCTGGGCGAAGAGAACCTGGCCCATTACCGCCAGGAGCTGGTGGCCGCCAGCCAGGGCATCCAGGGGCTGTGCTCCTACCCGCACCCCTACCTGATGCCCGAGTTCTGGCAGTTCCCCACCGGCTCGATGGGCATCGGACCGATCAATGCGATCTACCAGGCGCGCTTCATGCGCTACCTGGCCGACCGGGGCCTGGCCGATACCGCAGGCCGCAAGGTCTGGGGCTTTTTTGGCGATGGCGAAATGGACGAACCCGAATCCATCGCCGCACTCACCCTGGCCGCACGCGAGGGGCTGGACAACTGCATCTTCGTCATCAACTGCAACCTGCAGCGGCTCGATGGCCCGGTGCGCGGCAATGGCCGCATCATCGATGAGCTCGAGGCGCTCTTTAGCGGCGCGGGCTGGAACGTCGTCAAGTGCCTCTGGGGCTCGGAGTGGGATGCGCTCTTGGCGCGCGACCACAGCCATGTGCTGGCGCGCACGTTTGCGCACACGGTCGATGGTGAGTTCCAGACCCTGTCGGCCAACGATGGCGCCTTCAACCGCGAACATTTCTTCAACCAGAGCCCCGAGCTAGCGGCTTTGGTCGCCCACCTGTCGGACAGCGACATCGACCGCCTGCGCCGCGGTGGCCATGACCCGGTCAAGATCCACGCCGCCTTTGCCAGCGCCGCTGCGCACAGCGGCCAACCCACCGTGGTGCTGGCCAAGACGATGAAGGGCTATGGCATGGGCAGCATCGGCCAGGGCCGCATGACCTCGCACCAGCAAAAAAAGCTGGGCGCCGAGGACCTGCTGGCCTTCCGCGACCGCTTCAACCTGCCGCTGAGCGATGCGCAAGCCACCTCGGCCGCCTTTCTCAAGCCCGCCGATGGCAGTGCCGAGATGCGCTATCTGCTGGCGCGCCGCCAAGCTCTGGGCGGCTTTTTGCCGGCGCGCAAAGGCCAGGCCATGCCGGTGGCCGTGCCCGATCTGCAGGTGACGGCCGGCTTTGCGCTGCAGGCCGAGGGCAAACCGATGAGCACCACGATGGCCTTTGTGCGCCAGCTGGGCAACCTGCTCAAGGACCCGACCCTGGGCCCGCGCATCGTGCCCATCGTGGCCGATGAGGCGCGCACCTTTGGCATGGCCGGGCTGTTCCGCCAGGTGGGCATCTACGCGCCTTTTGGCCAGCTCTACCAACCCGAGGACAACGCCTCGATGCTGCTCTACCGCGAAGCGAGCAGCGGCCAGATCCTGGAAGAAGGCATCAGCGAAGCGGGCGCACTGTCGTCCTGGACGGCGGCCGCCACCAGCTACAGCACCCATGGCGCCGCCATGCTGCCGTTTTTCATCTTCTACAGCATGTTCGGCTTCCAGCGTGTGGGCGATTTGATCTGGGCCGCTGCCGACCAGCGCGCACGCGGCTTTTTGATCGGCGCCACCTCCGGGCGCACCACCTTGGGCGGCGAAGGCCTGCAGCACCAGGACGGCAGCAGCTTGCTGAGCGCCTCCACCGTGCCCAACTGCAAGAGCTACGACCCCGCCTTTGCTGGCGAGCTGGCCGTCATCATCGACCATGGCATGCAGCGCATGTTGCAAGAGCAGCGCGACGAGTTCTTCTACATCACCGTCACCAACGAAAACGTGGCCAACCCCAGCCTGCCGCCTGAGGCCCATGAAGGGGTTATCCGCGGCATGTACCGGCTGCAGGCCGGCTCTGCGCACAGCCCGCGCCGGGTGCAGCTGCTGGGCAGTGGCGCGATCATGGGCGAGGTGCTCAAGGCCGCTGCCATTCTGGAGCGCGAGCACCGCGTCGCTGCCGATGTCTGGAGCGTCACCAGCTATGCCGAGCTGGCCCGCGATGGCGAGGCCCAGCTGGAGCTCTGGCGCGCAGGCAAGGCCAGCGCCCCCAGCTGGTTTGCGCAGCAACTGGCGTCCTCGCAAGGCCCCATCATTGCCGCCAGCGACTATGTGCGCGCCTTGCCCGAGCTGGTGCGCGCTTACCTGCCCACCGACGACCGTGGCCTTCCGCGCCAGCATTACTACACGTTGGGGACGGACGGCTTTGGCCGCAGCGATTCGCGCGCGGCGCTGCGCCAGCATTTCGCCGTCGATGCCGCCGCCATCGTGCAGACCTATCTGCGCAGCCAACAGACCTGAGCACCTGCTTAAAAGGGGGTGCGCAAAAAAGCCAAGCCACTGTGCACAAGCGCCCAGCCGGGCGCACAACTCCTGATTTGATAGCTGACCGTGCTTTTCTGACAAGCACGGGCAGCTATTTTTAGGGAAGCTCTGCCGAAGAAGGCACCCGGTGCAGCGCAGTAATTGTCCCAATACCACCCAGCGCTGTGCATGCCAGTATCGGGTCCATGCGGCTGCCGCATCGAGACAACACCATAAACATTAGGAGCAACTATGCAACGCACTCGCCTGGCGCAAGCCTTGGCCACCTTGGGACTGCTGGGCTTGACCGCCGCCATGGGCACGGCCCATGCACAGGACAAGGTCAAGATCGGCTATATCTCCGACCTGTCGAGCCTGTATGCCGACCTCGAAGGCAAGGGTGGCGCCACCGCCATCCAGATGGCGATTGACGACTTTGGCGGCAAGGTGCTGGGCAAGCCGATCGAAATGCTGGTCGTTGACCACCAGAACAAGGCCGATATCGCCGCCAGCAAGGCGCGCGAGTGGATCGACACGCAGAACCTGACGATGATCTTCAGCGGCACCAACTCGGGCACGGCGCTGGCGCTGGCCAAGGTGGCCGATGAGAAAAAGCGCGTGATGATCAACAATGGCGCGGGCACCTCGGCGCTGACCAACGAGGCCTGCACGCCCTACACCGTGCACTATGCCTATGACACCGTGGCGCTGTCCAAGGGTGCGGCCGGCGCCATTGTCGACAACGGCGGCAAGAACTGGTTCTTTCTGACCGCCGACTATGCCTTTGGCCATGCGATGGAAGCCGATGCCACCAAGGTCGTCAAGGCCAAGGGCGGCGCCGTGGCTGCGGCCGTGCGCCACCCGCTCAATGCCTCCGACTTCTCGTCCTTCCTGCTGCAGGCGCAAAGCTCCAAGGCCCAGGTGCTGGCGCTGGCCAATGCCGGCGGCGACACCATCAACGCCATCAAGGCGGCCAAGGAATTCGGCATCGACAAGTCGATGAAAATCGCGCCGCTGCTCGTCTTCTACAGCGACATCCACAGTCTGGGCCTGAAGAACACCGCCGGCATGCAGTTCGTCACCAGCTGGTACTGGGACATGAACGACGCAACGCGCAAGTTCGCGGACGCCTACATGAAGAAAACCCAGCGCCGCCCCACCGAAATCCAGGCCGCCGACTACTCGGCCACGATGAACTACCTCAAGGCCGTGCAGGCCGCCGGCACCACCGATGCCGACAAGGTGATGGAGACCTGGCGCGGCATGAAGATGGACGACTTCTTTGGCTCGGGCACCTTGCGCGCCGACGGCAGCTACATCCACGACATGTACCTGGTCCAGGTCAAGACCCCGCAGGAATCCAAGGGCACCTGGGACTACTACAAGATCGTCAAGAAGCTGCCGGGTGACGAGGTGTTCACGACCAAGGAAGAAACCAAGTGCGCGCTGTGGAAGTGATCTGAGCCCAGCCACCACCACCACGATGCCTGGCGATGCCAGGCATTTTTCTTGCATGAACACGGCGGCGCCGGCGCGCCAGCCACCTTGTCACGGGCTGTTTTTTATCGTCCCCCATAATGGGCCTGCCATCCGCAGAAAAGGAAATCCTATGTCCCAGACTCCCAGCAATGCCGATTTCGACTCCCTTCTCCCTGGCCGCGCCACCTTGGCCGGCAGCACCCGCCGCAGCGCCCTGCAAATGGCGCTGGGCGTAGGCTACGCCGCAGCAGCGGTGCCAGTGATGGCGCAAACCGCCATCAAGACCCCCGATACCGGTCTGACGGCCGGCACGATCCAGTACACGGTTGACGGCTTCCAGGTCAGCGCCTACCGCGCAGCGCCTGCTGGCAAGACCCACCTGCCGGTGGTGCTGGTGATCCAGGAAATCTTTGGCGTGCACGACTACATCGCCGACACCTGCCGCCGCCTGGCCCAGTTGGGCTACCTGGCCATTGCGCCCGAGCTGTTTGCGCGCCAGGGCGACCCACGCAAGTACACCGAGATCAGCCAGCTCCAAAGCGAGCTGGTCAGCAAAGTGCCCGATGCCCAGGTCATCAAGGACCTGGACGCCGCCCTCGCCTGGGCCAAGGACAATGGCGGCGACACCAGCCGCGCCGGCATCACCGGTTTTTGCTGGGGTGGCCGCATCACTTGGCTGTATGCCGCCACCGGCAAGGTCAAGGCCGGTGTTGCCTGGTATGGCCGCCTGCAAGGCGCTGCCAGCGAGTTGCAGCCCAAGCACCCGATTGACCTCAGCAGCGCGCTCAAGGCCCCCGTGCTCGGCCTCTACGGCGGCAAGGACCAGGGGATTCCGCTTGAGTCCGTGGAGGCCATGAAGCAAAGCCTGCAAAAGGCCGGTGCCGCAGGCAATGCCGCCGCTGCGGCATCGAGCTTTCATGTCTATCCCGAAGCGGGCCACGCCTTCCATGCCGACTACCGCCCCAGCTACCGCAAGGATGCGGCAGATGACGGCTGGAAGCGCATGCAGGACTGGTTCAAGACGCATGGCGTCATCTAAACCCCTGAGCCCCGCCTAGCCCGCCACAGGCTCCGCAAGACAAAACCCTGCCAGCGCACCATGCGCTGGCAGGGTTTTTTATAGTCACGTTGCGGTCCTCAGTTCATCGGGTTGTCGCGCCAGAACAGGTCCCAGGGGTCCATTTCCTTGCCGTCGGGGAATTTGCACACCGTGTTCTTGCCCTTGGGCGTGTTGAGCAAGGAGCCGCCCATCTGCACGCAGTAGGCCGATGCAGGGCTGCGCGGGCCGGCATAGGTGGTGGCGTAGGAGGCGGCTTCCTTCTCGTCGGGGTCACGCAGCGGCTTGAGGCCCGAAGAGCTGCTGCAGGCGGCCAGGGCGGACACGGCCACCAGGGCTGCCACGCTTTTGCACAGAATCGATAAAGAGGTCATCACAAAGCCATTCGTTGTCCAGCCTGCATTATCCCAAAGCGGGCGAGCCACTGCCATGGCCGCCCTCCTGGTCCAGCAACTCGCCCACGCGCTGGCGCAGTTGCTCGGCAGAGCACTCGGCAGCCGGGCTGGCCGCTCCAATGCGCAAGGTCACGCGGTTGAACAAGCCTCGGCGGAACGGCCGGGTCATCGCGCCTTGGGGCTCGATGCGGCTGAAGAACGACCCCCAGAGGTTGGTCAGTGCCATCGGCACCACGGGCACGTCCAGCCCATCGGCTCGGGCCTGCTCCAGGATCTTCATCACACCGCCCTTGAAGGCCTGCAGCTCGCCGTCGCGGGTGATGCCGCCCTCGGGAAAGATAGCGAGCAGATCGCCCTCGCGCAGCACCTGCGCGGCGCGGGCAAAGGCGGCCTCGTAGACGGCAGGGTCTTCGCTGCGGGGCGCCACCGGAATGGCTTTGCACAGGCGGAACAGCCAGCCCAGCAGGGGCGTGCGGAAGATACGGTAGTCCATCACAAAGTAGATCGGGCGCGGGCTGGCGGCCATCATCAAAATGGGGTCGACAAAGCTCACATGGTTGCAGGTCAGCAGCGCCGGCCCGCTGGTGGGGATGTGCTGCGCGCCCTGCACGCGAAAGCTGTAGACCAGGTTGGTGACCAGCCAGGCAATGCAGCGCAGCAGGTATTCAGGCACCAGCAAGAAGATGTACGTGGCGACAATCGCATTGGCAATGCCGGTGAACAGGAAAATCTGCGGCACCGTGAAGCCCGCGCCCAGCAAGGCGCCAGCGATCACCGAGCTGGCAATCATGAACAGCGCATTCAAGATATTGTTGGCCGCAATGATGCGGGCGCGGTGCGTGGGCTGGCTGCGCAGCTGGATCAGCGCATACATGGGCACGCTGTACAGGCCCGCAAACAGCGACAGCAGCGCCAGATCGGCCATCACGCGCCAGTGCGCCGGCTGGCTGATGAAGCCCAGTGCCGTCCAGGCCTGGGCCGGCTGCGCCAGGCCGCGCGAGGCAAAGTACAGGTCAATCGCAAACACGCTCATGCCGATGGTGCCAATGGGCACCAGGCCAATCTCCACCTGGCGGCGCGAGAGCACCTCGCACAGCAGCGAACCCAGGCCGATACCGATGGAAAACACCACCAGCAGCAGCGAAGCGACATGCTCATTGCCATGCAGCACCTCCTTGGCAAAGCTGGGGAACTGGCTCAGAAACACCGCGCCAAAGAACCACATCCAGCTGATGCCCAGCAGCGAGCGGAACACCACCACATTGCCATGCGCCAACTTCAGGTTGCGCCAGGTCTCGCTCACCGGGTTCCAGTTGATCTGGAGGCCCGGGTCGGTGGCCGGCACCACCGGCACGCCTTGCGCGGTGAGGCGACCCACCACCGCCAGGCCCAGGCAGGCCACGCCCACCGCGGCATGGCCGATACCGGGCAGAGCCACCAGCAGCCCACCCACCACATTGCCCAGCAAGATGGCGACAAAGGTGCCCATCTCGACCATGCCATTGCCGCCGGTCAGCTCATCGTCGCGCAGCACCTGGGGCAGGTAGGCAAACTTCACCGGCCCGAACAGCGTGGAATGCAGGCCCATCAAGAACACGCAGCCCAGCAGCACAGCCGGGCTCTCGATCCAGAAGCCCACACCAGCGATCAGCATCACGCCAATCTCCAGGTCCTTGACGAAGCGGATCATGCGGTGCTTTTCGTACTTGTCGGTCAGCTGCCCCGAGGTCGCCGAGAACAGCAGAAAAGGCAGGATGAACAAGGCCCCGATCACCAGGCCGGCCATGGCAGGCGGCATCCAGGCCACCTGCAGCTGGTAGGTCACCATGACGGTGAAGGCGAACTTGAACAGGTTGTCGTTGGCGGCCCCGGCAAACTGGGTCCAGAAGAAGGGGGCAAAGCGGCGCTGGCCCAGCAAGGCAAACTGGTTGGGGTGGTCTGGCGCATCGAAGGCAGGCACAGACGGGGCATGTGGACGGTTCATGGAACAAGCATCTCCTGGCGGATCAAGGGCGGTGGGGGTGGTCGGTACCGGGCATTCAGCGCAAACGCACTGCCCCCAGCGCGCCGTCCCCGATTGTGCCTGCGGACGCGCGGTTTGGGCACGCCAGTTGGCGCGCTTGCAGCGCCGTTCGCAACAGTGGCACCAGCGCAAGCGCAGCGGCCAGGTGCTTGAGCGCATGGCCGGCCACCAGATGGCCGCTGCCGGCCCAGACGGCGGCATCGCCCAGCTCGAACAGCTTGGCCAGCGCATACCAGGCCACAACGGCCGCCAGGGGCCAGCGGATAAGTGGCGCGGCCGGCGGGCTGCGCTGCTGCCACAGCGCCACTACCACCAGCAGTACCATGCCAGCGCCCTGCAACACGGCCCAGGGCAGCAGCTGCCCGGTCTGCAACCAGATCCACAGCGCCAGTGGCCCGCCCAGCAGCACGGCGAGTGCTGTCAGCCAGGCGGCGCGGGCATTCAGCTGCGACTGCAGCGCCAGGCCCAGCACACCGGCAAACACCGGCACCATGCCCATGCGGTCCCAGAAGACACGCACATCGCCGGGCAGCAGGTGGTAGTAGGACGAACCGACGGCAGTCAGCACCAAACCGCCAAACACCAGCAGCAACCAGGGCTGCGCGCCTTGGGATCGCAAGGTGTCAGCGGGTGTTTTGACACTCGCCAACAAGCCCCAGATGCCGACCAGCAGGAACGGCAGATTGCTCAGTACATCGGCCGCGTTGGCCAGGCCCAGCAGCGGGCGCTGATCGGCGAAGTCATGGTAATGGGCCGCCTGCGGCACATAGGGCCCCAGGCAGGCAAGGGCCAGCATGGCGGCATAGAAGGCGTAAAGCACGCATTCCGCAGCCAGGCTGCGGGGGCTTGGAGGTTGGGAGGTATCAGTCATGACCTGCACTGTGCCGCTGGCGCGCCAGAGCGTCTCGCAATCCCGGCGCGATCCCCTATGATGGCACCCAAAGTATGACAGGACGATACCCATGAGCACCACCGCCGATCTGGTACTGGCATTGAAAAAAGAGCTAAAAGCCGCACAAATGACCTATGCAGACCTGGCCGAGGCGCTGGGCATGGCCGAGTCCAGCGTCAAGCGCATGCTGGCCAAGGGCGACATGCCGCTGTCGCGCATCGATGCCATCTGCCATGTGCTGCGCCTCGATTTTGCCGACCTGGCACGCCGCGTGGCCGACAACCAGCCGCTGATCAAGGAGCTGACGCAGCAGCAGGAGCAGGCGGTGGTGGCAGACAAGAAGCTGCTGCTGATGGCCATCTGCGTGCTCAGCCAGTGGACGCTGGAGCAGGTGCTGGCCACCTACCGCTTGAGCGAGGCCGAGGGCATCAAGTACCTGGCGCAGCTCGACCGCATCGGCATCATCGAGCTGCGCCCGATGAACCGCTACCGGCTCAAGCTGGCCAAGACCTTCCGCTGGCGCCCGCATGGCCCGGTGATGGAGTATTTTCGCGAGAACGCGGTGCACGACTATTTCTCGGGCACGTTCGACAAATCCGGAGAGGGTTTGATGCTCGTGCATGGCGCCATCAGCCGCACCTTGGCCCCCGCCTTTTTGGAGCGCCTGCAGCGCGTGGCCCAGGATTTTGCCCAACAGCACCTGACCGACCAGCGCCTGCCCGAGAAGGAGCGCGAAGGCTATACCCTGCTGCTGGCGATGCGCAGTTGGGAGCTGTCGGTGTTTACCGAAATGCGGCGCCTGCAGCCGGGTGGCAATCGTTAAGCCGCCTGGGTAAACAGCATCAGCGCACCGGCATAGCGGTGCAGCTGCTGGCCGGCAATCTCGCCCTGGCTGAAAAAGCCCACCAGCGGGATATCGCCCAGCACATGGTGGATCAGCTCCAGCTCGGCACCAGGCACGCCGAAATAGGGGCTCGCCCGCTGAGCGCAGCTGATGTAGACGGCCCCCGCAATGCGGCGGCCGGCCGCCGCATCACCCAGGGCGCTATCGCCCAGCGGCAGGCCTGTCTGCGCCTCGGCGGGGGACAGCGACTCTTGCAGCTCGGCACACATGCGCAGCAAATCGGCGCGGGCCGCCGACAGGTTGCGCTGGCAAAAGCACAGGTACTGCTGGGGCTGCGCCTGCTCTGACAGCACAATGCCCCGGCTGACCATGTCCACGCCCACCAGCGGCACCACGCGCGCCTCCGAGCCCAGCTGCCCGGCATGCACAGCCGATTCGGGCGCATGCGGCTCCAGCGCGGCATGGATATGGCGCATCGTGCGGGTGGCCCGCTCGGGGTCCGCATCCAGCCGCACCGGCATCAGCTCCTCAAGCACATCGAGCGCGGGCCGGCCATCCAAAGCCAGCACCACATGGCCTTGCATTGCGGTGATGCGCATGCGCGCACCCATCACCTGGCAGCCCTGGGTCAGCTCTTGCACCACGCCGGCATCGGCAGAGAACGCCAGGCCCGAAAGCCCACCGCGCAGCACCCCGTTGTGACTGGGGCCCAGCGCCTTGCTCCAGGCCAGTTGCAGCGGCGCTACCGCCTCGGAATTGAGGCCGCCCAGCACGCTGCCAGCGCGCGTGCGCGCGGCCAGCTCTTCGAGCAGTTCTGCAAAATCCGGCAGGCCCGCATCGGCATGCACCAGCGCGCGGTCCCAGGGCGATGTAGGCGCCACCGGCAGCGGCGCAATGCCTGAGAACAGGCGGTAGGAATGGGCAGGCAGCTCCAGCAGCATGACCGACAGCGCCGGCTCGTTCAGGTACTCGGCATGCGAGGCCATCACGCCAACGCCGACCGAGCCGCTCCAGTCGCAGATCTGCGGAAACTCGTCCTGCAAGGCCTCCAGCAACTGCGGCGCATGGCGTGCAAAGGCATCCGTAAAATACACCAGGCCGAGGTTGGGCGCGCTGGCATAGCCCGCCTGGGCCATGCGGCCTCTCAGTTGCGCCACCACCAGCGCCACAGCCATCCGCCAGTCGGGATGGGTCACATGACCATAGGGAAAAAGCTTTGTGCCTGCCATTGTCAACAACCTGCTGCTGCGCGGCTGCCGGCCCAGTCCCGCGCTAAAAAATCACGATCACTCAAGCGTTCTTGCTGGCTCAACGCTGGCCGGAGGAAGGCTTGCGGGGCGCGGCGTTCCGTGAGGCGACCTTGCTTGGGGCGGCTTGGCGGGCGCCGTTGGCAGAGCCTGCGCCTTTGGACGGTGTCGCCTTGCGGGGTGCTGGCTTGCTGGAGCCGCTTCCTGCGCCAGCCTGCGGCCCGCTCCTGGTCTTCTGACCAGCTGCTGTGGCAGCCTTGCTGCGGCCTGCCGCAGCAGCGCTGCGCTTGGCCGATGTCTGCTGGCCCATCGCGGCCTTGGCCGCCGCCTTGCCGGCTTCGGCCATCTCCTGGGCTGTGCTGCGCACCGCCTGCGCAGCGGAGGCTGCCGCCCGTTGGGTACTGGCTGCATGGACCATCGCCTGCTCGGTGACATCCTGCACAGCCTGCTGGGCGATGTGCTGGAACTGCTGGGTCAGCGCGCCCCACCACTGCATGGGGTCGGTCGCCGAAGCGGCGGCGGCACTGGCCTGTTCAGATTTCTCGGGCTGTTCTGTTGCGGCAGCGGCCGGTGCGGGCGCGGGCGCGGGTGTGGTTGCGGCTGCAGGGGCGGGGCTGGGCGTCTCGGTGGTTGTTGGCGCCACCGCTGCCGCTTGTTGCGCCTGCGCAGCCGTGCTCTGGGCAAACTGCTGCCAGCTTTGCACCATGGTGCTGGCCCAGTTCTCTACCGGCACATTCATCGTCTGCAAGGCCGACAAGGTCATCTTCTGCACTTCCATCGCCTGGATGGTGGCGGCCAGCGCCCGCTGGTTCTGCTCCAGCCAGAACAGCACGGTCTTGAGCTCCTGAATGCGCTTTTCCAGGTCCGGCACATTCATCGTCGGCGCCACCCATTCCTGCCATTGCGCAAAGGCCGCAGAAGGCTTGGAGCTACCGCCCGCTGCGAGCTTTTGCAGAAAATCAAAGCCGGGGGCAAAGGGGTTGAAAGACGGGGCGGAGTCTTGCATGGTGTTGTCTCCAGGAGTTGGGCCGTCGGCCGCGTGTGCAATGCCAGGGTGTATGCTGCACAGCTTAGCGGATTGTGCAGCCCCTGCCTATGTGATAAATCGCTTGCGGCTGCGTACGACCACCCTTGCAACCTGCCTTTTTGAGCCCGCCACCATGCAGAGCCTTTTCCATCTCGCCTTCCATGTGCACGACCTGGATGCTGCACGCCACTTCTACCGCGACACGCTCGGCTGCGCCGAAGGCCGCAGCACCGACAGCTGGGTGGACTTTGATTTCTTTGGCCACCAGATCTCCTGCCACCTGGGCAAACCCTTTGAGACCAGCAATACCGGCCTGGTGGGCAACCACAAGGTGCCGATGCCGCACTTCGGTCTGGTGCTGAAACTCGAGGACTGGAAGCAGCTGGCCGAGCGCCTGCGCGCCGCCAACACACGCTTTGTGCTCGAGCCCCAGGTGCGCTTTGAAGGCGAGCCCGGCGAGCAATGGACGATGTTCTTCTACGACCCGAGCGGCAACCCGATCGAGGTCAAAGGCTTTCGCTCGCTGGCGCAGTTGTACGCGCATTGATGGGGCGCTGTGGCCCCGCCAGGAGCATCTGAGGCGGGGCAAGCGCTGCTGCCGCCCTGCCTGTGGTGGCTAGCGCAGCGATCAGACTTGGTGTCCATCGGTACTTGAGAAACGGGCACAAAAAAGCCAGCTCGAAAGCTGGCTTTTGGTGTTCTGGTTGCGCGAGAAGGATTTGAACCTCCGACCTTTGGGTTATGAGCCCAACGAGCTACCAGACTGCTCCATCGCGCACCGCAATTATAGCGCGACTTTGGTACTGCATTTTGGACGAATGCGCTTTTAGCGTATATTTTTTGCGCTTCGACTTTTATAGCAATCTTGGCGGGATCAAAGCGGCGGCCTTACCGGCCCACTTTTCAGGCTGACCAGCCCAGTCCGCAACGGTGCTGCCCGGCAGCCAGGCACAAAAAAGCCAGCTCGAAAGCTGGCTTTTGATGTTCTGGTTGCGCGAGAAGGATTTGAACCTCCGACCTTTGGGTTATGAGCCCAACGAGCTACCAGACTGCTCCATCGCGCACTTGCATTATAGCTCGGGTTTTCCTTAATGCGAAGCGCTTTGTCATCATTTGGAAAACTATTTGTGGAATGAGGGCCTCAAGCGCTGCTTGCAGCGATCGGCAAAGGCGCAGCGCCATAGAAAAAGCCCACCGAAGTGGGCTTTTTCAGTCGGAACCTGCAGAGGGCTTATTCTGCTGCGGCATCACCGGCTTCTTCAGCGCGGTCCACCAGTTCAACATAGGCCATAGGCGCGTTGTCGCCCACGCGGAAACCCATCTTCAGGATACGGGTGTAGCCGCCTGGACGGTTGGCCGAGCGAGGACCCAGCACGTTGAACAGCTTGGTGACGCTGTCGCGGCTGCGCAGACGGTCAAAAGCCAGACGGCGGTTAGCCACGGTGTCCACCTTGGCCAGCGTGATCATGGGCTCGATCACCTTGCGCAGTTCCTTGGCTTTAGGAACGGTGGTCTTGATGGCTTCGTGCTCGATGAGCGAATTCATCATGTTTTGCAGCATCGCCTTACGGTGAGACGAGGTGCGGTTCAGTTTGCGGAGGCCGTGTCCGTGACGCATGGTGCTTTTCCTTTTAGATTGATTCAATCAAACAGCCGTATCAGGTACTGTTCGACGCACTACGATTGAGCTCCCCCACCATTGGGAGAGCTCTCCATTATAACTTAACGCTTTTCCAAACCGGCTGGTGGCCAGTTTTCAAGCTTCATACCCAGGGTCAGACCACGGGAAGCCAACACTTCCTTGATCTCGTTGAGCGACTTGCGACCCAGATTCGGGGTCTTGAGCAACTCATTTTCGGTGCGCTGGATCAGGTCACCGATGTAGTAGATGTTCTCGGCCTTCAAGCAGTTGGCAGAACGCACGGTCAGTTCCAGCTCGTCCACAGGACGCAGCAGGATCGGATCGAACGTGGCGTTGTTGCGCGCCTGGCCACCTGGCTGGTCGAACACATCCAATGCGCCGCCTTCGAGCTGCGCAAACACGGCAAGTTGCTCCACCAGGATCTTGGCCGACGAGCGCACTGCATCTTCTGCAGCGATGGCACCGTTGGTTTCGATCTCGAGAACCAGCTTGTCCAGATCGGTACGCTGCTCCACACGGGCGGATTCGACCGTGTAGCTAACGCGCTTGATCGGCGAGAACGATGCGTCCAGCACAATGCGGCCGATCGACTTGGTCGACTCGTCACCGTAGCGGCGCACGTTACCGGGCACATAGCCACGGCCTTTTTCCACCTTGATCTGCATGTCCAGCTTGCCGCCTTGCGACAGGTTGGCGATGATATGATCAGGGTTGATGATTTCTACATCGTGAGGCGTCTGAATGTCAGCAGCCGTCACCACGCCTTCGCCATCCTTGCGCAGGCTCAGCGTCACTTCGTCACGGTTGTGGAGCTTGAACACCACGCCCTTGAGGTTCAGCAAGATGTTGACCACATCTTCCTGGACGCCGTCGATAGACGAGTACTCGTGCAGCACACCTGCAATGGTCACTTCCGTCGCTGCATAACCCACCATCGAGGACAGCAGAACACGACGCAGCGCATTGCCCAGCGTGTGCCCGTAGCCGCGTTCAAACGGCTCCAGCTCTACCTTGGCGCGATTGTGGCCCAGCTGTTCTACGTTAATTGTCTTGGGTTTCAGCAAATTGGTCTGCATGCAAACTTCCTCTCAATACCCCCGGCTCGTTACACCGGTAAGGCTGGTGAAGCACCAGAACCGCGATGCCTCGCGGTTCTGGGACGGATACACTTTCGCAGTCGAAAACGACCGTGAAATTAACGAGAATACAATTCGACGATCAGCGATTCGTTGATGTCAGCACCGAATTCATCGCGGTCTGGAGACTTCTTGAAGACGCCTTCAGCCTTGTCAGCCGACACGTCCACCCAAGCGGGGAAGCCCACTTGACCAGCCAGTTGCAGCGACTCAACGATACGGGCTTGCTTCTTCGACTTTTCGCGCACCGCCACCACGTCGCCCTCCTTCACCGAGTAGGAAGGAATGTTGACGGATTGACCGTTCACGGTGATGGCCTTGTGGGACACCAGCTGACGCGCTTCGGAGCGGGTCGAGCCAAAGCCCATGCGATACACCACGTTGTCCAGACGGCTTTCCAGCAGGCTCAGCAGGTTCGCGCCGGTGTTGCCACGGCGACGATCAGCTTCAGCGAAGTAACGGCGGAATTGCTTCTCCAGCACACCGTAGGTGCGCTTGACCTTTTGCTTTTCACGCAGTTGCAGACCGTAGTCCGAGGTACGCGTGCCGGAGGTACGGCCGTGTTGACCTGGCTTGGTGTCCAGCTTGACCTTGTCCGCGATCGAGCGACGTGCGCTCTTCAAGAACAGGTCTACGCCTTCGCGGCGGGAAAGTTTGCCCTTAGGGCCAATAAAACGTGCCACTTGAATATCCTTTTTTCAGCTACCGCATAAATGCGGGAGCCGCCAGAGCACCATGCACTGGCGGCGGTGGGCTTATGGTGAGTTAGATACGACGACGCTTTTGAGGGCGGCAGCCGTTGTGCGGGACTGGCGTCACGTCGGAGATCGACGTGATGCGGATGCCCAGTGCACCCAGAGCACGCACCGAAGACTCGCGACCTGGGCCTGGGCCCTTGATCTCGACGTCCAGGTTCTTGATGCCCTGTTCCATGGCAGCACGGCCGGCCACTTCGGAAGCAACCTGGGCTGCGAAAGGCGTCGACTTGCGCGAGCCCTTGAAACCCTGGCCACCCGACGAAGCCCAAGACAACGAGTTGCCTTGGCGGTCGGTGATCGTGATGATGGTGTTGTTGAACGAAGCGTGAACGTGTGCAATGCCGTCAGAAATGTTCTTGCGAACTTTCTTACGTACACGTGCAGCTGCGTTGTTCTGAGACTTAGCCATTGTGTACCTTCAATCTCTTTATTTCTTCAAAGCCGCTGCGCCTTTGCGCGGACCCTTGCGGGTACGGGCATTGGTGCGGGTACGCTGACCACGCATGGGCAGACCACGACGATGACGGAAACCGCGGTAGCAGCCGATGTCCATCAAACGCTTGATGTTCATCGTGGTTTCACGGCGCAGGTCACCTTCCAGGGTCAGGTGAGCGATTGCGTCGCGGATCTTTTCCAGATCAGCGTCCGTGAAGTCCTTGACTTTCTTGGCGTAGTCGATACCAGCGGCTTCGCAGATCTTGCGAGCGGTGGTGCGACCGATGCCATAGATAGCGGTCAGGCCGATCTCCGCATGCTTGTGCGGAGGGATGTTAATACCAGCAATACGTGCCATTTGTGTCCTCTAATACTTTAGATTAACCTTGGCGCTGCTTATGGCGCTGGTCGGTGCAGATCACGCGTACGACACCCTTGCGACGGATGATCTTGCAGTTACGGCAAATCTTCTTTACCGAAGCTGAAACTCTCATTTCATTCTCCTAAAACTTCCATCCGCTCCAGTCTGTGACGGCATTTCAAATATTTAGCCCGAACAGACTGGAGGGCACACTTTCCTGTCGATCTCAGTTTTTGGCTGAGGCCTTGAAGTTCGCCTTCTTCAGAAGCGACTCATACTGCTGAGACATCATGTAGTTCTGGACCTGGGACATGAAGTCCATGGTCACCACGACGATGATCAACAAGGAAGTGCCACCGAAATAGAACGGAACGTTGTACTTCAGGATCAAGAACTCTGGCAGCAGACACACGAAGGTGATGTAAACAGCACCCGCAAGCGTCAAACGCACCAAAATCTTATCAATATAACGTGCTGTCTGATCCCCTGGTCGAATCCCGGGAATAAAGGCACCACTCTTCTTCAGGTTATCGGCCGTTTCGCGGCTGTTGAAAACCAAGGCCGTATAGAAGAAGCAGAAAAAGATGATCGCTGCGGCATAGAACATCACATAGATGGGCTGACCAGGAGTCAGCGTGCTAGCAATGTCCTTGAGCCAACGCATCGATTCGCCAGCGCTGAACCAGTTCACAACAGTGGCAGGCAGCAAGATGATCGACGAAGCGAAGATGGGCGGAATCACACCAGCCATGTTCAGCTTCAGTGGCAAGTGCGAAGACTGACCACCATACACCTTGTTTCCAACCTGACGGCGCGCATAGTTCACCAGGATCTTGCGCTGTCCACGCTCGACAAACACGACGAAGTACGTCACGGCTGCCACTACGAGAACAATGAAGATCGCGGCAATGATGCTCATCGCACCAGTACGCACCAATTCGAGCAATCCACCGATGGAGCTGGGCAGACCCGCAGCAATACCGGCGAAAATCAGGATCGAGATCCCGTTGCCCAAACCACGCTCGGTGATCTGTTCACCCAGCCACATCAGGAACATCGTACCGGCAGTCAAGCTGACCACAGCGGTGAGACGGAACCCGAAACCAGGGCTGAGGACCAAACCGGCAGTGCCTTCCAGCGCCACGGCAATGCCGAGCGATTGGAACAGCGCAAGCGCCAATGCACCGTAACGGGTGTACTGGGTAATCTTGCGACGGCCGGCTTCGCCTTCCTTCTTCATCTGTTCGAATGTCGGGACGACGTAGGTCATCAATTGCATGATGATCGATGCCGAGATGTACGGCATGATCCCCAGTGCAAACACGGTGAAGCGCGAGAGCGCTCCGCCCGAGAACATGTTGAACAGGTTGAGAATGCCACCCTGTTGGCTATTGAACAGCTGCTGCAACTGGTTGGGATCGATACCAGGCACCGGAATATGAGCTCCGATGCGGTAGACGATCAGCGCCAGCAACAGAAAAACCAAACGACGACGCAGATCGCCGTATTTACCGGTCTTTGCAATAGTTGCGGTGTTCGTAGCCACTGATGAATCTTTCAGAAAGGGTTAGGCGACGCTACCGCCAGCAGCTTCGATCGCAGCCTTGGCACCAGCGGTGGCGCCGATGCCGTTCAGCTTGACAGCCTTGGACAGAGCACCGGTGTTGATCACCTTGACGACCTTGGCGCGTTGGCCAACCAGACCGGCTTGCTTGAGCACTGCCAGATCCACATCCGCAGCGCCCAGCAGCTCGAGAGCGGCCAGGGAGACTTCGGCGTTGAACTTCAACGTGGTGGACTTGAAACCGCGCTTGGGCAGGCGACGCTGCAAAGGCATTTGACCGCCTTCGAAGCCTACCTTATGGTAGCCACCCGAACGCGACTTTTGACCCTTGTGACCACGGCCGGCGGTCTTACCCAGACCCGAACCGATACCGCGACCCACGCGACGCTTGGCGTGCTTGGCACCTGCTGCAGGCTTGATGCTATTGAGTTCCATCATCAATCCTTTCAGAGAACCTTCACCAGGTAGGCGATCTTGTTAATCATACCGCGCACTTCGGGGGTGTCCTTCAGTTCGCTGATGCTGTTCAGCTTGCGCAGACCCAGACCACGCACGGTGGCGCGGTGGTCTTCTTTGGTACCAATCGGGCTACGCACCAGTTGGACCTTCACAGTTTGTTGCGTTGTCATAGTGACTCCGATCAGACGAACAGGTCTTCAACCGACTTGCCACGCTTTGCAGCCACTTCCGCAGGGGTCGTGGAGTTGTTCAAAGCGTCGAAAGTGGCGCGAACCATGTTGTAGGGATTCGACGAACCATGGCTCTTGGCCACGATATCGGTGATACCCAGAACTTCGAAGACGGCGCGCATGGGGCCGCCGGCGATGATACCGGTACCCTTGGGGGCAGGAGCCAACATCACGTTGGCAGCGCCATGGTGACCCATCACTTTGTGATGCAGGGTGCCGTTCTTCAACGAAACCTTGATCATGTTGCGACGGGCTTCTTCCATAGCCTTCTGCACGGCAGCAGGCACTTCCTTGGACTTGCCCTTGCCCATGCCAACACGGCCGTCACCATCGCCAACCACGGTCAGTGCAGCGAAGCCGAGAATACGACCACCCTTCACAACCTTGGTGACGCGGTTGACCGCGATCATTTTTTCGCGCAAACCGTCGTCATTCGCCTGGTCTTGCACCTTGGGGGAAAATTTAGCCATTTCTATCCACTCCGCTTAGAACTGCAGGCCGGCTTCGCGGGCTGCATCAGCCAGAGCCTTGACGCGGCCGTGGTAGGCAAAACCTGCACGGTCGAATGCAACCTTCTCAACGCCAGCTGCCTTCGCCTTTTCAGCGATGCGCTTGCCGATGAGAGTAGCTGCGGCGGTGTTGCCACCCTTGCCAGCTGCGCCCAGGTTGCTGCGCACTTCGGCTTCTGCCGTAGATGCGGTTGCAATCACCTTGGTGCCGTCGCCGGAAATGATCGTGGCATAGATATGGAGGTTCGTACGGTTCACCGTCAAACGCGCAACGCCTTGGTTGGCAATGCGGATACGGGTTTGCAGGGAACGACGAAGACGCTGCTGTTTCTTGTTCAACATGATGCAGCTCCTTATTTCTTCTTAGTCTCTTTGATCGTGACCTTCTCATCCGCATAACGGATGCCCTTGCCCTTGTAAGGCTCGGGAGGACGAACGGCACGAATCTCGGCTGCCAGCTGACCCACGCGTTGGCGGTCAGCACCCTTGATCACCACTTCCGTAGGGGTAGGGGTGGCCACGGAGATGCCGGCAGGCATTTCAAAGTTGACTGGGTGGGAATAACCAACGCTCAGGTTCAGCTTGCTGCCAGAGGCAGCGGCCTTGTAACCCACGCCGACGAGAGACAGCTTCTTCTCGAAGCCCTTGCTCACACCAACCACCATGTTGTTCACCAGCTGACGCATGGTGCCGCTCATGGCATTGGCTTCACGGGAGTCATTCACCGGCTCGAAAGCCAGCTTACCGTCGTTGTTGGAAACCTTGACCAGGGCGTTGGGGGTCAGCAGCAGCGTGCCGCCTGCGCCCTTGACGCTGATTTGGTCTTCCTTGATGGAGACATCCACACCTTGGGGGATGCTCACAGGCATTTTTGCTACACGGGACATGTCAGTATTTCTCCTTCAATGCCGCGTTAAGCCACATAGCAAAGCACTTCACCGCCGACACCGGCAGCGCGCGCTTTACGATCGGTCATCACACCCTTAGGCGTGGTCACGATTGCAACACCCAGGCCGTTTTGGACTTGAGGAATTGCAGTGCAGCCCTTGTACACACGCAGGCCAGGACGGCTCACGCGCTCGATACGCTCGATCACTGGACGACCAGCGTAGTACTTCAAGGTAATTGCGAGTTCAGACTTGCCATCTTCGGTCTTCACTTCGAAGCCATCGATGTAACCCTCGTCCTTCAAAACCTGTGCGATGGCAACCTTCACTTTGGAGGAAGGAACCAGCACGGTGGCTTTGGACACCATTTGTGCGTTACGGATACGGGTCAGCAAGTCAGCGATTGGATCACTCATGCTCATGTTTAATCTCCTGACTGCTTACCAGCTGGCCTTGGTCACGCCTGGGATGGCGCCGACGAATGCCAGTTCACGAATCTTGGCGCGGCCCAGACCGAATTGACGGAAAGTGCCACGGGGACGACCCGTGATTTCGCAACGTGCACGTTGACGAGTGGGGTTTGCATTGCGAGGCAGCTTTTGCAGGCCCAGACGGGCTGCATCACGCTCTTCGTCGGAACGCTTGGCGTCGCCGGCGATGGCCTTCAGTTCTGCATACTTGGCTGCGTACTTGGCAGCCAGCTTTTCACGCTTCAGTTCGCGTTGGATCAGTGCTTGTTTAGCCATGCATCACCTCAGTTCTTGAACGGGAAGCGGAAAGCCTGCAACAGTGCCTTGCACTCGTCGTCATTCTTCGCAGTCGTCGTAATGCTGATATTGAGACCACGCAGTGCGTCGACTTTGTCGTACTCAATTTCAGGGAAGATGATTTGTTCTTTGACGCCGATGTTGTAGTTGCCACGGCCATCAAAGGCGCGGCCAGAAATACCACGGAAGTCACGCACGCGGGGCAGAGCCACGGTGACGAAACGGTCCAGGAATTCATACATCTGAACGCCACGCAGGGTCACCATGCAGCCGATAGCTTGGCCTTCGCGGATCTTGAAACCAGCGATAGCCTTCTTGGCCTTGGTCACCACAGGCTTTTGACCAGCAATCTTGGTCAGGTCAGCCACGGCGTTGTCCATCACCTTCTTGTCGGAGACGGCTTCGCTCACACCCATGTTCAGGGTGATCTTCGTCAGGCGAGGCACTTCCATCGAGGAGGTGTAGCCGAACTTCTTCATCAGTTCGGGAGCGATTTGCTCACGGAATTGTTTTTGCAGTCGTGCAACGTTTGCCATGTCTTACTCCTTAGGCTGCGATTTCAGCGCCATTGGACTTGAACACGCGAACACGTGCGCCGTCGGCGTTCACCTTGATGCCCACGCGATCAGCCTTGCCGGTTGCCGCATTGAAGATAGCCACGTTGGATTGGTGGATAGGCATAGCCTTTTCCACGATACCGCCGTTGGTGCCCTTCATGGGGTTTGGCTTGACGTGCTTCTTCACCATGTTGATGCCTTCGATCACCAGGTGGGAGTCGTCCGCACGCAGGGTCACGGTGCCACGCTTGCCCTTGTCACGGCCGGTCAGCACGATAACTTCGTCGCCCTTGCGAATCTTGTTCATAGTGCTATTCCTTTAGAGAACTTCGGGGGCCAGCGACACGATCTTCATGAACTTTTCGGTACGCAGTTCACGGGTCACGGGGCCAAAGATGCGGGTGCCGATAGGCTCCAGCTTGGCGTTGAGCAACACAGCAGCGTTGCCATCGAATTTGACGAGCGAACCGTCAGCACGGCGAATACCCTTTGCGGTACGCACCACCACAGCACTGTAAACCTCGCCTTTTTTGACGCGGCCACGTGGAGCAGCTTCTTTCACGCTCACCTTGATAATGTCACCAACGCTCGCATAGCGACGGTGCGAACCACCCAGCACTTTGATGCACTGGACAGACTTCGCGCCGGTATTGTCGGCAACCTCGAGTCGAGATTCTGTCTGGATCATTTCAATATTCCCAACTTGCACCAGCAGACCAGACAGCCCAATAAGAATTAATCCTCATGGACAGCCAAGCAGCCAGTCAGTCTTGGGCCCGTCGTCCACACCGCAACCATTTACGATGCTTCTCCTGGGCAGAAACCTCGCGCATTAAACGCGAAGCCCTCTATTGTGTCAGAGCTAGCACACCTCGTCAAGGGCGCGCACCCAAACCAGCGGTAAATTTGTATTTTTACGCCACTTTTTCGCCGGCGTACTGCTGCGCCAGCACCAGGAAAGCGGTCAGAGCCGTATCCGACCCCAATTCTTCCTGCAAGATCTCGGCCACGCGCGGGGCCAGCTTGGCGGCCAGGCGGGCATCCAAGAAGAGCAGGCGGCTGCGGCGGGCGAGCACGTCTTCGACAGTGCGCGCATATTCATAGCGCGCAGCAAAACGCACCATGGCTTCGCTCAGGCCATTGGCCAGCCAGACGTCGGCGCCTGGCAAGGTGGCCACAAACTCAGCCTCGCTGCCATAGGAGTGCATGCCTTGGGCCATGTGCATGCTGTGCTGGGCGCGGCCCGATGCGGGCGTACCCACCAGCGGCAGCTTCACGGTCACGCCACCGGGCTTGCGCGGCAGGCGCTGGGCATCGAAGCAGGCATTGAGCACGTCCTCGGCCATCGCGCGGTAGGTGGTCCACTTTCCGCCGGTCACCGTCACCATGCCGGACTTGCTGGTCAGCACCGTGTGCTCACGGCTGATACCCTTGGTGTTTTCGCCATCGTCGTCTTGCGGCTTGACCAGCGGACGCAGCCCGGCCCACATGCTGCGCACATCGGCCATCGTGGGGGCGCGGCTGAGGTACTTGCCCGCCTCGCTCAGGATGAAGTTCAGCTCTTCCTCAAACGGACGGGGCTCGCGCGCCAGGTCATGGCGCGGGGTGTCGGTCGTGCCCAGAATCACCTTGCCCAGCCATGGCACCGCAAACAGCACCCGGCCGTCGACCGTCTTGGGCACGAGCAGGGCATGGTCCGAGGGCAGGAAATCGCGGTCCACCACCAGGTGCACGCCCTGGCTGGGCGCCACCATGGGCTTGACGGGCTTGCCCATCATCTCGGCATCCTGCTGGCGCAGGTGGTCCACCCAGGGGCCCGTGGCGTTGACCACGCAGCGCGCACGCACCGTGTAGCGCTGGCCAGACTCGGCATCCTTGCAGACCACGCCTGCGACCCGGCCCTCCTCCTGGATCAGCTCCGTCACCGGGCAGTAGTTGACCAGCAAGGCCCCCTTGGCAGCGGCCGTGCGGGCCAGCGCAATCGCCAGGCGGGCGTCGTCGAACTGGCCATCCCAGTATTTGACGCCGCCCTTCAAACCCTTGTCTTGCACCGTGGGCAGCAGCCGGCGCGTGGCGCCAGCCGAGAGAAACTGTGTCGAGCCCAGACCCGCCTTGCCCGCCAGCGCGTCGTACATCTTGAGGCCGATGCCATAGAACGGCGTGTCCAGCATCTTGTAGGACGGCATCACAAAGGCCAGCGGCTGGGCGATATGCGGCGCGTTGTTGAGCAAGGTGGTGCGCTCATGCAGAGCCTCGCGCACCAGCGAAATATTGCCCTGCGCCAGATAGCGCACGCCGCCATGCACCAGCTTGGTGGCGCGCGACGAGGTGCCCTTGGCAAAGTCCATCGCTTCGAGCAGCGCCACCTTGAAGCCGCGCGCGGCCGCATCGAGCGCCACGCCCAGGCCCGTGGCCCCGCCCCCGACCACCACCAGATCAAATACCGGCGTGGCGCCCAGGCGGGCCAGCAAATCAGTACGGTGAACAGACAGCGGTGCAGCAGCAGTGGACATGCGAAGTAGAAAGAAAGGTCTGAGGGTTGCGGCGCGCCGGCCTGGCCAGGATCGCCGCAAAGTGCCAAAGCCTGGAAGCGAGATTCGCTTTTGCGCTTTTGTCTCTAAATTTTATTCGTTTTTGATCTTTTTTGTTCGTTATTGGCAAATTTGCCGTTGGCGAAGCCCAAGATCTCAGCGGCGCAGCATGCCAGCCTGGCATGCCAATCTGATGACAAAACCACCCGCCAGCCATGGCTGATGCGGGGACCGCCCGGTGCGGCACGCCACCTCCTGCCTGCTGCACTGTTGCGTTTTGCACTATATTGGCGGGAGTTTTCGTTTTCATTCGTTTCAGATCCACGCCATGACGGAGCTCTACAACAGCAACCCTCGCCAACTGCTGCTCTTGCAAGAGGTGCAGCGCCGCAGCTCGGCCACCGTCGAGGAGCTGGCCGCCTTCCTGGGTGTGACGCTGCAGACCGTGCGCCGCGATGTGCAGCGGCTGTCCGAAGCCGGGGTGCTCACGCGCTTTCATGGCGGCGTGCGCGTGCCCAACTCCACCACAGAAAATCTCGCCCACCAGCAGCGCGAAGCGCTCAATGCCGACGGCAAGACCCGCATTGCCCAGGCCGTGGCCGCCCAGGTGCCACACAACTGCTCGCTGATCCTGAACATCGGCACCACGACCGAGGCGATTGCCCGCGCGCTGATGCAGCACCGGGGGCTGCGCATCATCACCAACAACCTCAATGTGGCCGCCACCTTGAGCAGCAATGCGGATTGCGAAGTGATCGTCGCCGGCGGCGTGGTGCGCGGCCGCGACCGGGGCATCATCGGCGAGGCTGCGGTGGACTTCATCCGCCAGTTCCGCGTCGATATTGCGCTCATCGGTATTTCCGGCATTGAATCAGACGGCAGCCTGCGCGACTATGACTTCCGCGAAGTGAAAGTGGCCCAGACCATCATGGACCAGGCACGCGAGGTCTGGATGGCGGCCGACCACAGCAAGTTTGGCCGCCCGGCGATGGTCGAGGTGGGCCCGCTCTCGCGCATTGACCGGCTGTTTACCGATGCCCCGCCGCCCGACCCCTTCCCCCGGCTGCTGCAGGAAGCCCATGTGCACTGCACCGTCGCTTGACAGCCGGGTACAGCCCGCCTGCCCTTTGTTGATTTGATTGAAATACCGGCTCAGACCGGCCTTGAGACATGACCTATCTGCTCGCTCTGGACCAGGGCACCTCCAGCTCCCGCACCATTGTGTTTGACCGCCAGGGCGCCATCGTGGCCCAGGCGCAGCGCGAGCTGCCGCAAATCTATCCCCGCCCCGGCCATGTGGAACACGACCCAATGCAGATCTGGGGCACGCAGTTGGCCACGGCGCAGGAGGCTTTGACTACCGCCGGCATCAGCGCCAGCCAGGTCACCAGCCTGGGCATCACCAACCAGCGCGAGACCACCATCGTCTGGAACCGCAAGACCGGCCAACCCATCCACAACGCGCTGGTCTGGCAGGACCGCCGCGCCGAGCCCGTCTGCGCCCAGCTGCGCGCCGACGGCCATGCCACGCTGATCCAGGAAAAAACAGGCCTGCTGGTCGATGCCTATTTCTCGGGCACCAAGCTGCAGTGGCTGCTCGACCATGTGCCGGGCGCACGCGCCGCTGCCGAGCGCGGTGAACTGGCCTTTGGCACGGTCGATACCTGGCTGGTCTGGCAGCTGACCCAGGGCCAGCGCCATGTCACCGATGTGAGCAATGCCAGCCGCACCATGCTGTTCAACGTGCACAGCAATACCTGGGACCAGGAACTGCTGGACCTGCTGAACATCCCGCGCTCGCTGATGCCCGAGGTGCAGCCCTCGGCCAGCCATTTTGGCGATACCGCCGCGCAGGTGCTGGGCGCTGCCATCCACATCGGCGGCATGGCCGGCGACCAGCAAAGCGCGCTGTTTGGCCAGGCCTGCTTTGCGCCGGGCATGGCCAAGAACACCTACGGCACCGGCTGCTTCATGCTGATGCACACCGGAGCGCAGTTCCACCCCTCACGCAATGGCCTGCTGACCACCAGCGCCGCGCAGACCGACACCACCCCGCAGTATGCGCTCGAAGGCAGCGTCTTTGTCGGCGGCGCCGTCGTGCAGTGGCTGCGCGATGGCCTGCGCGCCATTGAACACAGCGGCCAGGTGCAGCAGTTGGCCGAGAGCGTGCCCGACAGCGGCGGCGTGATGATGGTGCCCGCCTTCACCGGCCTGGGCGCGCCCTACTGGGATGCCGATGCCCGGGGCACCATCACCGGCCTGACGCGGGGCACCACGGTGGCCCATATTGCGCGGGCTGCGCTGGAATCCATTGCCTACCAAAGCGCCGCGCTGCTGCAGGCCATGAGCCTCGATGCCGTCGCCAACGGTGGCCAGCCGGTGACGGAATTGCGCGTGGATGGCGGCGCCAGTGTCAACAACCTGCTGATGCAGTTCCAGGCCGATTTGCTGGGCATTCCGGTGGTGCGCCCGGCCTGCGTGGAGACCACCGCCTTGGGCGCTGCCTACCTGGCAGGCCTGACCACGGGCATCTACCACAGCAGCGAAGAGCTGTCGGCGCTGTGGAAGGCCGAGCGCCGCTTTACACCCACACAGGACAAGGCGCGTGCTGATGCGCTGATGGCGCGCTGGGAGCAGGCGGTGCGCCAGACGATGGCGCGCTAAGCGACTTTTCCCAAACGAGAACAGGGGCCGCAGCCCCTGTTGTTGTCTATGCCTTCAATGGGATCCGCTTATTCCTCGTCGCCACGCAGCAAGGCGCGGTGGATCAGCGCACCGATCACGGCACCCACAATCGGCGCCAGCCAGAACAGCCACAGCTGCTCCAACGCAATGGCGGGGCCAAACAGCGCAGGACCGGTGCTGCGTGCAGGATTCACCGAGGTATTGGTCACGGGGATCGAGATCAGGTGGATCAAGGTCAGGCACAGGCCAATGCTCATGCCGGCAAAGCCCACGGCCGCCTTCTTCGTGGTCGAGCCCAGGATCACCAGCAGGAAGACCGCGGTCAGCACCACCTCGGTCAGCAGCGCCGCCAGCATCGAGAACTTGCCTGGCGAATGCTCACCAAAGCCATTGGTGGCCAGGTCCGTGACCTGCGCGCCTGCCTTGCCGCTGGCAATCAGGTATAGCAGGCCGGCCGCCACAATCGCACCCAGCACCTGGGCAATGATGTAGCCCGGCAGGTCCGAGGCCTTGAAGCGCCCGGCCACCGTCAAGCCGACCGAGACGGCCGGGTTGAAATGGCCGCCCGAGATCGGGCCAAAGGCATAGGCGCCGGTCAGCACCGTCAGGCCAAAGGCCAGGGACACACCCAGGAGGCCAATCCCCACTTCCGGAAAGGCCGCAGCCAGCACCGCGCTGCCACAGCCGCCAAACGTCAGCCAGAACGTACCCAGGCATTCCGCCGACCATTTTTGCAGGTTGGATGTCATCTCTCTTACCCCTTCATCAGTCAGACCCGCGGCATGCAACGCACACACAGGCGGGCCCTAGTAGCCGAGATGATAAGGAGCGAGCGGCGTTTGAAAATGTCAACAATTGCCGGTGCAACAAGCGCGCTACACTTGCCGAAAATGCTATGAAAATCAATATTCAAATACATTATTCGTTTGGCCTACTCAACGCGCTGTCGCTCTCCGTTGCGCTGCTTTTGGCGGGCTGCAAGACCTCTCCGGAGCCTGCACAAGAACCGGCTTCACTGCCTACTCCCAAGCCTGCCGCCACCCTCGCCTGCCATGCCGCCGGCAGCCCAGCCTGGCAACTGCTCGGCGAGCAGCGTTGGCCGCTCGATACCAGCTGGGCCGGCACGCCCATCAGCGGGCTCTCGTCCATCGATTACAACCCTGCCGATGACAGCTATTACCTGGTGAGTGACGACCGCTCGGCCAAGGACAGCGCCCGCTGGTACCAGGCCCGCATCCGCTACAACGCCAGCGGCCTGCAGCAGGTCAGCATCACCGGCCAGCAGTACCTGCAGACACCGTCAGGCACGCCCTACCCCAGCAGCCGCACGGCGGCAGCGGACACGGCCGTGCCCGACCCCGAAGCGCTGCGGCTGCTGCCCGGCGGGCGCAGCGTGGTCTGGAGCAGCGAAGGCGACTTTGCACGCGGCTTTGGCCCCGCGTTGCAGCAAGCCGGGCTCGATGGCAGTTGGCAAAAAACCTGGCCCCTGCCCGCGCTGCTGCAAGGCCCGCTGCAGCTCGCAACCGGCCGGGGCCCGCGCAACAATATGACCTTGGAGGGCATCGCGATCAGCGACGACCAGCGCAGCCTGTGGTTGGCCATGGAAGGCGCCTTGCGCCAGGACGGCCCGCTGCCGCGCCGGGGCCAGATTGGCGGGCCGCTGCGCATCACCCAGTATGACCTGGCCAGCCAGCAGCCTGTGCGCCAGATCGCCTACATCCCCGACGCGCTACCCAAGGACAACCTGCTGCTGCCGCTCATTGCCATCAATGGCGTCAGCGAGGTCCTGGCCGATGGACCCGACCACCTGCTGGTGCTCGAGCGCGCCTATGTGCTGGGCGCAGGCTTTTCTGCACGCGTCTACCGCATCAACACCCAGGAGGCCAGCGACACCTTGGCCATCGATGCGCTGCAGGACGCGGCATACACCCCCGCCCACAAGGAGTTGCTGCTGGATTTTGCGCAACTGGGCCTGCGCACCGTGGACAACCTCGAAGGCATGACCTGGGGCCCGCGCCTGGCCAGCGGCGAGCGCGTGCTGCTGCTGGTCAGCGACAACAACTTCAACCCGGCCCAGGTCACGCAGTTTTTGGCGCTGGTCGAGACACCGGCCTGCGCCAGCGCATCGGGCAATACATCCGGCCACGCCGGCCAATCGCATCGCAATTGAAATTGATAGCAAAACCTGTGCGCCCCGCATGGCTTGCCGCGCCAGCGGTTTGAGCTTTGCGCAGGCCGCCGCTATAGTGGCAGCCACAGCAGCACGCGCTGGTTTTGCCCCCTTTTCTCTTTGTTTGCACCTGCCGCCATGTCCACTACCGATCTGTCCCAATTTCCCGCCATCGCCTTTATCGGCGGCGGCAACATGGCCAGCGCCATCATCGGCGGCCTGATCCGCCAGGGCCTGCCCCAAGACCGCATCCAGGTGGTCGAGCCCTACGAGCCCCAGCGCCAAGTGCTGCAGCAGCAATTTGGCATCAACGCGCTGCCCGCCGCTGACAGCAGCCTGGCGCAGGCCCAGGTCGTTGTCTGGGCCGTCAAGCCGCAAACCTTTGCCCAGGCCGCTGCCGCGGTCGCCGACCACAGCCGCCATGCGCTGCACCTGAGCGTGGCCGCCGGCATCCGCAGCGACAGCATTGCCCAGTGGCTGGGCAATGACCAGATCGTGCGCGCCATGCCCAATACGCCGGCCCTCGTCGGCCAGGGCATGACGGGGCTGTTTGCGCGCCCGCAGGTGAGTGCTGCCCAGCAGCAGCTGGCCGAGCAGATCATCACCACCACCGGTCAGCTGGTCTGGGTGCAGCAGGAGTCGCAGCTCGACGCGGTCACCGCCCTGTCGGGATCGGGCCCTGCGTATGTGTTCTATTTTCTCGAAGCCATGCAGCAAGCCGGTGTGGAGATGGGTCTGCCCGCCGAGCAGGCGCTGCAGCTGGCCATTGGCACCTTCAGCGGCGCATCGGCCCTGGCTGCGCAGTCGGGCGAAGCCCCTTCTGTGCTGCGTGAGCGCGTCACCAGCAAGGGCGGCACCACCTTTGCTGCGCTGGAGCACATGCGGGCTGCCGATATCGCGGCCCGCTTCATCGGCGCCATGCATGCCGCCGAGCGCCGCGCCAAGGCCCTAGGCGACGAGTTCGGCGGCTAAGAGCCAGCGCCTTTTCGGCCGCCCGGGCAGGGGCGGTCTGCGTTGTTGCAGCGCTTGCCAATAGCTGGCTATTGGCTGCGCACTGCGCCTAGCATCCCATCCCGCAAAGACACTGTCGCGGTCCGAGGAGAACAGACTCTCAAACTCCTGCAGCGGCAGTCTCCAGCCAAATACCGGTGCGCCCCACCGCGCCAGCAACTTTGCAGAAATGCAGCAACGCATTGCGTATATTTCACACAGAAGTCAAACGCAAAGCGTATAATCCGGCCGCATTCACACCTTTGCACGGAGCCAGGTCATGGACAGCCAACAGGATTTTCTTCGCGACGCAATGCGCCGTTTGAACTTGACGCGCGACGCTTTTGCCGAGCGCCTGGGCGTGCGCCGCCGCACCTTGGACACCTGGCTGTTGCCCGAGGCCTCGGGCGAAGCCCGCGCCATGCCAGATATGGCGCAGAAGTTTGTCTCCGAGATCCTGTTTCGCGAAGCCGAGGGACACGACGCCCAGAAGCACCACCGCCCGCTGGCCGAGCGCATGTCGGCCGATGGCCGGCCACAGCTGCTGTCGGTGGCCCAGCTCGAGCGCGAAAGCCTGGAAGAATTGTTCCGCATCGCCGATGTGATGCAGCCCATTGCGCGCCGCCACAAGGTCTGCCGCGTGCTCGAAGGCGCCGTCATGGGCAGCCTGTTCTTTGAAGCCAGCACCCGCACCCGCGTGAGCTTTGGCGCCGCCTTCAGCCGCCTGGGCGGCTCGGTCTGCGACACCACCGGCTTTACCTTCTCGTCGATGGCCAAGGGCGAATCCATCTATGACACCAGCCGCGTGATGGCCGGCTATGTCGATGCGCTCGTCATCCGCCACCCCGAGCAAGGCTCGGTGGCCGAGTTCGCACGCGCGACGAACATCCCTGTGATCAATGCCGGCGACGGCCCCGGCGAGCACCCCAGCCAGGCGATCTTGGACATGTACACCATCCAGCGTGAGTTCTCGCGCCTGGGCAAGCTGATGGATGGCGCCCATATCGCGATGGTGGGCGATCTGAAGTACGGCCGCACCGTGCATTCGCTGATCCGCCTGCTGTCGCTGTACAAGGGCATGAAGTTCACGCTGATCTCGCCCAGCTCGCTGGAGATGCCCGCCTACCTGATCGAGCTGGCCTCGACCAATGGCCATGTGGTGGAGGTCTCGACCTCGCTGCAAGACCTCAAGGGCGCCGATGTGGTCTACGCCACGCGCATCCAGAAAGAGCGCTTTGCCGGTGAGAACATCGAGGGCTATACGCCCGAGTTCCAGGTGCAGAAATCGCTGGTCGATGCGGTCTGCAAGCCCGACACCATCATCATGCACCCGCTGCCGCGCGATGCCCGCGCCGGCGCCAACGATCTGTCCACCGATCTGAACCTGGACCCGCGCCTGGCCATCTTCCGCCAGACCGACAATGGCATCCCTGTGCGCATGGCTTTGTTTGCCGTTTTGATGGGTGTCGAGAGCCAGATTGCCCGCAATTTGCGCGATGTCACCTGGCGTTCTCCGGCTTTTGTAGGCCCGGATGATGCAGTGTTTGATACTTTGGATTAAACTCTGCCTTACACAACACCATGATTTGAGACATTTTTTCGAAGCGCCCACTACTTGCTTCGAAAGAATTAACGTTTTTTTCCTGCGACTCCAGTGTTAGCGGCCATCTATCGATGGCCGCTTTTTTGTCTGCGTGTAGTGCATTTTTCGTCTCTCCACTACGCTCAGCCCGGCATGAAAAAAGGACTTGCAAGCAAGTCCTGGACAGAAGTGTCAGGCCCCTGCGGCCCTGAGCCGCAAGGGCTGGTTGCGCTTAGCGGCCCAGACCGAGGCGGCGCCGGCCCGCAGCGAGCAGACCCAGCAAGCCGCTCAGGCTCAGCAGGCTCCACAGACCCAAGGCCGGCACCGGCACAGCGCTGCCTGCGCCAGGCGTGCCCGGGTCGACGGGAGTGCCTGGGTCAACCGGCACATCGGCCAGCCAGCCAGCACCACCGGGATCGGCGATCTGGCCGTTGGCGACCATGTCGTCATCCCCATCACCACCGTCGACGATCTGCACGGTCAGCGTATTGCCGTTCACGGCCGATGGCAGGTTGTACCAATGCGGCGTGGTGTTGGCCTTGGTGGGACCGAACTTCCAGTACTTGGCGTTGGCGGGCAGGGCTGCGGGGTAGCTGATGCTCATCTTGCCATTGCCGCCCATCGCGCAGCCCGTGGCCGTCCACTGCAGGGCGCCGTAGGGAACGCTCAGGCCTTGGGGCAAGGCGCCCAGCGAGGCAGCCGAAACAGCGACCGGCGCTTGCGCCAGGCGGCAGGCGTCCGCGCTGGTCCACTGCACCGCAGCGCTGCCGCCACCGCCAGCAGCGGGCAGCTCGACCTCAAAGTTCTGCTCCGGCTCGGGTTCGACGGGCGTGCCTTCCAGGTTCAGGCCCAGCACGATCGGGTTGTGGTCGCTGGAGCGGTAGGCATCGGCCGCGTAGAACGAGGTGACTTGCGCGGCGCTCTTGAAGTTGGTGTTGTAGTCGATGACCGGCGGCTCTTCCGCATTGATCTGCCACTTGACCACATTTCCCACCTGGCTGGAGAGCGCCGAGCTGACCAGCACATGGTCGAGCGAGCCCCACAGCGTCTGGAAGCTGTACGAGTACTGCCCCGCGCCCAGCTTCTGGTAGCCATGGCCTTCCAGGAAGGAGATCGGGTCTTCCTTGGCATAGGCGTTGAAGTCACCCATCAGCACATTCTTGCCATTGCCCGCTTGCGTCGGGTTGCCTTGCAGCCAGGCTTGCAGCTGCTCGACGGCACGCTTGCGCGACTGGTTGTTGGCGCCCTGGCCGTCGCCGATGTCGGGATCGTTGACACTGCCCTTGGACTTCAAGTGGTTGACCACCACGGTGAACTGGTCCTTGCCGCCGCCAGCGAGCGTCTTCTCGAAGGTCTGGGCCAGGGGCACGCGGTTGCCATAGGTGGCGTTGAAGGCATCGTACTGCGCCTCATCGGGCACGGCCGGCACACCCACGGGGGTCACACGGTCCTTGCGGTAGATGACCGCGACAGTGATCGCATCATGGCCTGCAGCGACTGCCGTTTTGCCGCCACCGGCATGGAAGGGCCCCTTCACGTAGTCATAGACATCGCTGCCATGCTGGGCGTTGAGGGCCCGGGTCAGCGCAGCCAAGGCGCTGGTGGTCTCAAAGCCGTTGTTCTGGATTTCCATCAGGCCGTAGACGTCGGCATCCAGCCCCAGCAGATTGCTGACGATCTTGTCGGTCTGGCGCGTCAGTTCCTCGGCATTGTCCGCACCCCGGCCTTCGAGCGAATCGCCGTAGGGGTTGGTAAATTTAGCCGTGCCCAGGGTGCTGAAGAAATTCAGCACGTTGGCCGAAGCGATCTTGACCGTCGGGCTGCCCACCGCTTGCTGCAGGTCGGCCACCGTGGGGCGCGCGGCACCGCTGAAGACCGGCTTTTGCAGCGGCTGCACCCGGTAGCTGGTCTGGTGCTCGCCCGCAGCCGTATCGATGAAGTGGTCCAGAATGCCTTCAATCGCTGGCGTGCTGTCTCCCGCACGCAAGCTGTTGCTGGCGCTCAGGTCCTGGCCATTGCGGCCCAGCACGGTGGCCGGGTTTTGCTTGGTGCTGCCATCGTCCAGAATGATCTGGCTGCGCTTGACCGTCTCCAGATAGGCCTTGTTGCCATTGATGTCGGGCGCATTCAGCTCGGTGTACTGCACCAGCTTTTCCTTGTCACTCAGCGTGACCATGCCATAGCGGCCCAGGTAGTAGTTGTCCGTCACGACCAGTGGGCCGGTGCTGCCGGTGATGCGCACGCGCATGCCTTCGTAGCGCTCCCAGTTGGCATAGGCGGGCATGGGCAGGCTCAGCTCCACCAGCGCAGGCAGCGCCTGCTTGGCGCCGCCATTGAGCACGCTGAAGTTCAGGATGCTGCCGCCCAGCTGGGTCAGGCCCTTGTACTCGCTGACCGTGGCGGTCAGTTGCACGGCCTGGCCCACGCTGTCGGCGCCCAGACCGGCAATTGGCGTGCTGCCGTAGTAGACAAACACCGCCTCGGAGGTGGCGACATTGTTGTCGTCGTCTTCGGGCAGCGACTGGATATAGAAGCCACTGAGGTCAGGCAGGTACGCGGTCACAATGCCGCGCACCGTCACGCTCTGGCCCACCAGGGGCGAGGCATCACCTGCGCCCTGCACCGCAGAGATCGGGGTGGTGGCCACCGGTGCCAGGTTCTGCGCCAAACCGGGCGAGCCGATATTGGCAGGCGTCGAGGGCTGGGCAAAGCCGTCGAGCACGCCGACCGCAGCAGCGGTATAGCGCGGCTCGGACGTGGACTTGCCATCCCATACCGCCGACACACCATTGCCGACCGTGGTGCCCGCATTGCGCACCGCCGCACCGGCGTGGTCGCTGGTGGAAACGGCTGTGCCGCTGGGGTTCTTCGCAGGAGCCACGGTCGAGCCATCGGTCGCCGTCAGCGCCTTGCTGCCGTAGTTCATGGCGGCCGCCACGTAGCCATTGGCGTCGTACACCAAGACGGCATCGCCCTTGCCCAGGCCTTGTCCGGCGACCAGGATGACGGGTGTGCTGGCCTGCAAGCCCCAGGCGGTACGGAAGGCATCGGGTGTGGTCTCATTGAGCACCACCAGACGTGCGCCCGCTGCCAAGCTGGTGCCGGCGGGGAAGGCGCTGGGCACCGCGCCGCTGCTGTCAGTCCAGCCCCAGCCGCTCAGATCCACGGGGCTGGTGCCGTAGTTGAACAGCTCAAAAAAATCGCCGCCGTCGGCATTGGAGTTGACCTCGGAGATCAGCACCTTGGCCGTGGCTGCCACCGCGCTGCTGACGGTAAAGCTCAGCGTCTGCTCCGCGGCCAAGGCGTTGCCGGCCATATCCTGCACCGCCCCGGCGGGCAGCACCAGGCTGTAGCGCTTGCCCGGCTGGTAGCCGCCGCTGCGCGTAAAGCTCAGCGCGCTGCCATTGATGGCCACTTGCGCATCGGTCATCGGCACGGTAGCGATCACGGCACCGTCTTCCAGCAGCGAGAGGCTGCCGCTGCCGCGCTGCACCGTTTCGCTGAACTGCAAGCGCACCACGGCCGTCTTGCCCACTTCCACGGCGTTTTGCAGGGGGCTGGTGCTTTGCAGCACGGGGGCGGTGGTGTCGGCAGCGACGGGGCCGCCGAGCTTGACGGTATTGCCCTGGAACTGCTGGTCTGCAAAAGGCAGATCCTTGGAGACTGAGCCCTTGCCCGGCCAGATGGTGTCGCCATTGTCCTGCAGCAGCTGCACGGTGGTGCCTTGTGCGGTGCTGGTGGGGCTGACCAGGGTCTCAAAGCTGCCACCGGTGGTGCGCAGCAGGTTGTCCAGTACGTTGTCCAGTTGCTGCACGTCGCTGGTGCCCAGGCCATTCCAGACAAAGAATGCAAAGTTGGTGTTGACAGCCGGATCGGCCTTGCCCGGAGGGCCGGCCAGGATCAGGAACTTGCCGTCATCGGTACGCTGCATGTCGCGAATGCCGCGCCCGCCCAGGTTCAGCTCGATGGGTGCGCCCAGCACAGGCGCAGTGCCCGCCACCATGGCTGCCGGGTTGGTGACCGGGATGATCAGCGCGCGGTTGCGTAGCTGGGCGCTGGCCAGCGGCGCGCGGAAGCCCAGCAGCAGCTGGCCGTCAGCGGTGGCCGCCATGCCTTCGATCGAGAAACCTGCAGCCGACTCGGGTGGCACCTTGTCAGCCGACGAGGCCACAAAGCCGTAGTAGTTGGCGCCCTTGCCATGGGCATTGGTGCGGTCCCAGGTGGTCAGCTGCATCTCCAGACCACCGTACGAACCCTTGAAGGTAAATTCCGTGTTGGCGCCGGTGCCCGACACATCCACCGCAAACAGGTGCTCGCGGTTGTCCGCCTCGCTGCCATCGGACTTGTTGCTGTGCGAGCCGGTGAAATACAGCGTGTTGCCGATGCGCGTGCCGGCCTCCAGGTCCAACTCCTTGGTCAGCCCCAGCAAGCTGCCAAATTCCCATTCCTTGATCGCCACACCGCCACCACGGGGGTAGACGCGCAGCACATTGCCTTCGTCGTCACCCACCACCATGTAGCTGGCGTCGAGTGCAATGCCGGCGGAGGCGTCCGAGCTGCCGGCCGTGGTCGTGGGCAGCGGGGTGAAGGTCGCGGTCTCGCCGGCATCCGGATCCACCACGGTCATCGCCGTGGGCGCCGTGCCGTTGCCCGTCCAGTTGGCAGCGGTGCTGATGGCCGACAGCAGCTCTGCGGCCGTGCCTTCGGTGACGCCCTTGGCGCCGTCATACGCAAAATTGTTTTGCTTGACCAGCGCAATGGCCGTGCCGCCATTGACCAAGCCAGGTGGCAAGGCCGAGGTATTGGAGTTGCTGGCGTTGCTGTCCCAGGTGCCAGCGGTCACATTGTTGAGCGCATACAGGAACCGTGGGGTGGCCTCAGAGCCCTGGTAGACCAGCACGCTGTCACCACCAGCGGCCAAGTTGAAGCTGCCCGTGGCGGTAACGCTACCGTAGTTGGCCGTGGGGGTCTTGGTATCTGCGGCGCCGATCTTGACGATGGTGCCCGCAGGCAGGTCCTCCGTCGCTTGCCACACCAGCACACCCTCGCCGCTGCGAAACGCGCCGGCATTGGTCCAGCCGTTGTCGGTCACACGGATCTCGGTGCCCGCTTCGATGTTGCGCAGCAGCACCAGGCTGACGGCATCGGGCGTATCCGACGCAAAACCGACCACCGCCACTTCGCCAGCGGCAAGCGTGGTCTGGGCAGAAGCGGGCAGCACACTGGCAGCCAGCAGCAAGGCAGCGGCCAGCGACAGGCCTTGGGATGCACGCACGCTGGCGCGGCATGCAGAGGAAATGGAGCGAAGAGCAAACATGGCAGCTAAGGAGGAAGTGGCAAACAACCTCTCTTTGTCGCCGCTGGCGATGAAAGCTCCGTGTCAGAAACTGTAAGCGTTCCCAAAAACCGACATCGCCGCCCTTGTCACCACCCGGTCACAACCAGGTCACAGTGCAAAGGCAAGCGCCACGCCAGCAAACAGGCTCACACCGATCCAGTGGCTTTTGCTGAAGGCGGTAAAACAGCCTTCGCGCGTGCGCTGGCGGATCAGGCTGTAGTGCCACAGCATCTGCGCGGCGGCTACAGCCACGCCCAGCCACCAGGGCCAGGCCAGCTGCAAGGGTGCCAGCGCCAGCACCGTCAGGCCCAGGCAGACCACAAAGAAAGCCATGATGGCGGCGACATCAAAACGGCCCAAGGTGATGGCCGAGGTCTTCATGCCAATTTTCAGATCGTCGTCGCGGTCGACCATCGCGTACTCGGTGTCATAGGCCAGCACCATGCACATATTGGCCAGCCACAAGAGCCAGGCCATCAACGGCACCTGGCCTTGCACAGCGGCAAACGCAATCAGCACGCCAAAGTTGAAGGCAATGCCCAAGAAAGCCTGGGGCATGGCAAAAAAACGCTTGGTAAAGGGGTAGAGGATGGTGAACAGCACCGCAGGCACCGACCAGGCCACCGCTTCCCAGCGCGTGGTCAACACCAACGCGAGCGACAGCAGGGTCAACACCAGGCCGACCATCGCCGCCTCGAACACCGAAATCTTGCCGGTGGTAATGGGGCGCTGCGCCGTGCGTTTGACATGGCGGTCGAACTTGCGGTCGGCAATGTCATTGATGCAGCAGCCGGCGCTGCGCATCAGAAAAGTGCCCAGCACAAACACCAGCACCAGATGCCAGCCCGGAAAGCCTCCCGACGCGGCCCACAGCGCCACCAAGGTGGGCCAGACCAGCACCAGCCAGCCGGCAGGGCGGTTGAAGCGGATCAGATCCAGGTACAGCGCAAAGCGCTCAGACAGCGAGGTGGAGGGATGGGCAGCAGCAGACATAGGGGGCAAGCATAGCGTCACAGGTCTACCCTGTGCCCTGTCTTTGTCAATTTTGGCGCTCGCCCCGCCCCAGCACCAGGGCCGCCAGCGCGCACCAGGCCAGGCCCAGCAGCGCGCCAGCGAGCACATCGCTGGCAAAGTGCGCCTGCAGCAGGATGCGGCTGAGCGCAATAGTGGCGACCAGCAGAGCGCAGCCCCAGGCCAAGGCCCGGCTCGCCGTCGGCGAGAGGCGGCCGCGCAGCGCCAGCCATAGCAGGCCATAGACCACCACAGCGCCCGAGGTGTGGCCACTGGGAAAACTGGCGCCCGATGTCAGCATCTCATGGAGCACCTCGGGGCGGGCGCGGTCCAGCAGGTTTTTCAGCAGGCGCACCGCCAGGCCATTGAGGCCGATGAAAAACACCCAGGCCCACAAGGCCTGCCACTGCGCGCCCAGCGCCAACCAGCCCGCCACCAGCAGCACCATGACCGCCAGCCAGCGCACATCGCCCGCAGCGGTCAGCACATGCAGCAGCTCCCGCATGGGCGCCGAGACATGGTCTTGCGCCCATTGCTGGGCCCCCGCATCGGCCGCCATCAAACGGGCATGGCCGGCATGCTCCGGGTAGACCACCACCCAGGCGAGCATCGCAAACACCAGCAGGCAGCCCGCTGCCACGCCCAGCGGCATCGCCACTGGCCGCTTGGCGGCATACAGCACGGCGGCCTGCCTGCGCGGCAGCCAGCGCCAAACCAGCGCCCCTGCCAGCAACCAGGCGGCGAGCAGCACCGGCATCCAGGCATCCAGCATGGCCAAGGCCTGAAAGAAGATGCGCGATCCCCCAGCCAGCTCCCGGCTCTGGGCCACCGCATGCTCAGCACCGAAAAGCCCCAGCGCGACCAAGCACAGCCCCTGGCGACACAGGCCTCGGCCAGCCGCCAACAACGATAGCCACCGAAGCGGCAACAACACAGACAACACGTTCAAAACACCCCAGAAAATACAAAACCCCATGCAGGCATGCCATGCATGGGGTCCAAAAGAAACCGTGCAGCGCGGTTTAGGCTTGCAGCATGGTCACGCCTGGCAGGTTGCAGGCAAAGATCGCATTGCGCAGCGCGGCAATGGCTTCGTAGCGGGTGAAGCTGCGGCGCCACACCAGCACCACGCGGCGCTTGGGTGCTTCGTCGTTGATCTCGTCGGTCAGCGGAATGTAGCGGATATGGGTCTCGTCCGATTTGCGGCGGCGCACACCCTTTTCCAGCGCATCCTTGGGCACCGACAGACGCGGCACCAAGGTCACACCCATGCCGGCAGCCACCATGTGCTTGATGGTCTCGAGCGACGAGCCTTCAAAGGTGCGGCGGATGCCTTCGGTGTTGCTGGAGTAGCGCGCGAACTCGGGGCAGACTTCGAGCACATGGTCACGGAAGCAGTGACCAGCGCCCAACAGCAGCATGGTTTCGTTCTTCAGCTCACTGGCCGAGATGCTGTCACGCGTAGCCAGCGGGTGCACGCTGGGCACGGCCGCAAAGAAGGGCTCGTCATACAGCGGTGCCATGGCCAGACCGGTATCGGGGAAGGGCTCGGCCACGATGGCGCAGTCGATCTCACCGGTACGCAGCATTTCCAGCAGCTTGGCGGTCATGTTCTCGTTGATCATCAACGGCATCTGCGGCGTGCGCTCGATCGACTGGCGCACCAGCTCGGGCAGCAGATAGGGGCCGATGGTATAGATCACACCCAGGGTCAGCACACCGGCGAGCGGGTCCTTGCCGCGCTTGGCAATTTCCTTGATCGCGGCAGCCTGGTCCAGCACGATTTGCGCCTGGCGCACGATCTGGTCACCCAGACTGGTGACCGACACTTCCGAGGCACTGCGTTCAAACAGCTTGACCTCGAGTTCTTCCTCCAGCTTTTTGATGGCGACAGACAAGGTAGGTTGCGACACGTAGCAGGCATCAGCGGCGCGGCCGAAATGCCTTTCACGGGCGACAGCAACAATATATTTGAGCTCTGTAAGTGTCATGTCAGTTTTTAGTGCGAATCGCGTATTGTGCATGGCCTGTGCACCGCCTGGCTAGAGCGCCAAGAGGACAAAGTGCCACACTGTGTTTCATCAGAACCGCAAGCTATGAGTTGTACTCTATTCCAGAGCACCATGGGTACCAATGAGCGACAACAAAAATAGCATTAATCTATTATGCGTCAAATGCAAGCGCTTGCTCACCGCTCACGTAGGTAAATATGGATGCCGGCATTTACATAATGCTACATAGTCATGCACCTACTTGCTTCGCTACCTCCCTGTTTCATAAGACATATTTGCGGTTTTTGACGCCGAGATACGCCATAAATCCAGTTACAGGATACGTTTAACATCCTCTATTCACGCAACACCATCATCATTTTGCGCAGCACTCATAGCACGAATCAATCAATATTTACCTAAATTTCGTCGTTTTTTTGCAACTTTTGAATCTTGTTTGCAATGCTGCCATGCAGCGTAACTGGTAGCTATGTACCCGTTTTCAAGCTTTGAGGTACTCGGCCTTGCCGCCTAACCAGCGCAGCACATGGCTGGCCGCCAGATCCGGCCAGCGGTCCAGCATATGCGGCGCCAGCTCCCGCGCCCATTCCAACAAATGCTTGTCGGCCTCCAGATCGGCAAAACGCAGCAACGGGGCGCCTGACTGGCGTGCGCCCAGAAACTCGCCCGGCCCCCGGATTTCCAGATCGCGCCGGGCAATCTCGAAACCATCCGAGGTTTCGGCCATCGCCCGCAGGCGCTCTTTGGCCGTTTCGCCCAGTTTGCCGTTGTCCCCCACCGCGTACAGCAGCACACAGGCCGATGCGGCAGCGCCTCGCCCCACCCGCCCGCGCAGCTGGTGCAGCTGGCTCAGGCCAAAACGCTCGGCATGTTCGATCACCATCAGGCTGGCATTGGGCACATCGACGCCCACCTCAATCACCGTGGTGGATACCAGCACGCCCATCACGCCTTCGCTGAACAAAGCCATGACGGCTTTTTTCTCGGCGGTCGGCATGCGCGAATGCAACAGACCCACCATGACCCCGGGCAGCGCCTCGCTCAGGTCGGTATGGGTCGCAGTGGCATTGGACAGGTCCAGCGCCTCGCTCTCCTCGATCAAGGGGCAGACCCAGTAGACCTGGCGCCCCTGGGCAATCTGGTCGGCAATGCGCGAGACCACCTCATCGCGCCGGCTGTCGCTGATCAGCTTGGTGACCACCGGCGTGCGGCCCGGGGGCAGCTCATCGATGGTGGAGACATCCAGGTCGGCGTAATAGCTCATCGCCAAGGTGCGCGGGATGGGCGTGGCGCTCATCATCAGCATATGCGGCTCCATGCCGGTGGACAGCAGCTTTTGCCGCAGCGCCAGGCGCTGGGCCACACCAAAGCGGTGCTGCTCGTCGATGACGGCCAGCCCCAGCTTTTGGAACTGCACCTGGTCCTGGATGACGGCATGCGTGCCCACCACCAGCGCGGCCTCGCCGCTCTCGACCAGGGCCAGCATCTCGGTGCGCTGTTTTTTCTTTTGCGCACCGGCCAGCCAGGCCACCTTGAGGCCGCGCGGCGCGAGCAGGGGCTCGAGCCAGCCCACCAGCTTGGCAAAATGCTGCTCGGCCAGGATTTCGGTGGGCGCCATCAGCGCGCACTGCCAGCCCGCATCGATGGCGATCACCGCCGACAGCGCCGCCACAATGGTCTTGCCCGAGCCCACATCGCCTTGCAGCAAGCGGTGCATCGGTATGTTGCACCCCAGGTCGCGGGCGATTTCCTCGCAGACCCGGCGCTGCGCCCCGGTCAGCGCAAAGGGCAGCACGGCCAGAAACTGCTCATGCAGGTTCAGGCTGCCATCAGCCATGCGCTGCGCCGCCAGCGCCGGTGCGCGCAGGCGGTCGCGCTCGCGCTTGGCCGTCAGCTGCGACAGCTGCTGGGCCAGCAGCTCTTCGGCCTTGAGGCGCTGCCAGGCCGGGTGGCTATGGTCCTCCAGCGTTGCCAGCGCCACATCGGGCGTGGGGTGGTGCAAAAACTGTAGCGCCTCGCGCAAGGTGTAGGCCCGGCCCAGGCCGCCCTCACCCTGGTAGCGGGCGTAGGGCAGGTCCACACCGGGCGGCAGGGTCTCGCTCAGGTCGGCGCGCTGCACGCCGCTGATCACCGCGCGGCGCAGATAGGGCTGGGGCAGCCCTGCCGTGGTGGGATAGACGGGCGTCAGCGACTGAGGCAGCTCGCCACCGGCCAGGCGAAAGGCCGGATGCAGCATTTGCCGGCCCCAAAAGCCCCCCTTGACCTCGCCACGGATGCGCAAGGTATTGCCCACGGCCATGGTCTTTTGGTGCGAGGGGTAGAAGCTGAAAAAGCGCAGTTCGCAGGGGTCGCCATGGGCGTCCTCCACCCGAACCACCAACTGCCTGCGCGGGCGCAGCTGCACATCGGCCGACACCACCGTCGCCTCGATCTGCGCGACCTCGCCGTCACGCGCATTGCGCAGCGCAATGATGCGCGTCTCGTCCTCGTAGCGCAGCGGCAGGTGCAGGGCCAGATCGATGTCGCGCGTCAGCCCCAACTTGGTCAGCGCTTGCTGGGCCGGGTTCTTGGCAGGACTCTTGGCGGCGCTGGCTGCAGGCGCCACCTCAGGCGTCGCGCCCGTTACCTTGCGCGGCCGGCCAGGCTTACGCCCCTTGGCGGGCGCGGCATCATCAGCGGAGTTGGCGGGCGTGGCAGCGGACATGGAGGCAGTTTCAGCAATGCTGCATTCTGGCATGCTTTGCCGCACGACTGGTTAAAAAGACAGTGCCTCTGCAGGCCGCCCGCAGCATCAGCGCCGCACGCGACGGCGCCGCAGATAGCGCTCCCAGAGCTCGAACACCAGCTCAGACAGCAGCGCCAGCGCCGCAGCGGGCAAGGCGCCAGCCATCATCAACGCGCTGTCGTTCAAGGCCAGACCGGTCACAATGCGCTCGCCCAGGCCGCCGGCGCCAATGAAAGCCGCAATCGTGGCCGTGCCAATGCCGATCGCGCAGGCGGTGCGGATACCCGCCACCACCGTGGGCATTGCAATCGGCAGCTCCACCCAGCGCATGCGCTGCGGCCGTGTCATGCCCAGGGCCGAGCCCGCGCTGCGCAAACCCGGCGATACCTCCGCCAAGCCCGCGCAGGTGTTGCTCAAAATCGGCAAGATCGAATAAGCCGTCAGTGCCACCAGCGCCGGCAGCCGCCCGATCACGCCAAACCAGGCAATCAACACCGCCAGCAGCGCCAGCGACGGAATTGTCTGCAGCACCCCAGCCGCGCCCAGCGCCAACGCGCGCGAGCGTGCATGCGGAAACAGCACAATGCCGGCGGGCACCGCCATCAGCGCCGCCACCCCTACCGAAATGAGCACCAGCGCCAGATGCTGCGCCGTCAACCGCCACAGATCGGGGGCCACCAGACGCGTCCACAGCCGCGCAGCAAAACTGGGCTGGCCAGCGGCTTTGGCATCGGCCGAGGTAGCGCCAGCCGCTTGCGGCGCCCCACCTGCCAGAAACTGCTTGGCAATCTCGGCGAAGCCCTGGCCCTGCAGCTCCGCCTGGGCATTCATGCCGATCATCGCCTCTTCGCTGATCCGGCCCTGCAGCTTTTGCAGCGCGGCCCAGGCCACCGGCTTTTGCTGGGGCAGCTCCTGGCGGTAGAGCAGCAGCGCGTCATAGCGCGGAAAGTACGCCAGGTCGTCCTCCAGCACCAAGAGGCCCAAATGGTCGATCTTGGCATCGGTGGTGTAGATATCCATCACATCGATGTGCTGCTGCGTGATGGCCTCATAAGCGAGGCCATGGTCCAGCCCCTGGGGCTTGGCCTGCAGGCGGTAGCGCTGGGCCAGGCCCGGCCAGCCGTCACCCCGGCCAATGAATTCGTTGGACAGGCCATAGCGCAGCTGACTGTGGCGCGCCAGGTCGCTCAAGCTTCGGATGCCCAGCTCCTCGGCCTGCTTGCGGCGCATCGCCAGCGCATAGCCGTCGTTAAAGCCCAAGGGCACACCCACCGCCAGGCCCAGCGGCGCCAGCGCTTCGTTCAGCGACGCCAGGTCGCTACCCTTGGCATGCTTGGCAATCTCCAGCGCAATGGTGCCGCTGTACTCGGCATAGACATCGATCTGGCCGGAGCGCAGCGCCTCGTAGACGATGGCAGTATTGCCCAGGCCCTGGCGTACCTGGGTCTGGACGCCAGCGGCCTGGGCCTGCTGGGCCATGATCTCGGCCAGCACATAGGATTCGGTAAAACGCTTGGAGCCCACGCGCAGGCTCTCCTCCTGCGCGGCCCCGGCAGCCGGTGCCGCGAGGATGCCCAGAACCCAGACCAGCGCTAAGGTCATCAAGTGGCAAAGACGTTGCATCGGGCCACTATAGCAAGCGCATCGCCCAGCCACGTAGGAGGCCACCACCAACGGCCCCAAGCCCGCGCAGCCTGCTGCGCCTCTGCCACAGTGGCACAATCGCCCCCTTGTTTTGATCCCTGTGAGCTGCGGGTGTGTTCCGCCTGCATGAGCCAACGATGACTGCCTTCTCCGGTGTCCGCCGCACTTTTCAACTGAGCGATTTCGATTTCGAGCTACCCGAAGCACTGATTGCCCAACACCCGGCTGCCGAGCGCAGCGGCTCCCGCCTGCTGGATGCGCGCGAGCCCGGCCTGGTGGACCGCCGCTTCCACGAGCTGCCCAATCTGCTGCAGGCCGGTGATCTGTTGGTCTTCAACGACACCGAGGTGATCAAGGCGCGCATCTTTGGCGAGAAGTCCAGCGGCGGCAAGATCGAGCTGCTGATCGAGCGCGTGCTGCAGGACAACGAAGTCGTCGCGCACATGAAGGTCAGCAAAAAGCCGGCCGTGGGCGGCGTGCTGCACATGATGGGCGGCAAGAAGGCCGGCGGCTTTGACGCCACCTTGCTGGGCCGCTGGCCCAACGAGATGGGCGCACTGTTTCGCCTGCGCCTGAGCGGCCCCAACGGCGAATCGCCCTGGGAGCTGATGCAGCAGCACGGCCACATCCCCCTGCCCCCTTATATAGAGCGCGAGCAGCAGACCGGCCAGGATCCCAACCAGGCCGAGGACGAGCAGCGCTACCAGACCGTGTTTGCCAAGAACCCCGGCGCCGTGGCCGCCCCCACCGCCGCGCTGCACTTTGACGAGAAGGTGCTGGCTGCCCTGGAGGCCAAGGGCGTGGAGCGCGCCAGCGTCACCTTGCATGTGGGCGCAGGCACTTTCCAGCCGGTCAAGACCGAGAACCTCAAAGACCACCAGATGCACAGCGAGTGGTACAACATTCCACTGCCCACCCTGGCGGCGCTGGAGCGTTGCCGCCTGCGCGGTGGCCGGGTCATCGCGGTAGGCACCACCACGGTGCGCACCCTGGAGTCCTGGGCCCGCACCGGCCAGCTCTCGGACGACACCAATATCTTCATCACGCCCGGCTTCCCGTTCCGCGTGGTCGACATGCTGGTCACCAACTTCCACCTGCCCAAGAGCAGCCTGATGATGCTGGTCAGCGCCTTTGCCGGCTACGAGCACATCATGGGCCTGTACCAGCACGCGATTGCGCAGCAGTACCGCTTCTTCAGCTATGGTGACTCGATGCTGCTGCAGCGCCAAAAGGAGCCGGCCGCGGCCGACGCGGCCACCGAGCAGCCGCCTGCTGCGTTCTGACGCCCACGGCCAGGCTCCAGCCGGGCCCAGGCCGACTCAAGCCCGGCCACTGCCCAGCGCAGGCCCGGGCTGCCCCTGCGCGGCCGATCCCTGCAGGATATAGAGCTGGAAATCGCCGATCTGCACCACATCGCCGGCGAAGAGAATCTTGCGTTTGACCGGCACGCCGTTGACCAAGGTGCCGTTGGTACTGCCATGGTCCTCGATGGTCAGCACGCCGGCGCGTTCGCGCAGAAAAAACGCGCCGTGACTGCGGCTCACACTGGGGTGGTCCAGCATAAAGCGGCTGCCGGGGTCGCGGCCAATGGTCGAGAAGCCCTCCTCCACGCTCCAGGTGTGCAGGCTCAGTCGCTTCTTGTCCTTGACCAGAATATCTTTTGCCATCGCAGGTGCCTTCTGTGGTTGCCGTTGCAAGGTGGCATGCGCCGCCGCCAATCTACCAAACCAAGGCGCAATTCAGAAATAGTCGCAAAAGCGCCGGCCACCCACCTCATGCACCTGCACGGGGATTTCATAGAGGTCGCTGAGCACTTCGTCGCGCACGACCAGCTCGGGCGGGCCTTCGCAGTACAGCGCACCGCCCTTCATCGCGATGATGTGGTCGGCATAGCTGGCGGCAAAGTTGATGTCGTGCAGCACGACCACCACGGTCTTACCGGCATCCTGCACCGCCTGGCGCAGCAGCTTCATCATGCCCACGGCATGGGCCATGTCCAGGTTGTTGAGCGGCTCGTCAAACAGAATGTAGCGCGTGTTCTGGCACAGCACCATGGCGATATAGGCGCGCTGGCGCTGGCCCCCCGAGAGCTCGTCGAGAAAGCGCTCTGCCAGCGGCTGGAGCTTCAAGTAGTTCAGCGCCGCATCCACATGCACGCGGTCCTCTTCGGTCAGCCGGCCCTTGGAATGCGGAAAGCGGCCAAAGGCCACCAGGTCACGCACCGTCAGGCGCAGCGCGCTTTGGTTGTCCTGGCGCAAGATCGCCATCACCCGCGCCAGCGCATCGCTGGCGGTGGTCGTGATGTCTTGGCCCTCGATGCGCACCGTGCCCGAGGTCATCGGCATCAGCCGGCTGATGAGCGACAGTGCCGTCGATTTGCCCGCGCCATTGGGCCCGATGATGGCCGTCAGCCGCCCTTGGGGAATGCGCAGGCTCAGGTCATGCAGCACCGTCGTGGTGCCATGGGTCTTGCGCAGCTTGTCGGTTTCAATCATGGCTGGTCGCTGCGCTCAGCTCTTGGCCTTGCGCACTAAAAGATAGATAAAGGTCAGTCCGCCCAGGAACTCCACCACGATGGACAGCGAGGTGTTGAAGCCAAACAGGCGCTCGAGCACCATCTGCCCGCCCACCAGCAACAAGCCGCCCAGCAGCACCGAGCCGGCCAAGGTGTAGCGGTGCTGGTGGCTGTGCATCAGCTGGTAGGCCATGTTGCTCACCAGCAGGCCAAAAAAGGTCACCGGCCCGACCAGCGCGGTCGAGATGGACACCAAAATGGCCACCACTACCAAGACGCCCATCACCGCGCGCTGGTAGTTCACGCCCAGGTTGACGGCCACCTCGCGCCCCAGCGCCAGCACGTCGAGCATGTGGCGCTGGCGCCAGACCCAGATGCCCACCAGTGCAATCGCCGGCAGCGACAGCAGCAGCAAGGGAAGCGAGACCGTGTTGAAGTTCGCAAACAAGCGGTCTTGCAGCACGGTGAACTCATTGGGGTCCATCACGCGCCAGACAAAGTTGTTGAGGCTGCGAAAAAAGATACCCGCGACAATGCCCACCAGCAGCAGCAAATGCAGGTTGCTGGCCTGGCCCCGGAACAGCCAGACAAACAGGCTCGTCGACAGCAGCACCATCAGCCCCACATTCATGCCAAAGCGCGAGAGCTCCGGAATCTGCATGGCCGCTGCGCCCAACGTAAAGGCCAGCACCGACTGGATCAGCTGGAACAGCGCGTCAAAGCCCATCACCGCCGGCGTCAGGATGCGGTTGTTGGTCACCGTCTGGAACAGCACGGTGGAGACGCCGATGGCAAAGGCCACCGTCCACATGGTTGCCAGCTTCTTGCCGCGCAGGGGCAGCACAAAGCTCCACTCGGCCTGCACCTGGCTGGTCATGAAGTACAGGCTGGCGAGCAGCGCCAAGGCCAGCAGCAGCCACAGACGCCGCGCCGGCGTGCCCAGCCACGAGACAGATGCAGGTGCCGCCACGGCAGGCGAGGTAGACAAGCTGTTCATCTCAGCCTCCCATGCGCTTGCGGCGCGACAGCAGCAGCGCCAGGAACATCGCACTGCCCAGCACCCCCATCACGGTGCCGATCGGTATCTCGTACGGGGCGATGACCACGCGCCCGATCAGGTCGCAGGCCAGCGCCATCAAGGCCCCCGCCCAGGCGACCCAGAGCACGGATTTGCGCACGTTGTCGCCCACCACCAGGCGCACCAGGTTGGGCACGATCAGGCCGACAAAGGGAATGATGCCGACAGTGACGATCACCGACGCGGTGACAACCGCCACCACCAACACGCCCTGGGCCACCAGGCGCTTGTAGTTGAGCCCAAGGTTGGTGGCGAAGTCCTGCCCCATGCCGGCCACCGTGAAGCGGTCTGCCGCCAGCATCGCCAGCGCCGTGATGCCCAGCGACAGCCAGAGCATCTCGTAGCGGCCCTGCACAATGGCCGAGAAATCAGCCGTCATCCAGGAGCGCGCCGCCTGCATCAGGTCAAAGCGGTAGGCGATAAAAGTGGTGGCCGATTCGATCACGCCCGACAGCACGAGGCCCACCAACGGCACGATCAGCGCCGAGCGCAGCCGTATGCGGCTGAGCACCGCCAGGAACAGGGCCGTACCCGCCAGTGCAAACACCGCCGCCAGACCCATCTTGCCGAACACCGGCATATCGGGCCACCACAGGATGCCGATCAGCATGCCCATACCGGCCGATTCGGCCGTGCCCATGGTCGTAGGCTCGACATAGTGGTTGCGCGCCAGCATCTGCATCAGCAGGCCGGCCACCGCCATCGCGCTGCCGGCCAGCAGCAGTGCCAGCGTGCGGGGCACGCGGCTGGCCACCAGCACCTGGGTGGCCAGGTCATCGTCGTTGTGGGAGAACAGGCGCAGCAAGGTCGTCACCGACACATCGCTGACGCCCACCAGCAGGCTGACAAAGGCCAGCAAGGCCAGAGCCGCGACGGCGGGCAGTGCAAAGGCCAGCGCACGCAGCGCAGGGCTGCGCCCGCCGCGTGGCGCTTGGTCGGTCAAGGTCGTCATGCTGTGGCTCGCAACGGGGGCTGGCTCAGCACGCCAATCAGGCCTTGGAGAACGCGTTGATCAGCTGCGTCACATCGTCATGCAACGAGCCGGGGCTGGCATTGCCCAGCAGGTACCAGTTGGCCGAGTTCAGGTAGACGATCTGCTTTTTCTTGGCCGCCTTGGTGGCGTTGACCAGGGGGTTGTCCAGCAGCTTGGCGGCCGATGCGCCTTCGCGGCCAATGGCGGCATCGCGGTCCAGCACAAACAGCCAGTCCGGGTTGGTCTTGAGGATGAACTCGAACGAGATCGCCTGGCCATGGCCAGCCACCTTGATGTCCTTGTTGGCGGCGGGAATGCCATAGACATCGTGCAGCATGCCAAAGCGCGAGCCCGGGCCATAGGCGCTGAGCTTGCCGCCATTGGTCATCACCATCAGGCCGGCGCCCTTGTTGGCCGTCAGGCCCTTGAGCTTGTCGATATCGGCCTGCATCGCGGCCATCAAGGTCTGGGCCTGGGCTTCGTTGCCGACCATCTCGCCCAGGATCTTCAAATGCTTGAAAGCGCTGGCCACCGGCTGGGTGTTGTCCACCGTCAGGTCCAAGGTCGGCGCAATCTTGGCCAGCTCGGCCACCTTGGCGGCCGAGCGGCCACCGGCGACGATCACATCGGGCTTGAGGCCCTTGACCACCTCGTAGTTGGGCTCGAACAGGCTGCCGATGCGGGTGTAGTCCTTGCTGGCGTATTGCTCCAGCACCGGCGGGAACTTCACGACTTCGGGTACGCCCTTGACCTCGGCGCCCAGTGCGCGCAGGCAGTCGAGCGCGGCCAGGTCAAACACCAGGATGGTCTTGGGCTTGACCGGGATCTGCACCGGGCCGCCCGCTTGCTGCACCGTCAGGGTCTGCTGCGCCAGTGCGGCGCCTGCCGCCCAGGGCAGGGTCACCAAGGCACCCAGTTGCAGCAGCGACTGGCGGCGGTTGACGGTAGAGCGAGCGGAGCGCGACATGGAACATCCTTTGGTTGGAAAGCCGGCAGCCCCTGCATGCACCCGACCCAAGACCGTATCGCTACTGTTTTTCTTGCGCCCGCACGCTGAGCCCCAGCGGTTGATGGAATGGAGATATCGCCTGATGCCTGCCAAGCTGCTGCGCCCGGAGGCTTTACACAACTGACACATTTGCGAATCGTTCTCATTTGAATGGTAACACGCTGTTTTGTTCCCCTCGGTTCAAGGCGGGTACAAACCCGCAGAACGATCCAGCAGCCGCCGGACTGTCCCTGATCGGACAGTGGGGCGCAAAAACTGCAGCCACAGCGCCACGCCGGGGCCCCCAGCGGACATCCGCTTTCTACAATGGAGCCACACCAAGCCAGCCCTTCGACTCCGCAGGAGACCGGCCGCCGCATGGTGCCCCTGCCCGCGTGACTCCCCCGACAGCCCCTGCCACTGCCTCTGCCCCACCCGGCAAAGGCCTGATAAGCCCCCATGCCCTTGCCGCGGACAGCGCCGCCCGCCTGCCCGAAACAACCCACACCCCGCCCCCGCGCCGCCCTGGTGAAGGCTCGGCTTTGACCGGCATTGTGCTCACGGTGCTGGCCTGCGCCTGTTTCTGCCTGCTCGATACCGGCTCCAAATACGCGGGCGCGCTGCTGCCGCTGTTGATGGCGCTGTGGCTGCGCTACATGCTGCAATCGGTGTTCACCGTCGGCTGGGGTGTCTACCAGTATGGCCGCAGCGTGTTCCACACCACGCACCCGCGCTTTCAGATTGCGCGCGCTGCGCTGTTTTGCAGCAGCAATGCCTGCGCAATGATGAGCCTGCGCTACCTGCCGCTGGCTGAGTTCACGGCCGTAGTCGCGATGACGCCACTGGCGATGACGCTGGTGGCAGCGCTCTGGCTCAAGCAGCCCGTCAGCCCGCTGCGCTGGGTGCTGGTGGCCATGGGCTTTCTGGGCACGGTGGTCATCATCCGCCCGGGCAGCGCCAATTTCAGCGGCGGCGCACTTATCTGGCCGGCGCTGCAGCTGGCAGCCAACACCGCCTACCAGATCGTCAGCAGCCAGATGGCAGGCAGAGAGCGCCCCGTCACCACCCAGATCTACACCAGCTTGCTGGCGCTGGTGCTGACCAGCGCCAGCATGCCCTGGTTCTGGCAGATGCCGACCACCACCGCCCTGTGGCTGGCGGCGCTGGCCATGGGTGTGGGCAGCACCATTGGCCACCTGATGCTGCTCAAGGCCTATGAGCATGCCAAGCCGGCCACGATCTCGCCCTTTCTCTACAGCCAGATCCCCTTTGCCGTGTTCTCAGGCTGGCTGCTGTACGGCCATATCCCCGACCACTGGGCGGTGCTGGGCATGGTCGCGATTGCGCTGGGCGGCGCGCTCAGCGCCTGGCTGTCGGTGCGCGAATCACGTTAATGCCCGCAGCCACATAGAGACGAAAAAAAGCGCCACCGAAACCTGTTCGGTGGCGCCCTGGGTGTGTTGGTTCCGCTTGCGCGTCAGTAGGCGACCGCCTGGCCGTCCTTGCGCGGATCGGAGCCGGCCGCATAGTGCCCGCCCTCGCGCACAATCAGCTGCGCACCGCCAAAGGCGAACACGCCATGGCCTTCTTCGATGGTCACCTCATGGCCCAGCGCACGCAGCGCGGCAATCACCTGTGGGTCAAAGCCCAGCTCGACGGAGACCTGGTTGCCACCGGTCACGCGCCAGCGCGGTGCGTCTGCAGCGGCTTGCGGGTTCTGGCCATAGCGCAGCACGCGCACAGCCATCTGCACATGGCCCTGGCTTTGCATCGGGCCGCCCATCACGCCAAAGGCCATCTGCGGCGAGCCATCGGCATGCATCGCAAAGGCGGGGATGATGGTGTGCGAGGGGCGCTTGCCCGGCGCCACCTGGTTGGCGTGGCCCGCCTCGGTGGTAAAGCCCGCCCCCCGGTTTTGCAGGCTGATGCCCGTGCCCGGCACGACCACGCCCGAGCCAAAACCCATGTAGTTGGACTGGATGAAGGACACCATCATGCCGCTCTCGTCGCAGGCCGTCAGGTAGACGGTGCCGCCCGGCTTGGGCGCGCCATAGCGGGCAACGCTGGCCTTGCTGCGGTCGATCAGTTGGGCGCGTTCTGCCAGGTAGCCGGGGTTCAGCAGGTCTTGCTGGGGGTGGACGCGCATATGGTCGATATCGGCGTTGTACTGGGCCAGGTCGGCCAGCGCCAGCTTCATTGCCTCGATCTGCAGGTGCACGGTCTCGGCGCTGTCCAGCGGCTGGTCGCCAATGCCAATGGCATCGAGCAGGCCCAGCGCAATCAGCGCGGCAATGCCCTGGCCATTGGGCGGGATCTCATGCACCACCGAGTCGCCAAAGGGCTGGGCCACCGTGCCCACCCAGTCGCAGCGGTGGGCGGCCAGGTCCTCGGCTGTCATCACGCCGCCGTTGGCCTGGCTGTGGGCCGCCATCTTTTGCGCCAGCGCACCCCGGTAAAAGGATTCGCCCAGGGTCTCGGCAATCTCTTCCAGGGTGCGGGCATGCGCCTCGCTTTGGAACCAGCTGCCCGCCTGCGGTGCCTGGCCGCCCGGCGCAAAGCATTCCTTGAAACCGGGCTGGTCGCCCAGCTTGGCCAGGCCCAGCGCCCAGAGCTTGGCAATCGTCGGCGACACCGCAAAGCCGTGGCGCGCATAGTCGATCGCCGGTTGTGCCACCTGCGCAAAAGGCAGCTTGCCAAAGCGCCTGGACAGCTCCACCCAGCCCGAGACCACGCCGGGCACGGTGACGGCATTCCAGCCTTTTTCAGGGATACCGCCGAGCTTGTCAAAGTACTCCGGCGTCCAGCCCGCTGGCGCGCGGCCCGAGGCGTTCAGGCCATGCAGCTCCTGGCCGTCCCAGACAATCGCGAAGGCATCGCTGCCAATGCCGCAACCCGTGGGCTCCACCACCGTCAAGGTCATCGCCGCGGCCAGCGCCGCATCCACCGCATTGCCGCCCGCTTGCAGCATGCGCAGGCCCGCTTGCGCGGCCAGCGGTTGCGAGGTGCTCACCACATTACGGCCCAGGATGGGCGAGCGCTGCGAGGCATAGGGCTGGGCCCAGTCTTTCACGGTGGTCATGTCTTGTCTTTCTGAATGCAAACGAGATGGCAGCCGGGGCAGCAACCGCCGCCCCGGTCTTGAGGTGGCAAGGCTTATTCGAGCGTGATGTGGTTGTCCTGGATCACCTTGGCCCAGCGGGCGCTGTCGGCCTTGACCAGATCCGCAAACTGCGCAGGCGTACCAGGCTTGGCCACATCGGCGCCCAGCTTGGCCAGGCTGGCCACCACCTCGGGATTTTGCATGGCCTTGTTGAAGGCGGCATTGATCTTGGCGGTCAGCTCGGGCTTGAGGCCTGCCGGCGCATAGACGCCAAACCAGGTCACCGACGAATAGCCGGGCAGGCCCGATTCGGCCACCGTGGGCAGCTGGGGCGCGAGCTGGGTGCGCTCGGCGCTGGTCACCGCCAGCGCACGCAGGCGGCCGCTGGCCACATGGGGCATGCCGGTGGGGATGGAGTCAAACAGCAGATGCACCTGGCCGGTGGCCAGATCGCTGATCGACTGGGCCGTGCCCTTGTAGGGCACATGGGTCAGGGTGATGCCCGCCTGGGCTGCAAAGGCAGCGGTGTTCAGGTGCACGATGGTGCCATTGCCGCTGGTGGCGTAGTTCAGCTTGCCGGGGTTGGCCTTGGCATAGCTGATCAGCTCCTGCACGGTCTTGACCGGCAGCGAGTTGGTCACCAGCAGCACGCTGGCGGCATCGGCCACATGGGCAATCGGGGTGAAGTCCTTGTCCGCGCGGTAGGCCAGCTTGGGCATCAGATGCGGCGAGATCGCATGGGTGCTGCTGGTGGTGAACAGCAGGGTGTAGCCGTCGGCGCTGGCCTTGGCGGCCTCGGCGGTGCCGATGGTGCCGCCCGCGCCGGGGCGGTTGTCGATCACCAGCGACTGGCCCAGCTCCTGCGACACCTTTTGCGCCACCACGCGGGCCACCAGATCGGTCGCGCCGCTGGGCGGAAAGGGCACGATGACGCGGATCGCGCGCTCAGGCCATGGGCCGCCTTGGGCTGCGGCAAACGGGGACAGCACAGCCAGCGCCGCGCCAGCCACCAGGCCGGCGAGCATCGGCCGGCGGCCAGGCATGCGAGAGAAAAGAGAATTGGTAGTTGGCATGGTGGTGAGCGAGTTGCATAACATCTGCGAAGCACTCTGCGCTTGTGGCGCGGGCCAGAACAACCGGTTCTTATGCGTCCATGGGGGGTGTGCCATGCGCGCTGGGGCAAAGGCGCCTGCGTGAAGCATTGCATATTAAAAGCCTGTGACAACAGACACCACCACCGATTTGGCAAGGTAGGTTTGCCTATACGGCAATGGGTTTATGCTTAGACCATTCTTTTGCGCAATACCACCATGCCCCACCGCCCACCCACGCATCTGCAAGACACTGCCCTTCGCTACTTCCATGAGGTGGTGCAGTGCGGCTCGGTCAGCGCCGCATCGCTGCGTCTGCATGTGGCCAGCTCGGCCGTCAGCCGCCAGATCAGCGGGCTGGAGGCCCAGCTGGGCACGGCGCTGTTCGAGCGCCATGCGCGCGGCATGCAGCCCACGGCGGCCGGTCAGATCCTGGCCGAGCTCGCGCGCCGCATCAGCCTCGATGCCGAGCAGGCCATCGATGCCATCCATGCGCTTGACAGCCTGCGCGCCGGTCTGGTGCGCATCGCCACCTCGGATGCCTTTGCCAATGAGCTGCTGCCCCAGGCTTGCGTGGCCTTTCAGCGCCGCCACCCGGGCCTGCGCTTTGAGGTGAGCATGGTGCCGACCTTGCAGGTCTCGGCCAAGCTGCTCGCCGGCGAGGCCGATATTGGTCTGCGCTTCAGCATGTCCCCGCTCAAGAACATTGCCGTGGTGCACCGCCAAAGCGCGCCGGTGCTGGCCGTGTTGCCGCCCGGCCATGTGCTGGCGCGCCAGGCATCGCTCACCTTGGCCGAGCTGGCCCGGCATCCGCTCGCCTTGCCGCCGGCCGAGACGGCGATCCGCCAGATGATCGACCTGGCCTGCAGCCGCCAGGGCCTGCAGCTGGACCCGGTGCTGACCACCAACCATGCCAAGACCTTGCTCAATTTCGCGCTGCATGGCGGGGGCGTCACCGTCTCCAGCGAAGTGGGGGTGCGCCATATGCTGGCAGCGGGCAGCCTGGTCGCCCGCCCGTTGACCGATGCCGGCCTGGACCTGCGCGATATCGAGGTGCAAACCTTGGCGGGCCGCCAGCTGCCCGCCGCTGCCCAGGCCTTTTTGGGGCTGCTGGTGCAGGAGCTGCAGGCCGTGCCGAGCCCGCGCTAAAACAGGTTCTTACAGACCCAGCTGCTTGCGAAACGCCTGCGCCTGGCTGAAGTGCCCATTGCCGATAAACGGCACCGGCGGGCGCAGCGCTGACAAGGGCGAGGGGTGGTTGCTGGTCAGCACCAGATGGCCCCGGTCCTGCGGAATCAGCACGCGCTTGCTTTGTGCATGGCTGCCCCAGAGCATGAAGACCACCGGCTTGTCGCCCTCGGCCACCTGGCGGATCAGCGCATCGGTGAGCAGCTCCCAGCCCTTGCCACTATGGCTGGCTGCCTGGCCCTCTTCCACCGTCAAACAGGTGTTGAGCAGCAGCACGCCATGGGTGGCCCATTTGACCAGGCTGCCACCGGGATCGGGGAAAGGCGGGAACGGCACGCCCAGGTCGCGCTGCATTTCCTTGAAGATGTTCTGCAGCGATGGCGGCAGGCGCACGCCGGGGGCCACGGAAAAAGCCAGACCCTCGGCCTGGCCGCGCCCGTGGTAGGGGTCCTGCCCCAGGATCACCACGCGCACGCTCTCGGGCGGGGTCAGGCGCAAGGCGCGCAGTGGCTCGGGCGGGAAGACCACCGCCCCGTCGTCCAGGCGCTGCTGCAGGTACTGCGACAGCTGCTGGCCCTTGGGGCTTGCAAAGAATTGGTCCACCGTGGCTTGCCAGCCGGCAGCCACCTGGTGGTCATGGAGCGCTTCAGATGTCAGTTGCATGCCCGCATTGTGCACGCTGCGCGGGCGCCTCTGCACTATCGCCCTTGGCAGACGGCTTGTTGCGCGGGCAGTGCTGCTGGGTTGAGCAGCGCCACCAGACCGCAGGCGATCGAGCCCTGCCAGTGCACGTAGTCGTGGCCGGTGCTGTGCTCCCGCTGCGTCACGCGGTAGCCCTGGGCCCGCAGCACATCGCCCAGCTCGCGGCTGGTCTCCAGAATGCCAGCTTGGCCGCCGCGTGCGCTTTCGTAGAGGCCCGCATCCAGGTAAAAGCGGACGTCCTTGCGGGGCGCTGCCGCCCACCAGCGCGCCATCGCATTGGGCGCTTCGGCCTGCGGCGCCCACCAGTAGGAGCCCGACAGGCTCAGCACATTGCCAAAGCGCTCCGGGTGGCGCAGCGCCATATAGCTCGACGCCAGACCGCCATAGCTGGAGCCGGCAATCACCGTGCGAACCGCTGGCACGTCCAGCCCCTGCTCAGCCAGCCAGGGCATCAGCTGCAAGCCCATGAAATCGGCAAATGCCGGATTGGGCGGCAGCTCGGTATTGCGCAGCTCACTGCTGGCATTGGCCACCAGCACCACCCCCGTCGGTGGGATCAAGCCCTGCGCCTGCAGCCGCTCGGTGATCTGCGGCGTGGGCACCTGGCGCAGATAGGCATGGGCATCGAACAGTACCAGCAAGGCGCGCTGCTCCGGGGTGGCCTGGGCCCAGCCAGCAGGGCGGTAGATCCAGACATCACGGCCATTGCCCAAGGCTGCCGAATGCAGCCAGTGGCGCTGCAGATCGCCGGGCAACGGCGTGCTTGCCGGCTGCGACCAGGGCTGCGCTGGGGCATCGGGCAGCTCCAGCACCGAGCGGCCCTGGTAGCGATCCACCGCAGCAGCTGCGCCATCCGAAGCAGCCCAGCTGCGCGGGTTCAAGGGGTCACGCTGCAAGGTGGCCAGAATGCTGCGGCGCTGCTCGATCGCCGTGCCTTCGATGTTGGGCACATCGGGCGCCATGCCATAGCTCAGCCGGGCGTCGCTGGGCATCACAAAGCTGCTCCACCAGACATCCGAGTTGCCCAGGCGCTGCAGCGATTCATGGTTGCCCGAGGGGCTGCCAAACAGGCGCACGCTGTGCTGCGCGCTACGCCACAAAAAGGTGACCAGCCGCTCCTTCTCGCTCCAGGGCTCCACCAAGGGCGTGCCGCTCTTGGCCATCTCCTGCCAGAACGCATCGCTCGTGCCACCGCGCTCCAGATCGCCCGCCAAGGCCTGCAGACGCGGGCTTTGCAAGGGCTTGTTGGGCAAGGCCACCGACGGGTCAGCGCGCGGGGGCCAGGCGCGCTGGATCTCTATGCGGTAATGGCCTGCAGTGGCCTGCGCCGGCAGCTGGCCTGCCCCTGCGCCGCCGCTGGCGTAGGCGATGGCCGGCTGGGCATTCCAGTGCAGCACCAGTTGCTCACCCGCCTGGGCCTGCCAGGAGACGCCCTCCCCCACCCCATCGCTGCGCAGCAGGCGCCGCAGATGCCGGCCTGCCGCATCTTGCAGATCCAGCTGCACACCGCTGCCGTCCACCTCCGCACGCACCACGCTGCCGGCGGGCACCTGCCGGGCATCGAGCTGCCAGCGCTGCTGGGCGCCGGGGGCCAGCTGGCCTTGCACCGTTTGCCCGACAGCCAGGGGCTGCGCAGGCGGAACTGGCGCCGGCATGCTGGTGCATCCGCCCAGCACGATCAGCCCCAGCGCTGCATGGGCAGCGAGCCCGCGCAGACGAGACGGTGGAGGACCAAAGGCGCTGGGCGCTGGGGGGACATGGCGATCATGGATACTCATGGACAAACAATGGCAAACAGGCTGGCGCCCCTTGCTGGGCAGGGGCCGCTAGCCGGGTGGGAATGGGGAGCTACGCACAAAACCCATTGCCTGAAATTTAGAAATGGGAATTATTCGCAATTGATACTAGCACAGCGCCAGCGCTGGCCGACCCACCGAACTACACGACAAGCTATGCCCCACCGACAAAACCCATGGGCCCAGGCCCTGGCCGCTGCCTGTTTGTTGCTCAGCCTGGCAGCTGGCGCGCAGACCGGCAGCAGCGCAAACACCACCACCACCACCACCGAGCGGGAGATTCAATCGCTGTTCAAAGCGCTGCAGCAGTCGGGCTGTGAATTTGCCCGCAATGACCAGTGGTACAGCGCCAGCGAGGCCAGCGCGCATTTGCAGCGCAAGTACAGCTACCTGCAAAAAAGAGCATTGGCGCCCACGGCCGAGGACTTTATTGCGCGTGCGGCCAGCCAAAGCAGCATGTCGGGCAAGCCCTATCTGGTGCGTTGCCCCGGCCAGCCTGAAACGCACAGCCAGCGCTGGTTTGAGGCCCAGCTGGCCAAAACACGCGCAGCCCGGTAGCGGCCTTGCACCGCTACTGGTGGGTGGGCTGCTTTAGGCGAACAGCTTGGCCAGTGCGTCGCCCGGCTCATCGGCGCGCATAAAGGCCTCGCCCACCAGGAAAGCGTGGATGCCGGCATCGCGCAGGGTCTTGACATCGTCCGGGCTGGCAATGCCCGACTCGGTCACCAGCAGGCGGTCGGCAGGCACCTGCTTTTGCAGATCCAGGGTGGTCTGGATGCTGACTTCAAACGTGCGCAGGTTGCGGTTGTTGATACCGATCAGCGGCGTCTTGAGCTTGAGCGCACGCGCCAGCTCGGCGCCGTCATGCACCTCGACCAGCACGGCCATGTCCAGGCTGCGCGCGATCTGCTCCATCTCGGCCATCTGGGCGTCGTCCAGGCAGGCGGCGATCAGCAGCACGCAGTCGGCGCCCATCGCGCGCGATTCATAGATCTGGTAGGGATCGACCATGAAATCCTTGCGCAGCACCGGCAGCAAGGTGCTGGCGCGCGCCTGCTTGAGAAAATCAGGCTCACCCTGGAAGAACTGGCGGTCCGTCAGCACCGACAGGCAGGCGGCACAGGTCTTGCCATCGCCCACCATATAGCTCTGGGCAATGTCGGCGGGGTCAAAGTCGGCACGGATCACGCCCTTGCTGGGGCTGGCCTTTTTCACCTCGGCGATCACGGCGGCCTGGCCTTGCGCAATCTTGGCGCGCAGCGCGCCGACAAAGTCACGGGTCAGCACACGGCTTTCGGCGTCGCGGCGCATGGCCTCGAAGGGGATGCGCTTCTTGGCGTCGGCCACTTCGATAAGCTTGGCGTCGCAGATGGTTTTGAGAATATCGGACATAGTTTTCCTAGTGTAGGGCGGCCCGCTCAGGCGGCCAGTTGGCGCGTCAGCGCCACCAAGTCCTGCAGTTTTTGCAGGGCCGCACCGCTGTCGATGGCGGCGCGGGCGCGCTGCAGGCCATCTTCGATCGAACTGGCCACATTGGCCGCATAGAGCGCCGCGCCGGCATTGAGGCAGACGATATCGCGGGCGGGGCCCAGCTCGCCTTGCAAAATACCCATCAGCATGGCCTTGGACTGCTCGGCATTGTCCACGCGGAAGGCGCGGGTACCCACCATCTGGATACCAAAGTCTTCCGGATGGATCTGGTACTCGCGCACCACGCCGTCCTTGAGCTCGCCCACCAGCGTGCTGGCACCCAGGCTGATTTCGTCGAGGCCATCGCGGCCATAGACCACCAGCGCATGCTCGGCGCCCAGGCGCTGCAGCGCACGCACCTGGATACCGACGAGGTCCTCATGGAAGACGCCCATCAGGATATTGGGTGCGCCGGCCGGGTTGGTCAAGGGGCCCAGGATATTGAAGATGGTGCGCACGCCCAGCTCCTTGCGCACCGGGGCCACGTTCTTCATCGCCGGGTGGTGGTTGGGCGCAAACATGAAGCCGATGCCCACCTCGGCAATGCTCTGGGCGATCTGCTCGGGGCTCAGCTGGATATTGACGCCCAGCGCTTCCATCGCATCGGCACTGCCCGATTTGCTGGAGACACTGCGCCCGCCATGCTTGCTGACCTTGCCGCCAGCCGCGGCAATCACAAACACCGAGCAGGTCGAGATGTTGAAGGTATTGGCGCCATCGCCACCGGTGCCGACGATGTCGACCAGGTGCTGGCGATCAGCGACATGCACCTTGTTGGAGAACTCGCGCATCACCTGGGCGGCGGCGCTGATCTCGCCAATGGTTTCCTTCTTGACGCGCAGGCCCGTCAGGATGGCGGCGGTCATCACCGGGGAGAGTTCGCCCTGCATGATGATGCGCATCAGGTGCAGCATCTCGTCGTGGAAGATTTCGCGGTGCTCGATGGTGCGCTGCAGCGCTTCTTGGGGGGTAATCGACATGGAGGTTCTCGCTGTATTTGGGGGAAGGTCAGGCGCCGGGCTTGTCGCTCAGCGCCAGCTTGAGGCCAAAGCCAATGAACATGGCGCCCGCCGCGCGGTCGAGCCAGTGCAGCCGCTGGCGCAGCCAGCCCGCGCGCCGCGCCATGCCAGCGCCCATCCCCACCCAAAGCACATTGACAGGTATGGCGTTGAGGTTGAAAAGCAGGCCCAGCGCGGCAAAGGCCAGACTCTTGTGGGCATAGTCAACGGCGATGAACTGTGGAATAAAGGCCAGAAAGAAGATTGCGACCTTGGGGTTGAGCACATTGGTCCAGAAGCCGCCCCAGAAGATGCGCGCCAGGCTGGTATCGGGCTCAGACAAGCCCGGCTCCGTACCGGCAGGTGCCACCAGCTTGCTATTGCTTTTGCTGCGCAGCATCTGCACGCCCATCCACAGCAGATAGGCCGCGCCCAGCCACTTGAGCACGCCAAAAGCGGTGGCTGATGCCGACAGCAAAGCACCAACGCCCAGCGCAGCGGCCGCCACATGCACCATGCAGCCGGCGGTGATGCCGGCGCTGGCCACCAGGCCGGCACGCCAGCCCTGGCGCGCCGCATGGCTGAGCATGTAGAACACGTCCGGCCCTGGGGTGAGGTTGAGCAGCCAGCCAGCTGCCATGAACATCAGCAACTGGTGCAGCTCGATCATCAGCGCTGCTCCAGAAAGTTCTTCAGCATCGCGTGGCCATGCTCAGTGAGGATGCTCTCGGGGTGGAACTGCACGCCCTGGATCGGCAGGCTCTTGTGGCGCACGCCCTGGATTTCGCCGTCTTCACTGGTGGCAGTCACCTCCAGGCAATCGGGGCAGCTGCTGCGCTCGATCACCAGCGAGTGGTAACGGTTGACGGTGAACTGCGCAGGCAGATCGGCAAACACACCGGCTTGCGTGGTCGTGATCACGCTGGTCTTGCCATGCATTTGCTGCACGGCCCGCACCACCTTGCCACCAAAGGCCGCGCCAATGGCCTGGTGGCCCAGGCACACGCCCAAAATCGGCAGCTTGCCGGCAAAGTGCTGGATCGCCTCGATGGAGATACCGGCTTCGGCCGGCGAGCAGGGCCCGGGCGAGATGACCAGCCAATCGGGCTGGTGGGCGGCGATGGCCTCGAGCGAGGTCTCGTCATTGCGCACCACGACGACCTCGACCCCCAGCTCACCGAAGTACTGCACGATGTTGTAGGTGAAGCTGTCGTAGTTATCGACCATCAACAGTTTTTTCATCGTCACTCCCGGGGTTTGCCGCCCGCCTGCAGGCGGGCGAGTTCGCGGTGCTCGTAGGCGATGTAGGCCTCCATCATCGCGCGGTAGATGGCCTCGATCACATCGGGCTGGCCGCCTTCGAGTGCTGCGCGTTCACGCACGCGGGCAACGATGGTTTCGATGCGCTCTTCATCGCGCACCAGCTCGGGGTTGTTCTTGACCTTGGCGGCCTGGGTCATGTAGCCGCCGCGCTCCACCAGCAAAGGCACCAGGATGTCGTCGAGCGCATTCACGTTGCGGCGCACATCGGCCATGGTGTTGCAGTCTTCTACTTTGTCGATAGCGCGGGTCATTCCAGTCCTTCCTCAACGAGTTCAGCGGCACGCAACAGTGCGCGTGCCTTGTGTTCAGTCTCTTTCCACTCCAGCTCGGGCACCGAGTCGGCGACCACGCCGGCCGCTGCCTGCACATAGAGCATGCCGTCCTTGATGACCCCGGTGCGGATCGCAATGGCCAGGTCCATGTCGCCAGCAAAGCTCAGGTAACCGCAGGCGCCGCCATAGATGCCGCGCTTGACCGGTTCGAGCTGGTCGATCACCTCCATCGCATGCACCTTGGGCGCGCCCGACAGGGTGCCAGCTGGGAAGGTGGCCTTGAGCACATCCATGCTGGTCATGCCGTCTTTCAAAATGCCCTCGACATTGCTGACGATGTGCATCACATGGCTGTAGCGTTCGACCGCAAAGGCCTCGGTCACCTTGACCGAGCCGGTCTTGGCAATGCGGCCGATATCGTTGCGCGCCAGGTCGATCAGCATCACATGCTCGGCGCGTTCCTTGGGGTCGTTCACCAGCTCCTGCTCGGTGGCCTTGTCTTTCTCTGGCGTGGCCGCGCGCGGCCGGGTGCCGGCCAGCGGGCGGATGGTGATCTTCTGCCCTTCTTCGACCTGCTCCTGGCGCACCAGAATCTCGGGGCTGGCCCCCACCACCTGGAAATCGCCAAAGTGGTAGTAGTACATATAGGGGCTGGGGTTGAGCGAGCGCAGCGCGCGGTACAGCGACAGCGGGTTTTCGGTATAGCGCTTCTGGATGCGCTGGCCCACCTGCACCTGCATGAAGTCGCCCGCGGCAATCATCTCCTTGGCCTCCAGCACAGCCTTGAGGTAATCGGCTTTCGCAAAGCTGCGCTCGGACGGGTAGCTGTCGCCAGCCTTGATCTGCGGCACGCTGACCGAGTAGCGCAGCTGCTCCTTGAGCTGGCGCACGCGCTTCTTGGCCTTGGAATAGGCCTCGGCCTCGGCCGGGTTGGCGTAGACGATCAGGTAGAGCTTGCCCGAGAGGTTGTCGATGACGGCGACTTCTTCGCACTGCAGCAGCAGGATGTCGGGCGTGCCCAGGCTGTCGGGCGGGCAGCTGTTCTCGAGCTTTTTCTCGATGTAGCGCACCGCGTCATAGCCGAAATAGCCGGCCAAGCCGCCGCAAAAGCGCGGCAGGCCGGGCGACAGCGCGACCTTGAAGCGCTTTTGGTAGTCGGCAATGAAATCCAGCGGATTGCCCGCATGGGTCTCGACCACCTGGCCATCGGTCACGATCTCGGTGCGGGCATCGGCGCCAAAGCCGCTGGCGCGCAGCAGGCTGCGGGCGGGCAGGCCGATAAAGCTGTAACGGCCAAAACGCTCGCCGCCAACGACGGATTCGAGCAAAAAGCTGTGCTTGCCATCGTCATGCGTGTGGCAGAGCTTGAGGTACAGGGAGAGAGGGGTTTCCAGATCCGCAAACGCTTCTGCGACGAGAGGAATGCGGTTGTAGCCTTGGTTGGCCAGACTTTTGAATTCGAGTTCGGTGATCACGAAGAACCATCCCCAGCTTGAGCAGCGCACGCTGGATGTGTGCGTATCGTGCGCTGCAGTTCATCTTTGGTGGACTGGTCTTGCAACCAGCCCTCGGGCGCACGCTGGGGCGTGTTACCCAGCGGCAGTCAAACAGTCATAGATACAGGCTTACGCCAGGGCCAAGCTCCCCGGTCGGAACGACCTGTAATGACTGCGTGATGGATGAACATGGCGCCTAGTGTAGCAAACGAATCCACAAATGACGGTGTAAAAACCAGAAAACAGGGGATTAACCAGAAAACGGAGGATTTCAGCGCGGCAAGCCCGCAACTGCCCCCCCGCTGGCCTGCAGACTGCCCCGCTGCAGCCGCTGGTGCTGGCAGCGCTTAGGCTGCAACGCGCCCACCAAGCGATCGACGACCTGCTGGGCCTTGGCCGAGTTATCGCCCGAGAAATTGCAGACATAGACATCGAGCGTGGCATGGCCCAGCTCCGGCCAGGTATGGATCGCCACATGCGACTCGGCCAGCAGCACCACGCCAGTGACGCCACCGGGCTGGCCGTTGTGGCTGGGGAACGGCACCCAGCTGTCATGCATGCGCGTCAGCCCCGCATCGGCCACTGCCTGGTTGCACAGCGCAGCGAGCGCCTGCGCATCGACCAGCCAGGCCGCAGGGCACTGGCAGTCGTACAGGTCGGCGGTCAAATGCAGTCCGTCCACGTCTTGCTCTTCTCAGTACCGGTCTGGGCGGCGCGGCGCCTCAGGCCTGCAGCTCGCTGAGCGCATCGACATAGCCGGTCGCCGCCACCTGGCGGATCGGCTGGCCATGGTTGTAGCCGTAGCTCACCAGCACCACCGGGCAGCCCGCGTTGTGCGCCGCCTCGGCGTCGTTGCTGCTGTCACCCACCATCAAGGTCAGTGCCGGCTTGCTGCCCAGCGCCTCGCAGGTCTTGAGCAGCGGCAGCGGATCGGGCTTCTTGCGCTCAAAGGAATCGCCGCCAAACACATGGTCAAAATAGTCGCGCAGGCCCTTGGCGCGCAGCAGCGGCTCGGCAAAGGCCAGCGGTTTGTTGGTCAGGCAGGCCATCTTCAACCCCTTGGCGCGCCATTGCGCCAGCCCCTTCTCCACACCGTCATACACCCGGGAGAAGCGGCCATTGATGGCCAGGTAGTGGTGCTGGTAGCGCTCCCAGGCCTGCGCATAGCGGTTGTCGATCTCGGTGGCCGGCACCGGCTGGCCGACCAGTGGGTGCACCTGGGCCAGCACATGGGTCAGCACCGCCCGCAGCAAGTGCTCCGAGCCCTTGCCCACCATGGGCTCAATGGTCTGCACACCAATCGCCGGCAGCTGCAGATCGGCCAGCATGCGGTTGAGCGCCTCCACAAAGTCCCCCATGGTGTCGACCATGGTGCCGTCGAGGTCGACGATGACGGCTTCGCAGCGCTGCAGGGTTTTGTTCACTTCAGTCATTAGAGATTCTTTCGGGCCCAGCCGGTGATTGTGCCGCAGATCATCCAGTGCCTCAGTTCCCGGTGGCCATGCATCTGCGGCCAATGCCGCTCATCGCCTCTGCCCTTCCGCTCGTCGCCCGTGTCCGCTTATTAGCAAAGTATTACCTATGATTCATTTCATGAAACATGGGCAATGGTCACTGCTGCGTCGGACATCCGGCTTTACCGCCATCGAGCTTTTGGTGGTGATCGCCATTGTGGCGATTCTCGCTTCGCTGGCTCTGCCCAGCTTCAAGGGCTTAACCGAACGCTGGCGTGTCCGCAGCGCAGTAGAAGATCTGCAGTCCACCCTGTACTACGCCCGTTCAGAGGCCATCCGGCGCGCGGGCAATGTGGTCATTGTCAAAAAGGCCGATGGCGATGGCTGCACCAATGCTGGAAGCGACGCGCAATGGGGCTGCGGCTGGTTGGTGTTTGTCGATACCAACCGCGATGGCGCCCAGAGCGGCACTTCAGAAATCACACTGCAGCAAACCAGTGCGCCGAAACGCACCGAAGTGGAGATCAGCAGTGCGGGCACCACCATGAACGCCATGATCAGTGTCGACCGCTGGGGACATTTCAGCAATAACACTGCACAGACCTTCGTCTTTCGGGCTTGGCCGCAAGGATCGAGTAGCAGCGACTCCGCAGCCTCCGCGCTTTGTATCCAGCCCGGTGGCTTGATCAAACGTCTGAACTCAGGCGCCGCAGATTGTCCTTGACTATGCAATGCCCATCGATACGCAGCCCACGGTCTCCCATGACAAGCCCAGATACAGAAAGAAGTCCTATGCGCAGATTGACGAGAATCTCTGCAATGCAGCGCAGCCAGCGCGGCATCAGCTTGCTGGAGTCACTGATCGCCCTGGTGGTCGCCGCCCTCGGCATCTTGGGCATCGTGGGCGTGCAACTGCGAACCCTCAGTGACACGCAAACCAGCGTGCGCCGAGAGCAGGCGATCAGGCTCATCGAAGACCTGAGTGAGCGCATGAAGGTCAATCCCAATGCGATGGCCAATATGAGCAGCTATCTCAGCGATTGGGACGATACACCCAGCCCCAGCAAAATTTGCAGCACCGTTGTTTGCACGGGGGCGGAACTCGCCGTCTACGATGTTTCTCAGTGGAAAGCATTTGTCAGCAGAGCATTGCCACTGGGCGATGCCAATCTCTTCACGTCCGCAGGAGAAGACGTCGCTGCCAACCGTCGTCAGTTAGGCGTGATGATCCGGTGGCGAGAAAACGAGAGAAAAGGGGCCGACAGCGACTACCGCTCCGCCATCAATGCCGCTGCGGACAGCGGCGCGGCCGTGAGCTGCGGCGAAGGCTACACCTGCCACCTGCAGTACATCCCCGTCAGTGCCCGCTGCGCCCCCTACAAGGGCACCAGCACTGCCCGTTTTTTCTGCCCAGGGATTTGATATGCGTACCAAAATTACAAAGGGCTTGAACAGCGTGCCTGCAGCGAATCTGGGCCACTCCCTCCAACCAAGGCACCAAAGCGGCATCACTCTGGTTGAGCTGATGGTCGGCGTCGCCATCGGTTTGATGGTTGTCGCCGTCGCAGGCGGCGCGCTGATGGTTTCGCGCAGCACTTCAGGGACCGTCAGCGATGCCAGCCAGTTGCAGCAACAAGCTGGATATGCCTTTCGCGTCATTGGACAACAACTGAGGCAGTCGGGCTCGCTTTACCTCAACCTCAATGCCACCAAGAATGCTAGCACCGACATTGACCGGTATGCGCTACCGGTGGCTTTCGAGACCAAGGCCATCTCATCAGAACCGGACCGGAATTTTTCCCCCGCCACTGACACCATCAACGGCACAGACACCACGCTCACCGTCGGTTACCGACGCTACAAGGAACCGGTGTACCCACTCAGCGACACATCCCTCGCGACGCAGTCGCTGTCCCGGGATTGCCAAGGTGGCCCCCAGGACCTGGACACGGCGGACAACAACAGCTTTATGCGTATTTCCAGCGCATTCGCACTCAACACCAACAACCTGGTCTGCACGGGAACGTCAGGTTTATCCCAGCCGGTGATTGGCAACGTCGCCAACTTCAGAATCCGCTATCTGCGTATGACCGACATCGCCAGCGGCGCGCCAAAAATCCAGTACGTCAATGCAGCTGGAGTCGGTACCAACTGGGGACAAGTCACCGGTGTGGAAGTCTGCATCGTGCTTTATGGCACCGAGCGCATGAACCTGCCCTCCACGTCCAGCTATACCGACTGCGACGGCACCACCGAGGTTGACTACGCCAGTGCCGACGCCACCGATATGAGCGGCAGCGCCATCGGCGCAGATCGCGCCCAACGCCTGCACATGGTGTTTCGCAGCGTCTACCAATTGCGCAGCCAGGGGCTGATCGGCAATGTGCTGTAACCCGAACCAAGAGCCCTAACCATGCAAGGCAGATTCTTCATTCGCGACCAACGCCCACCACTCAGCCAGCAACGCGGCGTAGCGCTGTTCGTCGTCATCATCTTTGTCATGCTGTCGATGCTGCTGGCCCTGTGGTCGGCTCGTACCTCTTTGTTTGGGGAGATGTTGGTCAGCAATGATGCAGATTACCAGCGTGCCTTCGAGGCCGGACAAGCGCTGCTGCAGGATGCCGAGCTGGACATCCGCAACGAGAATGCTGACGGATCGGTGTGCAGCGGCACTGGCGATGTCTGCCGTCAGAGCACCGCAGACCAGATTCCGCTGGAAGCGCCCTCCGTCGGCAAGCTGCTGGCAACGCTGGACAGCCAAACCTACAAGTGCCGCAACGGCCTGTGCACCAAGCGCCAGGGCAACCAGGATTTCTGGAACAACAGCGATGCCGATCGCGGCGTCACCTTGGCGCAGATGACCAGCACCCCCACCGGCGGTGCTCCCGTCGGTGCGCGTTATGGCCAGTACACCGGAGCGAAGCTGGGCAATGCCAGCAACCCGGCCAACCCCATTCTTGCAGACCGCAGTGCTGCCAACCGCGGCGGCTGGTACTGGATTGAGGTGCTGCCCTATGACGAAAGCAGCAAGAACTCGAACCTGATCGTGGCCGAAGACAGTGCCGGCAACAGCATGGTGGCCAATAACTTTTTGGCGCTGAATATGATTCCGAATGTGGTTTATCGCATCACCAGCCTTGCACATGGCCGCAAGCCCAATACCCAGGTCGTTTTACAGCAGACCTATGCCCGGCAGCGGCTCAAGGACTGAGTCTGTGGCGCTGGATCTTTCACGCTTTACCAGCCACATGCAGGCCTAGTGCCGGGACTGGCTAAAACCCATTATTCGCAGTATTGACAGGAGGCGCTGTGGCTCATAACAACACCCCCCATTTCCGCAAACATCTGCTGGCCTTGGCGGCCTGCGCGGCTTTGCTACCGCAGGGCAGCTGGGCACTGGACCTGGCCAGTGGACCGCCGGGCACCAAAGAGCCCTATGTGGCCCCCAACATCATCATCTCGATCGATGACTCAGGGAGTATGCAATACCGCCTGGACCGCGAAAACCAAAGCGGCGCGAGCAACACCCAGGTGCCAAATGCCGATGGTTCTTGGCCATCGTCAGCCCGGCGTATCAATGTGCTTAAGTACGCCCTTATCGGAAATGGTGGCAGCGGCGGCGTGCTTCGCGATACGTCCCTGCTGCCTGACGGCAAGGTGCGCATGTCTTGGCAGGCCATGTGGAACAACGGCAATGCCTCAGGTGCAGGCAGCGTCGACAGCACCTCGATGAACACCAACTCGATGCGGGTCCTCAATACCAGCCACCGCAACAACTTGATCAGTTTTGTCAACGGCCTCAGCGCCGTGAACGGCACACCCTCACACAAGATGTTCTCGCAGGCTGATGCCTACATGCGACGCCCGCTCTCGACGAACAGCCCCTGGGCGTCGGTCCCTGGAACGACAGGATCGCCTTATCTGGGCTGCCGCCGCAGCTACCACATCATCATGACGGATGGCCGCTGGAACAGTGGAGCCTCCAAACCCAGCCAAACGGACAACGCCACGAACCTAACCTTACCAGATGGTACCGTCTACGGTGGCACCACGGCAGCCGCCCGCGCCAAGAGTGCACTGTACCGCGATGCATTTGACAATACGCTGGCGGACTGGGCCTTCTATAGCTGGGCCGTGCCACCGCACACCACCGGCTGGACTGGCACGATGCAGCCCACGGCTGACTACCGCAAAGCGCCGGCCACCGAGACGTTCACCAATGGCAGCACCACCGCCACCTTGGACCGTTATTGGAACCCCCGCTACAACCCGGCCACCTGGCCGCATATGGTGACCTACACCATCGGTTTCAGTGCGCTGTCCTACACATGGAAGCAGAACTACAGCGACGCAAAGTACAACATCAGCGCTTCATCCAGCATGGTGCCTTTTGGCTATGACGGCAGCTTTCCCGCGCTGGTCAATGGCACCAAGACCTGGCCCGACATGAATGGTGGTGGTGAAGATGTTCGTGCATTGGACCTGTGGCACTCAGCCATCAATGGGCGGGGCCGCTTCTATGCAGTAGAAAAAGGCGAGGATCTGGAGAAGGCCTTCCGCGAGATCTTTGGCCAGATCAACACCCAGACAGATGCCGACCTGACCTCCTCGGTCAGCAGCGGATCGAACGCGGCGCGCTACGATGTGGCCACCTTCACTGCGGGCTACCAACCCGACTCCAACTGGAAAGGCTATGTCGCAGCCAGAACCGTGAACAAGAGCGGCACCAGCACGCCAGCATGGGAGAACAAAACCACCGCCGACTTGCTGGATGCCCGCACCGGTGTGACTGATCGACTGGTCCTTGGTTGGAGTGACCAGTGGGTGACCAAAACCGGCACGACCTCAGGCGACAAAGGTGGTGTGCAGTTCAAGTGGGCCAGCGACCAGACTTACCTGAGCACCGCGCAGAAGGCCAAGATTGGCCTAGCCAGTGCCACCCCTATTTCCACCAGTGGCGAGAGCATTGTGAACTTCATCCGAGGCGATCGCACGCTGGAAGGCTCGGACACCACCGGCTACACCACCGCAAAGCCCTTCCGCGAGCGCAAGAGCCGCCAAGGTGACATTATCAACTCCGGCGTCTGGTACACCGGCGCGCCGTCCGGTACCTACGCACTCCAAGGCTACAGCAGCTTTGTGCAAGCCCAGAAGAATCGCGTTCCTATGGTCTATGTCGGCGGCAATGATGGCATGTTGCATGGTTTCTCAGCCACCGATGGCTCTGAAAAACTGGCCTACGTCCCCAATGGCGCCTTGTCAACGATTAAGAACCTAGCTGGCTCCGGCTATACCCACCAGTACTATGTCGATGGCTCCCCCATGACGGGCGATGTGGAGCTTGGCGGCGTCAAGGAAACCACTCCTGGCACCGAAGCCTATATTGCCGACTGGCGAACCTTGTTGGTGGGCACCATGGGCGCTGGCGGCAAAGGCTACTTTGTGCTGGATGTCACCAACCCGGCGGCTGGCAGCACCTCTAGCGCACCCAGCTTTGCGGCAGCCAATGCCAACACCCTGGTGCGCCTGGACCGGACTCGCGGCGTAGCAGACGCTTTGGATTGCACCGCGCTGACGGGCACTCAGCGCACCGCCTGTATTGCTACCGCTAGCGAGAACAACGACATCGGTCACATAACTGCCAAGCCGGTGATGGACGAAACTGACTTTCTGCGTACCACACAGATCACGCGGATGAACAATGGCCGCTGGGCCGTGGTGATGGGCAATGGCTACAACAGCACCAACCAACGCCCCGTTCTGCTGATTCAGTACCTGGACAAGGGCCAGGAACTGGTACGCCTGCCAGTCACCAGCCAGGCGGCTGGCACCGGCTATGCCATTGACAATGGCCTGTCCGCTCCGCGCCTGATAGACCTAAATGGCGATGGACGGGTAGACATCGCCTACGCCGGCGACAACCAGGGCAACCTCTGGAAATTTGACCTCACCAGTGACGTCGCCAGCGAGTGGAATGTGGCCTTTAGCAGTACGCCGCTGTTCACCGCACGCGGTCCTTCGGCCCTCAGCTCCTCATCGCGCAGCAATGTGCAGCCGATCACTGTTGCACCGACCGCTCGCGCGAACGATCGGGTCAAGGAAGTGACGCAAACAGACGGCACCAAGAAATCTGTACCCGTGGGCGGCATGATGGTGGCATTTGGTACCGGCCGTAATGTGAGCCGAACCGACCCCAGTGATGTTCTGGTGCAAAGCATTTATTCCGTGCTGGACAATACACGCTACCGTGTCCGAAAAACCGAAGGTTCCAGCCAATGGTTGGAAGTACACCCCGGCAAGGCTTGTACATCGTCTGCACCTGCAGAATGTTTGACTGTCCCTGCACCTGCCGCTTTGGGAACGGGGGTGGCTACTGCTGGCCTGGCCAAGCGGGAAATCGCCGAGCTGACGATTGCTGGAGGCGTAGGCGGCCGGGTGGACGAAGTGGACACGCTCGACAAGACCACCTGGGGTACGACCTACAACGGTTGGTACATGGACCTGCCAGCGGTGGGCGAGCGCGCGCTCAAGAACCTGGAGCTGTATGACAACACCAATATCCTGGTTGCCTACACCCAGGTGCCGGCCAAAGGCCTGGATGTGGATGTCACCCGCGAAAGCTGCGACTCCACGTCGGTGGATACCGAACGCCAGTACCGCACCATGCTCAATATCATGGACGGCAAAAAGCCCAGCATCCAGCTGATCAACTTGGGCAGCAATACCTCGTTCAGTGCCTCGGACAACGGCAATGCGTCCCGTGCGCAGGTGGACAAGGGCTCGCACTCGCAGGTCGCCGCATCGGAGACGCAGATGCTCGATATCAGTACCTGTACCGGTGACCGCTGCATCAACAATATGGAGGCACTGCTGCGCATGCCTGAACAAACTTTGCGCCCCAGCTGGCGCCAGCTGCAGTAAGAAGGAACAGCAATGAATCCAAGAACCGTGACGAAGCTACGCGGCTTCACACTGATCGAGTTGATGATCGTGGTCGCCGTGGTGGGCATCCTGACGGCGATCGCGCTGCCCAGTTATAACGAGTACATCCGTCGTGGTCACCGCGCCGACGCGCGTGCCACCCTGCTGCAGGCGGCGCAGTGGATGGAGCGTGCGGCTACTGCCAACGGTACCTACCCAACGAGTCTTCCTAGTAGCATGACCTCCATGGCCTCCGGCCGCTATGCGATCAGCCTGGACTCCGATGGCGCAACCTTTACGCTGACAGCCACGGCCCAAAATGCCCAGGAACATGACAAGTGTGGCAACTACACGCTGACCAATACTGGTCTGCAGGGAGCCAACGGAAAAACGGAAGGTGCCTCCGGCTACGACAGTAGCTGCTGGAGCAAATAAATCGAGCATCCGTCAACCAATGCAAAAAGGCTCCTGCAACCCATTGCCGGAGCCTTTTTTTACCGCCCATCCTCAGGGCAAAACCATCACCCCAACGCCCCCCGCATCTGCTCAATCACCCCCTTGTAATCAGGCTTGCCAAAAATTGCGCTACCCGCCACAAAGGTGTCCGCACCCGCATCCGCCACGCGGCGGATATTGGTTTCCTTGATGCCGCCGTCGACCTCCAGGCGGATGTCCTTGCCGCTGGCGTCAATGCGCTTGCGCGTCGCTTCGATCTTGCGCAGGGTCGAGTCGATGAAGCTTTGGCCGCCAAAACCGGGGTTGACGCTCATCAGCAAGACCAGGTCGATGTCCTCGATCACCCAGTCCAGCACGTCGAGCGGCATCGCCGGATTGAACACCAGACCGGCCTTGCAGCCCTGCGCCTTGATGGCCTGGATGCTGCGGTGTACATGGGCCGAAGCATCGGGGTGGAAGCTGATATAGTCGGCGCCTGCCTGGGCAAAGGCGGCGGCCAGCTCGTCCACCGGCTGCACCATCAGGTGCACATCGATGGGTGCCGGCGTACCGTCGGGCTTGATCGCATGGGGCTTCAAGGCTGCGCAAACCATCGGCCCAAAGGTCAGATTGGGCACATAATGGTTGTCCATGACGTCAAAATGTATCCAGTCCGCGCCGGCGGCCAGTACGTTGCGCACTTCCTCGCCCAGGCGGCCAAAGTCTGCGGACAGGATTGAGGGGGCAATTCGGTAGGTGGAGCTCATCCCTCTATTGTCGCAGTTAGTATTTCTACCTGACTTCAATCCAGTTTCACATGCCAAAGTTCCAGTTTGAGGTGTCGGTGACACCACAGTACCTGCCCGAGCAGTCCCTGCCCGAGGCCGGCGTATTCCACTTTGTCTATAGCATCATCATTCGCAACAGTGGTGAGGTTCCCGCGCAGCTGATCGCACGGCACTGGATCATCAAGGACGCCACCGGTCTGGTCCAGGAAGTCAAAGGCCTGGGCGTGGTGGGCCACCAGCCGCTGCTCGCGCCCGGCGAATCCTTCGAGTACCAGAGCCAGTGCCGCCTGGCCACGCCGCAAGGCAGTATGGAAGGCAGCTACCTGTGCATCAGCGATGAGGCCCAGACCTTTGACTGCCCGATTCCGCGCTTCACGCTCGACGCCACCCAGTACCCCGCCCAAGACGACGACCTGGCGCAAGGACGAGTGCTGCATTGATGTTCCGCAAGAAGAAACCTGATCCGCTGGCGCAGTTGCTCGCAGCGCTCGACCCCGATGCACCGCTGGCCGAGCGCAACCTCTGGATCATCGAGATCGCCGCCTGGATTCGCGGCCAGCAAAACTCGGTCGACGCGGCCGTGGCCCGCGTCAGCCAACTGCTGGACGCCATTGAGGGCGATGCCGCGCTGCGGGACAAAGTGCAGCGCTGGTGGGCCGTGCAACTGCAGACGGTGGACCTCACCGCGCTGCTGGCCGATTTTGGCTTTGCGCCCCGCACCGCCTTCTTCAACGAGATGGCCGAGCGCCTGCGCTGGAAGCTGCTGCCCTCTACGCCCGAGACGATCGACGCCACCGTGCTGTTTTCGATGGTCTTGCACACGCCTTTTGATGCCCAGTGGCTCAAGGCCATGGACAAGCCCTTGCTCGAGCGCATTGCCCAGCTGCTGTCGCCCGGCTTTGTGTCACTGGAGGTGATGGTCGTCCCCACGCAGATTGCGCAAAGCGATGTGGGTGCCGGCAGCATTGCCGGGCTGGAGCACTACGGCAACCGCCTCTCGCCCTGGCAGCATCTGGTGCTCAACGCGATCACCTATTGCGCCGGCCAGATTCTGGCGGCCGGCTTTGCGCCTGAGCTGCGCCTGCGCATGAGCGGCAGCGCCAAAAACACCCAGCCTTTCTACAGCCTGATCAGCGGCGTCGAAGAGCTGCGCCGCGCGATGCTGCACCCCAGCCCCAAGGCCGCCGAAGTGCTGGAGGCCGAAGAGAATGTACGCCGCAGCCTGGACGAATGCCGCACCGCCGTGGCCTCGATCTACGAACACTTTGAAGACAATGGCGTCTCGGTCGGGGTCGTCTTCCGGCTGCGCCAGCTGCGCATGCGCATCTTGCGCGTGCGCGAGCTGCTCGACTGCCTGCTGTCGGCCAACCCCAAGGTCATCACCGCCAAGCTGCTGGCCCACCTGGTGGCCGTGGGCCTGGAGCGCCAGAGCATCCGCGCGCTGATCTCGTCCAACTCGTCGCTGTTGGCCTCCAAGGTGGCCGAGCGCAGCGCCGAGACCGGTGAGCACTACATCACGCGCGACAAGCGCGAGTACGCGCAGATGGCGCGCAAGGCGGCCGGTGGCGGCCTGGTGATGGCCTTCACCACCTTGATCAAGTTCGCACTGCATGCGGTGGCCATCTCCGCGTTCTGGGGCGGCTTCATTGCCGGCATCAACTACGCGATCAGCTTTGTGCTGATCCAGCTGCTGCATTTCACCGTCGCCACCAAGCAACCAGCGATGACGGCCCCGGCGATGGCCGCCAAGCTCAAGGAATCGGGCGATACCGAGGCGGGCATGGCCTCCTTTGTCGACGAGGTCAGCTACCTGGTGCGCTCCCAGGTGGCCGCCGTGCTGGGCAATGTGTTCACCGTCTTCCCGATGGTGCTGCTGCTCACCTGGGGCTGGGCGCGAGCCACTGGCGCGCCCTTTATCGACCAGCACGAGGCCGAGCAGACGCTGAAGTCATTGACCCTGCTGGGCCCCTCGGTGTTCTATGCCGCGTTCACCGGGGTGCTGCTGTTCTCCTCGAGCATCATCGCCGGCTGGACCGAAAACTGGTTTGTGCTGCACCATATGGATTCGGCCATCCGCTACAACCCGCGCATCACCGGCTTTTTGGGCAAGGCGCGGGCTGCGCGCTGGGCGGGCTTCATGCGCCGCCATATCTCCGGCTTTGCCTCGAATATTTCGCTGGGTTTCATGCTGGGCTTGATCCCCGTAGTGGCACAGTTCTTTGGCCTGCCCATCGATATCCGCCACGTGACCCTCGCTGCCGGCCAGATCGCCGCAGCTGCCACCAGCATGGGCTTGGAGGTGCTGCATTTCCACGGCTTCTGGCTCTGCGTGGCGGCCCTGCCCTTGCTGGGCGGCTTCAACATTCTGGTGAGCTTCTACCTGGCGTTCCGCCTGGCCCTGCGCGCGCAAAACGTCAGCAATGTCGAGCGCTCGCACATCTACAAGGCGCTCATCAAGCGGGTGCTGACGCGGCCACTGAGCTTTTTGCTACCGCTGCGCCTGAACCGCAACGCTAGCCCGGGAGGCCGCTGATATGGCACAGGGTGAGTTCGAACTGATTGCGCAGTACTTCCATCGGCCGGTGCAGCGGACCGTGCTTGGCGTCGGAGACGACTGCGCCCTGCTCGCGCCCAAGCCCGGCATGCAGCTGGCCATCTCCAGCGATATGCTGCTGCAGGGCCGCCACTTCTTTGCCGATGTGGACCCGCGCACGCTGGGCCACAAGGCGCTGGCCGTCAACCTCAGCGACCTGGCCGCCACGGGCGCCCAGCCGCTGGCCTTTACCCTGGCGCTGGCCCTGCCATCGGTCGATGCGCCCTGGCTGCAAGGCTTCTCGGAGGGCATGTTCGCCTTGGCCGATGCGCATGGCTGCGAGCTGGTGGGCGGTGACACCACCCAGGGCCCACTCAATATCTGCATCACCGTGTTGGGCGAGGTGCCGGCCGGCCAGGCGCTGCTGCGCAGCGGCGCCCAGCCCGGCGATGACATCTATGTCAGCGGCCAGCTGGGCGATGCCCGCTTGGCGCTCGAGGCCTTGCTTGGCCAGGTGCAGCTTCCCGCCGCTACGCTGGCCGCTGCCCGCCAGCGGCTCGAAAGCCCCAGCCCGCGTGTCGCCCTGGGCATGGCGCTGCGCGGCATTGCCAGCAGTGCGCTCGATCTGAGCGATGGCCTGGCCGGCGACCTGGGCCATATCCTGCAAGCCAGTGGCGTGGGTGCCGAGCTGCAGGCGGACCAGGTACTGGCGTGCATGGCAGCGACCGCAGGTGCCCCGGGCGCTGCGCTCAACCTGCCCATCGATCTGCAACTGCAATGCTGCCTGGCGGGCGGCGACGACTACGAGCTGTGCTTTACCGCCGCCGCAGACCGGCGCGATGCCGTGCAGCAGGCCAGCCTGGCCGCGCAGACGCCGGTGCAGCGCATTGGCCGCATCACCGCTACACCGGGCCTGCGCGTGCGCGATGCGCAGGGCCAGCCCATCGCGCAGCGCTGGGCCTCGTTTGACCACTTCAAGGCCTGACGGCTTGGTGGGCTGGCGCCGTTTGGCGCTGCACAGCAACTTGCCGCAGGCTTATGATGGCGGGCATGAGCGACTCGCCCTTTCCACCTTCTGCGCCCGGCGCCGCAGCCAACGCATCGGCGCCCCGCCGCGCCAACTGGACCTTCATGCTGCGCAACCCTTTGCACTGGATGGCGCTGGGCTTTGGCTCGGGACTGAGCCCGGTGGCACCGGGAACGGTGGGCACCTTGTGGGCCTGGGTCGCCTACCTGGTGCTGCAGCTGTGGCTGACGCCTGCGGCGATTGGCTGGGTGATTGGCGCATCGCTCGTGCTCGGCTGGTGGGCCTGCACGACCACCGCGCGCAACCTGGGCGTGGCGGATCCCGGCGCCATTGTCTGGGACGAGATCATCGCCTTCTGGCTCATTTTGTGGCTGGTCATGCCCACGGGCTTCTGGGGCCAGCTGACGGCCTTTGTGCTGTTCCGCTTTTTCGACGCCGTCAAACCCCAGCCGGTGCGCTGGGCGGATCGCTGCTTCAAGGGCTTTGGCTGGGGCGGCGGTTGGGGCATCATCTGGGACGATCTGGTCGCCGCTTTCTGCACCTTGCTTGTCATCGCCATCGGGAGACATCTGCTATGAACGCCACCGCCGCCTTGCTGACCAAAGATGGGCTGCCCCTGCCGGAAACCGTGGCCCAGCTGGCCCAGCACCTGAGCCAACGAGGCTGGATGATGGCCACGGCCGAAAGCTGCACCGGCGGCCTGATCGCAGGCGCTTGCACCGAGCGGCCCGGCTCCAGCCAGTGGCTCGATTGCGGCTTTGTCACCTACTCCAACCGGGCCAAATCCGCGATGCTGGATGTGCCCGCTGCGCTGATCGCCGCCCACGGCGCCGTCAGCGAGCCCGTCGCCCGCGCGATGGCCGAAGGTGCGATCGCGCAGTCCCAGGCACAGGTCAGCGTGGCGGTGACCGGCGTGGCCGGGCCCGATGGCGGCAGCGCCAGCAAGCCCGTTGGCACCGTTTGGTTTGGCTGGCAGGTGGCCGGGCAACTGCACAGCGAAGTGCAGCGCTTTGACGGCGACCGCCACGCAGTGCGCCAGGCCACCGTGCGGCATGCGCTGCGCCGCCTGCTGGAGCTGGTGCAGGCCGCGCCTGCGCAGTAAGCGCTGTCCCACATCCGAACTTAGCCTTGGCCGATGTGGCAAGCGCGTGCGCTGCGCCACACTTCAACCATGGCAACCCGGTTTGCAGCACTCTTCTGACTGACAGCCGATGAGACCAAGAGGAGAACCCTGATGAAACGACTTGCAATCACTACCGCTTCCATCGTTCTGGCCCTGAGCGGCCTGACCGCTTGCTCCAGCAATCCCACCAATGCCCAGATCGGCACCGGCGTAGGCGCTGTTGCCGGTGGTGTGTTGGGTGATGCCGTGTTCGGCTCGACCTTGGGTACCATTGGCGGTGCTGCTGCCGGCGCCTATTTTGGTAACCAGGTCGGCGACAACATGGATGGCAACCGCCGCCGTCGTTAAGCCTTGAACCCGGGGGCCTTATCGGCCCCTCAGGTATTCCCGGCTATCGGCCCGCTGCCATCAGCAGCACCAGCACCAACAACACCGCCAGTGCGGTGAACAGGATTTTTACCCAGCTATAGGGTTGCTCACCGGCCAACTGGCCGGTGTAGCCGTTGGCAAGAATCTGGTAGCTCTTGCTGCCATAGGTGTAGCCCACCAGCCAGACAGGCACCAGCACATGCTTGAAGCTGCGCCCCTGGTACTGGCGCCGCACCTGCAGGTTGCGGTAGGTATCGCCCGGTATCTGGCGCGCGCACAGGGTCTCTACCTGCTGGTCCATATCCCCTTCGTTGATCGTCGCAGCCCGGTTCAGGTCGACCTGGTAGCGCTCCACGGTCCAGCCGCGCACAAACTCGGGCGAATAGGGTTTGAGGTCCGTCCGCGTTGGAAAAGGCTCGACCTTCTGCAGCAGCCCCTGGTGCACCCCGACCGTGCCCGCGACCAGTTCATCGTCAAAGAAATGCTGCAGGCTGCCCGAGGCCGGCTCCCAGCGCACATGGCGTACCTGGCGCGTGCTGATGTTGCCATTGGCGTCGCGGTACTGCTCGGTGGTGTAGTAGTAAAAGCCGGCGTCCGCCCGCCACTGGGCCTGCACATGGGCGTCAAAGGTCCAGTACGGCAGGTAGATACCTTTGAGCGTATCGGTCAGCGCCGCGTTCTTGAACTTGTTGGGTGCAAACCAGCGGCTGCCATACCATTTGCGGATCAGGTCGCGCACCTGGCCATCGCTCACCTTGAACGGCAGCAGGCTTTGCGGCGTGATCGCATCGTTGCGCTCTTCATGTGCCTGAATCGCAGGGGAGCCACAAAAATCGCAGCGCGACGCGACCCGCCCGTCAACAAAGACCGAAATCGCGCGGCAGTTCTGGCACTGGTACTCGCGCCGCGCCTCGCCCCAGCCGCGTCCGCTGGCGGGGTTGGCCAGCGCGGCGGCCAGGTCCTGCTCGACGATGTCACCGCCCAGCTGTTGCTGTTGCTCCTCGGTCCAGGGCACCACCGTGCCGCAGTAGGGGCACTTGAGCGACTGCACCTTGGCATTCCATTCCAGATTGCCGCCGCATTCGGGGCAGACATGCCTGGCCACCATCGAGGTCGGTGGCGGCGCAAAGGGGTCGGTGGCGGGAGTGGGTGAATTCACGGTCAAACTCAGCGTTGGCGCACAGCAGGTCTGCGCCACGGGCTCTCAAAACGGGGGCACGCCAACGCACATGCACCGGCAAAGCAGGGGTACATGCGCGGTGAGTGCAGATTTATCCGCGCAGGAATTCGTTCAGCGATTCCTGCGAGATGCGCCAGGCGCTGCCAATCTTGCGGCCCTTGAGCGCGCCCGACTCCAGCTCAGTCAGCACATCCTGCACCGTCACGCCCAGCGCCTGGGCCGCCTGCTCGGGCGTCAGCACCTGCAGGCCGGCGCCGGCGGCCGCAGCCGCAGCGGGCGCCGCTTGCGCAGCCTGGGCTGCAGCGGGCGAGAAGGGGTCGGCTGCAGCAGCGCCCGAAGGCTGCTGCATGCCCTTCATCATCTCCTGCGCCATGCCAAAGCCCATCGCCATGGTCGCGGGGATGGTGGCCGCCGCTGCGCCTTCGCCGCCGTTGGCCATCGCCTGGCCCATCTGGTACTTCACATAGTCGTTCAAGTTGCCGATCGCGCTCATCGACGAGCGCTTGTCGATCGCCTCTTCGACTTCGGGCGGCACCGAGACGTTTTCCAGCAGGAAGCTGGTGATCTCCAGGCCGTATTTCTCGGTGACGGCCGGGTTGATCAGCTGCAGCAGCGCATCACCCATCTCGGTGTAGCGCTGGGCCACATCGAGCACGGGCACCTGGGCGCGGGCCAGCGCTTCGCTGAAGATGCTGACAATGCGCGAGCGCATCGTGTCGGCAAACTCGTCGAGGCGGAAATTCTGGTCCGTGCCCGCCACTTCCTTGAGGAACTTGGCTGGCTGCACAATGCGGAAGTCATAGGTGCCGAAGGCGCGCAGGCGCACAACACCGAAGTCCTTGTCGCGCATCATCACCGGGTTGGAGGTACCCCATTTGTTGCCGGTGAAGAGGCGCGTATTGACGTAGTAGACATCGCACTTGAAGGGCGAATTGAAACCGTACTTCCAGCCGCGCAGGGTCGACAGAATCGGGATGTTCTGCGTCGTCAGCTGGTGGCGGCCGGGGCCGAACAGGTCGGCGAACTGGCCTTCGGAGACAAACTGCACCTGCTGCGATTCGCGCACGATCAGCTGGGCGCCGTTCTTGATTTCCTTGTCCTCATCAGGCCAGCGGTACGACAAGGTATCGCGCGAGTCATCGGTCCACTCGATGATCTCGATCAGTTGCTTGGTGATGATGTTCATGAGGTTCATCGGGGATCCTTGGCCAAAAGAGGATGAAAACCAAGCCATTCTAGAGCCACTGCCCGCTCGCGGCCATGCCAATCTGGGCCCGCACAGCAAAACAGCCGCAAAAGCGGCTGTTCTCAGAGCGGATGGTGAACGCCTGCTATCAGGCGCCGCAACATTTCTTGAACTTCTTGCCGCTGCCGCAGGAGCAGGGGTCATTGCGGCCGGGCACCTCGCCCTTGACGATGGTGGCCTGGCGCGGGCCCATGCTCTTCCAGATCTGGCGCAGGTCATACACCGCCCAGATCGCCTCACCAAAGGTCTCCACGCGCTCCTGGCTGGTGCTGGCCGGGCCGTTTTCGTCGTACATGCAGACGGTGGGAGTGCCGGTGTCATCCTCGGTCAGGGCCACCACCGATTCGAGCGCGTCGTTCAGCCAGCGGGCCGCTTCCTTGTCGCGCGGTGCGATCCACTCATCGGCCCAGTTTTCCACGACAAACATGAAGCCCAGCGCCCAGACCTGGCCAAACGAGGGGATCTCCTGGCCGTCCAGCTCCTGGCGCTCTTCCTCGGGCAGGCTGGCAATGGCGCCGCGCATGTCCATCGCATCGGGCTGGAAGGTGTCATCGTCTTCGAGGCTCTTGACATCGGCGTCAAGCTGGCCCGTCACTTCGTTCCAGCGGATCTGCCACAGTTCCAGAAAGCGGTCCTGCTGGGCGCGGTCCTTGAAGGCCGGCAGCAGCGGCAGCTTGCCGTCCGCATCGCGCTCCAGCAGCTCGCCATCGCCCACCAGCATCGGCAGAAACTCCTCGACCGGCACCGCGCGGCGCGTGCAGACCAGCGCGGTGAGTGCGCCGTCGGCAAATTCCCACTGCGGAATTTCTTCGGCGCGCGTGCGCATGTCTTCCAGGATCTGGTCGATCTCGGTCAGCTGGTCGTCATTCAATCCATCGGGGATCTGGGGCTGGGTCATCGGTGCTCTCTCAATAGGGGGCCGCACAGCACAAACCCCTGCACGCTTGCAATGCCACCAGCGCCCCCTATGATGGGTCTGGTTTTGTAACAACATTGCAATGGCAGACGGCCGCTGCGCCAGGCAGGGCCTGCAGTGTAGCGCCAGCCAGGCGCCTGTGCTGCAGCCCGGGATTTGCGCGCGCTTTTGGGCCGTCTGACCTGCACAGACACCCCCATGAACCAGCTCAACAAGATTTTTCCCGTCCGCTACACCGTGATGGTGCTGTGCATGCTCCTGCTGGTCGCCGGCATCATCGCGCTGGTGCTGCAGGCCAGCGCCTGGTGGTGGCTGGCCGTGCTGGCCGGCGCCGCGCTCACGCTGCTGGGCCTGCGCGACCGGCGCCAGACGCGCCACGCTATTTTGCGCAACTACCCGGTCATCGGTCATATGCGCTTTTTCCTGGAGTTCATCCGCCCGGAGATGCGCCAGTACTTCATCGAAAGCGACACCGAGGCCCTGCCCTTCTCGCGCGCCCAGCGCTCGCTGGTCTACCAGCGCGCCAAGGGCGATCCGGACAACCGCCCTTTTGGCACCTTGATGGATGTGGGCGCACGCGGCTATGAATGGGTCAACCACTCGATGGCGCCCACGCGGCTGGACGGCCATGATTTCCGTGTCTGGATCGGCGGCTCGCCCGATGCGCCGTCGCAGTCGGTGGCGCCCTGCACCCAGCCCTACCATGCCAGCGTTTTCAACATCTCGGCGATGAGCTTTGGCGCGCTGTCGGCCAATGCCATCCTGGCGCTGAACAAGGGCGCGCAGATTGGCGGCTTTGCCCATGACACCGGCGAAGGCTCGATCAGCCAGCACCACCGCGTGCACGGCGGCGACCTGATCTGGGAGGTGGCCTCGGGTTACTTTGGCTGCCGCAATGACGACGGCAGCTTCAGTGAAGAGCGCTATATCGCCAACGCCACCCAGCCCCAGGTCAAGATGATCGAGCTCAAGCTCAGCCAGGGCGCCAAGCCCGGCCATGGCGGTGTGCTGCCCGGCGCCAAGGTCACGCCCGAGATTGCCGCGGCGCGCGGCATTCCGGTGGGCATCGACTGCATCTCGCCGGCCCGGCACAGCGCCTTCTCCACGCCCGAGGAGATGATGCACTTCATCGCCCGCCTGCGCACGCTCTCGGGCGGCAAGCCCACCGGCTTCAAGTTCTGCCTGGGCCACCCCTGGGAGTGGTTTGCCATCGTCAAGGCCATGCTCAAGACCGGCATCACGCCGGACTTCATCGTCGTCGACGGTGCTGAAGGTGGCACCGGCGCAGCGCCTGTCGAATTCACCGACCATGTCGGCGTGCCGCTGCAAGAAGGCCTGCTCTTGGTGCACAACACCCTGATCGGCGTGAACCTGCGCGACCGCATCAAGCTGGGCGCCGCCGGCAAGGTCATCACTGCCTTTGACATCACCCGCATGATGGCGCTGGGCGCCGACTGGTGCAATGCCGGCCGGGGCTTCATGATGGCGCTGGGCTGCATCCAGGCCCAGACCTGCCACACCGGCAACTGCCCCACCGGCGTCACCACGCAAGATGGCGTGCGCCAGCAGGCCCTGGTCGTGCCCGACAAGGCCACGCGCGTGGCCCAGTTCCACAAGAGCACCCTGCATGCGCTGCAGGAGCTGGTGCAGGCCGCCGGCCTCCAGCACCCTTGCGAGCTCAATGCCCACCATATCGTGCGCCGCATCAGCGACACCGAGGTGCGCCTGCTGTCCAACCTGCTGCTGCAGGTGCGGCCCGGCGCGCTGCTCGACGACCTGGCGCACCAGCACGATGTCTTTCGCACCTACTGGCCGCTGGCCAGCGCCGAGAGTTTCCAGCCGCTGGCGCAGCCCCATGTCAAACCCTCGGCACCGGCCGACCACCAGGACATGGTGCCCCAGGCCGCCGAGGCTTCTTGAGCGCGCAGCGATAATGCAAGGTTTTCACTGTTGCTGGAGTGGCCGCTGCGGCGTGCGCCCCGCTTGCGCATGACCGATACCGCTTCCCCCTTACAGCCCCCTGCCCCCGCTGGCGCCCCGCCCGGCGCCGCATCTGCCGAGCGCCCGGACTATGCCGCATTTTTGCAGCAGCACCTGGCCAGCCAGGCCTTCAATGTGGTGCGCTATGAGCTGCCCGGTGAATCGGTCTGGCTCAAAAAAGCCGGCCCGGCGATAGCCGCCTGGCGCTACCGGACCTTGGGCCTGCTCTCGCGCTGGCTGGATGTGCCGGTGCTACAGCCCGTGGTCAACCCCGGCGGGCAAGCCGCTATTGCGACCGAGGTGCGGCGCCTGCGCGACCTGCATGCGCGCGGCCTGCGCGTGCCGCTGGTGCTGGCCGATGCGCCTGAGGGCTTTCTGATGCGCCACCTGGGCCTGCCCGGCGGCAATACCCCGTCGCTCAGCGACGAAATCGAGGCGGCAGCCCGCCAAGCCCCCGCCAGCACCCTGGCGCTGTGGCAGCAGGGCTTTGCCGCGCTGCAGCGCGTGCATGCCAGCGGCACCTGCCTGAGCCAGGCCTTTGCCCGCAACATGGTGCGCTGCCCCGATGGCGTCATTGGCTATATCGACTTTGAAGACGACCCGCTGGCGACCTTGCCGCCTGCGCTGTGCATCGTCAAGGATGCGCTGTGCTATGCGCATTCCACCGCGCTGTTCCTGGACAATGCCGGCACCCTGGAGGCCGCACGTGCCGATTGGCATGGCTGGCTGGCGCAGACCGATCCTGCGGTGCGCGCCGCGCTGGAGCGCACCGTGCAGCAGATGCGCTGGGTCGGCAAGCTGCCCAACCAGCGCAAGCTGGGGCGCGATACCTTGCGCCTGCGGGCGATGTACGGGCTGCTGCGCCCACTGCCCTGACCACCGGTTCGCGGCATTTCTCAGACAAAAAAATGGCCTGCATCTGCAGGCCATTCCTTTTGGAGCGAGGCGCTATCAGCCCTTGGCGGTATCCACCACCGGCACCTGCACGGGCGCGCTCTCCAGCACGGTTTCGTTGTTAAGCACCGCGTTGAGCTTGGTATAGTCCAGCGCGTTTTCCCAGCGCGAGACCACGACGGTAGCCACGGCATTGCCGATGAAGTTGGTCAGCGAACGGCACTCGGACATGAAACGGTCCACGCCCAGAATCAGCGCCATGCCGGCCACTGGCACTTCCGGCACCACGGCCAGGGTGGCAGCCAGCGTGATAAAGCCCGCGCCGGTCACGCCCGCAGCGCCCTTGGAGCTCAGCATCGCCACCAGCAGCAGCGCAATCTGGTGTCCCAGGGTCAGGTGGGTGTCGGTCGCCTGGGCGATGAACAGCGCCGCCAAGGTCATGTAGATATTGGTGCCGTCGAGGTTGAAGGAGTAGCCAGTTGGAACCACCAGGCCCACCACGGACTTGCTGCAGCCAGCCTTTTCCATCTTGTGCATCAGCGATGGCAGCGCCGATTCGGACGACGAGGTACCCAGCACCAGCAGCAGCTCATCCTTGAGGTAGCGGATCAGCTTGAGCACCGAGAAACCGCAGGCACGGGCCACGGCACCCAGAATCACCAGCACAAAGAGCAGCGAGGTGATGTAGAAGGTCGCGACCAGCTCGGCCAGGTTCAAGAGCGAGCCCAGACCGAACTTGCCGATCGTGAACGCCATCGCGCCAAAGGCACCGATGGGCGCGAGCTTCATCACGATGTTGACCAGCTTGAAGACGGGCTTGGTCAGCGATTCGAGCAGGTTGAGCACGGGCTTGCCGCTGTCACCGACCATGGCCAGCGACACGCCAAACAGCACTGCCACCAGCAGCACTTGCAAAATGTTGTCGCCGACAAAGGGACTGATCAGCGTCTTGGGGATGATGTCCATGACAAAACCGGTCAGGGTCATGTCATGCGACTTGGCCACATAGGAGCTCACTTCCTTCTGGTCCAGATCGGCTACATTGATGTGCATGCCGGCGCCCGGCTGCATCACATTGGCCACGATCAGGCCCACGATCAGCGCCAGGGTCGAGAAGGTCAGGAAGTACACCATGGCCTTGCCAAACACGCGGCCCACGGTACTCAGGTGCGTCATGTTCGCAATGCCGGTCACGATGGTCAGAAAGATCACCGGCGCGATGATCATCTTGATCAGCTTGATGAACGCATCACCAAAGGGCTTCATCGCCGCACCATATTGGGGCTCGAAATGCCCCAACAAGACACCGATGGTGATACCGATAATCACCTGGAAGTACAAAGTCCGGTAAAAAGGCGGCGCCTGGACGGGCGCCTGGCTGGCGGTGGTATCAATCTGCATGGTGGGGCTCCAAAGATGCTCGGCACCAACTCGGTGCGCTGAGGCGCGTTTGTATCCCAGCCCTTACAGATTGCCCATTAGACATTAGTATTAGGCGCCGCCTTCTCAGAGCTACGGAAAACCCATACTTCGGGAAAATACCTAGGCCTCCGTTACATGTTTCCGATCATTCCCCGCCGCTCCCTGCGATCCCTGTGGACCTTCTGCGCCGTGCTGCTGAGCACGGTGGCTGCCGCTGCAGGCGCCTGGCACTGGATGCTGCAGCACAGCCTGGCCGAGGAAAACCTGCAGGCCCACCGCCAGCTCGTCCTGTATGCGCAGGCGCTCAGCCAGCGCCTGGATCGCTACCGGGTGCTGCCCGATGTGCTGGCGCTCGACGCCGAGCTGCGCGAGGCGCTGACCCACCCGCAAAGCCCCGAGCAGGTGCTGCGCCTCAACCGCAAGCTGGAGCAGGCCAACGGCGCGAGCCTGGCCTCCACCCTCACCTTGATCGATGCCCAGGGCGTGGCGCTGGCAGCCAGCAACTGGCGCAGCCCTTCGAGCAATGTGGGCGAGGACTACAGCTTTCGCCCCTATGTGCAACTGGCGCTGGCCCAGGACAAGGGCAGCTTCTACGGCATTGGCATGACCACCGGCGAGGCCGGTTATTTCCTCTCGCGCGCCATCAGCAGCGATGCCGGTGGCCAGCACCGGGTGCTGGGCCTGATCGCGATCAAGATCGTGCTGCTGGAGCTCGAGCGCGAATGGATCCAGAACCCCGACATCGTGCTGGCCAGCGATGCCAATGGCGTCGTGTTTCTGGCCAGCAACGAGGACTGGCGCTACCGCAAGCTCAAGCCCATCGATGCCCGTGCGCAGCAGGAGATGGACCGCACCCAGCAGTACCGCAGCCAGCCGCTCAAGCCCATGCGCTATGCGCAGGAGCAGCCGCTGGACGAAGGCGGCGCGCTGGTGCAGTGGCAGGACCCGGGCGTGGGCCGCAAGCTCTGGCAAACCGTGACCTTGCCCGAAACCGGCTGGCAGCTGCATATCCTGCATGATGTGGACAACAGCGTGGCGTCGGCCTGGTGGGCCGCTGGCGCGGCGGGCGGCAGCTGGCTGGCGCTGTCGCTGCTGCTGCTCTATGCGCGCCAGCGCCAGCGCCTGTCGGCCTTGCGCCAGCGCAGCCGCGAAGAGCTCGAGGCCCTCTTGAAGCAACACGCGCAGGAGCTGCGCACTGCGCAAGATGGCATCGTGGCCGCCGCCCACCAGGCCGATGCCGGCCACAGCCAGAGCCTGGAACACCTGCCCCAGGGCGTGGTGGTGATCGATGCCGCGCTGAACCTGGTCGCCTGGAACTCGCGCTACATGGAGCTGTTCCGGCTGCCGGCGGGCCTGTTGAAAGTGGGTATGCCGGTCGAGGAGCTGTACCGCTACAACGCGCGCCGGGGCCTGCTGGGCTCGGGCGACATCGACGAGGCCATCGAGCGGCGCATGCAGTTTTTGCGCAGCGGCAAGCCCCATGCGCGCGAGAGCGAAAAGGCCGACGGCACGGTACTGGAGATCCGCGGCAACCCCCTGCCCGATGGCGGTTTTGTGACCAGCTATGCCGACATCACCAGCTACAAGAACGCCGCGCGCGAGCTGCGCTCCCTGGCCGATGCGCTGGAAAAGCGCATTGCCGACCGCACCGAAGACCTGGCCCAGGCCAAGCGCGAGGCCGAGCAGGCCAACCGCTACAAATCCAAGTTTGTCGCCGCCGCCGTGCATGACCTGCTGCAGCCGCTGAACGCCGCGCGCGTGTTTGCATCGCTGCTGCGCCAGCATGTGCAGGGCGACAAGGCCTTGCAGCTGGCCAGCGATGTCGAAGGCGCGCTGGCCTCGCAGGACGACATCCTGAACAGCCTGCTCGATATTGCACGCATGGAATCGGGCCAGCTTGAGGTGAACCGCCGTGACTTTGCGCTGCAGCCCATGCTGGCCCAGCTGGGCAGCAGCCTGGGCGTGCTGGCCCAGGGCCATGGCCTGCAGCTGCAGGTCATTCCCTGCCGCGCGGTGGTGCACAGCGACGAGGCGCTGCTGCGCCGCATCGTGCAGAACTTTCTCTCCAACGCCATCCGCTACACGCGCCAGGGCCGCATTGTGCTGGGCTGCCGCCGCGTCGGCCAGCATCTGCGCATCGAGGTGCATGACCAGGGCCCGGGCATCCCCGAGAGCCTGCACCGCGAGATTTTTGAAGAATTCCGCCGGCTGGAGACTGGCCGCCAGCATGAGCGCGGCGCCGGCCTGGGCCTGGCCATTGTCGAGCGCCTGGGGCGCCTGTTGCAGCACCCGATTGGCCTGCGCTCGGCGCTGGGCCGGGGTTCGGTCTTCTGGGTCGAGGTGCCATTGAGCCAAACCGCCTTGGCCCCGGAGCCCGCGCGCGAGCCCATGGAGGCAGCACCTGCGGTCGCCAACGCCGCACCGCTGCAAGGCGCCAGCGCCTGGTGCATTGGCCCGGCCGCCATCGCCGGCGCCGCCCCGCTGCTGCAGCGCTGGGGCTGCCAGGTGGTACCGCAGGCCGATGCCGAGGCGGCCTTGGCACAGGCCCAACGCAGCCAAAACGCATGGCCGGCTTTGCTGGTGGTGGATGCGGCGCATGCCACGCCAGCAGCAGTCCGTGCCTTGCAGGCCTGCGGGCACAAGGCGCCGGGCGTTGTCTGGCTCAGCACCGATGCGGGCCAGCAGGATGCCGCCAGCCAGCAGGCCAGTGTGCTGGGTTGGGGGGTGCTGACGCAGCCCGCGCGGCCGGCGGCGCTGCGTGCGCTGGTCGGCCAGCTGCTGCTACGAGCCGGTAACACGACCCAGCAAACCGAAGGTTTGCGATTGAGACGAGGCGTCATGCCGCAGGCAGTACAGTAGTACGACAAGGCAGGGCAACGACGTATCAAGGGTTGTGTTAGCGGGTCTACGCAAGCGCTGAGTCGTCCGTGGGCAAGCCGCCATCGGCCTCCAGGTTGCGCACCAGCACGGCGACCTGGGTGCGGCTGTGGCAGCCGAGCTTTTTCAAGATGGCGGTCACATGTACCTTGACGGTGTGCTCGGTCACGCCCATCTCCTGCGCAATCTGCTTGTTGAGCAGGCCATCGGCCAGGTACAGCAGGGTCTTGAACTGGTGCGGTGTCAGCTGCGCCATGCGGGCGGCCAGCTCGGCATCCTCCTGCGACAGCTCGGCGGCCATCGAGGGAAAGACGGTGTCACCTTCCAGCACCGCCTCGATCGCTGCGGTGATCGCGTCGGCGGCGGCGGCCTTGGAGATAAAGCCCGAGGCGCCAAACTGCTGGGCGCGGCGGATGATGCGCGGGTGGTCATTGGACGAGATGACGACCACCGGCAACTGCGGGTAGGCGCCGCGCACATGCAGCAGCGCCGAAAAACCATGGGTGCCCGGCATCGTCAGATCGAGCAGCACCAGCTCGATGCCGGGGTGGGCCGCCAGCGCTGCGCTGAGCGAGCTGGCACTGGAGGCTTCGAGCACCTCGAAGGCGCCAAAACGCCCCCGGATCACCTGCACCACGGCAGCGCGAAACAGGGGGTGGTCATCGGCAACAAGCAAGGCGGGAGGGGACATAGACGATAGTCTGCCATGGCTGGACTTCTCCTGTACTGCGCCACCTCCCTGAAGTCCCGCCAAAGCGCTGTGTTTTCGCGTCAATCCATCGAGATCTTCGCCGCATCGACAATCGATTTCCAGTGCGCCGCATCGCGGGCCAGCAGCGGCTTGAACTCCGCCGGCGTCGAGCCCACGGGGATCAGGCCCATGTCCAGCAGGCGCTTGCTGATCTCTGGCATCTTGACGATGGCCGCCAGCTCATTGCCGAGCTTGTCCACAATCGGCTGCGGGGTGCTGGCCGGTACAAAATAGCCAAACCAGCCATTGGCCTCAAAGCCGCTGTAGCCGGCCTCGGCCATCGTTGGCACATCGGGCAACGCCGGGTGGCGCTGCGCGCCCGTGACCGCCAGGATGCTGACCTTGTCCGATTTGATATGCGGGTAGGCAGCGGCCGCATCGATAAAAGCCGATTCGAGCTGGCCGCCGAGCATCGCCGCCATCTCCGGGCCCGAGCCCTGGTAAGGCACATGCACCATGTCGATGCCGGCTTTGAGCTTGAGCTGCTCGCCATGCAGGTGTGACGAGGTGGCATTGCCGTAGGAGCCATAGTTGAGCTTGCCCGGCTGGGCCTTGGCCTTGGCGACAAACTGCTGCAGGCTGGTGATGCCCGAGCTGCGCGGCACAAACACCAGGTCGGCCGACTTGACCGCCTGCGACACGGGCGCCAGATCGCTCAACTGGTAGGGCACCTTCTTGTAAAGCGCCGGGATCTGCACCAGCGCGGTGATGCCCAGCAGCACCGTGTAGCCATCGCCCGGCGCCTTGGCCACCAGGTCGTTGCCCATCATGCCGCTGGCTCCGGGCTTGTTGTCCACAATCACCGGCTGGCCCCAGCGCTGCGACAGCTGGGTGCCCATCAGGCGGGCAATGATGTCGGTGCCCCCTCCTGCGGGGTAGGGCACCACCAGGCGGATGGGCTTGCTGGGGTAGTTGTCGGCGGCCAGGGCGCTGCCCGTGGCGAGCATCAGGGCAGCGCAGGCGGCAGTGGTGAGCACACGGCCCAGGGCCGAGCGGCGGTTTTGCATGGTTTGTCTCCTTGTTGCTGGTTATGCCGCTGGCGCGCTCTGTGGCGTGCTCGGGGCGCTGGTCATGGTCAAAGCGTTCTGGCAATGATTTCCTTCATGATCTCGTCGCTGCCGCCGTAGATGCGGCCAATGCGGGCATCGGTCCAGGCCCGGCCGACCTGGTACTCGGTCATATAGCCGTAGCCGCCGTGCAGCTGCAAAAATTCGTCAAGCAGCTTGTTCTGCAGCGCCGTCGCATTGAGCTTGACCATCGCTGCGCGGTCCGGTGTCAGCTCGCGCGTCAGGTGCAGGCGCATGCAGTCATCGACAAACACGCGCAACATCGTCGCCTGGGCCTTGGCCTCGGCCAGCTTGAAGCGGGTGTTCTGGAACTCAAACACCGTCTGGCCAAAGGCCTTGCGCTCGCGGGTGTAGTCCACGGTCTTTTGCAAGAAGGCCTCGATCGACATCGCAGCGCGCACCGCCACCACCAGGCGCTCCTGCGCGAGCTCGTGCATCAGGTACTTGAAGCCCATGTTCTCTTCGCCCAGCAGGTTGTCCACCGGCACGCGCACGTTGTCAAAGAACAGCTCCGAGGTGTCCTGCGCCATGAGACCGATCTTCTCGAGCTTGCGGCCCTTGGCAAAACCGGGCGTGCCGTCTTCCACCACGATCAGCGATACGCCCTTGGCCCCCAGATCGGGCGCCGTCTTGCAGACCACGACGACGATCTCGGCATTGATGCCGTTGGTGATAAAGGTCTTGGCGCCATTGATCACATAGTGATCGCCGTCACGCTTGGCCGTGGTGCGCACCGATTTGAGGTCGCTGCCCGCGCCGGGCTCGGTCATCGCAATCGCGCCGATCATCTCGCCCGCTGCCATCTTGGGCAGCCAGCGGTCCTTCTGCGCGCTGTTGCCATAGGCATGGATATAGGGCGCCACGATGTCCGAGTGCAGCGGAAAGCCCAGGCCGCTGGCACCCGTGCGGGCAATCTCTTCGATCAGCACCGCCGCATGGCCAAAATCGCCCCCGCTGCCATAGGGTTCGGGCAGCATGGTGTTGAGCAAGCCCTCGCGGCCTGCCTTGCGCCAGACCTCCTTGGGCACAATGCCATCGCGCTCCCACTGCGCATGGAAGGGCACGATCTCCTTGTCAAAGAAATGGCGGACGGCATCACGAAATTGCACATGGTCTTCGCGGAACACGCTGCGTTGGGTCAGGTCTTGCATGGTGGTCAAAGGGTGAAAGGAAGAGAAATGAATGAGGGGCATCAGCCCTGGGGGCCGCTGCTACTGCGCAGGCCAAAACCCGCCTGCGGCGCCTCCTTGAAACGGTCCTTGAGCACGCGGCGCAGCAGCTTGCCGGTCTCCAGCCGGGGCAGGCTGGCCTCAAACACCAGGCGCTGGGGCCGCTTGACCTTGGACAGGCTGCCAGCGGCCTGGTCGACGATCGCGCGGGCCATGGCCTCATCGGGCGAAAAGCCGGGCTTGAGTACCACGACGGCCAGGGTCTGCTCGCCAAAGTCCTCATCGGGCACGCCAACCACGGCCACCTCTTCCACGGCGGCATGCTGGGCCAGCGCGTTCTCAATCTCTTGCGGATAGAGGTTGACCCCGCCCGACAAAATCAGGTCAGCGCGCCGGTCGCTCAGGAACAGAAAGCCTTCGGCATCGACATGGCCGATGTCGCCATAGGTGGCCCAGCCGCGCGCGTCGATGGCCTCGCGCGTCTTGCGCTCGTCATTGAGGTACTGGAAAGCGCCGCCGCCCGAGAAATACACGCGGCCCACCTCGCCGACCCCCAGCTCCTGGCCGTCGTCGCCAACGATATGCAGCTGGCCGCTGATGGCCCGGCCCACCGAGCCCGGCCGTGCACGCCATTGGGCCGAGTCGATCAAGGTGGTGCCGCAGCCTTCGGAGCCGGCGTAGTACTCCAGCAAGATGTCGCCCCACCAGTCCAGCATGCCTTGCTTGACGGCCACCGGGCAGGGCGCTGCCGCATGGATCGCCACGCGGTGGCTGTCCAGCCGGTAGCGGCGCTTGACCTCATCAGGGAGCTTGAGCAGGCGCCCCAGCATCGTCGGCACCCACTGGCTGTGGGTCACCTGGTAGCGCTCGATCAGCGCCAGCGCCTGCTCGGGGTCGAAGCGGCTCATGATGATGGCCGAGCCGCCGACATCCAGGGTGCGCAGGCTGTAGCGCAAGGGCGCTGCATGGTAGAGCGGTGCGGGCGAGAGGTAGACGGTGTCCTCATCAAACCGCATGCTGCGCATCCAGGCGGCGACCTCGGGATCGCGCTGCTGCCGATAGGCCGCTGCCAGCAGCGGCTTTTTGATGCCCTTGGGCCGGCCGGTGGTGCCGCTGGAATAGAGCAGATCGCGGCCCAGCGGGCGCGTGGCCAGGTCGATCTGCGCGCCCTGGGGCACGGCGGCCAGCGCATCGGCCAGGGGCGCCACGCCGGGCGTATCGCCATCGACCGAATAGCAGGCCAGCGCCAGGCCCTGCACGGCCTCTTGCGCGGTCGGCCAGGTCTTGCGGGAGACCAGCAGCATCCGGGCGCCGCTGTCCTGGGCGATATAGGCCACCTCGGCGGCCGTCAGGTGCGTGCTGATGACGGCCGCATACAGGCCGGCCAGCCGCGCGGCCAGCACCAGCTGCACGATCTCATAGCGGTTCTCCAGCAGCACCGCGATGGTCTCTTCGGCCTGCAGCCCCTGCTGCGCCAGCCACTGCGCCATCTGCTGGGCCCCCTGCGCTATCTCGCCTGCGGTGTAGCGCCTGCCGCTGTCGGCCTGCGTCAAAACCACCCGCTCGGGCTGGGCCTGGGCCCAGCTGAAGAAGTTGTGCATCTCCTCGGTCTCCGTGGTGCACAGGAGAGCGCTGCACGCAATCACCTGTGTTACATCTTTACTCTAATTTTGAATCAGTCGTCTCGAATTTCGAGACTTCACGGACAGTATCTGGCGTTTACTCGGAAATTTACTGCGGGTAAATACCAGTAGGTATTCGGTTTTTTGAAACCTATTATTAATTTAATGATCCACAAGTCTCATTAAATGATGAAAACACCCGTCATAGTCGATGCCATCCGCAGCCCCATGGCCCGGGCCAAGCCCGATGGCGCCCTGGCCGAACTCCACCCGGTTGATCTGCTCTCCCAGGTGCTGGAGCAACTGGTGGCGCGCAACCAGCTGGACCCCGCGACCGCCGATGACGTGATCTGCGGCTGCGTGAGCCAGGCCGGCGAGCAGGCCGGCACGCCCGGGCGTCTGGCCTGGCTGGCCGCCGGCCTGCCCGCCCATGTGCCCTCGACCACCATCGACCGCAAGTGCGGCTCCAGCCAGCAGGCGGTGCACTTTGCCGCCCAGGCCATCATGTCCGGCACGCAGGACATTGTTATCGCCTGCGGTGTTGAATCGATGAGCCGGGTGCCGATGGGCAGCTCGCGCATGGGCAAGAACACCACCGGCGCGCGTTTTGACGAGCGCTATGCACCGGGCCTCGTGGGCCAGGGCGTGTCGGCCGATCTGGTGGCCGCCAAATGGGGCCTGTCGCGCAGCGACCTGGATGCCTATGCCGCCCGCTCGCACCAGCGCGCCCATGCCGCGCAAAGCAGCGGCGCGTTTGCACGCGAGATCGTGCCCATCCGCAGCCCGCTCGGCCTCGTCAGTGCCGACGAGACCATCCGCGCCAGCACCACGGCCGAGAAGCTCGCCGGCCTCAAGGCCGTGTTCGAGAACGAAGAGCTCTCGGCCCGTTTCCCGCAGATCCAGTGGAGCACCACCGCCGGCAATGCCTCGCAGATGACCGATGGCGCCAGCGCCATGCTGATCATGAGCGAGGAGCGCGCGCTGCAGCTGGGCCTGCGCCCGCGCGCCCGCTTTGTGGCCTTTGATGTTGTGGGCGACGACCCGCTCTACATGCTGACCGCCCCCATCCCGGCCACCCAGCGCGTGCTGGCCAAGGCGCGCATGCAGCTGGCCGACATTGCGCACTACGAGATCAACGAAGCCTTTGCCTCGGTGCCGCTGGCCTGGCAAAAGGAGCTGGGTGCCGACGGCGAACGCCTGAACCCGCGCGGCGGCGCCATTGCGCTGGGCCACCCTCTGGGCGCATCGGGCATCCGGCTGATGACCACGATGCTGCATGCGCTCGAAGACAGCGGCCAGCGCTATGGCCTGCAGTCGATGTGCGAGGCCGGAGGCATGGCCAACGCCACGATTATTGAGGTGCTGCGCTAAAAGCCTCACAGCCCTCCGGGCTCCATCGGATTGAACGTTTGAACTGACAAGGATTGTTGAGATGCAATTGACTAAAGGAATGACCTCCCTCGTGACCGGCGGCGTATCGGGGCTGGGCGAAGCCAGTGCCGTAGCCCTCTTGGAGCGAGGCCTGAACGTGGTGGCGGTGGACCTGAACGAAGAGCGCGGCGCGGCCATGGAAAAGCAGTACGGCGGCCAGCTCCAATTCATCAAGGCCGATGTGGCCGATGCCGAGCAGATGCAAAAGGCGGTGTCGGCCGCCCAGGCCTGGGGCCAGTTCCGTGCGCTGGTGCATTGCGCCGGCATCGGCGGCCCGGTGCGCCTGATTGAAAAAGACGGCAGCCCCGGCTCGCTGGAAAAGTACACCAACATCATCCGCATCAACCAGATCGGCACCTTCAACACCTTGCGCCTCTCGGCCGTGGCGATGGCCCAGAACGAGCCGGTCGAAGGCGAGCGCGGCGCCTGCGTGCTGACCGCCTCGGTCGCGGGCTACGAAGGCCAGATTGGCCAGATCCCCTATGCCTCGTCCAAGGCCGCCGTCATCGGCATGACCATCGTCGCCGCCCGCGATCTGGCCTCCAAGATGATCCGCGTCTGCACCATTGCGCCGGGCCTGTTCGACACCCCCATTCTCGCCAAGCTGCCCGAGAACGTGCGCCAGTCGCTGGCCGCCTCGGTCCCCAACCCGGCCCGCCTGGGCCGCCCGCCCGAGTATGCGATGACGGCGCTGCACATTCTGGAGAACCCGATGCTGAACGGCGAAACCATCCGCCTGGACGGCGCCATCCGCATGCAACCGCGTTGAGGCGCACTGCCCTGCACCCAACAGTCTGTTGAAAGGTCCCCATGTCTGGCTCTGAAACCGCAGAACTCCTGGTCGAAACCCGTGGCCCGGTGCTCATCATGCAGCTCAACCGCCCCCAGGCGCGCAATGCCGCCACCCTGGAGATGGCAGAGGCGATGGCCAGCGCGCTCGATGCGCTGGACAGCCAGCCAGAACTGCGGGTAGGCATCATCACCGGCGCGGGCGGCAGCTTTTGCGCAGGCATGGACCTGAAAGGCTTTTTGCAGGGCAAGCGCCCCAGCCTGCCGGGGCGCGGCTTTTGCGGGCTCACCATGCGGCCGCCGGCCAAGCCACTGATCGCGGCGGTGGAAGGCTATGCACTGGCCGGCGGCTTTGAGCTGGCGCTCGCCTGCGACCTGATCGTCGCCGCGCGCGATGCCCAATTTGGCCTGCCCGAAGTCAAGCGGGGCCTGGCCGCATCGGCCGGTGGCCTGCTGCGCCTGCCCAGACGCCTGCCCTACCACGTGGCGATGGAGTGCATTCTGACGGGCGACATGTTTGGCGCCGAGCGCTTTGCCCAGCTGGGCCTGGTCAACCGTTTGACCGCGCCCGGCGGCGCACTCGATGCCGCGCTGGCACTGGCCCAGACCATTGCCGCCAACGGTCCGCTGGCAGTCGCCGCGAGCAAGCAGGTAGCCAGCCAGTCGGGTGAATGGCCGCTGGCGGAGATGTTCGACCGCCAGGCCGTCATCACCGCGCCGGTCTTCAGCTCGCAGGACGCGCGCGAAGGCGCAGCCGCCTTTGCGGAAAAACGCCCACCGGTCTGGAAAGGTGCCTGAACCCCGTCCAGCCCGGAACTCTCAGTTGCACAGCCCTAGACGCGCCACAGAAGCGCGCAGCAGGAGACAAAACCATGCCACGTACCAGCCATCCACGCCAGCCCCTGCGGGCCTTGGCGGCCCTGGCGCTGCTCGCCAGCGCGCTCAGCGCCCATGCCGAGGCCAACTGGCCCACGCGCACCATCACCTTGATCGTGCCCGGCGCCGCAGGCGGATCGACCGATATCCCGGCGCGCCTGCTGGCGCAAAAGCTGGGCCAGCGCCTGGGCCAGCCGGTGATCGTCGACAACAAGCCGGGCGCCGGGGGCAGCCTGGGCGCCAGCCTGGTCGCGCGCGCCCAGCCCGATGGCTACACCGTGCTGGTGGGCAACAGCGGCTCCAATGCCATCAACTACACGGCCTACAAAAAGCTCAGCTACAAGCCTGGCGACTTTGCACCGCTGACCGACATGATCTCGTTTGCCAACGTGCTGGTCGTGCCCGCCAAGTCGCCGATCCAGAGCCTGGATGCGCTGGTGGCGGCGGCCAAGGCGCAGCCAGGCAAGCTGTCGTTTTCGTCCGCCGGTGTGGGCCAGACCACGCACCTGATGGGCGAGCTCTTCAAGGAGCGCACGGGTACCGATGTGGTCCATATCCCCTATAAGGGATCGGCCCCCGGCACCATGGCGATCGTGACTGGCGAGACCCAGTTCATGTTCGACAACATGACCGCCTCCCTGGTCCATATCAAGGACGGCAAGCTGCGCCCCTTGGCTGTGACTGGCGACCAGCGCGAGCCCGATCTGCCCGAGGTGCCGACGATGACCGAGCTGGGCATGCGCAACTTCAACCAGGTCGGTTGGATGGGCTTCTTCGTGCCCGCCAAGACCCCGCCCGAGGTGCAGAAAAAGCTGGCCGAGAACCTGCAGGCCGTCTTGCATGACCCCGACATCATGCGCCGCTACCGCGAGCTGGGCGGGCGCCCGGGCGGCATGCCGCAAGCCGGTTTTGCCAAGTTGGTGGCCGATGACCAGCAGACCTGGGGCGCGCTGATCCAAAGCCAGCAGCTGCAGCTGGATTGAGGCGAGCTGACGATGCCTGACACCTCCACCTCCACCTCCACCGCTTCTCCACGCCCTGCGCTGCCGTTCTACTGGCCCAAAGGCGTCTCGCGCGATCTGCGCGTGCCCCGCATCACGCTGGACGACAACCTGACGGCTTCGGCCCAGCGCTACCCCGACAAGGCCGCCATCATCTACGCGGGCGCCAGCACCAGCTATGCCCAGCTGCTGGGCCAGGTGGAGGCGCTGGCCGGGTTCTTGCAGCAACGCCTGCAACTGGCACCGGGCCAGCGCGTGCTGCTGCAAAGCCAGAACTGCCCGCAGTTCGTCGTTGCCTGCTATGCCATCTTCCGCGCCGGCGGCGTGGTGGTGCCGGTGAGCGCGATGACCACCGCCACCGAGCTGCGCTACTACGCCGACAACAGCGGCGCGCGCCTGGCCATCGTCGCCCAGGAGCTGTTGGCCAGCGCCCAGCCCTGTGTGGACGAGGGCCTGCTCGATGCGGTGATCGTCCACGCTTACAGCGACGCGCTGCCCACCACGCCGCCACCTGATGCCCTGCCCGACGTGGTGACAGCGCCGCGCCAGCCGCTGCCTGCCGGCCCCTACCATGGCTTTGCCGCAGCGCTGGCGCTGCAGCTGGCGCCCGGCCCGCGTGTGGCGCAGGCGGGCATGCTCGCCACCATCCCCTATACCTCGGGCACCACCGGCCACCCCAAGGGCTGCATGCACAGCCACCATTCGGTGCTGGCGTCGCTCACCGGCTCGCGCCTGTGGCGCGGCTTCAATGACGACCTGGTGTTTCTGTCGGTCGCGCCGATGTTCCACATGCTGGGCACGCAGTACGGCATGAACATGCCCATTGCCGTGGGTGGCACCGTGGTGATGATGCCGCGCTGGGATGCGCTGCTGGCTGCCCGGCTGATCGAGCGCCACCAGGTCACCGCCTGGACCGCGCCGCCCAGCATGGTGATCGACCTGTTCAGCCAAGCCGCTGCCCATGGGCTGGACCTGTCGAGCCTGGCCATGCTGGCCGGCGGCGGCGCGGCCATGCCCGAGGCCGTCTCGCAGATGCTGGCCGAGCGCTATGGCCTGCACTACAGCGAGGGCTATGGCCTGACCGAGACCGCCGCTTTCTTGCATGCCAACCCGCCGGGCCACACCAAGCGCCAGTGCCTGGGCGTGCCCACCCAGGGCGTGCATTCGATGGTCGTTGACCCCGAAACGCTGGAAGAGCTGCCCGCTGGCGAAGTGGGCGAGCTGGTCTCTAGCGGCGCGCAGGTGATGCAGGGCTACTGGCGCAATGACGAGGCCAACCGCGAGGCCTTTTTCGAGCGCCATGGCCGGCGCTACTTTCGCACTGGCGACCTGGCCTCGGTGGACGCGGACGGTTATTACTTCATGCGCGACCGCTTGAAACGCATGATCAATGCCAATGGCTACAAGGTCTGGCCCGCCGAGGTCGAGAACATGCTCTACAGCCACCCGGCCGTGCTCGAAGCCTGCGTGATCGCCGTGCCCGATGCCAAACGCGGCGAATCGGTCAAGGCCCTGGTGGTGCTACGCCCCGGCGCGCAGGCCTCGGCGGACGAGATCATCGGCTGGAGCCGCGCACAGATGGCCGCCTACAAGGTGCCGCGCGCGGTGGACTTTCTCGCCGCGCTGCCCAAATCCGCCACCGGCAAGATCCAGTGGCGCGCACTGCAGGAGGCGGCGCAGCAAGCCGCCGCCCCCTCCCATTCTTTGCATACGGAACACCCATGAGCTCTTTCTCCTTTCGCCACCAGCATGTGTTTGTCTCAGGCGGCAGCAGTGGCATCAACCTGGGCATTGCCAAGGCCTTCGCCCGCGCGGGCGCGCATGTCGTGGTCATGAGCCGCTCGGCCGACAAGGTAGCCCAGGCCGCCGCCGAGCTGGAGGCGCTGGGCGCCCAGGCCCTGGGCCTGAGCGCCGATGTGCGCGACCCAGCCGCCGTGCAGGCCGCGCTGGAACAGGCCCATGCCCGCTTTGGCCCCATCGATGTGCTGGTCTCGGGCGCGGCGGGCAACTTCATTGCGCCGGCCAAGGACCTGTCGCCCAACGGCTTCAAGACCGTTGTCGACATCGACCTCAATGGCAGCTTCCATGTGCTGCGCCTGGCCTACCCGATGCTGCGCAAGCCCGGCGCCAGCGTCATCAACATCTCGGCGCCGCAAGGCGTGAACCCGACGATGTACCAGGTGCATGCCTGCGCGGCCAAGGCCGGCATCGACATGATGACCAAGGTGCTGGCACTGGAATGGGGCGAGGACGGCATCCGCGTCAACAGCATCTCGCCCGGCCCCATCGGTGATACCGAGGGCATGCGGCGCCTGGCGCCCACCGCCGATGCGCTCGAGCGCGCCGTCTCCACGGTGCCGCTGCTGCGCATGGGCAGCACCGATGACGTCGCCCACATGGCGCTGTTCCTGTCGTCCGCGCTGGCCAGCTATGTGACCGGCGCCATCATCCCGGTCGATGGCGGCGCCGCGCTGCGTGGCGGGCGTGACATGCGCGCCTCGTACGTGCCCCGGAGCGCCGCATGAGCCGCCACTACGAACGCATCATTTTTGAGCGCCAGGACGGCGTGGCCACCTTGCGCTTCAACTACCCGGCCAAGCGCAACGCCTTTGACCCGCAGATGCGCGAGGAGATGGCCGAGGTGGTGCGCCTGGTGCAGACCGATGCCAGCCTGCGCGCGCTGGTGCTGACCGGCGTGGGCGAGCACTTTTGCTCGGGCGGCGACCTGGGCAATATTGCAGCATCTGGCTTGGACAATGCCGGCTGGCGCGCGCGGCTGTCCAGCCTGCACCACTGGCTCAAGGACCTGATGCTGCTGGACAAACCGGTGATTGCCGCGGTGGACGGCGCCGCCTATGGTGCGGGCTTTAGCCTGGCCTTGGCGGCGGACTTCATCATTGCGTCCGACCGGGCGCGCTTTGCGATGTCGTTTATCCGCGTCGGCGTGGTGCCCGATTGCGCGGCCTTCTACACCTTGCCGCGCGTCGTGGGCGTGCAGCGCGCGCGGGAGCTGATGCTCTCGGGCCGCGAGGTCTCGGCGCAAGAGGCCTTGCAGCTGGGCATTGCCAGCGAGCTGGTCGCCCCCGGGCAGCTGCAGGCACGGGCCCAGGCGATTGCGCACTGCTTTGTGGACGCATCGCCGGTGGCGCTGAGCTTGATCAAACGCTCGCTCGCGATGGCGGCGAACGACTTGCCCGCGCTGCTGGAGCAAGAGGCGAACGCCCAAGCGCTGGCCATGGGTACGGCCCAGCACCGCGAGGCCGTGCAGGCCTTTTTGAACAAGCAGCCTGCGCCCTTCCAGTGGCCTGCGCGAAGCTGAAAAAGCCCGCTTATTCGTTGCTGGCGCTGCCGCGCGTTTTGGGCGGCTCCATCGCATTGCGGCGGCTCATCCCTGCCCGCCCGGCCTTGCTCCAGTCATAGTGCTCGCCATCGGGCGTGCGGCCGTCTTCAACGGCGGCCACCCCTATTTGCCCGACCATGTCGCGCAGCTCGGACGACATCACCACATGCGCATGGCGCGGGTCGGCACGCAGGCGCTGGCATTGCGCCAGCGCCTCGCTCATCTGCTTGTCGCTATAGGCCAGGCACTGCGGCTGCCAGTCGGGCGGCACGCCCTCGGCATCCTCGGCCTTGTTGCGCAGGTAAAAAACCACGATGCCCATCGGCAGGTCCCTTCATCGGTGCCCAGCCAGACCTTGTCTGGGCAGCGCATTGTCGCACCTGGGAAGCTTAGCGGCGCCAGGCGGCGCTGGCATCGCCTGCAGCCACCAACGCCAGCACGGCCTCGGTATGCGCGCCAGCGGCACACATCTCGGGGGTGTCATAGGCCTGGCCGTCAAAGCGCGGTGCGGGCGCTGCCTGCAAAACACCACCTTGCTCGTGGTACACACCACGCGCCTGCATATGCGGGTGGCCAGCGGCCTCCAAGGGGCTCAATACAGCGCCAAAGCAGACATCGCTGCCCTCGAACACCTGCTGCCAGTGCGCGCGCGGCTCGGTGATGAACAGCGCCTGCAGGCGCGCACGGCGGCGCGGCCACAGCGCCTTGTCCCATTGCGACTGGGGCGCGGCAAAGTCTGGGTCATCGGCCAGGCCCAAGGTCTGCAGCAGCAGCGCATAGAACTGCGGCTCGATGCTGCCAATGGTGATGTGCTGGCCATCGGCGCAGACATAGGTCTCGTAGAACGGCGCGCTGTCATGGATGCTCTGGCCGCGCACATCAGCCACGATGCCGCGCTGGCGGGCGCTGAGCGCCAGGTTCAGCATATGGGCGGCGCCATCGACAATGGCAGCATCCACCACGCAGCCCTTGCCGCTGCTGCGCGCCTGGATCACACCGGCGAGCAGGCCGGTCATCAGGTAGAGCGCGCCGCCGCCGATATCGCCCACCATCGCAAACGACGACACGGGCCGCGCATCGGCCGGGCTGCAGCCCCAGAGCGCACCTGAGACCGCTGCGTAATTGTTGTCATGGCCGGCGCGCGGGGCCAGCGGGCCGCTCTGGCCCCAGCCGGTCATGCGGCCATAGACGAGGGCCGGATTGATGGCATGGCACTCGGCCGGGCCCAGGCCCAGGCGCTCCATCACGCCGGGGCGCATGCCTTCGATCAGCACATCGGCCCCTTGCACCAGGGCCAGCACCAGGGCCTTGCCCTCGGGGCTTTTCAGGTCGGCAAACACCGAGCGCTTGCCCCGGTTGAGCAGGTTGCCCGTCGGCGCTGCGCCCTTTTCCTCGCGCACGATGGAGATCACATCGGCGCCCAGGTCGGCCAGGTGCATCGCGCAAAACGGGCCCGGTCCCAGGCCACCAATCTCCAGCACCTTGATGCCGTCCAATACTTTCATGCTTGTCTCCTGTGGTTGTTGTTTGCGTTGCGCCTTCAGGTCCGGCCAGGTAGATCTGGCCGGGCAGGCCCCGCCGGGTTAGGTCAGGATAGGCTGGAAGTACCAATCAGCCCTTCGAGCGAGCGCACCAGGGTCACCAGGCGCGGGCCGATGTCGGTCTCCAGCTCGCGGCTCTTGGGGTTGTAGGTGGGGACCGAGGCGCCAAACACCCAGCGCTCGCCATCGATGGGCTGCGACAGCGGCACGGCGATCGACAGAATCTCGCGGTGCAGATCGCCATGGCTGCGGCAAAAGCCGTGAAGGGCCAGGTCGTGGCGCGCATCGTCCAGGCGCTCGCGCAGCAGCGCAGCACGCTCGGGCGCGCGGCCATCCAATTCGTCCAGATAGGCCTGGCGCTCGGCTTCGCTCTGGCCCAGCAGGTAGGCGCGGCCCGTCGCTGTGCGCACCAAGGAGACGGCCACGCCGATCTCGGGCGTGAAGACCTTGTTGTCCATGCCATTGGCCAGCTCGGCCAGCACCAGGCGCCGGCCCTCACCGACGGCCAGCTGGATCTGGCCGCCCATGTAGTTGGCCAGCTCCTGCATCTGCGGGCGGGCAAACTGGCGTACCGTCATGCGCGATAGCAGCGGCGAGGCCAGGTTCAGCACTCCTATGCCCAGCACGTATTTGGACAGGCGCTCCGAATAGCGCAGCAGGCCCAGCTCGCACAGGGTCTCGGTCAGGCGGAACAAGGTCGGTTTGGGCAAACCCGTCAGGTCCATCAGCTCTTTGCCACTGAGTTCTTGCTGCTTGTTGTTAAAGCACTGCAAAATACTGACGCCGCGCACCAAGGCGCTGACCAGTTTTCCATCCGCTTCAGAATTCATATTTCAGTATATAAGTTACTTATTACGAGACTAATGTCTCAATTTATGAAATTCTAATCGGGAATGATCCGCTATGGGCAGCTTGCATGCTCGCTTGCTGCCCCCAGCCGCCTACGTGGCGGTTATCTGCAACACTCCCACCGATGAGCCTGAACCAATACGGCATGCCCTCACGCGTGCCCGCCATTGCCGAAATTGGCCGCCTGCTGGCCGGGCAGCAGCTGTCTGCCGCAGAGCAGCAGCGGGCGCTGGACCTGCTGGTGCAAGACCATGCCGATCTGGACGAGGTCGAAAGCCAGGCCGCGCTCTGGGCCATCGCCCAGCTGGGGCGCAGCGAGGCTGCATGCGCAGCGCTTCTGGCCTGCGCCGACATCTGGCTGAACAGCGCCGAGCTGGCCGCCTCGTTTTTGGATGGCTATACCCAGGTCTGCGGCAACACCATCGTGCCCGCTGCAGCGCCGGCCTTTGCCCAGCTGCAGCAACTGGCGCTGCACGACCCTGACCTGGCCGCCCGCCTGCCTCTGTTTGAGAAAGCCCCTTGATGTCCCTGCTGACCACCACCGCCTTGTTTGTGCTGACGGCAATTGCCGAGATCGTGGGCTGCTACCTGCCCTATCTCTGGCTCAAGGACAAGGCGCCGGTCTGGGTGCTGCTGCCCGCGGCGCTGGCGCTGCTGGCCTTTGTCTGGCTGCTGAGCCTGCACCCGACCGCATCGGGCCGGGTCTATGCCGCGTATGGCGGGGTCTATGTGACGACGGCAATTGCCTGGCTGTGGCTGGTCGATGGCATCCGCCCCAGCAGCTGGGATATCGCCGGCGTGCTGCTGTGCCTGGCCGGCATGGGTGTGATCATGCTGGGCGCGGCGCAGCGTTAAACCTGCGCCTGCCTGGTTTTAGCCTTGGTTGGCAGCGCGGCGCGCCTGCACCGCTTGCGCCAGCTGGGCCAGCACCGGCACGGTCTGCTCCATGCTGATGCAGGCATCGGTGAGCGAGACACCATAGGCGAGCGGCTGGCCTTCTACGATGTCCTGCCGGCCTTCGTGGATATGGCTCTCGATCATCACGCCGGTGATGCGGCGGTTGCCCCCTGCCACCTGCTGGGCCACATCGGCGGCCACCTCGATCTGGCGGCGGTGCTGCTTGCTGCTGTTGGCATGCGACAGGTCGATCATCACCTGCTCGCGCAGGCCACCCTTGGCCAGCACCTCGCAGGCGGCCTGCACATCGGCCGCGCTGTAGTTGGGCTGCTTGCCGCCGCGCAGGATGATGTGGCAGTCCTGGTTGCCCCGGGTCTCGAAGATGGCGCTCTGACCCATCTTGGTCATGCCCATGAAGGCATGCTCGGACTGCGCCGCCAAAATCGCGTCGCTCGCCACCTTGACGCCGCCATCGGTGCCGTTCTTGAAGCCCACCGGGCAGGACAGGCCGCTGGCCAGCTGGCGGTGGCTCTGGCTTTCGGTGGTGCGCGCGCCAATGGCGCCCCAGCTGACCAGGTCGCTGATGAACTGCGGCGAGAGCAGGTCCAAAAACTCGGTGCCGGCTGGCAGGCCCAGCGCCAGAATATCGAGCAGCAGGCGGCGCGCCAGCTCCAGCCCCTCGTTGACGGCAAAGCTGCCATCGAGGTGCGGGTCGTTGATATAGCCCTTCCAGCCCACCGTCGTGCGCGGCTTCTCGAAGTACACGCGCATCACCACCAGCAGGTCATCCTTCAAAGCCTCGGCCTGCACCTTGAGCTGGCGGGCATAGTCCATTGCCAGGTCATGGTCGTGGATGGAGCAAGGGCCCACCACGACGACCAGGCGGTCGTCCTGCCCGTGCAGGATCTTGGAGATGGCCGCGCGGCTCGATTCCACCAGCTGGTAGGCCTCGTCGGTGATCGGCAGCCACTCCTCGAGCAAGGCGGGCGTGATCAGCGGCCGCACCACCTTGATGCGGGTGTCATCGATGCGGGTCTTGTCAACCGTGGAAAGCCGGGACGGGGACTTGCGAGGCACGGTGCCTGCAGCGGTAGAGGAATCGGTCATCCCGCTATTGTCGCAGGGCCTGCAAACACGTTCACAGGCCTAAGGCATCCCCGCTGCAGCCACCCGCAGGCATTCAGGACGAGGACAGCTTCATCAGTACCAAACCGCTGACAATCAGCAAGGCCGCCACGACGCGCATCGGTGTCAGCGCCTCGCCCAGCACGGTGATGCCCACGATAAAGGCACCTACGGCACCAATGCCCGTCCAGATCGTATAGGCCGTGCCCAGCGGCAGGCTGCGCATCGCGACCGACAGCAGACCAAAGCTGGCAATCATTGCCACCAGCGTGATTGCGCTGTATTTGATATTGGTAAAACCATGGGACTGCTTCATCGTGAACGCCCACACCACTTCCAGCACACCGGCAACCAGCAAATACACCCAGGCCATATCGAACTCCTTGAACAAAGGGAAATTTGGAATGGCCAGGCCGTCCTGGCGGTGGTGCGCGCCGCTGCTGCAGCGCCATGCAGGGCCGTCCCTGCGCAATGGGTCCCATGATAGCGGCGCGCGCCCAGACCGGCCGCACAGGCCGCGCATCGCCCGCCAGGCCATGGGTGGTTGGGGCGCAACAGTTGAAGCCGCGCCCGCCCTGTGCTGGCGCGGGCGCTCAGGCCAGCGCTTGGGCCTCGGCAGGCTCCATCTGCAGCAGGTTGCCCACGGTGGCGCCGTAGTAGGTGGCCACTCGTTTGCGCTGCTTGAGCACCGCCTTGTCCTTGCTCACCAGCAAGGCCTGGTGCTGGCTGGCCAGGTCCAGAAAATGCTGGTCGTCCGGATCGGTGCAGCTAAAGCGAATCTTGGGCGCGGCATCGACATACTGCACGGCGGCATCAAAGGCGGCCATTACGCCCTCGGGCGTCTTGCCGTAGTAGCTCACGCGCGGAGCGATCTGGCTGTAGTGCAGCACGCGTTCGAGCTCGATGCGCTGGGCCTCGTCGGCAATCCAGCGCAGTGCGCCTTGGGCCACCAGCGTGCGGATCGGCGGGATATGCGGGTCATCGAAGATCAGCATGTCGAGCACCACATTAGTGTCCAGCACCACCGGCCGGGGAAGCGGTCCGGTGTAACCTTCATTGCACGTTGGCCACTTGAGCACCACCTTCATGGTTGACCGCCTGGCGCGGGCTGCTCTCCCCGGGGCTTGAGCGCCCCCTTGATCATGTCAAAGCGGAACAAGCGGCACTCGATCGGGCCATTCCACATGGGGGTGCGGCGCGATTCCTTCAGGCGCATCTTGCCGGGCAGCTTGAGGTCAGGCGTCAGCATCCAGGCGCTCCAGCCGCTGTAGTTCTTTTTCCAGTGGCTGGCCAGCTGGGTGAAGAACTCGCCGCCATCTTCGGTCTGCGCCGTCTCGCGCCCTGCGCGCTCGACATGGCCCATGCGCTCGGCCGCATTGCGGCCAGCAGCGCCCGCCGCCGCGATACGCTCGCCATACGGCGGGTTGAGCAGCATCATGCCGGGCTGCTCGCAGGGGGGCATGCGCTGCAGCGCATCGCCGCCGCGCAGCTCGATGGTCTCGGCCACACCGGCGCGCTCGGCATTGCGCTGGGCAAAATCGACCATCCGGAACGAGATGTCCGAGCCATAGATGCCCACCGGGCTCTGGGGCAGGATCTGGCGCTCGGCCTCATCGAGCATCGCCTCCCAGACATGGCGCTGGAAAGGCACCAGCTTTTCAAACGCAAAGCGGCGCAGGATGCCGGCCGGGATCTTGCGCGCGATCTGGGCCGCTTCGATCAGCACCGTGCCGCTGCCACAGCAGGGGTCGTAGAGCGGCTGCGGGTCGTCGCCGTGCGGGTCCCAGCCGCTCGCGGCAATCATCGCCGCGGCCAGCGTTTCCTTGAGCGGCGCATCGCCCTTGTCCTCGCGCCAGCCGCGCTTGAACAGCGCTTCGCCCGAGGTGTCGATATAGATGGTGGCGCCATCGGTGGTCAGGTGCAGGTGCACGCGCACATCGGGGTGGTGCGTCTCCACGCTGGGGCGCACGCCGTGGCGGCGCTCGCGGAAGCGGTCGGCAATCGCATCCTTGACGCGCAGCGCCGCAAAGTTCAGGCTGGTCAGCGGGCTGTGCTGGGAGGTGACCTCGATCTTGAAGGTCTCCTTGGGCGAAAACCAGATCTCCCAGGCCACCTCGCTGGCGGCACGGTAGAGGTCGTTCTCGTTGCGGTACATGCTGTGCGAGAGCTCGACCAGCACGCGCTGGGCCAGGCGGCTGTGCAGGTTCAGCAGCAGCGCATCGCGCCACATGCCGCGCAGCATGACGCCGCCGCGCGCCACCAGGAGGTCCTGGCCGCTGGCGCCGGTGATGGCATGGACTTCGTCCGCCAAAAGGCCCTCGACGCCGGCGGCGCAGGGCAAAAACAAATGCAGTTGGTTCATAAGCAGGGGGGCAAGCATACGCGCTTGCCCCATTGTCTGCCAAGCGCACGGGAATGTGGACTGTGCCAGTGGCATTCGGCAGCCCGGCTCCTATAGCGCAGCGGTAACGGGTGGCTGGCTGCTATAGTCTGGCCCCAGAGCGGGCCGCAGCCCTCGGTGCAGCCGCCCTTCCCCTCCATCACTCAGAGAGAATGCGGATGCCCTACCTCGGAGCTGGCGTACACGTCATCATTGCGCTGTTTTTTGCGGTCCACGCCGTGCGCAGCGGCCAGAACAACTACTGGCTGTTTGTGCTGCTGGCCTTCCCCTTCCTGGGCAGCGTGGTGTATTTCTTTGCCATCTACCTGCCCAATTCGCGCCTGCAGCGCCATGCCCGCAGCCTGGCGAGCAACGCCGTCAAGGCGCTGGACCCGACCCGCGAGGTGCGCGAAGCCCAGGCCGCCTACGACTACAGCCCCACCGCGCAGAACCAGATCCGCCTGGCCCAGGCCCTGCTGGCCAATGGCCAGGCCGAGCAGGCCTTTGGCCACTTTGAGGCCAGCATGAAGGGTCCGTTTGCCAACGACCTCGATATCCGTTGGGGCGCTGCGCAAGCGGCCTACCAGGCCGGCCATCCGCAGCAGGCGCTGCAGCAGCTGCGCGTGATTGCCCAGGCCGATGTGCACTTCCGCGCCGAGGCCGTGGGCCTGCTGGTGGCCAAGGCCTACGCCCAGCTGGGCGACCAGGCGATGGCGCGCAAGAGCTTTGATTTTGCGCGCCAGCACTCGGGCAGCTTCGATGTGATGGCCGAGTACGCGATCTGGGCTGCGGGCCAGGGTGACTGGCAGACGGCCAATGGCCTGCAGGCCGAGCTGAACAAGGCGATGACGCACTGGAGCGGCCAGCAGCGCCAGCTCAACCGCGAGATGCTGCAGCGCCTGAAAACCGCCTTCGCCGCCCAGCCCAGGTAAGCCCACCTGGCTTGCCATTGACCAAACCGCAATAGGCCTGCTGCCAGCAGGCCATCCCACCGCCCCGCAGCCCTTGCCGCGCGCCAGTTTGCGGTTGCGCAGACAGCCGCCACAGCACAGTCGCTAAAATCGCTGTCTATGGCAAAAATCATCGTTCTGGCCCTGGTGCTGCTTTTCTTTGGCTGCGGCCTCTACATGCACCTGCGTGGCAAGGTGCGGCACAAGCTGCTGCGCCAGCTGTTTGACCACTCCACGTTCACGGCGCCATTCAATGTTTTCATGCTGATGTTCAGCAAGGTACCGCGCACGCCCTACCTGCCCACCAGCACCTTCCCCGACCTGGCCCCCCTGCAGGCCCACTGGCGCGAGATCCGCGAAGAGGCCATCGGTCTGCACCAGGCCATGCAGATCAAGGCCGCGGCCAACAACGACGACGCGGGCTTCAACTCCTTCTTCAAGACCGGCTGGAAGCGCTTCTACCTGAAGTGGTACGGCCAGGCCCACCCGTCTGCGATGGAGCTGTGCCCCAAGACCACGGCGCTGGTGCAGTCCATCCCCGGCATCAAGGCGGCCATGTTTGCCGAGCTGCCGCCCGGCGCCAAGCTCAACCTGCACCGCGACCCCTATGCCGGCTCGCTGCGCTACCACCTCGCTGTGCTGGCGCCCAATGATGACCGCTGCATGATCGAGGTCGATGGCACGCCCTACAGCTGGCGCGAGGGCGAAGGCGTGATCTTTGACGAGACCTTTATGCACTGGGCCGAGAACCGGTCCGAAGGCAACCGCATCGTGCTGTTCTGCGATGTCGAGCGCCCGATGACCAATGGCTTTGCGCAGTGGCTCAACCGCTGGCTGGGCACGCATGTGGTCGCTGCCGCCAGCTCGCCCAACAACGAAGGCGATCCGCGCGGCTTCATCAGCCGCATCTTCAAGATCTCGTTCTACATGGGCCAGTACCGCCGCCGCTTCAAGGCCTGGAACAAGACGGCCTACAAGCTCACCAAGTTTGGCCTGATGCTGGCCGTGCTGGCCTTGTTCATCTGGTGGCTGTGGCCAAAGTAAAGCGGCTCCGTCTCAAAGCAAAACCGCAGTGCCTAACGCAACTGCGGTTTTTTTATGGGCCCTGGCTGCTTGCGCTTACAGCGCCTTGCGCAGGCTGGCCGGCGGGATGCGCATGGCCTCGCGGTACTTGGCCACCGTGCGGCGCGCGCATTCAATGCCCTGGGCCTGCAGCAGATCGGCGATTTTTGCATCCGACAGCGGCTTTTTCGCGCTTTCCTCGTCCAGCAGCTGCTTGATCAGCGCCTTGACCGCCGTGCTCGACGCACTGCCGCCGGTCTCGGTGCCCAGGCCCGAGCCAAAGAAGTACTTGAGCTCGAACGTGCCCTGCGGCGTGGCCATGTACTTGGCCGTGGTCACGCGGCTGATGGTGGACTCGTGCAGGCCCAGCTCATCGGCAATCTCGCGCAGCACCATGGGGCGCATCGCCAGCTCGCCATGGACAAAGAAATTGCGCTGGCGCTCGACGATGGCCTGCGAGACGCGCAAGATGGTGTCAAAGCGCTGCTGGATGTTCTTGATGAACCAGCGCGCCTCCTGCAGCCGCTGCTGCAGCGCGCCATGGCCCTCGCTGCCCTTGTGGCTGCGCAAGGCATTGGCGTAGACATCCTGCACGCGCAGGCGCGGCATCACCTCGGCATTGAGCTGCACGCTGAAACCGGGCACCGGCAGGCCGCGCTCATTGCTGGGTCGCACGAGGACATCGGGGATGATGGTGTTGCGGTCCACATCGGCATAGGGCCGGCCGGGGCGGGGCTCGAGCTTGGCGATCAGCGCCAGCGCGCTGCGCACCGCGGCATCACTGCATCCGGTCAGTTGCACCAGCTTGCGCACATCACGGCGCGCCAGCAGCTCCAGCGATTCCTGGCAGACCAGCAAAGCGGTCTCCAGCGCCAGCGCATCGGCCTCGGGCGTGTCCGAGCCCTCTTCATCCAACAGCCGCTGCTGGGCCTTGATCTGCAGCTGCATGCATTCGGACAGGTTGCGCGCGCCCACGCCAATCGGCTCCAGACTTTGCAGCAAGCGCAGCGCCACGGTCAGGTGGTGCAGCAGGGCTTCGTAGCGTTCGGGATCCGAGGCATCGCCAAAGCTTTGCGCCAGCTCGGCCAGCGTTTCTTCGAGGTAGCCGTCGTCGTTCAGTGATTCAATCAGAAAGTAGAGCGCGGCCCGGTCTTCCTGGCACAGGCGCAGCGACAAGGCCTGGCGGTGCAGCACATCCTGCAGGCTCAGGTGCTCGCTGCGCCGGTCGGACATCGGCGTCTCGTCGTCGTCATCGCTGGCGCTGGAGCGGGCGGGCAGATCGCCGCCCCACTCTTCCCAGTCCGATGCCGAATCGCCGGCAGCGGCCTCGGCATCGACGCCGGTTTCCTTGCCCGCAGCAAAATCCAGCGGCTGGTCGGAGGTTCCGGGCTCGAAATCGCTACTGTTGTTGGTGTCGGTGCTGGCAGCAGTATCGGCACCCTTGTCGGCTGCGTCTGCAGCGTCTGCAGCTTCGGCAGATTCAGCGGCTTCTTTACGGGCTTCAGCCTCGGGGGCCTCATCGCCCTCGCGCTCCAGAAACGGGTTTTCGTCGAGCATCTGCTCGACTTCCTGTGTCAGCTCCTGCGTGGACAGCTGCAGCAGGCGAATCGACTGCTGCAGCTGGGGGGTCAGGGTCAGGTTCTGCGATACGCGCAGCGACAGCGACGGCATCATGGCTGCGCCTCCACACGGGCTGGGGCAGCTGGCAACGGATCAGCCCTGCCGGCCCCGCAGCGCGGGACGGCATCTTGGCTGGCACGCCCGCCAAGGCGTGCGGTGTCACATACGGAAATGTTCACCCAGATACACCCTCCGGACCTCTGCGTTCTCCACAATCTCTTGCGGCGTCCCGGCGGCCAGCACCTTGCCATCGCTGATGATGCAGGCATGGTCACAGATACCCAGGGTTTCGCGCACATTGTGGTCGGTGATCAGCACGCCAATGCCGCGCTCCTTGAGAAAGGCGACAATGCGCTGGATCTCGATCACGGCGATGGGGTCGATGCCGGCGAAAGGCTCGTCGAGCAGGATGAAACGGGGCTGGGTGGCCAGCGCACGGGCGATCTCGACCCGGCGGCGCTCGCCGCCGGACAGCGCGACTGACGGTGATTCGCGCAGGTGCTCGACCCGCAGCTCCTGCAGCAGCGCGGTGAGCTGGCGCTCGACCTCGGCGCGCGAGAGCGGCTTGCCATGCTCATCTTTTTGCAGCTCCAGCACGGCGCGCACATTGTCCTGCACGCTGAGCTTGCGAAAGATCGAGGCCTCCTGCGGCAGGTAGGACAGGCCCAGCTGCGAGCGCTGGTGGATCGGCATATTGGCCACCGACTGCCCATCGATGCGGATATCCCCGCCATCGCTGCGTACCAGGCCCACGATCATGTAGAACGAGGTGGTCTTGCCCGCGCCATTGGGGCCTAGCAAACCCACCACTTCGCCCTTGCGCACCGACAGCGACACGTCCTTGACCACCTTGCGGCTGCCATAGGATTTCTCCAGGTGCAAGACCTCCAGCTGGCTGCGGTGGTCGCTGTTGGCGACCCGGGCGTTGACGGAAATGGTCGACGAGTTTTCTGCCACGGTCACTTGGCTCCGTCGTTCAGTTGGGTGCTGGGGCGCAATGGCGTCTTGTCATCGGCAGCGGGCTTGGCTGGGGCGCTGGCCTTGTCGTCCGCCTTGCCATCGGCCTTGGGCGTCAGGATCACACGGACGCGGTCCTTCTTGGGCGCACCGGGCTTGGGTTCGGCCGCCGCCTGGGCGCCCTTTTGGCCGGAGACCGTGAAGGTATCGCTCAGATTGTTGTAGACGATCAGCGGGCCACTGACCTGGTCGGTCAACGTGGTCTCGCGGTAACGGCGCAACTCGCCGCGGCGCTCAAAGTGCACGGTGTCATCGCGGCCGTTATAGGTGATGACCTCGCCTTCGCCTTCGACGAACTCGTCAGGCGCGCCTGGGGCCGAGTCACGCTTTTGGCGGAAGAATGCGAGCTTGCCCGGCGCAGCAGTCACCACGCCGTGCTGGAAGCCGTCGCGGTCCTGGCTCACGGTCAGCTGCGCGCCACGGATGATGATGGTGCCCTTGGTCACCACCACATTGCCCGTGAAGACACTGGTCTGCTTGAGTTCATCGTGGCGGCCATCGTCCGCCTCGATGTTCATGGGCTTGGTGCGGTCTGCACGCTCGGCGTGCGACAGCAGCGGCACGGCCAGGGCCACTGCCACCAACAAAGAGTTAAAAATACGGTGTCTCATAAGGCATGAATCTTGCTCTGCCCCATTGTAGCCATGCTGGAGCGTTAGGCCGTTTCTGGCACAAAAAAGCCCGCGTGTGAACTGCACCCCAAAAGTTGGACATCCATCCAACCTTTGGGGTGTTTTTCATGGCGAAGTACGACGAGAGTTACAAGCTGGAAGTTGTCCAGGGCTACGTGCAGGGGCAGCATGGGTTCAGAGCACTGGCCCATGCTCACGGTCTCGACCAAGCGACAGTGCGACGTTGGGTAAAGAGCTACCAGCAGCATGGCCTATCAGGGTTGCGCAAGAAGTTCAGTCGCTACAGCGCTGACTTCAAACTGGCAGTGTTGCAGCGGATGTGGCGAGATGATCTGTCTGCACGAGAGACGATTACCTTGTTTGATATCCGGGGTGGCACGGGTGTCATCAGCGCCTGGGAGCTGCAATATCATGACGGTGGGCCGCAAGCACTTGCACCCCGGCCAAGAGGACGCTCCAAGAAGATGCCAAACCCACCCACAGCCAAGCCCGCACAGGCACAAGCAGTTATGTCTGCGGACGACACGCGTTCGCACGCAGATTTGCTCAAAGAGGTGAAGTACCTGCGCGCGGAGGTGGCGTACCTAAAAAAATTGGAGGCCTTGGTTCAGGCGAAAAAACAAGCTGCGCAGAAAAAGCGCGGATAGTGCTTGAGCTAAGGCCAGATCACGACCTCAAGGACTTGCTGCGGGCAGGTAAGCTGGCGCGCAGCACCTTCTATTACCAGGCTCAAGTGCACAGGAGAGGCGACAAATACGCTGAGCTCAAGGCTCAGATCCGATCTGTCTACGAGCTTCACAAAGGACGCTATGGCTATCGGCGCATTGCGCTTGAACTCAAGCGCAATGGCTGTCATGTGAACCACAAGAGCGTGCAGCGCCTGATGCAGGTAATGGGGATGAAGTCCCTGGTTCGGCCCAAGAAATATCGCTCCTATCGCGCCGGGCAGCACGCGGGCGTGGCCAATGTGTTGCAGCGCCAGTTCATGGCCGAGCAGCCTAACCAGAAATGGGTGACGGACGTGACAGAGTTCAACGTCTTGGGTAAAAAGCTATACCTGTCGCCTGTCATGGATCTATTCAACGGCGAGGTGGTGAGCTATCAGATGAATACGCAACCGCGCTTGAAGATGGTGGGTGACATGTTGCGCAAGGCGCTAGGCAAGCTGGGCAGGGAGGAAAAACCATTGCTGCATTCCGACCAGGGCTGGCAGTACCAAAGTCGTGCCTATCGCCGCTTGCTGGCCGATCATGGCCTGGTGCAAAGCATGTCACGTCGGGGCAATTGCTTGGATAACGCAGCGATGGAGAGCTTCTTCGGAACCTTGAAGTCCGAGTTCTTCCACCTCAACAAGTTCAGCAGTGTGGCGCAGCTTCAAGAAGGTCTTCACCACTACATCCATTACTACAATCACCAACGCATCAAGCTAAAACTAAAAGGCCTGAGTCCAGTGCAATACCGGATTCAGGCCTTCAGTCCCTAGCTTCCAACTGTCCAACTTCTTGGGGTCAGTTCAGTGCGCGGGCTCTGTCTCAAGCGTTGGGGAATCCGCTCAGCCTTGTGCAGCCAGGAACTCTACCACTTGCAGCACGTTGCTCATCGAGCCGGCACGGGTTCCGTCGGTGTAGTACTTGCCCGCCACGCCCAGCGATGGAACGCCTTCGACGCCGTAGGACTCTTGCAGCTGGGTGGCCTTGCGCACCTGGCCTGCGACGCTGAACGAGTTGTAGGCTTCCTTGAACTTGGCCAAGTCCACGCCGTTCTTGTCCATCCAGGCGAAGATCTCGTCGTCCTTGTTCAGGCGCTGGCGCTCGACGTGGATCGCACGGAAAACCTTGACATGTACGTCAGGGATCAGGCCCATCGACTCCAGCGCAAAGTAGATCTTTTGCTGCGGCACAAAGGTGTTGTTGAAGGCCACAGGCACGCGGCGGATCTGCAGGTTCTTGGGGGCAGTCTTGGCCCAGGCTTCAAACTGCGGCTCGAAGGCATTGCAGTGGGGGCAGCTGTACCAGAAGAACTCGATCACCTCGACCTTGCCAGCGGGCGCATCGGGGGTGACGGGCTTGGCCAGCTTCAGGTAGTCCTTGCCTTCCTTGAACTTGGCCTGTGCGTTGGCGCCGGTGGCAAAAGGCAGGCTCAGCGCCGAGGCGGCAGTAGCGGAAGCCGCCAAAGTGGAAAACTCACGACGTTTCATGTTTTGTTAACTCCAGTGACAAGTTGCGGTTAGGAGTGCCCTGCACCGCCAAAAGTTCAACGCTGCACGCGGACGATTTGCGCATCCACGCCGGCGCCATCGAGCTTGCCTTTGAGGCCATCGGCATCATCGCGCTTGTTGAAGGGGCCCACGCGCACCCGGTATACGGTGCGGCCATTGACTTCGCGCTCGCTCACCCGCGCTTCCCAGCCCATCATCGCCAGCTTGGCGCGCTGTGCATCGCCATCGGACTGGCTGCGGAAAGCACCGGCCTGCACGAAGTACTGGAAGCCGTCGGTGCCATCGGCACTGCGCGACTTGGCCAGATCGCCCAGCGGATCTGCGCCCTGGCCGGCCTTGGGGTCGAGCTTGGCCACCTGGGTCTTGTCTGCCGGCTTGTCAGCGGGCTTGGTGGTATCGGGCAGCACCACTTCGGGCTTGGCAGGCTTGTTTTCCACTGGCGCGGGGGCGTTGTCAGCCACCGTGCGCGGCGGCTCAGGCACCACCACGCCCTGAGCGGCCGGTGCCACAGCCGCGGGCGCACGCGCGGGGTTCTTGCCATAGAGCGGCGAGTTCGGGTCCCAGTTCTGGTTGCGCTGCGCCTCGGCCTTGTCCTTGGCCTCGCCGCGCACGCCACCTTTGTTGACAAACGGCACCGGCACATTGGTGACGTACACGGCCACGGCCAAGGCCGCGCCCACGCCCACCAGCAGCCCCAGGATCAGGCCCAGGATGGTTCCACCACGTTGATGTCGTCGCATTGCAGTTATTACCTTTGTTCGCAAAATCACATGCGCTCTGGTGCACTCACACCCAGCACGGCCAGGCCATTGCGCAGCACCTGCGCGACCGCTGCCACGAGTGCCAGACGGGCCAGTTTGGTGGCTTCGTCATCCACCAAGATACGCTCTGCATCATAGTAGCTGTGGTAGGCCGAGGCCAGGTCACGCAGATAGAACGTAACATCGTGCGGCGCATTGCCAGCCGCGGCGTTGCTCAGCATCTCGGGATACTGGGCCAGCATCTGCATCAGCGCCTGGGCCTGCGGCCCTTGCAGCGCGCACAGGTCAATGCCGCTCAGCGCAGGCAGACCAGCGCCGCCTTGCTCCTGCCAGCCGCGCAGCACCGAGCAGATGCGCGCATGGGCGTACTGCACGTAGAACACCGGGTTGTCATTGTTCTGGGCCACGGCCAGGTCGACATCAAAGGTGTACTCGGTATCGGGCTTGCGCGAGAGCAGGAAAAAGCGCACCGCATCCTTGCTGGTCCACTCGATCAGGTCGCGCAAGGTGACATAGCTGCCGGCGCGCTTGCTGATCTTGACCTCTTCACCACCGCGCACCACGCGCACCATGGTGTGCAGCACATAGTCGGGGTAGCCCTGGGGAATGCCGACATTGACCGCCTGCAGACCGGCGCGCACGCGGGCGATGGTGCCGTGGTGGTCCGTGCCCTGGATGTTGACGGCCTTGCCGTAGCCGCGCAGGAACTTTTGCGTGTGGTAGGCCACATCGGGCAGGAAGTAGGTGTAGGTGCCGTCGGACTTGCGCATCACGCGGTCCTTGTCGTCACCGAAGTCGGTGGTGCGCAGCCACAGCGCGCCATCTTGCTCATAGGTGTGGCCGCTGGCGATCAGGCGCTGGACGGTCTCGTCCACATGGCCGTTCTGGTACAGGCTCGATTCGAGGTAGTACTCGTCAAACTTGAGGTTGAAAGCCTGCAGGTCCTTGTCCTGCTCGTTGCGCAGGTAGGCCACCGCAAAGTTGCGGATGTTGTCGTAATCCTCGACATCTCCATTGGCGGTGAACGCGCGGTCATCGGCCTCGATGGTCTGCTTGGCCAGGAACGCCTGGGCAATATCGCCGATGTAGTCGCCGTTGTAGAAGTTCTTGGCCAGCGGGTTGTCGCTGTCGGTGGGCCAGCAGTCGTCACCGGGCTTGAAGCCCTTGGCACGCAGCTGGGTGCTCTTGGTCAAGGTGTCGATCTGCACGCCCGCGTCGTTGTAGTAGAACTCGCGGTGCACGCTCCAGCCCTGGCTGCCGTAGAGGTTGCAGATCGCATCGCCCAGCGCGGCCTGGCGGCCATGGCCCACGTGCAGCGGACCGGTGGGATTGGCCGAGACAAACTCGACGATGATCTTTTCATCGCGCGGCGGCTGCATGCCAAAGCGCTCGCCCTGGGCCAGCACTTCCTGCACCACCTGCTGCTTGGCAGCGGGCTTGAGGCGCAGGTTCAAAAAGCCTGGACCGGCGATCTCGACCGCATCCACCCATTGCGCAAAGGCGGGCGCGGCCTCCAGCGCCGCCTTGAGCTGCTCGCCCAGCGCGCGGGGATTGGCCTTGAGCGGCTTGGCCAGCTGCATCGCGGCGGTCACGGCATAGTCACCGTGGGCGGCCACCTTGGGCGTTTCAAAGGCCGCACGGCTACCTGCGCCAGGCGACAATTTCTCGAGCTCGGCAGCAAGCACTGCGAGCAAATCTTTTTTGACTTGCAACATATTTGAAACTTAGACGAAGCGGTTACCAGCGCCAGGCCGGTTTACCAGCCCCGGGCATAAAACACGGCGACGGCGGCGATCACGGGAATCAGATGGGCTTGCCACATGACCCATTTACGCGTGGCGCGCACCTCGGCGTCCCCGGGCAAAGCGCCATTGTCGCGCAATTGCCGTAACCAGCGGCGGAACACGGCTGTCGGCTTGAAGGACAGCACCACGCCGACGACGACCAAGGTCATCTTCAGGTGAAAAAGCGGCTGGCTGACATACCAGGTCACGCCCTTGGCGCCCAGAAACAGGCGCAGCAGGCCGGTGGCCAGCACCGCCAGCGCGGCAAAGGCGTAGATCAGATCGAGGCGCGCCAAGCGCTGCACCACGGCCCCATTCATCCACTCGGCGCGGCACAACGCCGCCTCGCTGGAGAGAAAAACCACCATGGTCAACAAGGCCAGCAGGTGCAGGCAGGCCAGAACAGCTTCCAAAGTCATCGTGTTACTCCATCTTTTTCCAGAAATCGGCACGTTCGTAGTGCTGCTTGACGAAATCGATCCACAAGCGCACCCGCAGCGGCAGGTGCTTGCGCTGCTGGAACATCACATAGATGCCGTTGGGCGGCGCAGCAAAGTCCTCCAGCACCTCGACCAGGCGGCCGGCGGCAATCTCGGACTCGACCTCCCAGGTGCTGCGCCAGGCAATGCCCCAGCCTTGCTGGCACCAGTCGTGCAGCACCTGGCCGTCCGAGCAATCGAGCGGGCCGCCAGGCTTGAGGTAGACCACCTCGCTGGCGCCAGTGGCCGCCGGCATGCGAAACGCCCAGCCCCGCGTTTGCGAGGCCTCGCTCGACAAGGTCAGGCAGTCATGCTGGCTCAGCTCGCTGGGGTGGCGGGGAATGCCGCGGCGGCGCAGGTACTCGGGCGTGGCCACGCACAGGCGCCGGTTGTCGGCCACGCGCACGCTGACCAGTGAGGAATCGGGCAGGTCGCCCACGCGAATCGCGCAGTCATAGCCCTCGCCGGCCAGGTCGACCAGGCGGTCGCTCAGGTTCAGCGAGATCGTCACATCCGGGTGGCGCGCATGGTAGAGCGGCAGCAGCGGCGCCACATGGCGGCGCCCAAAGCCGGCCGGTGCGGTCACGCGCAGATGCCCAGTGGCCTTGATGCCCCCGGCGCTGACGCTGGCCTCGACACTGGCTAGCTCGGCCAGCAGGCGCTGGCAGTCTTCCAAAAAGGCCGCGCCCTCGTACGTCAGGGTGAGCTTGCGCGTGGTGCGCACCAGCAGCTTGACGCCCAGGCGCTCCTCCAGCGCATCGAGCCGGCGGCCCATGATGGCCGGGGCCACGCCTTCGGCCTTGGCAGCGGCCGTGAGGCTGCCGCGCGAGGCGATGGCGACAAATGATTCGAGCTGCTTGAGGCGATCCATACCAGACAGAACACAGAAAATACGCAAAGCCCGCTGGCCGCCGCTTGTGCGACGCGCTGGCTGGGCCACAGCCTATTATCATCGGGGCTCCGGCCTGGCGGGCGCATGAAAGCGCACATCCCGCTGCGACACTCATTGACAGCCGCTCTTTTCCCGCGCCCCCGCTCCTATGCCGTCAGCTTCAACGCCGCCCACCAGCACTCCCTCCAGCGCCGACGCGCTCTGGTACGCCCCCGCGCAACTGCTGCGCTTGTTTGGCAGCAGCCCCGTTGCCATGGCCTACTGGGGCCGTGACCAGCGCCTGCGCCTGGCCACGCCGCAGTGGTGCGAATGGTTTGGTGTGCCCACCACCGGCATCGTCGGCCAGCAGCTCGATGAAGCGCTGCCCCCCGACTTTGCCCAGCAGCACCACGCGGCGCTGCAGGCCGCCTCCCAGGGCCTGCGCCAGCAGTTCGACACGTGCAAGACCGATGCCCATGGCCAGGTCGCCTGGCGCCGCATCAGCCTCTCGCCCCACCTCTGGCCCGGGCCGGCAGGCAGCAAAACCGCCCAGGGCGTGCTGATGCTGATGCAGGACTGCAGCGCCGAATACGCCAATGCGGCGCAAGCGGATGACCTGCGCGCGCAACTGGCCGCGCTGTCGTCCACCGACCTGGAGCGCACCGAGGAGAAAAGCGAGCTGCTCAAGCTGCGCACCTTGCTGGACTGGCGCACCGCCATGCTCACCGAGCACAGCGAAATGCTGCAGCTGCTCTCGCATGAGATCCGCCAGCCGCTCAACAACGCCTCGGCCGCGATGCAGGCCACCATGTCGGCCATTGCCGAGCTGCAGCTGAGCCAGACCACGCCGGCCACCAAGGCCTTGCTGCGCGCCGAGCATGTGCTCCAGCAGGTCATCGGCACCCTGGACAACACCCTGGCCGCCGGCACTATTCTTGCCGTGGGCGGGCGCGCTGGCGCCTCGTCCGATACCGATCTGCCCACCCTGGTCAACCTGGTGCTGCACGACATCGCTGCCGATGCCCGCCCGCGCATCCAGGTGGTCTGGGATGCCGAGGCGCGCACGGTGCAGCTGCACCCGGCGCTGATGCGGCTGACCATCCGCAACCTGCTCAACAACGCGCTCAACTACGCGCCGGTCGACAGCCCCGTGCTGCTGCGCCTGGCCGATTCGGACGACCCGCTGGCGCTGATCATCGAGGTGATCGACGAAGGCCCGGGCATCCCCGACAGCCTGCGCCCGCGCCTGTTCGAGAAAGGCACGCGCGGCACCGAGCACCGCCACCGGGCGGGTGCCGGGCTGGGTCTGTTCATCGTGCGCTCGGTGGTGCAGTTGCACCAGGGCACGGTGCAGGCCTTGCCGCGCCAGCCAAACGGCACCATCATGCGTATCGAGTTGCCCCAAGGGCTGGATGATTAGCCAGCCACGCGATGGCCACCGGCCGCTTGCCCCTGCAGAAGCTGGCACCGCGCTTCTCAGGACTTTTCACCGACTGCACCATTTCACGGAACCACCATGCTCCCCGCCACGCTCGCCCTGGTCGACGACGACCCCGAATACAGCGAATTTCTGGCCCAACACTTGCGCAACCAGGGCGTGCAGGTACAGGTTTACAACGACAGCAGCGACCTGCTGGCCGATATCGAGCCCTACCGTTTTGACTTCTATGTGCTGGACCTGATGCTGCCCGGCGTCAACGGCACCGATCTTCTGCGCATTCTGCGCAAGCGCAACCAGGCGGGCGTGCTGATCGTCTCGGGACGGCTGGGCCCCGAGGTGTTTGCCGAGGTCATCAATGCCGGCGCCGACATGTACCTGACCAAGCCGGTGACCTTCGAGCAGGTGGAGCTGGCCGTGCGCGCCGTGCACCGCCGCATCATGACCACCGCCCAGGTCGCCACGGCCTGGAAGCTCGACAGCCACCGCAGCCTGCTGCTGACGCCCGATGGCCAGAGCGTGGAACTGAGCCCCACCGACCTGATGCTGATGCAGTGTTTTCTAAAAGCCCAGGGCGCCGTCGTGGGCCGCGACCAGATCCGTGAACTGCTGGGCTACCCGACCGCCAGCGACTCCGACAACAGCCTGCACGCCACCATCTACCGCCTGCGCCGCCGCATCGAGAAGGCCACGCCGCTGGCGGTGCCGCTGCAATCGCAGCAAAAAGTGGGCTACCAGTTCCGCGCGCCGCTGGTCTCGGCCTAACCTGCGCAGCACGGGCGCTGCAAAAGCAAACGGGCCCATCGGGCCCGTTGTGCTGTGGCGACCAACGTCGTTTACATGGTCATGTTCGATTCGACATCGGCCACCTTGCGGCGGGCCAGCGCCAGGTTGGAGCGGGCCTTGTCCAGCACGTAGTAGACGAAGATGCCGGCCAGCTTCTGCGATGGGCGGATGAGGTGGTACTGCTTGCCCAAGGTGATGAGGATGTCGTCGATGTTGTCGTTCAGGCCCAGGGCCTTCATCGTCTTCATCTTGGCGCGCACCACTTCGGTGTTGCCAGCTGCTGCCAGCTCCATGTCCACACCGCTGCCGATGCTGCCCAGCATCATGCCGCTGCTGTAGTCCACCACGGCAGCGCACAGCGCGCCGTCCATCGTCATCAAGTCGCTCAAGCTGTCGTTCAGATTTGCCATGTCGATCTCCAATCCATGTGATCTATATCAAGCACTACCACCTTATGAAGGTATAGATGATTCTAATAAGTCACTTCTGATCGAAGCAATCATGCTCTGCATGCGGCTGTCACCCAGGCAGGTGCATTCGGCGCAGATATTCGACATTTGGATAGCAGCCGCGCATGGTCTGGCTTGTTGCCGCCTGCAAAAACAGCGTGCAGCAGCGCGGCCCGCAACTCGTAACAAAGCGTATGTTATTTGCGACGCGGCGGTGCCACGGCGGCACGCCAGGTAACAACCATGGCCGCTCAGCATCGCTGTGGCGGCGCGGCCTTACATGGTCATCGCGCTTTCGACGTCGGTCACCTTGCGGCGTGCCAGTGCCAGGTTGGCGCGCTTGTTGTCGAGCACGTAGTACACAAAGATGCCGGCCAGACGCGAGCAAGGACGGATGATGTGGTACTGCTTGCCCAGCGTGATGAGGATATCGTCGATGTTCTCGTTCAGGCCCAGGGCCTTGATGGTCTTCATCTTGGCGCGCACCACTTCGGTGTTACCGGCAGCTGCCAGTTCCATGTCCACGCCAGTGCCGGCGCTGGCCAGCATCATGCCACTGTTGTAGTCGACAACGGCTGCGCACAAAGCGCCGTCCAGAGACATCAGATCATTCAAGCTGTCGGTCAAATTCGCCATGGAAACACTCCTGAGAAGCGAAGGCGCGTGGGAAATTACCGCCTCCTGATGAAAATGATTGTATCTGATCATTTCTGATTTCCATCAAGCTTTGCGCGCTTTTTCTGACGGCTTGCTACTTTTGGGCAACAGCTGTGGTAGGGGCGCTGCAGCAAGCCAGCGCCTACGCCGACAGCATCCTGACAAAGGCTTGATATATAAATATGTCGGATCAGATCATTCAAACCATCACATCCACACCCCCCCTAACGAGGCGCTGACAGTCGTTGATTACATCCATAAAAGTCATATATCAAAGTGTTTTTAATGGATTGATTGCCATGGCGGGTATGGAATAAAGTGTGCTGATGGGTGCTCCCGCGCACCTGCAGTTGTTAAGTATTGAAAGGTAGACACCATGACTGAACGCACCACCGTCCACGGCCTGCAAGTGGCCCAGGTTCTGTATGACTTTGTAAACACCCAGGTGCTGCCAGGCACCGGCGTGGAGCCCGCTGCGTTCTGGCAAGGTTTTGATGCCATCGTCTCTGACCTGGCGCCCAAGAACGCGGCCCTGCTGGCCGAGCGCGACCGCCTGCAAGCCGAGCTGGACAGCTGGCACAAGGCCCATCCCGGCCCGATCACCGACATGCCGGCCTACCGCCAGTTCCTGACCCAGATCGGCTACCTGGTCGAGCAGCCGCAAGACGTGAAGGCCAGCACCGAGAACGTGGACTCCGAGCTGGCCGTGCAAGCCGGCCCGCAGCTGGTGGTGCCCATTCTCAATGCGCGCTATGCGCTCAACGCGGCCAACGCCCGCTGGGGCTCGCTGTATGACGCGCTCTACGGGACCGATGTCATTGGCGAAGACGGCGGCGCAGAAAAGGGCAAGGGCTACAACCCGGTGCGCGGCGCCAAGGTCGTCGCCTATGCCCGCCAGTTCCTGGACCAGGCCGCGCCGCTGGCAAAAGGCTCGCACGCCGATGCCAGCGGCTACGCCGTCGAAGGCGGCCAACTGGCCGTCACGCTCAAGGACGGCAGCAAGACCGGCCTGCACGAAGCTGCCAAGTTCGTCGGCTTCCAAGGCGATGCCGCCGCACCCCAATCGGTGCTGCTGAAGAACCATGGCATCCATATCGACATCATCATCAACAAGGCCACCCCCATTGGCAGCAGCGATGCCGCCGGCGTCTCTGACGTGGTGGTGGAAGCGGCGCTGTCGACGATTCTCGATCTGGAAGACTCGGTGGCGGCGGTGGACGCTGAAGACAAGGTCAACGGCTACGCCAACTGGCTGGGCATTCTCAAGGGCACCTTGACCGAGTCCTTCGACAAGGGCGGCAAGACGGTGACCCGGGGCCTGAACGCCGACCGCGAGTACACGGGCGCCAATGGCGACAGCCTCAAGCTCCATGGCCGCTCGCTGATGTTCCTGCGCAATGTCGGCCACCTGATGACCAACCCGGCCATCCTCTGGGGTGCCGACCAGAAAGAGATCCCCGAAGGCATCATGGATGCGGTGGTGACCACGGCGATTGCCATGCACGACCTGCAGGGCAAGGGCGCCCAGGGCATCCGCAACAGCCGCACCGGCAGTGTCTACATCGTCAAGCCCAAGATGCATGGCCCGGCCGAAGCGGCCTTTGCCAACGAGCTGTTTGGCCGCGTCGAGCAGATGCTGGGGCTGCCTGCCAACACCGTCAAGCTCGGCATCATGGACGAAGAGCGCCGCACCACGGTGAACCTGAAAGCTGCGATTGCCGCAGCGCCTGCACGCGTGGCCTTCATCAACACCGGCTTCCTGGACCGCACCGGCGACGAAATGCACACCGCCATGTACGCCGGCCCCATGGTGCGCAAGGCGGACATGAAGACCTGCGCCTGGCTGCCCGCTTATGAAAAGAGCAATGTGCTGGTGGGCCTGACCATGGGCCTGCGCGGCCGCGCCCAGATCGGCAAGGGCATGTGGGCCATGCCCGACCTGATGAAGGCCATGCTGGAGCAAAAGATTGCCCAGCCCAAGGCCGGCGCCAACACCGCTTGGGTGCCCTCGCCCACCGGCGCCACCCTGCATGCGCTGCACTACCACCAGGTCAATGTGGCCGAGGTGCAAAAGGAGCTGGAAAAGACCAGCGCCGATGCCGAGCGCGACAACCTGCTCAATGCCATCCTGCAAGTACCCGTGGCCGCCAACCCGAACTGGAGCGATGCCGACAAGCAGCAGGAAGTGGACAACAATGTGCAGGGCATCCTGGGCTATGTGGTGCGCTGGATCGACCAGGGCGTGGGCTGCTCCAAGGTGCCCGACATCCACAACGTGGGCCTGATGGAAGACCGCGCCACCCTGCGCATCTCCAGCCAGCACATCGCCAACTGGCTGCAGCACGGCATCGTGACCGAAGCGATGGTGCGCGACAGCTTCGCCCGCATGGCCAAGGTGGTCGATGGCCAGAACGCAGGCGACGCGGCTTACAAGAGCCTAGTGGCCAACCCGCAGGGTGCCGCCTTCCAGGCCGCACTGGACCTGGTGTTCAAGGGCAAGGAGCAGCCCTCGGGTTACACCGAGCCATTGCTGCACGCCTGGCGCCTGAAGGTCAAGGCCGGCGCATGAACGCAGGCCTCCGCCTTGCGCGGCACAGCGCATGGTTTGCCCTAGGGTAAACACCAGGAGCAGCCCAATGGGCTGCTTTTTTTTATAGCACCCCCGCTAATCCGGTTCAAAGCCTGCCCCATTTGGGCAGGCTTTTTTACTTATTCGTAAAAACAAAGCTCAAAAGTAAAGCGCCTTACCAATTTGCAGATCTTTGTAAAGAAATTGCTTACGCATCTATTCGGTTTATAGGCTCATATGTAATTCACTTGTTACTCGCATATTTATTTTCTATAGGCACTTTCAAAAAATCAAAGTCAATTGCTACCAGATATTTCTTATGTCATGAAATATTCATGAATCACTCGGTTTCAACTCGTCATTTCGCGGCACCGGTCTGCAGTTAAAAACACGCCTTAGCAAGTTTTCGTCTATCGGCAAGGAGCTATTGACTATGGGCCATCAATCCATTACATGCGCCAAGCAGGCATGCATCCAGGTACTGGCACAACAGCGGCATCTGCTGCTGTGGGCAGGCCTGGGGCTGAGCGCCTCGGTATTCGCCCAAAACAACCAGCAGGTGGTGGTCAATGGCGGCATCGTCAATATCTCCGGCCCGGCGGCCCAGGCGGTGATGAATATCTCATCGAACAAGAACATCCGCCAGATTCGCGGCAACAACCAGGTGACCTCGGTCAATGGCGTGGTCGCGAACATGGCCAGTTTCGGTGCCTATAGCGAATTGAATATTGCGTCGCGCAATGGCGGAGTCGGCAGCGGCAGCCAGGTGGTGTCCGTAGGCGGACCGGTGGTCAACCAGGCCACCGGCACCGGCATGCGCAGCGTAGTGAACATTGGTGGACGGTAGCAGGGCGCCCTGCGGCCGCACGCCAATGAACGGTTCGGTTTCTCCGACATGGGGAGCTGACTGCAGAGGTGCATACACAGGAAGTGCACCATATTCTTTCAGTAACGAGGAGATTTTTATGAAGAAGTTTTTCGCAATTCTGGTGTCGGTTTCGGCTATCGCAATGTCTGCCCAGGCAGAAGTGAAAATCAAGGGCAACAACGACCAGAAGGTCACTGTAAAGAACGGCGCTGTCGCCAATATGGCCATCGGCGCAGGTGCTACCGCTACGCAAAACCTGGCCTCCAACAAGGGCAACGTCAATATTGGCGGCAATAACAAGCAGGAAGTCTCGGTCACCAATGGTGCCGTGGCCAATATGGCGATCGGCGCGATGACCAAGGCCGAGCAAAACCTCGCCTCCAACGACGGCAAGTAATCCCCATCCCTTCATCCCGCTGGCCGCCGAATGCGTCTGGAGACCATTTGCTGGCCGGCCCCTATAAAAAGATCTTCTGTAGAGCATTCGTCAGCGCCAAGGGATGCGGCCGCCGCATCCCTTGGCCTGCGATCGTTGTGCAGAGGGTCCCTCAAGGAGACTGCGCATGAAAGCCAGCTATGCCGGGGTATGGGTTCTCGCCCTGTTGTGCGCCGCCGCACAGGCCCAGCAAAAGCCACCCGCAGGCCGCACCGGGCTCGATCCAGCCTCACGCAACAAGGTGAGCAATGCCATGGCCCGCAACTACCTGACGGAGCAGGACTCCAGATCCGCCATCGAGCGTGAAATGGTCACCGGCCCCTCGGGCAAGAACTGCAATACCAATGTGGGTGCCGCCCCCCAGATCAACGAAGGCACGGCCGGTATCGGTAACCGCTATGGGGCAGGCAATGCCGACCAGGTCACCGTGGTACGTGGCTCAGTCATCAATATCTGCAAATAAACACGATGGCTTCTGCGCCAGAGCCAGAAAACTCTGTGCAGCCACCCCGGGACGAGGGAGCCCGGCAGCACGCTGAGCCCAGCGGCAGCCCCACCATCGCCATAACGAATAACCACCATGCATCTTTCATCGATTCGCCGCCTGGCGCTTGCGCCCTGCGTGCTGGCCTTGTCTGCCTGCAGCATCCAGCCCACCTTGTCCGACCGCAAGGACATCATTGAAAAGGGCATCACCGAGCAGTCACCGCTGGTCACGCCCACCAAATCCGCATCGGCGATGCGCGAAGGCCTGGCCTGCATGGACCGCATGCTGGCGGCCGAGCAGGTGCCCTCGACGCTTGTCGCGGTCAAGAGCATCCCCGATCCCTCGGGGCTGTTTTCCACCGGCACCAAGGAGATGGTAATCACGGCGCTCTCGCGCATGTCACGCACCAGCCAGGCCTTCCGCGTGGTCGACTATGAAGTCGATGCGCTCAAGCAGGACACCGTGCAGACGATGACCAGCCTGCTGCTCAACAACGGTCAGATCGAGCTGCGCAAGCCACAGATCTATGTCTCGGGCGCCATCAGCTTTGGCGACAAGACGGTGGTCTCCAAGCGCAGCAGCCTGGGCGTCTCCACCGCCAATACCGACACCGGCTACAGCTGGGACTTGCTGGGTACGGTGGTGGGGCTCGATCTGCATCTGGGCGACATGAACTCCCGCACGCTCTACCCCGGCCTGGATTCAGCCAACGAGCTGGTCGTCGCCACCGGCGGCCGCTCGGTCGAGATCGGCGGGCGCGCCACCGGCCTGCCCAAGCACATCTACCGCCTGGGCGTGCAGTACGAAGTGGCTGCCGACGTGAACCAGGGCGCGGGCGCGGCCGTGCGCCTGCTGGTCGACCTGGCCACCATCGAGCTGGTGGGCAAATGGGCCAAGGTGCCGTACTGGGAATGCATCGACTACGAGCAAAACCACCCCGAATTCAAACGCCAGATGCGCACCTGGTTTGACGAGCAAGGCGCGGCCGACCGCATCACCTTGGCCCAGCGCGTGCTGCAGGCCGAAGGCGCCTGGAGCGGCCCCATCGATGGGAACGACTCCACCGCGCTGCGCAATGCGCTCGCGCTCTACCAGGCATCGCTGGACCTGACCCCGGTTGGCGTCGTCAACTTTGAGACCTATATGGGGCTGCTGCGCCTGTATGCCGGCATGTCGGCCGATGACAAGATCGCCTCCAGCTACTCGCCGCAAAGCAACGAACTGAAGCCGCGCCCGCACGGCCTGCCGGACAACGAGCCGACCACCGACGCGTTGGCGCTGTCCCTGCTCGGCCACAAGGAGCTGGCCTCGCAGCTGCCCATCGGCACCTCGGTGGTGCTGCGTGTGGCGCCGGCCCGCACCGGCTTTCTCTACTGCTACTACCAGGATGCCGCCCAGGTGGTCACCCAGGTCTATCCCAACCCGCAGCAGCAGGCGGTGGTGGCCCAGGGTCGCATCGGCCTGATGGTGCCCGATGTGTCGCAGGCCAATTCCTTCCTGATCGAGACCGCCCGCCCTGGCGTGGAGCAGGTGTACTGCGCCCAGACCACCAAGCCGCTGACCGGCCGCGTGCCGGTGGCCCTCACCCAGGCCCAGCTGGCACCGATTGAGGGCCTGACCAGCATCGAGGCCGTGCAGCAGCAGATTGCCGCGCAGACCGGCGTCATCGCCCAGTCGCAGCTGCGCTGGGAAGTGGAGGGCCCTGTGGCCACCCCCCCTGCCCAGCCTGCCCCTGCCGCCGCCCCCGCGCGCCGCAGCAAAACGCGATGAGGCGCCTCGCACCTACCCGCCGCCGGGCGGGCCTTTTGGCGCTGACCGGCGGGCTGCTGCTGCAAGCCTGCGCCAGCTGGGCCGCCATCGTGCTGCCATCGGCAGGCGGCGGCGATGCCGGCGCGGCCGCCAGCAGCCCGGCCCCTGCAGCGCCCGCCGCGCCGGGCTCATCGATCCGCATGCCAGCCCAGCGCAGCGATGCCAGCCTGCAGGCGCTGCGCCGACAGGCACAGGAAGGCGAAGTCAGCGCCCAGTTCGAGCTGGGCATGTACTACTACCAGAACGCCGGCCTGCCGCAAGCGGGCGCCCAGGCCCGCCAGTGGCTGGGCCAGGCCGCCGCACAAGGCGATGCCCGGGCCATGGCGGCGCTGGGCTACATGCTGGGCACGGGCACCGGCGGTGTGCGGGATGTGCCCACCGGCCGCCAGTGGTTGCAGCGCGCAGCCGATGCGCGCCTGGCCAAGGCCACCTACCTGCTGTCCCTGGTCGAGCGCAAAGTGACTGGCCCCAAGGCCATGCAGCAGTCGCGCTTGCTGCTGGAGCAGGCCGCGCGCGATGGCGATGCGATGGCGCTCAATGACCTGGCCGTCGAGCGCGAGCTCGAAGGACGCATGAACGAGGCCAAGGAGCTGTACGCCCAGGCCCAGGCCGGCGGCAGCCAGACGGCGGCCCAAAACCTCGGCCGCATCGCCAGCTACCAGCGCGCCAGCACCGCCGAGCAGCTGGGCCGCCTGCGCGCGCGTGCCGACGAGGGCAATGCCAATGCGCTGCTGGAGCTGGCCTACCGCTACCATCTGGGGCGCGGCGTGCAGCGCAATTTCGCCACCGCCATCCAGTACTACCGGCGCGCCGCCGATGCCGGCTCGCCCAAGGCGCGCGAGTTTCTGGCGCTGATCTTCAGCCGCAGCAACGACAAGCAACCGGTCATTGACGAAGCCTGGATGCAGGAGCTGGCCGCGCGCATCAATGCCGTGGCCTTGCAGGTCGAAGAAAAACACCCCAGCGCGCCGCCCGATCGCCCCCAACGCGTGGCCGACCCGCTCTCGCAGCTGAGCCAGCAGCCCTTTGCCTGGCCAGAGCCGCCCGCCGCCGATGGCGATGCGGCGGCAGATACCAACACCCCACCGCTCTCGCAGGAGCAGGTGGTGCCGACCGAGGGGCTCCCCTCTGCCGCGCATGCCCCAGGCATGCAGCCCTCCAACCTGAGTCACAACGCGCCGCTCACCGAGTAGCGCAAGAAAGGACAAGCATGCAACAACCCAAAATCAAGCAGGCCCTGGCCGTGCTGACCCTGAGCCTGGCCGCTGGCGGCGTCTGGGCGCAAGGCGCCGTCATCTCGGCCCCCGGCGTCGATGTGCGCGGCGGCAGCCAAGGCGCCTCGGTCACCGTCAACGGTGCCGTCGTCAATGCGGCTTCGGGCCGTGGCGCCGTGGCCGAGACCAATATCCCCGGCCGCAGCAGCACCGTGCACGGTGGGGCCGGTGGCGCAGCCGTCGTCGTCGAAGGCCAGGGCAAAACGTCGGCCACCGTGCGCAGCCAAAAGCGCAGCGGTGGCGGCAACCAGGCCCATGTGAACGCCAATATGTCCGGCTCCAACCTGCCCCAGGCCAACTTTGCCGGCCACAGCTTCACGAATGTAGACCTGTCCAACTCCAACCTGCAGGGCGCCAACTTCCAGGGCGCCGAGCTGGTCAATGTGAGCCTGGACAACTCCAACCTGGCCGGCGCCAACCTGACGGGCGCCACCTTGGTCAACGTGTCGATGGAAGGCGCATTGACCACCGGCGCGATCTGGACCAACGGCCAGCGCCGCTGAGCGAGGACACGGCAACCCTTCAGGTCGACAGGCCGCAGGCCAGCCACTACGATGCGCGAATGATGCAAATACCATCCATTCGCAATGGTGGCTGGCTGTCCGGCCTGCTGGGTCTGGCGCTGCTGGGCGGTTGCACAAGCCAACCGCCCCAAGCCGCAGCCTCCGCCAACGCCGAATTCAACCTGGCAGCCTTGGCGCGCTCCAAAGCGCCCGATGTGCTGCTGCTGGGCGAGCAGCATGATGCGCCCGAGCACCAGCAGTGGCAGCAGACCACGGTGGCCCAGTGGGCCGCGCGACAGCAATTGGCCGCCGTGGTGCTGGAGATGGCCGACGCCGGTCACAGCACCCAGGGCCTGGCCCCCAGCGCCAGCGAAGCCCAGGTGCAGCAGGCGCTGGCCTGGAATGACAAGGGCTGGCCTTGGCGCCACTACGGCCCGGCGGTGATGACGGCGGTGCAGGCGGGGGTGCCCGTGCTGGGCGGCAACCTGCCGCGAGCGCAGATGCGCGATGTGATGCAGCAAACTCGCTGGGACAGCCACCTGCCCGCTGCTGCATGGCAGCGCCAGCTCGACGCCATTGCCGACGGCCACTGCGGCCTGCTGCCCGAGGGCCAGCTGGCCCCGATGGCGCGCATCCAGCTGGCCAAGGACGACAGCATGGCCCAGACCGCTAGCTCCCAGCTGCAGCCCGGCAAGACGGTGCTGCTGATCGCCGGGCGCGGCCATGTGCTGCGCAGCATCGGCATTCCGACCTGGCTGCCTGCGGGCACCCGCTCGGTGGTGGCCATTGGCCAGGCGGGCAGCCAGGCCCAGGCCGATGCGGCCGACCGCGACTGGGTACACAGCACCCCGGCGCTGCCGGCCCAGGACCACTGCGCCGCGCTGCGCGAGAAGTGGAAGAAGTAGAGGCCAAGCCTCTGCGTGCTCAGGTCACCGGGGCGGGGTTGAACAGCACCAGCGCATTGTGCAGCTGCCACTCCTCGGCCCAGGTCTTCTTGCGGCCGCTGGCCACCTCCAGCATCAGGCGGAACATCTCCCAGCCCATCTCCTCGATGCTCGCCTCGCCATCGGCAATGCGCCCGGCGTTCACATCCATCAGGTCATGCCAGCGGCGCGCCAGATCGCTGCGCGTGGCCACCTTGATCACCGGCACCTGCGCCAGGCCATAGGGTGTGCCGCGCCCGGTGGTGAACACATGCAGGTTCATGCCGGCGGCCAGCTGCAAGGTGCCGCAGATGAAGTCGCTCGCGGGCGTCGCCGCATAGACCAGGCCGCGCTCGATGCCGCGATCTGCGAGTCTCTGGCCGGGCGAGAGCACGCCGGTGATGGGCGCTGTGCCGCTCTTGATGATCGAGCCCATCGCCTTTTCCACGATGTTGGACAGGCCGCCCTTCTTGTTGCCCGGCGTGGTGTTGGCGCTGCGGTCCACCTTGCCCTTGTCCAGGTAGGCGTCGTACCAGGCCATCTCGTCGATCATCGCCTGCGCCACCTCAGGGGTTGAGGCGCGTGAGGTGAGCTGGTCAATGCCATCGCGCACCTCGGTCACTTCGCTGAACATCACGGTCGCCCCTGCGCGCACCAGCAAATCGGTGCAAAAGCCGACGGCCGGGTTGGCGGTGACGCCGCTAAAGGCATCGCTGCCGCCGCACTGCACGCCCACGACCAAGGCACTGGCCGGCACGGTCTCGCGCCGGCGCTGGTTCAGCCGTGCCAGGTGCGCCTCGGCGCGGGTCATGATGGACTGCACCATCGACATGAAGCCCACATGCGCCTCGTCCTGCAGGCAGACCACATCCAACGCGGGCGCGCGCGCATCGGCGATCGGGAAGGAGCCCGGCGGCAGCAGGCGCTCGGGCTGCAGCTTTTCGCAGCCCAGGCTCACGACCATCACCTCGCCGCCAAAGTTCGGGTTGTGGCTGATGTTGCGCAAGGTGCGCTGCGGGATCTCGGCACCCACCGCATCAATGGCCACGCCGCAGCCATAGCTGTGCTCGAGCCCGACGACATCGTCGACCTGCGGGTAGCGCGGCAGCAGCTCGGCCTTGATGCGGCGCACCGCAAAATCGAGCACGCCCGCCACGCACTGCACCGTGGTGGTGATGGCCAGGATATTGCGGGTGCCCACCGTGCCATCGGCATTGCGGTAGCCCTCAAAGGTATAGCCCTCCAGCGGTGGCAGATCGGGGGCCGGCACCGTGGCAATGGGCAGGCCTTCGAGCGAGCGGGCCTCGGGCATCTGCAGCAGGCGCTCATGCACCCAGCTGCCCGCGGCAATGGCCTGGCGCGCATAGCCGATGACCACGTTGTAGCGGCGCACGGCCTCGCCCTGCGCAATGTCCACCAAGGCCACCTTGTGCGCCTGCGGCACCTGCTCGACCAGCCGCAGGCCCGAGGGCAGCACCGTGCCGGCCGGCAGCCCGCCGTCATTGGCGATGATCGCGACGTTGTCCGCCGCATGCATGGAAATCGAAAGTGGGGTCGTTCTGGCTTGTGTCATGGCAAATACTCTCTACGGCGGTGCTCCGGCAGCGTAGCGCATGCGCGCTGCCGGCCCGCCTGGCACCTGTCGCTTTGCGCGACAGGGCCGCACGCAAACGCTCAATCGGCCTTGATGCCGGCGGCCTGGATCACCTGCGCCCATTTGGCCACCTCGGCCTTCTGAAACTCGGCCAGCTCGGCCGGCGTCATCGTCGAGGGCTGCATGCCAAAGGCCTTCAAACGCGTCTGCACTTCCGGCGTGGCGACGATCTTCATGATCTCGGCATGCAGGCGGTCCACCACGGGCTTGGGTGTGCCAGCGGGTGCAAACACCGCTTGCCAGGAGCCCATGTCAAAGCCCTTTTCACCAGCCTCGGCAATGGTCGGCACATCGGGCAGCGATTCCAGACGCTTGGAGCTGGTCACCGCGATCGGGCGCAGCTTGCCGGCCTGGATGTGCGGGCCCACGACCAGGGCCGTGTCAAACATCATGTCCACCTGGCCGCCGATGACATCCTGCACCGCCGGGCCGCTGCCCTTGTAGGGCACATGGGTGAACTTGACGCCCGTCTGGTAGGCCAGCAGCTCCAGCGCCATGTGGTTGGAGGTGCCGCTACCGGGCGAAGCCGAGGTCAGCCCGCCGCTGGAGGCCTTGGCCTTGCTGCCAGCCATCACATCGGCCAGGGTCTTGTAGGGGCTGGAGGCGGGCACCACCAGCACCAGCGGGCCCGAGCCCAGCATCGCGACCGGCGTGAAGGATTTGACCGGGTCGTAGTCGAGCTTGGAATACAGGCTGATATTGATCGCATGCGAGCTGATGGTGCCGCCCAGGATGGTGTAGCCATCGGGCGCGGCGCGCGCGGCCAGTGCCGAGCCCACGCTGCCGCCGGCCCCGCCCTTGTTCTCGATGATCATCGGCGTGCCCAGCGCCTTGCCCAGCGGCTGGGCGATCACGCGTGCCAGGGTGTCGGTATTGCCGCCGGGCGGAAACGGCACCAGGTAGGTGATGGATTTTCCGGTGGGCCAGCTGCTTTGGGCCAGCGCGGAGGTGCTGGCCAGGCCGGCGCCCAGCATCAAGGCGCTGGCCGCGAGGGAGCTTTGGATCAGGGTTCTGCGTTGCATGGATGTCTCCTTGGTTTGTAATCGTCAAAAGGCTGGTTCAATGAACTCGGTGGGGCTCAGAAACGCGGCTGCTTGCCGTCGAAGCTCGGGTCGTACTTGCGCATCTGGCCCAGGTCATCGCGGTTGCGGATGCCGCAGTGCAGGTAGTTGTCATGCAGGCGCGCCAGCGCATTGCGGTCCAGGCGCACGCCCAGACCCGGCGTGCTGGGCACGCGCAGGCTGCCCGCTTCAAACTGCAGGCGCCCGCCTTCGATGACCTCCTCGTCCTGCCAGGGGTAGTGCGTGTCACAGGCATAGGTGAGCAGCGGCACGCTGGCACACAGATGCGTCATTGCCACCAGGCTGATGCCCAGGTGCGAGTTGCTGTGCATCGACAGGCCCAGGTCAAAGGTGCGGCACAGGCTGGACAGGCGCTGCGTGGCGCGCAGGCCGCCCCAGTAGTGGTGGTCGCTCAGCACAATCTTCACCGGGCAGCCCATCTCGGCATTGCGCCGGAACTCGGCAAAATCGGTCACCACCATATTGGTGGCCAGCGGCACCTCACAGGCGCGGGCCACGGCCGCCATGCCGTCCAGCCCGGGGGCCGGGTCTTCGTAGTACTCCAGCACGCCGCGCAGCTTCTCGACAATGCGCAGGCTGGTCTCCACCGTCCAGTTGGCATTGGGATCGATGCGCAAAGGCAGGCCGGGAAAGGCCTCGGCCAGGGCCAGAATGCCGGCGGCCTCCTCATCGGGCGGCAAGGCCCCGGCCTTGAGCTTGATGCTCTGAAAGCCGTACTGGCCCATCATGCGCTGGGCCTGTGCCACCAGCTGCTGCGGTGTCAGCGCCTCGCCCCAGGCATCCGGGGCATAGGGCTGGCCGGCATGCTCGGCGTACTTGTAGAACAGGTAGGCCGAGAACGGCACACTGGGGCGCGCCGCGCCGCCCAGCAGATCCACGACGGGCGCATTCGCCATCTGGCCTTGCAGATCAAGCATGGCCACCTCGAACGCACTGACCACCTTGGCCACTGTTTTGGACACATGGGTGCCCGGCGCGAGCGACACCTGCTGGCCCAGAAACTCCGAGGCCGTTTGCACGGGCGGCGCCACCAGCGCGGCCACCCGCTGCTCCATCTCGTTGAGCGCCCAGGGCGACAGCCCCACCAGTGCCGGTGCCGCCTTGGCCAGTGCATCGAGCATCGGCTGGTCGCCATAGCTCTCATTGATGCCCACCAGGCCCGAGGCCGTCTCGATCTCGATGATGGAGCGCAGCGCCCAGGGCTCGTGGATGCCGGCAGCGTTGAGCAGCGGCGGATCGCGGAAGGCAATCGGCGTGATGCGGATATGGCGAATGGCGTGTGAGGTACTCATCGTGAAAACGCAGAAGAAAGCAGAAGGGGTGAAGGGTTGGGAGGCGGTGAATGCTTAGCGCACGGTCATGAAGATCTGCGGCAGCCAGGTGGTGAAGGCCGGCACAAAGGTCACCAGGCCCAGCGCAAAGATCAGCGCGCCATAGAACGGCCAGATGGTGCGCATGACGGTACCCACCGACACACCACCAATGGCGCAGCCGACAAACTGGGTCGTGCCTACCGGCGGGGTGTTCAGCCCCAGCGCGCAGTTGATCAGCAGCACAATGCCGAACTGCACCGAGCTCATGCCGTAGTGCTGGGCAATCGGCAAGAAGATGGGCGTGCACAGCAAGATGGTGGCGGCCATGTCGAGGAAGGTGCCGAGCAGAAACAGGATGATGTTGATCAGCAGGAACACCATCCAGGGCGTGGTGGTGACCTGGGCCAGCATCTGCCCGGTGAGCTCGGCCACGCCGTAGAGGCTGATCAGGTAGCCAAAGGTGCTGGAGATGCCGATCAGCAGCAAGATGATGCCGGTGTTGCGCACGGCCTTGGAGGCGGCCTTGACAAAGTGCGACCAGCTGAGCGACCGGTAGACAAACACCGTCAGCGCCAGCGCATAGAGCACGGCGACCACGGCCGACTCGGTCGCGGTGAACACGCCCGACAGAATCCCGCCCAGAATCAGCACCACGACAAACAGACCCGGCAGCGCCGCGGCCAGGCTGCGGCCCACGACCTGCCAGCCGGGGAAGGTGCCGGCCGGGTAACCACGGCGGCGTGCCACCCAGTAGGCCGCGCCCAGGTTGCTCAGGGTCAGGATCAGCGCCGGGATGATGGCCGCCAGAATCAGCGCCGCAATCGACACCTTGCCGCTGGCCGCCAGCGCATAGATGATGATGTTGTGGCTGGTGGGCATCAGTGCGCCCACCAGGGCCGCATGCGTGGTCACGTTGACCGCGTAATCGGCGTGGTAGCCCTCTTTCTTCATCATCGGGATCATCACCGCACCCATGGCCGAGACATCAGCCACCGGCGAGCCCGAGACGCCGCCAAACAAGGTGCAGGCCACTACGTTGGACATGCCCAGGCCGCCGCGCACATGGCCGATGAGCGCCCGCGCAAAGTTGACGATGCGGTCGGCAATGCCGCCGTGCAGCATCAGCTCGCCGGCAAAGATGAAGAACGGAATCGCCAGGAAGGAGAATACCCCCATGCCGGCAGTCATCTGCTGAAAGCCCACCTCCAGCGGCAGCCCCTCAAAGGCCAGCGTGGCCAGCGCAGACAGACCAATGGAGAAGGCCACCGGCACGCCCAGCAGCAGCAGGACGGCAAAGCTCAGGCTCAGAATCAGCAAGGCTGTGGTCATCGCCGCGCTCCTAGTTGGGCTGCACTTCGCGGCCTTGCGCGAGTGCGATCAGGTGTTCGATGGAAAACAGCACAATCAGGCTGCCGGCAAGGATGGCGGGCACGTATTTCCAGCCTTCGGACACGCCCAGGGTCGGCAGGCGGTAGTCCCAGACCGATTCGGCCAGCGACGCGCAGCCATAGGCCATGGCCGCGCCAAACACCAGGATCAGCGCATGGATCAGAAACTCCATCTTGGTGCGCAGCCAGTCCGGCGCCAGCACCAGGAGCGACTCCAGCCCGATATGGCCGCTGTCGCGCACGCCCACGGCGACGCCGAACATGGTCACATAGAGCACCAGCAACAGCGACAGGCTCTCGGCCCAGGTGGGCGTGTTGTTGAGCACATAGCGGCCAAACACCTGCCAGCTCACGGCAGCAATCAGCAGCATCAGGCCGGCAATTCCCAGCCACATGCACAAGCGCGACAAGGCGCTGCAAATCTTGGTAAACATCGTGGTGCCCGTGCAGGCCCGGGGCGTACAGCCTCCGGGCAAAGAGTTGCAAGGAGCCAGCACCCGGCGGGCACTGGCATTGGCGTGGGATCAGCGGCGGATCAAGGTGTTTCCTGCGCGCGCTTGACCAGGTCTTTCAACTTGGCATCGGTGATGAACTTGTCATACACCGGCCGCATCGCCGCCTGGAACGGGGCCTTGTCCACCTCGATGATCTCGGCGCCGCCCGCCTTCACGACCTCGAGCGACTTGGCCTCACGCTCGGCCCACTGCTTGCGCATATAGGGCACCGACTCCTTGGCGGCCTGGCGTACCCAGCGCTGCTCCTCGGGCGAGAGCTTGTCAAAGGTGCGTTTGGAGAACAGCAAAATCTCCGGCGCCATCGAGTGCTCGGTCTTGCTGAAGTACTTGGCGACTTCGAACGAGCGCGAGCTCTCAAACGTGGGGTAGTTGTTTTCGGCCGCATCGATGAGGCCGGTCTTCAGCCCGGTGTAGACCTCGCCCATCGGCATTGGCGTCGCATTGGCGCCCATCGCTTCGAGCATGCTCACCCACAGGTCGGACTGCTGCACGCGCACCTTCATGCCCTTCATGTCGGCCAGGCTCTTGACCGGCCGCTTGGCGGTGAACATGGAGCGCGCACCACTGTCGTAAAAGCCCAGGCCGATGAAGCCCTGTTTTTCGCAGGCTTTGAGGATCTCTTCGCCCACGGGGCCATCGAGCACCTTGTGCATGTGCTCCACTGAGCGGAACAAGAAGGGCATCGTGGGCACCACGGTCTCGTTGCAGACATTGTTCATCGCGCCTACGTTGACCCGCACCATCGCCAGCGCGCCGATCTTGGCCTGCTCGATGGTTTCCTTCTCGCCCCCCAGTGCCCCGTTGGGGTAGACGCGGATGCTGTGCTTGCCGCCGGACAGCGCCTTGAGGCGCTCGCCCATGAACTTCACCGCCTGCACGGTCGGGTAGTCGTCCGGGTGGATATCTGATGAACGAAATTCGGTGGCCTGCGCGCTGAGCGCCAGCAGACCGGCAGCCAGCGCTGCACTGAGAGTGGAAAGTCGCATTTGTCTACCTCGTTATCTCTATGGTTGGGGGAACATGCCCGAATGGTTTCCGGGTCTCTGGGTCACACACACCTCGCCTGTTTACAGGGGCCGAAATTCCGTCTCCTCCATTCCTGAAACGCCTGGGCGCAGCGCAAACACGCCACCGGCCAGCGGTTGGTCCGACAGATCGATACCGTCCTGCCGTATCGATGTGACATAGAGCACATCCAGGCCCGGGCCGCCAAAGGCGCACATCGCCGGCTTCTTGACCGGCAGCGCCAACGAGCGGTCCAGCCGGCCATCGGGCCGGAAGCGGTGCACCAGGCCCGCGTCGTTGCCGCAGATCCAGTAGCAGCCTTCGGCATCGATGGCCGCGCCATCGGGCCGGCCCGGCAGGCTCGTCATATCGACAAACAGGCGGCGGTTGTGGGGTGTGCCGGTGTCCGCGTCGTAGTCAAAGGCCCAGATCTGCTGGCTGCTGGGGTGCGAATCCGACAGGTACATGGTTCGCCCATCGGGGCTGAAGGCCAGGCCGTTGGGCGTGACCAGCGGGCCCAGCTGCAGATCCTGCGCGCGGCCTGCCGCCATGTCCTCTGCCCCAAAGCGGTAGAGCTTGCCCACCGGCTGCGCGGCGGCCATGTCCATCAGCATGCTGCCCGCCACAAAGCGGCCCTGGCGGTCGCAGCGCCCATCGTTAAAGCGCATGCCTGGCATGGCGTGGACGACGGCAGCCAGTTGTTGGGTGTGAGCCTCACCATCGCCCAGCGTCACCTGGTAAATGCCGTCTTCCAAGCCGGCAATCCAGCTGCGCGGCTCGCCCTGCCAGGCGGCGATGCAGGCCAGCATCTGCGGCAGCTGCCACTGCGTGGCGGCGCCCTGCCCCGGCTGCCAGCGCTGCAGCAGGCCGCGCGGTATGTCGGCCCAGTACAGCGCAGCTTCCTGCGCACGCCACACAGGGCTTTCGCCGGTGGCATTGCGGGCGTCGAGCACCAGCTCGGCGGCTGTCATGCAGACGGCTCCGGCGCATCGCCAAAGGGGCCTTGGGCGGTGAAGGCCCCGCCCTGGTAGACGGCGACCGGGTCGTTGGCCGCAGGGGCGGGTTGTGCCTCCACCTGGGCGCGCCAGGGCTCGGAGCTGTCCTTGGGCACAAAGCCCAGGTGGGCAGCGGCATGGTTGTCCCACCACAGGTCGCGGTTGGCCGATGCGCCGTAGACGACGGTATGGCCAACGTTAGGGGTGAACAGGCTTTTCTCGACCAGCTGCACCAGGTCGTCATAGCTCAGCCAGCTGTGCATCATGCGCCGGTCCTTGGGCGCGGGAAAGGACGAACCAATGCGTATGCTCACCGTCTCGATGCCGTAGCGGTCAAAGTAGAAACTCGCCATGTCCTCGCCAAAGGATTTGGACAGGCCGTAGTAGCCATCGGGGCGGCGGCGCGCATGGGCGTCGATCTTCTCGCTTTGCTGGTAAAAGCCGATCACATGGTTGGAGCTGGCAAACACAATGCGCTTCACGCCGTGGCGGCGCGCGGCCTCGTAGAGGTGGAAGATGCCTTTGATATTGGCCTCCAGCACCTCTTCAAAAGGCCGCTCCACCGACACACCGCCCAGGTGCACGATGGCGTCGCAGCCGGCCACCATCGCGTCGACGGCCTGCTTGTCGGCCAGGTCGCAGGGGACGACTTCTTCTTGCGCATCCCGCGGCGCGCCCATGCCGGCGATGTCGGACACGCGCAGCACAGGGGCCAGGCCGCGCAGGCGCTGGCGCAGCACCTGGCCCAGGCCGCCGGCAGCACCAGTCAACAGCAAGCGTTGCAGCGGGGTTGTTTGTGCCTGCATGGCCTGCTCCTTTCCATAAAAAAAGGCGCTTATGAAAAGCGCCTGGGGTGGTCAGCCTTGAGCCAGGCCGTCGATGGCAGAACGCATGTTCTTCAGGGCCTTCACCACCAGCGCAGGGTCGGTGGCGAACGACAGGCGGATATAAGGCGACATGCCAAAGGCCGCGCCCGGCACGGTGGCCACATTGGCCGCCTTGAGCAGAAAGCTCGAGACGGCAGCATCGCTGTCCAGCACCTGGCCTTCGGCCGTGCGGCGGCCGATCAGGCTTTGGCAACCGAGGAACAGGTAGAAGGCGCCATCGGGCACCGACGACAGGGTCAGCTCAGGCACGATGGCCAGCTCGCGGTGAATGGTCTCGAGCCGGTCCACAAAGGTCTGGCGCGCCTGGCGCACGCAGTCCTGGTCGCCCAGCAAAGCCGCTTGCGCAGCGGCCTGCGCCACCGATGTGGCACTGGTGCAGCTTTGCGATTCGAGCTTGTTCATGCCGCCGATCAGCTTCTCGGGGCCTGCCGCATAGCCAATGCGCCAGCCGGTCATCGCGTAGGACTTGGAGACGCCGTTGATGATCAGCATGCGGTCCTTCAGATAAGGACAGGCCTGGGCGAACGAGACAAAGGGCACACCGGTCAGGATGATGTGCTCGTAGATTTCATCGGACATGACCAGCACATCGGGGAAGTCCTTGAGCACCTCGCCCAGCGCCTGCAGCTCGGCGCGGCTGTAGACCGCGCCGGTGGGGTTGCCGGGACTGTTGATGATCAGCCAGCGGGTCTTGGCCGTGATGCTCTGGCGCAGCGCGTCGGGCGTGAGCTTGAAGCCCACCGCTTCTGCGCAAGGCACATAGACCGGCACGCCGCCATGCAAGGCCACGATGTCGCCATAGGACACCCAGCAAGGGGTGGGCACCACGACTTCGTCGCCGCTCTCCAAGGTCGCCATGAAGGCATTGAAGATCAGCTGCTTGGCGCCGACACCGGTGGTGATCTCGGCCACCGTGTAGTCGAGTTCGTTGTCCTGTTTGAACTTCTGCGCAATCGCCTTGCGCAGGCTCTCGGTGCCGGCCGGCACCGTGTACTTGGTGGCACCGGCCTTGGCCGCGGCCATCGCCGCATCAATGATGTGCTCGGGCGTATTGAAATCGGGCTCGCCAATGCTCAGGTCGATGACATCGATGCCTTCGGACTTCATCTTCTTGGCCAGCGAGGAAATCGCCATGCTCGGCGACGAAGGCAGGCCCTCGACTTTTTGACTTAGCTTCAACATAAATTCGCAATCGCTCGGTTTCTCTTAGATGCCCTTGTCATTGGGGTTGGCGTAGAGCGCCTTGGTCGAATCGCTGAGCGGGAAGTTGATGTTCACGTTGCGCGGAGGGATCGTGGTCATGAACCACTTCTGGTAGAGCGCTTCCATCTCGCCGGACTTGATCATCGCGTAGACGGTGTCATCGACCAGCTTCTTGAACGTCGGGTCATCCTTGCGCAGCATCACGCCATAGGGCTCGGTGCGCAGCGGCTCGTTGAGGATCACATACTGGTCGCGCTGGGGCGAGGTGGCGATAAAGCTGGCCAGTTGCACGTCATCGAGCACAAAGGCGTCGGCCTTGCCCGATTCGAACATCACAAAGGCTTCGGACGGGTCCTTGCCATAGACCTCGTTGAACTTCACGTTCTGGGCCTTTTTGTAGGCGCGCAGCAGCTGGATCGAGGTGGTGCCGGTCACGGTGGCCACATTGCGGTTTTGCAGATCGGCAATACCTTTGACTGGCGAGTCCTTGCGCACGGCCAGGGTCACATTGGCCGAGAAGTAGCTCGGCGAGAAGGAGACTTGCTCCTGGCGTGCAAGGGTGTTGGTCACCGGTGTGCAATCCAGATCGACGGTGCCGTTCTGCACCAGCGGGATGCGGCTGGTGGGCGTGGTGATCAGGTACTTGATTTCCATCTTCTGCAAGCCCGCCGCCTTTTGCGCCGCCTCTGCTACCTTCAGGCAGATGTCATTGATCAAGCCGATAGGGTCCGCATTGCCATTGACCTTGTAGCTGAAGGGCACGGACATGTCGCGCGCACCGATGGTGATCGCGCCGTTCTGCTTGATCTTCTCCAGCGTGGAGGTCTGCGCTTGCGCCAGGGAAGCAGCCAGCAGAGTGACGGCACATACGGTGGTTTTGGAGAAAAGCTTGAGCATGATTGGAAAGTAGGTTACAACAAGGCATCAGTCATGTGTTGTCTGACGACAGGTGTGAATTATGATCACAGCTATGCTTAAAAGCCCCTCGGAATTACCCGCATCCTCGTCAATGGCATCAGGCCAGGATGCCACTTTGCACGGTTGCCACACCCCGCAAGGCAGCTGCTTGGCCCACCTTCAGCCGGATCACAGCCATGCTTAAAAGCCCCTTGGAACTCGCTACAACCCCATCGATGGCCATAGACTCCGCCGCCAGTCTGCGCGGCAGCCGTGCCGCCAAGGGCAGCCGCAGCCTGGCCAATCTGTTGTCGGAAGAATTTGAAAACAAGATCCGCCAGGGGCTGTTGCAAGAGGGCGACAAGCTGCCCACAGAAACCGAACTGGTGCGCAGCTATGACGTCAGCCGCACAGTGGTGCGCGAGGCGTTGTCCAAATTGCAGGCCTCGGGTTTGGTGGAGACCAAGCACGGCATCGGCACCTTTGTGCTGCCCGCGCGCAGCACGCCGGGCATGGTGCTCAGCGCCCACGAGCTGAGTGAATCGGTCGATGTGCTCGCGGTGCTGGAGCTGCGCATCAGCCTGGAGACCGAGGCGGCGGGACTGGCTGCGACCCGGCGCCAGGAGCCGCATCTGCGCGCGATGCGCACTGCGCTGCAGGCCTTTGAGCAGAACTTTGCACTGGGCCGCGAGACCGTGAGCCATGACCTGGACTTTCACCTGAGCATCGCCAAGGCCACCGGCAACCGCTATTTCCAGGAGATCCTGCAGCACTTTGGCTCGATGCTGATTCCGCGCAACCGGATTGCCTCGATCCACATCCCCACGCGCGACCCGGACTACCTCAAGCGCGTCAACCGCGAGCATGAAGAGATCTTCTCCGCGATCGAGCGCCAGGATGCGGACTCGGCCCGCGCTGCGATGCGCATCCACCTGACCAACTCGCGCGAACGCCTGCGCCTGGCACAGCGCCTGGCCCAGGAGCAGCAAGCAACCGGCGCACCAGGCAGCGAGCGCTAAGCCGCGCAGCAGCCCGGCACGGGGCTGCTGCCTTCACGCCCCGGGTCGCGCCACCGCTGCGCCCGCCACACCTATCCGTTGGCGCAGCGCCCGGCCCGCCCCAGCGCCAGCCCACGGCGGCGCCAGGCGGCATGACCGGCCCAGCCGCCCACCCACACAAGCGTTTCCCCTAGTCAACCAAAGCTTGGCGATCTGCGTTTTGAGTTGTATGATGTCTTATATCTAAAAAGGAGACAAAGACCTATGCATCGCCGTTCGCACCTGATCTATTCAGCGCTGGCCCTGGCCGCCGGTAGCTTGTTATCGACTCCGCTGTTGGCGGCCGATGCATGGCCCAGCAAGCCGATCCGGCTGATTGTTCCCTACCCGCCCGGCGGCAGTTCGGACATCATTGCGCGCTCGATCGGCCAGCTGATCTCGCAAGAGCTCAAGCAGACGGTAGTGATCGACAACAAGCCCGGAGCGAACGGCAACCTGGGCGCCGAGTTTGTCGCCCGCGCCCAGCCCGATGGCTACACCTGGCTGCTGTGCGACCTCGGAGCGCTCGCGATCTCCCCGTCCATCTACACCAAGCTGAGCTTTGACCCCAGCAAGGACCTGCGTGGCGCCGCCATGCTGGCCTACTCGCCGCACATGCTGGTGGTGCACCCGTCGGTGCAAGCCAACAACCTGCAGGAGCTGGTGGCCCTGTCCAAGAAGCAGGACCTGAACTTTGCCGTCACGGCCACCGGCAGCGCGCCGCATCTGGCCGGTGTCGAGCTGGCCCGGCTGACGGGCGCCAAATGGGTCTATGTGCCCTACAAGGGCGGCGTGCAATCGGTGCAGGACACGGTGGCTGGCCAGACCCAGGTGCTGATGAACGGCATGCTGGCCACCTACCCCCATGTGCAAAGCGGCAAGTTAAAGCTGCTGGGTATCTCCAAGAACACCCGCATGCCGCTGATCGCCGATGTGCCGACCCTGGCCGAGCAAGGCGCAGCCGGCTTTGCCTCGGGCACCTGGCAAGGAGTGGTACTGCCGGCCAAAACGCCAGAAGCGGTGATCCAGAAGGTGAACCAGGCGCTGCTGACTGCCATCCGCTCGCCCGAGGTGCGCTCGCGCCTGACCGGCCAGGGCGCCGAGGTGGTCACGATGACGCCGGCCGAGACTGACCAATTTTTCAAGGCCGAACGCCAGCGCTGGCGCACGGTCGTTCAAACCGCCAATCTGCAGCTCGATTGAGCCGCCCGGATTTGGTACTGTCGATTCCCTCTCTTTTCTTTGAAAGTTTGATATGAGCACCATGAGCCCCCAGGATGTGAAGAACGTGATGAGTTCCGGACTGCTGTCCTTCCCCATTACCGACTTTGATGCACAAGGCAACTTCAATGCCAAGGGCTATGCCGAGCGCCTGGAATGGCTGGCCCCGTTTGGCGCCAGCGCGCTGTTCGCCGCTGGCGGCACCGGTGAGTTCTTCTCGCTGACCGCCGAAGAGTACCCTGCGATCATCAAGACCGCCGTGGACACCTGCAAGGGCAAGGTGCCGATCATCGCCGGTGCAGGCGGCCCGACCCGCTTTGCGATCCAGTGCGCACAGGCTGCGGAAGCCGCTGGCGCCCACGGCATCCTGCTGATGCCCCACTACATGACCGAAGCCAGCCAAGATGGCCTGGCCGCGCACGTCGAAGCCGTCTGCAAGAGCGTGAAGTTCGGCGTCATCATCTACAACCGTGGCGTGAGCCGTTTCACCCCCGAGACCGTTGCCAAGCTCTGCGAGCGCAACCCCAACCTGGTCGGCTTCAAGGACGGCGTGGGCGACATCGAAGCCATGTCGGCGATGTACCTGACGATGGGCGACCGCCTGGCCTACCTGGGTGGCCTGCCAACCGCCGAAGTCTATGCCGCCGCCTACAAGGCACTGGGCACGCCGGTGTACTCTTCTGCCGTGTTCAACTTCATCCCCAAGACCGCCATCCGCTTCTACGAAGCCGTGCGCACCGATGACCACGCCACCCAGCACCAGCTGCTCAAGGACTTCTTCATGCCCTACCTGAAGATCCGCAACCGCAGCGCTGGCTACGCCGTGTCCATCATCAAGGCCGGTGCCAAGCTGGTGGGCCACGATGCCGGTCCGGTGCGCGCGCCTTTGGCTGACCTCAAGCCCGAGGAAGTCGATATGCTGGCAGCATTGATCAAGAAGGTCGAAGCCTGATCGACCTCGCCTAACCAGCCCGGCTCCACAGCTGCACTAAGAACCTGTTCAAAGTCTCCTCGCGCCGCGACAGTGTCTTTGCGGGATGGGATGCTAGGCGCAGTGCGCAGCCAATAGCCAGCTATTGGCAAGCGCTGCAACGCCGCAGACCGCCCCTGCCCGGGCGGCCCTAGCCGGGCGCCCGCAAAGCCACTGTCCCGAAGGGTTGGAGTGAAATCGGGCGATTTCTGCGCGCTGGCCCTTGCTTGCACCCCGGTGCAAGCTGCGTTCCATCCCTTCGAACTCATCCCGATTGCACTCCAACGCGGCTGCGTAGTGACTTTGAACAGGTTCTAAGCCGCTGGGGCGCCGGGCTCCTTCCGTTTAAAGCCCTCTCCACACATGATTGCCACCCAACGCCCGCGCGTGCTGCAAATGGGCAAGATGCCGCTGCCCGCGCTTGATGCCGATCTGGCCCAGGAATTCGATACCACCGTGCTGAGCGCACAAGCGGACCCGCAGCAGTTCCTGGCTGCCCACGGTTCGGAGTTTGCCTACCTGGTCACCTCGGCCAGCATAGGCGCATCGGCCTCGGTGATCCAGGCCTTGCCGGCGCTGCGCGGCATCAGCAGCTTTGGCGTGGGCTTTGATGCGCTGGACCAGCAGTCCATCCTCGCCCAGTCCGCGCGCGTGGGCTACACCCCCGGCGTGCTGGACGACTGCGTGGCCGACATGGCCTTTGCACTGCTGCTGGACAGTGCCCGCCGCCTGGCAGCGGCTGACCGCTTTGTGCGCGCGGGCCTGTGGCCCACCGAGCGCTTTGGCGTCTACACCCGTGCCTCGGGCAAGCGCCTGGGCATTCTGGGCATGGGCCGCATTGGCCGCCAGGTGGCGCGCCGCGCCAGCGGTTTTGACATGGAGGTGGCCTACCACAACCGCCGCCCAGTCAGCGATTCGCCGCACCGCTACATGGAGTCGCTGCAGGAACTGGCCCAGTGGTGCGATTTTCTGGTCATCACTGCTGCCGGTGGCGACGACACCCGCCACCTGGTCGATGCCCAGGTGCTGGACGCCCTGGGCCCGCAGGGTTTTGTGATCAATGTGGCGCGCGGCAGCGTGGTCGATGAAGCGGCCCTGCTGGACGCGCTGCAACACCAGCGCATTGCCGGCGCGGGCCTCGATGTGTTCGAGGACGAACCACGCCCCCTGCCCGGCCTGCTGCAGCAGGACAACGTAGTGCTGGCACCGCATATCGCCAGCGGCACCCAGGAGACGCGCCGCGCGATGGCCGATCTGGTGCTGGCCAACCTGCGCAGCTTGATCGCCAATGGCCAGCCGCTGCAGGAAGTGCCCTGGTCCCAAGCTGCGGCACAGGCCCGTGCTGGTTGAGAACGTTTTTACGACGACCGAACCATCCACCCATTTTTTTGAGAACAGGCCCAACCGCCTGGCAAGCTTATGACGACACACAACAACCTGATCAACGGCAGCTGGACACCCGGCAAGACCACCTCGCCCAACACCAACCCCAGCGACCTGTCCGACGTGATCGGCCAGTATGCGCAGGGCGATGCCAGCGATGTGGATGCCGCAGTGGCAGCAGCCACGGCGGCCTTCCCGGCCTGGAGCGTCTCGGGCATCCAGGCGCGCCATGATGCGCTGGACAAGATCGGCAATGAAATCCTGGCGCGCAAGGAAGAGCTGGGCGACCTGCTGGCCCGCGAAGAAGGCAAGACCCGGCCCGAGGCGATTGGCGAAGTAGCCCGCGCCGGCCAGATCTTCAAGTTCTTTGCCGGTGAATGCCTGCGCCTGGCCGGTGAGAGCCTGCCGTCGGTGCGCCCCGGCATTGGCGTGGAAATCACGCGCGAGCCCGTCGGTGTCGTCGGCCTGATCACCCCCTGGAACTTCCCCATCGCCATTCCGGCCTGGAAGATCGCACCGGCGCTGGCCTTTGGCAACTGCGTGGTGATCAAGCCCGCCGATCTGGTGCCCGGCAGCGCCTGGGCACTGGCCGACATCATCCACCGCAGCGGCATCCCCGCCGGTGTCTTCAACCTGGTGATGGGCCGGGGCCGCATCATTGGCGATGCGCTGGTGCAGCACCCCGATGTGGCCGCGATCAGCTTTACCGGCTCGGTCGGTGTGGGCCGGGGCATTGCCGAGGCCTGCGTGAAATCGGGCAAGAAGGTGCAGCTGGAGATGGGTGGCAAGAACCCGCAGGTGGTGCTCGACGATGCCGACCTGGCCCAGGCGGTGGAGCTGTCGGCCCAGAGCTGCTTTTACTCGACCGGCCAGCGCTGCACCGCATCGAGCCGCCTGATCGTCACCGACAAGATCTACCCGGCCTTCGTGCAGGCGCTGCAAGAGCGCATGGCCAAGATCAAGGTCGGCGATGCGCGCGCCGCCGGCACCGATATCGGCCCCGTGGTGAGCCAGGCCCAGCTGGAGCAGGACCTGAGCTATGTGGAAATCGCCCAGGCTGAAGGCGCCGTGCTGGCCACGGGCGGCAGCCGCATTGCCTGCCACACCGGCAGTGGCAAGGAAGGTTTTTTCATGCAACCGGCCCTGCTGGTGGACAGCACACCCCAGATGCGCATCAACCGCGAAGAGGTGTTTGGCCCCGTCGCCAGCGTGATCCGCGTGCGGGACTACGAAGAGGCGCTGGCCGTCGCCAATGACACCGCCTTTGGCCTGTCTGCCGGTATTGCCACTACCAGCCTGAAGTACGCCAGCCACTTCAAGCGCCATGCCCAGGCCGGCATGGTGATGGTCAACCTGCCCACCGCAGGCGTGGACTACCATGTGCCGTTTGGTGGCCGCAAGGGATCGAGCTACGGCCCGCGCGAGCAAGGCCGCTATGCGCAGGAGTTCTACACCACGGTGAAGACCGCCTATACGCTGGCTTGAACGCTGCGCCAGCACCAGGCGCTTTGCGGGCATCCGGTGGCCCTCCACCCGATGCCCGCGCAGTACCTGGTCGCTCTCAGGTAATACGCTTGGCGGAAAATGGCAGGATGAAACTTCTGCCTGACCTCTCTCTGCCGGTGACGGCCGACATCAACGATCCCCAGCCGCTGATCCTCTACCATGGCCGCAACTGCCCCGATGGCTATGGCGCGGCGCTGGCGGCCTGGCTGTTCTTCTCCGGCAACGCAGAGTTTCGCGGCCTGGACCACGGCGAAATCCAGACCGTGGACGACCTGGGGCCGCTGACTGGCCGCACGATCTACATCCTCGACTTCGCCTTTGGCCCCGAGCTGTTGGCAGCCATTGAGGCCCAGGCCCACAAGCTGGTGCTGCTGGACCACCACAAGAGCGCCGCTGAAAAGCTCAATGGCTACCAATGCACCTGCGGCGTCGTGCATTTCGACATGAACAAGTCGGGCGCACGCCTGGCCTGGGAGTTCTTCTTCCCCAAGGACCCGATCCCCGCGCTGGTGTTGCACATCGAAGACCGCGATATCTGGCGCTGGCAGTATCCCGACAGCGGTGCCTTTTTGGCCGCGCTGGACATGGAGCCGCGCAGCTTTGAGCGCTGGGCCGAGATTGCGGCCTTCAGCCCCGAGCAGCTGAGCGCCTTCATGGCCCGTGGCGGCGCGATGGACGAGAAATACCTCAAGCTCTGCAGCGATATCGCCGAAGGCGCGCAGCCGCTGGTGTTCAACGGCGTGGCCGGCCTGATGGTCAATGCCCCGGGCATGTTCCACAGCCAGGTCGGCGACATCCTCGCCAAGCAAAGCGGCAGCTTTGCGCTGATGTGGAGCGCCAGCCCCAAGGGCGCCAAATGCGGCCTGCGCTCGCGCTCGGATTTCAACTGCATCCCGCTGGCCGAAAGCATGGGCGGCGGCGGCCATGCCCAGGCCTGCGGCTTCCGCATGGGGGTGGACCGCATCCCCGAGCTGCTGGCAGGCACGCTGACCGCCCGGCCTGAAGACGCACTGCCGCCAGCGCGCCCCGCCCCTACGCCGGCGCCAACCGGCACGCCATGATGCCTGCCACCCGCACAGGCAGCAGCACCTGGGCGCAGCAATGCCCCCTGTGCGGCCAGAGCAATGGCTGCGCGGTGGCCCAGGGCCTGCCCGCTGCCCAGTGCTGGTGCATGAGCGCAGAGATCGATCCCCAGGCCTTGGAACGCCTGGCCCCTGCCGAGCGGGGCCAACGCTGCATCTGCCCGGCCTGTGGGCGTGCGCAGCCCGATCCCGGCGCCCGCCCCAACCGGGGTGACTGACAAGCGCCAACCCCAGGATCATCATCAAACGCCCTGGGCCTGCCCGCAGCCGCCCCACCAGGCCCCTCGCCAAACGCGCCCCCTCCGCCCAGCCCACGCCATGCAGATAAGACACCACACCTCCCAGGATCTGCGCAGCCTCTATGGGGAGCGCTTCCGCTGGTACCTGCTGTTCAGCGTCATGGTGGGCACGATGGCCTCGATCATCTCCTCGACCATCTTCAATGTCGCCATCCCGGCGATGAGCCTGCACTTTCAGCTCGGCCAGTCGCGCGCGCAATGGGTGACCTCGTCCTTCATGGTGGCCACGACGGTGGCGATGCTGACCACGCCCTGGCTGCTGTCGCGCTACGGCTACCGCAACACCTACCTGGGCGCCGTGCTGCTGCTGATGCTGGGGGGCATTGGCGGGGGTTTTAGCAGCGACTACAACCTGGTGCTGGTGGCGCGCGTGGTCGAAGGCCTGGCGGCCGGTGTGATCCAGCCGATTCCGGCCATCATCATCCTGCATGCCTTTGCCGCCCATGAGCAAGGCCGCGCCAATGGCCTGTTTGGCATGGGCATCGTGCTGGCGCCGGCCATCGGCCCCAGCGTGGGCGGCCTGCTGGTCGACTGGATAGGCTGGCGCTCGGTGTTCTTCATGGTGGTGCCGCTGTGCCTGGCCTCGGTCTGGCTGGCGCTGAAGTTTGTGCCCGTCAATGCGCCGGGTGGCGCCGCAGCCGACCGCCATGGCAAAAGCCTGGACTGGCTGGGCCTGGCCATTGCGACCACTGGCACGGTCTGCCTGCTCAATGGCCTGGTGGCGCTGCATGGCACGGGCTGGCAGCAAAGCGCCATACTGCTGGCCATTGCGCTGGTCTGCCTGCCCGCCTTCATCGCGTGGCAGCGGCGCTTGCTGGCCCAGGGCGGCAAGCCGCTGATGGACCTGCGCCTGTTTGCCTGCAAGCCTTTTGCGGCCGGCTGCATTGTGGCCTTTATCTATGGCGTGGCCTTGTTTGGCTCCACCTACCTGCTGCCGGTGTTCATGCAGCTGGGGCTGTCCTACTCGGCCTCGGTGGTCGGCACCACCATGCTGCCCGCCGGCCTGGTGCTGGGCGGCGTCATCGCGCTGGCCGGCCGCATGGCCGACCGCACCCCCGTGCACTGGCTGGTGATCGGCGGCCTCTCGCTGCTGGCGCTGTCCTTCGTGCTCACGGGTGTGCTGCAACCGGGCTCGTCGCTGTGGCTGCTGATCGGCTACACGGTGCTGGGCCGCGTCGGTCTGGGCTTTATCCTGCCCTCGCTCACCCTGGGCAGCATGCGGCCGCTGGACAAGAGCCTGATCTCGCAGGGCTCGAGCAGTTTCAGCTTTCTGCGCATGCTCGGCGGCGCCGCTGGCGTCAGCCTCTGCGGCATCTTTCTGGAGTGGCGCGTGGCCTTCTACGCCAACCAGTCGCCCGCGATCGACATTGCGCTGGCCGAACGCGTCGCGGGCTTTCGCGACACCTTTTTGATGCTGGCCGTGGTCTGTGTGCTGGCCGGCATTGCCGCCCGCCAGCTACAGCCGCGTGCGGGCGCCAAGCCCTGAGCGGCTGGCGAATGGTCTACACTGGGCCATCCAACGGTTTTCAAAGAGTTTTTGCCATGTGCCAACTGCTGGGGATGAACTGCAACACCCCCACCGACATCAACTTCAGCTTCAGCGGCTTTTCGCAGCGGGCGGGCAATACCGACCACCACAGCGATGGCTGGGGCATTGCCTTTTTTGAAGAAGGCGGCCTGCGCCTGCTGGTGGACCACCAGCCCGCCGTCCAGTCGCCGGTGGCCGAGCTGGTGCGGCGCTACCCCATCCAAAGCCGCAATGTGATTGCGCATATCCGCAAGGCCACCCAGGGCCAGGTGATGCTGCAAAACTGCCACCCCTTTGTGCGCGAGCTCTGGGGCAAGAACTGGGTGTTTGCCCACAATGGCGACCTCAAGGATTTCCGCCCGCGCCTGCACAGCCACTTTCACCCGGTGGGCGACACCGACAGTGAGCATGTATTTTGCTGGCTGATGCAGGAGCTGTGGAAATCCCATGCCGGCACGCCCAGCATTGCCGAGCTGACCCACACCTTGCGCGAGCTGGCCGCGCAGATCGCGCCCCAGGGCACCTTCAACTTTCTGCTCTCCAACGGCGAGGCGCTCTGGGCCCATGCCAACACCTTCCTGTGCTACACCGAGCGCGCGCATCCCTTTGCCCAGGCCCAGCTGAGCGACGAGGACCTGAGCATTGACTTTGCCACCTGCACCACACCACAGGACCGGGTGGCCGTGGTGGTGACCGCGCCGCTGACCACCAACGAGCAGTGGACGCCTTTCCAGCCCGGCGAGCTGATGGTGTTTGCCGACGGCCGGCGTCTGCCGCTGTAATCAACAAACCCGGCAGCGCCGGGTTTGTTTTTGGTACGTCTGCGCGAAAGTCTTCAGGCCAGCGCGCGGGTGATCAGAATCTTCTGCACATCGCTGGTGCCTTCATAGATCTGGCAGACCCGCACATCGCGGTAGATGCGCTCGACCGGAAAATCATTGACGACGCCATAGCCGCCCAGGGTCTGGATGGCAGCGCTGCAGACGCGCTCGGCCATTTCGCTGGCAAACAGCTTGGCCATGGCCGCTTCCTTGAGGCAAGGCTGGCCGGCATCGCGCAGGCTGGCGGCATGCCAGATCAGCTGGCGGGCGGCCTCGATCTGCGTGGCGCATTCGGCCAGGCGAAAGCCAACGGCCTGGTGGTTGATGATGGCGGTGCCAAAGCTCTCGCGCTCCTTGGCGTACTGCACGGCCACGTCAAAGGCGCTGCGCGCCATGCCCACGCTTTGGGCGGCAATGCCGATGCGCCCGCCTTCGAGCGCGCCCAGCGCAATCTTGTAGCCCTCGCCCTCGGCGCCAATCAGGTTCTCGGCCGGCACCACGCATTGCTCAAAATTGATCTGTGCGGTATCGCTGCTGTGCTGGCCGAGCTTGTCCTCCAGCCGCGCGACCTGGTAGCCGGGGTTGTCGGTGGGCACGATAAAGGCGCTCATGCCCTTTTTGCCGGCGCCCTTGTCGGTCACCGCAATCACAATCGCCATCTGCCCGTTCTTGCCGCTGGTGATGAACTGCTTGACGCCGTTGATCACATAGGCATCCCCCTGCCTGGTGGCGGTGGTGCGCAGCGCGCTGGCGTCCGAGCCCACATGGGGTTCGGTCAGGCAGAAGGCGCCCAGCATCTCGCCGCGCGCCAGAGGGGCCAGCCATTGCTTCTTTTGCGCATCACTGCCGTAGCGCATCAAGATGGCATTGACGGGGCAGTTGGTCACGCTGATGGCGGTGCTGGTGCCGCCGTCGCCCGCAGCAATCTCTTCGAGCACCAGGGCCAGGCTGATGTAGTCCAGCCCCGCGCCCCCCAGCGCATCGGGCACGCAAATGCCGTAGGCACCCAGCTGGGCCAGGCCCTGGTGGGCCGCCTTGGGGAACACATGGTCGCGGTCCCACTGCGCGGCGTGTGGCCACAGCTCGGCCTGGGCAAATTCACGCACCGCATCGCGGATCATCGTCTGGTCGTCGTTCAAAAGCATGGGTAGGTCTCCGGATTTTCTAGTTCTGGCGTGGTCTGGCAGGCTGGCTTACCAATGCTTGGCGCGGCGGCCATCGTGGTGCAGCAAGCGCCCCTTGTCCGCATCCGTGACCGAGGCCAGGGTCTTGCGCATGTCGCTCACGCTTTGCTGCACGGTCAAGGGCGCTTCTTGCCCGCCCATATCGGTCTGCACCCAGCCCGGGTCCAAGGTGATCAGGCGCGCGCCCGGGTAGTCATGCTGGGCCGAGGCCACCGCCATGTTCAGCGCCGTCTTGCTGACGCGGTACAGCCAGGAATAGCTGTCGTCCACCCCTTCGATCTGCGACATCGACGACGAGATAAAGGCAAACACGCCGCCGCTGGCCTCCACGATCGGGCCGATCTGCGGCAGCAACTGCATGGCGCCCAGCACATTGGTGTGCATCACCGCATCAAAATCGGCCTGCGTCGGCACCTCGCGGGCGTTGGGCCGGCGGATCACCCCTGCCACGTACATCGCCACATCGATCTGCTGGCCGGCCAACGCAGTTGCCAGCGCGGTCACGCTGTCCGGCTGGAGCACATCGACCAGGAACGCCTGCGCGCCCAGCGCCTGCAGCCGCGCCTGGGCCTCGGTATCCCGCACTGTGGCCAGCACGGTCCAGCCTGCCTGCGCATATTCCCGCACCAGCTCCAGGCCGATGCCGCGCGAGGCGCCAATCACCAAAATCACAGCCATTCCCACGCCCTCCTTGGCGGTTGTTGTCACTGTCCCTGTTCTTGCAGAATCTGCTGCTGGTAGCGCGCGACCATGTCCGCCTGCGGCTCGGGCGCAGCACTTGACCCCATCTGGTCATGGATCATCTGGTTGAGCGTCGGCAGGGTACTGCGCGCAATCTGTGCCTCGGCCTGCCACAGGCGCGAGCGCATCAAGGCCTTGGCGCAGTGCAGATAGGCTTCGCGCACTTCGATCTCGATCACGAGCTTGGGCCGCTGGCGCTCGCCATCAAACACATCGATAAAGCGGGCCTCATCGCGCAGCTTTGCGGTGCCGTTGACGCGCAAGGTCTCATCCACGCCGGGTAGCAAAAACAGCAGCGCAATACGCGCATCGGTCAGCAGGTTGCTCAGCGAATCGAGCCGGTTATTGCCACCGGCATCGGGCAGCAGCAGATGCTGCGCGCCCTGGCATTTGACAAAGCCCGGCGGCCCGCCCCGGGGCGAGGCATCGAGCATCTCGGCCGCCTGCCCGGCCGTGGCCACTACGCACAGCGGCGACAGCGCAATAAAGCGCTGGCAATGGGCATCGAGGTGGTCGAGTTGCTTGGCCAGCGCGCGCTCGGCGGGCTGGGCGTAGAGGGCGCGGAGTTGCTCCGTCGATTCGATCATTCGGCCTCCGGGTTGTCACCGTCCGCATCAGCCGCTGCGGCGCCGGCTGCCGCATAGACGGCCAGATAGGCATCCCAGGACGGATCGAATGACACCTCGACGCGCCCAGGCGAGGCCGCCGGCTGCTGCTGCAGCAACTGCTGGGCGGCCGCAGCGTCATCGACGTAATAGCAGGCGCTGCGCTCGCGCATACCTTCAATACGGGTGTAGGCCAGGATACCGGTCTCCATGCGCTCGAGCGCCGCTTGCAGGCTCTCTTGCGCATCGCGCGCCTGGTCCAGGCTCTGGCCGTCTTCAAACGGCAAGGTCCATTGCAGGCAGTAGGGCAGATCGGCGCGCGTGGCCACGGCATTGGCCGACAGGCGCAGGCCCAGCAGATCGGGCACGGCGTCAGCTGCCGCATCGCGGCGGCGTGCTTCGAGCATTTTCCAGCGGTCGTCGTCTGCCGAGGGAAAGCGGTAGCTGCGCCCCAGGCTGTCGCGCAAAAAGGCATCGAACACCGCCGGAAAGGCGGACAGCGGGCCGACGCCGGCGACTTCCGGCGCAAAGCCATCAACTACCTCGACCGGGCCCACGCGCACAGCGAAATCCCATTCACCCAGCGCGTGGTCCAGCATGATGAAGGCCATGTGCTGGGCCAGCTCGCGCTGCGCGGGCGCAATGATCTTCTCAAAGCCCAGCTCCAGGCCGACGATGCCGCCGGCATCGTAGTGGGCCACCAGCACATCCGAGCAGGAGAGCTCCAGGCCCTCCATCGCCATGCTGAAATCCTGGATGGGGCTGCGGTTGCGGAACGCCTGCACCTTGTAGCCCGGCAGGCTGGGGGCGGCACGCACCAGGGCCATCAGGTTCTCGAACTGGTCGACATTGCCGTGGGCGCTGAACACCAGACGCGAAAACAGGCTGCCTTCGGAGCGCTCCAGCTCCAGGGCCAAATCGGGGGCAACGCGGGCCAGCATCTCATTGGCCTGCGCCACAAAGGCTTGGTTGGGCAGCAGTGCCAGGTGGCGCTCTTGGTAGACCAGCTCCTGCCAGAAGGACTCGATGTCCTGCGCTTGCAGCTGCCCCGGGCCGGGGCCCACCGATTCGTTCGTCATAGTTTCTCCTCTTTCAGGATGACTAGACTACATGATTTCAATCGCCATGGCCGTGGCCTCACCTCCGCCGATGCACAGGGTGGCCAGGCCACGGCGCTTGCCGCGAGCCTGCAGTGCGTGCAGCAGGGTCACGATGATGCGTGCACCACTGGCACCAATGGGGTGGCCGAGCGCGCAGGCGCCGCCGTTGACGTTGACGATGTCGTGCGAGACCTTCATGTCGGCCATCAGTGCCATCGGCACCACGGCAAAGGCTTCGTTGATTTCCCACAGGTCCACATCCTCGACCTTCCAGCCGGCTTTTTTCAGTGCCTTCTCGGTCGCGCCGATCGGTGCGGTGGTGAACCACTCGGGCTCTTGCGCATAGCTGGCATGGGCTACGATCTTGGCCAGCGGCTTGCAGCCCAGCTCCTTGGCGGTGGACTCGCGCATCAGCACCAGAGCTGCGGCACCATCGTTGATGCTGGAGCTCGACGCCGCCGTGATGGTGCCGTCTTTCTTGAACGCGGGCTTGAGGGCGGCGATCTTGTCCAGCCGCGCCTTGCCGGGGCCTTCGTCTTCCGTCACGGTCACATCGCCCTTGCGCGTGGACACGGTGACTGGCGTGATCTCGGCCTTGAAGGCACCGGACTGGGTCGCCGCCTGCGCGCGCTGCACGCTGGCAATCGCAAACTGGTCCTGCTGCTCGCGGCTGAACTGGTACTTGGCGGCACAGTCCTCGCCAAAGGTGCCCATCGAGCGGCCGGGTTCATAGGCGTCTTCCAGGCCATCGAGCATCATGTGGTCGAACACCTTGTCATGGCCCATGCGGTAGCCGCCACGGCCCTTTTTGAGCAGATAGGGCGCGTTGGTCATGCTTTCCATGCCACCGGCCACCATCACATCGCGGCTGCCAGCCACCAGCTGGTCATGGGCCAGGATGGTGGCTTCCATGCCGGCACCGCACATCTTCGACAGGGTCACGGCGCCGGTGCTCTTGGGCAAGCCGCCCTTGAACAAGGCCTGCCGCGCCGGGGCCTGGCCCTGGCCGGCCATCAGGCAGTTGCCAAACAGCACTTCTTCCACTTTTTCAGGGGCGACACCCGCGCGCTCCACCGCAGCCTTGATGGCTGCGCCACCCAGGTCATTGGCCGAGAGCTCGGCAAAATCGCCCATGAAAGCACCCATGGGGGTACGGGCTGCGCCAACGATAACGACGGGATCATGCATCGGGTGTCTCCTGATTGAATTCGGGTCTTGTGCGGCTGGCACCTCGGGGCCCGCTCGCGCTGTAAAAAAAGCAGCCCTGACCCAGGGCTGCCTTGCGGGTTTAATCGCGCTTGCGTTCGGCCACCAGGGCCACGGCGCGTTGGTGGACTTCGGCCAGCCCGCCAATGCCTGGCACGGTCATTTCCAGATCGGTGATCAGACCGTTCTTGAGGCTATAGCACCAGCCGTGCAAGGTCACCTTCTGGCCACGCGTCCAGGCGTCCTGCAAGATGGTGCTCTGCGCCACATTCACCACCTGCTCGATGGCATTGAGCTCGCACAGCGCATCATGGCGGTGCTGGGGCGAGAGGCTTTGCAGCAAGGCCAGGTGCTTGTCGCGCACATCGCGCACGTGGCGCGTCCAGTTGTCGACCAGGCCCAGGCGCAGGCCTTCGAGCGCCGCGAGCACACCGCCGCAGCCGTAGTGGCCCACGACCATCAGGTCCTGGATCTTGAGCTGGTCCACCGAGTACTGGATGGTCGACAGGCAGTTCAGATCGCTCGGAACCACCACGTTGGCCACATTGCGGTGCACAAACACTTCACCGGGCTCCAGACCGGTGATCTGGTTGGCCGGCACGCGGCTGTCGGAACAACCGATCCACATGTACTTGGGGTGCTGCTGCGACATCAGGCCCGTGAAGAACCCGGGGCGGTCACGCTCCATCTGCTCTGCCCACAAACGGTTGTGGTCAAACAGGTCTTTGATGGAGGTCGTAGTCATAAGGCTATCCTTTGTTGTGTGGGTATCAGGATGGCGCAGCGCAGCCGGTCAGCAGGTTTCTGCGAACAGCTCACGCCCAATCAACATGCGGCGAATCTCGCTGGTGCCGGCGCCAATTTCATAGAGTTTCGCATCTCTCCACAGGCGGCCGAGGGGATACTCGTTGATATACCCATTGCCGCCATAGATTTGCACGCCTTCGCCGGCCATCCAGGTGGCCTTCTCGGCGCACCACAGGATGACGCTGGCGCAGTCCTTGCGCACCTGACGAACATGGTCGGTTCCGAGCAGATCGAGGTTTTTAGCAACCGTATAAGCAAAAGAGCGGCCTGCTTGCAGCACGGTGTACATATCGGCCACCTTGCCCTGGATGAGCTGGAACTCACCAATGCTCTGGCCAAACTGCTTGCGGTCGTGGATGTAGGGCACGACGTTGTCCATCACCGACTGCATGATGCCTAGGGGGCCGCCGGTCAGCACGGCGCGCTCATAGTCTAGGCCACTCATCAGCACCTTGGCACCGCCATTGAGCTGGCCCAGCACGTTCTCGGCCGGCACTTCGACGTTCTGGAACACCAGCTCACCGGTGTGGCTGCCGCGCATGCCCAGCTTGTCCAGCTTCTGCGCAATGGAGAAACCCGGCATGCCCTTCTCGATCAGGAAAGCGGTCACGCCACGGGCCCCCATCTCCGGCTCGGTCTTGGCATACACCACCAGGGTGTCGGCGTCCGGGCCGTTGGTGATCCACATCTTGTTGCCGTTGAGCAGGTAGTAGCCGCCCTTGTCCTCGGCCTTGAGCTTCATGCTGATGACATCGGAGCCGGCACCGGGCTCGCTCATTGCCAATGCACCCACATGCTCACCGCTGATCAGCTTGGGCAGGTACTTGGCCTTCTGGGCTTCATTGCCGTTGCGGTTGATCTGGTTAACGCAGAGGTTGCTGTGGGCGCCATAGGACAGGCCCACCGAGGCGCTGGCGCGGGAGATCTCCTCCATCGCCACCATATGGGCCAGGTAGCCCATGTCCGCGCCGCCGTATTGCTCGGACACCGTGATGCCCAGCACGCCCAGGTCGCCAAACTTGCGCCACAGGTCCATGGGAAACTGGTCATTGCGGTCGATCTCGGCGGCACGCGGCGCGATCTCGGCCTGCGCGAACTCGCGCACGGCGTCGCGCAGGGCGTCGATATCCTCACCCAACTGGAAATTCAGGCCTGGTAATCTGGACATGGTCTTGTCTCCTATCTATATGGCGCACCCGATGCCGCCGATACGCAGCAAAGCTGCTAGAGCTGCATCATTACGTTTACGTTCACGTCAACTATATATTATTTTTTTGACGGCTGCTTTGCGAGCAAAGCATGGGCTTCCTGCATATGCTCATCAATTTCTGCCAAGTTGGCCTGCAAATCTGCCAACTGCGTCTGCAGGCGCTGGCGATGCGCCGTCAGTACCTCGATAAAGCGGCTCAGCTGCACACCGGTATCGCGCGGTGACTCATACAGATCAATGATCTCCTTGGCCTCCTGCAAGCTCAGCCCCAGGCGCTTGGCGCGCAAGGTCAGGCGCAGGCGCGTGCGCTCCTTGGCCGAGTAGACGCGCTGCTTGCCGCCGGTGCCGGTGCGCTCGGGGTGCAACAGGCCCATGTCCTCGTAAAAGCGGATGGCCCGGGTGGTCAGATCAAATTCTGCAGCCAGCTGCCCGATGGAATAAGTCGGTGTCATGGTCTCCCTGCACGCCCTTGTTGTTCTGGATGGACCATTATGCGGCATGCGCCGCTCTACACTGCCAGGTGCCGACCAAAAGAAAAACCCCTCAACTCGGTAAGAGCAGAGGGGTTGATCAGTATAAAAGCCTGACGATGACCTACTTTCACACGGGAATCCGCACTATCATCGGCGCGAAGTCGTTTCACTGTCCTGTTCGGGATGGGAAGGAGTGGTACCAACTTGCTATGGTCATCAGGCATAACTTTTTGCTTCTTGGCCGCTTTGCGCTGATCGGTCGATCAGGGCATTGCTGCTTTCGAAGCGAATTCATAGAGTCGGCATCAAGCTTTGAGGGCTTGGTGCTATCAGCGTTTTATTTGATTGCGCCGACCTGAGCCAGTGATTGTAACACGCTGTGGTGTTCATCATTGTCTGATCTCAAGTCTTTGGCATAACTGCAGTTGCAGTGTTCTTTGCATTGGGCCCCATCTAAGGCGGGGCCAATCAAAGTTATAGGGTCAAGCCGCACGAGCAATTAGTATTGGTTAGCTTAACGCATTGCTGCGCTTCCACACCCAACCTATCAACGTCCTGGTCTAGAACGACTCTTCAGGGGGGTCAAGCCCCCGGCAGATCTCATCTTGGAACGAGTTTCCCGCTTAGATGCTTTCAGCGGTTATCTCTTCCACACATAGCTACTCGGCAATGCCACTGGCGTGACAACCGATACACCAGAGGTGTGTCCACTCCGGTCCTCTCGTACTAGGAGCAGGCTTCCTCAAATCTGCAGCGCCCACGGAAGATAGGGACCAAACTGTCTCACGACGTTTTAAACCCAGCTCACGTACCTCTTTAAATGGCGAACAGCCATACCCTTGGGACCGACTACAGCCCCAGGATGAGATGAGCCGACATCGAGGTGCCAAACACCGCCGTCGATATGAACTCTTGGGCGGTATCAGCCTGTTATCCCCAGAGTACCTTTTATCCGTTGAGCGATGGCCCTTCCATACAGAACCACCGGATCACTATGTCCTGCTTTCGCATCTGCTCGACTTGTCAGTCTCGCAGTTAAGCACGCTTATGCCATTGCACTATCGTCACGATGTCCGACCGTAACTAGCGTACCTTCGAACTCCTCCGTTACGCTTTGGGAGGAGACCGCCCCAGTCAAACTGCCTACCATGCACTGTCCCCGATCCAGATAATGGACCAAGGTTAGAACCTCAAACACACCAGGGTGGTATTTCAACGTTGGCTCCATGAGAACTAGCATCCTCACTTCAAAGCCTCCCACCTATCCTACACAGATCTGTTCAAAGTCCAATACAAAGCTACAGTAAAGGTTCATGGGGTCTTTCCGTCTTTCCGCGGGGAGATTGCATCATCACAAACATTTCAACTTCGCTGAGTCTCAGGAGGAGACAGTGTGGCCATCGTTACGCCATTCGTGCAGGTCGGAACTTACCCGACAAGGAATTTCGCTACCTTAGGACCGTTATAGTTACGGCCGCCGTTTACTGGGACTTCAATCAAGAGCTTGCACCCCATCATTTAATCTTCCAGCACCGGGCAGGCGTCACACCCTATACGTCCACTTTCGTGTTTGCAGAGTGCTGTGTTTTTATTAAACAGTCGCAGCCACCTATTCTTTGCAACCCCGTTTAGCTCCGTTTGTACAACTTCACTTACTGAGGGCACACCTTCTCCCGAAGTTACGGTGTCAATTTGCCGAGTTCCTTCTCCTGAGTTCTCTCAAGCGCCTTAGAATACTCATCTCGCGCACCAGTGTCGGTTTGCGGTACGGTCGTGTGTAGCTGAAGCTTAGTGGCTTTTCCTGGAAGCTGGGTATCACTCACTTCGTCTGCAAGCAGACCCGTTATCACCCCTCATCTTAGCCCGGCGGATTTGCCTACCGAGCACGACTACAGGCTTGAACCAACATATCCAACAGTTGGCTGAGCTAACCTTCTTCGTCCCCACATCGCACTACACATCGGTACGGGAATATTGACCCGTTTCCCATCAGTTACGCATCTCTGCCTCACCTTAGGGGCCGACTTACTCTACGCCGATGAACGTTGCGTAGAAAACCTTGCGCTTACGGCGAGCGGGCTTTTCACCCGCTTTAACGCTACTCATGTCAGCATTCGCACTTCTGATACCTCCAGCATCCGTTACCAGACACCTTCACAGGCTTACAGAACGCTCTCCTACCACGCACAGTAAAACTGTGCATCCGCAGCTTCGGTAACTGGCTTAGCCCCGTTACATCTTCCGCGCAGGACGACTCGATCAGTGAGCTATTACGCTTTCTTTAAATGATGGCTGCTTCTAAGCCAACATCCTGACTGTTTTAGCCTTCCCACTTCGTTTCCCACTTAGCCCGTTTTAGGGACCTTAGCTGGCGGTCTGGGTTGTTTCCCTCTTGAGTCCGGACGTTAGCACCCGGTGCTCTGTCTCCCAAGCTGTACTCTGCGGTATTCGGAGTTTGCATAGGTTTGGTAAGTCGCCATGACCCCCTAGCCTAAACAGTGCTCTACCCCCGCAGGTAATACTTGAGGCACTACCTAAATAGTTTTCGGAGAGAACCAGCTATTTCCAAGTTTGTTTAGCCTTTCACCCCTATCCACAGCTCATCCCCTAGTTTTGCAACACTAGTGGGTTCGGACCTCCAGTACCTGTTACGGCACCTTCATCCTGGCCATGGATAGATCACTTGGTTTCGGGTCTACACCCAGCGACTTGTCGCCCTATTCGGACTCGATTTCTCTACGCCTTCCCTATTCGGTTAAGCTTGCCACTGAATGTAAGTCGCTGACCCATTATACAAAAGGTACGCCGTCACCCCTAAGGGCTCCGACTTTTTGTAAGCATGCGGTTTCAGGATCTATTTCACTCCCCTCCCGGGGTTCTTTTCGCCTTTCCCTCACGGTACTTGTTCACTATCGGTCGATGATGAGTATTTAGCCTTGGAGGATGGTCCCCCCATATTCAGACAGGGTTTCTCGTGCCCCGCCCTACTTGTCTGCAGCCTAGTACCACCAATGCGTTTTCACATACGGGGCTATCACCCACTATGGCCGGACTTTCCATTCCGTTTTGTTAACACACTGACTATCACTGCAAGGCTCTTCCGAATTCGCTCGCCACTACTATCGGAATCTCGGTTGATGTCTTTTCCTCTGGGTACTTAGATGTTTCAGTTCTCCAGGTTCGCTTCGACAACCTATGTATTCAGTTGCCGATACCTATTGCTAGGTGGGTTCCCCCATTCAGAAATCTCCGGATCAAAGTTTATTTGCCAACTCCCCGAAGCTTATCGCAGGCTATCACGTCTTTCGTCGCCTATCATCGCCAAGGCATCCACCACATGCTCTTAGTCACTTGACCCTATAACTTTGACATCTATCTCTAGATCTCAAGCTCAAGAACCCAAGCAACTGCTTTGCGAGGTCTCTCACCTCGCGCGTTATGCCGTAATGTGAATATCTTTGCTGTAGACCCGGTCGCCCAGATCCACATTCTTGAAGAATATTCGTCATTACTGAATAAAATTGCTCTCGCAAAGTTTCATTCGTTTTGACGCAATCAAATTGTTGCTGGTGGCACGGTCTGCACTAAACCTTTACGAATGTGCAGTTTCCACCAGCAACGCTGATTTTCGACTCTATGAATTTTTAAAGAACAGCCGTTTGATCCGGGAATCCGGAATCAACAACAAAACAGTCTCTTGCGAAACCGCTTTGGTGTTGAGTGATAAGTTATCAGTAAAAGTATTGGTGGAGGATGACGGGATCGAACCGACGACCCCCTGCTTGCAAAGCAGGTGCTCTCCCAGCTGAGCTAATCCCCCTGATTGCCTATAGCCGGCGCATTGCTTCGTTGCCCGCTGCTCACACACATCAGTGTGCTTCGCACCAGACGCCTCGCACTGCTTGGCTCTAGTCAATCATCGACTAACTAAAGCGGCATAAGCTCAACCTCTAATCCGTTGGAATCTATGGTGGGTCTAGTTGGGCTCGAACCAACGACCCCTGCGTTATCAACACAGTGCTCTAACCAGCTGAGCTACAGACCCATTCCACGCAGCTAACTCTTGTGAGCTAGCCACCTGGCTTGTGTTCCAACAACCGATAAGTGTGGGCGTTCAATCTTGATTGCTTTTTTGGCTCCTGCCGTGCCGATGGCACTTAACTTTGTTTGCACAAAGTTAGCATCCACCGAAACAGCGAAGCTGTTTTCCAGAAAGGAGGTGATCCAGCCGCACCTTCCGATACGGCTACCTTGTTACGACTTCACCCCAGTCACGAACCCCGCCGTGGTAAGCGCCCTCCTTACGGTTAGGCTACCTACTTCTGGCGAGACCCGCTCCCATGGTGTGACGGGCGGTGTGTACAAGACCCGGGAACGTATTCACCGTGACATTCTGATCCACGATTACTAGCGATTCCGACTTCACGCAGTCGAGTTGCAGACTGCGATCCGGACTACGACTGGCTTTATGGGATTAGCTCCCCCTCGCGGGTTGGCAACCCTTTGTACCAGCCATTGTATGACGTGTGTAGCCCCACCTATAAGGGCCATGAGGACTTGACGTCATCCCCACCTTCCTCCGGTTTGTCACCGGCAGTCCCATTAGAGTGCCCTTTCGTAGCAACTAATGGCAAGGGTTGCGCTCGTTGCGGGACTTAACCCAACATCTCACGACACGAGCTGACGACAGCCATGCAGCACCTGTGTTACGGTTCTCTTTCGAGCACATGTCCATCTCTGGTCACTTCCGTACATGTCAAAGGTGGGTAAGGTTTTTCGCGTTGCATCGAATTAAACCACATCATCCACCGCTTGTGCGGGTCCCCGTCAATTCCTTTGAGTTTCAACCTTGCGGCCGTACTCCCCAGGCGGTCAACTTCACGCGTTAGCTTCGTTACTGAGAAAGTTAATTCCCAACAACCAGTTGACATCGTTTAGGGCGTGGACTACCAGGGTATCTAATCCTGTTTGCTCCCCACGCTTTCGTGCATGAGCGTCAGTACAGGTCCAGGGGATTGCCTTCGCCATCGGTGTTCCTCCGCATATCTACGCATTTCACTGCTACACGCGGAATTCCATCCCCCTCTACCGTACTCTAGCTATGCAGTCACAAAGGCCGTTCCCAGGTTGAGCCCGGGGATTTCACCTCTGTCTTACATAACCGCCTGCGCACGCTTTACGCCCAGTAATTCCGATTAACGCTCGCACCCTACGTATTACCGCGGCTGCTGGCACGTAGTTAGCCGGTGCTTATTCTTACGGTACCGTCATCACTCTCCTTTATTAGAAGAGAGCTTTTCGTTCCGTACAAAAGTAGTTTACAACCCGAGGGCCTTCATCCTACACGCGGCATTGCTGGATCAGGCTTTCGCCCATTGTCCAAAATTCCCCACTGCTGCCTCCCGTAGGAGTCTGGGCCGTGTCTCAGTCCCAGTGTGGCTGGTCGTCCTCTCAGACCAGCTACAGATCGTCGGCTTGGTAAGCTTTTATCCCACCAACTACCTAATCTGCCATCAGCCGCTCTAGTAGCGCAAGGCCCGAAGGTCCCCTGCTTTCATCCTTAGATCTCATGCGGTATTAGCTACTCTTTCGAGTAGTTATCCCCCACTACTAGGCACGTTCCGATGTGTTACTCACCCGTTCGCCACTCGTCAGCATCCGAAGACCTGTTACCGTTCGACTTGCATGTGTAAAGCATGCCGCCAGCGTTCAATCTGAGCCAGGATCAAACTCTATAGTTCGATCTTGAATTTAAAGTCTCTCGACTACTCACTCACTTGACGGAATCAAGAAGATTAAAATCTTCCTCATTACTGTTTAAAGTGAGCGCTTGTTTTGCTCCGAAGAACATATGGCAATCGCCACCAAACGCCCACGCTTATCGGCTGTTAATTTTTAAAGACCTGACCCAAGAGCCTCAACCCTCAGATCCCCTTCGCCGCGATCAGCGAAGCCTTGTATTGTAGCACAGCTTTTGCTGTGCTCCAGAACGTTTTCACGTTTTCTTCTCAACTCTTGCAGCTCACCGACCCTTGGGCCTGGCACGCTACTCTTTTAAGAGCAGAGAAGAAAACGTCCAGCTAGTTGCTGGACGTTTTCAGTATAAAAGCCTGACGATGACCTACTTTCACACGGGAATCCGCACTATCATCGGCGCGAAGTCGTTTCACTGTCCTGTTCGGGATGGGAAGGAGTGGTACCAACTTGCTATGGTCATCAGGCATAACTTTTTGCTCCTTGGCGGCTTTGCGCTGATCGGTCGATCAGGGCATTGCTGCTTTCGAAGCGAATTCATAGAGTCGGCATCAAGCTTTGGAGCTTGGTGCTATCAGCGTTTTATTTGATTGCGCCGACCTGAGCCAGTGATTGTAACACGCTGTGGTGTTCATCATTGTCTGATCTCAAGTCTTTGGCATAACTGCAGTTGCAGTGTTCTTTGCATTGGGCCCCATCTAAGGCGGGGCCAATCAAAGTTATAGGGTCAAGCCGCACGAGCAATTAGTATTGGTTAGCTTAACGCATTGCTGCGCTTCCACACCCAACCTATCAACGTCCTGGTCTAGAACGACTCTTCAGGGGGGTCAAGCCCCCGGCAGATCTCATCTTGGAACGAGTTTCCCGCTTAGATGCTTTCAGCGGTTATCTCTTCCACACATAGCTACTCGGCAATGCCACTGGCGTGACAACCGATACACCAGAGGTGTGTCCACTCCGGTCCTCTCGTACTAGGAGCAGGCTTCCTCAAATCTGCAGCGCCCACGGAAGATAGGGACCAAACTGTCTCACGACGTTTTAAACCCAGCTCACGTACCTCTTTAAATGGCGAACAGCCATACCCTTGGGACCGACTACAGCCCCAGGATGAGATGAGCCGACATCGAGGTGCCAAACACCGCCGTCGATATGAACTCTTGGGCGGTATCAGCCTGTTATCCCCAGAGTACCTTTTATCCGTTGAGCGATGGCCCTTCCATACAGAACCACCGGATCACTATGTCCTGCTTTCGCATCTGCTCGACTTGTCAGTCTCGCAGTTAAGCACGCTTATGCCATTGCACTATCGTCACGATGTCCGACCGTAACTAGCGTACCTTCGAACTCCTCCGTTACGCTTTGGGAGGAGACCGCCCCAGTCAAACTGCCTACCATGCACTGTCCCCGATCCAGATAATGGACCAAGGTTAGAACCTCAAACACACCAGGGTGGTATTTCAACGTTGGCTCCATGAGAACTAGCATCCTCACTTCAAAGCCTCCCACCTATCCTACACAGATCTGTTCAAAGTCCAATACAAAGCTACAGTAAAGGTTCATGGGGTCTTTCCGTCTTTCCGCGGGGAGATTGCATCATCACAAACATTTCAACTTCGCTGAGTCTCAGGAGGAGACAGTGTGGCCATCGTTACGCCATTCGTGCAGGTCGGAACTTACCCGACAAGGAATTTCGCTACCTTAGGACCGTTATAGTTACGGCCGCCGTTTACTGGGACTTCAATCAAGAGCTTGCACCCCATCATTTAATCTTCCAGCACCGGGCAGGCGTCACACCCTATACGTCCACTTTCGTGTTTGCAGAGTGCTGTGTTTTTATTAAACAGTCGCAGCCACCTATTCTTTGCAACCCCGTTTAGCTCCGTTTGTACAACTTCACTTACTGAGGGCACACCTTCTCCCGAAGTTACGGTGTCAATTTGCCGAGTTCCTTCTCCTGAGTTCTCTCAAGCGCCTTAGAATACTCATCTCGCGCACCAGTGTCGGTTTGCGGTACGGTCGTGTGTAGCTGAAGCTTAGTGGCTTTTCCTGGAAGCTGGGTATCACTCACTTCGTCTGCAAGCAGACCCGTTATCACCCCTCATCTTAGCCCGGCGGATTTGCCTACCGAGCACGACTACAGGCTTGAACCAACATATCCAACAGTTGGCTGAGCTAACCTTCTTCGTCCCCACATCGCACTACACATCGGTACGGGAATATTGACCCGTTTCCCATCAGTTACGCATCTCTGCCTCACCTTAGGGGCCGACTTACTCTACGCCGATGAACGTTGCGTAGAAAACCTTGCGCTTACGGCGAGCGGGCTTTTCACCCGCTTTAACGCTACTCATGTCAGCATTCGCACTTCTGATACCTCCAGCATCCGTTACCAGACACCTTCACAGGCTTACAGAACGCTCTCCTACCACGCACAGTAAAACTGTGCATCCGCAGCTTCGGTAACTGGCTTAGCCCCGTTACATCTTCCGCGCAGGACGACTCGATCAGTGAGCTATTACGCTTTCTTTAAATGATGGCTGCTTCTAAGCCAACATCCTGACTGTTTTAGCCTTCCCACTTCGTTTCCCACTTAGCCCGTTTTAGGGACCTTAGCTGGCGGTCTGGGTTGTTTCCCTCTTGAGTCCGGACGTTAGCACCCGGTGCTCTGTCTCCCAAGCTGTACTCTGCGGTATTCGGAGTTTGCATAGGTTTGGTAAGTCGCCATGACCCCCTAGCCTAAACAGTGCTCTACCCCCGCAGGTAATACTTGAGGCACTACCTAAATAGTTTTCGGAGAGAACCAGCTATTTCCAAGTTTGTTTAGCCTTTCACCCCTATCCACAGCTCATCCCCTAGTTTTGCAACACTAGTGGGTTCGGACCTCCAGTACCTGTTACGGCACCTTCATCCTGGCCATGGATAGATCACTTGGTTTCGGGTCTACACCCAGCGACTTGTCGCCCTATTCGGACTCGATTTCTCTACGCCTTCCCTATTCGGTTAAGCTTGCCACTGAATGTAAGTCGCTGACCCATTATACAAAAGGTACGCCGTCACCCCTAAGGGCTCCGACTTTTTGTAAGCATGCGGTTTCAGGATCTATTTCACTCCCCTCCCGGGGTTCTTTTCGCCTTTCCCTCACGGTACTTGTTCACTATCGGTCGATGATGAGTATTTAGCCTTGGAGGATGGTCCCCCCATATTCAGACAGGGTTTCTCGTGCCCCGCCCTACTTGTCTGCAGCCTAGTACCACCAATGCGTTTTCACATACGGGGCTATCACCCACTATGGCCGGACTTTCCATTCCGTTTTGTTAACACACTGACTATCACTGCAAGGCTCTTCCGAATTCGCTCGCCACTACTATCGGAATCTCGGTTGATGTCTTTTCCTCTGGGTACTTAGATGTTTCAGTTCTCCAGGTTCGCTTCGACAACCTATGTATTCAGTTGCCGATACCTATTGCTAGGTGGGTTCCCCCATTCAGAAATCTCCGGATCAAAGTTTATTTGCCAACTCCCCGAAGCTTATCGCAGGCTATCACGTCTTTCGTCGCCTATCATCGCCAAGGCATCCACCACATGCTCTTAGTCACTTGACCCTATAACTTTGACATCTATCTCTAGATCTCAAGCTCAAGAACCCAAGCAACTGCTTTGCGAGGTCTCTCACCTCGCGCGTTATGCCGTAATGTGAATATCTTTGCTGTAGACCCGGTCGCCCAGATCCACATTCTTGAAGAATATTCGTCATTACTGAATAAAATTGCTCTCGCAAAGTTTCATTCGTTTTGACGCAATCAAATTGTTGCTGGTGGCACGGTCTGCACTAAACCTTTACGAATGTGCAGTTTCCACCAGCAACGCTGATTTTCGACTCTATGAATTTTTAAAGAACAGCCGTTTGATCCGGGAATCCGGAATCAACAACAAAACAGTCTCTTGCGAAACCGCTTTGGTGTTGAGTGATAAGTTATCAGTAAAAGTATTGGTGGAGGATGACGGGATCGAACCGACGACCCCCTGCTTGCAAAGCAGGTGCTCTCCCAGCTGAGCTAATCCCCCTGATTGCCTATAGCCGGCGCATTGCTTCGTTGCCCGCTGCTCACACACATCAGTGTGCTTCGCACCAGACGCCTCGCACTGCTTGGCTCTAGTCAATCATCGACTAACTAAAGCGGCATAAGCTCAACCTCTAATCCGTTGGAATCTATGGTGGGTCTAGTTGGGCTCGAACCAACGACCCCTGCGTTATCAACACAGTGCTCTAACCAGCTGAGCTACAGACCCATTCCACGCAGCTAACTCTTGTGAGCTAGCCACCTGGCTTGTGTTCCAACAACCGATAAGTGTGGGCGTTCAATCTTGATTGCTTTTTTGGCTCCTGCCGTGCCGATGGCACTTAACTTTGTTTGCACAAAGTTAGCATCCACCGAAACAGCGAAGCTGTTTTCCAGAAAGGAGGTGATCCAGCCGCACCTTCCGATACGGCTACCTTGTTACGACTTCACCCCAGTCACGAACCCCGCCGTGGTAAGCGCCCTCCTTACGGTTAGGCTACCTACTTCTGGCGAGACCCGCTCCCATGGTGTGACGGGCGGTGTGTACAAGACCCGGGAACGTATTCACCGTGACATTCTGATCCACGATTACTAGCGATTCCGACTTCACGCAGTCGAGTTGCAGACTGCGATCCGGACTACGACTGGCTTTATGGGATTAGCTCCCCCTCGCGGGTTGGCAACCCTTTGTACCAGCCATTGTATGACGTGTGTAGCCCCACCTATAAGGGCCATGAGGACTTGACGTCATCCCCACCTTCCTCCGGTTTGTCACCGGCAGTCCCATTAGAGTGCCCTTTCGTAGCAACTAATGGCAAGGGTTGCGCTCGTTGCGGGACTTAACCCAACATCTCACGACACGAGCTGACGACAGCCATGCAGCACCTGTGTTACGGTTCTCTTTCGAGCACATGTCCATCTCTGGTCACTTCCGTACATGTCAAAGGTGGGTAAGGTTTTTCGCGTTGCATCGAATTAAACCACATCATCCACCGCTTGTGCGGGTCCCCGTCAATTCCTTTGAGTTTCAACCTTGCGGCCGTACTCCCCAGGCGGTCAACTTCACGCGTTAGCTTCGTTACTGAGAAAGTTAATTCCCAACAACCAGTTGACATCGTTTAGGGCGTGGACTACCAGGGTATCTAATCCTGTTTGCTCCCCACGCTTTCGTGCATGAGCGTCAGTACAGGTCCAGGGGATTGCCTTCGCCATCGGTGTTCCTCCGCATATCTACGCATTTCACTGCTACACGCGGAATTCCATCCCCCTCTACCGTACTCTAGCTATGCAGTCACAAAGGCCGTTCCCAGGTTGAGCCCGGGGATTTCACCTCTGTCTTACATAACCGCCTGCGCACGCTTTACGCCCAGTAATTCCGATTAACGCTCGCACCCTACGTATTACCGCGGCTGCTGGCACGTAGTTAGCCGGTGCTTATTCTTACGGTACCGTCATCACTCTCCTTTATTAGAAGAGAGCTTTTCGTTCCGTACAAAAGTAGTTTACAACCCGAGGGCCTTCATCCTACACGCGGCATTGCTGGATCAGGCTTTCGCCCATTGTCCAAAATTCCCCACTGCTGCCTCCCGTAGGAGTCTGGGCCGTGTCTCAGTCCCAGTGTGGCTGGTCGTCCTCTCAGACCAGCTACAGATCGTCGGCTTGGTAAGCTTTTATCCCACCAACTACCTAATCTGCCATCAGCCGCTCTAGTAGCGCAAGGCCCGAAGGTCCCCTGCTTTCATCCTTAGATCTCATGCGGTATTAGCTACTCTTTCGAGTAGTTATCCCCCACTACTAGGCACGTTCCGATGTGTTACTCACCCGTTCGCCACTCGTCAGCATCCGAAGACCTGTTACCGTTCGACTTGCATGTGTAAAGCATGCCGCCAGCGTTCAATCTGAGCCAGGATCAAACTCTATAGTTCGATCTTGAATTTAAAGTCTCTCGACTACTCACTCACTTGACGGAATAAAAAAGATCCTAAGATCTTCATCATTACTGTTTAAAGTGAGCGCTTGTTTTGCTCCGAAGAACATATGGCAATCGCCACCAAACGCCCACGCTTATCGGCTGTTAATTTTTAAAGACCTGACCCAAGAGCCTCAACCCTTAGATCCCCTTCGCCGCGATCAGCGAAGCCTTGTATTGTAGCACAGCTTTTGCTGCACTCCAGAACGTTTTCACGTTTTCTTCTCAACTCTTGCAGCTCACCGACCCTTGGGCCTGGCACGCTACTCTTTTAAGAGCAGAGAAGAAAACGTCCAGCTAGTTGCTGGACGTTTTCAGTATAAAAGCCTGACGATGACCTACTTTCACACGGGAATCCGCACTATCATCGGCGCGAAGTCGTTTCACTGTCCTGTTCGGGATGGGAAGGAGTGGTACCAACTTGCTATGGTCATCAGGCATAACTTTTTGCTTTGCTGCCAGGTTCGTTAGGCAGCTCGGCGAATTCATAGAGTCTTATCAGCTAAATTTGATTGCGCTTTGGGCATAACTGCAGTTGCAGTGTTCTTTGCATTGGGCCCCATCTAAGGCGGGGCCAATCAAAGTTATAGGGTCAAGCCGCACGAGCAATTAGTATTGGTTAGCTTAACGCATTGCTGCGCTTCCACACCCAACCTATCAACGTCCTGGTCTAGAACGACTCTTCAGGGGGGTCAAGCCCCCGGCAGATCTCATCTTGGAACGAGTTTCCCGCTTAGATGCTTTCAGCGGTTATCTCTTCCACACATAGCTACTCGGCAATGCCACTGGCGTGACAACCGATACACCAGAGGTGTGTCCACTCCGGTCCTCTCGTACTAGGAGCAGGCTTCCTCAAATCTGCAGCGCCCACGGAAGATAGGGACCAAACTGTCTCACGACGTTTTAAACCCAGCTCACGTACCTCTTTAAATGGCGAACAGCCATACCCTTGGGACCGACTACAGCCCCAGGATGAGATGAGCCGACATCGAGGTGCCAAACACCGCCGTCGATATGAACTCTTGGGCGGTATCAGCCTGTTATCCCCAGAGTACCTTTTATCCGTTGAGCGATGGCCCTTCCATACAGAACCACCGGATCACTATGTCCTGCTTTCGCATCTGCTCGACTTGTCAGTCTCGCAGTTAAGCACGCTTATGCCATTGCACTATCGTCACGATGTCCGACCGTAACTAGCGTACCTTCGAACTCCTCCGTTACGCTTTGGGAGGAGACCGCCCCAGTCAAACTGCCTACCATGCACTGTCCCCGATCCAGATAATGGACCAAGGTTAGAACCTCAAACACACCAGGGTGGTATTTCAACGTTGGCTCCATGAGAACTAGCATCCTCACTTCAAAGCCTCCCACCTATCCTACACAGATCTGTTCAAAGTCCAATACAAAGCTACAGTAAAGGTTCATGGGGTCTTTCCGTCTTTCCGCGGGGAGATTGCATCATCACAAACATTTCAACTTCGCTGAGTCTCAGGAGGAGACAGTGTGGCCATCGTTACGCCATTCGTGCAGGTCGGAACTTACCCGACAAGGAATTTCGCTACCTTAGGACCGTTATAGTTACGGCCGCCGTTTACTGGGACTTCAATCAAGAGCTTGCACCCCATCATTTAATCTTCCAGCACCGGGCAGGCGTCACACCCTATACGTCCACTTTCGTGTTTGCAGAGTGCTGTGTTTTTATTAAACAGTCGCAGCCACCTATTCTTTGCAACCCCGTTTAGCTCCGTTTGTACAACTTCACTTACTGAGGGCACACCTTCTCCCGAAGTTACGGTGTCAATTTGCCGAGTTCCTTCTCCTGAGTTCTCTCAAGCGCCTTAGAATACTCATCTCGCGCACCAGTGTCGGTTTGCGGTACGGTCGTGTGTAGCTGAAGCTTAGTGGCTTTTCCTGGAAGCTGGGTATCACTCACTTCGTCTGCAAGCAGACCCGTTATCACCCCTCATCTTAGCCCGGCGGATTTGCCTACCGAGCACGACTACAGGCTTGAACCAACATATCCAACAGTTGGCTGAGCTAACCTTCTTCGTCCCCACATCGCACTACACATCGGTACGGGAATATTGACCCGTTTCCCATCAGTTACGCATCTCTGCCTCACCTTAGGGGCCGACTTACTCTACGCCGATGAACGTTGCGTAGAAAACCTTGCGCTTACGGCGAGCGGGCTTTTCACCCGCTTTAACGCTACTCATGTCAGCATTCGCACTTCTGATACCTCCAGCATCCGTTACCAGACACCTTCACAGGCTTACAGAACGCTCTCCTACCACGCACAGTAAAACTGTGCATCCGCAGCTTCGGTAACTGGCTTAGCCCCGTTACATCTTCCGCGCAGGACGACTCGATCAGTGAGCTATTACGCTTTCTTTAAATGATGGCTGCTTCTAAGCCAACATCCTGACTGTTTTAGCCTTCCCACTTCGTTTCCCACTTAGCCCGTTTTAGGGACCTTAGCTGGCGGTCTGGGTTGTTTCCCTCTTGAGTCCGGACGTTAGCACCCGGTGCTCTGTCTCCCAAGCTGTACTCTGCGGTATTCGGAGTTTGCATAGGTTTGGTAAGTCGCCATGACCCCCTAGCCTAAACAGTGCTCTACCCCCGCAGGTAATACTTGAGGCACTACCTAAATAGTTTTCGGAGAGAACCAGCTATTTCCAAGTTTGTTTAGCCTTTCACCCCTATCCACAGCTCATCCCCTAGTTTTGCAACACTAGTGGGTTCGGACCTCCAGTACCTGTTACGGCACCTTCATCCTGGCCATGGATAGATCACTTGGTTTCGGGTCTACACCCAGCGACTTGTCGCCCTATTCGGACTCGATTTCTCTACGCCTTCCCTATTCGGTTAAGCTTGCCACTGAATGTAAGTCGCTGACCCATTATACAAAAGGTACGCCGTCACCCCTAAGGGCTCCGACTTTTTGTAAGCATGCGGTTTCAGGATCTATTTCACTCCCCTC
>NZ_CP104377.1:3052500-5111300 GCF_025309455.1 Comamonas squillarum
GGTGAGCATGACCGCATAGCGCGGCAGCAGGCGCCGGCCCAGCAGGTAGGTGACCAGCATGGCCACCACCAGCCAGGTATTGGTCTGCGCGGCGGCAAAGGCATCCAGGCCAAAGCGGGTCAGCACGCCCGCCAGCAAGGCCGAGGCAATCGCAATCGGGATGCGGTTCATCAGCCGCTCAAACCAGCCCGTCATGCCTACCAGCGCAATCAATACCGCACTGATGATGAAGGCGCCAATGGCATCACCCATGCCAAACGCCCCGGTGGCGCCGGCCGTGGCCAGCACCGCGGCCCCGGGCGTGGACCAGGCCACGACCACCGGCTTGCGCAGCAAGATGCTGGGCACCCAGCAGCACAGACCGACACCGATGCCCAGCGACCAGACCCAGGACGAGACCTGCGCCGGCGTGGCGCCAAAGCTTTGCGCCGCCTGGAACACAATCGCAATGGAGCTGGTCAGGCCCACCAGCACCGTGACAAAGCCTGCGATGAGCGCCGATGCGCTCATGTCCTTGAAAAACCGCATACACCCTTTCGCGCCGCCAAGGTGTTCGCTGGCCCGGGGTGCGCGCAGCGGGTGAGCAGCCCTGGCTGGTTAAATTTCGAGTTTCGAGCCCAGCTCCACCACGCTGTTGCTCGGCAGCAGCAGGAACTCTGCCGCACCTGCTGCATTGTGGTGCATCTGGGCAAACAACTTCTGCCGCCAAGGTGCCATGCCAGCGCTGGTCTTGTCCGTGGGCACAAACACATCGCGCGAGAGGAAGTAGCTGGTCACCATCTGCCCGGTATCGCAGCCATGGCCGCGCAGTTGGTGCAGCGCATTGGGCACATCCACATCGTTCTTGAAGCCGTAGTTCAGCTGCACGCGCCAGCAGTCGCCGCCCAGCGGCTCGATCACCGCGCGCTTTTCCAGGCCGATCCAGGGCACCTCGTGGTAGACGATGTTGACGAACATGTTCTGCTCATGCAGCACCTTGTTGTGCTTGAGGTTGTGCAGCAAGGCCGTGGGCACCACATGGGCGTCAGACGTCATAAACACCGCCGTGCCCGGCACCCGCGTGGGCGGCGCCTGCAGCACCATCTGCAGGAAGGACTGCAGGTCGATGCCATCGGCATGCAGCTTTTGGTAGACCAGCTCACGCCCGCGCTTCCAGGTCATCATCACGACAAACAGGCACAGACCGATGGCCAGCGGGAACCAGCCGCCATCGAACAGCTTGAGCAGATTGGAGGCAAAGAAAGTGATGTCTATACAGAAGAAGAACACCGTCGGCGCCAGCGCCATCCACAGCGCATATTTCCAGCCATAGCGCAATACAAAGAAGGTGAGCACCGTGGTGATGGTCATGTCCAGGGTCACCGCAATCCCGTAGGCCGCCGCCATATTGCTGCTGGATTTGAACAGGATCACTGCCAGCACAATGGTCAGGAACAGGCTCCAGTTCACAAAGGGGATGTAGATCTGCCCCGTGTCACGCACGCTGGTGTGCAGGATCTGGATGCGCGGCAGGTAACCGAGCTGGATGACCTGCTTGGTGACGCTGAACGCGCCGGTGATCAGCGCCTGCGATGCGATCACCGTCGCCATCGTCGCGAGCAGCACCAGGGGCAGCAGCGCCCAGCCGGGCGCCAGCATGAAGAAGGGGTTCTTCACTGCCTCGGCGTTCTCCAGCACCAGCGCGCCCTGGCCAAAGTAATTGAGCACCAGGGACGGCATGGCTACACTGAACCATGCCAGGCGAATCGGCTTGCGGCCAAAATGGCCCATGTCGGCATACAAGGCCTCCGCCCCGGTCACGCAGAGCACCACGGCGCCCAGAATGATGAAGCTGATGCCCGGATGCCGGCCGATAAAGCCCAGCGCATGGTGCGGGCTGAGCGCCCACAGCACCTGCGGGTGGTCCACAATGTTCCAGACGCCCAAGGCGGCAATGCAGATGAACCAGACCACCATGATGGGCCCGAAGAACTTGCCGATGCCCGCCGTGCCCCGCTTTTGCACCCAAAACAGCAGCAGCAAGACCACCAAGGTGAGCGGAATCACCCAGGACTTGAAGCCGGGCGAGACCACCTCCAGGCCTTCGACGGCCGAGAGCACCGAGATCGCAGGCGTGATCACGCCATCGCCGTAGAACAGGCAGGTGCCAAAGATGCCGACCAGCATCAGCACCGAGCGCAGCTTGGGCTTGTCCTTGACCGCTTGCGAGGCCAGTGCCAGCATCGCAATCAGCCCGCCCTCGCCGTTGTTGTCCGCCCGCAGCACCAGGACCACATATTTGAGCGAGACGATCAGCGTCAAGGTCCAGAACAGGATGGACAGCACGCCATAGACGTTGTCGTGGGTGAAAGGCACATGGCCTGAGCCAAACACCTCTTTGAGCGAATACAGCACGCTGGTGCCAATATCGCCATACACCACCCCGATGGCGCCTAGGGTCAGCGCGGGCAGTGCGGATTTATTGTTGTGTTGCACATCAAGCCTTTGTGCCATGCCGCATCAGGCATGCTTGTAGTGGATTGGTTTGCATTGTGCGCCTGTTGTTGCGCCCGCAGTGAAGCCGCGCATCCGGACAAGCCCGAATGGCGGATCAGGAGCGGGCGGCAATCAGAGGTTGTAGGAAGGCCGCAAACGGCTCAGTCGTAGATTTCGGCGTCCGGATCGGTCGCCTCGAGCTCATAGCTGGCCGCCAACATCGCCAGCCGCGCCACCACGCCATACATATAGAAGCGGTTGGGTGCGCTGGCCCCCACCGAATCGCCCGGCGAGATGCCGTGCTCAAACGACAGCGGGATGAAATGCGCGCCGGGCACATTGAGGTTGTCCTCCGCGCCCTTGTCCGAGTGGGCGCGGTAGTAGCCGCCCACCACATAGCGGTCAATCATGTAGACCACCGGCTCGGCCGCTTCCTTGTCCATGCGCTCGACGGTCTGCACACCCTCCTGGATGATCATGTCGTGCACCTGCTGGCCGTCCTTGACCAGCGACATCTGGTTCTTGGTCTTGACCGACAGCTGCCGCAGCTCCTTGGCGTCATGCACGCTCATCACGCCCATGCCATAGGTGCCGTTGTCGGCCTTGACGACGACAAAGGGCGTCTCCTTGATGCCGTATTCCTTGTACTTGCGCCGTACTTTGGTCAGCATCACGTCGACATCTTCACGCAACTCATCGAGTGCATGCTCGCTGCCATCGGTGAAGTCCACGCCCTTGCGGCTGCTGAACATCGGGTTGATCAGCCAGGGATCGATCCCCATCAGCTTGCCAAAGCGCTTGGCCACCTCTTCATAGCTTTGAAAATGGCGGCTCTTGCGGCGCACGCTCCAGCCCGCATGCAACGGCGGCAGCACAAACTGCTCGTAGACCTCTTCCAGAATGCCGGGTGCGCCGGTGGACAGGTCATTGTTCAGCAAGATGGTGCAGGGGTCGAAATACTTCAGGCCCACGCGGCGGCCATGGCGCAGCGCCGGCTCGATCACCAGCTCCTTGTTGCCCACCTTGAGCTTGATCGTCTCCTTGACTTCCGGATCGATCGAGCCGATGCGCACATTCAGCCCCGCCATCGAGAAGATATGCTGCAGCTGCACCAGATTGGCCAGGTACTGCGGGTTGCGCGTCTGGTTCTCGGGAATGATCAGCAGGTTGCGCGCCTCAGGGCAGATCTTTTCAATCGCAGCCATCGCCGATTGCACAGCCAGCGGCACCATCTCTGGCGTCAGGTTGTTCCAACCGCCAGGGAACAGGTTGGTATCAACCGGTGCGAGCTTGAAGCCAGCATTGCGGATATCCACCGACGAATAGAGCGGAGGCGTGTGCTCCATCCACTCCAGACGGAACCAGCGCTCGATCGCGGGCATGGCATCGAGCATGCGCTGTTCCAATTCGTTGATGGGCCCCGTTAGGGCTGTTATGAGATTCGGGACCATAAATGAATACTGTTTGAGGGCTCAAAAAAAACGAGCAAAAAACAATTGAGTACCAATTGTAGAGAGTTGAGGGCCAAAGTCACCAGAACTTTGCTGCCGCCCTACCTAGCAAGCACTCACCTTCTCCAGAAAGCCGGCGTCAACAGGGCCAGAAAGCTGAGAATCTCCAGCCGGCCCATCAGCATGCCCAAGGTGGTCACGCTCAGTTGGAAGCTGGTCAGCCCGGCAAAATTGTTGCTGGGGCCCAGGTCGCCCCAGCCTACACCGGCACAGTTCACGCTGGCAAGCACGGCGCCCAGCGCGTTTTGCAAATCCATATCCGTGAACAGCAAGGCCATGGTCAGCACCGCAATGGTGGCGCAGTACACCAGCATGAAGGCCAGCACCGAGAAAATCACCCGCTCATCCACCGCCAGGCCGCCCACCGTCACCGGCTGCACTGCATTGGGGTGCACCAGGCGCCGCATTTCACGCCGGGTTTGCTTGAGCAGCAGCAGCATGCGGATCATCTTGATACCGCCGCCGGTCGAACCCGCACTGGTGGCCACCCCCGACAGCAGCAGCATGAAGACCGGCGCAAAAGGCGGCCACAGCCCGAAATCGACGGCTGCATAGCCGGTGGTGGTCGCAACCGATACGGTGTGGAAAACGCCCATGCGCAGCGATTCCAGCGGGCCATACACCCCCTTGAACCACAGCAGTGCCGCCACCAGCAAGCCGCCACCCAGCAAGGTGCCGATGGTGGCGCGGAACTCAGGCTGCCGGTACAGCACCCAGACATTGCGCTTGCGGATGGCCACAAAATACAGCGCGAAGTTGCAGCTGGCCAGCAGCATGAAGACGGTGCAAATGCCCTCGATCAGCGGTGAATTGAAATAGGCAAAGCTGGCGTCATGGGGGGTGAGACCGCCCAGACTCACCGTGGTGAACATGACCATCACCGCGTCCAGCGGCGTCATGCCGGCCAGCCAGTAGGCCAGCGCGCAGAGTACGGAAAACAGGCCGTACACACCCCACAGCCCCTTGGCGGTTTCGGCCATGCGCGGCGTGAGCTTGGTGTCCTTCACCGGGCCAGCCGCCTCGGCGCGGAAGAGCTGGCTGCCGCCCATGCCAATCATCGGCAGGATGGCCACAGCCAGAATCAGGATGCCCATGCCGCCCATCCACTGCAGAAAGGTGCGCCAGATGTTGAGCGACACCGGCAAGGTATCCACATGGTTGAGCACGGTGGATCCGGTGGTTGTGAGGCCCGAGACCGCTTCAAAATAGGCATGCTGCCAGCTCAGCGCCCGGTCGATGCGCTCAAAGCCCAGGTAGAGCGGCAGCGCCGCAAACAACGGGAACACCATCCACACAAAGGCAACCAGCATGATGCCGTGGCGCGCCTGCAGCTCACGCTGCTCATGCCGAGCCATCCACCACAGCACCGTGCCGCAGGCCCAGGTGATGCCCATGGTCAGCGGGTAGACGCCAAATACGCCATCGTCCGCCCACAGCGAGGAGATCGCGGGCACGGCCATCGTGCCGCCAAACATCAGCAGCAAAATGCCCAATACGCGCAGCACGGGTCGAAGATCAGTCATCGGCCGGGCCTAGAAAAAGGTCACCCCGACACGGAACAGGGCCTCGACCTCATGCACCAGGCGCTTGTTCGGCAAGAAGAGAATGACATGGTCATTGCTCTGGATGATGGTGCCGCTGGTGGGCACGATCACCTCCACCTGCTCGTCATCGCGCTCGTCTTCATCGCGCTCGGCCGCCTCGCTGCCATTGGTGTTGCGCGCATCGGGCGCGGGCAGGCCGCGCACAATCATGCCGATGTGCACATCGCGCGGCAGGCGCAGGCTGCCCACGCGCCGGCCCACGGCCCGCGAGGTTTTCGCATCGCCACGCGCCACAATCTCGATCGCTTCGGCCACGCCCCGGCGCAGGCTGTGCACGGCCTGCACATCGCCCTGGCGCACATAAGCGAGCAGCTCGCCCAGGGTGGCCTGGGCGGGCGACAGCGCAATATCAATCTGCGTGCCATGCATCAGGTCGGCATAGGTGCGGCGGTTGATCAGCGCCAGCACCCGGGTCGCGCCCAGCTTCTTGGCCAGCAGGCAGGACATGATGTTGTCTTCGTCATCATCGGTGATGGCCACGAACAGGTCCACATCCTCGACGTTCTCGTTCTCCATCAAGGTCTCGTCGGTCGCATCGCCCTTGAGCACCAGCACATCCGACGGCAGGCGCGAAGCCAGATAGACGCAGCGGTCCTCGCTTTTCTCGATGATCTTGACCTGGAAGCGCCTCGATTCCTTGGTCAGCGCGCGCGCCAGGCGCATGCCCACACGCCCGCCGCCGGCCACCATCACGCGGCGCACCACCTCGGCCTGTTCACCCACCTGGCGGTTGAAGGCTGCCAGCACATCGCCCAGTTGCTCCTTGTCCGACAGCACAAACACCTCGTCGCCCGGCTCGATGCGGGTGCTGCCCTCGGTCGGCACCAGGCGGTCGGCCTCGTGGTGAAAGCGGCGGTAGACGCCCACCACACGCACGGTGCCATGGGGCAGGTTCTGGCGCACATCGGCCACGCTCAAGCCCACCACCGGCGCGCCGCCGCGTGCGCGCACGGACGCCAGCGCCACATGGCCCTGGGCAAACTCGCGCACCTGCAGCGCCTCGGGGTAGGTCACCAGCTTGCCGATGTAGCCCATCAGCGCTTCTTCGGGGCAGAAGGCATGCGTCACCCCAAAGCCGGTGTCGGACAGCAGCTCGGCATGGCTTTTGAGTGCCACCGAGCGCACGCGCACAATGCGGGTGGGGATGTTGAACAGCACCTGCGCGATCTTGCAGGCGGTCAGATTGGTCTCGTCCTGGGAGGTACAGGCGATCAGCATGTCCGTGTCCGCCGCACCGGCCTCGGCCAGCACCTCGGGGCTGATGCCATTGCCCACCACGCCACGCAGATCGAAGCGGCCTTCGAGATCGCGCAGGCGCACACCATCCGTGTCGATCACGGTGATGTCGTTTTTTTCACTCAGCAAGCTTTCGGCGACACTCTCGCCCACGCGGCCTGCGCCGAGGATCAGAATTTTCATAGCATGAGGCGCCAGCCGCTAGGGAGCGGCCTGGCATGGCCGCATCATAACGTGGGCAAGAGGCGGCCGGTCAGCAAAGATCACCGACCAGCGAGCCAGAGCAGCTGGGAGCGACCGGCATCAGCCGCGCACTTCACCTTCGCCCAGCACAATGTATTTCAGCGAGGTCAGCCCCTCGATACCCACCGGTCCCCGGGCATGGAACTTGTCGGTGCTGATGCCGATTTCGGCGCCCAGCCCGTACTCAAAACCATCGGCAAAGCGCGTGCTGGCGTTGACCATGACGCTGGCCGAATCCACTTCGCGCAAAAAACGCTGCGCATGCATGTGGTCGCGCGTGATGATCGCATCGGTATGGTGGCTGGAGTAGTGGTTGATATGGGCAATCGCCTCGTCCACCCCAGCCACCACCTTGATGCTGATGACGGCGGCCAGGTACTCTTCGGACCAGTCCTGCTCGGTCGCCGCCTGCAGGCGGGCACCGGGCACGCCCTGCAGCAGCGCCAGCGCTTCGGCATCGGCACGCATCTCCACGCCCTTGGCCGCAAACACCGCGCCAATGCGGGGCAGAAAATCTGCCGCCACGGCGCGCGCCACCAGCAGGCTTTCGGTCGCGTTGCAGGGGCTGTATTTCTGCGTCTTGGCGTTTTCCGTCACCTTGACGGCCATGTCCAGATCACTAGGCGCATCGATATAGGTATGGCAGTTGCCGTCCAGGTGCTTGATCACCGGCACCTTGGCTTCGCGGCTGATGCGCTCGATCAGGCCCTTGCCGCCGCGCGGAATGATCACATCGACAAATTCGGGCATCGCAATCAGCTGGCCCACGGCCTCGCGGTCGGTGGTCTGCACCAGCTGCACGCCTGTGGCGGGCAAACCAGCCTCCTGCAATGCCTGCTCGACCAGGCGTGCCAGCGCCTTGTTGGAGTCGATGGCTTCGGAGCCACCGCGCAAAATGCAGGCATTGCCGCTCTTGATCGACAGGCTGGCCGCCTCGATGGTCACGTTGGGGCGGCTTTCATAAATCATGCCGAAGACACCCAGGGGCACACGCATCTGGCCCACGCGAATACCGCTGGGCATCTGCTTCATGCCCACCACCTCGCCCACCACATCGGCCATGGCCGCCAGTTGCTCGCAGCCCTGGGCACAGGTCTCCAGCACCTTGGGCGTCAGGCGCAGGCGATCGACCATCGGCGCAGACAGGCCGTTGGCCTGCGCGCGCGCCAGGTCCTTGGCGTTGTCGGCCTGCAAGGCCTCGGTCTGGTCGCGCAGCAAACGTGCCAGCGCCAGCAAGGCCTTGTTTTTGATAGCAGAAGGCGCTTTAGCCATCTGGGCAGAGGCTTGTTTGGCCTGGAGCCCCAGGGCCTGCATGGTTTCCGAAATGTTCAGGGCATTCATGGGGGCTATTGTCGGGCATTTGCGCCCGGGCGGCGAGGCTGCACGGCCAATGGCCCCTGGCAAATCCCAGGCTCGGCCGGCACAAAGGCCTCTACACTGCAGCCATGTTGAGCCACCAGGAGACCCCCATGCAATCCGCTGCGCTGCGCCAGTTGGGTGCCTTACAAGACGGACTGGACCATTTCGAGGCCGGCCACATGGATGCGGCGGCCCTGAGCCAGCAGGCACGCGGCTACACCGATTTGCTCGGCGCGCTGCCTGCGCAGTTCCAGGAGGTGTTGCTGCAGCTGCTCGACCGGCTCGAATCGAGCGCGCTGTTTGACGAGGAAAGCTGCTCGTTCAGCCGCAAAGACCTGGTGGACAGCCTGCGCCTGTGGCTGAAAAAGGCAGACGCTAGACTGAGCGCCACGGCCTGAGCGGGCCGCAGCACATACCAGCCTGCGGGGCCATCAGGCCCCCAGCCGTCAGGCCGTCAGGCCGTCAGGCGCTCCAGCGCTTCGCGGTACTTGGCCGCGGTCTTGTCGATCACTTCTTGCGGCAGGCGCGGTGCCGGGGCCGTCTTGTCCCAGGGCTTGCCATTGACCTTGGCCTGCTCGAGCCAGTCGCGCACAAACTGCTTGTCATAGCTGGGGGGGTTGGCGCCGGTCGCCAGCGCGTCGGCATAGCCTTCCACCGGCCAGTAGCGCGAGCTGTCGGGCGTCAGCACCTCGTCCATCAGCACCAGCTTGCCGTCTTCATCCAGGCCAAACTCGAACTTGGTGTCGGCAATGATCATGCCCTTGGTCAGCGCAATCGCGGCGGCCTTCTTGTAGATGGCGATGCTGATGTCACGGATCTGCGCGGCCAGCTCGGGGCCCACCATCTCGACGGTGCGCTCAAAGGTGATGTTCTCATCGTGCTCGCCCGCTTCGGCCTTGGCCGCTGGCGTGTAGATGGGCTCGGCCAGCTTGGCGGAGTTGATCAGGCCAGCGGGCAGGGGCACGCCGCAGACCGCTTGCGATTCCTGGTATTCCTTCCAGCCGCTGCCCGCCAGGTAGCCACGCACCACCGCCTCGATCGGCACGGGCTTCAGGCGCTTGACCAGCATGGAGCGCAGATGCACCTGGGCCACTTCATCGGGCTGCACGGCCGACTCGGGCGCCTCACCGGTCAGGTGGTTGGGGCAGATGTCGCCGAGCTTGTCGAACCAGTACAGCGCCATCTGCGTCAGCAATGCGCCCTTGCCCGGAATGGGCTCGCCCATGATCACATCGAAGGCCGACAGACGGTCCGAGGCCACCATCAGGATGCGGTCGTTGCCGACGGCGTAGTTGTCGCGCACCTTGCCGCGGGCCAGCAGGGGCAGGGAATGGAGCTTGGAGGTATGCAGTGCAGAAGGTACGGGCTGGGTCATGGTGATGCAGAACTATGGACAGGCACCCTGCGGGAAAACGGAAGGCACGGACAGCCGCGCAACCTCGGCAAGGCAAGCGCTCGATTGTAGTCGTCACCCCCCATGACCTCGCCCGGGTTGCCGGGATGCCTTGGATTGCAGTGCAGTATTGGGCGCCGCAGCGCCTCGAACACGTAGGCCCTTACGTGCTGGCGCACCAAGTCAACGCTGCTTGCCACTGGTTGCAATTGCGCCCAAAGCGCCATGCGCCGCGCATGGGCCCTCCATTTTTTGCAGCACGGCGCGGCGCATTTGTAACCAACGCGGCGGCCTTGCGCGGCCACCCAGGCCCAGAAACCCAGTGAACCGGGTTGTCATAGACTTGCAATTTTGCAGGTCCGGGCGCATCATGGTTTACACGCATGCATGTGTTTCCCCCTCGGGGTGGCTTGGGTTTTAAACGGCCTCAGTCACTTTTCTCGGTTTGCAGAAGGAGACTTATTCATGAACCTGACGATCAGTGGTCACCATTTGGCGGTGACCCCGGCGCTGCGCGAATATGTAACATCCAAGCTGATGCGCATTACGCGACACTTTGACCAGGTGGTGGATGCCAAAGTTTTACTTTCGGTGGAAAAGCAGAAGGAAAAGGAGAAACGGCAGCGTGTGGTGTGCAATCTGCGGGTGAAGGGTGATGAACTCTGTGTTCAGTGCTCTCACCACGATTTGTACGCCGCGGTAGATGCTTTGGTCGACAGGCTGGACCGTATGGTGGCCCGTCACAAGCAACGTGTTCAATCCCACTACAGCGATGCGTTGCGGCAAGCAATGGCGTAAACCCTCTGCTTTTTGCTGAGGAAAAAGATTCTGTTTGAGTACTGACCGATAATACGTGCAGCAACACCTGCATCCAGGTGTTGCTGCGTTCGTTTGATCATGCTCTCCAGTAGCTAGCCATATAGCCGCACTCCACTATGAACTGTCTTGCCTCTATCTTGCCTCCAGCTCAAGTGCTAGTGAGTGTGGATGTTTCCAGTAAAAAACGTGCATTTGAAGAAGCGGGCCTGCTGTTCGAGAGTCTGCACGGCCTCTCGCGCGCCTTGGTCACCGACAGCCTGTTTGCACGCGAGCGACTGGGCTCGACCGGTCTGGGGCATGGCGTGGCCATTCCGCATGGGCGCATCAAGGGCCTCAAGTCCCCGATGGCGGCGGTGTTCCAGCTCGAGCGCGCCATTGGCTTTGACGCCCCTGATGAGCAGCCGGTCAACCTGCTGATCTTTTTGCTGGTGCCCGAAGCGGCCACCCAGCAGCATCTGGAGATCCTCGGCGAGATTGCCGAGCTGCTGTCCAATGCCAGCCTGCGCGAGCAGATGAAGGCCAGTACCAATGCCGAGCAGCTCCACCAGATGATCGACACCTGGCAATCGTCTACCAACAACACCTCGACCGCCCACGCCTGAACGCCGCGCGCCTGCGCCAGCGCCAGCAGGCCCAAGCAAGCACGCGTATCTGCCTTGAACCCCGTTTTTCCTGCTAGTCTTTCACACTGGCGGGTGGCTTTGCTGCGCGCTCTGGCTTTGAAAGGACTGCACCGTGAAACCCAATGTCGTAAGCGCAGATGTGTTGTTCGAGGAGTTCCGTGCCTCGCTGCGCTGGGAATGGCTGGCGGGCCTGGGGGCCTCCGAGCGCCGCTTTGACGAAGTGGCGGTGCGCAGCGCCCGCTCCAGCGCCGACCTGGTGGGCTACCTCAACTACATCCACCCCTACCGCGCGCAGGTGCTGGGCGAGCGCGAGATCGCCTACCTCACCAACTCCACCACCGAAGACTGCCGCCGCCGCATCGCCCGCATCGTGACCCTGGAGCCGCCGGTGCTGGTGCTGGCCGATGGCCAGGGCGCCCCTGACGAGCTGCTGTCCATGTGCGAGCGCGCGCACATCCCGATGTTCTCCACCAAGGAGTCGGCCGCCTTTGTCATCGATGTGCTGCGCGCCTTCCTGTCCAAGCATTTCGCCGACCGCACCACCATGCATGGCGTGTTCATGGACATCCTGGGCATGGGCGTGCTGATCACCGGTGAATCCGGCCTGGGCAAGAGCGAGCTGGGCCTGGAGCTGATCACCCGTGGCAACGGCCTGGTGGCCGATGACGCCGTGGACCTGTACCGCATCAACCAGACCACGATCGAGGGCAAATGCCCCGACCTGCTGCAGAACCTGCTGGAAGTGCGCGGCATCGGCCTGCTCGATATCCGCGCCATCTTTGGTGAGACGGCCGTGCGCCGCAAGATGCGGCTCAAGCTGATCGTGCACCTGGTGCGCAAGGAAACCATGGAGCGCGACTACGACCGACTGCCCGCCGCACCGCTGACCCAGGATGTGCTGGGCATTCCGGTGATGAAGGTGGTCATCCAGGTGGTGGCCGGCCGCAATATCGCCGTGCTGGTGGAAGCGGCGGTGCGCAACACCATCTTGCAGCTGCGCGGCATTGACACCTACCAGGAGTTTGTCGACCGGCACCGCAAGGCCATGGCCAGCGGGCGTGAGTTTTAAAACCACCGAGGCCTGCAGCCTCAAACCAGCCGCAGGTCCTTGACCGCGGCCTGCGGAAACACCTGCTGCAGCTGCGCCGTTGACAGGCCGTACATGCGCGCAAACAGGCCGCCCAGCACGCTGCGGTACTCGTTGAGCACGGGGTAGTCGCGGTTCTGGAACAGATTCGCCTCGCTCACCTCGATCTGCTCGCCCACAATGCGCCCACCGGCCTGCGCCGACAGGCCGCCGCCCAATATCCAGTACGCGGTGCCATGGCCGTGGTCGGTGCCCTTGTTGCCGTTTTCACGGAAGGTGCGGCCAAACTCGCTGACCACCGCGACGACGGTGTGGCGCCAGGGCTCGGCGCCCATCTCCTGCGCAAAGGCGGCCAGGCCCCGGCCCAGGTCATCGAGCCGGTTGGCCAGGTTGCCGCTGGCATTGCCCTGGTTCACATGGGTGTCCCAGCCGCCCACATCGACAAAGCCCAGATCGAACTGGTCACGCATCAAAGTGGCCATGCGCTGGGCCACCAGGCTGAAGCCCTTGGCGCTGATGGCATCACGCCCGGCCTTGTCCATCTCCTCCTGCATGCCGCGCAGCACGGCCGCGCGCACCTCAAAGCCTTCGTTGACGGCAGGCGCCAGTGCGGTGCCGGCATACATCGCGGCAATGGCGCGGCTGCGGTTGGCATCCACGCCGCCCTTGCCGACATTGGCCAGCGCGGTATTGGCAATGCGGGCCGGCCCGCGCATGCACAGCGGCAGTTGCGCGGTGAACGCCATCGGCGCCAGGTCGCTGCGCCCCTGCAAGGTTTGCGCCAGGCGGTTCATGAAGCCGCTGCGCAAACTCGGGTGGGCATCGAGCGGCTGGCCCAGCTCGATCGAGTCCTGGGTTTCAAAATGGCTGCGGGAGAGGTCGTCGGTGCCGGCAAAGGGCACAAAGCAGGCCTGCTTGCTGCGCCACAGCGGCAGCACGCTCCCTTCCATCGCCGGGTGCAGGCCCCAGCGCGTATCCAGCGGCAGCGCGCCATTGGCCTCGCCCGGGCGTGCGATGGCGATCGTGGGGCGCGCGGCGTAGTAGAAGTCGCTGTGCGTGGGCACCAGCAGGCTGTTGCTGTCGTAGGCGCCGCGCAAGAACACCAGCAAAAAGCGCGGTGTATCGCTGCGGGGCGCTGCTGCGCGGGCCCGTGCCAGGCTGAAGGCCAGCGGCAGGCTGGCGGCGGCAGAGAGAAAGTGGCGTCTTTGCATGGCGTACCTCGTCAGCGAACCATCATTTCGGGGGCGGAGAGAAAGTAGGTATTCCAGTCGGGCACATTGCGCGCCTTGGCCAGCGCGTCGCGCGATGCCGCGCTCCACTGGGCCACGCGCGCCTGGGCGGTGGCACGCTGCGCCAGGTCCGGGTACGGCGGCTGCTCCAGCGCGGCCTGAGGTTCGGCGCGGAACAGCACGGCACTGCGTGTCGCAATCTGCCGCGCCACATCAAAGCGCGCGGCCATCTGTCCGGAACTGGCCCAGTCCGATTGCGATACGGGGTAGCCATCGGGCGTTTCATGGCCGTAGAGGGGCTGGCCCAGGCGGTTGATCCAGCCGATCACCGGGCGCACATCGCTGGCTACGCGCTCGTCATAGCCCAGGCGCACGGCGCCCAGCACATAGTGCATGGGGTCCTTGAAGCGCTGGCCTTGCTGGGCCAGCGCCTCGGGCGCGGTCAGCAGCGCACGCAAGGTGGTGGCCATATCGCCATGGCTGCGCGAGAAAGCCGCTGCCGTGCGCTGCACCAAGGCGGGTGGCGGGTTGTCGCTGATAAAGAACACCGCCAGCTTGCGCGCAATGAACTGCGCCGTGGCGGGCGAGGCCACGATGCGGTCCAGCGCCTCGTCCACCGCCGCCATGCCCTTGGCTCGCAGCGGCTGGCCCAGCAAGACCTGGGGCGCATAGTCGTGCCGCTTGGGGTTGAACTCGAAAAAGCCATCGCGCAGGTAATCGGCCTGCAGCTCGGGGTCCATCCGCGGCGGCGGTGCATCGGCATCGCGGGTGCTGAAGCCCACGCCCGTCAGCACATGGGCCATGGCCTGCACATCGGCCTGGGTGTAGCCGCTGCCCACGCCCATGGTGTGCAGCTCCAGAAGCTCGCGGGCGTAGTTTTCGTTGATGTGGCCTTTGGCGTTGCTGGCGTTGTCCAGGTAGAGCAGCATCGCCGGGTGGCGCATGCTCGCTTCGAGCAGCGTGCGGAAGTTACCCAGGGCGTTGGGGCGGATCGCCCGCTCCTCGTAATCTGCTATCCACAGCCGCGTTTCGGCCTTGCGCGTGCTGACATTGAAGTGGTTCATCCAGAACCAGGTCATCTGCTCCTGCAGCTGGGCGGGCGAGTACAGCGCACGCAGCACCTGGCGCTGCTGGGCCTGGGCGGCGAGCTGGTTCAGGTGGCGCTGCACTTCCTGGCGCAGGCGCGCGCCTTCGCCCTCTCCCTGGCCTTGCTCGGTGGCGGTGCGGGCAGCCAGGCGCTGCGCAGCAATGTCGCGCTGCAGCTCCAGCATGCTGCGCTGGCTGATTTCCAAGGCCGCAATCTGCTGCTCGGCCTGGGCGGGCAGGCGGGGCGGCTGGCGCGGCGCGAGCTGCGCATCCAGCCAGCGCTGCAGGCCCAGGCGCTGGAGCTGCTGGTCGGCGCTGTCGCTCGCGCCCCAGCTGACGCGGTCCAGCCATTGCAGGCGCTGGGTGGCGCTCAGCGGCACCGCTGCCGTATCGGGCAACGCCGCCTGCGCGCTGGCCGCATCTGGCGGCGCATGGGAGGCGCAGGCGCCAAGCCACAAGGTGCCCGCCAAGGCGGCGGCGCTGAGGGTGAGCAGTCGGGGCAGTCGGTTAGGGCGCATGGGGAGTCTGGAGCCTGGTGCAGAAGGCCCCATGGTGCGCCTGTGCCGTCGCGCTGCTGTAAAGCTATGTGTGCAAAACGTAAAAAGCGAAGCGTTTTCGGCGCTTCGCTTTTCAGATTCTGGCGGGCAGCGGTGGGATGCCGTGCTTATTTGGCCTTGACCGCGCACTCCGCGCATTGGCCGTACAGGGCCATCGAGTGGTCATGCACGATCCAGCCCTTGCTCTTGGCAATGGACTGCTGGCGCTTTTCGATCTCGGGGTCATAGAACTCCTCGACCTTGCCGCAGCTGGTGCAGACGAAATGGTCGTGGTGCTGGCCTTCGTTGAGCTCGTAAACCGCCTTACCGCTCTCGAAGTTACTGCGGATCAGGATGCCGGCCTGCTCGAACTGGGTCAGCACGCGGTAGACCGTGGCCAGACCGATGTCGGAGCGCTCTTCCAGCAGCACGCGGAACACATCTTCCGCCGTCATGTGGCGCTGAGCACCATTCTGGAAGATATCCAGAATCTTCAGCCGAGGCAGCGTTGCCTTGAGGCCAGTGCTTTTGAGTTCTTCAATATTTTTCATAACAAGGTCTTTCAAGTGGGCCCGATTGGTATACGGACTTCTGGAGAAGGCCTGGAGACCAGCCGCTACAATGGCCGATCATATCGCTATGTCTAAAACCATGCCTGAATTTGTTCGTTCCGGTGTCCGCATGGCGGCGCTGTTGGCCCTGGGCGCCAGTGTGGCCGCTTGCGGCTCCTTCAATGAAGCCAGCCGTAAGTTCGCCAGCGCCATCACCCCCTACAAGGTGGAGGTGGTGCAGGGTAATGTGATCACCAAGGAGCAGGTCGACGCGCTGCAAAAAGGCATGAGCCGCCAGCAGGTCAAGGATCTGCTGGGCACCCCGCTGCTGGCCAGCGTGTTCCACGCCAACCGCTGGGACTACGTGTTCACCATCAAGCGCAAGGGTGTGCCCGAGCAGGAGCGCCGCTTTACCGTGTACTTCAACGACACCGGCCTGGAGCGCTTTGAAGGCGATGAGATGCCCAGCGAGCAGGAGTTCGTCGCCTCGGTCACGACCTCGATCAAGAACCCCAAGGTGCCGCGCCTGGAAGCAACGCCCGAGGAACTGGCCAAGTACAAGGCCGATCAGCCAGCCCCCGCCCCCAGCGCCGACACCAGCAGCAGCGACACGAGCACCGCCACGCCGCCTGCCAGCTACCCGCCGCTGGAATCCCCCCAGCGCTGATGCCATGGCGCTGGCATGCCCCCGCCCTGCACTGGCAGCGGGTGGCCAGCGCCGTCTTTGGGCCGTGTCCGATGTTTGCTGAGATGCCGCCCGTTTGAGCCCCAGGAAACTACCCATGACCGCCCCCCTCTCCCCCGACAACAGCCCCCGTATTGCCGTCGCCATTGCAGGCGCCAGCGGCCGCATGGGCCGCATGCTGATCGAAGCCGTGCTGGCCAGCACGGACCTGCAGCTGAGCGGCGCGCTCGATGCCGCCGGCAACCCCAGCCTGGGCACTGATGCGGGTGCCTTCCTGGGCCGCAACACCGGCGTGCAGATCACCGCCGACCTGGCCCAGGGCTTGCAAGGCGCTGATGTACTGATCGATTTCACCCGCCCCGAAGGCACGCTGGCCCACCTGGCACTGGCGGCCGAGCGCGGCGTGGGCGTGGTCATCGGCACCACGGGCTTTAGCGAGGAGCAAAAGGCGCAGATCCGCCAGTTTGCCGACAAGACGGCGGTGATGCTCTCGCCCAATATGAGCGTGGGCGTGAACGTGACTTTCAAGCTGCTGGAGATGGCGGCCAAGGCCTTGCAAGAAGGCGGCTACGACATCGAGATCGTCGAAGCGCACCACAAGCACAAGGTCGATGCCCCCTCGGGCACGGCGCTGAAAATGGGCGAGGTGATTGCCGAGGCCCAGGGCACACAGCTGGCCGACCGCGCCGTCTACGAGCGCTTTGGCCACACCGGCGCGCGCGTGGCCAACAGCATTGGCTTTGCCAGCATGCGCGGCGGCGATATCGTCGGCGACCACACCGTGTTGTTTGCCGGCGATGGCGAGCGCATCGAGATCTCGCACAAGTCCAGCAGCCGCGCCGGTTACGCCAATGGCAGCCTGCGGGCAGCGCGCTACCTGGCGCGCCAGAAGACCGGCCTGTTCGACATGTACGACGTGCTCGGCCTGAAATAAACCCAGCCCGGCACACCCACCCCGCTATTACAAGGACGGCCAACCATGACGATGGGGCAATGGCTCTCGCAAGCAGACGGCGTCGCCCGGGCCACGGCCCTGGTCTTGTTGCTCATGTCCGTCACCAGCTGGGTGCTGATTCTCTACAAGGCCTGGTGGCTGGGCCGCGCCCATGGCGCCACCTTGCGGGCCACCGATGCTTTCTGGCAGGCCAGCAGCTGGGAGCAGGCACGCCTGGCGCTGCCAACCATTGACCGCGCCGCCTTGCTGACCCCGGTAGCCGATGCGATTGCGCACATTGTGGCGGCCGAGCCCGCAGCCAACCACAGCCTGGCTGTGGCCAGCGGCGCCCAGGTGCAAACCACCCGCGTGCTGCGCGAGGCGCTGCATGGCGCCAGCCACCGGCTGCAATGGGGGCAGACGGTGCTCGCGTCCATTGGCGCCACTGCCCCCTTTGTCGGCCTGCTGGGCACCGTCTGGGGCATCCACCAGGCGCTGGCGGCACTGGCCGGCGCCGAGCATGTCAGCCTGGAGCAACTGGCCGGCCCCGTGGGCGAGGCGCTGGTGATGACCGCCGCCGGCCTGGCCGTTGCCTTGCCGGCCGTGCTGGCCTACAACCTGCTGGGCCGCAAGCTCGCGCAGGTCGAGGAGCTGCTCGAAGGCTTTGCCCACGACATGCAGACCTGGGCCTTGCAGCAAGCCGCCCAGGCGCCGCAGGCCTACGCCGGCATGCAGGCCCACAATGCCGTGGATAGCATCGCCCTGGTGGGCAGCCGCTGAGCCGCCGCCAACCCAGGCCCTTCGCACCATGGCATTCGGTCGCTTCAACAAAACCCCGGCCAGCGCGCCGATCAGCGCCATCAATGTGACGCCGCTGGTGGATGTGATGCTGGTGCTGCTGGTTATCTTCATCATGGCAGCGCCCTTGCTGGCCGCCTCCATCCGCCTGGACCTGCCCCAGGCCGCCAGCGCCACCCGGGCCAATCCGCCGGCGGCGATTGCGGTGCAGCTCAATGCCCAGGGCGCGCTGTTTGCCGATGGCCAGCCCACCGACATGGAGGCCCTCAAAGCGCTGTTCAAGCAGCAGGCCGAGCGCAATCCGCAGACCGAGGTGCAGCTGTCCATCGACCAGAGCCTGCCCTATGCCCGCGCCGTCGAACTGATGGATGCGGCGCAAAGCGCCGGCCTCAGCCGCATGGGCTTTGTGGCCCAACCCCAGGCTGCCGCCGCACGCTGAGCACCCCGGCCCGGTCTCGCCTGGCGGGCTCCGGCAGTATCGTTTGAAGCTACCTGAACTGGCGCATGCCCTGGCCCAGAAGCGTTTGGTTATATTGCAGGCTGTGTGCAGGCTGCCTGGGGCGGCTGCACCAGGGCCACCGCTGCACCGCCGTGCAAGCGGCCCACCAACGAGGAACAAACGCATGGACTCCACCCTGTACCAGGTCAGCGCCCAGTCGGCGCCAGGCGACCCGCGCATCGCGCCGCTGTATGCACTGGCTGTCTCAGCCGGTGCCCCGGCCGATCTGGCCCGCAAAATCCGCGCCGGCCTGCTGCTGGTGGCCGCGCTGCTGGTGGCCAGCGGGCTGATCTTCTGGGTGGCGGCCAACTGGCAGGCGCAGTCGCACTGGTTCAAGCTGGGCCTGATCGAGGGCACGCTGGCGCTGTCCGTGCTGGCCGCCTGTCTGTGGCCGCGCCTGCGGCTGGCGGCGCTGCTGTGCGCCACCCTGGTGCTGGGCGGCCTGCTGGCCTATGTGGGCCAGACCTACCAGACCGGCGCCGATGCCTGGCAGCTGTTTGCCGCCTGGGCGGCGCTCTCGCTCATCTGGGTGGCACTGGCTGCCAGCGATCTGCTCTGGTGCGTCTGGGTGCTGATCGTCGCAGCCGCCATCGTGTTCTGGACCGGCAAGCTCGACCTCTGGCAGGTCCTGGTCGCCGACCGCGATACCCTGCCCCAGCTGCTGCTGCGCCTGGCGCTTTGGCTGGCGCTGGCGCTGGTGCCGCTGCTGGTGTACTGCGTGCCGGCCCTGCGGGTGCGCGGCGGCATGGGCTGGTGGTCGCAGCGCCTGGCGCTGGGCGTCGCGCTGGCAGCCTGGTCGGCCATTGCCACCGTACAGCTGTTTGACGAGGCCACGCGCCAGACCCTGGCGGCCTTTGCGCTCAGCGGCGCCTTGGTGGCTGCCAGCTTGCTGGTGGCGCTGTTCAGCCGTTTTCGCGACTTTATCTGCACTTGCCTGGCCACCTTGGCCGCCAATGTGCTGGTGCTGTCGCTGATTGCCCGCTGGATATTCGAGTGGCATGAGACCGAGGCCCTGCTCGCCTTTGCCGTGGTGGTGATGGTCTGCCTGGGCGCTTCGGTCAAGGCCTTGATGGCAGCGCAGCACTACCTGCATGCCCAGCAGCGCGACCACCAGGAGGTGCTGTAATGGCTGCTATCCGTCCTCTGTCATTTCTGCGCACGCAACCGGCCTGGTGGTCCCCGGCCCGCCAGCAAGGCCTGGTGCAAGGCGATGCGCCTGTGCAAGATCTGGATGAGCCCCCGGTCCTGGTGCTGGCGTTGGCCATGCTGGGTGCGCTGGCCAGCCTGGTGCCGCTGGCGGTATTTCTGGCGCTGGCGCTGGGCGAGCGTTTTGTCTTTGGTGCCGGCGGCTTGGTGCTGGGCCTGGTGTTTCTGGCCGCAGCCGGTGGTTTGATGCGCCAGTCCCGCCATGCCTTCATCAACTGCGTGGCGCTGGTGCTCTGGTGCGCGGGCGGGCTGCTGGTGCTGGTCAACCTGGGCGATGTGGCTGACTCACGCCTGGGTGTGCTGCTGATTGGTACGGTCTCGGCGCTGGTGCTGATGCTGGGCGCCGCGCTGGCGCAGATGCGCTGGATCCAGTCGCTGATGGGCCTGGGCTGGGGCATGGCCGTGGTGGTCAGCCTCATGGCGCTGCAGTCCTGGCTGCCAGCCTTGCTGCCGCTGCAGATCGATGCGCTGCTGCCCGCGCTGCTGTGGTGCCTGTGGCTGCGTGCCGAACCCGCGCGCCTGGCCACGCCGGCGCAGCGCTGGTCCCGGCCGCGCTGGGCCGCCTTTGCCGATGCGGCCATCGTCGGCGTGCTGATCAGCAATTTCGCCTCGGGTTATGTCGCCCGCGCCATCTTCTGGGAGCAGAGCGGCGACTTCATGCCCTGGGCCTTTCCTGCCGGACGCGCGCTGGCCGTGGTGGTGGTGGCGCTGTCGGCCTGGATGCTGGCCCGCCAATGGCGTGCGCGCGGCACCACCAACCGCCAGGGCGAGCACAGCCTGCTGCTGGCGGGCGCCATGCTGGCGCTGGCCGCCTGGTTCAGCACCGGGCTGGCCGTTGTTGGCCTGGTCGCCGCGGGTGCCTTGCTGGCGGCGCGCTGGCGAATTGCAGTGCTCTGCGCGCTGCTGGCGCTGGTCGCGCTAGGCCAGTTCTACTACCACCTGGGTTGGTCGCTGGCGGCCAAGGGCCTGGGCCTGGCGCTGGCTGGCGCGCTGCTGCTGGCCTGCCTGTGGGCGCTGCGCCGCGCGGCCGATGCCGGCGCTGGCGCAGACACGCCGCCTGCAGCGCCGCAGCGCCGGCTGCAATGGGTCGGTCTGGTCGTGGGCGCGGTGCTGGCGCTGGGCCTGGTCAACTGGGATGTGCGCGGCAAGGAGCAGGTCATTGCCCATGGCCAGCGCATTCTGGTGCCGCTGATCCCGGTGGACCCGCGCTCCTTGATGCAGGGCGACTATATGGCGCTGAACTTTGCGCTGCCCTTTGAGATGCGTGAAAAGCTCAAGGACATCGTCAGCGCCAGCCAGCTGGTGCGCGCCAGCGTTGACGACCAGGGCGTGGCCACCATCTTGGGCTTGCTGACCGCGACCGAGCCCTTGCAAAAAGGCGAGGTGGCGCTGCCGCTCAAGCGCCTCAAGGGCCAGTGGGTGCTGGTGACCGATGCCTACTTCTTCCCCGAAGGCCAGGGCCGGCATTTTGAGCAGACCCGCTATGGCGACTTCCGCGTGCTGCCCGATGGCCGCGCGCTGCTGGTGGGCCTGGCCGATGGCGATGGCCAGCCGGTGCTGCCGCTGCCAGGCCGCTCGATCTGGGAAAGCCCGCTGGGCATCACCAGCCCGGAAGCGACCGGTGTGGCCAGCGAAGCGCCCGTGCCAGAGGCCGACGAGCCGGTGGCCGTGGCGCCCGAGCCGCTGCCCGAAGCGGTAGCGAATGTGCCCTCATCGTCACCGTCACCCGCGCCAGCACCGGCCCAGGGGGCGCGGCACTAGGCAACAGACACGATCAGCGCTGCAGGGCCTGCACTTCGTGCTGGCGCAGCGCCACCTGCATGTCATTGCCTGAGGGCACCTGGAACACGCGCAGGCCGAACTCCGGCAGGATGGCGATCAGGTGGTCAAAGATATCGCCCTGGATCGCCTCGTACTCGAGCCAGGCGGTGGTGTCGGTAAATGCATAGATCTCGAGCGGCGAGCCCTGGTTGGTCGGCTCCATCGCGCGGGCCATCAAGGTCATGTCCTTGCGCAGCTTGGGGTGGGCTTGCAAATAGGCATTGCAGTAGGCGCGGTAGGTGCCGATATTGGTCAGCTGGCGCAGGTTGACGATCTCGTCGGCCATGTCCGGCGCCTTGGCCGAGAAATCCTGGTTGTAGGCGGTGATCTCAGCGACCTTGCCTTCCAGGTAGGGGCGCAGCAAGGCGATGTGGCTGAGTTCAGCGATTTCGGCGCGGGTCAGAAAGCGCACCGAGGTGGTGTCGATGCACAGGGGCCGCTTGATGCGGCGGCCGCCCGATTCCGACATGCCGCGCCAGTTCTTGAAGCTGTCGCTCATCAAGCGCCAGGTGGGAATGGTGGTGATCGTGTTGTCCCAGTTGCGCACCTTGACGGTGTTGAGCGCCATGTCCACCACGGCACCATCGGCGCCGACCTGGTTCATCTCCAGCCAGTCGCCCACGCGAAGGATGTCATTGCTCGACAGCTGCACGCCAGCGGTAAACGACAGGATCGTGTCCTTGAATACCAGCATCAGCACCGCCGACATGGCGCCCAGGCCGCTGAGCAGAATCAGCGGCGAGCGGTCGATCAAGGTCGCCACCATCACGATGCCCGCGACCACCATCACCAGCATCTTGCCCAGCTGCACATAGCTTTTGACCGAGCGCGTGCTTTGGGCCGATTCCAGCTGGCTCTCGTTGGCCTGCTGGATGCCGTCCATGATGGCGCACAGCAGGCGCGCCACCTGCAGCGCCGTCACCGCAATCGCCACATTGCGGATCACCGTGCTGGCAATGACTGGCAGGTGCGGCACCGCGGCAATGCCCGTCTGAACCACCAGCGAGGGCACGATCTGCGCCACGCGCACCAGAATGCGGTTGTCCAGCAAGGTGCGCAGCCAGGCCGCGCCCAGGCTGGAGCGAAAGCGCGGCACGATCTGCAGCAGCGCCATGCGCACCACCAGGCGCAGTGCATAGGCCAGCAATACCAAGGCCGCCAGACCGGCGGCCGTTTGCATCCAGGGTTCGTATTGGTCCAGGGTTTCCCAGGTCACGAGGCAGAGTCCTTTCAAAGGGGGGATAAATCGGTTGGAAATGGGGGGATGCGGCCGGCGCCGCCCAGGGCGACCCGCCAAGGGCAAGCCACCACCATATTGGCTATCAATAGAGAGATATTCATTTATTTTTACATGGCATGTATAACCGCACCCCAGCGTGCGGCACTCGCCATCCACGGGCTATGGCGATGGGCCTACAATCTTTGCCCAATTGACCTCGCCCCGGAATGCCCGTGGGCGGCCGCTTTTTCCTGACCAGTTCCATGCAAGAAAAATACAACCACTCCGACGTAGAAGCCGCCGCGCAAAGCCAGTGGCAAGCCCAAGATGCCTACCGCGTGTCCGAGGACGCGGGCAAGAAAAAGTTCTACGCCTGCTCGATGCTGCCCTACCCCAGCGGCAAGCTGCACATGGGCCATGTGCGCAACTACACGATCAACGACATGCTCACGCGCCAGCTGCGCATGCAAGGCTACAACGTGCTGATGCCCATGGGCTGGGATGCCTTTGGTCTGCCGGCCGAGAACGCCGCTATCAAGAACAGCGTGCCGCCTGCGCAGTGGACCTACGACAACATCGCCTACATGAAAAAGCAGATGCAGGCGATGGGTCTGGCGATCGACTGGAGCCGCGAAGTGGCCACCTGCGACCCCGACTACTACAAGTGGAACCAGTGGCTGTTCCTCAAGATGCTGGACAAGGGCATCGCCTACCGCAAGACCCAGACCGTGAACTGGGACCCGGTGGACCAGACTGTGCTGGCCAATGAGCAGGTGATCGACGGCCGTGGCTGGCGCACCGGCGCGCTGGTGGAAAAGCGCGAGATCCCGGGCTACTACCTGGCCATTACCCAGTACGCGCAAGAGCTGCTGGACCATGTGCAGATGGGCAACGACAAGGCAACCTTGACCGGCTGGCCCGACAAGGTGCGCCTGATGCAGGAAAACTGGATCGGCAAGAGCGCCGGCGTGCGCTTTGCGTTCACGCATGGCGTGAAGAACGCCGATGGCAGCTTGATCGGCGAGGGCAAGATGTATGTCTTCACGACGCGTGCCGACACCATCATGGGTGTGACCTTCTGCGCAGTGGCCCCTGAGCACCCACTGGCCACCCATGCCGCTGCCTCCAACCCCGAGCTGGCGGCCTTCATCGAAGAATGCAAGAAGGGCGGCACCACCGAGGCCGAACTGGCCGTCAAGGAAAAGGAAGGCAAGCCCACGGGCCTGTTCGTCACGCACCCGATCACCGGCGCGCAGGTCGAGGTCTGGATCGGCAACTATGTGCTGATGAGCTATGGCGACGGCGCCGTGATGGGCGTGCCCGCCCACGACGAGCGCGACTTTGCGTTTGCCAACAAATACGGCCTGCCGATCCGCCAGGTGGTGGCCGTCGAAGGCGAAGGCCCCTACGACCAGCAGCAGTGGCATGACTGGTATGGCGACAAGGAGCGCGGCGTCCTCATCGAATCCGGCGCCTTTGATGGCCTGCACTACAAGGAAGGCGTGCAAGCGGTGGCCAAGGCGCTCGAAGCCAAGGGCCTGGGCGAACTGAAAACCACCTGGCGCCTGCGCGATTGGGGCGTGAGCCGCCAGCGCTACTGGGGCACCCCCATCCCGATCATCCACTGCGAAGACTGCGGTGCCCAGCCCGTGCCCGAGAAGGACCTGCCAGTCGTGCTGCCCCAAGACCTGGTGCCCGATGGCTCGGGCAACCCGCTGATCAAGAGCGAAGCCTTCCACGCCGGCGTGGTCTGCCCCTGCTGCGGCAAGCCGGCCCGCCGCGAGACCGACACCATGGACACCTTTGTGGATTCTTCCTGGTACTTCATGCGTTATTGCGATGCCAAGAACAGCGAGAAGATGGTGGCCGACGGCGCCGACTACTGGATGCCGATGGACCAGTACATCGGTGGCATCGAGCACGCGATCCTGCACTTGCTGTACGCACGCTTCTGGACCAAGGTCATGCGCGACCTGGGTCTGGTCAAGGTCGACGAGCCCTTCACCAAGCTGCTCACGCAAGGCATGGTGCTCAACCACATCTACAGCCGCCGCACCGCCAAGGGTGGCAAGGAATACTTCTGGCCCAAGGATGTGGAGCAGGTGTTGGACGAGACCGGCAAGGTCGTGGGCGCCCAGCTCAAGGTGGCCGTGGACAGCGCCGATGGCCTGCTGCCCGTTGGCACCGCGATCGACTACGAGGGCGTGGGCACGATGTCCAAGTCCAAGAACAACGGGGTCGACCCGCAGGACCTGATCGAGAAGTACGGCGCCGATACCGCGCGGCTCTACACCATGTTCACCGCGCCGCCCGAGCTGACCCTGGAGTGGAACGAGTCGGCCGTCGAGGGCAGCTACCGCTTCCTGCGCCGTGTCTACAACTTCGGCAGCAAGCTGCATGCGCCTGAGTTCGATGCCGCCCGCGCCCAGGCGGCCAGTGCTGCGAACGCCGCCTTTGGCAAGGAAGCCAAGGCGCTGCGCCTGGAGATCCACACCGTGCTCAAGCAAGTGGCCTATGACTACAGCCGCATGCAGTACAACACGGTGGTGTCGGGCGCGATGAAGATGATCAACGCGCTGGAAGACTTCAAGGCCGTGGACAGCGAAGGCGGCCGCGCCGCGCTGGTCGAGGGCTTTGGCATTTTGCTGCGCGCGCTCTACCCGGCCACGCCCCACCTGACGCAGGTGCTGTGGGATGCGCTGGGCTACCAGCAGGCCTTTGGGGGCCTGCTGGACGCCGCCTGGCCCGAGGTCGATGCCCAGGCGCTGGTGCAGGACGAAATCGAGCTGATGCTGCAGGTCAACGGCAAGCTGCGCGGCTCCATCATCATCGCTGCCGGCGCCGACAAGGCCACGATTGAAGCGGCTGCTCTGGCCAATGAAGACTTCCAGAAAATCGCCAATGGCGCGACCCCGAAGAAAGTCATCATCGTGCCGGGCCGCCTGGTGAACGTGGTAGTCTAAGCGCCATGCAAAAACGCACGCTGCTTACTGCCCTGGCAAGCGTGCCGCTGCTGGCGGCATGCGGCTTCAAACTGCGCGGATCGGTGGATTTCGCGTTCAAATCGCTGTATTTGAACGGCAACGCCAATTCGGGCTTCCTCAAAGAGCTGCAACGCCACCTGGAGGCTGCCGGCAGCCTGCAGGTGCTGCGCGACCCGAGCCAGGCCACGCAGGCTGAGGCCATCTTCGATGACCTGGGCCAGCGCCGCGAGCGCGTCGTCGTCTCGCGCAATGCGGCCGGCGAGGTGCGCGAGCTGCAGATCCGCCTGATCACGCGTTTTCGGGTGCGTGATGCCAAGGGCGCCCTCTATGTGCCCGATTCCGAGTTGATGCAGTACCGCGAGATCAGCTACCTGGAAACCTACGCACTGTCCAAGGCGAACGAAGAGGACATGCTCTACCGCAACATGCAGACCGACATCGTTCAGCAGATCGTGCGGCGCCTGGCCATCGTCAAGTCCGTCACCCCTACCGAATGACAAGCGCTGCGGCCACGCCGCGCTGGAAGCGCCACCAAGCATGCAAGTGCCGTTGAATCAGTTGAGTGCCCAGTTGGGCAAGGGGCTGCGGTCTCTGTACACCGTGCATGGCGACGAGCCCCTGTTGGTGCAGGAGGCCGTGGATGCCATCCGTGCCAGCGCGCGCGCCAACGGTTACACCGAGCGCAGCAGCTTCACCGTCGCTGGCGCGCATTTTGACTGGAGCGCAGTGCTCGCTGCCGGCGGGAGCCTGAGCCTCTTTGCCGACAAGCAGATCATCGAAGTGCGCATCCCCAGCGGCAAGCCTGGCAAGGATGGCAGCACGGCGCTGCAGCAGCTGGTCAGCAGCAGTGTGGACAACGACAGCACCTTGACCATCGTGGTGCTGCCGCGCCTGGACAAGGCCACCAAGACCGGCGCCTGGTTTGCCGCGCTGGAGTCGCATGGCGTCACCCTGCAGGTCGACAGCATCGAGCGCGCCGCGCTGCCCGCCTGGATCGCCCAGCGCCTGCAGCGGCAGGAGCAGCATGTCAAAGCCGGCGAGGAAGGCCAGCGCACCCTGGCCTTTTTTGCCGACCGGGTCGAGGGCAACCTGCTCGCCGCCCACCAGGAAATTCAAAAGCTCGGCCTGCTCTACCCGGCAGGCGAGCTCGGCTTTGAGCAGGTCGAACAGGCGGTGCTGAATGTCGCCCGCTACGACGTGTTCAAGCTCTCGGATGCCGTGCTCTCCGGCCAGGTGCTGCGCACCGAGCGCATGCTCAACGGCCTGCAGGCTGAGGGCGAGGCCGAGGTGCTGGTGCACTGGGCGCTGGCCGAAGACATCCGCGCGATGAAGCGGGTGAAAGACGCGCTGCGCAACGGCAGGCCCATGCCAATGGCCCTGCGCGAGAACCGCGTCTGGGGCAACAAGGAGCGCCATTTTGAGCGCGTGCTGCCCCGCATCAGCGATGCCACCGTCGCCCGCCTGCTGCACTCGGCCCACGCGGTCGATGGCATCGTCAAGGGCCTGAAGGTGCCCGAGTGGCCGGCCAATGGTTGGCAGGCACTGCACCGCCTGGCCCTGCAAACCTGCAAGGCCTGCACCAGCCGCTAAAGTCTTTCAGCCCCACTCCCTGCCGTGGTCTGAACACGGTCTCGGGCGTTCGGCAAGCGTGGCCCGCTGGTGCGGGTCCAGGAATATGTTCTAAAAAAAGGGCGCCCACCATGCAAGCACTGCAGTTCGGCTACACCATCGTCTATGTGCCCGATGTCGCGGCATCGTTGGCTTTTTTCTCGCAGGCCTTTGGCCTGGCCACCCGTTTTCTGCACCCCTCGGGCAGCTATGGCGAGCTGGAGACCGGTGCCACCACCTTGGCCTTTGCCGACCATGCGCTGGGCCATGCCAACTTCAGCGGCGGTCATGTGGCCGCGTCCGAATCGGCCCAACCGCTGGGGGTAGAGATTGCGCTGGTCAGCAGTGATGTGGCCCAGGCCTATGCCAGCGCATTGGCGGCCGGTGCTACGGCGCTCGCTGCCCCCACCACCAAGCCCTGGGGCCAGGTGGTGGCCTATGTGCGCTGCCCGGATGGCACGCTGGTGGAGCTGTGCTCGCCAGTGGCCGGTGCCTAGCGTATCGCCACAACCAGCGGCTGCGCATCAAACATCGTGCGCCGCGTGTTGGTGAAATGGGGCCGCACGCGCGCGCTCCAATCTGTACCCCGCACCGCCAGCCAGGCCGGGCAGCCCATCACCTCGGCATCGACCAGGTCATAGCAGGCGAGCGACAGCGGGCCATGGTCCAGGTTCAGGTAGCGAAAGGCCTGGGCGGTGCCGGCCACGGCGGCCAGGCCGGGCAGATGCTCCTGGTCATACCAGGCGAACAACTCGTCTTGCCAGCCGGCTTCGGGGTCCATCTCAACGGCATAGTGCACCGGTGTGGCCTCGCCGTGTGTGGAGCCCACCCGGTGCATCACCAGCTGCAGGCGCGAGAGCTCGCAAGCGGCCAGGCCGGCCATGCCCGCGCCCTGCAAACGGCGCTCGGCCTGCGCGGTTTGATCAGCGCTCAGCGGCTGCGGGTTGCCGAGTGCAAAGTACAGATAGGCAATGCCCTGGGGCTGCTGGGCCACGCGCGCCAGGCGCAGGTCAAGCTGCAGATCGGCCAAGTCCTGGCGCAGCAGCGCCAGGGCGGCCTGCGCCAGCGGGGTGGCGGTTTCATGGGCTGCCGGCGTGCAGCGCAGCAGCAGGCTGTCGATAGCGTTAGCAGGTGCGGGCATCAGTGGCCAATCTCAAAGGCGTTCAAAAAGCGCGACACCATGTTGTAGGCGCCGATGGTGGCAAACAGTTCCACCTGCTCTTGTGCATTGAAGCGCGCAGCCACCTGCGCAAACAAGGGTTCGGGCACCTGCAGATCGCGGGTCAGCGCGTCGGTCACCGCGATGGCCAGCTGCTGCAGGCCATCCCAGGCCGGGCTGGCAGTGGTGCCGGTGTCGCGCGTCGCATCGATGGCGGCCTGCGTCACGCCGGCTTTGAGCGCATGCGGTACATGGGCCTCGAACTCATAGGCGGCCTGGTTGAGCATGGCCACCCGCAGAATGATCAGCTCGCGCAGCCCGGCATCGATGCTGCTGTAGTTGCGCACGGCAGAGAGCATCTGCTCCCAGCCTTTGGCAATGGCCGGGCTGTGCAGCAGCACCTGGTAGAGCGGCGAGATGCGGCCGCGCTCGGCCTTAATCTGTTGCTCCAACTCCGCCAGGGCACTGCGCGTGCCTGGCTCAATCGCTTCAATGCGCATGGCAGTCTTTCAAACTCAATCGGGGGTGATGCGGTTGCGGCGGATGATGGCCGTCCACTTGTCGGTGTCGGTCGCCAGCTGCTGGGCCAGCGCTTCGGGGCTGGAGCCCACCACTTCGGCACCCGAGGCCTCGATCTTGCGCTGCACATCGGGTGCATGCAAGGCCGCATGGATGGCGCGGCTCAAAGCGGCTGCCACCGGGGCGCTGGTGCCCTTGGGCGCAAACACCGCATACCAGTTGTTCGAATCCACGCCCTTGTAGCCCAGCTCGTCAAAGGTGGGCACGTTCGGGTAGCGGGCGCTGCGCTTGGCAGCGGCAATGCCCACGGGCCGGAACTTGCCGCTGTCAATGGCGCCCACCAGGCCGGGAATATCGCCAAAGAAGCCATCGACATGGCCGGCCATCAGGTCAGTAATGGCAGGGGCCGCGCCCTTGTAGGGCACATGCATCAGATTCAGGCCGGCCGATTCATTGAGCTGGATGGCTGCCAGATGCGGCACGCTGCCGGTGCCGGACGACGCCATCGTCATCGGCTTGTCCTTGCGCTGGCTGGCGGCCTGCACAAAGTCCTTGGCGTCCTTGAAACTGGTCTGCGCATTGACCACCATGATCTCCACGTTGTTGACCACCAGCGAGACGGGCACCAGGTCGCTGGCGGGCTTGTAGTTCAGCTTGGGGTAGAGGGCAGGGTTGATGGCGACCGCACCCACGCTGGTCAGCCACAGGGTTTTGCCGTCGGGTGCTGAGCGGATCACGCTGTCGGCAGCAATCGCGCCGTTGGCGCCTGGCTTGTTTTCCACAATCACCGGGTGGCCCAATTCCTTGGCCAGCTGCTGCGACATCGTGCGCGCAATGAAGTCCACCGGGCCGCCGGGCGGAAAGGCCACCAGCAGGCGCGTCATCTCGCTTTGCGCCATGGCGCTGCTGGCGCAACCCAGCGCGGTGCCCAGCACGGCAGCGTGCAGCCACTGGCGGGCTGCGGGAAAGGCTTGGAATCTCATCGTTGTCTCCTTCAATAATCTTGCTTTATCCGCAGCGCACGGTCATACCGCCGTCCACCACAATCTCGGTGCCCGTCACAAAGCGCGATTCGTCACAGGCCAGAAACAGCGCCGCATTGGCGGTGTCGCGCCCATCGCCCATGAAGGGCAGCGGAATACGCGCCTGGCGCTGGGCCAGCAGCGCCTCGACATCGCCACCTGCGCGCTGGCCGGCCAAGCGGGTCTCGACCATCGGCGTGTGCAACTGGCCCGGCACGACGGTGTTCACGCGGATGCGGTGCGGCGCGTACTGCACGGCCAGCACCTTGGAAAACTGGATCACCGCCGCCTTGCTCGATGCATAGGCAATCTGGGCCGCACCGGTCCAGCGCATGCCCGAGGTCGACGAGATATTGACGATGCTGCCCGCGCCCTGCGCCTGCATCAGCGGCAGCACCGCCTTGCAGCACAGGAACACGCTTTTGAGGTTGTAGTCCAGCTGGGCATCCCAGACCGCTTCGTCCATCTCGACCGGCCCGCCCTTGGCCGAGCCGCCCACGTTGTTGACCAGCACATCGATGCGCCCGAGCGCCGCCTGGCAGGCCTGCACCGATGCCGCTATCGAGGCCGCATCCATCACATCGCAGTGGCCGGCGACAAACTGGCCGCCCGCACTGCGGATGCTGCCCTCGGTCTCGCGCAGCGCCTGGGCATTGCGGTCCACACCAAACACCAGTGCGCCTTCCTGCGCAAAGCGGATCGCCGTCGCCCGGCCATTGCCCCAGCCCGCGCCAGCGGCCCCGGCACCGGTGATATAGACCACCTTGCCGGCGAGCCGGCCTTGCGGGTTGACGGGGGTATGGGCATCAAAAATCGCCATGCTTTTTTCCTTGCGAATATCTCAGGCTGGGAAGCGGTAGAGGCGCTGGGGGTTGTCCACCAGCAGGGCCTGCAGATGCGCCGGGTTGGGGCTGAACCGCGCGAGCGCATCGACCAGCACACCGTCATCGGGCACATGCGTGTGGTTGGGGTGCGGCCAGTCACTGCCCCAGAGCACGCGGTCGGGCGCATGGGCCACCAGCTCCTGCGCCCGCGCAATGCCGTGCAGGTAAGGCGGCGTCGCATCGATGCGGTCGATGCCGCTGACCTTCACGTAAAACAGCGGCTGCTCCAGAAGCCGCAGCAGTGCCTGAAAATCGGCGCCCTCCCGGCCCAACGCGGCATCCACACGGCCCATGTGGTCGATCACCACCGGGCAGGCCGATTGCTGCAGCACGGGGCCCAGGCTGTGGATCAGTGCGCTCTCAAAATGGATCTGCAGGTGCATGCCCAGCTCGGCGAGCATCGGTGTCAAGGCCACCACGTCCTCAACGGAAGCGCCAGTGTTCAGGTGCTTCATGAAGTTGAAGCGGATCGCCCGAAAACCTGCTGCGGCCAGACGCTGCAGCTCGGCACGCGTTACCGACAGTGGCACCAGCGCCACCCCCAGGTAGCGGCCGCCGCCATGCGCAATCGCATCCTCGACCACGCGGTTGTCATAGCCATGGCAGGCCGATTGCACGATCACGCAGCGGCTGATGCCCAGATGGCGGTGCAGCGCAAACAAGGTCTCCTTGCCCGCATCGGCGGGGGTGAAGCTGCGCGGCTCCGCATACGGAAATTCGTTCACCGGGCCAAACACATGCACATGGCTGTCGCAGCTGCCGGCGGGCAGCACCAGACTGGGGCGCGAGGGCGCCAGCGTATAGGTCTGTACGGGCTGCTGGAGGTCGGGTGTCGGGGCGTTCATGCAAGGCCATCAAAGAGTCGTCTTGAGCGCATTGTGGAACTGCCAGTTTTTTGATCGCCTATAAAATCCAAATATCAGATATAGAGGTGATGCATGGATTTTGTGCGCTTGCAGTACTTCATGGCGGTCGCCCAGGCACAGAGCTACAGCAAGGCCGCTGCGGCGCTGAACCTGAGCCAGCCGACCCTGAGCCGCCAGGTGCAGCTGCTGGAGGCCGAGCTGGGCCAGCCGCTGCTCGAGCGCCATGGCCGGGGCGTGCGGCTGACCGAATCGGGCAAGGCCATGCTGGCCCATGGGCGCAGCATCAGCGCGGCCGTCGATGCCGCCAAGGCCGACATGGCCGCGCGTCTGCAAAGCCCGCGCGGCAAGGTGCGCCTGGGGCTGCCGCCTTTGGTGGCCAGCCTGGTCACGCCCGATGTGGTGCAGCAGTTTTTGCAGGCCTGCCCCGATGCCTCGATCATTGTCGAAGAGAGCCTGAGCATTCGCCTGCGCGAATGGCTGCTGGCCGACCGCCTGGATGTGGCCGTGCTGTTTGACCCCAGCCCCACGCCGCAGCTGTTGACCGAGCCGCTGGCGCGCGAGCCCCTGGTGCTGATCAGCACCCGCCCCCTGCCCGAGCGGGTCAAAGTGGCCCAGCTGGTGGACTACCCGCTGGTGCTGCCCAGCCGCCCGCAGGCGCTGCGCATGATTTTTGACGACGCAGTCGAAGACCAGCAGCTGCCGCTACGCATCGTCGCCGAGGTCGATTCGATCAAGATGGTGCTGTCCCTGGTCGCCCGCAATGTGGGCTGCTCGGTCGTGCCCGCCAGCGCCGTGAAGACCTGGCCAGGCAGCGCGCCGGTGTTCACCGCCCAGGTCAGCCACCCTGTGATCCGCAACCGCATCGTGCTGGCCACACCGGCCGCGCGGCCGCACAACCGCCTGGTCAAAGCCGTGCACGGCATCCTCAAGCCGCTGATGAAGCAGCATTTCAGCGCCTGAATCCACGCCGCTTCAGCGCGCGCCCCAGCAGCATTTGCGCCAGCCCATGGCTGCTCGGCGGCTATTTGTTTCAGAAATTCTTGAAATATCCGGTACACATCAGGCAGCGATGGACTTTATTTCCCACCACAATGGACATTTTTTCTCACACAAGACAAGGTCTGTAGCAGCGACTGCTTCGGGCCCTCTGCACAACGCCCCATCCCGGGCCTGGTGCAGAGGGCTGCTGCGCCTGCCAGGCCCAAGACAGATTCGAGGATCGATATGACACAACAAGCGCGTGTACCGTCACTGGCCGTGCGCCTGCTGCTCGGCGTGCTGGGCGCAGTGCTGGCCATCGCCGGCCTGGCCTTCCTGGTCGGCGGCGGCAAGCTCATCAGCCTGGGCGGCAGCTGGTACTTTTTGCTGGCGGGCCTGGGCCTGCTGCTGTCGGGCGTGCAGGTGCTGCGCGGCCGCCGCTCGGGCGGCTGGCTGTACCTGACTACCTTTGCCGCCACGGTGCTCTGGGCCCTGGCCGAGGTGGGCCTGGACTACTGGAGCCTGGTCTCGCGCCTGCTGGCGATGACCTTTGGCGCAGCGGTGGTCAGCGCCTGCCTGCCGCTGCTGCAGGCGGGCGCCCCGCGCGCGCGCAGCAACAAGGGCCCGCTGGCTTTGGCGGGCGTGCTGTTGCTGGTGGGCCTGGTGAGCTTTGCCTCCATGTTCCAGATCCATCCCGAGGTGCAGAACCAGGCGGCCATCAGCCGCAAGCCGGTCGATGCCGCCAGCGCGCAAAAGGACTGGAGCCATTACGGCAACGGCACGAACAACGACCGCTTTGCGGCGCTGGACCAGATCAATGTGGACAACGTCAACCAGCTGCAAGTGGCCTGGACCTTCCACACCGGCGATGTACCCCAATCCACCGGCGCCGGTGCCGAAGACCAGACCACGCCGCTGCAAGTGGGTGACAAGGTCTTTGTCTGCACGCCCAGCAACAACGTGATTGCGCTCGATGCCGATACCGGCAAGCAGCTGTGGCGCCACGACACCAACTCGCATGTGGGCGGTGTCTGGGAACGCTGCCGGGGCCTGGCCTACTTTGATGCGAATGCGCCGCTGCCGGTGCCGCAGGTGGCGGGATCGTCGCCGGTGCAGCCCGTCGAACTGCCCGCAGGCGACCAGTGCCAGCGCCGCATTGTGATGAACACCATCGACGCGCGCCTGTTTGCCATCAATGCCGACAACGGCGAGCTCTGCGCCGGCTTTGGCAACCAGGGCATTGTCGATCTGAAGCAGGGCCTGGGCGCCATTGCCAACCCGGCCTACTACACGCTCACATCGGCCCCCACCGTGGCCGGCACCACCATCGTCGTCGGCGGACGGGTGGCCGACAACGTCCAGGTCGATATGCCCGGCGGCGTGATCCGTGGCTTTGACGTGATGACCGGCGCGCTGCGCTGGGCCTTTGATGCGGGCTCCAACACGCCCAACGAGGTGCTGGCCCCCGGCGCCACCTACACGCGCTCGTCCGCCAATGTGTGGGCCGGCACCACCTACGACCCCAGCTCCAACACCGTCTACCTGCCCATGGGCTCGCCCTCGGTCGATCTGTACGGCGTACCCCGTTCCGCAGCCGATCTGAAGTACGGCGCCTCCATCCTGGCGCTGGATGCCACCAACGGCCATGAGAAATGGGTCTACCAGACCGTGCACAACGACCTCTGGGATTTTGATATTCCGATGGCCCCGACCTTGATCGACTTCCCCCAAAAAGATGGCAGCACCACGCCCGCGCTGGTGGTTGGCACCAAGGCCGGCCAGATCTTTGTGCTGGACCGCCAAAGCGGCCAGCCGCTGACCCAGGTGGACGATGTGCCGGTCAAGCCCGCAGGCATTGCCGGTGAGAAATATGCCGCCACCCAGCGCGTCTCCGTCGGCATGCCGCAGATTGGCACCCAGACCCTGACCGAGGCCGACATGTGGGGCGCGACGCCGCTGGACCAGCTGGTCTGCCGCATCAAGTTCAAGTCGATGCGCTATGACGGCCTGTTCACCGCGCCTGACACCGATGTGTCGCTGAGCTTCCCCGGCTCGCTGGGCGGCATGAACTGGGGCGGTATCTCGGCCGACCCGAACAACCACCTGATCTTTGTCAACGACATGCGCCTGGGCCTGTGGGTGCAGATGATGCCGCAAAAGCCCAAGGCCGCGCTGTCCGATGGTGGCGAGCAGCCCAACACCGGCATGGGCCAGGTGCCGCTGGGCGGCACGCCTTATGCCGTCATCAAGGACCGCTTCATGTCGCCGCTGGGCATCCCTTGCCAAAAGCCCCCTTTTGGCACGCTCTCGGCGATTGACATGAAGACCCAGCAAGTGGTCTGGCAGGTGCCCGTGGGCACCGTGCAGGACACCGGCCCGATGGGCATCAAGATGCGCATGCCGATGCCCGTGGGCCTGCCCACCCTGGGCGGCAGCCTGTCCACCCAGGGCGGCCTGGTGTTCTTTGCCGGCACGCAGGACTACTACCTGCGCGCCTGGAACACCGCCAACGGCCAGGAGATCTGGAAAAGCCGCCTGCCCGTGGGCAGCCAGGGCGGCCCGATGACCTACCAATCGCCCAAGACCGGCAAGCAGTATGTGCTGATCTCCGCTGGCGGCGCGCGCCAGTCGCCCGACCGTGGCGACTATGTGATCGCCTACGCGCTGCCTGACAAGGCCCAGTAAGCACCTGCATGGGGTCGGACCCAGCCCCTTGACCCACAACCCGCCATGGCCTGCACTGCAAGCCATGGCTTTTTTGTTGCCGACGCTCCGCGAAGGGCGCGCATGGTACGCTTGCCCGCTTGTGTCCACGGAGATCCGGCAGTGAGCAAGCAGCAAGGCCAGCAAGAGCCAACCTCTCAACCCCCCCAGACCGATGAGCCCGGCGCATCGGCAGGCATGCGCCAGGCCCTGCTCGACGCCGGCAAGACCGAGTTTGCCAACTATGGCTATGACGGCGCCCGGCTTGAACGCATAGCCGCCAAGGCCGGCTGCGCCAAGCGCATGCTGTACTACTACTTCGGCAACAAGAAGGATGTGTACCTGGCCGTCATCGAGCAAAGCTACACCGATATCCGCGCCTCCGAAGAAAGCCTGAACCTCGACGCGCTAGAGCCGTTGCAAGCGCTGCATGCACTGGCCCAGAAAAGCTTTGACTACCACGCCAACAACCAGGCCTTCACCCGCCTGGTGCTGCAGGAGAACTTCCAGGGCGGCGAAATGCTGGGCCAGATCTCCAACACCGAATCATTGCGCCGCGCGGCCCTCACCCCCCTGGAGCGCATCCTGGAGCGCGGCGTGGCCCAGGGCCTGTTCAAGCCCGAGGTCACTGCCACCGATGTGCACTACCTGATCTCTGCGCTGAGCGGCTTTCGCATCGACCACGCCGCCACCTGGCGCAGCCTGCTGCAGGTGGACCTGCTGGGTGACAGCTTGCGCGAGCGCCATCTGCAGATGCTGCTGGACCAGGTGGAAGCGCTGGTGTGTGTGCGGGCAGCGCAAGGCTGAGGGCGGACGCAGAAACACGGGCCGGTGTGCCGTGTTTCGAGTTCACACTGACTTCATCCTCATCTGCATGCGCGCTTTGATAATCCGCGCATGCACCCCGACAACCGCCCTCTATCGCCATGGCTGCATTGGGAAGTCATGGCCACCTTCTCTTTCATGCTGGCCTACGCCGCGGGTGTGTACTTCCATGCTGCCACCGCATCACTTTCGGATGCCTACCAGCCAGGGTTGGATAGCCTCAAACGCTATGTGCAGCCGGGCATTGCCCTGTGGGTGCTGCCGCTGATCGCCTACGGATGGAAGTCTGTTCACCTCACCAAAGTCGCACAGCGCTGCGCGCTGGGTGGCTTGGTTTGCTGCGCCATGCTGTATGTCTTCTGTTCAGTCCACCAATCCACAGCGGGCATGTCCTGGGTCGCTCCTGCAGATCGCACGCTCGCCAGCACCGTTCAGCGGTCGCTTTTCAGCCCCTCGTTTTCCGGCCGCTCTATGGGCTCTATCACGGGCAGCGCCATATTCGCAGCGATGGCGTGGGGGCTGAGCATCCGGATCAGCCGAATGCTCAAGCAGCGCCCATCCGACACACCCAGCGACTGAACGCATGAGCACCTTGTCCGCGCTCATTGTTGGTAGAACTGGCGGTCACAGCGAATCATGAGCATGCATCAATACGAGAAAGCAGTTCATTTGATCTCTGCCCTCTTGACTTCAACGTTTGAAGGTAGACCCATGACATCCAAGCATTTCATATCGATATTTAAATTAATTTATCGATTGCAATGCCAGCAAAAAAATTCGAGACCTAATCCGATTGGGGCACTCAGTCACATAAATATGCAAGAAGGCTACGCAAGCTATAGTGTGAAAGCGAATGGACTTCAAATTAGAAACAGCAGTGAGTTTGCATGAATAATCTCAAAATTTTCAAATACTTGCGCACATTTTTTATCCTTGGCGCGGCCGTTGCGACATTTTCAAACGTGAGCGCTTTTCAGGTACTCCCCAAAGTCAGTGATGTAGATCGAAAGATATCCTCGCTTGGCCGAAATCCAGTGCTGGATTATCTTGGACACTGGGTTGTTGGTTCAGCCATTCCTATTCTGAAATCCCCGGTGCACGAATCCATTACGCTGGCAGCCATTGGCTGCAGCTCAGCTATGGGGCACGAAGACGAATGCGTAACCATTGAAGCTGTCCGTGAGAATCGCATCCTTCTCTATGGAGTTCGATGGCCAGATGACCCGCCATTTCTGCTGAACGCCAAATCCCCCCCAAGGATCAAAGGTTGTGATGTTCGTATCACCTTGCGATCAACCTCTCAACCCACTTGCTGGTGGGGCTTGTTCTCGGATGCAGGTTCGCAAGCCAAAAGGAAAGCTCATCTCAAAGAGCCAGCATTCGGACCCGGTGACTATATGCTGTATCGATCACACTACGGTGACCTCCAGTTCATGCACTCAATGGGTGCATATGACGGTGAAACGGCAGGTGAGACAGTAGACCGCATGAAAACCTGGGCTGAATTTTTATGGGGTGTTGCGATTGGTTCTACGCCTACGGGCGTGTTTATAAGAGACTTGGGCAACTCAAAGATGGCGACATACTTTCCTGGTGACTTAACGACCATGAATCTATTCGCAACTGGCATTGTCGAGGTTCGCAAGAATCTGGATGAAGTAGCAATCGGAGTCTTGCTGCACATGGTTCAGGATAGCTTTTCCAACGCGCATGCCGTGCGTGGACAGGAGCCTGGTGCACAGTGTGGATCCACTGGTTTTGATAGACCAGGTCAGATACAGCAGTTTCACAGCTACGCAAAGCAATCCAGCGCCTTACATGACGAAGAGGACACGACAAAAGCGTTGGGCCTTCACACATCTCAGATTAGCCCGAGCGCTGTCGATGTGAGTCGTGCATTCTTGACGATGTGGCAGGCGAAGAAAAATTGGAGTGAGGTCGAGGAGCTTTTTAATTGCGTTTTTGAGCCTAAAGATCGCGAAATTGAAGCCAATGCCGGGGCCTACCAGAGTCCTCCTAGGACCAGCGGCGACGTAAGCTGGAACCCATCTTGAGTAGTTAAAGGGAAAAGCGCTCAGAAGAATCGCACCATCACCACGTAGCCCTGACAACCAGACTGTCGATTCGCACGTGGTTTGAGCTAGCACTCTCGAGAAACAATGACTTGCATCTAGGTGAAGCGAAAATTCTTGAAATCCCTACTCTTTTAGTTGTGAACATGTAAGCATACAACTCACTTGAGTTAGCTTTTTTATTTTGCTATTGACAAGTAACACAACGCTGCGGATCGCCCGAGTTTTCGTTCCGACCAAGGCAGACAGTCTTATAAAGGGTCCCGAGGGACCCTCCTCCGCAAAAACGCGGAAGTTTACTCACTGCCGATTTGACCGCCTCTGCCCAGTTTTGCAGCAAGATCGCAAGCCGCGTCTGCGGTTTTATTCGTCTTAGGCATGCGTAGGCGCACCCATGAAGCCGCCCCCATTCACAGCTATTGCACCGGTGCCAGGCTGAGCAGCGATCACTGCGGACGTTGGCGTGGAGCGACGCGTGTGGACAGTGCAGGCGACGTGTAGCTCGCATCAAAGCTACAACCCTTGCCGTAGGTCGCTTCCAGGGCCAGGCAGGCACTGGCGATACCGGAAGGCGTGGGCTTGGTGCCGGTGTTCACCCACTGCAGCAGCGCGTCCATCAGCGCGGGATAGGTTGGATCGCTGATAAAGCTGTGGGTGCCGTTTGTCGTGAAGGTCTGCACCAGACGCGCAGCACTGCCGCCTTCTTGCATCACCTCGCGGAAACGAGAATCGAGCTCTACAAATGCGGTCGGGTCGCTGATCCATTTGGTGGACAGCACCGGCACAGGGATCTTGCCGACCGGGTCGGTGTCGGTGGCGAACGTCTGGTAGGCGGCAGGGTTGGCTTTGTAGCGCAGCACGCCGGCGTTGAGGGCCGCATCGTCGGTAGAGCCGCTGTAGACCGCGCCTTCATTGCCGAACGGGCTCTCCCCGCCGGTGCGCTTGGCGGAGATATCCTGGAAGTGCATGGTCGCCCAGTTCATGTGCGACTGGATGGCGCTCTCGGGAATCTTGATCACATGGACGATGGTCTGGATCTTGGCCTTCTGCTCGGGTGTGCGCTCGGCAGCGGGCTTGTTGAGCGCCAGGCATTCGTTGACACGCAGCGCCACGTCCGCCTGCTTCATCGTGACATTGGCGGGCAGGCCGAGGTTGAGTGCGTAAGGCTGTTCGCTGGGACGTGGATGGTTACCACACAGGTACTGGTAGACCACGCGCAGATCAAGCCGGAAATCGTAGGAACGGGTGCCCCCGCCCAGCACGCCGCTGGTCAGCAAAACGCCATCGTAGGGACGCTCGCCGACGGTCTCTAGCGTGAACATCTCCGCGCCCTTGGCTGCCACGCCAGCGCCCCAGGACTGACCATGCAAGATGGTCTTGCTGGGGATCGCCACATGCTTGCGGAAGATGCCGCGCAGACGCTCCGTGTCTTCGGCGGCAGCGCGCACTTCCACTCCGCCCTGGCGGTAGGAGGAGCCCGCCCATGCGTAGCCTGACTTCACCATGATGGACCAGCGGGTCAGGTCTTCCATGGAGCGGTCCAGATCGGGGGCGGCCAGATCGGGGCCTCCATGCGCATGCATTACCAGGATGCCATTCCACTTTGCCGGCACTGCAATCATGTAGAACGCGCCCTTGGAGTCGCGGCCAGACAGGCATTTCGCGTCGCTGGGCACATCGGCAGGGCAAGTGGCCGTCACCGGCGCTGCCTCGTTGGAGGTGGACGGCCCTTGCAGCACCAGGGAGCCGTCGCCGCAGCCGCTGAGCGCGAGCAGCGCCAGCAGGGGCAGGCCGAGTTTGGGAAGAGGCGATTTCATGGTTTGTCTCCTATCAAGCGTTTTTTTAATGGGTGCGGCTCCCCGCAAGGCTGGCGGACCAGCGCTTGGTTGGCGAGGGCCTCCCTATTCTTGGTCGGCTTGCGAAATATTTCAAAGATTTCTAAGATATCAACTGCATACTTTTCAAATATATGGAACTGCGTCATCTCCGGTATTTTCTTGCGGTGGCCGAATGCGGCCATATCACGCGTGCCGCAGAGCGCCTGGGCATCCAGCAGCCGCCGTTGTCGCAGCAGATTCTGGCGCTGGAAAACGAGCTGGGCAGCGCGCTGTTTCGTCGCCATCCCAAAGGCGTGGATCTCACCGATCTGGGCCATGAGCTGCGCGCAGAAGCCGAGCGGCTGCTGGGCGACTTTGGCGCCATGCAGCAGCGCATCGAGGCGTATGCGCGCGGTGAGCGGGGCCATCTGCGCATAGGCCTCACCAGCTCGGCCGCGGCGCATGCCTTCACCCCGGAAGTGCTGCGCACCTGCCGCAAGTCGCACCCCGACATCTTGCTGAGCGTCAGCGAAAACAACGCCGCTGAAATCACCGAAGCGGTCGCGGCCCAACGTCTGCATTGCGGCTTTTTGCGTGTGCCGGTGGCACACCCGGAGGGATTGGCGTTCGAGCCCCTGCTGCGGGAAGAAGCGCTGCTGGCCATCCCGGTGGACCACCGGTTGGCGCACAACAGCGCCCAGCCCGTCATGCTGGAGGAGCTCGATGGCGAAAAACTGGTGCTGGTGCGCAGGCCCGGTGCACCGGGCCTGTATGCCAATCTGCTGGCGCTGTGTGCACAACGCCATGTCCATGTGGAAGTGGCCGCCGAAGTCGAGCGCATGATGACCAATGTGAACCTGGTGGCAGCAGGCGTGGGCTTGTCCATTGTTCCGGCATCGATCAAAGGATCGCATCGCCATGCGGTGGTGTATCGCTCGCTTGATCCCTCCCTCGATCTTTGGGCGCCGTTGACCTTGGTGTACCGGGCGCATGATTGCGATGGCCCGCTGGGGACGGTGATCGCCTTGGCCAAGAAGCTGGCCAAGCGGCATGCCTCCAAAAGCCGGTGAATCGATGTCCGAATGGCCCAAGCTGAGTCCGGCAAACGCCCCACGATGGTCGCGCAGGGCCATGCTGCTGAGCGGCTGGATGGGCGCGTCGCTCGTGGCCACGGAGGGACTGGCCGCCCAGAAAAGGCCAGGCGCTGCGCTAAAGATGCTGGTGGCCTATCCCCCCGGCGGTGTCAGCGACCTGGTGGCGCGCGCCCTGGCCAAGGAGATGGCCGATCAGCGCCAGGCGCAGGTGATCGTCGAGAACCGGTCTGGCGCCAGTGGAACGCTGGCGCTAGAGCTCTTGCAACGCAGTCCGCCCGATGGCCAGATGCTGGTCTTTACCGCCGCCGCCGCATTGGGCCTGCTGCGCCACGCGGCCGCGCGGCGTGCCCGAGCGCCAGGGGGTGCAGCGCCATTGCCCGTGCAGCCCGTGGCGGGTGTCATGCGCACGCCGCTGCTGTTGGTGGGCACCTCCGCGCTCGCACCCTCTGCGTTCGCCGACATGATCGACGAGGCGCGCAAGCACCCGGGCATGCTGCGCTGGGCAACGACAGGCGAAGGCACGACGGGGCACACCGTGCTGCAACGCGTGAGTCAGCTTGCGGGCGTGCGCATCAGCCATATTCCGTACAAGGGCGGCGGGCAGCAATTGACCGATGCGCTCGGTGGCCACTTCGAGCTGCTGTCGACCAACGTCGCACCGAGCCAGCTCGCAGCCTTGCGTGACGGGCGCTTCAAGGCCTTGGCGGTTGGCGCACCGCGTCGCCTGCCAGTGCTCCCAGAGGTGCCGACCCTCGCGGAACTAGGTTATCCATCCGCGAATCTGGATTCCTTGTTCGGGCTCTTCGCCCCACCGGGTACGCCCTCCCAGGTGGTGGTGCATCTGCATGCATTGATCGAACAAGCCCTTCGCTCGCCTGCCATTCGCCAGATCCTGCTCGATGCCAACAACCAGCCCTACGAGGGATCGGTGCAGGACTTTGCAAGGCAGGTGGAGCGCGAAACCGATCGTTGATCCAGCTGGTTGGTATGACATGTTGGGGCCGGTGCATGGACGTTGCGCATCCCGATCAGTCGAGGTTTCCCCTCCATCTGCCCGGAAAATTCGTGCCGCTGATCCGCAGACGCCTGCATAAGAAAGGCCTGCTTTTACAACAAACTCCCGCCCTTTTCCATCTGCATTTTCCCCAAGTCTGCACAAATTAGAACGAGTGTGCTTTTTTTGCTGAAATTCAGCGCTTACCCTGTCGACATGGCCTGCCAGGCTTCCTATGCTCTGTCTTCGAGACAAGCCAGATTTGACGATCGTTCAAACAGCAACCCAAGGAGACAAAGCAATGAGACAAGCCAAGAAATGGATGTGGCTGGCGGCCACCGCCTTGCTCGCAAGCAGCGCTTATGCCCAAAAGGCAGGCGACTGGGTGTTAGGGGCCGGAGCGCTCAATTACTCGCCCCAGGACAAGAGCAAGCCGCTGACCTTTGTCGAGCCCTTTGAGCGCCAGATCCCTGGCTCGGGTGCCGATCTCAAGAGCGCCACCACCTTGGGCTTGAACGTGCACTACTTCCTGACCGACAACTGGGCAGTCGAAGGCGTGCTGGGCATTCCGCCGCGCCTCAAGCTCAACGGCGCCGGCACCCTGGAGCCCATTGGTGAGCTGGGCAATGCGCGCCTGTATGCGCCTTCCTTGCTGGGCAAGTACTTCTTTGGCAATGCCGATGACAAGTTCCGCGTCTCGCTGGGCCTGGGTGTCACCTACTCGCAGTTCCGCAGTGTGCGGCTGACCAGCGGTCTGCAAAACACGCTGGGCAGTGTGATCGGCGCGCCTCCAGGGGTTGCCAAGACCACGGCCAAGATCGACAGCCAATGGGCGCCGGTCTTCAACATCGGTGCCAACTACGCGATCGACAAGAACTGGGGCATCACCTTCTCGGTGTCCTATGTGCCGATGAAGACCGACGCCAAGCTGACCACGACGGTCAATGGCAACAAGGTGGCGGTATCGCAGACCCGCCTGACGCTGGACCCGATCATCCCGTTCCTCTACGTCACCTACAAGTTCTGATTTTTCCGAGAGGAGAAGCCCGTAGCGCCTGCGCTGCGCCCAAGATGTGGCCTGTATCCATGAATGCCACAGCATGCGATGGCTCCAAGCCATCTTTTGCCACCCTGCTCCACGAGCAGGGTTTTTTTTGCCCGCGCGCGCCGCCCTTGGCATCCGGGCCCGCCCGGCCCACAATGGCGCAGGCAGACCCGCCTGAACCCAACCTTTGGAGACCCTATGCCGGCCAAGAAAATCCTGATGATCTGTGGTGACTACTGCGAGGACTACGAAACCATGGTGCCCTTCCAGACCTTGCTGGCCGTCGGCCACCAGGTGCATGCGGTCTGCCCGGACAAGAAAGCCGGTGACCATATCAAGACGGCGATCCATGACTTTGAAGGTGCGCAGACCTACAGCGAAAAGCCCGGCCACAACTTCACGCTGAACGCAAGCTTTGCCGACGTCAAGGCAGAGGACTACGACGCGCTGGTGATCCCCGGTGGACGCGGCCCCGAATACCTGCGCAACAACGAAGCGGTGCTGGCCGCCGTGCGCCATTTCTTCACGGCCAACAAGCCCGTCGCCGCCGTCTGCCACGGCGCGCAGCTGCTGGCCGGCGCTGGTGTGCTCCAAGGCCGAACCTGCTCGGCCTATCCGGCCTGCAAAGTCGAGGTGGTGCTGGCCGGCGGCACCTATGCCGATATCGCCGTGGACCAGGCCCATACCGACGGCAACCTGGTGAGCGCCCCCGCCTGGCCTGCCCACCCGCAGTGGCTGGCGCAGTTCCTGGCCTTGCTCGGAACGCGTATTTCGCACAGCTAAACCGCGCGCGGTGGCAAGTGCTGGGCCGCCTGCAAGCCCTTGCCATCGCTGCTACCATCGCAGCCCCATGACCGCAGACAGCTACAGCCACCACCTCGCCACCGGCAACCAGTTCGTTGCCGAGGCACAAAAGATTGCCACCACCGATTTCGCTGCCGCCCGCGCGCTGTGGCAGCAGGCGGGCCAGGCGTTTTACCGCGCCCACCAGGCCGACCGCAACCAGCCCGAAGCCGCGCTGCGCCTGGCCCAGGCCTGGATGGCCGAGGCCCATGCCTTGCACAAGGAAGGCTCGCCCAATGCCACGGTGATGTGGCAAAACGCCGCCGCCCAGAACGAGCTGGCCTTTGACCTGGATCCGCGCAATGCCCGCATCGCCATGGCTGCGGCCAGCTGCCACCACTTTGCCGGCGATGCCGAAGCGGCCCAGGCCTGGATGCAGATCGGCCAGCACTTGGCATCGGGCGGCGACCAAGCCCCCGAACCTGGCGACCCAACAGACGACTGACCAGCTCCATATAGCGAATGGCGTCTTTGGTTATTCGATAATATTATTTTTTAATCTGAGCGATCGAACGTAGCATGTGGGCCCGTCTACCTGTCTCTGACTGCCCTCCATGCTCAAGCGCCATTTCACCCTCGCCGCCCTGCTGGCGGTTTCTGCCACCTTTGCCGCGCCTGCCTTTGCGCAGGACAAGCCCCTCAAGCTGGGCGTGACGGCGGGCCCCCATGCGCAGATTGCCGAGGCCGTCAAACAAGCGGCCGCCAAAGAGGGTCTCAGCATCCAGGTGATCGAGTTCAGCGACTTCATCCAGCCCAATGCCGCGCTGGTCGCCGGCGATCTGGATGCCAATGCCTACCAGCACCACCCCTATCTGGACCAGCAGGTCAAGGACCGGGGCTACAAGCTGGTGGCAGCCGCCAACACCGTGGTGCTGCCCATTGCGCTGTACTCCAAGAAAGTGAAATCGCTGGCCGACCTGCCCGCCGGCGCGCAGATCGGTCTGCCCAATGACCCCACCAACGGCGGCCGCGCGCTGCTGCTGCTGCAAGAGCATGGCCTCATCAAGCTGCGCGCCTCGGCCGGCATCAAGGCCACGCCGCTGGATGTTGTTGACAACCCCAAGAAGCTGCGCCTGCGCGAGCTCGATGCCGCCCAGCTGGTGCATGCGCTCAATGACCTCGATGCCGCCGTCATCAACACCAGCTATGCGATTGCAGCCAAGCTCAACCCCACCAAGGACGCCATTGCCCGCGAGTCGGCCAAGTCGCCCTATACCAATCTGATTGCCGTGCGCCAGGCTGACAAGGACAAGCCCTGGGTGGCGCGCCTGGTCAAGGCCTACCATTCGGACGAGGTGCGCCAGTTCATCGACAAGGAGTTCCAGGGCTCCATCGTCCCCGCGTTCTGACAGGGGCTGACACGAGCCTTGATACGTCGTTGCGATGCCTTTTCGTACCCTTGTACTGCCTGCGGCATCGCGCCTCGTCTCAACCGCAAACCTTGGGTTTGCTGGGCCGTCTTAGCCCCTCCGCAACCGTTCACCCCAGAGGCGCGCAAACGGGCGCGCCTTTTCCATCCTCCTCTTTCATAAAGCCAGCCCATGAGCGGACAGATCAGCTTAAACCGTGAAGGCCATGTCGCCACCTTGTGGATCGACAACGTGGCCAAACGCAATGCCATCAGCCACCAGATGTGGGTCCACCTGGCCGAGCAACTGGACGCGCTGGTGCAAGACAGCGATCTGCGCTGCATCGTGCTGCGCGGCGCAGGCACCCAGGCCTTTGGCAGCGGCGCTGATATCGACGAGTTCGAATCGCTGCGCTCGTCCAAGGAAAAGGGCATTGCGTTTGCCCAGCAGGCGCACCGGGCCATGGCCCTGCTGCGCCACTGCCCCATTCCCACCCTGGCCGCGATCCGTGGCGCCTGCGTCGGCGGCGGGCTGGAGCTGGCCGCCTGCTGCGATCTGCGCCTGGCCAGCGACGACGCCCGCTTTGGCATTCCCATCGGCCGCCTCGGTGGTGTGCTCGCCTACCCGGAGCTCGAGGCGCTGGTGCATGTCGCCGGCCCCCAGGTGGCGCTGGAGCTGCTGCTCGAAGGCCGCCTGCTCGATGCCCAAGAGGCCCTCAGCAAAGGCCTGGTGACCCGCGTGGTGCCCCAAGCTGCCTGGGACGAGGAGCTGGCCCAGACCATCGCCCGCATCAGTGATCTAGCGCCGCTGTCGGCGCGCTGGCACAAAAAATTCATCGCCCGGCTGCAAAGCGGCACCCCATTGACGGATGCCGACCAGCAAGAGGGCTACGCCTGCTTTGACACGCAGGATTTCATCGAAGGCTACCGCGCCTTTTTGGACAAGCGCAAGCCGGTATTCACAGGAAAGTAACAGCGTTCATGCAGCCCTCCCCTACCCCGCGCAAAGGCCCGCTGTCGGGCCTCGTTGTTGTTGAGCTCACCAATGTCATGGCAGGGCCCGTTGGCGGCTTGCTGCTGGCCGACATGGGCGCCGAGGTGGTCAAGGTCGAGCGCCTGCCCGGCGGCGACGACACCCGCCGCGCGATCCCGCCCGAGATCCAGGGCGAGTCCGCCACCTTCATGATGGTCAACCGCAACAAGCGCGGTATTGCGGTCGACCTCAAGCACCCCGATGGCCTGCAGGTGGTGCGCCGCCTGATCGACAAGGCCGATGTGGTGATCGAGAACTTCCGCCCCGGCACGATGGAAAAGCTCGGCCTGGGCTACGACGTGCTGCGCGCGAGCAACCCGGGCCTGATCTACTGCAAGATCACCGGCTTTGGCCTCAATGGGCCCTATGCCAAGCGCGCCGGCTATGACCTGATTGCGCAGGGCATGTCCGGCATCATGAGCCTGACAGGCGAAGGCCCGGGCCGCCCGCCCGTCAAGGTCGGCGTACCGATTGGCGACGTGACCGCCGGCATCCTGGCCTCGACCGGCGTGCTGGCCGCCTACATCGAGCGGCTGCGCACCGGCGAAGGCCAGTATGTCGACACCTCGCTGTACGAGGCCTCGCTGGTCCACACCTACTGGCAGGTGGCCATGGCCTTTGCCACCGGTGAGTCGGCCGGCCCCATGGGCTCGGCCCACCCGGTGGCCGCGCCCTACCAGGCGATACCGACGCAGGACGGCTGGATCAACATCGGCGCGGTGAGCCAGGCCACCTGGGTCGGCATGACCCGCGTGCTGCAGCTCGAGCACCTGCTCGAAGACGAGCGCTTTGCCAGCAACCGCGAGCGCATGGCCCACCGCGATCTGCTGATCTCGATCATCACCGAGGCCATGCGCAGCAACACCACCGACTACTGGGTCGAGAAGTTCGAGCAGGCCGGTGTGCCTGCAGGCCCGGTGCGCAAGATCAAGGACATGCTCGAAGACCCGCAGACGCTGGCGCGCGACATGGTGATCGAGGTCGACCACCCCGTCGCCGGCCAGGTGCAGGCGCTGGGCCTGCCGATCAAGTTCTCGCACGGCAATGGCGTCACGCGGCGCGGCGCGCCGCAGTATGGCGAGCACACCGCCGAGGTGCTGCAGGAGCTGGGCTACAGCAGCGACGACATCGCGGCGCTGGCCGCCAGCCAGGCGGTGCAGTTGCAAGGCCGCTGAGACTGTGCCGCAGCCCGGCCGCCACAGCGGCGGGTCTGGGCGCTAGGGATGCTCTGCAAAACCCTCGCCAAGCGGGATGGACGCGGATTGGGATGAGCCGCAAGGCGTCTTTTGCAGTCAATAGCCGTAGCTATTGACAAGGAAGACAACGCAGCGGATCGCCCGAGACCGCGTTCAGACCACGGCAGGGAGTTTTGCAGAGGGTCCCAAGGGCGCGGTGAATGATGCGCGGTATGCCCTGGGGGACACCCCCAGGCTGCGCTTGAACTGGTCGCGCAGCACCTGCACGCTGCGGTAGCCTGCCTGGTCGGCAATCTGCTCCACACGCAGGCTGGTGCTCTCCAGCAGCCGCCGCACTTCCTCCATCCGCGCCTGCGCCAACCAGGCGCTGGGCGCCATGCCGGTGCCTGCCGTGAAACGGCGCAAAAAGGTGCGCCGGCTCATCGCCAGCACCTCGGCCATCGCGGCCACCGTCCAGTCCCGCCGCAGATCGGCGCGCACCTGGTCCAGCAGCTGCGCCAGCTTGCCCGATGTATCGGCCACCAGCGGCTGCTCGATGAACTGCGCCTGCCCACCGCTGCGGTGCGCAGCAACCACCAGGCGCCGCGCCACGCTGTTGGCCGCCTGCACGCCAAAATCGCAGCGCACCAGATGCAGCATCAGGTCGAGCCCCGCCGCACTGCCCGCCGAGGTAAAGATGCGCTCATCCTGCACGTACAGCACCTGGGCATCCACGTCGATGGCAGGGTAGCGTTGCGCCAGCGCCTGGGCGTAGCGCCAATGGGTGGCGGCACGGCGCCCGTCAAGCAAGCCGGCGGCGGCCAGCACAAACGCGCCCGAGCATATCGATGCCAGGGTGGCCCCGCGCCGCGCCGCGCGCCGCAGGGCTTGTTGAAGCGCGGGCGGGACCGGCTCGTCCATGCCGCGCCAGCCGGGCACCACGATCAGGTCCGCCTGCTCCAGCAAGGCCATATCTGCACTGGCCTGCACCAGCAAACCGCCCTGGGCCCGCAGCGGGCCCGGCTCAACGGCCACACTCGCAAAACGGTACCAGCCCTCACCCATCTCGGGCCGCTCCAGGCCAAACACCTCGGCCACCATCGAGAACTCAAAGGTGCAAAGACCGTTGTAGACCGGTGCGACGACCAGCGGGCCCAGCAAGCGTGCAGACATTGGCGCAAATCCTTCCCTTTATGTCTTCTGCGCCAATTGTAGGCAACAGGTTCGATCCGCAAAATCGCTGGCATGTTTACCAGGAGTACTTCATGAGCCGCTATGTCAGCCAGATTCCCGCTGCCGCCAGTGCCGATGCCGTGGCGCATTTTTCCCGGTCCTTCACGTTCGAGACCGACTGCTGGGATGTGCACGATGCCCTAGGCCATGGCCAGCCCGACTTTGTGCTGCTCGATGTGCGCAGCGCGGCACTGTATGCACAAGGCCATGTCCCTGGCGCCCTGCATCTGCCGCACGGCAAGATCGTTGCGAGCAAGCTGGCGGCCTGGCCCGCCGATACGCTGTTTGTGACCTATTGCGCCGGCCCGCACTGCAATGGCGCGGCCCGGGGCGCCTTGCGCCTAGCGCAACTGGGCAGGCCCGTGAAGATCATGGCCGGCGGCATCACCGGTTGGCTGGATGAGGGGTTTGCGCTGGCAACCGCATCCTGACCGCCCGTCGCAAGAAAGGGGAGGCATAACATGCCGCCCCCTGAAAGCGTCTTCCCGCGTCAAGACCTCAGCGTGGGCTCCAAACGGCCTTCAGCTGCGCCGTCGTATGCAGCATCGCCTGCGGCCCGGCCACACCCAGCAGGTACCAGACCTGTGGATCCAGGAACACCACCCGGCCCTGCTGGCCCGCAGCGCTGTTGCGGATAGCGTCGTTGTTGAACAGCTCGGTGCTGGCGACGACCGGTTTGCCGTCGCGCCCGGTGGTGCTGCCGGTGCCGGCATTGCGGTCGATCACATAGAGCCAGGCGGGGTTGAGCTGGCGGATCTCTTCCATCTTCATCGGCACGCCGCGCGGCTTGCTGGCATCGGCGGGCAGGGCAGGTTGGACGCTCAGCACATCGTGCAGCAGGCCAAAGCGCGCGCCGGGAGGCTGGGCATTGAGCATGGTGCTGATGGCCAGCACCAACAGGCCCGGCGCTTGCTGCTGGGCCAGCGCGCGGGTGCTGTCCACCTCGGCGCGTACGCGCTGCATCAGCTGCTCGCCCTGGGCCTCTTTGCCCCACAGCGAGGCGAGCGTCGTCACATTGCGCTGCATATCGGCCAGCAGCTGCTGGTTGTTGACGCTCAGGTCCACGGTCGGCGCAATCTTGCTCAGGATCTCGTACTTGCCGGCGCTGCGGCCCGCAACGACGATCAGGTCCGGCTGGATGTGGCTGAGCGCATCAAAATCGGGCTCGAACAAGGTGCCCGCTGGCAGGTAGCGCGCATCGGCATAGGCCTGCATATAGCTGGGGAAGTTGGCCTTGGCCAAGGCGGTCACTGGCAGGTTCAGTGCCTGCATGGTGTCGAGCGATGCCAGGTCGTAGACCACCACGCGCTTGGGCGCCAAGGGCACCACGGTGCTGCCCTTGGCGTGTTGCACGGTGATCGTTGCCGGGGCCTTGGGGGCGGGGGCTTGCGCAAAGGCTGCCGGGGCAGCAAACAGCGACGTGGCGAGGGCAGCACCGGCGCTGGCGCGCCAGCAGGCCGTGGTCAATGGCTGGGTCATGTCTTTCTCCAATGCATGTCAATCAAGTTGAGGCGGCGCCCGCAGGCATGCGGGGCGCCGCGCGGTGGTTTAGAACTTCAGGTTCATGCCGACCCAGTAACGGCGCCCATCCTGCACGGTGGCGTAGTCTTCGTAGTACACGTCCTTGTCGAACAGGTTGTAGATGCCGGCAAAGAAGGTGGTGTTCTTGTTGTAGTGGAACGAGCCGCCCACATCGAACATCGCATAGCTGCCAGCGACCCAGGTGCGGGCCGAGCGGCCGCCAGTGGGCTGGCTTTCCTTGCCCCGGTAGGACAGCTTGGTCCAGCCGTTCCAGCGGTCCGACGGCTTCCAGTCGAGCGCAACATTGAGCATGTGGCGCGGCAGCTGCGACAGCGGCTGGCCGGCGAACTCGCCGCTCTTTTGCTCGGAGCGGGTAAAGGTGTAGCTGGAGTTCAGGTCCAGGCTGCGCGCCAGCGGCATGGTCAGCGTTGCCTCGATGCCGCGCGTCACCGCCTTGTCGATATTGACATTGGTGGTGGGCGTGTTGCCGGACGAATTCAGCGGCCCACACTCGGGGCAGGCAATGCGGGTGATCTTGTCGCGGAAGTCGTTGTCAAATACCGTCAGGCCTGCCGACAGGCCGGCGCCATCGTTGTAGAGCACGCCCACTTCCTTGGACAGCGATTTCTCCGGCTTCAGATCCGGGTTGCCATAGATATTGCCGCCTCGGCTGGCCTGGCCCCAGTCGCCCAGGGTCTGGCGCAAGGATGGGGCGCGGAAGCCGGTCGAGACGCCGCCCTTGACAGTCCAGCGCGGGCTCAGGTTCCACACGCCATACAGGCGCGGGCTCCATTGCGAGCCGCCCTTGCTGTCGTGGTCATAGCGCAGCCCACCGGTCAGCGCAAAGTCCTCGGGCAGGCGCCATTCGTCTTCGGCAAACCAGGCGTACTGGGTGCGGTCGGCGGTGGTGCGGTTGCTGCCGGGCAAGGTGTTGGTGGTGGTGTCGGTCAGGTCCTGCTTGTTGTAGTACAAGCCGGTGCTGACGATGTGCGCGTCGCCCACCGGAATCACCCAGCTGCTGTTGGCCACCGTGTTCTTGATGGTCATCTCGCGCGAGATATTGCGTGTCTTCTCATGCTGCACATAGGTATCGGACGAGGCCCAGCCCCAGCGGCCCTTGTGCTGCAGCGAGTAATTCTCACGCTCGAACTTGCGGTCCGACAGCTCGCCGGTCTCCAGCAAGGTCTTGCCCGGCGTGGAGATAAAGTGCTGCCTGGCCGAACCCACTTCGGCAATGATGTCGTGGTCCTTGTTGGGCGTGAGCGCAATGCGGGCGTTGAGCGCCTTGGTATCGCTGTCGTTGTAGCCCTGGTAGATGCGGTCTTCGTCGCGCTTGCTGTAGTTGCCGTAGAGGCTGATGCCCAGCAGCTCGTCCTTGATCGGGCCCGAGAGGTAGAAGTTGCTCTGGTAGGCATTGCCCGATGCCGAGCGCTCCTGCAAGGTGGCGTCGGCACGCAGCGAGCCATGCCACTCTTTGGCGACCTTGCGCGTGATGATGTTGACCACGCCGCCCATCGCGTCCGAGCCGTAGAGCGAGGACATGGGCCCACGCACCACCTCGATGCGCTCGATCGCTTCGAGCGGCGGCACCCAGCTTTGGTCGGTCCCCGTCGAGCCATTGGTCTGCGTCTCGCGCGTGCTCATGCGCTTGCCATCGACCAGGATCAAGGTGTAGTTGGCACCCATGCCGCGCAGGCTGATGTCGTTGGAGTTGTTGTCCGAGGGCGTCATGATGACGCCGGGCACATCGCGCAGCGCGTCATGCAGGTTGCTGTACGCGCCCTGCTCGAGCTTCTCGCGCGGAATCACGGTGATCGAGGCCGGCGCCTGGGTCACCTCCTGCTCAAAACCAGCGGCGGTCACCACCACGGTGCCCAGCGTTTTGTCGCTGGCAGCTTGCCCTTCGGCATCGGCCGTCTGCGCGGCCGCTGCGCCATGGACCAGCATGCCGGCCACCACGCCCGCGATGGCGCGCAGTGCATGGCGCTGGGGTGCCGATGGCAGTGGGTGGAAATCAAGACGCAGAGGCCGTGCTGGCGCGCGACCCGCTGCCAACGGGGCAGAGGAGGACATGGGAATAATCGGTAATCAGGTAGACAACAGCTCGCCCCAGGCGCCTGCAGATGGAGACCACCCGCAGGCACTGGCGGCGGGCCAGCGATGCTTCGCTTGTTGTGCAGGTCTGCGGTCACGGCGCTTGTCAGGGCGCCGTCCCGGGAAGGCATGGCTGCGCTATCGCGCGATAGGCAGCAAGAGGGACGCGAGACGTTTATATGCGAATAGTTCTCATTATAGAGATTGATGAAGAATTGTTACGGTTTGCGAAGTTTCGCGACTGTAAAGTTATTTCGGGCGCAACCATGCCGCGCCGCCTGACTGCTGTGTGAAAGCCAGGGATGGCGCGGGTTTGCAAGCACTGGCGCCATCCTGCGGCACCAGCGCTTGGCTATGGTTTAAAAGCTACAAGCTTAGAAACCCACCATCACCTTGGCCCAGTAACGGCGGCCGTCATAGACCGCGTCATAGGTGGCGCTATCGACCCGCTTGTCGAACAGGTTGTAGATGCCGGTGCTGAAACGCACATCCTTGCTGTAGGCATAGTTCAGGCCCAGGTCCATGAACGTAAAGGACGGCGTGCCCTTGGCCATCGAGGTGCGGCTCAGGTAGTCCGAGCTCTTGCCCCGGAAGTTGAGGCGGCTCCAGACGCCCAGCTTGTCCGTGCCCTGCCAGTCCAGGGTGGCGTTGAGCATGTGCTTGGGCATCTTGTTGAGCGGCTGGCCGGCAAAGCGGCCGCTCTTTTGCTCCGAACGGGTGAAGGTGTAGTTGGCCGCCAGGCGCAGCGCTTCGCTGGCCTTCCAGGTGGCAGTCGCTTCCACGCCGCGCATGGTGGCCTTGTCGACATTGGTGCGGTCGCTGATGAACTTGTAGGGCGTGCCCAGCACCGTGCAGTTGCCGGTGACGATGGCGCGGCCGCCGCCCTCGGTGTCCTCACAGCTGCGCACCTCGGTGATCTTGTCCTTGAAGTCGGTGTTGAACAGGGTCAGGCTGCCGGTGAAATCGCGGCGGTTGTCCCAGATCACGCCCAGCTCCTGGCTGGTGCTTTTCTCGGGCTTGAGGTTGGGGTTGCCTCGGATGATGGCCGGGTCGCCACCGCCGCCGGTGATCTGGCCCCAATCGGCCACCGCAGCGCGCAGGCTGGGCGATTTGAAGCCGGTGGAGATACCGCCCTTGACGCTCCACTCGGGCGTTGCATGCCAGACGCCATAGACGCGCGGCGTCCAATCGGTGCCGTAGTTCTGGTCATGGTTCATGCGCAGGCCGGTGGTCAGCGCAATCGCATCGGTCACCCGCCATTCGTTCTCGGCAAACAGCGCCCACTGGTAGCGCTTGAGCGTGTTGATCGGGTTGTCGACCTTCATCTGGTTGCCGTTGTCCACGAGCTTTTCATGCTTGTAGCTCAGGCCCAAGGTGGTCAGGTTGCGCTCGCCGATCGGCACCACGATCTGGCTGTTGAACTCGGTGTTCTTGAGGTTCATCTGGCGGCCTGGGTTGTCGATCTCCTCGTGCTGCAGGTAGGTGGTCGAGGTGCCAAAGCCCCAGCGCCCGGTGTGCGAGAGGGCGATGTGGTTGCGCGCATAGTCCGAGTAGCTGGAGGCGCGGCTCGCGCTCTTGCCGGCCGTCGCATAGCGGTCCTGCAGGGTGCGGCCCACTTCGAGCGCCAGGTCGTGGTCCTTGTTGGGCGTGAGCGTGAGCTTGGCGGTGCCCGAGCTGCTGTCTTGCTCGTTGAAGCCGCCGACAAACCTGTCCTCCAGCCTGCGCGATTTCTGGCCATAGATCTGCAGGCCCAGCACCTCGCTCTGGATCGGGCCGGCCAGGTAGAAGTTGCTCTGGTAGATATCACCCGACGATGAAGACTCCTGCTGCGTGGTCTCGGCGCTCAGGGTGCCGGTCCACGCTTTGGCCACCTTGCGCGTGATGATGTTGACCACACCGCCCATCGCATCCGAGCCGTAAAGCGAGGACATGGGGCCGCGCACCACCTCGATGCGCTCGATGGCGCTGAGCGGCGGCAACCAGCCTTGCTCGATGCCGGCGCCATCGCTGTTGGGGCGGGTCTCGCGCGAGTTTTGCGGCTTGCCATCCACCAGGATCATTGTGTAGTTCGAGGCCATGCCCCGGATGCTGATGTCGCTGGAGCTGCCGCCGCCGGTGATGACCACGCCGGGCACATCGCGCAGCGCATCGGTCACATCGCGGTAGGCCTTTTTCTCCAGCTCCTGGCGCGGAATCACCGTGATCGAGGCCGGTGCATCTTCTACCGCCTGCTCAAAGCCCGAGGCTGTCACCACCACGGTCGACAAGGTCTTGTCGGCCTCCGCCTCGGTCTGCGCCAGCGCAGGGCCCGCAGCCAGCAGGGCAGCGGCCACCAGCGCCGTGGCGCGCCATGCATGGGGCACGGCACTGCGCGGCGACGGGCTGGCGTGCAACAGCAAGGAATGGCGGGCAGCGCAGGCTGCAAGGGGGCGGGCGGTCATGGAAAAACTCCGGTTCAGATCAAGGTATGGCATGCGGCAGCGCTACCTGCTCGCTCGTAACGAGCAGGCAAAGGCGCAGGCGCAGGGCCAGCGGTTATTCGCGGGGGGTTGGCGCGGTCAGTCGCGGCGCGGCAGGGTCAGGACGGGCTGAGCCTGGGCCGCCCTGGCGTGCATGCCGGGCTGTGCGGCATGGAGATGGCTGGCGCCACCTGGCTGGGCAACGAAGAACGTGGATTGACGCTTAGCAAATGCGAATGCTTCTTATTATATAGAACAATAAAGAAGTGTTGACTAATGTGAAGCTGGCGTGAAGCATAGACACCGCCCACTGTTGCGGTTTTACCTACACGGAGCCCGCACCCAGGTGGTTCACCAGCCAGCCCAGCCAGAACAGCGCAAAGCCGATCAGCCCGCCCACCAAGGTGCCATTGATGCGGATGTACTGCAGGTCGCGGCCAATGTTCCACTCGATCAGCTCGCCCAGCTCGCGCGCATCCCAGCGCTTGACGGTGTCGGCAATATGCGTGCCGAAAAACTGCGAAATCTCGGGCGCCAGCTCCCGCACCCACAGCTCCATGCGCGTATTGAGCGCGGTGCGCAGCGCCGCGTCGCCCGCCAGCGACTTGCCCAGCCACAGACCCATGCCGCGCACATTGCGCGCCATCGCCGAATGCTCGTTGGCCAGGTCGGCCTGCAGGCTGGCGCGCAGGCTTTGCCACAGCTCCTGCACATACTGGCCCACGGCAGGGTCGTGCTGCAGGTAGCGGCGCACTTCCTCGCCCTTGGCATGCCAGGCAGGGTCCTGGGCCAGCCGCTCCACCCATTCCTGCATGGTCTGGTCAAACTTGGCGCGCAGCACATGGCTGGGGTTGTCGGCAATGGCGTCGAGCAGGTGCTCCAGGCTGCTGGCAATCATCGCCGAGCCCTTGTCGCTGAGCCAGCCGGTGGGCAGCATCTTTTCCTTGAGCGGATGCTCGGTCTTGAGCCAATGCGCAATGGTCTGCGCGATCAGGGCGCGGGTTTCGGCCTCGTGCAGCAGCTCGACGAGCTTGTCCAGCGCCTGCGCCAGCAGCACCTGGTGGCGGCCGTTGTGCGTCAGCACCGCCAGCACCTTGGACAGCGACTGCGACAGATCGATCTGGCCGAGCAAGGTGCGCAGCGCCAGCTTGATAAAGCGCTCGACCTGCGCATCCTGCACGGTGGCCAGTGCAGCGGCGGCCAGGCGCGCCACCTGGTGGCCCAGCAGCTCGGCGTTGGCCGGCGACTTGAGCCACTGCGCCAGTTTGTCGGCCGGCTGGTGCGTGCGCACCAGTTGCACCAGCGAGTCGCCATCGAGAAAACGCTCGCGCACAAAGACGGCCAGGTTCTCGCCAATGCGGTCCTTGTTGCGCGGAATGATGGCCGTGTGCCGCGAGATCCACGGTATCGGGATGTGCTTGAAGAGCGCGGCCACCGCAAACCAGTCGGCCAGCGCGCCAACCATGCCCGCTTCGGTCATCGCCCGCAGGCAGCGCAGCGCCAGCTGCCAGTGGCGTGACTGCGCAAACGGCTGGCCCAGGCACCAGCTGGCCACGATGAACAGCAAGGCCACCAGCAGCAGCAGCAGCAAGGGGGTGAGCTTGGCGCGGCGCAGCAAACGCTGCTGCTCGTCGGTCAGTAGCAAAGGCATGGCGACCACTGTAGCGGCAAGCAGCGGGGCTTGCCAAGTCAGCCAACTGCGCGGTTTGCCTGCCGCTTGCCTGCCATGGCCGCGGGTTTCCCTCCACCATGCGAGGTGCCGCCAAAGTGTGGACAATGGCGGCCTGTGCGGCCCAGGGCCGCGTTCTCTTCTGCACCAACCATGACCGATACCACTGCCCGCCCCGAACTGCCCGACCACCTGTCCATCGACCCCAAGAGCCCGCACTTTGTGCGCGAAGTCTTCAACCATGACATCGGCATCCGCTTCAACGGCACCGAGCGCGTGGACGTCGAGGAATACTGCGTGAGCGAAGGCTGGGTCAAGGTGCCCGCCGGCAAGACCGTGGACCGCAAGGGCAAGCCCCTGCTGATCAAGCTCAAGGGCAAGGTCGAGGCCTATTACAAGGACTGAGTCCTGGCCTGATCGCCCCCGCTGGGCTGTATAGAATGCGGCCCGGTAAAACGAAAACCCGACCCACGCTGGCCACTCAAGGCAAGCATGGCTCGGGTTTTTGCATGTGGCGCGGTCAATGCCGCGCGCCTCAGCGCTTCAGAAGCTTGCGATCAGGCCAGCGCCTCGGCCGGGCCAAAGAACTCATAGCGCACCTGGGCATCGGGCACGCCGAGCTTGCGCAGCGAGGCCTTGACCGAGCGCATAAAGGGCTTGGGGCCGAGAAAGTAGACATCGGCATCGCGCGAGGCGGGCAGCCACTGGCCCAGCAGGTCCTCGGTCAGATGGCCCTGGGCAGCCACCGCCTCGCCCTCGGCCACCTTGTCGTACACATAGAGCGGCTGCAGCTGGCGGTGCGCCTGGGCCAGCGCATCGATCTGCGGGCGGAAGGCATGCACGGCGCTGTCCCGGGCGCAGTGGATAAAGGTGATGGGACGCTCGGTCTGCAGCGCGGCTTCGAGCATCGGCAAGGTGGGGGTGATGCCCACGCCGCCGCTGATCAGCACCAGCGGGCGCTCGCTCGCCTGCAAGGTGAAATGGCCGGCCGGTGCAAACAGCTCCAGGGTGTCGCCCACTTGCAGGTCATGCAGGTAGTTGGAGACCTTGCCACCGGGCTCGCGCTTGACGCTGATGCGGTAGCTGCGGCCATTGCTCGGAGCCGACAGCGAGTAGTTGCGGCGCTGCTCGGTCCCACCCACGATGGCGCGCAGGCCGATGTACTGGCCCGGCTGGTGGGCGATCACGGCCTGGCCATCGACCGGCTCCAGGTAGAAGGAGCTGATCTCGGCGCTCTCGGCCACCTTTTGCACCAGCTTGAAAGTGCGCGCACCGCGCCAGCCGCCTTCCGTATGGGCAATGTCGTCATAGGCCTTGGCCTCGGCAGCGATCAGGATGTCGGCCAGCTGGGTGTAGGCAGCGGCCCAGGCATCGATCACCGCATCGGTGGCGATCTCGGCGCCCAGCACCTCGCGGATCGCGCGCAGCAGGCAGCTGCCAACGATCTGGTACTGGTCTGGCTGCACCTGCAGCGCCACATGCTTGTTGATGATCTGCGCGGGCAGGTCACCCAGGTTCTCCAGCTTGTCGATATGCTTGGCATACATCAGCACGCTATGGGCCAGCGCACGGGGCTGGGCACCGCTTTGCTGGTGGGCCTGGTTGAACAGCGGGCGCACCTCGGGGTACTCGCTCAGCATCATCTGGTAGAAGTGTGTGGTCAGCGCCTCGCCGCCGGTCTCCAGCAGCGGGACGGTGGCCTGGATGATCTGTTTTTGGCTATCGCTCAGCATCTAACTCTCCTTGCATGTGGTTGGTCTTGACAATGCATGCAGCGTGCCAACACCGGGTTTGTGGAATATCAATACCTTGCACAATGCATGCAGTCATACTGACATCACCTAAATGCTGTGTTTTTGACACCCCGAGTCGTTTTGACATCCTCCAAAATCCTCAACGCGGTCATTCCGCTGGTGGCCGATCTGGCCCAGGAGCTGCCCGAGCGCGAGCGCCTGCGCCGCCTGCTTGCGGCCCTGCGCACCCTGCTGCCCGCCGATGCAGTGGCGCTGCTGCGCCTCAACGGCGAATGGCTCGAGCCCGTGGCCATCGATGGCCTGGTGCCCGATACGCTGGGCCGGCGCTTCAAGGTGGCCGAGCACCCGCGCCTGGCCCAGCTGCTGGCCGCTGGCCAGGCCATGCGCTTTGCGCCCGACAGCCCCCTGCCCGACCCCTATGACGGCCTGATCACCACCCCGGGTGAGCTGCATGTGCATGACTGCATGGGCTGCGTGCTGCAGACCGGGGGCCTGGCCTGGGGCCTGTTGACCCTGGATGCGCTGGAGCCCGACCGTTTTGCCGATGGCAATGCGCTCGAACTGCTGCAGGCCTTCAGCAACCTGGCTGCCGCCACCGTGGCCACGGCCGAGCGGGTGCAGCAGCTGTCCCAGGCTGCCCGCAGCGCCAGCGCGCCGGCGCCGCGCAGCCCGGGTGCGGATCGCAGCCGCCAGATCCTGGGCACCAGCCCTGCGATCCGCCAGCTGCAAAGCAGCATTGCGCTGGTCGCCGCCAGCGACCTGTGCGTTCTGATCACCGGCGAGACCGGCACCGGCAAGGAGCTGGTCGCCCAGGCCGTGCATGCGCAGTCGCTGCGCGCGGCACAACCGCTGGTCAGCATCAACTGCGCCGCCCTGCCCGACAACCTGGTCGAGAGCGAGCTGTTCGGCCATGTGCGCGGCGCCTTCACCGGCGCGTTGAGCGAGCGGCGCGGCAAGTTCGAGCAGGCCCAGCATGGAACTCTTTTCCTCGACGAGGTCGGCGAGCTGTCGCTGTCGGTGCAGGCCAAGCTGCTGCGCGTGCTGCAAAGCGGCCAGCTGCAGCGCCTGGGCTCGGACCGCGAGCACCAGGTCGATGTGCGCGTGATCGCCGCCACCAACCGCGACCTGGCCGCCGAAGTGCAGACCGGCCGTATGCGCGCCGATTTCTACCACCGCCTCTGCGTCTACCCGGTCGTGGTGCCGCCGCTGCGTGCGCGGGACAGCGACACCCTGGTCCTCGCCGGCTGCTTTCTGGAAGAGAACCGCGCCCGCCTGCAACTGGGCGGCCTGCGCTTGGATGCCGCCGCCCAGGCCGCCCTGCTGCGCTACCCCTGGCCCGGCAATGTGCGCGAGCTGGAGCACTGCATCAGCCGCGCCGTGCTCAAGGCGCTGAGCCGCACCCTGGGCCAGCGCAAGGACAGCAGCAAACCGCGCATGCTGAGCATTGGCGAGGAGGACCTCTGGGACGGCGCCGCCGCCGCACCGCTGCCGCCCGGCCAGCAGGCAACGGGCCTTATCGCGCCTGTTCCCGCGTCCGAAATGGCCGAAGTGGCCGAAGGGCTAACAGCCAGTGCCGAGACCTTGGGCCTGCGCGCCCAGGTGGAACGCTACGAGCGCCAGCTGCTCAGCGCCAGCCTGGCCCGCCACAACGGCAACTGGGCGGCCGCCGCGCGCGAGCTGCAACTGGACCGCGCCAACCTGCAGCGGCTGGCCAAGCGGCTGGGGATTGAGCGACACTAAGCCGGACAGCATCCGCACATGAGGCACATGAAAAAGAAAAAGCACAGCCAGTCAACTGACTTTGTACCGCACCCGCGCTATGGAAGTGCACCCATGCCATCGCATGTGCAAGGCGTCTCAGAAGAGGCCATTTTGCAGTGCCATTGGTCCTATAAATCCGAGGAGATTTTTCCAGAATCGGTGCTGATGGCGGATACCAGCAAGCAGAATTTCAGCATCTTCCCGCGCGAGTGCTATGTCGACATGCGCAAAACCTGTCGTAGCTGCAAACGTCCCTTCATCTTTTTTGCGGCCGAACAAAGACACTGGTTTGAAGTGTTGCAGTTTTACGTAGACGCCGACTGCGTGCATTGCCCCGAATGCCGTGTGCAGCGCATGGCCGCCAAACGCGCGTTTCAACGCTATTCCGCTTTGACTCTGCTTGCCAAGCCGACCCCAGATGAGTTGCAGCAGTTGGTCGATGCATCGCTAACGCTGCATGCACAAGGCACGCTCAAGAGTCGTGATCGCTTAGGCCAGCTCAAAAATGCTGCGCTCCGGCTGATTCCGGACTACCCGGGCACCTTGGCCTTGGTGGAAGCGCTGCGCAACAAGGACGCATTGATGCCCACTGACAGTAAAAGCGACTAAATAAAAAGCCTCCGCGCCAGCAAGACGCGGAGGCTTTTTAGCTTGTGAGTAGCGGCGTTTACTGGCCCTTGATGCCCAGCAGTTCCACTTCAAAGTTCAGGGTGGCGTTGGGCGGGATCACGCCGCCCGCGCCACGGGCGCCATAGGCAATGGAGGCCGGGCAGGTCAGCTTGGCCTTGCCGCCAACCTTCATCAGCTGCACGCCTTCGGTCCAGCAGGGGATGACGCCTTGCAGCGGGAACTCAATCGGCTCACCACGCTTGTAGGAGCTGTCAAATTCCTTGCCGCTGTCGGGGAAGGTGCCTTTGTAGTGCACCTTGACGGTGTCGCTGGCCTTGGGGCTGGCGCCGGTGCCGTCCTTGATGCTTTCAAACACCAGGCCGCTCTTGGTCGTCACAGGCTTGCTTTGTGCCTGGGCAAAGCCGGCGGTCAGGGCGATGGCAGCGAACAGGGCGCTGGCGGTCAATGCTTTCATGGCGAAATCCAATCCAATGTTCTTCAGAAAAACCAGCATTCTGCACCCGGATAGCAGGCGCAGAACACGTTAAAAACACAAGTTAACCCTTGATACCCAAACCATCGAGCGCCTGGCGCAGATGGCCCACGGTGCGATCGACGTTATGCCATTTGTCGAGGCCAAACAGGCCGATGCGGAAGGTCTTGAACTCCGGCCCTTCGTCGCACATCAGCGGCACGCCAGCGGCGGTCTGCAGGCCCACGCTGGCGAACTTCTTGCTGTTCTGGATCTCGGGGTCGGTGGTGAAGCTGACGACCACGCCGGGCGCCTCAAAACCTGGCGCCGCCACGCTCGGAAAGCCGCGCGCCTTGAGCAGTGCGCGCACTTCCTTGCCCAGCTGGGTCTGTTCCTTGCGCAGCTTGTCCAGGCCATAGGCCTCGGCCTCCTGCATCACCTTGCTCAGCTGCACCAGCGAATCGGTGGGCATGGTCGCGTGGTAGGCATGCTGGCCCTTTTCGTAGCCTTCGGCAATCTGCATCCACTTCTTCAGGTCGCAAGAGAAGCTGCTGCTCTTGGTATCTTCGATGGCCTTGCGCGCACGCTCGGACAGCATCACCATCGCGCAGCAAGGCGGGCCGCTCCAGCCCTTTTGCGGCGCGGTGATCAGCACATCGACGCCTGTCTTTTGCATGTCCACCCAGATCGCGCCGCTGGCCACGCAGTCGAGCACCATCAGCGCGCCGACCTCATGCGCCGCGGCACTGATGGTCTGGATGTAGTCGTCGGGCAGCACAATGCCGCTGGCCGTCTCGACATGCGGGGCAAACACCACCTGGGGCTTTTCCTTGCGGATGGCGGCGGCTACTTCTTCGGCCGGGCATGGGGCCCAGGCATCTTGCGGGCCCGTGCCCTGGGGGCGGGCCTTGCAGATCACCGCACTGCCGCCCAGGCCGCCTTCGTCGAAAATCTGCGTCCAGCGGTAGCTGAACCAGCCATTGCGCACGATCAGCACCTTGGCGCGGTTGGCAAACTGGCGGGCGACAGCCTCCATGCCAAAGGTGCCGCTGCCCGGCACGATCACGGCCGTGTGTGCGTGGTAGGTGGTCTTGAGGATGCGCAGCACCTCGCCCATCACACCGATAAAGCGGTGCGACATGTGGTTGAGCGCGCGGTCGGTGTAGACCACCGAAAACTCCAACAGGCCATCGGGGTCAACGTCGGGTAGCAATCCTGGCATGGGGGTCTCCTGTCTATTTGAGGGGTACACAGAACAATCGGGGGCCAGCTTAGCACGCAGCTTCAAGCGCTGCTGCGGGGCTGGCGGGTTGGCAGAGGGGGCCCTTCAGTGGGCGCTGCCGTAGTCGCGCTGGCCAAAGATGCCGCTGCCCACACGCACCATCGTCGAGCCGGCCTCGACGGCGGCCTGCAGATCGGCCGTCATGCCCAGCGAGATGGTGTCCCACTGCGCCAGCTGCGGCAGGCCCAGTGCGGCGATGTCATCGAACACGGCCTTGACGCGCTGGTGCACGGCCAGCTGGGCGGCAAAGTCGGGCAGCACATCGGGGATGCTCATCACGCCGCGCAGCTGCAGCTGGGGCATCTGCGCAATCTGCTGCACCAGCGCCGCAGCTTCGGCCGGCGCGACGCCCGACTTGGTGATGCCGCCATCAACATTGAGCTGGATGCAGACCTGCAGCGGTGCCAGCTGCGCGGGCCGCTGGGCGGAGAGGCGCTCGGCCGTCTTGAGCCGGTCCACCGTATGCACCCAGTCAAAGTGCTCGGCCACCAGGCGCGTCTTGTTGCTCTGGATCGGGCCAATGCAGTGCCAGATGAGGCCCTGGTCCTTCCAGCTGTCATGCTCGGCAAAATAGCGGATCTTCTCGACCGCTTCCTGGATGTAGTTTTCGCCAAAGGCGCGCTGGCCGGTTTCGGCCGCCTCGGCAATGGCGTCCACGCCAAAGGTCTTGGAGACGGCCAGCAGCTGCACGCTGCCCTCGGGCCGGCCGCTGGCACGACAGGCGTTGTCGATTTGCAGGCGAACCTGCTGAATTTTTTCGGGAATCGTGCTCATAATGTAAAAATATGCACGGCCTTGGAACTGGTTGACAACGAGGCCTTGCACGCAAAGCGTACCAAAACAACGAGGGAACTGCAGTGGATATCACCCAATTGCTGGCATTCAGTGTCAAAAATAAAGCGTCGGACTTGCACCTGTCTGCAGGCCTGCCGCCGATGATCCGGGTCCATGGCGATGTGCGCCGCATCAATGTCGATCCGCTGGACCACAAACAGGTCCATGCGATGGTCTACGACATCATGAGCGATGCCCAGCGCAAGCAGTATGAAGAGTTTCTCGAGGTCGACTTCTCGTTCGAGATCGAAGGCCTGGCCCGTTTCCGTGTCAATGCCTTCAACCAGAACCGTGGCTCGGGCGCCGTGTTCCGGACCATTCCGAGCAAGATCCTGACCCTCGAGCAGCTCAACGCCCCCAAGATCTTTGCCGACCTGTCGCTCAAGCCGCGCGGCCTGGTGCTGGTGACCGGGCCGACCGGCTCGGGCAAGTCCACCACCTTGGCGGCCATGGTCAACTACCTCAACGAAAACGAATACGGCCACATCCTGACGGTGGAAGACCCGATCGAATTCGTGCACGAATCCAAGAAATGCCTGATCAACCAGCGCGAAGTGGGCCCGCAGACGCTGTCGTTCAGCGCAGCGCTGCGCTCGGCGCTGCGTGAAGACCCGGACGCGATCCTGGTGGGCGAAATGCGTGACCTCGAAACCATCCGCCTGGCGATGACGGCCGCAGAAACCGGCCACTTGGTGTTCGGCACCCTGCACACCTCCAGCGCCGCCAAGACCATTGACCGGATCATCGACGTCTTCCCCGCCGAAGAAAAGGAAATGGTCCGCGCGATGCTGTCCGAATCGCTGCAGGCTGTGATCTCCCAGACGCTGTGCAAGACCAAGGACGGCCAGGGCCGCGTGGCCGCCCACGAGATCATGCTGGGCACGCCCGCCATCCGCAACCTGATCCGTGAGGCCAAGGTCGCGCAGATGTACTCCACCATCCAGACAAGCAACAGCATGGGCATGCAGACGCTGGACCAGAACCTGACCGACCTGGTGCGCCGCAATGTGATCAGCCCGGCCGAGGCCCGCGCCAAGGCGAAGACGCCAGAAAACTTCCCAGGTTAAGAGCCTAGACAAACAGCAACTGACAAACGGTTGCACGAAGGGCACCAGCGGTCATTGCCAGTACCGCGGGTGCCCTTTATGCTTTGCGGGATCAAAGGAGACCCTGGGCCATGAACCGCTTGCATTCCGCATCCCCGGCAGACGATGCCGCCGAGGCAGACACCGGCTTCTTCCTCCATGGTTTCCAGCAGGCCAGCACGTCGGAGGCCCCCTATGTGCTCTGGAGCCAGCGCCGCAAGGCCATCCACGCCCAGCTGCTGGCCCCGGCCGACCCGGCCACCGCGCTGCGCATGGTCTGGGCCCAGGATGCGGCGCTGTCCATGCTGCAATCGCCCTTTATCGACCAGATGGTGCAGTACCTGGAGTTCTACCAGGTGCCGGCCGGGCAAACCCTGATCCAGCAAGGCGAGCTGGGCGACTACCTGCTGATCGTGCTGAGCGGCCAGGTGCGGGTCGATCGGCAACTCGCCAATGGCCAGAGCGTGCACCTGGCCGACACCCACCCCGGCGAAGTGCTGGGCGAAATGTCTCTGTTTGACAGCAGTCCGCGTTTTTCTTCGTGCACCACCACCACCGACTGTGCACTGGCCGTGCTGAAGGCCGATACACTGGATGCCATGATGGAGTTGGACGCGTCCACGGCCGCCTATTTGCTGGCCCTGTTCACGCGCAAACTCTCCACGCGGCTGCGGCAGACCAGCGCCCGGATCGAACCCTGAGCCCCTCAGGGCGGCCGTTCCCAGGGCGCTTCTGCTGCATCCGCAACAATAACGGAGCGCAGAGAGGATTGTCATGGAACGGGATCAGGCCAGTAAGTTCATCAACGACCTGTTGAAGCTGATGGTGCAGCGCAATGGCAGCGATTTGTTCATCACCGCTGACTTTCCGCCGGCCATCAAGATCGATGGCAAGGTCACCAAGGTCTCCAGCCAGCCGCTGTCGCCCACCCACTCGCTGACGCTGGCCCGCTCGATCATGAGCGACAAGCAGGTCGCCGAGTTCGAAAAGACCAAGGAATGCAATTTCGCGATCTCGCCCTCGGGCATCGGGCGCTTCCGGGTCAATGCCTTCATGCAGCAAGGCCATGTGGGTCTGGTACTGCGGACCATTCCATTGACCCTGCCAACGATTGACGGCCTGGGCGTGCCCCAGGTGCTCAAGGACCTGGCGATGACCAAGCGCGGCCTGTGCATCATGGTGGGCGCCACCGGCTCGGGCAAGTCCACCACCTTGGCGGCGATGGTCGACTGGCGCAACGAAAACTCCTACGGCCACATCATCACCGTCGAAGACCCGGTGGAATTTGTCCACCCGCACAAGAACTGCATCGTGACCCAGCGCGAAGTGGGCCTGGACACCGACAACTGGGAAGCGGCGCTGAAAAACACCTTGCGCCAGGCGCCCGACGTCATCCTGATGGGCGAAATCCGCGACCGCGAAACCATGGAGCACGCGGTGGCCTTTGCCGAAACCGGTCACCTGTGCCTGGCCACCCTGCACGCCAACAGCGCCAACCAGGCGCTCGACCGGATCATCAACTTCTTCCCCGAAGAGCGCCGCGCGCAGCTGCTGATGGACCTGTCGCTCAACCTGCGCGGCCTGGTGTCGCAGCGCCTTTTGAGCAAGCAGGACAGCAAGGGCCGCGTCGCCGCCGTCGAGGTAATGCTCAACTCGCCGCTGATCTCCGACATGATCTTCAAGGGCGAAGTGGGCGAGATCAAGGAGATCATGAAGAAAAGCCGCAACCTGGGCATGCAGACCTTTGACCAGGCGCTGTTTGACCTCTACGAGGCCAACATGATCACCTACGAAGACGCGCTGCGCAACGCCGACTCGGTCAACGACCTGCGCCTGCAGATCAAGCTGGGCAGCCAGCGCGCCAAGCGCAGTGACCTGGCCGAGGGCACGGAGCACCTGACAATCGTTTAAGCTGTCAGCGTTTTGGGTTTTCAGCGACACGGCACCCAGGCCCGCCTTGGGTGCCGCTCTTTTTGGAGTCACCGCAATGGCATCGAGTATTCAAGCACGCAGCTATGACAGCACCCCTTCCCTGAACGTCGCCTTTTTGGGCCTGGGCGTCATGGGCTACCCCATGGCGGGCCACCTGGCCCAGGCCGGGCACGCGGTCACCGTCTACAACCGCACCGCGCAAAAGGCGCAAGGCTGGTGCGACGAATTTGCCAGCTCCAAGGCGCCCCGCCATGCGGCCACGCCGCGCGAGGCCGTTGCCGGCGCCGATATCGTGTTCTGCTGCGTGGGCAATGACGATGACCTGCGCTCGGTCGTATTGGGCGCCGATGGCGCGCTGGCCGGCATGAAGCCCGGCGCCATCTTTGTCGACCACACCACCGCCTCGGCCAATGTGGCCCGTGAACTTTATGCCGCGGCCCAGGCCCAGGGCCTGCACTTTATCGATGCGCCCGTCTCCGGCGGCCAGGCCGGGGCCGTCAACGGCCAGCTCACCGTCATGTGCGGTGGCGATGAGGCCGTGTTCAACACCGTCAAGCCGGTGGCCATGGCTTTCTCGCGCGCCTTCACCTTGCTGGGCAGCAGCGGTGCGGGCCAGCTGGCCAAGATGGTCAACCAGATCTGCATCGCCGGTGTCGTGCAAGGCCTGTCCGAGGCGATTGCCTTTGGCATGAATGCCGGCCTGGACATGCCCCAGGTGCTGGACGTGGTGAGCAAGGGCGCAGCGCAAAGCTGGCAGATGGAAAACCGGGGCAAGACCATGGTCGAGGGCAAGTTCGACTTTGGCTTTGCCGTGGACTGGATGCGCAAGGACCTGGGCCTGGTGCTCGACGAGGCCAAGCGCAACGGCTCGCGCCTGCCGCTCACGGCCCTGGTCGACCAGTTCTATGCCGATGTGCAGCAATCGGGCGGCAACCGCTGGGATACGTCCAGCCTGATCACCCGCCTGGGCAAGAAGGCCTGATACGGATCACCCTATGCAAAAAGGCCGCTGATGCGGCCTTTTTGCTGGAGGATCTGTGCAGATCAGGGCTTGGTCGTGAAACCATCATTGAGCGGTTGCACCGGCGTGGTGTTGACCGGCGAGGTGGTCACGCCCGTTGACACCGGCGCTGCCGGTGCGGCGGCAGGCGCGGGCACCACGGTCGCAGGCTGGGTGGTGATGGCCGATGCGCTGCTGTCGTTGACAACCGGGGCGGCATTGCCGGTGCTGCGGTTGTTGCTGAGCGACTTGAGCTCTTCCTCGCTGATCACCTCGAACACGCGCACCACCTTTTGCACATTGGCCACGCCCCGTGCGATTTCGGCCGCACGCTTGGATTCGCGCTCGGTCACCCGGCCCATCAGGTAGACCACATTGCGCTCGGTCACCACCTTGATGGCGCTGGAGCTCAGGTCCTTGGCGTCGATGATGCTCGCGCGCACCTTGCCGGTGATGAGGGTATCGGTCGAACGCTGCGACAGGCTGGAGTTGAACATCACGCCCACGTCGTTGACGACGGAGCGCACATTCTGCGCGGTTTTGGCGGCCTCTTCGGCCTTTTGCTTGAAGGCCTCGTTGGGCGCCTCACCGGTCAGCAGCACCTGGCGGTTGTAGCTGGTGACATTGATATGCCCGTCATTGCCGGCACGCTCGCGGATGGCGCTGGCCACGCGCATCTCAATGCTCTCGTCCTCCACCTGGATGCCGGCGGTGCGGCGGTCGATCGCCATCACCGTGCCGCCGACGGCAGCGCCGCCGATCACCAGCGGAACGCAGCCGGACACGGCCCCAGCGACGGCGCCGGTCGCCACCAGACACAGGGTCAATCGCTTCCAAGACACAGGCATCATTCCTCTTCTCCTAACAATTGGGTATCGATTCCGTCAATCAGACAGTGCAGCACCAGCTGGTGCACCTCGCGCACGCGGGTGCTGCGGTCATGCGGCACGCGCATCAGTACATCGGTTTCGCTCAAGGCATTGGCCAGCAGGCCGCCGGTGCGACCGGTCAGCACCACGGCCGACATGTCGCGCTCATGCGCCGCCTCGATCGCACCCAACAGGGCCCTGTCATGGCCATCGGCACTGATGACCAGCAGTAGATCGCCAGGCTGGCCCAAAGTTCGCACCTGGCGCGCCAGCGCCTGCGGCAGGCCTTCGGGCGTGAGGCTGCTGCCCAGCTGGGCCTGCGCCAGTGCATCGTTGTCGAGCACCAGGGCCGCCAGCTCGGGGCGCTCGCGCTCCATGCCGCTGACGCACATGGCGGCAAATTGCGCCGCCTGCGCCCAGGACAGGCCATTGCCGCAACACATCACCTTGTTGCCGCTGGTCACACAGGCGAGCAGCGCGTAGACCGCGCTGGCGACGCTTTCGCTCATCTCCTGTGACACCTGGTAGTGGAGATCGGCGCTATCGATAAAGTGCTGTTGGATGTGTTGCTCAAGCATGGAGGCCCGATGATAACCTTGGCCGGTTTCCCCCTTGGGTCGGGATGATGACTTTTCTCAGTCTCCATGCGCATGCAAAGCCCAGCAACTGCGCGCTTCAGGGCCCTTTGCACCACCCTCGCCCCATGGGATGGGCGCGAATCGCACGAGCCCGCGTTCAGACCAAGCAGCGAATTTTGCAGAGGGCCCTAGCCCCCTTCTGGCACATCAAAGGCCGCCCGCAGCCAGACGATCTCCTGCTCGACCAGCACCGCATCGAAGCGGCAGGCCGGCTGCTGGCGCAGGCTGGCCAGGTAGTGGCGGGCGGCGAGGATAATGCGCCGCTGCTTGCTGCTGCCAATGCTGCCGCCCGCACCGCCAAAGCCGCTGTGCTGGCGCTGGCGCACCTCGACAAACACGACGGTACCATCGCGCTCCTGCATCACTAGATCGATCTCGCCGCCGCCGCGCCCGGGCGTGCGGTAATTGCGCGCCAAAAGGCGCAGCCCCTGTTGTTGGAGATAATGGAGCGCGGCATCTTCTGCCTGCTGGCCACGCAGCTTGCTGTTGTCTGCCCCTTCGCTGGTGGCGCCGGGCGATGCAGCAGACGGGCCCTGGCCGCGCCATTTTTCAAGGATCTTCCACGGTGTCTGCATCTTTCACCTCCGCTTTGCAAGCAGCCCAGGCTGCCGCCGGCACCCAGCACTACCCTGCCTCCACCCTGTATGTGGTGGCCACGCCCATCGGCAACCTGGCCGACATCACCCTGCGCGCGCTGCATGTGCTGGAGCTGGCCGATGCCGTCGCCTGCGAGGACACCCGCCACACCCACAGCATGCTACGCGCCTATGGCGTTGGCAAGTCGGGCGGCCAGCTGATTGCGCTGCACCAACACAACGAGGCCGAGGCGGCCGAGCAGGTCATCCACCGCCTGCAGCAAGGCCAGCGCATTGCCTATGTGAGCGATGCCGGCACGCCCGGCGTCAGCGACCCGGGCGCACGCCTGGCGGCGGCCGTGGCGCGCGCCGGCCTGCGCGTGAGCCCCCTGCCCGGCGCCAGCAGCGTGACCGCGCTGGTCAGCGCTGCCGGTGCGGTGGCCGGTGAAGGCGCCAGCAGCGGCTTTGCATTTATCGGTTTTCTGCCCACCAAGGCGCAGGAGCGCCAGCAGGCCGTCGCCCAACTGGCGCAAGACTCGCGCACCCTCGTGCTGCTGGAGGCGCCCCACCGCATTGCCGATCTGGCCCAGGCGCTGGCGGTGCTGCAGGACCGGCCCGTGACCTTGGGCCGCGAGCTGACCAAGCAGTTTGAAGACATTGCCACCATGGCTGCGGCCGATGTGCCCGGCTGGCTGGCGGCCGACCCGCACCGCAGCAAGGGCGAGTTTGCACTGCTGCTGCACCCGCAAGCAGTGCAAACCGATGGCCTGGCCGATGCCCACCGCGTGCTGGCCCTGCTGCTGGCCGAGCTGCCGACCAAGACCGCCGTCAAGCTGGCCGCCGACATCACCGGCGCGCCACGCAATGCGCTGTACGACACGGCGCTGGCCTGGAAGCGCGATGCCGAGCAAGCCGACGACTGATCGCCCTTCAGGCGACCTTCAACCTTTAAAGCGCCTGGCCGTGCACCAGACCCGCCGCCACACCGCCGAACAGATCACCCTCGACCTGCGGGGTATCGGGAAAAGCCTGCGCCAGCGCCGCGCGCAGCGGCTGCAAGGCAGATGAACCGCCGGTCAGGTAGATCGCATCGATCTGCCCCTGCTGCAGGCCCGCAGCCTGCACACAATCGAGCGCGCACTGCGCCACCTGGGCCAGCAAGGCCTGCAGGCATTGCTGCAGATCGTCGGGCCAGACCTCGGGGCTCAGGCCCGGCTCCAGCCAATCGACTTCGAGCTTTTGCACGCGCTGGTGGTTGGACAGGCCGATCTTGGTTTCCTCGACCGCATTGGCCAGGCGGTGGCCCCAGTGCTCTTGCAAGAGCCGCACCAGCCGGTCATGCAGGGCCGTATCGCTGTAGCTGCTGCGCAGCGCCTGCACCTCGCGCTGGCGCTGCGGGCTGTACAGCCACTGGATCAGGTGCCAGGTGGAGAGGTCATGGAAGACCGCGCTGGGCACCTCGCGCCCGCTGGGCCCCACATGCTGCAGGCCCAACAGCGGCATGGCCGCCATCAGGCTCAGGCGCCGGTCAAAATCGGTGCCGCCAATGTGTACACCGGTGGTGGCCAGAATATCGCTGCTGCGCTCGGGCTTGTTGCGGCGCTCGGGGCCCAGGCGCACCACGGTGAAGTCCGAGGTACCGCCGCCGATGTCGACCACCAGCACCAGCGCCTCATTGGCAATGCGCTGCTCATAGTCCAGCGCTGCGGCAATCGGCTCCAGCTGGAAGCGCACATCCTTGAAGCCTGCTGCCTGCGCGGCATGCTGCAAGGCCGTTTGCGCCGCCTGGTCACGCCCCGCGTCCTCGTCAACAAAATGCACCGGCCGGCCCATGACGACGGTGCTGGGCAGATGGCCCATCTGGCGCTCGGCCGTAGCGGCCAGCTGCTGCACAAACAGCGCCACGATGTCCTGGTAGGCCACCAGCTTGCCGTGCACCACCGTTTTCTCCTGCATCAGCGCGCTGCCCAGCATGCTTTTGAGCGAGCGCATCAGCCGCCCTTCAGTGCCTTCCAGATAGCGCGAGACGGCGTCGCGCCCATAGTGGGTGCTGTGGTCCTCGGTGTTGAAGAATACGGCTGTCGGCATGGCTTGCGCGGCGCCCTCGGCCTGCAACAGCGTCGAGGGGCCGGGCGCGGCCAGGTCGGGCTTGAACGCCATGGCCGAATTGGAGGTGCCGAAATCAATGCCCAGGATGGCGGATGCAGATGACATAAAGACCAGATCCGACGCGGGAATCGGACCAAAAAAGCAAGGCGGCCAGGTCTGCGCACAAGGCAGACAAGGCGCCGGTATAAAAAGGGAAAAGCCTCTGCACCCTTGCGGGAACAGAGGCCTCAATACGACTGGCCTGACACGGAGTCGGTGGACCCAGGCATGCGCTGCAAGCACCGGTAAACGGTCTTTGCGCGCCGCGACCGGAAAATTATAGGGCAAGCGCATGCCGCGACCGCGGGCAAACCATAACCCCTTAAGAACCTGTTCAAAGTCTCCTCGCGCCGCGACAGTGTCTTTGCGGGATGGGATGCGAGGGGGACGCCCAGCCGCGCAACACCGCAGCAATAGCCCAGCTATTGCGAGGATTTGCAACGACGCAGACCGCCCCTGCCCGGGCGGCCCTCGCAGGGCGCCCCTTCCCGGGCAGCGCAAAGCCACTGTCCCTACGGGTTGGGGTGAAATCGGGCGATTTCTGCGCGCTGGCCCTTGCTTGCACTCCGGTGCAAGCTGCGTTCCATCCCTTCGAACTCATCCCGATTGCACTCCAACGCGGCTGCGTAGAGACTTAGAACAGGTTCTAATAGCCCTATACAAAGCCCATCGGCGTGCTGCTATGCTCTGCGCTCCCTGCACCACCGCTGGCAACGCCCATGCCCACCATGCAAGTCACCCACACCATCGCAGAACTTCGACAAGCCCTGGCCGAGCGCGGCCGGCCCGCCTTTGTGCCCACCATGGGCAATCTGCATGCAGGCCATATCTCGCTGGTGCATGAGGCCAAACGCCATGGCGCGGTGACGGTGGCCAGCATCTTCGTCAACCGCCTGCAGTTCCTGCCGACCGAGGATTTCGACAGCTACCCCCGCACCTGGGAGGGCGACTGCGCCCAGTTGCAGGCGGCCGGCTGCGACATCCTGTTTGCCCCGCGCGAGAAGGACCTGTACCCCGAGCCCCAGCTGTTCAAGGTGCAGCCCGACCCAGCACTGGCCGACATTCTGGAAGGCGAGTTCCGCCCCGGCTTTTTCACCGGGGTCTGCACCGTCGTGATGAAGCTGTTCAGCTGCGTATTTGCCAGCACCGGCGGGGGCGCGGCCATTTTTGGCTGGAAGGACTACCAGCAGCTGATGGTCATCCGCCGCATGGTGGCGCAGTTTGCGCTGCCCATCGAGATCATCGGCTGCCCCACCGCGCGCGCCGACGACGGCCTGGCACTGAGCTCGCGCAATGGCTACCTGAGCGCGGCCGAGCGCCAGCAGGCCATGGCCCTGTCCCAAGCATTGAAGGCGCTGGCCGCTGCCGCCCGCAACGCGCCCGCCAACCTGCCGGAGCTCGAAACCCAGGCCATGCAGTCGTTGCGGGCCCTGGGCTGGGAGCCCGATTACCTGACCGTGCGCCAGCGCCACAACCTGCTGGCGCCCGCCGAAGGCGAGCTGGCCAGCGCGCCGCTGGTGGCGCTGGGCGCGGCACGCCTGGGCAGCACGCGGCTGATCGATAACCTGGAGTTTTAAGGCGCTGCGCCAGCCCCATCGCTGTGGCCCATGGGCCAGCAGCCCGGCCGGGGTCTGGGCAGCCAGAGTGTGATGGGCGCACCCAACCTTAAAACGCTCCACTTTTGATAGCAATCAAGAAAGCAGGCAGGCGGCAGTGAAGGCTGCCTATGGGCTGACAATTGTTTGCTGCATTCGCGCTGCAGTCGGGCAAAAAACATACACGCCCAATCATCAATAGACAGTACATTCCCATTTAATTAATCAATTTATGACCTGGATTGAAGGTCCATGCATGGCTTTGTCGAGTGCCTGCAAGGGCCATCACACGCCTGGTTTATGATTCATATTGATACATATATCATCTACTGGTTACATTGCCAGATGAGGCTATGTGCTGCGTTTTGTGGCTGAGCAGATTCCATGGGAAGAGACATGACCAATCCATTGATGTTTTTCAGGCTGCTGCTGGCAGCTTTTTTGTTGAGCTTCGGCGCGCAGCATGCGCTGGCACAACAGGTTTTGCTGCTGACCACCAACTCGGATCCCGCAGGTCCCAATCCTGAAGACGGGGATGCCATCGAGGCCTACCAAAATCTTGAGAATGAATTTACCAATGCGCTGCCCAGCTCTGGCCAACTGACACGCAGGTCCGTGCTGGGCAACGCCAATGCGATCTCTGCGGCAACCTTTACCGCCGCGTCTGGCTCAGCCTATGACATCGTGATTGTGGCGAGCACCTACCGGGCGGTTGACCCGAGCAACTGGGCCGTGCTGCAGACGGCGGTGGCCAATCGCTGGGCCAACTCCATCGTCTTCTTTGTCGATGGCTGCTGCGAGAACCGCAACGCCCAAAATGCCCAGCGAATGGTGGATACGCTCAATGCCGGCACCCAGTCCACGTTTAGCTTGGGCACCACTGTCAATGCATATGGCGCTTTCCCGTTGAACACGAATTCGCCCTATGCCGGCTCGTTCACGGCACTGAACCCTTTGCAGGGCGGCTACATCACCTACATCAACAACGTGCCGGCCAACAACGCGCTGTACGTTGCCGGAGCGCTGCCATCGGCAGGCACAACGCCAACGGACAATGTCTATGGGCTGCTGATTCCCACCGTGCAATCCAATGCCGGCCGAGGCGCTTGCGTGTTTGCCGTGGTCGACATCTCGATTTTCTACGGCCCACCCTGGACCACCAACCAAAGCAAGGTCGCGCCCGCCTTCCTCAATGCCGCTACCTCGGAAAGCGGCGCCTGCGGCCTGCCCAAGGTCAGCAAGCGCTTTGATAAAGCGGACCTCTTTCTGGGTGGCAGTGACAACACCACGCAGCTGACGATCACGCTGTCCAACAGCACGCCGCAGGCCATCGGCAACGTGACGCTGAGCGACACCCTGCCTGCCCCCCTGGTGGTGGCAACGGGCGCCGTGAGCAACACCTGCACGGCCAATAACTTCAGTGCGGTGCCGGGCTCGAACATCATCAGCGATAGCGGCTTTGGCATTCCTGGCGGCGGTTGCACCATCACCGTGCCCGTGCAATGGCCCAACACCGATGCCGGCCGCCAGGCATGCATCAGCACCCCATCGGTGACCAACACCATCACGCCGGGTACCGACTTTGTCTCGCCCACCGGCCAGGTCAATACGCCAGCCACCGCAAGCCTCGCCTGCCATGCCGCGCAGCTTGCCATCTCCAAGCAGGTGGTCTGGCCCGCCAACATCACGCCCGTGGATCTGACGGGCAGCAGCTTTCCCGTCTCGGTGGTCTGCACCGGCAGCGACGGCGTGGTCGCGCCAGCAATCAACACCTCGATCACGCTGGACACGGCCACCACGGGCAGCGTCTCCATCACGCCGGTGATCGCCAGCGGCAGCTGCGTGGTGACCGAGGGCACACGCCCCACACCGCCCGCCAACCATCTCTGGGTGGAAGACCCTGCGCCCAGTGTTTCCGTGGCGATGGCAGCACCGCCAGCGGCCAATAGCGCGCAGCTGGTCAACACCTTGGCGCGTGCCAACACCGACATCACGATCAGCAAGACCGTGGCCGGCGGCCCGGCAGCGGGTATCAGCGGCAGCTTCAGCTTTACCGCCAACTGCGGTGCAGACGGCAGCTTCACAACGGCAGTGGGCTTGAGCGGGAGCAACGCAGGGGCCATCGCCATCACCAACGTGCCCCAGGGCGCCAGCTGCACGGTGAGCGAAGCGCCCACCATGCCCGATGCGCCGGCGGGCTACACCTGGAGTACCAGCCTGCCCGCGCCGGTGACGCTGGTCACCGCAGCCAATGGCAACACGGCCTCCTTCGTCAACACGCTGGTGCGCACAGCGCCTGCGGTACCAGCGGCAGTGCCAGCACTGGACACCATCAAGCTGCTGCTGATGGCCGTGGCGATGGCGCTGATGGGCATGCTGGTGCTGCGACGCACGCAACGCCGCTGAGATGATGGCAGCGCGTGCCACTGACAGTGGTACAGCGCCCCGCTATCAAAAAAAGGCCTGGGTTCGGCATGGTGCTGAACCCAGGCCTTGTGCCTTGGTGGCGGGACCTAACCCGGTGCAGCGCTTGCGCAGCGCGCCAGATCAGGCGCGGTTGCGAGCGGCGCGCAGGCTGGCAAAGCCTGCGACCAAGGCCGACAGCAGCAGCACGCCCCAAGGTGCATTGGTGGGAACCGGTGTTGGGGTGGATGGCGTGCTGGGCGCAGTGAAGGTCACGGTGGACACCTGCGGTGGGTTCAAGCCCGCCGATTCAATGTTGTCAGGCCCATTGGCATAGGCGCCAGCAGTGGCAGATGTGACGCTGACGGACACCGTGCAGGACTCCATCGCATCGGCCAGATTGCCGGTCACATCGATGCTGGTGGCACCGGCTGCTGCCGTCACGACGCCGCTGGGGCAGGTCGTGGCGGTTGCAGGTGTGGGCGCTACCACCAGGCCTGCAGGCAGGTTGTCGGTAAACGACCAGCCGGCCTTGGCGCCCAGCTCCGTCGTATTGGTGACCGTGAAGGTCAGCACGCTCACGCCGCCTACTGGCTGGGTCGCCGGGCTGAACGATTTGTCCAGGGTCGGGCTGACGTCCAGCAACTGGATATTGTCAAAGGCATGGTCATTACCGCCGCCACTGCCATTGGCATTGGTCATGCGGATGCCGACCGAGGCGCTGTTGACCAGTACACCGCCACTGGTATAGGTGCCCACCCGTGCACCTTGCCCCGCCGTCGCGGCGCCAGCAGCGCCCAGCGCTGGCATGTCCTGCAACGTGCCGCCACATCCCTTGATCTGACCACCGGCAGCAACTGGGGTGCCGTCATCGAGCAAAGCGAACTGCAACTGTGGTGCGCTGGCCCGGTAGCAGTTGGCGGCCGCCACGTCTATACCCACGGCGATGAAGCGGCTGGGGATCGGCAGCGTCAGGGGCGTCGCCGTTTCAAACTCCACATTGCCCGCGCCAGGATTGTTGGAGGTATAGGCCGACACGGCGAAATTGGTCGCGGGGGCGGCCTGGCCCTTGAAGGCGCCAAGCGCCTGTGCCAACTGCTGGGTGACATTCCAGGCCTCCTGGGTGCCACAGCTGGCCGTCTGGCCATCCGCTCCCGCAACCGGCTGGTCTGCCGATGACATCAGCCCATTGCAGCCTGTGAGCCATGACGGGGCGGCCGTATAGGTTTGGCCTATCACACCCACATAATCCGTCAGAATATCCCCGCTGGTGGCGGGTGGAATATTTTGAAAGTCTTCCGTGAATATTACGGGCGGCGCCTGCGGCACCCCTGGCACCGCATAACCAAATCCGATGCACCTAGCTACGGATAGGACAACATGGACAACCGCCCGATTAGCGGATTTTTCCGTTGCCTGGCGGCACGTAGCGCTGGCCTGGGAAGTAGACCCGTTCAATCTCGCGCAGCGAGCCCTCGCCCAGCGAGCGGATCTTGAGCAGTTCATGCGGGTAGGCCTGGCGCAGTTGCTCGGGGGTGGTGATGTCACCGCGCGCCAGTGCCCGGACAATGGCCACGGGCAGCGAGCCATTGAGGCAAGAGCCGGAGACAAAGGGCAGCTTGGGCCTCGAGTGCATGGGAACATAGGACTGGCCAGGCAAAAAGGCCTTTTCGATCTTGCGCAGCCGCAGCAGACCAATGCCCTTGATCGCGAGCAGCCCCAGCGGGTAGGCCTTGCGCACCGCCTCGACCGTATCAATGCCGTGGTGCACCAGAATCCGTACCAATGGCGCAGGCAGCTTCCCGTCTAGTGAAGTGGAGGGGTGGATCTCTGAACCATTTGCCATATTTATGAAATCATAATCATCTTTGCTTAATTGTGTTACTTATGGTTTTTCTTGATTTCATCGGCTCAAAGCGCTGCCCATCAAAAAACGTGGCCTCCACTTCGCGCAGCGCCTTGATACCAAAGCCCGTTATCTCCACCAGGCGCCGGGGATAGGCCGCGACCAGCTGCTGCACGGTCTTGATGCCATGCCGGCGCAGGGTGATCAATACGCGCCGGGACACCAGGCCTTCTAGCGAGGTGCCATCCAGATCTTCTGTCTCGATCGGTGCCAGCACAGGCACCTCATAGCGCCGCCCGGGGAAAAGCAGCGCCTCGATCTGCCGAAAACGCACGGGCCCCAGGTAGTGGATTTTCAGCAGCTTGGCCGGATACAGTGCGTCGACCTGGGCCAGCGTGGTGATGTCATGCCTGGCCAGCAGCTTCCACAGATCTGGCGGCAGCAGATCCTGGAGCGGCTTATCAGGCCGGTCAGGCGGTGGGGATGGTGATGTAGTCATCTGTAACCATCGTAGCCCCTTGGCCTTGCAAAATATTACATGGGCGGCTGAAATTAGATTTGTTGACATGTCTTATACACAGAGCAGCATGTCCGCATGCCTTTTTTCCTGCCGCCATCGCTGTGGTTGGTGATGCCCAGTGCCAACAACCGCCTCATTCGGAGGGCGTGGAGGGCTTAGCGCTTACCGCTGCCTTGCGGCGCCCCATGGCGCCTGGCCACCTTGGCCATGTACATCGCCCCCAGAACGCACAGGCTCAGCGCCGGCCAGCCCACCAGGTACAGGCCCCACAGACCTTCCACAAAGAACAGCACGCAAATGCCTATCTGTATCGCGCCCCACCGGCGGCGCACGGGGGCCGCCGCCACGCCGGGAGCAGGCCTTGCCGCGGTGGTGCCGGTCTGTATCGCACCGTCGCTGCCTGCCCTCCCATCGGCGGCTGGGCTATGTCGCTTCTGCGGCCGGACCTGCTGCATGGCGCTGACTTCCTTTCGTTGGGTGGTGTGAATGCTCGGATGCCATGGATCCGGGTCTGCATCGCCGCATGGCAGCGCCCGGCGGCCGCACCATATATAGCGAAATTACATTGGATTCCACATATTGCATTCTGGCCCATTCCACACCGGCACACAACCATAACTGTTGGATTTGAACTAGACAGATATGATCAATAAGAAGCTTGCCGAGAAGCCCCTGGCCCAACTGCTGGGCCAGCGCATTGCCCAGCTGCGCAAGTCGCGCCAATGGACGCAGGCGCAACTGGCAGAGCGCCTGCAGGTGGAGCCCGAGACCATCAGCCGCTTTGAACGCGGGGCCTCCGTGCCCTCACTGCATACGCTCGAAAGCCTTGCCTCGGTACTGCGCGTGGGCATCGCCGATCTGCTCGCCCACAGCTCCACCGCCCCCGATGACCAGGCCATGCGGATCAGCGCCTGGCTCTCTGATCTGGAGCCGGCGGACCGCGCCTTTGTCACTGGTATCGTGCAGCAGCTTTGTGAGCGGCTGCGTTCACCTGGTGGTTGATGGAGGGCGTATTCATCATCGACATCGCGGCACCCTCGCATCGCACAGTAGACAAAAACCTTAGTCCGGCAGCAGAACGCAGCGCCCATTGACTCCACCGGACTGTGCCATCAACGCGCCTGTTTGTTGTCACGTATTTCGTGACGACAGCATTTGAAGAACTCCTGAAACTCGTGCCCTGCCCCCTTCTCTTCTTGCGTTTGAAGGTGGGGCGAATGGGAGTTGAACGAATATGGCGAAAAAGAGAGAGTCCATCACCAAGCGAGTTGGAAATCGCATTGCAGAACTCAGACAATCACGCAACTGGTCGCAAGCAGATTTGGCATACCGCCTGCAGGTCGAGCCCGAGGCCATTGACCGCCTCGAATGCGGAAAATCAACGCCCTCGCTGCAAACGCTAGAGAGCCTCGCGGCAGCGCTGCAGGTGCATATCAGTGACCTGGTCAGCGAACGCGCAGCCACCCCTGATCAGCAAGCCATGCAGATCAGTGAATGGCTTGCTGAGTTGGAGCCAGCCGACCACGCGCTGGTGACCGGAGTCATACAGCAACTGTGTGAGCGTATGCGCGCACGCAGCGGCCACCACTAACAACCTACTTTTATAGAAGCAAGCATGACGGCAACCACCCCATGGCGCCCACCCCAGCACATCAAAGTCAAAGCCCTTGGCCTGCACTGGCGCAATGGCCAATTGCTGGCGACCGAGGTCATGGATGATGCGGGCCGCCTGACAGGGGTGCGCCCCCTTGGCGGCGGCGTGGAGTTTGGCGAGCGCTGGCAGGCAGCGCTGCAACGCGAGTTCCTGGAAGAGCTGGGCGTGGAAGCGCAAGTCCAGGGACCACCCATCGTGATGGAGAACCTCTACACGCACCACGGGGCGGTAGGCCACGAGGTGCTGTTTATCGCCAATGTCGTGTTTGATGCAGCGCCCTTTGCGCACCTGGACCACATCTGCTTTCACGAAGACAGCGGCACCCTGTGCACAGCGCGCTGGTTTGACCTGGCGGCGCTCGATGCCCCGGGCGGCCCGGCGCTCTACCCGGCAGGGCTCAAGCAAGTGCTGCTTGACCGAGCTGCCGGCACGGCGCCGCCCAGCCGCTGAGCCCGCACCAGACGCACAAAAGCCCATCACAGAGGATGGGCTTGGGAATGCGTTTGGTGGCCTGGCGCGGAATCGAACCACGGACACGCGGATTTTCAATCCGCTGCTCTACCAACTGAGCTACCGGGCCAACACAAGCTAGCATTATAGCCTGCGCCGCGCGCCCGTTCGGAAATTTGGGGGAATTGCTGCACATGCGATGCATGTGCAGATACAAGAAAGCCTCTGCACCATCACTGGTGCAGAGGCTTGTTGTTTTGTGGTGGCCTGGCGCGGAATCGAACCACGGACACGCGGATTTTCAATCCGCTGCTCTACCAACTGAGCTACCGGGCCCACGAGTTGAATTATAGCCCGAAAAAAAGGGCGCTTTTTCAAAAAACTGAAATCAGTTCTTTTTATTGCGGCTCAGGTCCACGCCCAGCTGACGCAGCTTGCGGTAGAGGTGGGTGCGCTCCAGGCCGGTCTTCTCGGCCACGCGGGTCATCGAGCCGCCTTCGCGCGCCAGGTGAAATTCGAAGTAGGCCTTCTCGAAGCCGTCCCGTGCCTCGCGCAGCGGCCGGTCCAGATCAAAGCCCTGGTGGGCATTGGGCGCGGCGTCCGCTGCAGCTGCGGTGGCCACGGTGGCAACCACCGGGGCGCTGTAGCCTGTGGGGGTGAAAGTTGGCACCACCTTGCCCGGAACGGCAGCCGCCGGGGCTGCGGCGGGCGCGGGCACATTGCGCTGCAAGCCCTGCTCTACTGCCTTGAGCAGCTTTTGCATCGTGATGGGCTTTTCCAAAAAAGAGAACGCGCCAATGCGCGTTGCTTCGACGGCGGTATCAATGGTGGCGTGGCCACTCATCATGATCACGGGCATCGTGAGCAGGCCGGTCATCGACCACTCTTTGAGCAGCGACACACCATCGGTGTCGGGCATCCAGATGTCGAGCAGCACCAGGTCGTAGCCGCTTTCGTTGCGGGCCAAGCGCGCCTGTGTGGCGTTCTCCGCAACGTCCACGCTGTGGCCTTCATCGTTCAAGATCTCCGACAGGAGATCCCGAATTCCCAATTCGTCATCGACAACCAGAATATTTGCCATATTTTTTGAAAATCCAGTGCAGCAGGTGTGAGAGTTATTTTAAATCATCAACTCTTTTTCGATAGAGAATGATAACGACACTTGGGCACCTAAGATTTTTTCCCCCTCGACTCGATTAGAGATTTCTACGCGAGCGCCATGCTCGTCCGCAATTTTTTTGACGACGGCCAGGCCCAGGCCGGTACCTCGGGGCTTGGTCGTCACGTAGGGCTCAAATGCCTTTTGTAATATATGTTCTGGAAAACCGCAACCGCAGTCAGCAATTGTCAAACGCACGCGTTTGCTGTTGCCACTGAACCGGGTGGAGATCCGCACCGCCGGTGCTGATGCCTCCTTGCCCACCCAGGCCTGTTGCGTTGCATCCTGCGCATTTTGCAGCAAGTTATGGATGACCTGCCGCAACTGCTGCGCATCGCCCATGATACGTGGGGCCGCACTGTCCAGCTCCGCCTCCACCGGTACCACAGCATTTTCCGCGCCATATAAATGCAGCACGTCCATCACCAGCGCATTGAGGTCGATGGACTGCAGCTCGGCGGCCGGCAGGCGGGCGTAGTCGCGGAACTCGTTGACCAGGCGCTTCATCGCATCGACCTGGTCGACGATGGTGGTGACAGACTTTTTCAAAATCGCCTGGTCCTGGCCTTCGAGCTTGTTGCCCAGCTTGATCTCCAGCCGCTCGGCCGACAGCTGGATCGGTGTGAGCGGGTTCTTGATCTCATGGGCCAGGCGCCTGGCCACCTCGCCCCAGGCCTGGGCGCGCTGCGCCGAGACGATTTCGGAGATGTCGTCAAACACCAGCAGGCGGCGGTTGTCGGGCAAGGTGGCCCCGCGCGCCACCAGGTTGATGCTGTTCTGGTTGGGCAGCTGGCTGTCGCCATGGAGCTCATAGGGCTGCTGCCAGTGGTCCAGGTAGTGCTCGTCGGTGACATCGTGCAGGCGGGCAAACTGCCGGTCCACCTCTTGCGCAAAGGCCTGCAGGCCGGGCAGATCGCGCAGCGGGCGGCCTTCAAAGGCGGCCAGCGGCGCACGCAGAATGCGGGTGGCCCCGGGGTTGCTGGAGTGGATGACGCCCTGGGCATCAAGCACGATGACGCCGGCGGTAAGGTTGTCCAGAATGGTCTGCAGGCTCTGCCGCGCCTCATCGGTCTGGCGCATGCCGCGCTCGACCGCACGGCGCGCGTCGAGCAGCTGCTGGGTCATCTCGGCAAACGAGCGGGTCAGGCCGCTTAACTCGTCCTTGCTGGGCAGCACCGGTTTGGGTCGCAGATTGCCCGATGCCACCTCGCGCACGCCTTCGGCCAGCACCAAAAGCGGGCGCACCAGCTGGTTGCCCAGCAAGGCGGCCAGCACCACGGCGCCGAAAACGGCCAGGAACAGACTCAAGGTGAGCGTGCCGATGTACATGCGGCGCAGGCCGTCGCGCGCCAGCGCGCGTTCCTGGTACTCGCGGTTGGCCTCCTGCACCTTGAGGGCGTTGACCACCAAGGCCGCTGGCAGCGGCATGGTGGCCTGCAAAAAGCGGCCGTCGGGGATCACCCCCACATCGCCATTGGCGACCTGCACCAGGGTTTTGACGCGCACCTTGGACGGGTCGCCGGTGATGGCGCCGTTGATGTCGGACACCTCTTCGAGGCCATCGATCTGATAGGCGCGCTGCTGCTGGGTGGCGGTGCGCAGCAAGGCGGCCGAGGGCTTGTCGGGGTTGAGCACAAAGCGCGACTGGCCGGTGCTGGCAATGGCCTGGGAGCTGGCCGACCACAGCACCACATCATCGGCGCCGAGCTGGTCCTTGATGCGCTCGAGCACGAGGCCCGATGCGGCATCCGATATCTGGGACAGCTGGCTGCTGGCGGTGCGGGTGCGCTCGGCCATCGCCGTGGAGGTGGTGTCGAGCGTGATGCGCGCGAGGTTGACCCCGGCGTCCAGCGCGCCTTCGACCTTGACATCGAACCAGCTCTCGATCGAGCGCGAGACGAACTGGTAGGAGACGAAATAGATCACCACGCCGGGCAGCACGCCCACCAGCGCAAAGGTGGCAGCCAGCTTGAGCAGCAGCTTGCTGCCAAAGCGCCGAGCCACAAGGCGCCGCACCAGGATGACTACGCCCCACAGCACCACCATGCTCAGCACACAGGCCACGCCGATGTTCACGCCCAGCAGCACGCCGTAATAGCGCTCGTACAGCACGCGGTTGTTGGTGGCGAAAGACAGCAGGAAGAGCAGCACCAGGCCGATGCCGATCATCGCCGACAGGCCAACGATCACCGACCAGCGCGCACGGCTGGGCGTGTAGGCCACGCGCATCGACGATGACTTTTCGATTTTCACGGCGCGCTCGCCTCGGGCAGCGGCAGCTGGCTTCTGAGCTGCAGGTTCAGGCCGCCATTGCTGAACGGCGCGAACTGGAAGATACGCGGCAGCTGGCTGCTGTCGAGCCGGAAGCTGAACTTGACCAGGTAGTCCACATCGCTTGCGAGCTCATCGGCGCTGGCGATCTTCCAGTTGCGCACGCGCTTGACCACGAGCATCACTTCTTCGAGGCTGTCAAAGCTCTGGCCCAGCGAGGTCACCGCGCCGGCGTCGGTCAGCGGCATGCTCGAGACATGCAGGCGCCAGCGCCGGGTCAGCGGCTGGTAACTCACGCGCAGGTAGCGGGCGGTTTTCTTGACGGTCTTGTCGCGCCAGTACCAGCGCTCGGAGATGACCTCGGCCTCCTGCACAAAGTACAGCGCCACGCCTTTGTTGAGGGCATCTTCGATCTGGTCGGGCAGCGCAAACTGCAGCGCCACCGTGGCAAAGGCACCGTCGGCATTGCGCACCAGCTGCAGCTCGACCTTTTTCTCATTCTCCGACGCCATGGCCGGTGCCGCTGCGGCACAGCACAGCATCAGCGCAAGGAGGAAATGGTGGATCAATCGCATACGGACGGGCTCAACGAAGCGGCTTGTGCAGCAGCGCGTAGTAAAAACCGTCATGGTCGCGCGCCAGGCTGCCCAGGCTATTGTGACCGGCCTCGCGCAACTGTGGCAACAAATGCCCTGGCGCAGGCAGGCGTTGGGCATCGGCGTGGCGGCGGAGGAACTGCGCCACCTGGCCCTCGCCCTCTTCATGGAAGACCGAGCAGGTGCAGTACAGCAGCCGGCCGCCGGGCACGACCAGGGGCCACAGGGCTTCGAGCAGCTGGCGCTGGATGGCGGCGAGCTGCGCGATGTCGGTGGCGCGGCGCAGCCAGCGCACATCGGGCTGGCGGCGCACGATGCCCGAGGCCGAGCAAGGCGCATCCAACAAAATTGCATCAAATTGCTGCAACCCGTGGCGCGCTTGCACCGCCGGCAGCCAGCTGGCCACTTCGCTGCCGCTGGCCACCACCACATCGGCCTGCAGTGACAGCCGCGCCAAGGTATCGCCAATGCGTTCGGCGCGCTTGGCATCGATCTCCAGCGCCACCATGTCGATGGGGCGCTGGGGCGTGGCGGCTTCCAACAGATGCGCGGTCTTGCCGCCGGGCGCGGCGCAGGCATCGAGCACATGCAGCGCGCGGCCATCGTGCGGCTGCAAGCCATCGAGCAGCAGCGGCGCGGCCATCTGGGCGGCGCTGTCCTGCACCGAGACCCAGCCCTGCGCAAACTGCGGCAGCTGGTCCACCGGCACGCCGCGCGTCAGCACCAGGCCGGCCTCGCCCACGCCCACCACGGCCTCGATGCCCGCTTCATCCAGCAGCGCCAGGTAATCGGCGCGGCTGCAGCGCTGCAGGTTCACGCGCAAGGCCATCGGCGCCTGCGCATTGTTGGCCGCCACAATGGCCTGCCAATCTTGCGGATAGTCCTTTTGCAGGCGCCCCAGCCACCACTGCGGGTGGTTGTACTGCGCCACCGGCTCCTGGGCCACGGCGCGCAGCAGGTCATCGCGCTCGCGCAAAAAACTGCGCAGGCAGCCATTGATGAAGGCCGATTGCGACTTGGTGGCCGAGCGCTTCTTGGCCGCATCCACCGCCTGGTTCACCACGGTGAAGGCGTCGTAGCGCGGCACCTCGGGCAGCAGCAAGGCCAGCGCCGTGCACAGCAAGGCATCGACCGCGCTGGCAGGCTTGCGCGGGGCCAGCTCGGCACGCACGGCTTCTGCGGTGCCCAGCACGCGCAGCACATCCATCAGCAAGGCCTGCACGCCGGCGCGCAGCGCGGGCTCTACCCCGCCCAACACGGCGCGGGCAGATTGCCCCTGGCGCACATCCTGCAAGGCGCGCGCCACCGCCAGCAGCTGGGCGGACAGGCTGGGGCCCTGGTTGGTGTTGGGCGCTGTGGCGGCCCGGGAGGGTTGTCGTGGACGGGAAGGGAGGTTCATGCCGAAGGAGTGCAATGGCCTGGGTGCCGCTGCGGATCAAAAGGAATACTAATCGATATGCCCCAGGAGGCCTCTGCGCGTGCAGAGCCTGCCTGGTAAAGACGCTGTGCAAAGTGACCTGCTTCAGACACGAAATGGAGCAGAGGACTTTGCACAGAGCCATCATCAGGGCGCGTCAGCAGCCGGGCTGCCAGGCATTAAAAAACCCGTAATTCCGCGGCGCGAAATTACGGGTCTTGCTCAGCCCAACCTGACCGATAGGTATCGGTCAGGGATTGGCGGCTTAGTCAGCAGCAGGGTCTGCAGCGCTGTCGGCAGCGGCCACCGCTTCTTCCGACACACCGGCCAGATCGGCCGCTTCTGCATCGGCGATGGCGCGGCGCTCGGCCTCGTCCATCTCGTCCTTGGCCTTGCGTGCCTGGTGGTAAGCCAGACCGGTACCAGCGGGGATCAGACGACCCACGATGACGTTTTCCTTCAGGCCACGCAGCTCGTCGCGCTTGCCCATGATGGCAGCCTCGGTCAGCACGCGGGTCGTTTCCTGGAAGGAAGCGGCCGAGATGAAGGAGTCGGTCGACAGCGAAGCCTTGGTAATACCCAGCAACACGTTGGAGTAGACCGCTGGGATCTTGCCATCGCGCTGTGCAGCTTCGTTGGTGTTGAGCACTTCGGAGCGCTCGACCTGCTCACCCTGGATGTAGGAGGTATCACCTGGGGCTTCGATGACCACGCGGCGCAGCATCTGGCGAACGATCACCTCGATGTGCTTGTCGTTGATCTTCACGCCTTGCAAGCGGTACACGTCCTGCACTTCGTCAACGATGTAGCGCGACAGCTCTTCGATACCCAGCAGACGCAGGATGTCCTGCGGATCGGCTGGGCCGTCGACGATCAGCTCGCCCTTGTTGACCACCTGGCCTTCGTGCACCAGGATGTTGCGTTCCTTTGGAACCAGCTCTTCCCAGACCTTGCCTTCCAGATCGGTGATCTGCAGGCGCACCTTGCCCTTGGTTTCCTTACCGTAGGACACGGTACCGGTCATCTCGGCCAGCGCGCCCTTGTCCTTCGGCGTACGGGCTTCGAACAGCTCGGCCACACGTGGCAGACCACCGGTAATGTCGCGGGTCTTCTGGCCTTCCATAGGAATACGGGCCAGCACTTCGCCGGGGCCCACTTCCTGGCCATCACGCACCTGCAGCAGAGCGCCGACCTGGAAGCCGATCGTCACCGCGTGGTCGGTACCAGGAATCTTGACTTCCTGGCCGTTGGCATCCGCCAGCTTGACCTGCGGACGCACCACCTTGGCAGAACCACGGTGCTTCGGATCGATCACCACCAGGGTGGACAGACCGGTCACTTCGTCGACCTGCTTGGCCACGGTCAGACCTTCTTCCACATTCTCGAACTTCACCTGACCGGCGTATTCGGTAATGATGGGTCGGGTCAGCGGATCCCAGTTGGCCAGCACGGTGCCCGCCTTGATCTGTTGATCAGGCTTGATCGACAAGATAGCGCCGTAAGGCATCTTGTGACGCTCGCGCTCGCGGCCGTACTCGTCCTGGATCACGATTTCGCCGGAGCGGGAAATCACAACCAGTTCGCCCTTGTTGTTGGTCACATAGCGCATCTGTGGGTTGAAACCCACGATACCGTTGGACTTGGCTTCCACGCTGGAGGCCACAGCCGCACGCGAAGCCGCACCACCGATGTGGAACGTACGCATGGTCAGCTGCGTGCCAGGCTCACCGATCGACTGGGCAGCGATCACACCGACGGCTTCGCCGAGGTTGATCATGCCGCCACGGCCCAGGTCGCGGCCGTAGCAGGTAGCGCACAGACCAAAGCGGGTTTCGCAGGTCAGTGCGGTGCGCACCTTCACTTCGTCCACGCCAGCCGCTTCCAGATCTTCGATCAGGTCTTCGTCCAGCAGGTCGCCGGCCTTGGCCAGCACCGCGCGGGTTTCGGGGTGCAGCACTTCGTCCGCAGCGGTACGGCCGAGGATACGGTCGCGCAGCGATTCGATCACTTCACCGCCTTCCACCACAGCGCGCATCAAGGTGCCGTTGTGCGTGCCGCAGTCGAGCTCGGTGATCACCAAGTCCTGCGTCACGTCCACCAGACGACGCGTCAGGTAACCGGAGTTAGCCGTCTTCAGCGCCGTATCGGCCAGACCCTTACGGGCACCGTGGGTGGAGATGAAGTACTGCAACACGTTGAGGCCTTCGCGGAAGTTCGCGGTAATAGGCGTCTCAATGATCGAGCCATCGGGCTTGGCCATCAGACCACGCATACCTGCCAGCTGGCGGATCTGTGCGGCCGAGCCACGGGCGCCGGAGTCGGCCATCATGTAAATCGCGTTGAACGATTCCTGATCGACTTCGTTGCCATGGCGGTCAATGACCTTTTCCTTGGCCAGCTGGGCCATCATGACCTTGGAGACTTCGTCACCGGCCTTGCCCCAGATGTCCACCACCTTGTTGTAGCGCTCGCCAGCCGTCACCAGACCGGAGACGTACTGCTGCTCGATTTCCTTCACTTCCGCTTCGGAGCGGGCGATGATCTCGGCCTTTTGCGGTGGCACCAGCATGTCGCCAATGGCGATCGAGATACCGGAGCGCGTTGCCAGACGGAAGCCGTTTTGCAGCAGCTTGTCGGCGAACACCACGGTTTCCTTCAAGCCACACTTGCGGAACGAGATGTTGATCAGCTTGGAGATTTCCTTCTTCTTCAACGTCTTGTTGATCGAAGAGAAAGGCATACCCTTGGGCAGAATCTCGGACAGCAGCGCGCGGCCCACGGTGGTTTCCACCAGCTTGGTCGTCGGCTCGAACTCACCCGAGGCCTTGTTCTTGTTCCACTCGGTCAGACGCACGCTGATCTTGGTGGCGCGCTCGACCTGCTCGGCATCCAGTGCGCGTTGCACTTCGCCGATGTCGGAGAACACCATGCCTTCGCCCTTGCCGTTGATCCGCTCACGGGTGGCCTGGTACAGGCCCAGCACCACGTCCTGAGAAGGAACGATCGAGGGTTCGCCCGAAGCGGGGAACAGCACGTTGTTGGAGGCCAGCATCAGGGTGCGGGCTTCCATCTGTGCTTCCACCGACAGCGGCACGTGAACAGCCATCTGGTCACCGTCGAAGTCAGCGTTGAATGCCGCGCAAACCAACGGGTGCAGTTGCAGGGCCTTGCCTTCGATCAGGATAGGCTCGAACGCCTGAATACCCAGACGGTGCAGCGTAGGCGCACGGTTGAGCATGATCGGATGCTCGCGAATCACCTCTTCCAGGATGTCCCACACCACGGGGGTGCCGGTTTCCACTTCCTTCTTGGCGGCCTTGATGGTCGTGGCGATGCCACGCGCTTCGAGCTGCGCGAAGATGAAAGGCTTGAACAGCTCCAGCGCCATCAGCTTGGGCAGACCGCACTGGTGCAGCTTGAGCGTTGGGCCCACGGTAATCACGGAACGACCGGAGTAGTCGACGCGCTTACCCAGCAAGTTCTGACGGAAACGACCGCTCTTACCCTTGATCATGTCGGCCAGCGACTTGAGGGCACGCTTGTTCGCGCCGGTCATGGCCTTGCCACGGCGGCCGTTGTCCAGCAGCGAGTCGACCGCTTCTTGCAGCATGCGCTTTTCATTGCGGGCAATGATCTCTGGGGCCTTGAGCTCCAGCAGGCGGCGCAGACGCGAGTTACGGTTGATGACGCGGCGGTACAGGTCGTTCAGGTCGGAGGTCGCAAAGCGGCCGCCATCCAGCGGCACCAGCGGACGCAGATCGGGAGGCAGCACAGGCAGCACTTCCATCACCATCCAACCGGGCTTGATGCCGGACTTCTTGAACGCTTCGAGCAGCTTCAGGCGCTTGGCATTCTTCTTGACCTTGACTTCGGAGCCGGTCAGGTCGTTGCGCAGGCGCTCGATTTCCGCGTCGATCTCGATGCCTTCGAGCAGGTCCTTGATGCCTTCGGCGCCCATCTTGGCCACGAATTCATCACCATACTCTTCGACGTTCTTGTCGTACTCGTCTTCCGACATGATGCTGAACTTCTTCAGCGGGGTCATGCCGGGGTCGGTCACCACATAGGCTTCGAAGTACAGCACGCGCTCGATGTCGCGCAGGGTCATGTCCAGCACCAGGCCCAGGCGCGATGGCAGGGACTTGAGGAACCAGATATGGGCGCAAGGCGCGGCCAGGTCGATGTGACCCATGCGTTCGCGGCGCACCTTGGTCTGCGTGACTTCAACGCCGCACTTCTCGCAGATCACACCGCGGTGCTTCAAGCGCTTGTACTTGCCGCACAGGCATTCGTAGTCCTTGATCGGGCCAAAGATCTTGGCGCAGAACAGACCATCGCGCTCGGGCTTGAAGGTACGGTAGTTGATGGTCTCGGGCTTCTTCACTTCACCGAAAGACCACGAACGGATCTTTTCGGGCGAAGCCAGGCCGATTTTGATGGCATCGAAATGCTCATCAGGCGTGAATTGTTTGAACAGGTCGAGTAGCGATTTCATAGACTCTTTCCCCCTTCAATTAAGAACGTTCCAGTTCGATGTCCAGGCCCAGGGAACGGATTTCCTTGACCAGCACATTGAACGACTCCGGCATGCCGGCTTCGATAGCGTGTTCGCCCTTGACGATGGATTCGTACACCTTGGTACGGCCCACCACGTCATCGGACTTCACGGTCAGCATTTCCTGCAGCACATAAGCGGCGCCATAGGCTTCCAGCGCCCACACTTCCATTTCACCGAAACGCTGACCACCGAACTGGGCCTTACCGCCCAGAGGTTGTTGCGTCACCAGCGAGTAAGGACCGGTGGAGCGGGCGTGCATCTTGTCATCGACCAAGTGGTGCAGCTTCAGGTAGTGCATGTAGCCGATCGTGGTGGGGCGCTCGAAGCGCTCACCGGTGCGGCCGTCATACAGGTAGGCCTGCGTGCGTGGCTCGGTCAGACCCTTGCGTGCCTGGATGTCATCCGGGTACGCCAGCTTGAGCATGTCCTTGATTTCCTGCTCGGAAGCACCGTCAAACACCGGCGTTGCGAAAGGCACGCCGTTCTTCAGGTTCTCCGCCATGAACATGATCTGGTCATCGGACAGTTGCTTGAGGTCTTCCTTGCGACCGCGGCTGTTGTACACCTCTTCGAGGAAGGAGCGCACTTCAGTGGCACGGGCTTCGGCCTGCAGCATGTCACCGATACGCTGGCCCAGGCCCTTGCCGGCCCAGCCCAGGTGGACTTCGAGCACCTGACCGATGTTCATGCGCGAAGGCACGCCCAGCGGGTTCAGCACGATGTCGGCGGTGGTGCCATCGGCCATGAAAGGCATGTCTTCCACCGGCACGATCTTGGAGACCACACCCTTGTTACCGTGACGGCCGGCCATCTTGTCGCCAGGCTGCAGACGGCGCTTGACGGCCAGGTAGACCTTGACCATCTTGAGCACGCCAGCGGGCAGCTCGTCGCCTTGCGTGAGCTTCTTGCGCTTTTCTTCGAAAGCCAGGTCGAAGTTGTGGCGTTGCTGCTCGATGGAGTTCTTGATGGACTCCAGCTGCGCGGCGACGTCGTCTTCGGCAGGGCGGATATCGAACCAGTGGAACTTCTCCACGCCGTCCAGATAGGCCTTGTCGATCTTGGTGCCCTTGGCCAGCTTTTGTGGGCCGCCATTGGCCACGCGGCCGTTGAGCAGCTTGGCGATACGGTCAAACGCATCGGCTTCCACAATACGCAGCTGGTCGTTCAGGTCCAGACGGAAACGCTTGAGTTCGTCGTCGATGATCTGCTGGGCGCGCTTGTCGCGCGTGATGCCTTCACGGGTGAAGACCTGCACATCGATCACGGTACCTTGCGAGCCCTGGTCCACGCGCAGCGAGGTGTCCTTCACATCGGACGCCTTCTCACCGAAGATGGCGCGCAGCAGCTTCTCTTCTGGGGTCAGCGTGGTCTCGCCCTTTGGCGTGACCTTGCCCACCAGCACATCCCCGGGCTGCACTTCTGCACCCACGTAGATGATGCCGGACTCGTCCAGACGGTTGAGTTGCTGCTCGGACAGGTTCGGGATGTCGCGTGTGATTTCCTCGGCACCCAGCTTGGTGTCACGGGCCATCACCACCAGCTCCTCGATGTGGATCGAGGTGTAGCGGTCTTCAGCCACCACGCGTTCGGAGATCAGGATCGAGTCTTCGAAGTTGTAGCCGTTCCAGGTCATGAAGGCGATCAGCATGTTCTGACCAATGGCGATTTCGCCCAGGTCGGTCGATGCACCGTCGGCAATCACGTCACCCTTGGCCAGCTTGTCGCCGCGGCGAACCACGGGACGCTGGTGGATGTTGGTGTTCTGGTTGGAACGCTGGTACTTGATGAGGTTGTAGATGTCCACACCCACTTCACCGGCCACAGCTTCTTCGTCGTTCACACGGATCACGATACGGGTCGCGTCCACGTAATCGACGATACCGCCACGGGTAGCCGTCACGACGGTGCCCGAGTCGACCGCTGCAACGCGCTCGATACCGGTACCAACCATGGGCTTTTCAGGGCGCAGCACAGGCACGGCCTGGCGCGACATGTTGGCACCCATCAATGCGCGGTTCGCGTCATCGTGCTCGAGGAACGGAATCAGCGACGCAGCCACCGACACGATCTGTGCGGGCGACACGTCCATGTATTGCACGCGCTCGGCGGACAGCAGGGTCGATTCACCGTTTTCACGGGCAGAGACCAGGTCACCGGTGAGGCGGCCTTCGGCGTCGAGCTCGGCATTGGCCTGCGCGATCACGTACTTGCCTTCTTCGATGGCCGACAGGTAGTCCATCTGGTCGGTCACCTTGCCATCGATCACGCGACGGTAAGGGGTTTCGATGAAACCGTACTCGTTCAGACGCGCGTACAGAGCCAGCGAGTTGATCAGACCAATGTTGGGACCTTCAGGCGTTTCGATCGGGCAGACGCGGCCGTAGTGGGTCACGTGCACGTCACGCACTTCGAAGCCTGCACGTTCGCGAGTCAGACCGCCTGGGCCCAGAGCGGAAACACGGCGCTTGTGCGTGATTTCAGCCAGGGGGTTGGTCTGGTCCATGAACTGCGACAGCTGCGAGGCGCCGAAGAATTCCTTCAGGGCGGCCGAGATCGGCTTGCTGTTGATCAGGTCGTGCGGCATCAGGGGCTCTTGCTCAGCCTGGCCCAGACGCTCCTTCACAGCCTTTTCGATACGTGCCAGACCGGTGCGGTACTGGTTTTCGGCCAGCTCGCCCACGCAACGCACGCGGCGGTTGCCCAAGTGGTCGATGTCATCGACTTCACCCTTGCCGTTGCGCAGATCCACCAGGATCTTCACGACTTCGAGGATGTCTTCGTTGGACAGCACCATGGGGCCGATCGCGGTGTCGCGGCCGATCTTGGCGTTGAACTTCATACGGCCGACACGCGACAGATCGTAGGTGTCTTCGTTGTAGAACAAACGCTGGAACAGCGCCTGCACGGCGTCCTCGGTGGGAGGCTCACCAGGGCGCATCATGCGGTAGATGGCAACGCGTGCAGCGAACTCGTCAGCGGTTTCATCGGTGCGCAGGGTCTGCGAGATGTAGGCGCCGTGGCTCAGCTCGTTCGTGTAGATGCAAGCCAGATCCTGGATGCCAGCTGCGCGCAGCTTCTTGAGCAGCGCTTCGGTCATCTCTTCGTTGGCCTTGGCGATGATTTCACCGGTGTCAGGGTCAACGATGTTCTTGGCAGCGACGCGGCCGAGCAGGAAGTCTTCAGGCACGCTGATGAACTTGGTGCCCGATTGCTCCATCTCGCGGGTGTGGCGCGCGGTGATGCGCTTGTCCTTGGCGACGACGACCTTGCCCGACTTGTCGGTAATGTCAAAGCGCGCGACTTCACCCTTGAGGCGGTCAGCCACAAATTCCATTTGCGCGCCGCTGTCCATCAGGCGGAAGTTGTCGTTCTCGTAGAACGTCGCCAGGATGGACTCGGGCGTCATGCCGATGGCCTTGAGCAGAATCGACACCGGCATCTTGCGGCGGCGGTCCACACGGAAGAACAGCAGGTCCTTGGGGTCGAACTCGAAGTCCAGCCAGGAGCCGCGGTAAGGGATGATGCGAGCCGAGAACAGCAACTTGCCCGAGCTGTGCGTCTTGCCCTTGTCGTGTTCAAAGAACACGCCTGGCGAGCGGTGCAGCTGCGAGACGATCACGCGCTCGGTGCCGTTGACGATGAATGAACCTTTGTCCGTCATCAGGGGCACTTCGCCCATGTAGACTTCCTGCTCCTTCACTTCCTTGACCACCTTGGATTGGGGCGTGGAGGATTCACGGTCATAGATAATCAACTGCACCTTGGCACGCACAGCGGACGAGAAGGTCAGACCACGGGTCTGGCATTCGCGCACGTCGAAAGCGGGCCTGGCGAGGTTGTACTCGACAAACTTCATCTCCACAAAACCGTTGTGCGAGACGATGGGGAAAGCCGAGTTGAAGGCAGCTTGCAAGCCTTCATCAGTACGCTTTTTGGGGGCCGAGTCTGCTTGCAAAAATGCGGTGTAAGCATCTTTTTGCATTTGCAGCAGGTAAGGCACTTCGAGCACGCTATCGCGGCTGCCGAAACTTTTGCGGATTCGCTTGCGTTCGGTGTAAGAATAGGCCATGAGATCTCCGGGCAAAGACATGAGTCCTGGGTCTTCGACGACACCCCCGCGAGGGGGTTGCAGCTTGGTGGGTTGGCCACTACCAACCATGGCAGACGGTGGTGCATTGCACACCACCCGAACCAAGGGGTTTTCTAGTGTCGGATGTTAGAAAACACTAAAAATCAGCCATCAACAGCCAGTTTTTGGTGTGCTCTAGCGAACGATATTCCAGAAGCGCCAAAGGCTGGAGCACCTTTTCGGGTACTCCAGCCTTGAAAAAGCCCTCAATTACTTGAGTTCGGCCTTTGCACCAGCGTCCACCAGCTTCTTAGCAGCGGCTTCAGCGTCAGCCTTAGGCATAGCTTCCTTCAGAACCTTAGGAGCGCCGTCGACCATGTCCTTGGCTTCCTTCAGACCCAGACCGGTGATTTCACGCACGGCCTTGATCACGCCAACCTTGTTAGCGCCGGCTTCCAGCAGCACCAGGTTGAACTCGGTCTTTTCTTCAGCAGCAGCAGCGGCACCGCCACCACCAGCAGCAGGAGCGGCCATAGCAGCAGCGCTCACGCCAAACTTCTCTTCAATTGCCTTGACCAGGTCGTTCAGTTCCAGAACAGTCATGCTGTCCAGGGAGGTCAAGAATGCGTCTTTATCGAATGCCATTTTGATTTCCTAAATATATCGGTTGGTTTTGCCGCGCTTAAGCTGCAGCGACTTCGGCGACTTCCGCGCCTTCGCCCTTTTTGGCCGCCAATGCGCCCAGCACAACGGCCGTACGCGAGATTGGCGACATGAGCAAGCCACACAATTGGGCCAGCAGCACTTCCTTGGAAGGCACGCTTGCCAGTTGCTTAACGCTGTTAGCGTCCAACGCCTTTCCTTCGAATGCACCACCGCGAATCACCAACTTGTCGTTGGTCTTCGCGAAATCGGCCACTACCTTGGCAGCGGCGATTGCATCTTCAGAGAAACCGTAGATCAGCGGGCCGGTCATCTGGTCAGCGACCACTTCAAAGCTGCTACCAGCAACAGCGCGACGAGCCAGGGTGTTCTTCAGAACACTCAGCGTCACGCCTTGCTTGCGTGCTTCCACACGCAGCTTCGTCATGTCAGCGACCGTGATGCCGCGGTATTCCGCGAACACAAGCGTTTGAGCTTTAGCGGCGAGGCTGGTCACTTCATTGATGACCGCTTCTTTCTCACTGCGATTCAGACTCAAGGTCTACTCCTTCAAATGCGCATTAGGAGCGAACTCCACCTGCGCGCTCTTGTTGCAGCGACCAACTGTTTTGGAAATTCATCCATCTGCAGCGGGATCGCCATCTGCGTTGGCAAAAAGATTTAAGTGATCGAATCACACCAACGGTCTTGGATGGCCTGGCATGGCGTCTTTTTCAAAACCCCTTGCCAGCCCACCACACCAGACAGGTGCAAGCACCTGCCTGACGATTTTTTTAGCAATTACGCTGCGATGGTCTGTGCATCGACGCGCACGCCGATACCCATCGTCGACGACACCGCCACCTTGCGCAGGTACAGACCCTTGCTGGTAGCTGGCTTTGCCTTGTTCAGAGCGTCGATCAGGGCTGCCAGGTTGCCTTGCAGCTTGTCGTTCTCGAACGAGCGGCGGCCGATGGTCGAGTGAACGATACCAGCCTTGTCAACGCGGAACTGCACCTGACCTGCCTTGGCGTTCTTCACAGCCGTAGCGACGTCGGGAGTCACGGTGCCCACCTTGGGGTTAGGCATCAGACCACGTGGGCCCAGGATTTGACCCAGGGTACCAACGATACGCATGGCGTCAGGCGCAGCGATCACGATGTCGAAAGGCATGTCACCAGCCTTGACCATCGCGGCCAGCTCGTCCATACCCACGATATCGGCACCAGCGGCCTTGGCTTCTTCAGCCTTGGCGCCTTGTGCGAACACGGCCACGCGGGTGGTCTTGCCGGTGCCGTTAGGCAGCACGACAGCGCCACGAACCACTTGATCCGACTTCTTGGCGTCCACGCCCAGCTGGATAGCCACGTCGATGGATTCGTCGAACTTGGCCGTTGCTGCGTCCTTGACGATTGCAACTGCATCAGCGAATGCGTACAGCTTGGTGGTGTCCACCTTGCCTTGCAGGGCCTTTTGCTTCTTGGTCAACTTTGCCATCTTAGAGGCCCTCCACCGTAACGCCCATCGAACGGGCGGAACCAGCCAGCGTGCGCACAGCGGCGTCAACGTCAGCAGCGTTCATGTCCTTCAGCTTGGTCTTGGCGATCTCTTCCAGCTGAGCGCGGGTGATCTTGCCGACCTTCGTGGCCAGAGGGTTCGAAGAGCCCTTGTCCAGCTTGATCGCCTTCTTGATCAGCACCGTTGCGGGCGGGGTCTTGATGACGAACGTGAAGCTCTTGTCCGCAAAAGCGGTGATCACCACAGGCAGTGGCAGACCTGGCTCGACACCTTGGGTCTGGGCGTTGAACGCCTTGCAGAATTCCATGATGTTGAGACCACGTTGACCCAGCGCTGGACCAATGGGTGGCGATGGATTGGCTTTACCAGCTGGCACTTGCAGCTTGATGAAGCCGACAATTTTCTTTGCCATTTATAGCTCCTTACGGGTAAAAACGCCCGCACTGCATAGCGCGGGCTCCCCGGGGGTTAAGACTCTGTTTAGGCACCGAGTCCGTAAGTGCATGAAAATGAATCAGGTTTTTTCGACCTGCGCAAATTCCAGCTCAACCGGAGTTGAACGGCCAAAGATCATAACAGAAACGCGAAGTCGACTCTTTTCGTAGTTTACTTCTTCGACAGATCCGTTGAAGTCCGTGAACGGACCTTCCTTGACGCGGATGAATTCACCCACCGTGAATTCGATCTTGTGGCGTGGCTTGTCCGAGCCTTCTTCCATCTGCAGAACGATCTTCTGAACTTCTGCTTCGGAGATGGGTGCCGGACGGTTCTTGGCACCGCCCACAAAACCCGTCACCTTGCTGGTGTGCTTGACCAAGTGCCAAGTGTCGTCATCCATGACCATCTCGACGAACACATAACCGGGGAACAGGCGGCGCTCGGTGGTCTTCTTCTGACCATTGCGCACTTCCACCACTTCCTCGGTAGGCACCAGGATGCGACCGAACTTGCTTTGCATGTCCGAGCGGTGAATGCGCTCCAGGATATTGCGCTCGACGGCCTTCTCCATGCCCGAGTAGGCATGCACGATGTACCAGCGCAGATCGGGATTAGCAGCACTCATAGGCGCCTCAGCGCCTGTGTTGGTTGTTTCGTCCGTGTTCGACATTACTTCCTCCAGCCCAGAACCAGGTCATACAAGACCCATTCCAGCGTTTTATCAGTCATCCACAAGAACAAAGACATGATGACCACAAACGCGAACACGTAGGCGGTCATCTGCAGCGTCTCTTTACGCGAAGGCCAAACAACCTTCTTGACTTCACGCCAGGAGTCCTTGGCAAAACCAACAAATTGCTTACCTGGTTCAGACACCAGAAAAACGGTGACAGCCGCAATGAGAGCCACAATCAGCACGGCCCACTGGGCAATCGCACCTTGTTTGGCCAACAGGTAAAAGCCGGCGATACCAGCTATGACCAATGCAGCTACGGCGAACAGCTTGAGCTTGTCCGCACCAGAACTAACAGTTTCAACTTGTGTAGCAGCCATGTCGACAATTCAGAGATGAAAATAGGCATCACTCAAGACGCCGAAGCCCGCCTTGTAATCAGGCGGGCTTGGTTGACCACTTATTCAGTGGCAGGGGCAGTAGGAATCGAACCTACAACCTTCGGTTTTGGAGACCGACGCTCTGCCAATTGAGCTATACCCCTACGAAATCAATACTTACGCAATGATCTTGGCAACCACGCCAGCGCCCACGGTACGGCCGCCTTCGCGAATAGCGAAACGCAGACCTTCTTCCATAGCGATGGGGTTGATCAGCTTGACGGTGATCGACACGTTATCGCCAGGCATCACCATTTCCTTGTCAGCTGGCAGCTCGATGGCGCCGGTCACGTCCGTGGTACGGAAGTAGAACTGAGGACGGTAGTTGTTGAAGAAGGGGGTGTGGCGGCCGCCTTCGTCCTTGCTCAGCACATACACTTCAGCGGTGAAGTGAGTGTGTGGCTTGATCGAGTTAGGCTTGCACAGCACTTGGCCACGCTCCACGTCTTCACGCTTGGTGCCGCGCAGCAGCAGGCCAACGTTGTCACCAGCTTGACCTTGGTCCAGCAGCTTGCGGAACATTTCCACGCCGGTCACGGTGGTCTTGACGGTGTCCTTGATACCGACGATTTCGATTTCTTCGCCGACCTTGATGATACCGCGCTCGATACGGCCGGTCACCACGGTACCACGACCGGAGATGGAGAACACGTCTTCCACGGGCATCAGGAAAGCACCGTCCACAGCGCGCTCTGGCGTTGGGATGTAGGTGTCCAGCGCTTCAGCCAGACGCAGGATAGCGGGTTCACCCTTGTCGGATTGGTCGCCTTCCAGAGCCAGCTTAGCCGAGCCGCGGATGATGGGGGTGTCGTCACCTGGGAAATCGTACTTGTCCAGCAGTTCGCGGACTTCCATTTCCACCAGCTCCAGCAGCTCTTCGTCATCCACCATGTCGCACTTGTTCAGGAACACGATGATGTAAGGCACGCCCACCTGGCGAGCCAGCAGGATGTGTTCACGGGTCTGGGGCATGGGGCCGTCAGCAGCCGAGCACACCAGAATAGCGCCGTCCATCTGGGCAGCGCCGGTGATCATGTTCTTCACATAGTCGGCGTGACCTGGGCAGTCCACGTGAGCGTAGTGGCGGTTAGCCGTTTCGTACTCAACGTGTGCGGTATTGATGGTGATGCCGCGTGCCTTTTCTTCAGGAGCAGCGTCGATTTCGTCGTACTTCTTGGCTTCGCCGCCGAACTTGGCAGACAGCACGGTTGCGATAGCAGCCGTCAGCGTGGTCTTGCCGTGGTCCACGTGACCAATGGTGCCCACGTTCACGTGCGGCTTGGTGCGCTCGAATTTTCCTTTTGCCATTCTAGACTCCGAAAAAACCTAAACCTAATGGGATATAGCGCAACAAGAACCGTGCGCACTTAAATATGGTGCCCATGGGCAGGATCGAACTGCCGACCTCCCCCTTACCAAGGGGGTGCTCTACCACTGAGCCACATGGGCAATTTTTTCAAATTGCAACAGGATCGCTTTACTGCAGACTGGAGCGGGAGACGGGAATCGAACCCGCGTCATTAGCTTGGAAGGCTAGGGTTCTACCATTGAACTACTCCCGCATCAACCGCGCCAGAAGCGCAATTGCTGCAAAGCTTTCTTCTTCAACCATTTCTGGTGGAGGGGACTGGATTCGAACCAGTGTAGGCGTAAGCCAACAGATTTACAGTCTGCCCCCTTTAGCCACTCGGGCACCCCTCCGAAGAAGAACTAGATTGTAGCATCATTTTTGGCTGTTTTTAGAAACTTCCGATTTCTCGCAAATTTCTTCAAGGGACGCAACCCGAACAAACCCGAAAACAATGCTTCACTCTATATAAAAAGCCCCGAGACCTGAATCTCGAGGCTCTTAACTGGTGCGGCTGGCAGGAATCGAACCCACGACCCCTTGGTTCGTAGCCAAGTACTCTATCCAGCTGAGCTACAGCCGCTAAGCTGCATATTGTAGGCGGTTTTTGAGTGCCTCAGACGAATCGGCCAGGTTTTTTCAAAAAATCGTGCGAAAGCTGTGCGATCCGTCGCAGCGATGGCGCACATGGGGCCTCTTTCCTCTTTAATACCTGCAGAGACACATAGCAATGCCCAACCAGCGACACGCAAAGGCCTGGTAGCCACCGCTGCGCAACGCCTCCCTCCGCAGAATGCAGCCCCATCTGCAGCCGGGCAACCCAACAACCGCACACCAGCAGCACCCAATAGGCATCAGGCACCAGGCAACAAAAAACCCGCACTGCGGCTCCACAGGCGGGTTGGCGCTGCTCTGGCAGCGCACAAAGAAGGCGTTGGTGCGGCTGGCGGGGATCGAACCCACGACCCTTGGCTTCGGAGGCCAATACTCTATCCACTGAGCTACAGCCGCACAAGCTGCAGACGCCAGGCGCTGCAGATCAACCCGCAGATTATGGCATGGCTTGGATGCCCTGGCCGTTCAGTTGTCGCGCGGCATCGCACCTGTTGCCGGCACCACCAGCCTTCAGGCACCCGCAGGCAGCTTGCCGGGGCCAAAGCCCAGGCCTGCCAGATAGGCTTCGACCGCTTTTTCACCCATGCTGCGCAGCGGAAAGTTGCCTTCATTGAGCACCCAGCCATGGATCAGCCCCACAAACAGGGAGTGCAAGCCCAGCGCCGCCTCCTGGGGCGTCATCTGCATCTGCACCCGGTCCCGGCTGGCGGCCTCTTCCAGATCCGCGGCAAATTTGCGCTGCGAGCAGGCAAAACTCTCGACATGGCCTTCGCGCACACTCTCTAGCTCACCGACGTATTCGAGCTTGAACAGCGCCGTGTCAAATACCTTGCGGCGGCGTTCATCCCCATCCATACTGTCGAACACCGCATAGATGGACCGGCGAATGCGGTCCAGCGGTGCGAGGTCACCGTATTTGTCATCACAAATTTCCTCGAAGGGCATGCAAATGCGATCGAGCATCGATGAAAACACATCGACCTTGTCTTTGAAGTGCCAGTACACCGCCCCGCGGGTCGCACCTGCCCGCTGGGCGATTTCGTTGAGTGAGGCGCGCGCAACGCCTTTCTCAAAGAACACCTGTTCTGCCGCATCCAGCAGCTTGATGCGGGTCTCATCTGCCTCTGCTTTGGTACGTCGGGCCATCGCGTGTATTCCGTTCTTGCAAGCACATGACCCCTGTTTGTCAACCCAAAGGCCATGCGTTATTTATCAAATTTCGACAATTATACATTTGCGCATGTATGTATAATCGCGCAGCAATTTCATGGGAATTGAGGATCATCCGCGCCCGGATGTGAGACAAGCCCTAGAGGAACCTCCGGGTTCTCCATCTTTACCATTTCTCATCTACCGAAGGGACTTTCATGCAGCAGATGTATGAAGCAAACCAATCTACCGGGAACCGCCCAGCCGCTACCAGCCCACGCCGCAAAACCGGCGTGCTGGCCCTGACGCTGGTCGCTGCCCTGGTCTTGACCGCCTGCGGCAACAAGAAAGACGAACACGCAGCCCCACAAGGAGGCGCGCCCAAGCCGCCTGAGGTCAGCGTTCTGACGGTGAAGCTGGAGAGCATTCCCGTGGTCTCCGACCTGCCCGGTCGCCTGGAGCCCGTCCGCGTCGCCCAGGTCGGCGCGCGCGTAGCGGGCATATTGCAAAAGCGTCTGTTCACCGAAGGCTCGGACGTCAAGGCCGGCCAGGTGCTGTTCCAGATCGATAATGCGCCCTACCGGGCCAACTTGGAAAGCGCACAGGCGACTCTGGCCCAGGCCCAGGCTACGCTGGCCCAGGCGGCATCCACCGCCCGCCGCTACAAGCCCCTGGTCGAAGCCAACGCCATCAGCAAGCAGGAATACGACGTTGCCGTCGCCAACGAAAAGGCAGCACAGGCCCAGGTCGCGGCCGGCAAAGCTGCAGTCACCAATGCCAACATCAACCTGGGCTATGCCTCGGTGACGGCTCCGATCTCCGGCCGCATTGGCCGCTCTTTGGTGACCGAAGGCGCGCTGGTGGGCCAAAGCGGTGTGACCGAACTGGCCGTGATTCAGCAGATCAACCCGCTGTATGTGAACGTGACGCAGTCGTCGTCCGACATCCTGCGCATGCGGGAGGCCCTCAAGTCCGGCAAGCTGGCCAAGGCCGGTGACAACGCCGCCAAGGTCATCGTCTACACCGACGACGGCAAGCCCTATGCCCACCCCGGCAAGCTGCTGTTCACCGATCTGACGGTGGACCCTGCCACCGGCCAGGTGAGTGTGCGCGCCGAGCTGCCCAACCCCGAAAACCTGCTGCTGCCGGGCATGTATGTGCGTGTGCACATCCAGGAAGCCCAAGTGGAAAACGCCGTGCTGGTGCCCCAGCAGGCCGTCACCCGCAATGAAAAGGGCAACATCGTGATGGTCGTCGCTGCCGATGGCTCGGTCAGCCCACGGCCGGTGCAGATCAGCCAGTCCAAGGGCACGAACTGGGTGGTCAGCGAAGGCCTCAAGGCGGGCGACCAGGTCATGGTCGATGGCTTCATCAAGCTGGGCATGGGCGCGACACACGTCACGCCGGTGCCATGGAAGAACCCGAGCGACAAGGCGGCAGCGCCAGCGGCTCCCGCAGCCGGGGCAGCGCCCCAGGCTGAGGCACCCGCGGCGGACAAGCCCGCCGCCTCGCCAGAAGCTGCAGGCAACACCGCCGCCAGCAAATAAACAGGACACAGCGGAATGTCAAAGTTCTTTATTCACAGACCGATTTTTGCCTGGGTGATCGCGATCTTCGTGGTCCTCGCAGGTATCGTGTCCATTACCCGACTGCCGGTGGCGCAGTTCCCGAGTGTGGCGCCGCCCACCATCACGGTGACGGCGACCTACCCTGGCGCAACCGCGCAAACCCTGACTGACTCGGTGCTGCAACTGATCGAGCGGGAAATCAACGGCGCCGAAGGCCTGATGTACATGTCGTCGTCCGCCTCTGCCACCGGCAGCGGCGAGTTGACCGTGACCTTCGAGCCCGGCACCAACCCCGACCTGGCCCAGGTGGATGTGCAAAACCGGCTGGCCCGCGCCACGCCACGCCTGCCCAGCATCGTGCAATCGCTGGGGGTGCGTGTCGACAAGTCGATGAGCAACTTCCTGATGATTCTGACTTTCCAGTCGGACACCGGGGAGACCTCGCGTGACGAAATCTCCGATTACGTCAACCGCAATGTGGTGCCGGAAATCCAGCGTCTGAACGGCGTGGGCAAGGCCCAGCTGTTTGCGGCCGGCCGCGCGATGCGCGTCTGGGTCGACCCTGCCAAGCTGCAGGGCTACAGCATGTCGATCGCACAAATCAATGCCGCCATTGCCGCGCAGAACCAGCAGATCTCGGGCGGCGCGCTGGGCGATACGCCGAGCCTGCCGGGCACCATGATGAATGCCACGATCGTCGTGCCGGGCCAGCTGTCCACGCCCGAAGAGTTCGGCGAGGTGGTGCTGCGCTCCAACTCGGACGGCTCGACCGTGCGCCTCAAGGACGTGGCCCGCGTGGAGCTGGGCTCCGAGAGCTATGCCACCAACTCGCGCCTGGATGGCAAGCCCGCCGTGGCGCTGGCCGTGCAGCTGACCTCGACCGCAAACGCGATGGCCACCGCCAAAGAGGTCTACAGCAAGATGGACGAGCTCGAACCCTTCCTGCCAGCCGGCGTGAAGTGGGCCGCGCCGTATGACACCTCCAAGTTCGTCAAGATCTCGATTGAAAAAGTGCTGCACACGCTGCTCGAAGCCATCGTGCTGGTGTTCATCGTGATGCTGATCTTCCTGCAGAACATCCGCTACACCTTGATCCCGACCATCGTCGTGCCCATTGCGCTGCTCGGGGCCTTTGCGGTGATGTACAGCGTGGGGCTGACCATCAACATTCTGTCGATGTTCGCGATGGTGCTGGTGATCGGTATCGTCGTGGACGATGCGATCGTGGTGGTCGAGAACGTCGAGCGGATCATGTCCGAAGAGGGTTTATCGCCCAAGGAGGCGACGATCAAGGCCATGGGCCAGATCCAGGGCGCCGTGGTCGGTATTACCGTGATTCTGGTGACCGTGTTCATCCCGCTGGCCATGTTCTCGGGCGCGACCGGCAATATCTACCGCCAGTTCTCGCTGGTGATGGCGATCTCGATCTTCTTCTCGGGCTTCTTCGCGCTGACCCTGACGCCTGCGCTGTGCGCCACCATGCTCAAGCCCATTCCCAAGGGCCATGCGCATGACAAGAAGACCGGCCTGCTGGGCCCCTTCTACAACTGGTTCAACCGCATGTTCGGCAAGGCCACCAAGGGCTACCAGAAGACCCTGGTCGGCGTCGTCAAGCGCACTTTCATGGCCTTCCTGGTCTATGCCGCGGTGATCGTCGGTGTGGTGTTTGGCTTCAAGGCGCTGCCCACCGCGTTCCTGCCGGTGGAAGACCAGGGCTATGTGATCTCCTTGGTGCAGCTGCCCCCAGGTGCCACCCAGGAGCGCACCAGCGAGACCATGAAGCAGCTCGAAGACTTTGCCCTGGCGCAACCTGAGACGGCCAACATCGTGAGCATTCTGGGCTTCAGTTTTGCCGGTCAAGCGCAGAACATGGGTCTGGCCTTCACGGTGTTCAAGGACTGGTCCGAGCGCACCGCGCCGGGCTCGGACGCCTCGTCGTTCGCCGGCCGTGCCATGGGCGCGATGATGAGCCTGCGCGATGGTTTCATCTACACCCTGGTGCCACCATCGATCTCCGAGCTGGGCAACAGCGATGGCTTTACCTTCCGTCTGCAGGACCGGGGCAACCATGGTCACGCCGAGCTGCTCAAGGCCCGCAATGACCTGATCGCCAAGGCCAGCAAGAGCCCGATCCTGACCGGCATGCGCTTTGACGGTGTGGACGACGCGCCGCAGTGGCAGGTCGATATCAACCGCAATGCGGTGTATGCGCAAAAGGTCAGCATGGGCGATATCGCCACCACCTTGTCGACGGCACTGGGCTCGAGCAACTCGACCGACTTCCCGAACAAGGGCTATATGCAGCGCGTGACCATCCAGGCCGACGCCGCCACCCGCATGCAGCCCGAGGACGTGCTGAAGCTGACCGTGCCCAATGCGGACGGCAAGCTGGTCGAGCTCTCAACTCTGGTGACGGCCAAGTGGATCACCGGCCCGATGCAGATGTCGCGCTACAACGGCTATCCGTCGATGAGCATCACCGGCCAGGCCAAGCCCGGCTACACCACCGGTGACGCGATGGCAGAGATGGAAAAACTCTCGGCCGAGCTGCCCCAAGGCTTTGGCTATGAGTGGACCGGCCAGTCGCTGGACGAAAAGAAAGCCGGCTCGTCGGCGATGATCCTGTACGCGTTCTCGATCCTGGCGGTGTTCCTCTGCCTGGCAGCGCTGTATGAGAGCTGGAGCATTCCGCTGGCCGTGCTGCTGGTGGTGCCGCTCGGTGTGTTGGGCGCCGTTGCCGGTATGCACCTGCGTGGCATGCCCAACGACATCTACTTCCAGGTGGCGCTGATCACCGTGATCGGCTTGTCTGCGAAGAACGCCATCTTGATTGTGGAGTTCGCCAAAGACCTGCACGACCAGGGCATGAGTGCGCTCGATGCGGCGCTCGAAGCCGGTCACCTGCGTTTCCGCCCGATCCTGATGACCTCGCTCGCGTTCATCCTGGGTGTGGTGCCGCTGTACATCGCCTCGGGCGCCAGCGCCGTGAGCCAGCACGAGATCGGCACCGGCGTGTTCTGGGGCATGATCATCGGCACCTTCCTGGCCGTGTTCCTGGTGCCGGTGTTCTTTGTCGAGGTCTTCCGTCTGTTCGGCCGCAAGGGCGAGCAGAACCAGGGACCGCAAGGCAGCCCGCCCGCGCCGCATTCGCCTGACCGCGGACATGACGCCGTTCTGTCTGCCAATGTGGGGAAAGGAACCCACCATGAATAAGAAACTGATCCCAACCGTTTTGGCTGCAGCGCTGCTGGCCTCGGGCTGCTCGCTGATTCCCTCACTGGACAAGCCCGCCAGCCCGGTGGCGGCGCAGTACCCGGTGGCCACGGAAGAGACGCAGCAGGCCGCTGCCGATATTCCCTGGCAGAACTTCTTCACCGATACGCGCCTGCAGCAGCTGATCCAGACCGCGCTGGACAACAACCGTGACCTGCGCGTGGCGGTGCTCAACATCGCCCAGGCCCGTGCGCTCTACCAGATCCAGGACGCCCAGCGCTTTCCGGAAGTGGGCGTCTCGGGTGCGGCCTCGCGCCAGCGCAGCCAGATCACTGGCGGCTATGCGAATGCCTTCAGCGTAGGTGTCGGCATCCAGAGCTGGGAGATTGACTTCTTTGGCCGCATCAGCAGCCTCAAGGAGCAGGCTCTCGCCCAGTACCTGGCCACCGAAGAAGGCCGCAAGTCGGCCCAGATCAGCCTGGTGGCCTCGGTTGCCAATGCCTGGCTGACCCTGCAGGCCGACGAGGAGCTGATCGACATCTCGCGCCGCACCTTGGAGACGCGTGAGGAATCGATCAAGCTGTCCAAGCTGCGCCTCGATGCCGGTGTGGCCTCGGAGCTGGACTACCGCCAGGCCCAGTCGCTGACGGAAAACGCCAAGGCCACCTTGGCCCAGCAACTGCGCCAGCGCGCGCTGGACGTCAACGCCCTGACCTTGCTGCTGGGCCAGACGCCACCGGCCGAGCTGCTGACCAGCCTGCAGGGCAAGCGCCTGACCGATCTGCCGGTGATGGCCGATGTACCAGCGGGCCTGCCCTCGGACCTGATGCTGCGCCGCCCCGACCTGCGCCAGGCCGAGCAGACCATGATCGCCGCCAATGCCAACATTGGCGCGGCGCGTGCGCTGTTCTACCCGGCGATCTCGCTGACGGCCAGCGCCGGCTTTGCCAGCTCCGAGCTGTCCGACCTGTTCGACTCCAAGTCCAAGGGCTTCACGATCGCGCCTTCGCTGTACCTGCCGATCTTCAATGCCGGCCGCAACCAGGCCAACCTGGAAGTGGCGCAGGTGCAGACCCAGATTGCGGCTGCGCAGTATGAGAAGGCCATCCAGACGGCGTTCCGCGAAGTGTCGGATGCCCTCGTCAGCCGCCAGACGCTGTCCGACCAGCTGCAGTCGCAGCAAGCCCAGGTCGAGGCCGAGTCGGCACGCCTGAAGCTGTCGGACCTGCGCTACAAGAATGGCGTGGCCAGCTACCTGGACCTGCTCGATGCGCAGCGCTCGCTGTTCACCTTGCAGCAAGCCGTGGTGCAAGTGCGCCTGACCCAGCTGCAAAACCAGGTCGGCCTGTACAAGGCACTGGGTGGCGGCTGGACCGATCCGGCACCGGCCGACACTGTCGCACAGGCGGCCCCGACTGCTGGCAAACCATAGGTTCCTGCCCGCGACTGCGGCCCCACAATGGCTTGCCAGACCTGCTGGCAAGCCATTTTTTTATGCGCGCGCGGTGCAACTGTGGTTGTTTACCTGCAGGTATTTGCCCGGAGGCCCTGCCAAAAAACCCGTCGATATAATGATTTTGGCCTCTGCACGATGAACAACAAGCCCACAGAGAATTTGAGGAAGCCATGAGCGACATCCAGCAAGAAGAAGCACATACAGGCCCCGTCAAATCACCCAAGCAATTTTTGTGGACGGTGATCTTTGCTTTTGTGATCCCGGTATTTGCCATCATTGGCCTGGTGACCTTTGTGACCTCGGCCAACAAATCCGGCCCTGGCGCGGCCGATAACGCAGGATCCATCGAAAGCCGGCTGCAAAAAGTGGGCTCGGTCGAAATACGCGACGCCAACCGCCCCCTCAAATCCGGCCAGGAGGTCTACCAGGCGCAGTGCGCCACCTGCCATGCCACCGGCGCCGCCGGCGCCCCCAAGTTTGAAGATGCTGCTGCCTGGGCGCCGCGCATCAAGACCGGCCTGGAAGCGCTGGTGCACTCGGCCCTGGCCGGCAAGGGCGCCATGGCCCCGCAAGGCGGCGGTGACTTTGAAGACACCGAAATCGCGCGCGGCGTGGTCTACATGGCCAATGCTGCAGGCGCCAAGTTTGACGAACCCCAGCGCCCGGCCTCTGCCAGCGCCGATGCGGCGGGCAGTGCCACCCCCGCCACTGCTGCTGCGGCTGCACCGGCTGCCACTAGTGCCCCTGCTGCGGCAGCCTCCGAGCCAGCAGCGGCCGTAGCCGCAGCGCCCGCAGCCGCTGCTCCCACAGCCAACGCCGCCGCCAATGGCAAGGCGCTGTATGACAAGGCCTGCTTTGTCTGCCATGCCGCTGGTGTGGCAGGCGCGCCCAAGTTCGGTGACAAGGCCGCCTGGGCACCCTATATCGCCCAGGGCATCGACAGCATGGTGAAGATTGCCATCAGCGGCAAGGGCGCAATGCCCCCGCGCGGCGGCTCCAGCGCATCGGATGAAGAGATCCATGCGGCGGTGCAGTACATGGTGGAGCAAGCGCAGTAACCAAGCCGCCCACCGCGCGACCTAAAAGATCAAGCCTGGCCCGCCGCCTTCAGCGCAGCGGGCGAGCGCACAAAGCCATAGCGCTTTTCCAGCAGCACGCTGGCCACTTCGGTGGGCTCGGGCAGCAGGCCCTGCTCGAGGGCCTGCGACACATCCAGCACATCCTGCGTATGCACAATGCCCAGCCCCTGGTCCGTGTGCAGGTAGACGGCGCCTTGCTCATCGGCCAGCACGGCCTGCACCTGCGCAGGCGCCAGCACAGCGCCGGTATGGGCATGCAGATGCAGGGCCTCATCGCGCCACTGCGCACGCCAGACCCAAGGGGTGGCCTCCAGCTCCACAAACACCTGCTGCGGGCCGTTCTGGAAATACCAGCAGCCCTGGGCATCGGCGAGGTAATTGCGGGCAATGAACTGCGCGAGCTTGTCATGCTCCACCCGCGAGCCCTTGGCGCCTGGCAGGCCACTGGTAAAAGCACCGACGGCCTGGGCCTGCGCATCGCGCAGCCACCAGTTGCCGCGCGCATCCAGCGCCAGCCAGCCCCAGCAGGCGGGCACGTTGGGCCATTTGGCCATGGCTTGTTTCACGATATCGTCCATCTGCTGATCCTACTGCATGCGCTGACGCCGACATGCCGGTCATGCGCCCCTCAGACCGTCAATAATCGCTGACAATGGGCCGCTGCCAGATCGGTAACAATGGCGGCTCTGAACATGGCGAGGAGCCCTCATGAACGCATGGAAACGATTTCTGGTGGTCGCAGCCGCAGCGCTGGCACTGACGGGCTGCGGCTATAACGATTTTCAACGGCTGGACGAAGAATCCACCGCCGCCTGGAGCGAGGTGCTGAGCCAGTACCAGCGCCGTGCGGATCTGGTGCCCAACATCGTGGCCTCCGTCAAGGGTGAGGCCAACTTCGAGCAGGACACGCTCACCAAGGTGATCGAAGCGCGGGCCAAGGCCACCTCGATCCAGGCCACGCCCGAGCTGGTGAACAACCCCGAGGCTTTCAACAAGTTCCAGCAGGCCCAGGGCGAGCTGTCGAGCGCGCTGTCGCGCCTGATGGTGGTCTCGGAGCGCTACCCCGAGCTCAAGGCGAACCAGGCTTTCCGCGATCTGCGCGTGACGCTGGAAGGCACAGAAAACCGCATTGCCGTGGCGCGGGACCGCTATATCGGCACCGTCAAGGCCTACAACATCAAGGCCCGCGTGTTCCCCACCAACCTGACGGCCAAGGTCTTTGGCTACCAGCCCAAGGCCAATTTCACGGTGCAGAACGAGGCCCAGATTTCCCAGCCGCCTAGCGTCGACTTCTCGTCCGAGCGGAAGTAAGCGCATGGCCCGGATGCCCGCTTGGCGCCCGCCGCTGGCCTGGGTGCTGGCCCTGGCAGTGGCCGTGCTGCTGCCCTGGCTCAGCGCGCCAGCGCGCGCTGCCGTGCAGCCGGTGCCCGCACTCAGCGCCCATGTGATCGACCAGACCGCCACCTTGAGCGCGCAGGACCAGGCCCAGCTCGAAGCGCAGCTGACGGCGCTGGAGCGCGACACCGGCGCGCAGGTCGTGGTGCTGATGGTCGCCAGCACCAGCCCCGAAGACATTGCCGCCTATGCCCAGCGCGTGGCCAGCACCTGGAAGATTGGCCGCAAGGAGGTGGGCGATGGCCTGCTGGTGCTGGTGGCCAAGGACGACCGGCGCATGCGCATCGAGGTCGCCAAGACCTTGGAAGGCGCGATTCCTGACCTGCGCGCTGCGCGCATCATTGACCAGACGATGGCACCGGCTTTCCGCGCCGGCAACTTTGCCGCCGGCATTGGCGACAGCCTGGCCCAGATCAGCGCGCTGATCAAGGGCGAGGCGCTGCCGCCGCCCCGCAGCACGCCCCCCGCCCGCAACCAAGCGTCGTCGGCCTTGCCCGATGACCCGGCGCAGCTGCTGCTGTTCTTCTTTATCTTTGTGATGGTGGGCGGCAGCGTGTTGCGCAGCATGCTGGGCCGCGCGCTGGGCTCGCTGACCACCGGCGGCGCAGCTGGCCTAGTAGCGGCCTGGCTCACCTCCAGCGTGCTGCTGGGCATTGGCGCTGGCGTTGCTGCGCTCTTTGTGGTCTTGCTGGCCGGCACCATGCGAGGGGGCAGCTCGATCGGCGGCGGTGGTGGAGGCTTTGGCGGCGGAGGCGGCTTTGGCGGGGGTGGATTTGGTGGCGGCGGCGGTGGAGGCGGCGGATTCAGCTCCGGCGGCGGCGGCAATTTTGGGGGCGGTGGCGCCTCGGGGAGCTGGTGATGGGCCATTGGTTGCAACGCTGGGGCAGGCAACTGCGCCACCGCTTTCTGGAGCGCGATGCCTCCCATGCCTTGCCCGATGACGCAAGGCAGCGCCTGGCGCAGGCCATCGCGGCATCGGAGGCCAGGCACAGCGGCCAGATCCGCGTCTATGTGGAAAGCGCCCTGCCCTGGAGCTATATCCGCCGTGATGCGCCCGCGCGCGAGCGCGCGGTGATGCAGTTTGGCAAGCAGCGCGTCTGGGATACCGAGCACAACAATGGCGTGCTCATCTACCTGCTGCTGACCGACCATGCGATCGAGATCGTCGCCGACCGGGCCGTCTCGCGCTGCGTCAGCGGCCCGCAGTGGCAGGCGATGGTCGACAGCCTGGCTAACGACCTGCGCAGCGGCCAGTACGAAAAGGCCTTGCTGGCGGCCATTGGCCAGGTTTCGCACCATCTGGAGCAGCAGTTCCCACGCGGCGCCGCACCCTCGGCGGCAGGTAACGAACTCGATGACCAGCCGCTGATCGGCTGAGCACGGCGCACGGGAGGCGAATTTCTGCCTCCCAGCCCAACCGGGCAGTCGATATAAATGATAATGCGCAATCAATATCATTTGATACGCCTTTCGCCCGCCCTTCTCGCCTGCCTTCTCCATGTCCTCCGACACCCCCATCCTCCCCCGCAGCCCTGCTGCCGGTCTGCCGGGCGCCAGCCGCCTGCAATCGATTGACGCCCTGCGCGGCCTGGTCATCCTCTTCATGCTGATCGACCATGTGCGCGAGACCTTCTACCTGCACCACCAGGTGCCCGACCCGATGGATGTCTCCGCCACCGCACCGGAGCTGTTCTTCAGCCGCTTGCTTGCCCACCTGTGCGCGCCGGTGTTTGTGCTGCTCACGGGCCTGTCAGCCTTTTTGTACGGCAGCAAGTACGAAGATGGGCGCGCGGCGGCCTCGGGCTTTCTGTTCAAGCGCGGGCTGTTTCTGGTGCTGCTGGAGGTGACCGTGGTCAACTTTGCCTGGACCTTCCAGTTCCCGCCCACCAAGATCTTCCTGCAAGTGATCTGGGCCATTGGCCTGTCGATGCTGATGCTGTCGGCCCTGGTGTGGCTACCGCGCCGCCTGATCATTCCACTGGGCCTGCTGCTGGTGGCCGGCCACAACCTGCTCGACCACCTGCACTTTGCGCCCGACCATGCGCTGCACACGCTGTGGGCCGTGCTGCATGACCGGGGCTGGATCGAGGTGAGCGAGACCCTGCGCCTGCGCACCTCTTACCCCCTGCTGCCCTGGATCGGCGTGATCGCACTGGGCTATGCGATGGGCCCCTGGTTTGCCAAGGGTGCCGATGCACTGCAGCGCCAGCGCCGCCTTTTGACCTGGGGCCTGGGCCTGTTGGTGGGTTTTGTGCTGCTGCGTGCCACCAACGTCTATGGCGACAAGCCCTGGGTGGTGGACGATTCGTTCCTCGTGAGCGCCATGGGCTTTTTGAACATCACCAAGTACCCGCCATCCCTCTTGTTTCTGGCGCTGACCCTGGGCATCGGCCTGCTGCTGCTGCGCGCCTTTGAGCGCCGGCCACAGATGCGCTGGCTGGCACCGCTGACGGTGTTTGGCGCCGCGCCGATGTTCTTTTATGTGCTGCACCTCTATGTGCTCAAGTTTCTCTACCTGGGCGCGCAGGCGATCTGGGGCAACAACCAGGGCGAGCTGTTCGGCTTTGGTTCGATGTGGATGGTCTGGCTCAGCACCCTCGCCCTGGGCGTTGCGCTCTACCCGCCGGTCAAGGCCTTTGCCGCGTTCAAGGCCCGCCGGCGCGATATTGCCTGGCTCAAGTACCTGTAAGCCGCCGTGATAGCTTAAGCCGCAGGGCCCGCGCCGCTGCGGCAATCCTTGCACTGGCCGTACAAGGTGATCTCATGGCCCTCCACCAGAAAGCCCGGCGGTGCCATGCCCTTGAGGTCGCCCGGGCAGGCCTGGATATCAAACACCCGCCGGCAGCTGTTGCACTGGAAGTGGTGGTGGTGGTCATGCGTGGCCGGCTCATACAGCGGCAGGCCACCGGGCAAGGTGACCACGCGCAGCAGGCCCTCTTCGGTCATCAACTTGAGGTTGCGGTAGACGGTCGCAATGCCCAAGGCCGGCAGCGCAGCACCCGCAATCTCCAGCACCTCTTGGGGTGAGAGTGGACGGCCTTGCGATGCAAAGGCATCGGCGATGGCGGCGCGCTGGCGGGTAGGACGTTGCATGGTCTGACAGGGGCGTTCCGAAGAACGGATGGGCAATCGGGGGAGCGCCCATCATAGCCGCTTGGGCTGCGGCCTGCAGCCAGGCAGCGCTGGCGGGCAGGCCACTGCCCGCCATTGCCCTCAGTGGCCCTCCGTCGCCGCGCTGGTGCCTCAGAAAATCTGCAAGGGCATCTCCGCCAGCAGCCGCACCTGGTTCACATTGAGCTCACCCTGGGTTTGGTTGGCCCGGTGCACGCCGTAGCGCAGCTGCAGCGCCAGCCCCTTGGCCTGGCCTTGCTGCACGGTGTAGCGCAGCAGCATGTCGCGCTCCCAGTGGCGGCCGCCACGGCCGCTGGCGCCCAGGTAGTTGGCGTACACGCTGCCGGCGCGGCGGTAGTCAATGCCCGAGCCGCGTGTATAGGCCACGCCCGCGCGCAGGCCCGGTGTCAGCCACTGGCCCAGATCGGCCTCGTACTTGAGCTGCCAGGACGCCTCATGCGGCGCATTGAAGTCCGACAGCTGCATCGCGTTGTCCAGCCAGATGGAGCCCCGGTTGACATAGTCGAACGGCGTATCGCCATCGACCTTCTGGTAGCCCAGGCCCAGCTGGTGCATGCCGGCCGCATAGGTCGCCATCAGGCTCCAGGTCAGGTTGTCCACCCGGCCGGCCTTGGCCGCGCCGGTGTCCTTGTTGCGGTACAGGTTCAGGCTCAGCGAGAGGCTTTGCTTCTCGGCCAGCGCCTTTTTGTAGACGCCGCCCAGGTACCAGGTGTTCCAGACATCCTCGTATTGGCCGACGTAGCTCGACAGGCTCAGCCCGCTCCAGGGCGTAGTCCAGCTGCCGCCGGCAAAGCTGAAGGCATCGCCTTGCACGCCCGAGTAATTGGCCAGCAGGGGCTGGCCATTCTTGCGCGCATTGCGGTCGGCCCAGCGGGTAAAGCGACCGGCCTGCAGCGTCAGCTGCGCAATATCGTTGCTGCTTATCTGCCAGCCCCGGTTGGTCTCGGGCAGCAGGCGGGTGTCGGACGAGTGGAAGATCGGGTTCTTGGTGCGCATCTCACCCACCTTCAGCTCGGTCGACGACCAGCGCAGCTTGAGCGCCGCCCCTGCGCGGCCAAAGCTGTCCTGCAGGTCCGTGCCGTCCTTGGCGATATAGCGCGGGTTGCTGCGCACCTTGTCGGCCTCCGAGCCCAGGTTGATGCCGCCATAGGCATGCGCATCCAGCCCCAGGCCGACCACCCCCTGCGTGTAGCCCGAGCTGAAGTTCATCATCAGCCCATAGGCTGCTTCGGCGGCCTTGTCCGAGCGCGCGCCGCCGGACACCACGCGCGTGCTGTCACCGCGCCGGTAGTCCAGCTGCTCATACACCATGCGGTTGACCATGCCCAGGCTCGTACCCTCGATCAAGCCCTTGGCCTCGTCCTGCGCGCCGGCCTGTGCCTGGCCACCCATCACAGCCAGCAAGGCCAGGCCGCTCGCCCGGGCGATCCATGTGAAATTGTTCATTGTCTTGTGTCGCTAAAAATCACTGCAGCCATTCAGCGCGGCGCCGAGGCGCGGCTGACGATGTCCTTGAAGCGCTGCTGCGCGCGCTCGGGCACCTCGGCGGGCACCTGCAGGCCGGGCAGCGGCGCATCGCCCACCTGCACCAGCATCACCATGCCCATGGCGTAATGGGGCAGGCACTGCACGCCATACAAACCTGCGGCATCAAAGCTGACCTCGATCTCCTCGTTGATCTTGCCCTTGAAGGGCTTGGCACCGGCGGGCGCCATGCCCGGGATGCTGACCGCATCGTGACCGCTGCTGCTGGCCAGGAACTTGACCTTGTCGCCCGGCTTGATCTGCAAAAACTCGGGCTCATAGGTCATTGCGCCGGTGGCGCTGCGGTTGCGCATCTTGACTTCAAAAGTCTCTGCGCCCGCCTGGCTGCACAGCAAGCTGCTCAACACAACAGGTAGCCAGATTCGGTGGTTCAGGGTGGGCATATCGGCTCACAGTCAGGAAGAAGAAAGCGGGCGAAAACGCAGCACGCGGCTGCCGTCCCAGGGGTCGACCAGCGCGCTGGCCTCGACGCGAAAAACTTGCGCCAGCAGCGCGGCATCGAGCACCTGCTCGGGCCTGCCCAGCGCAACGAGCCGGCCTTGCTGCATGACGGCCAGCCGGTCGCAGGCCAGCGCCTGGTTCAGGTCATGCAGGGCCACGACCTTGGTGACGGGCAAGGCGCGGATCAAGGCCATCAGCGACAGCTGCTGGTGGATATCGAGGTGGTTGCAGGGCTCATCGAGCAGCAGCACACCGGGCTGCTGCGCCAGCGCGCGTGCGATGTGTACGCGCTGGCGCTCGCCGCCCGAGAGGCTGTGCCAGGCGCTGTGGCGGCGGTCCGCCATGCCCACGGCATCCAGGGCCTGCTGCACGGCCTCCCAGTCCTGCGCGGCAAAAGGCTGCAGCGCCGACAGCCAGGGCGTGCGCCCCAGCGCCACCGCGTCTTCAACGCTGATGGCATCCTGCGTCTCGGCCATCTGCGCCACCAGGGCCAGCTCGCGCGCAATGGCGCGGCGCCCCCTCTTGTGCAGCGGCTGACCCTGCAGCAGCACCTGGCCCTCGTTGGGCCGGATCACACCGGCGAGCAAGCGCAGCAGGCTGGATTTGCCCGAGCCGTTGGGGCCGATCAGCCCCAGCATTTCGTGGCGCTGCACCGGCAGGCTGAGCTGCTCGACAACCGGCCGGCCCTGCAGGCGCAGGCCCAGCGCACAGGCCTGCAACACGGGTTGATCCGCCGTGACCAGAGGTGCCGCCGTCATCCGCGCCTCCGCTGGCTTTGGAGCAGGATGACGGCAAACACCGGCGCCCCGACCAGGGCGGTGATGACGCCAATGGGCAGCACCTGGCCCCGGATCAGGGTGCGCGAGAGCACATCGGCGGCGATCAGAAACACCGCGCCCATCATCGCGCTGGCAGGCACCAGTCGCCGGTGGCTGACGCCGACCAGCATGCGCGCGGCATGTGGAATCACCAGGCCGACAAAGCCGATCGCGCCAACGATGGAGACCATGACGGCCGTCATCAGCGCCGCGGCCAGCAGCAGCACCAGTTGCACACGGCGCACCGGCACGCCCAGCGCGGCCGCCGATTCGCTGCCAAAGGTGAAGGCATCGAGCGCGCGCGTATGCAGCAGGCACAGCAGCAAACCGGTGATCGCGATGCAGGCCGTGAGCACGGTATCGGGCCAGCGCACGCCGCTCAGGCTGCCCAGCAGCCAGAACATGATGCCCCGGGCCTGCTCGGCACTGCCCGACTTGGTGATGATGAGCGAGGTCAGCGCATTGAAGAGCTGCGAGCCCGCAATGCCGGCCAGCACAATCTGGCCGCTGTTGCGCAGCCCGCCGCTGCCGGCGGCGTGGGCCAGCAGGGCGACCAGTGCAAATGCGCAGAGCGCGCCAAAAAAGGCGCCCACGGTCATCGAGATGGCGCCCGCGCCGATGCCCACGACGGTCACCAGCACTGCGCCGGTGGAGGCCCCGGCAGAGATGCCGAGCAAATAGGGTTCGGCCAGCGCATTGCGCAGCAGCGATTGCAAAATGACGCCCGAGACCGCCAGGCCCGCGCCGCAGCTGGCCGCCACCAGCGCGCGGGGCAGGCGGTAGTTCCAGACAATGCCCTGGCTGATGGGATCGATGGCGTAGTGGGCACCGGCCAGCTTGTTGGCCACCACCTGCAGCACCAGGCTGGGCGACAGCGCCGTCTCGCCAATGGCGATGCCCAGCGCCACGCTCAGCAGCAGCGCCAGTGCCGCGCCCAGGCACCAGGCGGCCCCATGCAGCGGCCTGCGCAGCGCCGATGGGCGCGCTGATGCCGTTGCCACCATCATGCAGAGCCTTGCATCAGCGGCTGATCAACGCGCGGCCGCTGGGCCGAGCTTGCGTACCGCATCGCTGATCTGCTCCATGCCATCGACCAGGCGGATCGAGCCTTGCAGCGCATCGGCATCAACAATGACGATGCGGTTGTTCTTGACCGCATCCATGTGCTGGGTGACCGGATCCTTCTTCAGAAACTCCAGCTTCTTTTGGTAGTCGTCCGCAGGGAAGCGGCGGCGGTCCATGCGGGCGATCACCAGGACCGAGGGGTTGGCCTTGGCAATCGTCTCCCAGCCCACGGTGGGCCATTCTTCGGACGAGTCGACGATATTGCGCAGGCCCAAGGTCTGCAGCATGTAGCCGGCAACGCCATTCTTACCAGCCATATACGGGTCGATGGCCAGATCGGCGCTGGAGAACCACAGCGCAGCCGAGAGGTTCGGCTGCTGCGCCGCCTGGACCTTGGCGACCGCTTTGGCCTGGCGCTCGCGCAGGTCCTTGACCAGGCGCTCGCCCTGGGGCTGCACATCAAAGAGCTGCGCCAGTTGCGTGATGCTCTTGTAGAGCGCCTGCACATCGTAGGCCGCGGTGCGGGTGCCATCGGCGCCCTTGAGGTTGTTCTTGCCTTCACAGTCGGAGGGCATCGCATAGGTGGCAATGCCCAGGTCATGGAACTGCTCGCGCGTGCCCACGACGCCGTCCTTGCCGACCATCCACTCGAACTGCGACACCACCAGTGCCGGGCGCTTGCCGATCACCGACTCGAAGCTCGGGTCGTTGTCCGCAAGGCGTGGCACCTTGTCATTGATCGCCTTGAACTGGGGCAGCACGGCGTTGAACCACAGCGAGGTGCCCACCAGCTTGTCGCCCAGACCCAGCGCATACAGCATCTCGGTGCCGGCCTGGCCGATGGTGACGACCGAGGCGGGCGCCTGCTTGAGGGACACCGCGTAGCCGCAGTTTTGCAGCTGCATCGGATAAGGGGCAGCCCAGGCGGACAGCGAGGTGAATACACAGGTAGCCAACAGGGCAGGCAGCGCAAAACGGCGAACAGGCATCGGAATCGTCTCTCCAGGTAGAGGCTGGGCATGCGGGCCGTGCGAGCCGATCCGGTGCGGGGCGCTGCCCGGTGGAGCCAGGACAGGCTTGCGCAGACGAGACGCTGCTCACCGCCCGGACACCCCGCCGGTCATGATCAAAACACACGCACATCCGCCATGAATGGGTTTGCATCACCGGCGTTTGCGATGTTCGCCTTGCAGCGCGCAAACCGGTGGCATGCCTGTTTCTCTGTGCAAACCAGGGGCTTGCCAGTGGGTTGTGAATGCATGACCTTGGCAGGTCTCCTGACTGGCCGGTCTGCGCAGACCATCGCCTTCCCGAACCGCAGTTCAGTGGCGCATGGATGGCCTGCTCGTGGCCTACAGTTGCGGGGGCAGTTCCGTTTGGGGGCGCTGGCTGCCGGCTCGCGCTCCCTGGATTCCCTCATGCCCCGGCACCCTGCCGTGCGCATGTTCTTGCGAAACCAAAGTGGCTGTACTGTAGCCGATTTACAGGGCCTGCATGCTAAGCTGCAGGCCGTTTGATGGCCATGAACCACCCACCCACTACACCCAGCGCATACGGCATCCGCCGCGTTGAACATCTCGCGCCGGTGGCGGCCTTTTTGCAGGCGGCGCGCCAGACCATGTTTGGCGATCGGGTCGATACCAACACGCCGCAGGCCGACCTGCGCGACTTTGCCTCGGTCTACGCATCGCCCGGCGGCTGCATGCTGGCGGCCTGGCAGGGCGACAGCGTCATCGGCAGCATTGCCTACCGCGCCTATGACGGGCGCTTTGCCCATCTGACCGTGCCCAGTGCAGGCACCGCCGAGGTGGTGCGCTTGTATGTGGACCCGGCCTGGCGCCGGCAAGGCCTGGCTGGCGTGCTGTTCGCGCAGCTGCGTCAGCGGGCGCTGCAGCAGGGTGTGCAGCGGCTCTACCTGCACACGCATCCTTTTTTGCCAGGCGCGCAAACCTTCTGGCAGCGCCAGGGTTTTATCACCCTGCACCAGGATGCCGACCCGCTGTGGCAAACCATCCATATGCAGCAGGTGCTGCAGACGGGGCCTGCTCCGACGCATCCGGTACGGGCGTAAAAAAACCACCGCATGCGGTGGTTTTCCTGTGGCAGTTGCGCAAACAGCGGATCAGCGCTTCTTGCGGTATTTTTGCAGGGCGGCAATCTGGGCGGCCATGACGGACAGCTCGGATTGGGCCTTGGCCAGGTCAAGCTCGCCCTTGGCGTTCTTGAGGGCTTCTTCAGCCTTTTGCTTGGCTTCAACCGCTTTTTGCTCGTCCAGGTCCTTGCCGCGCACAGCGGTGTCGGACAGCACGGTCACGCAGTCGGGTTGCACTTCGAGAATGCCACCAGCCACGAAGATGAACTCTTCGCCGCCGTCGGCCTTCTCAATGCGCACCGAACCCGGCTTGATGCGGGTGATCAACGGCGTGTGGCGGGCGTAGATACCGAGTTCGCCCATTTCACCAGGCAAAGCCACAAAGCGGGCTTCGCCGGAGAAGATGGATTCTTCAGCACTGACCACATCAACGTGGAAGGTGTTCATCTTTGATCCTCAGAGTGAAAAAGAAACTAGTTTGCGAGCAGGGCTGCGTGCGGCAGCCCGTTCTGCAAAGCTTAGATCTTCTTCGCCTTCTCGATGGCTTCGTCGATCGTGCCAACCATGTAGAAGGCTTGCTCGGGCAGGTGGTCGCACTCGCCGTTGACGATCATCTTGAAGCCGCGGATGGTTTCCGACAGCGGCACGTACTTGCCTGGAGCGCCCGTGAACACTTCAGCAACGTGGAAAGGCTGCGACAGGAAACGCTGGATCTTGCGAGCGCGGGCCACGACGAGCTTGTCTTCGGGAGCGAGTTCGTCCATACCCAGAATCGCAATGATGTCGCGCAGTTCGGTGTAGCGCTGCAGGGTACCCTGCACTTGGCGGGCGACCGAGTAGTGCTCTTCACCGACCACTTGGGGGTCCAGCTGGCGGCTGGTCGACGCCAAGGGGTCCACCGCAGGGTAGATACCCAGCGAAGCAATGTCACGCGACAGCGCCACGGTGGAGTCCAAGTGGGCGAAGGTCGTTGCTGGCGATGGATCGGTGTAATCGTCCGCTGGCACGTACACGGCCTGGATCGAGGTGATCGAACCCACCTTGGTCGAGGTGATACGCTCTTGCAGACGGCCCATTTCTTCGGCCAGCGTAGGCTGGTAGCCCACGGCCGAAGGCATACGGCCCAGCAGTGCGGACACTTCGGTACCGGCCAGCGTGTAGCGGTAGATGTTGTCCACGAAGAACAGCACGTCCTTGCCTTCGTCACGGAACGCTTCTGCCATGGTCAGGCCGGTCAGCGCCACGCGCAGACGGTTTCCTGGTGGCTCGTTCATCTGGCCGTACACCATGGCAACCTTCGAGTCGTTGAGCGACTCCTGGTTCACCACACCGGCGTCCGACATTTCGTGGTAGAAGTCGTTACCTTCACGGGTACGCTCACCCACGCCGGCGAACACGGACAGACCGCTGTGCGCCTTGGCGATGTTGTTGATGAGCTCCATCATGTTCACGGTCTTGCCCACACCGGCACCACCGAACAGACCGACCTTACCGCCCTTGGCGAACGGGCACACCAGGTCAATCACCTTGATGCCGGTTTCCAGCAGTTCCTGTGCAGGGGCCAGCTCGTCATAAGCGGGCGCCTTGCGGTGGATGGAAGCGGTCAAGGTCTGGTCCACAGGACCGCGTTCGTCGATGGGGTTACCCAGCACGTCCATGATGCGGCCAAGGGTTGCCTTGCCCACGGGCACGGTGATCGCCTTGCCGGTGTTGGTGACCATCAGGCCACGCTTGATACCGTCCGACGAGCCCAGCGCAATGGTACGCACCACGCCGTCGCCCAGCTGCTGCTGCACTTCCAGCGTCAGGGCAGTGCCTTCGAGCTTCAGTGCGTCATACACGTTAGGCACGCTGCCGTGGGGGAACTCAACGTCCACCACCGCACCGATACATTGAACAATCTTGCCTTGTACTTGAGCCATTTGTTGCTCCAATATTGATTTCAGTCGAGCTGTATTACACAGCCGCGGCGCCTGCGACGATTTCCGACAACTCGGTCGTAATCGCAGCCTGACGCGTCTTGTTGTAGATCAGCTTCAACTCGTTGATGACGTTGCCGGCGTTGTCGGTAGCGGCCTTCATGGCCACCATGCGCGCAGACTGCTCGGAAGCCATGTTGTCTGCAACGGCCGAATAGATCAGCGATTCCGCATAACGCACGAGCAGCTCGTCGATCACACTTTGCGCATCGGGCTCGTAGATGTAGTCCCAGCCGTGGGATGCAGCCGGTGCCGAGCCCTGGATCGCTTCTTGCGACAGGGGCAGCAACTGCTCCACAACCGAGTCCTGCTTCATCGTATTGATGAACTTGGTGTAGCACAAATAGACCGCGCTCAGCTTGCCCTCAGCGTACTGGTCGAGCAAAACCTTGGCCGGGCCGATCAGCGCATCCAGATGCGGCGTATCGCCCAAGGCGGTAGCGTTGGCCACCACCTTGACACCCACGCGCGTCAGAAAGCCCAGACCCTTGCTGCCAATGGCCACGGCTTCCGTGCTGACACCCGCAGATTGCAGTTCCTTGAGCTTGTTCGTCACGGCACGCAGCACATTGGTGTTCATGCCGCCGCACAGGCCCTTGTCAGTCGTCACCACGATCACGCCCACCTTCTTGACGTCATTCGACACCATGAAGGGGTGGACATATTCGGGGTTTGCCTGGCTCAGGTGAGCTGCAATTGCGCGAATCTTCTCGCTGTATGGACGGGCTGCCTGCATCCGCTCCTGCGCCTTGCGCATTTTGGATGCGGCAACCATTTCCATGGCCTTGGTGATCTTCTTGGTGTTTTCCACCGATTTGATCTTGCCGCGTATTTCCTTGCCTGCTGCCATGATGACTCCTCGACCGGATTAAGCGAAGGACTTCTTGAATGCAGTGATCGCTGCAGTCAGTTCAGCTTCGTCCTTGCCTTCCTTGTCGAAAGCCTTCTTCTCGTTCAGACGGTCCACCAAGGCGCCGTAGCTGGTCTTGAGGAACTGGTGCAGACCCGATTCAAAAGGCAGGACCTTCTTGACTTCGATGTCGTCCATGAAACCCTTGTTCACGGCAAACAGCGAAGCGGCCATCAGAGCGACGGGCAGAGGGCTGTACTGGGCTTGCTTGAGCAGCTCGGTCACGCGGGCACCGCGGTCGAGTTGCTTGCGGGTTGCATCGTCCAGGTCAGAAGCGAACTGCGCGAAAGCAGCCAGTTCACGGTACTGCGCCAGGTCGGTACGGATACCGCCGGACAGGCCCTTGATCAGCTTGGTCTGAGCGGAACCACCCACGCGGGACACCGAGATACCGGCGTTGATAGCGGGACGGATACCGGCGTTGAACAGGCTGGTTTCCAGGAAGATCTGGCCGTCGGTGATCGAGATCACGTTGGTAGGCACGAAGGCCGACACGTCACCGGCTTGGGTTTCGATGATGGGCAGAGCCGTCAGCGAACCCGTCTTACCCTTGACTTCACCCTTGGTGAAGGCTTCCACGTAGTCCGCGTTCACGCGGGCTGCGCGCTCGAGCAGGCGGCTGTGGAGATAGAACACGTCGCCAGGGAACGCTTCGCGGCCTGGTGGACGGCGCAGCAGCAGCGACACTTGGCGGTAAGCCACGGCTTGCTTGGACAGGTCGTCATACACGATCAGGGCGTCTTGGCCACGGTCGCGGAAGTACTCACCCATCGTGCAACCCGAGTAGGCCGACACGTACTGCATGGCAGCGGATTCAGAAGCGGTAGCGGCCACGACGATGGTGTATTCCATCGCGCCAGCTTGCTCCAGCGCACGCACAACGTTCTTGACCGACGAAGCCTTCTGACCAATGGCCACGTACACGCAGGTAACGCCTTGGCCCTTTTGGTTGATGATGGCGTCGATCGCGACAGCGGTCTTACCGGTCTGGCGGTCACCAATGATCAGCTCGCGCTGGCCACGGCCCACGGGCACCATCGCGTCGATGGACTTGATACCCGATTGCAGGGGCTGGTCCACAGATTGACGGGCGATAACACCAGGCGCAACCTTTTCGATCACGTCGGTCATCTTGGCGTTGATAGGACCCTTGCCGTCGATAGGCTGGCCCAGGGCGTTCACCACGCGACCGACCAGTTCCGGGCCCACGGGCACTTCCAGAATACGGCCGGTGCACTTGACGATGTCGCCTTCCGAGATGTGGGTGTATTCACCCAAGATCACGGCGCCAACAGAGTCACGCTCCAGGTTCAGAGCCAGACCGAAGGAAGGTTGACCATCGGCGGTGGCTGGGAATTCCAGCATTTCGCCGGCCATCACATCGGACAGGCCGTGCACGCGCACGATACCGTCGGTCACCGACACCACCGTACCTTGGTTACGGATATCGGAATTGCCTGACAGACCCTCAATGCGGCTCTTGATCAGTTCAGAAATTTCTGCGGGATTGAGTTGCATTACTCACTCCTTTTCATGGTTTAGCCGAATCCTCGAACTGCTTTAAGCAGTGAGGGTTGCTTTCATTTGTTCCAGACGGGCCTTGACCGAGGTGTCAAGCACCTCGTCACCCACCACAACGCGAACGCCGCCAATCAGCGACTCGTCCACGGTGGTGCTCAGATTCAGTGGGCGGCCAAAGCGTTTTTCCAGCACGGTGCCCAGCGCATTCAATGCGGAGTCATCCATGGGGAAGGCGCTGTACACCAGCGCATCGGACGAACCGTTGTTACGGTTCACCAGCGCGCGAAATTGCGAGGCCACTTCAGGCAGCGCATCCAGACGGCGGTTTTCCACCACCGTGCGCAGGAAGTTGCGCGCCAGGTCTGACAAGGCCCAACCGCGTGCCAGCGTCACACCGGCCATCACATCGATCACCTGTTCGTTGGTGACGTTGGGATTGTCGGCCAGCAGGCGCATTTCCGGATCGGCGGCAATCGCCGCCAGTTCGTCCGTCCAAGACAGGGCATCGTTCAGGCCAACACTCTTTTCAGTGCAGGCCTTGAACAAGGCTTCAGCGTAAGGACGGGCAATGGTGGCGAGTTCTGCCATTTCGTTGCTTCCTTACAGCTCAGTCTTCAGGCGATTGAGCAAATCACTGTGTACCGCAGGATTGACTTCCTTGCGGAGAATCTGCTCAGCACCCTTGACAGCCAAAGCAGCAACTTGCTCGCGCAGCGATTCGCGCGCCTGGATCACTTGCTGCTCGGCATCTGCACGAGCGGCGGCAATGATCTTGTTGCCTTCTTCGGTAGCACGGGCCTTGGCCTCTTCTACGATTGCTTGGGCACGACGGTCTGCGTCCGCGATACGCGACGCTGTCTCATTGCGGGTTGCGGAAAGTTCTTCCTCAACGCGCTTGTTCACAGCTGTCAACTCGGACTTTGCCTTATCGGCAGCAGCAAGACCATCGGCGATTTTCTTTGCTCGCTCATCCAACGCCTTGGCAATAGGTGGCCACACGAATTTCATCGTGAAGAGCACCAGAATCAAGAAGACAATGGCCTGAACGAACAGGGTCGCGTTAATACTCACGGCAACACCTTTCTATCTACGGCGTTGATCGGAGCTTAGGCCAGTTGGAACGGGTTGGCGAAAGCGAACAGCAGAGCGATAGCAACACCGATCAGGAATGCAGCGTCGATCAGACCAGCCAAGATGAACATCTTGGTTTGCAGTTCGTTGATCAGCTCAGGCTGACGTGCCGACGATTCCAGGAACTTGCCGCCCATCAGAGCAATACCGATCGAAGCGCCAATAGCGCCCAGACCAACAATCAGACCACAAGCCAGAGCGACGAGACCGAGAACGTTTTCCATGATGACTCCTGAGAAAAAAAAGAAAGGTTAAGAGAAAAAGGAAAGGGAACAGTTAGTGAGCTTCATGTGCCTGGCCGAGGTAAATCAGCGTCAGCATCATGAAAATGAAGGCCTGCAGAGTAATCACCAGAATGTGGAAGATCGCCCAGATCGTGCCTGCAATGATGTGCCCCACGGGGAGCAACACACCAGAGAGCGACATAGCGGCTGCGCCACCCATCAGGGCAATCAGCATGAACACCAACTCACCAGCGTACATGTTGCCGAACAGTCGCATACCGTGCGACACCGTCTTGGCAACGTATTCAATAATCTGCATCAGCAGGTTGACGATGCCGAGAATCACGGCAAAGACAGGATTCTTGCTGGTACCAAAAGGTGCGGACACCAGTTCGTGCGCCCAGCCGCCCAGACCCTTGATCTTGACGCTGTAGTACAGGCACAGGATCAGCACGGCCGTCGACAGACCCAGGGTGGTCGACAGATCGGCGGTAGGCACGACACGCAGATAGGCGTGGTGGTCACCGGTAGCGCCTTGCCACAGCAGGGGCAGCAGGTCGACCGGCAGCATGTCCATCGCGTTCATCAGGAAAATCCAGACGAAGACGGTGAGCGCCAGAGGAGCGATGAACTTGCGCGATTGGGCGTTGTGGATATTGGCCTTGGCCTGGTTATCCACCATCTCGACCAGCATCTCGACTGCTGCCTGGAAACGACCAGGCACGCCGGAGGTGGCCGTGCGCGCGGCCAGCCACATCACAAAGATGCCCAGCACGCCCAGGATCACGCTCACTGAGATCGAATCAAGGTTGACCACCGAGAAATCGATGATCGACTTTTGCTTGATATTCTGAAGATGCTGCAAGTGGTGAACGATGTATTCACTTGCAGTGGGTGCATTCGCTTCTGCGGCCATCGGACAACTCTTCTTCTCAATTACAAAATTTTTGCAGATCTGGTCAGCAGCCAAAGCGCCAACCAGTACGTCTTCATCACTACAACCAGACCCAACACCAGCGCCAACCAGTTGAGTCCCGGCACCACCAGGGGCGCCAGCAGTAGCAGCACCACGGTCAGCACCAATTTTGCGATCTCCAAACCAAAGAACCGGACCATCGCAAGATTCTCTTGCCCAGCCCCCAGATGCAGCCGCAATCCACGTGCAAAAAAGGCAGCAGGAATCACCACCGCCGCCGCACCGTATGCCACCGACCACATCCATCCGGCCCGCTGCGTCACCAGACCCACCAACACGGTGAGCACCACCCCGACAACCAGCTGCCACTTCACCACACGCACCACCGATACCGGCGGATGGCGCTGGCGCCACTCTGCTGCTTCTTGAGCAGTCAGGGGCTTGAAGTCCGATTCTTCGGCCACATGTTCTTCTTGTGGAGCATTTGTTGTCATAGTGTTGGCTCCCGGGCAGAACAACCTAGCCAAAGCCTGCGATTATAAGGATAAACCCGTTGCAAACGGGAAGCGTTTTGTTGCGCGTCTGTTTTTTTGCGGCACACAAGCCCCCATCCAGCCCCTTTTGACGTCAGCTGCATCCGACAAATTCCACACCATGAAGATGGCTTATCGACTGATGGCACATCACTTGCAAGCTTCTGTTTTAATAGCAAAATGAGCACCAACACACCTGCTGCAGACCCCAGCGATTCCGGCACCGATCCTCGCAAAGATTCCCTGATCGAATACCCCTCAGACTTTCCGATTAAAGTGATGGGGCTCAACCAGGACGGCTTTGTCCACGCGGTCACCGCCATCGCCAAGGAACACGACCCTTTCTTCGACGCCAGCAAGGTAGAGCTGCGCCCCAGCAGCGGCGACAAGTACCTGGGTGTCACCATCACCGTGACGGCCACCAGCCGCGAACAGCTCGACAACCTCTACCGGGCGCTCACCTCCAGCCCCCTGGTCAAGGTCGTACTGTAAGCGCACCTTGTTGTCACCTTTGTGAACCTTGCCGGCCCGTTGCGGCCGCTTTTCGCCATGCAGACCCGCTTTCTTGGCCAGGCCGATTACGAGACCACGCTGCACGCCATGCAGCAATTCACTGCGCAGCGCACGCCGCAAACGCCCGATGAGCTGTGGATGTGTGAGCATGCGGCCACTTTCACCCAGGGCATTGCGGGCCTGCCCAGCCATCTGTTGCATACAGGCGACATTCCAGTGGTACAAACCAACCGGGGCGGCCAGGTCACCTACCATGGCCCGGGGCAAGTGGTCGCTTACCCGCTGATCGATCTGCAGCGTGCCGGCTACTTCGTCAAAGAATATGTGTTCCGCATTGAAGAGGCGGTGATCCGCACCCTCGCCTCGCTGGGCGTTACCGGCCACCGCGTGGCGGGGGCCCCCGGCATCTATGTGCGCCTCGATGACCCCTTCTCCCACGCGATGCTGGCCCAGCGCCCGGTGCAGCGCGATGGCACCAGCCCCGCACCCGAGCCGGTGTTTGACGGCCTGGGCAAGATTGCCGCGCTGGGCATCAAGATCACCCGCCACTGCAGCTACCATGGTGTGGCCCTGAATGTAAAGATGGACCTGGAACCCTACCACCGCATCAACCCTTGCGGCTATGCCGGGCTGCAAACCGTCGATCTTTCTACAATTGGGGTTAACGCCGACTGGGAGGACGTGGCCAAGACCTTGGCGCGCGAGCTGTCCTCCCGCTTGGCGACTGCCGGTTCTGCATAAGCGGGTGCCGCAGCGCACGCCCTGGTCCCCACCAAGGGGCGGCGCAGCAGCCTCGGGCCGTTCTTGCTCAGAGCCTACGGCCCCAGCGGGTTTGTGCGTGCATCTCGCACAGAACGCGGTGAAACAACTAAAGTGAGCATCATGAGCACCAATGAAGTCGTGCGCGAAGCACAGTCCGCTGCCACCTACAACCCGCTGGCCAAGCAAAAGGCGGCCGCCAAACTGGCGCGCATCCCCGTCAAGGTCCAGCAAGCCGAGGTGCTGAAAAAGCCCGATTGGATCCGCGTCAAGGCCGGCAGCCCCACGACCCGTTTCTACGAGATCAAGGACATCCTGCGCCAGAACAACCTGCACACCGTCTGCGAAGAGGCCAGCTGCCCCAACATCGGCGAGTGCTTTGGCAAGGGCACGGCGACCTTCATGATCATGGGCGACAAGTGCACGCGCCGCTGCCCGTTCTGCGACGTGGGCCATGGCCGCCCCGACCCGCTCGATCTGAACGAGCCGCTGAACCTGGCGCGCACCATTGCCGCACTGCGCCTCAAGTATGTGGTGATCACCAGCGTCGACCGCGATGACCTGCGCGACGGCGGCTCGGGCCACTTTGTCGAGTGCATCAAGAACATCCGCGAGCTCTCGCCCACGACCCAGATCGAGATCCTGGTGCCGGACTTCCGCGGCCGCGATGACCGCGCGCTGGAAATCCTCAAGGCTGCCCCACCCGATGTGATGAACCACAACCTGGAAACCGCACCGCGCCTGTACAAGGAAGCGCGCCCCGGCTCCGACTACCAGTTCAGCCTGAACCTGCTCAAGAAGTTCAAGGACCTGCATCCGAGCGTGCCGACCAAGAGCGGCATCATGGTCGGCCTGGGCGAGACGGATGAGGAAATCCTGCAGGTGATGCGCGACATGCGCGCCCACAACATCGACATGCTGACCATCGGCCAGTACCTGGCTCCCTCGAACAGCCACCTGCCGGTGCGCCGCTATGTGCACCCCGACACCTTCAAGATGTTTGAAGAAGAGGCCTACAAGATGGGCTTCACCCATGCCGCCGTGGGCGCGATGGTGCGCTCGAGCTACCACGCCGACCAGCAGGCACACGCGGCTGGCGTGTAAACGCGCGGTGTTCATCACAGCAAAAGGCTGCCTACCGGGCAGCCTTTTTGCGTTGGGGCTCGCGCCAGAGTCGCAGTCTTAACCCAGCGCCGCGCTGCTGCCCACCACCACCGCATACAGGTCGCCGATGGTGGCCATCGCGCTTTGGTGCAGTTGCACGGCAGAGACCGAACCGGCAGCCGACTGCAGCGCGCGGGTGGCACAGGCATTGGCAACGACGGTGGCGCGCTTGCCGCGCAGGAAGGCGCCTTCGGCGGTGAAGGTGACGCACATATGGCTCATGAAACCGATGATCACCAGCTGCGCGTTGCCGGCAGCATCGACGTGCTCGGCCAGATCGGTGTTGTGGAAGGAATTGGGAGCGGTCTTGACGACGACCGGCTCCCCGGCCTGCGGCGCCACGCTGGCATGGATCTGGCCGATCTCGGCGCGGATGTCATACGGCGAGCCCGCGCCGCCATCATGCATCACATGGATCACCTTGGCGCCGACCGCGCGGGCCTGGGCCAGCAGGCGGGATGCGGCGTCCAGCGCGGCCTCCCAGCCTTCGAGCGCCATCACGCCCTGGGTGTAGGTGTTCTGGTAGTCGACCAGAATCAGGGTCGACTGGGCCAGGACCGCGGGCTTGGCGTCAAGTTGGTTGAGTTCGCGTAAAGTGCTGGTATGCATGGTGGTGGCCTGGTGTAGAGGGTTGACCGCCACCGGCAGTGGTGGCGGCATGGATGCATCTTAGGGACAGCCCCCGCTTCGGACAATGCCGTCTTTGCCGCAGAAACCGACACCCGCCTTGAACGAAAGAACGCATGCCGCACCCTGAACGCCTGATGGTGATCGTGTTGTTTGACCGGGTTGACCTGCTCGACATCAGCGGCCCGCCCGAGGTATTTGCATTGCTGCAGCGCGAGATGGAAGCGCCCTGCGGCTACCAGGTGCTGCTGGCTGCAGAGTCACTGGACCCGGTCACCACCGCTGCAGGCGTGCGCGTGCTGCCCGACATACGCCTGGATAGCCTGCAGCACCAGGCCATTGATACCTTGATCGTGCCGGGCTCGGTCGACACCGATGCCAAGGGCCGCGTGCAGGCGCTGGCCGATCCGGCTGTCGTCCAATGGGTGCAGACGTTGGCGGGACAGTCCCGGCGCGTGGCCTCGGTCTGTGTCGGCGCCCATATTCTGGCCGCCGCCGGCCTGCTCGACGGCAGGGAGGCCACAACGCACTGGTCCACGGCCGCGCAGCTGGCCCAGGACCATCCCGGCATCCGCGTCGATGCCGACCGCATCTACATCCAGCAGGGCCACATCTGGACCGGTGCGGGCCTGACCACCTGCCTGGACCTGGCGCTGGCCTTGGTGGCCGAGGATTTTGGCAACACCTTGGCGATGCGCGTGGCGCGCCAGCTGGTGATGTTCTTGAAACGCCCCGGCGGGCAGAGCCAGTTCAGCGTGATGCTCGAGCCGCTGTCGAGCACGCGCCGCATGGACAAGCTGCGCCAGTACATCGCCGAGCACCTGGGCCAGCCGCTGTCGATGCCCGACCTGGCCGAGCAGATGCATGTGAGCGACCGGCAGCTGGCCCGTATCTTCAAGACCGAGCTGGGCATGACACCGGCCGCCTACCTGGAAGCTGCGCGGGTGGAGGCAGCCCGCCAGCAGCTCGAGGCCACCGATGCCCCGCTGGAGCGGGTGGCCCAGACCTGCGGCTTCAACACCACCGACACGCTGCAGCGCGCGTTTCGCCGCCAGCTGGGCACGACACCGGGCCAGTACCGCAGCCGCTTTCGCACGCCGGCGGAGTAATCCCTGCGAAGGCCTTAGCTCTCCAACAGATCGGCCGGATTCTCGGCATCGACGACCTGCTGGGCCCAGCCCACCAGGCGCCGCGTATCGGCCCGCAGCACCTGCTGCTTGATGGCCAGGATCTGCGCGGGCTGCATCGAAAAGCTGCGCAGCCCCAGGCCCAGCAGCAAGCGGGTCATCGCGGTATCGCCGGCCATTTCGCCGCAGACGCAGACATCCTTGCCGGCGGCGTTGGCCGCCTGGATGACCTCGGCCACCAGGCGCAGCACGGCGGGGTGGAAGGGGTCGTAGAGCTGCGACACCGCCTCATCGGCCCGGTCGATCGCCAGCGTGTACTGGATCAGATCGTTGGTGCCGATCGAGAGGAAATCGAAGTACTTCAAAAAGGTGCGCACCGTCAGTGCTGCGGCCGGTATCTCGATCATCGCGCCCAGCTTGACCAGGCCCTGGGGCACATTGCGCTCGCGCAGCTCCTGCGAGGCTTGCTCGACCAGCGCCAGGGTCTGCTTGATCTCGCTGACATGGGCGAGCATTGGAAACAGCAATTGCACCGGGCCGTGCGCTGCGGCGCGCAAGATGGCGCGCAGCTGGGTGCGGAACATGTCCGGGTCGGCCAGGCTGAAGCGGATGGCGCGCAAGCCCAGCGCCGGGTTGAGGTAGTAGTCCTTGGGCTGGGCCTTGTCCAGCGGCTTGTCGGCGCCCACGTCGAGTGTGCGAATCGTCACCGGCATGCCCTGCATGCCCTCGAGCGCTTCGCGGTAGGCGCGGTACTGCTCTTCTTCATCGGGCACCTTGCCGCTCCGCCCCATGAAGAGAAATTCGGTGCGGAACAGCCCCACGCCCACGGCACCCGCTTTAACTGCGGCCGGGCCATCGCCGGGTTGCTCGATATTGGCCAGCAGCTCGATGCGCTCGCCATCGATGGTGATGGAGGGCGTATCGCGCAGGCGCGAGAGGCGCTCGCGCTCCAGGCGCATCTGGCGCTGCTTGAAGCGGTACTCCTCCAGCAGGATCGGCGAGGGATCGACAATCACCTCCCCGGCATCGCCGTCGATGATGACCCAGTCATCGGCGCGGATGAGCTGGCTGGCCGTGCGTGCGCCCACCACGGCCGGAATATCCATGCTGCGCGCGACGATGGCGGTGTGGCTGGTCTTGCCGCCCACGGCCGTGACGAACCCGGAAAACACGCTTTGCTTGAACTGCAGCATGTCGGCCGGCGAGAGGTCATTGGCGATCAGCACCATCGGCGCATCGCGCTCATCGGCCACCCAGTCGTGCTGCCCCTCCTGCACGCCCAGCGGCGTGCTGACGGGCGCCGCCACCGGGCTGGAGACGCCACGCATATGGCGCAGCACGCGCTCGACCACCTGCTCGAGATCGCCTTTGCGCTCACGCAGGTACTCGTCGTCCATCTCGTCAAACTGGCGGCACAGCAGCTCCAGCTGCGCGGTCAGCGCCCATTCGGCGTTGTAGAGGCGCTCGCTGATCAGCTGGCGCACGCCCGAGGACAGCATGTCGTCCTGCACCAGCATCAGGTGCACATCCAGGAGCGGCTCGAGCTCCTGCGGGGCATCGACCCCCAGGTCGCCGCGCAGGCGCTGCAGCTCTTCGATCACTGCCAGCCGCCCTTTGCGCACACGCTCGATCTCGCGCGCCACCTGGTCGGGCTCGATCAGGTAATGGGTCACCTCCAGGTGGCTGGACGCCGCCATGACGGCCCGGCCAATGGCAATCCCCCGGGCCACTGCAATTCCATGGATGGCAAATGTCATGCGGATCTTCCTCTTCGCTGGCGCGCTCGTTGCGCCAAGCTGATTTATACGCCTGTCTCAGAAGACTGTACAAGCACGGGGGCTGGTAAAGCGCAGGGAAAGGCGGGCGTTCAGGTAAAGAGCGGCGCATGCCAGTGCCAGCTGGGCAACCTGCCAGCACCGACAGGCAGCGGCGTGCCTGGAAGGTCGTGGCCGGTGCGAAAAGCGAGCCCGCGCCGCTGCAGACGCCAGGCTGCGCCTTATTCGCCTTCGCCGAATTTGTCGTTGATGAGGGCCAGCAAGGCATCCATGGCCTGCTGCTCATCGGCGCCATCGGTCTCGATGGTCACCTCGGTGCCGATGCCGGCGGCCAGCATCATCACGCCCATGATGCTTTTGGCATTGACGCGGCGCTCGCCCCGCGTGATCCAAACCTCGCAGGCAAAACTGCCGGCCAGCTTGGTGAGTTTGGCAGACGCACGGGCATGCAGGCCCAGTTTATTGCTGATGGTGACTGCGGTCTTGATCATGTGCTCGGATATTTTGGTTCTGTGGCGTGTTCTGCGTCACCTGCATAATGCCCTGGCTGCCCCCTGCAATCGCCCGGGCCACGAGGCTGTCCAGCGCTTCTTGGCGATAGCACAGCGCGCGCAGCAGCATCGGCAGGTTGACACCGGCCACCAGCCTTGTAGATGCGCGGCGCTTGGCCAGCTCCTGGGCAATATTATGCGGGGTCGCGCCAAACACGTCGCTCAGCACCAGCACGGGGCCGCTGTGGCTGTGGTCGAGCATGGCCCGCGCCTCCTGCAGGCAGGCCACCGGATCGGCGCTGGCAGGCACATCCAGCGCCATCAGGTGCTCTCCGCTGTCGGGGAACACATGCGCGGCGCATTGCGCCAGCGCCTGGGCCAGCGGTGCATGGGCGATCAACAATATCCGGTTGCTCATCAAATCAAAAACCCAGAAGTTCTGTGAATGGGCATGCAGCAGGCGGCAATCCCGGCCCTGCTGTACCCTGCACCAGTGTAGCGATTTTGCGGCACTGCAACATTGGTAGTGTTGCTTAGCCAAGCGCCCGGGCTGGCCCGTGGCCAATCCGGCGACTCCTAACGCAGCTGCAGACCTTGGACAAAGCTCTGCAGCGCCTCAGCGGCCAAAGGCTCAGCGGACAGCACCAGGGCCTGGTACACGCGCACCTGCGGCCCTTCGGCGCGCGCAAACCAGCGTGCATTCGCATACACGGTGCGCCCCTGGTCATTGCGGCCCTGCCACTGCAGCTGGCGTGCCTGGGGCAGCGCCAAGGTACCGGGCAGTACAAAGGTCTCGCCGGGCAGCGGCTGCCAGGCATCGGCGATCTGCAGCTGCTGGTGCAGTGCCTTTTGCCAGTCAACCATCACCGAGGCCGCATCCTGCGGCTGCGCCAGGGCCACATGGGCCAGTGCATAGGTCGCCCCGTCGGCCTTGCAGCCTACCATCGACACGGCCAAGGTCTGCGTGCCCCAGGCCAGCTCACGCACCGCACGGTCAGGCTTGCAGGGCAGCATCAGGTCCAGCGGTGCATCGGCCAGGCGCACCACGCGCCAGTTCAGCGCCGGGCTGCAGGCGGCCAGCAGCATGGCAGTGGTGAGGATCAGGCGGCGGGCCAGGGGCATCCGGCCATTATGGGCACGGCACTGTGATGGTCAAGCCGTGCGCGCAGGTATGGCCAGCTTACTGCGCCCGTCAGCAACACTGGTCGCATAATGACCACAGCGCCGAACTTTCGGCACCGCCTTGACTCCGAGCACCATGTCCCGAAAAACCTCCACCACCGTCCTCACCACGCTGGCCATCGCTGCGGCGATTGGCATTGGTGCCTTTGTCTACCAGGGCACGGGGCAGGCGGCCGCGCCCGAGAGCCGGTTTGTGCTGCTCAACGGCAGCACGCAGACGACGGCCGACATGAAGGGCAAGGTCACCCTGGTGAACTTCTGGGCCACCAGCTGCACCACCTGCGTAGCGGAAATGCCCGAGATCATCAAGACCTACGACAAGTACAAGGACCGTGGCTACGACACCATGGCAGTGGCCATGCACTACGACCCGCCCAGCTATGTCGTCAACTTTGCAGAGTCGCGCAAGCTGCCTTTCAAGGTCGCGATCGACAACACCGGCCAGATTGCCAAGGACTGGGGCGACATCCAACTCACCCCGACCACCTTTGTCGTGAACAAGCAGGGCCAGGTGGTCAAGCGCTATGTGGGCGCGCCCAATTTTGAGGAGCTGCACAAGCTGATCGACAAGCTGCTCGCAGAGACCTGAACCTTTGCAGCACCCCCCCAAGAAAACCGCCCTTGATAGGCGGTTTTTCAATGGCGCCTGCGATGGCGCGGGCGCTACACTGCACATTCCTTGACTAAGCGCCGCCGCTGTGGACCGACCTGAGATAACGTTCCTGCACCCCACCACACCGGAAGAGCTCGCCGTGACCCGCGAGATCTTTCGGGAATATGCCCAGTCACTGGATATTGATCTGGGTTTCCAGGGTTTTGAGGAAGAGCTGGCCGAGCTGCCCGGCGAATATGGCGACCCACGCGGCGACCTGGTGCTGGCGCTGGTGGAAGGCTCGGTCGCCGGCTGCTGCGCGCTGCGGCCCATGGACGACGTGGACTACAGCAACGCCTGCGAGATGAAGCGCCTCTATGTGCGCAAGGCCTTCCGGGGCTTTGGCCTGGGCCGCCAGCTGGTGGACTACACCATGGCCAGCGCGATCCGCCTGGGATATGACTGCATCCTGCTCGACACGTTGGACAGCATGGAGTCGGCCCGCGCGCTCTATGCCGATTTTGGCTTTGAAGAGATTCCGCCCTACTACCACAACCCCGTCGCCGGTACGCACTACCTCAAGGCCGACGTCCATCCCTGACCGCTGCGCTAGGAACAGCGCACTGCAGATACCGCTGCCAGCCACAAAAAAGCACGCCTAGGCGTGCTTTGTGCATTCCGGCCAGGCCCTGCAACGCCTTGCAGCGCAGCAGCAGCCCGATGTGGCCTTAGGCCTGCTTGGCTTGGGCCAGGATGGTGTCGGCATCGCTGACCGTGAACTGGCCAGGGGCTTCCACGTTCAGCTGCACCACCTTGCCATCCTTGACCAGCATGGAGTAGCGGTTGCTGCGCAGGCCCAGGCCCTTGCCGTTGAGGTCCAGCGTCAGGCCGGTGGCCTTGGCAAAGGCGGCATCGCCGTCACCAATCATGCGCACCTTGCCTTCGGTGTGCTGGTCCTTGCCCCAAGCGCCCATCACAAAGGCGTCATTGACGGACAGGCACCAGATTTCATCCACACCGGCGGCCTTGAAGGCGTCTGCCTTTTCCACGTAGCCAGGCAGGTGCTTGGCCGAGCAGGTCGGCGTGAAAGCGCCGGGCACCGCAAACAAAGCGATGGTCTTGCCAGCCGCTTCCTTGCTCACATCAAAGGCATTGGGGCCCAGGCTGCAGCCATTGCCTTCGACCGCCACAAACTCGCTCAGGGTTGCAGAGGGAAGCGAATCGCCAACTTTGATCATGGTGTACTCCTTGTAAATTGCCCATCAGGCAGTGATCCCGCCGGCCGGAGGGCCAAAACGGGCATAAAAAAACGACCCACAGATTGTGGGTCGTTTTTGAAGTTACGTTGGTGCAAGTCGCAAAAGACTTAAACCAAAGCAGCCTTTTGCACCAAGCGGGTAGCAACCCAGTTCTTGGTCTTGGAGAGCGGACGGCTCTCGGTGATCTCGATCGTATCGCCGGTGTTGTACTCGCCCTTTTCGTCGTGGGCGTGGTACTTGCTGGACTTGATCATGATCTTGTCGTAGATGGGGTGCTTCACGCGACGTTCTACCAGAACGGTCACGGTCTTTTCACGCTTATCGCTGACCACCTTGCCAATCAAGGTGCGCTTGAGGGATTTTTTAGCTTCCGTCATGTCGGCTCCTATTACTTGGCGGCTTGCTTTTCAGCAAGAATGGTCTTGGCACGTGCCACATCGCGGCGGGTAGCCTTGATGGTAGCGGTGTTGCCCAGTTGTTGCGTTGCCTTTTGCATGCGCAGACCAAAGTGAGCCTTTTGCAAGGACTTGATCTCGGCTTCCAGGCCAGCAACGTCTTTTTGGCGCAGTTCAGCAGCTTTCGTCATATCGATTTCTCCTGAATTTAAGCGCCAAGCTGACGGGTAACGAACGTGGTGCGCAGCGGCAGCTTGGCAGCAGCCAGGCGGAACGCTTCGCGGGCCAGTTCTTCGGGCACGCCAACGATTTCGAACACCATCTTACCGGGCTGAATTTCAGCCACGTAGTACTCTGGGTTGCCCTTACCGTTACCCATACGGACTTCGGCTGGCTTGGTCGAGATTGGCTTGTCAGGGAACACGCGGATCCAGATACGGCCACCACGCTTGACGTGACGGGAGATTGCACGACGTGCAGCCTCGATCTGGCGGGCCGTCAGGCGGCCACGGTCCGTGCATTTCAGGCCGAAATCACCGAACGCTACCGTGTTACCACGGGTTGCGATACCAGTGTTGCGACCCTTTTGCTCCTTGCGGTATTTGCGGCGAGCAGGTTGCAGCATAGTTATTCTCCTTTACCGTCCGCTGCTGTAGCGGGCGCGTCAGTCTTGCGAACGCGCTTAACGGAATCAGCACCAGCGCCGGCGGGCTTGTCGCTGCCGTCTGCAGGAGCCGTGTTACCACCAGCGGGGCGACGAGGGCCACGCGATGGACGATCGCCATTGCGGTTGTCACGACGAGGACCACGTGGACGACGCTCTTCTTCAGGACGTGGCGTTTCTGCGGCTGGCAGATCGTTACGACCCAGAGTGTCACCCTTGTAGACCCACACCTTCACGCCGATCACACCGTAGGTGGTCTTGGCTTCGGAGGTGCCGTAATCGATGTCGGCGCGCAGGGTGTGCAGTGGCACACGACCTTCGCGGTACCACTCGGTACGTGCGATTTCGATACCGTTGAGACGGCCCGACGACATGATCTTGATACCTTGAGCGCCCAGACGCATCGCATTCTGCATCGCACGCTTCATGGCGCGACGGAACTGGATACGCTTTTCGAGCTGCTGGGTGATCGAGTCAGCGATCAGCTGGGCATCGATTTCAGGCTTGCGCACTTCTTCGATGTTCACAGCCACTGGCACGCCCAGGCGAGCAGCGAGTTCCTTCTTCAGGGCCTCGATGTCTTCACCCTTCTTGCCGATCACCACACCAGGACGCGCCGAGTAAATGGTGATGCGGGCGTTCTTGGCAGGACGCTCGATCAGAACGCGTGCCACGGCAGCGTTCTTCAGCTTCTCTTTCAGGTACTCACGAACCTTGATGTCTTCGGCCAGCATGCCGGCGAAATCACGGTTGCTTGCGTACCAGCGGCTAGACCAGTTACGGCTGACCGCCAGACGGAAGCCGGTAGGATGGATTTTTTGTCCCATGTTCTTCCTTTAGGCCTCAGTTACCCACGGTCACATAAATGTGGCAGGTAGGCTTGCTGATGCGGTTGCCGCGGCCCTTGGCGCGAGCGGTAAAACGCTTGAGCGTGGTGCCTTGCTCGACGAAGATGGTCTTGACCTTCAATTCGTCGATGTCAGCGCCGTCGTTGTGCTCAGCGTTGGCGATAGCGGACTCCAGAACCTTCTTGACGATCACGGCAGCTTTTTTCTGCGTGAATTCGAGAATGTTCAGAGCTTGGTCAACCTTCTTGCCGCGAATCAGATCCGCAACCAGACGGCCTTTGTCAACCGACAGGCGAACGCCGCGGAGGACTGCACGTGTTTCAGACATGGTCTACTCCTTATCGTTTCGCTTTTTTATCAGCGGGGTGACCCTTGAAGGTGCGCGTCAGGGCGAATTCGCCGAGCTTGTGGCCCACCATCTGGTCGGTTACATATACCGGTACGTGTTGCTTGCCGTTGTGCACGGCGATGGTCAGACCGATGAAATCGGGCAGAACCATGGAGCGACGCGACCAGGTCTTCACTGGTTTCTTGTCCTTGGTGGCGATGGCCTTTTCGACCTTTGCCAGCAAGTGATGGTCAACAAACGGACCCTTTTTAAGAGAACGAGTCATTTGCTACCCCTTACTTCTTACGGCGCGACACGATCATGGTCTGTGTGCGCTTGTTGTTACGGGTACGGTAGCCCTTCGTCAGATTGCCCCATGGGTCAACTGCGTGACGGCCTTCACCGGTCTTGCCTTCACCACCACCGTGTGGGTGATCGACAGGGTTCATCACCACACCGCGGACGGTAGGACGAATACCCATCCAACGCTTGACACCGGCCTTGCCCAGTTGGCGCAGGCTGTGTTCTTCGTTGGCGACTTCACCGATGGTTGCACGGCATTCGATATGGATCTTGCGAACTTCGCCCGAACGCATACGCACTTGGGCGTAAACGCCTTCGCGAGCCAGCAGGGTAGCCGAGGTACCAGCGGAACGGGCGATTTGTGCGCCAGCGCCGATCTTCAGCTCGATGCAGTGAATGGTCGAACCCACAGGGATGTTGCGGATCGGCAGGGTGTTACCCACGCGGATCGGTGCTTCAGAGCCACTGATGATGGTTGCGCCCACTTCCAGGTTACGCGGAGCGATCACATAACGACGCTCGCCGTCTGCGTAGCACACCAGAGCGATGTGAGCGGTACGGTTTGGATCGTATTCAATGCGTTCCACCTTGGCGGGGATGCCGTCCTTGGTGCGCTTGAAGTCCACCACACGGTAGTGGTGCTTGTGACCACCGCCCTTGTGACGGGTAGTGATGTGACCGTTGTTGTTGCGGCCTGCCTTTTGGAACTGAGGTTCCAGCAGAGGAGCGAAACCTTCGCCCTTGTGCAGATGGCCACGGGTCACCTTCACCACATGGCGTTGGCCGGGCGAAGTTGGTTTGAGCTTAATAACAGCCATGATTACGCAGCCTCCCCAGAGAGGTTCAGCTCTTGACCTGGCTTGAGCAGCACATAAGCCTTGCGCACGTTGTCGCGGCGGCCGATGGTCTTGCCAAAGCGCTTGGTCTTGCCCTTGGTGTTCACCACAGACACGCCCTTCACTTCGACCTTGAACAGCAGCTCAACAGCGGCCTTGATCTCGGGCTTGGTGGCGTTCTGCAGCACCTTGAATGTCACAGCGTTGGACTTTTCAGCAACCAGCGTGGCCTTTTCGGACACGATAGGAGCAACCAGCACTTGCATCAGACGACCTTCGTCGAACTTGCGTTCGGCGGGAGTAGGGTTCACACGGCTCATGCGAACATCTCCTTGAGTTTGTCGAGAGCGCCCTTGGTAACGAGCACTTTCTTGAATTGCACCAGCGACACTGGATCAGCGTAACGTGGCTCAACCACGAACACATTCTTCAGATTGCGCGAAGCGAGGTACAGGTTTTCGTCCACTTCGTCGGCGATCACCATCACCGAGTCCAGGTTCATGGACTTGAACTTGTCAGCCAGTACCTTGGTCTTGGGCGAATCAACCGTCAGCGAATCAACCACAGCCAGGCGGCCTTCACGGGCCAGCTGCGAGAAGATGGATGCCATACCGGCGCGGTACATCTTCTTGTTGATCTTCTGCGTGAAGTTTTCATCAGGCAGATTCGGGAAGATGCGACCGCCGCCACGCCACAGAGGCGAAGACGACATACCAGCACGTGCACGGCCAGTACCCTTTTGTTTGAAAGGCTTGGCGGTGGTGTGACGGACCTGTTCGCGGTCCTTTTGAGCGCGTGTGCCTTGACGGCCGTTGGCGCGGTAAGCAACGATGATCTGGTGAATCAGGTCTTCATTGAAATCGCGACCAAACACGGTCTCAGGAGCGTCCACTTGGGAGGCTGCCTTACCTTGTTCGTTCAGGAGTTCGAGCTTCATTAGTTCGCTCCTTTAGCGGCTGCCTTGACAGCAGGACGCACGGTCACGAAGCCATTCTTCGAACCGGGGATTGCGCCCTTGATCAGCAGCAGTTGACGGGCTTCGTCGATACGAACCACGTCGAGATTCTGGGTAGTCACGGTCTCATCGCCCATGTGACCGGTCATGCGCTTACCGGGGAACACGCGACCTGGGTCTTGTGCCATACCGATCGAGCCGGGAACATTGTGCGAACGGCTGTTACCGTGAGAAGCACGTTGCGACTTGAAGTTGTGACGCTTGATGGTACCGGCGTAGCCCTTACCGATCGAGGTACCTTGCACGTCGACCTTTTGGCCCACTGCGAAGATCTCGGTCACTGGCAAGGATGCACCTGCGGCGTACTTGCCGGCGGTGTCAGCTTCAACGCGGAATTCCTGGGTGATTTCACCAGCTTCCACGCCTGCCTTGGCCAGGTGGCCAGCGGCTGGCTTGGTCACGCGCGAAGCGCGGCGTTGACCAAAAGTGACCTGCAGGGCCACGTAGCCGTCGTTCTCTTGGGTTTTGACCTGGGTCACGCGGTTGTTAGACACATCCACCACGGTGACAGGCACTGCATCGCCGTCATCCGTGAACAGGCGCATCATGCCTACCTTACGGCCCAGCAACCCGAGGGAGTTGCTTTGACTCATTTGTTGCTCCAAAACTTCCGCCACCGAAACTGCAATTGGCTCGGTGTTGCCCCTGGGTTTGACGCCACAGGCACGAAAGAAGGTTAATAAAAACTTCGCCTCTTACCACCAAAATGCCAGGCACATTGGATGTATAGATCACGAAGCCATAAATTCTAACGCGAACTTCCCAAATAGGCAAGTTCGCGTTAGAAAGGACAAGCAGCCACACCGGCAGGTGTGGCTTTCAGGCCTTATTGCAGTTTGATTTCGACGTCCACGCCGGCAGCCAGGTCCAGCTTCATCAGCGCGTCAACGGTCTTGTCGGTAGGATCGACAATGTCCATCAGGCGTTGGTGGGTGCGGATTTCCAGCTGGTCACGCGAAGTCTTGTTCACGTGGGGCGAACGCAGAATGTCAAAACGCTTCATGCGGGTTGGCAGTGGCACTGGACCCTTGACAATCGCGCCGGTGCGCTTGGCGGTTTCAACGATTTCAGCAGCGGACTGGTCGATCAACTTGTAATCGAAAGCCTTCAGGCGGATGCGGATTTTTTGCTTGGACATGGTTAATTCCCAGTTGTGCTAAGAATTAAGCAATGATCTTGGCAACCACGCCAGCGCCCACGGTACGGCCGCCTTCGCGAATAGCGAAACGCAGACCTTCTTCCATAGCGATGGGGTTGATCAGCTTGACGGTGATCGACACGTTATCGCCAGGCATCACCATTTCCTTGTCAGCTGGCAGCTCGATGGCGCCGGTCACGTCCGTGGTACGGAAGTAGAACTGAGGACGGTAGTTGTTGAAGAAGGGGGTGTGGCGGCCGCCTTCGTCCTTGCTCAGCACATACACTTCAGCGGTGAAGTGAGTGTGTGGCTTGATCGAGTTAGGCTTGCACAGCACTTGGCCACGCTCCACGTCTTCACGCTTGGTGCCGCGCAGCAGCAGGCCAACGTTGTCACCAGCTTGACCTTGGTCCAGCAGCTTGCGGAACATTTCCACGCCGGTCACGGTGGTCTTGACGGTGTCCTTGATACCGACGATTTCGATTTCTTCGCCGACCTTGATGATACCGCGCTCGATACGGCCGGTCACCACGGTACCACGACCGGAGATGGAGAACACGTCTTCCACGGGCATCAGGAAAGCACCGTCCACAGCGCGCTCTGGCGTTGGGATGTAGGTGTCCAGCGCTTCAGCCAGACGCAGGATAGCGGGTTCACCCTTGTCGGATTGGTCGCCTTCCAGAGCCAGCTTAGCCGAGCCGCGGATGATGGGGGTGTCGTCACCTGGGAAATCGTACTTGTCCAGCAGTTCGCGGACTTCCATTTCCACCAGCTCCAGCAGCTCTTCGTCATCCACCATGTCGCACTTGTTCAGGAACACGATGATGTAAGGCACGCCCACCTGGCGAGCCAGCAGGATGTGTTCACGGGTCTGGGGCATGGGGCCGTCAGCAGCCGAGCACACCAGAATAGCGCCGTCCATCTGGGCAGCGCCGGTGATCATGTTCTTCACATAGTCGGCGTGACCTGGGCAGTCCACGTGAGCGTAGTGGCGGTTAGCCGTTTCGTACTCAACGTGTGCGGTATTGATGGTGATGCCGCGTGCCTTTTCTTCAGGAGCAGCGTCGATTTCGTCGTACTTCTTGGCTTCGCCGCCGAACTTGGCAGACAGCACGGTTGCGATAGCAGCCGTCAGCGTGGTCTTGCCGTGGTCCACGTGACCAATGGTGCCCACGTTGACGTGCGGCTTGGTCCGTTCGAATTTACCTTTTGCCATGAGAATTCTCCAAATAAAGAGCAAAACCTGTGTTGGGTTTAACGTCTACACCGAATTGCTGGGTCGCTTCGCACAGGAAACAAAGCGGCATCCGGTCGTAGACAAAAAAGCGATCCGCACCTGGCAAGCCAGGTGCGGGCGCATATTTTAGGCCTTTGCGCGGGAAGCGACAATAGCCTCTGCCACATTACGTGGGGCTTCAGCGTAGTGCTTGAACTCCATCGTGTACGTAGCGCGGCCTTGCGTTTGCGAACGCAGCGACGTGGCGTAGCCGAACATTTCGGACAGTGGCACTTCTGCCTTGATGGCCTTGCCGCCACCGACCATGTCGTCCATGCCCTGCACCATACCGCGGCGGGAAGACAAGTCACCCATCACGGTACCGGCGTAGTCTTCAGGCGTTTCCACTTCCACGGCCATCATGGGCTCGAGGATCACGGGGCTGGCCTTGCGAGCAGCTTCCTTGAAACCGAAGATAGCGGCCATCTTGAACGCCATTTCGTTCGAGTCCACATCGTGGTACGAACCGAAGGTCAGCGTCACTTTGACGTCCACCACAGGGTAGCCAGCCAGCACGCCGGAGGTCAGCGCTTCGATCACGCCCTTTTCCACCGCAGGGATGTATTCGCGAGGAACCACACCGCCCTTGATGGCGTCGACGAACTCGAAGCCCTTGCCTGGCTCTTGCGGCTCAACCGTGAACACCACGTGACCGTACTGGCCCTTACCGCCGGACTGGCGAACGAACTTGCCGTCCACGTCCACCACCTTTTGGCGAATCGTTTCGCGGTAGGCCACTTGGGGCTTGCCCACGTTGGCTTCCACGTTGAATTCACGCTTCATGCGGTCAACGATAATTTCCAGGTGCAGCTCGCCCATACCGGCGATGATGGTCTGACCCGATTCTTCGTCGGAGCGCACGCGGAACGATGGATCTTCTGCAGCCAGACGCGACAGAGCGATACCCATCTTTTCCTGGTCGGCCTTCGACTTGGGTTCCACAGCCTGTGCAATCACGGGCTCTGGGAACACCATGCGTTCGAGCACGATAGGCGAAGCCACGTCACACAGGGTTTCACCGGTGGTCACGTCCTTCAGGCCCACGCAAGCGGCGATGTCACCGGCGCGGATTTCGTCCACTTCGATACGGTCGTTCGCCATCATCTGCACGATACGGCCGATACGCTCTTTCTTGCCCTTGACCGAGTTGTACACGGTGTCGCCCTTGGACAGAACGCCGGAGTACACACGCACGAAGGTCAACTGGCCCACGAACGGGTCGGTCATCAGCTTGAACGCCAGAGCAGAGAACTTTTCGCCGTCGTCCGCCTTGCGGGTCAGCTTCTTTTCTTCGTCTTCTGGGTCGGTACCAGCCACGTCAGGGATGTCCACTGGCGAAGGCAGGTAGTCGATCACGGCGTCCAGCATGCGCTGCACACCCTTGTTCTTGAACGCGGTGCCGCACAGCATAGGCTGGATTTCGGTCGACAGCGTGCGGGCACGGATACCGGCCTTCACTTCTTCTTCCGACAAGGTACCTTCTTCCAGGTACTTGTTCATCAGCTCTTCCGACGCTTCGGCAGCCGATTCCACCAGGTTTTCACGCCACTTGTTGGCGGTCTCGACCAGGTCTGCAGGAATGTCAGCGTATTCGAACTTCATGCCCTGGGACGCTTCGTCCCAGATGATGGCCTTCATCTTGACCAGATCGACCACGCCGGTGAAGTTGTCTTCAGCGCCGATTGGGATCACCACGGGCACGGGGTTGGCCTTCAGGCGCAGCTTCATCTGGTCGTAGACCTTGTAGAAGTTGGCACCGGTGCGGTCCATCTTGTTCACAAAGGCCAGACGTGGCACCTTGTACTTGTTGGCTTGACGCCACACGGTTTCGGACTGGGGCTGCACGCCACCCACAGCGCAGTACACCATGCAAGCGCCGTCGAGCACGCGCATGGAACGTTCCACTTCAATCGTGAAGTCAACGTGGCCGGGGGTGTCGATGATGTTGAAGCGGTGTTCTGGGTAGGACATGTCCATACCCTTCCAGAAGCAGGTCACTGCAGCGGAAGTGATGGTAATGCCACGCTCTTGCTCTTGCTCCATCCAGTCGGTGGTAGCAGCGCCGTCGTGCACTTCGCCCAGCTTGTGGGTCACGCCGGTGTAAAACAGGATACGTTCGGTCGTGGTGGTTTTACCTGCGTCGATGTGCGCAGAAATACCGATATTGCGGTAGCGCTCGATGGGGGTCTTGCGAGCCATGGTTGATCCTTTGTTGATCAGTAAGTGTGGAGGCGATGCGGACTGGCGGATTGCGCAGGCATCAGCCTACGATGTGAGGGCAGTCTCAATCCGAGCAAGGCCGCAGGCAAAAATTGTTGCATGCGGCCTTTGCAATATCGAGACAGATCTCGCGCAGCTTAGAAGCGGAAGTGGCTGAATGCCTTGTTGGCTTCGGCCATACGGTGCACTTCGTCACGACGCTTCATCGCGCCGCCACGGCCTTCGGTGGCTTCCAGCAGTTCGTTGGCCAGGCGTTGGGCCATGGACTTTTCACCGCGCTTGCGAGCAGCTTCCTTGATCCAGCGCATGGACAGAGCCAGACGACGGACAGGACGCACTTCCACTGGCACCTGGTAGTTGGCACCGCCAACACGGCGGGACTTCACTTCGACCATGGGCTTGACGTTGTTGATGGCAACAACGAAAGCTTCCAGCGGGTCTTTATCAGGGTGCTTCTTCTCGATCAGTTCCAGAGCGCCGTAAATGATGCGCTCAGCAACTGCCTTCTTGCCGCCTTCCATGATCACGTTCATGAATTTGGACAGCTCTACATTGCCGAACTTTGGATCCGGCAGAATTTCACGTTTGGGGACTTCGCGACGACGTGGCATTTCTTTACCTCTATCTTTGCTTCAGTTGGCATCTTTTCAGACACCGCGAGAGCCAATCAAGGACTCCCACTTACTCGACCCACACAAAACACTTGCGCTTGGGGTCACTACGCTGAATCTCGCGCCACGCGGGACACAGCACCTTTGTATTCGTTCAAAAAACCAGGGCTTACTTGGCCTTAGGCTTCTTGGCACCGTACTTCGAACGGGACTGCTTACGGTCCTTGACGCCTTGCAGGTCAAGCGAACCGCGCACGATGTGGTAACGCACACCTGGCAAGTCCTTCACACGGCCACCGCGCACCAGCACAACGCTGTGCTCTTGCAGGTTGTGGCCTTCACCGCCGATGTACGAAATGACTTCGAAACCGTTGGTCAGACGAACCTTGGCCACCTTACGCAAAGCCGAGTTAGGCTTCTTAGGCGTCGTGGTGTACACACGGGTGCACACGCCGCGGCGCTGGGGGCAGTTTTCCATAGCAGGGCTCTTGGATTTAACAACTTCTACCGTGCGGCCCTGACGCACGAGTTGGTTAATGGTTGGCATTAATAAACGTCCCTAAACGTGAAATTACCGTGAACTTACCGTGATTTGCTGCCAGCCCCTTGCCCCAAAGGCAAAGACGGCAGCCCCTTCGGAAATTCCGAAAAGCCCTCTAATGTACCACCTGACTCCAAATTGAGCAAATGGTTTGGACCCAAGGCCACTGCCCGGTGGCCGCCATCGGGGCACTTTCTTCAGGCAGCGCCCAACAGCTCTGCTTTAGCTGCTCTCATTTTTGCAAGCACAGAAACCACAAAGCGTGCCAGGGGCACGCTTTGCAGAGGGGTGGACTGGGCGTCTGCCGGGCCTTAGAACCTGTTCAAAGTCTCCTCGCGCCGCGACAGTGTCTTTGCGGGATGGGATGCTAGGGGGGGGGGCGCCCAGCCGCGCAATACCGCAGCAATAGCCCAGCTATTGCGAGGATTTGCAACGACGCAGACCGCCCCTGCCCGGGCGGCCCTAGCCGGGCGCCCCTTCCCGGGCAGCGCAAAGCCACTGTCCCTAAGGGTTGGAGTGAAATCGGGCGATTTCTGCGCGCTGGCCCTTGCTTGCACCCCGGTGCAAGCTGCGTTCCATCCCTTCGAACTCATCCCGATTGCACTCCAACGCGGCTGCGTAGAGACTTTGAACAGGTTCTTATAGGGCCGGCATCAGCACCGCTTTACTTGATCCACAGACGGATCGCATCCCAGGCGCGGCCAAAGATGCCCGCTTCTGCGACATCGTCGAGCGCCACCAGCGGCACCTCGGCCACTGGCTGGCCGCCTGCCATCACCTTCAAGGTGCCCAGCTTCTGGCCCTTGGTGAAGGGCGCAATCAGCGGCTCCTGGCTCACCACCTGGGTTTCGAGCTTGCCGCCGGTGCCCGCTGGCACATTCACGACGATGGGCGCCACGCTGCCGATCTTGACGGTGTCCTGCGCGCCCTTCCAGGCCTTGGGGGTCGCCACGGCCTGGCCGCCATCGAACAGCTTGACGGTGTCGAATGCGGTATAGCCCCAGTTCAATAGCTTCTGGCTTTCGTTGGCGCGGTCCTTGTCGCTGGCCGCTCCCAGCAGGATGGAGATCAGGCGGCGCTCGCCCGCATTGGGTACCTGGCGCTTGGCCGTAGAGACCAGGCAATAGCCGGCGGCATTGGTGTGGCCGGTCTTGAGGCCGTCCACCGTCGGGTCGCGGAACAACAAAGTATTACGATTGGTGCCGTTGGACTTGGGCGTGCCGGGGTAGAACCACTGCTTGGTCGCGTAGTAGTGCATGTACTCCGGGAAGTCCTTGATCAGGCGGTTGGCCAGAATGCTCAGGTCCTTGGCGGTCGTCGTGTGGCCCGGCTCGGTCAGGCCTTCGGGGTTCTTGTAGGCCGTGTTGGTCATGCCCAGCGCCTTGGCCTGCTCGTTCATCAGGCGCACAAAGTTCTCGGCCGTGCCGCCCACCGCTTCGGCCAGCGCCATCGTCGCATCGTTGCCCGATTGCACAATCATGCCGTGCAGCAGGTCATCCACCTTCACCTGCATCTTGGGGTCGATGAACATGCGCGAGCCGGGCATCTTCCAGGCGCGCTCGCTCACCGGCATGGTCTGCTCCAGGCTGATCTTCTTGTTGCGCAGCGCATCGAACACCACATAACCCGTCATCAGCTTGGTGAGCGAGGCCTGCTCGACCGGCGCATCCACATCCTTGGCCGCCAGGATCTGGCCGGTGGTCACGTCAAACAACAGGTAGTTGCGCGCCGCGATCTCGGGCGGCTGGGGCGCTGCCAATTGGGCAAAGGCCAGGGTGGGCGCCAGCAGCGCTGCTGCAGCCCAGTTACGCAGGGTGGGCATCAAGCTCGATTTCATGTCGTTCAACTCTTAGAAACAAGTGCCTGCAGCGCAGGATGGCTGGCCGCAGGATATCAAAAACAATAGCAATACTACACCACCATCACAAGGCGGGGGCCAGCAGGTGGCGCGTGACCAGGCCTTTGAGCAGCGGTAATTGTCCGTGGAAAAAATGCCCGCCTCCGGGCACAACCGTAACCGGTAGTATCTGAGGCCGGGCCCAGTCCATCACCGCCGACAGCGGCACCGTGTCATCGGCCTCGCCATGCACCACCAAGGTGCGCTCATGGGCTTCGGGCGGCAAGGTCGCCACCGTAAAGCGCGATGCGGCCGTGCCCACGAACACCGCCTTGTCGATCTGGCGTTGGGGCCAAAGTTCCGCCAACGCATGGCTCATCACAAAGGAGCCAAAAGAAAAACCGGCCAGCGCCAGATTCCCCTGGGGCGCGAGCTGCTCGACCACGGCCAGAAAATCATCTCGCTCGCCGCGGCCTTCGTCATAGCTGCCTGCCGACTGGCCGACACCGCGAAAGTTGAAGCGCAGCGCCGTCCAGCCGCTCGCCACAAAGGCCCGCGCCAGGGTCTGCACCACCTTGTTGTCCATCGTGCCGGCAAACAGGGGATGGGGATGGGCAATGATGGCCGTGCCGCGCTGCGCGCCATCGGGGCTGGCGGCCAGATCGCGGGCCACTTCCAGAATGCCGGCCGGCCCGTGGATGGTGAAACGTTCGGTTTGCGCGTTCATGCTGCGGTCTACTCCATGGCGGGCCACCCAGCGCCTGCAGCGGCAGTGGCGCCCTGTGTCTGTGCGGGAAAAAAAGGGGAGGAAGCAGGCGCGCGCTCAGCGGCCCACGTCGGGCGGGGTCAGCAAGCGCTCGACCACCTTGCCGTTCTTCAGGTGCGACTCGACGATTTCATCGATATCGTCATTGTCGATATAGGTGTACCAGACGCCCTCGGGGTAGACCGCCATGATGGGGCCGCCTGCGCAGCGGTCCAGGCAGCCAGCCTTGTTGACGCGCACCTTGCCCGGCCCGCTCAAGCCTTCGGCTTTGACGCGGGCCTTGCAGTGGTCAAACATGTCCTTGGCGCCATGGTGGGCACAGCTGTCTTCACCGTTGACGCGGTCATTGAGGCAGAAGAACACGTGGTGCTGGTAGTACTGGCCGTCGTTGCCAGGTTTTTGCTCGCTCATGCCAAGCTCTCTTCGAATGCGATCCCCCATTGTGGCAGCTTGGCGCCCGCCTGGCGCCCAGAGGCCGCAATACTGCCACGGGCTACTGCGTTTAGCCTTGCTCGGGCGGTGTGCTGGAAGCCGCGCGCTGGTCCAGGCGTTGGCGCCGGCGCGCCGCCACCACCGCAGGCAGCCGGCCCAGGCGCAGCAGCACATAGGCGATCACCGCAAACGGCCACAGCCAGCTGAGCCACTGGCCCAGGCCAAAAAAGCGGATAAAGCGCCCCTGCTCCCAGGACTGCAGGGCATCGGCGTAGTAGGGGTTGGGCGGCGACTGGTTGAGCAAGTTGACATCGATCATCAAGCCCATCAGCAGCAGCAGCACGCAGTAGCGGCGCGGCAGGCCCACTTGCAGCAGCGCCAGCGACACGGCCAGCGCAATGCCCAGGCGCGTGGTCTGGTCCAGCCAGTCCCAGGCATAGCTGGGCCCGTAACTCAGCGAGGACGACAGCGCCGAGAATGCAATCCCTGCCAGCACCACCAGCGCCACCATGGCCATGCGCCGCGTCACGCTGCCCATCACGCTGAAGGCGAGCCAGCAGGGAATCAGCAGGCCCAGCAGCACGGCCATCAACTGGCCGATGGGCGACAGCGGCTCGGTGGCCTGCATGAAGTTGGGCATCCAGTGCTCGAAGGCCGAGTTCTCCAGCATGTCGACCAGCCACATCTCCAGCCGGTCAAAGACCTGGCCCAGGCCAAAGGGCTGCGCGGCCGGGAACAGCAAGGCCAGCGGCCACAGCATCAGCAGCACGATCGCGCCCCGCGCATCGGCATCGAACCAGCGCGCCCGCACATCGCGCCAGCGCCGCAAGATACCCAGCCAGGCCAGCAGGGGCACGGCCAGCGCGCCCAGCAAGGTGCCGATGCTGTTGAGCAGCCAGTCCATGTTGCTGGACACCCGCAGCGGCAGAAAAATCTGCAGGAACTCCATCGCGAGCGACAGCAGGCTGCCCACGCACAAGGCCCAGAGCCAGCCCGTTCTGACCCAGCCATGGCGCCACCAGCCCAGGCTCAGCAGCAAGCCCAGCGGCGCATAGCCGGCCACATTGATCCAGACATCGAACCAGGTCCAGTACGGCGGCGGAATGCGGGCGAGCAAAAACTCCGCCGGCGAGATGCCCTGGGTGCGCCAGCCCGCAAAGGGAAAGAGGCTGGCAAAGACGATCAGCGCCATATACACCGGCACCAGCGGCCAGGCGATGGTGCGGTGCTCGCCGGCCGGGGCCGGCTCTTGCAGGTTGAGGGGAGCGGGGCTGCTGTCAGGCATGGTGCGTGGACCCTGGTGCGCAGATGGTGGTGCGTTAGGCGGTACCCGAGTGTGCGCGGATTAAAAGGGTTTGACGACGACCAGCACCACGATGATGACCATGGCCAGCACCGGCACCTCGTTGAACCAGCGGTACCAGACATGCGAATGCCGGTCCGTGCCATTGGCGATCTTGCGCAGCAGCACCGCGCAGGCATGGTGGTAGCCGATGACCAGCAGCACAAAGAACAGCTTGGCATGCAGCCAGCCGCCTGCGCCGCGCCACCAGCCCAGCCACAGCCACAGGCCCAGGCCCAGCGCCAGCACCGCAATCATCGTCATGAAGCGCAGGAGCTTGCGCGCCATCAGCAGCAGGCGCTCGCGCTCGGCCTGCGAGTCGGCCGGCACCATGGCCAGGTTCACGAAGATCCGGGGCAGGTAGAACAGGCCCGCAAACCAGCTGGCCACAAACACGATATGAAAGGCTTTGATCCACAGCATGAGCATGCGCCACAGTGTAGTGGCTGGCACGATGGCCCAGCGCTGGACCCCGGCTTAAACACGGTTCGATGCCGCGCTCAGGTCGGGGCTTGATCTGGCGCAAGCCAGGCACAAGCCCAGCGTCCATTCCTCCATGCCCAGCGCAGTCTCTCGGGCCCGCGCTGTGCAGCCTGGCATTGATCTGGCGCACAATTGCTGCATGCATCTGTCCAGCCCCACCCCCTTTCCCCATAACCGTCCGCGCCGTCTGCGCCGCGATGCCTTCACCCGCAACCTGGTCCGCGAGAACGTGCTCACCCCGCACGACTTCATCTATCCGGTCTTTGTGCATGAAGGACAAGGCAAGCGCGAGCCCGTGCTGTCCATGCCGGGCGTTGACCGCCTGAGCCTGGACCTGTTGCTGCCGGTGGCCGAGCAGTGCGTGGCGCTGGGCATTCCGGTGATGGCCCTCTTCCCCCAGATCGACACGGCGCTCAAGACCCCCGACGGCAAGGAGGCGCTCAACCCCGAGGGCCTGATCCCGCGCGTGGTGCGGGCGCTGAAAAAGGAATTCCCCCAACTGGGCGTGATGACCGATGTGGCGCTCGACCCCTACACCAGCCACGGCCAGGATGGCCTGCTCGACGAGACCGGCTACATCCTCAATGACGAAACTGTCGAGATCCTCGTGGGCCAGGCGCTCAACCATGCCGAGGCCGGTGTCGACATCGTCGCCCCCAGCGACATGATGGACGGCCGCATTGGCGCCATCCGCGAGGCCTTTGAATCCCAGGGCCACATCTACACCCGCATCATGGCCTACAGCGCCAAGTACGCCAGCGCCTTCTACGGCCCCTTCCGCGATGCGGTGGGCACGCGCGGCGCGCTGGGCAAGGCCGACAAGAACGTCTACCAGATGGACCCGGCCAACACCGACGAGGCACTGCGCGAAGTGGCGCAGGACCTGGCCGAAGGCGCCGACATGGTGATGGTCAAGCCCGGCATGCCCTACCTGGATGTCGTGCGCCGCGTCAAGGACGAGTTCAAGGTGCCCACCTTTGCCTACCAGGTCAGCGGCGAGTACGCGATGCTCAAGGCCGCCGCACAAAACGGCTGGCTGGACCATGACCAGGTGATGATGGAGTCGCTGCTGGCCTTCAAGCGCGCCGGCGCCGACGGCATCCTGACCTATTTCTCGCTGGACGCTGCGCGCTGGCTCAAAGAGAAAAACTGATAGCAAAAATACCAGAACGGGCTTGCACAGGCCCGTTTTTTTTGCCATGCTGCGCCTGAACCGTTCGAGGAATTCCGGTGAGTACACCCAGCAGCATCCGCATCTTTCACATCGTCGGCAACGAGGCCAGCGAACTGGCCGCCGTGCCCTATGAACTCCCGGACAAGGGCTTTTTGTGGCTGGCCTGCACGCGCGGCTACTTCAGCGAGCAGCTGGGCAGCCTGCAGCTGGCGCTGCAAAAGCTCAGCGGCGCGCCGCTGGTCGATCTGCATGTCTCCGACCTGCTCAATGCCCAGCTCCCCTCCCACTACGATTACACCTCGCAGTACGACCTGCTGGTGATACGGCGCCTGGCCAGCACCCCCTCGCAGGCGGGCACCGCCGCCTTGGCCGCCGCCCGCCGCACCGCCGCTGCCAAGCCCATCAATGAGGCGCCCCACATCAGCACCATCCCGGTGGGCTTTGCCGCCTGGGAGCGGGTGCTGCTGTCGGTGCACCCGGAGGACTGCACCGTGCGCGACGCCTATGCGCGGCGCCTGCTGCAGTTTGCCAAGGCCGGCGCGCCCGCCCCGCAGGATGCCAGCGCGCCCGACCTGGGCCAGATATCGCATGCCACGCAAGAGCGCCTGGCGCGCGAGGACAAGGCCTTTCGCAACCCCGGCAGCAGCCCCACGCCGGGCGGCCTGCAGCCCATCCGCCTGCCCATGTCCCCGGCCGATCTGATGATGCGCGTGGTCAACATCATTGTGGACAACTACCTGGACCTGCGCCGCGAGCTCTCGCGCCACCTGGACCAGTGGCAAAGCGCGCTGCTGTCGCCGCGCAAGCGCATTGCCAACTGGCAGGCGCTGCTCGAAGCGCGCCTGTCCCTGCACCAGCTCGACGAGATCTGCGAGGACCAGCGCGCCGCCGTGCAGGACTGGGTCGATGCGCTGGAGACCTGGCCCCAACCCGAGGCGCCCAGCGCCCAGCGCGAGCTTGAAGCGCTTAAGGTGCGCAGCCGCGATGTGCTCGAACATATCGAGCGCGTGGTGCACCATGTGCGCCGGCTGGAGCAAAGCACCGAGACCGCCGTGCAGATGCATTTTTCGGTGCAGAGCAACCGCGCCAACGACATCATGCGCACACTCACCACCATCACCGCCATCTTTCTGCCGCTCAACCTGATTGCCGCGATCTTTGGCATGAACTTCGAGTTCATCCCGCTCATCCACAAGGAAGACGGCTTTTGGTGGGCGATGGGCGTGATGGCCTTCATCACGGTGGCGCTGATCGGCTTTTTCTCGTACAAGCGCTATCTCACCCGCACGGGCCGATAGCGCTGTACAGCCCCCAGCAGCGGCGCATGGCGCGCCGCTGCTGGACGGCTTACTGGCCCAGATCAATGCGGTAGACCGCGCGCTGCGTGCCCGTGCCGTCATCGGCCTTGTCCAGCGAGACATTAGCCAGGCCCGCTGCCTGCGCCACAGGCAACGCGTTGGCCGCCGACGTGAACAGCACCTTGCCGGCAGTGGGCGTCTTGGCAAAGCGCCAGCTGTGGGCAGCGCCGTTGGCCGCGCGGCTGATCTGCGGATGCTCCTTGATGTAGGAGATCACCACATCGCGGTTCGCATCGGGCGAGGCATAGATCGTGGCGCGGCCATCGAGCTCAGGCAGAAAGCTCTTGCCGCTGGTGGCGCGGTAGTTGTTGGTGGCGATCACAAAGTCCTGCGCCGGGTCGATCGGGGCGCCCTTGTACTGCAGATCCACGATGCGGCTGCCGACGGGCTGGGTCACATCGATCTGGTAGCGCATGTCGGCGGTGGTGAACATGTCAAAGTTGTAGCCGGGGAAGCTGCTGATCAGCCACTGGTCTGCGGTCGCAGCCGGGTCGATGCGGTTGAAGCGCTGGGCAGCGGCCTCCAGCCAGCGCTTGATCTGCGCGCCGTTCACCTTTACCGCGTAGACGGTGTTGGGGTAGAGATAGAGGTCGGCCGCGTTGTAGATCGCCAGCGGGCCGGCGGCCACATCGGTGTAATCGCCACCGCCCTGGAAGCCCGACTTGAAAGGCGCGCTCACCGACAGCACCGGCAGCTGCGCATACTGCGGCAGGTTGGCCTGCACATAGCGCTGCACATAGTCCTGCTGCGCCTGGTTGACCAGCTGGATCGCGCCGGGGTCGCCCACATCGGCAAACTGCGTGCCCATGCGAAAGTCCGTCTGGCCCACCGGCGTCTTCACATAGCTGATCGCCGCCTGGTGCTGGCTCTCCACCACCGGTGCAATGCTGCTGTCGACGGCGACATAGCTGGTCTTGCCGGCGGCATCCTTGCCGGTGGTGGTGCTGCGCAGCTCCGACTTGCTCTGCGTCTTGTCCACGCTCCAGGCCTTGCCGTCCCACTTCAGCGCCAGCGCCACCACGCCCAGCGCCTTGCCCCAGCTGCTGGCCATCACCGCCGGCACGCCGTTGATGGTGCCGGCCTTGTTGTCGACACCGGCCATGCTGAATGCCGGTTGCGCGGCCGTGTCGGGGAACACGCTGTGCTGGTGGCCCATCACCATCGCATCGATGCCCGCCACCTGGCTCAGGTAGAGGCCCGGGTTCTCCATGTCGGCGCGGTATTCCGAGGCGTCCAGGCCGCCGTGCAGCAGCGCCACAACGATGTCCGCACCCTTGCTGCGCAGCTCGGGCACATACTTTTGCGCCGCCTCGACGGCGCCGGTCACCTGCACCTTGCCTTCCAGATGGCGCTTGTCCCAGCCGAGGATGCCGGGCGTGGTAAAGCCGATCACGCCGATCTTGATGGGCAGCTTGACGGCCTTGCCGTCGCTGTCGGTGCCGCTGATCTCGCGCTCCAGCACCACATAGGGCGACACCAGCGGGGCCTTGGTCTGGCTGCTGATCACATTGGCCAGCGCCATCGGGTAGCCATTGCCCGCGCACTTCTTGCTGGCATCGACGCCATCGACCTGGAGGCCGCCACCGAGCACCTGATTGAGGAAGGGCAGGCCATAGTTGAACTCATGGTTGCCCAAGGTGCCGGCATCGAACTTGAACACCGCCATGGCCTTGTACATCGACAGCTGCTGGTCGCAGGCAATCGGCGCCACCTGCGCCTCGTAGTCGGCCAGCGCCGTGCCCTGGATGGTGTCGCCGTTGTCCACCAGCAAGGTATTGGCATAGTCGCTGCGCGCCTGGCGGATCAGGGTGGCCGTGCGCTCAAAGCCATACGAGGGGTCATCGGCCAGCTTGAAGTAGTCGTAGCTGCGGATGTTGAAGTGCAGGTCGGTGGTCTCCAGCACCGCCAACGTGGCCGTGGCCGCTTTGGTGCTGCTGGAGCCGCCACCGCCGCAGGCCGTCAGCATGGCGGCAGCGGCCAGCGCGGACAAGGCAAGCGGCGCCATCCGCAGGTCGGTGGCACGGAAAAAGGGGGTACGCATGGTGCTTATCGTTGAAAGTGAGCGATGCGCGCATCATCTGCAGCCCCTATGACGACGGTGTTACGAACGGCCCCCGAAAATGCAACAAAGCCTTGCAGGCTGCGGGCCGGCAAGGCTTGGTGCGGAGCACAGCGGGAGTGACCGCTCAGCCTACATGCTTGGCAAAAAAGGCCATGCTGCGCGCCCGTGCGGCGGCCGATGCTGCTGCATCGTACGAGCCGCGCTGGTCGCAGTTGAAGCCGTGGTCGGCCACGTAGACATAGACCTCGGCCTCGGGGTGGGCAGTGCGGAAAGCGTCCACCGACGCCAGCGAGATCCAGTGGTCCTTGTCGCCAAAATGGGCCATCACCGGGCACTTGGGCGTGCGCGCGATCTCCTCGCCCGTGGTCATGCCGCCGCCGTAGTACGGCACCGAGGCCGACAGGCCCTGGAGCTCACAGGCTGCGCGCCAGGCCAGCAGACCGCCCCAGCAAAAGCCGGTGATGCCGACCTTGCCGCCGCTGCGGCGTGCGCCTTCATCAATCGCAGCCTGCAGGTCCAGCAGCACACCGGGCGCCACCGCAGGCGCTTCGGCAGCGGCCTTCAGGGCCACGCCGGCTTGCATGTCGGCCTCGCTGTAGCCCAGGTCCACACCGGGCTTGATGCGGGCAAACGTGGCCGGCGCAATCGCCACATAGCCGCTTTGGGCAATGCTGTCCGCCACCGAGCGGATGTGCGAATTGACACCAAAGATCTCCTGCACCACCACGATGGCGCCGCGCGCCTGGCCTTCAGGCTCGGCGATGTAGGCCGGAAACACCTGGCCGTCGGCCGAGGTCAGATCTACAAAATGTCCCATAGCGATCACTCCTTGCTAAACAGATTCGACAGATGCGAGATTGGGGGCCTGGTTGATTATGGCGTTGCGCAGGCCGCTGCCGGCGCCGGACGCGCCAGCATCGTCAGCCAGGCGGCCGCTAGCAGCAAGGCCAGCCCGCCATAGACCGCCGCCAGGCCCAACCCGGTCTGCGGGTTCACCAGGTGGATGCCCAAGGACGCGAGCAGCGAGGTCAGCAAAAAGGCCAGACCGCCGGCAATGCCGCCCGACAAGGCAGCGTGTTTGGGGAACATCGACAGCACATTGGCGAAGTGGATATTGAACACCAGGCCCGCTGCCACATGGATGCAAAAGGCGACGGCCGCCATCACTTCCAGCGATGGCCAGGACGCGGGCAGCCAGGCCGTCAGCGCCAGCAGTGCGATGAAACCAGCCATCGCCAACAGCGCAGCCTGGTGCTTGGCCGCCAGCGAGCGCGCCATCGCCGCGCGGGCGATCAAGCCGCCGCCCATCCAGGCCAGGCCCATCAGCAGCGCGAGCGACCCCGTCGTCGTGGGCGGGCGGTGGTACACGGTCTCGACGATAAAGGGCGAGGCCATGCTCCAGCCCATCACCATCGCATACGCAGCGCTGACGCAGAGCACGCCGCGCGCAAAGGCGCGGTTGCGCATGATCTCCCAGGCCCGGCTGGCCACTTCACGCGGCCGGATGGGCTGGGGCTGGGCGAGGGTCTCGCCACCGCCCAGCAGCTCCAGCACCAGCGCAACCACCGAGAACACGGCCAGCACCACAAAGTTGGCGCGCCAGCCCCAATGGGTCTGCACAAAGCCGCCGATAAAAGGCGCGCAGATGGGCCCCAGCGACCAGACCACGGTCATCCAGGTCAGGTAGCGCTGCAGTGCCGGGCCCCGGAACACATCGACAAAAAAGGTGCGCTTGCCCACCACGGCGACCGCGCCCAGCAGGCCTTGCAGCAGGCGCAGCGCGCAGATGACCACGATGTCGTCACTGACGGCAATGGCCGCGCTCGACAGCGCAAACAGGGCCAGCGCCACCATCGTGGGCCGCCAGCGGCCAAAGCGGTCCAGCAGCACGCCCACCACCAGCTGGCCCAGGCCATAGCCGGCGATGAACAAGGTCAAGGTCAGCTGGATCTGGGACGCGGTGCCGCCCAGGCTCTGGGCCATGGCGGGCATCGAGGGCAGGTAGATATCGGTGCCGATGCCCGAGAGCGGGATCAGCAAAAAGGCCAGAAAAACGCCGAATGTGGCGTTGTCAGCAGTGATTCTTCGCATGGGAGTCTGCGCCTGAAAATAAACAGGGCGCCAGTGTGTTATGTTTTTTAGACTGGTACAAGATTCTGCTTAGCCTAGGCTTGAAAGGCCTATACTGCACTGCACCATTGACCGCGAGACTAGCGCCCCATGACATTGTTTGCAGCCCCCCCACCCCATGACCCGCCTGCTGTCGCGGCCTCTGTCCGCTCGCAGGAGCTGGGCCACTTTCTGCGCGCGCGGCGCGAGAGCCTGTCGGCCGACGCCATGGGCCTGGCGCGCCACGGCCGGGTGCGCACCCCGGGCCTGCGGCGCGAAGAGGTCGCCCAGCTCGCCGGCATTGGCGTGACCTGGTACACCAAGCTCGAACAGGGCCGCGAGGTGCAACCGTCGCGCCAGGCGATCGAGGCCATTGCCCGGGCGCTGCAATGCAATGACGACGAACTGCGCCACCTCTTGGCGCTGGCGGGCATCAAGCTCGACCAGGCTGCACCCTCCGCCGACGACGCCCCGGGTGCGCTGCACATGCAGCTGCTCGACAAGCTGCTGCCCTACCCCGCCCAGATGCAAAGCGCGGCCTTTGACCTGCTGGCCGCCAATGCCGCCTATGAGCGGCTAATGGGCGTGTCGCTGCAGCAGTTGCCTGCCTTGGAGCGCAACTGCCTGCACATGAACCTGTTCAACCCCCAGTGGCAGCGCGTGGTGCGCCACGAGCCCCAGGCCATTGAGCGCATGGTGGCGATGTTCCGGGCGGCCTCCACCCAGCAAAGCGGCGATCCAGCCATTGCACAGCGGCTGGACTACTTTCTCAGGCACTCCGAGGTCTTCCGCCATGCCTGGGAGCGCTACCAGGTGCGCAGCCCCGAGAACAACGAAAAGACCTTTGACCACCCCACGCTGGGCATCATCCATCTGCGCCAGACCTACTGGTGGTCGGCCCCGCGCAACGGCATGCGCATGGTGGTCTACCTGCCCGTCAGCGACCAGGACGCCGAGGCGCTGGACCGGCTGGCCGCGCTGCCCGCGCCTTGAACGCGACCTGGGCAGCACAGTGGGCAGCGGCCGCAAGCTCGCCTAAGAACGTGTTCAAAGTCTCCTCGCGCTGCGACAGTGTCTTTGCGGGATGGGATGCTAGGCGCAGTGCGCAGCCAATAGCCAGCTATTGGCAAGCGCTGCAACGCCGCAGACCGCCCCTGCCCGGGCGGCCCTAGCCGGGCGCCCGCAAAGCCACTGTCCCTACGGGTTGGAGTGAAATCGGGCAATTTCTTCACGCTGGCCCTTGCTTGCACCCCGGTGCAAGCTGCGTTCCATCCCTTCGAACTCATCCCGATTGCACTCCAACGCGGCTACGTAGTGACTTTGAACAGGTTCTAAGATAGGGCCTCTTTTGCGAGCCGACATGCCATGACCTCAATCGTCCTTATCACCGGAGCCAGCCGTGGCATCGGTGCCGCCACCGCCGTCCTGGCCGCCCACCATGGCTGGGATGTGGCCGTGAACTACAGCAGCAACGAAGCTGCGGCCCAGGCCGTGGTGCAGGCGGTGCAGGCTCTGGGCCGCCGCGCCATCGCCGTGCAGGCCGATGTGGGTGACGAGGGCCAGGTGCTGGCGATGTTTGCGCGCGTGGACAGCGAGCTGGGGCGCATCACGGGGCTGGTCAACAACGCCGGCGTGGTGGACCGCGCCCAGCGCCTGCAGGATATGGACATGGCGCGCTGGCGACGCATGTTCGACATCAATGTGCTGGGCAGCTTTCTCTGCGCCCGCGAGGCGGTGCGCCGCATGAGCACCGCCGAAGGCGGCGCGGGCGGCAGCATCGTCAATGTCTCGAGCCGCGCCGCCTGCCTGGGCTCAGCCCACCAGTATGTGGACTATGCGGCGTCCAAGGCCGCTATCGACACGATGACCCTGGGCCTGGCCCATGAGGTGGCCGCGCAAGGCATCCGCGTCAATGGCGTGCGCCCGGGCCTGATCGAGACCGACATCCACGCCAGCGGCGGCCAGCCCGACCGCGTGCAGCGGCTGTCGGCAGGCGTGCCCTTGGGGCGCGGCGGCACCGCAGACGAAATCGCCCAGGCCATCTACTGGCTGATGTCCGAGCACAGCAGCTACTGCACCGGCTCCTTCATCGATGCCGGAGGCGGCCGCTAGGCCGCCCGTTCTGACGGAACCCACCATGCGCCCTGCTCCCCATGTTCTGCTGCTGGAAGACGATCCAGCCATTGCCCGCACCGTCTGCTATGCGCTCGAGCGCGATGGCATCGGCTGCACCCACAGCCTGTTGCTGGCCGATGCCCGCGCGCAGTGGGCCAGTGGCCACTTTGATGCGCTGCTGCTCGATGTGGGCCTGCCCGATGGCAATGGCCTGGACTGGTGCCGCCAGCTGCGCGTTGCTGGCTCGCCCGCGCCCATCCTGGTGCTCAGCGCCCGGGGCGAAGAAGTCGACCGGGTGCTGGGCCTGGAGCTGGGCGCCGATGACTACCTGAGCAAGCCCTTCAGCCCGCGCGAGCTGGTGGCCCGCACCCGCGCACTGCTGCGCCGCGCCCAGCAATTTACGCTGGCGCCGGCCAGCGCCAGCAGCGCCCCGCCCCATGCCGCCAGTGCTGCCTTCCAGCTCGACGAGGCCGGCCAGTGCGTGCGCCTGCAGGGCGTGCTGCTGGATCTGACGCGGCGCGAGTTCCAGCTGCTCAGCAGCCTGCTGGCCGCGCAGGGCCGCATCCTCAGCCGCAACCATCTGCTCGATGCCGTCTGGGGCCTGCACAGCGACAGCACCGACCGCACGGTGGACACCCACATCAAGACCCTGCGCGCCAAGCTGCGCGCCGTGGTGGCCGACCGCGACTTCATCACCACGCACCGCGGCATGGGCTACAGCCTGCGCGATGGCGACTGAGGACCGGCCATGCGTCTGGGGATCCGCCTGCTGTTTGCGTTCTTCCTGATCAACGGGCTGGCGGCCTTTTTTGTGCTGCGCGTGTTCATGGCCGAGATCAAGCCCAGCGTGCGCAAGGTGACCGAAGACACGCTGGTCGAGACCGCCTACTTGCTGGCCGCGCAGGCCAGCGATGACCTGGCCGATGGAAAGCTGGGCAGCGGTAGCGGCAGCAGCACCAGCCGCTTTGCCCAGCAGGTGCAGGCCGCCTTCCAGCAGCCGCTGCGGGTGTGGATCTGGGACACGCGCAAGGCCGCACTCGACCTGCGCGTGACCGTGACCAATGCCCAGGGGCGCGTGCTGTTCGATTCGGCAGGGCTGGATGTGGGGGCCGACTACTCCCGCTGGCGCAATGTGGCGCTCACCTTGCGCGGCGAATACGGCGCCCGCACCTCGCGCGAAGTGGCCACCGACGAGGCCACCAGCGTCATGTATGTTTCCGCGCCCGTCGTGCAGGGCGGCACCATCCTGGGCGTGCTCACCGTCTCCAAGCCGGCCAACGCGGTGCAAAGCATCATCGACAGCAGCGAAAGCAAGATGCTGCGCGGCGGTGTGCTGTTTTTGCTGCTGTCGGCGGCCGTCGGCTTTGCCATCACCTGGTGGCTGGTGGTACAGGTGCGCAAGCTGCGCAGCTATGCCCAGCAGGTGCAGGGCCCCACCTTGCAGGAGGCGCAAGGCAGCCGCATCACCCGCGCGCCCAAGACACCCGAGGTGCCCAATGTCCCCGGCGAGCTGGGCGACCTGGCCCAGGCCATGGATTCGATGCGCCGGCGCCTGGAGGGGCGCGACTACATCGAAGGCTATGTGCGCGCCCTCACGCATGAGCTCAAGAGCCCGGTCGCCGCCATCCGGGGCGCGGGTGAGCTGCTGCAGGACGAGCTGCCCGCCGCCGACCGCGCGATGTTTGCCCAGCAGGTGGTGGACCAGAGCCTGCGCCTGCAAAACCTGATCGACCAGCTGATGCAGCTGAGCCAGCTGGAGCAGCGCAGCGCGCTGGCTACGGTCAGCCAGCACACCAGCCTGCGCGCCTGCGCCGAGCAGGCCATCGCGCAGCTGCAGGCCACGGCCTCGCAAAAAGGCATACAGCTGGTACTGCAAGGCGATGACAGCCAGGGCGCCTGGGATGCGGCCCTGGTCACGCTGGCGATCAGCAACCTGCTGGCCAATGCGCTGGATTTCTCGCCTGCCCACAGCCAGATCGTGCTGACCTTGGCGCCCCAGCGCCTGGCCGTGCAGGACTGCGGCCCGGGCGTGCCGGCCAGCCTGCTGCTCCGCCTGGGCGAGCGCTTTTTCACCACGCCGCGCCCCAACGGCGAGCGCAGTGGCAGCGGGCTGGGCCTGTCCATCGTGCAGCGCATCATGCTGCTCCATGGCGGCCGGCTGCAGTTTGCCAATACCCATCCGGGCCTGCGCGCCAGCCTTGATTTCTCGGCCCAGGACTGAGCACTTCCGCCGCAAGCCGCTGCACTTCACACTGCCTTCACAGACTTCATGCTCGGCTCACCGGGGCCGCAGACACTCGCCGCACCGATACACAGAGCAACGAGGAATGCATGAAAAACAGACTGGTGCAAAAGGCCCTGAGCCTGGCCATCACTATGGCGCTTTTGCTGGTGGCGCTAATGATGATCAGCGATGTGGTGCGCGACCGCATCTACAACCGCGACCGCGCGGTACAAAGCGTGGTCAACAGCACCGCAGGGTCGCAGACCCTGTTTGGCCCGGTGCTGGCCCAGCGCTGCAGCCGTGAAGTGAGCGGCAAGGACAGCGAGGGGCGTGTGGAGACCCGCCTGGTCAGCTTTCAGCGCTACGCGCTGCCCGATGAGATCAGCCACCAGACGCGGGCCGAGATGCAGCCGCGCGCGCGCGGCCTCTACCAGGTCAACACCTTCCTCATGCACGACAAGCTGGTGGCCCGCTTTGCGCCCGGCAACCAGCTGCAAGGCAAGCCCGAGGGCGGTGCCGTGCGCCACTGCGATGCGCCGCGCCTGGTCCTGCCGCTCAGCGATCCGCGCGGCATCCGCAGTGCGACTTTGCAGGTCGATGGCAAGCCGCTGCCGCTGGAGCCAGGCACCGGCCACGGCGTCTACACCCGGGGCCTGCAGACCAAGCCTATGACTGCTGCCAGTGGCAACGACAGCAGCGCCATCGAAGTGGTCGTGCTGCTGCAGTTGATGGGCACCGAGCGCCTGGCCTTTGTGCCGCTGGGCGGCACCAACCAGGTCAGCATGCAGGCCGACTGGCCCCATCCCTCGTTTGGTGGCAACTTTCTGCCGCTCAGCCGCGAGATCAGCGACCAGGGCTTCAACGCCAGCTGGAGCATCCCGGCGCTGGCCTCATCGGCGCGCCAGGCCTTTGTGCAGGAGCGCTCGCTGTGCAGCCTGGGCACGCCCGACACCACCTACGCCCATGCCTCCGACGAAAGCCAGTGCCTGGAGCAGTTTGGCACCAGCTTCATCGACCCGGTCAACCCCTATAGCCTGAGCGACCGTGCCACCAAGTACGGCCTGCTCTTTGTCGTGCTGACCTTTGTCGCCGTGGCCATGTTCGAGGTGCTCAAAAAGCTGCGCGTACACCCGGTGCAGTACCTGCTGGTGGGCTCGGCGCTGTGCATTTTCTTCCTGCTCCTGATCAGCCTGTCCGAGCACCTGGGCTTCAGCCAGGCCTATGCCATTGGCGCGGGCGCCTGCGTGCTGCTGCTGGGCTACTATGCCAGCCACATCCTGGGCAGCCTGCGGCGCGGCCTGCCGTTTGCCGCGCTGATCGCAGTGATGTATGGCCTGTTGTTTGTGCTGCTGCAGCTCGAACAAACCGCGCTGGCCGTCGGCTCGCTCGCGCTGTTCGCCGTGCTGGCGATCGTGATGGTGGCCACCCGCAAGGTCGACTGGTATGCGTTTGGCAAAGGCGACGCCCCCGAGCCAGTTCCCACCCCAGCCTCCAAGACTTTTGGCCCACGCACCCAGGAGAGCGCATGAACACCGACACCCGCATGGATCAACAGCGCCAGCAATGGCGCCAGGCCCAGCACCAGATGAGCCGCAGCCAGTTGCGCGCGCTGCGTGACCAGTGGCTGGAGCGCGGCAGCCAGCTGCCGTTGCAGGCCAATGCCCGGCGCCTGATGTGGCTGCGGCTGCGCTGCTCGCTGTTACTGGCGCAGCAGCGGTTCTGAACGCCTTTTCACACCCCAACGCAACAAGGCAGCCCTCGGGCTGCCTTGTTGCTTTTTTAAAAATGAGAGCCTATTTGGCAGGCGGTACGCCGCTGCCCCGGCTGATGGCGCGCAAGCGAGCTTCCGGCGACAGGCCGCGCACGCACTGCACATTGGCGTCGCCCAGCAGGCTGTCGCACTTGCGGATGGCGGTGTCCAGATCGGCTTCGCGCTGGCGCTCGGCCTCGCTCTTGGGTGGCGTGAAGATGGACACCTCGCTGGCCGCCTGCTGGTGGGCCTCCTGGATGCCGGCTGCGCGCTGTTGCTTGGCCCCGCGCAGGCACTCCTGCTGCGCGCTCTTGCTGTCCTTGTCGTTGCCGGCATGGCCGGTCTTGCAGTCCTCGACCGCCAGCGCATAGCGGCGGTTCACCTGGGCGGCCAGCGCCTTGAAGCGGTTGTTGCCGCTGGGGTGGCGGCGCGCCTGCAGCTGGGCGGCGTCGACCTCGTGCTGGGTCTGGGCCTCGGCGGTGCAGCGGCGCTGCGCCGCCGAGCCGGTGGCCAGGCGCTTGCAATGCGCCAGGGCTTTGTCTGCGCGGGCATCGAGCTGTGCCACCGCCTCGCGGTAGGCATCGTCATCCATCGCGGCTGCCAACAGCGGCAGCACGGCCACGGAGCCTATCACCCAGGCAGCGGCCAGGCGCCACAGCGGGCGCATCACTGCGCCGCCCATCAGCGGTTTTGTTGGCGCAGCCAGGTATCGAGCTGCTGGGCCACCTGGTCCGTGGCCGAGGCCAATGCGGCGGCGGCACCAGCCGCATCGGCGCTGGCGGCGGGTTGCTGGGCCTGGAACACCTGCTGGGCCAGCCAACGCTCCCCCTTGGGGGTGATTTCGCTCAGAGTGGCGCGCAGGCGCAGCACGCCCTGGCTCGACTGGGCCGAGTCGAAGACCTGGCTGAAATCCACCACCTCGAGGCGCAGCATCGCCGGGTAACCGCTCTTGCGCAGCAGCTGGGTGGCGCCATCGTCATCGAGCACGACGGCGCGCTGGCCACTAAGCACATCGCGCATGCGCTGCTGGATCAGCTGCATGGCCGGCAGCACCCAGCTGGCCTGGGTGTAGGGCCGCAGCTCGCGCACATCGGCATAGGCCAGGCGGTAGTAGATGGCGGCGCTGGCATCGGGCACGCCCGCGGCGCGCACATTGGCCAGCACCAGCGGCTCGGCGCCGGCAGCTGCCGCGCTGGGTGAGACCGGCGCGGCTGTCGGGCCAAAGTCATAACGGGCGACGGGTTGGGGCTTTTGCGGCAGGGCCGAGCAAGCGGCCAGCACCGCCACGGATGCAGCCACCAGGGCTGCACGGCCTGCGCCTTGCAGGCGGCGGCCCCATGGTGCACGCAGGGAAGTAGAAATCATGGCATCCATCCTATCGGCCGCTGCCTGCGGCGGCAGGGGCTACAAAACCTGGCTCGCCAGGGCCCGGCAGCGCATTGGAGCTGCCATAAATCAGAGACTGCGGGTTGTTCTTGAATGCATCGGCCGTATCGCCCATGCGGCGCGCGGCCGAGCCCACGTCATGCATGGTGCGGCCCATCGCCGGCAAGGTGCTGCGGTTGAAGTTGTCGGCCGCGTCGCTCACCTTCTCGACCGCCTGGCCCATCTGGTCCACCACGCCGCCCTTGGCCGCCAGGCTGCCCACTGCCGTGCTCACGTCATTGGAGGTCTTCTGGATACCCGCCAGCGTCTTGCGCGTATCCTGCGCGATGGCAGGAAGGCTGGCGAGTGCAGGGTCGAGCTTGGTGTCGACCGTCACCATCAGGCGCTTGCTCAGCTGCTCCATGCTCTGCGCTGCCTGGCCCAGGCTCTTCATGCTGTCCACCAGCACCTGCTGGTTGTCCTCGCTGAGCAGGTCGTTGACCTTGCGCGTCGCGTCTTCCACCTGCTGCAAGATGATGGGCCCCTGCTCGGCAATCTGGCCAAACGGCGAGGGCTTGACGCGCAGGCGCGGAATGCCGTCGGGGCCGGGGGGCAGCGGCGTGGTCTCGGTGTTGTCGTCATCGAGCTGGATATGGGCCAGGCCCGTGACACCCTGGTAGCCCAGCATCGCGTAGGTGGTTTGCGTGATGGGCGCTTCCGCGTTGACCGCAATGATGATCAGCACCGTGCCGTCGCGGGCCGGGTCGAACTCTATCTTGGTCACACGGCCCACGGCCACCCCCTTGTAGCGCACCGCCGCCTGCGGCTGCAGGCCGCTGACGGTCTCGCGGGTGGACAGTTCATAGCGGATGTAGTTCGTGTTGTCCCGGCCCATCCACAGGCTCAGGAAGATGACCAGCGCCGTGAGCAAGACCACAAACAATCCAGCCGCCAGTGCGTGTGATTTGTTTTCCATAGCTATTCCTTCACCCCACCAAGCGCCACTGGAGCCATTGCACGGCGTCCACGCTCACCCAGGAAGAAATGTTCAATAAAGGGGTGCTTGAACTGCACCACATCGGCCGGTGTGCCCGAGACAATCACCTTTTTTTCGGCCAGCACCGCCACGCGGGTGGACAGTGCAAACAAGGTATCGAGGTCATGGGTGACCATGACCACGGTCAGCCCCAGCTCGGCATGCAGGTCCTTGAGCAGAGCGCAGAACTCGTCCGAGCTGTTGGGGTCGAGCCCGGCCGTGGGCTCGTCGAGCAGCAAGAGGGGCGGGTCCATGATCAGCGACCGGGCCAGCGCCACGCGCTTGATCATGCCGCCCGACAGGTCAGAGGGCATGCGGGTGGCATGCTCGGGCTTGAGGCCCACCATCTGCAGCTTGACCATCGCCGCATCATGCACCACGGATTTGGGCAGCGTGCCCTGCTCGCTGAGCGGAAACGCGATGTTCTCGAGCACATTGAAGGCCGAGAACAGCGCGCCCTGCTGGAACAGCATGCCGATGCGCGAGGCCGCGCCGCGCAGGCTCAGCTCCTTGACGGGCTGGCCCATCACCAGCACCTCGCCCTTGGCCGGGTGCAGCAGCCCCAGCATCTGGCGCAGCAGCACCGATTTGCCGGTGCCCGAGCCGCCCACCAGGGTCAGGATCTCGCCCCGATAAACCGTAAGGTCCAGGTCCTGGTGGATCGCAAAGGCCCTGTCGCCCTGGCCAAACACGGTCCAGAGCTTGCGGATATCGACCACTTTCTCATCGCTGGTCGGCGCGCTGGGGGGTTGGGAGATGGCATGGCTCATCGCTAGAACCCCACCTTGCGGAACGCGATCGCAAAGATCGCATCGAGCACGATCACGGCCGTGATCGAGATCACCACCGACGAGGTCGTGCCCCGGCCCAGGCTCTGGGTGTTGGGCTCGACCTCCAGCCCCCAGTGGCAGGCAATCAGCGCAATCGCCACCCCAAAGGTGACCGACTTGGCCAGCGCCAGGTAGAGGTTGGCAATATCGACCGCGCCGGGCATGGCCTGCAGAAAATAGGCGGGCGATACGCCCATCGCGGCATCGGCGGCCATCATGCCGCCCACCAACGCACAGACCGTGGTCCACATCGACACCAGTGGCATCGCCAGCGCCAGCGCCAGCGCGCGCGGCATTACCAGGCGGTAGCCCTGCGCAATGCCCATCACCTGCATCGCATCGAGTTCTTCGTTGACGCGCATCACGCCGATCTGTGCGGTAATGGCCGAGCCGGTACGGCCGGCCACCAAGATGGCGCCCAGCAAGGGGCCCAGCTCGCGCACCAGCGAGATGCCCAGAATATTGACGATGAAGGCATCGGCACCGAACTGGCGCAGCTGCAGCGACATCAGGTAGGCGAGCACCACGCCAATCAAAAAGCCCACCAGGGCCGTGATGGGCAGCGCGGTGGCCCCCATCGCATACAGATGGCCCGATACATCGCGCCAGGGGCCGCGCAGCGGGTTCTTGATGAGGCGCAGCACATCGAGCAACAGCTGCCCCACCATCTCGACCATGCTGCGCACATGGGCCATGAAGCCCAGCAGCACCAGGCCCAGCTGGATCAGCCAGCCCCACCAGTTGACCTTGGTCTCCGGCGGGCAGCCCATCGTCAGCGACGCGACCCGTTCGAGCATCTGGCGCTGCAGCTCGGTGGTGCGCAGCTGCGCGGGCCACTGCTGGCCCCAGTGGTCCCACAGGAGCTGCGCGCCCACATGGTCGAGCCACTGCACCTCACTGAGGTCCCAGCCCTGATCGGCGCTGGGCGCGGCGCCATCGAGCTGGCGGCGCAACTCGCGCCACATCGGGCGTTGGCCCAGCTCTGCCGCACCCCAGCGCCCACGCAGCTGCGCCCAGCGCTGCGTGCCGTCCTGAAGTTGCTGTAGATGAGGGGCTGTATCGTCCATGGGGTCCAAAAACAAAGCGTGTCGCCCTGCGCGCACGCCATTCGCACTATAGCCGGTCTGTCACCCAGGCGCACCCAGCGGGCTGGCGATCACAGCGCGTGCCGCTGTAGGAAGGCATCGCCGAGCCACGCTTGTGCGGCATCTACACCACGCTGGGCGGCCAAGGGCAGGCAGTAGGCGCGATGGGTGACAGGGCATTGGTTTTCCCGCTTGGCAAGCCCGGCATACTGCTCACAAACTTGCCGATTCGATGGACCGAGGGAGCCCCATACTCCCAATGAGAAAAAGACCGCACATGCAATCTGGAGACAACACAAGTTTCGACTACATCGTCATCGGGGGAGGCACGGCGGGCGCACTGCTGTGCAACCGCCTCAGCGCCAAAACCCACAACCGGGTGCTGCTGATCGAGGCGGGCCGGCGCGACGACTACCACTGGATCCACATCCCCGTGGGCTACCTGTACTGTATCGGCAACCCGCGCACCGACTGGCTGTACAAGACCGAGCCCGATGCCGGGCTCAACGGGCGCAGCCTGCTCTACCCGCGCGGCAAGACGCTGGGCGGCTGCTCCAGCATCAACGGCATGATCTACATGCGCGGCCAGTCGCGCGACTACGACCACTGGGCCGAGCTGACCGGCGACGCCCGCTGGCGCTGGAACGACACGGTGAACTACTTCAAGCGCCATGAAGACCACTGGCGCCTGGACCAGGAAGGCGAGACCAGCCCCAGCTTTGCGCAGTGGCATGGCAACCGCCGCACCGGCAGCACCGGCGAGTGGCGTGTCGAGAAGCAGCGCCTGCGCTGGGACATTCTGGATGCCTTTGCGCAAGCCGCCCAGCAAGCGGGCATCCCCGCCACCGAGGACTTCAACCGGGGCAGCAACGAAGGGGTGGGCTACTTCGAGGTCAACCAGAAAAACGGCTGGCGCTGGAACACCGCCAAGGCCTTTTTGCGCCCCACCTGCTACGGCCGCTCCAACTTCGAGATGTGGACCAATGCCCAGGTCTCGCGCCTAGTGCTGGAGCGCCAGGCCGGCGGCCAGCTCGCCTGCACCGGGGTGGAGGTCTGGACCGGCACCGAGATGACCATCGTCAAGGCCGACAAGGAGGTGGTGCTGAGCGCGGGCGCCATCAACTCGCCACAGATCCTGCAGCTGTCGGGCATCGGGCCCGGCGCCTTGCTGCAGCAGCATGGCATTGCCGTGCAGCATGACCTGCCCGGCGTCGGCGCCAATCTGCAGGACCACCTGCAGATCCGCTCGGTCTTCAAGATAGATGGCGCGCCCACCTTGAACGTGCTGGCCAGCAACCTCTGGGGCAAGGCCCAGATCGGGCTGGAATACCTGCTCAAGCGCAGCGGCCCGATGAGCATGGCGCCTTCGCAACTGGGCGCCTTCACCCGCAGCAGCGCCAGCCAGCCCCACCCCAATATCCAGTACCACGTGCAGCCGCTGTCGCTCGACGCCTTTGGCCAGCCGCTGCACAGCTTTCCTGCCTTCACCGCCAGCGTCTGCAACCTCAACCCCACGAGCCGCGGCACCGTGCAGATCAAGAGCGCGGATTTCCGCACTGCGCCGGCGATCGCACCCAACTACCTGTCCACCGCCGAGGACCGCCAGGTCGCAGCCGACAGCCTGCGCGTGACCCGCCGCATCGCCGCGCAGCCCGCGTTGGCCAAGTACCAGCCGGTAGAGTGGAAGCCCGGCGCGCAGTACCAAAGCGATGAGGATCTGGCGCGCCTGGCCGGCGATATCGCCACCACCATCTTCCACCCGGTGGGCACCACCAAGATGGGCGCCGACCACGACCCAATGGCCGTGCTCGACAGCGAGCTGCGCGTGCGCGGCGTGCGGGGCCTGCGCGTGGTCGATGCCGGCGCCATGCCCACGATCACCAGCGGCAACACCAACTCGCCAACCTTGATGCTGGCCGAGCGGGCCTCAGAGTGGATACGCGCCAGCCATGGGCCATGATGGTGCGCCGCAGAGTTTCAGCGCGGTTACAGCGCCCGCTGCGCTGACCCTGCCCTCTTCAAGGGCAATCAAGCGCCCAACACGCCCTGAAACGGCAGTTTTGTCTCATTTTTTGCCGTTATGGGGCGGCTGGGCGCAGGAAAGGGGCAGAAATCGGTCGCATCCTGCAATCTGCACCAAATCAGTTACCTTTGGGGTAAATCCCAATGCACCATGCAGGTGCGATGACCTATAGTAGAGGCACTCGAGGCACTGAAACAGTGCTCTGCGAGAGGACCGAGGAGACATCTCTACAATTCGAACATTTATAAAAAGCATCAATAAAAATGAGATGCTCCTTCAAAGCGCCTTCGGGCGCTTTTGTTTTTCTGGCGCCGCATTCGCCGCCGCCCGCCTCCACACCCGCCGGCCAGCCCATCACGGCCTGGCACCACCGCCCCTTCTGTTCCGCTGGCAGCGCTGCATTTAGCGGCTCTGGTACGGTGCTGCACCCCACGCGGCGATGCGACAATCTCGCCCCATGGAATGGATCTTCGTTACCTTCGCGTCGATGTTCGCGGGCTTTGTGGATGCGGTCGTCGGTGGTGGCGGCCTCATTTTGGTGCCCGCGCTGTTTGGCGCTTTCCCCTCTGCGCCGCCGGCCACCTTGCTGGGCACCAACAAGAGCGCCGGCGTCTGGGGCACCTTGATCTCGGCGCGCCAGTACGCCAAGCGGGTGGACATGCGCTGGGCCGCCATTGCACCGGCTGCAGGCGCAGGGTTTGTCGCCTCGCTGCTGGGGGCCTGGGCGGTCACCGTGGTCGACCCCAGCATGCTGCGCAAGGCCTTGCCGGTCATCCTGATTGCCGTGCTGGCCTACACCTTGTACAAAAAGCAGCTGGGCCAGACCCATGCGCCGCGCTACAGCGGCCGCGCCGAAGCCTGGGTGGCCTCGGCCATTGGGGCCACCATCGGCTTCTACGACGGCTTCTTTGGCCCGGGCACCGGCAGCTTCTTCGTCTTCCTGATGGTGCGCTGGCTGGGCTATGACTTCCTGAATGCCTCGGCCAGCGCCAAGATCCTCAACATCGCCACCAATATCGCGGCGCTGATCCTGTTCACCGCCAAGGGCCATGTCTGGTGGCACTTTGCGATTCCGCTGGCCGCAGCCAACATCCTGGGCAGCATGCTGGGCACCTGGATGGCCTTGAAAAAAGGCTCGGGCTTTGTGCGCGGCATGTTCATCGTCGTCGTGGCGGCACTGATCCTCAAGACCGGCTACGACGCGTTCTTGCGCTAGAAACCGGCACTCAGCGCGAAGGCTGCCTCGTTATTGCCCCGGCTCGGCGGCCGGCTTGAGCTGGATATCTTCGACCCTGCGCGGCGTGCCCATTGGCGCGCGGCCTTCACCTCGCTGCATTGCGGCCATGTCGGCCTCGCTGGGGTACTCGCCCAGCAGCCAGTAGTCCATGATGCGGCGGGCAATCGGCGCGGCCGAGCCGGCACCAAAACCCGCATTCTCGACAATCACGCCGACAGCGATCTTGGGGTCATCGGCCGGTGCAAAGGCGATGTACAGCGCATGGTCGCGCTGGCGCTCGGCCAGGCGCGCGGCGTTGTACTTTTCCTTCTGGCCGATGCTGATGGCCTGGGCCGTGCCGGTCTTGCCACCGGCCGTGTAGCGGGCCGTGCCAAAGGAGCCGCGCCCGGTGCCGCCCGTCACCACCGACACCATGCCGCGCTTGACGGCCTCGATATTGCTTTGCTTGTAACCCAGGTTCACGGGTGGGGGCTGCTCGATGGGGCGGCGCTCGCCGGTGACCGGGTCGATCAGCGAACGGCCCACATGCGGCACCCGGCTGTTGCCATTGTCCAGGATCGTGGCCAACGCATGGGTCAGCTGCAAGATGGTGAAGTTGTTGTAGCCCTGGCCAATGCCCAGCGAAATGGTCTCGCCCGCATACCAGCGCTTTTGCTCGGGGCGTTTGTAGGTGTCGCGCTTCCAGGTGGTGCTGGGCAGCACGCCGCGCACTTCACCGGGCAGGTCGATGCCGGTGATCTGGCCAAAGCCCAGCGGCTTCATGAAATCATGGATCGCATCGACCCCCATCTCATTGGCCAGCGTGTAGAAGTAGACATTGCTCGAGTGCTGGATCGCGCGGTTCAGATCGACCGGGCCCAGCGCATGGCCGGAGCGGAAGGTGTGGCCGCCAAAGGTCCAGCTTCCGCCGTCCTGGATGATGGTCGAGGGCGTGCGCTTGCCCGTCTCCAGCCCTGCCAGGCCCATGAAGGGCTTGTAGGTGGAGCCGGTGGGGTAGGTGCCGCGCATCGCGCGGTTGAGCAAGGGGCGGTCGATGGATTCGTTCAGCGCCTTCCAGCTTTCCTGGTCAATGCCTTCGACAAAGATATTGGGGTCGTACGTGGGCTTGCTGACCATGGCCAGCAGCTCGCCACTGCGCGGGTCGATCGCCACGGCCACGCCCCGGCGGTCGCCATACAGGTCTTCGACCATCTTCTGCAGCTTGATGTCCACCGACAGCACGACGCTCTCGCCGGGGGTGGCCGGGGAGCTGTCGAGCTTGCGCACCGCATGGCCGCCGGCCGAGGTCTCCATGCGCTCCACGCCGGTGTGGCCATGCAGCTCCTTTTCGTAGCTGGCTTCGACACCGGTCTTGCCGATGTACTCGGTGCCCCGGTAGTTGGCCGCTTCGTCGGAGTCGTCGATGCGCTCCTTCTCGCGCTGGTTGATGCGGCCGATATAGCCGATCAGGTGGGCACCGGTCTCGCCCATCGGGTAGGAGCGAAACAGCCGCGCCTTCACATCCACGCCGGGAAAACGGTAGCGCTGGGCGGCGAACTTGGCCACTTCCTGGTCGGTCAGGCGCGAGCGGATCGGCAGCGAGTCGAAATTGCGCGAATCCTCGCGCAGGCGCTTGAAGCGGCGCCGGTCGCGCGGCGTGATCTCGATCAGCTGGGACAGCGCATCGATGGTCTCTTCCACATCACCGACCTTGTAGGGCGTGATCTCCAGCGTGTAGGCCGAGTAGTTGGTGGCCAGCAGCACGCCATTGCGGTCATAGATCTGGCCACGGTTGGGCACGATGGGCACCACCGCCGTGCGGTTGCTCTCGGCCTGTGCCAGCAGGTCATCATGGCGTTCGACCTGCAGCACATACAGGCGCGAGAGCAGAATGCCAAAGCACAGCACCACCACCAGACCGATGACGATCACCCGCAGCCGAAAGCGGCTGAAGGCGCGGTCTGAATTCTGGATCTCGGTCATGGTCTGCGCAAACGCCCCCGCTTACAAAGGGCGGTTTTCGTCATCGTCGGGCGGCTGGCGCTGGGGCAGCTGCAGCAGCCAGCTCACCAGCGGCCACAGCACCACGCACCACAGGCCGGGCGTCAAAAAGCCCCAGCCCGGAAAACTGCCGCGCAGCAACATGCGCAGCAGCATCAGCACCACGTCGGACGCGAGGAACAGCGGCATCACCTGCACCGCCTGGGCCATCACGCTCAGCCAGGTGATGCGCTGGCGCAGCAGCGCCACGCCATACAGCACGGCCGAATACACCAGCGCATGCAAACCCAGCAGGGACGACTGGTGCACATCCATGCACAGGCCCAGCACAAAGGCCCAGCCCATGCCGATCTTGCCGGGCTCGTGCACGCCCCAGTACACCAGCACCAGCAGCAGCACATCAGGCAGCCACAGCGCGCGGCCCAGCGGCAGCATATTGATCATCAGCCCCAGCACCAGGGTCAGCGCAATAAAGCCCGGGGGGACAGGGAGCAGCAAGGGCTGCCCACGCGGCATGATCATGGCTGCATTCCTGGTGTGGGGTTCATCGTAGCGGGCATCATCCGCGCTTGCCCTTGCGGGGGGTGGAGGCCGGGCCTTCCTGGGTCTTGGTCTCCACCGGCGGGCGCGGAGGCAGCGCGTCTTCGGGCAGCGGGTTGATCACCATCACAAACTGCGTGCCGAACATCTGCGCCAGCGGCTCGCAGTAAACGCGCGAGAAAGGCGAATCGGCACGGCGCTCGATCTTGACGATGCGCGCCACCGGCAGGCCCGGCGCATAGACGCCATCCACACCGCTGGTGGTGAGCAGATCGCCTTCCTGGATATCGGCATTGCTGGGCATGAAGCGCAGCTCCATGCCGCCGCCATAGGCATTGGTCGGGTCGCCATAGGCCACGGCCCGCGCGCCGGTGCGCGGGTTGAGCACGGGGATGGCCTGCTCCCGGTCGGTGAGCAAGGTCACCTCGGCCGACATCGGAAACACCCGGGTCACCTGGCCGAGCACGCCCATCTCGTCCATCACCGGCGAGCCGCGCGCAATGCCGGCGACCTCGCCCTTGTCGATCACGACGCGGCGGTTGAAGGCGTCCGCCGTCTCGTACACCACCTGGGCAGCGCGCCCCTCGGTCTTGAGGCGGGGCACCAGGTTGAGCAGCTGGCGCAGGCGCTGGTTCTCGTGGTCCAGGGTCTCGACCAGGTTGGCGCGATGCGTCAGCGCGATGGCGTTTTTCTCGGCCACTATGGCCGCTGCCTGCGCGGTGTGCAGGTCTTCAAAATACCTGGCGCCGCCCTGGGCCAGCAACACCGGCTGCAGCATCACCCACTGCATCGGGAACAGCACCGTGGCGACGACCTTGCGCAGCGGCTCGGTGAGCTTGAAGCGAACGTCGGCCACCATCAGGAACACGGCCAGCGCCACGCACAGCGCCAGGCGCACATTGGCGCTGGGCCCCTGGGGTCGGAAGGTCGGTATACCGCCGGAGAAGACGTTGCGTGCCATGCGGTGGCCTCAGCAGAACCGGGCCCTGCGCGCTGCGCCTGGTCCGGGCGCGTGCCGCCCCGCCGCTCGGCGGTCAGCACGGTGGACAAGGGACATGAGCAGGGACATCAGAGAAAAGCGAAAAAGCAGAAGCGGGCGCATGGCGGCGGCGGGCCCATCAGCCAGACCTTGTGCACACTGCCAGTGGCAAGCGGGCCACAAAACGCAATGGCGGGCCGGCAGCGGGCTATGGGTTGCATAGTCGCTGACGCTCGCCATTATTGCGTATCCGCGCGGAGGGCGCCCGGGTTATTCGCTGGTGAAGATGGTCACGCCCTTGCGGTCGAGCGTATCGAGGGCGATACCGCAGCCGCGCACCACGCAGGTCAGTGGCTCCTCGGCCACCAGCACCGGCAGACCGGTTTCCTCGGCCAGCAGGCGGTCCAGGTCGCGCAGCAAGGCGCCGCCACCGGTCAGCATCATGCCGCGGTCGGCAATATCGGCCCCCAGCTCGGGCGGCGTTTGCTCCAGCGCGTTCTTCACGGCAGAGACGATTTGGTTCAGCGGCTCGGTCAGGGCTTCCAGCACCTCGTTGGAGCTGATGGTGAAGCTGCGCGGCACGCCTTCGGAGAGGTTGCGGCCCTTGACTTCGATTTCCTTGACTTCGGAGCCCGGGAACGCCGAACCAATGCTCTTCTTGATCAGCTCGGCCGTGGGCTCGCCGATCATCATGCCGTAGTTGCGGCGGATGTAGTTGATGATGGATTCGTCGAATTTGTCACCGCCCACGCGGACACTGCCCTTGTAGACCATGCCGCCCAGCGAGATCACGCCCACTTCGGTGGTACCGCCACCAATGTCGACCACCATCGAGCCCGAGGCCTCGGACACCGGCAGGCCGGCGCCGATACCAGCAGCCATCGGCTCTTCGATCAGCTCCACCTGGGTGGCACCAGCCTTGAGCGCAGCATCCTTGATCGCGCGGCGCTCGACCTGGGTCGAGCCGCAGGGCACGCAGATGATGATGCGCGGGCTGGGCGAGAGCAAGGTGCGGGGGTGCACCATCTTGATGAACTGCTTGATCATCTGCTCGGTGATCAGGAAGTCGGCAATCACACCGTCCTTCATCGGGCGGATGGCTTCGATATTGCCGGGCACCTTGCCCAGCATGGCCTTGGCTTCGCGGCCTACGGCCTGGATGACCTTGCGGCCATGGGTGCCACCTTCATGGCGAATCGCAACCACGGAGGGCTCATCGAGCACAATCCCTTTGTCGCGTGCAAAAATCAAGGTGTTGGCCGTGCCCAGGTCGATGGCCAGGTCGGTGGAAAAGTAGCGACGGAACGCTCCGAACATGCAAGTTTCCTCTAGGGCATGGAACGCGCTTCGGCGCTCCATCGCCCTTCATTGGTGTGTGGTGAGATGACAGAAGGGTTTTTGATGCGCAATGACCGACGTTGCCGCGTTATTGCGTCAAAGACGGGATAATACCCCATCCCCTGTGAATAACTTACAGGGCAACGCTTTCCGGCCCCGTTTTTTTACGACTGGTTTACATACGACTATCTATGGCCCTGACAAAAGATGACATTGCCCGCATCGCCAACCTGGCGCGGCTCGAATTATCCGGCTCCGAGAGTGAGCGCATGCTCTCGCAGATGAATAACTTTTTCGGCATTGTGGAGAAGATGCAGGCTGTGGATACCTCCGGTGTCATGCCCCTGTCACACCCCGTGGCCGCGATCCAGGAAATCAGCCTGCGCCTGCGCGATGACGTCATCAGCGAACCCAATAACCGGGAGGCCAACCAGCGCAGTGCCCCTGCCGTGGAAAAAGGCTATTTCCTGGTGCCCAAGGTGATTGAGTAATTCACAGCATCTTCAGGCCTGGCGGGCCGGGCAAACACCGGCCCCCGGCCGGGGTGGCAGCCCAGGCTTGCAGCCCGCCCCTGAGACCGGCGCCCCGCGCCCCTTCCCATTCACCGAGATCGCCAAGATCGCGAGATTTGCATGAGCATCCCTACCGAATTGCATGACTTGAGCGTGGCCCAGCTGGCTGCCAAGCTCAAAAGCCGCGAAGTGTCCTCCGTCGAGGCCGCCCAGCACTTTCTGGCCCGCGCCAAGACCCACCAGGATCTGGGTGCCTACATCCACATCAATGAAGACGTGACGCTGGCCCAGGCCCGCGCTGCCGATGCCGCCATTGCAGCGGGCACGGCCGGCAAGCTCGCCGGTGTGCCGATGGGCCACAAGGACCTGTTCGTCACCCAGGACTTCCCGACCACTGCGGGCAGCAAGATGCTGGCCGGCTACCAGTCGCCGTTTGACGCCACCATGGTGACCAAGCTGGCAGCTGCTGGCGCGGTCACGCTGGGCAAGCTGAACATGGACGAGTTCGCCATGGGCTCGGCCAACGAGAACAGCGCCATCAGCCCGGTGCGCAACCCCTGGGACACCAGCCGGGTTCCCGGCGGCTCGTCCGGCGGCTCGGCAGCAGCGGTGGCCGCGCGCCTGGCGCCTGCGGCGACCGGCAGCGATACCGGCGGCTCGATCCGCCAGCCTGCGTCGTTCTGCGGCATCACCGGCATCAAGCCCACCTATGGGCGCGCCAGCCGCTACGGCATGATCGCCTTCGCCTCCAGCCTGGACCAGGCCGGCCCGATGGCGCGCACCGCCGAAGACTGCGCGCTGCTGCTGAGCGAAATGTGCGGCCCCGACCTGGACCGAGACTCCACGAGCCTGGACCACCCGGCCGAAGACTTCACGCTGCACCTCAACGACTCGCTGGCCGGCCTGCGCATTGGCGTGCCCGCCGAGTTCTTTGGCGATGGCCTGAGCAGCGATGTGCGCGCCGCCGTCGATGGGGCTTTGAAGGAGTACGAAAAGCTGGGCGCCAAGCTGGTGCCCATCAGCCTGCCGCGCACCGAGCTGTCCATCCCCGTCTACTACATCATCGCCCCGGCCGAGGCCTCGTCCAACCTCTCGCGCTTTGATGGCGTGAAGTTTGGCCACCGCGCCAAGGACTACAGCGACCTGGTGGACATGTACAAGAAGACCCGCGCCGAAGGCTTTGGCGACGAGGTCAAGCGCCGCATCATGACCGGTGCCTATGTGCTCTCGCACGGCTACTACGACGCCTACTACCTGCAGGCGCAAAAGATCCGCCGCATGATTGCCGACGACTTCCAGACCGCCTTCCAGGACTGCGACCTGATTGCCGGCCCCGCTGCGCCCACCGTGGCCTGGGCACTGGGCGGCAAGAGCGACCCGCTTGCCAACTACCTGGCCGACATCTACACGCTGCCCGCGTCGCTGGCCGGCCTGCCTGGCCTGAGCGTTCCCGCCGGCTTTGGCGAAGGCGGCATGCCCGTGGGGCTGCAGCTGATCGGCAACTATTTTGGTGAAGCCAAGCTCCTGAACGCCGCCCACCAGCTGCAGCAAGCCACCGACCACCACCTGCGCCAGCCCACCGGCATCGCGAAGTAACGCAGGGAGGAAAACAGAACATGACCGAAACAAGCATCAAGCTCATCAACGGCTACGAAGTGGTGATTGGCTTTGAAACCCACACCCAGCTGGCCGCCAACAGCAAGATCTTCAGCCGCGCCAGCACCGCCTTTGGCGCCGAGCCCAACACCCAGGCCTGCGCCGTAGACCTGGCCCTGCCCGGCACCCTGCCGGTGATGAACAAGAAGGCCGTCGAATGCGCCATCAAGCTCGGCCTGGCGCTGGGCAGCACGATTGCGCCCGTCAGCATCTTTGCACGCAAGAACTACTTCTACCCCGACCTGCCCAAGGGCTACCAGATCTCGCAGTTCGAGATCCCGGTGGTGCAAGGCGGTGAGGTGAGCTTCTTTGTCGGCGACCAGAAAAAGACCGTGCGCCTGGTGCGCGCCCACCTCGAAGAAGACGCGGGCAAATCGGTGCACGACGAGTTCATCGGCCAATCGGGTATTGACCTGAACCGCGCCGGCACGCCGCTGCTGGAGATCGTCACCGAGCCCGACATGGGCAGCACCGCCGAGGCCGTGGCCTACGCCAAGGAACTGCACAAGATCGTCACCTGGATCGGCATCTGCGACGGCAATATGCAGGAAGGCTCGTTCCGCTGCGATGCCAACGTGTCCGTGCGCAAGCCCGGCCAGCCGCTGGGCACCCGCCGCGAGATCAAGAACCTGAACTCGTTCAAGAACATGCAGATCGCCATCGATTACGAAATCCGCTGGCAGATCGAAGAGATCGAAGATGGCCGCGCGATCCAGCAGGCCACCGTGCTGTTCAACCCCGACACCGGCGAGACCCGTGCCATGCGCACCAAGGAAGACGCGGCCGATTACCGCTACTTCCCCGATCCGGACCTGCCGCCGCTGGTGGTCGCCGACAGCTGGGTGCAGGCCGTCAAGGCCGAGATGCCCGAGCTGCCGCGCCAGCGCGCCGACCGCTTTGTGGCCGACTACGGCCTGCCCGAGTACGACGCCACCACCCTGACCCAAAGCCAGGCCATGGCCGACTACTTTGAAGCCGCTGCCAAGGCCAGCGGTCAGCCCAAGCTGGCCAGCAACTGGGTGATGGGTGAGATCTCGCGCCGCCTGAACATGGAAGAGATCGGCATGGACCAGGTCAAGGTCAGCGCCGCGCAGCTGGGCACCTTGATCGACCGCATCCACGGCAATGTCATCAGCAACAACAGCGCCAAGCAGGTGTTTGAAGCGCTGTGGAGCGGCGAAGGCACCGACGTCGACGCTGTCATCGACGCCAAGGACTTGAAGCAATCCAACGACACCGGCGCGCTCGAAGCCATCATCGACGAGGTGATCGCCGCCAACCCCGGCAATGTCGAGCAGTACAAGGCCGGCAAGGACAAGGCCTTCAACGCACTGGTCGGCCAGGTGATGAAGGCTTCCAAGGGCAAGGCCAACCCGGGCCAGGTCAATGAGTTGCTGAAGGCCAAGCTGGCCTGATCTCCCCGCCACCGCTGACAGCAAGAAGCCTCCAGCAATGGAGGCTTTTTTACGGGCTTGCCAGGCATGCACCCTGGCTGACCCTCCTGGTTATCGCGCGTTGGCGACTACCAGTTGCTCAGGCCAACGCGGCCTTCAGCGCTGCTGCTGGGAGCGGTCTTGCTGACCAGGCTGCTTGTGCTGCGGCGACTGCTGCTGGTGTTGCTGCTCTTTGGGCGAGCCGGGCTTCTGGCCCGATTGCTGCTGGTTCACCTGGTTGGGATTGCGTTGGCTGTTTGGCTGATTCATAGCGTTAGCTCCTTCAAGATGATGACCGGGCGACATGCCCTGCCATGGCTCTATGGTCGCGCTGCAGCCGAACGGCCGGTGTAGGAATTGACGCGCCGCCTGCATCGAGACGTTTCTCGGTGCACATTTTGCAAAGCCGCTTGGTGCATTCCAGGCGGTAAGCAACGCAGGGCCGCCTACATTCCTTTTCCGTCCTTCACAGAAATACAAGCGAGGCTTTACTCCCAGCGGTCGGCCATATCTTCGGTATAGCCCATCACCAGGATGCGCTGGGTTTGCAGCAGCGCTGGCAAGGCTTGCCAGCCCGCATGGGCCAGCAGCGCCTCATCACCCGTGGCATACAGCGCCCGCAAATCCTCCACCAGCGCCTGGGCCTGCACGGCACCGGGCGGCTGCACGCGAGCCAGTGCCATCCAGGCGGCGCCCATGGCCAACAGCTGGTAGCCATGCTGCTCGGCCAGATGCTGGTGGATGGCGTGGTTTTGAAAGCTGTCCCAGTCTGCGCTGAAATAGCCATTGGGTTGGCCAGCAATCAGCGGATCGCCTTGGGCCAACGGCAGGCGCTGGATATAGACGACGTCATCGAGCAGCAGATCAGGCGCGCGATTCGCGGCCAGCAGTGCGTCGAGATCGCTGGCGCTTACCGCCAGGCTGCCGCAGACATCGGCCCAGCGTTGCGGGCCCTGGCGCAGCTGGCGCGCGCGGTGCTGCAGCGCCTGCAGATCCCAGGCCGCCTCCTGCACTGGGTCGTCCCAGTCCATATCCGGCGGGCTGGCCAGGTAGAGCCGGTCATCCTGGCTGGCATGGCCGCTGGTGTAGCTGCCCTGCTGGATATCGTCCAAGGTGCACAGATAGCGGTGCGCGGGGGCTGCGGCGCGCAGCGCTTCGACATGCGCCAGCAAGGCGGTCAGGCTGCCAACTTCTTCGATCCATTGGTAGGCAAAGCTGTAGTTGGTGCGGGGGTACGGCGGGCTGGGCTGCGCGAAGAATCCGGTGTTCATGGAGGTCTGCTGGCTGGGGGATGGAAAGCGCCAGTATCGCCGCGCATGCCCTGCCGCGCCCACAAAAAAGCCCGCATCGTGCGGGCTTTGGCGCAGGGTTCAGAAGATCAGCACATCTGTGCGTTGTCCGGCGTCCTGGGCTCGGTGCCCAGTTGGCGCCGGTTGCACTTGCACTGCTGCTGCGAGTACTTGGCCTCGCGCAACGGCTGGCCCTGTTGCAGCGGCCAAGGCTGCTGCTTGGTCATCGGCAATGGCAGTTGTTGCATGGGGTGCTCCGTGTGGTCTTCGTGGGCCGCGCTGTCGCAGCCTACTTCTGCGAGGACTGCTTGCGGTCCTGCTGGCCCGGTTGCTGCTGCTTCGGGGATTGCTGCTGTTGCTGCTGCTCCTTTTTCTGGGCAGGGTGCTGTCCGGACTGTTGGTGGTTCTGCTGGTTCATGGCGTTTACTCCTTCAGTGTCAGGTTGGCGGCAGGGACAAACGCCTGCCGTAAGGACATGGTGCCGCTGCAGGGTGGCGCTGGCTGTAGGAGTTTTGGAGATTCGTTTGGCTTTACGTAAACAGGCCGGCGGATTTGCAAAATTTCTTTACAAAACAGCGCTGTAGGCCAGCCAATAACTATCGGATGGCCCTGCACTTTTATCGTCCACTATCCACGTTGACAATGGGCCGCCCGGGCCGCGTGTGCTTGCCTTTGAACAGGTTCTTAGGCCTCAGTCCTCGCTGGGTTGCTCGAGGCGCTTTTGGGGCTGAAAGTCGACCAAGGTCTGGCCCTCGTTGTCGATCACCAGGGCTGGCAGGTTCAAGCCGGTGCTCAGGTAAAAACCGCCGGGCCAGGCCTGGGCCGCCAGGTGCTCGCCGTCAAACAGCAACTGCGGCATCTCGCGCGTGGACTTGCGCCACACCACTTGCAGGCTGTGCGCATCGACGATCTGCAGCACCACCTCGGCGGCGGTGGTAGGGGTCTCGTCGTAGCGCATCAGCACCCGGTCCGCATTGCGGGCCAGCACCTCGCCTCTGAACTGCACCGGTACGCTGGCCACCGCGGCAATCTGGGTAATGCCCGCGTCGCGCAGCGCCTGGCGGCTGACGACAAAACCATCGCTGACCGGCTGGTAGAGCTTGGGGGCGGCGCGCACCTGCTTGTCGGCGCTGGAGTGCACGCTCAGCCGTGGCCAGCGCTCAAACTCGCCTGGCCTAACTTTTTGCGCAAACTGCAGCAAGATCATCGGCATGCCGTACTGGGCCACGTCGGTGTCAAAGTCGGCATAGTCGATGCGCGAGGCCGTCTGCGGGTACTGTGCCCAGGGGCGCTGCTGCCAGCGCTGCAGCCGCTCGGCCCAGGGGTAGAGCTCGCCACTGGCCCAGTACAGCGCATAGCGGTCGCCGGTATTGCTGGTCACATCCAAGAGGCCCGGCTCGCGCAGCTCGCCAAACGCATATTTGGACACGCCTGTGCCCAGCTCGGCCGCAAAGCGCTGGCGCAGCGCGGCATCCATCGGCGCAAACGCGGTCTGCGCCGGCTCGCGCAGCCACCAGTGCCGGTCATTGAGCAGCAGCGACAGCTGGCCATGGGCCTCGCTGCGCAAGCGCGCCGGCTGGCGCAGCTGGGCGCGCGGCAGCACAATGCGCTGGGGCTCGCCCAGCAGCTGCTTGGCCTGCAGGTCGTTGTCCAGCAGCACAAACACATCGTCCTGCGCGGTGCTGTGCTTCATCACCCGCAGCATGCGCAGGCTGCCGTCCTCCCCTTGGTAGATGGCCGAGGCGGCCACATCGCCCAGCTCCTCGGCCTTGTCTGCACCCGATTGCAGCAGCTTGACCGTCGCGGGCACCAGCAGCGGCAGCACAAAAAAGAACAGAAAGCCCAGGCCCATCGGAAGATAAAAACGCCGAGGAATGCTCACTGCGCAGCTCCTGCGGCCGCAGCCCCAAAGTCCTGCAGCACCTCGCCGTCATCGCCAATCAGCAGCGCGGGCTGGCGCATGTCGTTGAGCAGCAAAAAGCCGGCGCTGACGGCCTGGCCGGTGACATACATGCCGCCTTCGCGCTGGCCCAGTGCGGGCAACTGGTCGATGGTGCGGCTCCACACCACCTGCTCGCTGGCCTTGTCCAGCAGCTGGATCACGCGCCCCTCCTGCCGCAGCGGCGTGGGGTTGTAGGCCAGCAGCAGGCGGCGCGCGTTCTCGGCCATCACATCGGCATGGAAGCGCGGCACCGCCGGCTGCACCACCTTGATGCGCAGCAGGCCCCGGTCCTTGGTGGCATAGGGGCGGGTCGAGAAGCCATCGCCAATGGCCACATAGCTGCGCGGCGATGTCTGCACCTCGCGGCTGTCGCTGGGCTGCAGGTCGTAATAGCCAAAGTAGGCGGGCTGGCCGGGCTCGTGCCGCCACCAGGACTGCACCAGCACGGCGCGGTTCTCCTCGCCGGTCGGGCGGGGCAGCGATTCATAGCGGTAGAAGGCGATCTCCTGGCGGTAGCCGGCCTGGGCCTTTTCGTAGAGGCTGCTGCTGTCGGCCGCCGGCCAGATCTGGCCGATCAGCCAGTACACCAGGTATTTGCTGCCGCTGCGGCTGGTGACCTCCAGGCTGTCGGGCCGGTCGCGGCCCTTGGGCGCTACGCCCACGATGCCCTCGCCCAGCTGCGCGGCAAATTTCTCACTGAGCTGGGGCAGCAGATCGACAAAGCGCAGGCTCGCCAGATCCAGCCGCCAAAAGCCGCGTTCCCGCAAAAATAGGTAGAGCTGGCCGTCCGAGAAAAACTGCAGCTCGGCCCGCCCGGAGCTGCCGGCCCAGGGCATGGCCATGCGCTGGGGCTCGCCCAGGCTGGCGCCGGTGGCCGCATCACGGACCAGCACGCGGTAGACCACATCGCCCTGCTCGCGGTTTTCAAACAGCTGCACGAGCAGGCGCTGGCCGTTGCGCTCGATCAGCGTCGTCGCCTCGCTGCGGCCCAGTGCCAGCTGCGGTGCCTTGTCTTGCCAGGCAGTGGGCAGCTTCAGCTGGAGCCCGGGTTGCAGCCGGGGCAGCCACCAGGGGATGGACACCAGCATGGCCACCGCCACCGCCAGCCAGGGCAGGTGCTGGCGCAACCGCGCCCCGTTTGGCGCCCCTGGCGCGGCCTGACCAGCCGCGAAGGACTGGCCCTGCAGCTGCTCCAGCCGGAACTGCGCGCCGCACTGCAGGCAGGCAAAGCGGTCGCGCGCACCTGCGCTGCGGCAGTTCGCTGCGCCGCAGCGCGGGCAATACGGGGATGACAGAGAGGACGATGGGGGCCAGGCGGGCATAAGCCAGCGATGATAAACCGAGGGCACAGAAGCGGAGGCAGCCGCTTTGCAAACGAAGCTGGGTGCCGCTGGGGCGGCGACTCCCAGGTGTCAGCCATGCGGCGCGGCTTGGCGGCCCAGCCGCTAACATCCAAGGTTTTGAACCTGCTGCGCCCTGCCCCATGACCACCACTGCATCCCCCGCTGTTGCCAACGACATCCCCGCCTACACCGTGGATGAGCCCGCCAACCAGATCTTCGGCCTCGGCATGGCCATGGCCGAGGCCTTCTTGCTCAAGGGCGAGGCGATCGGCAATGAGCGCGCCCGGGTGCGCATGCCCTACCAGAAGCAATACACCAACAGCCGGGGCGACATGCATGGCGGCGCCATCGCCACCTTGCTCGATGTGGGCCTGTCCTGCGCAGCTCGCGCGCATGATCCGTTGCGCTATGGCGTCATCACCGTGGACCTGACCATTCATTACATTGCGCCGGGCAGTGGCGATGTGGTCTGCACGGCCGTTTGCGAAAAGCGCGGCAAGAGCCTGTCCTTTGTGCGCGGCGAGCTGCATGACGATGCCGGCAACCTGTTGGGCCTGGCCACCGGCACCTTCAAGCTGGTCGATAAACAAAAAATCTAAGCCTGCAAAAAACCGGCAGATATGGCATGCTGGCGGTCTTATTGCTCACTTTTTGACCATGACGACGCGCCAATCCACCCATGCCATCCATCCCCAGTTTCTGGACCGTTTCTCGCCCCGCGCCTTCTCGGGCAAGGCGCTGACGCACAAGGACATCGAGACCATTGTGGAAGGCGCACGCTGGGCCCCTTCGGCCAGCAACAAGCAGCCCTGGCACTTTGCCTATTCGATCAACGGCGATGCCAACTGGCAGGCGTTTTCCACCATTCCCAACGAGTTCAACCGCCGCTGGTGCCTGAACGCCGGCGCCTTGCTGGTGGTGCTGTCGAACAAGGACGAGTCTCCCGCGCCCAGCTTTGACACCGGTTGCGCCTGGGGCTACCTGGCCCTGCAAGCCCATGCGATGGGCCTGGCCACCCACGCCATGGGCGGCATCGAGCGCGATGCCGCACGCGCCGTGCTCAAGCTCGGCGACAACTGGCAGGTCGAATGCCTGGTCGCCATTGGCGAGCGCGGCGACAAGTCCAGCCTGCCCGCCGACCTGGCCGAGCGCGAGACGCCCTCGCCGCGCAAGGCGCTGTCGGAAATCTTGACCGCAGGCCCCCTGGCTTAAACACCCGCACCCAGCAACGCAAAGGCTCCCGACTGGAAGCCTTTGTGCATGAGGTACTTGGTATTAAGCGACGTTGAGGCGCTCGCCACTTTGCCGGTCAAACACATGCCAGTGCTGCGGCGCCGTGTGCCAATGCAGCGCCTGGCCGGGCGCCAGCGCCAGGCGTTCCTTGACGGTCGAAATGAGTGGCTGCTGGCCAAAGCGGCTGATCACCTGGGTTTCGGCGCCGGTGGGCTCCACCACCTCGACGGTCGCAGCGCTGGTGGCGACACCGCTCAGGGGCGCCACTTCCAGCTGCACATGTTCGGGCCGCACGCCCAGCCACAGCGCACGCTCGCCCTGGGCCTGCAGGCCGGGCAGCAGCGGCAGGCGCAGGCCATCGTCGGTCACCAGCTGCCAGCCGTCCTGCGCTGGCTGGCTGCGGGCGGCAATCAGGTTCATCGAGGGCGAGCCAATGAACTGCGCGACAAAGGCATTGCGTGGCCGGTCGTACAGCTCCAGCGGCGTGCCCACCTGCTCGATCAGGCCGTCGCGCATCACCACGATGCGGTCGGCCATGGTCATGGCCTCGATCTGGTCATGCGTCACATAGACCGTGGTGGTGCGCAGGCGCTGGTGCAAGGCCTTGATCTCGGTGCGCATCTGCACGCGCAGCTTGGCATCCAGGTTGGACAGCGGCTCGTCAAACAAAAAGGCCAGTGGCTCGCGCACAATGGCGCGGCCCATGGCCACACGCTGGCGCTGGCCGCCCGACAGCTGGGCAGGCAGGCGGGCCAGCAGCGGCTCCAGGCCCAGAATCTCGGCCACCTGCTGCACGCGCTGCGCAATGGCTGCGGGCGCCTGGCGCTGCAGCTTGAGCGCAAAGCCCAGGTTCTCGGCCACCGTCATATGCGGGTAGAGCGCATAGTTCTGGAACACCATCGCAATATTGCGCTCGCGCGGCGGCACATCGTTGATGAGCTGGCCACCCAGCACGATCTGGCCGCTGCTGACCTCTTCGAGCCCGGCGAGCATGCGCAGCAAGGTGGATTTACCGCAGCCAGATGGGCCGACCAGCGCCACAAACTCGCCCTCGGCGATATCGAGCGAAATACCCTTGAGCACATCGTGCCCCTCAAAATGCTTGCGCAGCTGTCTCAATGCAATCGAAGCCATGTCAGTCCTTAACGCCACCGGCGGTGAGGCCGTGAACGAGGTATTTGCGCACCAGCACCGTGAACAGCAGCACCGGCAGCATCACCAGGGTGCCGGCCGCTGCAATCTTGGTCCACTCCCAGCCGTCGTACTGCAGAAAATTGACAATGGCCACCGGCGCCGTCACCGCCTGCGTGCGGGTCAGAATCAGTGCGAAGAAAAAGTCGCTCCACGAAAAGATGAAGCACAGCACGGCGGTGGCCACCAGGCCCGGCCGGGTCAGCGGCAAGGTCACATGCCAGAAGGCCGACCAGATGCTGCAGCCGTCCATCCAGGCCGCCTCTTCGAGCGCCGTGGGAATGGCCTCAAAAAAGCCCTGCATCATCCAGATCACGATGGCCAGGTTGAAGGTCAGGTAGACCAGCACCAGGCCCCAGACGGAATCGAGCAGGCCCAGCCAGCGAAATGCCAGAAAGAACGGAATCGTGAACGCAATGGGCGGCGCCATGCGTGTGCACAGCACCCACAGCGCCACCTGGCGCCGCTGCTTGAAGCGCCAGCGCGACAGCGCATAGGCAGCGGGCACCCCCAAGAGCAGCGACAGCCCGGTGGACAGCACACTCACCAGCAAGCTGTTGCCAAAGGAGCGTGCAAAGTTGTCCTGCCACAGGCCCGCAAAGGCCTCCAACGTGGGGCTGAAGACAAGATCCAGCGACAGCGCATCGCCCGCCGGGCGAAAGGCCATCTGCACCATCCACAAAAAAGGCAGCAGCACCACCATCAGCACCACCACGGCAGCGGTGCTGCGCAGATGGCGCTGCGCGCCTTGCACGGCGCGTTGCCATACGGGCAGCGCAGGTGCTGCGTGGTGCCAGGTCTCAGCGTGCATGGGCATCTCCCTTGGCCCGGCCCAGGCGGCTGACCAGTGCGCTCAGCACAAAGATGATGGCCAGCATCACCACCGCAATGGCGCTGCCGTAGCCCCAGTACGAGAAGTTGAAGGCCTGGATAAAGCCGTAGAAATTGGTGACCTCGGTCACGGTGCCCGGCCCGCCATTGGTCAGCACATACAAGAGCGGAAAGGCCTTGAAGCTGTCGATCAGGCGAAACAGCGCGCAGACCACCAGGGTGCGCTGCAGATAGGGCAGCACGATGTAAACAAACACCTGCCAGCGGTTGGCGCCATCGATGCGGGCAGCATCGACCGGGTCGCGCGGCACCATCTGCAGCTGGGCCAGCACCATCAGCATCGTGAACGGGAACCACTGCCAGACATCGGCGGCCACAATGGCCCACAGCGCGGTGTCGGGGTTGGCGATCAGCGAGCGCAGCGGCCAGCCCCACTGCTCGAGCAGCGCATGCATCGGGCTGATGTCGGGCGTGTAGATGATCTTCCAGACCAGGGCCACCACAATCGGCGGCAGCACCATCGGGATCAGAAAGAACGTGCGCAGGCCCGCCACCACGCGGCTGCTGCTGTGCAGCAGCAAGGCCAGGCCCAGGCCGACGATCAGCTGCAGCAGCACACTGACCGACGAGAGCTTGGCCTGCACCCAGAGCGAATCGACAAAGCGCTGGTCCTGCAGCAGCTGCGCATAGTTGCCGGCGGGCTGCTCAAAATGGAAGGTCGCTGCCGGGTCGGTCAGGCTCAGCGGCGTGAGGCTCACCACCACCAGCGTGACCAGCGGCAGCAAGGTGATGGCGGCCAGCACTACCAGTGCGGGTGCCAGGCCCAGGCCATAGGCCCGCGCCGATTCGCGCTGCCAGTTGCGCTGCCAGTTGCGCGACGCTGCAGCCGCAGCGGGCTTGCCGCGCGCCTGGCTGGGCAGCGGGCGCGCGGGTCCGGTGTCGAGCGCCTGCGGCGCGAGAGATGCAGTGGGCGGCATGGGCGCGCTCCCTCGCCACTCAGACCGAGACGCCGGCGCGGCGCAGCTCGGCAATCGACGCGGTCTGCGCCTGCTTCATCGCCTGCTCAGGCGTGCGCTGGCCGGTCACGATCAGCTCAATGGCCTTGTTGATCTGCTGGTCCACCTGCGGGTAGGCAGCCACGGTGCGGTATTTCATATGGCCTTGCTTGGCCGACAGCTCCACCGACGATGTCACCAGCGACGCGATGTCATAGCCGTTGACGCGCTGGCGCTCACGGTAAGCGGCCGAGTCAATGTCCGAGCGCCGCGTGGGCGAGCCGTAACCTGCAGCCACGGCGCGCTGCAAGGTTTCCTTGGACGTGGCCCAGCGGATGAACTGCCAGGCGGCATCCTTGTTCTTGCTGCCCACCGGAATGCCCCAGCCATGGATGGCCGTGCCCGGAAAGCGCCCGGCCACACCCTTGGGCACCTGGCCCCAGGCCGCCGATGCCGCCACCTTGCTACTGGACTTATCGGCCAGCTGCGAGAGGTTGATCTGGCCTTGCACGCTCAAATGGCTGCGCCCGGCCTTGAGCGACTGCACGGCCTGGTCCGAGGTGTAGGAGACCACACCGTCGGGCCCGTACTCGCGCAGCAGGCGGGCAAAGTAGTCGGCCGCCGCTATCGCCTCGGGGCTGTCCAAGGTGGGGAACAGGTCATCGGGCGCCTTGCGGAACACATCGCCGCCAAAGGCCTGCAGGAACGGGATGAAGGTCCAGCCATAGTGGTTGTCGGTGACAAAGCCGGCCGCGCGCTCCTTGCGGTTGAGCAGCTTGGCCGCTTGCAGCCAGGCGTCTGTCGTATCGGGAAAGGCCAGGCCCGACTGCTGGAGCACATCAAAGCGCGAGGCCGCCGCAATCGTGACCTCGGCCTGCCAGGGGATGCCGTAGAGCTGGCCATCGCGGCCGCGCTCGGGCGCCAGCGCGCCTTCGAGAAAGTCGCGGATGTCAAAGCTCGCCGGCGTCTTGTTGGGGTCGTTGATATAGCCATCGAGCGGCGTCAGCCAGCCCGAATTGATCCAGCGGCTCGAATAGATGAAGGTGACATTGACCGCATCAAAGGCCGCCCCCTTGGTGGACAGCTCCAGGTCAGCGCGCTGGTTGTAGACCGGAAAGCCGGGCGTGTCGAAATTGACTTTGGCGCCCGTGGCCTCCTCGAACTCGGGAATCCAGGGCCGCAGCAGCTTGGAATACGGCGAGCTGTACAGCGAGGTATTGAGCGTTACGCCCTTGAGCGGCTTGCTGTCCAGCGCCAGTGCCGGAAAGCCCAGCACGCTGCCGGCGCCGGCCGCCAGCGCAGAGGCCAGCAGCTTGCGGCGCGGCACCAGCAGGCCGCCTTCGTAGTGGTAGGTGGTTCGGGTCATGGAAACTCTCTGTGGTGCGCGCAGGCGGCCATCGCCATCTGCGATCAGTGTGTTGCTGTTGGGGAGGGCGCTGCGCCCAGCCGGTGCGCCTGGCCGCCGCTCAGGCTGCTCAGGCCGCTGCCGGCTCGCGCACGGTCAGGTCGACGCTGGTGCGGCCATCGACCGAGGTCGCCACGTCGCCGGTGACCGTCACGCGCCGCATCACGCGGTGGGCATCGGCATAGTCATTGATGGCGTAGTGCTGGGTGGCGCGGTTGTCCCAGATGGCAACATCGCCCGGCTGCCAGTGCCAGCGCACGGTGTTTTCCAGCCGCACGATGCGCTCATGGAAGAGCTGCAGCAAGGCGGCAGACTCGTTGCTGCGCAGGCCCTTGATGCGCTTGGCAAAGTGGCCCAGCAGCAGCGCCTTCTCGCCCGTCTCGGCATGCACATGCACCAAGGGCTGCTCGGACTCGATGGTCTTGCTGGTGAAGACCTTGCGGTAGCTCGCCCGGCCCTGCGTCTCGGTCTGGCTGGCGGCTGTGTTCTGGCGGAAGTTCTCCGCATAGTCGTAGTCATTGCCATGCACGGCCCAGAGCTGCTCGGCGAGCTGCTGCAGCGGCGCGGGCAGGCCTTCATAGGCGGCCACGGTATTGGCCCAGACGGTGTCGCCACCATGGCCGGGCAAGGTCACGGCGCGCAGCACACAGACCTTGGGGAAGACCGCCTTGAAGGTCACATCGGTGTGCCAGGAATCGGCCCGGCCGCCGTGCTGCGAGTTGAGCTCCAGAAAGGCCGTGCCATCGGGCGCGGGCACGGTAGGGTGGGCCTCGATCTCACCAAACAAACGGCCAAAGGCCTGGTGGCCGGCGTCATCGAGGTGCTGCTGGCCCCGGAAGAAAATCACCCGGTGCTGCAGCAGCGCTGCCTTGATCTGGGCAAACAGCGCCGGTTCCAATGCACCCGACAGCGACACCCCATGCACCACCGCGCCGATGCGGCCCGCCAGGGGCTCGACGTGCAGGGCCGTAGCTGCAGCGGCATCGGCCGCTGGGCTCAGGTGGCGAACATTGGTGATGGCATTCATGGGCGCTCCTCGTGGTCTGGCAATCGGGTTGAAGCCTTCATGCTAGGCAGCGGGGTGCGCCACCACAACGACGCATTTCATGCATCGATATGCCAACAGCAGCTAAGAAAAAAGAGGCATAAGCCTCTTTCTTCGGTGTCTAAAGCCATCTACCGCATCGGCGCCGCTGGTTCGCCGTATGGTGGGCGCGGCATCAGAACAGCACGCGGCAGCGGATCGTGCCGGCGATCTGGGCCAGCTTCTCCAGCGCCAGGGCCGACGATTCCTGGTCGATATCGATCACCACATAGCCCACCTTTTCATCGGTGCGCAGGTACTGGCCGGCGATGTTGATGCCGTTGTCGGCCAGCACCTGGTTGATGGCCGACAGGATGCCTGGGCGGTTCTCGTGCACGTGCAGGATACGGTTCTTGCCAGGGTGCTCGGGCAGGGCCACTTCGGGGAAGTTGACCGCCGAGGTGGTGGTGCCGTTGTCGCTGTACTTGACCAGCTTTTCTGCCACTTCCAGGCCGATATTGGCCTGGGCTTCCATCGTCGAGCCGCCGATGTGCGGGGTCAGGATCACGTTGTCCATGCCGCGCAGCGGCGACTGGAACTCGTCCTTGTTGCTCTTGGGCTCGACCGGGAACACGTCGATGGCCGCGCCCAGCAGCTTCTTGGCTTGCAGCGCCTGGGCCAGCACGTCGAGGTCCACCACGGTGCCGCGCGAGGCATTGATCAAAATGCTGCCAGGCTTCATCGCCGCGATCTGGGCCGCGCCAATCATGTTGTGGGTCGAGGCCAACTCGGGAACGTGCAGGGTCACGATGTCGGACTGCGCCAGCAGCGCGTTGAGGTTGGCCGCCTGGTGCGCATTGCCCAGCGGCAGCTTGGTGACCACATCATGGAACACGACCTTCATGCCCAGGCCTTCGGCAAGCACCGACAATTGCGTGCCGATCGAGCCGTAGCCGACGATGCCCAAGGTCTTGCCACGGATCTCGAAGGAGTTGTCGGCGCTTTTCTTCCAGCCGCCCCGGTGCGATACCGCGTTCTTCTCGGGGATGCCGCGCAGCAGCAAGATGGCCTCGGCCAGCACCAGCTCCGCGACAGAGCGTGTGTTGGAGAAGGGCGCATTGAACACCGCAATACCGCGCTCGCGCGCCGCATTCAGATCGACCTGGTTGGTGCCGATGCAAAAACAGCCCACTGCCACCAGCTTGTTGGCCGCAGCAAACACATCGGCCGTCAGCTGCGTGCGCGAGCGGATGCCGACAAAGTGCACGTCGGCAATCTTGCGCTTGAGCTCTTCGCCCTCCAAGGCACCGGTCAGCGCCTCGACCTGGGTATAGCCTGCCGCCTGCAACACCTTGAGCGCAGAAGGGTGGATGCCCTCGAGCAGCAAGAACTTGATCTTCGATTTATCCAGCGATGTTTTGGTCATGAATGCGCGCTTTCTCTTTCACAAACGACTGCGGTCTGCCCACCAGGCTGCGATCGGCAGCTAGCAGACCCGGGTCGATCATGGCGCAGAACCTTTGCCATTACGTGTTGTCGGGTTGACCCTAGGTTGTATCGCAGCAGGGCTGGCGCCCAATCACCTGCGCCAGCTTGCCCGCCGCCCCACAGCAAACCTTTGATTTGTTGGGTATTTAAGAATCCAAGGCCTTCGCTGACAGCGCCCGGGCTTCAACCCTGGCCTGCAAAGGGCGGGGCTGCGTGGTACAAAAAGCGGGTGATTTTGTGACACAACCACCAGGAGTTTTGTATGACAAGCACCGCAACCCATAACCTGTTTGAACCTGTGCAGGTGGGTGATCTGGCCCTGGCCAACCGCATTGCGATGGCCCCGTTGACGCGCAACCGTTCGCCCAAGGCCGTTCCCCAGCCGATGGCAGCCACCTACTATGCCCAGCGCGCCAGCGCCGGGCTGCTGATCACCGAGGCTACCGCCATCAGCCACCAGGGCCAGGGTTATGCCGATGTGCCCGGCCTGTACGAGCAGGACCAGCTCGATGGCTGGAGCAAGGTCACCAGCGCGGTGCATGCCAAGGGCGGCAAGATCGTCTGCCAGCTGTGGCATGTGGGCCGTGTCTCGCACCGCCTGCTGCAGCCGGACCAGCAGGCCCCCGTGGCGCCCTCGGCCATCACTGCCAAGACAAAGACCTACCTGATCGACCCGGCCACCGGCGAAGGCCGCTTCGAGCCGACCTCCGAGCCGCGCGCGCTGGATGCCGAGGAGATCCCCGGCATCGTGCACAGCTTTGCTGCGGCCGCCCGCAATGCGGTCAAGACCGCCGGCTTCGATGGCGTCGAGATCCACGGCGCCAACGGCTACCTGCTCGACCAGTTCTTGAAGACCGGCGCCAATGCGCGCCGCGACGACTACGGCGGCTCGATCGAAAACCGCGCCCGCCTGACCTTGGAAGTCACCCGCGCGGTGATCGACGCGGTCGGCCGTGGCAAGGTCGGCATCCGGCTCTCGCCCGTCACCCCCGCCAATGGCATCGACGACGCCGATCCCCAGAGCCTGTTCACCTACCTGGCCCACCAGCTGGCGCCGCTGGGCCTGGCCTATATCCATGTGATCGAAGGCGCCACCGGCGGCCCGCGTGAAGTCGAAGGCCGTCCCTTCGACTACGAGGCCTTCAAGGCGGAATACCGCCGCGCCGGCGGCAAGGCCGCCTGGATGGTGAACAACGGCTATGACCGTGCGCTGGCCGAGCAAGCCGTAGCCAGCGGCCAGGCCGATATCGTCGCCTTTGGCCGGCCCTACATTGCCAACCCCGACCTGGTCGAGCGCCTGCGTAGCGGCGCGGCGCTGAACACCGGCGACAGCAGCACCTACTATGGCGGCGGCGAGAAGGGCTATACCGACTACCCCACCCTCGCCGGCTAAGCGCCTTGAACGGCCTGGGCCTACAAAGGCCCGGGCCGCGGCTTTACCGGATTTTGGTAGAGTGCGCAGATGCCATTGACTCCCCTCTTCCGCACCACGTTCTGTCTGCTGCTGGTCCCCGGCCTGGCCGCCTGCTCCAGCCTCTGGCCCTCCAAAAAAGAGGCCCAACCGGCGCCACGTGCGCCCCAGCAGGCTCCCGCAGACAAACCGGCACCGCAGGCCCCGTCACCTGCGGCGGCCAGCATCAGCGAAGCCGACCTGGCCGGCGTCTGGGAATGCCAGTTCCAGATCAGCATGGGCAAGGACAGCGCCAGCTTTACCTATACCAACCAGTTCAACCCCGACCACAGCCTGCGCTCGCAGGCCTTTTTGGTCTATGACATGCCCAGCACCGACCAGCAATACCGCTTTGTGCTGCAAGGCACGGGCCAGTGGCGCATGGACGGCAGCACCATCACGATGATCGTGCCCGAGGTGGTCAAGCAGGACCGCTCCGAGCACAAGAAGCCCGAGCTGATGCAAGACAAGGATCTGGTGCCCGAAGATTTGAGCGACACCTGGGCGGTGCAGGCCCACAAGGGCAAGAACCTGCGCGTGACCGTGGGCAGCCTGGCTGACTCCATGCTCTGCAACAAGGAATAAAGGCCGGGCCTGCCATGGATTCGCTGACTCTGGCCTTTTTGCCGCTGGCCCTGTGGTGGCCGGTGGCCCTGGGCCTGTCCTTGCTGCTGGTGCTCGCCGCCGTGCTGTGGATGTTTGTGCAAAACCGCCCCACCCGGCAGCGCGCAGCAGGTGGCGGCCCCGCCTGGCTGCCCTGGGCCTTTGCGCTGTTGGCGCTGGCCTGGTGGGCCTGCGGCTTGGCGCTGGCCTTGTGGCCGCTGAGGGAGCTGGACGAACTGGGCCAGTGGGCCCGCGCACCCAGCTATGTGCTGGTGCCGCTGTGGATTGGCGGCATTGCCTGGGTGGGCGCGCTCCTGGTGCAGCGCCTGCTGCGCAGCACAGCGGCCATGCGCGGCTAAGAACCTGTTCAAAGCACCGGTTTGGTGGCGATTGCCGATTGACAGCCGCCCCATTTGCGCGACACTGGTGTTTACATCTGAGTTGGAGGCTTGCCATGACCGATATCGACAGCATCAACCTCGACAAGCTGCGCAATATTGTGCAGAAGTTCACGCACCGCGACTTCACGGCCGCCCAGATTGCCGACGACTACTGGGATGGCGCTGCCGAGCAGATCGGCGCCAGCGGCGCACAGTTTGAAGCCGTATTGCAGCGCAACGCGGCGCTGCTGGGCATACAGACCGTTGGCAGCCACCAGCCCGCCCGCTGGCATGTAGCGGCTTAACGGCTGTTTCACCTCCCCCTCTTCCCTATCGTACAGCACCGCCGCCCAGCGGTGCTAGGCTTGCACCATGCTGCAGCCCGAACGCCTCCATTTCCGCGATTTCTCCCCCGCCGACCTGTTCGTCGTCGCCCATGCGATGGGTGATGCGCGGCTGACCGCGTTCTACGGGCTGGAAACAGAGCACAGCGATGCCCGCGCGATTGCGCAGGAGCAACTCGATTGGTATGCGTCCGTCGCCAGTGAGGGCAGCGGCTGGTGGCAGGCGGTGCTGCTCGATGGCGCCGTCATCGCGGCCGTCGGCCTCTACGACCATGACGACGAAGCCGACAGCGCCGATCTGGGCTACTGGCTGCTGCCCGACCACTGGGGCCAGGGTTGGATGGACCAGGCGCTGCGCCAGTGGCTGCCCAGCGCCTTTGCGCGTCTGGACTTGCACAGCGTGGTGGCCTATGTGGAGCCTGGCAATGCGGCATCGACCCGGCTGCTGGACCGCCTGGGCTTTTGCCACGAAGGCCTGCTGCGCGACTGCAGCAAGCGCGATGGAGCGTATGTATCGCTGCAGCGCTATTCGCTGCTGGTCAGCGAACTGGCTGCGCTGTAGCGCAACAGCGCTCAGCCCGCCGGCTGGCCATCGCGCACATGGCAGCCGTGCAGATGGTCATTGACCATGCCCATGGCCTGCATGAAGGCATAGACCGTGGTCGGGCCGACAAACTTCCAGCCGCGTTTTTTCAGGTCCTTGGACAGGGCGACCGCCTCGGGCGGCACACCCATCTGGCGCACGGCCTCCAGCGTGATGCGCTCGGGGCGGCTGGCGGGTGCTGGCGCAAAGCGCCACAGGTAGGCGTCAAAACTGCCGAACTCGCGCTGCACTTCGGCCAGGCGCTGGGCATTGTTGATCACCGCCTCGATCTTGCCCCGGTGGCGCACAATGCCGGCATCGGCCAGCAGGCGCTGCACATCGTCGGCGCCAAACTGCGCCACCTGCAGGGCATCAAACTGTGCAAAGGCGGCTCTGAATGACGCGCGCTTGTTCAGAATCGTCAGCCAGCTCAGGCCCGCCTGAAAGCCTTCGAGGCAGATCTTCTCGAACAGCCGGCGGTCGTCATGCACGGGGAAGCCCCATTCATGGTCATGGTAGTGCTGGTAGAGGGGCGAGGCCATGCACCAGCTGCAGCGCGCGCGCTGGTCGTCGGCCAGCGCCAGGCCTGGGGCGAGGGAGTCAAGAGGCATGGGGGCGTGCGCACGGCTACTTGGCAGCCGGGCTCCAGTAGGGTTTGAGGCTTTGGGCCTCTTCGTCAAAGCGCAGATTGGTGGCCTTGATCTCGTCGTTGATCGTGGCGATCTGCTCGTCCACTTCCTTGAAGTCACGGCGGTTGCCATCGAGGCGCGCCTGCAGCGGGGCGGGCGCCTTGCTCGGGTCCTTCTTGTAGAACTCCATGTCCTGGTCGATCTTCTTGCGGTCTTCCAGCAAGAAGCTGCGGCGCTCCTGCACGATGCGGATCTGGGCGCGCAGCACGTCGACGGCTTCAGCGCGTTCGGCGTCATGCGCGGCCTTGCTGGGGAAGCGGGTCGCCAGTGCCCGCTCGCGGCGCTTGCCGTCATTGGCGCGGTAGCGCTCTTCGGCCTCACGGCGCTGCTGGGCGGCCTGCTCGGCGCGCTCGCGCTCGGAGTAAGCAGGCCCGACCGTGCGTACCGCACCGCCGGGCATCGTGACCTGCTGCTCACGGTCCGCGCAGGCGGCAATGGGCCGGTCCGCCGTCAGGCGGCGCCCGCCCGCATCGACGCAGCTGTAGACCATGGTCGTAGACGGGGACTTTTGGGCATGGCTGGCGCCAGCGAGCATCAGCATCGCCATGGCCCAAGCAGCGGCACACCGGTCCTTGCGCATCGTCAGATCCTTATCATTCAAAACTATCGAATTCTAATAATCAATTGCCAACGCCATAACGTTCCCGGTACGCCAGCACCTGACTGTGGTGTTCACGCATCGAATCGGCGGCCGCACCCTGGGCCAGAAAGGCCAGCAGGTCCTCCAGCTTGGCGATGGTGCAGACCTGCATGCCCAGCTGGTCACGCACATATTGCACCGCACTATGCGCCACATCCTTGCCATTCTCAGTGGCTTTTTCCTGTCTGTCCAATGCAATGGCCATGGCGTGGGGGATGGCGCCCGCGCCCTGGATCAGCGCAATCGATTCGCGCGCGGCGGTGCCGGCCGACATCACATCGTCAATGATCAGCACGCGGCCCTTGAGGGGCGCACCCACCAGGCTGCCGCCTTCGCCGTGGTCCTTGGCCTCTTTGCGGTTATAGGCAAAGGGCACGTTCTTGCCCTGGCGCGCCAGCTCCACGGCCACGGTCGCAGCCAGCGGAATGCCCTTGTAGGCCGGGCCGAACACCATGTCGAATGCCACACCGCTGGCCAGAATTGCTTTTGCATAGAATTCGGACAGCCGCGCCATCTTGGCGCCGTCATCGAACAGGCCCGCATTGAAGAAATACGGGCTGATGCGGCCGGCCTTGGTGGTGAACTGCCCAAAGCGCAGCACGCCCGCGTCCACGGCAAACTCTACAAAATCCTGCGCCAGCTGCGCATCCGCGCCTGACTGTGGGAGACTAACGACCATGACCCAATCCTTGTTCAAATTAACCAGCCTCAACCTCAACGGCATCCGCTCCGCTGCCACCAAGGGCGTGATCCCCTGGATTGAGACAACCCGGCCCGATTGTATTTGTGTGCAGGAAATCAAGGCACAGCAAGCGGATATGCTGGACAAGTTCGACGTCATCGATGAGATGAACGGGTATTTCCAGTTTGCCGAGAAAAAAGGCTACTCGGGCGTGGGCATCTATACCCGCCATGCGCCCAGCGATGTGGTGATCGGCTTTTCGCCCAACGAGTTCGACGCCGAAGGCCGCTATGTGGAGCTGCGCTTTGACACGCCCACGCGCAAGCTCTCCATCATCAGCTGCTACTTCCCCAGCGGCAGCTCCGGCGAGATCCGCCAGGCCGCCAAGTACCGCTTTCTGGCCGAGCTGCACCCCCACCTGATGCGCCTGCGCGCCGAGCGCGACTTCATTCTCTGCGGCGACGTGAACATTGCCCACACCAATGCCGACATCAAGAACTGGCGCAGCAACCAGAAAAACAGCGGCTTTCTGCCCGAAGAGCGCAGCTGGATGACCCAGCTGCTGGAGAAAGAGACCGAGACCGGCGGCCTGGTCGATGTGTACCGCGTGCTGCAGCCCGATACCACCGATGCCTGCTACACCTGGTGGAGCAACCGGGGCCAGGCCTATGCCAACAACGTGGGATGGCGCCTGGACTACCACCTGGCCACGCCCGCGATTGCCGCGCTGGCCCGCAAGGAGCATATCTACAAGGATGTGAAGTTCTCGGACCACGCCCCGATTACCATCGATTACGACTTCCAGCTGTAACCCATCGCCCAGTCCCTGCGGCCTCCGTCCCGGGAGCTGCAACCGCCCTTCGGGAGCCTTCCATGCGCATGACCGCAGTACCTGTTCTTCTGGCCTGTCTGCTGGCCAGCACGGCCGCCTGCGCCAAGAATGCCTCCGACTACAGCACGCAGGAGCTGGTGGAGGCGCTGGCCCAGCGCCTGTCCAAGGTGCTGCTGGCAGGGCCTACGCGGGATTCACCAGACAATACCGCCGCCATCATCGTGCTCGAAGGCAAGGCCCTGGCACTGGCACCCCGGCTGCAGTCCACCGCCACGATGCGGGTGCTGAGCCGGGAGCAGCTGGTGGCCGAGCAGCGCGCCAACTTTCTGATCATCTCGCAGCTGGGCCAGCAGGGCGCGGACATGCTGGTCGATTACGAGACGCCCAATAACGCCTCGTACGGCACCCTGCGCATCCAGCACAAGGACGGCAAGCTGGTCTTCAAGGGCGAAGACACCTACCGCAGCAGCAGTGGCGCGCGCGCGACCTATGCCCGGCTGTATGGCGGCCTGCCCTGCCGCAATGGCAGCGAGATGGCCTACCGCTTCAACTATGCCGACCGCTATGCGCGCAGCGGCGAGTGCCCGGTCGAGCGCTTTCCCAAGAGTGACTCCGCCTTCGAATGGTAAGAGCGCTCAGCTTTTGAGCGTCGCCAGCACCTCATCGAGCATCTGCTTGGCATCGCCAAACAGCATGCGGTTGTTGTCCTTGTAGAAAAGCGGGTTGTCCACGCCCGCGTAACCGGTCGCCATCGAGCGCTTCATCACGATCGACTGGCGCGCCTTCCAGACCTCCAGCACCGGCATGCCGGCAATGGGGCTTGTGGGGTCGTCCTGCGCGGCCGGGTTCACGATGTCGTTGGCGCCAATGACCATCGCCACATCGGTGTCGGGAAAGTCGTCGTTGATCTCGTCCATCTCCAGCACGATGTCATAGGGCAGCTTGGCCTCGGCCAGCAGCACATTCATGTGGCCGGGCATGCGGCCGGCCACAGGGTGGATCGCAAAGCGCACCTCGACGCCGCGCTCGCGCAGCGTGCGGGTGATCTCGTTGACGGTGTGCTGGGCCTGGGCGACTGCCATGCCATAGCCCGGCACAATGACCACGCGCTTGGCCTCACGCAGCATCTCGGCGGTTTCGGCCGCCGTCACCGCCACCACCTCACCCTGGGGCGCCGCACCTGCCTGGCCCGCGGACGTGGGCGCGCCACTGCCAAAGCCGCCAGCGATGACGCTGATAAAGCTGCGGTTCATCGCCTGGCACATGATGTAGCTCAGGATCGCCCCGGACGAGCCCACCAGCGCGCCGGTGACGATCAGCAGGTCATTGCCCAGCATGAAGCCCGTGGCCGCTGCGGCCCAGCCCGAATAGCTGTTGAGCATGGACACCACCACCGGCATGTCAGCACCGCCAATGGCCATCACCATGTGCAGGCCAAACAGCAGCGCGATGGCGGTCATCACCAGCAGCGCCAGCATGCCCAGGCCCAGCGATGCGCTCTGCACAAACCAGCAGCCCAGCGCGACCACCACCACCAGCCCCAGCAGATTGAGCAGGTGCCGGCCCGGCAGCAACAGCGGCTTGCCACCAATGCGGCCATTGAGCTTGCCAAAGGCCACCAGCGAGCCCGAGAACGTGACCGCGCCAATGAGAATGCCGATATAGATCTCGGCCGCATGGATGGCCTTCTCGGCGCCTTGCAGCGGGTGCGAGGTATCGACATAGCTGGCAAAACCCACCAGGCAGGCGGCCAGGCCGACGAGGCTGTGCATCAGCGCCACCAGCTCGGGCATCTGGGTCATCTTGACCCGCTTGGCAGCATACAGGCCGATGCCGCCGCCCAGCACCAGCGCAACCACAATGGCCACGACGCCGGACTGCGAGACGCGCGGGCCAAAAATGGTCGCCAGCACCGCCAGGCCCATGCCCAGCATGCCCAGCAGATTGCCGCGCCGCGCGGTCTCGGGGTGTGACAGCCCGCCCAGGCTGAGGATGAACAAGATGGCAGCGCCCAGGTAGGCGACGGTGGCAAGGCTTTCGGTCATGCAGTTCTACCTCGGTGGCCTATTTGTGGAACATGGCCAGCATGCGGCGCGTGACCGCAAAACCACCAAACATATTGATCGCCGTGAGCACCAGCGCCACAAAGGCCAGTGCGCCGATCAGCAGCCCCGGCCGGTCCGTGCCCACCAGGCCCGGCGGCGCCATCTGCACCAGCGCGCCAATGGCGATGATGCTGGAGATCGCATTGGTCACGCTCATCAGCGGCGTGTGCAGCGCGGGCGTCACGTTCCAGACGACCATGTAGCCAATAAAGCAGGCCAGCACAAACACCGTCAGATGCCCCAGGAAGGCCGCAGGCGCATGGGCGCCAATGAGCCAGAAGAGCAGCGCCAGCACTGCAAAGAGGATCGCCAGGGTGCGTGCCGGCAAGGGGCTGCCGGCGCCATGGCCGTGGCCGCGTTTTTTGGCAGCCGCCGGGCTGGCTGCTGCCGTGCCCGCAGCTCCCGCAGTAGCCGCTGCCGGTTTGGCCACGGGTGCGGCCGCCAGCGCAGGCGCGGGCCAGCTGATGCTGCCCTGGTACACCACCGTCAGGCCCCGGATCGCATCGTCCTCCATGTTGACCAGCGCATGCCCATCCTTGGCCTTGCACAGCTCCTCGGTCAAGCGCAGCAGGTTGTTGGCATACAAGGTGGAGGACTGCGCCGCCAGGCGCGAGGCCAGGTCGGTGTAGCCCACAATCGTCACGCCGTGGCGCACCACGGCCTCGCCGGGCACCGTCAGCGCACAGTTGCCGCCCTGCTCGGCGGCCATGTCCACAATCACGCTGCCGGGCTTCATCGCCTGCACCATCTCGGCAGTGATCAAGCGCGGCGCCGGCTTGCCGGGGATCAGGGCCGTGGTAATGATGATGTCGGCCCATGCCGCCTGCTGCGCATACATCTGGCGCTGCGCGGCCTGAAAGCCCTCGCTCATCACCTTGGCGTAGCCGCCGCCACCACCGCCTTCTTCGGCATAGTCCACCGGCACAAAGGTGCCGCCCAGCGACAGCACCTGGTCGGCCGCCTCGGCCCGCGTATCGTTGGCGCGCACCACCGCGCCCAGGCTGACCGCCGTGCCAATCGCCGACAGGCCGGCCACCCCTGCTCCCGCAATAAACACCTGCGCAGGCGGCACCTTGCCCGCCGCCGTGATCTGCCCGTTGAAAAAACGCCCAAAGGCATGGGCAGCCTCGACCACCGCCCGGTAGCCGCTGACGCCCGCCATCGAGGTCAGCGCATCCATCTTCTGCGCGCGGCTCAGGGTGCGCGGCAGCGCATCCATGGCCAGCACGGTCAGCCCCTTGGCTGCCAGCTGCGCCATCAGCGCGGGGTTTTGCGCGGGCCAGACAAAGCCGACCAGGATCTGGCCGGCATGCATCCATTCCACCTCTTCAGGCGTCGGGGGCCGCACTTTGAAGAGAATGTCAGCCCCTGCCCAGATCGCCGCACTGGGCAGCACCTGGGCGCCCGCCGCGCGGTAGGCCTCGTCGCCAAAACTGGCCGCCTCGCCAGCGCCAGCCGCCACACTGACACGAAAGCCCAGCTTGACCAGCTTGTCGACCACCGCAGGCACAGTGGCGACACGCTTTTCACCGGGAAATATCTCGTGCGGCACACCGATACACTGGGGCGGAGACGCCGCGGCCTGCGGCGCAGGCGCGGTGGGCGGTGAGATGCTGGACATGGATGCGCGCTCCTGGTTCAGGGATCAACGGGCTTGCAGAGCGCCGGTATGCCCGGCGATGGCTGCAGCGCTGAACCCCTTGTATCACGGGGCAGCCATTTGGGCTACGCGCATTTTTGCCTAGGGCCTTGCATATCTACTATGCGAGTCATGACCATGGCTGGGCCGCGATCAGATCCAGAGACCATTCGCCACCGTGCGCGCGCCCGCCTCGCCATCCCCCGTATTCGCCACCCCACGCGGCTCGATCAGCAGCAGCTGAACCTCTTCCTGTGCAAAGGGTTTGTGCTCTATACCCTGGGGGATAACAGCCATTTGGCCGGCCTGCAGGTGGATGGCGCGGATGTCACCGCTGGCGTCGCGCAGGTCGATGCGCAGCTGGCCATCGAGGACGATAAAGGTCTCATCGGTGTCGCGGTGCTGGTGCCAGAGAAATTCGCCAGCGATCTTGACGACCTTGAACTGGTAGTCGTTCATCTCTGCCACCACGCGCGGCTGCCAGTGGCCCTGCAGCAATGCGATCTTGCCTTGCAGATCGATGGACTGGCCTTGGCCACGGTGGCTTGGAGTGGGAGCTGTTTCGGTAGGTGCTGACATGGTGGTGCTGTAAGTGTTGAAAACAGCAGCCAGCTTAAGAATGCACCGCCCAAAAGTATTGAACGTTTGTGGGGAAGCGTTCAGCGGCGCGATGCCTGGCGCATGACCTGTAGCCAGCGCCCTGGCGTGATGCCAAAGGTCTTGAGAAAATGCCGCGTCATATGGCTTTGGTCGGCAAAGCCGGCATCCTGGGCAGCATCGGCCAGCGACAGGCCCGCCAGCAGCCCGCGCCGCACGGCATCGAGCCGGCGCATGGTGAGGTAGCGGTAGGGGCTGGTGCCGTAGAACATGCGGAAATCATGCGACAGGCTCCAGCGGTCGCGGCCGGTGGCCGCTTCCAGCGCATCTAGTGCCACCCCGCTGCTGGCATGGGCCAGCAGGTAGTCACGCGCACGGCGCGCGGCCTGGTAGTCGCCCTTGGCTTTGGCGCGCCGTGTGCCCGGCCCGCCGGTGGCAGCGGCCAGCGCATGGGCCAGCTGCACCAGCGCATCGCTTTGCTCCAGCGGCTCGGCAATATCCCCCACGCCTTGCAGCAGGACCTCAGCAGCGGCCGATATCGCCGGGTCGTTGGTGATGCCGCCCTCCAGAAATGGCAGCGCGCTGCCGCCCAGAATGTCCTGGATCAGCGCAGGCTCCACATAGACCATGCGGTAGCGAAAGCCCTCGTCCGTGCCGGCCTGCCCGTCATGCGCCTCGTCGGGATGGAGCACCAGGGTGCTGCCGGCCAGGCTGTCGCGCCGCCCGCGCCGGTAGTGAAAGCTCTGCACGCCCGCCAGGGTGCGCCCTATCGCATAGGTGTCGTGGCGGTGCATCGCGTAGGCCCGGCCATGGAACCAGGCCTCGATGCGCTCCATGCTGTCGGAAGGCGGGCTGCGCAGCACCCAATCCGAACGTGGCAAGGCAGGGGGGCGGGGCATCAAGAGTCCAGACAGGTGGTGAAAGCAGGGGGCGAAGTGCTGATTCTACAAACCATCCCCCAATCGGCGCCCGCCACTTGCGGCTCCGAACCCCGCCCAGCCCCAAGCCCACCACAGCTTGCCGCACAATAGCCAGATTGCGCCCCGCATCCGCCAGCCCTGCGCGTTGCCGCAGGCACCGATTTGAACCATGCTCCACTACCACACGATTCCCGTCACCGCGTTTCAGCAAAACTGCTCCCTGGTCTGGTGCGACCAGCAGATGGAGGCCGCCGTCATCGATCCCGGTGGCGATCTGGATCGGATCGAGGCAGAGATCGCGCGCCTGGGTCTGCAGCTCCAGGCCATCTGGCTCACCCATGCGCATATCGACCATGCCGGTGGCGCCGGCGAGCTGGCCGCGCAGCGCGGCCTGCCGATCATTGGCCCGCACCCGGGCGACCAGTTCTGGATCGATGGCCTGCCCCAGCAAAGCCAGATGTTCGGCTTTCCACCCGCGCAAAGCTTTACACCTACGCGCTGGCTGCAGGATGGCGATACGGTCAGCATCGGGCAGGAGACCGTGCAGGTGCGCCATTGCCCCGGCCACACCCCCGGCCATGTGGTCTTCCATGCGCCGCAGATCACGCGCTGCTTTGTTGGCGATGTGCTGTTTGCCGGCAGCATTGGCCGCACCGATTTCCCCCAGGGCAACCACCAGCAGCTGATCGACTCCATCACCCAGCGACTATGGCCCATGGGCGATGCAACGGTGTTCATCCCCGGCCATGGCCCCGAGAGCAGCTTTGGCCGCGAGCGCCAAAGCAATCCTTATGTGGGTGGGACCTGATCCGGGGTTCAGGTTTTAACGCCAAAGGCCAGCGGCATGCCGCTGGCCTATTTTGCATGGGCGCCGATCAGAACTTGGCGGTCAGCGAGGCGTAGAACGAGCGACCGGGCTCGTTGTAGGTGGCGGCCCCTGCGCCGTAGATGGTGCGCGGGTTGTTCACGCCCACGGCATTGCCCATGCGGTAGAGCCGCTTGTCAAACAGGTTCTTGATGCCGGCGGTCAGGGTGACATCCTTGCTGAAGCTGTAGCGCGCGCCCACGCCCACCAGCGCATAGGGGGCCAGGCGGCGGGTTTCCTCGCCGGTCAGCGGCAGGCCCTGGTAGTCGAGCTTGTTGGGCTTTTGGCCGCCGTACCAGGTGACCGAGCCGAGCAGTTGCAAGGCGTTGGTGGTCTGCCACTCCATGCGTGAATTGAGCGTGTACTTGGGGATGATGGACAGCTGCTCGCCGGTGGTCTTGTTCTTGCTCTGCACCATGTACGTGAGGTTGTTGCTCAGGCGCACTGCGGGGCTGAGCTTGACGTTGAACGTACCCTCCACACCAGAGACCACTGCCTTGGGGATATTGGTCCAGGTGAACACATCGGCATTGGCATAGGCGCCGGTGCCGCCGGTCGCGGTGCCCACCGGGGTCATGCCCGCATCGATCTTGTTGCGGTAGTCGTTGTGGAACAGGGTCACGCCCGCCAGCAGGCCCTCGTCGGCATACTCGATGCCCAGCTCCTTGTTGATGCTGGTCTCGGGCTTGAGGTCGGCATTGCCCATCAGATAGCAGGCCCCACCCGCGCCCCAGCAACCAATGCCACGGCTGTAGAGCAGGTAGTTGGGGTTCGTCTGGTACAGATTGGGCGCCTTGTAGGCCCGCGCCACACCGGCCTTCAACGTGACCTTGTCCGTCAGGTAGTGCGACAGGTTGAGCGACGGGCTCCAGTTGGTGCCCACCTCGCTGTGCTGGTCCAGGCGCAGGCCGGGGGTCAGCAGGGTTCTGGCATTGAGCTCGATGTTGTCTTCGACAAAGAGCGAGGCAATGCGCGAGGAGATCTTGCCGCTGCGGCCGGTGTTGTCCACCCCCGGCACGCTGCCGGCCTCGGTCGTGGTTTGCGAGACGGAGTTGCTGTCGTTGAGCTTTTGCTCCACCCACTCGGCGCCCAGGGTCATCACATGGGGCAGGCTGCCCCATTGGCCTCGGGCGCTGATCTCGCCATGGGCGGTCAGGATGTCGAGCTTGGAGGTGCCATAGGCATCGCTGGAGAACAGGCCTTCGGTACCGCCGGCCAGGCCTTCGTTCATGCGCGTGTTGCGCGTGGTTTCGTACTGCAGGTAGGCGGTGGAGCTGCCAAAGTCGTACTCGCCCTTGTGCGTGACGGCATAGGTCGAGCGGTACATGCGGTTGGTCTCGGTGCCCAGCGCATCGAGCACGCGCTGCGAGGTGGCCACCAGCTTGCCATTCGCATCGACCGTGTAGTTGTTGGTGTTTTGCGTATCGCCCGCGTAGATATTGCCCTGGCGCGCAAAGCTGGCATCGAAGTCGATGCGGTGGCCCGCTGCGGGCTTGAGGCTCAGGCGCCCCGAGAGGTTGCGGTCGCGCACGCCTTCGCGGCCGGCCGGGAAGGTGCCGGCATAAATGCCGGTGCGGGTCGAGGCATGGCCCTGGTTGATGTCCCAGGCGTCCGCATCGGTCTTGTCGACATTGCCGCTCAGGCGAAAGCCCAGCTGCTCGGAGATCGGCCCGGCGAGCGAAAAGCTGGTGCGGCTGCTGCTGCCGTCGCGCGAATCCTCTGGCTGGTTGTAGTACACGGTGGCGCTGCCGCTCAGCTTGTCGGGGATGCCCTTGGTGATGATGTTGACCACGCCGCCAGCCGCCCCATTGCCGTAGCGGGCAGCGGCGGGGCCGCGCAGCACCTCGATCTGCTCGACGGCCTCTTGCGGCACCCAGTTCATGTCGCCCCGCGTGTCGCGCTCGCCGCGCCAGCCGTAGCGCACCGATCCGCGGCTGTTGACGGGCTTGCCATCGACCAGGATCAAGGTGTTTTCCGGCCCCATGCCGCGCAGGTCGATCTGGCGGTTGTTGCCGCGCTGGCCGCTGCTGGAGTTGCTGGTCAGGTTCACACCGGGCTGCTGGCGCAGCACATCGGCGAGGTCATTGCTCGGCTGGCTGTCCAGGTCCTCGCGCGTGACGGTCGAGACGCCCGGCGCCTGCTTCCAGGCGCTTTCTGCCGTGCCCAGCACCTGCACCGTCGCCAAGGTCGGATCCTGCTCCGACGGCGCTTGCGCTGCAGCCTGTGTTTGCGCCTGGGCCCCTGCCTGCATGCCCAGCACCGCCACCGCCGCTGCCACGGCGCGCAAACGCCACCCCTGTTCCCCTGCCTGGATCGCCATACCACCCCTTTTTTGAAAGACAAATGATTTTCATTACCGAATATCGAATTCTTCCATTGCAGGGGTGACTCGTGGTTTGCGCGGCCAACAAAGATGTTTGCGCCAGCGGCAGCACAGGCATGCAGCAAGGCTAAAAGCCGGAAGGCGAGTGATTAAACCCGTACCCGCGCCAGCTTGGGCGCCAGGCCAAAGCGCCGGCGGTAGGCGGTGGCAAAGTTGGCGGCGCTGGTGTAGCCGGCCAGCAGCGCGGCCTGGCCCACGGTGATGCCATCGCGCTCCAGCGCCTGGCGGGCGCGCTGCAGCCGGCATTCGCGCAAAAACTCAAACACCGTGGTGCCGTAGACGCTGCGGAACTGGCGCTGCAAGGTGCTGGCATTGACGCCTGCCTGGCGCGCAATCGCATCCATCGACAGTGCATCGGCCTGGCCCGAGGCGAGAAACGCATGCAACTCGCGCAGCCGCTGGTGTTCGCGCGGCAGCAATCTCGCCGCACTGCCGCCCGCCGCTGCGGCCTCGCAATCGCCCACGGTGGCCAGCGCCTCGCCCAAGAGCTCCAGCGCATGGCTCTCCAGGTACATGTGCTGCAGCAGGGGAGTCAAGCCGGGCGGGTGCACGATCTGCTCGGCAATCACCGCAGCGCGCGGCGACAGCTGCCACTGGCGCGTGGCCAGGTGCTCGTGCATGAAGCGCTGCAGATCGGGCCAGCCGGCCCCATCGCCACCACCAGCCTGGGCCAGCCAGGCAGGGGTGAGCCCCAGGCTGACGCGGCGCGAGTACACGCCCGAGCGCGCCCGCCGCTCAAAGCGCTCGCGCTCGGCCACCGACACCAGCGCGGCGCTGGCGCCTGCGCCTTGGTGGCTCAGCGCCACCCGGGTCAGGCCGTAAGAGACATCGATACGCCCTTCGAGCAACACCACCAGGCGCAGCCCGGCATCGATATCGGCCTGCGCGGTCTGGTCGCGCGGGTCGCAGCCGTCTTCGCTGTGCAGGTTCAGGCCAGGGCGCAGCTCGCGCAGCCGCGAGACATGCGCGCGCAGCTCCGCCTCGGCGTTGATCGCGGAATCAGCGGCGCGCACAGGCCAGGCCGGTAGAGCGTGTTGAAGGAGCCCAGCATGCGCAAACATCTTTCTTGCTGCAGCAAACATGGGCCAAGCGGGTTTGTGCCATGCTTGCCATGATAATTTCTTAATGCAAATCATTCTCAAGCCCATGGTTGATTTGCCGCAAGCCCAGCCCCTATGCAACTCGCCCTGCCCCCTCTTCCCACCCTGCCCTTGGCCCAACTGGCCGATATAACCCGGCGCCGTTTGCTGGGCCTGGGCGCTGCGCTCGCGCTGCCCGGCTGCGCCTGGCACAGCAGCCTGAAGGACGCGCCACCGGTCACCCTGCCCGGCACGCGGCAGCTGGACCTGCGCGCCCCCGGCATGCCGGGCCCGGGCGCGCCCGAGCGCGTGCACCGCATCATGGTGGCCGTGCCGCCCGCGCCACCACCGCCCCAGGGCTACCCGGTGCTCTATCTGCTTGACGGCAACCTGCTGTTCACGCCCACCGCGCAGCTGATGCGCAACCGTTTTGCGCGCGGGCCCTCGGTGCCCACGCAAGGCGCCGTGGTCGTTGGCCTGGGCTATGCCGACAGCCAGGTGCTGGACCTTGCTGCGCGCAGCTATGACTACACGCCGCCGGCCCCCGGCCCGGCTACCGATGCGCGCGGACGCGCCGAAGGCGGTGCCGACCATTTCCTCGACTTCATCGACCAGCAGGTGCGCCCGCTGGTGGAGGGGAGCTTGCCGATCGACACGGCGCGCCAGACCTTTTTTGGCCACTCGTACGGCGGCCTCTGTGTGCTGCACGCGCTGCTGACGCGGCCGGGCAGATTTGGCCGCTATGTCGCCGCCAGCCCCTCGATCTGGTGGCGCGATGGCTTGGTGCTGCAGGCCTTGCCCGGATTCTTGGCGCATGCCGCCAGCCAGGCGAAGGATGCGCCGGCGCTGCGGCTGCTGGTCACGCAAGGCGAGCGCGAAGCGAGGCCTGTGGCGCCATCCACGCAGGCATCTCGGCCCGCGCCATCCCCCCCCGCCAGCGACCCGGCCCGCGACGCCATACGGCGCCAGCGCCAGAACGCCCCGGGCATCCCCGCGCTGATGGAGGGCCTGCGCGGCGCGCCGGACCTGGAGTTGCGCTATGCCAGCTTTCCCGGCGCCGACCACGGCAGCGCCATGCTGCCAGCGGCCCAGCAGGCGCTGGCAATGGCGATCGAGGACTGAGCGCCATGCCTGTGTCCACATTACCCATCCTCTCCAGCCAAGGCCAGGTCGCCACCCCGGAGGCCAGCCGCTATCTGCAGCGCCTGTGTTACCACTTCAGCCGCAAGATCAGCGTGCAGTACGACAGCCACCAGGGTGAGGCCCAGTTCCCCTGGGGCCACTGCAGCCTGCGGGCCGAGGGCGACATGCTGTCCTTTGTCTGCAGCGCTGACAATGCCGAGGCACTGGCCAGGGTGCGCCATGCGATCGACGCGCATGTGGCGCTGTTCTCGCGCAAGAACCCGATGGTGGTGGCCTGGGTGTAAGGTCGTCTTAGGCTTGACGTTTAGCGCTTGGCCTGCTCGTAGAGGCCTTGCACCTTGGGCACATTGGCCTGCAGGCTGGCAATGCGGTTGGGCCCGGTCGGGTGGGTCGACAAAAAGCCGATGCCGCCCTTGCCGGTGGCAGCGCCCATCTTCTCCCACAAGCTGACGGCGGCCTGCGGTGCATAGCCGGCACGCGCAGCGATCTCCAGCCCCACCAGATCGGCGTCGGACTCATCGGAGCGGCTGAACTTGAGCGTAAGCAGCTGGCCGCCCAGGTTGGCCGCAGCGGTGCCCATATCGCCCAGACCCAAAATCGCCGCACCCAGGCGGATGCCCAAGCCAGTGGCCTGGGTCTTGGCCAGCTGCTCGCGCGAGTGCTCGCGCAGCGCATGCGCCATCTCATGGCCCATCACCATCGCAATCTCGTCGTCGCTGAGCTGGAGCTGGTCAATGAGCCCGGTGTAGAACACGATCTTGCCGCCAGGCATGCAAAAGGCGTTGATCTGCTTGTTGCCGATCAGGTTCACCTGCCACTTCCAGTCCTTGGCGCGCGGGTTCCAGGGCAGGGCCTGTGCAATCAGGCGCTGGGCAATCGTCTGCAGGCGCTGCAGCTGGGCATTGCCCGGCCCCGCCAATGCGCCCTGCTGCTTGGCCTGCGCCAGCAGCTCCCCGTACTGCTGCTGTGCCGCCTGCTCCAGCGCTTCGGCCGGCACCAGGTTGCGCAGCGCCGACGACTTGCCCACCTCCACCTGCGCCCAGGCCGTGCCCGTCCCGCCAGCACTGGCCACCACAGCTCCGGCCACCAGGGCCTGCAGCCAGGCACGGCGCCCTTGGCAGGCGCAGCTGAACAGTGGTGAGGGATGGGGTAGATCAGGCATTCCAGTTCCAATCATTAAAGAGCGATGATTGCACAGCATTTTTAGCCCCATATACGATTTCGCTTGGTACATCGATGAACATATTTAACAAATAAATTGCAAACAATGGTGGGCTCTGGTACAAATCGACACCTTATTACATTTTGCTTCCAAGCAAAGCGGGCCGCCCATGCCTTACCTGCGTCTTCTTGCCGCCGCGTGCCTCGCGGTCGGCTTCGCCTCCGCCGCACAGGCGCAGATGGAAATCCCCGCCGGCTCTGAAGGGAGCCTGGGCGGAGGCAGCCAGGATCTGGGCTGTGAATCTGTCACGATTGCAGGCACTTACTCCCTGGATGGGGGCAGCTTGCAAAATGCCGGTGCCTTCCTCATTGAAGCGGGTGGCGTGCTCGATGCCCAGGGCAGCATCCAACTGGGTTCTGATTTCCGCAACCAGGGCAGCTTGAACGCCGCAGCCAGCGCCATGGTGTTTGACGGCTCCTGCGCCGCCCCCGGGGCCAGCATCACGGTCACCGGCGTCACCACCGTGGCCAACCTCACCCTCAGCTCCAGCAGTGGCCAGAGCTTTGTGCTGCCCAACGGCGCCAATATCGTGGTCACCGGCAGCCTGGTGCTGCAGGGCCAGCCAGGCCAGCCGCTGCAGATCACCACCGCTGCCGGCCAACCGGCGACCTTCACGCTGGGCCCCGGCGCACAAGTCACCCAGCAAAACGTGAATCTGGTCAATGTCTATGTCGGCCCACCGCCCAGCACCGCGCCCGTCGCCGTGCCAGTCTCCGGCCTGGGCTGGACGGCCAGCCTCGCGCTGCTGCTTTCGCTTCTGTCTTGGGGCGCCTTGCGCTCCGCCCGCATCCGCTCTTTTCTGAGAACCCAGCCATGAACCTCGTCACCTCCTTCTTCCACAGCCGTTGGCTGGCCGGCGGCATCATGGCCCTGGTTGCCAGCGCCGCTTGGTCCGCCGATACCAGCTTCAAGCCGGCGGCGGGCTCGGGCTTTGTCATCAAGGGCCAGGCCAACCAGGATCTGTTCCGGGTGCAGGGAACTGGCGAGACCTATGCCCCGCCGCTGCCTTCCGCGCCGGCCACCGGTACCGAGCAGCTGTGTATGGACCCCGCCACGGGCCGCCTGCTGCGCTGCGCCGACGGCATTGGCACCGGGGCGACGGGCCCTGCTGGCCCCACGGGCCCTCAAGGTGCCGCTGGCCCGGTGGGTGCCACCGGCCCCGCTGGCCCTGCCGGCCCTGCCGGTGAAATTGGCCCTGCAGGCGCAGTGGGTCCCGCAGGCGCCACAGGCCCTGCAGGCCCCACTGGCACGACCGGTGTAGCAGGCCCCGTTGGCCCGGTCGGCCCCACGGGTAACGCAGGCCCCGCCGGCCCAGTCGGTCCCGTGGGTGCGACTGGCGCCACGGGCTCCACAGGCCCTGCAGGCGCGGTTGGCCCACAAGGCCCCACTGGACCACAAGGCATTCCAGGCCCCGTTGGCCTCACCGGTGCGACCGGTCCCCAGGGCCCCATCGGCCCTACCGGTGCAACAGGTGCGCCAGGCTCCATTGCTGCGGTCAATCTGCGCTCCGACACCAAATCAGGTGAACTCTGCCAGGCTTCGGCCTGCTGCGCCGCAAACGAACAAGTGGTGGGTGGCGGCTACGAAGCGGCCAATGCCAAGGGTGGCAATGCGAACTTTGATGTGCGCGTCTCGGCCAGTGCACCAGGCACGCCTGCCAGCTGTGGCGGCACGCAAGGCTGGACGGTACGCGTGCTCAACTCTTTCGTGGGTGATGGCTCCTTGAGCTGCACAGCCTACGCGCTCTGCGCTCCGGTCGCTCCCGCCGTCCCATGACCCTAGCAGCCGCTCCCTGCCCACCAGCCCAGCCCCGTCAGGGTCTGCGCCTGCAGGGCATCACCACCATGCGCCTGCCCTGGCGCCTGGAGGTAGCGGCCGCCTTGCAGCAAGCCCAGCAGTTGCCTGAATCGCTGTGGCGCATGCATTTCAACCAGGGCCGGCATGACGGCGGCTGGCAGGCGCTGGCCTTGCGGGCGTCTGCCCAGGCACCATCGGACATCATGCCGATGGATGCAGACGTGGACGCCTATACCGACTGCGAAGCGCTGCAGGCCTGCCCGGCCATTGCCGAGCTGTTGCGCAGCCTGGACCTGCAGTGCAAATCGGTGCGCCTGATGCGCCTGCAGCCCGACAGCGAAATCATGGAACACACCGACGCGGGCCTCTGTGCCGCCGAGGGCGATGCCCGGCTGCACATCCCCTTGCAAACCGAAGAGAAGGTGTTTTTCCACCTGGGTGGCCAGCGCGTGCCCATGCGCGTGGGCGAATGCTGGTACACCGATGTCTCCCTGCCCCACCGCGTGCGCAACCGCAGCGGCAAGGCGCGCATCCACCTGGTGGCCGATGTGCTGGTCGACGAGCGCCTGGCACAGGCCTTTGCAGCCGGTGACCAGGGCGAGCCTGCTACCGATGACGGCGACCCCTGGCTGGCCTTTGCGCAGTTTCGCCAGGCCGTGTTTGTGCAAGAATCTCTGGCCGATGCGCTGGCCGGCTGCCCGGATCTGGCCAGTCTGAGCGCCCGCAGCATCGCGCTGGGCCAGGCCCAGGGGCTGGTGTTTGATGCCTCCGATGTGGAATCGGCGATGAAGGCCGGGCGCCGCGCCTGGAATGCCCAATGGATGCTCTGACACTCCGGGGCTGGCGGCCCGTTCGGCTGTACTGGGATGGGGCCCAGGTCATGGTGGACTGGGCGCGCCTGGGCGATGCGCCGCTGCGCGCACCGTTCTACCAAGAGAGCCTCAAGCCGCTGCTGGGCACCCCGTTCAACCAGGCGTTTCGCCGCCAGACACCGCTGGAGGTGCTGCTGGCTTGGCACGCGCAGTCGCCGGGCATGGCACCCTGCTTGCTGGTCTTCCATGTCTCGCGCTGCGGCTCCACCCTGTTCCCCCAGGCCCTGGCCGAAAGTGCCCACCACCTGGCGATGTCCGAGCCGCCTCCCGTCGATTTCCTGCTGCGCGAAGCGCTGGTCAACGGCTGGCTCAGCCCCGCGCAAGCCATCGCTGCCTTGCGCGCCTGGATGAGCGCCTGGGCCCAGCGCAGCGACGCGGCCAGCCCGGCACTGCAATCGGCCAGCCTCAAGATCGACGCCTGGAACACCGGCCAGGCCCCGCTGCTGATGCAGGCCTGGCCCGAGGCCTTGCCGGTGTTCCTGACGCGCGAGCCGCTGGCGGTGCTGGTGTCGCAAATGCAGGAACGCGCCTTTTACCTGGTGCCCGGTGCCTTTGGCCCCACATTCGGCCTGCCGGGCCTGAGCCTGCTGGAGCAGGCCACGATGCCGCCCGAGCAGTACTGCGCCCGCATGCTGGGCCGCATTTATGCGGACATGGCACGCGTCGCCGATCCGGCGCAAGCGCTGGTGCTGGACCATGCCCAGCTGCCCGAGGCCATTGAGCAACTGGTTCTGCCACGGCTGTCCTGGCAACCTGATGCAAAAGCCATGCAAGCGCTGCGCGAGCGTTTGTCGCGCCACGGCAAACGGCCGCATGAGCCCTTTGCCCAGGACACAGACAACAAACATGCCAAGGCCAACGCTGCATTGCGCGCGCTGGCCGAGCAATGGATGGCCACCCATTACCAGCAATTGCGGGCCCGGTGCGAAGCCCATGACCGCGCAGAGACTCTCTCCGAGGCCGCTATATGACCATGATTCCAAGACGCCATTTCCTCGCCTCCACCAGCGTGGCCGTCAGCACGACCGGTGGCTGGAGCGCAGCGCAGGCGCTGGCGCCCAGTGCCCCGGCCCGGCAAACCTCCAAGGCCTGGCAACTGCTGGCCGTCGCTCCCCAGTCGCACAAGGTGGCCGATCTGGGATCGGACTACCGCCGAGGCCTGGAGCTGGGCCTGGCCCAGCGGCCTGACGTTGCTGTACAGCTGCACTGGGTGGAAGCCCCACCCACCCCCAACCGCGCCGCCCGCAGCATCACGGCGGCGATCGATCAGCGGCCCCAGCTGCATGGTGTTGTCGGTTGGATGCCGCCCGCCGTCGAAGCCCAGGTCGCTGCCCATGCCCAGCCCCTGGGCCTGCCCCTGTGGGCCAGCGATACCGGCGCCGATCTGCCTGCCGCCGCCGAGCCCGGCCAGCCCCAGGCTGTCGTGCGCCATAGCCTGGATCTGTGCGGCAGCGCCGCGCAGCTGGCGCAGGCCGTCTACCAACAGCTAGGCCCTCGGGCCGTGCTGGCTGTTGGGCAGATGGAAGGGGGCTATGACTTTGTCTATAGTTTCGAGCATGCCTACCGTGCGCTGGGGGGGCGGGTGGTTGCTCGCCATGTGGGCGAGTTTGGGCCGCAGAGCGCGGAATTTGACGGCTTGCGCACTGCCGTTTTCAGCCACCGGCCTGATGCCGTTGTGGCCTTGTACTCTGGTCCGCAGTTGGCCCGCTTTGGCCGCTGGTGGCAGGCTCACGCCCAGTCGCAAGGCGCTTGGGGACTGGCTGGCTTGCCTTGGCTGGCGGATGTGCATACCGGCGGCAATGCCGTTACCGCCGGTGCATGGCCCAGCGCTGCACAGGCTCAGCCGGTTTGGAAGCAACGTTTTGAGCGGGTTGGATTGCCTTGGACCGCTGCTGCCCTGATGGGTGCCGAGGCGGGTTACAGCATTGCGGCTGCCCTCGACCAAAGTACGCAAGGCCCTTCTGCTTCTGCGTTGCACGAGGCTTGGATGATGCCGGTGCTGCAGGGCCCGCGCGCGGTTAGTTCGCGCATAACGACCTCAACCAACCACGTATTCAACCGCCCAGCCACCCCGCTTATCAGTGGATGGCTCAATGGCTATCTGCAAACCTAACAACATCAAAGGAACCGACCATGGAACCGTTTATTGGCATGATCACTATGTTCGCCGGTAATTTTGCCCCGCGGGGCTGGGCTTACTGTGCAGGGCAGACACTCGCTATTAGCCAAAATCCAGCCTTGTTCTCCATTTTAGGAACCACCTATGGTGGCAATGGGCAGACCACTTTTCAGCTTCCAAATTTGATGGGTCGGGTGCCGGTAGGCGCCGGTCAAGGACCAGGGCTTCCGTTCGTCACCCTGGGGGAGCAAAGTGGAACCCCAACCATCACGTTGAACCTGCAGCAACTCCCCCAACACAACCACCCCACAATAGCTAGCACTTCAGCAGGTACGCTACAGGCTCCGGCTACGGGCGCATTCCTGGCGCAATCAAACCAGCGAGACGCGCAGTACGTTGAGGCCAGTGGGGTAGGTACAACGGTCCCATTGGGTGGAAGCAGCATCGCTGGTGGGTCACAGCCGATTTCCATCATGCAACCCTATCTGGGCATAAATTTCATCATTGCACTTGAAGGCATCTTCCCATCGCGCAACTGAGAGGGTGTTCTTTCAGCAGCCCGCTCAGCCGGGCCGCTTCTGTTCCAAGCCCAGCGCATCCAGATAAGCCAGCACGGCGCCCAGAGCAACTTCAGGCGCCAAATCTTCGCCCTGAAGATGCAGCTCCGGCTGCAGCGGCCGCTCATACGGGCTGCCGATACCGGTAAAGTCGCGCAGTTCGCCGCGCCGAGCGCGCGCATACAAGCCCTTGGGATCGCGCGCCTCACACACAGCCAAGGGCGTATCGACAAAGACCTCGACAAAAGCTCCTGGCGCAAACAAGGCCCGCGCCTGTGCCCGGTCTGCTGCAAACGGCGAAATCGCAGAGACGATAACGACCAGACCCGCATCGACCATCAGCCGCGCCACATGGGCCATGCGGCGGATGTTTTCTGCCCGCGCCTCGGCGCTGAATCCCAGATCGGCATTGAGCCCCTTGCGCAGGTTGTCACCATCGAGCGCATAGGTATGGCAGCCGCGCTGGTGCAAGGCCCGCTCCAGCGCATGGGCCAGGCTGGTCTTGCCTGAGGCCGATAAGCCGGTAAGCCAAATGCAGCAGGGCGCATGGCCCATCAGCGCGGCGCGCTGCGCCGGCAGCACCGCCTGGCCTGGCGGAAAGATAAAAGCAGCGGGATCGGGTCGGCCGGTCATTCGGCAGGCTCCGTCTTGGCAGGCTCACGGCACATGGTCCAGTACAGCCCATCGCTTGGCAGCTGCACAAAGCCCAGCCGCCCATATAGATGGCGCGCCCGGTTCTGGGGCTCCACACTCAGCGCCATGGGCCGCTGCTGCGCGTCGGCGTGGTTGCACAGCCACCGCAGCAGCACGCTGCCCAGGCCTTGGCTGCGCTGTGCAGCCAGCAGCGAGATATCGACAACCCGCAGTGCATCAGCGCTGTCATCGACGATCAGGCGCCCAACCGGTTGGCCATCCCGCTCAACCAGGTAATGCAGCGCCTGGGGGTAGTAGCTGCGGTAATGCTGACGCTGAAAATCAAACTGCGAATGGCAGAAGGCATCGATGGCCTCGGGTGGCCAGCCGGTGAGCGCCAGCTCATCGCTGCGCACATCGCGGTAAAGAGCACGTAAAAAATCCGCATCTGACGCCAAAGACTGGCGCAGCTGCAAGCTGCCCAGTTGCAGGGCCGCAGGCAGCTCAGAGGGCATGGCTGAATTGGGCTTCGTAGTACACGCCTTGCGCATCGGCGCCGGTGGCGGACACCATGATCGCAAAATCACCCCATTCCGCATGGCGTGCGCGGTAAGTCTGGCTGGGCAGAACCGGGGCCGTCGGGCCCTGAAAATTGAGCCGGTATGCGGCCATGCCGGGGGCGGCTCGGCTTTGCGCCTCAAAAGCGGTCACCAACAGCGGAATCTGCTGCGTCTGCCCGGCAGTGTCCCCCGCCAGAAAGACCAGCGACTGGCCCTGGAGCTGGCTGGCCATCTCCTGCGTCAACACCCGCGTCCATACGGCGTCATCCAGTTGGTAAGTGGTGTCTGGCAAGGTCATACAGGGGCAGCAAACGCAGTCCGTGGTGGCAAGAGCGCCATTCTATCGCCGGGCCTGCAGAGCACGCCGTCCATGTGCGACCCGGCAGTCAACTGCGCATCTCGGCTTTCACGACCACCCATAGCCCCAGCAGCACGGCGGCCAGCCCCACCCAGGCCACCCAGGGCTGGTGTTCGCCGACGATCCACACGGCCAGCACAAAGGCCGCCACCGGCTCGATGAGGCTGAGCGCCACGCCGGTGGGCCCCGAGATATGGCGCAGACCCATCGAGAACAATAAATGTGCAATGCCCGAGACAACGGCGCCCAGGTAGACAACAACCAGCACGGCAGACAGGCTCCACTGCGGCATGCCCGCATACAGTGCGGCCACCGGCAGTGCGAGCAGTGCCGCGCCGCTGAACACATAGAAGTTCACCACCTTGGGGGACATATGGCTGACCAGGCGCTTGTTGACCAGCGCATAGCCGGCATAGGACAGACCCGCCAGCAGGCACAGCGCCAAGCCGGGCCAGGAGACCTGGCTGCTGCCGCCCTCGCCCATCACCATGGCCACACCGCCGGCCACGCTGACCAAGGTGCCCAGCCACCACAGCGGCGACAGGGGCGCGCGCAGCACCACGGCCTGCAGCAGGCCCGCCCAGATGGGGCTGCTGCCAATGGCAACGGCTGTGCCCACGCCCACACCGGCCATCTGCAGGCCGGCGTAGAAAAACACGCTATAGCCGCCAATGCCCAGCGAGGCCCAGAAGAACGACGACAGCCGCAGCCCCGCCTGGCGGGGCCGCAGCACCAGGCTGCCGGTGCTGCCACGCCGCGCCCACAGCAGGCTCAGGCCCAAAAATGCCGCCGCCACCGCCAGCTGCGCAGCCCCCACCCAGAACGGCGACAGCCCCGCAGCCCCGAGGTACTGGGCGGTGCCGCTGGTGCCCCAGAGCACGCCGGCAATGGCGACCAGCGCAATACCTTGCGCAGAGGCGCTGAAAAATGAAGAAGGGGCGGGGGATGCCATGCCGCTGGAAGTCTGTGTCATGCCGCTATGGTGCCGCGACGGGGCCGGGGCAAATGTCGAGAAACGCTTGTGGCTGGGCTGCCAAACGCACCCAGCGCATCATGCGCCGCCGCGTTTGCGCAGGCTGCGGCTGCCCACGCCGCGATCGCGCCGCAGCGCATAGGCCAGCGCGCTGGCCGTGCTGTAGCCGCAGCGCAGCGCCGTGGTCTCCAGCGGCTGGCCGGCGGCCAGGGCTTGGCTGGCCTCGGTCAGGCGCAGGTCGCGCAGCCATTGCTGGGGGGTGCTGCCGGTCAGCTCCTGCCAGCGCACATGAAAACGCTGGGCGCTCAGGTGTGCCAGCGCCGCCAGTTGGGGGGTGCGCCAGTCGCCGGCCAGATCGGCCCGTACCGCAGCGGTGATGGCCTGCACATCCAGCGCGCGGCGCAGCAGCAGCGCGGGCGACTGCTGGACCCAGGCCACATGGGCCTGGGCCACGGTCAAGGCCGAGGCATGGGTGGCCAGCCAGTCGCGCGGCGGGGCGGCAAAGCGGCGCATCTGCGCCCAGTCTGCGCCGTCGGGCACATCCACCACGGCCAGCGCGCTGCCCTTTTGTGCCAGGTAGGCGTGGGTGGCACCCGCCGGTATCACCACGCCGCTGGCGGTATCGACATAGGCGGCCTTGCCATCGACCTCCAGCTCCATGCGGCCGGCCAGTGCATACAAGAGCTGCACATGGTCATGGCTGTGCGCCTGCTGCTCGCCTTCGTAGTGGCGAACAGAGTAGTCAGGAGCCAGCAAGCGGTGGTGGTGGTGGTCGGCCATGGAAGCAGCGGTGCATCAGTGCATAGCGCACAGTGTAGCCAAGCGTGGGCCCTGACCCCTTGTTGCGCCGCTTGCCCCGTTCAGCAGCGCGGATCAGCGTATATTGGCGCATTGTCCGGGCCTGGCCTGGCCCACCCCTTTTTACTGTACGCCTCGTCCGCATGGCCGACACCTCTTCGCCCGCTACCGCCTCCTCCCCCGCCGCCCGCCGCTCCTGGGCGGACACGTTTCGCGTCTATACCGAGCCGGCCAGCCTGCGCATGCTGGCGCTGGGCTTTTCTGCCGGCCTGCCGCTGCTGCTGGTGCTGGGCACCTTGTCGTTCTGGCTGCGCAAGGCCGGCATCGACCGCAGCACCATCGGCTACCTCAGCTGGGTGGGCCTGGCCTATGCCTTCAAATGGGTCTGGTCGCCGCTGGTTGACCGGCTGCCGCTGCCCGGCCTCACGCGCCTGCTGGGGCGCCGGCGCAGCTGGCTGCTGCTGGCCCAGGGCCTGGTAGTTGCCGGCCTGCTGGGCATGGCCTGGGTCGATCCGCAGCTGCACCTCAACCATGTGGTTTGGTGCGCGCTGGCGGTGGCTTTTGGCTCGGCCACGCAGGATATTGCGCTGGATGCCTACCGCATCGAATCGGCCGACGCCGATCGCCAGGCTGCGCTGGCCGCCACCTACCAGACCGGCTACCGCATCGCGATGATCTGGGCCGGTGCGGGCGTGCTGTGGCTGGTGGCCCTGGGCCTGCAAGAGGGCGCGGGCGACTACCAGCGCCAGGCCTGGGGCTTTGCCTATATGGTGATGGCCGCCTCGATGCTGGTGGGCGTGGTCACCGTGCTGCTGTCGCCTGAGCCGGCGGCCAAGCCCATGACCCCCGCCCGCAATGCCGCCCAGTGGCTGCAGGAGGCACTGGTCGCCCCGTTTGCCGACTTTGTCGGGCGTTACGGCTGGCACGCGGTGCTGATCCTGGCCTTGATTGCGATCTACCGCATCTCGGACGTGGTGATGGGCATCATGGCCAACCCCTTCTATGTCGACATGGGCTACACCGAGGCCGAGGTCGCCTCGGTCAGCAAGATCTTTGGCGTCATCATGACCCTGGTCGGCGCCTTTATTGGCGGCGTGATCTCGATGCGCATCGGCGTGATGCGGGTCTTGATGCTGGGCGCGGTGCTCTCAGCGGGCAGCAACCTGCTGTTTGCCTGGCTGGCCACGCGCGGCCATGACCTGGCGGGCCTGATTGCCGTGGTCTCGGCCGACAACCTGGCCGGCGGTATTGCGTCGGCCGCCTTTATCGCCTACCTGTCCAGCCTGACAAACGTGAACTACTCGGCCACGCAGTACGCGCTGTTCAGCTCGATGATGATGCTGCTGCCCAAGTGGATCGCCGGCTTCTCGGGCGTGTACGTGGACCATTTTGGCTATGCGCAGTTCTTTGTATCGACGGCGCTTTTGGGGCTGCCGGTGCTGGTGCTGGTCTGGCTGGCCTCGCGCATCAGGCCTGTCACTGGGGAGTTTTGAGAACGTTGACAGGAGCTCGGTGCGGTTTACCAAACTTTACGGCAGGGACAATCCGGCGCGACCCCAGCGTGCCACGATGGCCCCCTATAGCAAAATCTGCGGGTTCTCCCGCCCATAACCATGACTGCCATGCATACCCACCAACTGTTGATGATCGAAGATGACGAGCGTCTGGCCAATATGGTGAGCGAGTATCTGGCCCAGTCGGGGCTGCAGGTCAGCCACATGGCCGATGGCGCCAGCGGCCTGTCGGCGCTGCAGGACCCGGCCAGCGGCCAGTCGCCCGACCTGGTCATCCTCGACCTGATGCTGCCCGATCTGGACGGCCTGGAGGTCTGCCGCCGCATCCGCACCTTGAGCGGCCCCGCGGCCCAGGTGCCTATCCTGATGCTTACCGCCAAGGGCGACCCGATGGACCGCGTCATCGGCCTCGAAGTGGGCGCCGATGACTACCTGCCCAAGCCGTTTGAGCCGCGTGAGCTGCTCGCCCGCATCCGCGCCATTCTGCGCCGCCGCGTCGATGGCGGCAGCGCCGCGGCCCCGGCCAGCCAGGTGCTGCGCTTTGGCAGCCTCGAGATCGACCGCGACGCCCGGGCTGTCACCATCAGCGGCAAGCCCGCCGACCTGACCAGCTACCAGTTCGACCTGCTGGTCACCCTGGCCGAGCGCGCCGGCCGCGTGCTCAGCCGCGACCAGATCATGGAAGCGGTGCGCGGCCGCGAGCTCGAAGCCTTTGACCGCTCGATCGACGTGCACATGGGCCGCATCCGCGCTGCCATCGAGGCCGATGCGAAAAACCCGCGCCGTATCCTGACCGTGCGCGGCGTGGGCTATGTGTTTGCCAAACAGCAGGACTGAGGCCCGGCGCTAGCGCCCCTTTGCACGTTTGCACGCATGCATCTCTACAAATACTTCGCCGAGCGGCTTTATCTGCGCATCTGGCTCACCGTGGTGGGCGGCGTGGCCGTGCTGATCCTGGTGATTGGCTGGGCCTGGCAGGCGGCGGCGGAGAAAAACGCCACGCCGCTGCAGCCGCCGGCGCGCGAGCTGCTGATCCGCAGTGCCGATGGCGGAGTGCTGCTGCATGGCGAGGCGGTGCGCCAGCCTGGCGACCCGAGCGAATTGGTGCTCTACCTGATTGAAGACGACCAGGGCCGCACCTACGAGATGGAGCTGCAGCGCCGCTCCGGCCGGGGCGAAGGCCACCGCCCACCGCCGCCCAACCTGGGCCCCTGGTGGTTCTGGGTCAAGCCGCCGTTTGGCTTTTTCTGGATGCTGGGCCTCATCGGTGTCGTCGTCGTGGTCGGCGTGTTCCCCATCATCCGCCGCCTGATGGGCCGGCTCGAAGCGCTGCGCAAAGGCGTCAAGCAGTTTGGCGATGGCGACCTATCGGTGCGCGTCGATGTACGCGGCAATGACGAGGTCAGCGACCTGGCCGAGCAGTTCAATGCCGCCGCCGCCCGCATCGAGGCACTGGTGCAGGCGCACAAATCGCTGCTGGCCAACTCCTCGCATGAGCTGCGCAGCCCGCTGACCCGCATCCGCATGGGGGTGGAGCTGATGGGCGAGAAGCCCTCGCCCACCTTCAAGCAGGAGATCCAGCGCAATATCGCCGAGCTCGACCAGCTGGTCGACGAGATCCTGCTGGCCAGCCGCCTGGGCGCGCGCGAGGCCGATGTGGGCACCCCCGAGATGATCGACATCATCGGCCTGTGCGCCGAAGAGTGCGCGCGGGTCGAGGCCGATCTGGAAGTCGCCGACATGCATGGCGATGCCATCGAGGTGCGCGGCATTGCCAAGCTGCTGCGCCGCGCCGTGCGCAACCTGCTGGAAAACGCCCGCCGCTACTCCCAGGGCCCGATCACCCTGTTCCTGGACAAGCAAGGCGCCTATGCCGAGATCCGCGTGGCCGACCGGGGGCCCGGCGTGCCGCCCGACCAGCGCGAGCGCATTTTTGAATCTTTTTACCGCATGCCTGGCGCCAGCGAGCGCCATGGCGGCGTGGGCCTGGGCCTGGCCCTGGTGCGCTCGATTGCCGAACGCCACGAAGGCAGCGTGCACTGCGAGGGGCGTGACGGTGGCGGCGCAGTCTTTGTGCTGCGCCTGCCTTTGGCACCGCTGGCACGCACCGCGCCTGCGCAAGCGCTGCCTCCGCCCAACGTGTGACAGCGGCTCATGCACGCGCCAAAGGGTCTCGCCTAGCGGCTGAGACTCTTTTTTTATTCAAGCGCTTTCAGGGCGACGCCTTAAAACACCACGCCCGAATGCAGCACGATATTGGCGTACGGTGTGCATTCGCCGGTGCGCACCACGGCCACGGCCTGGCGGCTCAGGGTCTTGAACTCCTCATGCGGCACGCATTGCGGCGCGCTCGGCAGGCCATCGGCTTGGCGCTGCTGGTACCAGGCCGGCAGTTGCTGCCCGTCCAGGCACTCCAGGGCCACGGTGGCGGTCTCCACCTGCAGCTCGCTCAAGATGGCCTGCAGCACCTGGTCCAGGCTCGGCACGCCACGGGCCACGGCCAGGTCCACGCGCCGCACGCCGGGGGGCACCGGCAGGCCGGCATCGCCAATCACCAACATATCGCCATGGCCCATGCTGGCGATGATCTGCGACAACTCGATATTCAACAGTGCGGCTCGCTTCATACGGGACTCCAGGGGCTGGCTTCGGTGCGGGTGGCGACCTCGGCATGGAAGGGGATGGAAGGCTGCGCACCGGCGCGCGTCACGCAAATGCCAGCGGCGCGGATGGCCCACTGCGTGGCCTCGTCGAGGCTGGCGCCGGAGGCCAGTTGCACGGTGAGCGCACCCAGGAAGGTGTCGCCGGCGGCCGTGGTATCTACCGCCTGCACCTGGGGCGCGCGGTGCCAATGGGCAGGGGCCTCTGCGGTGCTGGCGCTGCGCGCATCGCAGCAGACGGCGCCCTGGCTGCCCAGGGTCACCACCACCTGGCCGGCGCCCTTGGCCTGCAGCCAGCGCGCGGCGCGGGCGGCGCTCTCGGGGCTGTCGACCGGGCTGCCGCTCAGCTGCGCGGCCTCGGCTTCGTTGACCACCAGCACATCAATCGCAGGCCACCAGGCATCGGGCAGCGGCTGCACCGGCGAGGGGTTGAGCACCGTCTTGCAGCCCACGGCGCGCGCGCTGCGCAAGGCCTGGTCCACTTCTTCCAGCGGCGTCTCGAACTGCAGCACCACATAGGCGGCATCCTGCAGCAGCGGGCGCAGCACCGGCTCGGTCACCTGCAAGCGCAGGTTGGCGCCGGGTACCACCACGATCTGGTTCTGGGCGCTGTCATCGACGCTGATGACGGCCACGCCGGTGGCATCGCGCGCGCTGCGCTGCACATGCTGCACATCGATATGGTCGGCCACGAGGCCAGCGAGCAGCTGGTCGGCATAGGCGTCCTCGCCCACGCAGGACAGCAGGCTGACGGCCGCCCCCTGGCGCGCGCAGCTGACGGCCTGGTTGCCGCCCTTGCCGCCGGGCACCTGGCTGAGCGACTGGCCCAGCATGGTCTCGCCAGCGCGCGGCATATGCGGCACGCGCAGCACCAGGTCCATGTTCAAACTGCCCAGCACCACGATACGCGGGGCCTGGCTCAAGATAGGCACATTCACAGGGTTTCTCCAATCGCAATCGGCACGGCGGCCCGGGCCACGGCACGGCTGCTCTCGCGGGTCACCAGCGCCGGCACCAGCAGCTGCGTGGCCGCCGCGACAGGCTCGGCGCTGCGGCCCGCCTGGATGCGTTCGAGCAGCCAGGCCAGCGCTTGCTCGGCCATGGCCTGGGTGGGCTGGGCCACCGTGGTCAGCGCTGGCTGGGTGTAGCCCGCCAGCTCGATATCGTCATAGCCCACCACGGCCACATCGCGGGGCACCTGCAGGCCCGCTTCATGCACGGCGCGCAGCGCGCCCATGGCCATCAGGTCGTTGCAGGCAAACACGGCCGTGGGCCGGTCGGCGGCACGGTCGCGCAGCAGGCGCCGCATCGCCACATAGCCGCCATTGGCGGTGAAATCGCCATGCACCAGCAAATCGCTGGGCAGGCCCACCAGCTGCAGCGCCTGGCGCCAGCCCTGCACCCGCTGCTCGCTGGACTGCAGGTCCTGCGGGCCGCCCACACAGGCAATGCGCTTGCGGCCCAGCGCCATCAGGTGCTGGGTGGCCAGCATGCCGCCTTGCACATGGTCGGTCTGCACGCAAGGCCGCTCCAGGCCGGCGATGGCCCGGTCGATCAGCACCATCGGCAGCGCCGTCTGCGCCAGGTGCTGGGACATCAGCGCATCATCGCTGGTCGAGGCCACGATCAGACCATCGACCCGCTTTTGCGACAGCACATCCAGGTAGACCTGCTGGCGCCCGGCATGGTTGTCGGTATTGCACAGCAGCAGTGCATAGCCAGCGGCAAAGCAGGCGTCTTCTACGGCGCGCACCAGCTCGGCAAAATAGGGGTTGGAGTTGTCCGGCACCAGCATGCCGATGGTGTGCGTGGCGTTGATCTTGAGGCTGCGCGCCACGGCGCTGGGCACATAGCCCAGGGTCTGCACGGCTTCGAGCACGCGCTCTTGCGTGGCCGGCAGCACCGCGCGCGTCTTGTTGAGCACATGCGAGACCGTGGTGACGGACACGCCCGCCAGGCGCGCCACATCCTTGATACTGCTCATTGCCACCGTCAGGCCCGGCGTGCGGCACGGCGCTGGCGCACCGTGTCGATGATCACGGCCACGACGATCACGGCGCCGGTGATGATGCGCTTGGCAGGCTCGCTGGCGCCAATCTGGGCCAGGCCCGCTTCCAGCACCGCGATGATCAGCACGCCAAAGAAGGTCGCGATCACCGAGCCGCGCCCACCCATCAGGCTGGTGCCGCCAATCACGACGGCGGCAATCACCTGCAGCTCCATGCCGCTGCCGGCGTTGGGGTCGGCTGCTTCGAGGCGCGCCGACTGCATCAGGCCTGCCAGGCCGGCGAGCAGGCCGGTCAGCGCAAACACCAGGATGCGGATGGGGCGCGGGTCGATACCGGCCAGGCGCATGGCCTCTTCATTGGTGCCGATGCCCACCACATAGCGGCCAAACACGGTGCGGGTCAGCACAATCTGGCCCAGCGCCACCACCACGATGGCGATGACAAAAGCGGACGAGACACCATAGGCGATGGGCGCGGCCAGGCCCGAGATCGCATCACCCACATACTGGGTGCGCGAGTCGGTCACCAGGTAGGCCGCGCCCCGCAGCGCTTCGAGCATGCCCAGCGACACGATGAAGGTCGGCAGGCGCCAGACCACCGAGATCGCGCCCAGCACCGCGCCGCACAGCAGGCCGCAGAGCAGGCCCAGCGCGCCTGCGGCCCAGGGGTTGAGGCCCCAGACCAGGATCGCCTGGGCCGCCACTGCCGCCGACAGCGCCAGCACCGAGCCCACCGACAGGTCAATGCCCGCCAGGATCAGCACAAAGGTCATGCCCACAGCCATCACCGCCAGCGCGGGAATCTCGTTGGCGATGGTGACAAAGGTCTCGGCGCTCCAGAAATACTCGCTCAGGAAGCTGAACAGCGCGACCATCGCGGCCAGCACCAGAAACAGGCCCACATAGGTGCCCCAGGCCTGCATGCGGCCCGAAGAGGCCTTGGCAGCCGACGGCGTAGGCGCGCTGGCGCGCGCGGAAAGGGGGGTGGTCATGGCTTGGTCCTCTTGCCTGCTTTTTTATTCGGGGGTTGCAGCCTGGGCTGCGGCGTGGGCCGATGGGGCTTCATCCACATTGCCAAAGGCGGCGGCCAGCATCTGCTGGTCGCTCCACTGGCCGCGCTCGAACACGGCCACCAGCTCGCCGTCATGCATCACGCCGATGCGGTCGCACATGGCCATCAACTCGCGCAGGTCGCTGGAGACCATCAAGACGGCCTTGCCGTCGTCGCACATGCGGTCGATCTCGTGGTAAATATCAGCGCGCGCGCCCACATCGACGCCGCGTGTGGGCTCGTCGAGCAGCAGCACATCGCAGGGCTGGTGCAGCCAGCGGGCAAACACCACCTTTTGCTGGTTGCCGCCGCTCAAGGTGGAGACGGCCTGCTCGGCGCTGCGCGAGCGGATGCGCAGGCGCTCGACAAAATGGCGCGCCACTTCGCTCTCCTGGGCGCGCTGCAACCAGCCGCCGCGCGCTATCTTGTGCATGCCCGCCAACGTGGTGTTGGCGCGGATGGATTGCGACAGCAGCAGGCCTTGCGACTTGCGGTCTTCGGTCACCAGGCCGATGCCGGCGCGGATGGCCTGCACGGGGCTGCTCCAGTTGGGCGCCACCTTGTGCGTGGCCGCCGCGCTGCCAGCGGCATGCAGGCTGATTTCGCCCTGCTCGGCGCGGTCTGCGCCAAACAGCAGGCGCACCAGCTCGGTACGGCCCGAGCCGACCAGGCCCGCCAGGCCCATGATTTCGCCCGCATAGAGCGACAGACTCACGCCGCGCACCTGCGCGCCGCGTTGCAAATTTTTCGCAGACAGGCGCAGCGCGCCACGCGTGCGGCGCGGCCGGCCTTCGTTGTCCTGCACCGCATGGCCGACCATGCGCTCGACCAGCTCATGTTCCTGCACGCCCTGCATGGGCCGCACATCGACGAGGCGCCCATCGCGCAGCACGGCCACCCGGTCGGCAATGCGCTGCAGCTCTTCGAGCCGGTGCGACACATAGACCAGGGCCACACCGCGCGCCTTGAGCAGCGCAATCTGCGTGAACAGGTGCTCGGTTTCCTTGAGCGTCAGCATGGCGGTGGGCTCATCGAGCACCAGCACCCGCGTGCCGTCCTGCAGATTGCGGGCGATCTCCACCATCTGCTGCTGGCCAATGCCCAGCTGCGAGACGGGGGTGTCCGGGTCGATATGCTCCATGCCGATCTTGGCCAGCTGGGTGCGGGCCAGCGCCCGCATCGCGGTATGGTCGAGCCAGCCCATCTTGTGGGGGAGCTGGCCGAGCAGCAGGTTTTCGGCCACCGTCAAGGTGGCCACCAGGCCCAGCTCCTGCATCACCATGCGCACGCCCTGGCGCTCGGCATCGCGGCGCGATGTGGGGGCAAAAGGCTTGCCATCGAGCTGCATCTGGCCCTGCGATGGATCCACCAACCCGCACAGAATCTTGGACAAGGTGCTCTTGCCCGCGCCGTTTTCTCCGGTCAGCGCCATCACCTCGCCCGCATGCAGATCCAGGCTCACGCCCTCGAGCACCAAGGTGCCGGAGTAGGCCTTGCCCATCTGCTGCAGACGCACGCGTGGCGTGCCGGCGCCTTGCGCCTCAGTCGTTGCCATGGTGTGCGCCGTTGTTACTTGCTGTCCTTGGTCACCAAGGCCACATCGGTCTTGACCTCAGCGGGCAGCTCGCTCTGCTTTTTCTTCTCGGCCAGGGCCTTGAGCGCGATCTCGATACCGAACACGGCCTGCTTGGCAGCGTACTGGTCAGCAGTGGCCAGCACGCGGCCGTCCTTGAGCATGGGCTTGATGGCGGCGATGTTGTCATAGCCCACCACCTGCACCTTGCCGGTGCGGCCCGAAGCCTTGACCGCCGCGACCACGCCCAGCGCCATGCTGTCGTTGCCCGCCATGATCGCCTTCAGATCGGGGTGCTCGCGCAGCATGCCGGCAGCCACCGTGTTGCCCTTGTCGATTTCCCACTGGCCCGATTGCAGGCTGACCACATTGGCGCCAACGGCCTTCATCGCATCCTGGAAGCCCAGGGTGCGCTGCTGGGCGTTGAACGTGGTCGAGACGCCTTCAACGATACCGACCTTGTCACCGGCCTGCAGCTGCTTGCCCAGGAAATCGCCCACCAGCTTGGCGCCGGCACGGTTGTCCGGACCGACAAACGGCACGTTCAGGTCCTTGCTCTTGAGCGCATCGGCATCGAGCTTGTTGTCGATGTTGACGATCAGCACGCCCTTGTCTGCTGCATTTTTCAGCACAGACACCAGCGCCTTGGAATCTGCCGGAGCAATCACGATGGCCTGCACGCGCTGGGCCACCATCTGCTCGACCATCTTGATCTGCGCGGCCGTATCGGTCTCGTCCTTGATGCCGTTCGCCACCAGCGTGTACTGGGCAGCATTGGCCTTCTGGTGCGCCTTGGCGCCGTCTTCCATCGTGCGGAAGAACTCGTTGGCCAGCGATTTCATCACCAGGGCCACCTTGGGCTTGTCAGCCGCGACGGCTTGGTGGGAAAAACCAGCCACGGTGGCCAAAGCCAGCGCAGCAGTCAGGGTACGGCGGGTAAAGCGCATGAGATAAGTCTCCGAAGGATTGTTGTGCATCACGCGGCGCTATCCACAGCAGTAGCCGCGAGATGCCGCATGTTTGCATAGGCGCAAACGTTTGCGCCCCGGAGTTTACCCCAAGGTCAAACAATGTTTCACGAGTTGGACATGCGGGCCGGGTGCCTTGGAGCGCCCGGTTTAGCAGCCCCTTTGCCCCGGGCTGCCAGCGGCGTTTCCGCCGCTCAGCCCTGGTGCGGATGGCGCCAGACCATGCCGGCCAGAATCACCATGCCCAGCACCAGCGCGCCGCCCGCTGCCGCCAGGCCATAGGCAAAGCCCTGCTGGGTGCTGGCACTGTGGGCCAGCATCCAGGCGACCATCGGCGGGCCCACGATCTGGCCCAGCCCATAGGCAGCCGTCAGCAGGCCCGGAAAGCTGCTGAGCGCAGTCGGCCAGATGCGGCGCGCCTCTTGCAGCGCAAAAAAGGTCAGCGCAGTAAACGGCAGGCCCAGCAGCAGGCTGCCCAGCGAAAAGCCCAGCGGCGTGGGCCACAGCGCGCTGATCGCAATCGACACCGCCTGGATGCCGTAACCGGCCATCAGGAGCCGGCGCCGGTCCCAACGGGCGGGCAAATGGGTCGAGAGGTAGGCACCCAGCGCCACGCCCCCGCCAAACATGGGCCAGAACAGGTCGGGCCAGATCGAATCGGCCGGCAGTGCGCCGCGCGCAATCACCGGCAGGTAGGTGGCGGTGACGATATAGCCCAGGCCGGCCAGGCTGTAAGCCAGGGTCAGCAGCAGCCGATCCACCGGACCCTCGGGAGCGAGCGCCACGGCGGCTCCCGCCTGCGTGGGGGCTGGCGGCGGCGCCAGCGGCCCGCGCACCACCGTCATCACCATCAGCCACAGCACCACGGCCAGCAGCGCAAACGCCAGCCAGGCGCTCACCGCATGCCAGCCGGCCGCCACCATCGCGCTGGTGGCCAGGCCCGTGAGCGCAATGCCGATGCCCGGGCCGCAAAACAGCAGGCCGCCCATTTGCGGCCGCCCCAGATGCGCCAGCTGCGACATGCACCACAAGGTGATATTGAGAAACACCACCGCACTGGCCACGCCCGAGACAAAACGCAGGCTGGCCCAGGCGCCAGGCCAGTTCAGCGCCATCGCCGCCGTCAGCACTGCGGTGATGAACAGCCACCAGTGCACCATGCGCGAGGGGTGCAGGCGCTGCATCAAGCCCGGGGCCACCCAGGGCAGCACCATGCAGACCAGCGAGCCGACAAAGTAGCCCAGGTAGTTGCTCATCGCCAGCCAGCTGCCTTGCGCCAGGTCGATGCTGCCGTCGTGCAGCATCATCGGCATCAAGGGCGTAAAGGCAAAGCGCCCTACGCCCATGGCCGAGGCCAGCGCCAGCATGCCGGCCACCGCCACCCACCAGGGGCGCTGGCCCCAGCGCAGTGAGGGTGCAGGGGTGGAAGAGGAAACCGAGGAGCTGACCGAGGGTGGCATGGTGCGGACCTAGTGCTTATGTATCTTTTTTGGAGATGCCATGTTAAATTAACATCTTCAAAAAAGATAGATACCGCCGTGTTGGATCTCGCCACCCTCGCCATTTTTCAGCAGGTCATTGCCAGCGGCAGCATCACCCGTGCTGCGCAGCAGCTGGGCCGTGCCCAGTCCAATATCACCACCCGCATCCAGCAGCTGGAGGAGTCGCTGGGCGTCGCGCTTTTTGTACGCGAAGCCCGGCGCATGGTGCTGACACCCGAGGGACAGCAGCTGCAGCGCTATGCCGACCAGCTCTTGACCTTGGCCGAAGAGGCCACGCAAAGCCTGCGCGGCCAGCAGCCCAGCGGGCGGCTGCGCCTGGGCTCGATGGAGAGCACGGCTGCCGCGCGCCTGCCGCTGCCGTTGGCCGCTTTCCACCGCAGCCACCCGCAGGTGCAGCTGGAGCTGTCAACAGCCGCCTCGCTGCAGCTGATGGAGCAGGTGCTGGACCACCAGCTCGATGCCGCGCTGGTCGCCTGGCCGCCCCCGGATGTGGATGCGCCGCTGCCGCTCGATCTGGTGCCACTGTACGAAGAATCGCTGCTGCTGCTGCGCCCCGCCCAAACCCAGCAGGGGGAGCTGCCGCGCACCCTGGCCGGTTTCAGTGATGGCTGCACCTACCGCCGCATTGGCGAGCAGTGGATGGCGCAGGCCCATGGCCCGGCGCCTACGCGCGTGCTGCAGCTGTCCTCGTACCATGCGATCGTGGCGGCCGTGGCCGCAGGCAGCGCGGTCGCCGTGGTGCCGCAGACCGTGCTGGATCTGCAGCGCGATGCGCTGCCGGTGCGCAGCGAGCCCTTGGGCGCCTGCACCACCATGTTTGTCACCCGCCAGGGCTATGCCACGCCTGCGGTACAGCAGCTGCTGGCCGTGTTGCAGGCAGCGGCCCCCACCCCTTTACCCACCGCGATGGAGACCGTATGACCCGCAACCTGACACAAGAACTGGGCCTGCAGCTGCCCGTGGTGCAAGGCCCGATGACCGGCTCGGACAGCCCGGCGCTGGCCGCTGCCGTCAGCGCCAGCGGCGGCCTGGGCTCGCTGGGCTGCGGCATGCGCTCGCCCCAGGCGATGGCGGAAGCCGCCGCTGCGGTGCGCGCGCAGACCGACCGGCCCTTTGCGATGAATCTGTTTGTGCAGGCCGCCCCTGCACCCGATGCCGCCACCGTGCAGCAGGCCTTGCAGCGCCTGGCCCCGCTCTATGCGCGCTTTGGCGCCGAGCCGGCCGTGCCTGCACAGTGGTGCGAAGACTTTGCGCAGCAGCTCGATGCGCTCGTCGCCTGCCGCCCGGCGGTCGCCAGCTTTACCTTCGGCATTCTCAGCGCCGCCCAGGTGCAGCGCCTGCAGGCCGCAGGCAGCCAGGTCTGGGGCACGGCCACTACCGTGGCCGAGGCGCTGGCCTGGCAGGCGGTGGGGGCCGATGCGGTCATCGCCAGTGGCAGCGAAGCCGGCGGCCACCGAGGTACCTTCTTGGCAGACTATGCCTCGTCCATGGTCTCCACCCTGCCACTGGTGCGCGACTGCGTGCAGCAGCTTCAGCTGCCGGTGATTGCAGCGGGCGGCATCATGGATGGCGCCGGCATTGCCGCCGCCCAGGCGCTAGGCGCGCAGGCGGTGCAAATGGGCACGGCCTTTCTGGTCTGCCCCGAATCGGCCATCAACGCGGCCTACCGCGCTGCGCTGGCTGCCGCCCAGGCCACCGACACGGTCACCACCCGCACCATCTCGGGCCGGCCGGCACGCGGCATCCGCAATGCGATGATCGATGCGCTCGAAGCCGAGGAGGCCGCCATTCCGCCCTACCCGGTGCAAAACGCACTGACTGGCGCGCTGCGCAAGCTCGCCGGCGCGGCGGGCGATGCGCAGTACCTGTCGCTCTGGGCCGGCCAGGGTGTGGCCCAGGCCCGAGCCCTGCCCGCTGCGCAACTATTGCAGCAGCTCAAGGCGGAGTGGCTGGCAGCGGGCGCACAATAGCAGCCAACGCCCGGCAGCCTGGTCCGGGCCTTGCAAAGACTGCCTACCGTGAACACTGCCGCACCCTCTGCCCAAAGCTCTGCCGTTAGCTCCGTCAGCCCCGCCGCTCGCCCCGTCATCCTGTCCATCCAATCGCATGTGGCCTGGGGCTATGTCGGCAACTCGGCGGCGGTGTTTGCGCTGCAGCGCCTGGGTTTTGAGGTGCTGCAGGTGCATACCGTCTTGTTCAGCAACCACACGGGCTATGGGCAGTTCCGGGGCCAGATCCTGAGCGCCGAACATATCCGCGAAATCCTCGCCGGCCTGCGCGAGCGCGGCGCGCTGCACCAAGTGGGCGCCGTGCTCTCGGGTTACCTGGGCAATGCCGATACCGGCGCGGCCATTCTCGATGCCGTCAATGACATCCGCCAGGCCAACCCGCAGCTGCGCTACCTCTGCGACCCGGTGATGGGCGATGTGGGCCGGGGGCTCTTCGTGAACCCGGCCATCCCCGATTTTCTGCGCGACCAGGCCATCCCGTTTGCCAATATCATCACGCCCAACCAGTTCGAGTTCGAGTTGCTGAGCGGCACCAAGCTGACCAGCACCGAAGAGGCCGTCGCCGTCGCGCGCCAGATGCGTGGCCGGGGGCCGGACACCATTGTCATCACCAGCCTGGCCACGCCCGATATCGCTGCCGACCAACTGGGCACCTTGGCCGTCAACGGCCAGGGCGCCTGGCTGGTGACCACGCCGCGCATCGACCTGCACCCGCTGCCCAACGGCATGGGCGATGTGTTTGCCGCCACCTTGCTGGGCCGCCTGATGGATGGCCGCCCCTTGCCGGAGGCGCTGGAGCTGGCGACGGCCACCTTGTATTCGCTGGTCAAGGGCACGCTGGCAGGATCACGCGATCTGCCGCTGGTGGCAGCGCAGGCCCAGCTGATCGAGCCGGCAGCGCGCTTTGCCGCGCGCCAAGTGGCTTGAAGGCCAGGCACCGCATGTCCCATCCCTCCTCCGCTCCCCGCCTTCAGCTGCGCGCCTTTGTGTCCAGCGATTTCGAGGCCTACGCCCACTACCATCGCCAGCCTGCCGTCTACCGCTACCTGTATGCCGATGCACCGCAGGACACCGCTGTACTGCAGGCCCAGTTCGCACGTGATGCGCTGCCCCAGCGCCTGGCGCAGGAGGGCGACACCCGGCGCTTTGCCGTGGTGCGCAGCAGCGATGGCTGCCTGCTGGGCGAGACCTTGCTCAAGCTGGCCAGCGCCGCTGCGCGCCAGGCCGAAGTGGGCTATATCTTTGATCCAGCCTATGCTGGCAAAGGCTATGCCACTGAGGCGGTGGCGCTCACATTAGCGCAGGGGTTTGGCGACTTGGGCTTTCACCGTATTTTTGCGCGCCTGGATGCCGCCAACCAGGGCTCGGTAGGCGTGGTCGAGCGCCTGGGCATGCGGCGTGAGGCGCACCTGATCGAGAACGACCAGTTCAACGGCCAGTGGGGTGATGAATACATCTATGCGCTACTGGCGCGCGAGTGGCACCGCCGCCAAAGCTGACGCAGATTCTGCCTGGCAAAGCGCTGGGTTCAGCGTCTGGGGTGCAAGGCCAGCAGTGCGCGCTCACGCCCAATCAGCGCGCCCAGCACCAGCACCAGCAGGTAGACATAGAACAGATGCCCGCTGTTATGGGCAAAGAACACCTGGGTCAGGCCAAAGCCCATGTAGCACAGCGGCACCATGATGCCCAGCATGCGCAGGTAGAGGATCTGGCGGTCCATCGGTGCGCCGGGGCACTGGGCCATGCGCTTTTGCGTGGGCCAGAAGATCAGCAGCGGCACGGCATAGAAAGCCAGCAGCAGCGCCACCCCGACCAGGCCGCGCTTGGCAAACATGTCCAGCAGCTCGTTATGGGCATGGTCGTAGGGGAGGACCGAGGCACTGGCCTCGCCTGCTTGCACGCGGCGGGCCTTCTCGGCGATATAACCTTTGAGGCCCCAGCCGGTCAGCGGCTTGTCCAGCCCCATGTGCCAGGCCAGGTGCCAGTGGGCCAGGCGTTGGCCCACCGAGGTCTCTGCCGCATCGCGGTCCTGCACCTCGTAGCTCTGCACCTCGTGCACGGCGGTGTGGTAGCGCTGGGCCATCTCGTCGCCTTTGAGCGAGACCAGCCCGCCAATGCCCAGCACGGCGGCCAGCAGGCCCAGGCCCACCGGTTTGCGCAGGCCGCAGCGCCACAGCAGTACCGCGCCAATCAGCAGCACAAAGGGCAGCACGATCCAGCTGCCGCGCGTATCGGACAGGATGACGGCGAGCAAGCCGAACAGGCTGCACACCAAGCCCAAGGCGCGCTGCCAGGCCACCAGTGAGCGCCACAGCAGCAGCACGCCAAAGCAGCAGGCCAGCGCCAGCACCAGCGCAATGCCGCTGAACTGGATCGCATTGGTAAAGCCGTTGGCACGGTGGGCATCGGTCCAGCCCGTCTGGTAGACGGCAACCAGGCCCGCGCCCAGCGCACCGGCCAACATGCCCCAGCCCAGCGGCCGGACCCGGGGCGCACAGGTCTGCAAAAAACCCAGGCCGGTGATGGCCAGCGCATATTTGACGAACTGGTCGCTGCGCGAGCGCAGATGCCAGTCATCAAAGCTCATGGTCCACAACACAGCCATGGCGGCCAGCATCAGCGCCCAGGCGATCGCGCGGCGGTCCCAGCTGCGGCCCCACCACTGGCGCACAAATACGAGGCTGGCCAGCGCCAGCACGGCAGCGCCAAAGGAGTAGCCCGAGGGCAAGGTCAGCGCCACACCGGGCACCAAAAAAGCCGCCAGCTGGCTGGCCCGCATCGCGGGCGTGGGTGCAGCGGACCCCGCCGCAGCCAGGCTCATCGGCGTACGTCTCCGCTCAGATACGGGCGGTCATAGGCCAGGGCCACATAGCGGAAGAAGCTCTCGAGCGCGACAAAGACGCAGTACAAAAAGCCCGCGCCCCCACATAGGATGCCGAAATGGAAGAAGTAAAGACGCACAAACATGGCCACCGACGAGGCCAGACCGCGCAAGATACCGCCGCGCACGCCCTCTTCGGCGCGCTTGGCCGCGCCCAGCATCGCGTACTGGGTGAGTTTTTCCAGGCTGGAATGCACGGTGCTGCGCGAATGGTGCAGCAGCGGCGTGCGCATCAGGTGGCGCGTCACATTGGCGCGGCTCAGCTGCGCCTCTTCGTGCACCACGCCGGTGTATTCGCGCAGCAAACCGCGCCAGAACAGGCGCTCGACCTTGGCGGTGGAGCGCAGGTATTTGAGCTCCTTGCCGAAAGCGACCATGCGCCAGCGCACCATCCAGATCGCCTCCTCGCCCGACTGGACGATGGCTTCCAGCTCCTCGCGGAAAGCAGGAGAGATGGTTTCATCGGCATCGAGGAAGAACACATAGTCTCCCTTGGCGTGGCTGAGCAGCCGGTTGCGCTGCAAGGCAAAGCCCTGCCAGTCCTCGTAGCGAAACACCTGGGCACCGAGGCCGCAAGCTATGGCCGTGGTGCGGTCCACACTGCCACTGTCCACCACCACCACCTGGTCGGCAAACGAGGCGCTGCGCAAGCAGGCCTCGATGTTGTCTTCTTCGTTGAGGGTGAGGATGCCAATGGTCAGCGTCAGCCTGCGCGAAGCTGCAGCGCCGCCCAATGGGGAATCAGTCACTCAATGGCCGCCGTGGAAGGTTTCGCCCGCCTTGAGGCGATACACCGTACCGCAGTAGGGGCACTTGGCCTCACCGCTGTGGCCCACGTCCAGAAAGACGCGGGGGTGGCCACTCCACAATTTCATATCTGCCTTGGGGTTGGGGCAAAACACGCCGCCTTGGGCGTTCAGGTCTTTGGCCAGCAACTCAACAACTGCCTGCGTCATGGTTTTCAACTTTCCTGCGCCAGCCCTGCACCCCTGGGGCGGACTGGCTATCGATGATTCTGTGGGCACGGGCAAATGGTGGGGACCAGCCCCCAGGGGCTCCCATGCTGGGCAGTGATTTTACGTGGACGGCGCCCGACTTGGCAGAAGATGCAGACCACGCACCTCAGAATTGCGCGCCAACCCCGCCTAAAAGGCGTGCGCAAGCGCTCGGCAGGTCGCCCTTGTTACAAGTAAGCCTGCCTCAAGGCTGAGGGTTGGCGTGGCTGCCCGCCCCCTGCTGCGTGTCGCTGGGGCGCTGCAGTGTCCATTTTTGCAGGCGTCCGTGCACAAACTCGCAGGTGACGCTGGAGTCCGTGTTGTCGCGCCATACAAACACCTCGGGCTGCTCCAAAGCCTGCGACTGGCGCAGGCCCAGCGAGCGCGTCATGGCAACCACATGGACCAGCGGCACATTGGCTTTGAGCTTGGCATTGAGCATGACGGCGCTGGCCACATAGCCCAAAGGGCGCTCGGACGCGCGCTTCATGATGGTCATCAGACGGGTGAAGTGCAGCATCAGCCACAGCACAATGCCGCCACTGACGGCCAGCACGCCCATCCATTTGTAATTTTGGTAAGCAGCCCCCAGCAGCACCAACAGGCCAATGGGGATCAGTATGTTTCTCCAGTTCATGGCGCTATTGTCCACTGCCTGTGCAGATGCCCTTGTCGCCAGGGGCCAATTGTTTGCGCGCCTTGGCCCCAGGGCTCAGCGGCGGCAGGCGTACCTTTGGCCCAACACCGCCGGCCGCAGGCCCTAGCGCAACACCGCGTTGGCTGGCATGCTAGCGCGCCAAACCGTCCTATTGCCTGGTGCCCTTCCATGAGTTTTGCCATTGCCTTTGCCGCCTTCAGCAAGAGCTTTTTGCTGGTGGTCGCCACCATGCTGCCGATCCTGAACCCCGTGAGTGTCTCGGCCATCTTCCTGACGCTGACCGAAGGGGCCTCCAACGCCACCCGCCGCAGCATCGCCACCCGCATCGCCGTCAATGTGACCTTGCTGCTGATCTTTTTCATGCTGGTGGGCTCCTACCTGCTCGAGATGTTCGGCCTGTCCATCGATGTCGTCCGGCTGGGCGGCGGCCTGCTCGTCTCCGTCATTGGCTGGAACATGATCAACACCAACTCCACCGAAGGGCGCACCGAGAAGCTGGCCGAGGCCTTCACACCCGAGATGGCACGCCGCCGCGCGTTCTACCCGCTGACCTTCCCGCTCACCTATGGCCCGGGCAGCCTGGCGGCCACGATCACGATCGGCGTGAGCCTGCTCGACCGCAGCTCGCCAGGCATCACCGTGGTCAACGTCATGGGGGCGGCGGTCGGCAGCCTGGTGGTGGGCATCATCTTGCTGCTGTGCAACCGTTATGCCGACAAGCTGCTCAAACCCCTTGGCGAGACCGGCACCATTGTGTTTCTGCGCATCTCCGCGTTCATCCTGCTGTGCCTGGGCATACAGATCGCCTGGAGCGGGCTGAGCAACCTGATCAGCGATGCCATTGCCCATGGCGTCACCCAGGCTTATGAGCAGCGGCACTGAGGCATACATGGCGGTCTCGTCATTCGCCATGTCGGCCAATGCATAGGTGCCATAACACCTGCCCCAGGTGCAGCGCCACTTTTATTTTGATAGCATGCCAGGCTACTGGCTTGCCCGCTCCTGCGTCTGTGGCCCCATCCAAGACGCGAACCCCGACACCATGACCCATTGCTCATCTTCCTCTTTGTGGCGCAACGGCCTGGCGCTTGCGCTGGCTGCCGTGCTGGCAGCGCCCGCCCTGGCCCAGGCACCGTTGCTACAGGCGGCCACCCCGCTCGCAGCCGAGGCCGCCGGGCCAGCGCCCACGGCATCAGCAACGCCTGCAGCCGCCAACCAGCTCCCTGCGGCTGCCGCCGATGCTCCCCCGCCCTCGCCCGATGCCCAGCAAGCCTATATGGCCGCACGCGACAAGCTGGTGCAGATCCGCACCTTGCGCCGCCAGACCAATACGCAAAGCAGCACCGGCTCGGGCTTTTTTGTCTCCGAGGACGGCCTGCTGATCACCAACTACCACGTCGTCAGCCAGCTGGCGCTGGAGCCAGAACGCCACCGCGCGGTGCTGGTCTCGGTCAGCGGCCAGGAGGCACCGGTGCAGCTCCTGGCCATCGATGTGCTGCATGACCTGGCGCTGCTGCGCGTGGCCCCGGCCAAGGACAGCAGCGCAGGCGCAGAAGGGGCCACGGAGCGCCACTACAGCGCGCTGCCGCTGCGCCCCAGCAGCCGGCCGCTGAGCGGGGGCGAGCGCATCTTCTCGCTGGGCAACCCGCTTGATGTCGGCTTTGCGATCACCGAGGGCACCTACAACGGCCTGGTGCAGCGCAGCTTCTACCCGCGCATCTTTTTTGGCGGCACCTTGAACCCGGGCATGAGCGGTGGCCCGGCCATCGACACCCAGGGCCGTGTGGTCGGCGTCAATGTCGCCAAGCAACTGGGCGCCGAGCAGCTGAGCTTTCTGGTGCCGGTGGAGTTTGTCGAGCAGTTGCTCGCCCAGGGCCGCGAGGCCTCACCGGTCAAGGGCGCCATGCATGCCGAAGTCACGCGCCAGCTGATGGCGCACCAGAAGGACCTGGTCGACCGGGTGCTGAGCGGCAGCAGCCGCACAGAGCGCTATGGCCCCTACCGCGTGCCCGTGCCGTCCGAGACGCTGGCGCGCTGCTGGGGCGACGGCCGCGAGCGGCGCAGCGAATCGCTGTTTGATTTTGAGCGCAGCCAATGCCGCATCGACAGCGAAGTCTTCACCGGTGACGGCGATGTCGGCGGCCTGGGCATGCGCTACGAGGCCTATGACGCGCCGCGCCTGAGCCCCTGGCAGTTTGCGCACACCTATGGCGCCAGCTTTGCCAATGAGCCGATGCGCAAGCGCGGCAACCGCGTGCGCACCGGCTATGAATGCCGCGAGGATTTTGTCGCGGGCGACGCCAAGCTGCCGCTGCGCGCCGTCGTCTGCATGGCCGCCTACCGCAAGTTCAGCGGCCTCTATGACCTGACCGTGCTGGCCGTCTCGGTGGACCAGCCGCGCCAGGGCGTGCTCGGCCGCCTCAACGTCAGCGCCGTGAGTTTTGACAATGCCCAGCGCCTGGCCCGCCAGTACCTGCAAGGCTTCTCCAGCGAGGCCGCCCAATGAGCCAGCACGACTACCCCGAATTGACCGACATCGCCCCCGACCACGAAGAGGCCAGCACCCAGGCACCACCCCTGGCGCAGGAGCCCGAAGGCGCCGTGCTGGAGCTCGTTGAGCGCGGCCACCGCTTGGCCATGGCCTTGCCGGTGTTTGCCTGGCCCTGCACCATCGGCCGGGCCGCCACCAATGACCTGGTGCTGACGGACCCCAGCATTGGTCCCAGCCATGTGCGCCTGCACCAACCGCAAGCAGGCCATTACGACGTCGAGGTGCTGGACAGCACCAATGGCGTTTGGCACGGCCGGCGCCACTACCAGGCCGGTGAGCGATTTGCTTGGCAGCCCGGCCAGCGCCTGACGCTGGGCCGGGGCGTGCAGCTGAACCTGCGCAGCACCGCCCAGCCGCTGCCCGCCACCCAGCGCTGGCGCCCGTTTTCACGCGCCCAAGGGCTGCTGACGGCCATGGCCCTGGTGCTGCTGGTGCTGCTGTCAGCCTGGACCACCTGGCTGGGTGCCACCGAAACTGGGGCGCTGGCCCGCCAGTTGCCCGCCATCTTGCTGTGGATGCTGGGCGGCCTGCTGGTCTGGGCACTGGGCTGGTCGCTGATGGGCAAGCTGTTCACCGGGGTGACGGGCTTTTGGCGCCATGTCTGCATCGCCTCGGTCGGCATGGTCGCCATGGCCTTGCTCGATGTGCTGCTGTCGGTAACAGGCTTTGCGCTGTCCTGGCCGCTGCTCAGCCGCTTTGCCAGCCTGGCGTCCTTCAGCTTGATGGCTGTGGTCATCTGGCTCCACCTGCGCGCGGCCACCCTGGTGTCGGCCCGTACCTTGGCACTGGCCGTTGGCGGCCTGCTGGTGCTGGGCGTGGGCGCCAAGCTGGGCCTGCAGTGGCAGACGCAAAAGCGCCTGGGCGACAACCTGTACATGTCCACCATGCTGCCGCCTGAGTGGCGCTGGGCGCCCACCACCTCGGTGGACCAGTTCATGCAAGGCACTGACAGCATGCGCGAGCAGCTGCAAAACCGCAGCCAGCTGGAAAAGGACGACGACGAGGAAGGCGACGACAGCGGTCTCGATTGAGCAAGGGGAGCGGCGGGGCAAGCCGCAGCCCGTGACTGACAAACCGGCGGCGGCCCGCTAGCATCGAGGAACTCGACCTGATTCCCGAAGGACCAAGATGCAGTACCGCCAGCTGGGCGCCAGCCCCCTCCAAGTCTCCGCCCTGTGCCTGGGCACGATGATGTTCGCCGACCAGACCGACCTCCAGGAGGCGGCCGCCATCGTGGCCGATGCGCGCGCCCAGGGCGTCAACTTCATCGACACCGCCGATATCTACAGCAAGGGCGAATCCGAGCGCATGGTCGGCCAGCTGCTGCAAGGCCAGCGCGATGACTGGGTGCTGGCCACCAAGCTGGGCAACGCCATGGGCAGCGGGCCCAACCAAGGCTATTACTCGCGCGCCTGGATGCTGCGCGAGGTCGAGGCCAGCCTGCGCCGCCTGCAGACCGACCGCATCGACATCCTCTACCTGCACCGCGACCGCGCCGGCCTGCAGCTGCATGAGCCCCTGTATGCCCTCAAGCAGCTGATCGACAGCGGCAAGATTCTGTACTGGGGCCTGTCCAACTTTCGCGGCTGGCGCATTGTCGAAGCGGTCTACACCGCGCGCGAGATCGGCCTGCCACCGCCCGTCGTCTGCCAGCCCTACTACAACCTGCTCAACCGCATGCCCGAGACCGACATCCTGCCCGCCTGCGCGCAGTTCGGCATCGGCGTTGTGCCCTTCAGCCCCATTGCGCGGGGCGTGCTCAGCGGCAAGTACCAGCCCGGCATGGCGCCGCCCCAAGACAGCCGCGCCGGCCGCCAGGATGCCCGCATCCTGCAGACCGAGTTCCGCCCCGAATCCCTCGTGATCGCCCAGCAGGTGCAGCAGCACGCCGAGCAGCAAGGCATCAGCGCCGCGCAGTTCGCCACCGCCTGGGTGCTGGCCCACAACGCCATCAGCGCGGTCATCGCCGGCCCGCGCACCTTGAAGCAATGGCAGGACTACCAGCCGGCGCTGAACTACCAGATCACCGTGGACGACGAGCGCCTGGTCAACGGCCTGGTCAGCCCCGGCCACCCCTCGACGCCCGGGTACAACGACCCGGCGCATCTGTGGCCCCAGGGGCGGCTGGCATAAAACGCCTCTCTCTGAACGCAGTCACACCGCGCAAGCCCAAGCCAGCCCATAGGGGAGCTGCGCTGGGCCATAGAGAAAGTGCAGCACGCGCCGGCGACTGCCGCCAGTCGCTTTGGAGGAGGCATGCAGCAGCAAGGGTCGCATGACCAAGGCATCGCCTTGTGCGGCAGGGCATGTCTTTTCTCCACGGCGGTCGCGCACCTGCCTGGCACGCGTGGCATCGATGATCCCCATGGCATGCGAGCCCGGCACCACCCGCAAAGGGCCGTCATCGGGGCCGCAGTCATCCAGATGCACACGCACAGCCACCAGCTGCTCCAGCAACTGCTGCGGCGCTTGCACAAAGTGGGTCCCACCCTTGGCCGACCAGCCCGTCAACGCAGGATGCTCGACCCGGGCCTGGACGGCAATTGCCAGGTCCTGGTGCAAGGCGACCAGCCAGTTGGTATCTCTGGATTTTTCAAAATACGTGCACTGCACCGCCCTATGGCTTTGAGGAATCAATGCCGCCAAGCCCAGGGCCGTGCGCAGTTGCTTGGATAGCTGCTCGCACCACGGCAAGGACAGCAGATGGCGCGCACCTGGGCCATCGCCGGTTTGGCCCCGGGGTGCCTCCAGCGTTGCGGTGCATTCGGCAGCAGTCATCACGCCATTGACCAGCGCGAAGCCATCGCGCACGAAGGCAGCAGCGGCCATACGCTCAGTCCAGCCCCCGCACCAGCGATATCGCCTCGTCCACCCGGTCCACCGGGTGGATCGTGATGCCCTCGATCGGCTTTTTGGGCGCATTGGCTCTGGGCACCACGGCGACGCTAAAGCCCAGCTTGGCGGCTTCCTTCAGGCGTTCCTGGCCGCGCGGGGCGGGGCGCACTTCGCCGGCCAGGCCCACCTCGCCAAAGGCGATAAAGCCCTTGGGCAGTGCCTTGCCGCGCAGGCTGCTGGTGATGGAGAGCATGACAGCCAGGTCAGCGGCTGGCTCGCCAATGCGAACGCCGCCCACGGCGTTGACAAACACATCCTGGTCGGCGCAGGCCACGCCGGCATGGCGGTTGAGCACGGCCAGCAGCATCGCCAGGCGGTCGCGGTCCAGGCCCACCGACAGGCGGCGCGGGCTGGGGCCGCCGTCATCGACCAGCGCCTGGATCTCGACCAACAGCGGGCGCGAGCCTTCCAGGGTGACGAGCACGCAGCTGCCGGGCACCGGCTCGCTGTGCTGGCTCAGGAAGATGGCGCTGGGGTTGTTCACGCCCTTGAGGCCTTTTTCGGTCATCGCGAAGACGCCAATCTCGTTGACGGCGCCAAAGCGGTTCTTGATGGCGCGCACCAGGCGGAAGCTGCTGTGCGTGTCGCCTTCAAAGTACAGCACGGTATCGACCATGTGTTCGAGCACGCGCGGGCCGGCCAGTGCGCCTTCCTTGGTCACATGGCCGACCAGTACCACCGCGATGCCGGTGCTCTTGGCCATGCGCGTCAGGTGCGCCGCGCATTCGCGCACCTGGGCCACCGAGCCGGGGGCCGAACTCAGCTGGTCCGAGTACATGGTTTGGATCGAGTCGATGATGACGATGGCCGGCTGCCTGCTCTCGCAGGTGGCCAGAATCTTCTCCAGCTGGATCTCGCTCAGCACATCGACCTGGCTGTTGTCCAGCCCCAGCCGGCGCGAGCGCAGCGCCACTTGCGCGCCACTTTCCTCACCGGTCACATACAGGGCGGGCAGCCCCTGGCGCTGCAGCGCATCCACCGCCTGCAGCAGCAAGGTCGATTTGCCAATGCCCGGGTCGCCGCCGATCAGCACCACCCCGCCTTCGACAATGCCGCCGCCCAGCACCCGGTCCAGCTCGGCAATGCCGCTGGGGGTGCGAGCCACCTCGGTGGCCTCGATGGCGGCCAGCGGCGTGACGGCCTGGGCCTGGCCGGCGTAACCGGTGCGGCCGGTCTGGCTCAGGCGGTTCTTGCCGCCACCTGCCGATTCGGCGGCGCTCTCCACCAGGGTGTTCCAGGCATTGCAAGCGGGGCACTTGCCCAGCCAGCGCGGGCTGGTGCCGCCGCATTCGCTGCAGATGTAAACGGATTTTTCTTTGGCCATGGGGTGGACGTTTCGGAACAGACACCCATGGTAACGGCGAGCGCGGCGCGCGGCCGGCAAATCGATTAGCATCCCCAGGCGATACGGCAGGCGCCATGCGCTGGCGCTGCCGCCAACCCCCATCCAAGGAGCCCCATGAGCCAAGACCTGACCCTGTACTACGCCCCCGGAACCTGCGCACAGGCCGTGCTGATTGCCTTGCATGAGGCGGGCGCCGCCTTTGAGGCCCAGCGCCTGAACATGGCCGAAGGCGCGCAGCGCACGCCTGCCTACCTGGCCATCAACCCCAAGGGCCGCGTGCCCGCCTTGGTCACCCCGCAAGGCGTGCTGACCGAGACGGCCGCGCTGCTGCTGTATGTGGCGCAAACCCACCCCGACAAACAACTGGCGCCGCTGAGCGACCCGTTCCAACTCGCCCGTCTGCAGGAGTTCAACAGCTACCTGGCCTCGACCGTGCACATCAGCCATGCCCACCGCCCACGCGCTGCGCGCTGGGCCGATGACGAAGCCGCACAAAAGGCCATGCAGGCCAAGGTGCCGCAGAACATGCGCGATTCCTTTGCGCTGATCGAGCAGCACTACCTGGGCGACAAGACCTGGGTGATGGGCGAGCAGTACACGGTGGCCGATGGCTACCTGTTCACGATGGCCGGCTGGCTCAAGAGCGATGGCGTGGATATCAACGAGTTTCCGTGTGTCGCCGCCCATTACGCCCGCGTGGCAGCGCGCCCTGCGGTGCAGGCAGCGCTGGCGCAGGCCTGAGACGCTCCCAGTCTCAAGGCTGGTACTCAGCCGGATCCAGGTGCTCGGCCGGCGGCGGTGGCGGCCGCGATACCCCTGCCACCGGCTCCCAGCCTGAGCCGTTCCAGTCATGCATGGCCGCTTCGCGCTGGTAGAAGCGGGCCAGCAGCTGGGCCCCTGCGGTGCTGCAGGCCTGGCGAACAATGCCGGCGCTGTAGACCGCCTCGTAGGCCAGGGGGGGCGGCATCTTGCCCACCACCTGCACCTCGGCAGAGCGCGGCAGCTCGCTGCGCAGCAGCAGGCCCAGCTCCGCATCGCCCCGTGCCACCAGCTGGGCCACCTGCGGGCCAAACACCTTGATGCTCTTGGGCAGAGCCTGGGCAGTCAAATCCAGCTCGCGAAACAGCTTTTGCTCGATAAAGTCGCTGCCATCGGCCGACGGGTAGGCGATGCTGCGGGTGGCCTCCAGCATCTTCTTGGCGTCTTCCGTGTCCTGGAGCACCGGCACGGGGCGGCCGGCCTGCACGATGGCCATCAGCGGTGAGCGCACCACATCGTAGAGGCGCCCCGGCCGCACCAGGCCCTGGGCCTGCAACAGCTGCAACACCGCGCGCGGCGCCAGCACCAGATCGACGCAACCCGCCTGCTGCAGGTACTGGGCCAGCGCCTGCGCCACTGCAGGCGACGCGCCGTAGCCGGGCTCGGCACGGATCTGGGTGGGGATCATCAGCTGCCCGGCCAGTGCCCGGTGCACAGGCACAAAGCCCTCGGTCATCAGCAGCTGCACCGGCAGGCTGGCCTGGCCCAGCGCGGGTTCGGGATCGGGCTGCGGCGGCTCGGAGGCACAGCCCAGCAGCGCCGCAGCGGCACAGCTGAGCAAGAAGGAGCGGCGAAGAGGCATCAGGCGCATGCAGGCATTATCAGACAGCGGCGCCGTGGCCCTCTCACCCGCCCGTCAATGGGCCACATTCAGCAGACGCCAGTCGATGTAGTTGTCCGCGCGGGTCGGGATGCTGACCTTCTTGCTGGCCGCCCAAGGGGTGATCAGGTTGAACAGCGGAATATGCGAGATGGCCTTGTGCTCGTTGAGCAGCACCTTCTCGATCAGCTGGTTGCGCAGCTTCAGATCGGTCTCGGTCTTGACGCGCTCGATCATGGCATCTTGCTGCGGGTCGGAGAAGCGGCCCAGGTTGAAGTTGCCGTCGCCACTGCCGCCAGGCGAGCGCAACAGCGCCTGCAGGCTGTAGTACGCATCGAACGTGGGCACCGACCAGCCCAGCAGATACACGCTGGCTTCGTAGCGCTGGATCATCGGGAAGTAGGTCGCAAACGGGTACGTGCGCAGCTTGGCCTTGATGCCGACCTTGGCCCACTGGGCACTGATGGCCTGGCACAGCTGCTCGTCGCTCGGGTAGCGGCCGGCCGGGCAGGAGAACTCGAACTCAAAGCCATCGGGGTAGCCCGCCTGGGCCAGCAGCTTTTTGGCGCCTTCGGCATCAAAAGCCAGGCGCTTATCAGCTTGCTTGGTCCAGCCATTCACATGGTGGGCAATCAAGGTGCCGGTGGGCTGGGCCAGGCCGCGCATCACCACGCGCTGGATGGTGCCCATGTCAATCGACTGGTAAAGCGCCTGGCGCACGCGCACATCCTTGAGCGGGTTCTTGCCCTTGACGCTGGACTGGGGCAGCTCGTCGCGGAACTGGTCCATGCCCAGGAACAGGGTGCGGTCAGCCGCGGATTCGAGCACCTGCAGGTTGGGCGCCTGCTTGATGCGCTGCAGGTCGTTCATGCTCGGGTCGATGATGAAATCCACCTCGCCCGACAGCAGCGCGGCCGTGCGCGTGGCGTCCGATTTGATCGGCGTGTAGACCGCCTGCGTGATGTTGCTGGGGTACTGGGTCTTGCCCCACCACTGCGGGTTGCGCTTGAGCACCAGGCGCGAATCCTGCGACCAGCTGTCGAGCACATAGGGGCCGGTGCCCAGCGCATGGCGGTGGGCATAGTTCTCGTCCTTGGCCTTGATGTCCTTGGGCACCTCGGACTGGTGCTGCACCGCCCAGGGCTTGCTCATGATGCGCAGCTCGGTCAGTTGGTTGACCAGCACCGGGTTGGGCACGTCCGAGAAGATATCCAAGGTGGTGGCATTGACCACCTCGATGCGGTCGATGCCCTGGGTGTAGACCACAAAGCCGGAGCTCTTGGCCTTGGCGCGCTCGAGCGAGAACTTCACGTCCTCGGGCGTCAGCGGCGAGCCATCGCTGAAGGTCACGCCTTCGCGCAAGGTGATGCGCAGCTGCTTGGGGTTGATGCGCTCCCACTTGGTCGCCAGCGAGGGCTCGGGCTTTTGCGTCTGGCTGTTGTACTCGACCAGCGCTTCGTAGACGGCGCGGTGCACCGAGTTGTTGACCCCAACATTTTGCGCATGGATATCCCAGGACGACAGATCGGCCGAGCGGGTCCAGCGGAAGTTCGATGCCTGGGCAGAAAATGCCATGCCGGCCACTGCGCCGGCGATGGCCAGGGTGCAGACGCTGCGCGCCCAGCCGTTGCGGCCTTGCAGATAAGTGGTGGGTTGCATCACAGATTCCTTCATTCCATGCAAAAAATCAAAACGCCGCACTATGGCAGTGCAGCCCGGCCGCGCCAACGATTTATTCGTTGTATCGATATGGGCCTGGTGCTGCGCATTTTCTGCTAGCGGTGGGCGGGCAGGCCAGTGTAACGGCCCCGCCAAAAACCAGATGCAGCCTAGGCCGAGGCACGCCAGGCCAGCGCAACTGCGCCCGCAGCACTGTCCAGATCCCAGAGCGCGATGCCGGCATTCCAGCCCTTTTGCCGGTGATCGGCTTCGGCCAGTGCCAGCCCGGCGCATTTGAGTTGGGCTTCCAGCCGCGCCCATTGCCGGGCAAAGCCGCGCTGCCAATCCATGCGCTGCAAGCCGGTCAGTGTGGCGGCCGCATCAGGCTCCAGGTACAGCGCAGCCACCGCCGGCCAGCCAGCGGCATCGATATCGGTCTGCGCATCCCCGGGCGGGCCCTGCACATCAATACCGACAGTGCCGCCTTGCGTGCAAGCCCACACCGCCAGCGCATCGGCATAGCTGATGGACAGTTGCCACCCTGGCAGCACCTGCCCGTTGCGCAGCAGCTGCGGCGCCTGGCCGGCCCGGCGCTGCACGGCCAGTTGCGCTGGCTCGCAGCCCAGCTGTGGCGCCAAGGTCTCGCCAATGGCCAGGTAGACGGCCTCGCGCATGGTCTCGCGCGGCAGCGCGCCTGATGGCGCTGCGCCCGCCATCACCACCGCCTGGGCCTGCACCCGGCCCTGCAGTGCTGGCGGCAAGGCCAGCGGCTGCCTGGTCCAGTTCAATGCTAAGCCCGCCATGGCGCGGCCGGCGCGCCCTGCCAGCGGGTGCCGGCGGGCAGGCGCTCGCCCTTCATCACCAGGGTCATTGGGCCCAGCTGCACGCCATCGCCCAGCTCGGCGCTGTAGAGCACGGTGCAGCGCGCGCCCACCGTGACCCGCGCGCCAATCACCACGTCATCGACCTTCATCACCCGGTCTTCAAACAAATGGGTTTGCGGGCAAGACAGCGCATTGAGCTCGCTGTGCGCGCCAATGGTCACGCAGTCATGCTCGGTGATGTCGGTGGTGTCTAGGTAGGCGCTGCTGGCAATCTTGCTACCCAGCAGGTTCATCGCCAGATTGAGCCAGGGCGTGCCGCGCAGGTAGCGCAGAAAATTGGGCACGGCAATGCCTTCGTACATGCTGGTCGTCGCCTCAGACAGCCAGACGAACGGCGTCCACATCGGCGCGGCCTTTTTGCGGTAGCGCCCCACCAGCAGCCACTTGAACAGCGCCACCGCCCAGAAGGCGCCCAGGCCAAAGACCATGCCAGCGACGGCCAGATCCAGCACCACCGCGCCCCAGCGGCCCGCTGCTGCCAACGGCATGGCGTCCAGCACAATCGCATAACCGGCGGCAATCACCAGCGCATGGGGCGCGCCAATGCGGAAGGCCTCGACCAGGCCCCGGCCCAGCACGCGGCGGCGTGACGGGGCAAAGGTCAGGTGGTCGGGGTAGCCCTGCACGACTTCGCGCGCCGGCAGGTTGATGGCCGGCGAGCCAATCCAGGTCTGGCCCGCCTGCATGTCGGCATTGCGCGGCACGGCCGACATCACACCGATCAGCACCCCTTCGGGGATGGTCGAGCCATCGGGCACATAGGCACCATTGCCGATAAAGCTGCGGCGCGAGACCACCGTGGGCTGCACCGTCATATAGCCGCCGTCGATGCGCTCGTCGCCCAGCATCACCGCATCGGCCACAAAGCACTCGTCGCCCAGGGTCAGCATATCGGGCACCACGCCCAGCGCGGTCGACAGCTCGGTGCGCTTGCCCACCTTGGCGCCCAGCATGCGGTACCAACTGGCCGAAAACACCGTCGCATAGATGCCGTGCAAGGTCGCCAGGCTCCCCTCCTGGATCTGGTTGGTGAGCCACTTGCCCAGGTAGCGGCCGCTGTGCACCGACCAGGTGCCCGGCTGCAGCCGGGGCAGGAACAGGTAGCGGATCAAGGCGGCCACCAGCATGGTGCAGACCACCAGCACCAGGCTGGCAGGCAGCGCCAGCACAAAGAACTTGAAAAAGCGCAGGATAAAGGCACCCAGCGCATCGACCGTGCCGTCTTCGAGCAAAGGCCGCACCGAGATCGCGTCCACATCCAGCCAATCGATCAGCAAAAACGCCGGGAACACCGGCATGAAGAACAGGGTCGCGATGCTCAGGCCACCCACCGCATAGACCAGCATCTCCCAGGCGCGCCAGGCGGCGCTGGGCCGCACGCGCTCGGGCATGCAGCTGGTGTCAAAGTCCGAGACGGGCTGGGCCGGCGAGCCGGTCCAGACGCTGCGCGCGGGCTGCACCTGGCCGTCGCTCAGGCTCGACTGCCCTTCCAGATGGGCCCAGTCGCCCAGGCGGGTATTGCCCTCCAGCACCACATAGGAGCCAATGCAGGCATCGGCACCGATATCGACCGTGCCCAGCAGCAGCCAGCCGCCTTCGACCCGGGCATTCTCCAGGCTCACCACATTGCCCACGCTCGCTCCGGCGCCAATGCGCAGCAGATCGGGGGCGCGCACCGTCATCGAGCCCAGCAGCACATCGTTGCCGATCTTGGCACCCAGCGCGCGCAGCCACAGCGGAAACAGCGACGAGCCGGTGATCATGCCCACCGGCACCGCCTCCACCAGCCGGTCGGCCAGCCACCAGCGGAAATAGGTCAGGCCCCAGAGCGGGTAGCGCCCCGGCTTGAGGCGGCCGGCAATCAGCCACTTGCCGGCCCAGGCCACGACAAACTCCAGCACCGTGGCCAGCGCAAAGGCGAGCACCGACACTGCAATGGCCACGGCCACCGAATCGTTCTCGTCACCGGTAAAGAAGTGGTAGGTGAAGAACGGCGCCAGCCATTGCGCCATCTTGACCAGCACCAGCAAAGGAATCGCCACCGCCTGCGCAGCGCCACAGCGCCAGCGGCGCAGCGCCGAATGCTCGCGGAAAGCGCGCGGCGCCGCAGCCGGCGCATCGTCCGCCACCATGCTGGCCTGCAGCGCCTGGGCAATCGCGCCCACGCGGCGCTGCTGGTAGATGGTGCTGACGGTGGCCTGCGCAAAACGCGCATCGGCGCGCAGCACCGAGGTCAGGCGCGCGGCAAACAGCGAGTGGCCGCCCAGGTCGCTGAAGAAATCGAGCGAGCGGCGGATGGGCTGGCCCGGGAACATCTGCGCCAGCGCGGCAAACAGCAGCGCCTCGGCCGGGGTCTCGGCGGTGTCCGAATCACCGCTGTCCACCGCGGCACTGAGCGCGGCGGCACGCAGCGCCTTGCGGTCGATCTTGCCCGAGGTCAGGCGCGGCATCAGCGCCAGCGCCTCAAAGCGGGCCGGCACCATATAGGGCGGCAGGCGCTCGGCCAGCGCGCTGCGTAGCGCAGCATGGCTGGGGGGCGTATCCAGCGGCACATAAAAGGCCACCAGCTGGTCGATGCCGTCATCCTTGCGCAGCAGCACCGCCGTGGTGCCCACACCGGGTTGCTGGGCCAGCACGGCCTCGATCTCGCCCAGCTCGACGCGAAAGCCACGGATCTTCACCTGGTCATCGGCCCGGCCCAGGCACTGCATCTGGCCTTTTTCATCGATGCGCGCCAGGTCGCCGGTGCGGTAGAGGCGCGTGTCATGCGGCCCTGCCGGCCAGGGGTTGTCCAAGAACTTCTCGGCCGTCAGCTCGGGCCGGCCCAGGTAGCCGGCGGCCACGCCGGGGCCGGTAATGCACAGCTCGCCCACCTCACCGGCCGGCAGCCCCACCAAGCGGGGCGCGGTGCCGGCGGGAAAGCTGTCCGCCTCGATCACCTGCACGACCACCATGCTGTAGTTGGGCAGCGGCGTGCCGATGGTGACGGGCTCGCCCGCCTGCAGCTCGGCCAGGCTCGCCGATACGGTGGCCTCGGTCGGCCCATAGGTGTTGAACAGCTGGCGCGGCGCGCCGGTGCCCGAGCGCGCCCAGCGATCGACCAGCGCTTCGGGGCACATCTCGCCACCCAGGTTGATGATGCGCAGGCTGGGCACATCCTGCGCAAACAGCGCCAGCAACGTGGGCACGGCATGCAGCACGGTGACCTGCTGCTCCAGCAAGGCCTGCGGTAGCGCCTCGGGGTCGCCGGCAATCTCGCGCGGCGCAATCCACAAGGTGGCGCCCACCAGGTAGCTGATCCAGATCTCCTCGAACGACATGTCAAAGGCCACCGAGAAGCCCTGGTAGACCTTGTCACCCAGGCGCACGCCCAGGCGCGCATTCTCGCTGCGCAAAAAGTGGCAGATGCTGCCCTGGTTGATGGCGATGCCCTTGGGCTTGCCGGTCGAGCCGCTGGTGTAGATCACATAGGCCGGATCGCCGGGCTGGGCATTGCTGCGCCGGCGCAGCGGGGTGCCAGCGGGCAGCTCGGCCAGCAGGTCCAGATCGGTCAGCAGCGGGCACAGCACCTGGGCATCGCGCAGGCCCTGCTGGGGCGTGGCAGCGGCCATCAGCAGCGCCTTGGCACTGGCGTCTTCGAGGCAGGTCGCAATGCGCTCGGGCGGTGTCTCGCTGTCAAAGGGCAGCCAGGCGGCGCCCGTCTTGGCAATGGCCAGCTGCAGGCTGAGCAGCGCGATGCCGCGCGGCAGCCACAGGCCCACCATATCGCCCGGGCCGATGCCCGCCTCCATCAGCCGGTGTGCCGCACGGCTGGCGTCGGCATCGAGCTGGGCATAGGTCAGCTGCCGCGCGCCGGCCATCAGCGCCACCTGCTCGGGGTGGGCATAGGCGGTGGCCTCGAACACATCGGCCAGCACCTCGTGGCGCAACAGATCGGGGCGCTCGGGCCCCCGCAAAACAACAGTCTCAGACATGGCAGCAATACCCGGCAGCTGCAGAAGGCGCAGGCGCACCGCCTTTCTGCACAAAACGCCCCAGAATGGGGCATTCGCGCATTATGCGGCGGCGCCAACGCCCGCCAGGCCGGGATCACCCCTGGCAAGGCCTGCCTGAGGGCTGGGCGCAACGCTTTGCGCCCGGCTTAAGCCCCGCCTAATCTGCGGCGGCGGGTTGCGCAGCGGCGCTCGGCAACACCGCATCGGCCGACCAGCCCCCGCCCAGCGCGCGGTACAGCGCAATCTGGTTGTCCAGCCGGCTTTGGCGCAGGTTCACCAGCTCGGTCTCGGCCTGGAACAGGTTGCGCTGGGCATCGATCTGCTCCAAGTAGGACGCATAGCCCGCCTCGTAGCGGTCCTTGGCATAACCCAGGGTCTGGGCCAGCACGGCGCGGCGGCGCTCGGCGGCCTGCTCCTGCTCGGCCAGGCGCTGCACGCCCACCAGCGCGTTTTCCACATCGCCCAGGGCCGACAGCACCGCGCCCCGGTAGGCGTAGGCGGCCTGGTCGCGCTGGGCCGTGGCGCTGTCGTACTGCGCGTCGAGCCGGCCGCCATCCAACAGCGGCGCCAGCGCGCTCGCGCCCAGGCTCCAGACATTGATGGGGTTGTATTGCAGCGCATTGACAAACAGCCGCCCCGCGCTGGCGCTGAGGTTGACCTGGGGCAGATAGGCGGCGCGGCTGGCGCGCAGGCTGGCATCGCTGGCGGCCAGGTTCAGCTCGGCCTGCACCAGGTCCGGCCGGCGCCGCAGCAGGGACGAGGGCAGCGCAGCGGGCACCACCGGCATCTGCAGCCGGGCAAAGCCCTGGCCGTCGGCCGCAGCGGTATCGCGCACGGCGGGCACGTCACCGGCCAGCAATTGCAACGCGTTGTACTGGCGCGCAATGGCCAGCTCCAGCGGCGGGATCTGGCCCTGGATGGCCTCGTACTCGGCCTGCGCCTGCGTCACCTGCAGGCGCGAGATATAGCCCACCGATTCCTGGTCCCGCGCCAATTGCAGCGCGGTGCTGCGGGTCTGCAGGGTCTGGCGCGTCTGGGCCAGCTGCGCCTCGCGGCCCAGCAGATCGACATAGGCCTGGGCCGTGGTGGCCGCCACCGTCAGCGCCACCGCATCGCGGTCGGCCTGGCTGGCGCGGTACTGCAGATCGGCTGCGGTACTTCGGTCACCCAGGCGGCCCCAGAGATCGGGCTCCCAGCTGGCCTGCAGTTGGGGCTGGACGGAGCGGCTGGTGGTGATGCCCGAGGTGGTCAAGGTGTGGGTGGCGCCCACATTGGCGCCCAGCGACAGGCTGGGTTGCAGCGCGGCATCGGCCGCCGCCAGCTGGGCGCGGGCTGCGGCCACTCGGGTGCCGGCCACCTGCAGGTTGGCATTGCGCGCCAGCGCCGCCTGCACATAGCCGTTGAGCTTTTCATCGCCAAAGGCCTGCCACCAGGCGGTGGGCACCGCCGCTTGCGGCCCGCTGGTGGCAGCAGCCTCGGTCTGCGCCCAGGTGCTGGGCACGGTGACGGCCGCATCGGTGGGCGCCTGGCGCAGTGCCGGCGCACAACCGGCCAGCAGCAGGGCCATGCCCAGGACCGTCAGCGTGGTGGCGGCCGAGCCTTGCAAAAACCGGCTGCGGGTCATGGCCGGTCTCCTTGCGCTGCGGCCTTGGCTGCGCGCGTGTCCACATGCACTTCGACGGACATGCCCGGGCGCAGGCGGGCGGCGAGCGGCTGGTTCGGGTCGATCGCAATGCGGATCGGCAGCCGCTGCACGATCTTGATGAAGTTGCCCGATGCGTTGTCGGCCTTGATGACGCTGAACTCCGAGCCGGTGGCCGGTGCCATCTGCTCGATACGGCCAGTCAGCTCGGCGCCTTCGAGCGCATCGACATAGAAGCTCGCCGCCTGGCCCTGCTGCATGTGGGCGATCTGGGTTTCCTTGAAGTTGGCCACCACCCACAGCTGCTCGGGCACCAGGAACAGCAGCTGCGTGCCCGAGGCCACATACTGGCCCAGGCGCACCGAGGCCTCGCTGATCTGGCCATCGCGCGGCGCACGCACCACGGTGTTGTCCAGGTCGATCTGGGCCAGGCCCAGCTGGGCTTGGGCGGCCTTCACCTGCGCTTCCAGGCTGGCGCGTGCCACCTGGGTGGATTTGATGCTCTGCTCGCCAATGCGGATATCGGCCTGCGCCTTTTGTACATTGGCCTTGGCCAGCTGACTGGTAGCACGCGACTGGTCGCGCTCGCGCAGCGACACCGAGCCGCGCGCGGCCAGGTCCTCGACCCGCTGCAGATCGGCTGCCGCGCGGCGCGCTTCGGCGTCCACCGCCGACAGGCTGGCCTGGCGCGCACCCAGGTTGGCCCGGTTTTGCGCCTGGGTCTGGTCCGAGTTGGCCAGCTGCGCGCGGGCATTGTCGAGCTGCGCCTGGGCCTGGGCCACTTTTTCGGCATAGATGCGGTCATCGATGCGCAGCAGCACATCACCGCGCTTGACATGGGCATAGTCCTGCACGTTCACTTCCGTCACATAGCCGCTGACCTGGGGCGCCAGCACGGTGATCTGGCCGCGCACATAGGCGTTGTCGGTGCGCATCACGTCGGAGGCAAAGGGCGGCAGCTTCCAGGCCCAGAGCACCAGCAGCACGCCGGCCAATGCGACGACCGCCATGGTCAGCACCGCGCGGCGGCTGGGCCGGATCAGCTTGGCCGTCGGCGATGCTGTGGGTGCGGGGGTGGCTGCCGTAGCAGCGGCTGCCGACGCTTGGGCAGCCGATGCGGCGGCCGCAGCCGCCGTGGCTTGGGGGGCAGCGGGCTGCGCTGCGGGAGCGGGGGCCGCTTGGGGGGTGGGTTTTTCAGTATCAGCCATTGTTGTTGCTTTGTAGATAGGGATCGAAAAAGGGGATGGAGGTCAGACGGGCGCCGGCAGCTCACCCCGGCGCCGCGCCAGCCAGGCCAGCATGTGCTGGCGCAGCACGCGGTAGAACGCCCAGGCCAGAAAGGCCAGCGCCATCGCGCCAATCACGCGGAACACATCGTTGAAGGCGCGCACCGCCGCCTCACGCCGGATCACTTGCACCAGCTGGGCCTGGCTTTGGGCACCGCGCTGCACCGGGTCGGTGATGGTGCGGCCGAGCGACTGCGACTGCTGGGCCAGGCGCTGCGCAACCAGCGGGTTGGTCACCGGCATATCGGCAGCAATCGCCTGCGTGTAGAGCTGGGCGCGCTGCTGCTGGATGCTGCCCAGCAGCGCGGGGCCGAGCAGACCGCCCAGACTTTGGGTGACCGAGAACAGCACGACAAAGGTGACCATGTGGTCCAGCCCCTTGCCCAGCGCGCGCTGGATGCCGATCATCATCACCGGCCCCATGAACAGCGCCGCCGAGAACGCGATCAGGAACTGGCTGAAGAAAAAGTCATGCGGACGGCTCAGGCTGGTGGAGTGCAGATCCAGCCAGCCGCCCACGCCGATCAGCAGGATCGAGGTCAGGATCTGCGGCAGGATGGCCTGGGGGCTGAAGGTGGCAGCACCCACGATCACGCCCAGCAGCATGCCGACAAAAATGACGCCGTACAGCGCCTGCAGCTGCTCGGGCACCACGCCCATCGCGCGCAGCAGGCCGACCACGCCATAGTTCTGCTCCGAGATCATGAAACGCATCATGATGGCGCCGGCCATGAAGGTCAGCGTCGTGGGGTGCATCAGCCAGCGCAGCTGGATCAGCGGCGTGCGCCGGCTGTATTCCAGCAGGGCGGCCAGCGCAAACAGCACCAGCGACGCGATCAGCGCATAGGCCAGCCAGGGGGCGTTGAACCACCAGGCATTGACGCCCTGGGCCAGCACCGCGCACAGCAGACCCACCGCAGGCGCCACCAGCAGGAAGGTCACAAAATCCAGCGGCTCGAACACATGGATCTGCAGGCCGCGCGGCAGCTTGAGCACCACCACGGCGGCAAAGGCCATCAGCGCCAGACCCGCCTCGAATGCATACAGATGGGGCCAGGGGTTGACGTTGACCAGCGAAGGCGACAGCACCCAGGCCAGCGGCACGGCGATCGAGGACATGTTCATGCCCAGGATGAAGGCCGAGGGCACCTTGGAAGCCGGAAAGCCCTGCATCACATACATGACGGCCAGCGAGGTGGTGGTGGCACCGGCAAAACCAGCGACGGCCCGCACCACGATGGACATGGTGTAGCCTTCGACAAACACGTGCAGCAGCGCCAAGAGCGCATAGATGCCCAGGCCCCATTCGGCAAACACCCGCAGACCCAGCTGCTGGCGGCTTTTGAAGACCAGCAGGTTGGCCGTCACATTGACCATCACATAGGCCGCAGGCAGCCAGGCGGCCTCGACCGCTGTCAGGCCCAGCTGGCCCTGAATCGAGGTGAGGTTGGCCGTGACCAGGCCATTGCCCAGACCCCCAACCAGCCCGACAAACAGACCCACCATGATGTAGGCAATGCGCCGGGGCAGCGTATGCTGCAGCCGCGCGGGCGAGCCCGGCAGCACGGGGCGCTCATGCGTCTCCCAATCCGGGGGTTGCTCGACATAGCGAAAGGCAGGCGCGTTCATACCGTCTCCCTGGCATCCATGCGCAGGCCCTCGGTGATCAGCTGCCAGGCGCGGTCGCTCAGCTGCAGGCGCTCGGCCGGCGTGCGGCCGCGCCGCGCCGCGCTGAACATGCCCACAATCAGCAGCAGATCAGCGCCCTGCAGATCCTCCCGGCAGCGCCCTGCCGCCTTGGCTTGCAGCAGCAAGGGCGTCACCAGCGCCAACAGGCGCGCGCGCAGGTCGACGACCAAGGGGTCATCGAGCGGCAGCGAGCGCCAGTAATCGGTCAGCGGAACGGTCAGCACCGAGTCATGCGCCCAGAGGCGCAGAAACTCGAACAGCGCATCGGCATCACCCGTCTCACTCAAGGCATGGGCCTTGGCGGCCAGCCGCTCCAGGATATGGATCAGCAAGGCCCGCAGCAGCGCCGAGCGGTCCGCAAAATTGCGGTACAGCGTCGTGCGGCTCACCCCGGCGCGCTCGGCCACCACATCCAAAGCCACCGTCACCCCCTGCTCGGTAAACACATGCAGGGCCGCATCGAGCAACTGGCTGCGATGGGCCAGCGCATCACTGCGGGGTTGGCGTTCTTTGGTGGTCATGGGGTGGAGGCAAAAGCATTAAACGTACAAAACTGTACGCTAATTTTTTCAGGCCTGCACAAACCCTGAGAGCATCAGGGTAAACCCGTGGGTGGTTTTATTTATAGATTTGTATTTTTTGGGCTGAACACTAATATCTATGAATGCCTCGCCAAAATTCGCCGCCCTCGGACTACCCGGAAATCGTGCTGCAGCAGATCAAACAGCTGGGCCTGAACATTGCGATTGCACGCAAGCGTCGTGGTGAATCACAGGCGCAATGGGCCATGAGGCTGGGCGTTTCGCAACCCACAATGGCCCGTATCGAGCGTGGGGACCCATCCGTGGCCATGGCGTCCTATGTGATGTGCATCTGGTTGGTCAATCCACGCAGTTCTCTGGCGGAACTGATTGCGCCGCAGCATGACCATGGCGCGCTGGAGAAAGAAATAGCACGCGTCCGGAGCAAGCGCTCACTCGACAAGCAAGCCAACCTCTACAGTGCAAGCGCAAAGGAAGCTCCACCAGACGCGGGACCGCCTGGCCAAGCGGGGTCAGCCATTTCCCCGCTGAAAAAAATGTCATCCACACAGACAGGCCCTGGCTTTTCCAGCATCCACCCGGGTATTGCAGCGCTGCTGAACAAGTCCCACCCAAATGAGCCATGAGTGAACTCGCAGCCAGCATCGGCCGCGACGCGCTCAAACGGCAAAGGAAGGCTTTTCTTTAAAGTCTGCGGGGCGGGCTGAATCCTTCAGCAAAGCCGTCGCAGCGCCAGCTCAGCCCTTGGAAGATCTGCCTATTTTTGAGGCAGATCAGTGCCCATCCACCATCACCGGCACCCGTGGCGCCACCGCGCACATCAGCTCATAGCCCACCGTGCCAGCGGCCTGGGCCACTTCGTCGATGGAGAGCACCGTGCCGTTGGCCGCGCGGCCCCAGAGGGTGACCTCGCTGCCCCAGCCCGCTTGGGGGACGTCCGTGAGGTCGACGGTCAGCATGTCCATGCTGACCCGGCCGATCAGGCGCGAGCGCTGGCCGTCGACCAGCACGGGGGTGCCGTTGCCGCAGTGGCGCGGGTAGCCGTCGGCATAGCCGCAGGCGACGACGCCGATGCGCATGGGCTTGTCGGCGGTGAACGCCGAGCCATAGCCGACGGTGTCGCCGGGCTGCAGCTCCTGCACGCCGATGACCTTGGCCGACAAGCTCATCGTGGGCTGCAGGCCCCAGTCGTCAGCCGTTTGCAGCGGGTAATCGGGCGCGCTGCCGTAGAGCAGGATGCCGCCGCGCACCCAGTCGCCGCGCTCGCTGGCCGACATACCGGGGTTGCGCAGCATCGCGGCGCTGTTGCAGATGCTGCGCTCGCCGGGCAGGTCCAAGGTGGTCTGGTTGAACAGCGCCATGGCCGCGCCAATGCCCTTGGCGGTGTCGGCATCGCTGAAATGGGTGATGAAGGAAATCTCGTCGACCTGGGGCAGCGCATTGAGCCGGGCCCAGGCCGAGCGGTAGCGCTCGGCGGTGAAGCCCAGGCGGTTCATGCCGGAGTTCATCTTCAAAAACACGCGGTGGGGCTGCTGGGTCTTGTGGGCGGCGAGCCAGTCGATCTGCTGGTCGCAATGCACCGTGTGCCAGAGGTTCAGGCGCGAGCACAGCTCCAGGTCACGGGCATCGAAAACGCCTTCGAGCAGCAGGATCGGGCCGCGCCAGCCCAGATCGCGGATGCGCTGGGCCTCGGACGGCTCCAGCAGCGCAAAGCCGTCAGCGGCGCGCATGCCATCAAACACCTGCTCGATGCCATGGCCGTAAGCGTTTGCTTTCACCACGCACCACAGCTTGGCGTCTTGGGCCGCCAGACGGGCACGTGCCAGGTTATGTTGCAAGGCAGCAGTGTGAATGGTGGCTAGAATGGGGCGCGGCATGGCAAATACTCACAACAAGATTATGAAAACCCCTAGTATTCTGGCACCGTGCTTTCGCCCCTGCGTGCTATAACCTCGACTCCCTACACGCAGCTTACAAATTTCTCGCGCCATTAGCATCCCTTATCAGCCTCCCAACGAATGAAGCGCGGTTTCTACACCATCATGTCGGCGCAGTTTTTCAGCTCGCTGGCTGACAACGCCCTGTTTGTCGTTGCCGTCGATCTGTTGATCAGCGCAGGCGCTGCGGAGTGGCAGCGTGCCGCCCTGGTGCCCATGTTCGCGCTGTTCTACGTGATCCTGGCACCGTTTGTGGGCGCCTTTGCCGATGCCTACCCCAAGGGGCAGGTGATGTTCATCAGCAATGCGATCAAGGTGATCGGCTGCCTGCTGATGCTGTTTGGCCACCACCCGCTGCTCGCCTATGCCGTCGTCGGCCTGGGCGCTGCCGCATACTCACCGGCCAAGTACGGCATCCTCACCGAGCTGCTGCCGGCCAGCCAGCTGGTGCGGGCCAATGGCTGGATCGAGGGGCTGACGATCACCTCGATCATCCTGGGCGTGCTGCTGGGCGGCCAGCTGGTGGGCCCACAGGTCTCGGGCTGGCTGCTGTCCTTTGATCTGCCCCTGATCGACACCCCCATCGATACCCCTTCCGAGGCGGCAATCTGCGTGATCGGCCTCTTGTATGCAGGTGCGGCCTGGTTCAACACCCGCATCCCGCGCACCAGCACCCAGCTGGTGCCACTGCGCCAGGACACGAGTCGCAGCATGTTCTCCAACGTGATGGACCTGCTGCCCGACTTCTGGCGCTGCAACAGCCGCCTGTGGCGCGACAAGCTCGGCCAGATCTCGCTGTCGACCACCACCTTGTTCTGGGGCGTGTCGGGCAATCTGCGCTATATCGTGCTGGCCTGGAGTGCGGTGGCACTGGGCTACAGCACCACCAAGGCCTCGGCGCTGGTCGGCGTGGTCGCCATCGGCACGGCAGTTGGCGCCATCCTCGCTTCGATGCGTATGAAGCTCGATGGCGCCACGCGCGTGATCCCGCTGGGCATTGCGATGGGCCTGCTGGTGGTGTGCATGAACTTTATCCATAGCATCTGGCTGGCGGTGCCGTTTCTGGTGGTGCTGGGCGGCCTGGGTGGCTTTTTGGTGGTGCCGATGAACGCCCTGCTGCAGCACCGGGGCCACAACCTGATGGGCTCGGGCCGCTCGATTGCGGTGCAGAACTTCAACGAGCAGGCCTGCATCCTGGGCCTGGGCGTTGTCTACAGCATGTTCACCCGCTTTGGCATGTCGGCCTATGGCGCCATCACCTGCTTTGGCCTGCTGGTGGCCGGCATCATGTGGTGCATCCTGCTGTGGCACCGGCATAATTGCAAGCAGCATCCGCAGGAAGTCCAACGGCTGCTGGACATTGCCCGCCACGACCACCACCACTGAGTGATCCGCCGGTGGGCCTCGCGCCAAGCCCATCCTCCCCTCCTGCATCCCTTAGAAAAATTGAAAGCGGACAGCGCCTGTTGACCCCAGGCGCTGTTTCACATCGCCCCATGCTCACCGCGCTGCCCTTTTTAGCCCTGATGACCAACGCCCTGATCTGGGGCACGATCTGGTGGCCGTTCCGCCAGCTGCAGGCCCTGGGAGTGCACCCAGTGCTGGGCACGGCCCTGGTCTACCTGATCCTGTTTTGCGGGCTGCTGCTGGTCAAACCGGCGGCAGCGGCCATTGCCCGGCGCCACCCGCTGCTGCTGCTGCTGGCCTTTACCTCGGGCAGCACCAATGTGCTGTTCAACTGGGCGGCCACCACCGGCGATGTGGTGCGCGTGGTGCTGCTGTTTTATCTGATGCCCGCCTGGTCGGTGCTGCTGGCCTGGTACTTTCTGGGTGAAAAGCCCAACAAGTACTCCATCCTGCGCCTGGTGCTGGCCTTCAGCGGCGTGCTGATCGTGATGATTCCGGCCGGCGCCACCTGGCAGAGCCTGACAGCCAACCTTTCGCTGCCCGATGCGTTGGCCATTGTCGGGGGCTTTACCTTTGCTGGCACCAATGTGGTGTTGCGCAGCCAGTACCGCGTGCCGGGTGAGGCGCGCATGCTGGCCATGTTCTTCGGCGGCCTGGTGGCCGCCGGTGCCATGTCGGTGCTGGGCATCTACCTGGGCCGCATGCCGGCCGTGCCCGATATCGCCTGGGGCTGGCCGCTGATGGTGCTGGTCGTCGCTGTGCTGATCATGCTGAGCAACTGGACCTTGCAATACGGCGCCTCGCGCCTGGCCGCCACCACCGCAGCGGTGGTGATGCTGTCCGAGGTGGTCTTTGCCAGCGCCTCCAATGTGCTGATCGAGGGCACAGTGCTCTCGGGCCGCCTGCTGCTGGGCGGCGCGCTGGTGCTGTCGGCCTCGCTGATCGCGGCGCTGGAGTCGCGCCTGCCCTGAGTGGCGCTGAACGAGGGTTAGCGACTAAGATAGCCGCCATGCCCGCAACACCGCACACCATCCAGGACTTTGTTCTCCACGACGCCAGCGCCAAGCCCCTGCCGCTGTCGCGCTATGCCGGCCAGGTGGTGCTGGTGGTCAACACGGCCACCGCCTGCGGCTTTACGCCGCAGCTCCAAGGGCTTGAAGCCTTGCAGCAACAGTATGGCCCCCAGGGCCTGCAGGTGCTGGGCCTGCCCTGCAACCAGTTTGGCGCCCAGGCCCCCGGCAGCAACACCGAGATTGCGCAGTTTTGCGAGCTGAACTACCAGACGAGTTTCCCAAGCCTGGCCAAGGTGGAGGTCAACGGCCCGCACACCGACCCGCTGTTTGTCTGGCTCAAGGCGCAGGCCCCGGGCCTCCTGGGTGGGCGGATTCTGTGGAATTTCACCAAGTTTCTGGTCGGGCGCGATGGCCGCACGGTGCAGCGCTTTGCCCCGATGACCAAGCCGGCCAAGCTGGCAGCCGCTATCGAAAAAGCCCTGGCTGCTTCGTAAACACCGGCCGGCGCTCAGTCCATCAACGCCGTCTCCAGCCCGGCGGCAATGCTGGCCAGGCCCGCAATCACGCAGACCGCACCCCAGAACTTGCGCAGCCAGCGGCGATTGCGCTGGGCTTGGGGGGTATCGGGCTTCATGGCGTACTCCTTGCGCAGATGGTGGTCATCCGCAGGTCTCAGGAACTCAGTGTAAGCAGCGGCGGGTCAGCGAGCAAGCCAGGGGCATAAAAAAAGCTGTCCACGCTCCAGAAGCGTGGGCAGCTTTTTGCTGGGCGAATGCCGGGCTTATTCAGCAGCAGCGCTGTCGTCGGCCTTGGCAGCGGCCGGCTCGGCCGCATCGCCCTCGTCCGCCGCTTCGGGAGCCGCAGGGGCGGCTGCCGGGCGAGCAGCAATCGCCTGGGTCTGGGCGGCGCGGTGCAGGTGGCGCTCCACAGCAGCAGGGTGCATGCCGTACATATCGGCAAACTCGGCCACGCTCTTGCCGCTGGCGGCATGGGCGGTGGCCAGGGCCTCAGCCTTGGCATCGAACTCGGCTACTTCCTGCATGGCGGCAGCCAGCAGTGCCTGGGTCGCTTCATCCTTGACCTGGACCTTGGCCAGGAAGTCGTCGCGGCTCAGGTCGGACGCGATATAGGCCATGCCGATGCGGCGGCGCAGCTTGAGCTGCAGGTCTTCGCCGTCGCGCGGCTTGCGGCGGCGGAAGGACTCCACCAGCGCATGGAACACGTGCTCGGGCGCCATCGCCTCGACGACCTGGCCTTGCAGGTCATGGCGGGGCTGGCCCATGGCCACGGCGTTGAGGTAGCGGGTCGAGCGGGTATGCAGGCCCAGGGCCACCTTCAGCTCATTCTTCTCGAAGGCATCGGGGTGGGCGGCCATCAGGTCCTGGAACACACCGCGCTTGAGCGGCAGCGGCTGGTCGCCAAACAGTGCAGGGTACAGACCGGCGAGCTTTTCCACCACCGGGTGGCGTGGGCGGGCAGGGGCCTTGGGCGCAGCGGGGGCTGCCTGGCCACCGTCACGGCGTGGACCACGGCCGCCGCCAGCGCCCTGGCCTTCGCGGCGTGCGCCATTGCCGGGCTTGTTGCTGCGGCGGGGCGCCTGGCCCGTGCGGGCGGGGCGCTCACTGCGCGCCTGGCGCTGCACCGGCGCGGCATCGGCCTCGACCGGGGCCGCTGGCGCAGCGGCCACTTCCAGCGCATGGCCCTTGGTGGCCGCGCGCAGCGCATCGGCCATGGCCGAGTTCAGCACCGGCGCTTGGCCTGCAGGGCGCTCGCGGCGCTCCTGCTTGGGCTGGCGACGCGTATCACCGCCCGCTGCGGGCGCTGCCGCAGCTGGTGCCGGTGCGGAAGCATCAGAAGAGGTGGGGAGGGTCGGTTCGGTCATAAACAGAGGCTGGCGCAGAAAAAAGTGCAGACCCGCCAAGAGCAGCTGCACCGGTAAAAAGCAAAACGCCCTGGATCACCCAAGGCAAGACTGCAAGTATAACGAATCAAGCCCATCGCCCGGTAAGCAGCTGCACACCGCAGCAGGGCTTTAGAACGGACGCAGACAAGGCCAGTTGCGCGCTTGCATCGCGCAGCCAGGCCACCCAGCAGCCCCGGCTTTGTCCTTTGTCAATAAGTGCCCGGATACTCGCCCCCGTCGATCAGCCAGCTCTGCCCGGTCACATAGCCGGTGTGCTGCGATGCCAGGTAGGCGATCAGCGCGCCGACTTCTTCGGGCTGGCCAAAGCGGCCTGCGGGGTTGGCGGCCTCGCGGCTTTGACGCACCTGGGCCGGCGAGCGGCCGCTTTGCTGGGCGAGCTTGTGGATGTGGCGAGCCTGGGCATCGGTGTCGAACGCGCCGGGCAGCACATTGTTGATGGTGACGTTGTGGCGCACCGTCTGGCGCGCCAGGCCCGCGACAAAGCCGACCAGGCCCGAACGCGCGCCGTTGGACAGGCCCAGCTCGGCATGCGCCGCCTTGACGCTGCGCGAGACGATATTGATGATGCGCCCATAGCCGCGCTGCTGCATGCCATCGACCACGCGGCGCATCATGTCGATGGGGCCGACCATCATCATGTCCAGCGCCTCGTGCCAGGTCTCATCGCTCCAGTCACGGAAGTCACCGGGCGGGTAGCCGTCCGAGTTGTTGACCAGAATGTCCGGCTGCGGGCAGGCAGCCAATGCCGCTTCGCGGCCCGCCTTCTTGGTGATGTCAGCCACCACATAGCGCACGGGGCGGCCGCACTCGGCCGACAAGGCCTGCGCCGCAGCCTGCAAGCTGCTTTCGGTGCGCGCGGCGATCACCACGTCCACCCCTTCCAGCGCCAGCTGGCGCGCGGCGGCATAGCCCATGCCCTTGCTGCCGCCCCAGACCAGCGCGGCCTTGCCCGTTAATCCCAGATCCATGGTGTGGTTCCTCAGCTTTGTTCGCTCAACTCGGCCACGGCGGCCGCTTCGTTCTGGAAGATGAAGCTGTCGCTGTAGATCTTGTCCAGCGCCGCGCCCGACAGCGCCATCAGCGCTTTCGCATCGGCAATCATAGAGGGCGATCCGCACAGGTAGATCGAATGCTCGGACAGGTCCTCGAAGTCCTCGGCAATGGCGTCCTGCACATAGCCACGCCGGCCGGTCCAGCGATCGGACGGGCGCGAGAGCACCGGCACAAAAGTGAACTCATAGAGCTGCCCGGCCCAGGCCGCGATCTCATCGAGCAAATACAGATCGGCCTCACTGCGCATGCCCCAGTAGAAGTGGATCGGCGGGCAGTCGGCATCGCCCAGCAGCGATTCAAGAATCGCCTTGATCGGCGCAAAACCGGTGCCGGTGGCGGCAAACACCATCGGCTGGTAGTCCTGCGCGCGGTAGTAAAAGCTGCCGTGGGGCAGTTCCACCTCCAGCACATCGCCCACTGCCATCGTCGCCAGCAGGCCATCGGTAAAGCGCCCGCCGGCAATCCTGCGGATCTGCAGGCTGACGCGCCGGCCCTGCGGCGGCGTGGCCATCGAGAAGCTGCGGTACGCGCCACCGGGCAGGCAGATGTTCAGGTACTGGCCGGGCACATAGCGCAGGCCATGGTCCTCGGGCAGGTCGAGCGCCAGGTGGTAGATATCGGGCGTGTGCATGCGCAGCTCGGCCACGGTGGCCTGCACGCGGGTGGGCGCGGAGCTGTCCGGCCCGGTCGCGATGCTGATGACCAGATCGGACTGCGCCCGGACCTGGCAGGCCAGCGCATAGCCCTGGGCGTGCTCCTCTTCACCCATGGCCAGCGGCAGCTCGCCGTCGGCATAAGCAAACTCGCCCTCTTCGACCTTCATGCGGCAGCTGCCACAGCCGCCAAAGGTGCAGTCATGGGGCAGCGCCACGCCCTGGCGCGTGGCGGCGTCAAGCACCGATTCATCGGCACCCACGTCAAACGATTGCTGCGTCTGCAGCCACTGTACGCGGTAGTTCATCGCAGACCTCAGCTCGGTTGTGCCTGGCGCTTATTTCTTAATGTCGGCCTGCACCAGCACATCGGCGGTGGCGCCCAGGTGGTCTTTCAGCGCCTGCAAGGCAGCCACGCCACAGGCGGTGTCCTGCTCGCCATTGCCGCCCGACAGGCCCACGCCGCCAATCACCTCGCCGTTGACGACGATGGGGTAGCCGCCAACGAAGACCGCAAACTTGCCCTCAAAGCTCCACTGGATGCCAAAGGCCTCGTTGCCCGGCAACGCCGGCCCGTTGGGCAAGGTGTTGAACAGGTGCGTGGAGCGCTTGTGTCCTGCCGCCGTGAAGGCCTTGTTCCAGGCGATCTGCGGGCCGGTGACGCGGGCGCCATCCATGCGCTCGAGCACCAGCGGAAAGCCGCCTTCGTCGGTGATGCAGACCGTCTCGGTCACGCCAATTTCCTTGGCCTTGGCCAGCGCGGCCAGGGACATCACACGGGCTTCTGCCAGTTCCAGTTTCAGTGCGCTTTTCATCGTGTTTCCTCTTGCAGTCAGGGGTTCAGATACCGCGGTAGACGGTCTTGATCTGGGTAAAAAATTCCAGGCCGGCGCGGCCGGACTCGCGGAAGGTGGAGGTGCTGGAGTTCTTCAGCCCGCCAAAGGGCGCATTGACCAGGTTGCCGGTGGTCGTGCGGTTGATCTTGACGGTGCCCGCCTGGATCTCGTTGGTGAACACATGCATGTAGCGCGGGTTCATCGTGACGATGCTGGCCGACAGGCCGTACTGCGAGTCGTTGGCCTGGCGCAGCGCGTCGTCAAAGTCGGCGACTTCGATGATCGCCAGCACCGGGCCGAAGATCTCCTCCTGCGCAATGCGCATGCTGTTCTTCACATCGGTGAACACTGCGGGCGACAGGTAGTAGCCATGGTCGAACTCGCCGCCGGTGAGCCGCTCGCCGCCGCAGAGCCAGCGGGCCTCGCTCTTGCCGATGTCGATGTAGCGCTGCACGGTCTGCAGCTGCTTTTCCGTCGCCAAGGGGCCCAGGTCCATGCCCGGCGCCATGCCGTTGCCGATCTTGAGCTGGGACACGCGCGTGAGCAGCTTGTCGGTAAAGGCCGCCTTGACGCTGGGCACCACCAGGATGCGGCTGGTGCCGGTGCAGGCCTGGCCGGTGAGCGAGAAGCCGCCCTTGATCGCCAGGTCCACCGCCAGGTTGAGGTCGGCGTCCTCCATCACGATCAGTGGGTTCTTGCCGCCCAGCTCCATCTGCAAGCGGGTGGACAGGTGCACGGTGCGGTGGATCTGGGTGCCGGCCGTCGTCGAGCCGGTGAACGAGATCGCGCGGATGGCCTGCGAATTGGTGATCACCGGCCCCACCTCGCCAGCGCGGCCGGTGACGCAGTTGACCACGCCTGGCGGTACACCCGCCTGCTCCAGCGCCTCAACCAGGCGCAGACCCGAGAGCGGTGCATCCGACGAGGGCTTGAACACCACCGTGTTGCCGGTGATCAGCGCCGGCGCCAGCTTGCGCGCCGGGATGGACGCGGGGAAGTTCCAGGGCGAGATCACCGTCACCACGCCCAGCGGCTCGCGGTGGCTGAACACATGCATGTTGGCATCGTCCTGCGGGTAGGTCTCGCCGCCCAGGGTCTGGCCTTCGGTGGCATAAAAACGAAAGGTTTGTGCGCTGCGCAGAAACTCGTCGCGCGCCTGGCTCAGCTGCTTGCCCTCCTCGCGCGTCAGTTCCTGGGCAAACTGCTCCACGTTCTGCTCCAGGTAGCTGGCCGCATCGTTGAGGATCTTGGCGCGCTTGCCAATGGCCAGCTTGCGCCAGCCGTCAAAGGCCTTTTGCGCGGCCTGCACCGCCGCCTCGGCGTCAGCCGGGCCCGAGGCCTGAAAACGCCCCACCACATCGCGGGTATCGGCGGGGTTGAGGTTGTCAAAGGTGCTGCCCAGCAGGCAGGGCACCCAGGCGCCGTCGATATAGTTCAGAAACGTTTGCACGGTGTCGGCCATGGTCGGGAGGTCTTGGAGAGGTGAGGGGTCGGTCACAGCGGCGGCCGCCAGGGGCGCGCCGCTGCGCGGGGCAAGGGGGTGCCGCCAGGCTCAGGCGGCCAGCAGCTCTTCCTGCGAGATCTGCAGGTCCTTGGCGACATAGTCGTGGTAGAGCGCCGTCGTGTAGAGCAGGCGCATCTGGGCGCCGATCTCGCAGATGCGCAGGCATTTGGCTTGCAGCTCGGGCGTGTTGGCGTGCTCGAGCACGATCTGGTAGCCGCGCTCGCCATGGATTTCGTCAGAGACGATGTGCAGGTCAAAGAACTCGACCTCTTCATCGGTAAAGCCGTACTTGTCACGCAAGGTGGGCGTCTGCTTGCGGTAGATCGACGGCACCTGCGACTCCAGGCCCACGACCAGGCCGGCCACCGCGACCACCGGGTCTTCGCGCATCGCAATCGCATAGCACCAGGACTGCAGGCCGCGTGTGGTGGGCGACATATTGTTGGGGTCCACCACGCGCTCGCGCGTCGTGCCGCAGGCTTCGGCAAAGCGGATCAGCAGATCGGTGTGGCGGTCGCCACCAATCTCCTCCTCATACATATTGGCCAGCAGAAAGTCCTTGGCCTCTGTCATATGGTCTGGCGTGCGGGCATACAGATAGCCCAGGTAGTCGGCAAACGGGCCTACATAGTGGTAGTGGTTCTCGGCCCAGCGCGCCAGGTGCTCACGGCTCAGGCGGCCTGTGGCCCAGGCCACGCTGAAAGGGGCCTTGTTGGCGCTCTTGCCCTTGATGGCATTTTCAAGCGCAGCGCGGAATTCGTCGCGGTTCATCAATGTGCTGGTCATGGCGGGTTCCTCTGAAATGTTGGGGTCGTCGCCCAAGTCAAACCGATCCAAGCGACGAAGTTAGAATACTGTATACAGAAAACATGGTCAATGTTTTTACACCCATCAACCCTCAGTACTTACCCCCATCCGCTGCAAAGTTCAGAGGCCAGCACTGTCACCTCATAGTTATAAGCCTTTGATACTCATTCATTTACGAGTGCTGCAGCCAGTACCAAATTCCCCCTGCATCACGTTATCCCTAATACATCAACAAAAACCGTTTGTATACAGTATACGTAATTGCAATGCGGAGAAGCCCATGCCCCAGATCACCTTTCACAAGAACGGCCAGACCTTCCAAGGCGAGGTCAAGACCGGCGCCAACCTGGTGGTGCGCGCGGGGATCAAGCAGTTCCCCTATCCCCACCTGGCCTACCAATGCGGCATGGGCAAGTGCGCCACCTGCGCCTGCAAGGTGCTGGCGGGGGCTGAGCACCTGCCGGCGCCGAACTGGAAAGAAAAGAAGCAGCTGGGCGCGCACCTGGACCAGGGCTTTCGCCTGGTCTGCCAGCTCTGGCCTGAGCAGGACCTGGAGCTGGAACAAGTGCCGCTGCCGGCCACCAACGCCGGCGCCGCCAGCGCCACCCAGCCCGCAGGCACAGCGCCCGCCACCCCTGCAGCCTGAGGAGCGTCCATGTTTGTGATCTTGACCAGCAAGCCCGGCCAGTACCGCACGCAGGCCAATGCCGACATCAGCCTGCTCGAAGCCTGGGACTACCACTTTTGCGGCCGCCTGCTGGCCCACTTTGCCGTGGGCGAGTTGCTGCGCGAGACCAAGGTCCAGGTGATCGAGGATGGCCCCGGCGGCACCACCAACCAGGTGCCATCCAAGTTTCTGGAGCGCTTTGACTCGCTGGAGCAAGCGCGTAGCGAGCTGCAGCACCTGTGCCAGTTCGGCGCGCTCGATGCCACCCTGACCCCGGCACCCCTCACCGCCCCGCCAGCCACCCCATCCGCTGCCTGATTGCCCCGTATGCCCACCATCACCTTTGTCAGCAACGACAACAAGACCGTCGAAGCCCCGGAAAACAGCAACCTGCTGCGCGTGTCGCTGCGCGAGAAAGGCGGCATCCCCTTCAAATGCGGCGGGGGCCTGTGCGGCACCTGCAAATGCCGCATCGAGGAAGGACTGGCCCACACCGATGCCATCAAGGCCAAGGAGCGCAAGCATTTCAGCGACGAAGAGTTTGCCGCCGGCCACCGCCTGGCCTGCCAGACCTTTGTCAACGGCGACATCAAGGTCAGCTGGGTGCGACCCGCATGAGTGCCTGGACGGCGATGGCCGAGCAGCTCTCCTGGGGCCGCTACCTGGCCATGGGCCTGATGGTGCTCGCGGGCGCTGCGATGCAGGGCGTGGGCGGCCTGGGCTATGCGATGTTCTGCGCGCCGCTGGCGGCGATCTTTTTCCCCGAGCTGGTGCCCGGCCCCCTGCTGGCCGTGGGCGCGCCGCTGGCCTTGCTGGCCTATCTGCGCGAGCGCGAGGCACTCAACCGCCAGGTCGCTGCCGCCACCTTGGTGGGCCGCGTCATCGGCACCTTTGCGGCTACCGGCCTGCTGGTGCTGTTCAGCACCCATGCGCTGTCCATTCTGTTTGCGGTGCTGATCCTGGCAGCCGTCTGCCTCAGCACCATGGGCTGGCGCGTGCAGCCCAGCACCACCAACCTGTCGATTGCCGGTGTGGCCAGCGGCATCATGGGCACGATCACCGCCGCCGGCGGCCCGCCGTTTGCGATTGCGATGCAGCACCTGGCACCGGCGACGATGCGCTCGACGCTGGGCGTGGTCTTTTTTGCCGGCACCATCGTCTCGCTCAGCGCGCTGGCCTGGGTCGGCCGCATGGGCAGTGACCAGTGGCTGCTCAGCCTCGTGCTGCTGCCCTGGATGCTGGGCGGTTTTCTCGCCTCCAACCGCCTGGCCCGCCATATCTCCAAGGCCACCATCCGCCGCTGGCTGCTGGGCACCGCCGCCGTCAGCGCCTGCATCATCCTGCTGCGCGTCTGGCTCTGAGCGCATTCCCCCACCAACCCATCACCCCACACACACCATGCTGCACATCACCGATGCCATGGTGGACACCCTGGTGTCCACCGACCAAGCCCTGCAGGCCATGCACCGCGCCTTTGCCGCCTTTGGGGCGGGCGAGGCAGCGATGCAAGCGCGCGAGCGCACCGATGCCGGGGGCGTCAAGCTGTCCACGCTGGGGGCCGTCATCCCCGCGCAAGGGGTGACCGGCGCCAAGGTCTACACCACCATTGCCGGCCAGTTCAACTTTGTCATCCTGCTGTTTTCCACCGAGACTGGCGCGCCACTGGCCACCTTGGATGCCAATGCGATCACGCGCCTGCGCACCGCCGCCACCACGGTGCTGGTGGCCCAGCACCTGGCGCCCGCCAACGCGCGCCATCTGTTTTTGTGCGGCGCTGGCGTGCAGGGCCTCGCCCATGCGCAGCAGATGGTGCAGCACTTCGGGCTGCAGCGCATCGATGTGTTTGACCCCTATGCGCCCAGCGGCCTGGAAGCACGCCTGGCGCAGCTCACCGGTTTGCCCGAGGCGCAGATCCGCCGCGTGGCGCACACCCAGGGCGTGGGCGAGGCCGACATCATCGTCACCGCCTCACGCGCCAAAGAGCCGCTGTTCAACGGCGCGCATGTCGCCCCCCATGCGCTGGTCGCCGCCATTGGCTCCAGCCTGCCCCACACCCGCGAGCTCGACGATGCCTTGCTGGCGCGCGCGCAGCTGATTGCGGTGGAATGGAAAAAGCAGGCAACGAGCGAAGCAGGCGACCTGGTGCTGGCCGACCCGGGTCTGTCGCTCGCAGACAAACTGGTGGAGCTGGGTGATATCGTCAGCGGCCGCCATGCCGTCAGCGCGCAGCCGGGCCTCCGGCTGTACAAGGCCGTGGGCGTGGGTTTGGAAGATATTGCGCTGGCTGGCGTGGCCTACCAGAACTACCTGGCCAGCCAATCGTAAACGGGAAACTCAGGGCTCGATGCCGGCCGCGTTGTAGATATGGCGCGCGGCCAGCAGGCCGGCCAGCTCGGGGTCGCCCTTGATCACGGCGCGCAGGATGGCGGCATGCTCTTCCCAGTTCTGCGGCGCACGCGCCTGGCTGCGCGGCGCAAACAGCACCTCGGTGCGGTCGCGCAAGGACAGCATCACCTCTTGCAGCACCGAGTTGGCGGCAATCTTGCCCAGCGCCAGGTGGAACTTCTGGTTCAGCACGGCCAGCACATCGCCATCGCCGGAATGGGCGTTCTTGGTGCCTTCGGCCAGCAAGGCCTCCAGCGCGGCAATCTGCTCGGGGTCATGGCGCTTGGCAGCCAGGCGTGCGTTGAGCGCCTCCAGGGTGGCGCGCACTTCGACCAGCTCGCGCAGCAGATCGCCATGGAACTTGGCAACCGAGGCACCGCGCCGGGGCTCGATGATCACCAGGCCGCTGGCCGCCAGCTGGCGCAAGGCCTCACGCACGGGCATGCGCGAGACGGAAAACTCCTCGGACAGACGCTCTTCCACCAGCCGCTCGCCCGAGGCCAGCTCGCCCGACATGATCTTCTCGCGCAAGGCCTCCACCAGCTGCTGGGTCAGCGGCGAGTGGTTGAGTCCAGGTTTTTTGTCTCCGTTGGCAATGGGCATGAAAGTCGGTCCGTTGGGTACGTTGCAAGCCCCAGGGCCAGCGCATTGGCTGCAACGCGCCGCTCAGGGTCGCGCCCAGTTTACATGCCCAGCCAGGGTTTGCAGCGTCTTTGCCTTGCCTTGTATACAGAAATCTGCGCTCAGCGCCGGGCGCGGCGGATCTCGGCCAATGAGCGCGTATCTTGCAGTGCCTGGGCCCACAGACGCCCCGGCTCCAGCTCGGCCAGGCGCTTGGCCTGCCAGCGCACAAAGGCGTTTTCCACCGCCGACAACCAGCCCAGTGATGCCGGCAGCAAGGCTTGGCGGGGCTCACGCAGTACCAGCAGATCGTCTTGCTGGGCAACCACAGAGGGGGAAGCAATGTTCTTCATGGAATAGCTCCTGGATAACCTAGTAATAACCCTAGTGTATCCAGTGTACAAATCCATGTCCTTGATCTGGGTCCATAACCCTGCACTATCCAAGCCTTTGATCCGTCTCGCAAATCCCCTAAAAAACGAAACTCTGACACCGCCATAGCGCCAGGCATGCAAAAGCCTTCATCGCACAAATGTGCCCTGACATTTCCATTTTTGTATACGAAAACAGCTTTTTTTCACATTTAACCCGGGTTCATCGCATGTTGCAATGCAATATTTCTGGTATTCCCTGATGATTTTTCGCATCATTGTATTTAGTATACAAATTGGCTGTTTAAACATACCAAGGAGTAGCCGCGATGGATCCGTCAGTCTCTATAGGCCCTGCGCACTGGGCCTACCTCGCCGGGGTGCTGGTCATCATTGTGACCATGGCCTTCCGTGCCAATGTGGTGGTGCCATCGATACTGGCCACCGTCGTCGTCGCCTTCGCCTGGAGCGGCAGCTTCATCACCGGGATTGGAAGCATATTTGGTGCCAGCATGGTGGCGGCCAAGGAGCTGTTCAACATCTTTCTGATCATTGCGCTGATGACAGCCTTGCTCAACGCGCTCAAGGACCTGGGCTCGGACATCCGCATGGTCAAGCCCTTCCGTGCGGTGATGAAAAATGGACACATCGCCTATTTCATCCTGGCGCTGGTCACCTACCTGATCTCGCTGTTCTTCTGGCCCACCCCTGCGGTACCCCTGGTCGCGGCCGTGCTGCTGCCGGCAGCGATTGCAGCGGGCCTGCCGCCCATCGCAGGGGCGATGGCCATTGCGATTGCCGGCCAGGGCATGGCGCTGTCGTCGGACTATGTGATTGGCGTGGCGCCAGGGATCAGCGCCAAGGCTGCTGGCGGCATCAGTGCGGTGGCGGTGGGCGACAAGGCCTTGCTGCTGTCCTGGGTGGTGGGCATGATTGCGCTGTTCCTGTCGTACTTCAAGGTGCGCAAGCTCATCGTGCCCAGCGACAACGCGCTGCTGGAGCGCTGGGAGCTCAACCCCGCCGGCATCGACGCGCAGATGGAAGGGGCAGGGCCCTACGACAAGGCCGAGATCGCCAAGGGCACCGCCCACGACGGCGACCTGGGCACCAACTCGGAGCTGGAAGCCGAGCTGCGCAAGACCCAGCCGCTGGCCTCGGCCTCCAAGCTGTTTGCCGTTGTCACGCCGCTGGCATTCTTGCTGGTGATTTTGGTGATGGTCGCGCCCAAGTTCACCAGCGCGGTGCCCGAGCTCAAGGGTGGCGATGCGGCCATGCTGATCGGCGGCGTCGCTGCGCTGCTGATGATCTGGGCCACCACCGCCGCCCGGGGCTTTCGCAAGATGCTCGACGGCGCAGCTGACCACATCACCGATGGCTTTGTGTTTGCGTTCAAGGCCATGGGCTCGGTGCTGCCGATTGCCGGCTTCTTCTTCATCGGCTCGGGCGAGACGGCTGGTGCCATCCTGGGCATTGCACCGGGCACCACGCCGCCGAGCCTGCTGTTCGAGCTGGTGCAAGCCGGCCAGCACCTGATCCCGGACAGCCAGCTGCTGGTCTCGCTGGGGGTCCTCATCATGGGCATGATCACCGGCATCGACGGCTCGGGCTTCTCCGGCCTGCCGCTGACCGGCACCATCGCCGGCGCACTGGGCCCGGCCTCGGGCATGGATGTGTCGGCCCTGGCCGCGCTGGGCCAGATGGGCGCGGTCTGGACGGGTGGCGGCACCTTGATCGCCTGGTCCTCGCTGATTGCGGTGGCAGGCTTTGCCCGCGTGAATGTGCTGGAGCTGGCCCGGGCGCTGCTGATACCGGTGGTGCTGGGCTTGCTGGCCGCAGTCTTCACCGCCGTGGCGCTCTGGGGCGGCTGAGATGGCACAGCTGCACCACCAAGGCGCGCCCGGCGTGCTGGGCCGGGGCGCGATGCTGGCCACCGGCCACCCGCTGGCCGCAGCGGCCGCGCAGGCCCAGCTGCAGCAAGGCGGCTCAGCGGTCGATGCCGCGATTGCCGCCGATGCGGTGCTGGGCGTTGTCGAGCCCATGGCCACCGGCGTGGGCGGCGACCTGCTGGCGATGCTGGTGCCGTCCGGCCAGGCGCCGCTGGCTTATAACGGCACCGGGCGTGCGCCCCAAGCTTTGACGGCGGCCCTGGTCGAGGCCCTGCCCCAGTGCCGCATCCCCGAGCGCCATCCGCTGTCCGTCACCACGCCCGGCGTGGTGCAAGGCTGGTGGGATCTGCACCAGCGCTTTGGCAAACGCCCCTGGGAGCAGCTGTTCGATGCCGCCGTGCAGGCCGCCAGCCAGGGCTTTGCGGTGGCCCCCGTTGCTGCCCGTGAATGGGCGCTGTTCCAGCCGGTGATTGCCCGCGATGCCGCCAGCGCCGCCCTCTACCGCGCCGATGCCCCGCCCCGCGCTGGCGAGCGCTTTGACAACCCGGCGCTGGCCCGCTTGCTGCAAGCAGTCGCTGCGCAGGGGCCGCAGGCCTTTTATGCGGGTGCCATCCCCACCGCTTGCGCCGCTGCGGTGCAGGCAGCGGGCGGCGTGTTGGCCGCTGCGGATTTCAGCGCCCACCAGGGCAACTTCTGCACCCCAGTGAGCACCTCGTTTCGCGGCGCCACCATCTACGAATGCCCACCCAATACCCACGGTGTGGCGGTGCTGCATGCGCTGGCTGCCATGCAGGACCAGGCCATCGACATGGCCAGCGCTGCCACCCAGGTCGCGCTGGTGCAGGCGATGGAGGCAGCGATGGCCCATGCCCAGCAGACCGTGGCCGACCCGGCCGGTAACACCGTCTGCACCACCGTGGTCGATGGCGATGGCCTGGCCATCAGCCTGATGAGCAGCGTGTTCAAGCGCTTTGGCTCGGGCATTGGTGTGGCCGAAGGCGGCTTTGTGCTGCAGAACCGGGGCCATGGCTTTTCGCAACCCGGCCATATCAATGGGCCGGCGCCCGGCAAGCGCCCCTACCACACGGTGGTGCCGGGAGCTGCCACACGCAATGGCCAATTCCTCGGCGTGTTTGGCGTGGTGGGCGGCGCCATGCAACCCCAAGGCCAGGTGCAGCTGCTGTGCCGCCTGCTGGCGGGCGGCGAGGCACCGCAGCCCGCGTTGAACCAGCCGCGCTGGCGCCTGGAAGGCGGCCGGGTGTTGGCGGTGGAGGCGGGCATGCCGCCCGCGATCACCGCCGCGCTGCGGGCCCAGGGCTACCGCGAGCCCAGCGGCGAAGGCGAGCTGGGCGGGCGCAGCGACTTTGGCGGCGCGCAGTGCATCTGGCGCCTGGCTGATGGACAGCTGTGCGGCGCCTCCGACCAACGCAAGGACGGCCTGGCGCTGGCCGTCTAAGCGCTACCAGCCGCCATCCATCAGCGCTGGGGCTTTTGCGGCGCCAGCGCCTCGTCCACCACCTCGATCCAGTGGCGCACCGGCACATCGGTGCCCGACTGCAGGTGCGAGATGCAGCCGATGTTGGCCGACAGAATCGCGGCGGGCGGCGCATCGCTGCAGGCCTGGTTCAAGGTGCCGATCTTGCGGTCGCGCAGCTGGTGCGCAATCTCGGGCTGCAGCAGCGAATAGGTGCCGGCCGAGCCGCAGCACAGGTGCGATTCCACCCGCGAGACGCGGATGTCAAAGCCCAGGCGACGCAGGCTCGTCTCCACCCCGCCGCGCAGCTTTTGGCCATGCTGCAAGGTGCAGGGCGGGTGGTAGGCCAGGGGGGCTTCAGGCAAGTTCAGCTGGCCCTGCAGGCGCTGCTCCAGCTCGGGCAGCATGTCGGGCAGCAGCTCGCAAAGGTCACGCGCCAATGCGCTAATGGCAGCGGCGCGCGCGGCATAGGCCGGGTCATGGCGCAGCAGGTGGCCGTAGTCCTTGACCATCACGCCACAGCCAGAAGCCGTTGTCACAATGGCCTCGACCTGCTGGCTCTCCACATGGGGCCACCAGGCATCGATATTGGCGCGTGCCTGCGCCAGCGCGCCCTGCGGGTCGCTCAGATGTTGCTGCACCGCGCCGCAGCAGGCGGCGGCTGGGGTAATCAAGGTCTGGATGCCCACGGCATCGAGCACCCGGGCAGCGGCGGCATTGATATTGGGCAGCATCACCGGCTGCACGCAACCGGCCAGCATCAGCACCTTGCGCGCATGCGTGCGCGTGGGCCACTTGCCAGCACGCGGCACGCGCGCCAGCTTGGCCTTGAGCGCAGCAGGCAGCACCGGGCGGGCCAGCCGCCCCAGCGCCAGCGCCGGTCCAAAGGCCTTGGAGACCATGCCCTTGCGCAGCGCCCAGCGCTGCAGGCGCTCGGCCGTCGGACGCTCGACCTTCTGGTCGACGATATGGCGGCCGATATCGAGCAGCTTGCCGTATTGCACGCCGCTGGGGCAGGTCGATTCGCAATTGCGGCAGGTCAGGCAGCGGTCCAGGTGGGTCTGGGTCTTGCGTGTGGGCTCCTGGCCCTCGAGCACCTGCTTGATCAGGTAGATACGGCCGCGCGGGCCATCGAGCTCATCGCCCAGCAGTTGGTAGGTGGGGCAGGTCGCGGTGCAAAAGCCGCAATGCACGCACTTGCGCAAAATGGCCTCGGCCTCCTGGCCTTCGGGGGTGTCTTTGAATTCGGGGGCTAATTGGGTTTGCATGGTGCAGGGGTGCCTCGATTAGCGGAGATGCGCTTAGCTCAACGCCCAGTCGCCCAGGCGGCCGGGGTTGAAAATGCCATGGGGGTCAAACGCATGCTTGAGCCGCTGCTGCACCTGGCGCAGTGCGGGCGAGGCAGGCGTCAAACCAAAATCATCGGATGCGACCAGGCCCACCTGCGGGCCGGGCCTGAAGCACACGGCGCTGCCGCCCACACTGGTGGCCAGCGCCTGCAAGGCCTGGGCATGCTGCATGGGGGCTTGCACCCAGCGCAGCGCGCCGCCCCATTCCATCAGCGGCTGCAGGCCTTCTTCGGTGCAGGGCAACACCGGCGTCGTGGCCGGCAGCGACAGGCGCCACAGCGCGTGGCTCGGGTCCATGGCACTGAACCAGGGCAGCTGCTGCTCACGGCAGGCCAGCCAGGCGGCATCGGCCTGGCCGTGGTCCAGCATGGTGCCGCCCATGCCATCCAGGGCCGACTGCACAGCGGCCACTGCGCCGCGCAGCCGCACCAGCAGATGGCCTTGCTCACCGTCGCCCGATTGCTGCCACAGGCTGGCATTGATGGGCAGCGGCTTGGCGCGCCAGGCCGAGAGCTTGTCGAGTGCCTGCTGCGCCGTGCATTCGTAGTACAGGGTCGCTTGGGCGCGCTGCATCGGCAGCACCTTGAGGCTGATGTCGGTGAGCAGGCCCAGGGTGCCCCAGGCACCGGCCATCAGCCGCGACACGTCATAGCCCGCGACGTTCTTCATCACCTGGCCGCCAAAGCGCAGCAGCTCACCCTGGCCGTTGATCAACTCCAGGCCCAGGATGTAGTCACGCACCGCGCCCACCGCCGCCCGCGAGGGGCCCGACAGGCCGGCCGCCACCATGCCGCCGACGGTGGCCTCCGGGCCAAAATGTGGCGGGTCAAAGGCCAGGCATTGGCCGCATTCGGCCAGACTCGCCTCCAGCGCCGCCAGCGCTGTGCCGGCCCGCACGGTCACGACCAACTCACTGGGCTCGTAGCTCACGATGCCGCTGTAGCTGCGGGTGTCGAACACCTCGCCGCCCAGGCGCGCACCATAAAAATCCTTGCTGCCACCGCCCCGGATGCGCAGCGGCGTCTTGTGGGCATGCGCCGATCGAACGCGCTCCTGCCAGTCGAGCACGGTGGGGGAAAGAGAGGCAGCCACAGCTTGGTCCATGGCCCCATGGTAGCGGCAGTTACGCCAGGCGTGCGGCGCTCAAGTTAGATGGGGGACTTTGAAGCACTTCTCAGAACCCATGCCCGATTTCCCGCCAAGGCTGGGTCGGCAGGCCGGCCACACCGACACGCATCGCAAACACGCAGCCCGACAGCGGCAGCTGGGCCAGCTCGTCGCGGCTGCGGCCGTGGCGGGCGGAGGTGACGTACAAGGTGCGGCCATCGCTGCCACCAAAGCAGGGCATCGTGGGGCACAGTGCCGGCGTGTAGTGGCTGGCGAGGATGCGGCCTTGCGGGGAGATCTGCAGCACGCGCCCGCCCTCGTACATCGCGCACCAGTAGTTGCCTTCAACGTCCACAGCGGCACCATCGGGCCGGCCGCCATAGCCGGGCTCGCCCGGGGTCCAGCCCTCGGGCTTGGCATCAAAGCGCATGAAGACTTCGCCCTCGCCTTGTGGGTAGCCGCTCACGTCGCAGGCGAATTTCTTGATCGTGTGGCTGGGGGTATCAGCCCAGTACATGGTGCGCCGGTCGGGCGACCAGGCCAGGCCATTGGCGTTGGAGACGCCATCTTGCACCTTGCGCACCGTCGTGGTGCCCGTCAGCCCATCGATGCAGTAGAGCGCGGCCACCGGTTGGCGCGGGCCGCTGGCGGGCTCGTGGATGGTGCCGACCCAGAAGCGGCCCTGCGCATCGCAGCGGCCATCGTTGCCGCGCTCGGTGGCCGGGTCGATCGGCAGGCGGGCGATGTCGTGCAGGGTACCGCCCCAGTGGGTGGCGCGGCAGATGCGGTCGCGCAGCACGACGATCCAGCCGTCCAGCGCGCCGCCGCTGCGGGCCGGCGCAATGCAGCCGGGCTCGGCGGGCATGTCCCAGCGGTCCATATAGCCCGATCCGGGCATCGTGCGCCACAGCTGTTTGCCAGCGACATCGACGCCATAGAGAACACCACCGCTGGCTTGCCAGAAAGGGGACTCCCCCAACGCAAAGGGCTGGCTGACCACGGTATGCCAGATCATGGCGTTCCTTTAGAAATGAATTGCATGGAAAACCCTAAGCATTATCTGTGCCACCTGGCTTGCAGCGAGGCTGGCTTATGGAATATAGGACAGCGGCAAGGCGGTGGTGAACTTCAGCTCTTCCATCGCAAAGCTCGACGACACATCGAGCAGCTGGGTATCGGCGATCAGGCGCTTGTAGACCTTGTCGTAGGCGGCGATATCGGGCACCACCACGCGCAGCAGGTAGTCCACCTCGCCGCTCATGCGGTAGAACTCGACCACCTCGGCAATGGCCGCCACTGCCGCACGAAAGCGCTCAAACCACTCCTGGCTGTGCGTGCTGGTGCGCACCGCCACAAACACCGTCACGCCCACATTGACCTTGTCGCGGTCCACCAGCGCCACCTGGCGCTTGATGACCCCGGCCTCCTTGAGCCGCTGGATACGGCGCCAGCAGGGCGTGGCCGACAGCCCGACCTGGGCCGCCAGATCGGCCACCTGGGTCTCCGCGTCGGCCTGCAGCAACTCCAGCAGTTTGCGGTCAATAGAATCCAATTTCATTTTTTTCCTATTTTCTGGAATAGAACTCCAATATTGTGCAGTAGCTGGCGAATTTTGCGACTGTATTCCCCGGCCCGGGCTGGACAATTTGGGCATGGAAATCTACCTCGACGCCAACGCCACCACCCCCGTTCTCCCCCAAGCCCGCGCCGCCGCCCTGGCGGTGATGGCCGATGCCTACGGCAACCCCAGCAGCATCCATGGCAGCGGCCTCAAGGCCCGCGCGCTGCTCGACGAAGCACGTGCCGCCGCGCGCCAGGTGCTGGGCGTGCCCAGCGGCCAGCTGCTGTTCACCAGCGGTGCGACCGAGGGCATCCAGACCGCCGTGCTGTCGGCGCTGAGCGCCCTGCGCCAGCGCCGCGAGGCCGGCGACAGCACTGTGCTGCAGCTGCTCTATGGCGCGACCGAGCACAAGGCCGTGCCCGAGGCCCTCAAGCACTGGAACGCCGTACTCGGCCTGCACCTGCCGATTGCCGCCATCCCCGTGGGCCGCGATGGCCGCCATGACCTGGCCTGGCTGCGCGCGCAGGCACCCTCGGCCGGCCTGGTGTGCACGATGGCCGCCAACAACGAAACCGGCGTCATCAGCGACCTGGACGGCATTGCCGATGCGCTGCGCGGCAGCCCGGCGCTGTGGCTGGTCGATGGCGTGCAGGCGCTGGGCAAGCTGGCGCTCAAGCCGGTAGAGCGCGGCATCGACTACGCGCCGTTCTCCGGCCACAAGCTCTATGCCCCCAAGGGCGTGGGCATGCTCTATGTGCGTGAGGGCGCGCCCTTTACCCCGCTGCTGGCCGGCGGCGGGCAGGAAGGCGCGCTGCGCGCCGGCACCGAGAACATGGCCGGCATTGCCGCGCTGGGCGCCGTGCTGCGCGCGCTGCAGGACGGCAGCAGCTTTGCCAGCGCCGCCACGATGGCGGGCCACCGCAGCCAGCTCGAAGCCGCACTGCGCGAGGCCTTTGCCGGCCTGGTGTTCAATGCGCCGCCCGCGCTGTGCCTGCCCACCACGTTGAATTTTGCCGTGCCGGGCCTCAGCGCCAAGCTGCTGCTCGATCTGTTTGACGCTGCCGGCCTGCGGGTGAGTGGCGGCTCGGCCTGCAGTGCCAGCAAGGCGCAGCCCAGCTATGTGCTCGAGGCCATGGGCCTGCCCGCCTGGCAGACGGCTGCTGCGGTGCGCATGTCCTTTGGCGCGGCCGACCCGGCCGAGATGATCGCCGAGGCCTGCCAGCGCATCCGCGCCTGCGGCGCGGCACTGCGCGCGAACTGTCTGGTGGAAGCGCCTGAGGACACCGCCCATGGCACAGCCCCGCTGCTGACGCGCTTTGTCGTTGACGGCGCCTGCTGCTACCTGCTGGCCGATGCTGCCAGCCAGCGCTGTGTGGTCGTCGATCCGCTGCCCGAGCTGGTCGAGCGCCTGGCGCAATGGCTGCGCTGCCGGGGCTTTACCCTGGCGGCCGTGCTCGATACCCACAGCCATGGCGACCATGCCTCATCGGCGGCCGAGCTGCGCGCTGCCGTTCCCGCTGCGCTGCAGGCCACGGGCGCGGTCGATGCGCTGGGCTGGCCCCAAGGCGCCACGCAGATCACGCTGGGCGCCTACCGCTTAAGCCGCCTGGCGCTGCCCGGCCACACCGAAGACTCCACCGCCTACCTGCTGCATGAAGGCACTCAGCTGCAGCTGGCACTGGTGGGCGATACCGTGCTGCCCGGCGCGCTGGGCCGCAGCGATTTTGTGCAGAGCGCGCCGCTCGCCTATGCGGACAGCCTGCGCCTGTTGGCCCGGGCCGTGGGCCCGCAAACCTTGCTGCTGCCCGGCCATGACTATGACAACCGCTTTGCCTGCACCTTGGCCGTTGAAGCTGCAGCCCAGCCGCTGCTGGCCGGCGTGCTGCAAGGCCAGCTCGATGCCGCCGCCTTTGCCGCTGCCAAGGCCGCGCTGGAGCAGGACCTGGCCCCCACCGCCTACCAGACAATGGCCTGCGGCGCCCGCGTCGATGCCGCCACGCCCGCCGTGTGTGTGGAGCTGCCCGTGGCCCGTGCCCAGGCGCTGCAGCAGGCGGGCAGCGCCGCGCTGCTGGTGGATGTGCGCGAGCCCTATGAACAGCAGCTGGGCCAGGCGCCTGGCCTGGACGATGGCGCCAGCAGCCAGGCCGTGCCGCTGTCGGGCCTGCTCAATGCGCTGCCGCAGTGGCTGGCCTTGCCGGCCGATACCCCCGTGGTGTTTTACTGCCGCAGCGGCAACCGCAGCGCCCAGGCCGCCCATGCATTGCGCCGGCTGGGCCACCAACAGGCCTTCAGCGTGGCCGGCGGCCTGGCGCTGTGGCCAGAGCGCGCCACGGCATCCGTCTGAGAACGCATTTCAACCGCCAGCACGGCGCATAAAAAAAGGCCGGCCGGGTTGTGCACCCGTCCGGCCCCCCAAGGAGTATCCGCAAGAATCAACGTCCGTAGGCCGCTTCGCCGTGGGAGGTGATGTCCAGGCCTTCGCGTTCCGCTTCTTCCGTCACACGCAGACCACCGGTCAGCAAACCTGCCACCTTGTACGAGATCCAGGCCACCACACCCGACCACACGATGGTGATCAGCACGCCCTTGGTCTGCACCCAGATCTGGTGGGCCATGTTGTAGCCTTCTGGCTCGACACCGCCGAGGCTGGAGGCGCAGAACACACCGGTCAGGATGGCACCCAGGATACCGCCCACGCCGTGCACACCAAAGACGTCGCAGGTGTCATCGACCTTGAGCAGCCGCTTGAGACCGGACACACCCCACAGGCACAGAGCACCGGCGAGCAGACCCATCACGATGGCACCCATGGGGCCGACAAAACCGGCGGCTGGGGTGATGACCACCAGGCCACCAACGGCACCCGAAGCGGCACCCAGCATCGAGGGCTTGCCCTTGTGCAGCGTCTCGCACACCAACCAGCTCACGCAGGCTGCGCCGGTGGCCACGATGGTGTTGATGAAGGCCAGGCCCGCAATACCGTTGGCAGCACCTGCCGAGCCGGCGTTGAAGCCGAACCAGCCCACCCACAGCAGCGATGCGCCCACCATGGTCAAGGTCAGGTTGTGCGGAGCCAGCGCTTCGCGGCCAAAGCCCAGGCGCTTGCCCAGCACATAGGAGCCCACCAGACCGGCCACACCGGCGTTGATGTGCACAACGGTGCCGCCGGCAAAGTCCAGCGCGCCATCCTTGCCCAGCAGACCACCGCCCCAGACCATGTGGGCAATCGGCAGGTAGCTGAAGGTGAACCACAGCACGGCGAAGATCATCACGGCCGCAAACTTGATGCGCTCGGCAAAGGCACCGACGATCAGCGCCACGGTGATGGCGGCGAACGTGGCCTGGAACGAGACGAACACATACTCCGGCACAGTCGCCATCGCACCCGACAAGGTATCGGGCGTGATGCCCATCAGGAACACCTTGCCGAAGTCGCCAAAGAAGTTGCCTTCACCGGAGAAGGTCAGCGAGTAGCCGTAGATGGTCCACAGCACAGTGATCAGCGAGAAGATCGTGAACACCTGGGCCAGCACCGACAGCATGTTCTTGCTGCGCACCAGACCGCCATAGAACAGCGCCAGACCCGGGATGACCATCAGGATCACCAGCATGGTCGAGGTCATGATCCAGGCGGTATCGCCTGCATTCAGAACGGGAGCTGCCGCATCGGCCGCAGCCGCGTTGCCCGCAGTGGCCAGTGCCACTGCCGCCAGCCCTGCCAAGGAAAGAAGTCGTCTCATGTTGTTCACACCTTCAAGATAAATTGGCTTGTTGCGCGCGCCTTGCCAGCGCGGAGCGCTGTTTTTTAGATCGCGTTCGGGCCGGTTTCGCCGGTACGGATACGCACCACCTGCTCCAGCGGCGAGACAAAGATCTTGCCGTCGCCGATCTTGCCGGTGCGCGCTGCGTTCTCGATGGCCTCGATCACCCGGTCCACCAGGTCCTCGGCCACCGCAATCTCCAGCTTCACCTTGGGCAGGAAGTCCACCACGTACTCGGCGCCTCGGTACAGCTCGGTATGGCCCTTCTGACGGCCAAAGCCCTTGACCTCGCTCACCGTGATGCCTTGCACCCCAATATCGGACAGCGCCTCACGCACTTCATCGAGCTTGAAGGGCTTGATCACCGCCACTACCAGTTTCATGTTCATAGTCTCTCCTGTCGTCACTTATTGCAGCGGCGCTGCGTCAAAAAGCCTTGGTCAGCGATACGATCGCGCGACCCTTGTTCACAAAGCCAAAGGCACCCGTCTTGTTGGCGCCCACCCAGGCAGCGCTCAGCGAGAAGCCATCACCCAGGTCATAGGCACCGCCCACGCTGTAGTCCAGGTAGTTGGGCACGCCCAGGTCCTTGATGTCGCTGGAAAAGCGCGTATAGCCCACGGCCAGCTTCAAGGTCGTCTTGGGCGCCACTTCCTGGGCGAATGCCACATTCAGGTAACCGGTGTTGCGGCCCTTGTACGTGCTGTCGTACTTGGTGCCGGCCCAGCCAAAGTAATCCTTCGACACGGTGTGCGAGTACTTCACGGTCACGGGACCGTAGGTGCCCGAGCCATACAGTTCGGTGGTGTTGCCCAGCGTGTTGCCGGGGTAGACATAGGTCAGCAGACCCACATCCCAATCCACATCAGCGGCCTTGAACTTGTAGCCACCGTAGAAATCCATCTCCAGCTTGTTGTTGTCGAGCCAGTCGACGGTGGAGTTCCAGTTCCCCACATAAAAGCCGCTGTCGCCAAAGGCGTAGTCGACCCCTCCCTGGAGTGCGGGCTTGACCCATTGGGCACTAGAGGACTTCTGGTCCTGACCGCGGAACTTGTAGTTCGTGGTCACGCTCACATTGGCGGTCAGCTGCGCGCTTGCCACCATTGGCAGCGCCAGGAACGCTGCACCCGCCACCACCATCCAGCCTCTGTTGCTCATTGCCATTGCCACACTCCTTGTTGATGAATTCGACCCATCCGTTTGTGGCAAGCACAATGCACAGAGCGTGCCAAACCCAGCGCTACCCGCTGCGTTGCGCGCACCAGACAAGCGCAGCGCGCTATATTTTTTTGCAAATGCTTACGTTCTGAGCCGCCACAGGGCGGCCGGGGGCGCGGGATGGCAGGCCGGCGCCGCCGCCACGCCTTCCCCGGGCTGTCGCCACTTGTTGCTGCCAGCGACTTTTGCGATGCTGGTGGCAGCCGTGCCTCCAAGAGGTGCTTCGCAATGCACCAAAAAGGTGCAAAACAACAAGGAAGCCCGCCCATGAGTCTCGCCGTGGTGCACAGCCGGGCCCTGGTCGGGCTCACCGGCCATCCCGTCAGCGTCGAAGTCCATCTGGCCAATGGCCTGCCCAGCTTTACCCTGGTCGGCCTGGCCGATCTGGAAGTGAAGGAAGCGCGTGAGCGTGTGCGCTCAGCGCTGCAAAACAGCGGGCTGGAGTTTCCGCACAACAAACGCATCACCGTCAACCTGGCACCGGCCGATCTGCCCAAGGAGTCGGGCCGCTACGACCTGGCCATCGCGGTCGGCATTCTGGCGGCCAGCGGCGCTATCGATGCGGACCGGCTCAAGGACTATGAATTTGCCGGCGAGCTGTCGCTGTCGGGTGCATTGCGCCCGGTGCGCGGCGCGCTGGCCGCCAGCATGGACCTGCACCAGCGCGGCCAGCAGGTGCGCCAGGTGCTGCCCCCGGGCAGTGCAGAGGATGCCGCCCTGGTGCCCGATGCCGAGGTCTACCGCGCCAGCCACCTGCTGGACGTGGTGCAGCACTTTGCGCCCCAGGCCGCCAGCGCCGAGCCCGATGCAGCGCCCAGCCAGTGGCAGCGCATGCCCGCCCAGCCCCGCCCGCCCGAGGCCCCCGGCGCCGACATGGCCGATGTCAAAGGCCAGGCGGCCAGCAAGCGGGTGCTGGAGATCGCTGCCGCAGGCGGCCACAACCTGCTGATGCTGGGCGCACCGGGCGCTGGCAAATCGATGCTGGCCCAGCGCTTTGCCGGCCTGCTGCCGCCCTTGAGCGTGGCCGAGGCGCTGGAGAACGCCGCCGTGCACAGCCTGGTCGGCAGCTTTGATGCCCAGCGCTGGGGCCAGCGCAGCACGATGGCGCCGCACCACACCGCCAGCGCCGTGGCCCTGGTGGGCGGCGGCAGTCCGCCCCGGCCCGGTGCGATATCGCTGGCCCATTGCGGCGTGCTGTTTTTGGACGAACTGCCCGAGTTCCCGCGCAGCGCGCTCGAAGCACTGCGCGAGCCGCTGGAGACCGGCCAGATCAGCATCGCCCGCGCCGCGCAGCAGGCCACCTTTCCCGCCCGCTTCCAACTGATTGCCGCGATGAACCCCTGCCCCTGCGGTTTTCGGGGCTCGCGCCAGCGCGCCTGCCGCTGCTCGCCCGACCAGGTCAGCCGCTACCAGGCCCGCATCAGCGGCCCCTTGCTCGACCGCATTGACCTGCACCTGGAAGTCAGCCCCCTGCCCGCCGATGAGCTGCTGACCGCCCCGGCCGGCGAATCGACCGCCACCATCCGCGAGCGGGTGACCGCCGCCCGCGCCCGGTCACTGCAGCGCCAGGGCATGCTCAACCAGCAGCTGCAAGGCCAGGCGCTCGACGATTACTGCCATGCCGAGCCCGCTGCGCTGCAGCTGCTGCAAACCGCCGCCGCCCAGCTGGCCTGGTCGGCACGCGGCATCCATCGCAGCTTGCGTGTGGCGCGCTCGATTGCGGATCTCGCGCAGTCGGAGACCATCAGCCCGGCCCATGTGGCCGAGGCGGTGCAGTACCGGCGGGCGCTGCTGGGCAGCAGCGGCATGTAGGCAGCACATGCACGCGGGCAGCGCTGCCGCATGTCCACCCTTATGCAGAAAACGCGTTTAGTAAGTCAGAAAAATTAGTTCCTCCCGCAACGCTGACTTCGCACAATCCCCCTTTTGCGCCGCGCAGCCCTGCTGCGAACGGCGGTTTTTTGAAAGCGGATATGGGCGTGAGCAAATTGGGTCAGTGGCGGGTGTTGGGCGTGGCGGCAGCGTCGCTTTGTGTGGTGGCCGGTGCCAGTGCGGCAGGTGCAGCCAGTGCCCCCAGCGGCGCCCCCATCCGTATCGGCTTGCTGGCCCCGCTGACCGGATCGGGTGGCGCCTATGGCAAGGAAGAGGAAACGGCGGCCAAGGCAGCCGCAGCCCATATCAATGCACATGGCGGTGTGCTGGGCCGTCCGCTGGAGATCGTCGTCGCCGATGACGAGACCACGCCCACAGCCGGCGTGTCGGCCGCGCGCAAACTGATTGATGTGGATGGCGTAGTAGCGATCACCGGCGTGTGGAGCAGCGCGGTGGCGCTGGCCGTGCGCCCGGTGGCACTCGAGAAGAGTGTTGCGCTGCTGCCCGTGGGCTCGGCCGATGAGCTGACCGAGGGCGACAACAAGGGCCTGGTCTGGCGCTTCCAGACCAATGGCAAGAACTGGGGCCAGGCCTTTGCCAATGTGGCCTACAAGGATGGCCCGAGGACCGCCTCCATCCTGGTGCTGCAGACGCCCTTCACGCTCAGCACCGTCAAGCCCTTTGCCGAGCGCTTTGCGCAGCAAGGCGGCAAGGTGCTTGACACCCTCTACTTCAACCCCAACCAGCCCTCGTACCGGGCCGAGGTGGAAAAGATCTTCAGCAAGAAGCCCGATGCGGTCTTCCTGCCCAGCTATATCCCCGAGTTCAGCGCCATCGTGCGCGAGATCTACCGCAGCGGCTACGAAAGCAAGCTCTACACCTTCAGCCATGCGGCCGACAGCGGCGGCAAGTTTGTGCAGAACGTGGGCAAGGCCGCCGCCGAAGGCGTGAACCATGTGCAGGCCACGCCGGTGGGCAACAACGCCAGCTACCAGCTCTACCTCAAGCAAACGCAGCAACCCGAAGGCACCATCGTCGCCTTTGGCGCCAATGTGTTTGACGAGATCAATGTGCTGGCGCTGGCCATCGAAAAAGCCAAGAGCGCCAAGGCGGCCGACTTCAGCAAGGAAATCGCCAATGTGGTCAACACCAAAGGTCCCGATGTGCACGACCCCGTGCAGGGCCTGCAGCTGATTCGCGCAGGCAAGCCTTTCCGCTATTCCGGCGCGACGGCGGACTTCCGCTTTGCGCCCAATGGCGACCAGGTGGACCTGGACTACGGCCACTACCGCGTGCTCAACGGCGTGAGCAAGCTGGTGGGCACCACCAAATGAGCCTGCAGACAGACGATCTGCTCAGGGTTCAGGATGTTCATGTAGGTTTTGGTGAATTCACCGCGCTGGACGGTGCCCACCTGCGCATTGCGCGCGGCGGCATCACCGGCATGGTGGGGCCCAATGGTGCGGGCAAGTCCACCTTGTTCAACGTGCTGGGCGGCCAGCAGGCCCACCAGGGCGGCCGGGTGCTGTTCGACGGCCAGGACATCACGCACTGGTCCGTGCACCGCCGCGCCCAGGCCGGGCTCACCCGCACTTTTCAGATCTCGCGCGAGATGGGCGCGCTCACGGTGCTGGAGAACCTGCTGCTCGCCGCTCCCCAGCAGCCCGGCGAAAAGCTCTGGCATGCGCTGCTGAACACGGCGGCCGCCCGCCAGCACGAAGCCCAGGCGATGGCACAAGCCCAGTCCCTGCTCGAGCGCGTGGGGCTGTGGCGCCTGGCGCATGACCGGGCCGACAGCCTCTCGGGCGGCCAGAAGAAACTGCTGGAGCTGTGCCGCGCGCTGATGCTCAAGCCCCGGCTGGTGCTGCTCGACGAGCCGGCGGCCGGCGTCAACCCGGTGCTGGTCGGCGAGATTGCGGACTTCATCCGCAGCCTGCAGGCCGAAGGCATGAGTTTTGCCATTGTGGAACACAACATGGACATGATTGCCGCGCTGTGCGACCCGGTGTATGTGCTGGCCCAGGGCAAGGTGCTGACCCAGGGCAGCTTTGCCCAGGTGTCTGCCAACGCGCTGGTGGTCGAGGCCTACCTCGGAGGTGTGGCATGAGCGCCGAACTGCGTCTGGACAGCGTCGTGGCCGGCTACGGCGCGCGCGCCGTACTGCATGCCGTGAGTCTGGATGTCGCACCCGGCTCCAGCCTGGTGGTCGTCGGCCCCAATGGCTCGGGCAAATCCACCTTGATGCGCGTCGTGACCGGGCTGATCCGCCCGCAGTCGGGCCGCGTCATCTGGGATGGCCGCGACATCACCGCCCTCGATGCGCCGGGCCGCGCACGCCTGGGGCTGGGCTATGTGCCGCAGGAGGCCAATGTGTTCCGCAACCTCTCGGTGCTGGACAACCTCAAGCTCGGCCATGAGTTCATCGCCAGCGGTGGCGCCAGGGCCTTGCGCGAGCGGCTCGATGCGGTGCTGGCGCTGTTTCCCGAGATCGTCCCCAAGCTGAACGTGGCCGCTGGCTTGCTCAGCGGCGGCCAGCGGCAGATGGTGGCCATGGGCGCGGCGCTGATGCCCTCACCCCGGCTGCTGGCGCTCGATGAGCCCTCGGCGGGCCTGTCGCCGCTGAATGCATCGCGCCTGTTTGACGTGGTGCAGCGCGTGGCGCACACCGGGGTCACCTTGTTCATGATCGAGCAGAACACCCGCCTGGGTCTGGCTGCGGCCGACCAGGGCCTGGTGCTGGTCGCCGGCCAGGTGCGGGCACGCGCGCCCAGCCAGGAGCTGCTGGCCAACGGCCAGCTGCAAAGTCTTTATCTGGGAGCGCACTGATGCTGGCGCAACTCATCTTCAACGGCCTGGTATCGGGCCTGCTCATTGCGTTGCCGGCCTTGTCGCTGGCCTTGATTTTCAGCGTGCTGCGCTTTGCCAACTACGCCATTGGCGCGATGGTGACCACCGGCGCGTACCTGGTCTATGCCTTCAACGGCCCGCTGGGCTGGCCGCTGCCGCTGGCGGTGGCCGCCGGCATGGCGCTCAGCGTTGCGCTTTCGCTGCTGCTCGACCGGCTGGTGTTTGCGCCGCTGCGCGGGCGCTCGGGCGTCACCTTGCTGGTGGCCTCGATCGGCCTGGGCCTGGTGCTGGAGAACCTGGTGCGCCTGGTCGCCGGCAATGCGCCGCGCGGCTTTGGTGTGGAGATTGCCCGGCCCGCGCGCCTGCTCGGCCTGCGCGTCAACCAGGAGCAGCTCATCACCCTGGTCTGCGTGCTGGTGGCGCTGGCGCTCGTGTGGCTGGTGTTCCGCTTCACGCGCCTGGGCCGGGCCATGCAGGCGGTGGCCGACAACCCCGATCTGGCGGACGTGCGCGGCATCTCGCGCAAAAAGGTGACGGCCGCGGTCTGGGCGCTGGCCGCCGCAATGGCGACCTTGTCGGGCGTGCTGATCGGGCTCGATTCGAATGTGGATCCGCAAATGGGTTGGAACTACCTGTTGCCGGTCTTTACCGCAGCCATTCTGGGCGGTATCGGCAGCCCGATGGCGGCAGTGGCGGGGGCGCTGCTGCTGGGCGTGACCGAAGAGCTGGCCACCCTGTTGCTGCCGCCCCACTACCGCACGGTGGTGGCCTTTGGGGTCATGGCCTTGCTGCTGCTGCTGCGCCCGCAGGGTCTCTTTGGTGCCAAGTGGGTGCGCAAATGACAAGCTATCTGATTGCAACCCTGGTGCTGGTGGTCATCGCCACCTTGTCGGGCCTGGCGCTGAACCTGCAGTGGGGCCTGGGTGGCCTGGTTAATTTTGGCCTGTTCGGCTTTTATATGCTGGGCGCCTATGCCTGCAGCCTGCTGCAGATGCAGGGCCTGCCGCCGCTCGCTGCCATGCTGCTGGCGCTGCTGCTGACGGCAGCGGCCAGCGCGCTGGTCAGCTTGATATCCGTACGGCTGAGCGAGGACTACCTGGCCATCGTCACCTTGGGCTTTGCCGAATCGCTGCGGCTCTTTATCAGCTACGAGGAATGGCTGACCCGGGGCACCTTGGGCATCCCCAACATCGTGCGGCCTTTTGCCGAGCTGGTGCCCAGCGCCTGGCGCGACCTGTTCTTTCTGGGCTTTTGCCTGGTCTGGCTGGCGCTGGTGTTTGTGGTGCTGCAGCGCCTGGCGCGCTCGCCCTTTGGCCGCCTGCTGCGCGCCACGCGCGAGGACGCGGGCGTGGCCGAGGCGCTGGGCAAGAACGTGCTCTGGGTGCGGGCGCGCAGCTTTGCGCTGGGCGGCGCCATCCTGGGCATTGCCGGCAGCCTGCACGCCTTCTACTACACCTATATCGACCCGACCCAGTTCAGCACCATCTTGACGGCCTACGCCTTCATGGCTGTGATCCTGGGTGGGCGCGGTAGCCATGCCGGCGTGCTGGTTGCCGGCTTCACGGTGATCCTGCTGCTGGAGGGCAGCCGCATGCTGGCCGGCGTCGTGCCCTGGCTCGATGGCACGCAGCTGGCCGCCATCCGCCTGTCGCTGGTGGGCCTGCTGCTGCTGGCGATGCTGATCTTCAAACCCAACGGCCTGCTGCCGGAGTACCGGCTCGGCCCCCGCTCTCAAGGAAAATAGCCATGTCCCGAATCACCCGCAAATCCCGCGACGACCTGCCCGCCGCAGAGCAGCCGCTGTGGGACCGCATGCTGGCCGCTGGCGACTTTGCCGACCAGGCCGGCGTCATGGCGCAGCGCCTGCCGATCTTCTCGCAGACCTGGGCGCTGCTGCTGCAGCTGGGCCAGGAAGCGGTGCTGCCCAGGCGCTACACCGAGCTGGCCATCGTCACCGTCTCGCTGCTCAATGCATGCGAGTACTGCATCGACCACCATGGGCCCAAGCTGCTCGTCGAAGGCCTGTCGGCCGAAGGCGTGCGGACCTTGCTGGACTATGCCAGCCACCCTGAACTGAACGAGGTGGACCGCCTGGTGGTGGAGTACGCGATCGCCGTGACCCGCAACTGGAGCCAGACGCGCGACGAAATCTTTGCGCGCCTGCACCAGCATTTCAGCGAAGCGCAGATTGTGGAGCTGACCTGGCGCACCGCGCTGTGCGGCGCCTTCAACCGCTTCAACGACATTCTGCAGGTGCAGACCGCGCCATTGGCCACCCCGGCAGCCAGCGAGGCGGCGGCGCAGGTCTAAGGGCAGAGGCACCGTGATGGATTTATGGGAATGAGCCGACAGCCCCGGCGTGAACTGCGCCTCAACACTTTTCAGATGGCCGCGCCCTCCCACAACTGGGCGGGCCTGTGGAAGCACCCGCGCGACAACCAGGCGCAATACCACCAATTGCGCTACTGGGCGGACATGGCCCGCACGGCAGAGCGCGGCCTCCTCGACGGCATCTTTATCGCCGATGTGTTTGGCATCTACGACGTCTACGCGGGCAATGCCGATGCGGCGCTGGTGGCAGGGGCCCAGTCCCCGCAGCTCGACCCGACGATGCTCATCTCGGCCATGGCCCTGGTGACCGAGCACATCGGCTTTGGTGTGACATCGAGTCTGAGCAACGACCATCCGTTTTCCTTCACACGGCGCTTTGGCACCCTGGACCACCTGACCAACGGCCGCCTGGGCTGGAACATCGTCACCGGCTACCTGGAAAGCGGCGCGCGCGGCCTGGGCCGCGATAGCTTGCGCGACCATGACGAGCGCTACGAGGTAGCCGAAGACTTCATGGCCGCGATCTACCAGCTCTGGGAAGGCAGCTGGGAGGCCGGTGCTGCCGTGCGCGACAAGGACACAGGCATGTTCACACACCCCGAGCGCGTGCATGCCGTCGCCCATGACGGCCCCTACTACCGCGTGCATGGCCGGGCGCTGGCCGAGCCCTCACCCCAGCGCACACCCCTGCTGTACCAGGCTGGCAGCTCCGCGCGCGGCCAGCAGTTTGCCGGCCGCCATGCCGAGGCCTGCTTTATCAATGGCCCCACACCTGCGGCAGCGGCCAAATCGGTGAAGGCCTTGCGTGAATCAGCCCGCAACGCCGGGCGCGATCCCTACGATCTGCTCACCCTGCTGGGCGCCACCGTGATCGTTGCGCCGACGACCTCCGAAGCCCAGGACCTGCGCGACGACTACCGCCGCTACCTGGACAGCGCCGGCCAGCTGGCGCTGGTCTCGGGCTGGACCGGCATGGACCTGTCCCAGCTGGGTCTGGACGATGTGCTGCCCTTTGCCAAGACCAATGCCATACAGTCCACCGTCGAGCACCTGACCCGCAACACGCCACAGCCGCCCAAGGTCCGCGATCTGCTGGATTTCAGCCCCGTCGGTGCGCGCGCGCCGGTCTTCATCGGCTCGCCGGTTGATGTGGCCGACCAGATGGCCCATTGGGTCGCCGAGAGCGATATCGACGGCTTCAACCTTGTGCGCACCGTCATGCCCGAGAGCCTGGACGCCATCGTCGACCTGCTGATCCCCGAGCTGCAAAACCGGGGCATGTTCAAGACGCGCTATGCGCAAGGGACACTGCGCGAAAAGCTGTTCCCGGCAGGGGGCAAGCTGCTGCCGGCCAGCCATCCGGGCGCCGCCTACCGGCGCTGATGTTCCAGCAGACGGCCACAAGGACCACCCACAAAAAACAACCCCCACCACCCGGAAACAGGCGATGGGGGTTGGCACATCAGCGCAGACAGCCGCTTTAGGCTTCCGGCATCAGCGGCTCGCCCAGGTTCAGCATCAGGCGGTTGGCCCAGGCAAAGATCGCGTCCGAGTGCAGGAGGTCCAGCACCTCGCCGTCGTTCAGGCCCTCGGCCTTGAGCGCATCGATGTCGGCGGCGTTGATGGCGGCGGGCTGCTCGGTGATCTTGATCGAGAACTGCACGATGGCCTTTTCACGCGCCGTGGTGCCGGCGGTGGCGGGCTCTTCGAACACCTGGGCGATGGTGTCGCTGCGCTTGGCCAGCTGCTCAAAGCGCTGCGCATGGACCGACGCGCAGTAGACGCAGCCGTTGATGCGCGAGACCACGGTGGAGCCCAGCTCACGCTCGGCACGCGAGAGGCCGCCGGGCGCATACATGATGGCGTTGAAGGCGGTGGAGCGCTCGCGCAGGATCAGCGGCTGGTGCACCAGGAACAGGTAGTAGTCCGAGGTCTTGGCCTTGGGGTGGCTTTCTTCGAGCACGGCCATCTGGTCGGGCGTGGCCTGGCCCAGCTGGACCACATCCAGCCAGGCCTTCCACTCCAGCGATTCGTTGGTAAAGCCGTGGGCGCGGATGACCTGGGCGGGTTGGAATGCGGCGGGCGTGCTCATGCGGTGGCCTCCTCGGATGCTTTCATGGCTTGCAGGCCGGCGACAAGGCGGACCTGGTAGGAGAGAAACGCGATCAGCTGCGACAGCGCCACAACGGCCGGGGTGCTGATGCCTGCGGCTGGCAGGGTTTCCAGCGCCGCCTTGTCGCCCTCGATCGGGTTCTCGATCAGGGTGCGGGTAAAGGCCAGCATGGCGGCCAGGCGCGGGTCTTGCGCATCCTGGGGCTGGCCGGTCTCGGCGACGGCGATCAGTGCAGCATCGACTGCCAGCTGCTGCAGGCGTTCGCGGTAGTGGGCAACCAGCTCGGGCGCAGGGGTCAGGCGGCAGGCGTAGAGCGCAACCAGCAGGCGCTCGGCCAGGCTGATGCCCGGCAGCGCCGGATCAAACAGCGCCTGGTAGCTGCCCTGGGTGGCGGCCACCACCTTTTCACGCTGGTGGCGCGCCGCATAGGTGCGGCTGCCCGGTGCCAGACCGACCAGCCGGTCGATCAGGTCATCGCTGGGGGATGTGGACATGCAAGACTCCTTGGATTTATGGTTGTGCAGCGCCGGCCTTGGCCGCCACCGCGCGTTCTAGAAACTGCAGCACGCCCTGCCAGGACGCGGCATCGGCATGGGCGTTGTCGGCCGGGTTGCCACCGCCGGTGCTGACCTTGCCCGAGACCGGGTGCGCGTAGACCAGCTGCGTGGTCGGCACATAGGGGAACAGGATCGCGTGGCCGGCGCGCTCAAAGTCCAGCCACTGCACATCGTGCGGGTGCTGCACCTCGGCCAGCTTGTCGCGCACCATCTGCGAATACACGCTCGACGGCCAGGAGCCATCGTCGGTGGCCGACAGCAGCATCACCGGGCCCTGGATGCGCTCGACCGGGATGCGCGCACGCGCCACGGCCTCGGCATCAAGCAAGGCGGTGCGCATCGCGCGCTCATGGCGGTGGGGCGATGGACCTTCGTCAAACGGTGCCCAGCTGGCTGTGCGGTTGTTCTCCCAGATGTGGGTCAGCGGTTTGCCGCCCAGCAGCCAGGTTGGGCCTTCGCGCCCCACCTGCGGGTCGCAGGCGTTCTGGCCGCTGTGCACAAAGGCGCTGGGCACATAGCCCACCACGGCCGATACCTGCTGCGCAAAGGTGGCCCCCAGCAGCAGCACCAATTCCCCCCCGCGCGACTGGCCGCTGAGCGCGACAAAGTCATGCGCGGGTTGCACCGTGCGGCGCAGCCATTGCAGGCCTTTTTCAAAATACTCCAACGGGGTGTTGGAGATGTAGGGCGACAGGCCAGGCGCCTTGAAATACGCCAGCGCAAAGGCCGCATAGCCGCGCGATGCATAGAGCGCCGCGCGCGGCTCATTGATGCCGCCGCCCGAGCCGTTGACGATCATCACCGCCGGGTGCGGGCCGGCGCCAGCGGGCAGGTACAGGGTACCGACCAGCCCGTCCTCGCGCACCTCGCGGCGGGTCACGCCGGGGGCTGCGAGCTGCTGGCTCAAGCTTGCCTGCGCCTGCGCAGTGCCTGTGCTGGCCTGCAAGGTCGTCAGCAGCGCATCGGTCACCGGCTGGTTGAACAGCTCGCGGCTGGTGGATGCCACCGGGCTTTGCGACCAGACCAGACCCATGCCATCGGCACCGGCATAGCTGCCGGAGACGGGCGCATCGCGGCGCAGATCTACCGTCCCCTTAGCATCGGCGATGAAACGCGCCTGCGCGCGCCACAGCACGCCGCTGCGCGGGGTCTCGGCAGTCACCTCCACCGCCTCACCGGGCTGGGCGCCTTCGATACGGATGTGGCGTGCCACATCGATCAGCGCGTCCGCCTGGTCCATCGTGATGGACAGCTGGGCCATCAGGGTGCCACCTTGGTCACCATCGATGCGGTGGTGCGGTCGCTGCTGAACGGGGTGACCTTCAGGCCCTTCTTCGCGGCCCAGATATTGCGGTAGTGGAACAGCGGGATGATGCCCACATCATCGGACACCACCTTGGCCGACTGGCGCAGGATGCTCTCGCGCTTGGCCATGTCGAACTCTTCGGTGGATTCGGTCAGCGCCTTGTCCACGGCCGGGTTGCTGTAGTGGCCCCAGTTGGAGGCGCCCAAGCCCTTCTTGGCATCGACCGTGGCCAGCACGTTCACCAGCGCATAGCTGGCCTCACCGGTGCCATTGCCCCAGGCCAGCATGCTCATCGCATATTCGTTCTTGTTGGCGCGGCCCGAGTACACGGCCCAAGGCACCACCTCCACCTGGGTCTTCACGCCAATGCGGGTCCAGAACTGGGCCACCACCTGGGCGGTTTCCGGGCCTTGTGGGTAGCGGTCGTTGGGCACATGCATGGTCAGCTTGAAGCCTTCGGGGAAGCCGGCATCGGCCAGCAGCTTCTTGGCCTTGGCGGCATCAAAAGGAATGTTCTTGATGTCGGGGTTGTAGCCATAGGTGTTCTTGGGCATCCACTGGTTGGCCTCGGTGGCCGCGTCCTGCAGGATGCGGTCCACGATGGCGCCCCGGTTGATCGCCAGGTTCAGCGCCTCACGCACGCGCTGGTCCAGCAGCGGGTTCTTAGGCAAAGGCTTGCCGGCGTTGTCGGTGATGAAGGCATTGGGCGCCGGGTTGAAGCTGGGCTGCAGCAGCATCACGCGCAGGCCGTCGTAGGGGTAGACGGTGACATTGGGCGCATTCTTCAGGCGCGCGAGATCAGAGACCGAGACCTTGTCGATCACATCCACATCGCCGGCCAGCAGCGCAGCGGTGCGCGATGCGGCATTGTTGATGTAGCGGTAGTTGACCTTGTCCCAGATCGGCTTGTCACCCCAGTAGCCATCGTTGCGCTGCATCACCACGCGGTCGCCTGGCGTGTAGGACACCCATTTGTAAGGGCCCGAGCCGACCATGGCCTTGCCCGAGTTGTAGTCTTCGGTGGCCGATTTTTCGCCCACATGCTTGCTGACGATGTGCACCGAGGCCAGGTTCAGCGGCAGATCGGGGTTGGGGATGTTGGTCTTGATGATCAGCGTGTGCGGGTCCTTGGCCGTCACCGATTCGACGGTGCGCAGGTAGCCGGCAAAGGTGGCCACGCTGCCGGGCACGGCGCGGGCGCGCTGGTAGGAGTAGATGACGTCCTCGGCGCTGAAGGCCTTGCCGTCCTGCCACTTCACATCAGTGCGCAGCTTGAACTCCCAGGTCTTGGGGTCCAGGTTCTTCCAGCTCGCAGCCAGGCCGGGCTGCAGCTTGTTGTGGTTGTTCTGCACCAGCAGATCCCAGAAATGCAGGTCCACCGAGCGGTCGCCGGCATGGTTGTTGAGCTGGGGGTCCATCGACGAGACCGGGTCGGCAAAGCCGATGTTCAAGGTCTGCGCATGGGCAGCCAGGCCAGCGCCCATCAGGGCAGCGGTGAGGGAAGAGACGATGATGCGTTTCATGGCGAACTCCTGGTGAAACTGTGAAAACGGTTCGAACAAATACGGAGAAAAAGGCGGCGCTCAGCTGAGCGCTCAGGCGTCGTTCAAATGGCAGGCGCTTTGGTGCTGGATGGCGATGCCCTTGAGCTGGGGCGCCTCCACCTTGCAGCGCGGCATGGCACGCGGACAGCGCGGATGAAAGTGGCAGCCGCTGGGTGGGTTGAGCGGGCTGGGGATTTCACCCTGGATAGCCGAGTAGGTCTTGTGGCGCGCGTTCATGTTCGGCACCTCGGCCAGCAAGGCCTGGGTGTAGGGGTGGTTGGGCCGGGCAAACAGCTCCTCGACCGGCGCGGTCTCGATCACGCGGCCCAGGTACATCACCACCACCCGGTCGCAGATATGCTCGACCACGCCCAGGTCATGGCTGATGAACAGATAGGTCAGGTGCAATTGCTCGCGCAGGTCCATGAACAGGTTCAGGATCTGCGCCTGGATCGACACATCGAGGGCGGCGACCGCCTCATCGCAGACCAGCATGCGGGGCTGCACGGCCAGCGCGCGGGCAATGCCGATGCGCTGGCGCTGGCCACCGCTGAACTGGTGCGGGTAGCGGCTGCGCAGCGCGGGGTCGAGCCCGGCGCGCTCCATCTGCGCGCAGACGTAGTCGTCAAAACCAGCCTGGTCGACCAGACCATGGATACGGGCCGCCTCGCCAACGATCTCGTCCACGCGCAGGCGCGGGTTCAGGCTGGCGTACGGGTCCTGGAAGATCATCTGGATGCGCAGGCGCTCGACATGGCGCTCGGCCGGCGTCAGGCTGGCCATGGCCTTGCCGGAGAACAGCACCTCGCCATCGGACGGGGGCAACAGCCCCGCCGCGATGCGGCCCAGGGTGGACTTGCCGCAACCGGATTCGCCCACCAGGCCCACCACCTCGCCGGGGCGCACCAGCAGATCGACCTGGTCGACCGCGCGGGTGACCGGGTGGGGCTTTTCCAGCCCCAGGCTTTGCAGCAGTCGGCCACCAATGCCTGGCTTTTGCTCGCCAAAGCGCTTGCTGACCTGGCGCAGCTCGACCACCGGGGTGTCTGCCGCGCTGTCGGCTGCTGTGGTATTCGTCATCTCGTTCATACGCGGGCCTCCAGGCCTTGCGGCGCGGTGGCACCAAGGGTGCTTGGGGCGCTGGCGGTCAGCGCCGGGTGAAAGCAGCGCACCAGGCGGCCGGGCAGCGGCTCGGTCTGCTCAGGCTGGGCCTGGCAGGCGGCAGTGGCGCGGGTGCAGCGCGCGGCAAAGGCGCAGCCGGGAGGAAGCTGCAGCATATTGGGCGTCATGCCGGGAATCTGCTGCAGGCGGCTGCCGCGCCGGTTGTTGGCCGGCAGGCTGCCGATCAGGCCAGCGGTATAGGGGTGCAGGGGGCTGTCCAGCACGGCATCGACGCCGCCTTGCTCAACGATGCGGCCGGCATACATGACAGCCACTTCATCGGCCAGACCAGCCACCACCGACAGGTCATGCGTGATCCAGATCAGCGCCGTGCCCTGCTGGCGCGCGAGCTTTTGCACCTCGGACAGGATCTGCGCCTGGATGGTCACATCCAGCGCCGTCGTGGGCTCGTCGGCAATGATCAGATCGGGCCGGTGCAGCATCGCAGTCGCAATGGCCACGCGCTGGCGCATGCCGCCCGAGAGCTGGTGCGGGTAGGCCTGCAGGCGCTCGTCGGGGCTGGCAATGCCCATCATCGCCAGGGTCTCGCGGGCCCGCTCACGCGCCTGGGCCTTGCTGGCCGAGGTGTGGGCGCGCACCGCTTCGATCATCTGCGTGTCCACGCGCAACACGGGGTTGAGCGTCATCATCGGGTCCTGGAAGATCATCGCGATGCGGTTGCCCTGCAGCTGGCGCAGCTCGCGCGGCTTGATCTTGGTGATGTCGCGGCCCTGGAACAGCACCTCACCGCCGGTCACGCGGCCCGGTGCATCGACCAGGCCCATGATGGAAAAGCCGGTGACGGACTTGCCCGAGCCGGACTCGCCGACCAGGCCCAGGATGCGGCCGCGCTCCAAGGTGAAGGACACATCGTTGACCGCGCGCAGGGTGCCGGCGCGGGTCGCAAACTCGGTGCGCAGATTACGCACCTGCAAGGTGGGCACGCTGCTCATCGGGTGTTCCTCGGGTTCAGGACATCGCGCAGGCGGTCGCCCACCAGGTTGATCGCCACGATGGTGACCAGCAGCGCAATGCCGGGGTAGAAGCTGATCCAGTACTGGCCCGAGAGCATGAACTGGTAGCCGTTGGAGATCAGCAGGCCCAGCGAAGGCTCGGTCACCGGCACGCCCAGGCCCAGAAAGCTCAGGGTGGCCTCCAGGGTGATGGCGCGGGCGATCTGCAGGGTGCCGATCACGATCAGCGGCGGCAGGCAGTTGGGCAGGATGTGGCGCACCATGATGCGCCAGTTGGGGATGTCCAGGCAGCGCGCCGCCTCGACATACTCGCGCCGGCGCTCGACCAGGGCCTGGCCGCGTGCCGTGCGGGCGTAGTAGGCCCATTCCAGGATCACCAGGGTCAGCACCACATTGCCCACGCCCTTGCCCAGGTAGGCGAGGATCATCATCGCCACCAGGATCGAGGGGAAGGACAGGATCAGGTCCACCACGCGCATGATGATCGTGTCGGTCTTGCCACCGGCATAGGCGGCCAGCAGGCCCAGCAAGGTGCCCACCACGCCGGCAATCAGCGCCGAGCCCACGCCCACCAGCAGGCTGATGCGCAGGCCGTAGAGAATCGCCGAGTACAGATCGCGCCCCTGGCCATCGGTGCCCAGCAGGTAGTGGAAGCTGGCCAGCCCATTGGCTGAGCCCGGCGGCAGGCGCGCATCGAGCACATCGAGCTGCTGCAGGTCATAGGGGTTCTGCGGCGTGATCCAGGGCGCGACGAGCGCCGCCAGGATCAGCACGACGGCGACGATCAGGCCAAACAGCGCCAGGCGCGAGGCCAGAAAATCGGCCACATGCGCGCGCCAGGGCGAAGGCTGGCGCAGCGCCGCGGCCGGGGCCGTGCCCACGGGGGCGTTGGCAGGGGTGTTGGTGCCGCTCATGCTGCGCCCTCCAGGCGCACGCGGGGGTCGAGCACCTTGTACAAGATATCCACGATCAGATTGAGCGTGACAAACAGGCAGACCACCACCACCAGGTAGGAGACGATGACGGGACGGTCCAGCGCATTGATGCTGTCCAGAATCAATTTGCCAGCGCCCGGCCAGGAGAAGATGCTCTCGGTCACCACCGCAAAGGCGATGGTCGAGCCCAGCTCCAGGCCCAGCACGGTGACCAGCGGAATCATCGTATTGCGCAGCACATGCAGGCCCACCACACGCAGCGGCGACAGGCCCTTGGCGCGGGCAAACTTCACATAGTCGAGCGGCAGCACCTCGCGCACACCGGCGCGCGTCAAACGGATCACCAGCGAGATCTTGAACAGCGACAGGTTGATCGCAGGCAGCAGCATGTGGCGCAGGCCATCGGTGGTCAGAAACGACCACTGCGCGCCCAGGAACTCCACCGTCTGGCCGCGCCCGCTCGACGGCAGCATGCCCAGCGACACGCTGAAGGTCATGATCAGCATCAGGCCGACCCAGAACGTGGGCAGCGAAAAGCCCACGATGCTGCCGGCCATGATGGATTTGGAAAACCAGCTCTCGGGATAGAGTCCGGCCAGCAGACCCAGCGGCACGCCCAGCACCACGGCGATGACCAGCGCGGCAATCGCCAGCTCCAGGGTTGCAGGCAGGCGCTGCAAAATCAGCTCGATCGCCGGCACGTTGTAGACAAAGCTCACGCCCAGGTTGCCCTGCAGCGCGCCGCCGACAAAGCCCAGGTACTGGCGCCACAGCGGCTGGTCAAAGCCCAGCTGGGCGATGATGCGCGCGCGCTCGACCTGGTCCACGTCCTGGCCGATGAGGATATCGACCGGGTTGCCGATGGCATGCAGGCCGACGAAGACGATGACCGTCATCAGCAGCACCACCACCACGGCCTGCACAAGGCGGCGCAGCAGCCAGCCGATCATGGTGCGCCCGCCTTGTCCAGCAGTGCGGTGGCCTGGCCAGGTGGTTCAGCCGGCGTCCACTCATCGCCAAACACCTCGGGGTCGCTGAAGGCCTGCAGCTTCTCGAAATGCCACTGCACATCTTCGGCATACAGGCGGCTGCTGATGCCCTGTGCCAGGCGCTCGGCGCCCACGCTGATCGCAGGAATATCGCCGGACACCGTGCCATGCGTCAGCGCGGCCGGGTAGGAGAACGCATGGATGCGCTCCAGCCCCGGGCAGGCGCCGGGAATCTTTTGCTGCAGCTCGAAGGCCGGGCCCAGGTCGGGCGAATCGGACAGCTCCTGGTCGTCCTCGCCCTCGGGGTGGCGGTAGCGGTCGCCCCAGTTGCGCACATGGGCGGCAAAGGGCGCAAACTCGCTGCGCGCATTCCAGTCGATGCGAAAGCCGGTGGAGAACACGACAAAGTCCAGGTGGAACACGCCCTTGGAGGTATGGACGCGGATCTCGTCGCCGGTCCATTCCATGCGCTCGATCGCGCAGCCCAGGTTGAAGCGGGCATTGGCATGGCGCGAGACGCGCAAGGTGCTGCCCCGGGGTGGCGGCACCTGCTGCACATTGATGTAGTGGCGGATCTTCCACTTCCAGTCGTCGGGCAGCTGCAGGTGGCCATGGGTCAGGCCCGGGCTGCCGGCACCCTTGCCCTTGTTGACGCGGGGAATGTCGTTGCGGCGGATCAGCAGATCAACGCTGGCCGCGCCGCTCTCCAGCGCCGTCGCTGCGCTGTCCATCGCCGAGGCACCGGCCCCCACCACGCCGATACGCTGGCCAGCCAGTTGGGCGTAATCGGTGCTGTCTGACGAATGGGCCCAACGGTCGCGCGGCAGGCTGCGTGCCATCTCGGGCACATAGGCGCCGCCCAGGCCGTCGCGGCCGGTGGCCAGCACCACATGGCGCGCCAGCACCTTGCGTGCGCCGCCGGGCGTCTCCAGATCGAGCTGCACCACGCCATCGGCGCCGCGTGGGCGCACGGCCAGCACCTTGTGGCCGTTGTGCACCGGCAGCGCCAGCACCTGGCGGTACCAGCGCAGGTAGTCCATCCACTGCAGGCGCGGGATCTTGTCGAGCGCCTCCCAGGCCTCCAGGCCGAACTGCGACTCGAACCAGGCGCGGAAAGTGAGCGCCGGTTTGCCCAGCGCCGGGCCGGTGAGCTGCTTGGGTGAGCGCAGCGTTTCCATGCGCGCCGTCGTCGCCCAGGGGCCTTCAAAGCCCGCCGGCGACTGGTCAAAGATCTCGGCCGGCACGCCCATGAAGCGCAGCGCCGCGCATGCGGCCAGGCCCGACATGCCGCCGCCGATGATGGCCACGGGCAGCACCGGCTCGCCCTCCAGCGCGGTCTCGGGCAGCCAGTCCTTGGCGGGCAGGTCCAGCCAGGCCAGGTCCTGGCGCACCCGGGCTTCGAGTGCGGCCAGCCCCTGGGGCGGCAGTAAGCGTTCGTCGTTCATGCGTGGTTCTCTCAAAATTCTGGTGTGCCCGCAGCGGGCCGCTGGCCCTCGGGCAGCATTTCTTCCAGCAGCGCGGCGTGGGCGCGTGCGTCATGCAGTACAAAGCCGGGCAGCAGCGCGTGCGCCACCTCGGTCAAGGCCTGGCACAGCGCATCCATCGCAGGCGTACACGGCGTGGCCTGCTGGCTGACCACGCCAAACAAAAACGGGATCTCGGTATCGAGCGGGCGTACCACCACGCCTTGCAAAGGCAGGCCCAGCGCCGTCACCGGCTCCAGCACCGACACGCCCAGGCCGGCGCGCACGGCGGCCATCGCATTGACCGAAGCATTGGTTTCCATGAACTGGGTCTCGCCCGGCTGCGCGCCCGGGCGGGCAGCGGCAAAGGCTTCATCGAGGCGGCCACGCAAGCGGTAGGGGTTGGCCATGGTGATGATGCGGCGCTCGGCCAGTGCCAAAAGCGGCACCACGTCCAGCGCGGCCAGTGGGTCCGCTTCGGGCAGCACCGCCACGCAGGGCGCGCGGCCAATCCAGTGCACCTGCAGGCCCCGGTGCTCCAGCGGCAGGCTGCTCACGCCCAGCTGGGCGGCCCCCGTCAGCACGCCTTGCGCCACCTGCTCGGGCGAGGCGCTGCGCAGCTGGATGTGCGAGATGCTCTGCGCCATCGCGCCTTCGAGCCGCGCCAGCGCCGCAGGTACCAGGCCCGCGGCCAGCGCCGGCGTGGCCAGCAGGTTCAGCGGGCGTTGGCTGCCGCCTGCAATCTCGCGGGCACGCTGGCGGATCTGTTGCAGGCTGTGCAGCGCATGGGCCACATCCTCGTACAGCAAAAAGCCTTGTTCATTCGGGGTAATGCGCGGGCCGTTGCGGCTGAACAGCGCGTAACCAATCTCCTGCTCCAGCTCCTGCACCAGGCGGCTGATCGCGGGCTGCGAGCGGCCCAGCATGCGCCCGGCGGCCGTCACGCTGCCGGTCGAGATCACGGCCGCGAAGGCCTCAAGCTGGCGAAGTTCCATGGGTATTGAATGCGAAAACCGCATTCTGAGCTATCGAGTATGCAATCCACAAATACTAAATAGACATATCCAAATAGCAGAAGCGTATTTACCCGAGTACCAGGCGACCTGCGCTATGCCGTAGCCACGCAAAAAAGGGAGCATGCGCTCCCTGCGTGACGGCCGTTTCCGGCTGCTTCTAGCTCAAAACTCGCTCAGAGCCCCAGCTTCTTGGCCACATAATCGGCGTCCTTGTCGCCCCGGCCCGAGAGGTTGACGAGGATGTTCACCCCCTTGTCCAGCTGCGGCGCGATACCCATGGCCCAGGCGACGGCATGGGCGCTTTCGAGCGCCGGGATGATGCCCTCGACCCGCGACAGGGTCATGAAGGCGTTGAGGCAGGCCTGGTCGTCCACGGCTTGGTAATCGACCCGGCCCAGGTCCTTCAAGTAGCTGTGCTGCGGGCCCACGCCGGGGTAGTCCAGGCCCGAAGCGATGGAATGCACGGCCGCAGGGCTGCCATCGGCGTTCTCCAGCACATAGCATTTCATGCCATGGATGGCGCCGGGCTTGCCCACCGACAAGGTGGCGGCATGCTTGCCCGGCTGGTCCACGCCCTCGCCCGCTGGCTCCACGCCCACTAGCTTGACACTGGCATCGGGCAGAAAGGCCGTAAAGATGCCCATCGCATTGGAGCCACCGCCCACGCAGGCGGCCACATAGTCGGGCAGCTTGCCGTGCCGGGTCTGGAACTGCTCGCGCGCCTCGCGCCCGACGATGGACTGGAAGTCGCGCACCATCTTCGGAAACGGGTGCGGGCCCACCACCGAGCCGATCGCATACAGGTAGTTCGTCGGATCCTTGAGGTATTCCTCAAACGCGCTGTCCACCGCCTCCTTCAGAGTCGCCTGGCCAAAGGTCACCGGCACCAGCTTGCAGCCCAGGATGCGCATCTTGGTGACATTGGGGTGCTCTTTTTCGATATCGACCTGGCCCATGTGGATCTCGCAGGGGATGCCCACCAGCGCGCAGGCGGTGGCCAGCGCCACGCCATGCTGGCCGGCGCCGGTCTCGGCAATCACCTTGGTCTTGCCCATGAACTTGGCCAGCAGCGCCTCGCCCAGGCAGTGGTTGATCTTGTGCGCCCCCGTGTGGTTGAGGTCCTCGCGCTTCAAATGGATCTGCGCGCCGCCCAGCTGCTCTGACAAACGGCGGGCATGGAAGATCGGGCTGGGGCGGCCCACATAGTCCTGGAACAGCTGCTGGAGTTCGTCCTGGAAATCCTGGCGCTGCACGATCTGCTCGTAGGCCTCGGCGATGTCGTCCATGGCCTTTTTCAGATGCGGGGGCACCAGCTGGCCGCCGTAGTCACCAAAGAAACCGTTGGCATCGGGCATCTCAGCAAAGTTCATCATGGTTGTCATAGGCTGCTTTATCTCTGTGAAGGCAAAGCTTGTTGATACCACAGCACTCCAGGCAAAACCTTGCAGGTTTTCCCGATGCCACAATAGCTGCCATGAAAGCTGACGCCGTTCGTGACATCGCCCTGGCCCATGCCATCGAGACCTCACCGCCCCATGAGGCCCTGCCCAGCGCTGCGCGCTGCGAGGCCATCACGCAGGAGGTGCTGCACACCTTGGGCAAGCCCGCGCTGGGTGGCAAGGCCGGCCAGGCCGCCTTTGCCCAGTTTCTGCAGCTGCGCGCCAAGCGCATCATCCAGGCCAGCCAGTTGCCCGCTGATGTGCGCCAGCTGTGGCAGCATGCCCCGGGCCTGGCGCATTGGGCACCGCTGGCGATCGGCCTGCTGGCGCTGTGCCTTGGCTTTGCCAGCCACCGCATTACCGATCCGCACCGGGTCGATCTGCTGTCGCTGTCGCTGATGGGCATCGTGCTGTGGAACCTGCTGATGTACACCGTGCTCTTGCTGCGCAGCCTGCTGCGCCTGGCACGGCGCCAGCCAGCGCGCGTGGCGCCCTGGGAGCCCGCACAGCCCACGCCAGCCGGCACGGCACCCAGCGCGGCTGCTGCCGATGAGCACCCCGGCTGGATCGCCCGCCTGCGCGGCAAGGCCATGCCCGCGCTGCGCGGCAGCGGCCTGCGCAAGATGGCGCTGCGCTTTGAGCGCAACTGGTGGCAGGCCAGCGAAGGGGTGCGCAACGCGCAATGGCTGCTGTGGCTGCACCTGGGCGCGGCGCTGGTCGCCGTGGGCGCACTGGCCTCGCTCTGGCTCACGGGCCTCACCAAGGAATACCAGGTCGGCTGGGAGAGCACCTTCCTGTCGGCCCCGCAGGTGCAGCACTGGCTCAACCTCCTGTTCGCCCCCACCCAATGGCTGCAGTGGACGACGCCCTGGAGCCTGACCGATATCCAGGCGCTGCAAGGCTGGGTGAGCAGCAGCCTGCCCGCGGCGCCATCGGCCCCGGCAACCCAGGCCATGGCAGCCCCCGCCTCCGGTGTCGGCGCGCGCTGGGTCTGGGCCTATACCGCCTTGCTGGGCGCCACCGTGGTGGTACCGCGTGTGCTGCTGGCGCTATGGCAAGGGCTGCGCGCGCGCTGGCGCAGCCAGCACCTGCAGCTGCCGCTGAACCAGGCCTACTTTGCCCGGCTGCAGCGCGACTTTGGCGGCCTGGCCACGCGCCTGGTGCTGCTGCCGTTCAGCATGGATGTGACGCCCGAGCGGCGCGCCGCGATCGACCACTTTGCGACCGATCTGTATGGCGCCGGCGCCCATGTCGACTGGCTGCCGACGCTGGCCTATGGCGCTGCGCTGCCGGCCGTCGATTTGGCGCCCGCTGCGCAGGCCATTGCGCTCATCAACCTGTCAGCCACGCCCGAGGCCGAGGTACATGGCGAGCTGCTGGCCCAGCTGCGCAGCCGCTTTGGCGCCAACGGCGAGCTCTGGCTCTGGGCCAGTGACTTTGCCGCCCGCAATGCCGGCGCCCCCCGCCGCCTGCAGGAGCGCGAAGCGCTGTGGCAGGAATTTGCCCAGCAGCACGGCTTCAACGCGCAGCTGATCACCACCGGCACCTGACGAGACCCGCACGATGACCGAGATGACGAACGCCCCCCCACTCCCCGCCGCTGTGCCGCAGGCAGCGGATGCAGCCAACGACCAGACCATCGCCTGGTGCCTGCTGTCGCACACCAATATCGGCAAGACCACCCTGGCCCGCACCCTGGTCGCCGAGGACATTGGCGAAGTCCAGGACGCCGCCCATGTCACCAGCCAATCGCAGCGATACCTGCTGCAGCGCACCGAGCAAGGCGATGAACTGTGGCTCTGGGACACGCCGGGTTTTGGCGATTCGGTGCGGCTCTACAACCGCTTGAAGCAGCAGGGCAACCCGCTGGGCTGGTTTCTGTCCAATGTCTGGGACCGCTGGCGCGACAAGCCCTTCTACATGAGCCAGCGCGCCTTGCAGGCCGCGCGTGACCATGCCGATGTGATGCTCTACCTGGTCAATGCCGCCGAAGACCCGGCCGACGCCGGTTACTGGGCCAGCGAGATGCGCATCCTGCAGTGGATGGACAAGCCCGTGCTGGTGCTGCTCAACCAGATCGGCAGTGACACCACAGCCACCCAAACCGCCGCCGACCTGCAGCGCTGGCGCGCGGCGACGGCCGAGTTTGCCGGCACCGTGCGCTCGGTGCAGGTGCTCGATGCCTTCACGCGCAGCTGGTGGCATGAAAAGCAGGTGATGCAGTCCATCGCGCCGCTGCTGCCCGATGCCAAGCAGCCGGCCTACCAGCGCCTCTTGCAAACCCGCGCACAGCGCCAGCAAGCGCGCGAAGCGGCCAGCCTGCAGGCCCTGGCCGAGCAGCTGCTGCTGGCGGCCACTGCGCAGGAGACCGTGCAGACCAGCGACAACAAGCTCTGGCAGCGCGCCTGGAGCAAGGTGAGCGGCTCGGTTGCACAGGCCATCCGTGGCAGTGGTCCTGAGGGCGCCGAGCTCAGCCCCGAGCAGACCGCCGCGATGCAGCGCCTGACCCAGTCCCTGCAGCAGGCCGACCTGGCCAGCACCCAGGCGCTGCTGGCGCTGCACCAGCTCGATGGCCAGGCGGCCAGCCAGATCCAGCAGCAGCTCAAGGACCACCTGAAAACCAGCACACCGCTGGATCCGCAGACGGCCAGCCTCTGGGGCGCGCTCACGGCTGGTGCTGCAACCGGCCTGGGCGCCGATATGGTGGCCGGCGGCATGACCTTGGGCGCAGGCGCGCTGGTGGGCGCCTTGGTGGGTGCCGTCACCTTTGCCGGTGCCGCCTGGAGCGCCAACAAGATGTTTGACCAGCAGGCCCAGCGCTTTCACCTCTCGCCCGAGTACCTGAGCGCCTTGACCGGCCAGCTGCTGCTCAAGTACCTGGTGATCTCGCACTTTGGCCGGGGACGCGGGCGCTACACCAGCCCCAGCGCGCCGGCGCAGTGGAGCGAGGCCGTGCAGGCCGCCGTGCAGCACCGCGCCACCCAATGGCAGCAGCAGTGGAAGGCGCTGGGCAGCCTGGCCGCCGATGCCGGTTTGAGCGACGAGGCGCGCGCCGCCCACTTGCAGGCGCTGCAGCTGCAGCTCGGTGAATGCCTGCACCAGGCGCTAGGCCGCCTGTACCCCGACATGGATCGACCGGCAGGCAGTGCTCATGCCAACAATCAATAAAAACAAGCAATTAAAAAATTAATGGCGATAAAAAACATATATCCGCATTGACCCGGTTGTTTTTTGCAGGTGCCCGTCGCAGCATGGGGGTGCCATGGCCCTGAGGCCCGGCATCCCTTGCAACAAAACGACAGGAGAGTTCTATGCGCAATACCTGGAAAGCCTGGATCAGCGGTATCGCCCTGTGCAGCACAGCGGCAGTTTTTGCCCAGACACCGGCAGCGGGCACGGCACCGGCGGCCAAACCAGCCCCTGCCGCCAAGGCCGCGCCGGCGGCCCCCCCAGCCGCAGCGCCAGCGGCCGCTGCCGACAAGGCCAAGGCCAAGACCCCCGCCCCTGGCGGCGGTGCCGGCAAGGTCTGGGCCAATACGAGCTCCAAGATCTACCACTGCCAAGGTGACCGCTACTACGGCACCACCAAGCAAGGCGAGTACATGACGGTGGCAGATGCGAAAGCCAAGGGCATCCAACCGGCCAAGGGCAGCAAGGCCTGCAACAGCTGATCGGCGCCGCCCCGCACCACCCAGACCCTGCGCAAACCCGCAGGGTTTTTTACGCTGCCCGGCGCTGCACCAGCCACTGCCACCAGCGCTTGCCGTAGCCGGCAATGCCCTGGGGGAACAGCAAGACCAGCAGCAGAATCACCGCGCCCAAGGTGGCACGCCAGTAGTCGGTGTTGCGCGCCATGGCGTCATGCAGCCAGGTAAAGCTGAAGGCGCCCAGAATCGGCCCCACCAAGGTCTGCACACCGCCCAGCAGCACCATGACCAGGCCATCGACGGACTTGGCCACCGACATGGTCTCGGGCGAGATGCTGCCCTTGGAGAACGCAAACAAGGCGCCCGCCAGCCCGGCCACCGAGGCAGCCAGCACAAAGCCCATCCACTGCACCCGCGCCACCGCAATGCCGATGGCCTCGGCGCGCAGCGGTGCGTCGCGGCTGGCACGCAGCGCATAGCCCAGCGGCGCATACAGCACCCGCCACAGCGCCAGCACGCCAGCGGTGGCCAGCAGCAGGGTCAGCAGGTAGAACCAGCGCTTGTCCTCCAGCCAGGCCGCCGGCCAGACACCCGTGAGGCCATTGCTGCCCCCGGTGACCGAATCCCACTGGAAGGTGGTAGCCCAGATGATCTGCGCAAAGGCCAGGGTCAGCATCGAGAAATACACGCCCGTCAGCCGCACCGCAAACCAGCCGGTCAACAGGCCGCCCAAGGCCGCCAGCAGTGGCGCCAGCAGCAGCGCCCACAGCATCGGCAGGCCCGCCGCGTTCAGCAGCAGCGCCGCACCATAGGCGCCCAGGCCAAAGAAGGCCGCATGGCCAAAGGAATGGAGACCTGCCGGCCCCATCAAGAAATGCAGGCTGGTCGCAAACAGCGCGGCAATGACCAGGTCCACCATCAGCACCAGGGTGTAGGACTGCGCATCGACCGCCCAGGGCAGCGCCAGCAAGGCCAGCAGCACAGCAGCTCCCACGGCTTTCAAGGCAGGCGGGGGGGCGCGCAGCGGCTGCTCGCGCAGGCCCTGGCTGCGGCTCGCGGCCTGCGGCTTGCCCAGCAGGCCCCAGGGGCGCAGCACCAGCACCACGGCCATCACCAAAAAGTCCGCCACCAAGGTCAGCTGCGGAAACGCAATATCGATACCGGCGATCTGCACCACGCCCAGCCAGATGCACAGCGCCTTGACGGTGGACACCAGCAGTGCCGCGACAAAGGCACCGGTGAGCGAGCCCATGCCGCCGACCACCACCACGACAAAGGCCGAGCCAATGGTCTGCAGATCGAGCTCCAGGGTGGCCGGTTCGCGCGGCAGCTGCAGCGCGCCGCCCAGCCCGGCCAGCGCGGCGCCCAGCGCAAACACCGCCGTGAACAGCCAGGCCTGGCGCACGCCCAAAGCGCCCACCATTTCGCGGTCCTGCGTGGCGGCGCGCACCAGCATGCCAAAGCGGCTGCGGTGCAGCAGCAGCCAGGTGGCACCCAGCACCAGTGGGCCCACCGCGATCAAGAACAGGTCATAGCTTGGAAAGGCGCGGCCCAGGATATCGACCGCGCCGCCCAGCCCCGGCGCGCGCGGGCCCAGCAGCTCATCGGGCCCGCACAGCCACAGCACCGCATCCTTGATCACTAGCACCAGCGCAAATGTGGCGAGCAGCTGAAACAGCTCGGGCGCCTTGTAAATGCGGCGCAGCAGCAGCACCTCCACCACACCGCCCAGCAGCCCGACGGCGATGGCCGACAGCGGCAGCGACAGCCAAAAACCCCAGCCGCCCCCAAGGGGCGCCATGGCCTCGGCCAGCGCATAGGCCGCGTACAGCCCCACCATGTAAAAGGACCCATGCGCAAAGTTGACGATGCGGCAGACGCCAAAAATCAGCGACAGCCCGGCGGCCACCAGAAACAGCGACGAGGCGCCGGCCAGGCCATTGAGCAGTTGCACCAGCAGACCGGAAAAACTCATGCGCCTCCCTGCGCTTGTCGCCATGCCTGGCCGTCTTGCCGCCCCAGCCAGCGGGGCATGCGCGCCCACCGACCTGCGGCGCTTGCGGGGGCCAGGCAGCGTTCCATCAGCTTACTGCGGGCGCATCTTGCGCACTTCGTCATCGCTGGGCAGGTAGTCCTTGCCATCGCGGTAGACATAGTCCACCAGCTCGCCCTTGCCGCCCACGTTCTTGAGCTTGCCCACATAGGCGCCCATGGTCGATTGGTGGTCCTGCGCGCGCCAGGTGATCGGGCCAAACGGCGACACGACCTGCAGGCCTTCAAAGGCCTTGATCAGCGCCTCGGTGTCAGTGTTGCCGGCCTTCTTGATGCCCTCGGCCAGCGACTTGATGCCGGCATAGCCAACGACCGAGCCCTGGCGCGGGTAGTCCTTGTACTTGGCCTGGTAGGCGTCGAAGAAGGCCTTGTGCTCGGGCGTCTTCAGCGTGTGCACGGGGTAGCCGGTGACGATCCAGCCATTGGGCGTTTCGGCCTTGAGCGTGTCCAGGTATTCGGGCTCGCCGCTCAAAACGCTGACGACCTCGCGGTCCTTGAACAGGCCGCGCGTATTGCCCTCGCGCACAAACTTGGTCAGGTCGGTGGCAAACAGCACATTGAAGATCGCATCGGGCTTGGCATCGGCCAGCGCCTGCACGACGCTGCCGGCATCGACCTTGCCCAGCACGGTGGCCTGCTCGGTGACGAACTCCACATCAGGCTGGGCCGCCTTCATCTTGGCCTTGAAGGTGGCGACTGAGGACTGGCCGTACTCGTAGTTGGGGTAGACGAGAGCCCAGCGCTTTTTCTTGAGCTTGAGCGCCTCTTCGACCAGCATCGACACCTGCATGTAGGTGGAGGGGCGCAGGCGGAAGGTGTAGGCGTTGCCATTGCTCCAGACCATCTTGTCCGTCAGCGGCTCGGTAGCAAGGTAGAAGAACTTGCGCTGCTTGGCAAAATCGGTCAGTGCCATGCCGGTGTTCGACAGAAAGCCGCCGGCCAGCACATCGACCTTTTCGCGCGCGATCAGCTCCTCGGCCACGCGCACGGTATCGCCCGGGTTGGCATTGTCGTCGCGCGTGATCAGCTCGAGCTTCTTGCCGTTCACGCCGCCTGCGCGGTTGACTTCGTCCACCGCCAGCTCCATGCCGCGCTTGTAGGGCTCCAAAAAAGCGGGCTGGTTCTTGTAGCTGTTGATCTCACCGATCTTGATGACACCGGCCGCCTGGGCAGCCGAGGCCCCCAGACCAGCGAGCACCAGCGCACTGGCCGTGCGGGACAACAGAGGGGTGCGGGCAGAAATACGCATGCAAAAGTCTCCAGGTGAGACCGGCCCCACAGCGGAGGCAGGCGCTGACATTCAGGCCGCTATTGTGACGGCTTCCGCGCGCTGTGAACGCCCGGGCCTGCAAAGGGCTGCCCGCATGCGGATGCCGATGCGTTTTTGACCGCTTGGTGCGACAGGTTTTGCGGCCTGCGGCGCCCTAGCCAGATTTTGACTAATTGTCATTCGATCACATGTATTCGTATTTCATCTAATACTAATCTTATTAAGAATTAGCGATCATCGGTTCCTCTCCCAGACTTTGGACCCGTGGGCATATGGCATTGATTCAGACCTTCATCGCGTTGCTTGGTGATAGCGCAGTTCTCCGCAGCCAGCAGGACCTGGCCGGCCATGTGACCGACTGGCGCGGCCGCTACCAGGGCCAGGCCCAGTGCGTGCTGTTCCCGTCGACGACGGCGCAGGTGGCGGAGGTGGTCCGGATCTGCCATGCAGCGCAGGTGCCGGTCGTGGCCCAGGGCGGCAATACCAGCCTCTGCGAAGGCGCGATTCCGCGTGCCGATCTGCCCGAGACCGTGGTCATCAACCTGGGCCGCATGCGCCAGGTGCGCGCGGTCGATCCGGCCAACAACTCGATGGTGGTCGATGCCGGCTGCGTGTTGCAGACCGTGCAGGAGACCGCCCGCAGCCATGGGCGCCTCTACCCGGTGAGCCTGGGCGCCGAAGGCTCCTGCCAGATCGGCGGCAATATCGCAACCAATGCCGGCGGCACGGGCGTGCTGCGCTATGGCAATACCCGCGAGAACGTGCTGGGCCTCGAAGTGGTGCTGCCCGATGGCCGCATCTGGGAAGGGCTCTACGGCCTGCGCAAGAACAACACCGGCTTTGATCTCAAGCATTTGTTCATTGGCTCAGAAGGCACTTTGGGCATCATTACCGGCGCCACGCTCAAGCTCCACCCGCTGCCCACGGCGCGCGCGATGGCCTGGCTGGCGGTGGAATCGCCCCAGGCGGCCATCGCCATGCTGGCCCGGTTCCAGAGCCGCTGCAGCGCCTCGCTGTCGGCTTTCGAGATGCTCAACGATGTGCAGCTGAACATTGTGCTGGGCCATGTGGCCGACCGCCGCGCGCCGCTCAGCCCCAGCTACCCCTGGCATGTGCTGGTGGAGCTGACCGACACCTGTGACGAGGCGCTGCTGTCCGCTGCGCTCGAAGAGACGCTGTCGGCCGCCGCCGAAGAGGGCCTGCTGCTGGATGCGGCCATCGCCACCAACGGCAAGCAACAGGCCGACTGGTGGGAGGTGCGCCACAGCGTCTCCGAAGGCAACAAGAAGGCCGGCATCGGCATCAACACCGACCCGGCGGTGCCGCTGTCGGCCATCCCGGCGTTCATCACCCAGGCGACGGCCGCCGCGCACGGCATCGTGCCGGGCGCGCCCATCATCATCGTGGCCCACCTGGGCGACGGCAATGTGCACTTCATCCCGCAGATGCAGTTTGCGCAGTGGCAGGCGCTCTCGCCCGCTGAGCAGGACCAGCTCTCGCACCGCGTCAAGCAGGCCGTCAACGAAGTGGCCTGCGCGCTGGCAGGCACCTTCAGCGCCGAGCATGGCATCGGCCAGGTGCTGACCGACGAGATGGCGCTGTTCAAGCCCGCCGTCGAGCTCGATCTGATGCAGACCATCAAGCGCGCCATCGATCCGCAGCAGCGCTTCAACCCCGGGCGCCTGCTGCCGCCCGCCCCCTGATCCCCTCCCTCCCTTGACTTCCCCTGCCTCTTCCTTCGAAAGGACACTTTATGACTGAGATCACTACCTCCCGTCGCACCGCACTGAAGGCGGCCGTGGCTGGCGCAGGCCTGATTGCTGCACCTGCCGTACTGCGCTATGCCCGTGCCACGTCCAAGCGTATCGTGGTGCGTGATGACGGCGGTATCTACACCAAGGCCTATGGCGCGGTGTACTACAAGCCTTTCACGCAGAAGACCGGCATCGAAGTGGTGGGGGTGCAGGCAACGGCCGAGCCCGTGGCCCAGATCCGCAGCATGGTCGAGACCAAGAACTACACCTGGGACATGGCCAAGATCAGCCAGCCGGCCATCCTGCTGCTGACCGAAGGCGGCAAGGTGCTGCTGGAAAAGCACGGCCTGGAAAACGACCCTTTCGTCAAGACCATCCCGGCGCAGTACATGTCGCCCTACGGCGTGGGCACCAATGTCTACAGCACCGTGCTGGCCTACCGCGAAGAGGCTTTCAAGGGCCGCGCCGCGCCCAAGTCCTGGGCCGATTTCTGGAACGTCAAGGACTTCCCCGGCCGCCGTGGCATCCGCAAGCACCCGTTTGACACGCTGGAGCAGGCCGCGATGGCCTCGGGCGTGTCTGCTGCGCAGCTGTACCCGCTGGATCTGGACCGCGCCTTCAAGGCCCTCGATGAGATCAAGCCCAAGATCGATGTCTGGTGGAACTCGGGCGCCCAGGTCGAGCAGATGCTCAAGTCCGGCGAAGTCGACATGATCGCCACCTGGGTGTCGCGCCCGCAGTCGGCCAATGCCGATGGCGCCAAGATCGGCATCGTCTGGAACCAGAACATCTGGGGCGTGGACAGCTGGTCCATCCTGGCGGGCACGCCCAATGCCGACGCCTGCCGCGAGTTCATCAAGTTCGCGTCCGAGCCCCAGCGCATGGCCTCGTTGACCCAGTACTTTGCCGCCGGCGTGACCCAGCCAGAAGCCTTCAAGTTCATCAAGCCCGAGCTGGCCAAGGAATCGCCCACCTATCCCGACAACATCAAGAACGGCGTGCAGATCGATGCCAAGTACTGGGTGGCCAACCAGGCTGCGGTGATCGAGAAGTTCAACGGCTGGGTGCTCAAGTAAGCGCTGCCCGCCAGCGATGACGAAGCCTGCAGCGGCACGCCGCTGCAGGCATGTGGGAGTCTCTGCAAAGCTCCCTGCCCCAGGCGAGGGTTTTGCAGAGCCTCCGTTGGTTCATTCGTTGCGCCCCGGTGCAATGGAGAAGATTGAAATGAAGAATATAAAACTGTCGATTGCGGGCCTGACCAAGCGCTACGGCTCCTTTGTCGCGCTGCACCCCACCAACCTGGAAGTGCCCGAAGGCGAGTTCCTGACCTTGCTGGGCCCTTCGGGCTCGGGCAAGACCACCTTGCTGAGCATGATCGCCGGCCTGTCCGTGCCCGATGGCGGCCATCTGCTGATCAATGGCAAGGATGTGACCTATGGCGCGCCCTATGAGCGAGACATCGGCATGGTGTTCCAGAACTATGCGCTGTTCCCGCACATGACGATTGCCGAGAACATCGCCTTTCCGCTGAAGATGCGCAAGCTGGACCGCGCCACCGCGATGAAGCGCGCCATGGAGGCGCTGGAGCTGGTGCACCTGCCCCATGTGGCGCAGCGCTTTCCCAAAGAGTTGTCGGGCGGCCAGCAGCAGCGCATTGCGCTGGCGCGTTGCCTGGTCTACAAGCCCTCGATCGTGCTGATGGATGAGCCCCTGGGCGCGCTGGACAAGAAGCTGCGCGAGCACATGCAGCTGGAGATCAAGCGCATCCACCGCGAGGCCGGCACCACCATCGTCTATGTGACCCACGACCAGGAAGAGGCGATGACCATGTCGGACCGCATCTGCCTGATGAACGGCGGCCGCATTGAGCAGCTGGGCTCGCCCGCAGACCTGTACTTCCGCCCGCGCACGCCGTTTGTGGCCGATTTTCTGGGTGAGAGCAATCTGTTCAAGGGCACGGTGGTGTCCAGCCAGGGCGGCCAGGCCCGCGTCGCCTTGAACGGCACCAACACCGAGCTGCTGGCCTCGGCCGACCAACCGCTGGCCACCGGCGCCAAGGTCTGCGTGATGGTGCGCCCGCAGAACATGGCCGCCGCAGCTGCGGCCCAGGGCACCAGCGAGCGCTTCAGCGGCCAGCTGCTCGACACGATGATCACCGGCAGCCTCACCAAGCTCTACCTGAAGGCGCCAGCGCTCAGCAGCGAGCCGGTGGTGCTGTCCTTCCCGACCTCCATCGCCAAGCATGACCACGCGCTGGGCAGCACCTTGGACTTTGGCTGGTCCAGCAGCGACGCCGTGGCCGTCCCGGAGCCCGCATGAACAGCGCCGCCACCCCCCGTGCCGCCTGGCTGAGGCCGCTGATGATGGCCGCACCGCTGGTCATGCTGTTTCTGGTGCTGCTGGTCTACCCGGTGGGCCAGTTGCTGCTGCTGAGCATCTACAGCGACGGCAGCTTCAAGTGGAACAACTACAGCCAGCTGTTCAGCTCTTCGGTCTACCTGGATACCATGTGGATCACCTTGAAGATCTCGCTGGTCACGGCGCTCTTGTCCATCGTGGGCGGCTACCCGATTGCCTACCTGGTCTCGTCGCTGCAAAAGGACAAGAAAAGCCGCTGGGTGTTCTGGATTCTGCTGTCGTTCTGGACCAGCTTTCTGGTGCGCGCCTTCGCCTGGATCGTTGTGCTGGGCCGCAATGGCCTGGCCAACCAGCTGCTGCTGGCGCTGGGCCTGCAGGATGCGCCGTCGAACATGCTCTACAGCTTTGGCGCCGTGCTCGTGGGCATGGTCCATGCGCTGATGCCGCTGGCCGTGCTGACCATGCTCTCGGTGATGGAGAACATCGACCGCAACCTGCCGCGTGCCGCGCTCACCTTGGGTGCCCGCCCGGGCACGGCCTTCTGGCGCGTGTACTTTCCTCTGTCCATGCCCGGCGTGGCAGCGGGCGCGATCATGGTCTTTGTCACCGCCGTGGGCTTTTTCATCGTGCCGCAGCTGCTGGGTGGCCGCAAGGAGACCATGATCACCCAGCTGATCATCGAGCAGGTGATGCAGGTGATGAACTGGGGCTTTGCCGGCGCCATCTCGGTGCTGCTGCTGATCGTCGTGCTGATCGTTTTTGCGATCTATGACAAGGTGCTGGGTCTGTCGACGATGACGGGCGCGCAGTCGGACAAGAGCAACCACAGCAGCGGTTTCATGCGCCAGCTGTCCGAGATGGTGCTGGGCCTGTTCGGCAGCATCAGCGACCGGCTGATTGCGCTGGTGCCGCGCTCGCGCAAACGCGATCTGCAGCAGGGGGATTCCTTTGTGCTGCGCGCCAGCGTGGTGGCCCTGCTGGTGTTCCTGAGCGTGCCTGCGCTCTTGATGATCCCGATCTCGTTTGCCGACAAGTCGGGCCTGAACTGGCCGCCCCAGGGCTTTACCCTGCAGCACTACCAGGACATGCTGGCCTCGCCGCTGTGGATCAACGCCACGGTGCGCAGCTTTGTCGTGGGCTTTTTTGCCGCGCTGGCCGCCATGGCTGTGGGCACGCCAGTGGCCTTCTTGCTGGTGCGCGGCCAGATGCGCGGCAAGGCCTTGCTGCTGGCCTTTGTGCTGTCGCCGCTGATCATCCCGCGCATGATCATTGCCGTGGGCATGTTCTATTTCTTCTCCAAGGTGGGCCTGGTGGGCACCTCGCTGGGTCTGGTGCTGGGGCATACCGTCATCGCCATCCCCTATGTGGTGATGACGATGATGGCCGTGCTGCGCAACTACGACACGCGCCTGGACATGGCCGCCCAAAGCCTGGGCGCGCGCCCCTGGCAGACCTTGCGCTACGTGACCTTCCCAATCATTGCCGCCGGCCTGACCTCGTCCTTCCTGTTTGCCTTTGCCACCTCGTTTGACGAGCTGACCATCTCGCTGTTTGCCTCGGGGGGCCTGAGCTCCACCCTGCCCAAGCAGTTCTGGGATGAAGTGACATTGCAGATCTCGCCGGTGATCGCCGCCGTCTCGACCTGCCTGTTCGCCTTCATCGGCATTTTGATCACCTGTGCGGACTGGCTGCGTCGCCGCTCCGCCGCTTCTTTGAATTGATGAACCATGACTACACGTATCACCTCTGAGCAACTCCGCGGCATCTTCCCGGCACTGGCCACGCCCGTGACCGCCGACGGCCAGATCGACACCCAGGCCGTGCGTGCGCTGCTCGCCCACCTGCAAGGCAGCGGCATCAGCGGCACCGTGCCGCTGGGTGGCACCGGCGAGTACGGCGCCCTGTCGCGCGCCGAGCGGGCCCGCATGGTGGCCACGGTGCGCGAGCACCAGGCCGCCGACCTGCCGGTGCTGGCCGGCGTGCTCGACCCCGGCTACCACGACGCCATTGCCTCGGGCCAGGCGCTGGCCGATGCCGGCGCCGACGCGCTGATGCTGCTCACGCCGTACTACACCACGCCATCGCAGCAAGGCATCCGCGACTACTTCATGCGCTATGCCGATGCCTCGCCGCTGCCCGTGGTGATCTACGAGATCCCTTACCGCACCCGCATCTCGATCGCGCCCGAAGTGCTGCACGAGCTCTCGCGCCACGAGAACATCATCGGCATGAAGGCCTGCAACACCGACATGTACCACTTCCTCAAGGTGGTCCAGGGCGTGGATGCCAGCTTTGCGGTGCTGAGCGGCGAGGACACCATCTTCCCCGCGCAGATGCTCTGCGGCGCCCAGGGCGGCATCATCGTGACGGCCAACCTGCTGCCCAAGACCTGGACCCGCATGTACGCGCTGCTGACCAGCGGCAAGACCGAAGAAGCGCTGGCCCTGCACCAGGAGCTGATTGGCCTCTTGGACCTGGCTTTTGCCGAAACCAACCCCGGCCCGATGAAGTCGGTCTGGGACCTGGTGGGTGTGCAGGCCCCGCACCTGCTGGCCCCGCTGGTCGATTGCAACCCCGATCTGTCCGCCCGCCTGCGCGAGGCGCTGACAGTGCGGCTGCAGGCCGAGCGCCAGCTGGCCTGAGCGAGCACCCGCGATGCTGCCCGCCATCAAAGACTACCGCGTGCTGGCCCGCCAGCGCCTGTCCCGCTTTGCCTTTGACTACCTCGAAGGCGGCGCCGAAGACGGCCGCAGCATGGCACGTAACCTCGCCTCCTGGGGCGATGTCACCTTTTTGCCGCGCGCCATGGTCGATGTCAGCCAGGTGGACACCAGCATCACCTTGTTTGGCCGCAAGCAGGCCATGCCGGCCTTTGTCGGGCCCACCGGGCTCAACGGCCTGTACTGGCCCCAGGCCGAGCAGGTGCTGGCCCGCGCAGCGCATGCCGCCGGCCTGCCCTTTGTGATGTCGACCGCCTCCACGTCGCTGTTGGAGGATGTGCGCGCCGCCAGCCCGGGCGATCTGTGGCTGCAGCTCTATGTGCAAAAGGACCGGCGCATTGCGCAGAGCATGATGGCGCGCGCGCAGGCGGCGGGCTTTAGCGCGCTGATGCTGACCGTGGACACCATGGTGCATGGCAAGCGCGACCACGATGTGCGCAACGGCTTTCGCATGCCCGTGCCCTGGACGCCCAGGCTGCTGGCCGATTTGCTCAGCCACCCGCGCTGGTGCCTGCGCATGCTGCGCCAGGGCGGCTCGCCGCAGCTGGTCAACCTGGCGCGCAGCGCCGGGGTGGAGAGCAATATCCAGAAGCAGGCCGCCGCAATGAGCCGCGAGATGGACATGGCCCTGCGCTGGGAAGACCTGGCCTGGGTGCGGCGCCACTGGCAGGGCCCGGTCATCGTCAAGGGCCTGCTCAGCGCCCAGGATGCCCGGCGCGCGCTGCAGGCGGGCGCCGATGGCATCGTGGTCAGCAACCACGGCGGGCGCCAGCTGGAGTGCGCACCCGCGCCCATGGCGCAACTGCCGCAGATTGCCGACGCCGTTCATGGCAAGATGCATATCTTTGTCGATGGCGGGGTGCGCCGCGGCAGTGACATCGCCAAAGCCCGGGCGCTGGGGGCCGATGCCGTTCTGCTGGGGCGCGCGCCCCTTTACGGACTGGCCTCGCGCGGGCCCCAGGGCGTGGCCGAAGTGCTGGAGATACTGCGCACCGAGCTGGAGACCACCCTCCGATTGCTGGGCGCCCCGCAGGCCACGAGGCTGGACGCGACCTTTCTGCAAAAATACTAGACAGTGACCCGAGACAGCCGCTTTTTACGATGCCTAAAACCACACACAGCATTGCCGAGCCCGTAGCAAGCGTTGAACCCACCGCCCGTGAATCCTCATTGTTTGTCGGCTCGCTGGCCAAGGCCTTCCAGGTGCTGGAGGCCTTTCGCGACACCCACCGCGAGATGTCGCTCGCCGAGATTGCCCGCGCCGCCCAGCTCGACCGCAGTGCCACCCAGCGCATCATCTTCACCCTGGAAAAACTGCGCTACATCCGGCGCCTGCCTGGCTCCAACCTCTACACGCTCGCGCCTGAGGTGCTGCGCCTGTCCTACAACTACCTGCGCTCGCAACGCATCGTCGAGCGCGCCTACCCTTATCTGATCGAGATGACCCACACCCTGGGCGAGACCTCGAACCTGCAGGAGATGGATGGCAACGAGGTGGTCTTTATCGCCAAGGTGCCGGGCCGCTACATCTACAACTCGGACTTTGCCGTGGGCTCGCGCCTGCCTGCGGCCTATACCGCCTCGGGCCGCGCGATGATGGCCAAGCTGCCGATGGACGAGCGGCTGCGCCTGATCGAATCGACCCCGCTGGTCAAGATTACCGCCCAGACCATGACCGACCCCGAGGAGCTGCTGCGCCGCATTGAAGACGCCGAGCGCGACGGTTATGCGATTGTGCAGAACCAGACTGTGGTGGGCGATATCTCGGTGGCCGCCGCCATTACCGGCCGGGGCGGTGTGCCCATTGGCGCCATTACCATCTCGGCCCCCTCCACCCGCTGGGGCACGGCCAAGGCCGAGGCCGAGCTGCTGCCCCATGTGCTGCTGGCGGCGACCTCGATCTCCAATATCCTGGATAATTTCTAGACATTCACCTGGTACGGACGGTCTGGGAGTGATAGAAACGCGTGAGTTCCGGTGTCACGCGGTCGAGCGTGATGGGGTCTTCGTAGAACTGCATCTGGTTTTCCTGGCCGAGCCAGACGAGTTCCTTGCTGGCCGCAGGAATGGATGCAAACAGCCGCCGTGGGATGTCAGGCCCGCTTGCCGCACGGTCCGCATGCACCATCAGCGTGGGGGTGCTGAGCTTGGCCATGGCCTGATCGGCGCGGTGCCCCCAGATGCCAGCCTCCGACATCATGGCGATCCGGTTTTCCCACAGACCATGGAAGTTCCAGAACGCATGCCGGTCGGCCCAGCGGCTGTAGAACTGCTGAACCGCAGACGCCTTCAGCAGTGCATCCGGGTTGGGCGGAGTGGGCCGCTCCGAGACGACCGGGATGTAATCCACGGCACCGGATTCCTGAAACTGCTTTAGGGCAGCCTGTGAGCGTGCGGCGCGGCGCTCGATCTCCTGCTCGCTGCCCAGGTACATCAATGCCGTCTGGGGCGTGAGGTAGTGCCCGGCCACCAGCGCCACCGACCGCACGCGCGGCTCGGTGATGGCAGCATCCACCGCCCAGTTCACGCCCTGGCAGATACCCAGCAGATGCAGCGCCGCGCTGTCCACCTCCGCCCGCTGGGCGAGATACTCCAACGCTGCTTGCAGGTCCTGCGTCTTGGCCGCTCCGCTCTCCAGCCGCCTTGGCGTGCCGGCGCTTTCGCCGTGGTAACGCGGGTCAAACACCAGCACCACAAAGCCTTCCCGCGCCAGCCGTGTAGCGTATTGCATCGGTGATTGCTCTTTGACAAAGCCGACGGGGCCCATCACCGCCACCGCAGGTCGAGGCCCCACATGCCCACTGGGCAGCAACAGGTTGCCAACGATTTCGGTGCCTTGCGACAGGAACCGCACCTGCTCGACCGCATAGTGCGTGTTGGCAATGCGGCCACTGGCACCCCAGGCCTGGGTTTGGAAGGCCGCGCGAGAGTCAGCCTGAGAGGCGGGAGCAGCAGCCTGGGCATTGCCAGCGGTGAGGCCAGCGATCAGGGCAACGCTGCTGAAGATACGTGGAAAGGACATGGGACTTGACTTTCTTTGCCATTTGCAAGGGTTCGAAGTGTTGGCGAAGGCGTATATTTCTCCTAATGAATAGTTAGAATCTTGGTTATGCGCGAAATGGATATTAGGCGTATTGACCTCAATTTGCTGGTGGTGCTGCGTGTGCTTTTGGACACAGGCAGTGTTACCAGAACGGCAGAGCGATTGCATATGAGCCAGCCTGCGGTGAGCCGAGCGCTGGCCAAGCTGCGTCTGCAACTGGGCGACAAACTGCTGGTACGGGTGGCTGGAGGCATGGCACCCACGTTGCGTGCGCAAGCGCTGTCGGCACCGCTTGCCGCATTGCTGCACCAGCTGGAAGAATGTGTAGCACCCGCAGTGTTTGACCCGGCCACCACCAGGCGCGTGTTCAGCGTTGCTACCACCGACTACGGCGCAGTCGCGGTGCTGCCCAGCTTGATGCAAGCTTTCGCACAACAAGCCCCTTTGGCCGGCATCGAAGTGATCCCGTTTTCCGATGCGGTTTTTGAGCTGCTCAATGCGGGCCAGGTGGACTTCGTTCTGTACAGCGACGATCCGGTTGCGGGCACGCTGAGAACCCGCCCGCTGTTTCGGGAGACCTATTCCTGCGTGCTGCGAACAAACCACCCCTTGCTGGTAAACCAAGAGGCGCGCGCAGACGAGGTGCTCAGTCTGGAAGAGTTTGTCGCGTGGCCGCACGCGCTGGTCAGCATCTTTGGTGGGCGGACGGGCGAAGTGGATGATGCCCTGGCTGCCTGTCACCAGAAACGGCATATCGCTCTGTCGCTCCCCTACTTTGCCACGGCGGGCCTGGTCAGTGCTGCCTCGGATTTGATCGTCACCCTGCCCACGCGGGTCGCGACTGCGCTTGCGGACACCAATGGCCTCCGGCTTTTGAAGCCACCGCTTGAATTGCCCGGCTTTGGCTATCGCATGCTGTGGCATGAACGCAGCCACGAAGATCCGGGTTGCGTGTGGCTCCGCGATTTAGTGGCGGCCACAGCCAAACATCAGAATGCAGCGCACACCGGACCATCCGCTTGAGTGTTTCAGGGCTGCGCAGCCTTCGCTTATTGGCTAAAAACCCCGCTCACAACGCGCCGATATGTCCATATGACGTTTAAGTTGTATGAATAGTGAACAATAGCGTTTATAGATATACACAAGACCAACTGACTACTGCACTGCTATGAGCGCCTTTCTCGAAGAACGTGTCCTGTCTGTTCACCACTGGACCGATCGTTTGTTCTCCTTCACGACCACCCGTGATCCCGCGCTGCGTTTTTCCAGCGGCCACTTCACGATGATTGGCCTGAAGGTCGATGGCAAGAACCTGCTGCGTGCCTATTCCATCGCCAGCCCCAACTACGAGGAGCACCTGGAGTTCCTGTCGATCAAGGTCGATGACGGCCCGCTGACCAGCAAGCTCCAGCACATCCAGGTGGGTGACACCATCATCGTCGGCAAAAAGCCCACGGGCACCTTGCTGGTCGATTACCTGCTGCCGGGCAAGAACCTGTATTTGATCGGCACCGGCACGGGCCTGGCGCCCTGGCTGTCGGTGGCGCGCGACCCCGAGACCTATGACCACTTCGAAAAGGTCGTTGTGGTGCACGGCGTGCGCCAGGTCCAGGAGCTGGCCTACCAGCAGCTGCTCGAAGAAGAGCTGCCCAACCATGAGTTCCTCGGCGAAATCGTCAAGGACAAGCTGGTCTACTACCCGACGGTGACGCGCGAGCCTTTCCGCAACCAGGGCCGTATCTCCAACCAGATCACCGCCGGCACCTTCCCGCAGAACATCGGCCTGCCCGAACTGAACCCGGACACCGACCGCGTGATGCTCTGCGGCAGCCCCGCGATGCTCGCTGAGCTGAAGGAACTGCTTGAAGCCAAGGGCTTCAAGGAAGGCAATACCTCGACACCCGGCGACTTTGTCGTCGAGCGCGCCTTCGTCGAGAAGTAAGCAGCGCCCCCGCCCAGCAAAAAACGACCCTCGGGTCGTTTTTTGTTGCCTGCAGCGCAGATTAGATCAGCTGCTCGGTGTAGAAATTGCCACCGTGGTAGAGCAGCGGCGGCACGCCCACCACATGCTGGCAGTGCGCAACCTCGCCAACGAGGATCACATGGTCGCCCGCATCATGGTGCGGGCCGTTGCGGCACTCAAAGCTGGCAATGGCGCCCGCAAGCAGCGGCACGCCGGTCACGCCCACTTCATACTCCACGCCCGCCCAGCGGTCGATGCCCTTGCGGCTGAACTGCAGGGCCAGCTCCTTCTGGTGCGCGCCCATCACATTGATCGCGTAGTGGCTCACGGTCTCGAACACCGGCATTGACGAGGCGGTTTTCATCAGGCTCCACAGCACCAGTGGCGGGGTGAGCGATGCGGAATTGAAGGAGCTGATCGTCAGCCCGACCTTGTTGCCATCGGGCGCCAGTGCCGTGACCACAGCCACCCCGGTGGCGAACTGGCCCAGCGCATTGCGAAACTCACGTTCGGAAAACGAGGCAGAAACAGGCGATTGCAGGTGTTCAGGGGGGAGGGAGCGGTTCACGGGGCAGGCAGACGGCAGGGGCAGACGCCATGCCGTCAAAAGCATGGATGGGGTCATTATCGGCCAGGGGGCGAGGCCCCTGCGCGCGTAGGTGCTTGAAAACAAGGCAGGCGGGCCGCATCTGCAGGGGAAATACACGGCGAGAAGCAAACCTATGTCCTTGATTCCCAACTTCGCGATGCTTGGCAGTGGCCCGACGGTGCTGATGCTCCACGATGCCGACACCGACCACCTGGGCTTTGCCCCGCAGGTGGAGCTGCTCGCCAGCCAGGGCTACCGCGCGATCGCCTGGGACATGCCTGGCTACCATGCCAACCCGCCACCCTATGGCGGCTACAGCCTGAAGGCGCTGGCCGCCACGGCGGATGGCCTGCTCGAAGCGCTGAAGATTGGCCGCGCCCATATCGTCGGCCATGGCATGGGCGCGATGGTGGCCGCCGAGCTGGCCCTGCGCCACCCCACCCGCGTGCGCAGCCTGACCCTGGTGGCCGGCGGCCCGGCGCTGGAGGCGGACAGCCAGCAGCACTGGGTGCAGACGCGCCAGCAATTGCTGGCCCAGTGCCAGCAGCAGGCCAGCACCGAGGCGGTGCAGATGCAGCGCTTTGCCGAGCTGCTGGTGCAGCTGCAATCGGGCCAGCAGGCCTTGCCCGAAGGGCTGCAGCTGGCGCGCCACGCGATCACCCAGATCCAGCCGCTGGCCTATGGCCGCATGCTGGAGATGCTGGCCGGCCCCAGCACCCTGGCCGAGCGCCTGCCCCACCTCAGCCAGCGCTGCCTGCTGGTGAGCGGCGGCCAGGATGTCTGCATGCCACCCCAGCGCATGCAGGCGCTGGCAGACCAACTGCCCGACGCTCGGCATGCCCGTCTGGAGGGCGTTGGCCACTGGCCCCAGCTGGAGAGCCCCGATGCCTTCGAAGGCCTGCTGCTCGACTTTTTGGCGACCCAGCGCGCCACGGTGCACTAGGAAAAACCCGTAAATCCGGCGCCTGCGGCGGCGGTTTGCCTCTGCAGGTGGTTGACTTGCCATCCTGGCAATGCAGCCCGCTGGGCGCCACCGGGGCAAAAAACTGGCATGCTATGGGGTTTGGCGTGCAGCCCGTCACTTTCCTGGAGCCTCTCCAGGCTGGCGGACGGCCACCATGATCGGCAGCGGCTCCCCACAGGACGCTGCTGTCCCTGTTGCCAACTGAAGGATTAGTCCCGTGTCCCCCTCTTCCCTGACCTTTGCCGTCACCCCATCGAGCCAGCCACGCAGCGCCCAAGAGCGCGCCAAGATTCTGGACAACCCGGGTTTTGGTCTGCACTTCACCGACCACATGGTCTCGGTGCACTGGGACAAAGAGGGCGGCTGGCGCGATGCGGCCGTGACCCCGTACGGCCCGATTGCGCTGGACCCCGCCGCTGCCGTGCTGCACTACGGCCAGGAAATCTTTGAAGGCATCAAGGCCTACCGCCATGCCGATGGCTCGGTCTGGACCTTCCGCCCCCAGGCCAATGCCGAGCGCCTGCAACGCTCCGCCCGCCGCCTGGCGCTGCCGGAGCTGCCGGTCGATGTTTTTGTCGAATCGCTCAAGCAGATCATCGCCGTGGACAAGGACTGGGTGCCCAGCGGCAACGAAGCGAGCCTGTACCTGCGCCCCTTCATGATCGGTGACGAAGTCTTCCTGGGCGTGCGCAGCGCCCACAAGGCCACCTACTATGTGATCGCCTGCCCCGCCGGCCCCTACTTTGCCAAGGGCGTGGCGCCCGTGGCGATCTGGCTGTCGACCGACTATGCCCGCGCGGCCAAGGGCGGCACCGGCGCTGCCAAGTGCGGCGGCAACTATGCCGCTTCGCTGCTGCCCCAGCAGCAAGCCCAGGACAACGGCTGCTCGCAGGTGCTGTTCCTCGATCCTGCCGAAGGCAAGTACCTCGAAGAGCTGGGCGGCATGAACGTGTTCCTGGTCTACGGCAAGCAAAACAAGCTGGTCACGCCTGCGCTGTCGGGCAGCATTCTGGAAGGCATCACCCGCGACTCGCTGCTGCAACTGGCACGCGACCGTGGCATGGTGGTCGAAGAGCGCAAGATCGCTGTGGACGAGTGGAAGCAGGGCGTGGCCTCCGGTGAGATCACCGAAGTGTTTGCCTGCGGTACCGCTGCCGTGATCACCCCCATCGGCCAGCTCAAGGGCGAGGGCTTCTCGGTGGGCGACCTGTCGGCCCCCGCTGGCGAAGTCACGATGGCCCTGCGCAAGGAACTGACCGATATCCAGTACGGCCGCGCCCCGGACCGCCACGGCTGGCTGGTGCGTCTGGACGCCTGATCCGTCCGCGATATAAACGCCAAAGGGCCGCACAGTGTGCGGCCCTTTTTTCACGGTGCTGTGAGACCTTTACACAGCGACGGCAGTCTGGCGCTTGCTGTCGCTCTCGAAGCCATAGAAGCCAAAGCGCATCTCCGGCATGCGCCCGCTCACCAGCTCGGCCATCGCCTTGCCGCTGCCGGCGCCATGGGTCCAGCCCAAGGTGCCGTGGCCGGCATTGATCCAGAGCTTGCCGATCTTGGTGCGGCCGATGAACGGAATATTGGTGGGCGTAGCGGGGCGCAGGCCGGTCCAGAACTGCGGGTTGCCGCCCTGCTCAGGCAGGCGGGTGTCGCAGACGCCGGGCATCAGCTCCTCGATGCGGCGCGCCAGCATGTGGCAGCGGGCCTTGGCCAGGGGGCTGTCCAGCGAGCTGTCAAAACCGTTGAGCTCGATCGTGCCGGCCACGCGCAGCTGGTTGCCCAGGCGGCTCATCGCCAGCTTGTTGCCATCGTCAATGCAGCTGACAAAGGGCGCGGCCTCAGGCTTCAAGATCGGCAAGGTGGCGCTGTAACCCTTGCCCGGGTAGATGGCCACATTCAGGCCCAAGGTGCGCAACAGCGGCGCGGTATAGCTGCCGCAGGCGACGATGACGGCATCACCCTGCAAGGTGCGCGGGCTGCTGTCTGCGCCTGCTGCGGTGGCGCGCACGGTGACCGAGTCGATCGCGCCACCGGCCACATTCAGCCGCTCGACACGGTGGTTGTAGAGAAACTGCACACCGCCCTGGGCGCAGAGCTGGGCGAGCTTTTGCGTGAACACGCGCGCATCGCCGCTCTCGTCGCTCTCGGTAAAGGTGCCGCCCTTGATATGCGCGGCATAGGGCTTGAAGGCGGGCTCGATCTTCAAAAACTCTTCGGTGCTGACCATGCGGCGGTTCACACCGTACTGGCGCATCAGGTCGACGGCCATCTGCGCATCCTGCACCGCTTCGTCGCTGGTGAAGAAGTGGGCAATGCCGCGCTCGAGCCGGTTGAACTGGATGCCGGTCTGGGCCACCACGGCCTTCAAGGCGTTGTGGCTGTAGGCACCGAGCGCAACGATCTGCTGCACATTGCGGGCAAAGGAGCGGTCATTGCACTCGGCCAGAAACTGCGTGAGCCAGCGCCATTGATGCGGATCGGCATGCGGGCGCAGCAGCAGCGGCGCCTCCTTGTCGAACATCCACTTGAGCGCCTTGAGCGGGGCATGCTTGTTGGCCCAGGGCTCGCAGTAGCTCACCGAGATCTGCGCGGCATTGGCATAGCTGGTCTCCAGCGCCGCGTCCGGTTGGCGATCCACGACGGTGACGTCGTGGCCGAGTTGCAGCAGATGCCAGGCAGTGCTGGTGCCGATGATGCCGGCGCCGAGGATGATGACTTTCATGCCTCTCAGTGTCTGGCATCTTGGCTGTAACATAAAGTGCAATTAAACTTCTTCAGGATTCATCAGTTCTACTAATACTGGAGCCCCATGAGCAACCTGGACCCTATCGCGCTGGAATGCCTGGCCGCCGTGATTGAAGAAGGCGGTTTCGAGAAGGCCGCGCTGCGCCTGAATGTGACGCAATCGGCCGTCTCGCAGCGGCTGCGCGCACTGGAGGCACAGATCGGCTCGGTGCTGGTGGTGCGCAGCCGCCCGCTGCGGCCCACCGCTGCCGGCCAGCTGCTGCTCAAGCACACCCAGCAGCTGCGGCTGCTGCGCACCGACCTGGAGCAGGAGCTGCACAGCCTGCTGCCCCACACCATGCGCCGCAATGCGCATGACGAGGCCATCTCGATTGCCATCAATGCCGACAGCATTGCCACCTGGGCGCTCGATGCACTGCAGGACATCGCGCTGCAGCAGCTGCCGCTGGAGATCATCACCGACGACCAGGACCACACCTTGGAGCTGCTGCGCACCGGCGAGGTGCTCGGCTGCGTCACCACCATGCCGCAGGCGCTGCGCGGCTGCCGCGTGACCGCGCTGGGCGCGATGCACTACATCGCCGTGGCATCGCCCGCCTTTGCCCAGCAGCATGTGCCGCAAGGAATCAACCGCAGCAACTTCAAGCACCTGCCGTTTTTGAGCTACAACCGCAAGGACGACATGCAGCGCGTGTTTGTCGCCCGCGCGATGGGCCTCAAGACCGTCGGCCTGCACCAGCTCTATGTGCCCAACTCCGAAGCTCAGGTGCGCGCCGTGGCCGCTGGCTGGGGCGTGGGCGTGGTGCCCGAGCTGCTGGCCCGCCCCTACCTCGCCGATGGCCGCCTGGTCAATGTGGCCGAGACCCAGGTGCTGCGCGTCGACCTGTACTGGCACTGCTGGAACCTGCAGTCGGCCTTGCTGGGCGCCCTGAGCGATGCGATGGTGCACAGCGCCAAGAGCAGCCTGGCGCCGCCCACGGCGGCCGCTCGCGCCATGGTCAAGGCATAAAAAAAACTGCCTGCACCCCCAGGGGGATGCAAGCAGTTTCCGGATGTCCACAGGCATTCATCGCACCGGTGGTTCCATCCCTCCCTCATCAGTGACATCCATTGCATGCGCAGTATCCGCGCCAAGTATTGCTATATGGTGAATAGCAAATGACAGACGCATGATCTGATCCATTTACCGAATCAGCAATACCGGCAGCTTGCTCTCGGCCAGCACCTGGGTCGCCACCGAGCCCAGCACCAGCTTGGCCAGCGCACCATGGCCGCGGGTGCCCATGATCAGCAGGTCATAGCCGCCCTTATCGGCCGTCTCGGCAATGGTCTGGGAGATCGGGCCTACGGCAGTCTCGGCCACGGCCTTGACCTGGTGGGCGGCCAGAAACTCCTGCACCGGCACCAGCACCTTCTGCGCCTCTTCGCTGTGGTAGTCGTCCACCAGCGCCTTGCCCAAGGCCTTGGCAGCCCGGGGCGGCAGCAGGGGCTGCACCGTGAGCGCCGTGTAATGGTGGTTGGGCGTCAGCCACTCTGCGTGCGCTGCCAGGTAATCGAGCATCTTCTGGGTGTAGGGGCTGCCATCAACGGCCAACAAAATACGCATGCCTTGACTCCTTCAAAAAAGGGGTGAGGGACCCAACACCGGTGGCGCCACCAACGCTGGACTGTGGCCTGGCAAACCCGCGCTCCATCAGCGAGAACGCGCTTTACAGGCTAAATCATGTGTATCAGCATATAGATTTATCGTCAAACGGGCATTGATATGCATCAGGCGCGGCGACAAATTTAGGTAAAAACCCTTGGATTTGGGCTTGGCAGAGGGAATGCCGGAAGTGGATCGACCCTGGCTACACCGCCACCAGGCAATGCGGATTGAAGCTCTCCTGCTCGCCCTTGCGCGCATAGCCCAGCGGGTTGGCCACGACCCGGCATTGCCAGGGGCGGCCATCGCTGTGCTGGCCTTTGGCCAGGTAATCGCTGGGCGCATGCAGGTGGCCGTGGATCCAGAGGTCGGCATAGGGCAGCAGGTCATCGAGCACATTGCAAAAACCGGCGGTTCCGGGCGTCAGCCCATAGCGCGGATCGGCGCTGCGCAGGCTGGGCGCAAAGTGGGTGATGACGACGGTTTTGCCATCAAAGGGCTCGGCCAGTGCGGCGCGCAGCCATTCCTGGCAGCGCAGCGCTTCGTCGCGCATCTCGGCGGCCAAAAAGGGCTGGCCGTTGCGCTGCATCTGGGCCTTGGTCAAGTAAAAGTTCGCGGCCTTGAAGGCCTTCTCGCGCTGCTTCATCAGCGCGCCCAGCTCGGTCACGCCGTTGTGCAGGGCAATGGCGTCGTAGTCGGACCAGAGTGTGGTGCCGATAAAGCGCACGCCGTCGATGATCAGGGTGTCGCAGTCCAGCATCGTGATGCCCAACTTTTCGCAGCTGGCACGCAGGCGCAGCCGGGCGGCATCGAAATCCTGGTTGTCAAACTCGTGGTTGCCAGGCACCAGGATTACCGGCTCGGGCCAATGGCCGCCAGCCTGCTGCGGGCTGAACTGGGTGAGGCCAAAATCCTTATCGTCCAGCATCGAGCCATTCTGGTAGGAGCCAATGTCGCCGGCCAGCACCAGCAACTGGGCGCCGGGCGCAGGCTGAGCACGGAAATGGGGGTGGGTCTCCAGATGCAGGTCGGACAGAATTTGCAGGTGCATGGTCGCCTAGCCTACCATGGGCTTTAGCGCCTTGCAGCCCGCTACATCGGTAATTCCAGGTCAGGAAAAGCCGCCCGGGCCGAGCGCTCCAGTGCATGCAGCATCCATTCCAGCGCCGAGGGCGGAATATGCCCGCTGCGGCTGCGCCACAGCGCATCCACATGCACGGCCTCGACGCGCAGCGGCAGCGGCTGGAAGGCCAGCAGATCGGCGATGCCGGTGGCAGGCACAAAGTGACGCGGCAAAACGGTCAGCAGGTCGGTGCGCGCCACCACGCGCGCGGCGGTGAAGTACTGGTTCACCGTCAGCACCACCCGGCGCTTGCGGCCGATCGATGCCAGCGCCTCGTCCAAAAAGCCAAAGGGCTGGCCGGAAAAGCTCACCAGCATATGGCGTGCATCGCAGTAGCGCTCCAAAGTCAGCAAGCCCTCACTCAAAGGATGGTCCTTGCGCATCACGCAGAGGTATTCGCCGTCATAGAGGCGCCGGCTCTCGAAATCCACCAGGTCCCCCGACTGGGCGCGCGCCGTCATCTCGGCGAGCACAAAGGGGAAATAGCCCACGGCCAGGTCCGCCGTCTCGGCGTCCAGCTCCTCGCGCGGATCACGGGTAGTGAGTGGTTGCACATGCACAGAGACGCCTGGTGCCTCGGTCTCCAGAATGTGCATCAGGCTGGGCAGCAAGGTGGCGGCGGTGGCATCGGCCATCGCCACGACAAAGGCCTGGGTCGCATGGGCGGGGTCAAAGCGCTCAGGCGCAAAGCTGGCCTGCAGGCGCGCCAGCGATTCGCGCACCACCGGCCACAGCGCATTGGCCAGCGGTGTGGGCTCCACACCCTGGCCGCTGCGCACCAAAAGCTCGTCATGCAGCGCCTCGCGCAGGCGCCGCATCGCATTGCTGACTGCCGGCTGGGTGATGGCCAGCTTGTCGGCCGCCCGGGTCAGGCTGCGCTCATTCATCACCTCGTCGAATACACGCAAGAGGTTCAGGTCCAGGTGCCGAAATTGGTGGGGCAGCATTTTCAATCCTTTGCAGCGCTGGGCGAACCGCAATACATCACTGACATGAATGATACAGATTCAAAAGATAAATTTGAGAACGTCTAGGGTAAACCCTATACTTCGTTCATCGCTTCAAAGAAGCATTAATCCCAAAGACATCCATCATGACCAACAGTTTTGTACACACTGACATGGCTACCGAGCACACGGGCGTTCTGCGTGTGGAACGTGCTGCTGAACATCTCAAGACCACCTTCGGCACCAAGGGCGTTGGCGCATCGTTGATGCTGGCCGCGCTGGTCGCTGCCGTGCTGGTGGTTGCCACCCGCCTGGTGGACTCCGTCGCTGGCGGCAGCCACTGGATCGCTGGCTGGGCCCTGCTGTGGGCCGTCGCCTTTGTCGCCATCGCCCTGCTCGCTGCCCCTGCCCGCAACCTGAGCAGCAGCCTGCGCGCCGCTCGCCGCAGCTGGGACGAAGGCCACCGCCGCGCCCTGGAAGACGACAAGACCTGGCAAGTGGCCCTGCAAGACAGCCGCGTGATGGCTGACCTGAACCGCGCCATGAGCGACGCAGCGGTTTCGTTCTACCACAAGAACTACTGATCAACGCCGGGGGTCCTCCAGAGCCCCAGCGCCGGCAGCCACGATCTGCCTTTTCAAGAGCCACGGCATGCCGTGGCTTTTTTGTTGTCGGTGGTCGCCCCCATCCATAGCGGATCAGCAGCTTGGCATCGCTAAACACCTCCGCCAGCACAAGCGGCAGGTGCCTGGAAGAAGGTTGGCAAGCGCTTTCCTGCCCTCAGCGGTGCCGACTGTATGCAACAAACCACAGTCCTACCGATGCGCTGACGCTGAGCCCCAGCGGGTGTAAGGCCCGCCACTCCCACAAAACAAAACCCCGCATGCCTGAAACATGCGGGGTTTTGTTGTGTTTCGCTATCCCAGCCACTGGCAGCAGTGCTACCAGCGACTTCCTGAGCTACCGATCAGGCAGCGGCCAGGCGCTTTTCCAGATCGGCCTTGATGTCCAGCAAGGCCTGGGGCAGGCGCTGGGCCAGGTGGTCGAAATGGGTCTGGTGCGATGCCAGCTCTTCGGTCCAGACGGCGGTGTCGATGTTGGTGACGGTCTTGAACTGCTCGGCATTGAAGTCCAGGCCGGTCCAGTTGATCTCGGCGTACTGCGGTGCCACGCCAAAGGCGGTCTGCGTGCCCTGCACCTGGCCTTCGAGGCGGTCGAGCATCCACTTGAGAACGCGCATGTTCTCACCGTAGCCAGGCCAGACGAACTTGCCAGCGGCATCCTTGCGGAACCAGTTGGTGGTGTAGATCTTGGGCAGCTGCGCGCCAGCGGCTTCGAGCTTGTCGCCCAGGTTCAGCCAGTGGGCGAAGTAGTCGCTCATGTTGTAGCCCATGAAAGGCAGCATCGCGAATGGATCGCGGCGCACCACGCCTTGCGCGCCAAAGGCGGCAGCGGTGGTTTCCGAGCCCATGGTCGCAGCCATGTAGACGCCTTCCTTCCAGTTGCGCGCCTCGGTCACCAGCGGCACGGTGGTCGAGCGGCGGCCGCCAAAGATGAAGGCATCGATCTTCACGCCCTTGGGGTCGTCCCAGGCTTCGTCGAGCGCCGGGTTGTTGGTGGCAGCGACGGTGAAGCGGGCATTGGGGTGGGCGGCCTTGGCGCCGGTTTCCTTGGCGATCTGGGGCGTCCAGTCCTTGCCTTGCCAGTCAATCAGGTGGTCGGGCAGCTGGCCGCTGTCCTTTTCCATGCCTTCCCACCACACATCGCCGTCATCGGTCAGCGCGACGTTGGTGAAGATCACGTTCTTGTCCAAACTGGCCATGCAGTTGGGGTTGGTGTGGTAGTTGGTGCCGGGGGCCACGCCAAAGTAGCCGGCTTCGGGGTTGATGGCGCGCAGCGAGCCATCGGCCTGGGGCTTAATCCAGGCGATGTCGTCGCCGATGGTGGTGACCTTCCAGCCTTCAAAGCCAGTGGGCGGCACCAGCATCGAGAAATTGGTCTTGCCGCAGGCGCTGGGGAAAGCGGCGGCCACGTGGTACTTTTTGCCCTGGGGATTTTGCACGCCCAGAATCAGCATGTGCTCGGCCAGCCAGCCCTGGTCGCGGCCCATGGTGGAGGCGATGCGCAGCGCAAAGCACTTCTTGCCCAGCAGCGCATTGCCGCCGTAGCCCGAACCGTAGGACCAGATTTCGCGCGTCTCGGGGTAGTGCACGATGTACTTGGTCTTGTTGCAAGGCCAGCTGGTGGTGTCCTTTTCGCCGGCCTGCAGCGGCGCGCCGATGGTGTGCACGCAGGGCACAAATGCACCATCGCTGCCGATCACGTCATACACGGCACGGCCCATGCGGGTCATGATCTTCATGTTGACCGCGACATAGGCGCTGTCGGACAGCTCGATGCCCACGTGGGCAATGGGCGAGCCCAGCGGGCCCATCGAGAACGGCACCACATACATGGTGCGGCCCTTCATACAACCGTCAAACAGCGGCTGTAGAGTCGAGCGCATCTGGGCAGGTTCCATCCAGTTGTTGGTCGGGCCGGCATCTTCCTTCTTGGCCGAGCAGATGTAGGTGCGGTCTTCCACGCGGGCCACGTCCGAGGGATCGGACCAGGCCAGAAAGCTGCCGGGGCGCTTGGAGGGGTTGAGCTTCTTGAAGGTGCCGGCATCGACCAGTTGCTGGCAGAGGCGGTCGTATTCTTCCTGGCTGCCATCGCACCAGTAGACGGCATCGGGCTTGCACAGCGCGGCCATATCGGCCACCCAGGCGATGAGCTTGGGGTTCTTGACGTAGTCGGGGGCCTGAATGGCGACACCGGCCTGGATGTTTGCGTTCATGGGAAGGCTTTCAAAGTTGTAAACGGTTCATCAAAAACCGCTGCGACAAGCCCCTGGCCGACAGCAACCCATTTTTGAAAAACCGTCTCCACAACGTCGGACAAGGCGCCATGCCTGTGCGCAAAAATGCCTACGCTGGACTGGCGATTTTAGCAGTCGGCCCCCAAAACGGTGATTTTCAGTCTCAACATCTATGCATTTGACGCATGACGAAATGCATAACTGTATTGATACCGGTTTCTTTGGCAAGCCTCCTGTCGCGCAGGTGGCGCTGGGCCCGGCGTCGCCAAGCGGCCACAGCAGCGCGGGACCGCGTCAGCTATCGCCAGCCATCGCGAGGGAGCGGCAGGCAACAAAAAACCCGCCAGCGGCGGGTTCAGCAACAAGAGCTGGAGCGCGGTTTGCGCGCAGCGCTCAGGCCATGTAGACGGCGATAAAGGCCAGCAGGAACATCATCAGCGCGCCCACCACGGGCAGCACCACCGGCATCAGCGGAACAATGGCTTCCACGGTATCCATCGGCGGGTGTTCGGTGTCGGCGTCGGTGTGCGGGCTGGACATGGGCTCTCTCCAATGCAAAGGCTGAGAACCATTGTAGCGAGCGGGCGCCGGGCCTGCATGCCGGGCGAACCCTGAGCCAGCTGCATGACCCTTTCGCCAACGATCAGCCCTCCAACACGGGGTAGAGCGACAGCACCAGCAGCGCCGCCATGCACCAGTTGAAGCGCTGCAGCGCCCGGGGCGTGCGCAGCGCGCGGCCCACCGCGCTGCCAAACAAGGTCCAGACGCTGACGCTGGGGTAGTTCACCAGGCCCAGCACCAGCGCGGCAAGCAGCAGATTGGCGGCATAGCCATCGCGCGGGGTGTAGGTCGCCACAATGCCGATGGCCATGATCCAGGCCTTGGGGTTCACCCACTGAAAGGCAGCGGCCTGCCAAAAGCCAAAGGGCTGTGCCCCGGCCTGCCCGGCCCCCGCCTGGCCCGAGCGGGCGATCTTCCAGGCCAGCCACAGCAGGTAGGCGGCGCCCAGGTACTTGAGCCAGGTGTAGAGGCGCGGCTCTCGCTCAAAGGCCACGCCCAGGCCCAGACCCACCAGCAGCAGCATGGCCACCACCCCCAGGCTGATACCCAGCATGTGCGGCATCGTGCGGCGGTAACCAAAGCTCGCGCCCGAAGCCGTCAGCATCACATTGTTGGGGCCCGGCGTGACGGAGCTGACAAAGGCGAAAAGGGCCAGGGGCACCACAAAGGCGGAGGTTTCGGGCAGAACGGACATGGCAAGGTGCGGGAAAAAGGAGAAAAGAAAAGCTGTTGACATGCTAGCGCTGCCATGCAGTACAGTACCGGTACACTTTATCTGGCCAGTTCAAGAATTGGCCTGCTCTTATGACCCTGACACTTTCACCTGCCGCCGCTGTTGCCCACGCTTCCCCCGCAGCTGCAACCGCCAGTCCGTTGGCCGCAGCTGCCTGGGGCTGGCAGCCGGTGCGCACCGGCAGCGCCTCCCTGGTCGAGCAGCTGGTGGCGCATTTCAGCGACCGCATCCGCAACCATGGGCTGCGCGCGGGCATGCGCCTGCCGTCGGTGCGGGCGCTGGCCGAGCAGGCGGGGGTGAGCCGCGACACCGTCGTGCAAGCCTATGACCGGCTGGCCGCGCAGGGCCTGGTGCAGTCGCGCCGGGGTGCGGGCTTTTTTGTCTGTGCCCAGCGCGCGCTGGCCGAGGCGGCCGCAGCCCCTGCGGCCAGCCTGGCCCAGGGCGCGGCCTTTGATACCTCCTACCTGCTGCGCGGTATCTTCCGCGAGGATGCCGATGGCTCCGGCCACACCGGCAGCGCCGGCTGCCTGCCGGCCAGCTGGATGGACGAGGGACTGATCAGCGGCGCGTTGCGCGCCATCCTGAAGCAGGGCCTGCGTGCCGAGCGCAGCCTGCTGGGCTATGGCCTGCCCCAGGGCCTGGCGCCGCTGCGCCGCCAGATCGCATCGACCTTGCAGGCGCAAGAAGTGCCGGCCCACCCCGAAACCCAGCTGATGACGGTGAGCGGCGTCACCCACGGGCTGGACCTGATCGTGCGCTGCTTTTTGCAGCCCGGCGACACCGTGCTGGTCGAGGACCCGGGCTGGTTCCTGATCTTTGGCCGCCTCAACACCATGGGGGTCAACGTGGTGGGGGTGCCGCGCCTGCCCGGCGGCCCCGATGTGCAGGCGCTGCAGGCACTGGCCGCGCAGCACCAGCCCAAGCTCTTTATCCTCAACACCGCGGTGCACAACCCCACCGGGCTGAGCCTGTCGGCCGGCGTGGCCCATGACGTGCTGCGCATTGCCGAGCAGCATGATTTTTTGCTGGTCGAGGACGACACCTATTCCGAGTACCTGGGCAATATGCCGTTGCGCCTGGCGGCCATGGACCGGCTGCAGCGCGTGCTGCTCGTGGGGGGTTACTCCAAAACGCTGTCGGGCGGTCTGCGCGTGGGCTATGTGGCCGCGCGCCCCGAGTTCATCCACCGCTTGACGGATCTGAAACTGCTGGGGGGCCTGACCTCGGCCCTGCCCAGCGAGCAGATCGTGCACCGCATCCTCGCCGATGGCAGCTACCGCAAGCATGTGGACCGGCTGCGCGAGCGCGTGGACAAGGCGCGCCACCGCTGCCTGCGCCAGCTCGAAGCGCTGGGCTGCCACGCGGTGCATGAGCCCGTCGCCGGCACCTTCGCCTGGGTGGACTGCGGCATGGATGCGGAACTGCTGGCGCGCCAGGCCAGCGAGCATGGCCTGCTGCTGGCGCCTGGGGTGCTGTTCTCGCCACGCCAGGCGCCCTCGCGCTTGCTGCGCATCTCGGTGGCCATGGCCGAGCAGCCAGCTGCCTGGCAGACCCTGGCCCTGCTGCTCAAGCGCCACCGCGGCGCTTGACGGAGCCTGGCTCAGGCCAGATCGACCTGCATGCCCACGGCGCGCAGCTTGTCCACCACCTCATCGATATGCGCCTTGCTGCGGGTCTGCAGCACGATGTCGATCTCGGTGTTTTGCGCGGCCAGCTTGGTGAAGGCGCGCTGGTGGTGCACCTCTTCGATGTTGGCGCCCGCCTCGGCCACGATGGCCGTGATGCGTGCGAGCATGCCGGGCACATCGCGCGAGCTGATGCGCAGGCGCGCGAGCCGGCCCGAGCGCACCATGCCGCGCTGGATGATGGAGGCCAGCAGCAGCGGGTCGATATTGCCGCCCGACAGCACCAGGCCCACCTTCTGGCCGGCAAAGCGCTCGGGGTAGCGCAGCAGCGCCGCCAGCCCCACCGATCCCGCGCCCTCGACCAGGGTCTTTTCAATCTCCAGCAGCATCAGCACCGCCTGCTCGATATCGCTCTCCTCGACCAGCACCAGGTCGTCCACCGTGCGGGCGACGATCTCGCGCGTGATCAGGCCGGCCGTCGCCACCGCAATGCCTTCGGCCATCGTCGAGACGCCGACGGGCAGGTCCTGGTGCTGCACCGCATTGACCATGCTGGGAAAGCGCGAGGTCTGCACACCCACCACCTGGATGCCGGGCTTGACCGCCTTGGCGGCGGTGGCCATGCCGGCAATCAGGCCCCCGCCGCCGACGGCGACCAGCAGGGTGTCCAGGTCGGGCTGGTCTTCGAGCATCTCCAGCGCCAAGGTGCCCTGGCCGGCTGCAATGTCGGCATCGTCAAAGGGGTGCACAAACACCAGCTTCTGGTCCTCGGCCATCGCATAGGCATGGGCGCGGGCCTCTTCCAGCGTGTCGCCATGCAGCACCACCTCGGCACCAAAACTGCGCGTGCGCTCGACCTTGACGCCCGGCGTGAAGCGCGGCATCACGATCACCGCCCGCACACCCAGCTGCTGCGCATGGTAGGCCACGCCCTGGGCATGGTTGCCCGCGCTCATCGCAATCACGCCCCGTGCGCGCTGCTCGGCGTTGAGCTGCATCAGCTTGTTGCAGGCACCGCGCTCCTTGAAGGCCGCCGTGAACTGCAGGTTCTCGAACTTGAGGTAGACCTTGGCGCCCACGATCTGGGACAGGGTGTGGGAGTACAGGCACGGCGTGCGCTCGACCTTGCCTTGGATGCGCTGGGCGGCGTCGCGGATGTCTTGAATGCTGAGCATGGGATGACTCGCTGGAGGGTGGGCCGCCCGGCCAGGGGGCGGCAGTGGTGATGGGTGCCGTATCCGTGTTGCCGGGCGTCAGTCGGCGCTGGGCGGCTGGTAGACATGGTCAAAAAACGCCTGCTCCAGCGCCACCGCGCGGCTGAAATAATCGGCCGCCTCGGCACGCACGTCGGGCTCGATGCTCTCGCCCATGCGGTCGAGCTCGGCGCGCAGCCAGCCGACAAAATCGCGGAAGAAGTCATTGGCGTGCAGGCTGATCCATTCGGCATGTTCAAAGCGCGGCGGCAGGCGCTGGCCGGGCTGGTCAAAGCCGTCCAGGTACAGGCCTTCGGCCACGCAGAGCACGGCCAGGCAGTTGGCGTATTTCTGGCTGCGCGCAGCCTGCCCCATCAGCGCCTGGAACTGCACGGTAGGCAGCGTCAGCGGCGGCGTATCGCGCTCCTGCTGGGACACGTCCAGCGCGTCAAAACTGCGCTGAAAGTAGGTGTTCTCGTCGCTGGTGATCATCGCCGCAAACTGCGCCAGGCGCACGCGCGGCGCAAAGCTATCGGCGCTGGCGATGGCCGCGCCCAAGAGCGCCACGAACTGGTTGATGAACTGGTAGTCCTGCACCAGGTAGCGGCGCAGCACCGCCTCATCAAGGCTACCGGCCCGCATCTCGTCAATGAAGCGGTGCTGGATGCAGGCATCCCAGACGGGCTGGTTCAGCGCTTGAAGCGATTCGGAAAAACGGTCGGTCATGGTGGGCGGCAGGGGCTGCAACGGCAAAGAGGGCCATTGTGCCGCAACAGCCTTGTGCCTGCGTACCACCCTTGTGATGCGCTATGATTTTTGCACATCCCCACCCTCTCCCTCTGTTACCGAAAGACGAGCATGACCTCTGCCATCGACCGCCGCCATGTCGGCGCCCGCCTGTCCGAAATCGCCATCCACAACGGCACCGTCTACCTGGCCGGCCAGATCCCCGAGAACAACCCCGGTGCCGATATCGTCACCCAGACCCAGGAAGTGCTGGGCCATATCGACCGCCTGCTGGGCGAGGCCGGATCGAGCAAGGCCAGCATCCTGCAGTGCCAGATCTACCTGACCGACATCAGCGAGATTGGCCAGATGAACAGCGTCTGGGACGCCTGGGTGACCCCCGGCCACACGCCGCCCCGCGCCACCGTGCAGGCCACGCTGGGCAACCCGGCCTACAAGATCGAAGTGGTGGTGGTCGCCGCCGTCGACAAGGCCTGATCGGGGCGCGCTGGCCCTGCCCAAGAACCTGTTCTAAGGCTGCGCTGAACGCAGCATTCCTTGCATACAAAGCCTGTCTTGCAACTTGCATGGCAGGCTTTTTGCTTGTGTCTCCCAGGCTGCACAAGTCGGTGAACGCTCACGGGTAATCCCTGTTCACTGATCGGTATGTGCATGGGTACATTTTGCATACAAGAAATTTACAACTTGTATACAAACCGAAAAGGAATGCGTATGCGTCGTTTTGTCAGATCGCTGTTCGGGCAGGTGGTGGTGGCTCTTATCGTTGGGGTCCTCATCGGCCTGCTGGTGCCGGAGTGGGCCGTCAAGCTCAAGCCTTTGGGCGATGGTTTCATCAAGCTCATCAAGATGATCATCCCGGTGCTGGTGTTCTGCGTGGTGGTGCATGGCATCGCGGGCGCAGGCGACCTCAAGCGCGTGGGCCGGGTCGGCGTCAAGGCGCTGATCTACTTCGAGGTGCTCACCACCATTGCACTGGTGTTGGGCCTGGTACTGGCCTTTGTGTTCCAACCTGGTGCAGGCATGAACGTGGACCCGAGCAAGCTCGATGCCTCGGCCATGAGCGCCTACGCCAGCAATGCCGACAAGCTGACCAGCGGCGGCACGGTCGATTTCCTGATGAAGCTGATCCCCACCACCGTGGTGCAGGCCTTTGCCACCGGCGACGTGCTGCAGGTGCTGCTGTTTGCCGTGCTGTTTGGCTGCGGGTTGACCATGCTGGGCGAGCGCGGCGCGCCGGTGAGCCTGCTGATCGACACCATGTCGCATGTGCTGTTCAAGGTGATGGGCATCATCATCAAGCTCGCGCCCCTGGGTGTGCTGGGCGCGATCGCCTTTACCGTCGGCCAGTACGGCGTGGGCTCGCTCAAGCAGCTGGGCATGCTGGTGCTGCTGTTCTATGTGGCCGTCGCCTTCTTTGTCTTCGTGGTGCTGGGCTTTGCGATGCGCGTCTCGGGTTTCAGCCTCATCAAGCTGCTGCGCTACCTGCGTGAAGAGCTGATGGTGGTGTTTGCCACCACCTCGTCGGACAGCGTGCTGCCCCAGATCATGGCCAAGCTGCGCCACCTGGGCATCCGCGACTCCACGGTCGGCCTGGTGATCCCCACCGGCTACTCCTTCAATCTGGATGCGTTCTCGATCTACATCACCTTGGCGGCGGTCTTCATTGCCCAGGCCACCAATACGCCGATCTCGATGACCGACCTGCTGACCATCCTGGCCATTGCGCTGGTCACCTCCAAGGGCGCGCACGGCGTGCCGGGCTCGGCCATCGTGGTGCTGGCCGCCACCTTGCATGCGATCCCCGCGATCCCGGCCATCGGCCTGGTGCTGGTGCTGTCGGTGGACTGGTTCATGGGCATTGCCCGGGCGCTGGGTAACCTGATCGGCAACTGCGTGGCGACCGTGGCGATTGCCTCCTGGGAAGGCGATATCGACCGCGAGCGCGCCCATAAGGTGCTCAATGGCGAGAAACTACCGCAAGACACGGCACAATCGGAGCTGTCTACACCCCACGCCTGAGCCCATGACTGCTGTCAGCCCCACCACCATTGCAGAACGCGTCGTCGAAGCCATCCTCGCGCAGAAGCTCTCGCCCGGGGAGCGCCTGGGAGAGCAGGCGCTGGCAGACAACTTCTCGGTCAGCCGCACCTTGGTGCGTGAGGCGCTGATGCAGCTGCAGGCGCGCGGCTTTGTGCAGGTGCAGCCGCGCCGGGGCTGGTACGTGGTGCAGCCCAGTGCCGAAGAGGCACGCGACGCCTTCGCCGCCCGGCGCATCATCGAGGCGGGCATCCTGGAGACCGCAGGCCGCCCGATGCAGCAGGTGATCCGCCAGCTGCGCCTGCATATCGACGAGGAGCAGCGCGCGATCCAGGGCGCCGACGCGGCCACGCGCGCCTTTCTGCTGGCCGATTTCCATGTCTGCCTGGCCGAGAACATGGGCCACCGCCTGCTGGCCGATACCCTGCGCGACCTGACCGCCCGCACCACGCTGGCAGCAACGCTCTACCAGTCCGACCACAGCGCCGAGCAGTCCTGCGCGGACCATGCCAGCATTGTCGAGGCGCTGGAGCGGGGCGACGCCGAGCAGGCCCGCGCACTGATGCTGGCCCATATCGGCAACGTCGAAGAAGCGTTGGAGACCACCCCTCCGCCCCCGGAGACTGCGCCTGGCGAGCGCCTGCGTGCCACCCTGAGCCCCGTGCAGCGCTGATGCCCGAGCCACGCATGCGGCCGCGCAAGAGCGGCGGGCCGGGCCGACTCCTCAAGCCTGCCAGGCCCGCAAGCCCGGCCGGCCCGCCCCGGCTGCTGGGCTTTCACAAGCCCTATGGCGTTGTCAGCCAGTTCACGCCCGAGGGGCGCTGGCAAGGCCTGAAAGACTTTATCGACGTGCCCGGCGTCTATGTCGCTGGCCGGCTCGATGGCGACAGCGAAGGCCTGCTGCTGCTGACCAACGACGGCCAGTTGCAGGCCCGCATTGCCGACCCGCGCCACAAGATGGCCAAGACCTACTGGGTGCAGGTCGAAGGCATTCCCGATGCCGCCGCCTTGCAGCAGCTGCGCGATGGCGTGGACCTGAAAGACGGCAAGACCCTGCCGGCCCAGGTGCGCATGCTCGACCCGCAGCCTGCGATGTGGCCGCGCCACCCGCCCATCCGCGTGCGCCAGAGCGTGCCCGATTGCTGGATCGAGCTCATCATCCGCGAAGGCCGCAACCGCCAGGTGCGGCGCATGACCGCTGCCGCCGGCCACCCCACCTTGCGCTTGGTGCGCATGGCCATTGGCCCCTACTCGCTCGCTGGCCTGGAGCCCGGGCAGTGGACGGATCTGGCGCTGTAAAAAGTCGCCGCGCCAGGCATCATTGCGCCAGCAGCGGCAATGCATCCAAAGCCTCTTGCCCCGAGGGAAGGGCCACCGCCTGCCAGCCACCACGCCGGGGCCAGGGCCGGTAGTGCGCCAGCGGCAACACCTCCACCTGCTCGATCTGCCCTTGCAGCTGCGCGCCTAGCGCCTGCAAGGCCTGGCTGCGCTGCTGCGCACAGGCCTGCACCTGCGCCCACTGCGCGCGCCGCGCGGCCGCGCTCAAGGCTGCCATCGCACTGGGGGCTGGCAGGCATTGCGCCGCCACCAACCAGCGCAGGGCGCGGTGGTCGCCCGCGCCCAGCTGCTGCAGTTGCTGCGCATAGCGCTGCAGCCCCTCCGGCTCCAGGCGGCCTGCCAGTTGGATGTCGAGCACATCGCCTTGCAGCCGGTAGCGCGCTGGCAGGGCGGCGCTCCAGTGGCTTGTGCCGTGGCGGCTGCGCATGCTGGCAGCAATACGGCGGCTGCCCTGCACCAGCAGCGGTTGCACCAGCTCCAGCAGGGCCGCGTCGCGCAGGCGGGCTTGTTCGGGGTTGCTGGCGGGCGCCAGCTGGATGCGGATAGGTTGGCTGTCATAGCCGCGCCATTGCAGGCCCCAGACCTGCAGCCCGGCCCGGTCCGGCGCCATCAGGCCCATGGCCAGCGCTGCTGGCACAAAGGCGATCGCCGCCCAAATCCACCATTCGGGCGACATGCGGCGGGCATTCCAGGCCTGGCCCTGCCGAAGCAGCGACCAGCCGGTGCTCAGCTGCCCCAGCAGCCAGACCGCTACCAGCACCACGATGGCGCCGGCCAGGCCCGTGCCCATCTGCAGCATCTCGGCCGGGTGCAGGCTGTCGGGCAGCAGGAACAGGACCATCCAGCCGCAAGCCGTCGCCAGCAAGGCCGCCAGCATCGCGTAAAACGGCAGCCACACGGGCGTGCGCAGCCGCCCATCCTCCATCAGCAAGCCTGGATCGCGCAGCGCGCGCCGCCCTTCCAGCATCCAGCCGATGCGGCCCGCTTGCGACAGCAGCACAAACACCAGCCCGCCTGCGGCCACTGCTATCAGCAGCGGCAACCACAGCCACAGCAGCAGCACGCCCAGCGCCGCCATCAGCACCCCGCCCAGCACCAGCAGCGCCGCATGGCCGCGCTGCTGCTTTCCCTCGTTGCTCCCGCCCATTCTTCTCTGCACTCCCTTGTCTCTCATCTCCACCGGCATCCGGCATTCCTGTGCAAGAATGCCCTTTCGCACCCACTAAGCCTGCAAGACCAGCTATGGTTTTGGGAGTATATGAACTGGAGGGGATGGACGCGGCTGCCATACCCCCGCTGTAAGAACCTGTTCAAAGGAAACCCCATGCGCCCCTTGCTCAGCCTCTGCCTTGGCCTGGCCTTTCAACTGACGCAACCCCCTGCCCACGCACAGAACATGACCACGCTCGCCCTGCACCAGGCAGCGGCCGCCAACAACGGCAGCCGCATCCAGCAACTGCTGCAAAACGGTGGCGCCAGCGCCCTCGATGCACGCGATGCCCAGGGCCGCACGCCGCTGCTCGTAGCCACCCAGAGCAACCAGGTGGCAGCGGCCAAGGCCTTGATCGAGGCCGGCGCCGATGTGAATGCCAAGGACCACATCGAAGACAGCCCCTACCTGTACGCCGGCGCACGCGGCCACCAGGAGATCCTGCAGATGACGCTGGCCCATGGCGCCGACCTGCGCAGCACCAACCGCTATGGCGGCACCGCGTTGATCCCGGCAGCCGAGCGCGGCCATGTCGAGACCGTGCGCACCCTCATCAACGCCGGCGTCGATGTGAACCATGTCAACCGCCTGGGCTGGACGGCGCTGATGGAGGCCATCGTGCTGAGCGATGGCGGCCCGCGCCACCAGCAGATCCTGCAGCTCTTGATCGATGCCAAGGCCGATGTCAACCTGGCCGACAAGGAGGGCGTGACACCGCTGGCCCATGCCCGGCAACGCGGCTATAGCGCGATGGTGGAGATGCTGACAGCGGCCGGTGCGCGCTGAGGCGCAACGTTGTTTTATGCAATACGTTAATAAAAATTAGACTTTTTATAACTATTGCTTTATAGTGAACACCGTCTGAGAGGTATTTGCCGCTGTGCAAGCCTCTTTTTTCCCGCTGGTGGGTGGCAGGGCTACTTCCAGCGTTCTTGGCGACATTCGCCTGGTTGGTCTGCAGAGCAGCAGTCAACCGCGTACCTACACGCTCACACAGGCTGCCCAAGCCCGTGATCCTGATTGATACCCATTTCTAAGACTTTTATTTCCATCGGGAAGTACCTCGTTTCCCCGTCGACCCACCAAGCGCCCAATGGCCGCTTTGGCGCATCCTTCTCCTTCCAGCGATCACCGGGCAATGGCAGCTATTGCCGGGTATTCCGCTTCGACAAGACATTCGCCTCTGCAGAAGCGGCGCGCATCTTTGCAGTGACCCAAGGCTGGCTGCAGTCATCCATGCCCAAGCCTCCGGTCTGCTGACCGCGGGGTGGCAACACCACCCCTCCCATTCCTTGGCGACATGGCCTGGTCTGTCCAGTCCGCCGCCACTCCATGCGCACCCATGGTGCAACTTCTTTCAGAAAGGCTCTGACATGAGCAGCAAAATTTATGTGGGCAACCTGCCCTATTCCGTGACCGATTCCAGTCTCCAGGACAACTTCTCCGAATTCGGTTCGGTGACCTCCGCCAAAGTCATGATGGACCGCGATACCGGTCGCTCCAAGGGATTCGGCTTTGTCGAAATGGCCTCGGCCGATGTGGCCCAGGCAGCAATCGACGCGCTCAATGGCAGGTCGGTCGACGGACGCCAGATCGTCGTCAACCTGGCCCGCCCCCGTGAAGAATCCAGAGGCGCGGGTGGCTACAGCAACTCGGGCGGTCGCTCCGACGTGGGCTACGGCCAAGGCGGCTACGGCGGTGGCCGTTACTGAGCGCATCGCATCTTGAAGACCCGGCTGTCGTAGCCGGTTCGATCAGGCCTTACAAAGCGCCTCTCGGTACCGCTGGTACAGAGAGGCGCTTTGTCATGGAGCGGACACGGGGCCGTCCGGGCCGGGCGCAATCGCTCCGGCCTGCGCCAGCAGCTGCGCGATCCAGTCGATGAACACCCGCACCCGGCGCGACAGCTGCGCCCGGTGCAGGTAGAGCACATGCACCGGCAGCGCAGGCGGCGGGTAGCTGTGCAGCACCTGCACCAGCTCGCCCGACTGCAGATGGGCCTGCACGTCATAGCGCGGTATCTGGATCAGGCCCAGGCCCGCCAGCGCGCAGGCGATATAGCTCTCCACATGGTTGGCACCCACAGCCCCGGGCAGCACCATGCTGTGCTCGGCGCCGCCCTCCACCCATTCCCAGGCGGCAGGGCGCCCACTGGTGGGCGAGTTGTAGTGCACGCTCTGGTGGCCTGCCAGGTCAGCCGGTGTCTGCGGCGTGCCCTGCCGGGCCAGGTAGGTGGGGCTGGCGCAGTTGATCAGTTCCATGCTGCCCAGCGCCTTGGCCACCAGCGAGCTGTGGGCCAGCGGCCCCACGCGCAAGGCGCAGTCGATGTGCTCCTGCACCAGGTCCACCGCCCGGTCGCTGGAGCCCAGATCCACCTCCAGCCCCGGGTGCTGCGCCAGCAGCGCTGGCAATGCGGGGGCGACGATCAGCCGCGCCACGCGGCTGGGCACATCGATGCGCAGGCGCCCGGCCACGGCATGCGATTGCGGGCGAAAGCGCTGCTCGAGGTCCTGCATCTCGTCAACCAGGCTGCTGGCGCTATCAACCAGCGCCTGGCCATCCAACGTCAGCGCTACCTTGCGTGTGGTGCGGTGGAGCAGGCGCGTGCCCAGCCGGGCTTCCAACTGCTGCACCGCCAGCGACACGGTGGGCCGGGGCAGCGCCAGCTGGTCGGCGGCCTGGGAAAAGCTGCCGGTCGCGGCCACACGCAAAAAGATGCGCAGCAGGTCAATGCGGTCCATAGCCCGGATCCTGCACATTCATTGTTAATAAATTCTGGATAAACATGGAATAAATTCTATATTTATCTTTGTTTCGTGACCAATTACGCTGAACAGCTCTGACCTATCCCCAAGGAGCTTTTCATGTCCAAACCCCAACACAGCCTGCAGGGCAAGACCGTTTTGATCGCCGGCGGTGCCAAAAACCTGGGCGGCCTGCTGGCCACCGACTTTGTCCAGCATGGCGCCAAGGCCGTGGCCATCCACTACAACAGCGCAGCGAGCAAGGCCGATGCCGAGCAGACGCTGGCAGCGCTGCAAAAGCTGGGCGCCAAGGCGGTGATGCTGCAAGGCGACCTGACCACGGCCGCCGCCGTGGAGAAGCTGTTTGCCGACACCGTGGCCGCGCTGGGCCGCCCCGACATTGCGATCAACACCGTCGGCAAGGTGCTGAAAAAGCCGATGGCCGAGATCAGCGAAGCGGAGTTTGACGAGATGGATGCGGTCAACAACAAGGCCGCCTTCTTCTTCTTGAAGGAGGCAGGCAAGCAGGTGAATGATGGCGGCAAGATCTGCACGCTGGTCACCTCGCTGCTGGGCGCCTTCACGCCGTTTTACGCGTCCTACGCGGGCACCAAGGCGCCGGTGGAGCACTACACCCGCGCAGCGGCCAAGGAGCTGGGCGCGCGGGGCATCTCGGTCACCGCCGTGGGCCCCGGCCCCATGGACACGCCCTTCTTCTACGGCCAGGAAAGCGCCGATGCCCAGGCCTACCACAAGAGCGCGGCGGCGCTGTCGCCGTTCAGCCAGACGGGCCTGACCGACATCGAAGACGTGGTGCCCTTTGTGCGCCACCTGGTGAGCGATGGCTGGTGGATCACCGGCCAGACGATTCTGATCAACGGCGGCTATACGACAAAATAAAGCCTGGAGGGCGCCGCCCTCCCACCACCACAAGGAGTTGCCCATGCATATGATTTTGGTCATGCTGACCGGCTTGCTGCTGCTGGCCGTCTTTGCCCTGCTGGGCAAGCTCTGGGGCGCCGATGCGGCCAGCATCGCGCTGGCGGCCAAGTACTTCATCCCCGCCTGGCTGGGGGTCGCGCTGGTCAATATGTGGGTCGGCGTCCACAAGGCCGGCTATACCGTCGCGCAGGAGCTGCCCATCTTGCTCGTCAACTTCGCCGTGCCCGCCGCGCTGGCGCTGGGCCTGGTCTGGTGGCTGGGCCGCGCCTGATCGGCGATTGGACAGAACACCACAGTTGCCGCGCTGCAGCATCGAAAACACTGGGCCCGCTGCCTGCCTTGCACTACGCTGGTGCGTGGAATTGGATGCCTGCAGCGGTTGATGGGGGTGTTCTCTACAGGCGGCAGCAAAGACCGACAAGTGCCTGCACACCTCGCCTGTTGTGAGCCGCAGACGCGCGCTTTACATTGTCACCGTGCCGTCATACCGACCCCGCAGCATCCATCCACTTGCTGATTCACCAACCCTGGGGACAACGGACGATGACAACACACCAACCCACCTTTCGCCTGGCCACGCTGGGCGCTGCGATGTGCGCAGCTCTGCTGATGACCGCCTGCGGCGGCGGCGATGATGATCCGAGCTTCAAGACCCTGGACGGCAAGCAGCCCCAGGTGATCGCCCACCGTGGCTACTCGGGCATGTACCCCGAGCAGACCCGCATGGCCTACGAGAAGGCGGCCGACGCCGGTGCCGACATGCTGGAGCTGGACATGCACATGACGCGTGACTGCCAGCTGGTGGCCCGCCACAACGCCTGGCTGAGCGACAGCACCAACATCGCCGATGTGGCCAAGACCAATGCCGCCGTGGCAGCCCGCAAGCGCACCACGCCCGGCGTGCTGGTGAATGTGAAATACCCCGCCATCCCGGCCAACGGCCCCAGCCAGTACCTGACGGACCTGGTCGAGCCGGGCAACCAGAAGTCGGTGCTCAAGGCGCTGATCGTCGACGGCGAAGACCACAGCAATGACTGGTCGATCAGCGACTTCACGATGCAGGAGCTGCGCGACTGGATTGCCGGCACCACCTTGGACAACCGCGCCGACCGCCCCACCGAGTGGAACGGCAAGCTGCCGCTGATCAGCGCCCAGGATGTGATCGACATCGCAGCGGCCAAGGGCAAGGCGCTGGGCCGCACCATCCCCGTGTATGCCGAAACCAAGAACCCCTACTGGAACAACCAGCAGGCGATCGCCAATGGTTGCGGCAGCGGCAGCCACCCGTTTGAAGATGCCGTGATGGCGCTGCTCGAGAAGAACAAGCTCAACAGCAAGGACTCGGCCATCTACATCCAGAGCTTTGACCCTGAGAGCCTCAAGTACCTGCGCAAGGCCGGCATGAAGGCCAAGGGCGTGCAGCTGATCGATGGCAATGACTTCGACCTCAAGGATGGCTCGATGGTCTACATCACCACCGATGAATGGACCTTCATCAGCGGCCGCCCCTACAGCTGGACCCTGGCTGGCGATGCCCGCACCTTTGCCGTGATGCAGACCCCGGCCGGCCTGGCCGAGATCAAGACCTATGCCGACGGCATCGGCCCCTGGAAGCCCCAGGTCCTGGCCCACTCCGTCGTGCCCTACAAGGACGGCGCCGGCCTGAAGGACGTCAACACCTTGAAGGACACCGGCCTGATCGCCAACGCCCACAAGGCTGGCCTGATCGTGCACAGCTTCACCTTCCGCAACGAAGCGGGCCGCCTGGCCGGCATCTACAAGGGTGACCCGGTGCAGGAGTTCCTGGCCTACTACCGCCTGGGCATCGATGGCGTGTTCACCGACTTCACCCCGACGGGCGTGCAGGCCCGCGATGCCTACATTGCCGAGCTGAAGAACCAGTAAGCAAGGCAGCTGCTTCCACCCCCAAGGACGCCCTGGCGTCCTTTTTTGATGCCTGCCTCAGCGCGCGAAGCGCGGCTGGCTGCGCCGCGCCACGGCCCAGGCCAGCAGGTTCAGCGCCGAGCACATCAGCCAGTAGATCGCGCCCACCAGCAGGAACACCTCGGCCGGGTGCACCATCAGCCGCGCATTGACCTGGGTGGACAGAAAGGACAGCTCGCCCACGCCGACGATATAGGCCAGCGAGCTGTCCTTGATCAGGGTCACCCACTGGTTCACAAACGAGGGCAGCATCACCGCCAGCGCCTGGGGCAGGATGAGGCTGCGCAGCACCTGCCAGCGCGTCAGGCCCAGCGCCGCGCCGGCATCCCACTGGCCCGGCGCAACCGCCTGCAGGCCAGCGGCCACGCCATGGGCCAGGTAGGCGCCGCTGACCAGCGACAGCGCACAGACCACCGAGACGCTGCCCGGCACATCCACGTTGAACAGCACCGGCAGCAAAAAATAAATCCAGAAGATCAGCAGCAGCACCGGAATGGCGCGCAAAAAGCCCAGCAGCACCCGCAGGCACTGCAAGGCCCGGCCCCGCCCCATCACCAGCGCAATGCCCAGTGCCAGCCCCAGCACGGCAGATAGCAGGCCGGAGACGGCGCTCAGCATCAGGCTCAGCAAGGCGCCGCCCGGTGGCCCATCGGGAAAGGTGCCCACCAGCAGGTAGTGCCAGTCATCGCTCAGTGCAGCAAAGTTCATGCGCGCCTCACCTCCACCCGGCCCCAGCGGCGGCGCTGGGCCAGGTGCTGGCTGAGCAGCTCCAGCACCACGATCAGCACGATGTAGAGCAAGGTGCTGATGCCATAGACCTGGAAGGACTGGAAGGTCTCGGCCTCCACCTGGCGCGCCCGGTACGAGAGCTCGGCCAGGCCAATGGCCATGCCCAGCGAGGTGTTCTTGACGATGTTCATGTACTGGCCCATCAGCGGCGAGATGACCCGCGCCAGCGCCTGGGGCAGCACGATATGGCGCAGCAGCTGCCAGCCGCCCATGCCCAGCGAGCGCGCCGCCTGGCTCTGGCTGGCCGGCACGCTGTTGATGCCCGCGCGCACCTCTTCGCCCACATAGGCCGTCGCATAGAACACCATGCCGATGCAGGCCGAGACAAACTCCAGCGAAGGCCAGCCCAGGCTGAACGGGCCCAGCGCCAGGCTGTGCGCCTGGTTGAGCCAGGCCATCCAGGCTGGTGGCAGCAGGCTGGGAACGCCAAAGTACCAAAAGAACAGCTGCACCAAGAGCGGCGTATTGCGAAACACCGACAGGTAGGCCAGCGCCAGCCAGCGAAGTGGCGCCCAGGCCGTGCTGCGCGCCACCGCAAAGCCGATGCCCAGCACGGTGGACGCCGCCATCACCAGCAGCGAGGCCAGCACCGTGGTGCACCAGCCCTCCAGCAGCCAGCGCCAGTACTTGCCCGCCAGCAGATGCGGCCACAGCGGCTCCAGCCAGGAGATCAAAAATTGCATAAACACCAACCCCAAAAGGCACAGCCCCGCGCCTTCTCAGACGCGGGGGTTGTGCGGTACCTATGCTGTTATGGCTTGTCGCCGATCTTGAAATTGCGCACCAGCGGTGTCGCGCTCTGCGGCCCGAACCAGGTGTCGTAGATCTTGCCGGCCTGGCCGCTGGCCTCCAGTTCCTTGAGGGCGGTGTTGACAAAGTCGGTCAGCGCAGCCTCCCCCTTGGGAATGCCCACGCCGATGTAGTCGCTCGATATCGTGAACGCCGGCACCTCCCACTTGTCGCGCTCCTTTTTATCCTTGATCGTGGCCAGCAGGCCGACCAGCTTGGGGCCGTCTTGCGAGATGGCCTGCACATTGCCATTGCGCAGCGCAGTGAACGCAAACGGCGTGTCGTCATAGGCCACCAAGGTGGCTTGCGGGTGCTTCTCGCGCAGCACGATCTCATTGGTCGTGCCCTTGTCCACACCGATGCGCAGCTGGTTCAGTTGCGCGGGCGAGGTCAACGTGCCCTTGGCCGCGATGAACTGTGTGCCCGAGGCAAAGTAGGGAACGCTGAAGCCCACCTGCTTGGCACGCTCCTCGGTGATCGTGAAATTGGCCAGCACCAGGTCCACCTTGTTCGACAGCAGCAGCGGCACGCGGTTGGCCGGGTTGGTCGGCACCAGCTGCAGCTTCACGCCCAGTCGCTGCGCAAAGGCCTGCGCATAGTCCACATCCAGACCCACGATCTTGCGCGTCTTGGGATCGACAAAACCAAACGGTGGATTGGCATCAAAGGCTGCCACGCGCAGCACCCCCGCCTGCTTGATATCCTGCAGGCGATCGGCCCACACCGCCCCCGATGCCAGCGCTGCCACCGCAGCGGTGGCCACCATCGCCCATGCCTTGTTTTTCATAGCTATGCTTTCTGAGATCCCCACGCCAGGGCACCATGCCCGGGCCAGCGAAAACTTGATTGAGGGCCCAGTGTAGGAATACAGACCGTCGTTGGACAACGACGATTTCATTCAATCGATATGTAGATTTCGCATGTACGACTCGACGACAAAGCACATCGCCCAAAACGCTCAAAAGGCTTTATAAGCAAGGGTGCGCGGCACACCCGATGTCTGCACCTGCCGCCCCATCCCCCAAGAACCACCCACCATGGACCGCAAAACCACCACCAGCGAATTGCGTGCGCAGTTCTTCCCGCAACTTGTGGCCGCCGGCTTTGTCCGCCAGGGCGATATCGCCCGGCGTGTGCTGGACGGTGGCGTGGTGCATGTCGTTGAGGTCCAGCACCGCCCGCGCAGCGCGGTGTTCCAGGTCAACCTGGGCGCCCATCTGCAGGCGCTGGGCGATGTGGCCGGTGGCGCCATGCCCGCGCCGCCGGCGATGCGCGACCATGACTGCGCCTGGCGCGGCTCGGTCATCGCCGGCTTTCGCAACGCCGCAGATGCCGAGTTTGCCTATGGCACCAGCGCACAGGAGGCGGCCGAATCAGTGGCCTTTGTAGTGTCGGAATGGCAGCGGCAGTCCCAGGCCTTTTTTGCCCCTTTCAGCGCCTACCCCGCGTCGTTCCTGGCCGCCGCCCGGCTGGCGGCGCAGGACAAGGATATGCACCCCGCCCACCTGCTCACCTGGGCCCGGGTCGCCGTCGTGTTGGGTGAGGCGTTACTGGCGCAATCGATCGCCCAAGCAGCGCTGCCGCGGGTGACGGAGCGCGCTACGGCGCTGCGGGCAAATCTGGAGGGGATCTTGGCGGGTTGAGCTGTGAAGCCTTGGGGCGAGCGCTGTCCTGGATCAACACCGCAGCTCAGTCATGCACCCTGCCCAGGCGGTTCGCGGCGTCTTGCAGGCCTTGGAATATGGCCGTTGACACGCTCTGCGGAAAGTCAGGGGGTAGTTGCTTTTCGGCGCGGGCAATCACGTCCGGTGTCATCTCCACCACTTGGTCGATGATTGCTCGCACATCCAAGCCTTGGGGCGAGCGGATGCCATAGCGCTCGCCCACAGCCTCCCAGTGGCAGCGCATGATCTTGTTCATGTTCCAGTGCGCATTTTTGGAACGCACGGCCATGGCCATGCGCGCCTTGTGGGGCGACAACTTGCCAGGCCCGGCTCCCCAAATGGGGTAGGCCGAGAGCACGTCATACAGCGGCGTCATCTCGAACACGCCCTGGGGCCGCAAAAAGATGCTGAAGTTCTTGGCATGGCCGTCAGTGGCACACAGCATCCAAAACAACAGCTGTGCCATAAAGAACTGGAACCGGTCTGTCCCCGGACTTTTGGATCTCGCCAGCAAGTCCATGATGGTATCGACGCCGGGCCCGCCATCACTCTCGTATTTGAGAATGGGCGAGACACCACTGGCCTGGCACATGTCCTCCTGCGGGATCCGTACCAGGACCTTCTCCTTCCATACGCTCCGGTCAAAGCGTTCAACGGCCAACACCTTCTGGTCTTCAAAGCGCAGCACGTCGCAGGGCGCAATCGGAATCCCAAAGGCGGCCACCAGCTTCGAACACAGCCATTCGTTCTCTACCGAGTGGCGCATGTCGATCTGCATATTGCCAATCAGACCCAGCGGCAATTTCAGGATGTGTGAAGTCGGTGTTGCACCCAGGGGTCTGCACCATTGGCCGGCCCAGTAAAGCAGAGCGGTTTTCTCCTGCGCCCCGGCAATCGAGATCCGGAAATCGTCGTCATCCAGACCGCCATCGCCAGACTGCGTCGGGTTCACCACGGCGCGAACCAGGCGCGCCACGTCCGCCTCGCTCAGCACCTCGTACTGCATCTCCGGTTCTTCGGGGGGCGCCTCACCAGCGGGCAGGATCTGCAAGGCGCCAACGCAGTCTCTGCCAATTTCCTGCAACAGCGCATTGGGGTCTGTAGCGCCTACTTTGTAGCGGCGCGCGATGCGCTCCAAAATCTGCTCGTTGTCCGGCAGCAGGTTCTGGAAATAAAAGCGCACCGCCTCGCCTTTGTGCGGACCATTTCCCGGTGTGAAGGGCAGTGACAAGGACAAGGGCCGGCGCAGAGCCACATCACGCACCCAGGCGTCGTCGTACTGCAAAACATCGCTACCCGCCTCTACGCGCCATGTCCCGACACGGTGGCCGTTCATCCACAGGCCCAGGGCTTTGTTATGGCCAACGCTGCGCATGGCTTACCAGCTATCCAGTGTCTGCAGTTCACGGCCGGTGTCCGGAGACGTGGCCGGGCGGGCGCGCAATACCAGATCCACGCCCAGGATGCCCATCAGCTTCATCAAGCGTTCAGCGCTGACCGACTCGGCATTGCGCTCCATGGCCGAGACCGTCTGCTGGGTGACCCCCAGACGCGTGGCCACATCCGCCTGGGTCAGCTTGGCCGTCTTGCGAAAGGCTTTGAGCAGCGTCGGCAGCTGTGCCGTCGTGCGTACGGTGAATTCGTCCATGGCGCGCTCCTCTGCAAGCAGCAGAAAAACACACTATACGCTGTATTTGTGATTTACAAAATATAGGCTGTATTTCTGAAATACAAATCGTAGTTTGTATTTCCGTTTTACAACCTAAGGATTGTATTTACGCCAGATTCGGCGCCAGCGCGCGGCGCAGGACCTCGATGTCCATGCCCCGGCGCTGGGCCATATCGGCCAGCTGGTCCTCGCCGATTTCGCCGACATTGAAGTAGACGGCTTCGGGGTAGCCCAGGTAGAAGCCACTGACGCTGGAGGCGGGGAACATGGCCAGGCTCTCGGTGAGGTGCATGCCGATATCGGCGGCATCCAGCGCCTTGAACAGGTCGATCTTGGCGGTGTGGTCCGGGCAGGCGGGGTAGCCGGGGGCGGGGCGCACGCCCTGGTATTTTTCCTTGATGAGTTCCTCGTTGCTCAGCTGCTCATCGGCGGCATAGCCCCACAGGTCTTGGCGCACGCGCAGGTGCAGGCATTCGGCAAAGGCTTCGGCCAGGCGGTCGGCCAGGGCCTTGAACATGATGCCGCTGTAGTCGTCCAGTGCGGCTTCAAATTCCTTGTCCTTTTTCTCGGCGCCAATGCCAGCCGTGACGGCAAACAGGCCGGCGTAGTCGCCGATGCCCGATTCCTTGGGGGCCACAAAGTCGGCCAGGCAGCGGCTGGGGCGCATCACGTTGTCCACCGCCTGCTTCTCGGTTTGCTGGCGCATGCCGTACCAGGTCAGCAGCTCGGTGCTGCGCGACTCGTCGGTGTAGAACACGATGTCGTCGCCCACGCGGTTGGCGGGGAACAGGCCCATCACGCCATTGGCCTGCAGCCAGCGGCCTTCGATGATCTTCTTGAGCATGGCCTGGGCATCGGCCAGCACCTTGCGCGCCTCCACACCGACCACCTCATCGTCGAGGATGGCGGGGTACGGGCCGGCCAGGTCCCAGGTCTGGAAGAATGGACCCCAGTCGATGTACTGGGCGATCTCGGCCAGGTCAAAGTTCTTGAACACGCGGCGGCCCAGCACGCGGGGCGTGACGGGCGGGTGCGCGGCAAAATCCACCGGGGTGGCATTGGCGCGGGCCTGGGCCAAGGTCCACAGCGGCGTTTTCTTCTTGTTGGCGTGCTGGGTGCGCACCTTGTCGTAGTCGGCCTCCACCTCTTGCAGGTAGCGGTCCTTGTTCTCACCCAGCAGGCTCTGGGCCACGCTCACGCTGCGCGAAGCATCGGGCACGTAAAGCACCGGGCCTTCGTACTTGGGCGCAATCTTCACCGCCGTGTGCACGCGCGAGCAGGTGGCGCCGCCAATCAGCAGCGGAATTTTCTTGATGCGGAAATAGTCGTCCTTGTGCATCTCGCCGGCCACATACTGCATCTCTTCGAGGCTGGGCGTGATCAGGCCCGACAGGCCAATGATGTCCGCGCCCTCGGCCTTGGCACGGGCCAGGATCTCGTGGCAGGGCACCATCACGCCCATATTGATGACCTCGAAGTTATTGCACTGCAGCACCACGGTGACGATGTTCTTGCCGATGTCATGCACATCGCCCTTGACGGTGGCGATGACGATCTTGCCCTTGCTCGACACGTCCATGCCCGCCGCTTCCTGCTGGCGCTTTTCCTCTTCGATATAGGGCACCAGGTGGGCCACGGCCTGCTTCATCACGCGGGCCGACTTGACCACCTGGGGCAGGAACATCTTGCCGGCGCCAAACAGGTCGCCGACGATGTTCATGCCGTCCATCAGCGGCCCTTCGATCACATGCAGCGGGCGCCCGCCGCCTTGCACGACGATGGCCTGGTAGGCCTCTTCGGTGTCTTCGGTGATGAAGTCGGTGATGCCATGCACCAGCGCATGCGACAGGCGCTCATTCACCGTCTTGGGGCTGTCGGGCGTGCCGCGCCATTCGAGCTTCTTGCTGTCGTCCTTGGCACCGCTCTTGGCGCTGTCGGCCACTTCGACCAGGCGCTCGCCGGCGTCGGGGCGGCGGTTGAGCACCACGTCTTCGACGCGCTCGCGCAGCACCGGCTCGAGGTCGTCATAGACGCCGACCATGCCGGCGTTGACGATGCCCATGTCCATGCCCGCCTGGATTGCGTGGTACAGGAACACCGTGTGGATCGCCTCGCGCACCGGGTCGTTGCCGCGGAACGAGAACGACACGTTCGATACGCCGCCGCTCACCTTGGCGCCGGGCAGGTTCTGCTTGATCCAGCGCGTCGCCTCGATGAAGTCCACGCCGTAGTTGTTGTGCTCTTCGATGCCGGTGGCCACGGCAAAGATGTTGGGGTCGAAGATGATGTCCTCGGGCGGGAAACCGACCTCGTCAACCAGGATGCGGTAGGCGCGCTCGCAGATCTCGATCTTGCGCTCGTAGGTATCGGCCTGGCCTTTTTCGTCAAAGGCCATGACCACGGCGGCGGCGCCATAGCGCTTGACCAGGCGCGCATGCGCTTTGAACTCGTCCACGCCCTCTTTCATCGAGATGGAGTTGACGATGCCCTTGCCCTGGATGCAGCGCAGCCCCGCCTCGATCACCTCCCATTTGGAGCTGTCGACCATGATGGGCACGCGGGCGATATCGGGCTCGGAGGCGATCAGGTTCAGAAAACGCACCATCGCGGCCTTGCTGTCGAGCATGGCCTCGTCCATGTTCACATCGATCACCTGGGCGCCGTTTTCCACCTGCTGGCGCGCAACGGCCAGCGCCTCTTCGTACTGCTCGTTCAGGATCAGGCGCGCAAAGGCCTTGGAGCCCGTCACGTTGGTGCGTTCACCGACGTTGACAAACAGGCTGTCCTCGCCAACAAACACGGGCTCCAGGCCCGACAGGCGCATGGGAGGAACGGAAACGGGGGCAGCAGACGCGGACATGGGGCTCACCTGTGAAAACCAGAAAACAGAGACAGAACAGGTGAGCGCCGTTGATGCGGGCCATGCGCGGCATGCCCGTCGACCTGCCCCAAGCCTGACAGGCCTGCGATGGGGGTACCACCGGCCTGCTGCAGCGCTCCTTGGAACAAGGCCCTGCATTTTAAGCCAGGCCGGGCGCCAAAGCACAGGCAGAGGGGCTTGTCCATAGCCAAAAACACCATTCACCATTGTTGGTTATAGCCCTATTCAATCAGACGATGCTTCGGCATTCACCCATATTGCAGCGCTTTGCCGGCAAACAACGCCAACCCATAGGCAACACCGGCTTTCTGTTTTCAAACAGGTCCAGACCTGCACTTTGAGGAGAATTCCCTTGCATCTGAGTTTCAGTGCTTACTACACCCTGATCTTTGCCGTCCTCGTGCTCTTGCTGGGCAAGTGGCTGACGCGGCACATCCGCTTCCTGCGCGACTTCAACATCCCCGAGCCCGTTTCCGGCGGCCTGGTGGTGGCCGCCCTTATCTTTGCGCTGCACCAGGCCACCGGCCTGACCCTGGCCTTTGCCACCGGCATGCAGACCAGCTTCATGCTGGTGTTCTTCTCGTCGATCGGGCTGAGCGCCAACTTTGCCAAGCTGCGCGAAGGCGGCATGGGCCTGGTGGTGTTTCTGGGCGTCATCGTCGCCTTTATCTTTGTGCAAAACGGTGTCGGCGTGGGCCTGGCCACCTTGCTGGGGCTGGATCCGCTCATTGGCCTGGTCGCGGGCTCGATCACCTTGCTGGGCGGCCACGGCACCGCTGGCGCCTGGGGCTCGGTGCTGGAGAACCAATACGGCCTGAGCGGCGCCACCGCGCTGGGCATTGCCTGCGCCACCTTTGGCCTGGTCATCGGCGGCCTGCTGGGCGGCCCTCTGGCCAAGCGCCTGATCACGCGCCACCAGCTGGCCCAGCCACGCACGCTGGCTGAAAAGGAAGTGAGTGAGCACACCCCAGGCAACGACAGCAGCCAGGTCGCCAATTTCGAGACGCCCAACACCGCCCCGCGCCTGATCACCGCCGAGGCCGCCATCGAGACCCTGGCGCTGTTTGCCGGCTGCCTGGCCTTTGCCGAGTTCATGACCAGCGCCACCCAGGGCACGATGCTGCAGCTGCCCACCTTTGTCTGGGCCCTGGGCGGCGGCGTGGTGATCCGCAATGTGCTCGACTACGGCTTTGGCTTCAAAGTGTTTGACCGCGCCATCGATGTTTTTGGCAACGCCGGCCTGTCGATCTACCTGGCCATTGCGCTGCTGTCGCTCAAGCTCTGGGAGCTGGCCGATCTGGCCGGGCCGCTGATGCTCATCCTGGCGGTGCAGACCGTGGCGCTGGCGCTGTTTGCCGTCTTCATCACCTTCCGCACGATGGGTCGCAACTACGACGCCGCCGTGCTGGCCGCCGGCCACTGCGGCTTTGGCATGGGCGCCACGCCCACGGCTGTGGCCAATATGCAGGCCATCACCAGCCAGTATGGGCCCTCGCACAAGGCCTTCCTGATCGTGCCGCTGGTAGGTGCGTTCTTTATCGACATCATCAATGCCTTTGTGCTGCAGCTGATGATTGCCTGGTTGCGCTAAAGCACAGCCATTAACAGCAACGGGGCGCCAGTGATAACACGGCGCCCCGTTGCGTTTTCAGACCCCTACTGTGCCGATTGCGGCAGGCCAAACAGGCGGTCAAACGACCAGTTGAAGACAAAGGTGTAGACCAGGAAGAACAGCAGCAGGCCGATGTCCATCACCAGCGCATCCCAGAGGCTGACCTCGAACCACCAGGCAAACAGCGGCACGAGCATGAAGACGAGACCGCCTTCCATGCCCAGCGCATGCGCAATGCGGCGGCCCAGCCCGCGCCCACGGGTGGGTTGGGTAGCTTCCCAGCGCTCGAACAAATGGTTCCAGACCACGTTCCACAGAATCGCGATGGCCGACGAGGCGGCGGCTACGACACCGGAGTGCGCAGCGCCCTGGCCCGACAGAGCCGACAGGCCTGCCGTGGCGGCCACGATGGCGATGGCCTCGTACAGGGCCACATAGACCACGCGCCGCATCGGCCCCTGCAGCGACCAAGGGCTGTTGTGTATTTTTTGAACTGACATGGGGCGCTATCTTATGTGTCATGAACTGATAACATAAGTCAGAATCTTTCAGAAAAATTGATACATCAATGCGCAGTGCCTTCGCCCCCTTTGACTCGGACACGATCCAGACCCTGTTGGCCGTGCTCGACCATGGCAGCTTCTCGGCCGCAGCCCGGGCGCTGGGCAAGGTGCCCTCGGCCGTCAGCATGCAGATCGCCCAGCTCGAGGCCGAGCTGCAGATGCCGCTGTTTGCCCGCGAAGGGCGCGAGCCCCGACCGCTGCCCGCCGCATTGGCGCTGGAGCCGCAGGCGCGCCTGCTGGCCGCGCAGCTGCAGCAGCTCAACGCCCATGCGCTGGCGCTGGAGCAAGGGCTGGAATCGCGGCTGAGCCTGGTGATGGCGCCGGAGCTGCTCTCAGCCCCCTGGGCTGCGCCACTGGCCGCGCTGGCGCAGGAGTACCCGCAGCTGGCCGTCGAGGTGCTCACGGCCCCCCAGGCCGATGCGCTGACCATGCTGCACAGCGGCCGCGCGCAGCTGGCACTGGTCTTTGAGCGGCCGAGCCTGGACGGCCGCGAAGGTTTTCAGGAAGTGGCGACCGAGACCTTGCTGGCCGTCATCGCCCCCAGCCACCCGCTGATGCAGGCGCTGGTCCAGGCGCCTGCGCCCGGCGAGGCCGCCCGGCCCCAGCTGCGCGAGCACCACCTGACCAATACGCGCCAGATCATCGTTGCCAGCCGCGACTGGTCGCTGGACCATGAGCGCCTGGTCTACGCCCGCGATGTCTGGCGCACCGACAACCATGTGGCTGCCTTGCAGATGGTCAGCGCCGGCATTGGCTGGGGCTGGCTGCCCCAGCCGCTGGTGGCACCGCTGCTGCAGTCGGGCGCTCTGGTGGCGATGGAGTTTGCCAACCTCAGCAATGGCGCCCAGCTCTATGTGGATGTGGTCTGGTCCAAGGAGCACCCGATGGGCCTGGCCGCCAAGCGCTTTGTGGCGCTGGTGCAGGCAGCCTCCCAAACACCTTAAGCGCCCGGGGCTTCTTGCGGCGCAGCGGGGGCGGGCGGCAGGTCGCGCACATGGATGTCCATCTGCGGGAAGGCCACCGCAATGCCGGCTGCCTTCAGCCGCGCGTTGATGCTGCGGTTGAGGTCGTTGCGCACCGGCAGGCGGTCGTCCACCGCACCCACATAGACGCGCAGCTCGAACTTCTGGCCCTGGCCTTCGAGCGCCATGAACCAGCAGTTGGCCTCGGGCTCGCGCAGCACCTTGGGGTGCTCGGCCGCAATGGCCAGCAGCATGCGCTGCACCTCGCCCGGGTCGCTGCCGTGCGCAACCGAGACATCGATGATCAGGCGCGTCACATCGTCGCTCAAGGTCCAGTTGGTCACCTGGCCGGTGATGAAGGTCTTGTTCGGGATGACGATTTCCTGGTTGTCGAAATCCAGCACCGTGGTGGCGCGCGTGCGGATGCGGGTGACGGTGCCGGTGTGCTGGTTGATGGTGATCACATCGCCGACCCGGAAGGGCCGCTCGACCAGCAGAATCAGGCCCGAGACAAAGTTGGCAAAAATCTCCTGCAGGCCAAAACCCAGACCCACGGTCAGCGCGGCGGCCATCCACTGCAGCTGGCTCCAGCGCAGCCCCAGCAAGGACAGCGCGCTGACCGTGCCGGCAATCGTGATGCCGTAGCGCGCCAGGGTCGCCATCGTGTAGCGGTCCGAGCTGCTGACCCGGCGCGTGCCGGAGAACACCACCTCGACCAGGCCGGGCAGGTTGCGCGTCAGGCTGAAGGTCATCAGCAAGATCAGCGCACCCACCAGCAGGTCCATCAGGCTCACCGGCGCGGGGCGCGCAATGCCACTGGCCTCGGTATTGGTGGTGTACCACAGCACCACGCCCTCAAAGCGCAGCAGCGCTGGCAGCACCGGCGACCAGGCGTACACCAGGCTCAGCGCCACCAGCACCCGCTGCAGCAGGCCCAGCAGGCGGTGTGCCTGCGTGCTGACGGTGACCAGCGCCATCTGGCTTTGCTCATCGGCGGCATTGTTGTTGGCCGGGGCGGGGCTGCCAGTGGCGGCATCGGCAGCCGCTGCCGCATTGGCCGCCTGGCGCTGCAGCGCAGCGGCGCGCAGGCGGTTGAGCGCCAGGCGGCGCTCGCCCAGCAGCAGCCAGCGCCGCAGCAGGCTGACCAGCACCTCGGCCGCCGCCAGGAACACAAAGCTGCTCAGCAACGCCTGGATCACCTCGGTGGCGGTGTAGACATAGCCCAGCCCGATGCCCACCAGGGTCACGGCCAGCACCAGCAGCACGGCCACGCTCACCACCTGGCTCCAGCGCAGGCCCGGGCGCTGCTTGCGCAGGCTTTGACGCAGGTAGCGCAAGGCCATCCAGCCCAGGCCCAGGGTCAGCACCAGCAGGCACATGCGGCCCCAGGTGCTGATCGCCGAATCATCGTGGCTGAAGAAGGCCAGGCCGCCCAGCAGATCGATGGGCACGATCAGCCAGGTGGCGCGCAGCACCATCTGGCGCAGCACCTGCACGCGCTCGCGCGGCCAGCCAAAATGCGCCACCGCCAGCCCGCAGGGGCGGAACAGCACGTTGAGCAGGGTCACGACAAAGACAAAGGCACTCAGCTGCTCGAGCGCCTGGCCCAGCGGCTCGAGCGCCACCGGCGCTGCCGTCGATTGCAGCAAGGTGCCCAGGGCGGCCGTGGCAAAGCTCCAGGGCAGCGCATACAGCAGGCTCCAGCCCAGCGCCATCAAGGTCAGGCCAAAGTGGTCCTGCGAGAAATTGTCCACCTGCGTGGCAATCGCCTGCAGCTTTTGCAAGGCATAGCGGCGCAGGCCCAGCAGCAGCAGCACGCCGGCAAAGATACCGGCATAGATCCAGAGGTTGCGCAGCATGCTCGCGCCCAGCGCCCGCGCGGTGTTCCAGGGCGAGGCGCTCGCGCCCTGCTCCAGGGGCGCACCGTCCGAGCTGCGCAGCACCGAGCGCCATTCGTCCAGCCAGGCGCCGCCCATCGCCAGATGGCTGGGGAACCACAGCAGCTCCTTGTCCATCACCTGGCGCAGCGCGTTGCCGCTGTTCAAGGTCGATTGCAGCGCCGCATCGGTCTGCTCCAGCACCGCAATGCGCCGCAGCAGCAAGGGCTGGAGCTGGTCAATCAGCGCGGCCTGCTTGGTCCACAAGGCTGTGCTCTGGGCACTGCCGCGCGTAGTCATGCCCGAGTTGCCGCCACCCGTGGCCGTGCCGTTGAGGCTGAAGCGCCGCTCGCTGGCATTGAACAGCGCCAGCCGCAGCTCGGCCAGCTGCCGCAACGTGGCCTTGCGGCGCGACTGGATGGTGTTGACGGTGGGCAGCGCCACGCGCTGCTTCCACAGCCACTGGCCCACCGAGGCGCTGCCGCCCAGGCGCAGGCGCGCCTGCGTGTCGCGCAAGGCCGAGGCCAGCTGGCTTTGGCGGTATTCGTCGCTGGCCAGGTCCTGGCGCTCTTTGACCAGGCGGTCGTTGTGCGCCAGGATCTGGGCGGCCAGCGCGCTGTTTTGCTGCGCCAGCTCGCGCACGGCGGCCGAGGCCTCGGCCGTGTCGTTCTCGGCCGCCTGCGTTTGCTGCACCTGCTGCTCGAGCTGCTGGCGGGCGCGGTCGGCAATGCGCTGGTTGAGCCAAGCCACGCGCGGCGTGCGCTCGAGCAGCTCGCGGCGCTGGGTCTGCAGTTGCACATCGAGCAGGCGCTGGCGGGTCTCGATCGTCGATTGCTCTTCCTGGCGCAGTGCCAGCTCCTGCGTGGCGCGGCGGTGCTCGGCGCTGCGGCGCTGCTGGCGCGCCTGGGTCAGCGCCTTCGACTCTCCCGGCTCGGCCGTCACCGGCGTCGCGGTCTCCTGCACGCGCTGCTGCAGGCTGGCCAGGTCGCTGCGGCCATTGCCGGGCTGGGCCACCAGGTTGGCCTGTTCGGCCGCCGATTTCTCGATGCCGGCCTTGAGCGCGGCAATCGCCTCGCGCTCGTCGGTCAGTAGCTTTTCCAGCACTTCCTGGCTGGCATTGGCGGGTACACGCTCTTCCCAGCGCGTCTGTATCTGGCCCAGCTCCTGGTCACTCAGCGGTGCGGGGGGCGCGCCCGCGGGGGTCTGCACGCGGCTGCGCAGGCGCTCGAGCGACTGGGTCAGCGCATCGGCCTCCTGCTCGGCCGTGGTGGTGGCCTCGCGCTGCGCCTGGATGGCGCGCTCTTCATCGCTGCTGCTCGATGAACTGCCCCCCAGGCCCGCCAGCGAGGTCAGCGACTGTGCCGTCGCTGCCGAGGGCAGCAGGCATGCGCACAGCAGCAGCCACAGGGCCGGCAACCACCAGCGTGGCAGACCCTGGCGGGCAGAGAAAGAGAGGGGGGAGGCTCGCATCGGCACAGTGTATCGGTATGCGCCCTCCCCGGAGGCTAGGACAAGGGCGCTGCTTGCACCTGATAACAATGCTTTCAACGTCCCTGGCGGTGGCCGCGGCGGTAGTGGCTGCAGTTGCCAGGGACGCTGGGATGCTCAGCGCGGTGGCCGGCTATCCTGCATGCGGTCAAAGGCCTTGTCGATATCGTCGGCCTGCAAGGTGGCCTGCAGCGGCTGGCGGCCGGCGCGCTGCTGGTCGATCTGCTCTTGCATGCGGGTGGCGACCTGCATCAGCACGCGGTGCAGCCCCAGCTGCTGGCGCCGGCTCTGGTCCAGGTGCTCGACCACCGGCTGCAGCGACTGCAGCACCAGCTGGCCCAGCTGCTGCACGGCCAGGTCCAGCGGCGGTGCATCAGCGTGGCGCGCGGGCTGCGGCGCCGGCGCGCTGTCCAGCACCGCCTGGCGAATGCCGTCGAGCGACTGGCCCACGGCCGTTTGCGCCTGGCCCCACTGCGCCAGCATGCGCTGCAGGCCCTCTTGCGCGGCGCTGTCACCCTGGTGGCGGTCCTGCTGTGCCTGGGCCATCGCACGCGTAGCGGCGACCAGGTCGACCAGCTGGGTCGTCACGCGGGTGGCCGCATCGGCATTGGCGCCACCTGCGGCCTGCTGGCGCTGGAACTGGGCCTTGATCTCGGCCCAGCGCGCCTGGGCCTGCGCATCGGCGCTGCCGCGCAGCTCGGCGAGCTTGAGCAGGTTCTCCTCGGCGCCGCCGGTCAGCATCTGCGCCTCGCCCTGGTAATGGTCGCTCAGCATCTGCGCCATCTCGGCATCGTTCATCACCGGGGTGATCTTCTCGGCGAGCTTGTTCATGTTGCGGTAGCTGCCCTGCAGCTTGAAAGGCGGCTCCGTGCGGTAGCTGTCGTCCTGCGCGGCGCTGTGGATGTACTGCTGGTTGACCTTAAACACCAGCTCGCGCACCTGCAGCATGCGCTGGAGCACCGCCTCCATCTCGCGCAGCTCGGCGGCCGCATAGTCGTGCGACAGCGCATTGGCCGACACCTCCTTGCCCTGCACCCGGTCGAGCAGCAGGTACAGATCCTGCAGGCTGCGCGTGGCCATCGGCGCGAGCACCGCGTTCGAGGTCATGCTGTTTTCGATATAGCTGAGCTTGAAGACCTCATCCATGCCGCCCAGCACATCGCCCAGGTTGTAGATGTCGGCGCGGTTGGCCAGCATGTCGGGGATCTTGAAGACCTCGCCCGACTCGGTATAGGGGTTGCCGGACATGACCACGCAAAAGCGCTTGCCGCGCATGTCATGGGTCTTGGTCTGGCCCCTCCACACCCCTTCGATGCGGCGCGTGCCATCGGACAGCGAGATGAACTTCTGCAAGAACTCCGGATGCGTGTGCTGGATATCGTCGATATACAGCATCACGTTGTTGGCCATCTCCAGCGCGAGGTTGAGCTTTTCGAGCTCCTTGGCCGCCGTCGCATCGGGCGCCTGGGCCGGGTCGAGCGAGCGCACCGAGTGGCCCAGCGCCGGGCCGTTGATCTTCATGAAGATGAGACCCAGGCGGTTGGCCACGTACTCCATCAAGGTGGTCTTGCCGTAGCCGGGCGGCGAGATCATCATCAGCAGGCCCATCTGGTCGGTGCGCTTGTTCTCGCCCACGACGCCGATCTGCTTGGCCAGGTTGTCGCCAATCACCGGCAGGTAGATCTCGTTGATGAGCCGGTTGCGCACAAAGGACGACAGCGGCCGGGCCTTGAACTCCTCGAGCCGGAAGCGCGCGCGGTACTCGCCCAGCAGCTGCTGGCGCAGCGCCTGGTAGCGCTCCCACTGCGGCAGGTAGCGGCGGTAGTGGCGCGCCGCACGCGTGGTCAGCTCGTCGAGCTGGATGGACATGCGGCCGGCATCCACCCGGCCATGCTGGCCCAGCAGGCCCAGCACCTCGCAGCGCAGATCCACATTGCTGACCTGGTGCGGCAGCTCGCTCTGGCAGACCAGCCAGGCGGCCGCTTCGCTGCAGTAAGGCAGCCAGGCGGCACGCTCGGCCTCGGGGGCGGCCTGGGCCACTGTCTGCAGCCAGTGCAGCGCGCTACGCCAGCGCTGGGCCAGCGGTGCGGCGCCGCGCTCGCGGCTGGCCTGGCCCGCCTCGCCGCCCGCCCAGTAGCGCTGCAGATCGGCCCAGTGCAGTCCTTCCTTGGGGCCGGCCTTGAGCGCCTGCTGCAAGGCGGCCACCACCGCCTGGCTGGCGCCCGAGAAATGGAAGCGCAGCGCCTTGTGCGCCAGCTCGGCCTGCAGGTAATCGGCGGCGGCGCGCAGCAGGTTGTCGGCCTCGCTGTCCCACTCTCCCGCATCGGGCGCTGCCGCTGCCAGCAAGGGGCTGGCCGGGTCGGCGCGCAGCAGCGCATCGAGCAGGCCCTGGTCCTGCGCAAAGGCGCGCAGCTGGGCCATGATGTCGGTCTGCAGCGCCAGGCGCTCGGCCTCGCTACCCAACAGCTGCTGCATGGCCTGGGCCTGCTGCGCGCGCTCGGGCCAGCGTGCAATGCTGCTGGCCAGCTGGGGCTGCTGGATATGGGCCTGCTGGCTCCAGAACAAGAGCGCCAGGCTGCGTGCCTGCGGCGCATGGCGCAGCACCCCGGCGCCATCGGCCAGCGGCACCAGCGCCTGCAAGATGGCGGCCGCATCATGGTCGTGGATGCCGCGCTCATAGCCGTCGCGGTAGCGCGGCGCAGAAAACTCGCGGATCGCCTGGGTCAGCGCCTCGCCATCGGGCAGGAGCTGGCGCAGGCGGTCCTGGCTCCAGCCTTCGCGCCCGGCACGCACGGACTGCACCACCTCCAGCGCCAGGTACTCGCCCCGGTACATCTCGGCCGATTCGGCCGGCGACGAGGCATCCCAGTAGGCCTGCAGGCCGGCCAGCTCGGCATTGTCCACCGGCTCGAAGTACTCGGTGCCCACCAGGTGCAGGTAGAGCTGGCCGTCGCGCGGCAGCAAGGTCAGGTCCAGATCCTGGTTGCCCACCGAGAAACGGTGGCGGCCCAGGCGGATCAGCTTGCCATCGCCCTCGTACAGGTCGGTTCGGTCCTGCAGCGCGCGGAAGGCCTGGTCGCGCAGCGACTTGATGCGGCTGTCGATGTCATCGGCCTTGACGGGGTCCTGCAACTCGCCGCGCAGGCGCCCGGCCAATTCCTTGAGCTTGGCAATGAGCGGGTCGCCGGCAAAGAACGCGTGCAGTGCCTCTGGGCTGGCGATCTTTTCGGTGCGCTTGGGCAGGCCTTGCACAATGCGCAGCGCGGCATCGAGCACGCCCTGGGCGCGGCGCTGGCGCTCGTCCTGCAAGGACTGCTTGCGCGCCTCGAAAGTCTCCAGCACCTCTTCGCGCTTGGCGATGATGTCCGAGAGAAACTGCGCATGCTCGCCAAACTGGCTCTCGATGTCTTCGAGCTGCACCAGGAGGCGCGCGAGCTGCTCATCGCATTTCTCGGGCGTCTGGGCCAGGTTCAGGCCGCTGACGATGCTTTGCGAGAACAGCGCCAGCTGCGCGGCAAACTGGGCCAGGTTCTCGGCGCTGCCCAGGCCGGATTTGCGCTGCTCGGCGCGCGCGCGCACCTGGTTCAAGCGGGCGTAGATGGACGAGATGCGGTCCACCACCGCCGTGCGCTGGGTGGCGTCGTCAATCTTGAGGCTGCCCATCAGCTCGGACAGCAGATCGAGCGCGGCCGACATCTGGGCCATCTGCGCCAGCGGCTCGGCCAGCTGCACCACCGTGGTCGCTGCCTGGGCCTGCTGGTCCAGCGCCTGCAGCTGCTCCACATAGGGCTGCATGGCCGCGTCGGTGGCGATAAAGCCGGCCGTGCGCTGCGAGACTTCAGCCTGGGCCTCCTCGGCCGTCTGCACCATGGCCTCGATCGCTGCGGCATCCACATAGCGCAGCTCGCGCGTGGCCAGCAGCTGGCCGCGCAATGCGGCCAGATCGGTCAGCGCCCCCACATAGGCATCGATGCTGTCGCCGTCGGACAGGCGAATCTGCTTGAGCAGCTGCGCATGGCGGCTGCTGACCTCGCCCATGGCCTTGGCCGAGGCCTGGCGGATGCTCTCGACCTTTTCGTACTCGTCGAGCACCGCGTCGCCGGTGGCGACAATGCCCAAAAGGTTCTCATGCAGCGCCTGCATGCCCGGGCTGCTGAGCCAGTGGTAGCGCTCAAAGAGGCGCCGCGCCGTGTCGATCAGCCGCTCATAGCGCGGCAGCGAGACCTCGGTGGCGGCAATCTCCTTGCGCACGCTGTACAGGTCGGAGATGCCGCTGACCAGCTCGGCATTGCCGATGCGGCCCAGCACGCTGTCCTTTTGCGGCTGGCGCGCGGCATAGTCGTCCGACGCAAAGGGCGTGCGCCACAGCTGCATCGGGTGCACGCGCGAGGCCTCATTGCTCTCGGCAGCAAAGATGACAATGCGGCCATCGTCCATGCGCGCATAGCCGTGGCCGATCAGGGGCGGCTGCAGCGCCCGCTCGATCAGGTTGTACTTGAACAGCGCCATGCGCCCGCTCTCGGGCTCGTAGAACACATAGAGCACATCCTCGCCATTGGGCGAGCGGATGCTGCGGCGGTAGCGCATGCCCTGCATGTTCTGCTCGAAGGCGCGGTGTTCGCCGTTTTGCAGATAGTAGCCACCGGGGAAGATGATGCCGTGGTCCTGGGGCAGCTGGATGCAGGCCGCGCCAATCGCATCCATGCGCAGCACCTGGCGCGACAAGGTGTTGTAGACCAGGTAACGCCACTGGTCCTCACGGTAGGGCAGGATCTTGAGCAACACCAGGCTGCCGACGGCCGCGTATTCAAACACCGCGTCATCGAGCGACTGGTTCTTCTCCTGCACCGGCTCGCGGTAGATGCCCAGGCCGTCATTGGTGTTGTTCTCGACCTTGATCGTCAGGTCGCCGTCAAGCGTCTCGACAAACACCTTGTCCAAGATATTGATGTGCGGGTGGCGGCCCTGCACCAGGTGCTCGCGGCCGACGCGCTGCCACTCAAAATCATGGGGGGCAGGCAGCTCGATGTCGCGCTCGCCCCGGTTGTCGATGTAACGGATCTGCTGGCCATCGGGCGAGACCGACCAGCGGAACACCCGCACATCGCCCAGGCGCTCGCCGATCTGGAAGCTGGCCAGCAGCTTGCCATCCCGCACCGCCAGCTGCATCAGCTTGGTGTGCTTGTAGTAGGCGTAGAGCTCCTGGAAATCCTGCACAAAGCTCTGGATGCCCAGGAAGCTGTCCTTGAGCTCGACCGGCGTGACTTCGTAGCCCTGCTCGCCCTCGTGCAGGCGGTAGAGCGCAAACACATCCTCGATGCGCGTCTCCTGCTTGAGGCCCATGAACACGTTGTAGCCAAACAGCAAAAAGCCGCCGACCTGGGCGATGTCGCGGCCCAGGCAGTTGTTTTCGGTGCGCACCCGCATGCGGGCGATGACCTCCATCTGGCTGCGGCCAAACTCCTCCAGCCGCGCTTCGTTGAGTTCGCGCGCCAGCGTCTCCAGCGCCTGGCCCTGGGCATCGAGCCGCTTGGCCAGCACTTCATAGGAGCCGCCGCTGGCGACGGCGTCGTCAACGGCAGAGCGGTCCGGTGGGTGGTTGGTGGGGATAGTGGACATGGCTAGAGCGGCAGAGAATGCGGTGGGGCAAGGCCGGCCAGCACGGGTGCTGGGGCCTGCGATGGGAGTGGCCCGCCCAGCGGCGCACAGGGCGCCGCCGGGCCAGGCGGGCTAGGCCAAGGCCTGGACTCAGGATTCGGCCGCCGATGGCGGCAGGCTCTTCTTGTCCTGGCCGCCGCCCAGCAGGTTGCTCAGTGCATCCGTGGGCAGGCCCTTGCCGCCGATGAACTTTTGCAGCAGCTCCTGCACGATGGGGCTCTTGGCCGAGACACCCTCGACCGCCTTGCCCACCGACAGCGCCTTGGCAAAGTTGTTGAAGAAGTCGCCACCGCCGCCGACGATGTCGATATTGGCCTTGGACAGCGCGGCCGACAGCACCTCGGCCTGCTCCTGCGCCACGGTCTTGTTCGCCTCGATCGCAGCCAGCGCCTGCTCGAAGTTCTTCTCCAGCTGCATGCGGAACTCTTCGTGCGAGCGGGCCTGGTCGGACAGCGACGCGAGCGCCGTGAACTTTTCGGTCAGACCCTTGGCCTCGGCAAACAGCTTGTCGCGCAGCACATCGGCTTCGGACTGGCCGACATCGCGGGTCACCACTGCCTTGGTGTTGCCCACCTGGGCTTCACCACGGGCCTGTGCCATCAGACGCTCTTCGAGCACCTTGGCATCGGCCAGGCCCAGCTTTTCGTTGGCATCGGCCTGCGCCTCGATCACGCGCACTTCGGCCAGGCCCTTTTCCTCTTCGCCGCGCGCCTGGGCGATCAGCTTTTCGGCAATGATCTTGGCCTGCACCATGCCCTCGCGCTCAATGGCCGCTGCCGTCACTTCGCGCACCTTGGCGTCCGCCAGGCCCGGCGCTGCGCGCTCGACCTCGATGGCCTCGGCCATCTTCTTCTTGGCTTCGGCGGTCTTGCCGGCCGCTTCCAGCTCGGCCTGGGCCAAGGTGGTCACCTCGACGGCCTTGTGGCGCGATGCCGACTCGTCGGCCTCGGCCTTCTTGACCTGGCGCACCATGTCTTCTTCGGCCTGGGCCTGGGCGGTCAGCACGGTGACCTGCTTCATGCGCTCGGCCTCGGACACCACGCGCACTTCCTTGATGCGCTCCTCTTCCTGGGCCACGCCCTTTTCCACCACCACGCGCTCGCGGATCACATTGGCGATATTGGCCTTCTCGACCTCGATGGCCTTTTCCTTCTCGATGCGCTGCAGCTCCACCTCGCGCTGGCGCGAGACCACTTCCAGGTCCTTGGCGCGGGTGACCTTTTCAATCTCGATCACCACCGCGCGCTCGCGGTTCTGCTGGGCCACCGCCACTTCGCGCTGGCGGTTTTCCTCGCGGATGTCGAGCTGCTCCTGCGTCTGGATACGGGCCTGCTCGGCCTTGAGGCGCTCTTCTTCCTGCACCTTCTGGGTCTCGGCCTGCTCGCGCGCCTGGATGGTGGCGATCTCGCGCTTCTGGCGCGCCTCGGCATCAGCCTGCTGGCGCTCGAGCGCCAGCATCGCTTCCTTGGTCTCGACGTTCTTCTTGGTCACGGCCAGCTCGGCATTGCGCTCGAGCTCGTTGGTGACGATGTTCTGGTTGGCCGTCAGCTCGGTGATCTTGCGAATCCCTTCGGCGTCCAGGATGTTGTTCGGGTCCAGCGAGGCCTTGGAGGTCTGCTCCAGGTAGTCGATGGCCACGTCTTCGAGCACATAGCCGTTCAGGTCATTGCCGATCACATGGATGATCTGGTCGCGGAAATCCTGGCGGTTCTCGAACAGTTTGACAAAGTCGATCTGCTTGCCCACGGTCTTCAAGGCCTCGGAGAACTTGGCATTGAACAGCTCATTGACGGCACCCTTCTCCGATGCACGCTCCACACCGATGGCCTTGGCCACCTTGAGCACGTCGGCGGCGGTCTCGTTGACGCGCAGGTAGAAGGCCACGGTGATGTCGGCACGCATGTTGTCGCGGCAGATCAGGCCTTCCTTGCCACGGCGGTCAATCTCCAAGGTGATCAGCGAGATGCGCATGAACTCCTTCTTGTGGATTACCGGCAGCACCATGCCGCCGGTGAACTTCACCTTGGGCTGCGAGGTCGTGTCATTGATGATCAAGGCCGTGCCCTGGGGCACCTTGATGTAGAAGGCCTTGACCAGCGCAAACAGGCCCAGGATGACGATGAAGACCGTGCCGATCACCACCCCCGCGACGATGTACCACTCCAGATTTCCCCAATTCATGCGTAGCTCCCTATCAGTATCAATTTCTAAAAAAATGCGATGCGGGCCCGCCGCGCCGGCGCTGGCGAGCCGCTCCTGTCAAACAGGTGGGTGCAAACCCGGTATCTCGCTGCCGTCGAACTCGGCCTTGCTGACCACGCGCCAGGCGTTGTGCGCAGGCAGGTGCTCGATCAGCACGATCTCGGTGCCGCGCGGCAGATCGCGCTCGGGCGAGCGCATCTGCACATTGAGCCCGCCGCCGCCGTCATCGACGCTACCGTAACCTTGCGTGGCGTTGACGACGCCGCTGCGCACCAGGCCTGTGCGGCCCAGCAGCACCTGCGGGGTTTCGGGCGGCGCAATGCGCGCCACCAGGCCGCGCAGCGGCCGCAGCACCACCACGGTGGCGGCAAAGCCCAGCACCAACGCGGCCAGCGCCAGCGCGCTGCCGATGATGAGGTTGACCAGGGTCCAGCCCTCGGGCATCGGCACCAGATGGCACAGCACATAGGAGGCCAGCCAGGACAGCAGCAGCAACACCGTCAGGATGACGGTGGCCGGAATGCCGCCCAGGCCCACCTTGAGCAGCAGGCCGGCGAGCGCGCTGACCGAATGCTCCACGCCATGGGCATGGTCGCTGCCATCGAACAGCAGCCATTGGTCCAGTGAATCGGTCTCCACCAGGCCCACCAGCGCGATCAGCCAGTACAGCAGCATGCACAGCAGCAATGCGCCGAAGATGAAGGTCGGAAAGCCCAGCGCATAGTGCAGAAAGGTCGACATGGCAGTCCCTCTTCTCGGTGTGCGGTAGCGGGCGTGGCGCCGGCTCCTCACTTGTTGTGTGTCTGGTCGGGCCCGCCAGGGGCCCGGGCGCGATCAGCCCTGCTTGGTGCTGGCGCGCTGCGCCTTGAGGCGCTCGAGCACCGACTGCGCATTACCGGCAGCGGCGGTGATGCCCGCGGCACGCAGCTTGGCATCGAGCGCGTCTTCGCTACTGCTGTTTGCCAGCTCGGCCGCGCTTTCCATGCGGGCGCCGCGCTCGGCCTGCTTTTGCTTGATGCGTTCGAGCGAATCGAGCGCCGTCTGCACGCGCGACTGCGAGCCGGTGTAGCGGCCCGCTACCGTGGCCTGGGCGCGCTGCACGCTCTCGGTGGCCTTGACGGTGTCGGCCTGCTGCTTGAGCCGCTTGATATTGGACTGCGCAGTCTGGATCGCGCCGCGCAGCTGCTCCACGCTCTGGGTGAAGGCGCCCAGCTGGGCCTCTTCCTCGTCACGCTGGGTTTCGAGCAGGGCCACCTTGCCGGCGACTTCAAGCGCCAGCGCCTCGTCCTGGGTTTCCAGCGCCTTCATCGCATAGCCTTCGTACTCGGCAATCTTGGCTTGCGTGGTCTGCAGCTTGCCAGCGGACAGCTTTTGCTTGGCCATGATCTCGGCCAGCGCTTCCTTGGAGCTGTTCAGGTCGTTGTCGGCATCGCGGATTTCCTGGTCCAGGATGCGCAGCGCCTGGCTGTCGGTGACGGCTTCACCCGCCTCGTGCGCGGCGCCGCGCAGCGCAGTCACCAGCTTGTTCCATACGGTCATGATGCTCTCCTTGTACTGTGGGGTCGGGGACGGGCTGCGCTCAGACCTGCGCCAGGGTCAGATAGGGGGCCAGCGCCTCGGTGGCCTGGATCACGCTGTCGGCCAGGATCAGGATCTCGGCCAGGATGTCGTCCGTGCTGCTGTTGGCGCGCATCGCGGCAAACATCACATAGCCTTCGCCACCCCGGGTCAGGGGCTCCAGCGCCATCGTCGTGAACGGGAACAGCTTTTGCAGGCGCAGGATTTGCGCATTGAGACCGGCGCTATCGCGCACCTGGTTGGCGGGCCACAAAAAGGCCTCGACCACCAATTGCTCACCCGACAGGGCCACATGCACGGGCAGGTCGCCAAAATCGGACAGGGTGACCAGCACGCTGGTCTCGGCCCCCTCCAGTAGCTCTATCTGCAACTTGCCCTCGCGGGCCAGCGCCGATGCGCCCAGCTCGTCGGCCAGCGCCTGAATGCTGCGGTAGTGGTGCTTGCTGCTTTCCATGCTCCCCTCCTGTCGGTGGATGGTCAATGAACCCGGTTGTGCCTGCGGCTGGCGCATCTGCTTTTCGAGCAAATGCAGGGCCGCGCTGTACTCTGGAAGTACCCAGACCTCTTTTTTCACCAAACCCTGCTCCCGCAGCCGTTGGCGGTGCAGTCGCTGGTAGTGGGCAGATGTTTTTGGATCCATGGGATGACGATAACAGCCATTACATGTGATGTGTACATGTAATAGTTTCAATGTGTAAATTCTCCTTTGAAATCATAGCACTGCAGGGCTATTTCACGGGCTGTCACCGTGTTTTGTCTCTGTGGGGACCGGCCCCATCCTGTGGCATCTTCACAATGGCCGCATGCTTTTGATCGACCTGCACCACGCCCACGCTGCCTTGCAAGACAACGGCGTCGCCACCTTGACGATTCGCCATGCCGGCAGCCTCAATATCCTGTCGTCGCCGGTGCTCGAAGCGCTGGCCCAGGCATTCGATACGCTGGCGCAGGACACGCGCATCCGCGTGCTGGTGCTGCGCGGCAGCGGTGACAAGGCCTTTGTCGCGGGCGCTGATATCAAGGAAATGCGGGCGCTGACGCCGGACAATGCCGCTGCCTTCATCACCCGGCTGCGCCGCGTCTGCGAAGGCGCGCGCCAGTTCCCCACGCCGGTGATTGCCCGCCTGCCGGGCTGGACGCTGGGCGGCGGGCTGGAGCTGGCCTGCGCCTGCGATATCCGCATTGCCAGCAACCGGGTGCAGTGCGGCATGCCCGAGGTCCAGGTCGGCATCCCCTCGGTGATCCATGCCGCCATGCTGCCCCGGCTGATTGGCGGGGCGCGCACGCAGTGGCTGCTGCTGACCGGCGACAACATTGACGCCGCACAGGCGCTGCAATGGGGCCTGCTCGACCAGGTGGTGCCGCCCCAGCGGCTCGACGACGAGGTAAAGCGCCTGGCCAACCAGCTGGCCGGCTACGGCCCGCAGGCACTGCGCCAGCAAAAACGCATGCTGCGCACCTGGGAAAAGCAATCGCTCGACCAGGCCATCGAAGACAGCGTGCAGGAATTTGCCAACGCCTTCAAGACCGGTGAGCCCCAGGCCTATATGGCCCGCTTTGGCCAGCACTGATACAGGGGCAAGCCTGCCTGCGCTTGAGCGGGCAGGCCTATCTGCGCTTTGCTAGCAGGCTGCATCACCTGCTGATGCCGGGGCTCCGCAACCGGGGCCCGTTTCTCTCCCTACCGCCCCCTTGATCGCCCGTGCCGTCTGCGCAGGGGTGATGCCCCATCGCGCCCGGATGGCATATACCCAGCGCTGGCCCCTTGTTGCAGGCGCAGTGTGGTGCCAAGCCCCAGCCATCCCTTGTCATTTTTCTATGGGATTGGCAACACACCCCCAAGAAAAAGCATCATCCAGACACAGAAAATTTTGATGCGCCGCAGCAATATTTACATTAGATCGTTAAAAATCGCTTCTAAATCAAGCATCAATTTGTAACTTCACCAACGGCGTTTGTAGGCAGATCGTTGATAGTATTTCCCTTTGTCGTTAATAAATACTTACTTTTTACTAGGATACTTATTGAAACACTATTCATGCATTTGTGGCGATTGATATAATCGAATCACAAGTCGTGAGAATTTTTTTCTATCAAACACCATGCCCAAGCGCTCCGCCCCCTCCTTTCAGGCCCCTGCCCTCTGCGCAGCGCTCCTGGGCCTTTTGCCTGTATGGGCCCATGCCCAGCCACTGCGGCCTTACCAAGCCAGCTGGGCCACCTGGGGGCTGGGTCTGTGCCTGGCCGCGCTGATGGTGGTGGTGGCGCTGGAGGCGCTCTACACCTTCCGCCACTACGCCTTCACGCTCAACCGCCTGTTCGCACGCCAGCGCCCGCTGTATGCCGGCATCGAGCAGGCGCACTGGCCGCACATCACCGTCTTTATTGCAGCGCACAACGAAGAGGCCGTGATCTCGGGCTGCATCGAGGCGCTCCTGGATGTGGACTACCCGCGCGATCGCCTGACGATCATGCCGGTCAATGACCGCTCGACCGATGGCACGCGCCAGATCATCGACAGCTATGCCGACCGCCACCCTGGCCGCCTGCAGCTGTTCCACCGCCAGGAAGGCCCTCCAGGCAAGGCTGCGGCGCTCGCCGATGCCACCGCCATCGTCCAGGCCCGGGGCGAGTCCGAGCTGATCGTGGTGTTCGATGCCGACTACCTGCCGGGCAAGAAGATCATCAAGCAGCTGGTCGCCCCCTTCCTCGACCCCGAGGTGGGCGCCGTCATGGGCCGCGTGGTGCCCCAGAACGCCGGCGTGAACCTGCTCACCCGCCTGCTCGATCTGGAGCGCTCCGGTGGCTACCAGGTCGACCAGCAGGCCCGTTTCAACATGGGTGCGGTGGCGCAGTACGGCGGCACCGTGGGCGGCATTCGCCTGAGCGCGCTGCAGGATGTGGGCGGCTGGACCCCCGAGGTGCTGGCCGAAGACACCGACCTGACCTACCGCCTGCTGCTCAAGGGCTGGCAAACCGCCTACCTGGGCTACGCCGAATGCTATGAGGAAGTGCCTGAGAGCTGGGCCGTGCGTTTTCGCCAGATCAGCCGCTGGGCCAAGGGCCACAACCAGGTGATGACCAAGCTGGGCACCGAGATGCTGACCCGCAAGGGCCTGCGCTGGATGGAGCGTGTCGACGGCGTGGCGCTCCTGGGCGTGTTCCTGATGTCGCCCATCTTGCTGGTGGGCTGGCTGCTGGCCCTGGTGCTGACGGTCACCGGCTACGGCATCGGTGCCAATGTGAACATTGCCTTGCTGATGCTGCTGATCGCCACCGGTTTTGCCTGCGTGGGCAACTTCGCCGCCTTCTTCGAAGTGGCCGCTGCCGTGCACCTTGACGGCCACCAGCGCCGCCTGCGCCTCTTGCCGCTGCTGCTGACGGGCTTTGTCGTCAGCATGGTGGCCGTCTCCAAGGCCACGATCGACGGGCTGCTGCTCGACAAGCTGTTCAAGCGCCAGTTCAAATGGGACAAGACCGTGCGCTACCGCCAGGCGCCCGCCGCTGCCCCGGTCGTCTCGCCCGCAGCCCTGCCTGAAGCACGTGTATGAACGCCCCCGTCCATCCCCTGCTGTTTGGCAGCATGTGGCTGACCGTGACCGCCCTGGTCTTCCTCTTGCCGCTGCTGCCGGCGCTGCGCGAGCTGTATTCGCGCAGCGATGCCGATGCACTGGCCATCGATCCGCTGGACAACGGCCGCACGGACTACACGGCCCAGCGCATGGCCGAGCAACTCGATCTGCTCGAAGCCATGCCGCGCGTGGCCCAGTGGCAGCACGATGACCAGGGGCGCCTGATGGTGCCCCGTGGCCAATCGCGCCTGATGGCCCGGACCGAGGTGCCGGTCGTGATCGGCTTCAGGTCCCAGCTGCGCACCCTTGTCTCCAGCGACATCGTCGAGCTGCAGGCCAACAGCGTGGTGCAACGCGTGCTGCATGCCAAGAGCATCCACTGCCTGGGCCCGGCCCAGCTGGCCCGCCTGACCAGCGCCGAGCGCCATATCGTGCTCTCGCCCGGTGCGCGCTTTCTGCGTCTCTCGGCCGCCTGCATCTTTACCTGGCCCCTCAAGCGCTCGCTGCAGTTCCCGCTGCCCGAGCTGGGCACCGGCATGCCGCTGACGACGCTGCAGCGGCGCCATGAAGGCGACCTGCGCATTCCCGCCGGCACCATTGTGCGCGGTGGCCTGGTGGTCACCGGCAACCTGCTGATGGAAGAGATGTCCGTGGTCGTGGGCCATATCAAGGTGCATGGCAATGCCGTGCTGGCCCAGAGCGCCTGTGTGCAGGGCGCGGTGTTCGTGCAGGGCGACCTGCAGACCAAGGGCAACAACTATGTCGAAGGGCCGCTGTGCGCCGGCAAGCGCCTGCAGCTGGGCCCCGACAGCCAGGTGGGCGACAAGGAGTGCCCCAGCAGTGTCTCGGCCTGGACCATTGCCTTACACGCCAGTGTCCGCGTCTATGGCAGTATGGCTGCTGTACGTTCCGGACAGGTGGTGCTATGAAAACACGCAATCTCTGGATCGCCTCGGCAGCCATGGCCTGGCAGCTGGCAGGCGCAGCGCAGCCGGACGAGCCCCCGGCGCTGGCCGCCTTTGCCACCGGCGATGGCGCCTACTACACCACCTTGGGCGGCCAGGTCGTAGACCCTTACTTCGTCAACAAGGGCTTCACGATCGCGCTGCAGGCGGGTGTGCCGCTACGCGCCGAGCTGCAGCAGTGGCTGGCCTGGCTGCTGCCGCGCCAGCGCCAGGATGGCGGCTTTGACCGCTTTTGCCCCACCGCAGACACTGCCTGGCGCAGCTGCATGGGCGCCGATGCCGACGACTCCATGGCCGCCACCACGATCGAGATGCTGCACCTGGCGCGGCAGAAGCAATGGCTCACTCCTGGTCAGCAGGCCGCTGCCCAGCAGGCCATTGCGCGCAGCCAACAGCTGCTCGCGCGCTTGCGCAACCCCAGCAACCAGCTCTACAAAGCCTTGCTGGACACCGAGCTGTACTACCTGATGGACAACATCGAGGTCTACGAAGCGCTGCGCGCGGCCGAAGGGGCGCAGGCGGGCCCCGCCTCCAAGCAGCTGGCAGCGGCCATCAACCGGCGTTTTCGCAGTGGCAGCGACTGGAAACCGGCCTTGCCCGAATACGACCGTCCGCGCTTTTATCCCCATACCCTGGCCAGCGCCTACCTGTGGCAGACCGGGGTGATTTCCCGCGCCGAATCGGACCGCGCCACCGCCCAGTGGCTGGCCCAGCATGGCAGCGCCTGGCTCTCGCGCAGCGAAGACCACTATGCATGGGGCCTGGTTGCATGGAAAATGCGTCAGACCGCACCGATCCAGGCCGCCTGCTGGCGTGCATCGCTACGGCCCTTCCAGCCTGCGGTAGGCTGGACCGTGTTGGATGCGATGATCGACCACGCGCTGGCGCACACGGGTATCAGCACCCAGTGCCCTTTTGCAATGGCCACGGCGCCCGCGCCGGTGCCCGCGCCCACAACCACCCCGGCTGCCAACCCTTGAGGCTGACACCATGAACAAGCTCTTGCGCTGGAAAAAATGGCTGGCCGCCACCGCAGTGGTGCTGTGCCTGCTCGCCGTCATTGGCTGGCACCAGTCACGCAGCCTGCAGGCCAGCCAGCACTACGCCACCATCAGCTTGCTGATCCCCGATGGCATGCCCGCCCATGCGCCCCAGGTGCAGATCTGGAGCGAGGCAGCGCGCGAGCGCGGCCTGCTGCTCAAGCCGCTGGCGATCAGCGAATGGATGCGTGGCATCCACTATGGCGCCCCCGCTGCGCAGCAGGCGGTGATCCTGCCCGATACCTTCCACCGCAATATCTCTGATGCGGCAGTGCAGACCTTGATCGACGTGGTGCAGGCTGGCGGCCAGGCCATGGTGGTGCAGGACGGCGGCATGCTCGACGAGCGCGGCTACTACAGCAAGGGCACATCGCGCCTGTCGCAGATGCTCGGCGTGCGCTATGGCGACTACGACACCTACAAGGACCAGCTGTCCGACTATGAAGAGATCCGGGGCGCGCCCACCACGATGGAGCTGCTGGGCATCCCGCCCGGGCGCTACCTCGATGCCAAGGCCGCTGCCAAGCTCACTGCGATCGACCCCGAGGAGCTGGCGGTCGATCAACCTGGCTTTCCCAGCTTCATTGCCGGCTACACCAAGGATTCGCAGCGCTTTACCGTGCTCAAGACCGACCGCCCCCAGGGCGCACGCATCCTGCTGCAATCGAGCAATGGCGATGTGGTGGCCAGCGTCAACCACTGGGGCAAAGGGCAGGCGATGTTCATCAACCTGCCGCTGACCTATTTGCTGCAGCGCACCGACGGCATTTTCCTGCACGGTTTTCTGGCCTACTTTGCCCAGCAGCTGGTGCAGCAGCCGCAACTGCTGGCATCACCGGACGGCATTGGCGCGCTGGTGCTGAACTGGCACAACGACGACGGCCGGGCCATCGGCTTTTTGCACGAGCTGCAGGAAGCGGGCATTTTTGACCACGGCCACCAGTCCTTGCACTTCACCGCCGGCCCCGATGTGAACCAGCCAGGCGACGGGCTGGGCATGGACCTGGACTACAACGAAGACGCCCAAAAGATGATCCAGATGCTGCTCAGCCAGGGCCACAGCATCGGCAACCACGGCGGCTGGATCCACAACTATTTCGGCAACAACGCCTCCGACGACAACGCCGACGATTTCATGCCGTTTCTCGACCTGAACAATGCCTCGGTCACCAAGGCCAACCATGGCCTGCAGCCCAAGGAATACTCGGCCCCCAACGGCAATACGCCGCTGTGGACCTATGACTGGATGGCCGAGCACGGCGTGCAGTCCTTTTACACGGTGGCCAACGTCGGCATGCCGCCCACACGGCTGTGGTTGGGCACGCGCCAGGTCCAGCAGTCCTGGGCCTTCCCCGTGCTGACCTACGGCCAGGTTGCGTCGGCCGAAGAGGCCTCGTTCCAGAAGATACCGGTTGCCGAGTTCGGCCAGTGGCTGCAGCAGGTGGCGGGCTTTATCGAACATACCCGCAGCATCCGCCTGAGCTACTTTCACCCGATTGGCGCGGTGGAGTACCTGCCAGCGGTCAAGGCCTACATCGACAGCGTACAGGCCTGTGCGGACCGCAAGCAGTGCCAGTTTATCTCGATGGGCGAGGCGGCCGACTTCCTCAGCCGGCGCAACCAGGTGCAGTGGTCCATCGCGGCCGAGGGCGACAACGACCTGCTCAGCGCCAGCCACCCGCAGTCCCTGACCGCGATGGCCTGGACTGTGCCCAAGACAAAATATGCGGCCGTGCGTGTGCTCGCTGGCCAGGCCCAGGTGCAAGCCACCGATAGTGCCTGGCTGGTGCGCGTGCAGGACGGTCAAGAACTCAGCCTTGAAATGCGTCGCCAAAAATGAGCTCCTCCACCCCTTCCTCCTCCTTGTCCGTCGCGGCCATCATGGGCACCCGGCCCGAGATCATCAAAATGGCCCCGGTGGTGCTGGCGCTGCGCCAGCGCGGTATCACCACCCATGTGCTGCACACCGGCCAGCACGAAGAGATGGCCTGGCCGCTCTATGAATTTTTCGGCATCGCGCCCCAGGAGGTGATCCGCCTCAAGCGCGAGGTCGCCACCTTGCCGGCGCTGTCGAGCGAGCTGATGTCGGCCATCGGCAGCACCCTGGCCAGCCTCCAACCGGCCGTAGCGCTGGTGCATGGCGACACCAGCAGCGCGGCCATGGGCGCGCTCGCGGCCGCCTTCCTGCAGATCCCCGTCGGCCATGTCGAGGCCGGTCTGCGCTCGGGCCGCATCTCCGAGCCTTTCCCCGAAGAGATCAACCGCAGCCTGATCGGCCGCGTGAGCCAATGGCACTTTGCCCCCACCGGCCAGGCCCGCGAGAACCTGGAGAAGGAAAACGTGCCCGGCGAGATCGCGGTGGTCGGCAACACCGTCGTCGACGCCGTGCTGCTGGCCGCGCGCCATGTGCGCACGCAGCGCGCTGCCGGCCAGCCGGTGGCCAACCCCGACTACCAGTGGTTCGTCGACAGCGGCCTGCGCCAGCTGGTGCTGGTAACGGCACACCGGCGCGAGAACTGGGGCGCGCCCATGGTGGAGATCGCCCAATCGGTGGCGCGCCTGCTCGAGCAGCACCCTGAGGCCGCCGTGGTCTGGCCGGTGCACCTGAACCCGCTGGTGCAGCAGGTGGTGCGCGGCGTGCATGGCGCCAGCTCCGCAGACGTGCAGCGCCGCTGGCGCCTCACGGCCCCGCTGGATTACGCGCCCATGGTGGAGATCATGGACGCCGCCCAGCTGCTGCTGACCGACTCGGGCGGTATCCAGGAAGAAGGCCTGTCACTGAACAAGCCCCTGCTGGTGATGCGCGATGTGACCGAGCGTCCCGAAGTCATCGCCTGCGGCGCCGGCCTGCTGGTGGGCACCGAGGCCGAGCGCATCCTCTCGGCCGCCAGCCTTGTGCTGGCCACCGGCCAACTGCCCGGCCTGCCGCCCGCCTCTGTGGACAACCCCTTTGGCGATGGCAGCAGCGGCTTGCAGATCGCCGCCGCAATTGCCCGCCATCTGCAGCCCTCCTCCCTCTGAACAACCTCTACAAGAACCCCATGAACACCTTCTTCCTCCGCAGCTCCATGGCGCTGAGCGCCGCCGCCTTGCTGGCCCCTGCCATGGCCCAGACCACCGGTGCCGGCACCACAGCGCCCATCACCGAGCCCGCCGCCGCGCCTGCAGCACCGGCCGCAGACTTCGAGCCGGGCCAGCGCGGCCGGGTTGATATCGGCGCGGGCTTCTCCAGCCTGACCGGCGGCAACAGCAACTGGAATGACGAGTACGTGCGCGGCTATGTCGGCCTCAAGCCCGGCACCGTCCTGAACTGGGACCTGGCCAGCCAGCGCCACTTCGACCAGCGCGGCACCGTGGGCGCGCTGTCGCTGACACACACCTTGTCGCCCTGGTGGTACATGTCGGTGGGTGCCAGCTCCGGCTCGGCCGACTTCCAGAACAAGTACCGCGGTGACATCGCCATCTACCGCAAGTGGACCGAGAGCCAGCAGTGGGTGACGGGCCTGTCGCTGATGAAATCGGCCAGCCGCGACGGCATCCACCGCGACACCGGCATCACCGCCTCGGTCGCCTACTACTCGACCAACGACTGGGTGGGCGAAGGCGGCGTGGTCTACAACAAGTCCAACCCCGGCTCGGTCGAAGGCTACCGCGGCTTTGCCGCGCTGACCATGGGACGCGAAAAGCAGCACTACTTCACCGCCCGCATCGACCATGGCAAGGAAGGCTACCTGCCCACCGGCGCCATCGCCAACGGCGTGGGCAACCAGGTCGGCTTCCAATCGACCGAGCTGAGCCTGCAATGGCGCCAGTGGCTGGGCAAGGACTGGGGCTACCTGGTGGGCGGCCAGTTCTACCGCAACCCCTACTACAACCGCAAGGGCCTGAGCGCTGCGGTGTTCTTCGACTTCTAAGGCCAGGCCATGTCGTTGCGCATGACCCGCCAGCACCGGGGCCTCAGAAGCTACATCTGGACCTGGCAGCACAGCGCCCAGCTGCTGGTGCTGCTGCTGGCCTTCTGGCTGGTGCTGTGGTGGGCTGCGCCGCTGTTGATGCACCGCTGGGCCGATGTGCTGGGCTGGGCCTGGCCGCACCTGGGCCTGGGCAGCAGCGAGGGGGTCGAGGTGCAGACCACATCGCTGCTGGGCGTGCCCATCGAGGTGGTGCGCACACATTTCTATGTGCCGCCCCCCAGCCTCTGGCAATGGTGGGGTGGCGCGCTGCTGTCGCTGGGGCTGATGGCGCTGTCCTTTGTGCTCTCGCGCGAGCGCCTGCCGCTGATCTACGGGCTGCGCATCGTCGCGCTGTTGGGCATCGTGGGTCTGCTGTCCTACGAGTTCCTGCCCACGCTGGCCGTCAGCGACGTCAACCGCCTGCTGGCCGACAACATCCTGGACATGGGCCTGGCCATGCTCTGGCTGCTGCCGGCTGTGCATGCGCTGGTGCTCTACATCTTCCCGATCCCGGTGCTGCACAAGGTCGCCGCCACGATGACCGGCATGCTGATGCTGGTCGTCAGCATTCCGCTGCAGGCCGCCTCGCTCGCCTGGCTGGCCCAGCAGTTCAGCCTGCTGGTCACCTTGCCCTTGTACATGCTGTTCAGCTTTTTGCCCCAGATTGCGGCGCAGCTGGGCATCTACGGTCTGTTCATGAGCTTTGCGCCAGCGCCTGAGCGAGGGGGCGCCTAGCTGGGGGCGCCCACTTCGCTGCACCTCGCCGGGGGCACCTCGCCGGCCGCACCTCGCCGGCCGCACCTCGCCGGCCACACCTTGCCGGCCGCACCCTCCTCCAGGATCCAAAAAGTTTCCCAAGCAACGATTAGCCGACGAGACCCTGTTGGCTTGCCACTGGGCGGACAATGCGCCGTGGCCCTGTCCGCAGGGCCCAGACCAACCGATCGACCCATGGCGCCCGGTGGCCAGCCACGGGGCAGGCCCGCTGGGGCGCCGCCAAGGAGAAAACAATGCTGTATCTGGTTCGCATGGATGTGAACATTCCCCATGACCTGCCCCAAGCGCAGGCCCAAGAGATCAAGGCCCGCGAGAAGGCCTATTCGCAAGATCTGCAGCGCGATGGCCGCTGGAAGCACATCTGGCGCGTGGCGGGCGAGTATGCGAACTACAGCGTGTTCGATGTGGAATCGAACGACGAGCTCCACGGCCTGCTGCAGGCGCTGCCGCTGTTCCCCTACATGAAGATCTCGGTCACGCCGCTGGCCCAGCACCCCTCGGCCATCGCCCAGAACTGAGTCGGCGCGCCGGCAGGGGCCGGCCACCCGCTTGTACGACGCACACCCTCGCAAGCAGCGACGGTGTGCGTTGTGCTTTCCGGCTTGGATGCGCGGACTACAGCTGCACGCGCAGCTCGCCGATGCCGTCAAACTGCACCCGCACTGCATCGCCAGGCGCCGCCTGCAGCAAGCCGCACCAGCTGCCCGTGGTCACCACCGTGCCGGCGCGCAGGCTGCCAAAGTGCGCCGTCGCATGGCGCAGCCACTGCGGCAGCAGCCAGGCCGGGTCCTGCAGGCCATAGCTGCGCTCAAAGGCCTGGGCGGGCTGCGCGCCGATCTGTACCGTGCAGCGCTGCGTGCTGCCATCCACCGGGCGGTACGGCTGCCAGGCGCCCAGCACCAGCGCGCCGTGGCAGAGCAGGTCCGCCGCCTTCAAGGCCGCAGGCGCCTGCAGCTGCTGCTGCCAGCGTGAATCGACGATCTCGATGCTCAGCGCCATCGCATCGATCAGCTGGGCGGCGCTGGCCTCATCGAGCGCAGCGGCCTGGTCCGCATCGACCGATTGGCCCAGGCGCAGCGCAATCTCCGCCTCAACCCCGCGCAGGAAAAACGGGGTGGCACGCAGATCGGCGCCGCCACCGTGCACCCCTTGGGGCGGCAGAGGCGCATGGCCCAGCGGCTGGCTGCGGCTGGGTCCACCCGATTTCCAGTACTGGGGCGCTTGGGCGGCGTCCCCCCAGCGCTGGGCCCGCTCGCGGTGCACGGCGATGATGTCGGCAGGCGCCAGGCTCGCCGGCCAGGCGGCCGCGTCGATGGCGGCGCCGGCCCCGGTGGCGGTCTGCAGCGCCTGGGCCAGGGCAGCGGGTTGAAAGGTCGAAGCGGTGTCGGCAGAGGGCATGGCGATGGCGTCCGAAAGTGTAAAAAGTCCAATCGGCATAGCGTAACGGACAGCGCCGCCCGCCCCTGTCACCGCAGCAAACACGCTACATGTAAGCAGAACCGGTGCAAGGTTATGCAAAAAAAGCATTCCATCCCAATCATCCGGCCTTGGACAAAGGTATAGAGCGGATTTAAGCTGTACAGACCTTTTCAACCGCATGGATCGTATGCCGTCCAACAGCACTCCCGCCGCAGCGCCACAACACGCTCTGCCTTCCTACCTCGACCCCAAGCACCTGGGCCCCTGGGGCAACTACCTGCAGCAGGTCGACCGCGTCACGCCTTACCTGGGCTCGCTGGCCCGCTGGGTCGAGACGCTCAAGCGCCCCAAGCGCGCGCTGATCGTGGATGTGCCCATCGAGATGGACAACGGCACGATCGCCCACTTTGAAGGCTACCGGGTGCAGCACAACCTGAGCCGCGGCCCGGGCAAGGGCGGCGTGCGCTTCCACCAGGATGTGACCCTGTCCGAAGTGATGGCCCTGTCGGCCTGGATGTCGATCAAGAATGCCGCCGTGAACGTGCCCTACGGCGGCGCCAAGGGCGGTGTCCGCGTCGACCCCAAGACCCTGTCCAAGGGTGAGCTCGAACGCCTGACCCGCCGCTACACCAGCGAAATCGGCCTGTTCATCGGCCCGTCCAAGGACATCCCGGCACCGGACGTGAACACCAACGGCCAGATCATGGCCTGGATGATGGACACCTACTCGATGAACACCGGCGCCACCGCTACCGGCGTGGTCACCGGCAAGCCCATCGATCTGGGCGGCTCGCTCGGCCGTGTCGAGGCCACCGGCCGCGGCGTGTTCACCGTGGGCGTCGAGGCCGCCAAGCTGTCGGGCCTGGCCCTGCAAGGCGCCAAAGTGGCGGTGCAAGGTTTTGGTAATGTGGGCGGTACGGCAGGCAAGCTGTTTGCCGAAGCGGGCGCCATCGTCGTGGCCGTGCAGGACCACACCGGCACCATCTTCAACGCCAAGGGCCTGGATGTGCCCGCCGTGCTCGAGCACGTGGCCAACACCGGCGGTGTGGGCGGCTTCAAGGGCGCCGACAAGATGGCCAACGAGGACTTCTGGTCCGTCGACTGCGACATCCTGATCCCCGCTGCACTGGAAGGCCAGATCAACGCCAAGAACGCCGCCAAGATCAAGGCCAAGATGGTGATCGAGGGCGCCAACGGCCCCACCACCACCGAAGCCGATGACATCCTGAACGACAAGGGTGTGCTGGTGCTGCCCGATGTGATCGCCAACGCGGGCGGCGTGACGGTGAGCTACTTCGAATGGGTGCAGGATTTCTCCAGCTTCTTCTGGAGCGAAGACGAGATCAACGCCCGTCTGGTGCGCATCATGCAAGAAGCCTTTGCCGCTGTGTGGCAAGTGGCGCAAGAGAACAAGGTCTCCCTGCGTACCGCCACCTTCATCATCGCCTGCCGCCGCATTCTGCACGCACGCGAGGCACGTGGTCTGTACCCATAAAGCCAGAACGACTCCACGCATTGCTAGCGGCCTTCGGGCCGCTTTTTTTGCGCCCTGCTTCCGCGCACGCAAAGCATGGCTTTCGCAAGTGCGAAGGCCCAATGCGCGCTGGTGCAGGCAAACCCCATCACGCCGCTGGGTGGAACTCCCTATCGTGAGCCCTTAACGATAAATACGGAGACAACGCCATGCGCTTTGCGCGCCGCCGCGCCCTCGCGGCCCTGCTGCTTTCCCCCCTGCTGGCCTTTGCGGCCGACTGGCCGTCCCGCCCCATCACCATCGTCGTGCCCGCAGCAGCTGGCGGCACCACCGATATCGCAGCGCGCCTGCTGGCCCAGAAGATGGGCTCCTCGCTCAAGACCAGCGTCATCGTCGAGAACAAGGCCGGCGGCGGCGGCAGCATCGGCACCGCCTATGTGGCGCGCGCCAAGCCCGACGGCTACACCTTGCTGATGGGCAACATCGGCCCGGTGGCCATCAATTTCAGCCTCTACAAAAAGCTGGCCTATGGCCCCAACGATCTGCGCGGCATCACCAATGTGATCTCGGTGCCCAACATCCTGGTGGTGCATGCCAACTCCCCCATCCAGAACGTGCAGCAGCTCGTGGCACTGGGCAAGCAAAAGCCGCTGACGGCCGCGACCTCCGGCGTGGGCCAGTCGCCGCACATGTCCACCGAGCTGTTCCGCCAGCAAAGCGGGCTCGATGTCACCCTGGTACCCCACAGCGGCGCAGCGCCTGCGGTTACTGCGCTGCTGGGCCAGCAGATCGATTTCATGATCGACAACCTGCCCAGCTCGATGCCGCATATCCAGTCGGGCAAGTTCCGGGCGTTGGCCATCACCAGCCGCGAGCGCTCGGCCCAGCTGCCCGATGTGCCGACGATGCGCGAGGCCGGTGTGCCGATGGATGTGACCGCCTGGTTTGACCTGCTCGCCCCGGCGGGCACGCCGGATGCCATCGTCAACCGCCTGCAGCAGGCAGCGCATGAGGCACTGCAAAGCGCCGACATCCGCCGCACCTTTGCCGAGCTGGGTGGTGTGCCCGGCGGCGAGACGGCGGCCGAGCACGACGCCTTTATCGCGCAGGAGCGCAAGCGCTGGGCCGAGATCGTGCGCGCCGCCAACCTGTCTCTGGACTGATTTCCTTCGTTTGCATGTTTGCTATGTCTGACACTTCCTCCTTCCAACTCGCCCAGCCCTTTGGCTCCATCCCCGCCCTGGTGCTGGCCCAGGCCCAGGAGCGCCCCGAGCACACCGCGCTGGTGCTGGACGCCACGCGCCTGAACTACGCCCAGCTGGCCCAGGGCATGCGCCAGGTGGCCTGCGCGCTGCAGCAGCAAGGCCTGCAGGCCGGTGATGTAGTGGCCATCTGCGCCAGCACCTCGGTGCCTTATGTGCTGGCCTACCTGGGCGCGCTGCAGGCCGGGGTGGTGGTGGCACCGCTGGCGCCATCGGCCACGGCCGAGCACCTGAGCGCCATGCTGGACAACGCCGAGGCCAAGCTGCTGCTGCGCGATGCCGAGGTCGCCGCCCAGTGGCCGCTGGCCAGCACGGCCGAGCGCCCCTGCATCGCGCTGGACGATACCGCACAGGCCGGCACGCGCTGGAGCGACTGGCTCGCCCAGGTGCCCGCCGGCCAGGCGCCCCAAGCGGTGCAGCCCACGCCGCAGTGGCCCTTCAACCTGATCTACTCGTCGGGCACCACCGGCGTGCCCAAGGGCATTGTGCAAAGCTGGGGCATGCGCTGGTCGCATGTCAAGCGCGCAGTCACCAACGGCTACGGGCCCGATGCGGTATCGCTGTGCGCGACGCCGCTGTACTCCAACACCACCTTGGTGGCGGTCCTGCCCACGTTGGCGCTGGGCGGCACTTTGGTGATGATGCGCAAGTTCGACGCGGCCCAGTACCTGCAGCTGGCCCAGGACGAGCGCGCCACCCACACCATGCTGGTGCCCGTGCAGTACCAGCGCCTGCTCGACTGCCCGGCGTTTGACCAGACCGATCTGCACTTGCTGCAGCACAAGTTCTGCACCAGCGCTCCGTTCAAGACCGCGCTCAAGGCCGAGGTGCTGCGCCGCTGGCCCGGGCGCCTGATCGAGTACTACGGCATGACCGAAGGGGGCGTGCGCTGCGAGCTGCACTGCCACCAGTTCCCCGACAAGCTGCACACCGTCGGCCGCGCCGGGCCGGACGCCGATCTGCGCTTTATCGACGAGGACGGCCAGGAGCTACCCCAAGGCGCGCAGGGCGAAATCGTCGGCCGCTCGGCCGGCATGATGACCGGCTACCACCGCCAGCCCGACAAGACCCGCGAGGCCGAGTGGATCAGCCCCAGCGGCGAGCGCTTTATCCGCAGCGGCGATGTGGGCCAGATGGATGCCGATGGCTTCATCGTGCTGGGCGACCGCAAGAAGGACATGATCATCACCGGCGGCTTCAACGTCTACCCCAGCGATATCGAGGCCGTCATGCTGCAGCACCCCGAGGTGCGCGAGTGCGCGGTGATCGGCGTGCCCTCGGACGCCTGGGGTGAGAGCCCCGTCGCCTATGTGGTGCCCCAGCCCGGCAGCAGCCCCCAGCCGGCCGAGCTGCAGCAGTGGCTCAACAGCCGCGTCGGCAAGACCCAGCGTGTGGCCGACCTGGTCATCCACAGCCAGCTGCCGCGCAGCGAGATCGGCAAGGTGCTCAAGCGCGAGCTGCGCACGCTGTACGCGAGCCAGGTCAGCCAGTCTGCCGCTTGATTGCCAGCCAACACCCGTCCAACAACAAGACCAGGAGACACGACTTGACCCATCGCCACACCACTTCCCTCCGGCGCAGGCAGCTGGCCGGCCTGCTCTCAGGCTTGGCGGTCGCCAGCGGCATGCTGCTGGCCGGCATGGCCCATGCAGCGCCCTGGCCCACCAAGCCGATCCAGCTGGTCATCCCCTACCCCCCTGGGGGCAGTGCCGATCTGCTGGGCCGGCCGCTGGCCTTGCAGCTGCAGCAGCAGCTGGGCCAGCCGGTGGTGCTGGAGTACAAGCCCGGCGCCGGTGGCACCCTGGCCTCGCAGTATGTGGCGCGCGCCAAGCCCGATGGCTACACGGTGCTGATGGTGCTGGCCGCGCATGCGATCAATGACAGCCTCTACCCCAAGCTGCCCTATGACACCCGCAAGGACTTTGCACCGGTCTCGCTGGTGGCCAACCTGCCGATGATCGTCGTGGGCAGCAGCAAGCTGCAGGCCAGGAACATTGGCGAGCTGGTCAAGGCCGCGCAGGCCGCCCCGGAAAAGCTCACCTATGGCTCGGCCGGCAATGGCAACACCGGCCACCTGGCTGGGGCGCTGTTTGCCAGCACCGCCGGCGTCAAGATGACCCATGTGCCCTACAAGGGCAGTGCCGGCGTCGTCAATGCGATGCTGGCCAGCGATATCGACCTGACCTTTGACAGCATCTCCACCTCGATCCCGCATGTGCGCAGCGGCAAGCTCCATGCGCTGGCCGTCACCAGCGCCAAGCGCTCGGCGCTGGCACCCGAGATCCCCACCGTGCAGGAGCAGGGCTTTCCCGGCTTTGACATCAATGGCTGGTACGCGGTGATCGCCCCGGCGGGCACCCCGGCCGACATCACCGGCAAGCTCAGCCGCGAGATTGCGACCGCGCTGCAAAACCCCGCGCTGCAGTCGCAGCTGGCCGCCAGCGGCTATGAGCCCGTCGGCTCCACGCCCGAAGCGCTGGGCGCCCATATCGACCGCGAGATGGAGCGCTGGGCTGCTGTCGTCAAAGCCACTGGCGCCCGCATCGAATAAAAGGCTCAGGCCCCAACAACAATGCCCTGGCAAGCCAGGGCATTTTTCATGGGGCAGTTAACGCAGATCAGCGGCTTTGGCGCGCGCTGGCCTGGGCTTCCAGTGCGGCGCGCAGCGCATCGTCATTGCTGCCCTGCTCGCTGCCGGCATCCGGCGTCACCTTGCGCAACAGGCCGGTGATGCGGCCCGAGTTCTGCATCAGGCGGTTGGCATACAGCGCGCCCTCGCCCGAGCCACGGGTATTGTTCCAGTTGCCCTCCGCCTGGTTGACGCTGAAGTTAAACCAGAAGCTCCGTACCGTTTCGCTCGAGGTGCCGCTGCGCATCTTCACGCACTGGGTCTTGCCGGTATCGACACCCCGGATGATCTGCTCGCAGGCAAACAAGCCGTCGTAGGAGACGGTCATGCCACTGCTGAAGGAAGAGCCGCCGGTGATGCGGGTCAGCTGCATGGTCTCGGTTTCGATATTGCCATTGCTGTCGCCATAGACCAGGCTCCACAGGCCCAGCAAGGAGGCGGGCGAGTTGTCATAGCCAAACTGGTAGCGCTTGATTTCCTTCTCGCCTTCGCCCGGCAGGGTGATGTAGCCCAAGGTGCCGCTGACAAAGCGGATGCGCACATTGCCAGGGCTGCCGCGCTCGACGCCGCTGCGGTCGCCACTGCCCAGGAAACGGCCGCCTTCGTAGCGGCCCAAGGTGGTCGTCAGCTCGCTGTTCTCGTTCAGGCGGCCGGTGGCCATGTAGAAGGTGGGCTGGCCGCTGCTTTCATAGGCATAGACCTGCATCACCAGCACGTCGTTTTGCACATCGACGGCAAAACCACGGCCGGGCCGGCCGTTGACTTCGTCGGAGATGATCCAGGTGCCGCCCTGGGGCACGTAGGCATGGGCCATTCCGGTAAGGGCCACGGCGGCCCAGGCAATCGCGTGTTTGAACATGTCGCTCTCCTATATCGGTGCGCCAATGTAGCGGCGCGGTAGTGGAGCGAGTATATCGACGAGATTGCGGAGGTCTGTGTCAGAAAGTGTCCTGCCCTGCACCCCGTGCAGGCCGCCTTTTTGAGAACCTGTTCAGGACGCGCCTTGAAGGCGCCGCTGGGCCTGCTGGTGGCGCTGCAAGGTCTTGTGGGCGAGTGCAATCACGGGGGCATCGACCATGCGGCCATCGACGACGCAGACCCCGCCTTGCGCTGCCTCGGCGGCAGCCAGCACCTGCTGGGCGCGCTGCAGCTGCGCCTCCGTCGGCGCAAAGGCCGCATTGATGGGCGCCACCTGCATCGGGTGGATGCTGAGCTTGCCACCAAAACCGCCGCGCAGCGCACGCGCCGCATCGGCCTGCACCACGGCGGCATCCTGGGTGTTGACCGTCACGCCATCGATGGGCGCGGGCAGCTGTGCGCGGCGCGCAGCCAGCACCACGGCCAGGCGCACTGGCACCAGCTCAGTCTCGTCCTCGGCGCAGGCCATGCCGGCATCGACCTGAAAATCCAGATGGCCAAAGGCCAGCCGCAAAACGCGCGGCGCGCGCGCAATCGCATCGATCGCATGCAGGCCCGCCACCGATTCGATGATGGGCACCAGCAGCCCTTGCGTACCCAGCGCCGGCAGCAGCAGCGCCATGGCATCGGCGGCCTCTGCCTTGGGCAGCACCACCCCGGCGGCGCCCTGCGCCACCAGCTGGGCCAGCGCCTGCAGGTCGCCATCAAACCAGGGCGTGCCATGGGCATTGATGCGCACCAGCACGCGGGCGCGCTCTGCCACTTGCAGCTGGCCAAAGGCGCCCAGCAAGGCGGCGCGGGCTCCTTCCTTGTCCTGCGGCGCCACCGCATCTTCCAGGTCCACGATCACCGCATCAGCCCCACTGGTCAGGGCCTTGGCGATGCGCTCGGGGCGGCTGGCCGGTACAAACAGCCAGGAGGTGGCGGTGGCGAGCGGATGCGCGTTGAGAGTCATGTCCATCAGTCTTCCGTTTATCAAAAAAGGGGCCCATGGCCCCTGCTCCTGCGCGGGTGAACGCCAGGCTTAGAGCCGCTAACACGACCCAGCAAACCGAAGGTTTGCGGTTGAGACTAGGCGTCCCCGACTAGGCGCCGAGCCGCAGGCAGGACAGTAGTACGACAAGGCTTGGCGCGGCCGGCCAGGCAACGACGTATCAAGGGTTGTGTTGGCGGCTCTTATTCGGCGGTCACGCCGGCTGCCTTGATCACCGTGTTCCAGCGTTTCACTTCGGATTCCAGCAAGGTCTTCAAGCTCTGCGGCGTGGCGCGGTCCGGCGTGACCAGCTCGCTGCTCAGGTCGGCAATGCGCTGCACCACGACGGGGTCCTTCAAGGCCACATTCAAAGCGGTGTTGATCTTGGTGATCACCTCTGCCGGCGTACCCTTGGGGGCATACATGCCGTGCCAGACCTTGACATCAAAGCCCTTCAAGCCCTGCTCATCGAGCGTGGGAATCTGCGGCATGGCAGTGAGGCGCTGGGGCGTGGTCACGCCAAACACCTTGACCCGGTTGCCGTCCTTGATGACCGGCGCGGTCTGCGTGGTCTGGTCGCACAGCAGATCAACCTGGCCGCCCATCAGATCATTCATCGCCGGGCCCGCGCCCTTATAGGGCACGGTGGTGAGCTTGACGCCCGCCTGGTACGCAAACAGCATGCCGCACAGCTGCGAGACGGCGCCAATGCCGGCATTGGCCAGCGACACCTTCTCCTGGTTGGCCTTCACATAGGCCATCAGCTCCTGGAAGTTGTTGGCCGGAAAGTCCTTGCGCGACAGCAGCGTCATCGGCACATCGAGCACCTGGCCGATGTACTCGAAATCCTTCAGCGGGTCGTAGGGCAGCTTCTTGTACAGCGATGGCGCCGTGGCCATGCCCATGTGGTGGATCAGGATGGTGTAGCCATCGTTCTTGGCGCGGGCCACGCGCGCTGGCGCAATCGTGCCGCCTGCGCCCACGGTGTTCTCCACCACCACGGTCTGGCCCAGCGACTTGCCCATCGGAATGGCCAGCATGCGGGCCACCACATCGGTGGGGCCACCGGCCGAGTAGGGCACCACCAGCACCACGGGTTTGGTCGGCCAGTCCTCCGCCTGGGCGTTGAGGTGCAGGCCCAGGCCGGCTGCGGCCATCACGGCGGCAGCGGCCACCGGGGTCAACATGCGAAAGCGCATTCTTGTCTCCTTGTCTGGGGACAGGTACATTGCCCGTCCCGGTAGGGGGAAGGGGCCTGAACGGGCCCCCGCTGCGCAGCCACCAAGCTCCGGCGCTGCTGCTTTCTTTATACGGCGACCAACAGCTTTTCGACCCTGGTCCAATCCCGTACTTGCCACAGTTTCTGCACCGATTGCTGCATCTGCGCGGCGGGCACGGCGCGGCTGAATTCACCCAGGCGCAGCGCCTTGTCGGTCAGCTCCTCGCGGCTCAGGGTGTTGCCCGGGTCGCCCTTGGGCTCGTCGACCCGGCCTTCCAGCACGCGGCCATCGGTGGTGGTCACGGTCACCTTGCCAATCCAGCGCTGCGGGTAGGCGCCGTCCACCTCGGGGTCCAGCACCATGCGCACCTTGTCGCGCAGCGCCATCGTGTCTTCGGCGCGGAATTCGTTGTCGAATTCGTTGAGGCCGGCAAAGCCAAAGCGCGCAGCCAGCGCCAGCACCGTGCCCATCGAGAACTTGCTCTGGTGCACCGTGCTGGGGTCCACCACGGGGCCCAGCACATCGATCGCGGCCTGGTGCACATGGGTCACCACCTCGGCAATGTCCGAGACCTTGAGCTGGTGCGCGCGTACCACCTGCAGCAGCGCATCGGCGGCCGGGTGGGTGTGGCGGCAGGAGGCATGCCATTTGAAGGAGGTCTCAGGCGTCGCCCAGCGCGTGCCCAGGCCATCGATGAGGCGGGCCGGGTCGCTGTCGCTGGACATGCCAGCGGCCATGCCCTGCGCGCCGCAGAAGATATCGGCCGCGCCGGTAAAGCCATCCTTGGCCAGGTAGGCGGCCATCAGGCCGGCACCGGCGGCATGGGCGGTGTGCAGCTGCTTGCTGTCGGCAGCGGTGCGCAAGAACTCCCACAGGCCTGCAGACTGCGTGCCGGCCGAGCCAAAGGCATGCAGCATTTGCTGCGCATTGAGGCCCAGCAGATGGCCGACGGCCGCAGCTGCTGCCAAGGTGCCGGCCGTGCCGGTGGTGTGGAAGATCTTGTAGTGCGAGCGGCCCAGAAACTCACCCACGCGGATGCCTACTTCATAGCCGGCGATACAGGCAGTCAGCAGCTCCTTGCCGGACTTGCCCAGCGCCTGCGCCACGGCCACGGCCGGGGGGAAGACGACCGCTGCCGGGTGGAACACCGAGCCGTTGTGCACATCGTCCTGCTCGGCCACATGCGAGGCGGCGGCATTGGCCATGGCCGCCAGGTAGGGGCTGCTGCTGCGGCCCTCGGGGCCGATCACCTCGGCCGGGCCCTGTGCCGGGCCCTGGCCCAGTGCAAAGCGGGTGATGCTGGCGACGGGGCGGGCATTGTGGCCGGCGACCACCGAGCCAAACCAGTCGACCCAGAGGTCTTCGGTTTTCTGCAGCACCGATTCGGGAATGTCGCTGTACTGCAGCTCGGCGGCAAAGCGGGCCAGTTGGGCGGCGGGCGTGGGTTGTGTGGTTGCTGTGGTCATGTTCTTGTCTCTCCAACAGATAGCATCAAAGGCCTGAGGCCTTGCGCACCGCTGCCAGCGCATCGGCCGGCAGCTGCAGCGCATCGAGAATGGCGGCCGTGTGCTCGCCCACTGCAGGCACCGCATCCATGCGGTAGTCGTACTGGTTGTTGCGGCCGGGCGGCAGCAGCGCAGGCACCGTGCCTACGGGCGTGTCCACCTGCGCAAAGCGCTGGCGCGCCAGCAGCTGCGGGTGTGCCCACAGACCAGCCATGTCATTGACATGGGCATTGGCAATGCCGGCCTCGTCAAGCCGCTGCACCACGTCGCTCGCCTGGAGCGCGCCAAAGATGCGCACAATCTCGGCCTGCAGATCGGCGCGGTTGGCATTGCGCTTGGCATTGCTGTCAAAGCGCGCGTCGGTCGCCAGTGCCGGTGCCAGCAGCACCTGGTCGCAGAAGATCTTCCACTCGCGCTCATTTTGCAGGCCCAGCATCACCGTGCCGCCATCGCCGGCCACAAACGGGCCATAGGGGTAGATGCTGGCATGCGATGCGCCGGTGCGCGGTGGTGGCGCTGCGCCTTCGAACGCGTAGTACATCGGGTAGCCCATCCACTCGCCCAGCGCTTCGAGCATGGACACATCGATATGGCTGCCCTCGCCCGTCTTGCCGCGCAGCAGCAGGGCCGAGAGGATGTTCGTGTAGGCATACATGCCCGCCGCAATATCGGCCACCGAGATGCCCGATTTGCTCGGCGTCTCGGGCGTGCCGGTCACCGACAGAAAGCCCGCCTCGCTCTGGATCAGCAGGTCATAGGCCTTCTTGTCGCGGTAGGGGCCGTTGTCGCCATAGCCGCTGATGTCGCAGACGATGAGGCGCGGAAAGGCTGCATGCAGGGCCTCGTACGACAAACCCATGCGCGCCGCAGCGCCCGGCGCCAGGTTCTGCAGCAGCACATCGGCCGAGCCCAGCAGCTGCTTGAGCGCCTCCAGCGATGCCGCATCCTTGAGGTCCAGCGCCAGGCTTTCCTTGTTGCGGTTGAGCCAGGTGAAATGCGAGGACTGGCCGCGCACCCGGCTGTCATAGCCGCGCGCAAAATCGCCGCTGCCCGGCCGCTCCACCTTGATGACGCGCGCGCCCAGATCGGCCAGCTGGCGCGCGCAAAAAGGCGCAGCGACTGCGTGCTCCAGCGATACGACGGTGATCCCGTCCAATGGTCTTGTCATGAAGACTCCGGTTGTCTGTTTTTATCGCTGCGCAGCGCCATCAGAACGAGCGCGGCAGGCCCAGGATGTGCTCGGCCACGTAGGAATAGATCAGGTTGGTCGAGATGGGCGCGACCTGATACAGACGCGTCTCGCGGAACTTGCGCTCCACGTCGTATTCGCAGGCAAAGCCAAAGCCGCCGTGGAACTGCAGGCAGGCATTGGCCGCCTCCCAGCTCGCCTTGGCCGCCAGGTACTTGGCCATATTCGCCTGGGCGCCCATGGGCTCGTGCTTGTCAAACAGCTCGCAGGCCTTCCAGCGCATCAGGTTGGCCGCTTCCACCTCGATGAAGGCATCGGCAATCGGAAACTGCACGCCCTGATTCTGGCCAATCGGGCGGCCAAACACTTCGCGGTCGCGCACATAGTTGGTCACGCGGTCAAGGAACCAGTAGCCGTCGCCAATGCACTCGGCAGCGATCAGGGTGCGCTCGGCGTTGAGGCCGTCCAGGATGTACTTGAAGCCCTTGCCCTCTTCGCCAATCAGGTTCTCCTCGGGGATCTCCAGGTTCTCGAAGAACAGCTCATTGGTCTCGTGGTTGACCATGTTCAGGATGGGGCGCACGGTCAGGCCCTTTTTCTCGGCCTCGCGCAGATCGACCATGAAGATCGACATGCCTTCGCTCTTTTTCTTCACTTCGGCCAGCGGCGTCGTGCGCGCCAGCAAGATCATGAAATCGCTGTGCTGGATGCGGCTGATCCACACCTTCTGGCCGTTGATGACGTACTTGTCGCCTTTCTTCACGGCCGTGGTCTTGATCTTGGTGGTGTCGGTGCCGGTGGTGGGCTCGGTCACGCCCATCGATTGCAGGCGCCACTCGCCGCTGGCGATCTTGGGCAGGTACTTTTCCTTCTGCGCGGCCGAGCCATGGCGCAGCAAGGTGCCCATGTTGTACATCTGGCCGTGGCAGGCGCCGGAGTTGCCGCCGCAGCGGTTGATCTCTTCCATGATGACCGAGGCCTCGGTCAGGCCCAGGCCGGAGCCGCCGTATTCCTGCGGAATCAGCGCGGCCAGCCAGCCGGCCTTGGTCAGCGCCTCGACAAAGGTCTCGGGGTAGGCTCGCGCCTCATCGACCTTGCGGAAATACTCATCGGGGAACTCGGCGCAGAGCGCGCGGATGGCATCGCGGATTTCGGGGAAGTTGTTGGAGCCGGTATGTTCGATCATGGTTCTGGGTCGGGCGTTGGGGGTGGCGGCGCTGACAGCGTCTGCGCCACCCGCCGGTGTTGGGAAAAGCGTTGTTGGTGGCGGCGCTCAGCGGATCTTGGCGGTGGCCTGCATCGTGAGCCAGCCCTCATGGTCATGCGCCCAGAGCTTGATGGTCTTGCCATCGTCCTGGGGCTCGCCCAGCACGGTGAAGGGGTGCAGATCAAAGGTGGGGCGGATGGCCTTGAACGAGAAGTCGGTCAGCACCGCATCCGGCGCATTGCGGCGCAGCAGATCGACCAGCAAGGTCGCGATCAGCGGGCCATGCACGATGAGGCCCGGGTAGCCCTCTTCCTGCGTGACATAGCTGCGGTCGTAGTGGATGCGGTGGCCGTTGAAGGTGAGCGCCGAGTAGCGGAACAGCATCACCGGGTCGGCCGTGATCTCGCGCTTCCAGGCGGCCTGCGTCTGGGCGGCCGTGGGCTGGGGCACCGGGTCGCTGGGCTGGGCGGCGGCGCGGTAGACGATGTCATGCTCCTCGGTCAGCGCCAGGCCCCGGGCATTGCGGTAGCTGTGCTGCACCAGCACAAACAGCAGCTCGCCCGAGCGGCCCACTTTGTGGTCCACCGAGGCGATGCGCGAGACGCGCTCGACGCGCTCGCCAATGCGCAGCGGGTTGTCCGCCTGCCACTGCAGGCGACCGCCCGCCCACATGCGCCGGGGCAGCGGCACCGGGGGCAGAAAGCCGCCACGCGCCGGGTGGCCGTCCGGCCCCAGCAGGCTTTGCCGCGCCATCGGCAAAAAGTTCATCCAGTGCCACAGCGGCGGCAGGCTGTCGCCATCCTGGGCCGGGGCATCATCGCGGTCCAGGGTGGCCGACAGGCCCGCCGCGGCCGTGCGGGCCACCAGGTCCTGCATGGTCTCGGTCTTGTGGATCCAGCTTTGCAAATGGGTGACCTGCTCGGCAGAGAGCGAGGCGGCAGAAGGTTCAGGGGTTTGCGACATGGTGGCACTGTCGCAGGCTGCGCCCGCCAGCGCAATCGCAGAGATTGGAACCTCTCCTTTTACAGCGGTGAAGACAGCGGGTTAACGCGCATTTGTGAGCCAGTCGTTTCAGTTTGCCAAAGACCTGCCTACGCATTTGCGAATTGGCAATGCGCTTAATGGACGGCATGCTGGTGGCATTCATCGACACACACAGATCCAAGGAAAAGCAGACATGTCCACCATGCTCGAAGGCAAAGTCGTTATCGTCACCGGTTCTGGCGGCGGCATCGGCCGTGATATGGCCCTGGCCATGGCCCAGCAGGGCGCCAAGGTTGTCGTCAACGACATCGGCACCTCCACCACCGGCGAAGGCCATGACGACGGCCCCGCGCAACAAGTCGTCAACGAGATCAAGGCCGCAGGCGGCCAGGCCGTGGCCAATACCGACAGCGTCTCGGACGCCAATGCCGCGGCCAAGATCGTGCAATGCGCGCTCGACAGCTTTGGCAAGCTCGACGGCATCGTCAACAACGCCGGCATCCTGCGTGACCGGTTCTTCCACAAGATGAGCGTCGACGAGTGGGATGCCGTCATTAAGGTCCACCTCTACGGCAGCTACTACGTGGCGCGCGCTGCGGCCAACCACTTCAAGGAGCAGGAGAGCGGCGCGATGGTGCACATGACCAGCACCTCCGGCCTGATCGGCAACTTTGGCCAGGCCAACTACTCGGCCGCCAAGCTGGGCATCGTCGCGCTGTCCAAGAGCATTGCGCTGGACATGGCCAAGTTCCATGTGCGCAGCAACTGCATCTCGCCCTTTGCCTGGAGCCGCATGATCGGCTCCATCCCCACCGACACGCCCGAGCAGCAGGCCCGCGTGGACAAGCTCAAGCAGATGACCCCCAATAAGATCGCGCCGCTGGCCGTCTACCTGCTGAGCGACCAGGCCAAGGATGTGAACGCCCAGGTGTTTGCCGTGCGCAATAACGAGATCTTCCTGATGAGCCAACCGCGCCCGCTGCGCTCGGTGCACCAGGGCGAAGGCTGGACGCCCGAGGACATCGCCTCGCATGCGATGCCGGCGCTCAAATCCTCGTTTGTGCCGATGGAGCGGTCGGGGGAAGTATTCAGTTGGGATCCTGTCTAAGCTACCCCCTGTGCGGCGTTGCCGCTTCCCCCTAAAGGGGGACGGCACCCTCCGGGCGGGGCGGCCCTTCGTCGGTGCCTGGTAGATCGGCCTCGCCAGTTTTTGGCATGGCGCTCAGTAGGGACGACTGAGTTGTTCACACAGGCTCGATAGGTGTGCTCTGCCAGTTTCACAGATGCCCCCCAGTGGCGTTGCAGGACCTCCAGAACAGCCTCCTGTGCGCATCCAGAGCCGATAACGAAGTGCCGTTTCCCTTCCGCCTTCGCACCACAACAACCCCCAGAGACAACGACCATGACCATCAATTACCAGCAACTCAAGGACCGGCCGTTTGCGCCGGTGCACCAGGATTATTCGCAGCGCGACACGATGCTGTATGCGCTGAGTCTGGGGGTGGGCAATGATCCGCTCGATGCCCGCAATCTGCCGCTGGTCTACGAGGGCATGGCGCAGCCGCTGCAGGCGCTGCCGACGATGAGCTCGGTACTGGGCTATCCGGGCTTTTGGGCCAAGGAGGCGGATACGGGTATTGACTGGGTCAAGCTGGTGCATGGCGAGCAGCGCACCACCATCCACCAGCCGCTGCCGGTGGGGGCCAAGGTGGTGGGCAAGACGCGGATCACGCGCGTGATCGACAAGGGCGCGGGCAAAGGCGCGATTGTGGTGAGCGAGCGCAGCCTGGAAGGCGAAGATGGCACGCGCTATGCCACCTTGGAGCAGGTCACGTTCTGCCGGGGTGATGGCGGCTACAGCGAAGCGCTGGGCGGCCAACCCAGCGATGCCTCGCTGCCGGCACTGGCGCCCACGCCCGATACGGCGCCGCGCTGGACCTATACCCACACCATCCGCCCCGAGGCCGCCCTGCTCTACCGCCTGATGGGCGACTACAACCCCCTGCATGCGGATCCCCAGGTGGCGCAGGCCGCTGGCTTTGACAAGCCCATCCTGCACGGGCTGGCCACCTACGGCATGGTCTGCCATGCGCTGGTGATGACCGCCTGCAATGGCGATGCCAGCCTGCTGCGCAGCATGCATGCGCGCTTTTCGTCGCCCGTGTTTCCGGGCGAGACCTTGCGCACCGAGGTCTGGCAGGAAGGGGACGCGCTGCAGTTCCGCGCGCTGGTGGTCGAGCGCGGCATTGTCGTGCTCAGCCACGGCAATGCCAGCATCGCTGCCGCGCAGCCATGAGCATGGCCCAAGGCCGGCAGATGGCGCTGGCAGACCTGGACCTGGCGCAGTTCATCCGCGCTGGTGACAGCATCGTCTGGGGCCAGTCGGCCGCCGAGCCGCTGTCGCTGATCCAGGCCTATGTGGCCCAGCGCCAGCGCTTTGCGCGTACCAGCGTCTTTCTGGGCATTGGCGGCGCAACCACCTTGCAGCCTGACCATGCCGATGCCATCGACATGCGCGGCTATGCGGCCGGTGGCTCGCACCGCACGCTCGGCATGGCCGGTGTGCTCGATCCGATTCCCTGCCACTATTCACAGATTCCGCAGCTGATCGCCAGCCGCCGCATCGCCGTCGATGTGGTGTTCGTCCAGGTATCACCACCCAATGCCGATGGCGACTGCAGCCTGGGCCTAGCCCATGACTACCTGGTCACTGCCATGCGCCATGCGCGCTGCGTGATTGCCGAGGTCAACGCCGATGTACCCTGGGTGGCGGGCGCCAGCCTGCGCCTGGCCGATGTGGATGCCTGGGTGCAGAGCGACCAGGGCGTCGTCGATGTGCCCGCTGGCAAGATTGGCCCCGCCGAAGAGGCGATTGCGCAGCTGATCGCCAGCCGCGTGGAAGACGGCGCCACCTTGCAGCTGGGCATTGGCAACCTGCCCGATGCGGTGCTGCAGGCACTGCAGGGCCACCGCGATCTGGGCGTGCACAGCGGCACCATTGGCGACCGCGTCGCCGACCTGGTGGAAGCCGGCGTCATCACCAATGCGCGCAAGGGCATCGATGTGGGCACCAGCGTCACCGGCCTGCTGATGGGCAGTGCCCGCACGCGGCGCTGGGCGCATAACAACCGTGCGCTGCGCATTGCCGGCACCGACTACACCCACAACGCCCGGGTGCTGGGCCAGACCCAGCGGCTCACCGCCATCAACTCGGCGATCGAGGTGGACCTAACGGGCCAGATCAATGCCGAGGTGGTGGCGGGCCAGTACCTGGGCGCGGTCGGCGGTGCGATGGATTTTTTGCGGGCCGCTGCCGCCTGCGATGGCGGCCTGCCGATCGTCGCGCTGCCGTCTACCGCGCGCGGCCAGTCGCGCATCGTCGCGCAGCTGTCCGGGCCGGTTTCCACACCGCGCGCCGATGCCGGTTTGATCGTCACCGAGCATGGCGTGGCCGATCTGCGCGGCCTGAGCCTGGCCCAGCGCGTGCGCGCGATGCTGGCGATTGCCGCGCCTGAACACCGAGACCTTCTGGCGGCCCAAGCGCGCCAACAACTGAATTGATTCAATTTTCTGGAGACATAACCATGCGTAAAGCCGCCATCGTCACCCCTTTGCGAACCCCGGTAGGCACCTACGGGGGCAGCCTGCGCCCCGTCTCGGTCGAGGACCTGGCCGCCACCACCGTGCGTGCCGTGGTCGAGCGCAGTGGCATCGACCCCAGCCGCATCGACGATGTGGTTTTTGCCCAGTCTTACGCCAGCAGCGAAACGCCTTGCGTGGGCCGATGGGCCGCGCTGCAGGCCGGCCTGCCGGTGGAAGTGCCCGGCATGCAGCTCGACCGCCGCTGCGGCGGCGGCCTGCAAGCGGTGGTCACCGCCTGCATGATGGTGCAAAGCGGCGCCGCCGATGTCGTGATCGCCGGTGGTGTGGAGAGCATGAGCAATATCGAGTACTACACCACCGATATGCGCTGGGGCAAGCGCGCCGGCAGCGTCACCATGTATGACCGCCTGGACCGGGGCCGCGAGCGCTCGCAACCGGTGGAGCGTTTTGGCGTCATCTCCGGCATGATCGAGACCGCCGAGAACCTGGCGCGCGACTACGGCATCAGCCGCGAAGAGGCCGACGCCTTTGCGCTGCGCAGCCACCAGCGCGCTGCCGCCGCCTGGCAGGCCGGCCGCTTTGATGCCGAGGTGGTACCCGTCAGCGTGCCGCAACGCAAGGGCGAGCCCATGCTGTTCAGCCGCGACGAGGGCTTTCGCGCCGATGCCACGATGGACTCGCTGGGCAAGCTGCGCGCGCTGATGAAGGGCGGCACCGTCAGCGCCGGCAATGCCAGCCAGCAAAACGATGCCTCGGCCGCCTGCCTCATCGTTGCCGAAGACAAGCTCCAGGAGCTGGGCCTGACGCCGATGGCCAGCCTGGTGGGCTGGGCCGCTGCCGGCTGCGAGCCCTCGCGCATGGGCATTGGCCCGGTGCCTGCCGTCAAGAAGCTGCTGGGCAAGCTGGGCCTGTCGATGAACGACATGGACCTGGTCGAGATCAACGAGGCCTTTGCCTGCCAGGTGCTGGCCGTGCTGCAAGGCCTGGAGTGGAACGATGCCGAGCGCCTGAATGTGAACGGCTCGGGCATCTCGCTGGGCCACCCGATTGGCGCCACGGGCGTGCGCATTCTGGCCACCTTGCTGCATGAGCTCGAACGCCGCAAGGGGCGCTACGGCCTGGAGACCATGTGCATCGGCGGCGGCCAGGGCATTGCCGCCGTGTTCGAGCGCTACTGACGCACGGCAGCTGCCACCTACGACAAAAAACCAGGAGACAAGACATGACCTTCATCCACCGCCGCGGCCTGCTGGCCGCCACGGCAGCCGCCGCCCTCAGCCTTTGCGCTGCTGCCCATGCCCAAGGGGGCCTGGGATCGGGCGCACCGGTGCGCCTCATCGTCGGCTACTCGGCCGGCGGCCCCGTGGACCAGGGCGCACGCCTGCTGTCCATCGCGCTGTCCAAGGAGCTGAGCAGCACCGTCGTGGTCGACAACAAGACGGGCGCCAACGCCACCCTGGCCGGCAACGAAACCTCGCGCGCCAACCCCGATGGCCTGACCCTGTGGTTTGCCGCCAGCCCCACGATCACCATCAGCCCCAATGTGATGCGCAAGATGCAGTTCGACCCGGTCAAGGACCTCACCCCGATCGCGCCGGTGCTGAGCTACTACAACGTGCTGGTAGCCAACAACAACGAGCCCTTCAAGACCACGCAGGCGCTGGTCGACTATGCCAAGGCCCACCCTGGCAAGCTCAGCTATGCATCGGCGGGCGTTGGCGGCTCCAACCACCTGGGCACCTTGCTGTTTGCCAAGCGCAGCGGCATCGAGCTGAACCATGTGCCCTACCGCGGCAACGCGCCAGCGATGACCGATGTGATGGGCGGCCAGATCAACATGATGATGGACATCATCAGCACCGCCGGCACCTACATCCACGGCAAGAAGGTGACGCCCATTGCCGTCACCTCGCCCCAGCGCAACCCGGCGCTGCCCGATGTGCCAACCTTTGCCGAAAGCGGCATCGAAGGCCTCAAGGGCTTTGATGTCGGCGGCTGGTATGCCGTCTACGGCCCCAAGGGCATGTCGCCCGAGCTGCAGATGCGCCTGAACAAGGCGATCAATGCCGCGCTGGCCCAGCCTGAGCTCAAGGCCAAGTACAAGGAGCTGGGCTACGACGAATGGACGGGCAGCCCCCAGACCCTGGTCGAGCGCGCCGCCAAGGAACGCCAGATGTGGTCCACCGTGACCCAGGGCATTGTGGTGGACTGAAGAGGAACATATGGAATTTCGCATTCACCAGTTTCTGGACCGCTGGCTGCAGGAGGCCCCTGACCGGCCCTTCATCTACCTGCCGGACCGCACGTTGAGCTATGCCGACCTGGGCCGCCTGGTCGATGCGCTGGAGGCGGAGCTGCGCGTGCTGCAGGTGCGCAGCGGCGACCGCGTGCTGGTGGTCGCCGAGAACTGCCCCGAGCATGCCGCCTTGCTGCTGGCCTGCAGCCGCGTGGGCGCCTGGGCCTGCGGCGTCAATGCCCGCATGGCGCCCGGCGAGGTGCGCGGCTTTGCCGACAAGGCCGATGCGCGGGTGGTCTACTTCACCGACCGCGTCTCCAAGGCCGCTACCGCGCACGCCGAGCGCTATGGCGTCAGCCCCTCCTGCGTGCCGGGCCTGGCCCACACGGCGGTGCGTGCCGATGCGCGCGCCGAGCCCGAGCCGGACGGCAATCCAGTCGCTGCCATCATCTTCACCTCCGGCACCACCGGCACGCCCAAGGGCGTGCTGATGAGCCAGCGCGGTGTGGCGCACTTTGCCCGCGTCTCGGCCCAGTCGCGCCGGCTCGGGCCCGATGACAAGGTCTACGCCTTTGTGCCGATGACCCATATCTTCGGCCTGGGCACGGTGCTGCTGGCCTCGCTGTCGGCCGGCGCCGCGCTGGAGATGCGCAGCCAGTTCGAGCCCGCCGATCTGCTCGACGCGCTCGCCCACCATGGCATCACGCAGCTGCAAGGCCCGCCCACCTTGTTTGCGCGCCTCTTGCAGTACTGCGAGCAGCAGGGCATCCGCCAACCGGCGGCGCCGCATCTGCGCTACCTCTACACTGGCGCCGGCCCGCTCGATCTGGCGCTGAAAACCAAGGTCGAGGCGCTGTTTGGCCAGACCCTGCACCATGGCTATGCGATGAGCGAATACGCCGGCTCGCTGCACCTGACGCACATCGACGAAGCCCGCAGCGACACCAGCGCTGGCTACTGCATCGATGGCGCGGAACTGCAGATCGTCGATCCGCACAGCGGCCGTCCGCTGCCGACCGGCGAGCGCGGCGAGATCTGGGTGCGGGGCACGGGCCTGATGCCCGGCTACTTCCGTGACCCCGAGGCCACGGCAGCCGCTTTGCGCGACGGCGGCTGGTACGCCACCGGCGACCTGGGCGAGCTGCATGCCGATGGCGCGCTCTTCGTCGTGGGCCGCCTCAAGGAGATGATCATCCGCTCGGGCTTCAACGTCTACCCCAGCGAGGTCGAGCATGCGCTGGGCAGCTTCCCCGGCATCCAGCGCGCCGCCGTCGTGGGCCAGAAGGAAGCCGATGGCAACGAGGCCGTGATCGCCTTTGTCGTGCAGGATGCCCGCCATCCACCCGATGCGCAGGCGCTGCAGGAACACCTGCGCGAGCACCTGGCGCCCTACAAGCGGCCGGCGCGCATCATTGCCATCGATGAGCTGCCGGTGAATGCCAATGGCAAGGTGATGAAGCGCGAGCTGCAGGCCCGGCTGGAGTCGGAGCAGACCGCTGCAGCGCCCGCAAGCGCTACGGCGTCGTAGGCGGAACGATCTGCTGCATGAAGTCGTTCAGGCTGGCGGCAGACAACTCGCCCACGCGCTGGCCCTGCAACTGGCCGCTGGCGTCATAGAACAAGGTGGTGGGCAGCGCGCGGCTGCCGGCCACCTCGCCCATGCTGTTGCGCGGATCGAGCAGCACCTGGCCATCGGGCAGGCCAAAGCCGCGCGCGGCCTTGAGCACCACCTCAGGCGCCTCTTGCTGGTTCACCCAGAGAAACTGCGCCTGCGGGTAGCGCTTTTGCGCCTCCAGCAGCGCGGGCATCTCGCGCACGCAGGGGGTGCACCAGCTGGCCCAGAGGTTGATGACCACGGGCTTGCCTTTGAACTGGTCGAGCGCATGGCTTTGGGCATCGAGCGCCACCAGCGACAGCGGCGGCAAGGCCTTGGCGCTGGAGGAGAAGTTGGAGACCAGGGCATTGCCGCCCAGCCACAGCACGCCAAACAGCGCTGCCGCGCCCGCCAGCGGCTGGAACACGGCCTTTTTGCGCAGCCACAGCCACCACATATAGACAACCGCCACCGCCAGCGCCGCCCAGGGCTCCCAGCCCCCATCGCGCACATTCAGCATTGACAGCGGCTGCGCCAGGTACTCGTCGGCATAGCGGGCGACAAAGCCCAGGCGCGCCGCCACCAGCGCCAACAGCGGCAGCAGCCAGGCATGCGGCGTTGTGGACAGGCCGCGCTTGCGCGCCCAGCGCGCCAGCAGCACATCGGCCGCAAGCCATGCCAGCATCAAAATGACCAAACCCCAGGGCAGTGAGAACGGCCCGATCTGCAAACTTGCGCTCATCGTTGTATTTCTGAAAGACAAAAAACGCTGGAGTGGGTACACACCAGCGGCGATTGTGCAGTCTGAATACCTGGCGCGCCTTTTGGTTCCATTCCTGGGCCCGGCAGCAGGGCCCGGGAAGGGGAAAAACTGCTTTACTGGTCTTCGCTGACCAGCTTGATATTGCAGTAAGCCTGCAGGCCTTCAATGCCGCATTCCGAGCCCCAGCCGCTTTCCTTGACGCCGCCAAACGGTGCCTCGGCCATCGAGATGTTCAAGGTGTTGATGCCCAGCATGCCGGTCTGCACGCCGTTGGAGAGCTGCTGGCGCACGGCGCTGTCCTGCGTGAAGGCATAGGCGGCCAGGCCGTACTGCAGGCGGTTGGCGCGCTGGAGCGCTTCGTCCATGTCGGCGATGGGATTGATCAGCGCGACCGGGCCAAAGGGCTCCTCGTTCATCAGGCCGGCGTCTTCGGGCAGGTTGCTGATGACAGTGGGCTCCCAGAAGAAGCCCTTGCCGGGCATGCGCTTGCCGCCGGTGTGCAGCGTAGCGCCCTTCTCCTGGGCATCGGCGATCAGGCGGGTGAGGGCCTCGATGCGGCGCGGATTGGCCAGCGGGCCCATCTGGCTGCTCTCGTCCAGGCCGTTGCCGACCTTGAGCTTTTTGGTGCGCTCGACAAAGGCGCTCACAAAGCTGTCGAACACATCGCGGTGTACATAAAAGCGCGTGGGCGAGATGCAGACCTGGCCGGCATTGCGGAACTTGCCGGCGACCAGGGCATCGGCGGCCTTGTTGATGTCGGCATCCTTCCAGACGATGACCGGTGCATGGCCGCCCAGCTCCAAGGTGGCGCGCTTCATGCTCTTGGCGGCATGCGAGGCCAGCATCTTGCCCACGGCGGTGGAGCCGGTGAACGAGAACTTGGCCACCTCGGGCTGGTCGAGCAGGTAGCCCGAGACCTCGGCGGGCACACCAAACACCATGTTCAGCACACCGGCGGGCAGGCCGGCGTCATGCAGCACGCGCACCAGCTCCTGGGCGGTGGCGGGTGTTTCCTCGGCGGGCTTGAGCACCAGGGTGCAACCAGCGGCCAAAGCGCCGGCAATCTTGCGTGCGGGGGTGATGGCCGGGAAGTTCCAGGGCGCAAAGGCGGCGCAGACGCCGACGGGCTCATGGTGCACCGCGATGCGCTGGGTCGGGGTCTTGCCGGGCACCAGGCGGCCATAGTTGCGGCGGCCCTCTTCGGCATACCAGTCATAGGTGTCGGCAGCGGCCAGCACTTCCAGTTTGGCTTCGCGCACCGGCTTGCCCTGCTCCAGGGTCATGCAGCGGGCAATGTGGTCGGCACGCTCGCGGATCAGGCTGGCGGCCTTGCGCAAGATGTCCGAGCGGGCCAGCGGCGAGGTGCGCTTCCAGCCTTCAAAGGCTGCGTTGGCGGCCTGCAGGGCGGCCTGCAGATCGGCGGCGCTGGCGTGAGGCAGCTGGCCCAGCGTGGATTCGTCGAGCGGGTTGATGACCGGCTCGCTCTTGCGGCCGTCGGCGGACAGCCATTGGCCGTTGATAAATAGTTGCAACTGTGGATAAGCTTGGGACATGCTGGGCTCCTGCAAGGGGGTTTGGAATGCATAACGCGGTCTTTCAGCGCTGAAGACCGCGTTGCCTGTGGATAAGTCTGTGGTTACTTTTTCACGAAACCACACTTGCCATCGGCCATGGGCCGGAAGGCCTGGTCACCCGCAATGGTGGCCAGCACCTTGTAGTAGTCCCAAGGGCCTTTGGATTCCTCAGGCGACTTGACCTGCACCAGGTAGAGGTCGTGCACCATGCGGCCGTCCTCGCGCACATGGCCGTTCTGGCTGAAGAAATCCTCGATCTTGTTGGACTTGAGGTACTTGGTCACCGCGGGGCCATCGTCGGTCTTGGTGGCCGCCACGGCCTTGAGGTACTGGGTCACGGCCGAGTAGGTACCGGCATGCACCATCGAGGGCATGGTCTTCTTGCCCATGCGCTCAAAAAAGCGCTGCGAGAAGGCGCGCGTCTCGGGCGTGCGGTCCCAGTAGAAGGCGGTCGCAAAGGTCAGGCCCTGCGCGGTCTTGAGGCCCAGCGAATGCACGTCCTGGATGAACATGAACTGCGGCGCCACCGTCTGCTTTTGCATCAGGCCAAACTGCTTGGCCGACTTGATCGCATTGATCGTGTCATTGCCCGCGCTCACCAGGGTGACCACCGAGGCCTTGGACTCCTGCGCCTGCAGCACAAAGGACGAGAAATCGCTGGCATTGAGCGGGAAGTTGGTGCGGCCCACGATCTTGCCGCCGCCCTTGCTGACGATATTGGTCACCGTCTCGGCGCCGGCCTTGCCGAAGGCATAGTCCACCGCCATGATGTACCAGTCCTTCTTGCCTTTTTCCAGCATCGCATGGGCCACGCCGCTGGCCATCGCATAGGTGTCATAAGTGTAGTGGATGGCAGTGGGGATGCAGGCTTCGCTGGTCAGCGTGTCTGAGGCGCCGCCCGAGGTCAGCACCAGCTTGTTGCGCTCCTTAGCCAGGTTGTAGACCGCCATCGCGACGGCCGAGTTGTTCAGGTCCACCACCACGTCCACGCCATCGGTGTCAAACCAGGTGCGCGCACGGCTGGCACCGACATCGGCCTTGCCCTGGTGGTCGGCAAACACCACCTCGATCTTCTTGCCCCCCACACTGCCGCCAAAGTCTTCCACCGCCATGCGCGCGGCTTCGAGCGAGCCCCGCCCTGCGGTGTCGGCATAGGGGCCGGACATATCGCTGAGCACGGCAATCTTGACGACGTCGTCAGAGATGCCCTGCGCTTGCGCGCCCGTCGTGCAGCATGCGGCCATGGCCAAAGCCAGCGCGGTCATTTTCATGGTCTTGTCTCCGGTTTTATAGAAAGCGTTTGACAGACGATGCTAGAGATTTCCAGCGCGCCGGTTTCTGCATTTGCCAAGCGCCGCCTTAGGCTGCGCCAAAGCCTAGAAAACCCTGATGGTCTTCTAGAGCAAACTGCTGTCACCCAGGTTCGTCAAGCGCGGCCAAACCCCCTCTTCGGCAACCAATAATTGCGTGCAGCAGGCAATGGGGCCATGCTTGAGCATCCGCTATCTCCTCAGAAAGATTCCGCAATGACACCCTCGATGTCAAGCCAGTACCAGGCTGCATTGGATACGGGCAGCTTCCAGATTCAGCGCTGCAAGGCCTGCGCCCAGGCCATCTTCTACCCCCGTGAGCTGTGCCCGCATTGCGGCAGCGATGCGCTGGCCTGGGAGCAACCCAGCGGCCAGGGCACGGTCTACTCGACCACAGTGATCCGCCGCAAGGCCGAGGCTGGTGGCGACTACAACGTCGCGCTGGTGGACCTGGCAGAAGGCCCGCGCATGATGAGCCGCGTCGAAGGCATGGCACCGGCCGATGTGAAGATCGGCATGGCGGTGAAGGCCGAAGTCATCGAGCACAACGGCAAGGGCCTGGTGGTGTTCAAAGCCGCATAACGAGGGATAAAAACATGGCACAAGTACATACCAGCAGCGGCCTGCGCGCGCTGCGCGGCAAGGCCGCCATCACCGGCGTGGCCACCTATGGCTGCGGCGAAGCCCCGGGCTCGGACGACATGCTGCTGCTCGCCCGCGCCGCCCATGCGGCCGTGGCCGATGCGGGCCTGACGATGCAGGACATCGACGGCCTGGCCACCTGCAGCGTCAACGCCACCATGTGGCCCATGCCGGTGATCGAGCACCTGGGCATCAACCCAAACTACGTCAATGGCACCATGCTGGGCGGCTCCAGCTTTATCGCCCACCTGCTGCCCTCGATCATGGCCTTGGAGGCCGGCCAGTGCAAGCATGTGCTGGTCTGCTACGGCAGCGCCCAGCGCTCGGCCGCCTTTGGCCGCAAAGAATCGACCGCTGCGCGCAAGTTCATGGACCCGCAGCCCTTTGAGCACCCGTTTGAGCCCACGATGCCGGTCGCAGCCTATGCGATGGCTGCGGCCCGCCACATGCACCAGTACGGCACCACACGCGAGCAGCTTGCGGCCGTCGCCGTCTCGGCGCGCCAATGGGCGCAGAAGAACCCCGAGGCCTTCATGCGCGATTCGCTCTCCATCGAGCAGGTGCTGGGCGCGCGCATGGTGGCCGATCCCTTCACCGTGCGCGACTGCTGCCTGGTGACCGATGGCGGCGGCGCCTTTGTGCTCAGCCGCGCAGAAGACGCCCAGCGCGGCCCCAACGCCCCCATCTATGTGCTGGGCAATGCCACGGCCTGCTGGAACCGCCAGATCTCGTCGATGCCCGACCTCACCGTCACCGCTGCGAGCCAGTCCGGCGCGCAGGCCTTTGCGATGGCAGGCCTGACAGCGCAGGACATGGATGTGGTCGAGCTCTACGACGCCTTCACCATCAACACCCTGCTTTTCCTGGAAGACCTGGGCTTTGTCAAAAAGGGCGAGGCCGGTGCCTTTGTTGCCAGCGGAGCGATTGCGCCGGGCGGCAGCCTGCCGGTCAACACCAATGGCGGAGGCCTGTCCTGCGTGCACCCGGGCATGTACGGCATCTTTGCGCTGATCGAGGCGGTGCGCCAGCTGCGCGGCAACTGCGGCGAACGCCAGGTGGCGGGCGCCCAGCTGGCACTGGCCCATGGCAATGGCGGCACCTTGTCCAGCCAGGCCACGGCGATCCTGGGCACGGCGGCAACGCTCTGACCTGCGCTACAGAACACAACAGAGAACCATCCATGATTCGAGACCCAGAAACCCTGGAGGCGCTGCTCGACAGCGTGCGCCGCTTTGTGCGCGAGCGCCTGGTGCCCGCCGAAAACGAAGTCGCCGAGACCGACGAGATCCCCGAAGCCATCGTGCAGGAGATGCGCGAGCTGGGCCTGTTTGGCCTGACGATTCCCGAGCAGTTCGGCGGTCTGGAGCTGACGATGGAGGAGGAAGTGCATGTGCTGCTGGAGCTGTGCCAGACCTCGCCCGCCTTCCGCTCGGTGATCGGCACCACGGTGGGCATCGGCTCGCAAGGCATTCTGATGGATGGCACCGATGCCCAGAAGGCCGAGTGGCTGCCACGCCTGGCCACCGGCGAGGTGATCGCCTCGTTCGCGCTGACCGAGCCCGAAGCCGGCTCGGACGCCGCCTCCCTGCGCACCACCGCCGTCAAGCAGGGCGACCACTACCTCGTCAACGGCACCAAGCGCTTTATCACCAATGCGCCCCATGCCGGCATGTTCACCCTGATGGCGCGCACCAACCCGGCCGACAAGGGCGCGGGGGGCGTGTCATCCTTCATCGTCGATGCCCAGAGCCCGGGCATCAGCTTTGGCAAGTACGACAAGAAGATGGGCCAGCGCGGCGCCCACACCTGCGATGTGATCTTTGACAACGTCAAGGTGCCCGCCGCCAACCTGATCGGCCTGCAAGAGGGCCGCGGCTTCAAGACCGCGATGAAGGTGCTGGAAAAAGGCCGCATCCACATCGCCGCCGTGGCCGTGGGCTGCGCCAAGCGCATCCTGCGCGACGCGCTGCAGTACTCGCTCGAGCGCAAACAGTTTGGCCAGGCGATCTGCGACTTTCAGCTGGTGCAGGCCATGCTGGCCGACAGCCAGGCCGAGCTGTATGCCGCCGAGTGCATGACCATTGACGCCGCGCGCCGCCGCGACGCGGGCCAGAACGTCTCGACCGAGGCATCGAGCGCCAAGATGTTTGCCACCGAGATGTGCGGCCGCGTGGCCGACCGCGCGGTGCAGATCCTGGGCGGCTCGGGCTATATGGCCGAGTACGGCATCGAGCGCTTCTACCGCGATGTGCGCCTGTTCCGCCTCTACGAAGGCACGACCCAGATCCAGCAGATCATCATTGCGCGCAACATGGTGCGCGACGCCAAGGCCGCCGCATGAGCACCACCCCACCCCGCCAGCAGCTGAGCATCGAGGACCTCAACACCCGCGTGCCCTTTCTGCGCCTCATCGGCGCGCGCCAGGACCCGAACTTTGAAGACGGCATTGTGCGCGTGCACCTGCCCGACCTGCGCGAGGAGCTGTGCAACCAGCTGCCCGCCGCGCATGGCGGCATCCTGATGACCCTGCTGGACGTGGCCATGTCCCGCGCTGCCGTGCTCGCGCCCGGCGCGCCGTCGAGCACCGCCGTCACCGTCGAGATGTCCTCGCGCTTCATCTACCCGGGCCGTGGCCCGCTGGTTGCCGAAGGCTGGGTCATCAACCAGGGCCGCTCGCTGTGCACCTGCCAGGCCAACATCTACGACGCCAACCGCCGCATCCTGGCCACCGCCCAGGGCACCTTCAAGTACTGGAAAGCCCACGCCTACGACAACACGGCCGAGCCCAGTGCATAACTGAGGGGAAAAGCACGGCCATGTGCATAGTTTTGTGGATAAGCCGCTGACTTATCCACGACCCACCAGAAGTCCACCGACTTACCCCCAACGAAAACGCGACCCGAAGGTCGCGTTTGTTTTTGAAGAACGGAAAACAGGATGGTGATTCCGGTATTCAACAGCTAGGAGCAGCGCGCACAGCGCCCAAGCCACCCACCCCAATGGCGAGATGGGCCCGCAGGCTAGGCGTGGCGCCGCAGACAATACTTTGGTATGGCAAGGCGCCACAACAACGCATGCGGGCCCATATCGCCACCCAAAAACGAAAACTGCCAAAGTCCCATCCAGAACAAGAATCCGCCAGAGCACACATGCACCCAGGACAGGATCCCCACCGACTTACTTGTCTGGAAGCTCGATTTTTACTTCAAGAACTTCAAGGTTGTCTTGTCGTTCCAGGTTGACGCGGACGTCATCCGGATTGATGGAGACGTACTTGGCGATCACCGCCATCAGCTCTTTTTGCAGCGCAGGCAGATAGTCCGGCTGGTTGTTGCTACGCCCAGTGCGCTCACGCGCCAAAATAATCTGCAGCCGCTCCTTGGCGACCGACGCGGTCTTTTTCTTTTCACCCAAGAACAGGGACAGCAAGGACATTGAACTTACCTCCCAAAAATGCGTTTGAAGAAACCAGGCTTTTGCGCATCGGTAAAGCGCATCGGCTTGTCTTCACCCAAAAAGCGTGCCACCACATCCTTGTAGGCTTCGGACACATCGGTCTGGTTCAGGTTGATCGCAGGCGTGCCCTGGTTGGACGCCTGCAGCACCGACTCCGACTCGGGAATCACACCAATCAGCGGAATGCGCAGAATGTCCTGGATATCCTCCAGCGACAGCATCTGGCCGTCCTGCACCCGGTTGGGGTTGTAGCGGGTGATCAGCAAATGCTCCTTGATCGGATCGCCGCCATCGACGGCGCGCTTGGTCTTGGAGCTGAGCATGCCCAGAATGCGGTCCGAGTCACGCACGGAAGAGACCTCGGGGTTGGTGACCACCAGCGCCTCGTCGGCAAAGTGCATGGCCATCAGCGCCCCGCTCTCGATACCGGCGGGCGAGTCGCAGACGATGAAATCAAAGTCCATCGCGGCCAGGTCCTTGAGGATCTTCTCGACCCCCTCCTGCGTCAGCGCATCCTTGTCGCGCGTTTGCGAGGCGGCCAGGATGTAGAGGTTCTCGAGCTGCTTGTCCTTGATCAGCGCCTGGTTGAGGTTGGCCTCGCCCTGGATCACATTGATCAGGTCATAGACCACACGGCGCTCGCAGCCCATGATCAGGTCCAGATTGCGCAGGCCGACATCGAAGTCGATCACCGCAGTCTTGTGCCCGCTCAGCGCCAGTCCGGCCGCAAAGCTTGCACTGGTGGTAGTTTTTCCAACTCCGCCCTTGCCGGAAGTTACAACGACGATTTTTGCCATCTTTCGATCCGATCCCTTTACGTCCTCAAATGTCCAAAGCCCGGTGCGGGCCGTCCCCGTGCGCCTGTCACAGCGGTTCGATCAACAGTTTCTCACCTTCAAGCCGCACCACGGCTGCCTTGCCCGACAGCTCGGCGGGCCAATCCGACTCGACCGTGCGGTAGATGCCCGCGATGGACACCAGCTGCGGCTCAAAACAGGTGCAATAAATACGTGCACTCTTATCCCCCCGGGCGCCGGCCACGGCCCGGCCCCGCAAGGGCCCGTAGACATGGACGTTGCCATCGGCAATCACCTCGGCGCCGTAGCTGACGATGGCGTTGACGATCACATCGCTGCCCGCCGCATAGACCTGCTGGCCCGAGCGCATCGGTTTGTCGACCCGCATGGTCGCCTTGGCCGGCAGCTGCACTTCCTTGATGACCTCGACTTCGACCTCGCGCACTTCGGGCTCAGCCGCCTTGCGCGCAGGTGGCGCCTCGGGCGCGGCGATCAGCCCCGCCGCATAGGCGCGGGCCATCTGCGCCTCGCTGCCGCCGCGCACCGCCACCGGTGTGGTGCGGTACTGGCGCAGCAAGGCCACCAGGGCAGCAAAGTCGATGTCCTCATCGGCCTCGCGCAGCTGCGCCAGATCGACCAGCACCGGGTCGTGGTCGAAGAAGGCGGAGTCGCTGCCAAAACGCTCGGCAAACTCCTGCGCCAACTGCTCCAGGTCGGCCGAACGCAGTGCGAACGCAACCACCGGCAACTGGGCGCTTTTCATATCGAAACCGCTGCGCTGGGTCGTTTCACCTGACATGGTTATAAGCCGATCTAGTTACTGGACATGAATCGGCAAAGTGTAACCTGCCTGACGTGAATCGCCGCAGCCGGTCTGCCGTTTTGCCCGGATTGACAACACTCTTTTACCAATGAAGCCGCGCTTACGGGCGGATACAGAGTGCCATGAAAAAGGGCGCTTGCGCGCCCTCAAAGAATGCCACAACCCGTCAAGGCTTGAGCTGGAAGCCGCAGTGGCCGCAAAAGACATCGTCGGCCGCCACCACTTCAAAGCAGCTGCGGCAGCGCAGCAAGGGCTCGGAGGCCGCCTGTGCCGCTGGGGCTGCCGCAGGCGGCAAGGCCGAAGCTGCCGCGCCGCCAGCCACCGCTGCGCCACCCAGACCCGCTGCGGTAGCTGGCGCTACGGGCGGCTGCACGGGGGCTGGCGCCACCACGGGTGCCGGGGCCACAGGGGCTTGCGACACGGGGGCAGGTGGTACCGGAGCCACGGGCGCCGAAGGCGGCACAGGCGCAGGGGCGGGTACCGGCGCGGACGCCACGGGAGCAGCCGGTGCGACAGGTGCGACCGGCGCAGGTGCCGGGGCAAAGATATCGTGGTGCGGTGCCACCGGTGCGGCTGGCGTCACTGGCGCCACAGGCGCTGCCGGGCCTCGTGCCGCAGCACCCTGGTGGCCATGGCCATCCATATGCGCGGCGTGGCGCACCTTGTCGGCCGCTTCACGGGCCATGCCCTGGGCCTGGCGGGCCTTTTCGCGCGCCAGGTCAATGCCGGCCTGCAGACTCTCTTCGGTGCCCTGCTCATCAAGACCGTCGGTGACCATCAGGTAGATGATGTTCACGCCCATGATCATTACCTGCATGGTCAGCGCCATCAGCACCGCAAACAGGATCACGGTCGACAGCGTACCGGCCAGCATATGGCCGCTGCTGGCCATCGCGCCAAAGGCGGCGGAGTTGCCCATGCCGCCCATCGAGGCCATCATGCTCGGGCCAATCACGCCGCTGGCAATGGCCGTCATGTAGGCAAAGCCGGGGATGAAGCCGGTAAACACCACCAAGGTGATCACGGTGATGACGATATAGAGCGCCAGCAGCATCAGCACCAGTGGCACCAGGCGCGTGCGCACGACAGCCACCACCAGCGATACGGCGCGGCGCAGCGAGCGGCCGTCCCAGATCGCCGGCGCGAGCAGTGGCGCGGCGACCCAGTACAGCGCGATGAAGAACACCGAGGCGGCGATCACCATCACCGGGTGGGCAAAGAACAGCAGGATCGGTCCGATGAACGGGATCTTGCAGACGAAATACACAATGGCCGCCACCAGGCACAGGCCCAGCACCACGGCCAGCACCAGCAGACCAAACAGGATAAATCGCGGCACACACAGCAGGCCCGCGCGGATGGCGGCCGCCACGCTGCGCTGCTCCACATCCTTGGCCTTGTCCTGCAGCAGGATGCCGACGGCCGACATGCCGGCCGAGAACACCACCGAGGCGATGACCAGGAACAGCAGCGCCAGCAGCATGCTGCCCGCACGGGTTGCCAGCATCTGGCCGCCCACCATCACCAGCCCTCCGGCCAGCCAGGTCAGGAACGACAAGCCGAGCACGCGCCACTGGGTCAGCCCCTCGGCCGCTCGCATCAGTTGGCCAAAGTCAATGGACTTCAACATCGATTGGGGAGAAGACATCTGCGATTCCTTCGTCGTTTTTACCGTATAGCTGCTCCGCCATGGCCTGCGCAGGCGCTTTCATGGCGGAGATGGGGGGATGGGCCGCCTGCTCAGTCGATGCGGCTGGGCCAGGGTTTGGCCTGGATCACGAAATGCTCGACACCGGCGGGCACATTCTTGTCGGCCGATTTCTTGACCTCGACCGGGTTGCCGGCCTCGGTGGGCGCGGTGCCGGAATTGGTGTTGACCTTCTTGGCGCGCAGATCACGTGGCGAGACGGTGACAAAAATCGTGGCGCCGCCGCGGTTGTCGGCCATCATCGTGGCAATGTCCTTGATGGCGACCATCGCATCCTTGTGCTCCTGGCGCGACTTGGCGGCCCAGGGCAGATCGAGCGAGACCGAATCGAGCACCGGCATGGCGCGCGTGGCGGGCGACTGGCTGGTGCTGAAGACCTGCTCGGTGGTCATGGTCTTGCTGCCTTCCTTGATGCGCTGCTTGGCAGGCAAGGCGGACATGGCCTCGACGGCACGCAGGCGCAGGGCCTCGGCCTCGTCGATCTCGCCCTTCATCTTCTGCTCCCAGGTCACCAGGGCAGGTGGCACGGCAGGCTCACGGCAGCCGGGGGGCGATGCGACACCACATTCGACCTGCACCGGTACGGCCGGCGCGGGAGCCGGTGCGGGTTCTGGCGGCGGGGCAGCACAGCCGGCCAGCGCGAGCACCGACACCAGGGCGGACATTTTCATCAATAGTTTCACAAGGCTCTCCTTCAATTGAGCAAATCATCCAAAGTCTGTTTGCGCACCGGCTTGCGCACCGCCGGGCGGGCCGGTGCAGGTGCCGGGGCGGGCGCTTCCTCCACCGCCACCGCTGCGGCCGCAGCATCCTCGGCGGGCGCTGGCGCCAGCAGCGTTTCATTGGGGGCGAGTGCGGCATCGGTCGCGACCATCGCAGGCGCTGCGGACTCTACCGGCACGGCGGCATCAGCGGCCACGGGCTGGGCGGGCGCTGCCGGTGCGGAGACACTGGGCGCAGCCACCGCGCCACCGGCCGGGCGCCCTTGCTGGCTCGTCCACCACCAGGCACCGCCACCGGCCAACACGGCAATGCCCAGCAGCGCCAGCACGATGCGCAGCCCCTGCCCGCTGGGAGGCGGCGGGGCTTCAGGCATGGGGTTGCGCAGCTGCGCGCTGGCGCGTGGCCGCAGAGGGGGGTCCGCTGCGACGGGAGGGGCACGCTTGGCAGCGGCATCGGTCTCCCACAAGGGCACCTCGGGCTCGCGCAACGCGGGCGCCGGCACGGCCGCTGCCGGGCTCGCCGCCGCGCCGCCAATCACCATCGCAGCGCTGGTCTGGATGCGCTCGCCGGGCGGCAAGCTGGAGGGCGGCAGGGAGCTGTCCTGCACATTGCCAAAGACCAGAATGGCCTTTTCTTCGGCCACGCTCAGCGGCGCGTCCCAGTAGGGAGCCGTGTCCTCAAAACCAGGCGTCTCTTCAAACCGGCATCCGCATTGCTTGCAAAACAGCGCCTGGCCCTTGCACAGCGCGCCGCAATCGGGGCAGGTGGCGTAGGCGGCCACCGGCGCAGCCGGCGCACTGCGGGGGCTGGCTACGGCCTCGGGCGCCGCTGCGCTCTGCACCTTGCAGCCGCATTTTCGACAGAATTTAGCGCTGGCGGCCAATGCCTCGCCACATTGCACACAGTTCATGGAAACCCTCTCTCCCGAAACAGGCCGGTTGCTGCAGGCAACCAGCCGTATTTGTTCTCAATGTCATTGTGATTATCTATCGCATTCACCCAACAATCCAGTGCTACCGCACCACAGCCTTGCGCCGACCCGGGCATGCGGGGCCTTGCAGTCCCCGCTCTGGCGCTGGTTAGAGAGTTTCCCTCTCTCTACAAGGCTTGCCAAATTCACTATGATGCAGCACCTTTTCTCTCGCTCGCCTGCAACTGCCCCTCCCGGAGCAGCCCTGCCTGCGGCCTGCCAAAACCATGTCTGATTCCTTCCTTCCCCGCTGGCGCGAAGTGCGCCCGGGTGCTGATGATGTTGTCGCGCCCGATGAGCGCCTGCCCTGGCCACAAACCTCGATCATGGGGGTGCAGCATGTCATCGCCATGTTTGGCTCGACCATTTTGGCGCCCATTCTGATGGGTTTTGATCCCAATGTCGCCATTTTGATGAGTGGCGTCGGCACTTTGATCTTCTTTTTGATCACCGGCGGGCGCGTGCCCAGCTACCTGGGATCGAGCTTTGCGTTCATCGGCGTGGTGATTGCCGCCACCGGCTACGCCGGCTCCGGGCCCAATGCCAACATCGGCATGGCGCTGGGCGGCATCATCGCCTGTGGCCTGCTCTACACCTTGATCGGTTTTATCGTGCAGGCGGTGGGCACGGGCTGGATCGAGCGCTTCATGCCACCGGTGGTGACGGGCGCGATCGTCGCCGTGATCGGCCTGAACCTGGCCACGGTTCCCGTCAAGAACATGGCCAGCAACAACTTCGAGAGCTGGATGCAGGCGATGACCTTTGTCTGCGTTGGCATGGTGGCCGTGCTCACCCGGGGCATGGTGCAGCGCCTGCTGATCCTGGTGGGCCTGATTGCCGCAGCTGTCCTCTACGCCCTCCTGACCAATGGCATGGGCCTGGGCAAGCCGGTGGATCTGTCGGGCCTGGCCACGGCCGCCTGGATTGGCATGCCCAATTTCTCGGCACCCCAGTTCAGCCCCCAGGCGATGGTGCTGATCGCCCCGATCGTGATCATCCTCGTGGCCGAGAACCTGGGCCACATCAAGGCCGTGACAGCCATGACCGGCCGCAACCTGGACCAGTACATGGGCCGGGCCTTCATCGGTGACGGCGTGGCCACGATGGTCAGCGGCGGCGTGGGCGGCACGGGCGTGACCACCTATGCAGAAAACATCGGCGTGATGGCGGCCACCCGCATCTACTCCACCGCGGTGTTCATGGTCGCTGGCCTCATCGCGCTGCTGCTGGGCTTCTCGCCCAAGTTCGGCGCGCTGATCCAGGCCATTCCACTGCCCGTCATGGGCGGCGTATCCATCGTGGTGTTCGGCCTGATTGCAGTGGCCGGCGCCAAGATCTGGGTGGAAAACAAGGTGGATTTCTCGCAGAACAAGAACCTGATCGTCGCGGCCATCACCTTGATCATCGGCACCGGCGACTTCACCTTGAAGTTCGGCAGCTTTGCGCTGGGCGGCATCGGGACCGCGACCTTCGGCGCGATCATCCTCTACCAACTGCTCAACCGCAGCGACAAGCGCTGAGCGGCACGCCAACGCATCGCCAAGCCCGGTTGTCCCGGGCTTTTTTTATGCGCTAAATTGTTGCAGTGCAACAATAAATTGCCAGCGCAGTAGCACTTATCCACAATCGGGTATTCCCGGATCCTTAATGGTTTCGGGTGCAACGACTGCTAAGATTTGCCCGCCTCGCAGCCCGGCCTTTGCCGCCGGGCAGCATCTGTAGACAATAACGAAAACACCTTCCTGGAGTCTCCCCCCATGTCGTTGAATGACCGTGTGCGCTGCAGCGCGCTGCACTCCCGCATCATGTCCGCCGCCGACGCGGCCGCGCTGATCCCTGCTGGCGCCAATGTGGGCATGAGCGGCTTCACCGGCGCAGGCTACCCCAAGGCCCTGCCCCAGGCCATCGCAGCCCATGCCAAGTCCGAGCATGCCGCCGGCCGGCCCTACAAGATCAATGTCTGGACGGGCGCCTCCACCGCTGCCGAATGCGACGGCGTGCTGGCCGAGGCCGCTGCCATCGGCCAGCGCCTGCCCTTCAACACCGACCCGATCGCGCGCAAGTCCATCAATGCCGGGGACATCGACTTCATCGACATGCACCTGTCCCACGTCGCCCAGCATGCCTGGTTCGGCTTTCTGGGCCACATGCATGTGGCGGTGGTCGAAGTACTGGGCATCACCGCCGATGGCCTGCTGATCCCGTCGACTGCCGTTGGCAACAACAAGACCTGGCTGGAGATTGCCGACAAGGTGATCCTGGAGGTGAACACCAAGCCTCCCGCCAAGATGGAAGGCATGCACGACATCTACTACGGCACCGCCATCCCGCCGCGCCGCGTGCCCATCCGCATGACCCACGCCGATGACCGCATTGGCGAGGGCTACCTGAAGGTGGACCTGGACAAGGTCGTCGCCGTCGTCGAGACCCACAAGGGTGACCGCGACAATGTGTTTGCCGCCCCGGACGCCAACTCCAACACCATTGCCGCCTCCATCATCGACTTTCTCTCGCACGAGATGAAGATGGGGCGCCTGCCCCAGGAGATGCTGCCCATCCAGTCGGGCGTGGGCAATGTGGCCAATGCCGTGCTGGCCGGCCTGCTCACCGGCCCCTTCGACAACCTGCTGGGCTTTACCGAGGTGCTGCAGGACGGCATGCTGGACCTGCTGCGCACGGGCAAGATGGCGCGCGCCTCGGCCACCTCCATCTCGCTGTCGGCAGCTGCCTACCGCGATTTCGAGGAGAACATCGACTTCTACCGCGAACGCATCATCCTGCGCCCGCAGGAGATCTCCAACCACCCAGAGCTGGTGCGCCGCCTGGGCGTGATCGCGATGAACTCGATGATCGAGGCTGACATCTACGGCAACATCAACTCCACCCATGTGATGGGCTCGAGCATGATGAACGGCATTGGCGGCAGCGGCGACTTTGCGCGCAACGGCTACCTGTCCTTCTTCGTCACGCCCTCGGTGGCCAAGAACGGCCATATCTCCTGCATCGTGCCGATGTGCTCGCATGTGGACCATACCGAGCACGACACGCAGATCATCGTCACCGAGCAGGGCCTGGCCGACCTGCGCGGCCTCTCGCCCAGGCAGCGCGCCAAGCTCATCATCGAGCGCTGCGCGCACCCGGACTTCCGCCCCATGCTGCAGGACTATGTGGACCGCGCGATGCACCAGTCGGCCGGCCTGCACACGCCCCACATCCTGACCGAGGCGCTGTCCTGGCACCAGCGTTACCTCGATACCGGCTCGATGAAGACCGCCTGATTCCGGACCCTGACCCCGTTTCCATGCCCCGGCAGCTGCGCTGCGCGGGGCTTTTTTGCATCTGTCTCCGACGCAATAGCGGCGGCGCGCGCTGCGGCGCACAATAGCGGCGATCCATGGCATCAGCTATGTAAAAAGCCGCAGAAGCCTTTGATAAAGCTGAACATACAGCTATCAAAAGCGAAGCACCTTAGCCACCCGTCCTACCCATAACAGCATCTGAGACCAAATATGGACACCCTGGAACAGCGCACCATCTCCAAGATCAGCTGGCGGCTCTTGCCGCTGCTGATGGTCTGCTACTTCATCGCCTACCTCGACCGCGTCAATATCGGCTTTGCCGGGGCCAGCATGTCCAAGGACCTGGGGTTCTCGGCAGCGGTCTTTGGCAGCGCGGCCGGTATCTTCTTTCTGTCGTACTTTCTCTGTGAAGTGCCCAGCAACCTGGCGCTGGAGAAGTTTGGCGCGCGCAAATGGATTGCCCGCATCATGTTCAGCTGGGGCGTGCTGTCGGCCGCGCAGGCCTGGGTCGGCGGCGCCACCAGCTTCAACATCGTGCGCTTTTTGCTGGGGATTGCCGAGGCGGGCTTTTTCCCCGGCGTGATCTTCTACATCACCTTGTGGTTCCCGGCCGCCTACCGGGCGCGCATTGTGGGCTGGTTCATGTTTGCCATCCCCATCTCCACAGTGATCGGCGCGCCCATCTCCGGCTTTATCCTCGACATGGACGGCATGGGCGGCATGCACGGCTGGCAGTGGCTGTTCATCCTCGAAGCGCTGCCCGCGATCTTCCTGACCTTTGTCGTGCTGTTCTACCTGCCCGATGGCCCGCAGGATGCCAAGTGGCTGAGCGACGAAGAGCGCGCCTGGCTGGCCCAGACCCTGACGGCCGAGCGCCAGAACCGCGAATCCATCCACAAGATCTCCTGGAAGCAGACCCTGCTCAACCCCAAGGTGATCGCGCTGGGCTTTGTCTACATGGGCATCACCGTGCCGCTCTACGGCCTGGGCTTTTTCCTGCCGCAGATCATCAAGGGCTTTGGTGGCCTGTCCAATGTGCAGGTGGGCTTTATCAACGCCTTCCCCTACCTGGTCGGCGCGATCGCGATGATCTTCTGGACGCGCGGCTCCGACCGCATGAAGGAGCGCAAATGGTTTGTGCTGATTCCGCTGGCCTGCATCGTCGCCGGCCTGCTGATCGCCGCCAACACCGCCGCACCGGTGCCCAAGATGGCGGCGGTGACCCTGGCTGCCTTTGGCATCTTCAGCGCGCTGCCCACCTTCTGGACCCTGCCCACCGCCTTTTTGAGCGGCACCGCAGCCGCTGCGGGCATCGCCTGGATCAACTCCATCGGCAACCTGGGCGGCTACATCGGCCCCACGATCTTCGGCACCTTGAAGGACAAGATGGGCAACGATGTCTACGCCGTCATGTTCCTGGCATCGCTGGCGGTCGTCGCGTTTGCACTGGTGTTCTTCATGCGCCATGACACCCGCGCCGAAGGCTTTGATGTGAAGGCCCAGGCCCACTAAGGAGCGGCTAAGCCCTCCTCCCAAAAAACAATGCGCCCTCGGGCGCATTGTTGTTGCTGCGTAGAGACTTTGAAAAGGTTCTTAGATCTGGAAATCCACGGTAGCGGCCTGCCCGGCCGTTGGCCGCAGGCGCGTGCTGTCCTCCTCGGCCCCGCCTCCTCCTTTGCCATGCAGCGCAATGTCAGCACTGTTCAGTGCGCGCGCGCAGCTGGCGGCAAACAGCAAAATAGCCGACGAGAAATAGATCCACATCAGCAGCACCACCAGCGAGCCGGCCGCGCCATAGGCCGAGACCACGGCAGCGGTGGACAGATACCAGGCCAGCACCTGCTTGCCGATGGTGAAGAGGAAGGCGCCAATGGCCGCGCCGGCAATCAAAAAACGCAGCCGGGGCTTGGTGCCGGTGCCGATACGCATCATGCCGACGAACAAGGTGACGGTGATCAGGAAGGACACGGTCTCGTTGATGACGCCCAGCAGCATGCCGGGGGCCTCGATATGCAACACGGCACCGGCCCAGCGCGTGGTCATGCTCAGCATCGTCGTGAGGACCAGCGATATCAGCATCAAAAAGCCCAGCACCAGGATATAGCCCAGGCCGCGCACACGCTGCACCAGCGAGTACCACCAGGGCGTGCCGCTCTTGTCGACTTTTTCGCCATGGTTCCACAGGCGCTCGAGCGAGGTCTGCAGCTCCACAAACACCCCGGTCGCGCCCGACAGCAGCATCACAAAACCAATCGCCGAGGCGATCAGGCCTTGCGACTTGGTCTGCGCGCTCGACAGCGCACCGCGCACCACATCGGCAACTTGCGATCCCATGATGTCTTCGACCTGGTGGATCAGGTTGCTCTCGATGTAGGAGCGATCGAGCCACCAGCCCAGCACCCCCACCAAGAGCAGCAGCAGCGGCGCCAGGCTCAGCATGCCGTAGAACGACATGGCGGCGCTCATGCGCAGACCATCGGCCGCCAGCCATTGCTCGGCCGCATGGTAGAAGGGGCGGAAAGGATTGAGCTTGCGTTGCACCCGCTGGGCGAGCGTCGAGTCTTGTGTCACCATCGCCCGATTCTGGCATCGATGGGCGGCCCGCCGGTGTCAGCCATCGGCCATAGCTGGCACCAGGTGCCAATTCCTGACATTCTGCGAACTGCCCAGGCACCCTCAGCGCAGATGGTGCACCGGCTGCAGGCCATAGACCGGGGTGGCCAGCCCTTCCTGCCGCGCCTTGAGCTGCAGCGCCAGGTACAGCGAATAGTGGCGCGACTGGTGCAGGTTGCCGCCGTGGAACCACAGCTGCGGCTGCTGGGTGGGCTTCCACATATTGCGCTGCTCGCCCTCCCAGGGGCCCGGGTCCTTGGTCGTGTCCGATCCCAGGCCCCAGACCTTGCCCACCTTGTCGGCCACCTCCTGGCTGATGAGCTCGGCCACCCAGCCATTCATCGAGCCGTAGCCGGTGGCATAGACCACCAGATCGGCGGGCAGCTCGGTGCCATCGCTCAGCACCACGGCGTTCTCGGTCAGGTGGCTGATGCCCTTGTTCTCGCCCGCCTGCAGCTTGATGCTGCCGTCGATCACCAGGTCGCAGGCGCCCACATCGATGTAGTAGCCCGAGGCGCGGCGCAGGTACTTCATAAAGAGGCCCGAATCGTCATCACCAAAGTCCAGCATGAAGCCTGCCGCTTCGAGCTGGCGGTAGAACTCGGCATCGCGCTCGCGGATGCGGTCATACAGCGGCACCTGGAAGTCGGCCATGATGCGGTAGGGCAGCGAGGCAAAGACCAGGTCTGCCTTCTTCGTGGTCATGCCGCTGGCCACCGCGCGCTCCGAGTACAGATCGCCCAGGCCAATGTCCATCAGCGAATCGGAGCGCACGATATGCGTGGACGAGCGCTGCACCATGGTCACATCGGCGCCATGCTCCCAGAGCGCCGCGCAGATGTCGTGGGCCGAGTTGTTGGCGCCGATCACCACCACCTTCTTGCCGGCATAGGCCTCGGGCCCGGAATGCTGCGACGAGTGCTGCTGCTCGCCCCGGAAGCGCTCCTGGCCTTCGATGCGGGGGATGTTGGCCTTGCCCGACATACCGGTGGCAAACACCAGCTGTTGGGGGCGCAGCACCATCTGGCTGCCCTCGCGCTCCACCGTCACTTCCCACTCCTGGGCCGCCTCGTCATAGCGCGCGCCCAGGCATTGGGTGGACGACCAGTAGTTCACCTCCATCACGCGGGTGTACATCTCCAGCCAGTCGCCAATCTTGTCCTTGGGCGCAAACACCGGCCAGTGCTCGGGAAAGGGGATGTAGGGGAGGTGGTCGTACCAGACCGGGTCGTGCAGGCACAGTGATTTGTAGCGGTTGCGCCATTGGTCGCCCGGGCGCGGCTGCCGGTCGATGACGATGTGCGACACGCCCAGCTGGCGCAGCCGCGCGCCCAGCGCAATACCGCCCTGGCCGCCGCCAATCACCAGCACATAGGGCTGGCGGCTCTCGCCCAGGGTCTCGGCCTCTTCCTGCTGCCGGTCCAGCCAGGTCTTGCGGCCCCGGCGTATGCCGTGCTCGGCCCCCATCGGCCGGCGCACACCTTGCGCCTCTTCAAAGCCCTTGAGCTCCTGGATCGTGGTCAGCAAGGTCCAGATGCGCCCATCGCGAATACGCAGGTGGCCCAGGCCCCGCGCATGGCGCGCATCCACCACCAGCCAGGCGCTCAGCACGCCATCGGCCTCGATGACCTCCTCCTTCGGATCGAGCTGCAGCACCAGGGGCGCGGCGGCGTCGAGCTGCGCGGCCAGCATGTCGGCCACCTGCGCGGGGCCCTCGCAGGTCTTGAGGTTCCAGGTCAGCAGCACCAGGTCGCGCCAGAAGCAGTCTTGGGCAAACAGCTGGCTGGCGGCCGCAAAATCGCGGGCGGCCAGCGCCTGGTTGAGCTGGTCCAGCAGGGCCTGGGCGCGGGCGGTGGGGGTGCCGGCCTCAGCGGGCCTGGCATCCGGGGTGGGGTTGGCGGTGGTAGCGGTTGTCATGGCTTGTCTCCTTTTTTTGGGATATCGCAGCGGCTGAGCGGCCGCAGCTGGGCTGTTTTTGCAAGCCCCATGCCAAGCGGCCATGCTGCACTGCAACCTCCTTGCACCAGGGGCGCGCATTGCGGGTTTGCCAGCAGCGGGCTGGCAGCGGCACTGCCGCAGCCGATGCAACACCTGTTGCATGCGCCCTTTTGCACTGCAGCATGTGTTGCGGGTTAGCCTGATTGGCAGCACCTGCGGGCGGGCACAGAATCAGCCCGGTGATTGCAGGAGACCCGCCATGCCCATCCACAGCTATACCGCCCATGTCCAGGAGCTCGAAGCCTTTGGCATGGGCTACCCGCTGCAGGGGGAGGCACGCGACCGGGCCGTGCTGGGCAGCTGGCGCCGCTGCATCGACCAGCACCGGCTCGACCCCTGCCGCACCAGCGAAGCCCATATCGTGCCCGCCGGCCAGCTGCGCGCCCACCGCGAAGAGTCCGAGCCGCTGATCCGCATTGCCCGCAGCGGGCTCGAGCGCCTCTACCAACAGCTCAAGGGCCTGGACTATGTGCTGCTGCTGGCCGACCGCCATGGCGTGGCGGTGGATTTTCTGGGCCATGACAGCGACGCCAGCGACCTGCGCGGCGCCGGCCTCTACCTGGGCGCGCAGTGGCGCGAGGATGTGGCAGGCACCTCGGCCGTCGGCACCTGCCTGGCGACCGGCGAGGCGCTGACGGTACACCAGAGCGACCATTTCGACTTCACCCACACGCGCCTGTCGTGCACCGCCGCGCCCATCTACGACCTGCAAGGCCAGCTCGCTGCGGTGCTGGATCTGTCCTTGCTGCGCTCGCCCGCCGCCCGCGCCAGCCAGCAGATGGCGCTGCACCTGGTCACCGCTGCCGTGCGCCGCGTGGAGCTGGCCAACCTGATGGCCCAATCGGGTAGCGACTGGGTGCTGCGCCTGGCGCAGTCGCCCGATTTTCTGGATGTCGATGCTGACGCCGCCCTCAGCATCGATGCGCGCGGCCGCATCCGCGCGATGACCCATGCCGCCAGCCGCATGCTGGCCGCCATTGCCGGGCTGAACTGGCGTCAGCACCCGTTGCTGACAGGCCAGCCCCTGGGCCGCTTTTTTGACACCGACCTGCAGGCACTGCCGCAGCTGATGCGCAACCGCCCGGCGCAAGAGCGCATCCTGCGCGCACGCGACGGCAGCATCTGGTTTGCCCATGCGCTGCCGCCTCAGCCGCGCAGCAGCGCGCAGCCCATCCCGCGCCCCACATTGCCAGCGCCGCTGCAGGCGCTGAACACCGGCGATACGGCCATGGGCCAGGTGCTGCACAAGGCCGCGCGGCTGGCGCCACAGGACCTGCCGGTGCTGCTGCAGGGCGAGACCGGCAGCGGCAAGGAGTTTCTGGCCCGCGCGCTGCATGCGGCCAGCGGCCGCAGCGGTGCCTTTGTCGCCATCAACTGCGCCGCCATCCCCGAGGCGCTGCTCGAGAGCGAGCTGTTTGGCTACCTGCCCGGCACCTGGACGGGAGGCGCGCACAAAGGCCGCACCGGGCTGATCGAGGCCGCCCACCAGGGCAGCCTCTTTCTCGACGAAATCGGCGACATGCCGCTGGCGCTGCAGGCCAAGCTGCTGCGCATGCTGTCCGAGTCGGAGATCACGCCCTTGGGCGCGCGTGCGCCGCGCAAGGTCGATATACGCGTCATCTCCGCATCGCACCGGCCGCTGGCCGAGCTGGCCCAAAGCGGCCAGTTCCGCGCCGACCTGCTCTACCGCCTGAACGCTGCCGAGCTGCCGCTGCCCGCCTTGCGCGAGCGCAGCGATCTGCTGGCCCTGGCCGCGCACCTGCTCGCCGTCATGGGCTGCAGCCTGCGCCTGAGCGAGGCCGCACAAGCCGCCCTGCGCGCCCACCACTGGCCCGGCAATCTGCGCGAGCTGCACAATGCGCTGCGCTATGCCGCTGCGCTGGCCGAGCAGCAGATCGACCTGGAGCACCTGCCCGATGCGCTGCAGCGCAGCCCCGCTGTGGCGCAGGGGCGGGACACGGTCAGCGATGGCGCATTGGCAGATACCGCGTTGGATGGCCCTGCCTTGCGCAACGCCACGCTGGAGCAAGTCCTGGCCCAGTGCCAGGGCAATGTCTCCGAAGCCGCCCGCCTGCTGGGCGTGAACCGCTCCACCATCCACCGCCGCATCCAGCGCCAGCAGCTCAGCCGGGTGTTTGCCAGGCAGGAGGGAGAGCAGCCTTAGGCCCTTGTTCACAGTCTCCTCGAACCTCGCACGCAACACGCAAGAGCCCCGCCACGGCATCGGCCTGCGCCGCCTCGGTTAGGCTGGTGCCACCACCCCCTTGCTGCGCTGCCTGCCCATGCCCCGATACCGCTTTAATGTTTTTGGCCGCATCCTTGATCTGGAACCCGTCAGCACCGGCTGGCGCTGCTATGCCGTCGGGCAGGACGGCAAGCGCGCGCCCGTGCAATTGGCCATCCCCGCCGATCTGCCCGCCAGCGAGTTGGCCCAGTACCTCTACGACATCTACCATGAGATGGCGACGGGCAGCAGGGGCGATGTGACGGAGATGGGGGTGACGGGTGCGGGGGATGCGTCGAGGAACGCAGGCACTCCCTGAGCGGGTGTGTACGCAGCCACCAGGGATAGGGCTGGCATTCTGGTTGGCATTCGGGCGGTGCCTGAGGAGATAGCCTGCCACCCCACACCATCACGGCGCTTGCCTGGACAGCTGCGCAGCATCTTCAGCACCAGCGGCGATGCCGCTGCGGTGAGGCGCGAGCTGCCAGCCCTAAGAACCTGTTCAAAGAGCCTCAGGCAAAGGCCTGGCGAGCGAGATGCGCCACGGCCAACTCCTGGTGGGCCTGGCTGTGCGATCCGTCCTCCAAAAACCAGGCAGCGGATAAAGCGGCGTGGGCCATCACCCACCGCAGCAGGCGCTGGCGCTCCAGTCCCGCCACATCGACAATGACCGCCAACTGGCGCGCAAAGCGCAGCGGGTCGGTGCAGCTTGGCAGATCCGGGTTGCACAGCACATTCACATAGTCGTAATAGCGTTCACCGCTGACGCGCTTGGGGTCTATCGCCAGCCATCCGCGCTGCCCGAAATCGAGAATATTGCGGTGGTGCGCATCGCCATGCAGCACGACCTGCTCACGCTGATCATGCAACAGCTCCTGGGTGACCATGGCGCAGTCGGCCATCAGCCCCCCTTCACGCTGCGCCATCGGCGCCAGCGACCTGAAAAAGTCCGCCAGCGGCAGCAGATGTTCCGGGGGGTCCGATGCGCAGTGGGAATGCAGCTGGGCCAGGGTGTGGCAGATACAGGCCGTCGCCGCATCATCCTCGCCTGCCAAAGCCATGCGCAGCAAATCCTGGGAGCCCATGGCGCGCTCCATCAGCAGCGCGCCTGACGCGGGATCAGAGGCATAGACCCGCGCCGCGCCATGGCCACCCCACCATTGCAGCACCTGGCCGCCAATGCGCTCGTCAGCATCTCGCGTCACCTTGATCATTGCCGGCAGGCCCTCTGGCGACCCGCGCAGGCTCACCGGCAGAAGATCACTGGTCGCCGTGACCACGGGCTTGCCAGCAGCCCGTACACCCCAGCGCTGGAGGTAGACATTGAAGGGTTCGAGGTCGGAGGACATGCACCGCATTGTCGTAGACGTGCATGTGCCTGCCTGGAAATCCTGGTGCACCACCATGGGCGGGCGCAGATGGCTGCTGCGCAAATCAAAAGCAAGACGGCGCCCATTGGGGTGCCCGGGCTTTTCCGCTGCTGCGCGGAAAACACCGCATTTGGCTGACAGACACTGCCATCGTCTGGTGCTGCAATAGTTGCCGACTCATCCAATTCAGCGGCCCTAAGAACCTGTTCAAAGTCTCCTCGCGCCGCGACAGTGGTTTTGCGGGATGGGATGCTAGGCGCAACACCGCAGCAATAGCCGCGCTATTGCGAGGATTTGCAACGACGCAGACCGCCCGCAAAACTACTGTCCCGAAGGGTTGGAGTGAAATCGGGCGATTTCTTCGCGCTGGCCCTTGCTTGCACCCTGGTGCAAGCGGCGGATCAGCCCTTCGAACTCATCCCGATTGCACTCCAACGCGGCTGCGTAGAGACTTTGAACAGGTTCTAAAACTCGATGGTTTAGCGACTGCTCCAATGGGTAGAAGTCTTCCGTTCAACCTTGGGCCCGATGGCCTGAAAGTGGAAGCAATGACGCAATCGCATGGCAAACCCATCGCTAGAAACTTCACCGTAGCGATCCTGGTCCTGGTGACCTTGTTTTTAGTAGGGGGCGGGGGATGGTTGATCGCTCTGGGGGGCTCGGCCTACTACCTGGTGGCAGGCCTGGTGATGGTCGTCATCACCTGGTGGTATGCGCGCGACCGCGCCGCTAGCCTGTGGCTGTATGCGGTGCTGCTGCTTGCCACCATCGCATGGGGCATCTGGGAGTCGGGGACCGATTTCTGGGCGCTGACGCCGCGACTGGATATCTGGTTTGTGCTGGGCCTGTGGCTGGTGCTGCCCTGGGCGAGCCGGCGGCTGAGCCAAAGCGCAGGCGCGAAATCGCTGCTCTCGCTTGGCCTTGTGGCGGTGCTTGCCGTGCTGGGCATGAGCTGGTTCAACGATCCGCAAGAGGTCAATGGCAGCCTGGCGCGCGCGCCGTCGGCGCAGAAAACACCGGTGGCCGGCGTGGCCGATGCTGACTGGCCGGCCTATGGGCGCACCCAGGCCGGTGTGCGCTACTCGCCGCTGGCGCAGATCAACGATGGCAATGTGAGCAAGCTCCAGCTGGCCTGGAAGTACCAGACGGGCGACTTCAAGGGCGATGACGACTCGGGCGAAACCACGGCGGAGCTGACCCCTATCAAGGTGGGCAACCGCATGTTCATCTGCACGACCCACCAGTTCCTCGATGCGCTCGACCCCGCAACCGGCAAGCGCCTCTGGCGTTTTGATCCGCAGCTCAAAGCCGACCGCACCTTCCAGCATCTGACCTGCCGAGGCGTGTCGTACTACGACAGCGCCAACGTCGAGGGCAACAGCGCCAGCGTGCAAAAGAACCTGACCCAGGCCTCTGCCGAGTGCCCCCGCAAAGTCATTCTGCCGGTCAACGATGGGCGCCTGTTCGCGGTGAACCCGGACACCGGCAAGCCCTGCAGCGACTTTGGCAACCAGGGCCAGGTCGACCTGCAGGCCAACATGCCGTTCCCCTACCGTGGCGGCTACAACCCCACCTCGCCCCCGGTAGTGACGGGCTCGACGATCGTGATTGGCGGCTCCATTACCGACAACCTGTCCAACGCAGAGCCCTCGGGCGTGATCCGGGGCTATGACGTCAATACCGGTGCGCTGCGCTGGGTGTTTGACACCGGCGCCGAGGACCCGAACCAGATGCCGGGCGAGAAAGGCGAGTTTGTGCACAACTCCCCCAATGCCTGGGCACCGCTGGCCTATGACGCCAAGACCGACATCGTCTACGTGCCGACCGGCGTGGGAACGCCCGATATCTGGGGCGGCGACCGCACCGAATTGAAAGAGCGCTATGCCAATTCGATGCTGGCCCTGGATGCCAGCACCGGCAAGCTGGTCTGGAACTTCCAGACCACCCACCATGACCTCTGGGACATGGATGTGCCCTCGCAGCCTTCGCTGGTCGACCTCAAGCGCCCCGATGGCACAACGGTGCCTGCCATTTATGTGCTGACCAAGACAGGACAGCTGTTCGTTCTTGATCGGCGCAGTGGCGAAGCCATCCTGCCGGTGACCGAAAAGCCGGTGCCGCAAAGCGTCAAGCGTGGCCCACAAACCAAGGGCGAGCATTATTCGCCGACGCAGCCCTTCTCGACATTGAACATGGGCCCGCACGAGAACCTGACCGACAAGAACATGTGGGGCGCCACCATGTTCGACCAGCTGATGTGCCGGGTGATCTTCCACCGCCTGAACTACGAGGGCATCTACACGCCACCGTCGGAAAATGGCACCTTGGTGTTCCCGGGCAACCTCGGCATATTCGAATGGGGCGGCATGTCGGTGGACACCGACCGCCAGGTCGCGTTCATGAATCCCTTGGGTCTGCCCTTTGTCTCGCGGCTGATCCCTGCAGACCCGAACCGCCCACGCACTGAAAAAGGCGCCGGCACCGAGCAAGGCGTGCAGCCCATGTACGGCACGCCGTATGGGGTGGAGCTCAATGCCTTCCTGTCACCGCTGGGTCTGCCTTGCAAGGAGCCCGCATGGATGACCGTCGCTGGTGTGGATCTCGCCACCCATGAGGTCGTGTGGAGAAAGCGCGTGGGCACCATCCGCGACAGCCTCCCCCATCTGATGCAGCTGCCGCCCATCAAGGCCGGTGTGCCCGGCCTGGGCGGCCTGATCTCCACCGGCGGCAATCTGATGTTCATTGGCGCGACGCAGGACAACTACCTGCGCGCATTCAACGCCAGCAATGGCGATCTGCTCTGGCAGGCACGCCTGCCAGCGGGCGGCCAGGCCACCCCCATGACCTACGACATCGGCGGCAAGCAGTATGTGGTCATCATGGCCGGCGGGCATGGCTCGTTCGGCACCAAGATGGGCGACTCGCTGATGGCCTATGCGCTGCCGGATTGATGGGCAGACGGATGGGGAGCCGTCGCCAATAACACCGCTCCCCAACGCATAAAAAGGGCCGCGCAACCCATGGCTGCGCGGCCCTTTGCATTGGTAAAAATGCGGCTTAGTCGATCCGTGCAATCACGGCACCGGCCGCCTGGTAGCTGCCCGCTTCCACCTTCAGGCTGATGCGGCCAGCGCGGGGGGCGTTGATCTGCATTTCCATCTTCATGGCTTCCATCACGGCGATCAGCTCGCCCTCCTGCACGCTGGCGCCATCAGCGACCTTCCAGGTCGTGAGGGTGCCGGCGGAGGCGGCAGTGACGGCCTTCTCGTCCACAGCCGCTTCCACGGGCGCTGGAGCAGCGCCAGGGGCCGACAGGCCCGACAGCAGGGAGGCGGGCAGGCCCAGCATCACGCGGCGGCCGTCGAGCTCGATGGCGACGCGCTGCAGGCCAGCGGTAGCGGCAGGCTGGGGTCGGGTTTCGGGCTGGGCATCCCACTGGGGCATCAGCTCGGTTTCGATCCAGCGGGTGTGCACGCCAAAGTGCTCGCCGTTGATGAAGTCGGCATGCGCCATCACGGCTTCGTGGAAAGGCAGCACCGTGGGCACGCCTTCGATCTTGAACTCCTTGAGCGCGCGGCGTGCGCGTTGCACGGCCACTTCGCGGCTGGGGCCCCAGACAATCAGCTTGGCCAGCATCGAATCGAACTGGCCCGCCACTTGCGAGCCCGATTCCACACCGCTGTCAACGCGCACGCCGGGGCCCGATGGGGCCTCGAAGCGGGTGACCAGACCAGGGGCGGGCAGGAAGCCACGGCCCACGTCTTCGGCATTGATGCGGAACTCAAAAGCATGGCCGTGGGGTGCAGGCACCGAGGTATCGGCCAGCACTTCGCCTTCGGCCACGCGGAACTGCAGGCGCACCAGGTCGGTACCGGTGGTCTCTTCGGTCACCGGATGCTCCACCTGCAAGCGGGTGTTGACCTCCAGGAACGAGATTGCGCCGCCTTGGCTCAGCAGGTATTCCACCGTGCCGGCGCCCACGTAGCCCGCGGCCTGGCAGATCTCGCGGGCCGATTGGTGGATGCGCTCGCGCTGCGCGTCGGTGAGGAATGGCGCAGGTGCTTCTTCGACCAGCTTCTGGTTGCGGCGCTGCAGCGAGCAATCGCGCGTGCCGAGCACCCGCACATTGCCGTGCTGGTCGGCCATCACCTGGGCTTCGATGTGGCGGGGCTTGTCCAGGAACTGCTCGACAAAGCACTCGCCACGGCCAAAGGCCGTGACCGCCTCGCGCACCGCCGCGCCATACAGCTCGTCGATGTCCTCGGCCTTCCAGATCACCTTGATGCCACGGCCACCACCGCCGAACGCGGCCTTGACCGCAATCGGCAGGCCATGCTCACGCGCAAAGGCATGCACTTCGGAGACATCCTTGACCGGCTCGGGCGTGCCTGCCACCAGCGGGGCACCGACGCTCAGCGCCAGCTTGCGCGCCTGCACCTTGTCGCCCAGCTGCTCGATGGCCGAAGGCGGTGGGCCCACCCAGGTGAGACCGGCACCGATCACCGCGCGGGCAAAGGCGGCGTTCTCGGACAGAAAGCCATAGCCTGGGTGCACGGCATCTGCGCCGCTTTTTTGCGCCACTGCGATCAGCTTGGCGATGTCCAGATAGGTCTCGGCCGGGCGCTGGCCTTCAAGCGCATAGGCCTCATCGGCCATGCGCACATGCAGGGCGTCGATATCGGCGTCGGCATACACCGCCACGCTCTTGAGGCCGTGGTCCGTGCAGGCACGGATGATGCGGACGGCGATCTCGCCTCTATTTGCAATCAGAACTTTTTTCATGGCTGAGAAGACTCCAGACAACCAAAACACGACAGAGAAGTGCGACTGCCGCAGCGTGTTTCACGGCCTTTTGCAATCAACACTTCGCTCATAGCTAAATCCATTCAAGAACGGGCGCGCAGGCCCTGTTCCACACTCAGCCCACCAGGTCCGCAAAGGGCGCCAGGGGGCGGAATTGCAACCAGCCACCGACGGGCACTTGCGCGGCCAGGTCCAGGTGGTAGGAGGCAATGCAGGCGATGACCGGGTAACCACCGGTCAAGGGGTGGTCGGCCAGGAAAAGGACAGGCTGGCCACTGGCGGGCACCTGGATGGCGCCCAGGGCCGTGCCCTCGCTGGGCAGCTCCTGGGTTTGGCTGCGCACCAGAGCCTCTTGCCCAGCCAGGCGCAAGCCCACGCGGTTGGACTGGGGGGTCACCTGCCAGCGCTGCGCAGCAAACAGGGCCACGGCCTCGGGGGTGAACCAGTCGGTGCGCGGGCCCATGACGACATCGAGCACCACGGTCTCTCCGGCCTTGGGCAGCGACGGCGGGTTCAGATCGGCGTCCTCCACGGCAGCGGCATCGCGCGCATCGCCCACGGCCAGGGTCTGGCCGGTAGCCAATGCGGCGGGGCCAATGCGGGCCAGGGTATCGGTGCTGGTACTGCCCAGCACGGGCTCGACCAGCCAGCCACCGCGCACGGCCACATAGCTGCGCACGCCGCTGTCGGGCTCGCCCAGCTGGATCACATCGCCATCGTTCAACGCAATGGCCGCATTGCGTTCGACCTGCCAGGCAGCGCCGCTGGCGCTGCGCACGGTCAAGGGGCCGGTGGCGCCAGTGACGGCCACCACGGTGGCACCCAGGCTTTGCAATTGCAGGCCTGCGGCCACCGATTCGAGCACCGACAGGCGCGCATCGTTGCCCACCAGGCGGTTGGCACGGCGCATCGCGCCCTGGTCCAGCGCACCGGCGGCCGATACGCCCTGGCCAGCCTGGCCGGCACGGCCGGCATCCTGCACCAGGGTTTGCAGGCCGGTGGCACGCACGCGCATGCCGGCGCCGGTGTGCTCCGCCGCTGCCGGGGCTGGGGCTTGCACAGCGGATTGCTGCTGGAGCAAGGCCTGGCCAGCAGCAGTGCTGGCGTCGACAAAGCGCACCAGCATGCCCGGCTGCAGCAACGCAGGCGGGTCGCGCAGCAGGTCCCACATCGGCACATCGGTGCGGCCCAGCAGCTGCCAGCCGCCGGGGGTGTCATTGGGGTAGACGGCACTGAAGGTGCCGGCAATCGCCACCGAGCCCGCAGGCACCTTGGTGCGCGGCGTGCTGCGGCGCGGCACGTTCAGGCTCGGGTCGCCCCCGGTCAGGTAGGCAAAGCCGGGCGCAAAGCCGCAAAAGGCCACGCTGTAGTCGCTGCCGCTGTGGCGGCGAATCAGCTCGGGCACATCAATGCCCAGGATCTGCGCCACATCGGCCAGGTCCTCGCCGTCGTAGTGCACCGCGATCTCGACACGCTGGCCGGCGCTGCGGGCCTGGCGGCCCAGCTGCAGCGCAGCCATGTGGCGCTGCAGGTCGGCCGCGCTGGTCTGCCAGCGGTCAAAGGCGATCAGGATGGTGCGCGCAGCGGGCACCAGCTCCTGCACGCCAGCGGGCAGCTCGGCCTGCAAAGCAGCCAGCAGGTCCAAGGTGTGCTCCAGGTCCTGCAGCTCCACCAGCATGCTCTGGTCGCTCACCGGCAAAAAGCGCATCGTGCGTTCGTCGCTCATGCGCCCGCCTTGTCCATGAAGGAGCGGATCTGCACGCCAGCGGCCTGCAGGTGCTCACGCACCGCCTGGGCCATCGCCACTGCGCCGGGGCTGTCGCCGTGCACGCAGATGGAATCGGCCTGCACCTCGACCACCGAGCCATCATTGGCCTGCACCGTGCCTTGCTGCACCAGCTGCAGCATGCGCTGGGCAACCATCTCGGGATCGTGCAGCACGGCACCGGGCTCGCGGCGCGATACCAAGGTGCCTTGCGGGGTGTAGCCCCGGTCGGCAAAGGCCTCGGCAATCACCGTCAGGCCCGCGTCGCGCGCCCATTGCATCAGCGGCGAGCCGGCCAGCACCACCAGCGCCAGCTGGCCGCCCACAGCCTGCATGGCTTCGATCACGGCAGCGGCCTGGCGGCGGTCCTGGGCGATGGTGTTGTACAGCGCGCCATGGGGTTTGACATAGCGCACCGTGGTGCCTGCCGCAGCGGCCAGGCCTTGCAGCGCGCCAATCTGGTAGATCACATCGCTCACCAGGTCGGCATGGGCCACATCCATGTTGCGGCGGCCAAAACCGACCAGGTCGCGGTAGGCCACATGGGCACCGACCACGACGTTGTTGGCCTTGGCTTTTTTCAAGGTATCGAGAATGCCAGCCGGATCGCCTGCATGAAAACCGCAGGCCACGTTGGCGCTGCTGACGATGGACAGCATGGACGCATCGTCGCCCATGGTCCATGCACCCAGGCTCTCGCCCAGGTCGCTGTTCAAATCCATGGTGAGGGACATGGTGCTACCTTTCTTATGAATTTCAGTGGAGTTGGCCTGCGCTCAGCTGCAGATCCTGCTGCTCTGGATCATGCCGCAGCACGGCCGCAATCAGCGCTTCAATACCCTTGCACTGCGTCTCCACCGCCATGCTCGGGGCGCCCGGCAGCGCTGCGGCCATCTCGGGCAGGTAGGGCACATGCACAAAGCCGCCGCGCGTCTGCGCCCAGGCGGGCACGGTGTTCAGGCGGTGCATCAGGCCGTAAAAGACATGGTTGCAGACAAAGGTGCCGGCGGTGTTGCTCACCTCGGCGGGCACACCGGCTGCGCGCATCGCAGCGACCGCCTGCTTGATGGGCAGCCGCGCAAAATAGGCCGCAGGGCCATCGGCGGCCACCGCCACATCGATGGGCTGCTGGCCGGCGTTATCGGCGATGCGGGCATCATCGACATTGATGGCCACGCGCTCGATCGACAAGGCCGTGCGGCCTCCAGCCAGGCCCAGCGCAATCACCAGGCTGGGCTGGTGCTGCTGCAAGGCGGCGTCCAGCGCCTCCAGCGCTTTGCCAAACACACAGGGCAGCTGCACGCCGACGATGCGCGCACCGCCGATTGCCTTGCCATCGAGCCTGCGGGTCACTTCCCACGCGGGGTTGAGGGGGGCTTTGTCAAAGGGCTCAAAGCCCAGCACCAGTACGGTTGCGTCAGTCATGCAGAAGTCCTGTGGTTGCGGCGATCAGTGGTTCATCAAAAAATACAACAAAAACACGTTGCAGACCAGGATGCCCAGTGCCGTGGGCACCTGCGCCTTGATCACCGCATTGCGGTCCGGCAGCTCCAGCAGCGCCGCCGGCACAATGTTGAAGTTCGCCGCCATCGGGGTCAGCAAGGTGCCGCAGTAGCCCGAGAGCATGCCCACCGCGGCCATGATGGCCGGGTCACCGTGGTACACATTGATCAGCACCGGCACGCCCACGCCGCCCGTCATCACCGGGAAGGCGGCAAAGCCATTGCCCATGATGACGGTGAACAGCGCCATGCCGACAACGTACACCACCACGGCCACAAAGCGCAGGTCCATGTTGATGTAGGTGGTAGTCACATGGGCCACGGCCTTGCCAACGCCGGCGTCCGAGAACACCAGGCCCAGCATGCCCAGCATCTGCGGCAGCACCATGGCCCAACCCATCGCATCGACCAGGCGGCGCGATTCGCGCAGCGATTGCACCGGCGATTCCTTCGTCATCTTGCAGGCCATCGCTGCACCGATGATGCAGCCCAGCGCCAGGCTCACCAAGGTGGCGTTCTTGGGGTCGATCAGGAAGTTGCCGCCGATCTTGAAGTCCTTGAGCAGCACGCTGCCGATCACGGTCACCACAGGGATGGCCAGCGCCGGCACAAACAGCTTGTTCTTCAGGCGCAGCGCGCTTTCCTTGTTCTCGGCATCGCTGCGCACTTGCGGCTTGCCGCCGCCTACGCCCTTGACCAGCACGATGAGAGCCAGCACGATCACGCCGGCACCGACCACTTCAGGCGGCATCTTGTCGCCCAGCAGGAACATGACCGCGTACAGGCCCCAGAACAGGCCGGTGGTCCAGCGCTTGGGGTTGCTGGCATCGAGCAGGTTGAAGACGGCCACGGCCGCCATGACCAGGCCGGCGAGCCAATAGACTTGGGTGATGCTGAAAATCATGCTGCACCTCCTTCACGGGTGGTCGATGCTGCGGCAGGCGCGTTGGCCATTTCCTTGGCGATGTACTGGTCCAGACGACGCAGGCGGTAGGCATGGATCAGGAACGCGCAGATCGCCGTGGGGATGCCCCAGACGGCCACATGGATCGGCTCGACGTCGATGCCCGCTTCATGCAGGAAGGTGGTCATCAGCACAATCGCGCCGAAGGCCACAAAAATGTCTTCACCAAAGAACAGGCCGACGTTGTCGGTGGCGGCGCTGAAAGCGCGCAGGCGGTAGCGCAGCGCTTCGGGCAGCTTGCCGTAGCGGGTTTCGGTCGCACCTTCAGCCATGGGGGCCAGCAGCGGGCGCACCATCTGGGGGTGGCCACCCAGGCTGGTCAGGCCAATGGCAGCGGTCAGCTGGCGCGCGCCCAGGTAGACGATCAGCAGGCGGCCGGTGGTGGCCGACTTGATGTGGCCGATCCAGTTTTGCGCGTGTTGGCGCAGGCCATGGCGCTCCAGCAGGCCGATCACGGCCAGCGGCAACACCAGGATGAGCGGCAGGTTGCGGGTTTTGACAAAACCCGTGCCCAGCTCGGCCAGCACTTTTTGCAGGGGGAAACCCGCCAGCGCAGCGGTGACGAGCGCCGTCACGACCACCACCACAAAGGGATTGAAACGCAGGACGAATCCCACGATGATGACGGCCACCCCGAGGAGCGGCCAGAGGTTGACGATTGAGCTGTCCATGACAATACAAGGTTTGTTATAGGCACGGTTCCCAAGGACTGGGCACCGCATAGTTTTTGTTCAACAAATCATCAATTTGACCAATGGTAAATTTGAGTTTGTTGAACAATACAAAAGTTTAGCCAAACAAAACAAGCTTTCTTATCGGGAAAACCCGTACACATCTGCTTTCAAATAGCGATGTAGGCGAAATTCTCGTCTTTGTGGCGAAGAAAATCGCCACAGTGACCGATTCAGGGGCTGGGGCCAATGCGCTGGGCCGGACCACAGGCCGCCGCTATCATGTGTATCAATCTCTGACTACCTGCGATCGCCATGAATGTTGCACTGCCTACTCTCTCGCTCAATGACCGCGTGGCCGAGCAGATTCGCGACCGCATCGTGCGTGGCGAATTCCAGCCCGGATCACGCCTCTCGGAAGTGGCGCTGAGCGAAAGCCTGGAGATCTCGCGCAACACCTTGCGTGAGGTGTTCCGCCTGCTGACCAAGGAAGGGCTGCTGCGCCATCTGCCCAACCGGGGCGTGTTTGTTGCCATCCCATCGATGGCCTCGATCATGGACATTTACCGCGTGCGCCGCATGATCGAGTGCCAGGCGCTGCAGCAGGCCATCCCGCAGCACCCGGCGCGCAAGGAAATGCGCGAGGCCGTCGCCGCCCAGAAGCAGCTGCGCGAGGCCGGCCGCTGGGTGGAGGTGGGCACCGGCAATATGCGCTTTCACAAAGGGGTGGTGGCGCTGGCCGATAGCGAGCGGCTCAATACCTTGTTCTCGCACCTGCTGGTGGAGCTGCGCCTGGCCTTTGGCATGCTGGGCGATGCCGAGTTCATGCATGCGCCCTATATCGACCTCAATGCCCACATCCTGGAGCGCTTTGAGGCCGGGGAGATGGAGCAGGCGGCCAAGCTGATGCATGACTACCTGACCCATTCCGAGCGTGTGCTGCTGAGCGTCTATGCCCGCCGCATGAGCGATGCGGGCATGGAGCTGTAAACGCCGCTGCGTTGAGGCCGCGCCGCCGTTCAGGCAGTTGCGGGGTAGAACAGCTTGCGCGCCGTGGCGCTTTGCACCGCCTGGGCGATGGCGCCAATGTGGTCGGGCGTGGTGCCGCAGCAGCCGCCCACGATGTTGACCAGGCCTTCGGCGGCAAACTCGTGCACCAGGCGGCTGGTGATCTCGGGCGTCTCGTCAAAGCCGGTATCGCTCATCGGGTTGGGCAGGCCGGCATTGGGGTAGCAGCTGATGAAGGTGTCGGGTGCGGCCTTGGCCAGCTCCTGCACATAGGGGCGCATCAGGGTGGCGCCCAGCGCGCAGTTCAGCCCGATCGACAGCGGGTTGGCATGGCGCACGCTGTGCCAGAAGGCCGTCACCGTCTGGCCCGACAGAATGCGGCCCGAGGCATCGGTGACGGTGCCGCTGATCATGATCGGCAGCACCTCGCCGGTCTGCTCAAAGGCCTCGTCCACCGCAAACAGCGCTGCCTTGGCGTTGAGCGTGTCAAAAATCGTCTCGACCAGGATCACATCGGCGCCGCCCTCGATCAGCGCCAAGGTCTGCTCCAGGTAGGCCTGGCGCAGCGCCTCAAAGGTCACATTGCGCGCGCCCGGGTCGTTCACATCGGGGCTGATCGAGGCCGTCTTGGGCGTGGGGCCCAAGGCGCCAGCCACATAGCGCTTATGGTCCGGGGTGCTGTACTTGTCGCAGGCCGCACGTGCCAGCTGGGCGCTCTTGAGGTTCATCTCATAGGCCAGATCGGCCATGTGGTAGTCCTCCTGGGCAATCGTCGTCGCACCAAAGGTATTGGTCTCGATCAGATCGGCGCCAGCGGCCAGGTATTTCTCGTGGATGTCGCTGATCACATCGGGGCGGGTGAGCGACAGCAACTCGTTGTTGCCCTTGACGTCGTAGGCAAAGTCCTTGAAGCGCTCACCGACGCTGCCAGGGCCGCTATAGCCTTCACCCCGGTACTGGGCCTCGCCCAGCTTGAAACGTTGGATCATGGTGCCCATTGCGCCATCGAGAATGACGAGGCGCTTGGCCAGGGTGGCGGGCAGTTCTTGGGCTCGGGTATAGCGGGGCAGTGACATGGCGGCCATTGTAGGGCGGCCGCCCGCCAGGCGTGGCGCCCAGGCGTTATTTGCCATACCGGCGCTGGTTGTATGGCGCCCGCTTGCTGCAGGGCCTCTACAGCACATCTGCATCACATCCACAGCGCAATTGCAGGGCATCCGCGCCACAAAACCGCCCGTTACCGCCCCACAAACCCCGCCCTGCCGTTGCCGCGCCCCAAAACGCGCACAATAGCGCTTTGCGCCTGCGCCCGGGCTCCGTGTCTGGGCGACTTCTTCTGGCCCGTTGACGATACCCCGCTTGCGCGGCCCTCCCAGGGGGCTGGCACAGCTGCCTCCTCTAGCAATTTGTGACTTCCCTCGCCCACACCGTCTTGCAAGATGCCTTTGGCTATGCGCATTTTCGCGGCTCGCAGCAAGCCATTGTTGACCATGTGATTGGCGGCGACGATGCGCTGGTGCTGATGCCCACCGGCGGTGGCAAAAGCCTGTGCTACCAGATCCCGGCCATCGTGCGCCAGCAGCAGGGCCATGGCACCACCATCGTCATCTCGCCGCTCATCGCACTGATGCACGACCAGGTCAGCGCCATGCACGAGATCGGTGTGGACGCGGCCTTCCTCAACTCCACGCTGGATTACGACCAGACCCGCGATGTGGAGCTGCAGCTGATTTCGGGCGGCATCACCTTGCTGTATGTGGCGCCCGAGCGGCTCAACACGCCGCGCTTTCTGGGCCTGCTCGATGAGCTGCATGCGATGGGCAAGCTGGCCCTGTTCGCGATTGACGAGGCCCATTGCGTCAGCCAGTGGGGACATGACTTTCGGCCTGAGTACCGCGAGCTGACCGTACTGCACCAGCGCTATGCCGGCGTGCCGCGCATTGCGCTTACCGCCACGGCCGATGCGCTGACCCGCGCCGACATCGTCGAGCGCATGCAGCTCGAATCGGCGCGCGTCTTCATCAGCAGCTTTGACCGCGCCAACATCCGCTACACCATCGTCGAGAAAAAAGACGCCACCGCCCAGCTTCTGCGCTTTATCGAGCGCGAGCACGATGGCGACGCCGGCGTCGTGTATTGCCTCTCGCGCAAGAAGGTCGAAGAGGTCGCGCAATCGCTGTGCGATGCCGGCATCAACGCCCTGCCCTACCATGCCGGCCTGGGCGCCGAGCTGCGCCAAAAGAACCAAAGCCGCTTTCTGCGCGAAGAAGGCATTGTGATGGTCGCCACCATCGCGTTCGGCATGGGCATCAACAAGCCCGATGTGCGCTTTGTCGCCCATGTGGACATGCCCAAGAACATCGAGAGCTACTACCAAGAAACCGGCCGGGGCGGGCGCGACGGCCTGCCCGCCGACGCCTGGATGGCCTATGGCTACCGCGATGTGGTCAGCCAGCGCAGCATGATCGACGAGAGCCCGGCGGGCGATGCCTTCAAGCAGGTGATGCGCGGCAAGCTCGACGCGCTGCTGGGCCTGGCCGAGGCCACCGACTGCCGGCGCGTGCGCCTGCTGGCCTATTTTGACGAGGTCTACGGCCAGGGCGGCGACTACGACTCGGCCCACCCCGAGGCCTCCGCCGCATCGGCCGAGAAGGCACCGCGCTACCAGTGCGGCAATTGCGATAACTGCCTGAGCCCGCCCAAGACCTGGGACGGCACCGATGCCGCGCGCAAGCTGCTGTCCACCATCTACCGCGCCCATTCGGCCAGCCAGATCACCTTTGGCGCCAGCCATATCCTCGACATCGTGCGCGGCAAGGAAACCGACAAGGTGCGCCAGTTCGGCCACCAGCAGCTGAGCACCTTTGGCCTGTGCCAGGACTACACCGAGCCCCAGCTGCGCGGCGTGCTGCGCCAGCTGCTGGCCATTGGCGCGCTGGCCACCCACAAGGTGCAGACCGAAGCCGGCTACAGCTTTGAGACCCTCACCCTGTGCGACGGCTCACGCGCCGTGCTGCGCGGCGAGCAAACCGTGGAGCTGCGCGAAAGCACCGCCGAGCGCAGCCCCAGCAAACGCCAGCGCAGCACCAAACCCGCCGTCGCCGCACAAAACCTGGGCCCCGACGAGCAGGTCCGCTTCATCAACCTCAAGGCCTGGCGCACCGAAGTGGCCAAGGAGCACAACGTCCCCGCCTACGTGGTCTTCGCTGATGCCACCCTGGCCGCCATCGCCCAGCGCAACCCGCAGAGCCTGGATGAGCTGCAAGGGGTGAGCGGGATTGGGGTGAAGAAGCTAGAGGCTTATGGGGAGGCGGTGTTGCGGGTGTGCAGGGATTGATGCCCGGAATGAGCGGGGCGATGCATTGGCTTGATGCCCTGAGCTACTCAGGGCCCAAGCAATTCCACGATTCTTCCGCGATCTTTAGGATGGAAGAAGACCGCCAAGGAATGACTGTCTGAATCTTTCCAGTCCAACACTGCATCACGCAAAACTTCCAAATATATTCTTAGTTCTTGTTCTGGGATACTTGGCAATTCTGCATGCATCAAAACAACTTGCCTTTCTGTTATCCAGGACAAATCTCTAAGGCAGTCGTACAAGGCATCCCAATTAAACCCAAAGTATCCAGGAAAATGAAATAGCTGATCAATCTCTCGCAACAGCTGTTCAACGTTATGAATACTGAGGCCAAGAGATGCATAAAAAGCCCCATCTTCCTCAGCGCAGTGTTCTTCGAAATGGAATGGCGGTATTTGGCTCATAGATCGCAAAAACTCATTGCTTGTCTATAATAAAGAACACAACTCGATATTAAAATGCATTTTTATAGCCCTCATAAAAAGCGCTCAAATTGAATACTTCAACTTGAGCCTCAAGACTCGAAACAGACTTTCCTTTGGTATGGACTTAAATCACACCCTCATGATCAAACCCATCAGGATTACTACTTTGAGTGCAACTGAAAGAAATGGTAGGTCGGTGTGGCATCTGTAGTCCAAGGGCAGACTCCAAAGATCGCTTCAAGACCTTCACCCAACATTTGTGCAGTGAGCCAATCTTCAGTGACCTCTTGATCTCCTAAGCGATAAACTCTTTCCCATTCTTCAGGTGGATTGTCCTCATCTTCTTCAAGATAAGACGTTGCTGACAGCCATGTAGACTCAAACTGTTGTGGTTCGCCACTTTCAATGAGTGGAAGAAGCTCCGGAATGTCGGTTGTCTGCAATCTGGTGCGAGTCCGGACGCCATTTTCCATCACCGCATAGCCAAAACTTCCGCCAGAGTCGTAGTGACAGAAAGCTAAGAGATAGGCTGGGTTGCCAAGCCGCTCGGAAAGCGGCTGCATATCTGCATTCGGGTCTGCGAGCAGTCCCCAAACAAGATCGCCATTGCATACAAAGCAAACATCGTCAAAGAACTGCACCATGACATCGCTTTGATTTCGGATGTCAAATTCGCCTCTGTTTGGATGAGGGATTTCAACAGCGTTCTGACCAAAGAGTTGAGAGATGAATGCTTGAACGTCTTGAATCGGATTTGTGGGCCGAAATGCCACCCCTGACTGGGCAATACCCATGGAACCTCCTAGTAAGTAAATGAAGTAGAAATCTGTTTGGATTCTTACTATCTTCTTTCGTCTGTATTTACCGGCAAAAGCGACAAGGACATGTCGGATTGTTTGCAGGGTACGTCATGCGGACACTCCACAGCGCCTGCGTCCACTTCAGGCGCCAACCGCCAGTCGTAATCCGGCAGCTTGGCTTCGTTCATCAATACTTCCAAGGGAACTGTTGGCTTCTTGGCATCAGGCCAAACGTCTACATGGCGCAGTACATATCCTAAAACTTTCGAATCAATATTCCGGTCAAACACGCTAACTCGATCGCTAGTCTTAAGGTTTTCGGTTTCGTCCTCAGTCTTCTGCGCATCGCACCATGCCAGCTCCTCCACGAAAGCCTTGGCTGATGCGATATCGCCCACCTGCAGCCATTGATTACGAACTGCGAAGCTGCGTAGCTGCACGCAATAGGGCGGTAATGGGTAAGACCGAACAAAGCCAAAGGCTCGGCCATCGGACAAGTTCAGCAAAAGATCGTCGTACAACAGCACTGGAGGTCCCTCCTGGCGATGATCTCGCGCCGGAGCCAATACGTTGGCAATGCGCAATGCCTGCTCCCAGCCGCGGATATCTGCTTTCATAGGAAAGCCAGCGCTACCGGCGCACTGAAAATAATCACGAAGATCTTTTGCATGTAGGTCCTGCCAAGCGGATGAACGGAACAAGGCCAACTTCTGCAAACACGCCTGGTCCAACCCAGCTTCTTGCCTTCGTTGGTCACGCACAGAAATCCAGTGATACGCAAAAATTCCGCCCAAGATCAGCACGACAATAAAAGCCATCTGAGCCCAAAAAGAAAAGGCATCTTCCCCCGCTTGCTCTGGCGCCAAGCGGAAGCCTTCTTTCAACCGCTTCCATGCAGGTAAAGCTGCCCATACTGAAAACCAACGCTCCGCGTGTCCCTCGGGCAGCCACCACGCAAGCCAATTGGGCAACTGCTGCTCAAAAAATTCCAGGGTGATCGGGGTCACCATTTGCATTCGCGCAACCCAGGGGTCAGGCTCACCCAACAAGGCAATTACCAGCTCTCGCTGCTTGGGCTCCAACGCAGCAAATCCGTCCAGAATATATTCAAGCGACTCTCCTGGCACACCGTTTCGCCGCCAGTCAAACAGGTTGTCCGCCGCAATTAACAGCGCACTGCGTCGCGCACCTAGCGCTCCGCCTTCAATGCGCAGCGCCAACTCCATCTCAAAGGCCTCGCGGTTCTCCAAGCTCTCCAGCATCGGGCTGGCCATCAGCCTCTGCAGCTCTGCCTGCGCCGCTTCAATGTTATTTGGAGAAAACTCCCATTGCCACGCATCCAACAGCTGCTCTGCAACAGCCATAGGGCTCATCACCAACAGCTTTGGCTCTGGCTGTGGTTCTGGCTCAGAGTTCGGCTCCGAATCGGTTCCAGGGCTTGGGTCAGCACTGCTGTGCTCATGCTGCTCTGTATTCCCAACTGGTGACGCCACGTCTCGCAAGTCCAGCGATTGCAAAGATTGCAGCGGTTCCAAAGGCGGTTGCTGCGGCTCCGTCTTATCAGGCTCTGCATCAGGGTGATCCAATGCTGCATTGCTTCGCGCATAGGCCATGGCCTGCTCGTAAGCACTGCGCAGTGCGATAAATGCCTCGGGCTGCGCCAGTTGGTCAATGTCTTTGAGCTGTCGTGCATAAGCCCGGCGCACCGCCCGCTCATCGGCGTCTATGGGCAACCCTAATTGTGCAAACGCTTCCTGCAGATTCATGACTATTCCGTATCCACCAGGTAATGCTCTGCCTCAATGCGCGCCAGAAGCTCTTGCAGCTCCTTACGTGGCTGGGCAAACTTGCGATCATCCTGCGTATCCAACGCGGCCTCAAATTCCGTAATCGCATCTGCCAGTAGGCTGCGCCACATGCCCAATAGCTGTGTATGGTGGCGTTCAGCTCTTGCGATCAGTGCGCGCACTTCCAAGCGATCACGGGGATGGAGTTTGAGCGCTTTCATGCGATCCAGGCTTTTTGCCAGTTCCTCAGGCGAAAGGCGCTCCGCCGAAGCCTCAATCACCAACTGCCGGGCGATGCCTTGGGGCTGGCCATGCCGCAGTAATACAGCCTCCACCTCCAGCAGGCCATTGGCATCCAGCGTAAAGCGCACGTCGGTCGCAAAACCATCATCATCGCTACGGTCTGGCAAAGGCATTTCCAGTTTGCCCAGCGCAATGTTGTCCTGCACCCTGCGGGCCTCGCCTTGATAGATCTCCAGGTGCAAATGCCGCTGGTCTGGCGTGCTGGGATAGAAGCGCTCCACGCGGCTGGCTGGGATGATGGTGTTGCGCTCCAGCACGGGCGACATAAAGCCTTCCTGCCTGCGCCCATCTGCCAGTTGCTTGGAAACATGCACACCCAGCGTATAAGGGCACACATCGGTCATCACCCGCTCGGCCAGTGCAGCATCGCGCCCCCGCAGTGCTGCTTGCACCGCTGCGCCCAGCGCCACTGCCTGGTCCGGGTCCAGAGCGGTTTGCGGAAAGCGCCCAAAAAGGCGGGTCACCAATTGCCGCACGGCTACCAGGCGCGTGCTGCCGCCGGCCATCACCACGGCATCCAGCTCCTGCGGGCGGATTCTTGAATCGCGCAGTGCGCGCTCTACCGGCTGGCGCATGCGCTCCATCAGGGGCTCCAGCACGGTTTCCAGATCCTGCGCTGTCCACGTCATTGCCAGCGGCTTGCCGTCCAGCTCAATGCGCATCAGGGCCTCTTCCTGCACGGCCAGGCTGCGCTTGGTTGCCTCGGCCGCGCGCTGCAGCCGCGCAGCGGTCATGGGCTGCTGCGCCTGCTCTTCCGTCAGGCCCAGGTGCTGCACAAAGCGCCGCACCATCAGCACATCCACATCCTCACCTCCCAGGCGGTTGTCGCCTGCGGTGGCGCGCACTTCCATCACGCCGTCAAACAGCTCCAGCACCGATACATCAAAGGTGCCGCCGCCCAGGTCAAACACCAAAAACCGCCCTTCGCTCTGGTGCAAGCCATAGGCCAGAGCAGCCGCTGTCGGCTCGTTCAGCAAGGTGATATCGGTAAAGCCCGCCAACAACCCCGCCGACCGGGTGGCATGGCGCTGCACATCCGAGAAATAGGCCGGCACTGTTATCACCACATCGGTAATGACCGCACCCAGCTCCGCCTCTGCATCGGCCTTGAGCGAGCGCAGCACCAAGGCCGACAGCTCTTCGGCGCGCATCGCATGCGCTCCCAGGCGAAACACCCGTGCCGTTCCCATATCGCGCTTGAACACCGCAGCACTCTGCTGCGGATGGCTTTGCAACCGCTCGCGTGCGGGCTCGCCCACCAGCAGGCTGCCGTCCTTGTCCACGCTCACCACCGAAGGCGTCAACACCTGCCCCAAGGCATTGGGCACCAGCCTGGCTTTGCCGTCATGCCACACCGCCACCAGACTATGGGTGGTGCCTAAATCAATACCTACGAACATATTTCCTCAGCAGTCGATAAATCGCCCAACGTGATGCAAGCAGGCGCGCTATGGTTGTTGGCTGGTGCGAGCTTTCGCGATAGCGATCATTGAACGTATCAACATCCGCTGCGCGCCCTTCACTGCCGATAGGCAGCAGGCGACGCAGCGGATGCGGTTGGCGGATGCGTTTTTCAAGACATCACGCCAACCCCCTCAACATCACAGCCCCAGCACATTGCCCTTGCTGTCCTTGATCTTCATCACGCTGCCCGTCGCGGGCGAGTGGCCGTTGTAGAAGAAGGTGGTGCTGGCCATCTCTTGCGGTGCTGCACCAACGGTGTAGAAGCCGCAGGTAGCGCGCCGCTCAGCAACGGATACGAACTGGCAACGCACGCTGCCCGTGCTGTTGGTGGCGACGCCATCGGTGATGCGGTCCAAGGTGGCGCGGGTGTTAACGCGCAGGTTGCCCTTGCTCATCGACAACTGCCAGTAGCCCAGCAGCGATTCCGCAGGGCTGCTGTGGCCGGTCAGGTCCATGCGGATGATCTTTTTGGGCGCCTCGCGGGGGAACTGGATGGTGCCTTCCACCAGCGAATCGGCCTGCTGCAGATCAATGTAGGCAGCGCCGGCATCTTGCACTTCGTGGCCGGTGCGGGCGGGGCCGCCAAAGTAGCGGCCGCCTGCGTACTGGAACAGGCCGATATCCATCGCAGATTGGCCATAGGCGCCCGAGCCCATGTGGAAGGTGGATGCACCGGTGGCCAGGTAGTCAAAAATCTGCAGCACGGCCACGCCGTTTTGCACATCCATGCTGATGCCCCGGCCTGGTTTGCCGTTGAGCTCATCGGCCACCACCCAAGTGCCGTTGACGGGGATGCGCGAGGCATTGCAGCTGTTGCCCGGCACAAAGGTCTGCAGGGCAGGCTGGCATTCGGCCGCATTGGCGCTGGGCACCGTGCCATTGGCCAGCAGGTGGCCCACCAGTTTCAGCGCCTTGCCCGATGCCTCGCTGGCCACAGCGGTACCGGTCACATCGGCGGCGGCATAGCGAAAGCTCAGCGTGGGCAGGTAGTCCAACTCCGCTTGCGAAGCGTCTTGCGTGCAGTCAAAACCAGCGGCGCCCTGGCTGGCAAGCTGGCAGTCGTAGTTGAGCTCGCGGATAACGGTAAACGGTGGCGCGATGACCTGGCTGAACGGGCGCAAGGTCAGCCGGTAGCCGGCGCCCGCTTGCACCAGATTGCTCTGCCAGACCTCATGCAGGTTCGTGCCATCGATGGTGGCCCACACGGCGTTTTGCCCGCCCTGCATCAAGGCTGCGTTCTGGGGTTTGAAGGCATCGGCAGAATCACCTGCCACAAAGCGCTCAATCACCACCGGCGCCTCGCCGGGGAACTGCACGGTCCCCTTCAGGCCGTTCTCAAAGGTGATCGTCACATTGCCAGCCTGGCCAGCTTCATCGGCCGTGCGCGCCTCGCTGCCAAAGTAGCGGCCGCCTGCGTAGTAGGTCAGCGGCGCCGTCACCGTGTTGCCCTGCATCACCCCCAGCGCCGTGTGGAAGGTTGCCTCGCCATTGGCTTGGTAGTTGTAGACCTGCATGAAGAACGTGTCCTCCTGCACATCAATGGCCAGGCCACGGCCCGGCTTGCCATTGACTTCGCTGGTCACCACCCAGGTGCCCGCCTGCGGCGTAAAACTGCGCTCGGCCGCTTGCGCGCCGCTCGCCATCACCAGGGACACCGCCACCGGTACAGGGGCCAACCAGGCCAAGGAATGCTTTTTCATCCAACTATCCTTTTCAACACTAACGCACTAAAAAACCCAGCCAGCGCGCTGGCAAGGCAAGGGATCCTCTTCAGGGTTCTCAGGGAACTACTGCTCTAACAGGTTGGGCAGATCCGCCAGCACCTTGGCCTGGCAGTCGGCCAGCATACGGTTCAGCTCTTGCTGCACATTGCGGTAAGAGTCTTCTGCCCAATAGGCCAAAGGTTGCGCGGGCTCGGAGCGGCCGCTGCAGGCCACCAGCTTTGGAGGCAGCACCCAATTGGACTCGCGGCGCTTATACACATCGAGGCTCAGCAAGAGCTGGTAGTTCGGGACTTCAGCGCCCGTCAAGCTGTCGTACACCAGCTGCGCGGAGCCGCCACCCACCACCAACGGGTAACGAAAGCTCTGCGCCTGGGCCAACTTGTCTTGCGCCATACGCGCATCCACAGCCGTTTGCAGCGATTGAACAAAACCGGTGGGGACTGGGTTTTGCAAATAGCGCCGGTCCGCTACATCCTCAATGGGCGCACCTTTGAGGTCATCCTTGCTAAAGCCACTGGCGGCCACGCCGCCGCCCAAGGCAAGCATCAGCACATTCAGCCCCACCTGCGCGGCCACCGCATTGCCCGTGTCCTCTCGCTTCACGATCTGCACCTCGGTCGGCACTTCCTTGAGCTTGGCGCCATTGATGAACGCACTGGAGTAGTCGACCTTGACGGATCCTGGGGGCGTGTTGGAGGTTGTGGCACAGCCTGCCAGTAAGGCGGCGCTGGCGATGGCGCCAATAAAAGACTTGTTTACTTTGATCATTTCCTAAACCCACTAAATTAAATGCAACTTATTAATTCAAATGCTTGATTTAAAATATCTATCGTCTAGACGTACTAAGCCCTATTAAAAATAATTATCTATGGTCTTTCTAAATTTTTCAGCGCTCAGCAGCGATTGCGCACTGATGCGTAAACTCTAGACACCAAAATTTCAGTTAACTATTTGAAATAAAAGTCAATGAAAATAAATGAGCCACGTTAGCATCTACTCTGCATCGTATTTATATTTTTGTCTTCACCGGTTTTCCTCTCTCATACAACTCGTAAAAGAACTCCAGCATTCCCCACGCTGAATCGCGTTTTCACGTAATTCACAGACTAGTCTATACAAAATCGCATTATTAATATCTACTGCAACATTTCCTATATCAACGCCATTTTTCTTGATTATTAACCCTTTATCGATATAGCACTCCCCCACATTGACCTCAAAGCAAAATGAATCATAATCATCAGCTATACCATTGTTGATCATGGTAAAGATTTCTTGCAACAACCTAGAGTCTGCAGTAATCATTATGCGTTCAACTAAGGGTCTTTGATAATATATTCAGCAATCCACAAGGGATCGTATCTGACATCAAGCCTCAATCGATTTATTATTTCCGTCCATTCCCAGGCAACATGCTCATATGTTCCACGTCGGTCTTCGCTCGAATTTTCATACTCCATCGCCTTTTCATCTGGATATTTATTGAATGCTTCTTCGCAGCGAGCGCAGAAAATATTAAAGCAATCTTTATCCACGTAGCTCAACTCAAGGCCTTCAATTCCAGAATATTGATAGCAAGCTTCTTGGCAAGCCCACTCCGGAGATTTAAATGATTCTCTGGTGCGGTTGAATATATTATTGAAAACAAATGCATTTGTTATCCAGAACCTATTTTCAGGTTCAATATTTTCATCAAAATTTACCCAGATATGTTGACTCATTGTTTTCGGAATTTTCTAGAGCGAAGCCTATATAGCACTTGCGATGATTGATAATTTAAAATTTAGCGCTATTGAAACCTATTTTTATCACTGAAAAAATTCGACACCGCATCGTCAAAAAATTCAGTTTTTTGGCATTAAGTAGTTCAGCATCCATACTAGCCAGACCAAATCAATTGACGATTGAGCGATCAGTTTAATAAATTTCGTTTATTCAAGAGTAAATGAAAATTTATCCACCCATCCAAACTCTTTATCTTGTCTTTCGACTCGATGAAGCACATCAACAATTTTCTCCTAAATTTGATTTGGAAATTGCGGAATTTTTCCATTTCAAAATAACTGGGCGCTCAACTCCAGCACTCAATACGTCCCATAGTGCATGCAAATTATTTCCATATACACGTTCAATCCCTAAAAATGTGGAAAAAGCATGATGAAAATCATTTGCAGTTTTAATTTCTTCGCCATAGATTATTATTCCCATGTTCCTTCCTTGTCTAGATCCAGCCATTGCGTCAAATGATCTTCTATCGAAGTTCTAAAGTATTCTGAAAAACTGGCCCAAGGCTGTGATACTGATGACTGACCTTCAAAAAACTGAAAAATAGGAGGATCATTTGAGCCAGGAATGAAATAATTAATCTCATAGCCTTGATGCATGCAGAAAATCTTTGCATCTGCAGGAAGAAGATGAGCAACATCTAGCTCCATCAAAAGCACTCGAGCTTCATCTTTAAGCTCTAAAACTCGCGGATAAAAAATATCAGTCCCTTGAAAAATGTTCCCTGCCGCTCTGCCCGCTATCTGTAAAAAACAACGATATTCAGCGGGCAATACACATTCAAAATGTTTTTCCACAAAATTGATTTCATCGGTATTGCAACCGACGAGCGAGGAACGAAATATTGACTTTTGAGTTATTAAACTCTCGAGAATATCTTCAATTTTACAGACAGAGGTAGCCATTTATTTACGCGCCAATATTTGTTATAAGTTTTCAGAAAATAAAAGACTGCCATACCAACCAAATTACTGCGTCAGAGGACAAGCAGTTTGCCAGTACTTTCACTTGGCAGACCGCCAATATACCGATCAAAATTTGTAGAACATTGCAAACAAATCATTAATCGACAGCGAATACTCTAACTCCACCTAATTTCTGATGAGGATCAAGCAATTGAATAGTTTCCACAGCAAACAAATCACTCGGGAATTTGATGTTTAGATCCATTATCTATATTTACACTATTTTTCAGCGAAGGCAAATTCATTTATTCAACTAAGCCGTTGGGCAAGTAAAGATAAATTTTCATATCATCTAGGATTTGTTCATTTCTTATCTGAAACAAAATATCAATGAATTCAATCATTGAGCTGGTCGATTGACACTTATTGTTCGTATCATATTTCATCACCACCACTACTCCATTGGTGCGAAATTTTTCAAGCCCACCACCAATAGAATCTGCAAGTGCATCCCAACTTTTTCCACCTTTGATTAAAGGGTCTAATGGAAACTCTGTTTTTACAAATTCAAATATCTCATTTTTACTACTAAATCGCATAGGAAATTCAATTACAAAAACCCCATCAGACTTTAATCTTGAAATCTCCGCACAAAAAACATCAATTTCGTTAATTATTTTGTCGTAATTAAAAGAATTCATGATTCACCGTATCCTTACGAAAGCAGGCCTGCCAGTATCACCGTAGTGGGTCCAAGTCAGATATGTGGCGCCAGTTCGAGAATCCACAACAATTCGATTTGTGCCGGCACCACTTTGACCTGAAGATGGTGGCAATCGATACTCAGTGTATTGTCCAGCCGGTAATTCTCCCTCCCGATTTTGAAACGGGACTCCCCATCGCACACCTTGCGAGCCTGATGGTTTATTCCCTGTTTGAATATTATTAATAGTTGAAGTCACTATAGCCTCTTGTGCTGGAGGCAACGATCCAGGAGTAATCATTGGGACGACGCTGCCATTAAGCGCTATTGCAGTGCCGTTTACATTTGGCCCAGTCGGTTTAGCTCCTGAGTTAGAGGGTCCACCCGAAGCCACTGGCCCATTAACCACCGGCTTACTTCCTCCACTACCCTTCCCAGATCCGATTGCAGCCATCCCAAGCCCGACCAAATCCGCAGGAGAAAGCAAGCCTAATGTTTGCGCCAACCGAGGATCAAGCCCATCATCTATGAGCCGCTGAATGTTCCTTTCAACAGGTATGGAAGTAGCTCTTCCATTGGCATTAATGGTGTCGTTGCTATTGGTACGCGCAAGGCCATGCGCAAATGACTGGCATGACTGAACCCCTCCGCACATCGCATCAATTTCAGCAGATGAGTAACCATTGCCAGTTCTGGCATCCAGAGCCAGACTTGAGCAGGCTCTACCCGAGGCGCAGTTATCGACATTGGCGGTCTGCTGCTCATCAATAATGCTCCATTTCTCTGTCATTTTTTCAATGCATGAAGGGTCGCCTTTGCAATTGGCCAAGTCGTTCTTGAACTCAGCTTCCTGTTTGTGACTCAGGTAGTTATTGGCCGTAGCATTTGTGGCGGCTCCCGCCCCAGTAGTACCGCCAGTAGCTACGCCAATCGCACCGCTGACCAACAGCAACGCCGCATCCTTGCCTGGTCCGGACACTCCCAGCTCCGTCAACAGTTCATCTGCATGGCCGACAGCCGCTTGGCTTGCAGCAGCACCAGCTGCACCACCTGCGCCTCCGGTAAGACCGCCCACCACCGTATGTGCGATCACCCGGTAAAGGCCACCCTCAGAGTACTTTCTTGCTTCTTCTTCCAGCTCTTGCTTACGCACTGGATCTTTTTCTTCGGCTGCCTCATCCCTAAGGGCTTGCGCTTTCTTGCCAAACTCATCACCAATCAGCTTGCTGGTGCGCGCACCAAACTCTGCGGTGATCAGCACCTGCGCATTGACATCGGCCGTTACGCGCTCTTTGTCAAATATCGGCTTGATGCCGGTTTCTTTGTCGCCGGTTCTGGCTTCGCTATTGCCTGCTACGCCAGAGATACCCGCATAGGTCGTGCTGCTGGCACTGCCGCTTGCGCTGCCAATACCAGCTCTGGCACCAGGCCTTCCGGTGTCTTTGTCGGCAGATTCGATCTGCTCAGGTGTCTTAGCTGTGGATTGATCACCTATTTGACCGGATACCGAGGCCGACACATTCCAACTGTTCGCGTCGTATTGAGCACTGTTTTCGATATCGCTCATCGCCAGCGTACCGCCGGTGGCAAAGCTGTTTTTGCCGCCATCGATCGCTGCTTGTGTGCTGGTGATGGCACCACCCTTGAGGTTGGTGTCTCCAGCCACATTCACCTGGAAGCCGCCATCACCTGCGCGTATGCCGCTTTGCTCACCCACGCTTGCGTAGTCGCTGTGGATATTGGTGCGCCCGGCACTGACACTGAGGCTCGACGAGCCGTAGCAAAGCGGTGGCACGCAAACTGACACACCAAAGCCACTGCTGCTTCCGGTTTCCTTATAGACGTTGATGTCCTGCAGGCTTTCGATCAGCAGGTTTCCACCCACATCGACCTTGACGCTGTCGCCAGCCACAGTGGCTCCACGCAATGTGGTGTCTTGTCCACTGTGTAGGGTGGTGGTACCACCCGCCTTGATCTGGGTGTTGGTGTAACTCAGGCTTTCACCTTGGCCGTTGCCCTTGCTTTGGCTGGCAGAGGCATTGAACGAGTAGCCCGAGTTCGCACCCACATTGAAGCCCATGCCAATGCTTGCCGAACTGCTGGAGTGACTGTTTTTCTCCTGGAAGCGGTTTTCCGCTGCTTCCAGGATGAGATTGCCTTTCTTGGCATCCAGCGACAGATCCTTGCCTGCCTCGATGCTGCTGCCACGGACATGCAAATCGCCTTCTGTGGCTGTGATCCTGGCATTGCCACCCGCATGAATGGATGAGCCAGAGGCACTGTCGACCTCGTAGCTGCTATTGCTTTTGCTAGCGCTGCTACCCAAGCTGATATTGATACCGACACTCGCCGCTGAGCCTGGGTCTTTGGCCAAATCCGTAGCCAAATTCGCTGTGTCATAAGCAGCCAAGCCAGTAGATACTGCACCCATCGCCTGCATACGCGCATCGCTGACTTGCGTCGTTGCAGCCGCAAGATTGGCAGTCGCCTGAGCGCTTTGAACCAGGCTCACTACCGGATTGCTAAAGCTCACCGACAGGCCGCTTTGTTTAGCGCGCATTTCAAACTTGTCGCGCTCAATCTCCCTGGCCTCATCGATGCTGACCGTCTTGCCCACGATGTCGATGTCACCCGCGGCCAACGCTGCCGAGCCCGTCTGCTGGTAATGGTTGCCCGCGACGATGGTGACGTCGCCCTTCTTGCCTTCACCTTCCTTGCCACCTTGGGCCTGCACGCTAGAGCCTGCAGCGCGCACGCTTTCATTGGTGCGCTCAGTGGTCGTGGTGCTGCTGCCGATGGTGAAACCGAAGCCACCATTGCCAAAGATGCCGCTCTTCTTGGTTTCCTTGAAGCTCTCCGCGCTGGCCGTGTCTTGCCCGGCCAAGATGTTGACGTCGCGCTTGGCAGTGATGGTCGCCGAGTCTTGCGCGATGACATGCGATCCGCGCAGGTTGACGTCCTGGCCCGCTTGCACGTACACCTTGTCGCCGCTGACGATGCTTCCTTCACTGAGGCTGGAATGGCCCACATCCAAAGTGGTGGTGCGCTTGCTGCTCAGCAGGCCACTGCTCTTGCTGTAGCTGGACTCATAACGTCCGTGCTCGGTTTGCATATCGAGCACATTCACATCGCCGCTGGCAATCAGAGAGGTGTCACCCTTGGCAGTGACCGTTGCACCTTGCAGCGTGATATTGCCGGGGCCTGCACCAGGCTGGACAACGCTGGGCTTGTGGGCAATCGGGTCGTCGGCTGTGCCTGTGCCTTGGCTCGCATTGCTGGCACTGGGCACCGGTGTTCCATTGGCAATCAGCGCGATGCCGCCGCCCGCAGAGATCTCACCGCCACTGAGCACTTCATCGGTTTGCGCAACACGGCGCTCCTTGCCACCGCGCTTTTCGTAATCGTTGGTGGATGTGCTGTCCTTCGCAGCCTGTACGTTGACACTGGCGCCTTGAATGACGATGTCTTTGCCCGCGCTGACATTGGAGCCAAGCACGTCCACAGTGCCCTTGGCACCGATCTGCACATCGCCTTCGCTGCTGGATACGACCGCACCATAGTTCTTTACCGACGCACTTTGTCCTTCGGTACGGGTGCTGGTGTACGTGATTTGCTGGCCATTGCTGGTGGTGGTGCTCTCCGCTTGCAGGGCTTGCAATGCCACGTTGCCCGTGGCCGAGATGCCAACACCTTGCTTGCCTTCAATGTGGCTACCTGCCAGCAGCACATTGCCACTGCCTTGGCTCGCATCACCATTGGCAATCACGGCCACCTTGCCGCCGGCCGTCACCGTGCCACCGCTGTAGCTTTCGCTGTGGGTGGTGCTGGTCTGGCTGTCCGTCACGCGGCCATCCACAGTGCGGCTTTGCGCCTGCTCGGTCACGGCGGTGTCGCGCGCGGCGCGCACGCTTACCTCGGCGCCTCGCAGCAACACATCCTGGCCGGCATTGATGCTGCCGCCGGTGATGGCGAGCTTGCCGCCTGCGGCAATCGCAACGCTGCCGTCCGCACTGTCAATGGTGGTGCCCACGCTGGTGGTGGCGGTGCTGGTGCTGGTCTGGCGGCTGTCGATCACGGCGATGCCTTCTACAAAGGTATCGCTGCCGGTGGCGCTGTTGTTCCAGGCCTGGTATTCACGGCTGTTTTTATCGGCATGGGTGGTCTGGGTCGTCTGCTTGACGCCCAGGTTGACGTTGCCGCCAGCATTGATGCCCACGCCCTGTTGGCCCACCACCTTGCTGGCGATCAGGTCCACATCGCCACCGGCGTCCAGCACAAACTTGCCGGCGTCGCTGATGAACTGGCCTTCGGTCGCCGAGATATTGCCATCCGCCTTCAAGAAGCCGCCGTTGCTGGCAACGATGCGGCCCCGGTTGTTGCTGATGTCGCCCTTGATGTCGGTGACCAGGGAGCCGGCCTGGATCAGGCCGTTGTCGTTGTTCAGGTACTTGCCGTTGAGGCTGGCTGTGCCGCCTGCACTGATGCTGGCACCAAAGTTGTCGATGCCCTGCGCGGCATTGATGATCAGCTGGTTGGTCACATCCAACCGGCCGTGGTTGATGAACTGGCCGCTCAGGTTGAGCTGCAGGTCATTGGCGCTGAGGCCGCCGGGCACTACGCGCAGCTGGCTCCAGTCGCTCCATTGGGGGCTGAAGCCCGCGCCCATCAGCACGGCAACCGCGCCTTCTGGGGTCTGGAAGATGGGGTCCTTGAGGTTCAGGCCGCGCTCTGGCGTGGTGGGCGCTGGGCCGTCGCCATTGCCCGCCACGGGCGTGCCGGCAGAGCCGGTATCGCCTGCGCCCGCGTTGTTGCCGGCGCCAGCGCCTGCACCGCTGGTGTCCGTGCCTTCGCCATCGCTGTACTTGACGGCCTGGGCGTTCTCTACGACCAGGGGCTTGATCGCGCCCGTGGTCGTGCCTGAGCCATCGCCCGCCTGGGCGTTGCCTGCATTCACCTGCGTGTTTTGCGCATCGGTGATCAGCGGCAAACCGGTCGACGGATCAATCGGTGGCTTGATGGTGATGTCACCGCCGTTGATGATGAGGCTGTCGCCCACGATGGTGCCGATGTTCGGGCCGGTCAGGGTCAGCTCGGTGGCGCCGGCGCTGGTATCCAGGCGGGGTTTGGAGACAGAGGTGCCCGTCATCTGCACGGTATCGCCATTGGCGTCCTTGCCCTCCCACACCACGGTCTGGTCGATGTCTTGCTGGTTGAGGGAGAAGGCACCGCTCACCTGCGCATCGGAGGCGATGTTGTCCAGATGGCCGGTAAAGGTGCCGCCAATGTAGAGCTGCGCGCGGTTGGCCACATCGGTGTAGCTGATGACCTGCGCACCCGTCAGGCCCGCTGGTGGTGCATCCACCGCATAGGCGCCCTGGCTGATGTCTGGCGCACCAGCGCGGTCGCGCGTGCCGGTGGCTTCGTTGCGGATGCTGCCATCGGCATTGCCGGCAATGGCGACCGTGCCCTGGTTGTGCAAGGTGCCGGTCCAGCGCACATCCTGGCTGCCTACGTTCCAGCTCTCGCCCGCGCCCACGGAGATACCGCCCACGTTCAGGTCCAAGCTGCCCAGGGCCACCAGCGCATTGCCAGCGGGGGCATAGGTGCCGGCCATCGTGAGGCTGGCATCTTGCAAGCTGCCCACGGTGCCGCCGGCGTTGCTGTAGCCGCCGGCCTTGATGTCCAGGTTTTCTCCGGCAATCACCACGCCGGTGGCGGCATTGCTGAAGCCTCCGGTGGTCTCGATGCTGATGGTGCTGGGCGGGGCGTTTTGGCCGTAGACAATGCCCGCGTTGCTGAACGAATTGCCCTTGATGGCGATGTTGTCGGCCAGCAGCTTGCCGTCCTTGCCGTTGGAGACGGCGCCCGCGGCGGTCAAGCCCAGATCGCCGCTGGCGACGATGCTGCCCTGGTTGGCAATGGCGCCGCTCGTGGTGGTGATCTGCACATCGCCGGCCTGGGCCAGCACCATGCCATCGTTGCTGACCGAGCCTGCGGTGATCTGCACGCTTTGGCCCAGCACCTTGCCTGCCACATCGGCGCTGGGCGCGGTGTTGGCAAAGGCGCCGGTGGTGGTGATCTGCACCGCATTGGCCGCTTGCAGCTGGCCGCTGTTTTGCAGCGATGCGCCGGTCACTGTCAGGTTGCCACCCGCAGAGATGATGCCCGAGACAGCTGCGCCTTCGGCACCGCCCGAGGTGTAGGGGTCGTTGGTGCTGCGCTCGTTGTTCAGCGCGCTGTTGATGGTGATGTCAGTGCCTGCATGGATGACACCCTGGTTGTGGGCAGTGCTGGTGTTGATGCTGAGCGTGGTGCCGGCAGACACCGTGCCAGGCTTCTGGCTGTACTCATAGCTATCGGGGGTGCTGCAGCCACCGGGCAGCGCGCAGCTCTTGGTCTCTTGCAGGCGGTTCTCAAACGAGCCACCGCTGATCTGCATGGCACCCGATGACTGGATCTGGCCGCCATTGCTGATGCTGCCGCCCGAGATGGACACCGAGCCGCCGGTGATGCTGCCGTCATTGCTGGTGTTGCCACCGCTCACTGTGAGGCTGTCGCCTGCGCTGACAGCGCCGGTATTGCTCAGACCGCCGCTGATGTCGATGGTAGTGGCGGTGATTTCGCCAGCATTGCTGGTGCTGCCCAGCGACGCGCTTTGCGCACCGACCTTGCCGCTGTTGTCCAGAGCGGCCATGGTCAGCGTGTTGGCGGCAATCTCGCCGCTGCTGCTGCTGCTGCCGGTCACGCCCAGCTGGTTTTGGATGTAGACGTTACCCTGGTTGGCGAGACCCGCATCGATGTCCGAGTTCTGCGCCACCACGGTGCCGCTGTTCGACAGGGTGCCGCCTGCGTAGTGCAGGTCTTGCCCGGCCTGGATGGTGCCCGCCGATTGCGTGCCCGATGCCGATTGCAGGCGGATGTCCTGCGCAGCGCTCAAGGTGCCGCTCTGGCCCAGGCGCGTGCCGCCCGAGGCCTGCAGATCCAAGGTGCCAGCGGTGGCGATGCCGCCCTGGCTGGCCAGGTTGCTGTCGATATTGCGGGCGCGGATGCTGATGTCGCCCTGCGATTGCAGCGTGCCTTCGTTGACCAGATCGCCCGTGGTGTCGATGTTCACCGCCTGGCCAAAGGTCATGTTGCCCTGGTTCAGGATGCGGCCGGTATCGGCCTTCAGATCGACCTGGCCGAGCAGCAGGCTGTCGCCCAGAAAGTTCAGATCCTTGTGCGCATGACCGCTGAAATCGCCAGCCACCTGCAGCTGGTCCTCAAAGCTGATGCTGCCTGCCGTGCTGCTGGCCTGCAGGTTGCCCATGATGGCCACAGGCCCGGCAATGGCAATGTCTTGCTGCGCCTGCAAGCTGGCATTGCCTTGGGTGGCGAGTTGGCCGCCCAGTGCAATGGCGCCGGCGCTGCTGCGCACATCCACCGACTGGGCCAGCACATTGCCTGCCACCTGAATGCCTTGCTGCGCATCGACCAAGGCATGGCCCTGGGTGCCCAGCATGCCACCCACTTGCAGCGCGCCTGCCGTGCTGCTGATCTGCATGCCGTTGTTGGCCACCAGATCGCCGCCCACCTGCAGGCCGCCTTGTGCATTGGCCACGAGCTGGTCGGTGACCTGCAGGTTGCCCGCCACGCGCTGCGCGCCTGCGCTTTGCAGTTGGGCGTTGCCGATGACCAGTGCATCGCCATCCACCACAATATCGCCACCGGCTTGCGCCTGCAGGCCCGCGCCTGCTGCCAGCGACCCGGCCAAAATGTTGCCGCCCGCCTGCACATCGGCATGGCCTTGCACGGCTATCTCGCCGCTGACCGCATGGTCCTGGCCTGCACGGCCCACATAGTCGCCGCCCGTTTGCAGGCTGGCCAGTTGCACGGTGCCATCCGCCTGGATGGATGTGGCTGCGCCGCCCGCCACGCCCGCCACCACTTGGCCAGCGGCGATGTTGCCGCCTGCGCGCATGTCCAATGCGCCAGCCGTGCCCACCTGGCCGCCCACGGTCGTGTTGCCCGCCACCGATTCGGTGGTAATGGCGCTGGCCATCAGGTTCTGGGCAATGCGAATGTCTTGCTGGGCTTGCAGCTGGGCTGCGCCGGTGACCTGCACATCTTGCACATCAATGCTGCCCGCAGCCAGGCTGGCATTGCCACCCGATGCCACGGTGTTGGCCACCAGGCTGCCACCTACTTGGGCTTGCAGGCCTTGCTCGGCAATCAGGTCGCCGTTGATGCGGGTGTCGCCACCGCTTTGCAGGGCCACCTGGCCGGCAGATTGCACGGAGCCCGCCACCTGGGTGGCGCCTTCCGATTGCAGGCTGAGATTGCCTACGGAGGCGATGCCAGCGCCGCTGCTGATGTCACCGGTGCTGGCCGTGATGGTGGCCGCTCCGCCCGATTGCAGCCCCTGGCCCAAGGTGACGCTGCTGCCTTGCACAGTGGCGCCTTGCGCGCCATAGACAGCGCCGCCTACATCGACCTTGCCGCCAGTGCTGGCGAAGCGGGCACTTCCGCCCGATGCCACTTCACCGGCAATGGCGATGTCGCCTGCGGCCTGGGTGTTGATATCGCCGTTGGCGAGCAGCGACTGGGCACTGACACCGGCGTTTTGCGAGGTCAGCGCGGCGTTGCCGCCAGCACTGGCGCCACCAGCCACTTGCAGCGACTGCGCTGCGTTGAGACTGAGGTTGCCGCCTGCCGAGGCATTGGCCAGTTGCACATCCGCCTGGCTGGAGGTCACGGCCGCGTTCCGGCCCGCGCCCAGTTCGCCCGCGACGCGAATGCGGTCTTGGGCGTTGACCGACAGATCGCGCCCTGCCAACAGGGCCTCCGCCGTGACGGGGCCGGCCGTGGCGGTGATGGCGATATCGCCACCGGCCTGCACGTTCTGCACCTCGGTATGGTTCTGGCTTTGCAGGCTGACCGAGCCGTTGGAGAACACATCTTGCGCCCTGATGCTGCCTTGGCTGCTGGAGAGCGCCACATTGCCGTTGGCACGCACCTCGCTGCCCAGTTGCAACTGGTCAGTCGCGGCAATGTTGACGGCGCCTTGGCCCAGCACCGGGCCTGCCACGTTGACGTTGTGGCCCTGGATACTGACGTTGTTGCCTTGCAGCCCTTGCGTGGCGCTGAAATCGCCCTGCGCGCGCCAGTTTTGCGAGCCGGCCGAGTTGGCCTGACCGTTCAGCGCAATGTTGCCGCCAGCCGAGCCGTTGATGCCGCCACCGGCAGTCAAGGTATCGCCCACCTGCAGGTTGTTTCCCGCATTCAGGTTGATGCTGCCGCCACTGTTGACGGTGTTGTTGATGGCGATGTCGCCACCTGCGTTGACGCCAAAGCCCGAGCCCGTGGTGACCGCGCCATCAAAGCGCGCATCGCCCCCGGTGTTGAGGCCAAAGCTGCCCGAGACATTGACCTGGCCGGTGTTGTGGAAGGACTGGCTGACATTCAGGTTCAAGTCGCCGCGCGCATTGAGGTTGCCGTCCGCGCCGCCCAGGTTCAGTTGCTGGGCGGTGACATCCGTCTGGCCGGCATCGATATCGCCACCCAGGGTGACTTCACCGCCATCGACCTGCAGGCGCTGGCCCACGGTGGTGTTGCCTTGCAGGTCCACGCTTTGGGCGCCGGACAGCTGCAGGTTCTGGCCCACGGTGAGTTCGCCAGAGCTGCGCACATTGGAGGCTGTGACCTGCGCATCGCGGTTGACCTGCACACGGCCAAACAGCGCAGCATCGCCACCGGTCTGCATCTGCAGGTTGCCGCCAATGGTGGCGTCGCCAGCGATGGACGCGCCATCGCGTGCCTGGATGCTGACATCGCCGCCGCCCTGGAAGGCGCCGGCCACGCTGACCGTGCCGCCACGCAGCTGCGTGTTGCCCGCAATCTGGCTGGCCCCGGTCCGAGACTCCAGGCGCACCGCCTGCGCGGCCTGCACGTTCAGGTCGCCGGCGGTGACCAGCGGGCCTTGGGTGCTGACGCTGCCCTGGCTGCTGCTCAGCGCAATCTGCTGGTTGCCCCGGGCTGGCCCGGTCAGCAACACGCCGTCGTTGCCGCTGACTTGGAGCTGCTCATTGGCAGCCACATTGCCGCCTGCCACCACGAAGCCATCGGCATTGATGCGGATGTTGCGCGAGGCCGCCACATCGCCGGTGTTGACCCGGCCGGCACTGCGGATGTCGACATCTTCCTGGTAGGCCAACAGCGGGCCGCGCAGGTTCACGCCCATGCCGGCATCGGTGGAGACCACGGTGATGCGGCCAGCCGTCATCGCGCCCAGTGCGCTGGCATCAATGGCCACGGTGGTGCCTGGCACGGCAGCGGTGCCGGCGATCAATGCATTGGCATCGGCCGTCTGCGTGGCGGCGTTGGGCGATTTGCCCGCCGTCAGGTTGATGCTGGAGATGCCCGGGTTGAGATAGTGCGCACGCAAAGGCCCGTTGATGCGCAGCAGCTCGCCCACCAGGTCGATCTGGCCGACCGTGCCTTCGACACCCCGGCCATCGATGCTGATTTGCCCGCCCTGGACGTTGTAGCCAATGCCCGATGCCAGATCAAAGTTGCTGGAGGCGCCATTCACATCCTGCAAGGTGATGCTGCCGGTGCTGAAGGACAGGCGCGGGGTATTGACCACCCCGCAGCCATTGCAGCTGATGCCGCTGGGGTTGGCAATGATCACCGCGGCGGGGTTGCCGAACACTTCGACGGTGCCGTTGATCTGGCTGGGGCTGCCCTGGACCGTGACCTCGTTGACGATGGTGTTGGCCGTGCCGCCCGCCAAGTTCGGGTTGGCCCCTGCCGTGCCACCCAGCAAGGGCCTGCCACCAATCTGGCTGTTGTTGAGCACCACACCGGCCTCTGGTACATCAAAACGCTGGTACTGGTTGAGTGACAGACCCGCCGCATTGGGCGTGGTGATGTTGATGAGTGATGCCCCGCTGGAGAGCGATTCGACACCGGGCTGGAATGCCATCGGCGCGCGCGGGTCTGCAATTGGCGCCATCGCGGGGATGGCGGGCGCGGGGGGCAGCGGTGGTGTTTGCGCATACGCGGGCGAGAGCACGCCCAGGCTGGCTTGCGTCAGCACATGGGCCCACATCACCGTGGCAGCAATGCGCTTCTTGCCCCGGTCGCTGAAGACCCGGGTGGCCTGGGGCTTTTGCTGCTCGTTCTTGTTTCTCTCACTCATCACCACACTCCTGTCGCCAAAGGCGCTGCGGCACAGCCACTGCGCCTTCGTTCACATCTGTCGCTGCGTGCCCTCAGGCACCAACGTTAAAACTGGTAGGTCAGGCTGGCGTTCACACGCCAGCCTTGTTTTTCATAGCCATCGGGGGAGCGCAAGGCCCGCCCCAGCTGCAGGTCGGCAAAAGCGCCCTGGTAGGCAATGCGCGCACCCGCACCCAGGCCCGCAATGCTTCTGGAGCGCTTGTCCGAGACGGTGCGCAAGATGGCGGCATCGGCAAACACATAGGGCTCGTAGCGGGCGCTGCCCCACAGCGGCTGGGTCTTGGCCAGCGCCAGCTCATTGCGCCAGACCAGGCCCTGGTCGCCACCCAGGAAAGACTCGGGGTAGGCGCGCACGCTGGAGACGCCACCGGCAAACAGCTGCTCGGACGAGTACAGCGGCTGGTGGCTCCACAGCGCGCTCACCCGGCTGCGGTAGACCAGGCGCTCGGCCACGGGCCGGTCCAGCGATACCGCAGCGTCCAGCTTGGTGAACTGGTAGCGCGCGGCCTCCTTGGGCAGGTCATCCGGGTCCTTGTCCGCACCCAAAATGGGCAGGCCCCGCGAGAGGCCCACATCGACTGTCCATTGCCCAGCGCCCAGCGCAGTGTCAAAACGGGTCAGGCGGTTGACGCCCACGCGCAAACTGGTCTGCGCTTGCGGGGTCAGCGCAAAGTTGTTCACCTCGCGCGTTGACTCGCGTTTGGACAGCGAGATGTCGAGGGCCGTTTTGCTGTTCTGGTCGCGCGCCAGCAGGCGGTTGAGCGACAGCGAGAAGTTCTTGGAGCGGCCGTACACCAGCGCGGTATCGCCAATGAGGTTCTGGTACTCCGAGATCGAGGCGACGGCCGAGATGGTGTTGTAGCCCCAAGGGACCGACACCAGGCCATAGATCGCATTGGTCTCTTTGCTGGAGGTGAGGCCCAGGGTGATGGACTCCATCAGGCCCAGCACATTGCCCAGGTCCACACCGGCCTGGATGCGCGCGCGGCCCGTGTTGCTGGAGCCCTGGTTGTCGATGCCCAGGTTGTAGCGGGCAACGGGGCCCTCTTTGTTGACGAACTCGACGATGGAGCCACCGTTGGTTTGGCCCGGCTTGATGAGCACCTGCACGTTGTTGCGGCGCAGACGGTTGAACTGGTCAACGGCCTGCTCGATGTCGCGCAGGCGCAGGATATCGCCCTGTTGCATGGGCATGGCCAGCCAGGCACCGACCCCGGTGGCTGGCGCGCCGTTGAAGACGATGGCCTCGATGCGCCCCGCCACGATGGTGATGGACAGCACGCCCTCCTTGAGATTCTGGCCACCCACATAGGCGCGGGAGGTGGTGTAGCCCGCCTGGATCAGCGCCTTGTTGATGCGGTCCAGCAGCACATTGATGTGCTCGACGGCCATCGCATGGTTCACAAAGGGCTGGGTGATGCGGTCAAAGGCGCGTGCGCTCAGCAAGTTGCTGTCGCCTGTTGCCTGGATGTGCTGGATGTCGAAGCTGGGCCCCGTGGCCTGGATATCGGCAGGGAAGGCGTTGTCGTCAGCGGCGGGGGCTGCAGGCTGGCTGTCCTGCTGGATCTTGCCAGCAGAGTTCTGCTCCAGCAGCTCCTGGCGCAGCTTTTCCTGCTGCTCGCGCAGCAGCTGGTCATTGGGGTCGCGCACGGGGTTGTTCTGCGCCGCTGCCGACAGGCAGGCCAGGCCGAGCAAGGTACCCAGCAGCGCATGCTTGCCCAGCGCAGGCATAGGAAGGTTGTTGCGCATCATCACCACCAGAAGATGCCGAGGTGGTCTTCGATGCGGACCGGGTCGCGGTGCGGCTTGCGCAGCACTTCAATCTCGCCGTCAATGCCTTCCTGGGCCACAAAGCTGCCGCCATCCTGGCGGGCTGCGCCTTGCAGCAGCAGCCGCCCTTGCTGGGCGGTAAAGCTGCCGCCCTGGTCGGTCGCATAGATCTGCGCCCAGGTATCGCCAAACAGCGCCTTGAGGCCCCGGTCACGCAGGATGACGGTGTGCACGGGCTTGGCGCGTGCAATGATGGTGGGCGCCACCACCTGCATGCCCTGGCCGGCATACACCAGGCCGCCATGGTTGAGCACGGTGCCACCGGCCTCCATGGTCAGCCCCGTGGCCGCCATGATCTGGCCGCCCACCAGTTTTTCGGTGCTGCTGGCCCGCGTTTTGCAGATGAAGAGGAAGCAGCGCCGGCTGTAGTCGTAGCCGCCCACACTCAGCGCCTCGTTGTGGATGTCGGTCTCGGACTTGATCTTGACGCTGCCCGCATTGGAGAACACAAAGCCGCCGGTATTGCTGAACGACTGGGCCTGTACGCTGAGATCGCCCTGCGCCACCCAGTAGCCCTGGTGGTTCTCATCGGCCAGACGCCCCTGGTCGGCGCTGTAGCTGGTGCGGCGCCTCAGCCCACCGGAGGATTCCCATTGCGATGCCTCGCCCGCGATATGGGCGCTTTGGTTGGAGATGGCTCCGGTGCTGACCAGATCCAGATTCAGGTTGCTGATGATGCGCGCATTGGTGGAGCTAATGCCGCCTGCACCAGCGTCGAGCTTGACCGAATCGCCCTTGCCAAAAATGACCGTGGCTTTTTCGGCGCCGATGGGGCTGCGGTTTTCGATGGCGTCGCCCGCCTTCAGATAAACGGCATAGGGGGTATCGTCCGAGATGCGCTGGGTGCCAACAATCTCGCCATCGATATTGCGAATGGATTGCTCTGCCTCCAGCCGGGTTTGCAATCCGGCCGACACCAGGCTTTGGCGCTCGGCGGAGCCTTGCAGGTGGATATTGGCGGCGTGGATCTGGACGGAACCCTGCGCGCTGATCTGACCACCCATTTGCACCACATCGCCGGTGGATGACAAGGTAAATCCACCCGCTGAGGCGACCATTTCGCCCTCATTGCGTACGCCCGCCCCTTTATCCGTCACCAGGATTTGGATCTGGCCCGCCGTGACCTTGGAGCCGGCACCGACCTTAATGGCGACCTCGTTGCTCTGGGCCTGGCCGGGCTTGTAGTACACCCAGGGTGTCAGATTATCGACAGGCGACGCAGCCGTATCAAAGCTGGCTGTGGATTCACCTGCCACCAAGCGGATATGGGCGCTCGACGACGTGAATTCATTGGTCAGCGGGCCATCGACCTGGATGCTTTTGGCGATGAGCTCCAGCCGGATCAGGTTGCCGGCCATGCCCTCATCACCAATATGGATGCGCCCTTGGTTAGTGCTCACATCCACATAGCGCTGCACCTGGCCTTCGCTTTGCTGCTGGTCGCGCAGGCTCAAGGCGCCAGTAGTGAGCGCCACACTGCCAAAGTTGGAGAAGTTGGCGCCGTTGACCGAGATGCCGTTCTGGTTGGCCAGGATCAGGTTGGCGCGGGGGCCCACCACATCCATATCGCCCTGAATGCGCGACGGCGCGGCCGAGAATACCTCTGCCACAATCGTGCGGGCATTGGCTTGCTCATTTTGAAACGACAAACCGGGCTTGCCCACATCGAACTGCTGAAAGCCGTTGTAAGACACCCCATTTTCTGAGGCATTGGGCGTGACATGCGCACGCCCTGCTGCATCGATATGAACTTGGGGGCCGCTGGTGGCGTGTGGAACCACTGACGTGGTAACCCCTTGGGCGTAGCAAGACTGAATGGCTGCCAGTAGCAAGCCCAGCTGCAGGCAATAACGCGAACGCATGACGATCCTGGAGGAAGTGAGATATTAGAAAATTCCGGTCATCTTAACGAGGGGTTATCGCTGAAATGTTAACAATTCGGGATTAGTCATTTGAGAGTTGATATTTCTTGTATTTCTGTGGCCTGAGAACATCAAATAATATTATTAGGAACAAAGATATATTAAATACGGTGCTTTGAAAGCATTGATTTTTTAATATATTCATTGGATTATCTAATAGCTAAGAGATGTGATTTACATTTTGCGAGCTTTAAAAACCAGGGCTTGGAATCAGCGATCTGCACGGCATTTCAGCGCACTTAAAACAGCGACTCGCCCTGCTGCAGCCCCGTTGGCAAAACGCTGCTTCATCCCAGCGCCTTGGTCTGGCGGCGCCCAGCGCTACACTCAGCCCCCATGCCCCCCACCACCCCTGCCCGCCTGTCCATCCGCGCCCTGCAAAGCCCCATCAGCGGGCCCTGCTCGCTGGAGCTGGCAGCCGGCGAATGCGTGGCGGTGATGGGCGCATCGGGGGCGGGCAAGTCAGTGTTGCTGCGGCTGATTGCCGATCTGGACCCGGGCAGTGGCGAGGTGCTGCTCAACGGCCAGGCACGCAGCGCCTTCAGCGGCCCGGCCTGGCGCCAGCAGGTGATGTACCTGGCGGCAGAGCCTGCCTGGTGGGGGGCGACGGTAATGGAGCATTTCCCGCCGGGCTCGCAGGCGGCGCTGCTGGAGATGGCCAGTGCGCTGGGGCTGCGCCAGGGCTTTGTCGATATTGCGCTGACCCAGCTGTCGACCGGCGAGCGCCAGCGCCTGGCCTTGCTGCGCGGGCTGTTGCGCAGGCCCCAGGTGCTGCTGCTCGATGAGCCCACGGCTGCCCTCGATGAAACATCGGTGGCTGCGGTAGAGCAACTGCTGCAGCGCTGCCAGCAGCAGGGCCTGAGCCTGCTGTGGGTGACCCATTCGCAGGCGCAGGCCGCGCGCGTGGGCCAGCGCTGCATGCAATTGGTAGACCACCAGCTGCGGCCGATGGAGGCCGCGCAATGAACACGGCGATCCATCTGCAACCCGGCGATTTGCTGGTGGGCGCAGCACTGGTGCTGGCCGCCGCTGCCGCCTCCTGGGCGATGCGCCTGCAGTTGCAGCGCCAGGTGCTGTGGGCATCGCTGCGCATGGTGGTGCAGCTCCTGCTGGTGGGCTATGTGCTGCGGCTGGTGTTCCAGCAGGCGCACCCGGGCACCACCTTGGTCGTGGTGCTGGTGATGATTGCCGCTGCCGCGCGCGAGGTGGCGGTGCGGCCGCACCAGCGGCTCGCAGGCGGGGGCAGCTACCGCATTGCGGGGCTGGTGGTGGCGCTGGCCAGCCTGTCGACCGTGGTGCTGGCGCTGATGACCGCCGTGCGGCCCGATCCCTGGTTTGATGCACGCTATGCGATACCGCTGATGGGCATTGTGCTGGGCAGCGTGCTCAATGCCGCGAGCCTGGGGCTGGACAGCTTTTTTGATGGCGTGCGCCAGGGGCGCGCTGCGATCGAGGCCCAGCTGGCGCTGGGGGTCTCCTTCCGCCGGGCCCTGGCACCGCACACCCGAGCCGCTATCCGCCGGGGGCTGATCCCCATCATCAACCAGATGTCGGCTGCGGGATTGATCACCTTGCCCGGCATCATGACCGGCCAGATCCTGGGCGGCATGGACCCGCTGGAAGCGGCCAAGTACCAGATCTTGTTGTTGCTGCTGCTGACGGGCGCGGGCGGCATGGCCGCCGCCGGCAGTGTGCTGCTGGCCGCCCGGGCGCTGGGTGACGAGCGCCAGCGCCTGCGGCTGGACCGGCTGAACGCCCATAGCTGATCTGTTTTGCTATCTCGCAGTGCTGTTCCTAGAATGGGCAAGCACATCTGGGAGAGCAGCCATGGCAGAGCGCGACAAGGACAACCTGGTGGATGAGCTGGTCGACTACGACCCGCTGGGCAGCGATCCGGCCTTGCAGGCCGCCCTGGCACGCGCGCAGGCCCAGGCCTGGCTGCCGGGCCTGCAGCAACACGCCCGCACCGTTGGCAGCAGCGCCTTTGCGCAATGGGCCGACCAGGCCAACCGCCACCCACCGCAGTTGCAGCAATGGGATGCACGGGGCCGGCGCATCGACCAGGTGGAGTTTCACCCCGCGTGGCACCAGGTGCTGGCGCATTACCGTGCGCAGCAACTGATCGACATGCCGTTTGCCGATGCACCGGAAGATGCAGCAAGCGGCCGCTGGACGGCCTGGGCCGCCGGCTTTTACCTGCATGGCCAGGCAGAAGCGGGCAGCCTCTGCCCCGCAACGATGACGACGGCGGCGATCCCGGTGCTGCGCAAGGAGCCAGCGCTATGGGCACAGATCGCGCCTGGCATTACCAGTGCCCACCATGACGCGCGCGATGCGCCGCTGGCAGACAAGACGGCCTTGTGGGTGGGCATGGGCATGACCGAAAATCAAGGCGGCTCGGACGTGCGCAGCAACACCACCGTGGCCTATCCGCAGGGTGCCACAGGTGGCGGGCGCGGCGCGGCCTACCGGCTGCAAGGCCATAAATGGTTTTATTCGGTGCCGATGGCCGATGCACACCTGGTGGTGGCGCGCATGGCCAGCAGCGCCGCCGACGGCCATGCACTGCAGGCACCACTGGCCTGCTTTTGGGTGCCGCGCTGGCAGCCCGATGGGACCCGCAACCAAGTGCTGGTGCAGCGCCTCAAGGACAAGGTGGGCAACCGCAGCAATGCCAGCAGCGAGGTGCTGCTTGACGACGCCTATGGCGTGCTCGTGGGCGAGGAAGGCCGGGGCATTGCCACCATCATGGAGATGGCCACGGTCACGCGGCTGTGCTGCGTGCTGGGCAGCTGCGCGCTGCTGCGCCAGGCCACTGTGCAGGCGCTGTGGTCGGCCCGGCACCGCCAGGCCTTTGGCGCGGCGCTCATCGCGCAGCCGCTGATGCAATCGGTGCTGGCCGACCTGGCGCTGGAGAGCGAGGCAGCGCTGCTCTTGGCCATGCAGCTGGCGCAGGCCTTTGAGGGCAGCAGCGCCCCGGGCCAGACCACCGCGCAGGCCTGGCAGCGCGCCATGACGCCAGCGGCCAAGTTCTGGGTCTGCAAACGCGCCATTGCCTGCAGCGCCGAGGCCATGGAAGTGCTGGGCGGCAATGGCTATATCGACAGCTCGGCGCTGGCACGCATCTACCGCGAAGCGCCGGTCAATTCGATCTGGGAGGGCTCGGGCAATGTGATGTGCCTCGATGTGGTCAAGGCCCTGCAGCGCGAGCCTGACCTGCGCGACGCGCTGTGGCTGGACTTGCAGCGCATGGCAGCCGATGACACGCCCATCCAACAAGCGCTGGCGCGCCTGCAAGGCCAGTGGCAGGCCATGGCGCAAGACGCCTGGGCGCAGCAGGCGCAGGCGCGCCAATGGGTGCAGCAGCTGGTGCTGGTGGCGCAGGCGGGCCTGATGCGGCAGCACGCAGCGCCCGCCCATGCCGATGCCTTTGTCGCCAGCCGCCTGGGGCCACATGCCAGTTTGGGCGTGATGGGTGCTTATCCGCTTGCCAAGGCGCAGATCAGCGCTATCCTCAGCGCCAGTCTGCAGTTGCAAAAATGATCGGAAAGTAGCCATGGCCGTCAGCGTGTTTGATTTGTTCAAGATCGGTATCGGGCCCAGCAGCTCGCACACGGTCGGCCCGATGCGCGCCGCGCATGCCTTTGTGCAGCGCCTGCAACGCCAAGGCCAGCTTTCGCAGGTGGCACGCCTGCGCTGCCAGCTGTTCGGCTCCCTGGGCGCCACCGGCATCGGCCACGCCAGTGACTGTGCGGTGATCCTGGGCCTGGCCGGCCATGCGCCCGATACGGTGGATGTGAATGCCATCGATGCGCTGATTGCCGAAGTCCACAGCACCGGGCAGCTGCTGCTCAATGGCGAGCAGCGCATCGTGTTTGACCCGGCCACCGACCTGCTCTTGATTGGCGAGGTCAGCCTGCCTTTCCACCCCAATGGCATGCGCTTGGAGGCCTGGGATGCGCAGCATGGGCTGGTCGACGCGCAGGCCTACTACTCGGTGGGCGGGGGCTTTATCGTCAGCGAAGAGGCCGCCTACGATGCCGAGCGCCAGCAGGCGATTGCGCCCGATACCGAGGTGCTGCCCCTGCCCTTTCACAGCGCCGCGCAGCTGCTGCAGCTGGCGCAGGACCACCAGCAGCCGATTGCGCAGATCATGCGCACCAATGAACGCCACTGGCGCGCCGATGCCGACATCGACAGCGGCCTGCTCAAGATCTGGCAGGCCATGCAGGACTGCGTACAACGCGGCTGCCGCACCGAAGGGCGCCTGCCCGGCGGGCTCAACGTCAAACGCCGTGCGGCCGGCTTTTACCAAGGACTGACCCAGCATGCCCACGGTGCCAGCACCGATCCGCTGGAGGTGATGGACTGGGTGAACCTGTTTGCACTGGCCGTGAACGAGGAAAACGCCGCCGGCGGCCGGGTGGTGACCGCCCCCACCAATGGCGCTGCCGGCATTGTGCCGGCCGTGCTGCACTACTACTGGCGCTTTGTGCCCGGCGCCAGCGAGGCCGGCGTGGTGGACTTTTTGCTGACCGCAGGCGCCATCGGCATGCTGTACAAGGAAAACGCCTCGATATCGGGCGCCGAAGTGGGCTGCCAGGGCGAGGTGGGCGTGGCCTGCTCGATGGCGGCAGCAGGCCTGTGCGCGGTGATGGGCGGCACACCAGCGCAGGTGGAGAACGCCGCCGAGATCGGCATGGAGCACCACCTGGGCCTGACCTGCGACCCGGTTGCCGGCCTGGTGCAGGTGCCCTGCATCGAGCGCAACGCGCTGGCCGCCGTCAAGGCCATCAATGCCGCACGCATGGCCTTGCGCGGCGATGGCTCGCATGTCGTGAGCCTGGACAACGTGATCGCCACGATGCGCGCCACCGGCGCCGACATGATGAGCAAGTACAAGGAGACCTCGCTGGGCGGGCTGGCCGTGCACATCGTCGAATGCTGATCTCAAGCGGCGGCCACCAACCTGGGTGACAAGCCGGGCCTTGCGCACGGGGGGTGGCCGACCCCAGCGCCTACAATCGCGCCATGGCAATGCATTTTGACTTGGTAGATCTGCGCCTCATGGTGCATGTGGCAGACGCGAACAGCATGACGCGGGGGGCCGAGCTGTCGTTCATCTCGCTGCCGGCGGCCAGCACCCGTATCAAGAACCTGGAAGAGAGCATGGGCGTCAAGCTCCTGTACCGCACCAGCCAGGGCGTGACCCTGACCCTGCCGGGCCAGGCCTTTGTGCAGCATGCGCGCACCGTGCTGGGCCAGATCGAGCATCTGCGCGGCGACATGCAGGAGTACGCGCGTGGCATCAAGGGCCATGTGCGCGTGTTTGCCAACACCACGGCGCTGGGCGAGTTCCTGCCCCCGGTGCTGCGCGCCTACCTGCGCAAGCACCCGGATGTGGATATCGACCTGCGCGAGCGCCTGTCCAACGACATCATCCGTGCCGTGGGTGAAGGCCAGACGGATATCGGCATCGTCGCCGGCCAGGTGCGCACCGAAAGCCTGGTCGCGATGCCCTACCGGCGCGACCGCCTGGTGCTCGTCGTCTATGCCGACCATGCGCTGGCCCGGCGCAAGGCCGTGGCCTTTGGCGACACCCTGGAGTACGACTACATCGGACTGCATGAATCGAGCGCCATCCACGCGTTCTTGCGCCAGCACAGCGACCTGCTGCACCGCCCGATCAAGCAACGCATCCAGGTGGGCAATTTCGAGGCCGCCTGCCGCATGATCGAAGCGGGCGTGGGCATCGGCATCCTGCCCGAATCCGCTGCCCGCCGCCACGCGCGCAGCATGGACATCCGCATCATCAGCATCTCGGACGAATGGTCCAACCGCGAGATGCAGATCGTGGTGCGCAACCTCGAATCGCTCCCCTCCTTTGCCCGCGAGCTGGTGGAGCTGCTGGTCGAAGACGGTGCCAGCGGTGACGAAGGCCAGGGCGATACGGACAGCGACAACGAACAGGTGCCGACCAGCAACTGAGCCGCCGGGCCCCAGCGAGCCCGCCACTGCGTCAAAAGCTGCCACAAAGCTCACGCCAGCGCCCTGGCAACACCAGCCAGTCATGCAGGCGGTAGGCAGCGGGCCTGTGCAGCGCTATGCTGTGGCATCCCTTTTGTTGAGCCTGGACACCCCATGACTGCTATCTGGAAAAAGCCCATCTCGCTGGATGCGCTGCGCGACAAGGCGCGCAATACGGCGATTGAACACCTGGGCATCGAATACGTTGAAATCGGCGACGACTACCTGGTAGGCCGCGTGCCGGTGGACCACCGCACGCACCAGCCCTTTGGGCTGCTGCATGGCGGCGTCAGCGTGGTGCTGGCGGAGACGCTGGGATCTGTTGGCGCGCTGTTCTCGTCGCCAGAAGGCTGGCGCTGCGTGGGGCTGGACATCAATGCCAACCATATCCGGGGTGTGAAGAGCGGCTGGGTCACCGGTACCGCCAAGCCCGTGCATATCGGCCGCATGACCCAGGTCTGGCAGATCGACATGGTCAACGATGACGGCAAGCTGACCTGCGTTTCACGCATCACGATGGCGATGCTGGAAGACGCCGCTTAAGGCCTTATTCAGTTGCCGTAGGCCACGCGCGCCAAGGCACGCGCCAGCTCCCAGGCCGGGTCGACCAACGGCAGGCCTTGCATGCTGGCCGCGCCTGGCAGGGCCAGCGGTATTTCGGTGCAGCCCATGATCAGCGGCACATCGCCATGGCGGGCGCGCATGGCCTGGGCCACGGCGGCAAAATCGGCGCGCGCCTGGTCCATGCGGTCGGCCTTGACACCCTGGTAGATGCCGCGCATCAGCAACTCACGCTCAGCCTCTTGCGGCAGGTGCACGGTGATGCCGCAGGCGGCCAGCGCCTGGTCATACAGGCCAATGCGGTAGGTGCCTTGCGTGGCCAGCAGCATGCAGGCCTGGTGGCCTTGCTCTTGCAGGCCCTCGGCCACCACGCGCGCAATGTGCAAGAGCTGCAGCTGCGGGTAGGCCTGCTGCAGGCGCCCATGCCAGGCGTGGGCGGTATTGCAGGCCACGGCCACCGCCTGGGCGCCCACTGCCTGGAGCTTGTCCAGGCCCTGGCACATCATCGCGAAGGGGTCCTCTGCGGTCTCGGGCGCCAGCAGCGCGGCGCTGCGGTCCGGTATCGGCAACTGGGCCAGCCAATGCGTGGGGTAGCCCTGGTCGGTAACAGCGGCGCCGCTGGCCCGCAAATGGTCTGCGCAGGCCTGTACAAACAGGCGCACAAAATCAGCGCCCGCTGCCGGGCCCATGCCGCCCAGAATGCCTACGGTGGAAAGCGTCATGCCGAACTCCAGAGAAAATGAAAAATGGCCCGTTGCCGGGCCATTGCAGTGCGTGCCGTGCACGACACGGGATTGTCCATCAGATCGCAGGCTTGTCGCTTTGCGCCGTCAGATTGTCCTTGAGTTCCTTGTTCATCGGCAGACCCAGCGCCTGGTTCTTCGGCGGGATGGGTTGCATGAACCACTTGTCGTACAGCTTGGTGAACTCACCGGACTTCATCATGCCGCCGATGACGCCATCGACGATCTTCTTGAAGGCAGGATCGTCCTTGGGCAGCATGCAGGCATAGGGCTCGACTTGCAGCGCATCGGCCACCACTTCGTAGGCAGCAGGGTCCTTGGAGTTGGCCTTCAAGCCGTACAGCAGGATGTCATCCATCGCAAAGCCGGCTGCGCGGTCGTTTTCCATCAGCAAGAAGCCGTCGGAATGGTCCTTGGCCAAGGTGATGTTGATGTCCAGCTTCTGGTCGGCGCTGTACTTGCGCACCACAGGCAGGTTGGTGGTGCCGGTGGTGATCGCCAGCGTCTTGCCCTTCAGATCGGCCCAGCTGTTGATGCCCGAGCTCTTCTTCACGGCCACGCGGGTGCCGGTGTAGAAGTAGTTGATCGCGAAATCCACGTCCTTGTTGCGGGCGCTGTTGTTGGTGGTGGAGCCGCATTCGAGCACGATGGTGCCGTTCTGGATCAGCGGAATGCGGTTGGCCGAGGTGACCGACTGCCACTTGACCTTCAGGTCGGGCTTGCCGATTTCCTTGCGCACGGCATCGGCCACGGCATTGGAGATGTCCACCGAGAAGCCAATGGCGTTCTGGCCACCGGAGAGGTAGCTGAACGGCACCGAGGATTCGCGGTAGGCGAACGTGATTTCGCCCGAATCCTTGGCCTTGGCCAGCACATCGGCAAAGGCCGAGGGCAGGCAGGCAACGGCAGCGGCAGCACAGACCAGCGACTTAACAAACTTCATGGTGAGACCTCCTTGAATCAATCAATGCAAACAGTGTAGAAACCAGTGCTTTGTTCCAACAATGCCTTTTTGGGACAGGCCCATAACGCTTGGTTATGGTGCATGGCATACCGCAAAGGTGAAGAACCGCTGTACCTATAAGCAAACGGCATGCCTGTTGCCCATTTTGCTATGCGACAGCCTGAATTCAAGCGCCTATATTTAAGGGTTTTCAGGGGGTGTTCCATGCAGGTATGCATTCTGGGTGCGGGAATTGTGGGTTTGGCGGCCGCCTATGAGCTGCACCAGGCTGGGCACCAGGTTACGGTGGTTGACAAAGCCTCACATGCGGGCAGCGGCACCAGCATGGGCAATGGTGCGCAGCTGAGCTACAGCTATGTGCAACCCTTGGCCGACCCCGCCATCTGGAAGCAGTTGCCCAAGCTGCTGTTCAGCAGCGACTCGCCGCTCAAGTTCCGCCTGCAGGCCGATCCCCAGCAATGGAAATGGGGCCTGGCTTTCTTGGGTGCCTGCAATGCCGACCGGTCTGCGGCCAGCACCCGCACATTGCTGCAGTTGGCCGCCGTCAGCCGCCAGCGTTTTGAGGCCATGCAGACCCAGGTGGGCGGCGACTGGGACTACAGCAGCACCGGCAAGCTGGTGCTCTACCCCAGCGATGCAGCCGTGCAGTCGGCGCGCCACCAGCTCGAGGTGCAAAGCCAGTTGGGCAGCGCGCCCCAGCGCATCGTCAGCGCCGACGAAGCCGTCGCGCTGGAGCCTGCGCTCGCCGCCTACCGCAGCCAGTTTGCCGGCGCCGTGCACACGCCCAGCGAGTGCGCCGCCGATTGCTACCAGGTCTGCCGCCAGCTCGAAGACTGGCTGCGCCAAAAGGGGGTGAAGTTCATCATGGACACGCCCATCCACAGCCTGCGCCGCGAAGGCGGCAAGATCGTCGCGCTGCAGACGGCGCAGGGCGATATCGAGGCCGAGCACTTCATGGTGGCGCTGGGCGTGGACAGCGTGGCACTGTGCAAGCCACTGGGCGTGGACCTGCCGGTCTACCCGCTCAAGGGCTACAGCATCACCCTGGATGTGGCAGCAGCCGGCCACAAGGCGCCCACGGTGAGCATCACCGACAGCGCGCGCAAGGTGGTGTTTGCGCGCATTGGCGAGCGCCTGCGCGTAGCCGGCATGGTGGAGCTGGTGGGCCACGACCTGCGCATTCCGCAGGACAAGATCCAAAGCCTGTGTGCCTCCACCGAAGCGGTGTTTCCCGGCTGCAGCGATTTTGTGCAGGTCCAGCCCTGGGCCGGCCTGCGCCCTGCCACACCGACTGCTGTGCCGATTGCCAATTGCGCAGGCGCCAGCAATCTGTGGATCAACACCGGCCACGGCGCGCTGGGTTTTACGTTGGCGTTTGGCACGGGGGCACAGCTGGCCTACGAGATCGGCCAGGCTGCCTGAGCCGCGCAATCGCACAATCGCACGTTGACGCAGAGGCTTACAGCTGCGCCGCCAGCACCTTCTGCATCTCGCGCGTGATCGCCTTGACCAGCAGTGATTGCGGCTGCGAGACCGCGCGGATCGCATTGACCGGCACCTGCAGGCCGGGCGCCAGCGGCAGCACATCGACCTTGCTCGTGTCGGCCGACAAGGCGGTGCAGCCATCGACCATGGCCACGCCCAGGCCGTGGTGGGCCATGGCCAGCGCCGTGTGGTAGGTCTGCACGGTCACATAGTGGTTCAGGCCGGCGCTCGATTCCCGCGCCAGCTGGCTCAGCAGCATGCCCACGGGGTCCTGCGCATCGAGGCTGATGGTGGGCACGCCGGTCAGGTCATCGAGCGAGAGGCTGCCCGCGCGCAGCTTGAAGGGCGGCAGCATGCCCTTGGGCACCACGCAGACCATCGGCACGCGGGCCAGGTTCTCCTGCTGCAGGCTGGCCTGCTGCACATTGCTCAGCACAAAGCCGACATCGGCCTCCTGCATCATCAGCGCCGAGACGATCTGCGGCGAATGCAGCGACTGCAGGCTGACGCTGACATGCGGGTGCTTCTGCTTGAACTGCGCCAGCGCCCGGGGCAGCACCTCGTGGCCCAGCGCCAGCACGCTGGCAATGCGCAGCGAATCGCTGTCGCGGCCCTGGCGCAGGCTGTCAGCGAGGCGCTGCACCTCTTCGAGCTGGGCGAACAGCTTTTCCATGTGCGGCAGCAAGGCCAGCGCCTCACTGGTCGGCGTCAGCCGCCCCTTGCTGCGCTGGAACAGCGCAAAGCCCAGCTGCAGCTCGGCATGCTGCAAGGTGCGGCTGACGGCTGGCTGCGAGATGTTGATGAGGCGCGCCGCAGCGCTGACGCTGCCGGTGTGCATCACCGCGTTGAAGACTTCGATATGGCGCAGGCGCATGGGGGCCTCAGGGTTCAGCGGCCCGCGCCGATGTTGTTGTCGCCGGGGCCGCCGTGGCCATCTTCGGCCTGCATGCGCGCCAGCCGCGCGCTTTTCCAGTACACATCGTCACCGCCATCAACGCGGTTGAGCACGCGCGCCAGCACAAACAGCAGATCGGACAGGCGGTTGAGGTACTGGCGCGGTGCGGCGCGCATGGCCTCGCCCTGCTCCAGCGCCACCACCATGCGCTCGGCGCGGCGCGCGACGGTGCGGCAGACATGGGATTGCGCGGCCGCACGCGTGCCGGCGGGCAGGATGAATTCGGCCAGGCGCGGCAGCTGCGCGTTGTAGTGCGCCAGTGCGGTGTCGAGCTGCAGCAATGCATCGTCCTTGAGCAGCTCGTAGCCGGGCATCGACAGCTCGCCGCCCAGGTTGAACAGCTGGTGCTGGATATCGACCAGCAGCTCGCGCACATCGGCGGGCAGCGGCTCGCACAGCAGCAGGCCGATGTGGGAGTTGAGCTCGTCGACATCGCCCATCGCCTGGGGCCGGCCGCTGGCCTTGGAGACGCGGCTGTTGTCGCCCAGCCCGGTGCTGCCATCGTCACCGGTTCTGGTCGCAATTTGGGAGAGACGGTTGCCCATGGGTAATCCTTGTAAAGCAGCGGTGAACCAGCGCCTATTTTCTGTTACCGGCACAGGAAATATGTAGCCGAGGCAACACTAAGCAAAAATGATAGCAAAACCGGCCGATTCCGGGTTCAATAGAGCCATGTCTGAATGACGAAAGGATCTACAGATGTCTGGCAAGTTTTTCGCCCATCCCTTTGACGCCCGCAGCGTGATGCTGTTTGCATCGATTGCGGTCACATCGGCGATGGCGCATGCCCAGCCGCTCAATAGCAGCCAACAACGCATCGGTCAGGCCGCTAGCGGCAGCCGCATTATCCAGGTTGAGCGCCAACTGGGCACCCATGACCCGCGCCGCCATCAGGCGCGCCAACCGGTCAAAAAGGCGCTCTGACCCAGCAGCCACTGCCGGTTTTCCCGAACTCTCCCCCTCCCCGCTACGGCGGGGTTTTTTCATGCCCGGCTGCAGCGCAGCGGACAGCCATGAAAAGCCGGCGGTGCTATTCTTGGCTCCCGCCCTGGAGAACCCGATGAACGCGCCCACCTCCCCCCACATTCTGGCTGCTGCGCAGCGCCCCATTCCCGATGCCTTCATGGCAGCGCTCAGTGCCCGTTTTGGCAGCCAGTGCGTGACCTCGCAGGCCGTGCGCGAGCAGCATGGGCGCGACGAAGGCTCCATCACCGCGCCGCCGCCAGCGGCCGTGGTCTATGCCCAGTCGAGCCAGGATGTGCAGGATGCCGTGGCGCTGTGCCACCAGCACGAGGTGCCCGTCATTGCCTACGGCGCCGGCTCCTCGCTCGAAGGCCATCTGCTGGCCGTGCAAGGCGGCATCAGCATCGATGTGAGCCGCATGAACCAGGTGCTGTCGATCGACACCGAGGACCTGACCATCACCGTGCAGCCGGGCATCACCCGCAAGCAGCTCAACGAGGCGATCAAGGACACCGGCTTTTTCTTCCCGATCGACCCGGGCGCTGACGCCTCCATTGGCGGCATGGCATCGACCCGCGCCAGCGGCACCAATGCCGTGCGCTACGGCACCATGCGCGAGAACGTGCTGGCGCTGGAGGTGGTGACCGCCAGCGGCCAGGTGATTCGCACCGGCAACCGCGCCAAGAAAAGCGCGGCCGGCTACGACCTGACACGGCTGATGGTGGGCAGCGAAGGAACGCTGGGCATCTTTACCGAGATCAGCCTGCGCATCTACCCGCTGCCCGAAGCGGTGAGTGCCGCGATCTGCTCGTTCCCGACGATTGAAGCGGCCGTGCGCACCGTGATCGAGACCATCCAGATGGGCATTCCGATTGCGCGCGTGGAGCTCATTGATGTGAATGCAGTGCGCATGGTCAATGCCTACAGCAAGTTCGATCTGCGCGAGGAACCGATGCTGCTGATGGAGTTCCACGGCTCGCCCACCGGCGTCAAGGAGCAGGCCGAGATGGTGCAGGACCTGGCCCGCGAGCATGGCGGCAATGCCTTTGAATGGGCCGAGCGCCCGGAAGACCGCACGCGCCTCTTCACCGCCCGCCACAATGCCTACTTTGCCGCCGTCTCCAGCGTGCCCGGTTGCCGCTGCATCACCACCGATACCTGCGTGCCCATCAGCCGCCTGGCCGATGCGCTGCTGCAATGCGTGACCGAGGCCGATGCCAGCGGCATCCCCTACTTTCTGGTGGGCCACGTGGGTGACGGCAACTTCCACTTTGGCTACCTGATCGACCCGGACAACGATGCCCAGCGCGCGCAGGCCGAGCAGCTCAACCACCAGCTGGTGCAGCGCGCCATTGCGCTGGGCGGCACCTGCACCGGTGAGCACGGCATTGGCGTGCACAAGCAGGGCTTTTTGCTGGAAGAAGCCGGCGAAGGCGCCGTCGCCATGATGCGCGCCATCAAGCAGGCGCTGGACCCCAAGAACATCCTCAACCCGGGCAAGATCTTCCAGCTGGGCTGATCCATACCAGCGACCCAGTGAAAGGCCCGCGCAACCAAGCGGTTGCGCGGGCCTTTTTACGCCTTGTGGCGGGTTTTCTGCGGGTGCCCAGGGGGTACAGCGTCTTGCTCAGGCAGGCACCACAGCGGCCTTTTCCTTTTGCTTGCGCGCGGCCACTCCGGCGCCGACAAAGCCGGCCGACACCACGCTCAGCACCATGCCCACGGCCGCGCCAAAGAACACACCGGCGTTCATGTGGTGGTCCAGCATGTAGCCAAACACCGGAGCGGCCAGGCAAAAGCCCAGGTCCAGCCCCGAGTAGACGGTGCCATAGACCCGGCCGGTGGCACCCGGCGGCGCGGCGCGCTTGACCAGCATGTCGCGCGAGGGGCCGGCCAGGCCGGTGCCGATACCGGCGAGCGCCGCCACACCCAGCGCCGCATAGCCGGGCAGCCAGCCGGTGCCCACCAGCGCCAGCAAGATGCCGGAGAACAGCAGGCAGGCAGAGATGACTTTCTCCAGCCGCTCCACCCGGCCCACCAGAAAGCCGCCCAGCACCATGCCGGCGGCGCCAAACAGCATATAGCCGGTGACCACATAGGCGGTGATGCTGGCGGGCAGCCCGTAGAGCTGCTGCAGCGCCGCGCTGGAGAACGACTGGATGGCGCTCATCGCGCAGGTGGTCCAGAAAAAGAACGAGAAGCACAGCCAGACCGAGGGCAGCTTCAGGAAGGCCATCGGGTGCTCCTGCTTGCCGGCTACCGCCGCCTTGGCAGGGGCCGCGCCAGGCAGGCTGACCCGGTCATCGAGCGCATCGCGGTTGATGACCATGATGGTCAGGATGATGGCCGCCAGCGCGGCGCCGCAGAGGCAAGCCATGCGCCAGGAGCCGGTGGCCGAGGTGATGCCGGCCATGAACACCGGCGCCGCCGCCCAGCCCAGGTTGCCCGAGAGCCCATGCACCGAGAAGCCATGGCCCAGGCGCTGGGGCGAGAGGCGCTTGTTGAGGATGGTGAAATCCACCGGGTGGAAGGGTGCGTTGCCCAGGCCGGCAAAGATGGCGGCCAGCATCAGCTGCGCATAGCTGTTGGCGGTGCCGGCAATGACACCGGCCACCGCAAAGCTGCTGAGCGCGGCAAACATGATGGGGCGGGCGCCAAAGCGGTCGACCACAAAGCCGGCCAGCGCCTGGCCCACGCCCGAGACGATGAAAAAGGCCGACACCAGCACGCTGAGCTCGGAGTAGCTGAAGCCGAAATCTGCAATCAGCCAGGGGAAGAGCGGCGGCAGCAGCAGGTGGAAGAAGTGCGAGGAGCCATGGGCCAGGCCCACCAGGCCGATGGTGCGCGAATCTTGGCGCAGGCTGCCCAACGCGCTGGGCCCGGGCGCGCCCGGCGGTATTGTTGTGCTGGTTGTCATGGCAGCGATGTTAGCCAAAGCCCTGTCGGCATGTATGCGACAGAGAGACGATTACTATCGCCAATGTGCCAAGCTGCTGCACCTGGCCCTTCCCCATCACTGCCACCCCCAACCGCCTTGCTGCCATGACTTCTGCCCGGACTGCCTCCCCGCCCCACGCGGCACGCGCTGCCGCCAGCGGCGAGGCTGCCAGCGCCCGCCGTGCCTGGCAGTATGTGGACTCGCTCACCCCGCACCTGTTTGTGCCCACCGCCGAGCGGCCGGTGCGTGCCAAGCTGCGTGAGCTGAGCGGAGACACCCGGGTGCTGCCCCACCAGCATGCCTGGGCGCAGCTGGCCATCTCGGTCACCGGCACCGTGCACCTGCGCGTGCCATCGGCCACCTTTGTGGTGCCGCCCCGGCGCGCGCTCTGGATTCCGCCCGGTGTCGAGCATGCGGTGACCCTCGTGGAGACGGCCGAGCTGCGCACCCTCTACATCTACCAGGCCGAAGGTCAGTGCGGCCCCGGCCCGGGTGACAGCGCTGCCAACCTCTGGCGGCGCTGCCGTGTGCTGGAGGTCTCCGAGCTGATGCGCGCGCTCGTGTGCGATCTGCCCACCCTGCCCGACGATGCACCCGCGCCCAGCGCCGCGCAGCTCGCGCGCGAGCGCCATGTCAGCGCGCTGCTGCTCGATGAGCTGCGCCAGGCGACCCAGCTCGATCTGCGGGTGGACATGCCGCGCGACAAGCGCCTGCACAGCCTGTGCCAGGCCGTCCTGGACGACCCGCTGGCCCATGACAGCCTGCAGGCCTTTGCCCACAACAGCGGCGCCAGCCCACGCACCATTGCGCGCCTGTTCCGCCAGGAGCTGGGCTGCACCTACCTGCAGTGGCGCCAGCAGGTCATTCTGGCCAAGGCGGTGGAGCTGGGTGCCAGCGGCCTGGCCATTGGCCAGATAGCTGCCGAGCTGGGCTATACGCCCAGCGCCTTCAGCGCCATGGTGCAGCGTGCCTGCGGCCTGTCACCGGTGCGTTTTCTGGGCATGCAGACCCGCTAGGAGGCCGTTCCAGGTCTGCCGCCGTTTCTTCCACTATCCAACCTCTGCCATTCCCCACCATGCCCCTGCACAGCTACGAACCCCGCCAAGGCCACCGCCTGCCCCATGACCCCTTCAACGCCATCGTCGGCCCGCGCCCGATTGGCTGGATCTCCAGCACCAGCAGCAGCGGCGTGCTGAACCTGGCGCCCTACAGCTTTTTCAACGCCTTCAACTATGTGCCGCCCATCGTCGGCTTTGCCAGCGTGGGGCGCAAGGACAGCCTGAACAACATCGAGGCGACGGGCGAGTTTGTCTGGAACCTGGCGAGCGAATCGCTGGCCGAGGCGATGAACCAGAGCTGCGCGGCCGTGGGCCCCGAGGTGAACGAATTCGAGCTGGCCGGCCTGGCCACCGAGCCCTCGACACTGGTGCGCCCGCCGCGCGTGCAGGCCAGCCTGGTGACGATGGAATGCCGCTGCACCCAGATCGTGCAGCTGCAGACCGCGCAAGGCACGCAGGTGCCCACCTGGCTGGTGCTGGGCGAGGTGGTGATGGTGCATATCGACGAGCAGCTGCTCCAAGGCGGCGTGTACCAGACGGCAGCGGGCAAGCCGCTGCTGCGCGGCGGCGGGCCGGGCGACTATTTCACGATCAGCGAGGCGGGCAAGTTCGTGATGCGCCGGCCCGCGTAATGCCGCGCGGCATCGTCAATCGCAGCGCATGCCGGTGGCTGCGGCAAAGCTGCCCAGCGACCAGCCCTGGCCGAGCAAAAACATGCGGGTGCTGAGCGGATCGAGCCGCTCGGGCGCCATGCGCTCGCCCAGGTAGTGCATTTTCTTGTTGCTGATATCGACATAGCCCAGGCGGTGGCTGGCAGCGAGCTTGTGCCACAGCGCATGCGCGCCCGGTGACTGGCGCGCGCCTGTGACCAGGCACAGGCCGGCATCGAGCGCCCAGCGGTAGATGCAAGAGGCCAGGCCCTTGCGCTGGTAGGCGGGGTCAAAGCGGCTGTGCGGGCCGCGTATGTAGCGGTCGGCGCGCTTGTCCAGCTCGATCAGGCGGTTGAAGACGGTAAAGCCCGCAATGCGGTGCTCCAGCTGGTCTTCGACATAGACATAGAACTCGCCATCGGCGCTGCGGTAGCGGATGGCAAAACGGGGGTCGGACAAAGGGATCTCGGGCAGGCCATGGAGCCTGTCGCCGGGCGTGTGGATGCGATCGTGGATGGAGGCGCATTCGCCTTCGAGTTGCTGGGGTGGAATCGGGCTCACATCGATGCGCAACTCCACCGGCCGGTACAGCCAGGATGCCCAGAAGGGGGGTATCGCGAGGTTCATACAAAACTCCTTCAGATGAAAACCCGGCAGGTTAGCCCCGGCAGCATTTCGCACGCAAAGGGTGCGATATGCCCCGCTGCTGGCAAACACAAAAAAGCCCGCCTGGGGAGCCAGGCGGGCTGTCAAAGTGCAAGGCCTTACGGCTTATTGCACACCCAATGTCATCGACGAGGTGGCACGGTTGCCAATCGCCACGGCAGACGAGCGGTTGCCCGATACATTGATGCCGCTGGTGCCCGGTACGCCGGAGGCGCTGTAGCTGCCACTGACCACTGCCGACACGTTGCCGCTGTTGATCTGGGTGGAGGTCAGCTGCGCGCTGGCCATTTGCTGGCCAGGCAGGGCCGACACGTTCACGACGTTCTCCGCGTTGTTGCCCACGGCCGTGGCGCTGGCCGTATTGCCGCTCAGGTTGAGCGAGCTGCCACGGCTGAAGCCATCGGCGTTCAGCGTTGCGGTGGCCAACACGTTGCCGCTATTGGCCTGCGAATTGAGCAAGCCCACGCCAGAGCCGCTGTTGAGCGCCGTGCCGGCACCTACCTGCACGCTGTTGAGGGACGTATTGCCTGCCGCCACTGCCAGCGCCTGGTTGCCGGTGGTGGTGATGTTGCCATCAAGCCGGTTGGCAGCACTGCCACCGGCCAGCAAGCTGGTGGTCGAGGTGACGGCACCGGTGTTGCCCTGCGAATTGGCCAGCAACGCAAACTGGTCGCTCGCCTGCGTGCCGGCAGCCAGCGTCAGCTGGTTGTTGGCGACGTTGGCACGCGCCATGCTGCTGGCCTGGTTGCCCGTGATGGTGGTGTTGCCGCTGGCATCGGTAGCCACACTGTTGCCGCTGAGGATGTCCATCCGCGTGGTCGCCGAGGTGGCGCCTGCCGAGGTCTGCACGCTGCCCAGCAGTGCCGGCTGCAGGCCGCCCGTTCCCAGCGTGCTGACGGCGTTCATCTCCAGGCTGTTGACGGCCTGGTTCTGGCTGGCATTGGCGCTGAACTGGTTGTTGCTCACCACCAGCTCATGGCCACCGGCACGCGTGGTGTCTGCCACGGTGTTGCCATCTACCCCCAGGTTGACCCAGGTGAGCGATTGTGCATTGCCCGACGACACGTTTTGTGCGTTGTAGAGAATGGCCGCGGAGCTGCCATCGATGCGGCTGCCGGCTATCGAGACCTGGTTGTTCGCCTGGTTGACGATGGCATCCGAGGCGCCCTGGTTGCCGGTGACGGTGAGGCTGGCGCCCGAGGCCGTGTCGGCACGCAGGCCGATCAGCATCGGGGCTGGCTGGGGCGCAGGGCTGACGTTGATGAAGTCTGCGACCGTGGCACCGACATTGCCGGCCTGGTGGTCCTGCACATTGACCACGATGGCGCCAGAATCAACCACACCATTGGTGGCATTGATGCGGGCCAGGTTGTCGGCCTTCTGGCTGGCAGCGCTGGCGCTGAACTGGTTGCCGCTGACCACCAGCGTGGCATTGGTGGCGCTGGCAGTCGCTGCGCCCACCAGGTTGGAGCTGGCGCTGGCCTCCACTGCGCCGGTGGCATGGCCCTGCGTGTTCATCACCACGGCGGCCGATTGCGTCACCGTATTGTCGGCACCGAGTTGGGCATCGTTGGTGGCGGAGGCGGCCGTGGCCTCTGCGCCCACCTGGTTGCCGCTCACCGTCAGGCTGCTGCCCGACAGGCTGGTCGAGCTGCTGCCGATGCGCGCAGCGCCAGCACCGGCCGAAACGGCACCGCCCGCATTCACCTGGGTATTGGCCGTGGTGGCCAGGCTGCCAGCAATGTTGCTGGCGCCTGCACGGGTCTGGTTGCTGGCGCTGGAGCCCTGGGCCTGGGCTTGTACCAGGTTGCCGCTGACGCTCATGGTGTCATTGCTGCTGTCCAGGGTCTGCACGCCCAGCGATAACACACTCGCACCAGCGGTGACGACGGGCGAGACCAGGGTCTGGGAATTCGTGGTCTCCAACACCGCACCGTCGATACTGCCTGCAGCAGCCACAGCCGTGCGGTTGCTGCCGCTGTTGCCATCGGCCTGGGCGCTGACGCTGTTGCCCGCGACGCTGTAGCTGTTGTTGGCCGAGCCAGGCTTCTGGTTGTCGATGCCCAGGGTGGTTGCCGAGCCTGAGGCGATGACAATGCCGCCATTGCCCTGGGTCGCCGTGGTGGCCAGAACCGTACCGGGCGCCTGCACCACATCACCCGATGCCGTGATCTGCAGGTTGCTGGTCTGCTGGTTGCCGCCAGCAGAGGCTTGCACCTGGTTGCTGCTCACGCCCAGGGTGCTGTCCGTCATGGGCTGGTTGGGGGTGCCCTGAACCCGGATACCCAGCAAACCACCGACCGAGGAGATGCCAAAAACAGGGCCCGTGGCCACTTGGTCAACGGTACTGCTGGCATCGGCCCCCACATTGACGCTGCCGCCCTGCACCTGGATACCCGCCTGGGTGGTGTTGGCCTGGGCACTGGCATCGACCTGGTTGCCCGAGACACTCAGCCCCAGGTTGTCCATGGCATTGGCGGGGTTGGCACCCCCGGTCTGGTTCAGGCGGATACCTACCTGGGTCAGGGAGGTGGTGCCAAACACCGCCCCCGTTGCCGTCTGGCTAACCGCCGCCGTCGCCGGGGTGCTCATGTCCACCGCTGTGCCGGTGATCTGCATGGTGCCTACCGCCGTGCTGCCGATCGCGGTGGAGGTGGCTTCGTTATTGCTCACGCTGGCGGTATCACCATCGTGGTTGCCCACCACATTGGCGGCATTGACGCCGATCAGTCCAGAGGTCGTGCTGCTGACGGTGCCGCTGACCTGCTGGGCAATGTCCACCGTGGGCAGCGTCGGCGGCTGGTTGTTGATGGTCAGGGCGGCAGCCGCACCGGTGGCAAGCCGGTGCTGGTTTCCGATGGCCAGCGCATCCACGCCATTGCCGTTCACCACGCCATTGCTGGGGAAGTTGGTGTACTGCGCATTGCTGCTGTTTTGGGCGTTCACCACCCCGTTGCTGGTCTGGTTGGCCGAGGGTCCGGCCACCGGAGCGGTTCCATTGCTCTGCGCCAGCGCCACACCGGAGGTCGCAGCGATCAATGCCGCCGCAGCGGCCAGCGGAGCCAGGCGTGCCCGGCGAAGAAAGGTTGGGTGCTTGTGGGACATGACTGTCTCCTAGGGGTACAGGGAGGAAAACTAGACGTGATTTGGGTGTTTTATGCTCTTAGTGCCCGTCTATAAAGCGCTATAAGCTATGAAATTGGTAGCTTTGAAATGTTGCCAGTCAAGGCTTGACCTGCAACCGCGCCAGCAGGCGGTAGCCCGCGCCGTAGCGGTGCACGGTGGTGTCGCCGGGCGTGGGGCGCCACAGCACCTGCACCTGGCCAGGCGGGATGCCATGCTGGGCCAGTTCAGCGCGCAGCGCCTGCAGGCGCTCGTCGGTCAGCGCATCGCGCCGGGCGGGGTTCTGGTCGTTCTCGTTCTCGCGTGCCAGCAGCGCCATGCGCACGCCCTGGCCGGCGCGCAGGCGGGTGGCCACGGTCTCTGCAGCGGTGGCCGATTGCTGCGCAATGCGGGTGTTGTTTTCTTCAAAGACCACGTCCAGCGAGGTCATCGCGGCCTTGGTTTTTTCGGGCATCGGCTCGGTGGCTGCAGCGACAGGAGCAGCAGCCGGTACAGGCGCAGGGACCGGTGCTGCAGGTTCGGTGGGAACAGGCGTTGGCGGTACTGCAGCGGGCTCGCCTGCTGCCGTCTTGGCGCCTTCCATGCAAGGGCCGGCTGGGGTCTGCGTCACCGTGCTGATCAGCTCGAGCACGCCCTGCTCCAAGGTAGTACGCACGCCCAGTTGCACGGGCTCCAGGTCCTTGCTGCCGGCGTTGATGTCAAACAGGTTGCTGCCAAAGAAGCGGAAGATACCCGCACCAATCTCGCGGCCCACGATCTGCTTTTGCAGGCTGACGGCACGCACCACGCGCAAGGTCTTGGTCTCGACGATGCGCAGGTCGGCGCCCACGTTCATCGTGAAGACGCGGTAACGCGGGCCGATCTGGTTGACCTGGGCTTCGATGCCGCCGGACTGGATGTTGTAGTTCACCTCGGTGAGGCCACCGATGATGTAGTAGTCCGAGCGCAGGATGGAGCCGCCGTAGTACGGCAGCCAGGGCACCGCGCGCTGGCCTTTCTCATCGGCCAGTGCGTGCTGGTTGCCATCGCCCAGCTGGCGCCGGTCGGTGTAGGCCAGCTCCAGCTCGGCCACGCGGGTGTCAAAGCGCTCGCGCACATCGATGGCGCCGCCGAGCTTGCCCAGCGCCGAATAGACCATCAGCGATCCGCCCTGGGTGACGACATTGCCATCGCCCTGGGAGTACTTGCCGGTGTAGTCCTTGATGTCGCCCACGGCAATCGACAGCGGGGCGCGGCCGTTGCGCTGCTCGACGATGCGGTGCGACAGGCAGGCAAAGCTGTTGTCCAGCGGGGTGCCGTTGTGGCGCGGGCCAGGGCCTTGCATCACGGGCGCTTCGTCATCGGCCATGCGCACCTGCTGGTAGGTGGGCAGCGCGCAGCCGCTCAGCAGCAAGGTGGCGGCCAGGGCCGACAGGGTCATCGTGCGGCGGGGCAGCGGACCGCGCGCGGACAGGGGGTAAAGGTTCAGGGCGTGCATGGTGTCCTCCGTCCGCGCTTTAGTTGATGGCACCGCTGGCGCCGAACTGGCAGGCTGAACTTCCGCTCACGTTGGTGCTTTGGTTGCCGCTGTTGTTCTGCGCGACCTGCATGTCCTGCTGGCCATGGGCGTTTTCGCTGTTGATCGGCGCCATCGTGGTCGTCGATGGGCTGCCCTGCACGCCACTGCTGATGGCGCCGCTGTTGCTCTGGTTGTTGTTGGCCACGCCACCACGGCCCAGGTTGTCGCTGCTGTCGCTGGCGCTGCCGGTGCTCGATGCGCTGTTGCCTGCCGATGCATTGGTCTGCGGAGAGGCGACCTGGTTGGCCTGGTCGGCCGAGCTGCTGTTGCCGGCGGCGGTGGGCTGGAAGTTGCAGTTCACCTGGCGCTCGATATTGGTGATGTAGGTGCTTTTGAAGGCGTCGTAGTAGCCGCCTTTTTTCTTCTCTATGAGGTCGTTGGTAAGGGCCCGGTTGGCCCGGTCGGCGCTGGTCTGGAACTGCCAGGGCACCGATTCGCCGAGCCAGCCCTGGGCATGGCTGGAAGCGGCTGCCGTCAGCAGGGCTGCGGCAAGGTAGATGGCGCTGTGTTTCATGTCGTCCTCACAGTTGGGTGTTGTGCTGTTCATGGGCAAAACAGATGGAGCGACGACAGGCATCCCATGGCGGCCAGCCATCGCATGGAAGGCATGTTCGGCTGGCAGTAAGCAATTGTAAATAGACCAGATGTACTAGCCTAAAGACCATTTAGCAGCGCAAGTGGGACGAAAAATGCATCCTTGTATTCTCAATAAATCCATAAAAATCATTGGACTTTTTTCAACACGAGCAGATACTTCGAAACTATCAAAGCGGCGGTAAGGCGCACTAGTTCATATGGACTATTGGTTGCTTCGGTAAATAGATGTAAGGTACGGGCCATGAAGAACTGCGCCCCCCATGCCGCAAGAAGGAGCCTGCGGATATGACACTGCCCCTGCCATCGGTCATGCTGGTGGATGACCATCCCCTCTTCCGCCAAGGCCTGCGCATGATGCTGCTGAGCAGCAACATGCTGCAGGCCGATATCCACGAAGCGGGCTCGGTCACCGATGCGGTGGCGCAGGAGCACTGGGTCAACCTGGTCATGCTCGACATCAGCATGCCCGGCTGTGATGGGCTCGAAGGCATTGGCCAGATCCGCAAACGCTGGCCCGGCGCCTATGTGGTGATGCTCTCGGGCCATGACCACCCCGAGCTGATGCGCGATGCGGTGCGCCAGGGCGCCTCGGGCTTCATCTCCAAGGCGCTGGAGCCCGAGGCCATCTGCGCGCAGGTGCAGCACTGGTTGCTGCGCAGCCTGGGCATGGAGCACAACATCCACAAGGCCAGCGGCCGCAGCCTGGAGCCCGCCGCCAAGCCCAGCGCCGAGGTGCTGCCGCTGCGCCAGTATGAAGTGCTCAAGATGCTGGCCAAGGGCTTTAGCAACAAGGCCATTGCCAAGCATTTCGGGCTGAGCGAACACACGATCCGCAACCAGGTGGCGTCCATCCTCAAGCACCTGGGAGCCGATACCCGTACCCAGGCGGTGCTGGTGGCGCAACGCAACGGTATCCTGCCCGCCACGGCCATCAAATAAAAAGCTGCTGCTGTCGCCGCCCAAGCGCCAGCGCCATGCCACTTGCCGGCCCGATGCCAGGCAGGTGCACAACGAGGAAGCGATGATGGATACAGGCCCCCAAGACAAGCCCCAGTGGATGCGCTGGGCACTGGCCGTTTTGCTGCTCTGCTGCCTGGTGGGCCTGGCGCCCGCCAAGGCGGCATCTGACCGCTTGCGCATCGGTATACCGCTGGAGCCCGCGTCGTTCGACATCACCAGCACATCGGCGGCCACCGCCAGCGAGATCACCTACGCCAATGTGTTCGAGGGCCTGACCATCATCGACGGGCAAGGCCAGATCAAGCCGCGTCTGGCGCAGAGCTGGACCGTGAGCCAGGACGGCAAGCAGGTCGATATGGTGCTGCGCCGCCAAGTGCGCTACCACGATGGCAAGCCCTTCAATGCCGCCACGGCTGCCTTCAGCCTGCAGCGCCTGCTGCAGATGAAGAACACCAATGCCTACCTCGAATGGTTCGACAAGCTCGTCTCCGTCGAGGCCGTGGACGAGTACCTGCTGCGCATCCGCCTGAGCGAGCCCGACGCACTGCTCAGCTATGCGCTGGCCATGCCCGGCGCGGTGATGGTGCACCCCGACAGCGCCGCGAGCAATGCCGGCACGCCGGTGGGCACCGGCCCCTACCAGGTCGAAAAATGGACCAAGGGCAAATCGATCACCTTGCTGCGCAACGAGCAGTGGTGGGACAGCAAGAAGCCCGCCATCCGCATGGCCGATTTCCTCTTCATGTCGAGCGCAGCCGAGACCGAGAACATGCTGGCCGAAGGACGCATCGATGCGCTCAGCTCGGTCACGCGGCTGACGGCCTCGTTCATGGCGCGCACCGACTATGTGATGGGCCAGCGCGGGGTGGAAGGCAAGCTGCTGATCGCGATGAACAATGCGCGCGCGCCGCTGAACGATATCCGCGTGCGGCGGGCCATCAACCATGCCCTCGACCGCAGCCGCTACCAGAACATCTATGGCGGCTCTATCGAGGTGCTGCCCATTGGCAGCCACTTCTCGCCCCACCACCGGGCCTATGTCGATCTGGTGCAGCGCTACCCCTACGACCCGGCCCAGGCCAAGGCCCTGCTCGCCCAGGCCCAGGTGGCCCCGGGCACCAGCCTGCGCCTGGCCGTGCCGCCCACCGACTACGGGCGCTACGGCAGCCTGATCGTGGCCGCGCAGCTCGAAGCCATCGGCCTGCAGGTCGAGATCATCCGCATGGACTGGCCCACCTGGCTGGACCAGGTGATGAAGCGCAAGGACTATGACCTGAGCCTGATCATGCATGTGGAGCCAATGGACATCGGCATCTATGCGCGCGATGACTACTACTTCCAGTACAACAACCGTGTGTTCAAGAAGATCTGGGAAAAGCTGCGCGCGTCCGCATCGCCCCAGGAGCTCGATGACTGGCTGGGCCAGGCGCAAAGGCAGCTGGCCGAAGATGCGGTCAACGCCTTCATCGTCGTGCGGCCCGAGCGCAACTTCATGCGCAAGGGCCTGGTGGGCATGTGGTCCCAATGCCCGATCCCGACCTTTGCGCTCGAAGACCTGCGCTGGCAGAACTGACAGCAATGGCAGCTTCCCCTATGCCAGACAGCCCATCACTACCACCACCAGCACCTGCCGCGCAGGCCGCACCGGACAAGCGCAGTTTTCCGATGTCGGTGACCTCGCGCATCTTGCTGATGCTGGTGATTCTGGCCGTGGGTATTGCCGTGGTGTTTGCCTTGACCTTGCAGGGCCTGCGCCGCACCAACCAGGCCCTGCAGCAGCTGTCCAGCGTGGAGATGGAGCAGCTCATTGCCAGCACGCGCGTGATGCAGCAAAGCGAGATGATCGGCAGCTATGCGCGCCTGGTCGCCATCACCAACGACATCGGCGAGCGGCGGCTGAACATGGTGGAGCTGACCGACCGCATGGGCTGGCTCGACAAGCTGCTCGGCGAGATGACGCAGACACGGCTTGATGGCGCGATCGACCCGCTGATGCAGTCCAAGCGCAATGCGCTCAACGCCAATGTGCAGCAGCTGAGCCAGGCGATCTTTCAGCCCGCGCAGCATGGCCTCGATGACCGCGCCGTCTTCCACTTGGTGGCCGAGAACCAGATGCTGGCCACCGACATGTCCTTGCTGGCCAGCCGCGCTGCGGCCGACCTGCGGCGCCAGCTCAATGAGCGCAGCGTGCAGCTGTCCCGGGATGTGGCGGCCCAGCAGAGCAATCTGAACTGGCTGGTGGCCGTGCTGATCCTGTGCGTGGCGATGGCGGGCATCTACATGCATGCCTCGGTCTCGCGCCGCCTGGTGGCGCTGCGCCGCGAGGTCAGCAATGACGAGTTTGGCGGCATCTACGCGGTGCCCCAGCAGTGGGGTGACGAGATCGACCAGCTGGGCCGGGCCATTGCGTCGTACAAGAAGCACCTGAGCGACCATGCCCGCTCGGCCCAGAACGCGGTGCGCGCCAAGAACCGCTTTCTGGCCGGCGCCAGCCATGACCTGCGCCAGCCGGTGCAGGCGCTCAACCTGTTTTTGGAGACCTTGCGCGGCTCGGGCCTCAACAGCCAGCAGGCGGTGGTGCTCGAGCACGCGCGCGCTGCGCTGTCGGCCAGCCGCGAGATGCTCGACACCCTGATGGATTACTCGCGCATCGAGGCCGGCGTGCTGGACCCCAAGTTCCAGCCGGTGGCCATTGCCGGCTTCTTGCGCCGGCTGGAGAAGGAGTTCGGCCCACAGGCCGACGCCAAGAACCTGGTCTTCCGCGTGCGCGACAGCGAAGACTGGATCTACACCGACCAGTCGCTGCTCTTTATGCTGCTGCGCAACCTGGTGTCCAACGCGCTGCGCTACACCGACCACGGTGGCGTGCTGCTGGGGGTGCGCAAACGCGGCCTGCAGCGCGTGATCGAGGTCTGGGACACCGGTGTGGGCATCGATGACGAGCACCACGACCTAATCTTCCAGAAGTTCCGCCAGGTGGCCGAAGACCAGCACATGGGCACCAAGGGCCTGGGGCTGGGTCTGGCGATCGTGCGCGAGCTGGCCGATATCCTGAACGTGAAGGTCGCGCTGTCATCGATCCCGGGGCGCGGCAGCGTCTTCCGCGTCAGCCTGATGGCAGAGGCCGTGCCCGCCGGCGGCTATGGGCTGGTCGCCGGCCTGTGGGAGCAGCCCGACGATGGCGACTACTCGTCGCTGCATGGCCTCAAGGTGCTGGTGGTCGATGACGAGCCGCTGGTGCGCGTGGGGCTGGCCAGCATGCTCGAGCAATGGCATTGCCAGGTGATGAGCGCGGCCAATGTGGACCAGGTGCGGCGCCTGATCGGCCATATGCAGGAGAGCAACAGCAAGCCCTTCGATGTGGTGCTGACCGACCTGCGCCTGTCGGCCACCGAAGACGGCAGCATGGTCGTCATGGCCGTGCGCGATGCCACGGCCGAGCATGTGCCCTGGCAGCAGATGCTGCCCCACTACGTGATCCTGACCGGCGACACGGCCCCCAAAAGGCTGCAGATGGCCAACAGCCTGGGGGCGACCTTGATGCACAAGCCCATCGATCCGCGCCAGCTGCACAAGCTGCTGGCCCGGGAGCTGCAGCTGCGCTGCGATATTGAGGAGTTCATGGAAACCCAGCCGCCTGCCGATATCGACGAGGTCATCGACAGGGCATGAAAAAACCCGCCGGGGTGAGCGGCGGGTTTGCTGGCCTGGCTAGGCAGTGCGGAAGGCTTATTCCGACAGCTGGCGCATCGTGGCCTGGTCCAGGCGTCCCGTCACCGACAGGCCCTGGTCTTGCTGGAAGGAGCGCAGCGCGTTCTGCGTGCGCGGGCCGGAGGCGCCATCGGGGGTGCCCACATCGTAGCCCAGCTCGTTGAGGCGCTGCTGCGCTTGCTTCATGCTCAGGCGCACATTGGTCTTGGCGCCGGGTGCCGAGGTCTGGCTGGGCGCTGCGGCGCCATCCACACCCAGACGACCGCCACCGCCCAGGCCCTGGCCCTTGACGGATTGCGCACTGTAGTTGCGCAGCGCCTGCACCATCTGGTTGTAGGCATCGACGAAAGCGGCCGACACGACCTTGCCTTGCGAGGTGTTGGAGTAGCCACCCATGCTGGCACCAGCTGCGCCACCGAACAAGGTACCAAAGCCACCCCAGTCGGTGTTGCTGGCATTGCCGGTCGACGAGGACACCTGCACGCCCGAGCGGTTGTCCACCAGGGTCAGCATGGCCGATGCTTCACGGGTCTTGCTGTTGGCAGCCACGCCTGCGAGCGCGCCGCCGCCACGGCCGCCCAGGATGCCGCCCAGCGCCGCGCCAAAGCCGCCGGCATTGTCTTCGCTGAAGGTCACCTCAGGCGTCAGGCCGTAGTCCGATGCGACCACTTGGCCCTTGCCGAAATTGCTGCCCTTGCGCATTTCGCCGTTGTCCATCATCGCGCGCTCGCGGTTCATCGCGTTCATGCCGGCAGCGCTGCGTTCCACGACCACAAAGCAGTTCGATTGCTGGATCAGCACGCGCAGCAGATTGGCGGTCGGTGGCAGGCGGTATTCGTTGCGCAAGATGGTGTACCAGCCCGCTTGCTGGTTCTCGACCAGGGAGACGGTACCCACCGGCGAATCACATTTTTCGAGTTGGCTGTTTTCGCCCTGGCTGCTGCCCCCTGCTGCGCCACCGGTCACCATGTTGTTGGTGCCGCCGCCCAGCTTCATACCGGTGCTTTCGCAGCCTGCCAATGCCAAGACGGCCAGTGCCGCCAATGCTGCCTTTTTCATGTCGCTCTCCCGCAAATCATTCAGTTGTTCATTCAAAGCGAGCCCGGAATTCCTTCCAGGCTCGATTACTTCGATTTCGTATTTTTGCTTTGCGCTGCTGACACGGGAATCACCTGCTTCCAGGAACCTCGGTGGAGCGTTGTCCGCTCTTAAGCGAAGTTGTTAGTAAATGTCACCCAAATCACGACGTGCAGCACATGGCCGGTGCATTATCCACGTAATTTATCAATCAATCCATTCAGGGCATCCAGAGAGCCAAACTGGATTACCAATTCACCCATCTCTTCGAGTTTGCCGGCGCGCTTGACGCGCTTTTTCACGCGCACTTCCACTTCGGCCATCAACAGGTCCGACAGCTCTTCTTCGACGCGCTTCAAATCGCGCGATTTCGCCGGTTTGGCCTTGACCGGGGTTTCGCCCGAGAACTCGGCACTGACCTTTTTGACCAGGCTCTCGGCCTCCCGCACGCTCATTTTTCGCGCATTGATCTGGTTGGCTGCGGTGATCTGCGCGGCGCGGTCCAGCACCAGCAAGGCACGCGCGTGGCCCATGTCCAGATCCCCGGCCATCAGCATGGTTTGCACGGGTTCGGCCAGGTTCAGCAGGCGCAGCAGGTTGGACGCAGCCGATCGCGAGCGGCCCACCGCCTGCGCAGCCTGCTCATGCGTCATCTGGAACTCGCCCACCAGGCGCGAGAGACCCTGGGCTTCTTCCAGCGGGTTGAGGTCTTCGCGCTGGATGTTCTCGATCAGCGCCATCGCCGCGGCGGACTCGTCCGGCACATCACGCACCAGCACCGGCACCTCGGCCAGACCGGCGATGCGCGCGGCTCGAAAGCGCCGTTCGCCAGCAATGATTTCGTACTTGCCGGCGTGGTCACCCGAGGCCAGCTTGCGCACCAGGATGGGCTGCATGATGCCCTGGGCCTTGATGCTTTCGGCCAGCTCGTACAGCGCGCCCTCGTCCATGCGCGTACGCGGCTGGTAGACGCCGGGGACCATGTCATCGAGCCGCAATTGGTGGGGCAGCTGGCCCTTGTCGTCGCCGGCGGGCGCAGCGTCCTCGACCTTGGGGCCCAGCAGTGCTTCGAGGCCGCGTCCCAGACCCTTGGGTTTCTTGGTAACCATGTCTTAATTCACCTTTGTTGGTTCGGCCGTAAGCTCGGCCAGCAGCGCCTGGCCCAGCGGCCAGTCGCCCAGCCCCGATTCGGCATTGATATGGCCGCAGGCGCCCTGGTCCACCCAGCGCGCGCCCCAGTGGCCAGCGAGCCACTGCGCGCGCTCGGCGCTGCAATAGGGGTCGTTTTGGCTGCCCACCAAGATGGCGGGAAAGGGCAGTTTTTGCAGCGCGATCGGCGACCAGCCAGGGATCTGTTCGGCCAGGTCGGCGCGCTCGACATCGCCCGGCGCCACCAGCAGCGCGCCGCGCACCTTGTTGGCCGCCTGGGGCGAATGCGCGGCCCACCAGGCCGTCAGAATGCAGCCCAGGCTGTGGGCGACCAGCACCACGGGCTGGGGCGCATCCAGCACCACATCCTGCAGGCGCGCCGTCCAGTCACCGCGTTTGGGGTGCAGCCAGTCGTGCTGCTGCACGCGCTCATACCCCAGTTGCTGCTCCCACACCGTTTGCCAATGGCCCGGCCCGCTGTTTTGCCACCCCGGCAGCAGCTTGATGGACGAGGATTCAATGCTCATTTTTTAATAGCAAAAAAGCGCCACCGTACTGCGCTGTTTCAAAGAAATGCAAACCCTTATTGTGCCCGAATGCTTGCCATACGCAACGCGGGTGCCTGCAGCGCGCAGGCCACCAAGAAAAAGACCTCCGCATGCCAGGCAGCGGAGGTCGGTCGGGCAGCGGCGGGGCCGGCTGTCACTTCATGCGTTTGATGCGCTTGACCATCTCTTTGGCGAACTCGACAAAGGCCTTGCTGCCCTTGGCCGCCGGGTCGAACACGACGCCGGGCAGGCCGTAGCTGGGGGCTTCGGCCAGGCGCACATTGCGGGGAATCACCGTGTCGAACACCTTGTCGCCGAAATGCTCGCGCAGCTGGTCGCTCACCTGCTGCTGCAAGGTGATGCGCGGGTCGAACATGACTCGCAGCAGCCCGATGATCTCCAGATCGCGGTTCAGGTTGGCATGCACCTGCTTGATGGTGTTGACCAGGTCGGTCAGGCCTTCGAGCGCAAAGTACTCGCACTGCATCGGGACGATCACGCCATGGGCCGAGCACAGGCCGTTCAAGGTGAGCATGGACAGGCTGGGCGGGCAGTCGATGAGCACAAAGTCAAAGTCGGCGTCGCTCGCCTCCAGCGCGGCCTTGAGGCGCTTTTCACGGCGCTCGAGCTCGACCAGCTCGACTTCGGCGCCAGACAGTTCGCGGTTGGCGCCCAGCACCCAGTAGCCGCAGCGCTCGGAATGGACAGCGGCCTCCTTGATGGTGCTCGATTCGAGCAGCACGTCATAGACCGAGGTCTCCAGCGCGCGCTTGTCGATGCCCGAGCCCATGGTGGCATTGCCTTGCGGATCCAGGTCAACCAGCAGCACACGCTGCTTGATCTTGGCCAGACCGGCCGCCAGGTTGACTGCGGTGGTGGTCTTGCCGACGCCGCCTTTTTGGTTGGCGATACAGAAAATTTTTGCCATGAGAACTCGCTTGTCCACTAACTTATTTGGTCAGGGCCAGCTTAAGGCCAAAACCAATCAAAAACACACCCGCCGTTTTCTCCAGCCATTTAACCAGCGCCGGATTGGCGCGCAGGCGCTCAGCCAGCATCCTGGTGAGCAGCACCACGACCGTGCAATAGGCCAGGCTGATCACCGCCACGGTCGCTGCCATCACCGCAAAAGTGGGCAAGCCCCGGTGGGTGGCCGGATCAACAAACAGCGGGAAAAACGCCATGTAGAACACGATGGCCTTGGGATTCATCATGGTGATGAGAAAGCCTTGCCTGAAATAATGCCGGGGCGCAATCTTGATGACCGGCTGGTCACCTGGTCGGGACGTTATCAGCTTGTAGCCAATCCAGGCCAGGTAGGCTGCGCCCAGCCATTGCACCGCTTGAAAGGCGGCCGGGTATGCGCTCATCACGGCCGCCACGCCGGCAACGGCCAGCCACATCAGCAACTGGTCAGCGGCCATGCAGCCCGCGCATACGGCCAGACCGGCCTGGATGCCGCCCTTGCCCGTGGAGGTGATCAGCGCCAGGTTGCCGGGCCCGGGAATCATCAAGAACAGGAGCACGGCGAAGACAAATGCACCATAGTCAGAAATGCCAAACATGTGCCGCCTCTGCGATGGAAACTTTGAGTGTAAACGACGGTCCTGCTTGCAAGCCAGCAAAAGCGTGTTGTTACCGGCGCAAGCGTCAGCAAAAAGCCCCGAAAAATCGGGGCTGGTGGATGGTGCAGGTGGCGCGGCCTGCGATCCGCAACGCGGGGCTATGCCGCCTGCTGCCGCATCCAGACAATGCAGCGCTCGGCATCGAGCCCAGGCACCTGCAGCGGCTCGATGTTCAGCACCTGTACCGACGCGGGCAACAGCGCCAGCTCATCGTCAGGGCGCTTGGCCTTCATCGCCAGCCAGATGCCATCGGCCTTCAAGGTCTGGGCCGACCAGGCGGTGAAATCCTGCAAGGCGGCAAAGGCACGGCAGCTGACCACGTCGTACTGCTGGCTCAGCTGCTCGACGCGCGACTGGATGCCATGCAGGTTGCGCAGGCGCAGCGCGGCAGCCGCTTGCTGGATAAAGGCCACCTTCTTGCCCACGGTATCCACGCAGCTCACATCCAGCTGCGGCAGGCAGATGGCGAACACCACAGCGGGCAGACCGCCACCCGAGCCGACATCGAGCAGCTTGGGGGCTGGCAGGCCGACCCCCTCCAGATGGCGCACCAGCGGCGGCACCGCAGCCAGGCTGTCGAGCAAATGGTGGGTCAGCATCTCCTGCGGGTCACGCACCGAGGTCAGGTTGTAGACCTTGTTCCACTTCTGCAGCAGATCCAGAAAAGCCATCAGCTGGGTAATTTGCTCATCGCTCAGCGACAGGCCCAGTTGTTGAACGCCATCACGCAGTGGGATTTCCAATGGTGCGCTCATGCAGTCGTTACCTCTTGTGCAGTGCTGAAGCCTTTGAAGCCACCTTTTTTCAGGTGGACCATCAGCAAGGAAATGGCAGCGGGGGTGACACCGGAAATACGCGATGCCTGGCCCAGGGTTTCGGGGCGGTGGGTCTGCAGTTTCTGGCGCACCTCAAACGACAGCGCTGTCACCTGCATATAGTCCAGCTCGGCGGGCAGGCGCAGTTTCTCGTAATGGGCTGCGCGCTCCACTTCGTCCTTTTGGCGGTCAATATAGCCCGAGTACTTGGCACCGATCTCCACCTGCTCGACCACGGACTCGCTCAGTGCACCCAGTGTTTCACGTGAAACGTCGCTGGTCTGGTAGGCGCCTTCGTTCATGCTCATCAAGGTGGTGTAGTCCACACCAGGGCGGCGCAGCAGATCGAACAGGTTGTACTCCCGCTCCATGGCCTTGCCCAACACACGTTCGGCTTCTTGCGCAGCGACGATGCGTGGGTTCACCCAGGTAGCCTTGAGGCGTTCTGTTTCACGTGAAACAGCATCGCGCTTGCGGCTGAAGGCATCCCAGCGCGCATCGTCGACCAGGCCCATCTTGCGCCCCTCTTCGGTCAGGCGCATGTCGGCATTGTCTTCCCGCAGCTGCAGGCGGAACTCTGCCCGGCTGGTGAACATGCGGTAGGGCTCGGTCACCCCCTTGGTGATCAGGTCGTCGACCAGCACGCCCAGGTAGGCTTCATCACGGCGCGGCGTCCAGGGGCCTTCGCCCCGGCATTGCAGTGCGGCGTTCAGGCCGGCAAACAGGCCTTGGGCTGCCGCTTCTTCGTAGCCGGTCGTGCCATTGATCTGGCCGGCAAAGAACAGGCCCTGGATCTGCTTGGTCTCAAAGCTGTTCTTCAAGGAGCGTGGGTCGAAGTAGTCATACTCGATCGCATAGCCCGGGCGCAGGATGTGGGCGTTCTCCAGGCCCTTCATGCTGCGCACCAGTTCGTACTGCACGTCGAACGGCAGGCTGGTCGAGATGCCGTTGGGGTAGTACTCGTGGGTGGTCAGGCCTTCGGGCTCCAGAAAGATCTGGTGGCTTTCCTTGTCGGCAAAGCGGTTGATCTTGTCTTCCACACTCGGGCAGTAACGCGGCCCTACCCCTTCGATCTTGCCGGTGAACATCGGGCTGCGGTCAAAGCCGCTGCGGATGATCTCGTGCGTGCGCGCATTGGTGTGGGTGATGTAGCAAGGCATCTGCGCCGGGTGCATCTCTGCATTGCCCATGAAGCTGAACACCGGCAGCTGGCCTTCGTTGACGCCGCCGGGCATGCCGTCGCCCGGCTGGGTTTCGCACTGGCTGAAGTCGATCGAGCGGCCATCGATGCGCGGCGGCGTGCCGGTCTTCAGGCGCCCCTGGGGCAGCTTCAATTCCTTCAGGCGCGCCGACAGGCTGACCGCTGGCGGATCACCGGCGCGGCCTGCGGCATAGTGGTTCAGGCCCACATGGATCTTGCCGTCCAGGAAAGTCCCGGCCGTCAGCACCACGGTGCGGCTGCGAAAACGGATACCCACCTGGGTGACGGCGCCCACCACGCGGTCGCCCTCGACCATCAGGTCATCGACCGCTTGCTGGAACAACCAGAGGTTGGGCTGGTTCTCCAAGGTCTCGCGGATCGCTGCCTTGTACAGGATACGGTCGGCCTGCGCACGGGTGGCACGCACGGCCGGGCCCTTGGAGCTGTTGAGAATGCGGAACTGGATGCCACCCTTGTCGGTGGCCAGCGCCATGGCGCCGCCCAGCGCATCCACTTCCTTGACGAGATGGCCTTTGCCAATGCCGCCAATGCTGGGGTTGCAGCTCATCTGGCCCAGGGTTTCGATGTTGTGGGTCAGCAGCAGCGTCTTGCTGCCCATGCGGGCAGCGGCCAGCGCCGCCTCGGTGCCGGCATGGCCGCCACCCACAACGATGACATCAAATTCTTGCGGATAGGTATAGGGGGTTTGGCTCATACGGCCTCGTTCCAGGGCTCGCAAGGCAGCAGCCTTGCATGCAGTCATGCCCTTCTGCAGCCCTTTGACAGAATGGCGAATAGTCGGTTTTGCCCGCTATTTTAATGACTTGGGGGTTTACACGCGGTCAGCCGTGTTATTGCGCCGCAGCCACCTGGCTGCAAAGCTTTGTCAAAAGCGATAGCATGGTTTGGCTTTCACCTTTCACTGGAGATTTGTCGATGAAGCTGTATTTCTCTCCCGGCGCCTGTTCGCTGTCGCCCCATATCGCCCTGCTGGAAGCCGGTCTGCCCTTCACCCTGGAGATGGCCAGCACCAAGACCCACCAGCTCAAGGACGGCACCGACTTCTACACGATCAACCCGCTGGGCTATGTGCCGGTGCTGGAGCTGGACAATGGCCAGCGCCTGCGTGAAGGCCCCGCCATCGTGCAGTACATTGCCGACCAGGCGCCCGCCTCCAAACTGGCACCCGCGAACGGCACCTTCGAGCGCTACCAGTTGCAAGAGTGGCTGGGCTTTATCGGCACCGAGATCCACAAGGGCTTCTCCCCGCTGTTCAACCCCAATATGCCCGACCCTGTCAAGGACATGGCCCGTGGACAAGTGCTCAAGCGCCTGACCTGGGTGGATGCGCAGCTGGCCGGCAAGGAATTCCTGATGGGCGCGGACTTCAGCGTGGCCGATGCCTACCTGTTCACCGTCTGCGGCTGGAGCAAGTTTGTCGGTGTCGACATCAGCGGCCTGGAAAACCTGGCAAGCTTCCTGCAGCGCGTGGGCGCCCGTCCTTCGGTGCAAAAGGCCATCGCGGACGAAAAGCAGTAATGCAGCCTGTCGGTCCATGGATGCTGTTTCACGTGAAACACATCCGGACCGAAGCAGTTCTGATGGCTTGTTCCAGGCGAAAGCCCCTGCTCTTGACCTTCACACCGTGTCAGCTTTCAAGATCAAGCCATCAACTACAGGAAAAGGAAACTCTGATGCAAAACACCTTCCAAGTCCAAGGCATGACCTGCGGCCACTGCGAGCGTGCCGTCACCCAGGCTGTGCAGCAACTCGACGCCCAGGCCAAGGTAGCCATCGACCGCGCCCAAGGCAAGGTGGTGGTCGAGTCCAGCCAGCCCGCTGACAAGATCGCAGCGGCCATTGCGGCCGAAGGCTACCAGGTCCAGTAAGCATGGCCAGCCCGTCACGCAAGCCTGCCACTGAGCGGTCCATCGCCTGGCCGGTGTCCATCAGCCAGGCAGCCCAGCTGGCGGGTATTTCTGCGCGCATGGCGCGCCACTACGAGTCGCTGAACCTGCTGCCCCATGTGCACCGCACCGACAGCGGCTACCGGCTGTATACCCAGTCCGATGTGCATACGCTCTCCTTCATCCGCCGCTGCCGCGATCTGGGCTTCTCGATGGAGGAGATCGAGAACCTGCTCAACCTCTGGCACGACAAGCAGCGCGCCAGCAGCTCGGTCAAGGAGATTGCGCAAAAGCATATCGGCGCCTTGCGCGAGCGCATTGCCGCGATGAAGGCGATGGAGCGCTCGCTGCAGGCGCTGGTGCACAGCTGCCACGGCGACCAGCGCCCGGACTGCCCTATTCTCGACAGCCTGTCCGACCCGCATGCCGACCCTGACGCAGCCAGCTGCTGCAAGCACTAAAGCCCTGTCCAAGCATTGCACAGGCATAAAAAACGCGCTCCTGGGAGCGCGTTATCGTTTCTGCGGTTGGCCCAGATCAGAAAGGGCTGGAATCCGGATCCTGGTCCACCGGTGCCGATTTGGGCCCGGTCTGCATGCCGCCAGGCTTGCCAGACGCCTGGAATGGCTTGGCAGCGCCTACCCCCTGGCTCATCGGCTTGGCGGGCGCTGCAGCCCCTTCCCGGGCCGCTGCGGCGGGTTTGTCGCCCCGGTCGGGCAGCTGGCCCAGCTCGGTGCGGCCTTCGCCGCCCAGTGCCTGGATCAGGTCGGGAATCAGCTGGCTGAACTCCCCGGTGGCAATGGCCACATCGGCGTCAAAACCGCCATCCTCACTGGCCCCTTCCATCACCACATCGAGCAAGGCCACCTTCTTGAGCTGCAGGCCCTCGGTCAGCACAAAGCTGACCCGGTCATCCCAGGTCAGCGCCAGCTTGGTGGGCAGCTTGCCCTGGTCGATATGCTCGCGGATCTCGTCGATGCCCAGCGGGTGGCGGGCATAGCGCACGACCGCCTTGGATTCATCGGCGCTCTTGAGCTCGCACTCCTGGTCAATGCTGAAGCCCGCCGGCGCATCGTAGCTGTGCAGCCAGGCAGACATCGCCCCCTGGGGGCTGTTCTGGGTGTCGATCAGCGCCACCGAAAAACCGGGCGAGGCCTCCACCAGCATGGTGATCACTTCGTCTGCACGGCCCTGGCTGCTCGTGTCCAGCACCAGGAGGCGCGCCTGCGGATCGATCCAGATCCACAGCCCGCCCTGCTTGGTAAAGGCCATCGGCAGCAGATCGAGCTTGCACTCGTCCTTGAGCTCCTGCTTTTCCTTCTTGCCGGGCTTGCGGCCTTCCTGGGCTTCGATATGGGCGAGCTTTTCATCAACTTTGCGGTTGAGCACGCTGGCGGGCAGCATCTTGCTCTCGCTCATCAGCCGCAAGATCCACTGGCCCCCTACCGACTCGACCATCGCGCCGTGCTCCTCGCCGCGCGGAGGCACCCAACCGGTGGATTTTTCCTGGGTAGCGCCGCACTGCTCAAACTGCTGCTTGGCCAAGGCCGTATCCAGCGCGACCAAATCCGGCTGCCAGGTTTCGGAGATGCGGTAAAAAATCATGTTCTTGAACATGCCATTCCTTTGTTCTGGGGGGCTGCAGTCTTGCGCAGCAGCCCTTTAAAAAACACAAGCGGCCCTGGTGTGCCGCACTGATCTGCTGTCCATTGTGCCGCGAATCGGGCCCGCCCCAGCCCGATGCGCCAGGCAAAAAACCGGGTTTGGGATGGGTGGGCGCTGGTAGCAGCAGCGCTTGCCTCCCCCAAAGCCACACAACCAAAATTGCTAATTCTTTACACAGCCATACCGGCCAGTGACAGCGCTATTACATGGCAGGCGGACACTGCAGACATCGCATAAGACATCACAACCCGGAAAGGAACCACTATGTCTCTCTTACAACGCAGCGCCATCGTGACCGCCATGCTGGCCAGCCTGTCGGTTTCCAGCTTCGCCCAAACCCCGGCTGCCCCCGCAGTAGCCCCCACCACACAAAGCGCCCCCGCCCCTGCCAAAAAGGCCCATGACCCCGAAGCACGCGAGGCACACATGGCCAAACGCATGCAGGCACTCAAGGCCTCGCTCAAGCTCAATGCCAGCCAGGAAGCCGCCTGGACCAGCTATATGACGGCCGTCAAGCCCCAGCGCCCGGCCCCCGGTGACCGCCCTGAACGTCCAGACTTTGCCAAGATGACCACGCCAGAGCGTATTGACGCGATGCAGGCCATGCATGCCAAGCACCAGGCTGCGATGGACCAGCGCAACCAGGCGACCAAGGCTTTCTATGCCACCTTGACGCCTGAGCAGCAAAAGACTTTTGATGCGGAAACCTTGAAGATGCATGAGCGCCGCGGACGCGGCCCGGACGGAAAGGGCCCGCATGGCCAGCGCCATCAAGGCCCCAATCCGAAACAGACTGTTCCACCTATGGACAGTAAATAGGGCAACCGCCCGCCTCCTGGCATCTGTCTCCCTCTCCAACCCCTCCTGCGCAGCCCTGACCAGCTGCGCTTTTTTGTGCCTGTGTATATGCCCGTGACAGCGTCAGCGGTTGCATACAGACAACATCCTGCTTTTGCTGACAAAAGCTGCTGTGGTCCAGGTGTAACATTATTTAATGCATTACCGCCCTCTCCTCTCCGCTATCGGCTTGTGCGCGCTGACTGTCTGGAGTGCCTCTGCCCAAGCGCAGTTTGCCGACAAGCGCAACAGCCCCACCCTGTACCTGCAAGCAGGGGTTGCCGAACGTGACGCGCGTGCGCTCACCATTGGCTCGACCATCCCAATGGATTGGAAGACCTATTGGTGGGGCCATGCGGTCACCGCCCATTGGGACATGAGCCTGTCCGCCTGGAACTCCGACCGCATGGAGCAAGAAGGCAGCCGCACCATTGCTGTGGTTGGCCTCGTGCCCACGATGCGCTTTCACAGTAAGAGCCAGTACCCCTGGTTTGTTGAAGCGGGCCTCGGCGGTTATGTCTCCAGCAAGCTCTATGAAAGCCGCGACAAGCGCTTCTCGACCGCTTTCAATTTCGGCACCCACATCGGCGTGGGCTACTTTACCGGCATGCGCCGCGAGAATGAATGGTCGGTGCGTCTGGAGCATCTGTCTAACGCCTCGATCAAGCGTCCCAACCCTGGCGAGAACTTTGTGCAGCTGCGCTACGCGCGCCACTTCTGATCGCCCCATAACCCCCCCTCTTCCCCTTCATACCGCCATCTGGCGGTATTTTTTTGCCTGTCTGAGGGGTTATGGGCTGGAAACGCCGTTCGGGGCCTCTACGCAGCCATAGCGGCGCTTGAGAGGCTGGCGGTGTCGAATGGGCTACAGGTCAAACGGGCTGTGGCAAGAAGCCATACCGATGACTGTATAAAAATACAGTTATCGCAGATGAGGGTCCAGCTCCTTGATCCATTGCACGACCACCACCTGCCAAAAGATACCAAGGCTATAGAACACTCTCACGGCCATTCACGGCCGGCAGAGACGGTGTAAGCCATCCTTGGCCCCAACCACTCCCAACCCCGCTTGACCCCTCTACCCAGCGCCAATCAACGCCTGGGCAGGCTCCAGCGGCCTGGTGGACGGATCTGCAGGGCCTGCGGGGCGATCCGCTGCGATGCGTTCCCTGCTGCGCAACGACACCTAGGCGGCAGCCGCACCAATCAATGCCGCCTTCTCATCCCGCCATATGCCGCGCAAAGCGGCATCGGCACTCGCCACGCATATCCAAAAGTATAGCTAACACCTATGCTGGGCTGTGCATTTGCGCACAGCGCCCCTCTCTGTGTGATCGAACTCTGGGTCAGTACGACAGTGCTGCGACCAAGCACCCCAAGTTATAGGATGCCCTCGTCCATAGGGGAGAGGGATGCTGAGGTGATGTGCTGCGTATTTTGAGAACTGCTCTGCCCCGCTCACTTCTGCCAAAGAGGCTTGACTTTTCACAGTCTGAAAATTTTCAAGATATGAAACTTTGCCGAGCTTGCCTTTGGTTTTTCTTTTATTTTCTTTAAAAGAATAGTAGATAGTAGTAGAAGGGCCCCACCTTCTGTGGATAAGTCCATTAAGCCTAATGCTGTCAACCGCTTGAAATTTTTCCAACCATGTTGATGGTACCCCTTCATCCTTGTCACTGCGAAGTGGATAAGTCCGGCATCTGGGATATTTCTGTGGATAAGCTGATACGACCATGCGCATTATCCACAGCCATTCTTCAATCTCAAATTCTCACCAAGTGATTGATAATTAATAACTTATCCACAATCACTCAGTGATCAGCACAAAATAGTAGCACCCGCTGGACTGCTATGCGCAGGAAACTCTGGGCCGCAAATATTGTCCACAATACCTAGGCGGCGATCGGCCACTTTGGATGCCGGAGAGTTTGGCCCATTGAATTGTGGATAAGTTTTTTATCGTTACAAAACAAATATCTACTGCACTATTGGTCTGTGGACACCGGACGCTATTTCCGGTGCATGGTAATGGAGCAAGTTCGCGGTCGGGCTTCTATCTGTGGATAACTAGGGGATTGTTAGGGGCTTGTACCGATTGTTATACACAGCTCTTTTGGGGCTCCTCCCATCGGTTCCGGAGGTGGCCGCTGAGGATCCACCGTCTTTCCAAAAAGATACCCAATAAAAACAACAACTTACTGGCTAGCAACGGCCGCTTAGGGATACAAAGCCATCTGCCTGGGGCTGACTTTTGGGCAAAGAGACGTTCGCCAGGCCTCCAAAAACTGCATGTGCAAAACAGCGGACCAGCGCCATTCGCATAGGCAGTGGTGCGCCTCACACCCGCGATGAAGGCCGCTGCCCGCGATGCGCCACATCTGTGGACATCTCGCGCCTGATGGGATCGTGGCGTCGCGCCGGGACGGCAGTCCGGCGCCGACGGTTGGCGGAGCTCGCCGCTGGGGAGGATCGGCGCATTCCGGTATTTGCCCGCACCGGTCTTTTCTTCGTTTCTGCTGTGCCAGGCGATCAAGCGATGCAGTCAACAGCCATCGCCAGGCCCAACAAGCGCGCGGGTGGTCGTCGCGCCCTCAGCGCAACGAGGGGCGTCGCTGATTCGGGCGCTTTCGACGCAGTGTTTTGGTATTCACCGGCTATTGCGCACGTGTTTGGCATCGAACAAGCACGTTCGACCGGGACCTTCTGACGCAAGCGCAGATCGAGGGATGGCGCTAGGCTGATTTCTGCCAGCCCCCAGCGGCTGGCGCAGAGGGCGATGACGGTGATTGACGGCATCTCAGACCGGAGTGCGCTGGATCCTGGGCCCCTAACGACAAAGCCCAAATTTCAATTTGAATAATTCAAATAAACTGAAATCAAAAGCGATTCAATTCAAATCAATGACAGCACTACAAGGCGAGCATATACGAACGAATGCCTAATTTTTATGCAAAACTGCCGAAAAGGGAGCTTGCTTTTTCAACAAGTTATCCTTATCGTGCTTGTGCATAATATCTCACATCGTGGGATATTTCACCATATGAGAGTCTGGTGGTGGGGGTTATGCACATAGGCATGGCAGGAGCCTCCCTCTACGATGGCGCAAATTTGTGGATAAGTAAAGGACTTATGCGATAAAAACGACAAGCACTTTTCCCCGGATGACTTATCCACATGTTGACATGTGAAGGTGGCTGTAGCATGGATTGTGGATAAATTGATCCATAGAATTTCGAGTTACCCACAGGGTTCTGTAAATTTCCTGTTTAAAGCGAGTCACTTGTATTCTTATGCACAGTGCTTACGAAATAACTTTCCATCGTATAAATGCTTAATAAATAGGCGATAAAGATCAAAAAATGTGGAAAAGTATGTGTATAGATTGCATGCCATGCTCAAGTCCTACGGCTCAGCAATGCGGATATTTAAGTGAAAATTGCGGGCAGTTATGCGACATATGTGCGGCATATAGCTATTTTTATTTGCTGAAGCCACTCCAAACATAGCTTCTCTCAAGTCACATCTATCTGTGGATATCTTCCCAGTCAGAAAATTTGACAGAGAAATTTTTCAAATGTGCATAAGCTGTGTGCAAATCAATAGACTGAGTGCATGAAGATATCCACTGGTTTTTCGGCGTCTGAACGCCTGGTCTGAACAGTGCATTCAGTGGATTTGAACGACCGTGATTCGGCGTTGCTGCGTTCGTGCCCCAAGCTTTTTCGAACTCTGCGGATGGAGGGCAGCATTGAGGGCCGTTGGAGGAGGGCACAGCGCCAGAGCAGGCGCGCTCGCGCTGTCCTGTGTCCGCCTCTGTCTGCCGGTAGCTGCCTTGTGTTCTGCCATGGGCGCTGTACGCCGGCAGACATGCGCGCTGCAGCGTTATTCAGGTCCCTGCCAAGGCGGCCGGCGCTTGGCGCCTAGGGGCTGGGTGCGGATTGCCGAGTGCCGAGCGCGTGGGCCGGCGTAGGCGCAGCCAGTCTGGTGTTGGCGAAGTTTTTTTGCTTGGGTGGTGTTGCGAGCGCTTGCGCTGCACCGACCGACTGCGCGGCGCCCGAGCTGCAAACCACGCAGCTGGTGGGTGCCAGGGCCGCGAAAACAGCAAGCCTCAGACGCAAAAAAGCACCGCCAGGCGGTGCTTTGCTCAGAAGGGTGGGCGGTGCTGGCCCGGTTCAGCCCTTAGGCTTCGACATCCTCATCGGTGCCGGTACGAATGGTTTCGCGGTTGCTCTTGTCGCGCATCTTGGCGATGTCGGTGTCCAAAGCACGGTGCAGTTTTTCCAGCGCTGCGTTGAAGGCTTCGGCGACCTTTTCGGCCTCGGCGTTGACAGCCAGGGGTTGGCGCCCGGTAGCCCGTGTTTCCATCACACAGCGCTTGCCTTTGCCGCCGTTTTTCAGGGCGTCCACATCGGTGAGGTAAACCTCCACCCGGGTCACATATTCGCGGAAGCGCGAAAGCTTGTTTTGTACCTCGGTTTGTGCCCATTGGGAGAGGGATTCTCCGCCTTGAACATTGTCACCAGCGTGCACTTGAACTTGCATGGATGTGCTCCTTTCTCGAACATGCTGGGCGGCAGCCCAGCTATAGCAACCGGATGCAGCGAAGGCCATCGCCTTGCGGCACCTTGTTGATCACATCCTAACTCGCAAAACTGCAACAAAGGCTGCGACATGGTCAATATGCGTAAAAGCCCTGAGAAAGATCAAGCGTCCTACAGCCTGCTGGGTGCGCGCTCGGACGGCGGGGCAGGGCGGCGGTTGGCTTGAAACGCGGCGAGCCATCCCCAGCAGCCGGTCATGGCGGCCGCGCAGTGCAAGGTTTAGGTTGCTGCGAATTTTGCAGCGGACAAGCGATACAGCACATGGGCTCGCAATGGGTGGCCCTCAGGCAAGGCAGGGTGCGCAAAATCGCCTGCCAGGTCGCGCTCCATGCCCAGGCGCTCCATCAGTGCTTGCGATGGCAGGTTGCTGGTGGTCGTGAAGGCCACGATGTCAGCCAGCTTTACATGGTCAAATCCGACGGCCAGTGCCGCCCGCGCGGCCTCAGTGGCCAGGCCCTGGTGCCAGGCATGGCGCGCCAGGCGCCACATGATTTCGACGCAGGGAGAAAAAGGCAGCTCGGCCTGGGGCACATGCAGGCCGACGATGCCGATAAATTGCTGGTCCTCCAGCCGCTCCACCGCCCAGACGCCCCAGCCGCGCTCGGCCATCAGCGCCTCGCAGCGGTCTGCCATCGCGTCGCTCTGCGCCCGCGTCAGCGGCGCGGGGAAGTAGCGCATTACCTCGGGGTCCGCCGTCATCGCGGCAAAGGCCTCCCTGTCCTGCGGCTGCCATTGGCGCAGCTGCAGGCGGGCGGTTCGGGGCTCGATCAGGGTGGTCATGGGGTCGCTGCTCCAATGAAAAAGCGGCCTGCACGCTAGGCCTTTGCGTGAGCCGCTGGGGTGATCAACAACGCCAAGAGGGCCGTGCACTGCACCGGCCCGCTACGCGGCAGTATCAATGGTGGTGGCCGTGCGCGCCATGCACATGGCGGTGGGCAATCTCTTCTTCGCTGGCTGCGCGCACATCGACGACCTTGCCGCTAAAGCGCAGCGCCAGGCCGGCGAGCGGGTGGTTGCCATCCAGGTGCACTTCCGGGCCCTTGATCTTCTTGACATAGAAGGCCTGGGGCTCGCCGCGGTCATTGGCGCCGCGCAGCTGGCCGCCCACCTTCACGCCCGGTGGGAACTCGCTCTTGGGGATCACGCGCACGAGGCTCTCGTCGCGCACGCCAAAGGCATCTTCCACTGCCAGATCCACGCTGGTGCTAAAGCCCACAGCCTGGCCCTCAAACGCAGCTTCCACCTTGGGGAAGATGTTTTCATAGCCGCCATGCAGGTAGGCGAGGTTGCCGCTGTCCAGCGGTTTGCCTTGCGCATCGGTCACCTTGTATTGGATGGTGACGGCGCAGTCTTTGGTGATGTTCATGGTCTTGTTCGAAGAGTCTGGCAAAAACGCAAGTGTAGGGGCTGCGGCGGGGTGGGCGCAGCGCCTTGCCGGATGGCAGGGGCAGCGCCAAGGGTTTGGTGATTGTCATGCAAACGGCTTGCTCTCCTACGGCAGCATGCTGCAGCGCAGCGCGAGACTGGCTATTTGTGACCGCTTTTCCGGTCGAAAGGATGAAGAAATGGTTCAGCAACTCGCAGGCAAGGTGGCCTATGTGACGGGCGGCGCCAGTGGCATTGGCAAGGCCATCGCCGATCTGTATGCGCAGCAGGGCGCCAAGGTGGTGATCGCCGATCTGAAGCAGGAAGCAGCCGAGGCGGCGGCCCAGGATATTGCCAGCAAGGGCGGCACCGCCATGGGCCTGGCGGTCGATGTGACGCAGGAAGACCAGGTCGACGCCTCTGTCGAAGCCGCAGTGAAAGCCTATGGCGGCATCGATATCCTGGTGAGCAATGCCGGCATCCAGATCGTCAAGCCGGTGCAGGACTTTACGTTGCAGGAGTGGCAGAAGATGCTGGCCATCCAGCTCGATGGCGCCTTCCTCACCACCCGCGCCTGCATCAAGCACATGTATGCGCAGGGCCGTGGCGGCAGCATCATCTATACCGGCTCAGTGCATTCCAAGGAGGCCTCCAAGCTCAAGGCGCCCTATGTGACGGCCAAGCATGGCCTCGAAGGCCTGGCCAAGGTCGTCGCCAAAGAGGGCGGCCCGCAAGGCGTACGCGCCAATGTGATCTGCCCGGGTTATGTGCGCACGCCGCTTGTGGACAAGCAGATCCCCGAGCAGGCCAAGGAGCTGGGCATCAGCGAGGCCGATGTGATCAAGAACGTGATGCTCAAGGACACCGTCGACGGCGAGTTCACCACCGTGGACGATGTGGCACGCGTGGCACTGTTCTTTGCGGCGTTCCCCACCAATGCGCTGACGGGGCAGTCAATGATCGTGAGCCACGGCTGGTTCATGGAGTGATGCTGGCCTGCCCCGCGCTGGCCTGCGGGGGCGGTATTGCTGGGGTGGCAAGACCTGCAGGCAATATTCTTCTGCAACGTGCCGTTTAATGCTGCCAAAACGCTCGAAATTCGGTCTTGTCCCATTTCTATAGCTTTTGCCCGCCCCCTACATTTGTTACATGGTTTGCAGTCTGCTTTGCACAGCCGACAGGTGGGGAAACCGTGCCTGCCCGACAATGGCGCCTTGGCCAAGGCAGCGGTGCGGACAGCGCGCTGCCGGCCCAGGCTTTGCAGACTTCTTCCATGGCGATCCCCCTTCTCTCCGGTTTGATGAACACCTTGCGCCGCGCAGCGGGCGCCTTGCCCGGGCTGGCCCGGCGCCTGCGCCCCTGGCTGGCCGCACTCAGCAAAAAGCAATGGTTGCTGGCGGTGGCAGCCTTGCCGGTGCTGCTGCTGCTCTATGTGCTGCTGCTGATTCCGCTCACCCCGTCGATCGGCGATATCCAGAAAAACAAGGTCGAGGCCCCCACCCAGCTGTTGTCGGCCGATGGCAAGGTGCTGGCCCAGTACAAGCGCGCCAACCGCGAATGGGTGGCGCTGAAGGACATTTCACCGAACGTCATCAACGCGCTGATCGCCACCGAAGACCACCGTTTTTATGAGCATGGCGCGCTCGATTGGCGCCGCACCTTTGGCTCTGTGCTGCACACGGCGATGGGCCGGCCCCAGGGCGGCTCCACCATCACCCAGCAGTTGGCGCGCAATATGTTCCCCGAGGAAATCGGCCGCGCCCGCTCGCTCAACCGCAAGCTCAAGGAGGCCGTGACCGCCTACAAGATCGAATCGGCCTACACCAAGGACGAGATCCTGGAGACCTACCTCAACACCGTGCCCTTTCTCTACAACGCCTTTGGCATCGAGATGGCCGCACGCACCTATTTTGACAAGCCCGCCCAGAAGCTGAGCGTGCTCGAAGCGGCGACCCTGGTGGGCATGCTCAAGGGCACCAGCTACTACAACCCCGTGCAAAACCCGGAGCGGGCCCAGCAGCGCCGCAACACCGTGCTGGCGCAGATGAACAAGCACGGCAAGCTCAGCGACCAGGATTTCGAGACCCTCAAAAAACGCGGCATCAAGCTGGATTTTGAGCGCCAGGACGAGGCCGTGGGCATGGCACCGCATTTTGCGCAGGCGCTGCGCAAGTGGCTGATCGAATGGGCCGACGCCAACGACTACAACATCTATGCCGATGGCCTGGTGGTGCAGACCACCATCGACTCGCGCGTGCAGCAATGGGCCAACCAGGCCGTGGTGCGCCAGGGCCGGCAGTTGCAGGTGACCGCCAATGGCCTGTGGAGCAACCGCAACCAGTGGACCGCCAAGAACCCGCTGGTGCAAAGCTTTGTGCGCGAAAGCGCCGTCTACCGCCAGGCGGTGGCCGATGGCCAGGACAAGGACGAAGCGCTGCAGCGCCTGCTGGCTGATGCCGACTTTATGGCCAACCTGCGCCAGGACAAGGTGCGCGTGCAGGTGGGCTTTATGGCCATGGACCCACGCAACGCCCATGTGCTGGCCTGGGTGGGCAGCCGCGACTTTGCCATCGACCCCTTTGACCATGTCTCGCAAGCGCGCCGCCAGCCCGGCTCCACCTTCAAGCCCTTTGTCTATGGCGCAGCGCTGCAGGATGGCGCGTTGCCCACCGACCAGCTGATGGATGAGGCCGTGCGCATTCCGCTGGGCGGCGGGCAGTTCTGGCGCCCCACCGATGGCGGCCCGCCTTCTGACCAACCGATGACCCTGGCCGACGGCCTGGCCTACTCCAAGAACACCATCACCGCCCAGGTGATGGCCAAGGTGGGGCCCGCCAAGGTGGCCAAGCTGGCGCGGGCGCTGGGTGTGCGCGACAGCAAGCTTGAAGATGTGCTGTCGCTGGCGCTGGGTACCAGCCCGGTCACCTTGCAGGAGATGGTGACCGCCTATTCCACCCTGGCCAACGGCGGCGGCTACCGCGCGCCCGTCATGGTCACCCGCATTACTGACCGCGAGGGCAAGGTGCTGGCCGAGTTTGAGCCACCCGCGCCGGAGGTGGCACTGGACAGCGGCGTGACCTACGCCTTGATCGACATGATGCGCGGCGTCATCACCAAGGGCACGGGCCGGGGTGTGGCGCGCTATGGCGTCAGCGGGGACTGGGTGGGCAAGACCGGCACCACGCAAGACAATGCCGATGGCTGGTTCATGCTGGCGCACCCGGACTGGGTGGGCGGCGCCTGGGTCGGCTTCAACGACAGCCGTGTGCAGCTGAACGACTACTGGGGCCAGGGCGCCCACAGTGCACTGCCTGTGGTGGCCGAGGTGGCCGCCGCATCGCAGCGCGCCAAGCTGGTGCAGGCACAGGCCCGCTTTGAGATGCCGGCCGAGAACAACACCTTTGTGCAGCGCCTGCGCAGCTGGATGCTGGGCTTTGGTGACAACAAGCAACCGGTCGATCCGTTTGAGCAGCCCCCTGCGATGCAGGAGCTGCCCGATCGCGGCAACCCTGGTGATGCGCCCATCATCGACGACCCCGAGGCCCGGCCGATAGGCCAGGGCGGCGCGGGCCCGCGCGGCCCCAGCGGCGAGGGCGACTACCCCGTGTTCCAGAACAACCCATCTCCAGCGCAGCAGCCGCAGATGCCTGCGCAGCGCCTGGCCGATCCGAGCCAGCCGCAACCCGGTGTCGTGGTGCCTGGCGCGTCGTCCAACCCTGCGCCTTCCAACCCGGCACCGGCCAGCGCCTCTCCTGCCCCGGCCTTCCCCGGCAGCGCCAGTGCGCCCCAGGGCCAGCCCGCGGGCAACCCACCGCCGATTGAGCGCGGTGTGGTCGTCTCGCCGGTGTCGTCCGGTACCGTGGGCCAACCCGTACCCACGGCCGATGGCGGCATGGTCTGGCGCCGCGCCACCCCGTCTGGCACGGCGGCGCCGCAGTCCGGCAATGCAGGAATTGCGGCCAGCGAGGTCAATTGATCCCGCTGCCCATTTTTTAAGCACTCATCAGGAGGATGTTCATGGTCTTCAACCACCGCCGCCAGCCCCGCTGGCTATGGATGCGCGCCGCTTGCCTGGGCGCTGCCATATTGGTATCAACAGCCGCGATGGCCGTGGACAACCCCGATGCCCCTGACCGCCTGGCCGCGTTTGAGCAGCGCATACAGCCGCTGGAGGCGGCCATCGGCAACCAGAACACGACGGCAGACATGCTGCGCGCCAGCAGCGCCTATGCCAAGCAACTCGATGTGGAGCTGAACCAGACCTACCGTGCGCTGATGGCCAAGGTGGGCGCCACCGGCGCGCAAAAGCTGCGCGCCGCGCAGCGCAACTGGCTGAGCTTTATGACCACCGAGGCCGCCTTTATCGACGGCACCTGGAACGCCCAGGACTTTGGCAGCTCCTCAGCGCTGTCGCGCAGCGAGTACCGCAACAGCCTGACCAAGGCGCGCATCGTCCAACTGCTGGGCTATCTGCGCGCCTATCCTGAATAATGGATGTGTGCGGTCACTCTTCAATGACTTCATGCACGCCGGAGCTGCCACGCTTCCAGTAGGCCGCTGCCTTGGTCCATTTGGGGTGGGCGCCATGCTCGGCAATCAGCGCTGCACGCAGCGCCTTGGCGGCCGTCGATTCCAGCGCTACCCAGTTGTAGTAATCGCCGGCTGGCGCATCGATCTGGCGCAAAGCCGCTAGCAGCCGCTGCGCATCGCCAGCTGGCTGGCCCTGGCGGTGCACCCAGTGCACCTGCAGGTCGGCAGCACTGTCCAGCTTTTGCTCGTCGGCTGCGTCATTCACCTCCACCACCACCACCGCCTGGGTGCCGGCAGGCAGCTCGCGCAGGCGGCGCGTGATCGCTGGCAGCGCCGCATCATCACCAATCAGCAGGTGCCCATCAAACGCCGTGGGCACGATGAAGGAGCCACGCGGCCCCGCAATACCCAGTGCATGCCCAGCGGCCGCCTGCAGCGCCCAGGCAGTGGCAGGGCCGGCCTCATGCACCGCAAAGTCAATCGCCAAGGTCTGCGCCTGCGCATCGTAAGAGTGGGGCGTGTAGTCCCGCATCGCCTCGCGCATCGCGGGCGGCAGGCCTTCGCTGCCGGGTGGCGGCAGCTGCAGCTCGCCATTGGCATCCGGAAACAGCAGCTTCACATGGTCATCAAAGCCCAGGCTGCTAAAACCCGCCAGGTCAGCACCCTGCAAACGGATGCGCAGCATATGCGGCGTCAGCTGCTCCACCGATGCAACGGTGGTGCGGCGCAGCTTGATCTCATGGCGCGCCCGCTCAGGCGCACGCGCAGCCAACAGCTCGGGGGAAGGGGAAGTGGGAAGGCTCAGTTGCAAGGGCATGGTGTGTTCATTCCGTGTGTAAGATATATCTTTTATCTTAAATGAGAACCATTCCTGCTGCTAGGGCGGGGTGGCAATCCCTGGTTGGGGTGTGGCTTTGGCGGGGGTGGGGTTGTCAAATGAAGGAGGGTGTGCGCAATGCTGGCTGTCTTTCATCCTTGATTGATGAAGAGGTCTCTCACCGCTGCTGCACGGCGCGGAACAGCGTGTCCTGATGGCAGCGCCTCTTACGTTCTCGGCTTGGTCTGTGTTGCATTCCACTGACTCGTCAGCGCAGCGTAAGCATTGCTGAATCAAATGCAAAAAGTTATTGATATTAATTTTTTGATAGTTTTGTTCTTGTGTGTTTTGTTCGGTTGGCGCTACTTCCATGATTGCGCCGAACCACTGCAAAGCCAAAAACAGGGGCAAGAGGGATCTACATATGCCTAGCGCAAAGCACTGCGGCCTAAGAACGCTACAAACACCAAGGTCGTCCATCACCTGGGCTACCAGCCCATCCATGCGAGGGAGTCTGTTTGCCTACCTGCTGTCGAGCGCATTTTGGGCCTCCGCTCAAGGCATCTCAGGCATCGGCGCTTTCGCACCCAACACCGAGCTGGGCTTCACCCCCGTCGCCAAAGCCGGCGAGCCGCGCATCAACTGGATCAATGGCGAGTACCAGGAGAGCAACACCGACCTGAGCGTCAAAGTGCTGGGCGGCAGCTTGGACATTGCCCGCTCCTGGAGCCAGGGGCGCTGGTGGCTCAACCCCGCCTGGGCACCGCTCAGCTTTGAGCTCGATCCGCTGGGCAGCGACGCCAAAGTGATAGAGCGGGTGGGAGTGCTCTACGAACGCAGCGGCCAAAGCGATCTGTACATGGCCAAGAGCAAAGGCAACGCCCCCGTCTATATCAAAAGGCTCAAGGATGCAGCTGGCCAGCACACCGGCTGGCAGTGGTACGACCGCTTTGGCAACACCATCCACTACAGCGCAGACGGCGTCATCCAAAGCTATGCCAACGCCAGCGGCGTCAAAGTCAGCTTCGCCTACGACAGCGCCACCAGCGCCCGCATCCTGGACCACGGGGGCAAAACCATCTACACCGTCACCATGGCAGGGGGCCTGATCACAAGAATAGAAGACCTGGCTGGGCGCAGCGTCAGCTACCAATGGGCAGGCCAGCGCCTGGCCCAGGTCACCGACGTCATGGGCAACGCCTGGAAGTACGGGTACGACGCCAACGGCCAGATCACTAGCCGCACCGACCCGCTGGGTCTCAAGATCAGCGCCCAGTACATCCAAAGCATCCCCGCACCCGAGCCCATGCTGAGCCTGGGCAAGAAGGGCGTCACCATCGACCCCACAGGTACCAGCGGCACCACGCAAAAGCTCGCCAACCTCTGGGGCGGCGGACGCGTAGGCCAGTTTGACGGGCAAAGTGGCTGCGCATCAACGGGCGCCAACAACTACCTGCGCGAGCGCCGGGTGTTTGAAGTCACCTACACCGACTGCCGGGGCAACGCCACCGTCACCCAGTACGACCTGCAAGGCAATGAGCTCAGTCGCACCTTCAACGGTAAAAAGACCGCCTCCAACCAATGGGATGGCGCTTACAGCCAGAAATACACCAATGCCCGGGGCTACAGCACCACCACGACCTACGACAGCAACTACCAACCGCTGCAAATCACCCATCCCGATGGCAGCGTGGAGAAGTACACGTATGAGCCCGTGTTTGGACGGCAGAGCAGCTACACCAACCAGTTGGGGGTTGTGAGTACCTGGCGCTATGACAGCAAAGGCAATGTCATCGAATGGGTGGAGGCCAAAGGCCTACCTGAGCAGCGCACCACCCTCTACACCTACGACCCCTACAGCCAGCTCACCAGCAGCACAAAGGGCGCGGGCGATGCGACCAAGGCGGATGCGATTACCCAAAGCTGGCAGTACGACAGTGCGGGCAACGTGACCGCCCAAACCGATGGGGAGGGGCACACGAGAACGATGGCGTATGACTTGCGCGGGGCCCCCACCAGCAAGACCGATGCACTGAACCGCACAACCAGCCTGGAGGTGGATGCCGCTGGCAATGTGACCAAGGCCTCCAATCCATTGGGCCACGCTACCCAAATCCGCTATGACGCGAGAGGCAGGCGCACCCATGTCATCAGCCCCATGGGCAACACCCAGGTCACCCGCTACGACCAGCGGGGCCGAGTGATTGAAATCCTGGCACCAGGCGAGACCGAAGGCGCGGGCCGCAGAACCGCCTATGACAGCAATGGCTGGCCTATCCAGTCGATCAGCCCAAGCGGCCTGGTCACAGAAACCACCTATGACGCGAGAGGCCGCATTCAGGCCACCAAGGACCCTGCAGGCAACACCACCAGCTACGAATACGGGGCAGATGATACCGAGCAGGCAGGGCTGCTGATAGCCACCCAGTACCCCACCTACAAAGAGACCTACCGGTATGACCAACAGGGTAGGCTAACGGCGACCACCCAGCACCTGGGTGGCGGAGAGAGTCGCACACAAAGCCAAACCTATGATGTGCTGGGCCAGCGTGTAGCGAGCACCGATCCTGCAGGCAAGACCACGCTGGTTGAGTACGATGCACTGGGCAGAAAGATCAAGGGCACGGACCCCGCAGGGCAAGCCACTAAACAAAGCTGGGATGCCTTTGACCAGCTGACCAGCCTCAGGGATGCCAATGGCAACACCCACCGGTTCGAGTACGACAAATCAGGACAGCAGACCAAAGAAATTCGCCCCATGGGCGGAGCCATTGCCTACCGCTACGACGCTGCCCATCAACTGATCTTGCGCACCGATGCAGGAGGCAATACCCGCAGCTACAGCTACGACGCGGCCGGCCGCATGACGCAAGCGCAACACCAGCTTGGCGGCACCACCCTGGATGAGAAAACCAGCTACCGGTACGACAACGATGGGCGCCTTGCTGCCTACGAACAGCAAGATGGCAACGGCCAACTTATCAGCAGCGCCAGCTACAGCCAAGATGCCCAAGGGCGCACAGCACAAAGCCAAACGACGTATGGAAAAGTAGATGAATCTGGAAGCTTCAGCTTCACCACAGGCCAAAGCTTTAACAGCGACGGCCAACTGGCTAGCCACACCTACCCCGACGGCAGCACGCAAACCTATAGCTACACCAAGGGGCAGCTCGCCAACATCACGCTACCCAACAGCAGCGAGATCCGCTACCAAAACTACCAGTGGAATATGCCCACGGTCATTCAAACCCCAGGAGCAACCAAATCCTTGGCGCTGGATGCCCTGCAACGCCCCACCAGCATCCAGGTCAAGAACGGCAGCAACCAGGTTCTCGCCAGCAAGGCCTACCAATACGACAGGGCTGGCAATATCACCCAGATCGACAGCGACCTGGGCACCACCCAATATGGCTATGACAGCTTAGACCGCCTCACCCAGGCGACGCCAGACCAAAGCCTGCAGGGCCTGGGCCTGCCCAGCGAACAATATGGCTATGACGCCGTAGGCAACCGCACCAGCAGCGCGCACCAGCCGGGCGCCTGGAGCTACAACGCCGACAACCAAATGGTCCGTTACCCCAGCAAAACACCGTTTAGCCCAAGCCCTGCGGTAGACACCCAGGTGAGCTACACCCCGCAGGGCCATACCCAGCAGGAAACAAGCGGCGAGGACAGCAAAACCTACCGCTACAACGCCGCTGAGCGGCTGACCGCCTACGAGAGCACTGACGGCACGCAAGCGCAGTACCGCTACGACCCGTTCGGCCGCAGAATCAGCAAGAGCGTGACCAAAGACGCGGCCACGCAGGTGACCTACTTTATCTACAGCGAGCAGGCGCTGATGGGAGAGCTGGACAAGGATGGCAAGCTGCAACGGGCTTATGGATTCAATCCGGTTGCGGGGCAGCAGGGGTTGTGGAGTACGGATCCGGTTTGGCAGGCGGAGGTTGTTAATAGTGGTTTAGCTAGTTCCCAAACCGGCTATCACTATTTGCATACCGGTAATCTGGGGACTCCAGAAACGGCGACTGACAAGACTGGCGTTGTGACTTGGAAAATTATCTCTGAAGCGTTTGGTGCTACGGAGATTATTGAAAATTTAGTATTGGTGAATTTGAGGTTCCCAGGTCAATATTGGGACGCAGAGAAGCAAAATTCTTATAATTTCCACAGAGATTACGAGGGATATATCGGTAGATATTTGCAAGAAGATCCAATTGGGGTGTTTGGGGGTATTAATTTTTACAATTATGTGGGCGGGCACGTTTTAGGCTATATGGATCCAGCTGGCTTAAGCGAGGTAACGGGGGAGTGGATCAGTCAACCTAAATTGAATATCGTTGACTATGGAATCGATGGCTTTAGTTTTGTTTCGCCTTCGTGGTCTTGGTGGGGTTATGTGCAGTTTATTAGGCTTCACGTTTATGCTAATGGGTATATTAATATTGATGTTCGCTGCACACTGGTTACGGATTGCGGATCTAAAGAGTGGAATATCCATCAAAAAATACCTCTTCAAGAAAAAGCATTTAAAGATTTCGGTCCTAATATATATGCACTTGGCATCGGTTTTGTGACATCTGGTTTTGTTGGTGTAGCTGCAAATATTCTGATAGGAGGTTTGGCAGCTCTTGATGCTGGAGCTGAGGCCTTATCTGAATTAAATAAAAAAGCAGGCGTAAGACTCTCTTTAATATCCGCGCAAGGCCCTGCTTCCATCTGTACGGGCCCAGTTTTTTAACTGTATTGTATGAAAAATGTTTGCATAACTATTTATTTTATTTTGATTACTGCTCTATGGATTGTATTATATTCTTCTAGTAGAAGTGTTTTGAGGAGTGATGAATATAGAAATAGCGCAGGGGCTAAATTTTTCTGGCCTAAAATATGGTTTAAATTGTGGAAAAAAGAAATCTATAATAAAAATTCGTTATGGATGATTTTATCCTTGCCGCTTTTTGCCTCTATTGCTATTTTTATCATGATTATTATGTTTTTCGGTCACAAAATATGTCTGTAATCAATTAATTTCTGAAGACTGCATGAGAGTTGTCATATTTAATAACTGCCGGTTATGTCAAATGCTTTATAAGTCTAGATGATGAATTTAAATATTGTGCGAAAAATTTTGTTTCTTGCAATAATTTTGTATTCCAGATCGTCTTTATCTGATAGTAGCTGTCCAGTAGATTTCATCTTGTTAGAGAAAGGTAACGGAAGGCTTGAATTAGGTCTCGAGAATAACATGAGCAAACCTCATGAAATTCAATACGACCGACTACCGTGGGTGCTTTTGTCTGGCGGTGTGGAATTCCATGTGTCGGTTGACGGCAAACGAATCCGACAGGTGCATGGAGTCGGACGAAATACATTGGTTTTAAAATTAGGTCCTAAATCTTCAATATCTAGTGAGGTTGATATAGGTTATTTATCCTCGCTTTACTCTGGAATTTCTATTGATAGAGTTTCAATTGCATGGGAATACGGTATTCCAAATAGTGAGATTTTTGAAAAGCATTGCCGTCGTTTCGAGGGGGTGCTCAAATCTCCTCCCACATAAAACTATCAAATCATAAGTGGGATTTTTAATGCTGCAAATGTGAGAGCTAATGATAAAGGCGATTGATATTAATTTTTATGGGCGCTGGATAGCTTAAGCGCATCGGTTCAGCCGTGCCCTGTGCATGTTAGCGTTGAGTCAAAAAATAACGATGTGTTAGTCGTCTCGATCGATAGCATCTCGTCCCGAGACTTGGACATTCTCTACGATTTTCTTTCTTAGTCCATATTCGGTTTCGGAATAAACTATTCTGCGAAATACAGAGAGGCGAAAACAGAGATTAGACCTATATATGCCTTTGGACACCGCTCGGAGATTTTTGTGCTTAAGGCAAATACTTCTATGCAGCAAGAAGTATCTTTATACAAGCGCTTTAATGATCTGAAATCAGATGCTGGAGTTGTTGATGTAGCTTGGGTCTACAGATTTCCGGAGCCGGGAAAAGGGACAGAGGGCTGCGCTCAGTTCAAAGGCCAATTTTCTATTTTTGACACACCCACCAAACGGACTTCAGAATGAAGTCGTTCGACTAGTAGCATTTGGCGGTGGTGTGTTCACTGCTTTCTGGGATGCGGCGAGAGGCATGTGCAGATGGGATGCCAGCAGCCGTTTTTCCTGCTTCTCTCAGCGCCTGCGCCAACCCGAACCCGAACTTGGCGCAGATTCCCAAGCACCCGTCACCCTTCCCCCACCCCCGCATACACCCCCCGCGTAAACGCCTCCTCAAACACCGAATACCCCGACCAATCACTGTGCGCAAAATGCAGACGCCCGGTGCTTGGAGTGGGCAGGGCCTGGAGGCGTTCGCCGTTGATCAGCGCTGGGCGCTTGGCGCTGTTGGTGGGTTGGCCGATGCGGCTCGGCACGGTCTGGGTGCCGGGGCGGGGGATGTCCATCGCGTAGCCTTAGCGCCTGGCCTCGACGTTGCTGGTTTTTTGGTAAATGTCGGCGTGTGCGCGGGTCAAGGGTGGCCTGGGTTTGGTTGCGCACAGCTTCCCAGCCTTGGGCAAGCATTTGTTGGTGGGCGGTGCTGGCGCCGGGCTGGTTGGCGCCAAGCGGGCTAATCGCAGGTGAGAACGGTGGGAAGGATGGCGATTTCTGGTCGGCGCATGGCTAAGCCGGGGCGTTGCTAAAGGCTGGGGACCGCGAGGAGCAGGGGCGCGGTCAGTGAAGCAACGATTCACAGAGAGGCTTGGGCGTGTGACCTGGATGTGCCCATGGAGTCGCCTGGCAAAGCTTGTGTTGGCTGCACTAAAACCTGGTGGCAAGTTGCGATTGGTAGAAATCGTGGAAGACGTCTACCGGTGCGGAAGTGGCCAGTGGTAGTAGCGGAAAGCATTGTGCGGGATTGTCTGCGCTGGCTTGACTGTCGACCCGCTGAAGGAACGCTGCCGCAGCGCTCTTTCGGACGCCGCCGTGGCGGTTCAAAAACTGGCCCCACAGTGGCATGTTGCGAAATCGGTTGCTGGCCACCATTGCGTGCGCGGTGTAAGGCGGAGGAAACAGCCGCTTGTAGGTTGGCAAGTGGTAGAGCCAGGAGACACCCGCTATCTGCCTGGCTGATGGTTGCTCGGCGCGAACATGGGCCACGAGTGCAGCGAGCTCCGATAAGCGCAGCCCCATGCGTTCGTCGCTCAAGGGTCCCTGCAAACTGTGGTCGTCGTTGTGGAAGTGAAGCCTGATCTGACCCGGCTCCCCCAAAGCATACGAAAAACAGCCGAATGTTGCGATCACCGAGTCGGGACGGTCAAGGTGCGGACGCTGGGTGTAGACATGGTAGGTCCATGCACCAAGGTCCGGATGGTCTTTCAGCCCCGCAATGTAGGCCATCCATCTGGGGTGGTGGGGGTCGAAATCTCGACCGCCCACTAGTCGGACGTAGAAATTCGTGTAGTCGAGCAGGGCCGTCTCCAGCTTCAGGTTCGCCAGTACCGCGATCTTTCTGGCGAAGTAGATCTGGAGATCAAAAAATTCCTTGGCGTAGGCCATCGCAGTAGCACTCCATGAAATTGCCGTTACGTTCGGATTTTGGGGCCTTGAACCGGGAATCGAGCCAGCCGTATCGATGAACCGTTTGCTAGGCCCTCCGTCCTGGCGATGATTCAGACAAATGGAGTCCCACACACTGCGTGCGATCAGCCGTCCACCGGCTCGGTAGCCGCCACGGATGGGCGCTGTTGCATCTTCGCAAACCATGCCGCCAGCTGCGGTGCCTGTTCGCGCCATCCCAGCGTGTCGAAACGGTAATCGATGTAGCCCAGCGCGCAGACGAGGGTCAGATGGCCGATGCCAAAGGCGCGCGCCTCCAGCGCCGGGACCTCGCCCTCCAGCAGATCCAGGCTGGCGCGGGTCTTGTGCTCGAACGCGGCCAATAGGGCCGCCAGCGGCACGGCGCGCTCGCGCTCGTTGCGCCACAGAATCAGCGCATCGAGCAGGCCGTCACCCAGCGCATGCCAGCGCAGCGCCGCCCAGCGGGCGTCGCCTTCCCGAGGGAACAGCGAGCCGCTGGCCAGATCGTCCAGGTACTCGCAGATGACGACCGAGTCAAACAGCGTCCGTCCGTCGTCCAGGATCAGTGTCGGGATCTTGGACAGCGGATTGTCCTGCATCAGGACGGCATTGGGCTTGAGCATCGCGGCCACGGAGCGGACCAGCTGCAGCTGCTGCGTCAGCTGCAGCTCATGGGCGCAGATCATGACTTTTCGGACATACGGCGATTTGGGGGACCAGTGAAGTTGCATAGAAAACCTGGAAGTGAAGACAGAAGAGCGCACCGGCGCTGGCGCGCATGGGGCATTGGCCGGTTCAGAGGCTACACCACACCACTGGCCAGCAGCTGGTCGATGCGCTCGGCCGAATAGCCCAGCTCCTCCAGCACCTGGCGCGAATGCTGCCCCAGCAGCGGTGGGGCCATTTGCTCCTGCAATGGTGTCTCGGAGAAGCGCATCGGGCTTACCACCTGCGGCACCTGCACGCCGCTGGGATGCGGCACATAGTGGAGCATGCCGCGGGCTTTGACCTGCGGGTCTTCGAACACGTCGGGCACCGAGTTGATGGCGCCGCAGGGCACGCCCGCGCCGTCGAGCGCCGCTATCAGCTCGGCGCGCGGGCGCTGGGCCAATTCATGGCGCAGCATCGCCGACAGGGCGGTGATGTTGCGCACGCGCTGTGCGTTGGTGGCAAAGCGTTCGTCCTGGGCCCACTCGGCGTGGCCCAGCACATCGCACAACTTGGCAAACTGCCCGTCGTTGCCGACCACCAGGATGGCGTCGCCATCAGCGCAGGCGTAGACATCCTGCGGCTGTATATTGGGATGCGCATTGCCGTTGCGCTGAGGCGTCTTGCCGGACACCAGGTAGTTCATGGCCTGGTTGGCCAGCATCGCCACCTGTACATCGAGCATGGCGATGTCGATCGATTCGCCAACGCCGCTTTCATCGCGGCGCGCCACGGCCGCGAGCACTGCCACCGCGGTATACATGCCGGTCATCAGGTCGACGATGGGCACACCGACCTTTTGCGGGCCGCCGCCCGGTTGGCCGTCGCGCTCCCCGGTAACGCTCATCAGGCCACCCATGGCCTGGATCAGGAAGTCATAGGCGGGCTGGTCGCGGCGCGGACCGGTCTGTCCAAATCCAGTGACCGAGCAATAGATGAGCCGTGGATTGATCTTGCGCAGGCTGGCTTCGTCCAGGCCATAGCGCGCGAGTGTGCCGGCCTTGTAGTTCTCCAGCACGATGTCCGACTGCAGGGCCAGGTCGCGCACGATCTGTTGTCCTTCTGCAGTGTCCAGGCTCACGGTGATCGAGCGCTTGCCGCGGTTCACCGCCAGGTAGTAGCCGGCTTCCTTGGTGTCCTTGCCCTCGGCATCCTTGAGAAAGGGTGGGCCCCAGGATCGCGTGTCGTCGCCGGCGCCCGGGCGTTCCACCTTGGTGACCGTAGCTCCCAGATCGGCCAGGATCTGCCCAGCCCAGGGCGCCGCAAGAATACGGCTCAGGTCGAGCACCCGCAGGTGCGACAACGGGCCAGAAGCCACTTTGGCATTGGTCATCAGAAAGACTCCAGTCAGCTATGCAATGCCTGGACTTTAGGGCGGCATTGGCAGTGCGCCTAGCCGGTGCGCGCGCAAGGCTGAGATGCTTCAAGGCACATAGCAGGCTTGCGATGCAAGGGTCTTACCTGGGCGCAAGGCTCTGCATAGACTGGTGCAAAAGGAGACAACGACCATGCATAGACGTACTTTTTCCAGCCTCTTGGCGGCTATCGGCCCCTTGCTCGCAAGCGGCCACGCGTGGGCCGACAACTGGCCCACCAAGCCGCTCAAGCTCATCGTTCCCTATGCGGCTGGCGGCCCGACCGACGCCATCGCGCGCATGATCGGAACCAAGATGGCAGCTTCCCTGGGGCAGCCGGTGGTAGTTGATAACCGGGCGGGCGCGGGCGGCACCATTGGCGTCGATGCCACCGCCAAGTCGCCAGCGGACGGCCACCAATTTGCGCTGGTCGCGCCGGGCCCGCTGGCCGGCATGCCCAACCTGACGAAAGTACCTTACTCGCTCGACGACCTGGAGTTTCTCACGCTGGCGGCGCGCATACCCAGCGTGATCGTGGTGAACCGTAAGTCCGGTATCACCTCGCTGGAGCAGTTGATTGCCAAGGCCAAGGCCGCGCCCAATACCCTGAACTACAGCTCCGCAGGTGCGGGCACCACGCCGCATATCGGCTTTGAGCTGTTCAAGCAGGAGACGGGCGCAGCCATCGTGCATGTGCCCTACAAGGGCGCGGCGCCTGCCATCAGCGCGGTACTGTCGGGCGAGGTGCAGATGACCATGGTGGATCTGCTGCCTATCTTGCCCTTTGCCGCCAATGGCAACCTGGTGGTGCTGGCGGTCGCGGGCAAGACGCGCGCACCGCAGCTGCCCGATGTTCCCACCACGGTGGAGCTGGGGCTGCCGAATGTGCTGATGGAGACCACCTATGGTCTGATTGCGCCCAAGGGCCTTCCTGCCGGCGTGCAGACCAAGCTGCGCGAAGCAGCCGTAGCGGCCATCAACTCGCCGGAGATGAAGGAGCGGTTTCTCAAGCAAGGCGCGATCGCTGCCACCTCGACGCCAGCGGAGTACCGCAGCCTGATGCAGGCCGAGTCTGATAAATGGCGCGGTGTGATCACCAGTGCGAAGATCACGCTGGACTGAACGCGATGAAGATTACCCACGCTTTGGTCAAGCCCTGCATCCAGGGGCTGGCTGATCCGCAATGGAAGTTTGCACGCGCGCAGGTGCCGCGCCTTGAAGGGGCGGTGCTGCAGCTGCAGGACGAGGACGGTCACATCGGCCTTGGCTATGTGCATGCGATACCCGCGATCTCCACACATGGCGCCGGCGCGCTGGCGGCGTTGGAGTTCCTCGCGCCACGGCTGATCGGTCGGCGTGCCGACGACATCGCCTCCATCATGGAAGAGGTGGATGCCACACTGGCCTTCAACCCCACCGTGAAGGCCGGCATCGATATGGCCCTGCATGACCTGCTGGCACGCCGCCTGGGCGTGCCGGTGCATGTGCTGCTGGGTGGCAAGATGCGCGATGGCGTCGCGCTGTCGCGCATTCTTCCAATCAAGTCGCCTGACGAAATGGCGGCCATCGCGGCAAGGCTGGCGGGCGAAGGCTATTCGCAGCTCAAGCTCAAGCTGGCGGGCGATACGGTGACCGACATCCAGCGCATTGCCGCCGTGCGCGCGGCAGTGGGGCCGCATGTGGCGCTGACGCTCGACCCCAACCAGTCGTACCACGCCAAGCAGCTGATCAGCGCGTTCTCCAAAATGGAGCGTTATGACATCGCGCTGATCGAGCAGCCCGTGCCTGCGGCCGATATCGCCGGGTTGGCCCTGCTGACGCGGACGCTGCCGGTGGCCATCGAGGCTGACGAGAGCGCGCAGAGCGTGCGCGATGTGTTCAGGCTGGTATCCGAACGCGTGGTGGATGTGATCAACCTCAAGGTCACCAACCTTGGCGGGCTGCGCCACTTCCTCGAAGCCGTGCGTATCTGCGAGGGCGGCCAGGTGGCCTGCCGCATCGGTGCGGCGTTCGGGCCGGCGCTGATGCAGGCCATGGCACTGCAGGCGGCATGCATTCCAAAGGCGCTTCCCTATGCCTGCGAGCTGTCGGAGCATCTGCATCTGCAAGACGACCCGTTCACGCCGCTGCCAGTGCAAGACGGCATCCTGACACTGCCCAAGGGGCAGGGCTGCGGCGTGGGCTGGCGTAGCTGAGACTGCGCGAAAGACCACCCCAGACGGTAGAACCCAGATTGCCCGGTGGCAGGGTTTCAATAACGAGGAGACAGCCGGCATGACATTTCCGCAAAACTTGGCTGCGCCTGCGAGCGCTGCCGCAGGCATAGGCCGACGCCCGTTGCTGCTGGCGCTGGCGGCAGCAGCGCTGTACGCCGCTGTGCCGTCCCTGGCAAGGGCTGAAGGCTTTCCCGACAAGCCACTGCGGCTGGTGGTGCCCTTCCCCGCCGGTGGCGCCGCTGACATGATGGCGCGCGGCATGGCGCAGCGCTTGGGATCCGAGCTGGGACAGCAGGTGGTCGTTGAAAACCGTGGAGGCGCTGGCGGCGTGACTGCTGCGGAGCTGGTAGCTCGTGCGCCTGCCGATGGCTATACGCTGTTTTTTGCCACCATGGGCACACAGGCCATCAACCCGGCGCTGTATGCCAAGCTGCGCTATGACCCGGTCAAGGACTTCGCGCCGGTGGCGTTGACGCACACCACCCCGCGGGTGCTGGTGGTGGGCGCGGCGGTGCCGGCGCGCACGGTCAAGGAGCTGATTGCGCTGGCAAAAAGCAAGCCTGGCGTGCTGACCTACGGCTCGGCTGGCAACGGCAGCTCCAGCCATCTGTCGGGTGCGCTGTTCGATGACCTTGCCGGGGTGAAGATGGTGCATGTTCCGTACAAGGGCAGTGCGCCGCTGCTCACCGATGTGCTGGCTGGCCGGGTCGACATGACCTTTGACTCCTACACCGTTTACGAAGAGCAGATCCGCAGCGGACGGGCCCGCGCGCTGGCCGTGACATCACGTACCCGGCTCAGTTCGCTGCCGGACATTCCCACGCTGGCCGAGTCGGGGCTGGCCGGTTACGACGTCTCGAACTGGCTGGGCGTCATGGCGCCAGCCGGCACACCCAAAGGCGTGATCGACAGACTGAATGCCGCGTTGGTGCGTGCCATGGCCACGCCCGAGCTGCGCAAACAGCTCACCCAACTGGGTATTGAGCCGACCTCCAGCAGCCCCGAAGAGTTTGCCCAGCTGGTGCGCAGCGAGATTCCCAAGTGGCGCAGCATTGTTAAGCAGTCCGGCGCGACGGTGGATTGATGCCATGAACGCGACGATCCCCCCAGCGGTGCTGCACTGCCGTGAGATGGTCTGCACCGGTGATGGCGAGATCGATGTAGTGATCGATGCTCCGCAGAACGGCGTGGGCCCGGCCATCGTGCTGCTACCGTCGTCGCAGCGCGATTCGCTGGATTTCGACCCCCTGGCGCGGCAGCTGGCGCTGCTCGGTCACCGCGTGCTGCGGCCCCAGCCACGCGGCATGGGGCGCACCACGCTGCCCGTCAGGCAGCTCACACTTCACGCGCTAGCGCAGGACGTGATCGACACCGTAGAGGCGCTGGGCGGCGGCAGCGCAGTGCTGGTCGGCCATGCGTTTGGCCATTTCATCGCGCGCGTGGCCGATATGGACCACCCGCAATGCGTGCGCGGCGTGGTCGTAGCGGGGGCCGCAGCGCGGGTGTTTCCGGCAGGCATGGCGGAATCGCTGGACATCGCCTCCGACCCCAGCCAGCCCGATGCCCTGCGCATCGCCCATCTGCAGCGCGCCTTCTTTGCCACGGGCAACGACCCCAGGGCCTGGCTTGAAGGCTGGCACCCCGATTTGCGGGCGATCTACCGCGCGGCCGGCACGGTGCCGGCCAAGGACCGCTGGTGGACGGTGGCCAATGCGCCGCTGCTGGACCTGCAAGGCGCTCAGGATCCCTGGCGCCCGCCGGAAAGCCGCTCGGAGCTGCAGAACCTGCTGGGCGCGCAGCGGGTGACGGTGCAGGTGATCGACCAGGCCAGCCATGCGCTGGTGGTGGAGCAACCCGTCGCGGTGGCTGGCGCAATCGCGCGCTGGATGGCCCTGCTGCCGGAGGGGGGCGGACGCGGCGCAGGCGCAGCACATGGGGTTTAATCAGCCATTGTCCTGATGCCTCTTTCCGATTCCATGTGCAGCGCTAAAGCCACCACACTCCAGCTCGACATCGCCTCCAACCTGCAAAAATGGCGCACGTTTTTGGCCATTGCCGAGCTTGGCAGCTTGACGCGGGCCGCGCTTTTTCTCGACAGCAATCAATCCCTGCTGAGCCGCCAACTGAATGCGCTGGAGCGCGACTGCGGCGCGCGGCTGTTCAACCGCACCGGGCGCGGCGTGACACTGTCCGATGTGGGCGAGCGCATCTTTCCCCATGTGAAGAACCTGCTGGCGGATGCCGAGCAGCTCGAAGTCGAGATCCGCGGCGAGGCGCGCGAGCCCGCCGGGCGTGTCACGGTGGGCTCCCTGCCCTCCATCTCCGGACCTATCGTCGGGCGGCTGTTCCAGCAGATCAGGGCGCAGTTTCCTGGCATCCACCTGAAGATCCTCGAAGGCTCGAGCGGCCAGGTGGAGGAATGGCTGGCCGATGCGCGCGTGGACATCGCCATTCTCTATCGATACAGCCATGCGGTGCCCGAGCAGGAGCAGGCGCTGGCCAGCGTGGAGAGCTTTCTGATCGGTCCGGCAGGCGATGCGCTGACTTCGGCACCAGAGGTGAACTTTTCTGCGCTGCACGATCTGCCCTTCATCTTGCCCGGTGCTCCCAATGGCCTGCGTACGACCTTGGATGCGCTGGCGCGCCAGGAGCACATGAATCTGGTCCCTGTCATCGAAGCCGATTCGCTGCCGCTGATGCGCTCTCTGGTCGCCCAGGAGGGGCTCTACACCGTGCTACCGATCCATGCCGTCTGGAGCGAGGTGCAAGACGGCAGCCTCAGCGCCGCGCGCATCGTCAATCCTCCCCTGCAGCGCATCGTCTCCATGGTCTTTGCCCGCAACAAGGGCCCGGGCCGCGCGGCGTCAGCCGTGGCGCGGCAGATCGCGCAGATCGTCGATGAACAGGCGCACGCCGGCATGTGGCGATCCACGCTGCAGGCATAACAGCTTTGCCGGCTTCAGGGGGGTGAGACGGCCGGGATGCATGGTGAAATCCATGACCTGCATACGAAGGAGACCCATGCCCCGCATTTCCCTACCCGCCCCAGAGAGCATGTCACCCGCTCAGCGCCAGGTCTACGACAAGGTCGTGTCCGGCCCGCGCGGCAAGATCGAGGGCCCGCTGCGCGCGGCGCTGCACAACGCCGAGTTGGCCGACTGCTGGCAAGCCCTCGGTGCGCTGCTGCGCTACCGCACCAGCCTGACGCAGCGGCAGTCGGAGATCGCCATCTTGGTGACGGGTCGCGCCTGCCAGTCTCCCTTCGAGTGGTATGCGCACCGGCGCGAATCGGAGAAGATCGGCATCGAGGTCGATATCCTCGAAGCCTTGCTGGCCCAGACGCCGCCGCCCTTTCGCGCGCCGGAGGAGCAGCTGGTGTACCAGTTCGCGCTGGAGCTCAACCAGCAGCGCTCGGTTTCGGATGCCACCTACGCGGCGACGCTGGAGGTGTTTGGCGAGCGCGCTGTGGTGGAGCTGACGGCGCTGGTCGGCTACTACACCATGGTGGCGATGACGCTCAATGCCCACGAGATTCCGTTGCCCGAAGGCCAGCAGCCGGCATTCCCCTTGCCCCAACACCAAGGAAATAGGCCATGAGCGATGCGATCACCCGGGGCTGGGACTGCCACGCCCACTTGTTCGGCCCCTACGCGCGCTATCCGCTGAACGAGGACCGCAGCTATACGCCACCCGAAGCCCTGCAGGCCGACTATCTGGCGCTGCTGGGGCGCCTGGACCTGACCCACGGCGTGCTCGTGCAGCCCAGCGCCTATGGGGAAGACCACCGCTTGCTGCTGGACACGCTCGCCGCCTTGCCGCAGCTGCGCGGCGTTGCCGTGCTGCGCCCCCATGCCGCGGAGCGCCTGCGCGGGCTGCGCGCGCGTGGCGTGCGTGCGGCGCGCTTCAGCCAACGCAGCGCCAGCGGCAACTTCGCCGGTAGTGCGTCGTTGCAGGATCTGGAAGACATGGCTGCTACCTTGGCCAGCGAAGGACTGCATGCCGAGCTGTGGACCGACTGCCAAGTGCTGCCCGATATCGCGCCGCGCCTGCGCCAGCTGCCGGTGCCGGTGGTCATCGATCACATGGGCGGTTTCGATGCCACCGCGGGCGTGGATGCGCCCGGCTTTCGCCAACTGCTGTCTTTGCTGGAGGAGGGCACGGTGTGGGTCAAGTTGTGCGCCTACCGCAACGTCTTAGGCGATGCCGACCTGGAGCGTGCCCGGCCGTTTCACGACCTGCTGCTGGAGGCCAACCCCGAGCAGCTGGTATGGGGCAGCGATTGGCCGCACCTGCGTGTGACGCCTGAGCCCGATGCCGGGCAGCTGCTGGAAACCTTCAAGCAATGGTCCGGGAGCGACACAGCGGTGCGCCAGGTGCTCCAGGACAACCCGACGCGACTCTACGACTGACGAGGTGGGGGCGCGCCATGCGCGCCGCCTGCGCTCAACGCCCGGTGAAAACCGGGGCGCGCTTTTCCTTGAACGCGAGCTGCGCTTCCTTGGCATCGTCGGTCTTGGCAATCTGCGCTGTCATGTCCTGTTCATAGCGGTAGCCATCGCGCAGGCTCATGTCCTCGACCACATTCATGGTGTGCTTGCCCATGCGTGTCGACACCGGGCTTTTGGAGGCGACGACGGCCGCCAGCTTCATCGCGGTGGGCATCAGCTCTTCGGGAGTGGTGCAGGCCAGAACGATGCCAAGGCGGTACAGCTCGGCGCCGGGCATACGGTAGCCCGTGAGCATCATGTGGCGCAGCTGGGTATGGTTGAACAGCCGCATCGCATGGCGGCTGCCGCCGAGCAAACCCACATCCACCTCGGGCAGCCCCAGCGATGCCTTGTCCGAGCACAGCAGCAGGTCGGACGATGCAGCCATCGCCAGGCCTGAGCCAAGCGCCACGCCATTGATCGCACAGATCACCGGCTTGGCGCATTCGCGGATCGCATGGAAGCACTCGCGCGTGCGCCGCGAGTGCGCCAGCAGGTCCCCGGGGCCTTTGATGACATCGGCCCGGCCCTTGAGATCCGCGCCGGCGCAGAACACTTTGCCAGCCCCCGTGAGCACCACGACGCGGACCTCGTCCATTTCCGAGACCCGATCCAACGCCCAGGTCAGCTCGTCATTGAGCGTGCGCGTCAGGGCGTTCACCGGGGGGCTGTCGAGCGTCATCACGGCAATATGGTCGCTGACCTCCACGCTCAACTGCGTCAATTCTTTCCAGTCGCTCATGTCTCTTCTCTTGGTGATGGCAAAGGATCAGTCTATCCAATGCCCCCCTGTGCCAGCCAGCTCTGCAGCATCACTTCTGCTATGCGCATTGGAGCGATGCAGGCACCGCCGCTATGTCTCGGGATGCATGCCAGCCTTGCCGCAGCTTGGCTGGTATTGGGCTGTGCTGTGCCTACACTCGGAGCAGTGCTGGTCCGCCGTGGCAATACAGCGCATAAGAAATGGAGAGACATCAAATGCAATGCAAGAAATTCATCGCCGGATTCGCTTTGGCCGCTTTGGCCGCTGTGGCAGTGACTGGAGTGCAGGCGGATGAGGGCCCGGGTGGCTACCCGAATAAGCCCATCCGCCTCGTTGTGCCTTTCCTGGCAGGCGGCGCCACCGACCAGATGGCGCGCGGTATGGCACAGAAGCTGGCAGAGGCGCTGGGGCAGCCGGTGATCGTGGATAACAAGGCGGGCGCAGGCGGCAGCATTGGTGCCGAGGCTGTTGCCAATGCCGCCAAGGATGGCTACACGCTGCTGTACTCGACGATGGGCGTGTTGACCATCAATCCCAGCCTCTATCCCAACCTCAAATACGATCCGGCCACCAGCTTTGCGCCGGTGGGCCTGACGCATGTCACTGCCAACCTGCTGGTGGTGAATCCGCAGGTGCCCGCAAAATCGGTGGCCGAGCTGGTGGCGCTGGCGCGCAAGAAGCCGGGTGGGCTGAGTTTCAGCTCTGCGGGCAACGGCACCAGCAGCCACCTGTCGGGCGAGCTGTTCAAATCGATCGCCGGGGTGGACATGCAGCATGTTCCCTACAAGGGCAGCTCAGCCGGGCTTCCCGACCTGATTGCCGGGCGCATCGACATGACTTTCGATACCGCGTCGCTCTTTGGCGAGTACACCAGGAGCGGCAAGCTGCGCCCGCTGGCGGTGACGTCACGTGAGCGCATGCCGGCCATGCCGGAGGTGCCGGCCATGGCTGAGACTGCAGGCTTCAAAGACTATGACGTCTCGCTGTGGCTGGGCGTTTTGGCGCCGGCCGGGACCTCTCCGGAGATCGTGTCCTACCTCAACCGTCAGTTGGTGAAGGTGATGCGCGAGCCGTCGATGGAAAATTCACTCAAACCCTACGGCATCCAGCCGCTGTACAGCAGCCCGCAGGAGTTTGCCAAGACCATCGCCCAAGACCGCAAGAAATGGGAGGCGGTGGTCAAGTCGGCAAAAGTCCAGGCAGATTGATCGGGACGCCTCGCGTCCGGTAGAAGAACCCCTGCTTTTTTTGTGAGCAAAGGAGCTTACCAGCGCCTGCTGCATCTCAGCCATGCGCTTCACTTGCCGGCGTGAGGCATGGCTCCCAATGTGCATGCGCAGCTGCCTCCATCACCCCCGTACCGCTGCCGCCCCCGCATACAACCCCCGCGTAAACGCCTCCTCAAACACCGAATACCCCGACCAGTCGCTGTGCGCAAAATGCAGGCGGCCGGTGCTCGGGGTGGGCAGGGCTTGGAGGCGTTCGCCGTTGATCCGCGCTGGGCGCTTGGCGCTGGTGGCGGGCTGGCCGATGCGGCTCAGCACGGTTTGGGTGCCGGGGCGGGGAATGGCCATCGCGTGGCCGTAGCGCATGACCTCGACATGGGTGGTTTTTTCGTAGATGTCGGCGTGCGCGCGGGCAAGCGTCGCCAGGGTTTGGTCGCGGGCGGCTTCCCAAGTTTGGGCCAGCAGTTGCTGGCGGGCGCTGCGGGCGCTGGCGCCAGGCGCGTTGCCGCCCAAGGCGCGGTAGCAGGTCAGCACCGTGGGCAGCTGCTGCATGGCATTGAGGCGCTGGTGACCTGCGTTGACGTAGCCCAGGCCGCCGTGGGCCACATCGTCGTACAGCACATTGTCCCAGGCCAGTTCGGCGCCGGGGCGGTCGCGCAGTGGGGCGCGGATATGCACATTGGTCACCTGCCAGGGTGCCCAATCCAATGCCTGCGCGGCGGCGCGCAGAAAGTCGGGCGGGTCCTGCACCACATGGGCCGCGATAAAGGTCGGCAGCGCCACGATACAGTGCGCAGCCTGCCAGCGCTCCATGCTTTGGCTCGCGTGGTTGAAGCTGTCGATCTCCACGCCCTGGCGCGTCTCGGCGATCCGCATCACCGTGTGGCCGCTGTGCAGCCAGCCGGCGGCCTGCACCGGGGCGCTCAGCTGCTCGCTGAGCCAGCCATTGCCCTGCGGCCAGGTCAGCACGCTGTCGTGCGCGTCGTCTGGCATGCCCGGGGCCTGAAAGCCGTGGCGGCTGGCAAAGTAGTGCAGGCCCGCCCAGGCCGATACCTGGACGCAGCCGGCGCCAAAGTCGTCCTGGCAGGCATAGTCCAGATACCAGCGCAGGAGCGGGTCGTCCAGCTGGTGCTGGGCCAGCCAGGTGTCAAAAGGGATCGCATCCAGCGCCTGGTGGGCGGGGGCCAGGCCGCCTTGGGCCTGCCAGCTGCGCATCACCGGCATGCTGAAGGGCTGCGCGCGCATGGCGCTGTCCACCAGCTGGGCAAAGCGCTGGTACTGGGCGATGGTGCTGGCGGCCACGTCCTGCGTGGGCAGCAGGCCTTCCTGCCATTCGCCATGGATAAAAAGGCGCTCCTGCGGGCTAAAGCACAGGTACTCGTCCTTGTACTGCCAGCGGCCAGCTACGCGCTGGCGCACACCCAGTTCTTCCAGCAGATCCTGCACCTCGGGCGCGCTGTCGCCAGGTACCGGCACGTAGTGGGCGCCCAAGGGGCAGCGCAGGCCCTGCACCGTGCCGCCACGGCTGTTGCCGCCGCCCTGGTCTTCCAGCTCCAGCAGGGCCACATCGCTGGCGCCTGCCAGGCGAAAGGCGCGGGCGGCCGATAGCGCGGCAATGCCGCCGCCGGCAATCAGCACCTGCACGCGGTGGGTACGGCTGGGCGCGGGCAGCGGCAGGCCTTGTGCCAGGCGGTCGCGCATCGCATGGCCGCGCTCCCAGGCCTGGCCCACAAAGCCGCCTTGGATATGGGCTGTGCTGGTGCTGGGTGGCGCGGGCTTGCAGCCGGCCAGCGCGCTGCTGCCAGCCAGCGCCGCGGCGCCTTTCAGGACGGAGCGGCGCTGCATCACTGGGCGGTCCGCAGTGGGCAAGGGTGGCAGGCCATCATGTCAGTGCGCCACCTTGCCCCATTCGCGCTCATAGGTGTGCACCAGCACCTGGTTGGACAGGCGGTTCACCTCGGTCGGCACCCGCGCCATGTCGGGCGGAAAGTCAAACAACAGCGGCAGGCTGGGCAGGCTCAAAAAGCGCATGCCTTCGGGCAAGGTGGTCGGCAGGCTCCAGGGGCGGCGGCTGGCAATCACAAAGCCCCATTCGCCAAAGCTGGGCACATGGGCGTGGTAGGGCGTGGCCTGCATGCCCACCGATTCGACGGTGGTCACCACGGTCCAGAAACTCTCGCGCGCAATCAGCGGCGAGGTGGTCTGGATCACCGCAAAACCGCTGGCCGCCAAATGCTGGCTCAGCATTGCGTAGAAGCTGTTGGTGAACAGCTTGCCCACTGCAAAATTGGTCGGGTCGGGGAAGTCCACGATGATCACATCGAACACCTCGTCGGCCTTCTGCAGCCACTGGAAGGCATCGGCATTGATGATGCGCACCTTGGGGTCGTTCAAGGCATTGCTGTTGAGCGCCTGCATGCTCGGCACGTTCTGGAACAGGTCGGTCATCTGCGGGTCCAGCTCGACCAGGGTCACCGATTCGACCGAGGGGTACTTGAGCACTTCGCGCACGGCCATGCCGTCGCCACCGCCAAACACCGCCACCTTGCGCGGCGCGCCAAAGCGGCTCATCACCGGGTGCACCAGGGCCTCGTGGTAGCGGTATTCATCGCTCTGGGCAAACTGCAGGTTGCCGTTCAGGTACAGGCGCGCGCCGCGCTTGCCCTGGGTCACCACAATGCGCTGGTAGGGCGTCGTGCGGGTCAGCACAATGGGCTCCTGGTAGAAGTGGTCCTCGGTCAGCGACGTCAGCCGCTCGGCGCCCACCAGGCCGCCCAGCAAGGCGGCAATCACCAGGCCGCAGGCCAGCACATGGCTGCCAAAGCGGCGCAGCTCTTCCTTGAAGAGAAAAAGCGCCCACACCGCCACCAAGGCGTTCAGCAGGCCAAACACCAGCCCGGTGCGGATAAGGCCCAGGTGCGGCACCAGCAGCAGCGGGAAGGCCAGCGACACCGCCAGCGCGCCCAGGTAGTCAAAGGTCAGCACTTTCGATACCAGATCGCGCAGCACCACATTGCGCTTGAGGATGCGCATGACCAGCGGTATCTCCAGCCCCACCAGGGTGCCCACCACCAGCACCGTGCCATACAGCATCCAGTGGAAGGCGCTGGGCACATAGGCGTTGATGATGGACAGCACGGCAGGCAAGGCCCCGCCCACCAGCGCCACCATCAGCTCGATGCGCAGAAAATGCGCCGGCAGCTCGCGCACCAGGTAGCGCGACAGCCAGGAGCCGATGCCCATCGCAAACAGATAGGTGCCGATGATGGTGGAGAACTGCAGCACCGAATCACCCAGCAGGTAGGACGCGAGCGCCGCTGCGGCCAGCTCGTACAAGAGGCCACAGGCCGCCACCACAAAGACGCTGAACAGCATCGCCACTTCCAGCGGGCTGGCGCGCCGCACGCCGCTTTCCGGCAGGGCGGCGTGGCCAAACTCCAGCGCGTGATCGCTGCCTAAAGCGCCATCGGGGCGCGGGCTGGGCGATGCTGGGGGGGAAGCGTTGGCAGAGGGGTTGTCAGGGCTGGAGGTCGACACGGGCGAACAGTGCAGGGACGGTGCCAGGCGCGCGGGCACCAGCAGCGTGGGCTAACAGGAAAAAAGGGCCAATCGCCCGCGCAGATGCCAGGCGCTGCAGCAGCGGCCATCCGTGGCCAACAGCGATCATCAACGGGCGACGGCGGTAGTGGCCATGCCAGCCGCAGCAGCTGGCGTGGCACGAACAGGCGCTAGCCGATGGCCGCTGCCACGATGATGCTGATGCCCAGGCTCATCGCCGCCACCACCACGCCCAGCGCGAGGTTCTGCTTTTCCACAATCTCGGCCCACATGTCCACGGGGGTGATCTTGTCGATGATCAGAAAGCACAGCCAGAAGACCACCACGCCCACCATGGCGAACAGGATGGAGCCAAAAAACGCCGCAGGGCGGAACCATTCCAAATCCATCACAACTCTCTCCTTCGTCAAATGCGCGCCCGGGTTGGGCTCTGCGCAGTGCTGTTGCCAGCCATTGTTTATTTGTGGCTGCCGCCGGAGCTGTAGCCACCCCAGGAACCGCTCGACGACCGGCCGCTGCCCGTGCTGGTGCTGCACTTGCTCACATAGGTCGGGTCGGCGGCCAGTTTGCGCCGCTCCAGCGCAGTATCGCAGCCCTTGGGCCACAACCAGATCAGCAAAAAGAACAGCAGGAACAGCCCAATGATGATGGGCATGCAGCCCAGCTTGGGCACCGTGAAGCTGCTGGTCTCGGGCTTGAACAGCGCCAGCTGGTCGCTCATGCCAAAGGCGGCTGCGACCGACTCGGGCGTCATCTTGCGGCCCAGTGACCAGCTCAGCTCGCGCGCGCTTTGCTCCAGGTTCAGCAGCTGCGCGCCATCCTTGCCCCGGGCAAAGTCCACATTGTCGGTCTTGTCGCCCCGGGCGACTGGCCAGTAGAACTCGCCCAGCACATAGGTGGTCTCGGCGCGGTAGCGCGATTGCAGCTGGTAGGTCTGCTGCTTCCAGGTCGCCGTGCTGCGCCCTGCGCGGTAGTCGGGCGCGCCGGTCAGCGTCTTGACCAGGCTCCAGCCTTCGCTGCTGTTGACCAGAAACTGGAAGCCCTGCTGGCTGTGGTAGAGCAGGTACTCATCCCAGCCAAAGTACTCGTCGTCATCGGGTTCGATCCCCATGCGGTGCTGAAAGCCCACCAACTGCCATTTGCTGCCGGCCAGCGTCGCTATCTTGCCCAGCGGCACCAGGGGCTTGACCGGGTCTTTCTGCATCGCCGCGCGCAGCTCGCCGCCAATGCCTTGCGAGACATCGATGAGCGAGCCGCAGCTCGGGCAGGTGAGGGCCTGGGTCGTGTCCAGCTTGATGTCGACACGCGCCGCGCAGCGCGGGCAGTTGAAGTGCCGGCCCTGGTCCTTTTTGGTGGACGTGGGCCGCAGCCCTGCAATCTTGAGCGAGCCCAGCAGCACCGGCGCGCCCAGGTAGACGGCAGGGGGCTGCTCGCTGTAGTCGATGGACAGCACCTTGTCGTCTTCGGTGCGCAGCTCCACCACGGTAAAGGGCTTGCCCAGCTCGGGCTGGTGCGGCATCTCGCCCTCGGCCGCCATCAGCTGGGCCAGCACCACGCTGGTCACGCTGTACTGCACGCCGCTGATCGCAATGCGCTGGCCCGGCTGCCAGCGGTCGGCGGGGGGCAGGTTCTTGGTGGGGGCCTGGCTCGCGCGGCTCAGCACAAACTGGCCGTTGTCCTCGCTGATGACGGCGGTCTCGCCGCTGTCGCCCAGTGCCAGCCATTCGTTCCAGCTGCCGGTCTCCCCCTTGTACTGCAGCCGGCCCACCAGGCGAAAGCCCTCCGGCTTGCCCTGGCTGCCCTTGGCAAACTGGCCGGTCTGGTTCAGCTTGAGCGGGCTGTAGTCGTTGAAGACCTCGGCCATCTTGCCGATGCGCTTCAAGATATCGCCATTGCGCACGATGGAGCTGTGGCAATACGGGCAGACGGCAAATACAGACTGGGCGCTGGAAAATTCCACAGGTGCACCGCAGCCCGGGCAGGGTGCCGTATAGCTGCGTTGCTGGTCCGTCGTCATAGGTCGTCTGGCTTGTTATGGAGGTGTTATTACGTCGCCCGGTCGGCAACCGCACCGCATCATAGCGCAGGCCTTGGCGCGCGGGCCGCCTGCCCGTGACGGCAGGCATTGCGCTGACGTATGCTGTTTTTAGCGAGGATTCATTGGCCCTTGCCATTGCTAATAAATATCATTTACAGCACTGTCATTGATTTAGGGCCGCTAACACGACCCAGCAAACCAAAGGTTTGCGGTTGAGACTAGGCGCCAAGCCGCAGACAGTACAGTAGTACGGCAAGGCTTGGCGCGGCCGGCCAGGCAACGACGTATCAAGGGGTGTGTTAGTGGCCCTCATTGCAAGAAAGAGCCCGCCATGTCCTCCCTCCGCCGCAGCCTGCAGAACAACCGCCAAACCCTCAAAAAGACCGCCAGCTACTACCTGATCCACATCACGGTGGCCGCGATGGTGGCCTATGCTGTCACCGGCAACCTGATTGCCTCGCTCACGTTGAGCTTGCTCGAGCCCACGGTGCAGGCCTTTGCCTTTTTCTTCCATGAAAAGGCATGGCAGCGCTGGAATGCGCGCTCGGCTGCCGTGCCTGCCGAAGCGCAAGCAGCCTGACGCACCACCTCCTGACAGGACCGACGGGATGTGAGACAGTAGCGCATTGCCGCTACCTACAGGATGCCTCCATGACCCCCTCCATCTTGCGCAAGTCTTTGCCCCTGGCCGCCTGGCCCGCCCTGTGCGTGGCCGTGCTGGCCTTGCAGGGCTGCGATGTGGTGGCGCCCATTGGCAGCAATGCGGTGCTGTCGGACCAGGTGATCGCCGAGAAAACCGCCAACTACTTCAGCAGCACCGAGGCCCATGTGCAGGTCTTTGGCTTTGACCGCCAGCGCGAATCGACGCGCTACCAGGCGAGCTTTCAGGGCAACAAGTACAACTGCTCGATCTATATGAACCAGGTGCGCTGCGACCCAGCCGCACAGTAATTAGCTGCGCAGCGCCTCATCATCGGCGCGCAGCAGCGGCGCCGGGTTGGGGAAGATGTCTTGCCAGACCGGCGCAAAGGCCTGCTCGCCGACACCGGGTGCGTCGCTGAAGTCGGGCAGGCGCAGCAGGCACAGCTGCAGGTGCAGATGGGGCAGCCACCAGCCGTTTTCAGCAAAGTCGCCCAGCTGGGCAAACTCGGTACCTGCGGCAATCTGATCGCCCGGCTGCCAGCGCCGGGCCGATGCATGGCTCAGATGTCCCCAGATGCTGAAAAACTGAGGGTGTGCAGGGCCCTGGTGGCACAGCACCAGCATGCCGCCATAGTCCAGCCGGATATCACGCACCTCCGCAACCACCACCTCTGCGGCCAGCGGCAGCCGCAGCGCGGTGCCTGCGGGCGCAAACAGGTCCAAGCCCAGGTGGCAGTCGCGCATCGCGCCCGCCAGGCGGGTGGATGCGTAGTTGCTGCTTTGGTAGACGCAGCGCTGCTCCATCCAGTGGCCCACACCCATCTCAAACCCCTGGCGCTGCTGCAGGTCCTCATAGGCGCGGATGGCGCTCTCGCGGTCCATGCTGGCGCTGGCGGCGGCCACGGCCGAATCCGGGCTGCGGAAATCGATATGGCCCATGCGCGCCTGTGCCAGGCCGGGCAGCAGCCCACTCCAGCTGCCGCGCTGCTGCGCCACCCAGGCATGGAAGGCGGCGGCCTCCGGCACGGCGCTGAGGCCGCTGTGGTGGCGCGCAATGGCATCGGCGATGGGGTCGGTCTGTTTGTCTGGGGTGGTCATGGTTGTTGGAGTTGGCAGTGCTGCTCTATGGTATCGGCCAGCGCATGCTGGTTCTGCTCGCGCAGGCGCTCGACGGCGCCGCGCATGTCGGCCGGGCGTTCGTCCTGGCCGAGCTTGAACTTGGCTTCACAGCGCACCACCGGCATCTCATAGCCCACAATGCCGGGCAGGCGCCGCTCCATGCCGCCGGGGCCCAGCTCGCTGCTGTCCCAGGGGCAGCGGCGGCCACGCTCCATATGGCCTACCAGGTCCTGCAGGTGGGCGACGAGTTCATCTTCTTCGAGCATGCGCGGCGTGCCATGCAGGTGCACTACCTGAAAGCCCCAGGTCGGCGCGCTGTCGCGCTGCGGGTAGTTGGGGTACCAGGACGGCGAGATATAGCCGCCCGGGTCCATCAGGATGGCGATGCTCGGCAGCCCTTGGCGCAGAAAGCGCACATGGTCGCTGGCCGATGCCACGTGCGAGACCACGGTGCCCAGTGCGCCACGCGTGGTGTCGAGCCGGAACACCGGGTGGGACAGCGCCACGCCTTCGCTGTGCGGCGTGACCAGGGTGCCCAGCACCACGCGGTCGACCAGCTCCTTGATCTGCGCGGGCTGCTGGGGTTGGTAATAGGGTTTGGTGTAGAGCATAGGGGTCTGGAATCAAGCGTGGACGGGGGGCAGGCGCGGGTCCCAGGGCAGGGCCTGCTCCAGCTGCGCGGCCAACTGCAGCAGCCGGCTTTCTGCGCCATAGGGCGCGATGAACTGCATGCCCATGGGCAGGCCGCTGGCGCTTTGCCACAGCGGCACGCTCATCGCGGGCACGCCGGCCGCATTGGCCGGGCGGGTGAACACGGTCGCATCCATGAACTCCTGCATGAAGTGCTGCGCATCGGGCTGGCGCACATCGAGCGCCTGCAGGCCCTGGGGCAGGGTCGGCATTACCGGGCAGAGCAGCAGGTCATAGCGGCCAAACATCTCGCCCAGGCGCCGGGCGATGCTGTTGCAGGTATTGCGCGCGGCCAACAGCTCGACAGCGCCCAGACGCCGCCCTTGCTCGGCCAGGCCCAGGTTCACCGGTTCAAAGAACTCCGCCGTCGCTGGCCTGCCGGTGCTGCGCACCAGGTCATCCACTTCCAGCGCGGTGTAGGCGGCAATGATGCGGCTAAAAGCAGCGGCCAGATCACTGTGCGAGAAGTTCCAGTGCGCCTCTTCGGTCGCATGGCCCAGCTCCTGCAGCAGGCGGCGCGTGTCCTGCAGGCGCTGCAGGATGTCGCCATCCAGCGCCTGGGCCGGGTCCGCATCCTGCAGCACGCCAATGCGCAGCCGCCCGGGCGGGCGCAGCAGCGCCTGGCTAAAGGCTTCGGCCTTGGCGGGCGCGGCATAGAGCGAGCCGGGCTCCAGCGCATCAGTGAGGTCCAGCATCAGGGCCGAGTCGCGCACGCTGCGCGTGAGCACATGGTGGCTCACCAGACCGCCCCAGTTCTCGCTGGAGACGGGGCCGCAGGCCACACGGCCGCGCGAGGGGCGCAGGCCAAACAGCCCCGTGCAGGCTGCCGGAATGCGGATCGAGCCCGCGCCGTCATTGCCATAGGCCAGCGGCACCATGCGCGCGGCCACCGCGGCGGCCGAGCCCCCCGAGGAGCCGCCCACATTGTGTGCCGCGCTCCAGGGGTTCAGGGTGCGGCCATGCAGGCTGGGCGCGGTGGCCACATTGGCCGAGAACTCGGGCAGATTGGTCTTGCCGACGATGACCATGCCCGCCTGCTGGTAGCGCCTTACCAGGGTGTGGTCAGTGGTCGAGACATGGCCCAGCGCCGCGCGCGAGCCATAGGACATCGCCGCGCCGGCATAGCTGGGGCAGTCGTCCTTGAGCAGCACCGGCACGCCGCGCAGCGGCGCGTCGGCCGGCAGCTGGCGCAGTTGCTCCTCGGCCTGCGCGCGCATCGTCAGGATCACGGCATTGAGCTGGGGGTTGCAGCGCTCGATGGCGGCAAAGGCATGGTCCACGGCTGCCTGGGGTGTGAGCGCACCAGCGCGGATGGCCTGGGCCAGTGCCGTGGCGTCGGCCAGGCGGTAGTCGGTTGCAGAAAAAGACATACAGGGTGTGAAACGCAGAGAGCGGAATGCGGGGAAAGAGGCGGGCGCGTGGCAGAACCAGGCAGTTCTGGCCACGCGCAGAGGCGGCTTTAGGGCGCGGCGCGGATCACGCCCCAGAAGCGATGCGTGCCGGCGGGCCAGCCCTTGTAGCCCTTGATGCTGGGCGCCATCGCGGTGACGACGGGCAGGTTGTACAGGCCGATGATCGGCACCTCCTTGGCCATCAGCGCATGGAGCTGGTTGAACAGGTCCTTGCGGCGGGCCGGGTCGCGCTCCATCGCCACCTGCTTGAGCAAGGCCGAGGCCTGCGCATCGTCCCACTGGCGGGTGGGTTCGGCCTTTTTGTCGCCGATCAGCGATTCATACATCAGCAAGGGATCGAGCCGCGCCGAGTAGGCAAAGATGGCCAGCTCGTACTGGCCCTTGCCGTACAGATCGAGCTGCGAGGCCCAGTCACGCACCTTGATGTCGATGTTGATGCCGGCTGAGCCCAGCAGCGCCTGCAAGATGGTGGCCAGCTGCACGCGCTCCTGGCGGTTGGCCACCAGCAGCGTGATGGGCTGGCCCTTGTAGCCCGCCTGCTTGGCCAGTGCGCTGGCGCCCACCGGGTCATAGCCGGGCCAGGCCTTGCTGCGCTGGTCGTAGTAGGGGCTGAGCGGCGATATCACCGAGGGGTTGGGCGTGAACAGGCCCTTGCCAGCGGCTTCGGCCACATCGGGCAGGCTCAGCGCCTTGGCAATCGCCTGGCGCATGCGCACATCCTTGAGCGCCGGCGCCTCGGTCTGCAGCTGCAGCACCACCCAGCTCGGGGTGGGTTGCACCTCCACCTGCACGCCCTTGTCCTTGAGCACCTTGATGGTGTCGGGGTCCACATCGTCGATGACATCGAGGTCGCGCGAGAGCACGCCGTTGGAGCGGGTGCTGGCGTCCGGCACGGTGACAAAGCGCAAGGTAGCAATGCTGGCCTGCTTGTTGCCGGCATAGCCATCGCGCGCGCCGGGCAGCGCGCTGTAGTCGGCAAAGCGCTTGAGCTCGGTGTAGCGGCCGGTCTGCTTCTCGGCAAAGCTATAGGGGCCGGTGCCGATCACCTGGCTGACGCTGCCGTTGGGAGCTACCGAGTCAGGATGGATGATCCAGGGCGTGCACTGTATGGTGGCCAGGGTCATCAAGAAGTTGGGCGCAGGCGCCGAGAAGCTGAAGCGCACGGTCTGCGCGTCGACCGCCTTCACCTCCTGCAGCGCCGGCCCGATCTTGCCGTTGTAGCGGTTGATGCACTGGAAGTTGGTCTTGGGATCGAGGTAGCGCTTGAAGTTCCACACCACATCGGCGGCCGACAAGGTCTTGCCATTGTGAAAACGCACATTCGGGCGCAGCTTGAAGTCGTAGCTGGTGCTGTCGTCATTGGCCTTCCAGCTGCTGGCCAGCATGGGCTTGATGGTCAGGTCCTCGCCATAGGCCACCAGGCCCTCGACCACATGGGCCATCACCATGTCGGAGTTGGCGTCGCGGTTGACACCGGGGTTGACGCTGGCGATATCGGCATGCAGCGCCACGCGCAGCATATCGGGGGCGCCGGCGGCCTGGCTGTGGGCACTGAGCGCGCAGGCTGCGGCAAGCAGCGCGGGCGACCAAAGAGAGCGGCTGGTGGGCATGGTCTTCCTTGTGGTGGTGGGGACGGTGGCGTGGGGGCTTGGAACAGGTTCTTACACCGAGGCAGCTTGCGGCGTGCGCAGGCACTGCTGCAAGAAGGCCTCGACCGGCTCGATGACCTTGAAGGGCTCGTGCGCAATGCCGGGCATGGTGTCGCGCTGCACGCGGATGCCATGCGCGGCAAAGCTGTCGGCCAGCGCGGTGATGCGCTCGATGCGGTTGTCGCCCTGCAGCTGGGCGCCATCCATCCACAGCGCGCTGTCGCGCGGAATGGTGATCTCCCAGGTGGCGGTGTCGGCCGTGCCGATGATGGTCTGCACGGCTACCTCGCGCATCGCGGCCAGGTTGAGCGTGCGGCCAAAGCGCTGCTCGATATCGCGCACGCCCACCCACCAGTCGTAGTCGGTGTTGAGCAGGGTGACCACGCCCGGCGCGCCAATCGAGACGGCCTGCAGGCGCTCGGGGTGCAGCAGAAAAAAGCGCTGGCAGAACTGGCCGCCGCCCGAGAAGCCATACATCAAAAAGCGCTGGCTGCGCACGCGGTACTTGGCCGCCACCTCATCGACCATGGACAGCAGCACCTGGTCATAGCGGATGCCATGGAAAAGAATGCGCTTGTAGTTGGCCAGGTCACCCGCCACGCCAATGCCGGCGGGGAAAAGCGGCGCCAGCACGATGCAGTCATTGCGGTCGGCAAAGTCGGCAAAGCGGTCGCGGTACTGGCTGGCGGTGCGGCCCGTGCCGTGCACGATCACCGCCAGGTTATAGAGCTTGTCCTCGCTTTCGCTGTAGTTCTTGGGCACGTAGAGGCAGTAGCTGAAGCGCTGGTCGAACTGGCTGGCAAAAAAGGTGGTGGCGCCAAAGTCGTAGTAGCTCAGCTTGATGCCGTGGCCCTGGCGGGCGGGAAGGGATGACATAGAGGACTCCAGGTAAATTGCTGAATTTTTAGGCAGGGTAGGCGGCGTTGTCCGCAGGGGCGTTGGTCCGGCCCTCGGCATGGCGCCAGCGCAGGTGTACGCCGCCATCGGGCGTTGCCTGCAGCATCGGGATGGCATCGAGCAGCTGGCGCGTATAGGGGTTCTGCGGCTGGTCAAACACGGCGTCGCGCGTGCCCTGCTCGGCAATCACCCCGCCTTGCACGACGATGACCCGGTCGGCAATCTGCTCGACCACGCCCAGGTCGTGGCTGATGAACAGGCACGAGAAGCCATAGCGCTGCTGCAGCTCGGCCAGCAGGTCCAGCACCTGGGCGCGCACCGTCACATCGAGCGCAGAGACCGCCTCGTCGGCAATCATCAGCGCGGGGCGCCGCACCAGCACCCGGGCAATGGCCACGCGCTGGCGTTGGCCGCCCGAGAGCTCATGCGGGTAGCGTGTCGCAAAATCGCCGCCCAGCCCCACATCGGCCAGCGCCTGCTGGACGCGCTCGCGCTTGTCGCTGGCGCTCAGGCCCTCGGCCATGCGCAGCGCCTCGGCCACCAGGGCCTGCACCGTCATGCGCGGGTCGAGCGATGAGTAGGGGTCCTGGAAGACCATCTGGCAGTTGTAGCGGTAGTCCTTGAAGCCCGGGCTGCCCGGCAGCAAGGGCTGGCCCTTGTAGCGCAGGCTGCCGCTGGTGGGCTGCAGCAGGCCCGACAGGATCATGCCCAGCGTCGTCTTGCCCGAGCCCGATTCGCCGACCACGGCCACCACCTCGCCGGGGAAGATATCCAGGCTGATGCCCTTGAGCACGCGCGCCGGTGCCCCCTTGCGGAACCAGCGCTGGCGGCCGCCAAACTCCAGCACCAGGTCGCGGGCCGACATCAGCGGGGCCGTGCGGTCGATCTGGCGCGGTGCGCGGCGCTGGGGCAGGGTGCGCAGCAGCTGGCGCGTGTAGTCATGCGCGGGGGCGGCCAGCACCTGGGCGGTGGGGCCGGTCTCGACGATGTCGCCCTGCTTCATCACCACCATGCGGTCCGCGTAGCGGGCCACCATCGGCAGGTCATGGCTGATCAGCAGCACAGCGGTGCCGTTCTCGCGCGTCAGCTCCAGCATCATCTCCATCACCTCGCGCTGCACCACGGCGTCCAGCGCCGTGGTGGGCTCGTCGGCAATCAGCAGCGCCGGGCGCAGCAGCATGGCCGAGGCGATCATGATGCGCTGGCGCATGCCGCCCGAGAACTCATGCGGAAACGCGCTCAGGATGCGCTGGGTATCGCGCAGGCCCACGCGCTCGAGCATCGCGTGGATGCGCGGCATGTGCTCTTCGCGCGCCTGGGGCAGGTGCATGCGCAGGCCTTCGAGCAGCTGCTCGCCAATGCTCAGGGTGGGCGTGAGCGAGGTCATTGGCTCCTGGAACACCATGGCCACGCGCGGGCCGCGCACAGCGCGCAGCTGGCGCTCGTTCATCGCGTAGAGTGACTGGCCGTCCAGCAGGATGTCACCCGCGCTGCGGCTGATGGCATGGGGCGTGAGCCGCATCACGGCGCGGCTGAGCATGGTCTTGCCCGAGCCCGATTCGCCGACGATGCCGACAATCTCGCCAGCGGCCAGCTGCAGCGATGCATTGCGCACCACCAGTTTGCCGGCGCCGGCCGAGAGGCTCAGATTCTGGATCTGCAGCAGGGTAGGGGATGGGGTCATACGCGCCTCCGCATGCGTGGGTCGAGCCGGTCGCGCAGGGCGTCGCCGAGCAGGTTGATGCCCAGCAGTGCCAGCGAGATCGCCAGCCCTGGGAAAATCGCCAGCCAGGCCGCCTGGCTGACATAGGAGCGGCTGCCCGCCAGCATGTTGCCCCAGGTGGGTGCCGGTGGCGCCACGCCCAGGCCCAGAAAGCTCAGCGAGCTCTCGGCCAGGATGATCCAGCCACACATGGAGGTGGCCATGACGATCACCGGTGCAATGCAGTTGGGCAGCACATGGCGCAGCAAGGTGTAGGTCTCGGAGTTGCCCATGACGCGCGAGGCACGCACAAAATCACGCTCGCGCAGGCCCAGCACCGTGCCGCGCACCACCCGCACCACCGATGACGCATAGGCCAGTGCCAGCGCGATGATGATGCCGCTGGTGCTGGCGCCAAACACCGCCAGCAGGCCCAGCGCCATCAACAGGCCCGGGAAGGCCAGCAGCGCATCGTTGATGGCCATCAGGATGCGGTCGGGCCAGCCGCGCAGGTAGCCGCTGAGCGCGCCAATCAGAACACCAAAGAAGGTGGCCAGAAACACGGTGCTGAGGCTGATGCGGATGCTGGTGGCCGTGCCGCGCATCAGGCGGCTGAGCACATCGCGGCCCAGCTCGTCGGTGCCCATCCAGTGCTGCCAGCCGGGCGCTGCCAGGCGGGTCTTGAAGTCCAGCTTGAGCGGGTCATACGGCGTCCAGAACGTGGCCAGCAAGGCCACGACGACCACCACGGAGACCAGGCCAGCGCCCAGCCAGAAGGAGAGGGAGCGGCGGTTCATGATGCGGCCACCCTGGGGTCAAAGATGGGGTAGAGCAGGTCCACAAAGAGATTCACCAGGACATAGATGCTGGCGATGAAGAGCAGGCAGCCCTGGATCAGCGGATAGTCGCGGGCAAAGATCGCATCAACCAGCAGACGGCCCAGACCGGGAATGGTGAACACGGTCTCGATCACCGCCACCCCGGCGAGCAGGTTGCCCAGAATCAGGCCCAGCAGGGTCCAGGTGGGGCCAAAGGCGCTTTTGAACGCATGGCGCAGCATCACCGTCATCTCGCTCAGGCCCTTGGCGCGGGCATGGGTGATGTAGTCCAGGTGCAGCACCTCCAGCGTGGAAGCGCGGGTCATGCGCAGGATCACACCGATCTCATGGAGCAGCAAGGTGGTGATGGGCAGCACCAGGTAGAGCAGCGCCTGCTGCGGGTTCTCGCCAAAGGCGACAAAGCCGACCACCGGAAACCAGCCCAGCTTGAGCGCGAAGAACATCAAGAGCAGCAGCCCCATCCAAAAGGCTGGCAGCGACAGCAGCAAGGTGGCGGTGGCGACCAGCGCCAGGTCGGTGAGGCGGCCCTGGCGCCAGGCGGCCAGCATGCCCAGCGGCACGGCGACCAGCGTAGCCAGCAGCACGGCAGGCAGCACGATCTGGGCGCTGACGGCAAAGCGCTCCCAGATCAGCGCGGCGACCGGTTGGCGGTTGGAGATGGACTGGCCCAGGTCGCCCTGCAGCACATGGCCGGACCAGACCAGGAACTGCGTGGGCAGGCTGGCGTTGAGGCCCAGCTGCTCGCGCAGGGCCGCCAGCGATGCGGCATCGGCCGAGTCACCCAGCATCAGCGCTGCCGGGTCACCGGGGATCAGGCGCACCAGAATGAAGACGGCCAGCGCCACGATCACCAAGGTCGGAATCGCCATGCCGATGCGGGTGGCAGCGAATTTCCACATGGCGCTCAGTGCTCCAGCGCCGCAGCGGCGGCGGCAGAAGGTTCAGCCGCGCCATCGCCATGCAGGCGGTAGGTGGTGAACTGGCGGTTGATGGCCGGCAGCGGCGCGATCTCCATGATGCCCAGCGCCGGCTCCATGACGATCATCGCGACGGTGGCGGTCAGGTTGCCCCCATCGGCGGGGCGCGGTGGGCGGCATACCGCATACGGCGAGAGGAAGTCGTCAAACAGCGCCTTCTTCAGCGATTCGCGCGTCAGCAGGCGGCCTTGCTCCTGCAGGATCTTGCGCACCCGCCAGTCGCGGTAAAAGCTCTCGGGCACATGGGGGATGCCGGTGTCGCGCAGCTTGGCCAGCGCCACCGGGCTGACCCAGTGGTTGGCGTGCACGATCATGCCGTCCTCGGGGTAGAGCGGGAAGGCCTCGTCGGGCGCGCATTCAAAGTCAATGCCAAAGCCGGCGGCCGATGCCACCATGATGTTGTTGGAGCAGGACTTGGGCGTGGTGGCCACCGCCTTGGCGGCCAGCGCAAAGTGTTCCTGCTCCAGCACCTTGCGGCGGATCAGGCCCAGCGGAATGCCCAGCTTGGTGTAGTCGCGCTCGCATTCGAGGTAGTTGGCGGTGATCGAGATGCCTGCGGCGTTGAGGCCGCTGCGGGCCAGGCCGCCGGCTTCGACAAAGGTCAGGTAGTCGGGGCCATGGTCCTGGCGCACGCGCAGCACCACGCCTGTCTCGGCGCATTCGGCGCGCCAGTCCCAGTTCTGGCCATGGATCAGGTTGCCCGAGGCGCTGCGCTCGGGCAGCAGCATGGCGCCGGTGCAGCCGTCGTCCAGCTCGTCATCGACGGGCTTGGTGGACTGGGCGCGCGCCAGGGCCACCGCCTCGGTGCGGGCATTGATCATCACGATGTCGTCGAGCGCAACGCCCGATCCTTCGGCAATGCCGCGCATTTCTTCGAGGTAGTTCTCGTCAAAGGCGGCGATCTTCTGGGCGTACTCGGCGATCAGCGCGGCCTTGTGTGCGGCACTGATGCCGTACTTCTCCAGCGCGCCGCCGTAGAGGGCTGCGCTGCGGGCAATGCGGTCTTTGAGCGCCGCGCCATACTGGCGCCCACGGGCTTGGGGGGCGCCAGACAGCGTGACGAGTGGAAACGGCGACATCTTTTTCCTTTTGTGTTTTGTGAACTTTTAATACATTAATTTCGTGGTCATTGACTGTCAATTTGTTTTTTATAGAATCAAACAAAACTTAGGGAAACTACGATGAAGGATGCTGCCAAGACGGGAAGCCTGGCGCGTATGCTCGGGGCTGGCCGGCAAAAACAAGATGCTGCGCGCCACCGCCACTGCCGCCGCATTGCGCAGGCGCGGGCCGCAGCAGCACTACCCAGGGGAGAATCGGTTTGAAGCAATCGCTGAGTTCTTTGCAGATCGACGTCGCGCGCCAGCTGACGGCGCTGATGCATGGCGGCCGCTGGCGCGTGGGCGACCGCATCTCCGACCTGCACCTGGCCGATGAGCTCAAGGTCTCGCGCACGCCGGTGCGCCAGGCGCTGATGCTGCTGACGGCCCAGGGCCTGGTGGCCTACCACCCGGGCCGGGGTTTTCGGGTCGAACGCGTTCCCGATGGCGACGATGCGCTGGAACAGCTGGTGCCCCCTTCTGAGGCCGAGGCGCTGTACAGCCAGATCATGAACCACCGCGCCAGCGGCCAGCTGGCCGGCGAAGTCTCCGAGGCGCAGCTGGTGGAGCTGTTTGGCGTGACCCGGGGCGCCGTGCGCCGCGTGCTGATGCGCTTTGCCGCCGAGGGCCTGACCGAGCGCCTGCCCGGCCATGGCTGGCGTTTTACCGAGAGCCTGGACAACCCCCAGGCCGTGCATGAGAGCTATGATTTTCGGCTCATCGTCGAGTGCGGCGCACTCAAGATGGCGGACTTTGCGCCCGATCCCGAGCAGCTGCAGCAGCTGTTCCGCGAGCAGTCAGATATCTTGCAGATGCCCGTTGAGCAGCTGCGCCAGGATGTGTGGTTCAAGGCCAATGCGAATTTCCACGAAACCCTGGTGTCCTGGTCGCGCAACCGCTTTTTGATCGAGTCGGTGCGCCGGCAGAACTCGCTGCGCAAGATCTCGGAGTTTGCGCATTTCAGCCATTTGAGCGAGCAGCACATCCGCCAGGCCTGCACCGACCACCTGGGCATTCTCAAGGCGCTCAAGGAAGGCGATGCCGACTATGCCGCGGCGCTGCTGCGCCGGCATATTTCGCGCTCGGCGGAGATCTAAAAACAGGGTCTAGGTTTTTTCCAGGTCCGCCTTGGGCGCGCGCAGCTCGTTCTCGCTCATACCCCGGCGCCAGTAGGCCACGATCAGCTGCTCCTGCTTGCCCAGCCCCAGGCTGTCCACTGCCCAGGCGCGCAGCGCCTGCGCGGTGGCAAACTCGGCGCCTACCCATAAAAAGCGGCTGGCGCCTTCAATGGCTTGTGCGGCGCTCCAATCCAGTGCTTGCACCGCCCGCTGCAGCTGCTCGCCGGTGCCTGCAGCTGCGCCTGCGCGGTACAGCCAATGCCACTGCATGCCGGGTGGCAGGCGTATGTCGATCGCGTCCTGCGGGTCGGCTATCTCGCAAACCACATGGCCGCGCGTGCTGGCAGGCAGCCGCTCTGCGATGCGGGCCAGTGCGGGCAGCGCGCTGTCGTCACCAGCGAGCACCATCCAGTCGGCAATGCGGGCCGTGCGGCCACCGGGTTTGAGGATCTCGACACAGTCGCCGACCTGCGCCTGCTGGGCCCAGCAGGCGCCCGGGCCGGCATCGGCATGCAGCAAGAAATCGATCTCCAGCCATTGCGCATCGGCATCGAAGGCGCGGACGGTGTAGACGCGTGTGCTGCTGGCGCCGTCGCGTTGCGGCGATGGAAACACCAGGCGGCAGTGGATGTTGTCGTGCTGGCAAAAAGGCGCCAGCTGCGCGCCGGCAAAGCGGATGCGGCGGTAGCCGGCAGAGGGGGAGGCGAGGGAGAGAACCTGGAGAGTCGAAGGCATGCCGCAGTCAGGAGACAAGACGAGAAAGTGGGTGGCCGCTGGCGCCGTGCTGGACACCAGAATGCCGAGCGGCCATTATGCGGGCGCTCCTGCGCTTGGCCCGTCTCCCTCAGCTCAGGCCTGGCTCAGATCAAACCCGCCTGCAGGCTTCTCACCCGCCAGCACCTGCAGCAGGTTGCTGGTCGCCATCTCGGCCATCGCGTGGCGCGTCTCGTGCGTGGCCGATCCGATATGCGGCAGCGCCACCACCTTGGCATGGGTGCGCAGGGGCGATTCGACCGGCAGCGGTTCGGTGGCAAACACATCCAGGCCGGCTGCGCGGATCTGGTCGGTATCGAGCGCATGCAGCAAGGCGGCCTCATCGACGATCGCGCCGCGCGAGCCGTTGATGACGATGGCGCTGGGCTTCATCATCGCAAAGGCGTCAGCCCCCAGCAGGTGCTTGGTCTCGGGGGTCGATGGCACCACGGAGACGACAAAATCTGCCTCGCGCAGCAGCGCATCGCGCGCCACATAATGCACCTGGCCGGCCAGCGTGCCCAATTCGCTCTCGGGCACCACGCTGCGGTTGTTGTAGAGCACGCGCATGCCAAAGCCCAGCGCCGCGCGCCGGGCGAGCGCCATGCCGATGCGGCCCATGCCCAGAATGCCCAGCGTCTTGCCATGCACATCCCAGCCAAACAGCTCTTCGCCAATATTGCGCTGCCATTGGCCCGAGCGCACATACATCGCCAGCTCCGGAATGCGGCGGCTGGTGGCCATCAGCAGCGCAAAGATGGTGTCGGCCGTCGTCTCCGTCAGCACGCCAGGCGTGTGGCACAGCGCAATGCCGCGCTCGCGCAGCGATGCCAGCGGGTAGTTGTCCACCCCCACCGAGATGCTGGAGATCACCCGCAGCTGCGGTGCTTCATCGAGCAGCGCATCGGTGATCGGGTAGCTCGAGCCGATCAGTGCCTGGGCCTGGGGCAGCGCTGCAAAAAACGCATCGCGCTGCGCTGCGATGCGCGGGTTGGCCACGGTCACGTCATGCGCGGCTTGCAGGCGGGCCAGTTGGTCCTCGGGCAGTTCACGAAAAACCAAAATCTGGTGGCGGTTGCTGCTCATTGCTGCTCCTGGATGCGTTGAAATCAATAGCCGGCGGCGGTCAAAGCTTCGCGGGTCGGCAAGCCTTCGGAGTCGCCCAGCACCTGCACCTGCAGCGCGCCAATCCAGCAGCCGCGCTTGACGGCATCGGCCACCGAGCGGCCGTCGAGCAGGCCGCTGATAACGCCCACCGCAAACGCGTCGCCGGCGCCCACGGTGTCCACCACCTTCTCGACCGGGCAGCCGGCCACATAGCCGGTACCGGCCTGGGCGTCATCGTAGTAGGCACCTGCTTCGCCCAGCTTGACGACGACCAGGCTTGCGCCCTGGTCGCGGTAGAACCGGGCCACCGCTTCAGGCGTTTTGTGGCCGGTCAGCAGCTCGCCTTCGGCCAGGCCGGGGAAGACCCAGTCCGCGCCGGCAGCCAGCGCATTGATCTCGCGGCGCATCGTGGCCTCGTCCTGCCACAGGGTGGGGCGCAGGTTGGGGTCAAAGGAGATGGTGCTGCCCGCTGCGCGGGCGATTTGCAGCGTGCGCTGGGCAGTGGCCAGGCTGGTCTGCGAGATCGCGGCAAACACGCCGGTGGCGTGCAGGTGGCGGGCCGAGGCCAACCAGGGCTCATCGATGTCGGCCGGGGTCATCAGGCTGGCGGCCGAGCCCTTGCGGTGGTATTCCACCTGTGGGTCGCTGCCGTCATCGCTGCGTCCCTTGATCTGGAAGCCGGTCTTTTGCGCCGGGTCCAGCACCACATGCTCGCAGTGCACGCCTTCGCTCTTCATCTGGTTGATGAGGTAGCGCGCCATCGAATCGGCACCCAGGCGGCTGGCCCAGTGGGTGTTGAAGCCCAGGCGTGCCATGCCGGTGGCCACATTGATCTCGGCGCCTGCAATGCGCTTGGTAAAGAACTCGGCGTTCTCCAGCGGGCCGGCGCGGTCGGCAATCAGCAGCATCATCGCTTCGCCAAAGGTGGCGACATCAAAGGTCTTGGTGGTCATGGCCGTGTCTCTCTTGGGTGCTGGTAGCTGTTGGTTTGTTGGGAGCTGATCAGGAGGCCTTGGCCTGCAGTGCCGTGGCGTCGCGCAGCACGGCCAGCTCCTGCTGGGTGACGGCGACCAGGTCGTCGCCGATCAGCGGGTACTCGATGGCGCGGGGTGCATCGCTGGGCAGCGCGCGCAAAATGGCGCGCCAGGCCGCTGCCGATTCAGCCAGCGGCACGGCCACCCATTTGGCGGGCAGGCGTTGCACGCCCTTGGCATGCACATAGGCCACGCGGCTGCCAAACAGCTGGGCCGCTTGCAGCGCGCATTCGCCCAGGTAGTGCCAGTTGCCCATGTCAAAGGTCATCGGCAAGCTCAGGCCAGCGGCATCGGCAGCGGCAAAGAAGCGCTGCAGTGCCTGCACGGTGCCGGCGGCCGTGGTCTGGTCGTTCTCGATCAGCAAGGTGAGGCCCGCGCCATCGATGGCGCTCTTGAGCGCCGCAAAGCCCTGGGCCGAATGTGCGACCGATTGGCTGGCAAAGCCGCCGATCGACATCTTGAGCCAGGTGGCGCCCAAGGTATGGCTGGCGGCTATCGCGTGTTGCACGGCGGCGGTGTTCAGGCTGCCGTCCATCGCAAACAGCGGCTGGGGGCAGGAGTAGACCAGGTCCAGCTGGTGCGCGCGGCCATAGGCGGCCAGCGCGGGCAGTTCCTGGGCGGCATTCAGCAGCAGCTCTTCGCGCACTTCATAGCCGTTGGCGCCTGCGCGGTGCGAGAGCCGGGCAAAGTAGAGCTGGCCGTGGCGGCGCACTTCGGCATTGCCAAAGGAGGTGAGGGAGATCAGCGCGGGCGAGCCCGCGTTTTGCAAAGACAAGGCCATGGTTGTTATCTGTAGTGGCCGTTGGCGCCCGCCGGCCGGCGGGGCGCTAGCAGCGATCAAGGAAGTCGTGGTGCACAGTGTTCGGTTGCGGCATGGGCGTTGTACGGGCCCAGGGGCGTGGCGCTGGCGCGCCCCCCGCGCCGCCACACCATCAATGGTTGCTGAGAATCTGGCCCAGGAACTGCTGGGTCTTGGGGTGCTGCGGGTTGTCAAAGAACGCGGCCGGTGGGCCTTGCTCGATGATCTTGCCGTCGGCCATGAAGATCACGCGGTCGGCCACGCTGCGGGCAAAGCCCATTTCATGGGTCACGCAGAGCATGGTCATGCCGTCTTCAGCCAGGCCGATCATGGTGTCCAGCACTTCCTTGACCATCTCGGGGTCAAGCGCCGAGGTGGGCTCGTCAAACAGCATGATCTTGGGGGCCATGCACAGCGCGCGGGCAATCGCTACGCGCTGCTGCTGGCCGCCCGACAGCTGGCTGGGGTACTTGTCCGCCTGGTCCGGAATGCGCACCCGCGTCAGGTAGTGCATCGCGCGCTCCTGCGCCTCGGCCTTGCTCAGGCCGCGCGAGCGCATTGGCGCCAGCATGCAGTTCTCGACAATCGTCAGGTGCGGGAACAGGTTGAACTGCTGGAACACCATGCCCACTTCCTTGCGGATGGTGTCGATCGCCTTGCTGTCACCCGTCAGGTCCGTGCCGTCCACGGTGATCTGGCCCTTCTGGATGGCTTCGAGCCGGTTGATGCAGCGGATCATCGTCGACTTGCCCGAGCCCGAAGGCCCGCAGATGACGATACGCTCGCCGGCACGCACGTCGAGGTTGATATCGGTCAGCACCTGGAAGTTGCCATACCATTTCTCGACGCCTTGGAGGCGAATGATGGGTGCTTGCGAAGGGGTCGTCATAAAGCAGTCGTTTTTCAAGATGATTGCAACACTGGCATGCCCGAGCTAAGAGACAGCCAGCAAGGGCCGCCCCGCAGCGGTGCCGTCGTCCCCCTCTTAGGGAGGCTCTGCAAAACTCCCTGCCCTGGTCTGAACGCGGGCTCGGGCGATTCGCTGTGTTGTCTTCCTTGTCAATAGCTCGCTATTGACTGCAAAAGACGCCTTGCGTCTCATCCCGATCCGCGTCCATCCCATGGGGCGAGGGTCTTGCAGAGCCTCCCTGGGGGAAGGCTCGCAGCACCTCAGGGGGTAGCCCGTTCTGGGTTAGTCCAGTTTTGGCAGGTCAGCGCCCAACCACTTCTGGTACAGCTTGTTGAGCTCACCATTGGCGGTGTTCTTGGCGATAAAGGCGTTCACGGCTTCGGCCACTTCGTCCTGGCCTGGGCGCAGGGCCACGGCCATGTTCTGCTGCAGCAGCTGGAACTTGTTCTCGAACTGGCCAGCAGGTGCGCGCTTGGCGATCTGGGCCGCCACGGTCACCGAGCAGCCGATGGCATCGACCTGGCCCGACAGCAGCGCTTGCATGGCCGATGCGTCGTCGTCAAAGCGGCGGATCTGCGTGCCTTCTGGCGCAGCCTTGGTGACGGCCACGTCCTGGGTGGAGGCACGTGCCACGCCCACGCGCAGGCCCTTGAGGTTTTCCGGGCCCTTGATGGCGGTCTTGGTCGCGCCAAACAGCACGATCGATGCGGCCGAGTAAGGCTTGGAGAACAGCACCTGCTTGGCGCGCTCGGGCGTGATGGCCAGCGAGGCGATCAGCATGTCGACCTTGTTGGTCAGCAGGAAGGGGATGCGGTTGGGGCCGGTCACGGGCACGATCTCGGCGGTCACGCCCCATTCCTTGGCCAGCAGCTTGGCCACATCGGCGTCGTAGCCGTCAGGCTGGTTGCTGCCGTTCAGGATGCCGTAGGGCGGGAAGTCCACCAGCATGCCGATCGTAATCTTGCCCTTTTTCTTCAGATCGGCCAGCGACTGGGCCGATGCGGTCAGGGGCAACAGGGCGCTGGCAGCCAGGGCGGCAGCAGCGGAGGTGAAAGTGCGGCGGGAAATCTGCATGCTCATGTCTCCTAAGGGTTTAATAACGCAGCAAGAAGGGAAAAGGAATGAATACAGGCCTATCGTCAGAAGCACCCGCGTTGTTGCAGCAGGGCCCATCGGCGGGACGCCGAGCAAGGGCCGCCCCGCAGCAAGGGCGTCGTCCCCCCTGGGGGGAAGGCGCGTAAGCGACTCAGCGGGGTGTTCATCTGGCTTGGCGCTTCTCAAGGCGGCCCGCCCAGAGGGACAGCGGCCAGCACAGGATGAAGTAAACGGCACCGACGACACCGAACACCAGCATCGGCTGGAAGGTGGCGTTGTTGATGATCTGGCCGGCACGCGTGATCTCGGTAAAGCCGATGATGGCCGCCAGCGACGTGCCCTTGATGATCTGCACCAGGTAGCCCACGGTGGGGGCCACGGCAATCTTCATCGCCTGGGGCAGCACAACGGCGCGCATGCGCCAGAAGTAGGACAGCGACAAGGCCTCGGCCGCTTCCCACTGGCCGCGTGGCACCGCCTGGATACAGCCGCGCCAGATTTCGCCCAGGAACGCGCCGCTGTTCAAAATCAGCGCAGCAGCGGCTGCCACCCAGGGGTTGATCTCAAAGCCCAGAATGGGCGCGCCAAAGAACACCAGGAACAGCTGCAGCAGCAGTGGCGTGCCCTGAAAAATCTGGGTAAAGGCGGTGGCAATGCCGCGCGCCAGGCCGTTCTCGGAGGTGCGCGACAGCGCAATCACCAGGCCCACCAGGGCGCCGCCAATAAAGGCGATCAGGGACAGGGCCACGGTCCACTTGGTCGCTTCCACGATGAACCACAACTCGGGCCAACCAAAAGTACGCATATTTCTCTCCGAGGGGGCTTATCGGCGGTCTGGGTAGTTCAAGGCCATCTGGTAGATGAGCTTGAACAGCAGGTTGAAGGCCAGCGACAGCAGCAGGTAGATGGCGGCCACGACGATGTAGACCTCAAAGCTGCGGAAGGTCTCGGACTGGATGTTGGCGGCCACCGAGGTCAGGTCGTCGGCCGAGATCACAGACACCACGGCCGAGCTGAGCATCAGCAGGATGAACTGGCTGGTCAGCGCCGGGTAGATGGTCTTGAGCGCGGGCTTGAGGATCACAAAGCGGAAGATCTCCCAGCGCTTCAGATCCAGTGCCAGGCCCGCTTCGATCTGGCCCTTGGGGATGGACTCGATGCCGGCGCGGATGATCTCGGTCGCATAGGCGCCCAGGTTGACCACCATGGCCACCAGCGCGGCGGTTTGCGGCGACCAGCGCAGGCCGATGGCCGGCAGCGCAAAGAAGAAGAAAAACAACTGCACCAAAAAGGGCGTGTTGCGGATCAGCTCGATATAGGCATTGATGACAAAGCGCAGCGGCGCCGGGCCGGAGGTCTTGCCCCAGGCGCAGACGATAGCAACGGCCAGGCCGATGACCATGGCGAGAAAAGACAGCTGGATGGTCACCCAGGTGCCCTGCAATAGCTGCGGCCAGGCTGCCAGGACCTGGTCGAATTGGAACGTGTAGTTCATGGCGATGCGGCGCTTTTGAAACCGGTTTCAGTAGCGCCGCAGTTTAGCGCAAGGTTACGGAACGATTACTAGGGTTTGCCCTAGTTTGGTGCGTAACGCTGTTTTTAGTGGTTGTGAATCAATGGTTTGGAGATTTTGTCGAGCCGCGCACAATGATGGTGCCTGGTAACTCCACGGTGCGGGCGGGGCTTTGCAGGCCCTGGATGCGCTCGATGAGGCAGGTGGCTGCCGCCTGGCCCAGTGCATCGGTGGGCTGGGCCACGGTGCTCAGGCCCGGGCCCACCAGCGCGGCCCAGTCGGTCTCGTCCACGCCGATGATGCCCAGCTCGCGCCCGGGCACCCAGCCCAGCGCGTGCACGGCGGTGGCCACGCGCAGGCTGGCCACGGCATTGCCGGCCAGCACGGCGGGGTGGCGGCCCGTTTGCAGCGCCTGCTGTTGCCACTGCTGCAGGTGCTGCTGCAAGGCGCTGGCGTTGTGCGGTGTGCTCTCCCACACATTGCCCTGCATGCCGGCGGATTTGCCGCGCCGCGTGCCAGCCTGGCCTTGCAGGTAGCGGGCAAAGGCCTGCTGGCGCGCGGTGCGCGAGCTCACATCGGCAATCGGCTCGGTCACCAGCAGCACTTCGTCAAAGCCTTGCTGCTGCAGGTGGTCCATCGCGATCTGGACCACGCCGGGGTTGTCCACGGTCACAAAATCGGCGTCCATCCCTTCCTGGAAGCGATCCACCAGCACGATGGGCTTGCCGTGCAGTTGCGCGTCCTGCCAGAGCTGGGCGCTGGTGTCCACACGGTTGAGGATCATGCCGTCGAGCTGGTAGGCCGACAGCGCATGCATGGCATCGCGCTCGCGCCCGGCCTCATTGCCCAGGTTGAACAGCACCAGCAGGTAGCCAGCGGCCTGGCAGGCCTTTTCTGCGCCCTGCAGCACCGCCACCGAGAAGGGGTTGGTCACATCAGCCACGGCCAGGCCGATCAGGCGCGTGCGGCCATGCTTGAGCGCCTGCGCCATCGGGCTGGGCCGGTACTGCAGGCTGGCAATGGCCTCCTGCACGCGCTTGGCCATGTCGGGGGTGAGGATGTCGGTGCGGCCATTGAGGTAGCGCGACACCGTGGCCTTGGAGACCTGGGCCGCCAGCGCCACATCGGCAATCGTGGCCCGGGCCTTGGGGGCGGCAGGCTTGGCTGCGCCCGGTGGGCTGGGGCGCTGGGGAGTGGCAGGGGGCGCAGGCTTGGGCACGGGGCAGTCCAGGGTGGTCGTTACGGTAGCGATGGTAGCGCCGAACCGCACGCCTGCCGCATTGGCCGGCCTGCGGGCGGAGGGAGGCAGTCGCGCAGGTGCGACCCCGGGGGCCCGGTTGGCACCAGGCGTTTGCTGCAGTACAAAAGCGGCAGTTTTCCGATTCTCACCCTGTGGATAATTTTGTGCAATGTTCCCGTTGTTGCGTGAGAAACTCCCTGCAATCTCCCTCTAGAGAAGAAATGCACACCGGGAAGCCGGTTTCTGTGGATAAGTTAATTTCATAGCAACTTAGTCAAGTGCTGTGTGGGCGTTGAGGAGGCAGTCGATGAAGGCCTGCGCCACACGGCTCGGCGCAGGCGATAAGCGCCACATGGCCACGAATTGGCAGCGGTATTGGAAGCGTTCTGGCCGCACAGCCCGCATCAAACCTTGGTTTTCAAAACTGGCGGCATAGTGGTCCGGCAGAAAGCCCAAAAAACACCCGGACAAAATCAAGGTGGCAATCGACTCCTGGTCAAACCCGGTGGCCGCGCGCGGCAGGCGCACGCTGTGGCTCAGCTCCATATTGGGCGAGTGGTAGCCCAGGCCGGCAAAGGGGTAGCTGCGCAGCTGCTCCCAGTCCAGGTCTTCATGCGCCTGCTCCCACAGGTCATGGCCGGCAGCGCAGTACAGCTGCATGTTCTCGGCAAACAGATCGCGGTAGACCAGGCTGGCCGAGCTGCGGTGCGCCGGGATGATGCCCACATGAAAGCGCCCATCCATCAGGCCGCGCTCAATGGCGTTGATCGAGCTGACATGCAACTGCAGGTTCACATCCGGCGCCTGGCCGTGGAACTGCGCAATCGCGCGGTGGATCTGGGCCTGCGGGTTGCTCACCGTCTTGTCGAAGATGGCGATCTCCAGATTGCCGCCCATGCGGGCATGGATATCGTCAATGCGGCTGCGGAACAGATCGACGCCGCCCAGCAGCTGCAAGGTGGCCTCGTAGACCTGGTGGCCCTCCGGCGTCAGCGCAAAGCCCGCGCGCCCGCGCCGGCAAAGCACCATGCCCAGGCGGGTCTCCAGGTCCTTCATGTGGCGGCTCAGGGTCGACGTGCCAATGTTGAGCTCCAGCTCAGCGGCCGACATGCCCCCGCATTCCACCACGCTCTTGAAGACCTGCAGCAGCCGCAAATCCATATCGCTGAGCTGGCCCAGCACCGCGCGGGCACGGCGGGCTGCAGCTGGGGGGTGGGGCGGGGAGGCAAACACGGGAGGGCGGGCAGGCATCCGCATAGCTTAGCGGCTTTGGGCGCTGCCGCCCTCAGTGTTTACAGAACGTGTTTAGCGCACGCCTACGGCTGCGCCACGGAAGAGTTTGCTGTACTCCCGCGGCTGGCTGCGCCAGTACTGGCGTGGTGCATCCACCTGCGCTCCCAGGCTGGCGGCCGCATGCCAGGGCCAGCGCGGGTCGTACAAGGCAGCGCGGCCAATGGCGACCGCATCGGCCTGGCTCGAGGCCACAATGTGCTCGGCCTGCGCAGGCTCGGTCACCAAACCGACGGCAATCGTGGTCAGGCCCGTAGCCTGTTTGATGGCCTCGGCAAAGCCCACCTGGTAGCCAGGCTGCACGGGGATCTGCTGGGCGGTAGACAGCCCCCCCGAGGACACATGGATGGCGCTGCAACCCAGCGCTTTCAGCCCCTGGGCCAGCGCGATCGAGCCATCGATATCCCAGCCGCCCGGTGCCCAATCCGATGCCGAGATACGCACCCACACCGGTTTGGCCGCAGGCACAGCCGCGCGCACAGCGGCAAACACCTCCAGCGGGTAGCGCAGGCGGTTCTCCAGGCTGCCGCCATAGGCATCGCTGCGGGTGTTCGATAGCGGCGAGAGGAACTCATGCAGCAAATAGCCATGGGCCATGTGGATCTCGATGCCATCGATGCCCAGCGCATCGGCCGCCTTGGCTGCTGCCACAAACGCATCCTTCACCTCTGCCAGCTCGGCGGGGGTCATCTCGGCCGGCGGCACCTCGCCCGCCGCATGGGCAATCGCCGAAGGCGCCTGCGCCACCCAGCCCCGGGGCGCATCAGGCGCAATCTGCGCAGCACCTTCCCAAGGCAGATGGCTGGAGGCCTTGCGGCCCGCATGGGCCAGCTGGATAGCGACCGGAATCGCCGAGAGCTTGCGCAGCGACCCCATCAGCCGCCCCAGCGCCTGTTGGTTGTCAGCGGAATAAATGCCCAGATCCGCATCGGTAATACGCCCCACCGCCGACACCGCCGTGGCCTCCAGCACCAGCATGCCCGCGCCCGATACCGCCAGGCTGCCGTAGTGCATCAAATGCCAGTCATTGGCATTGCCCTCTTGCGCCGAGTACTGGCACATCGGGGCGATGACGATGCGGTTGGGGAGGGTGAGCTGGGACAGGGTGAGGGGCTGGAACAGCTGCGAGGGGGTGGTGGTGCTGGCGGGGGTGAGCGACGGGTCGGTGGTTCTTTGCATGGGTGGGTGTCCGGTTCGTTGTGCGCTGTGGAGACGGGCTATCGCTGCGACAGGGGGGAGCACTGTGGGTTCATCGACAGGTTGCTTGAGCCTCCGTACAGCGTAGCCCTATATTCCGATTTAGATGCTGTAAGGGATAGCAACTAGTTGACCTGTGGGGGACATAGGTAGGGCAACACCAACTTTATGTCCACTATCCGAGACCAGCGTTTTAAGGTTGAAATGACATGGGATCCTGCGAATTGGTCATGTCAGCTACCGCGTCTTTTGCCCACTGGTCTGTAAAGTGGTTGATGATAAGCATTTTATCTATCCCAGCCCTTGAATCAGAACTATTAGCTTATTACACTAACCTCAGTTTAGGAGGGGTCTTATTTACTGGCTCAGCTGTTGATTCTCCTTTGACAACAGATAGTTGCGTTAGTCGGAAAGTGAGTGCATTAATTTCGTCAATGCTCAAGCTTAAACTCTGTGCAATATCCCGCCAACCTTGTTTGTACAATTGCAGATAGTCCTGAACCTTGGAGAGTAATTGAGACTTTTCACGCTCCATCTCTTCTGGTTCTTGGGTTCGATAGCCTTTTTTAGCCATTTCAATACATAGGGTGCGATAGTTCCATTCGGTAATGAGACCGAGTGAATGGAAGCGGTAAGCCATAGCGACCAGTGATACACCCCAATAATGCTTGAGCTTCATAAGGTAGTTGATGGTGTATGCAGGAGGTTGGTTGGCCACGACGCTTTCCTTCGGCATTAGAAAGGCGGAGGCAAAAGCATTTGCTTGCTTCTCAATTTCCGGATCAGGGGCCTTGCCGTGCTGCATGGAGTAGACGTCGCGCACCAGATGACCCAGTTCATGGGCTGCATCAAAGCGGCTGCGCTCAGCGGATTTCAACGTGTTGAGAAAAACAAAGGGTTTGCCGTTGTGCCATGTGCAAAAAGCATCAACCTCTCGGGCTTCTTCTGTCAGAGAAAAGATGCGGATGCCATTGGATTCCAGCAGGTGAATCATGTTTGGTATCGGTGCACTGCCCAATCCCCAAATTCGGCGTAGGGCTGCGGCGGCCTCTTCTGGCCCAAGATCGCTGAGATCAGGCAAGTCTGCTTGCGGCAAATTGAAGCGTTCTTCAATCCAGTCATTCACCTTGAAGGCTATAGAGGCCACGCTGAATGCGCATTTCTTCATAGCATCAGACATTTTTGAGAGCGCACGAAAGCTAACTGCGTGCTCTTGCAGCTCTGGCATGTCTTCATCAATATAAAAAAACTGCTGAGGAAAATTCAGCAGTTTTGCGACTTGGCCCAAGGTTTCTAAGTCAGGGGCAGGCGTTCCCGCTTCGTAGTTTTGTACGGTGCGGCTAGTAACGCCCAGCTCCTTTGCTAACTGCGCTTTGGTATAGCGCCGTCGAACCCGGGCAAATGTGATTTGCTTGGGGTTGATTTCTGACATGGTTTCTTACTCAATTAAGTACCGGTTTTAGGCTTGACGTCAACCGTAGCGGGGGCGTTGGGTACGTCCTCACGGATGGTGAAGTCTGTTGGACTGTTAGGGATGCTGCCCAGAATTAGGCGTTCACCCCAGCCAGTGATTTTCTTTTTACTGAAGTCCGTTGGAAGTGAAAGTTCGTATCGAACTTCTTTCAAATTCTTATCGTAGTGATAGAGCAGTGCCCAGACTTGCGTACCTTGTTGTTCTTGGGCTTGGTTGAAAAGCACCTGCTGACGATTGGCGCTGACATAGTTTTCAGCAACCGCACCTTTATCTGCGGCGGTACTAGGATCTTCCAGTCCTTGTCTGCCAGTTTCAGCATTGCCTGTCATCACTACGATTGAAATGCTGCGATCTGGTGCAATGGCAAAGGGGCAGTTTCTCTGGTCATGAGGATTCCACCGCTTTTCAAGCAGTAAATTGCGAAGCTCCTCTAGTGTGTCAAACCATTGCTTTCCGCCTGCAGCGGTCGGTGCAGATGCTTTGGTGGTGTCATTGCGAGCACCAAGACCCTTAAGAATTGCCCTAGCCAAGAGTTCTGGCGTAAGGTCAGGGTGAAGCTGCAGGAGCCGTGCACGCACCTCTTCGGGATCGACAACAGTCTTGGCAAGCTGGTTGAAGGGATCGGGGGCTAATTGGAAATCAGAATTCGACACTTTGACTCCTGCATGAATTTCCGCAAATCATACCTCATGTTGAGTATTGAAAAGCGGAAAATTTCAATCCATCGAATTGGTATGAGTGATGGATCTGAACTAGCCAATGTAGCGATTCCATAGTCTTAAGCTAACAATGTCCTGACCCTCAGGTTGCGTGGTTCATTTAGCGGCCGACTTGGGTAGACAGAGTTGAGGGACAGCACAAAAGGGGTGCGAAAACTCGCCGAACCTCTTCCTGCGGAAATTGGGTCAACCGAGTCACAAACATTGATGACTGATTACAGCCAACCTGCGGAAAATTCATAACTTAGAACTTGATGGAACTGCCATATTGACTGCACATGTCTCACCCTAGAATCCAGACCTGTCGACCCACCACAGCAACCCCTCCCATGCCAGCCCTCCTCCTCATCGACATCCAACAATCCCTCTGCACCGGCCCCAACGCCGCCTGGGATTGCCCCAGCCTGATCGCCCGCATCAACCAGGTCACCACCGCAGCACGCCAAGCCAATACACCCATCATCTGGGTGCGCCACGCCGAGCCTGGCCTGGAAGCGGGTACGCCCGGATGGCAACTGGCCGAGGGCCTGCAGGTGGAGAGCAGCGACCTGACCCTGGACAAAACCACCGGCGATGCGTTCTGGAAAACCGACCTATTGCCCATGCTGCAAAACCTGGGCGTGCAGGAGCTGGTGATTGGCGGCATGCACACGGAGTACTGCGTGGATGTGACCACGCGCGCAGCGCTGCGCCATGGCTACCCGGTGGTGCTGCTGGAGGATGCGCACACCACTTGCGGCAATGCCGCCGTCACGCCGCAGCAGGTGATTGCGCACCACAACATCACCCTCAGCAGCACCAGCAGCTTTGGCCCGCGTGCGCGGCTGCAGACGGCGCAGCAGTGGGCGGACTCGGTCAGCCAGGCTTGAGAAACCCGGCTTGGCTGGGGTTAGCCCAAGGCGCTAGGAAGGCGTTCTAGCTCCCAAAGTCGAAGCAGCCCAGCGCAGTGCACGCTAGCGCTGCACCCTTTTCGTTCATGCCTGGCCCCTGTCAAGCGCGCAGATCACATATGCATCTGCGCATTCCTCAGTTGGAGTAGCTGCTTGCAACCGGCACAGTGCAAGCAGGCCCTGCCGTGATGGCAGCCTTTTCTCCCATGACCTGAAGGACGACACAGCATGACTATCCGCACAGCAGCGCCTTGGCGCGTTTTGATTGCCGGCACCATCGCGGCGACCGTTTGGGGCGCGAGCCCTGCCTTTGCCAACACGCCGCAGGCGGTGCCTGCGGGCGCGCTGGTCAGCACCGAATGGCTGGCGGCCAACCTGCAGCGGCCCGATGTGCGGGTGATCGAGGTCAGCGTGAACCCGGGGCTGTATGAGCGGGCGCATATTCCGGGCGCGGTCAACTTCTCCTGGCACAACGACCTCAATGACAAGGTGCGCCGCGACATTGTCAGCAAGGAGGCGTTCGAGCAATTGCTGTCCAAGGGCGGCGTGGGCGACAACACCACCGTGGTGCTGTACGGCGACACCAACAACTGGTTTGCGGCCTGGGGCGCCTGGGTGTTTGATGTGTATGGCGTCAAGAACGTCAAGCTGCTCGATGGTGGCCGCAAGAAGTGGGAGGCGGAGAACCGTGCGCTGAACAACCGCGCGCCCGACTACGCCGCCACCACCTACCGCGTGGGCCAGGTCAACACCGATTTGCGGGCCCGCCTGGGCGATGCGCTGGCGGCGGTGGAGGGCAAGGGCGCTACGCAGCTGGTGGATATCCGCTCGGCCGACGAATACCAGGGCAAGGTGTTTGCACCGGCCGGAGTGCCCGAGCTGGCCGTGCGTGCCGGCCATATCCCGGGTGCGGTGAATGTGCCCTGGGGCAAGGCGGTCAATGAAGACGGCACCTTCAAATCGCGGGCCGATCTGCAAAAGCTCTATGCCGATGCCGGCATCGACGGCAGCAAGCCCATCATCACCTACTGCCGCATTGGCGAGCGCAGCAGCCACACCTGGTTTGCGCTCAGCAAGATCCTGGGCTACCAGGTGAAGAACTATGACGGCTCCTGGACCGAATACGGCAACAGCGTCGGTGTGCCGATCAACAACCCGGCCGGCACGATCTGGGCAGCCAAGTAAGCCGATTCTTTGGTGTATTGAATGTCTCCGCATGGGCTCGGTCCTGTGTTCACTGCCCGCCTAGCGCGGGCATTTTTTTGGATGGAATGCGATGACTGATTCCAGTGGGAGTTTGGGAGGTGCGGGCACTGCTGCCGGGCAGCGCGCGGCCGGGGCTGCCAGCGCTGCGAGCGCCTATTGGCAGCCGGTGGCAGCCGTGGTGCTGCTGCTGGCGCTGTGGCCATTGCAGCAGGCACTGCTGCAGCGCGATGGCGGGCGCACCCTGGTGTTTGCGTTGGCGATTGGGCTGGCGCTGGGGGTGGTGCTGCAGCGCTCGCGCTTTTGCCTTTACTGCCATGCGCGCGATTGGCTGCAGCGCGATGACCCGCGCGGGATTTTGGCGATCATTCTGGCGCTGGCCGTGGGCGTGGTGGGCATGACCGTGGTGCAAAGCAGCTGGGTGCCCAACCCGCAGGCGGGGCAGTTGCCGCCGGATATGCACATTGGCCCGGTGAGCTGGGTGCTGGTGCTGGCGGGCCTGGCCTTTGGGGCGGGCATGCTGGTGTCGGGCTCCTGCATCAGCGCGCACTGGTACCGGCTGGCGGAGGGATCGGCCGCATCGCCATTTGCGCTGCTGGGCACGGCGCTGGGCTTTGCCTTGGGCTTCCAGACATGGAACCCGCTCTACAGCCTGGCGGTGGCCGATGCGCCCGTTGTCTGGCTGCCGCAGCACCTGGGCTATGGCGGCGCGCTGCTGCTGCAGCTGGGCGTGCTGGCGGCTTGGGCCGCCTGGGTGTGGCAGCGCCATGTGCAGCAGCGCCAGCGCAGTTTGCCGTTGCCTGCAGTACCCGCAACGGCTGCGCCGCGCAGCCTGCCCGCGCTATGGCGCAGCCTGTGGCAAGGGCGCTGGAACTATGCCTTGGGCGGCCTGCTGGTGGGCTTGATCGCCACCGCCGCGATTGTGCGCATGCGGCCTTTGGGCGTGACGGCTCTGATCGGTAGCCAGGTGCGGGGCGCGCTGCAAGGCCAGGGCTGGGTGCCTGAGCGGCTCAATGGCCTCGATGGCTTTGCCGGCTGCGCCACCTTGCCGGCAGCCACCTGGGCCACGCCCAATGCGCTGGTGCTGCTGGGCTTGCTGGCCGGCGCGTTTATCGCCGCCTTTGCCAGCGGCCAGTTCCGTCCGCGCCTGCCCACCGGGCGTGATGCCGGCCGGGGTTTGCTCGGCGGCGTGCTGCTGGGCTGGGGCGCGATGACCGGCATTGGCTGCACCGTGGGCACCTTGTTGTCGGGCGGCATGGCGGGTGCGCTGAGCGGCTGGGTGTTTGGTGCGGCCATGCTGCTGGTGCTGTGGCTGGGGTTCCGGTGGCAGACCTGGTGGGCGAGCCGGGCTTGATGGGGCAGGGTGCTCATGCTGGGTTGAGGGCAGTTGCTTGGCTGTGATCCGGTGGCTTGATGCTATGGATTTGGTAGTGCATTGAGCCCCTGCGCCAGTCGGCTGTCACACCCAAACTGTGGTTTTGGCGCTATATTTCCAGTCGCTTGCCACACCCACGGGATCGACCATGCTTTTAGGCCTTGCCGCCAACCGTTTGCACCACCAGAACGAGGATGCTGCGCTGTTCAGCTTTTTGCGCGCCTGCGAGCAGGGCATTCGGGAGCTGAATATCGGGTTCCATGCGGTGGGCCGCACCTATGACGCGATTGCAGCGGCAGAAATGCTCAAAGGCTACAAGGGCATGGTGCGCTACCCCTATGGGCGCGAAGGCGGGCTGATGAAGCTGGTGGCCGAGGTCGTGGGCATGCCCGGTGACAACCGCGTGCTCGATGGCGCGATCTACCTGATTGACCCGGTGGACCCGTCGTCGATCTTCCCCGAAGCACTGGCCTTGAAGCGCCAGTGCGTGATCCATGGGAAGCCCTTTATCTCAACAGCCGCCAGCGCACGCGACTGGGTGGAGATGGAACGCATCCATGCCCGGCTCGCGCCCGACCGCCATGCCGACCGCCTGCACGACTATGGCAACCAGACCCTGGCGCTGATCGCCCACGATGCGATGAAGCCGGCGATGCTGGATTTTTGCGAGCGCAATTTTGCGCTGCTCTCGCGCTACCGCCGCCGCGTGGGCACCGGCACCACCGGCCAAAAGCTCAACGAGCTGGCCTGGAGCAAGGGCTGGCCGGCGGACAAGCCCTGGGTGGACCGCTTCAACAGCGGCCCGCTGGGAGGTGACGCACAAATTGCCGACCTGGTGCTGGAGCGCCGCTGCCAGCGCGCGATCTTCTTTGAAGACCCGCATGTGGCCCGCCAGCATGAGGCCGATATCCAGCTGCTGGAGCGGGCGGTGACGACCGTCACCCAAGAGGTGGTGTGCATGACCTCGCCAGCGGTGGCCCAGCGTTGGTGCGATGCGGCGGTCAAACGCTAAGCCCTACCTCGTCAGAAATCAGCCTGCCTGCACCTCGTTGGCCACCTCGATCAGGTTCTCATCGGGGTCGTAGAAATACAGCGATTGCAGCGGGGACTGCGCACCCGTCGCCCGCACCGGCCCCTGCACGATGGCGACCTGCTCGCGCTGCAGGTGGGCGATGACCTCGGCCAAGGGCATGCGGGTTAGAAAGCAGATATCGGCAGAGCCAGGGGTTGCATGTTTGACGTTCGGGTCGACGACATGGCCGACCTCATGCAGGTTGATTTTTTGCCGGCCAAAGTGCAGTGCATAACGGCCGGGCTTGAACTCCTGGGCCTCCATGCCCAGCACCCGCTCGTAAAAGGCAATGCTGCGCGGGATGCTGTGCACGGTGAGCACCAGGTGGTCCAGGGCATCGACCAGAGAGGTGGTGGTAGGCATAGGGCTTGCTCCAAAGGTGGATTCCAGGGGGCAGTATGCGCCCAAGCTGGGCGGTGCTCTGTGCTGCGCGTTGCAAGCGGTGCCCATGTCAAAAAGCCGCAGCGCCCCATGGCGTCTGCGGCTGACCGTTATGGGGCGCGGCCCGTGGCTCAGGCCTGCTGGGGCGCCAGCGTCTTGGTGTAGAGCGCGGCGCCGTTGAGGTCCTTGAGCACCACGGTCAGCGCGCGGCTTTGGTGGTCGATATCGAGCTGGCCAAAGAACTGGTAGCCCTCGCTGGGGGCGGAGTTGGCCTTGGGTGGCGCCTTGTGAAAGACGACATCAAGGCCAAAGGTCTGGTCGGCCTCATTGGGGCCAAAGCCGCCGGCATTGAGGGGGCCGGAGACAAATTCCCAGAACGGTGCGAAATCCTTGAACTGCGCGCGCTCGGGGCTGTAGTGGTGGGCGGCGGTGTAGTGCACATCGGCGGTGAGCCACACCACGTTGTGGATGCCCGCGTCCTTGATGCCCGTCAACAGGCGCGCCATGTCCAGCTCGCGCCCCTTGGGCACGCCGTGCTCGCCATTGGCAATGGCCTCCCACTGGTCGCGGCCTTGGGCGTCCTTGCCGTCGGGCACAAACAGGCCGATGGGCATGTCGGCGGCAATCAGCTTCCAGGTGGCGGTGCTGGCCTTGAGGCCCGCCAGCAGCCAGTCGAGCTGGGGGCGGCCGAGGAAGTCGGTCTCGGCGCTTTCGGCGGCCTGCAGGTTGTGGCTGTTGGGGCCACGGTAGCTGCGCATATCCAGCACAAAGATATCGGCCAGCGGGCCTTGGGGCAGGTGGCGGTAGACGCGCTGCTGCTCGGCCGCGCCAAAGGGGCGCATGGGCGCGTATTCCATAAAGGCGCGGCGGCCCCGGGCCGTGAGCAGCTGCACATTCTTTTCGGTATAGCGCTTGTCGTTGGCCACGCTCTTGCTGTCCGAGTAGTTGTTGGTCACCTCATGGTCGTCCCACTGCCAGATCTGTGCGACTTCGCTGCCCAGCGCGCGCACGTTGCGGTCCATCAGGTTGTAGCGGTAGCGGCCCCGGTACTCGTCCAGCGTCTCGGCCACCTTGGCGACCTGGGGCGTGACCAGGTTCTTCCAGGTGCTGCCATCGGGCAGCGCGACGGTCTCGGCGATGGGGCCATCGGCATAGATGGTGTCGCCGCTGTGCAAAAACACATCGGGGTTGGCTTTGCGCATCTCGTCATAGATGCGCATGCCGCCGATGTCCTCGTTGATGCCAAAGCCCTGGCCGACGGTGTCGCCGCTCCACACCAGGCGAAAAGGGCGGGTGGCAGGGCCCTGGCTGGCCAGCGGGGTGCGAAAGTGCCCCAGCACCGCCGGGCTGCGGGTGTTGCTGCTGGCCAGGTCATCGAGCAGCACGCGGTAGAAGATGTCCTGCCCGGCGGGCAGGCCCTGCAGATCGACGCGGCCGGTGCCATCGGTATCGGGCAGCAGATCGGGCCCGCGCACCAGCGTGCTTTGGGCAAAGTGGCTGGTGGTGGACCATTCCACGCGCATGCGCGCCTCGCGGCTGGCCCGCGCCCAGACGATGGCGCTGTGGGCCAGCACATCACCGCTTTGCAGGCCCGACAGCAGCATCGGCCGCGCGGCATCCTGGGTGATGGCCGCGGGGGCCGTTTGCGCGCGCAGGATGCCGGGCAGCAGGCCCGTGCCGGCAATGGCGCTGGAAGAGAGCAGAAAGCGGCGGCGGGCGGAAGGGTCGTGGGAAGTCATGGTGGCGGTACCGGTGGCAGCAAAAAACGCCACGATAGCCAGGGCCTGTGACACCGGGATGAAGCATGAAACAGCGTGTTAACGCTTTCTTCTTCAACGATGAAAGCTATAGTATTAGTAGCATTTTCTATGCTGGACAGCAGCAGATGGAGCAACGGCTGGCTGCGTTTTGCGGGCTTGTGTGGACGGTATTACTTGCACAATTCAGCAAGTGAGCTTTGATATCTCATTCTTTGAATAAGCATCCGCGCACTCCACAATGGCGTATCAACACCGGTAGCCGCTAGGCGGATTCAAGGAGCAGACATGAGCTTTGTGCAGATTGACGACACGACGGGCAGCACGCAGCTGCGCACCGATGCGGCCTGGCTGGACGCACACTGGATGCCCTTTACCGGCAACCGCAACTTCAAGGCCAAGCCGCGCATGATCGTCAGCGGCCAGGGCGCCTACTACACCGATGCCGATGGCCGCAAGATTTTTGACGGCCTCTCGGGCCTGTGGTGCTCGGGCATTGGCCATGGCCGCAAGGAAGTGGCCGAGGCGATTGGCAAGGCGGCGCTGCAGCTCGATTACGCACCGGCTTTCCAGTTTGGCCACCCCGCGTCGTTTGCGCTGGCCAACAAGATCAAGGAGCACACGCCAGCAGGCCTGGACCATGTGTTCTTCACCGGCTCCGGCTCGGAAGCGGCCGACACCTCGCTCAAGATGGTGCGCGCCTACTGGCGCTTGAAGGGCCAGGCCGGCAAGACGGTGTTGGTGGGCCGCGAGAAGGGCTACCACGGCGTGAACTACGGCGGCATCTCGGTGGGCGGCATTGCCGGCAACCGCAAGATGTTTGGCCAGGGCATTGTGGCCGACCACCTGCCCCACACCCAGCCGCCAGCTGGCACCTTCCAGAAGGGCATGTCCGATGAAGGCGGCCGCGCGCTGGCCGACAAGCTGCTCGATGTGATCGCGCTGCATGACGCCAGCAATATCGCGGCGGTGATCGTCGAGCCGTTCTCGGGCTCGGCCGGCGTGGTGATCCCGCCCAAGGGCTACCTGGAGCGCATCCGCGAGATCTGCACGCAAAACGGCATTCTGCTGATTTTTGATGAGGTCATCACCGGCTTTGGCCGCTGCGGTGCCTGGACCGGTGCCGAAGCCTTTGGCGTGGTGCCCGACATCATGAACTTTGCCAAGCAGGTGACCAATGGCGCCCAGCCGCTGGGCGGCTGCGTGGTCACGAAGGAAATCTACGACACCTTCATGGCCGCCGGCGGCCCCGAGTACATGCTGGAGTTTGCCCACGGCTACACCTACTCGGCCCACCCGGTGGCCTGCGCGGCCGGTGTGGCGGTGATGGACATACTGGAAAAAGAAGACATGCCCGGCCGCGTCAAGGCGCTGGCGCCGTACTTTGAAAACGCTGTGCACAGCTTGAAGGGCGCCAAGCACATCGCCGACATCCGCAACTATGGCCTGGCTGCTGGCTTTACGATTGCCGCGCTGCCCGGCGAGCCGGCCAAGCGCCCCTATGAGATCGCAATGAAGTGCTGGGAAAAAGGCTTCTACGTGCGCTATGGTGGCGACACCATCCAGCTGGCGCCGCCCTTCATCAGCGAAAAGGCCGAGATCGACCGCCTGATCAACGCGCTGGGTGACGCACTGGCTGAAACCAACTGATGGAGCGCCCCTGGCTGCTGGCGACGGTGACGCACCGGCCAGCAGCATTTTGCGTTCAGACCCGCGTTATTTCGCCCCCCATTTCGAGACATTTCCAAGAGAGACTTTGATGAACCACGACAAGAATGTGACGGCCACGGTAGGCCATTTGATCGACGGCAAGATCGTGCACGATGGCGGCCGCACGCAGCCGGTGTTCAACCCGGCTACGGGCCAATCGACGGTGAGCGTGGAGCTGGCCAGCAAGGCCACGGTGGAGGCAGCGATTGCCTCTGGCGAAAAGGCCTTCCCCGCCTGGCGCAATACGCCGCCGCTCAAGCGCGCGCGCATCATGGGCCAGCTCAAGGTGCTGCTGGAGCAGAACGCCGACAAGATCGCAGCGATGATCACCGCCGAGCACGGGAAGGTGCTGGCCGATGCGCATGGCGAGCTGCAACGCGGTATCGAGAACGTCGAGTTCGCCAGCTACGCGCCCGAGCTGCTCAAGGGCGAGCACAGCCGCAATGTGGGCCCCAATATCGACAGCTGGAGCGAGTTCCAGGCGCTGGGTGTGACGGCAGGCATCACGCCCTTCAACTTCCCCGCGATGGTGCCTTTGTGGATGTGGCCCATGGCCGTGGCCTGCGGCAATACCTTTGTGCTCAAGCCCTCCGAGCGCGATCCGACCAGCGCACTCTTCATTGCCCAGCTGGCGCAGGAGGCCGGCCTGCCACCGGGCGTGCTCAACGTCGTCAATGGCGACAAGGAAGCGGTCGACACCCTGCTGCATGACCCGCGCGTCAAGGCGGTGAGCTTTGTCGGATCGACCCCGATTGCCGAGTACATCTATGGCGAAGGCTGCAAGAGCGGCAAGCGCGTGCAGGCGCTGGGCGGTGCCAAGAACCATGCGGTGGTGATGCCCGATGCCGACATCAGCAACGCCGTGACCGCGATGATGGGCGCCGCCTACGGCAGCTGCGGCGAGCGCTGCATGGCCGTGCCGCTGGTGGTGGCCGTGGGCGACGAGGTGGCCGAGCAGATGATTGCCGGCCTGAGCGCCGAGATCGCCAAGATGAAGGTGGGCCCGGGCACCGACAACGGCAATGACATGGGTCCGCTGATCACCAAGCCGCATTTCGAGAAGGTCAAGGCCTATGTGGACAGCGGTGTGCAAGAGGGCGCCAAGCTGCTGATCGACGGGCGTAGCCTGCAGGTGGCAGGTCACGAGGAAGGCTACTTCCTGGGCCCCTGCCTGTTCGACAACGTGCGCCCCGGCATGAAGATCTACCAGGAAGAGATCTTTGGCCCGGTGCTGGGCATTGTGCGGGTCAAGACCTTGCAGGAGGCGATGGACCTGATCAACGCGCACGAGTACGGCAACGGCACCTGCATCTTCACCCGCGATGGGGAAGCGGCCCGCTACTTCAGCGACCACATTCTGGTGGGCATGGTCGGCATCAATGTGCCGCTGCCGGTACCTGTGGCCTACCACTCGTTTGGCGGCTGGAAGCGCAGCCTGTTTGGTGACCTGCACGCCTACGGGCCTGACGCCGTGCGCTTCTACACCAAGCGCAAGACCATCACCCAGCGCTGGCCCAGCGCCGGTGTGCGCGACGGCGCGGTGTTCAGCTTCCCAAGCAGCCGCTAATACCTGGATGCAGCCGCCCCGCGAAGGGCCAGGCTGCAAGTTGGTGCGTTTCTTGCGAAGGCTGAGGCATTGCCCCCAGCCTTTGCACCATGCGCACCAGCACCGCCCACCGCCGATCGTCGGACACCGCCGCTTCAGCCGAAGCCGCAGCCCGCAGCACCTCCCCCAGCACGCCACCGGCACACCCATCGGTGGCGGCTTTGTCTGAGCCCGCCTCCGACAGCCTGTTCAACCTCTCGCTGGCCAAGGGCCTGCAGGTGCTGTGCGCCTTCAACGCCGCGCACCGCAGCATGACGCTGGCCGAGATTGCGCAGGCCGCCGGCATGACCAAGGCCTCAGCCCAGCGCTCGGTGCATACCTTGCAGGCGCTGGGCTATATTGGCAAGCACCCGAGTACGCGGCGCTTTGTGCTGCTGCCGCGCGTGGTGGAACTGGGTTTCAACTACCTGGAGGCGCACCCGATGATCAGCGCCGCCCACACCTATCTGGCGCAGCTGGCGCGGCAAAGCGGCGAGACGGCGACCCTGTCCGAGCCGGCGGGCACGCACATGGTCTACCTGGCCCAGGTGCTGACGACGCAGCACATCCCCGTGCTGACACCGGTGGGCACCCAGGTGCCGCTGTATGCCAGCAGCTGCGGGCGCGCCTACCTGAGCCAGCTGCCTGCGCCAGAGGCGCGCGCACTGCTGCAGCAGGCCCCGATGCCCGCGCGCACCCGCGCCACCTTGACGACGGTGGATGCCGTCATGGAGCGCCTGGCGCTGTGCCAGCAAACGGGCTATGCCACCAACTGCGAAGAGCTGTTTCTGGGCGACATGGGCATTGCCGCGCCGGTCTTCAATGCACGCGGCGTGGTCGTGGGTGCCATCCACCTGGCGCCGCCCACCAGCCGCTGGAACATGGCCGATGCCCAGCAGGCGCTGGCGCCGCTGGTGATTGAATGCGCGCGGGCGGTGTCGCAGCTATTGCCGGCTGACTAAAAACGCGGAGCCCGAGCGCTCCACGTTCTTCTACCGCTTTGATGGCCTTTCAGCGCCGCATCAAGCCACGCCGGCATGCGCCAGCATCGCATGCAGCAGCACATTGCAGCCAGCGGCCAGGTGCTCGGACTTGGCGTCCTCGATCTCGTTGTGGCTGATGCCATCCTTGCAGGGCACAAAGATCATCGCGGTGGGCGCGACGCTGTGCACATAGACGGCGTCATGGCCGGCGCCGCTGACGACCTCCATGTGGTCATAGCCCAAGGTGTCGGCCGCGCCACGCACGCTGGCCACGCAGTCGGGGTGGAAGATGCAGGGCGCAAAGCGCACCACCTGATCGATGGCCACCTCGCACTGGCACTGGGCAGCGAGGCGCGCAAACTCGGTGCGCATGGCGGCGTCCATCGCATCCAGCCCGGTCTGCGAGAGGTTGCGAAAATCGACGCTGAACTTGACCTGGCCGGGGATCACATTGCGGGAGTTGGGCAGCACCTGCAGATGGCCGACGGTGCCGCGCCCGTGCGGCGCCTGGTCCAGCGCAATGCGGTTGACGGCATCGACCATGCGGGCTGCGGCCAGCATCGCGTCATGGCGCAGGTCCATCGGCGTGGGGCCGGCATGGGCGTCCATGCCAGTGACGGTCACGTCATACCACTGCTGGCCCAGCGCGCCGCTGACGATGCCAATCGGCTTGTCATAGGCTTCCAGCACCGGGCCTTGCTCGATATGCGCTTCAAAGTAAGCGGCAAACGCGCCACCGGGCACATCACCGCAGGCCACATCGCCCAGGTAGCCGATGCGGGCGAGCTCAGCGCCGACGGTAATGCCTGCACCATCTTGTTGCGAGCGGATGTGGTCTGCACCAAAAATTCCCGCAAATGCACCAGAGCCCATCATCACCGGCGTGAAGCGCGTGCCCTCCTCGTTCATCCAGAAGGCCACTTCCAGCGGCGCAACGGTCTGGATGCCATGGCTGTTGAGCGTGCGCATCACCTCCAGCCCGGCGAGCACGCCGTAGTTGCCATCGAACTTGCCTCCGGTGGGCTGGGTGTCGATATGGCTGCCGGTGGCCACGGCGCGTGCCTGCGGATCGGTGCCGGGGCGGCGGCCAAACACATTGCCCACTTCGTCCACACGCACCTGCAGGCCTGCGTCGCGGAACCACTGCACCACCTGGTCGCGGCCGGCCTTGTCCTCGTCGGTCAAGGCGATGCGGCAGACACCGCCCTTGGGCGTGGCCCCTATCTGGGCGAGGTCCATCAGCGATTGCCAGAGGCGGTTTTCATCAATGCGCAGGTGGTCTATTGGGGTCATGCGGGTACTCCTGGGTTGAGGCGAACAATGCGCAGAGCGTTCGCATAAAGCATGCCAAAAATATCGATGAATCAAACACTTGTATCGATTATCGATATGTGTGATGTGGCACGCAGCTTGCTTTGGACTTGTCATCCCCCCACTCCTTGGAAAGGTCCTGTGATGCAAGCGTCTTCCGGTTTCTCCGTCTTCCGTCCCGCGCTCAAAAGCCTGGCTCTGGCTGTCACCCTGGCGCTGGGCGCGGGAGCTGCCATGGCCCAGGAAAAGGTGCTGCGCATTGCGATGACTGCGGGCGATATCCCGCGCACCTCGGGCCAGCCCGACCAGGGTTTTGAGGGCAACCGTTTTACCGGCATCCCGATGTATGACGCGCTGACCCAGTGGGACCTGAGCAAGGCCGACAAGCCCAGCGAGCTGGTGCCGGGCCTGGCGCTGTCCTGGGAGGTCGATGCCAAGGACAAGACCAAGTGGCTGTTCAAGCTGCGCCCCGGCGTCAAGTTCCACGATGGCAGCGCCTTCACGGCCGATGCCGTGGTCTGGAACGTGAACAAGGTGCTGGACAAGGAGGCCGAGCAGTTTGACCCGGCCCAGGTGGGCGTGACTGCCTCGCGCATGCCCACGCTCAAGTCGGCCAAGAAGATCGATGACCTGACCGTCGAGCTGACCACCAGCGAGCCCGATTCCTTCTTGCCGATCAACCTGAGCAATCTGTTCATGGCCTCGCCCGCGCACTGGGCCAAGAAGCTGGCTGCAGTGCCGGCCTCCGTCAGCGGCAAGGCCGAGCGCAGCAAGGCCGCCTGGACGGCGTTTGCCGCCGACCCCTCGGGCACCGGCCCCTTCAAGGGAGCACGCCTGGTGCCGCGCGAGCGCTTTGAGATGGTGAAGAATGCCAGCTACTGGGACCCCAAGCGTACGCCGACCATCGACAAGGTGGTGCTGCTGCCGCTGCCCGAGGCCAACTCACGCACTGCCGCGCTGATGAGCGGCCAGGTGGACTGGATTGAGGCGCCGGCGCCCGATGCGCTCGACGCGATCAAGGCGCGCGGCTTCAAGGTGTACTCCAACCTGCAGCCCCACATCTGGCCTTGGCAGTTTTCGTTTGTCGAGGGCTCACCCTGGCTGGACAAGCGCGTGCGCCATGCCGCCAATCTGTGTGTGGACCGCGCCAGCATGAAGCAGCTCTTGAATGGCCAGATGGAGCCGGCCACCGGCATCTTTGAGCCCGGCCACCCCTGGCGCGGCAGCCCCAGCTTCCAGATCAAGTACGACGTGAAGGCCGCCCAGGCGCTGATGACGCAGGCCGGTTTCAGCGCCAGCAAGCCGATCAAGGTGAAGATCCAGACCTCCGCGTCGGGCTCGGGCCAGATGCAGCCGTTGCCGATGAACGAGTTCATCCAGCAGAACCTCAAGGAATGCTTCTTTGATGTGGAGTTCGACGTGGTGGAGTGGAACACGCTGTTCTCCGGCTGGCGCCTGGGCGCCAAGGACCCGGGCGCCAACAAGGCCAGTGCGACCAATGTGACGGCCGCCACCATGGACCCCTTCTTTGCGATGGTGCGCTTTGTCAGCACCAAGTCCTTCCCGCCGCTGTCCAACAACTGGGGCTTCTACAGCAACAAGCAGGTGGACGCGGTGGTGGACAAGGCCCGCACCACCTTTGATGCCAAGGAGCGCGACAAGGCCCTGGCCGAGCTGCACACCCTGGTGGTCGATGAGTCGCCCTTCCTGTTTGTGGCCCACGATGTAGGCCCGCGCGCCATGTCGGCCAAGGTTGGCCATGTGGTGCAGCCGCAAAGCTGGTTCATCGATATCGCAACGATGACGATGAAGTAAGCCGGGCGTCCCCGGGCATGCAGACCGGTGCTGAGACATCGCTGCATGCCGGGCGCAGGCCGATGGCCCAACCCGCCAGTGCGACCCCGCATGGTCCGCTTCTCCCCCACGAACCTCTGATCCGCCATGCTTGCCTACCTGTTCAGACGCATTGTCTACACCCTGCCCATCATGCTGGGCGTGGCCCTGCTGTGCTTTGCCCTGGTGCATATCGCGCCCGGCGACCCTCTGGTGTCGGTCTTGCCCGCCGATGCATCGGCCGAGCTGCAGGCCCAGATGCGCGAGCTCTATGGCTTTAACCGGCCGCTGCCCGAGCAGTTTCTGCGCTGGGTCTGGCGCGCGCTGCAGGGCGATCTGGGCCAGTCGATTGCCACCAGCCGGCCGGTGACCACCGAGGTGATGGCCGCCGTGGTCAACACCTTGCGCCTGGCCGTGGTGGCGACCTTGATCGGCTTTGTGCTGGGCAGCCTGTTTGGCTTTGTGGCGGGCTATTTCCGCAACTCCTGGGTGGACCGCAGCTGCTCGATGCTGTCGATGCTGGGCGTCAGCGTGCCGCACTACTGGCTGGGCATGGTGATGGTGATCGTCTTCTCATCGCAGCTGATGTGGCTGCCCGCGACGGGCGCGGGGCCGGGTGGCTCGGGCGACTGGGCCTGGGACTGGGCGCATGTGCAGTTCATGATCCTGCCGGCCATCACCATGTCGGTGATCCCCATGGGCATCATTGCGCGCACGGTGCGGGCGCTGGTGGCTGAGCTGCTGGACCAGGAGTTCATCCTCGGCCTCAAGGCCAAGGGCCTGGGCCATCTGGGCATCTTCCGCCATGTGCTCAAAAATGCAGCGCCCACGGCGCTGGCGGTGATGGGCCTGCAGCTGGGCTACCTGCTGGGCGGCTCCATCCTGATCGAGACCGTGTTCTCCTGGCCGGGCACCGGCTTTTTGCTCAACCAGGCCATCTTCCAGCGCGATCTGCCGCTGCTGCAGGGCTCCATCCTGGTGCTGGCCGTTTTCTTTGTGCTGCTCAACCTCATCATCGACGTGGTGCAGACCTTGCTCGATCCCCGCATCGCCCGCTGAGCGCAGATTTCTGGAGGTTCCGTCCCCATGACCAGTCTTTCCCTTCCCGATGCAGCAGCGGCCCAGGTGCAGCCGCTGCCGGCCCAGCGCTCACGCGGCTATTGGTCCTCGGTGCTGCAGCGCCTGCTGCGCGACCCGGTGGCCATGGGCGCGGCCGCCGTCATTGTGCTGCTGATTGTGGTGGCGGCGCTGGCGCCCTGGATCACGCCGTCCGACCCCTACCTGGCCTCCATGCTCAAGCGGCTCAAGCCCATCGGCACCGCGGGCCTGCCACTGGGCAGCGATGAGCTGGGCCGCGACATGCTCTCGCGCCTGATGATGGGCGCACGCCTGTCGCTGTTCATGGGCATCACCCCGGTGCTGTTGGCCTTTGTGATTGGCACGGGTATCGGCATTGTGGCCGGCTACGCGGGGGGGCGCACCAACACGGTGATCATGCGCACCATCGATGTGTTCTATGCCTTCCCCTCGGTGCTGCTGGCCATTGCGCTGTCGGGTGCGCTGGGCGCGGGCATCTTCAACTCGCTGGTGTCGCTGACGATTGTCTTTATCCCGCAGATCGCCCGCGTGGCCGAGAGCGTGACGGCCCAGGCCCGCAACCGCGACTATGTGGAGGCCGCGCGCGCCACCGGGGCCAGCGCCTTCACCATCGTGCGCGTGCATGTGCTGGGCAATGTGCTGGGCCCCATCTTTGTCTACGCCACCAGCCTGATTGCGGTGTCGATGATCCTGGCCTCGGGCCTGTCGTTTCTGGGCCTGGGTGTGAAGCCGCCCGAGCCCGAATGGGGCCTGATGCTCAACACCTTGCGCACGGCGATCTACACCCAGCCCTGGGTGGCGGCCTTGCCGGGGCTGATGATCTTCATCACCTCCATCTCCTTCAATCTGCTCTCCGATGGCCTGCGCACGGCCATGGACAACAAGGGGTAAGCCATGCTCCAGCCTTCTTCTCTGAACCCGGCTGCCACCCTGGCCGCCGATGTGGGTGGCCCGGCCCAGCCGCTGCTGACGGTGCGCGGGTTGACCAAGCATTTCCCGCTCAAGCAAGGCAAGCTGGTGCGCGCGGTCGATGGTGTCGATTTCGAGGTGCTCAAGGGCGAGACCCTGGGCGTGGTGGGCGAGTCCGGTTGCGGCAAGTCGACCACGGCGCGCCTGTTGATGCACCTGATGGACCCGACCGCCGGCGAGCTGGTGTTCGATGGCCGCACGGTGGGCTCGCGGGATTTGAGCCTCAAGGAGTTTCGCCGCCAGGTGCAGATGGTTTTCCAGGACAGCTATGCCTCGCTCAACCCGCGCCTGACCATCGAGGACTCGATCGCCTTTGGCCCGCAGGTGCATGGCGTCTCGCGCAAGGAGGCGGTCGCCCGCGCGCACCATTTGATGGACCGGGTGGGCCTGGCGCCGGCCCGCTTTGCGGAGCGCTACCCGCATGAGCTCTCGGGCGGCCAGCGCCAGCGCATCAACATTGCGCGCGCGCTGGCCTTGCAGCCGCGCATGGTGATCCTGGACGAGGCGGTCTCGGCGCTCGACAAATCGGTGGAGGCCCAGGTGCTGAACCTGCTGGCTGATCTGAAGCGCGAGTTTGGCCTGACCTATGTCTTCATCAGCCATGACCTGGGCGTCGTGCACTACATCAGCGACCGGGTGATGGTGATGTACCTCGGCCAGGTGGCCGAGATCGGCCCGTCGGATGCGCTATTTGCCGCGCCGGCCCACCCCTACACCAAGGCCTTGCTGTCGTCGGTGCCGTCGATGGACCCGAGCCACCGCACCCTGGTGGCCCCGCTGGCTGGTGACCCGCCCAACCCCATCAACCCGCCCACGGGTTGCCGCTTTCACCCGCGCTGCCCCAAGGCGGCGCCGGTCTGCGCCCAGGCCGCGCCGGCCGTCACCCCGGTGCAGCTGCACCATGCCGCGCGCTGCCTGGTGCATGAGCCTGGCAGTGGCCACCCCCTGGCCGCCGCTGCTGCGCTGGCCGCCTGAACCCGGAGCACCACGATGAACACAGCCTCTCCTCCCCTGGTCCAGATCCAGGACCTGAATGTGCAGTTTGCCAGCGGCAAGAAAGTGGTCCAGGCCGTCAGCGGCGTGAGCCTGTCGGTCGCCAAGGGCGAAGCGGTGGCGCTGATTGGCGAATCGGGATCGGGCAAGAGCGTGACCCTGCGCAGCCTGCTGCGCCTGCACCCCGAGCGCAAGACCACGATGAAGGGCCAGATCCGGGTCGCCGGCCAGGATGTGCTGGCGCTGCGCGGCGGTGCGCTCAACGACTTTCGCGGCAAGACCTGCGCGATGATTTTTCAGGACCCCTTGCTGGCGCTGGACCCGGTCTACCCGGTGGGCGCGCAGATTGTCGAAGCCATACGCCGGCACGAGCGCGTGAGCCAGAGCGAGGCGCAGCAGCGCGCGCTGGCGCTGTTCGAGCGGGTGCGCATTCCCAGCCCGGAGCAGCGCCTCAAGGCCTATCCGCATGAGATGTCGGGCGGCATGCGCCAGCGGGCGATGATTGCGCTGGCCCTGGCCTGCAACCCGCAGGTGCTGCTGGCCGACGAGCCCACCACCGCCCTCGATGCCACCGTGCAGATCCAGATCCTGTTGCTGCTGCGCGAGCTGCAGCGTGAGCTGGGCCTGGGCATTGTGTTTGTGACCCACGACATTGGCGCGGCGGTGGAAGTGGCCGACCGCATTGCGGTGATGTACGCGGGCCGCATCGTCGAAGAGGGCACAGCCGAGCAGCTGATCCGCAGCCCGCGCCACCCCTACACCATGGCCTTGCTGCAAAGCCGATCCCATGGCGCTATGGAGCGCGGCCAGCCGCTGCAGACCATTGCTGGCGCGCCGCCCGATCTGACCGCCATCCCGCCGGGCTGCGCCTTTGCACCGCGCTGCAAGCTGGCCACGGCCGCCTGCCTGCAAGCGGTGCCGGAGCCGGTCACGCTGGCGCCTGGCCATATGGCGCGCTGCGTGCACACTGCAACGGCGGCAGCCTTTGCGCCCAACGTGCTGGCCGCTGCTTAGGCCCCTGCATTTCTATTTTTTTGCCCAGGACTGACCCCACCATGCCCTTGCACGACCCTGCCCATGCCTTTGTTCCCTACCCCGATGTGCCGGTGCGCCATGCCGCCACCGGCCCGCTCAGCGGCCTGTACTTTGGGGTGAAGGATCTGTTCGACATTGCCGGCTATCCCACGGGGGGCGGCAACCCGCTGCTGCTGGCCCTGTCCGGCATCAAGACGCAGACGGCGCCCACGGTGCAAAAGCTGCTCGATGCCGGCGCGGCGTTGGCGGGCAAGACGGTGACCGATGAGCTGGCGTTCTCGATGAATGGCAACAACGCCCACTTTGGCGCGCCGATCAATGGCAACGCGCCCGCGCGCATCACCGGCGGTTCGTCATCGGGCTCAGCCTCGGCGGTATCGAGCCGGCTGTGCGACTTTGCGCTGGGCACGGACACGGGCGGCTCGGTGCGTGCGCCGGCCAGCCACTGCGGCCTGTACGGCATACGGCCCACGCATGGCCGGGTGAGCCTGGAGTCAGCCCTGGCGCTGTGCCACAGCCTGGATACCTGCGGCTGGTTGGCCCGCGATGCCCACACCTTTGCCCGCGTGGCCGATGTGCTGCTGGCGCCCGACACGACGCTGCTGCCGGCCCGCCCACGCCTGCTGATGCCCAGCGACGTCTGGGGCCTGGTGGACAGCGCCGTGCGCCCGGCCTGGGATGGCGCGCTGCAGCAGATCACACAGCTGCTGGGCAGCGCGCAGGATTGCAATGCGGTGCTCGATTCTTTCGACGCGATGTACTGGAGCTTTCGCTATATCCAGGGGCGCGAAGCCTGGATGACCGATGGCGCCTTTATCAGCCGCTATGCGCCGGTGCTGGGCCCGGGCGTGAAGGAGCGCTTTGACTGGTCGAGCAATGTGAGCGATGCCCAGGTGCAGGAGGCCGAGCAGTTCCGTGCGCGCTTCCGCCAGCATCTGGCCGATCTGCTGGGCAGCGATGGCGTGCTGGTGATGCCGACCATGCCCGATATTGCGCCACTGCGCAGCGCCGATGAGGTATCGCTGGAGGCCTACCGCAACCAGGCGGTGCAGATGCTGTGCCTGGCGGGCTTGGCGGGTTTTCCGCAGATCTCGCTGCCGCTGGCCAGCCGCGACGGCGCGCCCTTGGGGATCTCGCTGCTGGGCCCGGCAGGCACGGACCGCAGCTTGATCGCGATTGCGCAGCAGCTGGCGGCTGCGGTGTAAGTGATTAAGCGAGATCGGCGGGCAGGCGGACCTGCAGCGGCGCGCTGATTGCTTCGCAGCGGCAGTCCAGCGCATCGGCGCGCCGCTCGATGACGGCGAAATCACCGCCCTCGACGGCGAGCAAGGCATGGTGCCAGGTGCCGGGTGCCAGCACGATGCCCTGGCGGCCATCGGTGACAAAGGCCTGCATGTCGTCAGCCTTGGGGGCGGGGCCGGCAGCGGCCACCACCACGACAAAGCGCTGGGTGCCCAGTGGCACAAAGCTCTGGCTGCCCAGTGCATGGCATTCGACCTCGGTCACCGCCAGCGGAAACTGCCGCGCCTGCGCGCGAAACAGCGCCAGCATCGGCCAGCCGCCTTGCGCCGTCAGCTGCAGATCGGGCAGCAGGTCATAGCGCAGCGCATTGCCCTGGTTGATGGACTGGCTGGGCAGGCTGGGGTCGGCCAGGCCAATCACGGTGCCAAAGGCCGAGAAGTTGTGCGCGGTCAGAGGCCGCGCCTCCAGAACCAGCGCAGCGGGGTGGGTGTTGGAGGTCGTCATGGCCAGCTAGCTAGCAAGGACGGTGCCTGATTGGCGATGCGGCACCCGCGCCGCAGACCGGTCAAGGCTTGCCATCGGCTTCGTGCTGCGCGCCCTTGCTGTCGGTGATGACGGCGCCCATGCCGGCCGAGGGGTTCACGCTGCCGCCTTCTGCCGTGGTGCCGCCGTTGGAGGTCTTGGGGTCATCGGCAGAAGCCAGTGGCACCGCAGGGGGGAGCGGATCGTGTTTGTCGGCCTTGGCGGGGGGCAGCACCGAGTGGCTGTCGGTGATGGGCGCGTTGAACAGCGGCTTGTCGGGCAAGGGCTGGCGCGAAGCCGCTACCGTGCCGGAGATAGGCTGCATGGGCCCGGGGCGTTCGTCACAGGCGCTCAGCAGGCTGGCAGTGGCAACGACGGCTGCCAGGGCGGCAAGTCGGGTTGGAATGGCTGGCATGGGCTTTTCCCTGTAGTGGTACTGGTAACACCGACATTGTCGCCGCAGGCCGGGCGCCCAGGTGTCAGCCAATCACGGCAATCAGCGCTCGCCCAGCAGCGCCAGATAGGCATTGCGCGTCTCGGGCGAGACGCTCTGTATAACCTGCTCATAGGTGGTCTGGTTGCGCAGCTGCATGCGCGCCGAGGCCACGGCCTTGGATTTGCAGTACCAGTGGCAGGTGTGCTGCATCAGATACATCTCGGCCAGCAGCGTAAAGGCGCGGTCCTTGGGGCTGCGGCCGGCGGTGTTGGCCACTACGCGTGCAATGCCATCGGCATGCAGGCGGATGGCGGTGCGCAGGTCAAAGGACCTGCTGCCGCCCTGGAGCTTGTCGATCAGCTGCGAGAAGGGGAAGTAAAAGCTTTGGGTGCTGATCTTGAACGTGGCACCATTGGCCGGCTCGGGCGCCTTGGCCAAGGTGTCGGCAAAGCTGCTGAACTGGCTGGCCAGGCTGTTTTCCACCGATGCCTGCAGCTCCCAGATTTGCTGCTGGCGGTTGCTGTCTTTCTCGTCCAGCGCCCGCATGTAGCTGCTGACCAGGCGCTCCATCAGCTTTTCGATGTCGTAATTACGCAAATATTGGGCCAGCAAGGCGATGCGCTGCTTTTGGGCCTTGGCGCGCAGCACATAGCTCACGCCCAGGATGAGAACGACCAGCAGCATTAAATCCATGACAAATGAGGCCTTGCAGGGCCTATATAGCGCAAACGTGAGCCATTGTAGACCTTGGCTTCCGCCGAGATGGGCGGGCTTTACGCAATGTATGCCTAAACTGGAAAAAGCTATACATCTTTTTCATAGTTCTAGACGGCGACTGGAATACTTGATTTTTAGCCTGCGCCTAGAATGGTGAGTGCCTTGTATACGATCCACAGCATTTGGCCGTGGGAAAATCGTTCTGGGCCCTTGGACATACTGTTGAGACATGCATGCAGATGGCAGCATGTTCCAGCTGTTTTTCGTAGTGAATGCTGCGTGATGCCGGAGACCGCCATGACTGAGAAGAATTCAACCCCCACTGCGGTGGACAAGCGTGCGCTGCTGCGCCAGTCCGCACTGGAGTACCACCAGTTTCCCCGCCCCGGCAAGGTGGCGATTGCCGCGACCAAGCCCATGGCCAACCAGCATGACCTGGCGCTGGCCTATTCGCCCGGCGTGGCTGCACCTTGCGAAGAAATCGTCAAGGATCCGGCAGCTGCCTTCAAGTACACCAGCCGTGGCAACCTGGTGGCCGTGATCTCCAACGGCACGGCTGTGCTGGGTCTGGGCGACATCGGCGCGCTGGCCTCCAAGCCGGTGATGGAAGGCAAGGGTGTTCTGTTCAAGAAATTTGCAGGTGTCGATGTTTTTGACATCGAAATCAACGAAAAAGACCCCCAGAAGCTGGTGGAAGTGATCGCCGCGCTGGAGCCCACCTTTGGCGCCGTAAATCTGGAAGACATCAAGGCGCCCGAGTGCTTCTATGTGGAGCGTGAACTGCGCAAGCGCATGAAGATCCCGGTCTTCCACGACGACCAGCACGGCACCGCGATCACTGTGGCAGCGGCCATGGTCAATGCGCTCAAGGTCGCAGGCAAGAAGATTGAAGAAGTGAAGCTGGTGGCCTCGGGGGCGGGCGCTGCAGCGCTTGCCTGCCTGAACCTGCTGCTGGAGATCGGCCTCAAGCGCGAAAACGTGATTGTCACCGACATCGTTGGCGTGGTCTACAAAGGCCGTACCGAGCTGATGGACGAAGATAAGGAGCTTTTCGCGCAAGAAACCGACAAGCGCACGTTGTCGCAGGTGATTGACGGCGCCGATGTGTTCCTGGGCCTGTCGGCGGGCGGCGTGCTCAAGCCCGACATGGTGCAGCGCATGGCTGCGCGCCCCATCATTTTTGCGCTGGCCAACCCCAATCCCGAGATCTCGCCCGAAGACGCCAAGGCGGTGCGCGACGACATCATCATGGCGACCGGCCGTTCGGACTACCCGAACCAGGTCAACAACGTGCTGTGCTTCCCCTATATCTTCCGGGGCGCGCTCGATTGCGGCGCAACGACGATCACCACCGAGATGGAAATCGCCACGGTGCACGCGATTGCCGACCTGGCCCAGGCCGAGCAGACCGAAGAGGTTGCCAATGCCTATGCCGGCCAGGACCTGTCCTTTGGCCCCGAGTACCTGATCCCCAAGCCGTTTGACCCGCGCCTGATGATGAAGATTGCGCCCGCTGTGGCGCAGGCGGCAGCGGAATGCGGCGTGGCCGAGCGTCCGATCCAGGACATGGATGCTTACCGCGAGCACCTGCAGACTTTTGTCTACGCCTCCGGCACCGCGATGAAGCCCATCTTCATGGCGGCCAAGCGCGCTGCGAAAAAGCGCATTGCCTACGCCGAAGGCGAGGAAGAGCGTATCCTGCGTGCGGCCCAGATCGTCGTGGACGAGCGTGTGGCGCGCCCCACCTTGATCGGCCGCCCGGCGATCATTGCCCAGCGCATCGAGAAGTTCGGCCTGCGCCTCAAGGAAGGCACGGACTACGATGTGGTCAACGTCGAGCATGACGACCGCTACCGCGATTTCTGGCAGTCCTACCACCGCATGGCCGAGCGCAAGGGCGTGACGGTGCCGATCGCCAAGATCGAAATGCGCCGCCGCCTGACCCTGATTGGCTGCATGCTGCTGCACAAGGGCGAGGTCGATGGCCTGATCTGCGGCACCTGGAACAACACCGCCATCCACCTGCACTACATCGACCAGGTGATTGGCAAGCGCGCCGGCACGGCGACCTACGCCTGCATGAACGGCCTGCTGCTGCCCGAGCGCCAGGTCTTCCTGGTCGACACCCATGTGAACTACGACCCGACCGCCGAGCAGCTCGCCGAGATCACGATCATGGCGGCCGAGGAGATGATGCGCTTTGGTATCAAGCCCAAGGCCGCGCTGCTGTCGCACTCGAACTTTGGCTCCAGCAACCAGCCCAGCGCCATCAAGATGCGCCAGACGCTGGAGCTGCTGCGCATCCAGGCGCCCTGGCTGGAAGTGGATGGCGAGATGCACGGCGATGTGGCGCTGGACCAGAAGCAACGCGCCAGCATCATGCCCGAGAGCCCGCTGGTAGGTAACGCCAATCTGCTGGTGCTGCCCAACATCGATGCGGCCAATATCAGCTACAACCTGCTCAAAACGGCCGCTGGCGGCAATATCGCCATTGGCCCGATTCTGCTGGGCGCCGCGCAACCGGTGCATATTTTGACCCCCAGCGCCACGGTGCGCCGCATTGTCAACATGACGGCTGTTGCGGTAGCGGACGCGAATTTTGCGCGCTGATAAAGATATTTACAGCGCATTTGGCTTGAGTCTGCCACGCTTGCAGCTGTAAAATACTGAGAAGCCTGCTCAAATTTTGGGCAGGCTTCTTGCATTTTGGGGGGCAATCCGTCACACTGACCGGCTGAACTTTCGGTGCGCCCGCAGTTCTGAAAGGTGTTGTCGATGCTCAAAGCATGGGGTTTTCTGGCCCGCTCGTCTGTGAAGGCTGGTGTGCTCGCTGCGGTCATGGCTGCGCTGCCGCCTGGGGTTCAGGCCCGAGGCAGCGGGCTTTCCGCATTCGATGGGCCGGTCGTGGCTGTGGCCGAATTGCCGCCACAAGGCCGCAAAACCTATGCATTGATCTTCGAGGGCGGCCCTTTTCCTTATGACAAGGACGGCTCGGTATTTGGTAACCGTGAACGCAACCTGCCCAGGCACCCGCGTGGTTACTACCGGGAATACACCGTCAAGACACCCGGCTCCCGTGATCGGGGGGCGCGTCGCATTATTTGTGGCGGTCAGGTCGCCACAATGCCCGATACTTGCTACTACACCCAGGATCACTACAGCAGCTTTCGGCGTATTGTGAATTAGCCAGTCAGATTCCTCCTATGTCGCTTTTCCGCAAGAGATGTCTTGCGCAGAGTGATGTGCTAAGTCAACAATGCCCAATGAGCCCCAGGGATGGGGTGTGGTTTTTAAAAAATGCTAATGGAAAGAGCAACGGAGATGGACACTCCACTTCGTCAGGTACAAGATACATCGCTGCGTTTTGTGCGTCCCAACATCGTGCAGGCCATTCGTGCCTACCGGTTGGAAGACCTGCGCGACGCAGCCCAGAACCTGGGGCAGCACTTTTTGTACGCCAATCTGGCGCACGCCCTGTCCAAGGCCGATGTGCTCGAGTTGATTGGCATGCAGTTTTATTTTCCGTCGCACTACGGCAAGAACTTCGACGCGCTGTTCGACTGCCTGACCGACCCTTTGCACAAGAGTGGCCCCCAGCCCGGCTTTGTCGTGGTGCTGGACCAGATCCCGACTGCGATGAAGTTTGACCGCGAAGCGCGCGAGCAGCTGCTCGATGTGTTTCGCGATGCGGCCGAGTACTGGGCCGAGCGCAAGGTGCCTTTTCGCTGCTTTTACTCTTTCCTCTGATCGGCTTGCTGATGACCCAGAAAAAACGCCCGGCTTGCGCCGGGCGTTTTGCTTATGGGCGGGGCCCCAACGCTCAGGCCACCTTGGAAGCTGCTGAGAGGCTGGCAGCGGCCTGTTCGTATTCGGCCACCGGCACCTCTTCGGCGCGGCGCTGCAGGTCGAAGTTGCCGCTGTAGCCCTTTTCCTCCAGCCATTTGCCCAAGGTGTTGCGCAAGATCTTGCGGCGCTGGCTGAAGGCCACGCGCACCAGGTCTTCGAGCAGCTTGGCATCGAGCTGGGCGGGCTCGGCGCGCGGGACCATGCGCACGACGGCGCTGTCCACCTTGGGGGGCGGGTCAAAGCTCTTGGGCGGCACAAAGAGCACGTTCTCCATCGCATAGCGCCACTGCAGCATGACCGTCAGGCGCCCGTAGTCGGAGGTGGCGGGTGCAGCCACCATGCGGTCGATCACCTCTTTTTGCAGCATGAAGTGCTGGTCTTCGACCACATCGACCTGGTCGAGCAGGTGAAACAGGATGGGGCTGGAGATGTTGTAGGGCAGGTTGCCGGCCACGCGCAGCTTGTCCACGCCCAGGCGCTGGGCGAGGGCGCGGAAATCGACCTTCAGCACATCGGACTCGACCACATCGAGCTGCGGGTGCGTGCGCAGGCGCACGGCCAGATCGCGGTCGAGCTCAATGACGCTGAGCTTGCCCAGGCGCTCGACCAGCGGCTGGGTCAGCGCCATCAGGCCCGGGCCGATCTCCACCACCGTCTGGCCGGGCAGCGGGTGGATGGCGTCGACAATCGCGTCGATGACGGCGCGATCGGTCAGAAAGTTCTGGCCAAAGCGCTTGCGGGGAATGTGTTTCATGCAATGACAAAGCGGTGCGAAAGCACCGCTCTTGGAGTGGGCAGACCTGGGCCGATGATGACACCGCCGCAGCGCCACAGCGCCGGGCAGGGTCATCGCGCCCCAGGCCGCTGGATGGGTTACTGGGGCGGCTCGCGGTATTCCACGTAGGCCCGCGCACGGGCTTCCTGCGCCCAGGTGCTGAAGGCCTGCTCGAGCTTGTTCTCGCGCACGATGGAGCGCACCATGTCGCGCTGCTCGCGCTGGTTGAGCTTGGCTTCGCGGCGCTCGAGCAGCTGGATCAGGTGGATACCAAAGCGGCTGGCAATGGGCTGGCTGATCTCGCCGGGCTGCAGTGCGTTGAGCGCTTCTTCGAACTCCGGCACGAACTTGCGTGGGCTGGCCCAGCCCAGGTCGCCGCCTTCCTTGGCGCTGCCGTCTTCCGAGTAGCGCTTGGCCAGGTCTTCGAACGTGTCCTGCTTGGCCAGTACACGGCGGCGGTAGTCTTCGAGGCGCTCCACGGCCTGGGCTTCGCTCAGCTGGGGGCCGGGGCGCAGCAGGATGTGGCGGGCATGGCTTTGGGTGACGATGGCGGGCACCTCACCGCTGGTCTTCTCCAGCACCTTCAGGATGTGGAAGCCCGCAGGCGAGCGCACCGGGCCGGCAATGGCGCCCAGCGGGGTGGACTGTGTGGCCTTGACGAACAGCTCGGGGTAGCGGTCGGCCGGGCGCAGGCCCATGGCGCCGCCGCCCTTGCCGTCGGGCACATCGGAGAACTCGGCCACGGCGGCACCAAAGTCTTCGCCAGCGCGGATCTTGTCGGCCGCCTGCTGGGCCTTGGCCTGCAGCTGCTTGACCTGGTCGTCGCTGGCGTTTTCTGGCACGGTGATCAGGATGTGGCCCAGGTTGAGCTGGGTGGCGGCACTGGCCATGCCGGCCTTGGCCTTTTGCTCACGCAGGTACTGGTCGATGTCGAGGTCGCTCACGCGCACCTTGGAGTCCACCTCGGCCTCGCGCAGCTTCTGGATCACCAGCTGCTTTTTCAGATCGGCGCGGAACTGCGCTTCCGGAATGCCTTCGCTGGCCAGGCGGCGGCGCAGCTCGGGCATGGTCATGCTGTTTTGGCGCGCGACGGACTCTTCGGCCTGTTGCACGGCGAAGTTGTCCACCGTGATGTTGCGCTCGGCAGCCATCTGCAGCTGGATCTTCTGGCCGATCAGCATCTCCAGCGCCTGGCGGCGAGCGGTCTCGGCGGGCATGTTGTTGGCCTCGGCCTGGGCGCGCAGGCGTTCGTACTGCTGCTGCACTTCGACGTTGGTGACCGGCTCGGAATTGACGACCGCGACGATGAAGTCCGCAGAGCGCGGGGCATTGCTGCTGCGCTGGGCAACAGCGGCCGCCGGGATGGCCACCGAAGGAACGGCCGTCGGCGTGGCCAGGCCTGCGCCAGGGGCCCGCATGCGAGCCGATGCGCTGTCGCCGCTGGCCTTCATGCCTTGCGCTGCGCTGGCTCCGGCCAGCAAAGCCAGGCTGCAGGCCACGCTCAAAGAGAGAATGCGTTGTTTCATGGTCAGGGAATGCTTCAATCGTAATTGCTGAAACGGCTGGGTACTGCAGCGCCGTTGCCGCTGGGCAGAGACTGGTAGCCGGGCACGTTTTCGCGCATGCTGGCCAGCGGGTCAGCGCCCAGGGTGAGTTTGGTCAGGCCGGTAAATTCCATCTGGAACAGCAGCTTGGTGTTGGACTGCACCAGCGAGTTCTGCAAGCGCTGCAGCACAATGCGGCTGCTCCAGCAGCATCCGGCGTATTCCACACCGACCACAGAATCCACCAGTTTCTTGTCGCGCATGCTGTAGTTCAGGCGGCCCACAGTGTACCAGCGGCCTTCGCCCTTGGCTTTTTTGCCCCCGGAGCCAAAGATCTCATTGACTGGCCACTGCCAGCCCAGGTCCATCTGCTCGCTGTTCTGCGCCTGGTAGCGGTAGGCCAGTGCCAGCGTCTTGTAGTCGCCGGGCTTGTAGCGCGCCTGCATGGTCGAGCGCACCGAGCGGCCGCTGTCCGGGTTGAACTGCACCGTGGTGTCAAAGCCCCACTTGGGTGTCCAGTTGATGCCCGCGCCCAGCATGATGTCCGACCAGCGCTCTTCGACCGAGCTGGCATTGGGCATGACCACGCGCTGGTCCGAGAAGCGCAGGCGCTGGGCGATGCCAAAGCGCGCGGCCTCGGCGCCGGTCTCGGCATCGAGAAAGCGCGTGGTGGCGCCCACGGTCAGCATGTTGTTGTCGGCAATGCGGTCATAGCCGCTGAACGAGTTCGAGCTGAAGATGGTCGCAAAGCTGAAGTCGTACGGCGCCGTGTCGTAGACCGGGATCATGCTCTGGTCGCGGTAGGGCGTGTAGGTGTAGAAGGCGCGTGGCTCCAGCGTCTGGATCAGGTTGCGGCCAAACAGGCGTGTGCTGCGCTCAAAGGTCAGGCCGCTGTCGAGGCTGACGGTGGGCACGGTGATGCTGGCGCTGCTGACGGTGGCCAGGCCCGAGTTGTCAAAGTTGTAGTGCCGGGTGTTGAGCATCAGCTTGGGCGTGATGTAGCCCTGCGGCGCAATGAAGGGGCGGCTCAGCTCGGCCTGGATATAGCCCCGGTCGGCATTGGGCTGGTTGAGCAGGCTGGTGTCGGCACGGAAGCGCGTGGCATCGGCCTCGATCGAGCCTTCCAGGCCCAGCGGCAGGTTCTGCGGCGTGTAGCGGTACTGCAGCTGGGGCATGCGGTCATACGGCGGCACGATCGGCGAGAGCGGGTCCTGCAGGGTCTGCCACTTCTGCGCGCGCAGCAGCAGGCTGTGGTCATCGCGCGACCAGCTGGCCGAGGCTTCGCTGTTGAGCAGGCGCTCGTTGAGCTTGTAGCTGTTGCCCTGGAAGTCGCGCCAGTAGTCCGAGTCGCTCACGCGCTTGGCGTTGATGTTTAGCCCCAGGCCGCCAATGGGCGTATCCAGGCTGCCATTGTGCATCCACAGCCAGGACCAGCGGTCGCGGTCGCGCAGGCGGTCGCCGGGCATGTAGAGGCCCGCCAGGGTGCCGCTGTAGGTCGGCTCCAGGTAGCGGAACTCGCCGCCCAGCGCCAGGCCGCGCTTGACCATGGCCGTCGGCGTGATCGTCGCATCGCGGTTGGGCGCAATGTTCCAGTAATAGGGCTGGGCGTAGGTGAAGCCGCTGTCACTGTCGAGCGACATCGTGGGCGGCAGCAGGCCCGATTTGCGCTTTTCCGACAGCGGAAAGCTCATCTTGGGGATGGGGATGATCGGCACGCCCTTGAATTCGAGCACGCCGTTCTCGGCCACACCGACCTCTTCAAGGTTGTCGATGCTGATTTTTTCAGCACGGATGATCCAGTCGGGCTGCCAGCTGGCCTCGTCGTCGCGCTGGCAGGTGGTGTAGGTGCCGTCATGCACGACCGAGCGCTCGCGGTCGATGAAATCCACGCGCGAGGCCACGCCATAGCCGTTGTTGGGCAGCAGGCGGTAGTTGGCGTCCTTGAAGAAACCCTCGTTCGAATCGAGCTGCATCTGCAGCTCGGTGCCGTCAAACACGCTGCCGGCGCGGTTGATGTGCACATTGCCATCGGCATAGGCGGTGTTGCTGGGCTCGTAAAAGCGCAGGCGGTCGGCGCGGATCATCGTGTCGGCGCGGCGCAGGCTGGCATTGCCAGTGACGGTGGTCATGTCCGCCGTCTGGCCGGTGAGCTCGTCGCCCTCGAGGTAGACCGGCATCTTGCCGCGCTGCTCGGAGCTCAGGCTCTCTTGCAAGCGGGGGCTGGCGCGCAGCACCAGGCCGGCATCGTCGCTGCCAGCGGGCGCCTGGGCCAGTACCAGCGCGGGCGATGCCCAGAGCATGGCCATGCACAGCCGGGCGATGGTGGTGGGGGAGAAGCTAAGGGGGGTGCGGGACAAGGTGCGGGGCGATGTGTTGGTGTTTGCGCGCGCGCGCAGCCCTGCGGCGGCGCCTGCAGGGCGGGGCGAGGCTGGCGCCACATCGGTTAAAGCGTGAATATCCATGGGAAATAGCCACTGGCCTGTGCATCTGCGGTGCATACATGCACACGGATCTGGATCTGGGGCCCAGCCGGGCGGCAGGGCTTTGTAGAATCTGCATTATCCATGAGCCAATCTATTTCCCCCATGTCTGACCCTATTGCTGCATCTTCTGTAGCACCCCAGCCTGACAGCGCCAAGCAATCTTTACAGGGCGTTACCCCAGTCGTGTGGGCCGATGCCACCCGCGCCGCGCAGTTTGCCCCCTGGCTGGCAGCGGTAGCGGCCCGCCATGGTCTGCGACCCGAGAGCGTTCGCCTGGCGTCTGCCGATGCGAGCTTTCGCCGCTATTTGCGGGTGGACGACCTGCAGGGCGGCACGCGCATCATCATGGATGCGCCGCCGGACAAGGAAAACAGCGAACCCTTTGTGAAGGTGCAAGCGCTGCTGGCCGAGGCTGGCCTGAATGCCCCCCAGGTGCTGGACTGGGATGCCGCTCACGGCTTCATGCTGCTGTCCGATCTGGGCACGCAGACGGTGATCGAAAAGCTCCAGCCGCCCGATTCCCAGGCCGCCTACCAGTGGTACATGCAGGCGGTCGATATCTTGGTGGACTGGCAAAAGGCATCGCGCGAAGGCGTGCTGCCCGTCTATGACGAGGCCGTGCTGCGCCGCGAGCTGCAGCTGTTCCCTGACTGGTACATCGCCCAGCACCGCCAGGTGCAGCTGAGCGACAAACAGCAGGCCGTGCTGCAAAACGCCTTTGACGCCATCGTGGCGCAGAACCTGTCGGTGCCACGCGTGTTTGTGCACCGTGACTTCATGATGCGTAACCTGATGGTGCCCCCCAGCGCCGGTGCGCCGCTGGGCGTGCTGGATTTCCAGGATGCGCTCTACGGCCCGATCACCTATGACATTGCCAGCCTGATGCGCGATGCCTTCATCAGCTGGGAAGAAGACTTTGTCGTGGACATCACCATCCGCTACTGGGAGAAGGCGCGCAAGGCTGGCCTGCTGGGCGCTGACAGCCCCTCGGGCTTTGGTGCCGATTTTGGTGACTTCTACCGCGCAGTCGAATGGATGGGCATCCAGCGCCACCTGAAAGTGGCTGGCATCTTTGCCCGCCTGACCTTGCGCGACGGCAAGCCGCGCTACCTGGCCGATGCACCGCGCTTTTTGCACTACATCCGCGCAACGGCCTCGCGCTACCGCGAGCTGGTACCGCTGATGCGCCTGATCCATGAGGTCGAGGGCATCGAGGAGCAAGGCGGCTGGATGATGGGCCGGGGCTGAACCTCGTTGCTTCAATCTCTGCCCTTTCCTGCCATCCACTTTGACCCAGCACCATGCCCCGTTTTTACTGCCCCGTTGAGTTGCGCGTAGGCGCTGCACTGGATCTGCCGCCCGAGGCTGCACGCCATGTGCAGGTGTTTCGCATGCAGCCGGGCGAACACATCACCTTGTTCAATGGCGTAGCCGGCAGCCCCGCAGGTGAATATGACGCCACCATCGTGCAGATGGGCCGCAGCCATGTGACCGTGCAGATTGAGGGCCACACGGCGATCGAGCGCGAAGCGGCCCGCGCCGTGCACCTGCTGGCCGGCATTACCGCTGGCGAGCGCATGGAATGGCTGGTGGAGAAGGCGACCGAGCTGGGCGTCGCCAGCATCACCCCGCTGGAGGCCGAGCGCTCGGTCACCCGCCTCAAGGGCGACCGCGCCACCAAGCGCCAGGAGCGCTGGCAAGCGATTGCCGCGAGCGCCTGCGAGCAGTGCGGCCGCAACCAGGTGCCACGCATCCATGCACCGGTGGACCTGGTGCAATGGATCAAGGCCGGCGGCCTGGCCGATGCACAGCGCCTGGTGCTGTCGCTGGCAGACGGCACGCAGCCGCTGGCCCAGGCGGTACAGCAAGCGGGCGCCCAGCCCCTGGTTTTCCTCTCTGGCCCCGAAGGCGGCCTGTCGCCCGCCGAAGAAGCGCTGGCGCGCGGCAACGGCTTTGCACCGGTGACCTTGGGCCCGCGTGTTTTGCGCGCCGAGACGGCGCCGCTCGCTGCTTTGGGCTATCTGGCAGCACTTTGACCGCAGCCTGTGCGCTGACGAAGCGTTGACTCAACGCTGATGGAGCGGCGCCCCCACCACGGGCCCGCCCAAACACTCCCCTCTCTCTCCCGTCCACCCCGCCCTGCACGGGTGCGGCGGCGCTGGCCTGCGCGCCAAGCGCCGCACCACGCCGGTGTTTTTTACATTTCAAATTCCCAATAAGTGGGAATTGAATGGGCCATTCAATTCCGACCTAGGGTTTGCGCTAGGGTGCAATACAGAGAGCAAATCGACAATTCTGGCATTGATCTTGCAAGATCCTTGTTGTCATTAGTCCCGAAGAATGGGAATTGCGAATGGATGCTACAGAGTTGTTGGTCAGCGAGCACACGGCAGCGGATACCCCGGGTTCCGAGGTGTCGGCGGCCGACCGGGTGCTGCAGGTGCTGGCGGTATTGGCCTGCGCCGGGCGGCCGCTGTCGGCCAGCGAGCTGATGCAGGGCACCGGCTTGCCCCGCAGCAGCCTGTACCGGCAGCTCGCGCGCCTCAAGCGCTTTGGCTTTGTGGCCGACAGTGGCGCGCTGTATGCGCCCGGGCCGCTGGGCCTGCAGCTGGCGCGTGGCTTTGACGATGGCTCCCATTTGGTGCATGTGGCCCGCCCTGTGCTGGTGCAGCTGTCGCAGCAGACCCAGGAGAGCGCAGGCCTCTTGGTAGCGGCCAATGGCCAGGCCGTCTGCCTGGACATGGTGGAAAGCCCGCTGTCGCTGCGCTGCTCGTTCGACAAGGGCAGCAGCGTGCCGCTGAAGGTGGGGGCTTCTGCCAAGTGCGTGCTGGCCTACCTGCCCGCCGTGCAACGCGAAGCGCTGCTCAACCAGCACTACGGCGAAGGCACCCCCGCTCGCGCCGAGGCCGCTGCCGAGCTGCAGGAGCTGCGCACACAGGGCTACATCACCACGGTGGGCCAGGTCGACGCCGGTGTCTGGGGTTGCAGCGTGCCGGTGTTTGCCAGCGGCCGCCGCGCGGTCGCTGCGCTCAGCCTGATGGCGCCGCAGCAGCGCGTGCAGCACCAGCAAGCCCAGCTGGTGCAGGCAACCTTGGCAGCAGCGGCCCGCATCTCCCGCAGTCTGGCTGGATGACATTGCGATTTTGCTTGGTACTTGAATTGAAAAAGGACTCTCCCATGAACTTCCGTCGCCTGGTCTTGAAGACCTCTTTGATCGCCCTGGCCTGTGGTGCAGGTGCTGCCTTTGCCCAGAACAATGTGCTGCGCGTGGCCACCGATGCCACTTTCCCGCCGATGGAATTTGTCGAAAACGGCAAGAAGACCGGTTTTGATGTCGAACTCGTCGAGGCCGTGGCGGCCAAGCTGGGCAAGAAGGTCGAATGGGTCGATATCGACTTCAAGGGCCTGGTGCCCGGTCTTATCGCCAAGCGCTACGACATGGCTGTCTCTGCCATCTACATCACCGATGAGCGCAAGAAGGTGGTGGACTTTACCCAGCCTTACTACGCCGGTGGCCTGGTGGCCATGGTCAAGGAAGGCAGCCCCATCACCAAGCTGAGCGATCTGGACGGCAAGAAGGTCTCGGTGCAGGTGGGCACCAAGTCGGTGGGCTACCTCACCGAGCACTTCCCCAAGGTGCAGCGTGTTGAGGTCGAAAAGAACCAGGAAATGTTCAACCTGGTCGATATCGGCCGCGCCGATGCCGCCGTGACCGGCAAGCCTGCCGCGTTCCAGTACAACCGCACGCGCGGCGGCATGAAGGTGCTGGCCGAGCAGATCACCACCGAGGAATACGGCATGGCCATCCGCAAGGACACGCCTGAGTTGACCACCGCCGTGAACAAGGCGCTCGAGCAGCTCAAGGCCGACGGTGGCTACAAGGCCATCGTGGACAAGTGGTTCCCCAGCAGCAAGTAATTGGCAAGGGTGCCGCAGCGCGCTGCCCAGGCAGTGCGCTGATCTGAGACGACAGGATTGACTATGGATTTGGATTTTTCGCCCGTCTGGGCAGGGTGGCCCGATCTGCTGCGCGGTGCAGCGGTGACGGTGGAGATCACGGCCGCTGCGCTGGTGCTGGGCTGCGTGATGGGTCTGCTGATCGGCATTGGCCGGCTCAACCCCAAGAACAGGATCATCTACGGCATCTGCACGGCCTATGTGGCCGCCATCCGCGGCACGCCGCTTCTGGTGCAGCTGTTCATTCTGTTCTTTGGCCTGCCGCAGTTTGGCATCATGCTGCCGGCCTTTGCCTGCGGCGTGCTGGGCCTGGGCATCTACTCGGGCGCCTATGTGTCCGAAGTGGTGCGCGGCGCCATCCAGTCCATCGACCGCGGCCAGATGGAGGCGGCGCGCTCCATCGGCATGTCGTCGGGCCAGGCCATGCTCTCGGTGATCCTGCCCCAGGCCATCGTGCGCATGATTCCGCCACTGGGCAATGAGTTCATCGCGCTGATCAAGAACTCGGCGCTGGTCTCGCTGCTGACCATCCATGATGTGATGCACCAGGGCCAGAAGATCATCAGCGTCTCCTACCGCTCGCTGGAAGTGTATTTGGCGATTGCCGTGATTTATTTTGTATTGACCGGCGTGACCACCCTGGCCCTGCGCCATTTTGAAAAGCGCCTGCGCGCTGGAGGCATGGTGCAATGACCGCAGCTCCCCAACTTTCCGAATCCATGATCCGCATCCGTGGCCTGCGCAAGGCCTTTGGCACGCATGTGGTGCTCGATGGCATCGACTTCGATGTGCAGCCCCAGCAGGTGGTGGTCGTCATCGGCCCCAGCGGCTCGGGCAAGAGCACGTTCCTGCGCTGCTGCAATGGGCTCGAAGCCCCGCAGGGCGGCCGCATCGACATCTGTGGCCGCACCCTGGTGCAGGACGGCCAGATGCTGCCCGAAAAAGCCCTCAATGCGCTGCGCGAAGAGGTGGGCATGGTGTTCCAGTCCTTCAACCTGTTTCCGCACCTGTCGGTGCTGGACAACGTGACGCTGGGCCCGCGCAAGCTCCACGGCCTGAGCCGCAAGGATGCCGATGCGCTGGCGCATGACCTGCTGAAAAAAGTGGGCCTGGGCCACAAGGCCGATGCGATGCCCGGCAGCCTCTCGGGCGGGCAGAAGCAGCGCGTGGCGATTGCGCGCGCGCTGGCCATGCGGCCCAAGGTGATGCTGTTTGACGAGCCGACCTCGGCGCTCGACCCCGAGCTGGTGGGCGAGGTGCTGCAGGTGATGAAGATGCTGGCCGCCGAAGGCATGACCATGATGGTGGTCACCCATGAAATGGGCTTTGCCAAGGAAGTGGCCGATGTGGTCGTCGTCATGGATGGCGGCGGCATCATCGAAGCCGGTGACCCGCAGACCATCTTCAGCAACCCGACCAAGGAGCGCACACGCAGCTTTTTGCAGGCCGTGTTGACAAAGCAATAAACGGGCAGGGATGAGCATGCAATTTTTCAGCAGCAGCGCGCTGCCCGCCGCGCCATGGAAGAACGGCGGCGGCACGACGCAAGAGGTGCTGTGCTGGCCGCCTGGCGCCAGCATCGACAGTTTTGCCTGGCGCATCAGCATTGCGCAGATCGCCAGCAGTGGGCCGTTCTCGGCCTTTGCTGGGGTGGACCGCATCATCACCTTGCTGGGTGGTGATGGCGTGCATTTGCAGGCTGCCGATGGCAGCGTGGACCATTTGTTGCAGCACTGCCTGCAGCCCTTTGCGTTCTCGGGCGATGTGGCGCTGGACTGCCAGCTGCTGGGCGGCGCCTCGCAGGATTTGAATGTGATGACCCGGCGCGGCCGCGTGCAGGCGCAGGTGACGATCCACCGGGGTGGCAGCCTGCAGCTGGGCAGTGCCCAGGGCCTGCTGCTGGCGCGGGCTGGCAGCTGGCGCCTGCCTGCGCAAGCCGCTGCGCTGGTGGCCGGTGGCGAAGATGGCCTGTACTGGACCGCTGCGCCCGGCCAGCCGCTGCAGCTGGAAGCGAGCAGCGACGACGCCCTGTTGATCGCTGTCGCGCTGCAGGAGGTAGCAGCCGGTGTCTGATGCGATGAATACCCATAACCAACTGTTTGCCGCCCAGGCCTTGCTGCCCACGGGCTGGGCGCAGAACGTGCTGCTGCGCTGGGATGCGCAAGGCCTCTTCAGCTCCATCGAAACGGGAGTGGATGCGGCCCGCTGCGCGGGTGTGGCGCAGGCCGGCGGACCGGTGCTGCCGGGCATGCCCAACCTGCATTCGCATGCGTTCCAGCGCGGCTTTGCCGGGCTCTCGGAGTTCCGCGGCCAGGCGCAGGACAGCTTTTGGAGCTGGCGCAACCTGATGTACCGCTTTGCCGCGCGCCTGGGGCCCCAGCACCTGGAGGCGATTGCCACCTGGCTCTACATCGAGATGCTCGAAGCGGGCTACACCAGCGTCTGCGAGTTCCACTACCTGCACCACCAGCCCGATGGCCAGGCCTACGCCCCCGATGGCGAGCTGAGCCTGGCGCTGCTGCGTGCCGCGCAGACAGCGGGCATCGGCATCACCTTGCTGCCGGTGCTCTACCAGAACAGCGGCTTTGGCGGCCAGGCACCCAATGACGGCCAAAAGCGTTTTATCCGCAGCACCGACAACATGCTGCGCCTGCTGGAGACCTTGGCCCCCGCCTGCGCCGCCCAAGGCGCGGCGCTGGGCCTGGCGCCGCACTCGCTGCGCGCGGTGGCGCCCGAGGCCTTGCAAGAGGCCGTGCAGGGCCTGCATGCGCTGAGCGCCCAGGCGCCCGTACACATCCACATTGCCGAGCAGATGGCTGAGGTCAACGCCTGCGTCGCCTGGAGCGGCCAGCGCCCGGTGGCCTGGCTGCTGGACCATATGCCGGTGGACGCGCGCTGGTGCCTGGTGCATGCCACGCACATGGATGAGGCCGAATACGCAGCCGCAGCCGCCTCGCAGGCGGTGGCGGGCCTGTGCCCGCTGACGGAAGCCAACCTGGGCGACGGCATCTTTGACCTGCCGCGCTGGCAGGCCGGTGCCGGCCGCTGGGGCATTGGCTCGGACAGCCACATCGGCGTGAACGCCGCCGAAGAGCTGATGATGCTGGAGTACAGCCAGCGCCTGCAATCGCAGCAGCGCAATGTGGCGGCCAGTGCCCAGCAGCCCCATGTGGGCAGCCATATGCTGTTGGCAGCGGTGCAGGGCGGCGCGCAGGCCAGTGGCCGCGCAGTGGCCGGCCTGGCCGTGGGCCAGCAGGCCGATTTTGTGGTGCTCGATGGCCAGCACCTGGCGCTGGCCGGGCTGCCCGCTGCCGAGCAGCTCGATGCCCATGTGTTTGCCAGCAGCCGCAGCAGTGCGGTGGCCAGTGTCTGGGTGGGCGGCCAGTGCCGCGTGGCCGACGGCCGCCACCGGCTGCACCACAGCGCGCAGCGCGGCTTTGTCGCCGCGCGCAGCGAACTTCTTCAGGAGACGTGATCCATGCATTTTGAAACCGACCGCGCAGCGTTTGAATTCCGCCAAGGCACGGCGCCGCTGCTGATCTCCTTCCCCCATGTGGGCACCTATGTGCCGCCCGCGCTGGCCGAGCGCTTTACGCCCGAGGCGCGCGAGGTGCATGACACCGACTGGCACCTGCCGCTGCTCTACGCCTTTGCGCAGGAGATCGGGGCCTCGACCCTGGTGGCCACGCATTCGCGCCTGGTGGTGGACATGAACCGCCCCCCCGATGGCGCCAGCCTCTACCCCGGCCAGAGCGTGACGGGCCTGTGCCCGGTCGACACCTTTGCCGACACCCCCGTCTACCAAAGCGCCGCGCTGCAGCCCGATGACGCCGAGATTGCCCAGCGCCGCGACCAGGTCTGGAAGCCCTACCACGACCAGCTGGCCGCTGAGCTGGCCCGCATCAAGGCCCAGCATGGCGCAGCAGGCCTGTGGGATGCGCATTCGATCCAGTCGGTGCTACCGCGCTTTTTTGACGGCAAGCTGCCCGATCTGAACCTGGGCACCAACAAGGGCGCCAGCTGCGGCGAAGGCCTGGGCGAGGCGCTGCTGGCCGAGGCCCGCAAAGGTGAGGCTGACGGTTTTACCAGCGTGCTCAATGGCCGCTTCCAGGGCGGCTACATCACGCGCCACTATGGCCAGCCGGCGCTGAACGTGCATGCCATCCAGCTGGAGATGACGCAGAGCAGCTATATGCAGGAGCACATGCCCTTTGACTACCTGCCGGCCGTGGCCGCCAAGGTGCAGCCCCATGTGCGCCGCATGGTGGAGACCTTGCTGGCTTACGTGCAGCAATCGGCACGCTGATTCCGACGCCTCCGCAAACGGTATCCAGGGCTTGCACGGCAGGCCTGGGATGCCGTTTTTTGCTGTAGTGGCCCAGCAGGTTTTGCTGCTGGCGGGCCGCGCCTGTCAGGCAAACCGCCCGACAATAGCGGTCTATGACTACCTCTCGCACCGACAACGCGGCAGCCGCTCCTGCGGCGGCTTTCTGGACCGATCTTGAGCAAGCGCTGGGCCCCAACGGCTTTTCGCGCGGCGCGGGCGCCATCCCCGAGAAGTACTGGACCGACTGGAGCGGAACCCCGCCGGTGCCGCCGCGGGCGCTGCTGCGCCCGCGCAGCACCGAAGAGGTCAGCGCCTTGCTGCGCATCTGCCATGCCCACCGGGTGCCCGTGGTGCCCCAGGGCGGGCTGACCGGCCTGGCCGGCGCGGCCGTGCCAGTGGCCCAGGGCGTGGCGGTGGCTTTCGACCGCATGCAGCAGATCGAGGACGTGAATGCACGCACCGGCCTGATGACGGTGCAGGCCGGCGTCACCCTGCAGGCGGTGCAGGAAGCGGCCGTGGCGGCGGGCTGGGTGTTTGGCGTGGACCTGGGCGCGCGCGGCAGCTGCCAGATTGGCGGCAATGTCTCGACCAATGCGGGCGGCAATGGCGTGCTGCAAAACGGCATGATGCGCGAGCAGGTGCTGGGGCTGGAGGTGGTGCTGGCAGATGGCACGGTGCTGCCGATGCTGCGCCCCATGCTGAAGAACAACACCGGCTACGACCTCAAGCAGTTCTTTATCGGTGCCGAAGGCACCTTGGGCATCATCACCCGCGTGCTGCTGCGCCTGCGGCCCGCCCCCCAGGCCAAGGCCACCTGCATGGTGGCGCTGCCGGGCTTTGACGAGGCGCTGGCGGTGCTGGCGCGCATGCAGGCCCGTTTTGGCAACAGCGTGGCCGCGTTCGAGCTGATGTGGAGCGACTTTGTGCAGACCTCCATCCAGTGGCAAAAGCTGCAGCCGGCGTTTGCCCAGCAGCACCCGCTGCAGGCGCTGATCGATGTGGATGGCAAGGACGAGGCTGCGCTGCGCGCTGCGGTGGAAGAGGCCCTGGGCGAGGCCATGGAGGCCGGTGAGGTGGTGGATGCAGTGATTGCGCAGTCGAGCGAGCAGGCCAAAAGCCTGTGGAAGCTGCGCGAGGCACCGGCCGAGATGACCGCGCACATGCACCCGCCGGTGAACTTTGACGTCAGCCTGCCCCAGGTGGATATTGGCCACTTTGCTGCGGCCTGCCGCGCCGCCTTTGATGCGCGCTGGCCTGGTCACCACAGCCTGTTCTTTGGCCATGTGGGCGACGGCAACCTGCATGTCACGACCGACAGCAAAACCATTGGCGGTGAGGACGAGGCGCTGGAGGCCGTGCTGTACGGCCTGGTGCAGCAGTTCCAGGGCAGCGTATCGGCCGAGCATGGCATTGGCCTGCACAAGATGCCCTACCTGGGCTTTAGCCGCACGCCGCAGGAGCTGGCCGCCATGCGGGCGATCAAGCAGGCGCTCGATCCGCTGGGGCTGATGAACCCGGGCAAGGTGTTGGCTGCGGACTGAATTCCGTTGTAGTCCCCTCAGACAGAACCGGCGCCTGCAGCGATGCATGCGCCGGTTTTCCGTTGGTGGCTGCTCCAAGGCCCATGGCACCGATGTGGTGCGATCGGGCATAGGCCGGCGGCCTGGCCACCCCTGCGCATGCCCGCAGACCGCGTATCCAGGCGCTTTCCCGCTCCATGGCATAGAAACTGCTACCTTTTGAAACAAACCCGCAATGGATGACAACGTAAAAAGGGGATGGCATGCAAATGGTGCAGATGGCTGCGATTGACAAGGCCGATACGGCCTGGCTCTTGGTCTCTACGGTGCTGGTGTTGCTGATGACACTGCCGGGCATTGCGCTCTTCTATGCCGGGTTGGTGCGGCGCAAGAACGTGGTCAACACGGTGGTGGCCGTGTTTGCGGTGGCGGCGGTGGTGTCACTCACCTGGTTTGCGCTGGGCTACTCGCTGGCCTTCAGCAAGTCCACGGCCTGGCTGGGCGGGCTGGACCGGGCCTGGTTCTCATCGATGCGCCTGGATGCGGCAGCGGGCACCGTGTCGGTCAGCCACCTGGCGCCCCATCTGCCCGAGTCGCTCTATGCGCTGTTCCAGATGGCCTTTGCCGTCATCACCACCACCTTGATCATTGGCGCCGTGGTCGAGCGCATGCGCTTTTCGGCGCTGCTGCTGTTCTCGGCGCTGTGGAGCGTGCTGGTCTATGCGCCGGTCGCCCACTGGGTCTGGGAGAGCGATGGCTGGCTCAACAAGCTGGGCGCGCTGGACTTTGCCGGTGGCGCGGTGGTGCACGTCAATGCGGGCGTCTCGGCCCTCGTCTGCGCGGCCATGCTGGGCCGGCGCCAGGGCTATGGCCGCCAGGCCTTTGAGCCGCACAGCCTGGGCTGGACGGCGATGGGTGCCGCGCTGCTGCTGATTGGCTGGTTTGGCTTTAACGCGGGCTCTGCCCTGTCGGCCGATGGCCGTGCGGCGCTGGCGATGCTGGTGACCATGGTGGCCGCTGCTGCCGGCGCGCTGTCCTGGATGCTGGTCGAGTGGTGGGTGCGCGGCGCGCCCACCTTGCTGGGCGTGCTCTCGGGCCTGATTGGCGGTCTAGTGGCCATCACACCGGCGGCCGGTTTTGTACAGGTGGGCGGCGCAGTCGCCATCGGCCTGATGGCTGGCGTAGCCTGCTTTTGGGGCGCCACCTGGCTCAAGCGCCGCCTGGGTGTGGACGACTCGCTCGATGTGTTTGGCGTGCACGGCGTGGGCGGCATTGCCGGCTCGCTGCTCACCGCCTTGTTTGCCGACCGCGCCATTGCCGGCGTGGATGCCACGGTTCTCAACCAGCTGGTGGCCGTGGCGGCCGTGGCTATTTACAGCGCGGCGGGCACTGCCATTTTGCTGACCGTTATCCGCGTGGTTCTGCCTTTGCGGGTGACGGCGCAGCAGGAGATCGATGGGCTGGATATCAGCCTGCACCAGGAAAGCCAAAACTAGCGTGATAGGCCCGGCGCCACCGGGTGCCGCCGGGCCACCAGGCAGCAGCGCTCTGTGCCTGCCGCCTGCCCCTCAGGTTCTGCCATGGAGGAGCTTGTATGAACGACAGTGAACGCCTGGCCATCGCCGCGCATTTGCATGTGGCGCTGCGCCGCAAGACGGGCCGGGTGACCGATACCGAGTGGATGGCCAGCGATACCGCCTACGGCCAGGCGATGGCGCGCTTTGCGCTGAGCCATGCGCTGGCCAACCAGGATGCGGAGCTGGAGCGCCTGGCGCAGCGCTTTGCGGCCAGCCTGCCGGGCGCACCCGCCCCAGCGGCGCCGGCCCCTGCCAGCGATCCGGCTGCACCGCAGGGGCTGGTGGCCTCGGCCAAGCGCTATGTAGGCGGCTTGCGTTGAACGGATAGCGACAGGGAGGGAAGGGGAAGCCTGGGAACAGAAATAGGTGGAAATGGAGCAAATGATCCATTAATCTATTGAAAAATTACAAATGATCCTTATACTGTGCGTATCGCTGCCGGCGCAGGGCTGGTGACGCATTGTGAAGGAGTGCTCGCATGAGCCATGTCATCCATCGTTCTCTGGCCCAGGTTCCTCTTGTTGCGGTCGGCGGCAAAGGCGTGGAATTGTTTGACCAGGCCGGTAAGGCCTACCTGGATGCCAGTGGCGGGGCAGCCGTGTCGTGCCTGGGCCATGCCCACCCGGATGTGCTGGCAGCGATGCACCGCCAGCTCGACCAGCTGGCCTATGCCCACACCAGCTTTTTCACCACCGAGGTGCAAGAGGCGCTGGCCGACCACCTGGTCGCGCATGCGCCCGGGGGCATGACCGATGTCTACTTTGTCTCCGGCGGCTCCGAGGCGGTCGAGGCCGCGCTGAAAATGGCGCGCCAGTATTTTGTCGAGATCGGCCAGCCCGAGCGCACGCACTTTGTCGCGCGCCGCCAAAGCTACCACGGCAACACCTTGGGTGCCTTGGCCGTGGGCGGCAATGAATGGCGCCGCAAGCAGTTTGCCCCCATCCTGATGGACGTGGGGCGCGTGGCCCCCGCCTATGAATACCGCGACCGCCTGGACGGCGAGAGCCAGCCCGCCTATGTGGCGCGTTTGCTGGCCGAGATCGATGCCAAGTTCCAAGAGCTGGGCCCGGACAAGGTGATCGCCTTTGTCGCCGAGCCCGTGGTGGGTGCGACCCTGGGCGCGGTGGCCGCCCCTGCCGGCTACTGGCAAGGCCTGCGCGCGCTGTGCGACCGCTATGGCATCTTGCTGATTGCCGACGAGGTGATGTGCGGCATGGGCCGCACCGGCAGCTTGCATGCGGTCGAGCAAGAGGGCATCAGCCCCGATCTGATGACCATTGCCAAAGGCCTGGGCGGCGGCTACCAGCCGATTGGCGCGGTGCTGGCCCAGCGCAAGATTGTGGAGGCGATGCGGCGCGGCAGTGGCCTGTTCCAGCATGGCCACACCTATATCGGCCATGCGATGGCGGCGGCCGCTGCGCTGGCGGTGCAGCAGGTGATACAGCGCGACCAGTTGCTGCCCCAGGTGCTGGCACGCGGCGCCTATCTGCAAAAGCAGCTGCATGCGCGTTTTGACGAGCACCCGCATGTCGGTGATATCCGGGGCCGGGGCCTGTTCTGGGGCGTGGAGCTGGTGCAGGACCGCAGCAGCAAGGCGACGTTTGACCCGGCGTTCAAGCTGCATGCCAAGGTCAAGGCGCAGGCGATGGAGCAGGGCTTGCTGTGCTACCCGATGGGTGGCACGATCGATGGCCTGCATGGCGACCATGTGCTGCTGGCGCCGCCCTTTATCAGCGGCGAGGCCGAGCTGGACCAGGTGGTCGAGCGCCTGGGCGATGCCATCGACAAAGTGCTGGCTCAGCAACCGGTAGCCGCCTGAACACGCCCCCGAAACGATCTGAAAGAACCTGCCCGATGACGCCCTTCCAGGACCGCATGCCGCCCTTGCCCCCCGAGACCTGGAGCGAAGAGCAGCGCCGCTATGCCCAGCCCATCATCGATGGCCCGCGCGGCGCGCTGATATCGCCCTTTGTGCCCTTGCTGCGCAGCCCCGAGCTGATGGACCACACCCAGCGCCTGGGCGAGTACCTGCGCTACCGCAGCGCCATCGGCCTGCGCCTGACCGAGCTGGCCATCCTGGTCACGGCCCGCCAGTGGACGCAGCAGGTGGAATGGGCCATCCATGCGCCGATTGCACTGCGCGAAGGCCTGAGCCAGGCCACCGTGGACGCCGTGGCCCAAGGCCGCCGCCCCGATGCGATGCCTGAGGATGAGGCCGTTGTGCATGACTTCTGCATCGAGCTGCACCAGCAGCGCCAGGTGAGCGATGCCACCTGGGCGCGGGCCCAGCAGCTGTTGGGCGACCAGGGCGTGATGGACCTGATCGGCATCAATGGCTACTACAGCCTGCTGTCGATGGTGATGAATGCGGCGCGCACGGCGGTGCCGGCATCGACCGCCCAGCCACTGGCGCCCTTGGCCTGATGTGATGGCTGCCGCATCGCCGACAATGGGCCGATGCGTTTTCATTCCAACGACCAGCCCCTTTGGTCCCTTGAACCCCTGACCGCGCAGCACCTCGATGGCCTGATGCAGGTGCAGCTGGCCTGCTATGGCGCGGACTTTATGGAGAGTGCCGCGCTGTATGCAGCGCGGCTGGCCAGCCCTGTGCAGTGCTCGCTGGTGGCCGTGCAGCAAGGCCAGGTGCTGGCCTATCTGGCGGCCTACCGCTCCGTGTTGGGCAAGGTAACACCGCTGCATGGCGGCTTTGCCTGTGCATCGGCAGCCGACACGCTGTACCTGCATGACATGGCCGTCACGCCCGAGCGGGCCGGCGAGGGCCTGGCCTCCGCGCTGCTGCAGGCGATGCTGCAACAAGCGCAGGCCGATGGGCTGCGTTACTCGGCGCTGGTGTCGGTGATGGGCTCGCAGCCGTATTGGCAGCGCAAAGGCTATGCAGCGCTGCTGCCCTGGTCGGCACAGGAGCGTGAGGCCTTGCTGAGCTATGGCGAGGATGCGCAGTACATGGCGCAAGCTTTGGTCTGAGTCCAAACCCCGGACGCAAAAAAGGCCAGCACGGGAGCTGGCCTTGGCGTCTTGCTTTTAAAGCCGTTTATTGGTGGATATTGCCTTCAACCGCGTTGACGCGCACTTCCACCTCGGTATTGGCCGCGTTGAGGATCTTGACGTCATAGGTCAGCACGCCCAGGTGGTCGTCCAGGTCCACGTCAATGGCCTTGCCGGGGGTGTGCTTCAAGGCGGTGGCAATGGCGTCGTTGATGCCGATCTTGGCGGCAGCCAGGCGGTCGTTGTCCTTTTTCTCGGCGGCGCCATCGTCCTTGTTTTCCATGACCTTGGCGGCGTCCAGCGCGCTGAACTTGAGCTTGATCTCACGGCCCTGGGCGTTGATGCCGCTGACTTCGTAGATGGGCTGCTTTTTCTTGGTATCGATCTCGGCCTTGAGCACCTTGAGGCCATGCTGGCTCTGCGCGCTCTGGATGGCTTGGGCCAGGTCGAAGCGTGCCGCTTGCACGGCGGCGATCTTGTCGGCGGTGCTGGCCAGGGCGCTGCCACTCAGCGATGCCAGGGCGAGCGTCAAGGCCAGAGCGGTGGTGGAGAGGGTGCGTTGCATGGTCAATCCTTTCAAGCGGTAGCTGACAAACGATAGTCAGTATGAATAATACTAATAGAATTTTATTGGCGATAGCTTGCGCATTGTCAGTGTTTGCCCAAGCCCTTGGGGTAGGCGGTGGCCCTGCGCCGCCGTAGGCCAAGACTGCCATGCCGGACGCGTGAGACGGCAGCCCGCTAAAATGCGGCCTTTGTCGCTTTTTTCTTCCTCCACTCCCATGGTCAACAATCAGAATATGGCGAATGCGATCCGCGCACTCGCAATGGATGCCGTTCAACAAGCCAATTCCGGCCACCCCGGTGCGCCAATGGGCATGGCCGATATGGCAGTGGCCTTGTGGAGCAAGCACCTCAAGCACAACCCGCTCAATCCCCAGTGGATCAACCGCGACCGTTTCATCCTGTCGAACGGCCACGGCTCGATGCTGATTTACGCGCTGCTGCACCTGACCGGCTACGACCTGCCGGTCAGCGAGCTGAAGAACTTCCGCCAGCTGCACAGCAAGACCCCGGGCCACCCCGAAGTGGACATCACCCCCGGTGTGGAGACGACCACCGGCCCGCTGGGCCAGGGCGTGACCAATGCCGTGGGCTTTGCGCTGGCAGAAAAGCTGCTGGCCGCTGAGTTCAACCGCCCCGGCCACGATGTGGTGGACCACCACACCTATGTGTTCCTGGGCGATGGCTGCCTGATGGAAGGCATCAGCCACGAAGCCTGCGCGCTGGCTGGCGCCTGGAAGCTCAACAAGCTGATCGCGCTGTACGACGACAACGGCATCTCCATCGACGGCAAGGTGCAGCCCTGGTTTGTGGACAACAGCGCCCAGCGTTTTGAAGCCTACGGCTGGAACGTGATCGGCCCGATCGACGGCCACGACCCCAAGGCCGTGAGCGACGCGATTGCCAAGGCCAAGAAGGTGGCAGACAAGCCCACGTTCATCATCTGCAAGACCTCCATCGGCAAGGGCAGCCCCAACCGCCAGGACACCAGCAAGGCCCACGGCGAGCCATTGGGCGCTGAAGAAATCGGCCTGACCCGCGCCGCGCTGGGCTGGACCTCGGCCCCGTTCGAGATCCCGGCCGATGTCTACGAAGCCTGGGACCACAAGACCTTTGGCGCCAAGGCCGAATCCACCTGGGATGCGCAGTTTGCCGAATATGCCAAGGCCTTCCCTGAGCTGGCCGCAGAACTGAAGCGCCGCATGGCCGGCGACCTGCCCAAGCAGTTTGCCCAAGTGGCCGTGGAAGCCGTGGCCCAGGCCCACACCCAGGGCGAGACCGTGGCCAGCCGCAAGGCCAGCCAGCTGGCGCTGGAAGCCTTTACCGCTGCCATGCCTGAGCTGCTGGGCGGCTCGGCCGACCTGACCGGCTCCAACCTGACCAACACCAAGTCGACCCCCGCTTTCCGCGTGGACGACAGCGGCGCCGTGGTCAAGACCGAAGACGGCAAGATCGGCCGCCACATCAACTACGGTGTGCGCGAGTTCGGCATGGCCGCCATCATGAATGGCGTGGCGCTGCATGGCGGCTTCATCCCCTACGGTGGCACCTTCCTGACCTTCAGCGACTACAGCCGCAATGCCATCCGCATGGCAGCGCTGATGAAGCGCCGCGTGGTGCATGTGTTCACCCACGACTCCATCGGTCTGGGCGAAGACGGCCCCACCCACCAGTCGATCGAGCACGCCGCCAGCCTGCGCCTGATCCCCAACCTGGATGTGTGGCGCCCGGCTGATACGGCAGAGACCACCGTGGCCTGGAGCGTGGCACTGACCAACCGCAACAAACCCACCGCGCTGCTGCTGTCGCGCCAGAACCTGCCTTATGCGCCCAAGAATGGCGACGCGATCGGCAACATCAGCCGCGGCGCCTATGTGCTGTCCGAGCCCTCGGATATCGGCCTGAACAAGAAGGCGCAAGCCGTGATCATCGCCACCGGCTCGGAAGTGCAGCTGGCCTTGAAGGCCCAGCGCCTGCTGGCCGAGCGCAAGATTGCTGTGCGCGTGGTCTCGATGCCCAGCACGACCACCTTCGACCGCGAAGACGTGGCCTACAAGCGCAGCGTGTTGCCCGCTGGCCTGCCACGCGTGGCCGTCGAGATGGGTGTGACCGACTTCTGGTGGAAGTACGGCTGCGCGGCCGTAGTGGGTATTGACTCCTATGGCGAATCGGCCCCCGCTGGCGTGCTGTTCGAGCACTTTGGCTTTACCGCCGACAACGTGGCCAACACGGTGCAAGTGGCGCTGCAAAAGCGTTAAACGCGCACCGCCTCACCAACCAATAACGCAGGGATGCGGGCCGCAGGGCCTGCACCCTGCGTTTTTTATGCCTGTTGCTGAGTGATCGCCGTAGCGGGCAGGGCAGTGCTTATCGGCCCAGGCCTTCGCCGTCGTGGCGGTGCGATTGCGTGGGCTCGGACGCCACATCGAACGCGATAAAGGCCAGCACCAGTTGCACGCCCAGGATGATGGGCAGCGCGCTGACCATGACGGTGCCCGCGGTGGTGGCCACATTGGAGACGATGGACTGGACCCAGTGGAACAGGCCAAACACGGTGCCCCAGGTGATGAGCAGCAGGCCCAGCGGCAGCTCCAGCGAGGCCACGGACATGCCGCGCAGATAGTAGTTGTAGAAAATGCGCTTGCAGAAGTTGCGCAGATGGCCGCTCATGAACTCGGTCAGCACCTTGTGGATCTTGAGGTTGCTGACCTCGTCCTCGTAGCGCGAATCGATGGGGATGTCCAGAACCACCGCGCGCACCGTGTTCAGCCGGAACAGCATGTCGGTCTCGAAAAAATAGCGCTGGCTGATCTTGTGCAGCGGCAGCTGCGCGGCCGTACTGGCGGCAATGGCGGTAAAGCCATTGGTGGGGTCAAAGCTGCTCCAGTAGCCCGACGAGAACTTGGTCATGAACGACAGCACCGCATTGCCAAAGATGCGGATGCGCGGCATGCGGGCGATCTTCTCCAGGTTGAAAAACCGATTGCCCTTGGTGTAATCGGCGCGGCCGCTGGCAATGGGGGCTACAAAGCGGGGCACCAGGGTCGGGTCCATCTGCCCGTCGCCATCGATCTTGACGAGCACGCCATAGCCGTCTGCAATCGCTGCGCGGTAGCCCGCCATCACCGCGCCGCCCACGCCCAGGTTGAGCTCGTTGAACAGCACCCGCACGCGCGCGTCGGGGCAGTGTTCCTGCACAAAGCGGCCACTGCCATCGGGGCAGCAGTCGTCGACGATATAGATGCCATCGACCTCGGGGCCGATCTCGGCAATCACCGCCAGGATATGGCGCGTCACCTTGTAGCAGGGAATGACGACTGCCGTGCGCAGGCTGGAAGGCGAAGAGGGGAGCGACAGACTCATGGCGTTTGTGAGGCGGCCCACCATCTGGGGCAGTGTTGCTGCAGGCTGTTGAAAGGATGCCGGGAGGGCCCCCGTGCTGGCAAGGATTGTTGCACAGCCTGGGGGCCAGGGCCGCCAACGGCTGTTGCGTGCCGGTAGTCACGCCGGCGATAGCTGGCTGGGGGCTGGCAATGGCCCACTATTCCAGGGCCCAGCCAGTGTTCTCTACAATACGCGGCAAAATCAGACCGCCCTCTCCTCGCACCTTCCCGGCCCGCTCTCTGTAGCGTGCCCCTGGCTGCGGTTTGGCAGGTCTGGCCCATCCGGCAAGTGGCGCCAGCGGCAGCGAGCGTGGCCCAGGCCGGCGGGCATGCGGCATTTCATTACTTGGAGATCACTATGGCAATCAAGGTAGGCATCAACGGCTTTGGCCGTATCGGCCGCAATGTGCTGCGCTCTGCGGTGCAGAATTTTTCCGATATCGAAATCGTTGCGATCAACGACCTGCTCGAGCCTGACTACCTGGCCTACATGCTGCAGTACGACAGCGTGCACGGCCGCTTCCAGGGCACGATTGCCGTCGAAGGCAACACCCTGATCGTCAACGGCAAGAAGATCCGCCTGACGCAAGAGCGCGACCCTGCCAACCTGAAGTGGGACGAAGTCGGCGCCGATGTGGTGATCGAATCGACCGGCCTGTTCCTGACCAAGGAAACGGCACAAAAGCACATCGATGCGGGCGCCAAGAAGGTGATTCTGTCGGCCCCCTCGAAGGACGACACCCCCATGTTCGTGTTTGGCGTGAACTGCAAGACCTATGCCGGTCAAGCGATCATCTCCAACGCATCGTGCACCACCAACTGCCTGGCCCCTGTGGCCAAGGTGCTCAACGACAAGTGGGGCATCAAGCGCGGCCTGATGACCACCGTGCACGCAGCCACTGCCACGCAAAAGACCGTGGACGGCCCCTCGAACAAGGACTGGCGCGGCGGCCGTGGCATTCTGGAAAACATCATCCCATCGAGCACGGGCGCAGCCAAGGCCGTGGGCGTGGTGATTCCTGAGCTGAACAAGAAGCTGACCGGCATGTCCTTCCGCGTGCCTACGTCTGACGTGTCCGTGGTCGACCTGACCGTGGAGCTGAACAGCGAAGCGACCTACGAAGAGATCTGCGCCGAGATGAAGGCCCAGTCGCAAGGCGCGCTCAAGGGCGTGCTGGGCTACACCGAAGACAAGGTCGTGGCCACCGACTTCCGTGGCGAGACCTGCACCTCGGTGTTCGATGCCGAAGCCGGTATTGCCCTGGACAAGACCTTTGTGAAGGTCGTCTCCTGGTACGACAACGAGTGGGGTTACTCGAACAAGTGCCTGGAGATGGTGCGCGTCGTCACCGCCAAGTAAGCGCGGTGGGCGGCCCGGGCGCAGGCCCGGCGCACGGCACACCCTACCCAGAAAACCAGCACCGGCAACCGTGCTGGTTTTTTTGTGCCCGTTTGCAAGCGCCGTCTGGCAGAAACACCTATATTGCCTGATCAATTTGAGGAGATCTACTGATATGGCGCAGCAGGCACAAGCCCAGGCACAGAGCACGACCAGCAACTACCGCGTGGATTTGCACAACCCCCAAGGCCATGCATGGCATGGCGATGAGCCCCAGGCCGTGGGCGGTGGCGATACGGCCCCCAGCCCCATGCAGCTGCTGCTGTCGGCCCTGGGTGCCTGTACGACGATTACGGTGCAGATGTATGCACAGCGCAAGGCCTGGCCACTGACGGGGGTGAAGGTGGATCTGGCGCTGAACCCCGATGGCGGCGCCGCAGCGGGCAACGACATCGTGCGCCGCATTCAGCTCGAAGGCGATCTGAGCGACGAGCAGCGCAGCCGCCTCCAGCAGATTGCAGAAGCCTGCCCGGTGCACAAGTTGTTGGTGGGGGAGGTGCGGGTGGTCACGGCGCTGGCTTGAGAGACGCTAGTACAGCCCTTGATACGTCGTTGCCTGGCCGGCCGCGCCAAGCCTTGTCGTACGTCTGTACTGCCTGCGGCTTGACGCCTAGTCGGGGACGCCTAGTCGGGGACGCCTAGTCGGGGACGCCTAGTCTCAACCGCAAACCTTCGGTTTGCTGGGCTGTATTAACGCCTCATGAAGGCTGGCCGGACACCCGGAGAGTCAAAGCAGGCCCTGAAGGCTTGCTTTGGAGCGCGATTGACGGCGCGTTATTGCACAACGATATTGTTGTGGTCGATATGGTAGTCAAAGTCGGGCTTGGCCAGCGACACGGTCACGGGTTGGCCTTCGATGGTCCAGGACAGCACAAAGCTGGCGATGGCCGTTGATACATCGACTTCCATGGGGCTTGGGATGGTTTCGAGCTGACCGTCCCCGATGCGGTGCTGAACAATGCCTACCACGCGAGCCTTGAAGTTCTCAGGGTAGTTGTGGGAGTGTTGAGTCGTCATTGGTTGTCTCCTTTCAATGAGGGGGCACCGAATTCCAGCCTGGCATCATGCGTTGCCAAGCCGGAGTCATGGAAGCCGCCAGCACGACCTGGCAAATCTGAGAGTTGCACCGGCTGCCAGAGCGAATCCCTGGGAGCCTGTCGTCGCGCCAGCTGCTGCCGGGCGCTAACACGTTGGAATATGTGGCAGTGACGCCCTCTCTGGTCATCACTTCCGCACCACTTGTTTGTACCATACCTGCAAGGCAGTGATGTGTAGGTCTGTTTCGGCGGAATGTGCGCGCCTTCGCGCAAGCGCACCCGCCCCCGATGAAGGAGATGGAATATGAGTAACGATAACAAGGCCTTGCGGCATTACCCCGGGCGGGTTGCGGATGTGGGCGGTGTGCCGGTGCTGCGCGCGCTGCCCCAGCGCGGACGGCGCATGGTGGGCGCCTGGTGTTTTCTGGACCATGCGGGTCCTTCGCACTTTGAGAGCGGGCCCGGCATGCAGGTGGGCCCACACCCCCACACCTGTTTGCAGACCTTCACCTGGATGATCGAGGGCGAGATCCTGCACCGCGACAGCCTGGGCAGCGAGCAGCCGATCCGCCCTGGCCAAGTCAACCTGATGACCGCTGGCAAGGGTATTGCGCATTCGGAAGAGAGCCTGGGCAAGCCGGACTTTCATGCGGTGCAGCTGTGGATTGCGCTGCCCAAGGACCAGCGCTTTATGCCCCCGCGTTTTCAGCACTACCCGCAGCTGCCCCGGCTGCAGGATCAGGGCATCCAGATGACGGTGCTGGCGGGAGACTGGCTGGGCCAGCAGGCACCCACCGAGGTGCACAGCCCGCTGGTAGCAGTCGATATGGAAGCGGCGCAGGCCAGCAGCGCCAGCCTCGCGTTGCGGCCCGATTTTGAATACGCGGTGCTCTGCCTCTACGGCGAAGTGCAGGTCAATGGCGAGGCGGCCCCCAGCAATGAACTGGTCTACCTGCCCGATGGCCAAACCAGCCTAGATCTGCAATGCGGCGCCGGCAGCCGCTGCATCTTGCTGGGCGGCACGCCCTATGAAGGCGGCGTGATGATCTGGTGGAACTTTGTTGGCCAGAGCCAGCAAGAGATCGAGGGCTTTTTGCGCGACTGGCAAAACGGTGAAGGCTTTGGGGCGCCGGTGGCCTCGCCGCTGCCGCCGCTGGTGGCTCCTTCGCTCGAAGGCGTGCACCTGCGCAGTCCGGGCGAGGCGCCCACCAAGGACTAAGAGTCGGTAACACAACCCTTGATACGTCGTTACCGAGCCTTGTCGTACTACTGTACTGCCTGCAGCTCGGCGCCTAGTCGGGGACGCCTAGTCTCAACCGCAAACCTTCGGTTTGCTGGGTCGTTTTAGCGACTCTAAGCAGCGCTGGCCGTGCGGCGCTGCAGCGTAAAAGGCGGCAAGCTGGCCAGCAGCCGCTGGCCATAGCCGGTGCGCACCAGGCGCTTGTCGTAGCAGTAGACATGGGCCTGGTCCACCTCGGTGCGGATCGCGCGCCCGACCCACTGGGCCAGGCGAATGGCGGTGGCGGGCACCACAATCTCGCTGAAAGGGTCGCGGCCCGAGTTCTTCAGCCATTCGGCGCGGGCCTCGTCGACCGGGTCATCGGGCGGCGCAAAGGGCAGCTTGGTGATGAACAGCGATTCGCACAGCGCGCCGGGCAGGTCCAGCCCTTCGCCAAAGCTTTGCATGCCAAAGATGATGCTGGGCAGGCCAGCGGCCACGCGCTCGCGGTGCTGGTGCAGCAGCTGGCTGCGTGGCAAGGTGTTTTGCACCAGCACATGCTGGCGCATCGCGGTGGGTAGTGCGTCAACGGCCAAGCGCATCTGCTCGCGCGAGGTGAACAGCACCAGGCCGCCCGATTGCACCTGGGCCAGGTCTTCGAGCAGCGCATCGACCATCTCGTTGGCAAACTGCTGGGGCGTGCGCGGGTCAGCCTGGGTCTCGGTGACGATCAGACTGCCTTGCTCGGCATAGTTGAAGGGGCTGGCGACCTCCAAGGTCGAGACGGCCGCATCGTTGTACAGGCCCGATTCGCTCAAGAAGAAATCGAACTGCCCACCGCTGGTGAGCGTGGCCGAGGTGAGCACTGCGCCGCGCACCTGGCTCCAGAGGTGGTGGCGCAAGGTGGAGCCCGGAATCACCGGGCTCGCATAGGCTTTTATCGCAACAAAATCGCCCACGACATCCAGAGTGAACCACTTGGCGGCCGGCACGCTGCCCTGGGGCGCATCCTGCAGCAGCAGCTGGGTGGTGTCATGCACGGCCTCCAGGCGCGGGGCTAGGCTGCCCACCTGGGCATACAAGGTGGACAGGCGCTTGGCTTCGTCGGGCCGGTCGCGCATCTGCGAGCGCAGGGCCTTGGAGATCGCTTGCAGCACATCCAGAAATGCGCTGGCATGGTGCGCGGCCTGGGCCAGCGGCTCGACCAGCGCGGGCGGCAGCTCGCCCCGGGGCAGGCGCACGCGGGCCGGGCCCCGGCCGCCCGACTGCAGCTGCTGGCGCATGCCCTCGCCGTATTCATCCATCAACAGCCTTGCGCAATCCTGCAGATGCTGGCGCAACTGGCCCGAGTGGCGCGGGATGTCGGCAATCTCGCTGACCTCCACCAAGGCGCCCACGCGCTGGGCGCGGCTGGCGAGCTTGTCGATCCAGGTGAGCTGGCTCAGGTTCATCTCGCAGGCGAACTGCGACAGCGCAGTGGCGGGCAGGTGGTGCGCCTCGTCCAGGATCAGCAGGCAGTTGTCCAGCTCGGGCAGCAAACGCGCGCCCAGGGTCGACAGCAATAAATCATGGTTGGCCACCAGCACCTGGGCCTGGACCAAGTCCTTGCGTTTTTCGTAATAGCTGCAGTTGCCAAACACCGGGCAGTGCTTGCCGGTGCAGGAGCTGCCTTCGGCCGCGACCGGGCTCCAGACCTCGGGCTCGGGCGGCGTGTCCAGGCTGTCGCGGTCGCCATCCCAGCCCCGGGTGGTCAGCGCATCGGCCATGCTGGTGTAGAACTGCAGGCGCGCGGCGTTTTCTTGCGGGCTGCGCTGCGACTGGCGTGCCTGCGCCGCTTCTTCGGGAAAGAAATCGTCGTCGATGGGCTCGCCGCCCTCCGTACCATCGCCCTGGGCCACACTGGCCAGGCGCTCGAGCTTGAGCTTGCAGACATAGCGGCCCCGGCCCTTGGCCAGCGCGTATTTGAAGGGCTGGTCCATCTGCTGGGCCAGCGCCGGTAAATCCTTGTTCACCAGCTGCTCCTGCAGCGCCACGGTGGCCGTCGAAATCAGCACCCGGGTGCCACGCTGCAGCGCCATCGCAATCGCCGGCACCGCATAGGCGAGCGACTTGCCCACCCCCGTGCCCGCCTGGATCACCGCAATGGCGCGCTGCGGCTCTTCGTCCTCTTCGAGCTTGCCCAGCTGGGCAGCTGCAAAAGTCTCTGCCACTTTCTCCGCCATCAGCCGCTGGCCGGGGCGCGAGCGAAAGCCACCCTCGACATTGACCATGCGATCGAAGGCGGAAACAGCGCTGCGGGCCCATTCGGAACTAGACATAGGCGGGGAGTGTGGCATGGATTGGCCGCTATCGCGGGTACTGGGGTTTTATGCGGTAGTTGGCCGTGGTCGGCAGTTCAGGAGCAGCGCAACCAGGGCATTCAGAGGCGGAACCCCCGCCAGGCAGTGACATTTGGCTGCAATCCCTGGCGTCCCTGCACAGTAGAATCATGCGGCTGTTCAAATAAGCGATTTGAGCAGGGTAAAAGAATTTTCTGTGTCAGGCAGTAAAGACGCCACCATGGGACACGCGCCGCTTGCGTCTTATCCAGGCCGTCGTTATGTCCCTGTGCATCAAGGTTGGAATGGCCAATTATCAAATTACGACCACCGTTCTGGGTGTGCTTTTTGCTGCGGTGATTTTGTTTCTGATCCGCGGCGACCGGCTGTATTTGCGCCTGGGCCTGTTCTGGATGGCTGTTGCCTTGCTGGCCGTATTGCTGGGCGTGTGGCCGCGCCTGCTGGACCACTTTGCCGACGGGCTGGGGATTCGTTACTCCCCCACCTTGCTGCTGGTCTGTGCAGTCGGCGTGCTGTTTATCAAGGCCCTGCATGCGGATATGGTCAATACCCGCATCGAGCGGCAGGTGCGCCGCCTCAATCAAAGCCTGGCGCTGCTGCAGCTCAAAAACCAGCAAGCAGTCAACGACAAGCGCTGAGGCGCTTCCGTAAGCTCATCCGTTGAGGTTATCCGAATGCCAAAACTAACCCCCGTCATCCTCTGCGGTGGCAGTGGAACCCGCCTGTGGCCCTTGTCGCGTGAACACCACCCCAAGCAGTTTTTGAGCCTGGTGGGGGACGGCCAGTCCATGCTGCAGAACACGGCGATGCGCTTGCAGGGCGTCCACTCTGAGATCGTGCAAACCAGCCCGGTGCTGGTTTGCAATGCCGACCACCGCTTTTTGGCTGCGCAGCAACTGCAGGAGCAAGGTATTACCGACGCCAAGCTGGTGTTGGAGCCAGCAGGCAAAAATACGGCCCCAGCACTGACACTGGCTGCTTTGGTGGCTGAGCCAGGCGCCGTTTTGCTGGCCATGCCGGCCGACCATGTGATGACGCGCCCCAAGCAACTGCACCGTGCCGTGGAAGCGGCCTGGCCGCTGGCCAGCGAAGGCGCGATGGTCACCTTTGGCATTGTGGCCAACCGCCCCGAGACGGGTTATGGCTATATCCAAAAGGGCGCTGCAGACAGCTATGGCGCCTTTGGCATTGAGAGCTTTGCCGAGAAGCCAACGCTGGAGCTGGCCGAGCAGTACCTGCGCAGCGGCCAGTACCTGTGGAACAGCGGTTTGTTCATGGTGCGTGCCGACCAGTGGCTCAAGGCCATGGCCGCCCTGCAGCCCACCATGCTGCAGGCCTGCGAGCAAGCCATGGCGCAGAGCAGCCGGGACATGGACTTTATCCGCCCCCATGCCGAACTGTTTGGCGCCTGCCCCGCAGACTCTATCGACTACGCGGTGATGGAAAAGCTGCCGGTGCGCTCCGAGCTGGGCGTGCCTGCGCGCGTGGTACCGCTAGATGCCGGCTGGTCGGATCTGGGCGCCTGGGATGCCCTGTGGGATGTACTGCCGCGCGATGCACAAGGCAATGCCGGCAGCGGCGAGACCTTGGCCATCGACACCAACAACAGCCTGCTGTTCTCCGAAAGCCGCCTGATCGCTGCAGTGGGCCTGGACAACGTGGTGGTGGTGGAGACGGCCGACGCCGTGCTGGTTGCCGACAAATCGCGCACCCAGGATGTGAAGAAGGTGGTGGCTGCCCTCAAGGCCCAGAACCGCACCATGGCCTCGGCCCACCGCAAGGTGCACCGCCCCTGGGGTTGGTACGACAGCATTGACAGCGGCAGCCGTTTCCAGGTCAAGCGTATTGTGGTCAATCCAGGTGCCCAACTGAGTTTGCAGATGCACCACCACCGTGCCGAGCATTGGATTGTGGTGAAAGGTACTGCTCAAGTGACTAAGGGGGAAGAGACATTTCTGCTTGGGGAGAATGAGTCGACATTTATCCCTCTGGGTCATATTCATCGCCTGGCCAATCCAGGGATGTTGCCTCTAGAAATCATTGAAGTGCAGTCGGGCAGTTACCTGGGCGAGGACGACATAGTTCGTTTCGAAGATCCTTATGGACGGGGATCTCCCACATCTTCAAGTGTCCTCGGGAAGAAGACCATCTAAGTTTCGACCCCATCCTGCGCATAGGGTACCGTGTATTGTTATTGCATCGTTGCGTCTGCAAATACGATGATGAATTTCTTATGACCATTACTTCTGACCGAAATTCCATGTCTCCGTTGGCCATCGTGCGCGCTATCAGGAACAATGGAAGTCTGATCAATGAACTGATTCAGAGAGATATTGTTGGGCGTTATCGCGGCTCATTTATGGGCTTGCTTTGGTCATTTTTCAATCCGATTTTAATGCTTTTGGTATATACCTTTGTATTTGGAATTATTTTTAATTCACGGTGGCCTGGTGGTTCTGGATCGAAATCAGAGTTTGCGTTGGTGCTCTTTTCAGGATTGATGATATTTAATTTCTTTTCAGAATGTATAAGTAGAGCGCCAGGGCTTATTGTGGGAAATGTTGGGTATGTCAAGAAGATAATATTTCCTCTGGAAATATTGCCAATTGTGGCAATGGGTGCAGCCTTGTTTCATTTTTGTATTAGTTTTATTGTTTGGCTGCTGTTTTACGTTGCATTCTTTGGTCTGCCCCATCCTACGTTGCTGTTGTTGCCTATAGCGCTCTTACCTTTACCATTTGTCATTCTCGGGTTAAGCTGGTTTCTGTCATCGCTTGGTGTTTACCTGCGGGATACCGGTCATATTATTGGCGTCATCTTGATGGTCATGATGTTTATGACGCCTATTTTTTATCCTATATCCGCTTTGCCTGAAAAATACCGCCCTCTCTTGCGGCTCAATCCTTTAGCTACTTTGATCGAGCAAGCACAGAGTGTCATGATTTGGGGACGTGCTGTTGACTGGTCAGTTTGGGGTTTAACTTTAGTGGCATCGTTGATGATCGCATTTTTAGGTTTTGCTTGGTTCCAGAAAACAAGAAGTGGATTTAGTGATGTCCTCTGAAATTGCAATATCTGTCGACGGCGTTTCCAAGCGCTACGAGATGTATTCTAAGCCGAGGGACCGTCTACTGCAGTTCTTCTCCTCTGGCAATAAGCAATACTTCAAAGAGTTTTGGGCATTGCAAAAGATCTCCTTTGATGTCAAAAAAGGAGAGACTCTAGGAATTTTGGGCCGCAATGGTAGTGGTAAGAGTACCTTGCTGCAAATTATTGCTGGGACGCTCACCCCGACAACCGGGAGCGTGCGCACCAGTGGTGTAATGGCTGCTCTACTCGAATTGGGGTCGGGCTTCAATCCTGAGTTTACAGGGCGCGAGAATATATATCTGAATGGCGTGATTCTTGGTTTTTCCAGACAAGAGATGGATAAGCGCTTTGATGAGATAGTCTGCTTTGCAGATATTGGTGACCATTTGGACCAACCGATCAAGACATATTCCAGTGGTATGACGGTTCGCTTAGCGTTTGCTGTTCAAGCCTGTGTTTCACCGCAGGTATTGATTGTTGATGAAGCGCTGTCAGTTGGCGATGAAAAGTTTCAGCGTAAATGCTTTGAATATATTGAGAAGCTGCGGAAAGATGGCTGCTCTATTTTGCTTGTCACGCACTCTACATCTACAGTGGAAAAGTTTTGTCAGCGCGGAGTTTTATTGCATAAAGGAGAAATGCGAGGTATAGGTCCAGCCAAAGAAATAGTGGACCAATACCATGCGCTCCTGTACTCGGATGAAAAAGCCTATTTGCGTTACCAAGCCACTAGAGGGGTAGTGCAGAATTCATCAACGACGCAGAATAAGAATCAGCATGGAAGCAAAGAGGGAATGTCAGCTGGCTTCGGCGTCGAAGATACTTCTGGTCTTCGTGCAGTCATTTCTGGATGGGATATTTTTGACCATTATGGCAATCCATGTGAGCAATACAAAACTGGTGAAACATTCAAAGTTAGGATGCTTATAGACGTTCTTCATTCAGTCCATGAAATTCAGGCAGGTATGTTGATGCGCACGGTCGAGGGTGTCAGTGCATTTGGCACAAGTACGCTGTATCACAAGAAAAACATTACAGCCCCTAGAAAAGGCAGCCGCTATGAAGTCGAGTTCGAGGTTGAAGTAAGTCTATGTGCTGGTAGTTATTTCATCACCTTGGCTATAGCAGAAGCCATTTCACACAGTGATATGCAATATCTTGATAGAAAGACGGACGTCATTGTTATCACCGTGCACCAGCCGCGCACACTCGCCAGTGGCATCGCAATGCTAGACGCCAACATTACCGTCAGCGAGATCCAGGAATAAAAATGAAATCTATTCTGATCGTCACACAACAGTTCACCATCGGCGGACTGGAGACCCACATTCGCGGAGAGATTGAGCAGCTGTCGGCTATGGGTATTGAGGTTCATCTGGCGACAGGCTCCACACTCGACAAGACACTTCTGCCATCTGGTTTGAAGTCCATCACAGCCGGCCTTGTTTTAGAGCCATCAGCTACTGCGCAGCAAACCTTAAAAGCGATTGAAAAGTTAAGACAGCTGATCCGAGAACATCGCATTGATCGGCTTCATATCCACCCCTTTACTTCGATTGTGCCTGCGGCCATTGCTGCGGAGCTGGAAGCAGCACCCTATGCGTTGACTCTGCATGGGCCGGATTCGCTTGGAAGTTTCTATGGTCCGACTTTCGATGCAGTACTCAAGGACGCAGTCTTGCCAAATTGCAGTGCGGTGTTCGCAGTGTCTCCTGAAGTGAAAGAGTTGGCCGCAGTTTACGTCGCTGACAGCGCAATCCAGTACATCCCCAATGCTGTGTCCATGGGACGCTGGACTCAATCGGCGCATGCACATACAGATCACTGGCTAGTCGTTTCACGTCTGGATGATGCGAAAGTTCCGGGCGTTCTAGATTTCTGTGTCAAAGCTAAAGAAAGCGGTATACCTCGTATCCTCATTGCGGGAGACGGTGCAGCGCGTCCGATGTTGGAGTCTTGGTTGCAGCAACGGGGGTTGGAAGACTTTGTGCAGTTTTTAGGTGCTATTGCAGATGTCGGCGCTCTCATGTCGCGTGCCGCCGGTATTGCAGGTATGGGGAGAGTTTTACTTGAGGGTATCGCTGCGTGTAAGCCAGTGGTACTAGTGGGCTACGACGGTGTCAAAGGCGTATTGGACTATAGTCTTTTCGAAAGGGCTGCTCGTGCCAATTTCTCTGGAAGAGGGCTTCCTACAGTAGATGGCGCAGGATTACGCGAGCAGTTGGCAATTCTCGAATCATCTCCCGAGTTCGAGCATTTGCATAACCTCGCCCAGAAGGACTTTGACGAAAAGTTTGTATGGGAAAATTTTGCTAAATATATGGGCGCAGCCCAGCCTCCACGACAGCCCTATTTGCAACATATCTACGCGTGCTTGCAAACGATGCCCGTGAACGATGAAACTCCATATCTCAACAGCCTAGAGTTTTTAAGCAAGTTGGAGACTGAAATCAGTGAAAATACCGCCAACTGGAGGAGGTTCGAGATTTCTATTTTATTGGCTAAATGTCGTCTAGAAAGGGAGTTGGATAACAAGGTCGCAGCGAATATGGTTGCTAAGATCTCAGATAAAGACGTGCAGATATCTGATCTGAAACAACAGCTGACAGATTTGAATTTGAATATTAATGGGCTTCGCCAAAATATTGTTGCACTTAACAGTCAGGTGAATCATTTCAGTCAGTCTGCCAGTAGTAATGAGCAATCGTTAAAAAATATACATTGCTCTGCTTCGTGGCGAATCACCTATCCTTTACGACTGACCTATTCAGCTATAAGCAAATTTGGTACTCCTCTCTTCACTAAATTGCCCGTTAAATTTCAGCGTCAGGTTTTAAATAAAATTAATCCAGAAGTTCATTCTGTTTCGGGAAATAGATCAGAAATAGCTTTTAAGAATTTAGCAAGTGATTTTTCAGAATCGACAAATAATACATTTGATAATTCAAGGCAGCAGGTACTTGAAGATGATCTGGTTATTATTGCAGGAGTTCCTTTTGATGATGTTGGTGGAGGGCAGCGCTCAGCGCAGTTGGCGCGGTGCGCTCTAAAAACTGGTAGACGCGTTACTTATATTCACATTTATAAAAAATTTGATTTTGAGGTCAACGCTTATGTAGATTCTCATATTTCGATTTTTGGTCTTGATCATTTTCATATTGATGAAATTAGTCCCGAAAAACTACTGCGTTGTATTTCGAGTAATTCAACACTGCTGATTGAGCTGCCTCATCCTGCAGCATTGCCATATCTAAAGGCATTCAGCTATTCGGGTATGCGGACAGTCTTTGAATTGATCGATGACTGGGAGACCAGTTTAGGCGGTGACTGGTTCAATATGGGTGTGTATCGCGATTTCGTTGAGAAGGCGGAGAGCGTAGTTGGCACCGCAAGATTGCTGGTGGAACGCCTTCGTAATCTTGGAAGAGCAGATGCTCTGTATTTGCCGAATGCGGCAAATGAATATATATTTGATAAATATAAAAACTATCAGCGTCCTAAAGATCTTCCTGCGGATGGGTATATAGGTCTTTATTTTGGTTCATTGTATGGTGAGTGGTTTGCATGGGAATTCTTGGAGGAGGCTGCGCATAATAATCCGGGTATTAAATTTGTATTGATTGGGGACCGTCCTCAAAGAGAGCATCTACCTAAAAATATTATTTTACTTGGCCCAAAGCAGATTGATGAACTTCCTGCTTATCTTGCATACTCGGACTTTACATTACTGCCATTTACGCCTGGTAAGATATCGGACGCAGTTTCTCCAATTAAAGTTTTTGAGTATCTGTTTGCAGGGAAGCCTGTTGTCTCCACCAATCTACCGGAAATAAATGGGTATCCTGGATTAATTATCAAAAACACGCCTGCTGAATACTCTGCCGCGTGCGCTGAAGTGGTCAAGGCGGATTGCGGAAAATTAAATGCGCTAAATGATAATTTCATTTGGGAAAATTCATGGTTTTCGCGACTTGACAAGATAACACTTAAGAACAAAAAAACGCGTTTTGAAAAATCTGTTAGCGTTATTATTTTAATTCACAATAACATAAAAATAATTGAGCGTACGCTTTCTTCATTATTATGTCATTGTACAGATTATATTAAAGAAATCATTGTTGTAGATAATTGTAGCGTCGACGGAGGTGCTCAATTGGTGCGGGAAAAATTCCCATCCGTATTGGTCGTTTCAAATCCAGTTAATGGATGTGCTTCCGGGCGAAATTTGGGGCTGCAATCTGCCACTGGAAAATATATTTCTTTCTTTGATTCTGATCAGTGGTTTACATCGTCTAGTTGCTTTGATGAGGCTTTGTCTATTTTGGATCGAGATGCGAACGTGGGTGCAATTGGATGGGCGGCGGGTTGGTTTGACGCGAGCCGGGACGACTTTGGCGGCATGATTACTGATTACTGTCCCAATCGGGGGATGAATGCTCAGGCAATTCGTAAAGGCTACCGTAGTGATGTCGCGTACTTAGGCACAGGAGGTTTTTTTGCACGTGCAGCTGTGATTAGATCCACCCAAGGGTTTGATGTTGCTTATGACCCAACCTGTTTTGAAGATACAGATATGTCGCTTCAAATTAAGGATCTTGGTTTAGATATCTGCTATCGAGATTTGACAGGCATTCGTCATCAGCCTCATCAAACTACAAGTGCAAGCGGCGGATCAGATGCTTATGTGAAGTTATTCAAGCGGAATGCCGATTACTTTAGAGAGAAGTGGAAGCATCGCAGTGATCTGTTCATTGATTACACTGAATAAAATACAAATGTCATCATCTAAAAAGAATATTCTCTGCGTAGTAGGCACGCGTCCCGAGGCGATCAAGATGGCCCCCGTGATCCTTGAGTTGCGCAAGCAGCCATGGGCTAACGTGCGCGTGTTGGCTACCGCCCAGCATCGCCAGATGCTGGACCAGGTGTTGTCTTTTTTCGATATTCAGCCTGACATCGATCTGAATATCATGCGCCCCAACCAGGCGCTGACTGAACTCACTGCGCGCCTTTTGCTGGAGCTGGACGCGGTACTAAAGGCAGAGAAGCCGGATGTGGTCCTGGTTCAAGGCGATACAACGACGGTCATGACCGTGGCGTTGGCGTGCTTCTATCACCGTATTCCAATCGGGCATGTGGAGGCCGGCCTGCGCACCTGGGATATGCAGAATCCGTTCCCCGAAGAGGCCAATCGCGTTATCGCGGGCAAGTTGGCAAGATGGCACTTTGCCCCCACAGAGGGCTCGCGCCAGAATTTGCTGAAAGATGGAATCGCTGATTCAGACGTCATCGTCACGGGCAACACCGTGGTGGACGCCTTGCTGGCCACCGCTCAGCGAGATCTGGATCTGGGCATCACCTTGCCGGCAGACAAGCGCATGGTGCTGGTGACATCTCACCGACGAGAGAACTTTGGCGTACCTTTCCGCAACATCTGCCGCGCATTGCAGACGCTGGCACACAACAATTCGGATGTACAGTTTCTCTATCCGGTTCACCCCAATCCGAACGTGAAGGATGTGGCGTATGAGTATCTTGCGCAGATTCCGAACGTCACCTTGTGCGAGCCGTTGGACTATGCGCCCTTTGTCGCGGCGATGAAGCGCGCCTATCTGATACTGACTGATTCCGGCGGGGTTCAGGAAGAAGCGCCCGCGCTGGGTAAGCCGGTGTTGGTGTTGCGTGAGGAAACGGAACGCCCAGAAGCCGTTCAGGAAGGTGTTGTCAAACTGGTGGGTTCCGACTACGACAGGATCGTTGCTGAGGCTCAGTGCCTGCTTGACGATGAAGCAGCCTACAAAGCAATGGCGCGGGGTGTATCGCCCTACGGTGATGGCCACGCTTCTGAGCGCATCGCTCGTCTACTTCAAGAGCAACTTCTGTGAAGGTTCTGCTGATCGCCTATGAGTTTCCTCCTATCTTGGCGGCGCAGTCTTTGCGCTGGCTCCATTTAGCGAACGAACTGGTCGCACAGGGGGTTCAGATAGAGGTGATCTGCCCAGACATCGCTCCTAACCCGGCGTTTCCGTTGCTGTTGGACCGCCGCGTTATTACCCACCGGGTTTGGCCAGGCCCATTCATTGGCCTTGGTGAATATGCAGCCAAGCGTGCTGCAGCGCAAGGTTCAGTGTCCGAAGGCGCAGCATCGGCTGCGCCTTCGCTGCTGTCAAGAGCTTATGGGATCGCTCGAGATCTGCTCAATCGCGTTGTCTATCCCGACATCCGAAGCGAATGGTATTTTTTTGCGCGCAAGAAACTCAAGCAGCTATTGGCAGCGAATCGGTACGACATCGTGTTGAGCTCGCACGAGCCCGCGGTGGACATCTTCGTAGGGTTCCATGCGAAAAAGGCGAAGCTGCCATGGGTCGTGGACTTGGGCGACCCGCTGCTCACACCATATTCTCCGCGTTGGCGCAGGGGAATCGATCTGCGCGTGGAGCGCCGCGTCATGCGCCATGCTGACCATGTGGTAGTCACAGATGACAAGGTCATTGAATTGCTGGTGGAGCGGCATGGCGCCCATCTGCGAGAGCGGATGTCGACAATCTCTCAAGGGTTTCCTGCATCAGCACCTGCTGAGCAAAAAAGTGCCAACGCTAGCTTCAGCATTTGCTTCACTGGCAACTTCTACAGTGACTTCAGAAATCCCAAGCAGCTCGCGGAAGCGCTACGCACGCTGCAAGGGGTCGATTTCACTTTCCAGATCATTGGCAACAATGGCCGGTTCAAGCCCCTCTTCGAGGGAATCCAGGGCATTGAGTTTTTGGGCCAGAAGAACCATAGAGAGTGTCTGGAGTGGCAGCGTCGCGCTGATCTGTTGATCAATATTGGTAACGTACAAAATTATCAGATCCCCGGCAAGATCTATGAGTATCTGGGGTCAGGCACGCCAATCTTGCACATTCAGACCAGCGAGTCGACGGATCCGGGTGCGACCTTGATCAACGAGACCCAAGCGGGCGTCGTTGTGACGAACGATTCCCAGGAGATTGCAGTCGCGCTCAAACAGTTGTTTTCGCAATGGCAGCACCAGCTGCATTGGCCTCTACCCTCCAGAAATGAGGAACTGATCCAGAGCCATACTTGGACCAGCAAAGCCAATCTCTACAGACGACTGCTTTCCCTGCTCGCCAAGTAAGCGCAGATCTTGCACTGACGCTTTGCCTAAATTTCAGAAATCATAACTATGTCACGCCAGTACTTTGGAACCGATGGAATACGCGGAACCGTAGGCACTTCGCCTATTACCCCAGACTTTGTGCTGCGCTTAGGCCATGCGGTCGGGCGTGTACTGCGTTGCCATGAGCAGCGCCCAACCGTACTGATTGGCAAGGACACCCGTATCTCCGGCTACATGCTTGAAAGTGCCCTCGAATCCGGCCTGAACAGCGCTGGCGTTGATGTTGTTCTATTGGGCCCATTGCCTACACCCGGAGTGGCATATCTGACCCGTGCGTTGCGCGCGAGTTTGGGCATTGTCATCAGCGCTAGCCACAATCCTTTTGCGGATAACGGAATCAAGTTTTTTAGTGCAGAGGGCACCAAACTTCCTGATGCTTGGGAGGCGCAAGTAGAAGTCGCTTTGGCCGAGATGCCTGACTGGGTGGAGTCAGCCCAGTTGGGCAGGGCACGTCGCCTGGAGGATGCGCCAGGCCGATATATCGAGTTTTGCAAAAGCACTTTTGACCCAGACCTATCGCTTCGGGGCATGAAGTTGGTGGTAGATGCTGCACACGGCGCGGCTTACCAGATTGCTCCTCAGGTTTTCCATGAGCTGGGTGCAGATGTCATCACTATTGGCTGTAATCCCGATGGCTTGAATATCAACCAAGAGGTGGGCGCTACGCATCCGGATGCGCTTGTTCGTGCGGTGCTAGTCAACAGCGCTGACCTGGGCATTGCATTAGATGGCGATGCTGATCGCTTGCAATTGGTCGATGCCCAAGGTCGTCTGTTCAACGGAGATGAGTTGCTCTATTTGATGGCCATGGACCGGGTGCATAGGGGCGAGACGGTGTCAGGTGTAGTGGGTACGTTGATGACCAATTTAGCGATCGAAACAGCCCTACAAGCACAGGACATCGAGTTGGTTCGTGCCAAAGTGGGTGACCGCTATGTGCTTGAAGAGCTGCGGCGTCGTGGTTGGATTTTGGGTGGCGAAAGCTCGGGGCACCTGCTTGCGCTTGACAAGCACACTACGGGGGACGGCTTGGTTAGCGCGCTGCAAGTATTACAGGCTTGTGTGCGTCGCCAACAAAGCATGGCTGAACAGCTACGCGGTGTTGATTTATGCCCTCAGGTTTTGCTCAACGTGCCATTGCTCCGAGGACAAGACTGGACAAAAAATCAAAAGCTCGCCGACCTGCAGCGAGAATGTAGCGAACGATTTGCGGGGCAGGGCCGGGTACTCATCCGTGCCAGCGGCACGGAGCCATTATTGCGTGTGATGGTGGAAGCCATCGATGTGGCGCAAGCACGCAATTGTGCCAAACAGTTTGCAGCGGTTTTCGCTACAGAGCTCCAATGACTTTTTCTTATAACGTTGGCTAAGTGCAATGCTCTACTCAATACAAGCCCTGAGGGGTTTTGGTGCAGTTGCTGTAGTTATTTTTCACGCGCTAACTCTCTACCCAGAACTGAATTTCCGGGCGGGTGCGGCAGGTGTTGATATATTCTTTGTGATAAGCGGCATAGTAATGGCGCTTTCCATTAAAGAAAATGCAAAGCCTGGAATTTTTCTCCTTCGTCGAGTTATCAGGGTTGTACCTCTCTACTGGGTTATGACTGGATTGGCAATCCTAAATGTCTATATTTTTTATCCCGGCGCATCCGTAGGTTCCGATGCTGTTGTTCGTTCGATGTTATTTCTTAAGCCGGCAAATGGCTCAATGCCCCTCCTCTATCCAGGCTGGTCTCTAAACTATGAAATGCTCTTTTATGTAGTATTGGCGCTATTTATTTCTTTTCGTAGATATTGCTTGCCTTTTGTCGCTCTGGTATTCATTTTTCTGGGCTCATTGTCTGAAATTGGACATTTTCATGAATTTTACTTCGTTAAATACTATCTTCTAGAATTTTCATTGGGTATACTAATTGGTTCTCTCTTTAAAAGAAACATTAAAATAGAAAGAGGCGTAGGAATTCTATTTCTGATATTTAGCTTTGCTTTATTTGCTCTTCATAACTATTTCAAATCTGAAGGCTTTATTGCTTGGGGCGTGCCAAGCATTTTACTTGTTTTGGGTTGCTACTCTTTTGAAAATAAGGCTATATTTAGGAATAAGATTGTCCAGATGATGGGGGATGCAAGTTACTCTATTTATTTAGTTCATCCATTTGTAATATGGGCGTTTGAAAGAAATTACTCTGGCAGTATAGTTGTCTTATTTTTTGGAATTTTTCTTTCTATATTCTTCGGGGTTATTTGTTTTCGCTGGATCGAGCAGCCCATGCTTAATTGCATGCTTGGTTTTGTACGCGTCAAAACTAAGATTCAAGTGACATAGTCGTAAATTTTTTGGATGTTTTCAAACCTCAGTGCGAAAACGATATTCCTGAAAAATCTATTAACTGCCATATGTTTTCAGAGTGTCTTTATGTATGAAGCTTGATCTGATTCTCGCAGCTGACGCGCTTCGCCCGCCACTCACTGGCATTGGCCGCTATACCTATGAGTTGGCAAAAAGGCTGGGTCAGCATGAAGAAATCGCACGCTTGCGCTATTTCTCCATGGGCCAATGGGTTGAAAATCCAGTTGCGGCTTTAAACCAACCTGTGGCTGACAATGCGCCGGTTGCCACCCCAGAGCGCAAAACCTTGCGCGATCACTTGTCCTCCAACCGGGTTGCAGTGCGCGTGTTTGCTGCATTGACTCCAGCGCTTTTTGGCTGGCGGCTGCGTGGCAATAAAGGCGCTATCTACCATTCGCCCAATTACATCGTGCCGCCGTTTTCGGGCAAGACGGTCAGTACGGTCCACGACCTGTCCCACCTGCTGCACCCGGAGTTCCATCCGCAGGCCCGTGTGGACTATCTGCGTCTTGCGCTGGATGCCAGTCTGGCTCGTACGGACCAGGTCATCACTGTTTCGGAAACGGTGCGGCAAGAAATGCTGGCCCATGGGCTCATGTCTGCGGATCGCATCCAGGCCATCCATTTGGCAGCCGACAGTGCTTATCGCCCTCACACCCAGGAAATGCTGGCACCTTCGATGCAGGCACTGGGCCTGCAGGCCCAGCAGTACAGCTTGTTTGTCGGCACCGTAGAGCCGCGTAAAAATGTGGCTCGCCTGATCCAGGCGTACCGACAGCTTTCACCAGCCCTGCGCCAGGCCTATCCGTTGGTGGTCGCGGGCGGCAAGGGATGGAACTCCGAAGACATCCATGCGGAGTTGACCAGTGCCGAGGCAGAGGGTTGGTTGCGCTATCTCTCGTTTATCGACCAGCGCTGGCTGCCTGCGCTATACGCTGGTGCACGGCTGATGGCCTACCCATCGCTCTACGAAGGCTTTGGCCTGCCGATTGTGGAGGCGATGGCCAGTGGTACACCGGTGCTCACCTCCAATGCCTCTTGCATGCCCGAAGTGGCTGGGGGGGCCGCCTATTTGGTCAACCCACGCGATGTGGATGACATCCGCCACGGTCTGGAGCACTGTTTGAGCGACGAGGCATGGCAGGCCGATGCGCGGACCAAAGGGCTCGCACGAGCGGCACAGCTGTCATGGGACCGCTGCGCGCGAGAGACCATTGAGGTGTACAAGAAGCTGGTGTGATGGCATTGGCCTTGGTCGGCCAGCGCAGGGGCAAAGTCGGCAGATCCTGTAAGGCTACCAACGCATAAAGGCTGCTTATACAGCGCTATCAGGCCAATCCACAAACGAATGCCGCCACCCCGTCCACACCCCAGGCCCCTGCGCCATCTCCGCATCACTGAGCAGGCAATTGTCCAACTGCGTGCGCAACGCCGCCTCGTCCATGTCGATACCGATCAGCACCAGCTCCTGGCGCGCATCGCCCACGCGCTCGTCCCAGGCGGCGCGAATCAGGGCCAGGGCCTCTTCGTCCTGCGGCCAGCGCTCTTGTGGCACGGCGGCCCACCAGTAGCCGGCGGCGCTGTGGCGGGCCACCGCTCCGGCTTGTGACCACTGGCCTGCCAACGTCGGGTGGCTGGCCAGCCAGAAAAAACCTTTGGAGCGCACAACACCCGGCCATTCCTGGTTGATCAGCGCAAAGAAGCGCTCGGGGTGGAAAGGCCGGCGAGCGCGGTAGACAAAGCTGCCAATGCCGTAGGCCTCCGTTTCGGGCTGGTGGCTGCCACGCAGCTCCTGCAGCCAGCCAGGGGCCTGGGAGGCCTGCTCAAAATCGAACAGACCCGTTAGCAGCACCTTGTGCAGGGGCACCTGGCCAAACGCGGCCAGCTCGATGCGGGCGCGGCGGTTCAGGCCGCGCAAGATGCCCATCAGCTGTTCGCGCTCTGCGTCAGACACCAGATCGGCCTTGTTGAGCACGATCACATCGCAGAACTCGATCTGCTCGACCAGCAGGTCCACAACGGTACGCTGGTCCTCATCGCCCAGCGATTGGCCGCGTGCCTGCAGGTGGTCGCGCGAGCTGTAGTCGCGCAGAAAATTGAAGGCATCGACCACCGTGACCATGGTGTCCAGCTGCGCGACATCGCCCAGGCTGCGGCCGTCTTCGCCGGCAAAGGTAAAGGTCTCTGCTACGGGCAGGGGCTCGGAGATGCCGGTGGATTCGATCACCAGCTGGTCAAAGCGGCCTTCGCTGGCCAGGCGGCTGACTTCCAGCAGCAAATCCTCGCGCAAGGTGCAGCAGATGCAGCCATTGCTCATCTCCACCAGCTTCTCATCGGTGCGCGACAGCTCCGCCCCGCCCTGGCGCACCAAGGCCGCGTCGATATTGACCTCGGACATGTCATTGACGATGACCGCCACGCGGCGGCCTTCGCGGTTGTTCAGGATGTGGTTGAGCAAGGTGGTTTTGCCGGCGCCCAGGAATCCCGAGAGTACGGTGACGGGGAGCTTGGGTTGGGCGGTGTTGGCCAGCGGGTAGGAGCGTGTGGTGGAGGTCATCGTGGAATGCGGGTTGGTGCGGGTCTGGGTGGCGTGGTGCATGTCCAGGCCAGGTCTTGGCTATGGTTCAACTGCAGTGTGATATGTTATAACATAACAAATGAAAACCAGCTTTCTCAACCGTTTACCGAGAACCTGGCTTGGTGGCTGTGAAGATTGAAGAAGGACAGCGATGATTCCCAGAACCTACGCGCAGTGGCGGCACTGCATCACCGTCGAATGCGGCATCCCCTTGAGCGCCGACTTCATCGCGCAACGCCTGGCGGTATGGCGCAATCCGGGGCTGGAAGAAACACAGCGCTTCAGGCGCCTCTATGGCGACGCGCATTGGCAGGCGGTGCAGCGCTGGTTTGTGCAGGCGGCGCAGGAGCAAAAGCAGGAGGGCACCGCTGCGGTGCCCCCGCTGGCGGCGCCCGCACAGCAGACCGGCTAAACTCGGGCCTCTGCCTTTGTTGTCACCATGTCCACAGCCGCCAAAACGCCACAGCCCGAGTTGACCAAGCACCAAGCCCTGGTGCTGCAAGCGCTTGCGCGCGAGGCCAATCCGGCCAGTGCCTATGCGCTGCTCGACCAGCTGCGTGACGAAGGCCTGCGCGCGCCCCAGCAGGTGTACCGCGCGCTGGACAAGCTGATCGAATACGGTCTGGTGCACCGCGTGGAAAGCCTTAACTCCTTTGTGGTCTGCGCCCATACGCATGCCGAAGGCCATGACCATGGCCTGGTGGTGTTCGCCATCTGCGATACCTGCGGCCAGGTCGATGAGTTTCTGGAGCCTGCGGTGGAGCGGCGCCTGAAGACCTGGTCCAAGGCCAATGGCTTCCGGCCCAGCAGCACCCATGTCGAGATGCATGGCATCTGCAGCCGCTGCGCTGCGGCACCGGCGGCCTAAGAACCTGTTCAAAGTCTCTACGCAGCCGCGTTGGAGTGCAATCGGGATGAGTTCGAAGGGATGGAACGCAGCTTGCACCGGGGTGCAAGCCAGGGCCAGCGCGCAGAAATCGCCCGATTTCACTCCAACCCTTCGGGACAGTGGCTTTGCGCTGCCCGGGAAGGGGCGCCCGGCTAGGGCCGCCCGGGCAGGGGCGGTCTGCGTTGTTGCAAATCCTCGCAATAGCTGGGCTATTGCTGCGGTGTTGCGCGGCTGGGCGCCCCCTAGCATCCCATCCCGCAAAGACACTGTCGCGGCGCGAGGAGACTTTGAACAGGTTCTAAGCGCCTGGGCCAGCTCCCTTCTCTCCTCACAACACACGATTCTTCTGCTTTAGTGCATGGCAGCCACCGCCAAGCTGGGCTGCGCTTTTTGCGTTGGTATTTTCATTTGATGTTATAACATCACATTTTGAAAATGCTGCAGGTGAATCGTCGATGCTGCCAGTTTGACTGGTCGGCAGGGCGCCTGCGAATGGGCGAGCTATGGGATCAATACAAACAACCAGGCGCCGCAGTGCCTTGCAGGCGTCTGCGCTTTCGCGCTGCCTGCTGGCGCTGGGCCTGAGCGTGCTGCTCTGGGGCGTGGTGCTATGGGCGGTGCAGCAGCCATGATGCAGTCCGTTTCCGGCCTGGCAGCGGCGGCCGTGCATGGCAATGATTTCGAACTCTCCAACCTGGGCCTGGGCTATGGCGGCAAGCTGGCGTTGCGCGGGGTCAGTGGGCAGTTTGCGGCCGGCTCGATGACGGCCATCGTCGGCCCCAATGGGGGCGGCAAATCCACGTTGCTCAAGGGCCTGCTGGGGCAGCTTGCGCCGATGCAGGGGTCGCTGCGCTGCCGCTATCCGCGCGCTGCGCTGGGCTACCTGGCGCAGGCCTGCGAGGTAGAGCGCGACTTTCCCATCAGCGTGGAGGACTTTGTCAGCATGGGCCTGTGGGCGCAGACGGGTGCGCTGGGGGCCGTCAGCGATGCGCAACGCGCGCAGATCAGCATGGCATTGGCGACGGTGGGCTTGCAGGGCTGGCAGCCGCGCTGGATTGCCGAGCTCTCGGGCGGGCAGTTCCAGCGCATGCGCTTTGCCCGGCTGTGGGTGCAGAACCCGCCGGTAATCCTGCTGGACGAGCCCTTCACTGGCGTCGACGAGCCCTCCATCGATGTGCTGCTGCAGCTGTTGCAGCAGTGGCATACGCGGGGCCGCACCGTGCTGGCCGTGCTGCATGACCGCGAGATGGTGGAGGCATTTTTTCCGCAGGCCTTGGCGCTGGCGGGCACGCAGCTGGCCTGGGGGGCAAGCGCCGATGTGCTGCCGAGTCTCGCAGCACGCGCGGGTGCCAGGAGGCGCGCATGATCGCCGAGCTGTTGTGGCAGCCCTTTGTGGACTACGGCTTTATGCGCCGCGCGTTGGCGGGTTGCCTGGCTTTGAGCGCTGGCGCCGCGCCCTTGGGCACCATCTTGCTGCTGCGCCGCATGAGCCTGGTGGGGGATGCGATGTCGCATGCCATCTTGCCAGGGGCCGCCCTGGGCTATTTGCTGTTTGGCCTGTCCTTGCCGGCGATGACGATCGGCGGGCTGGCGGCCGGCCTGATCGTGGCCATGCTCTCGGGCGTGGTGACCCGCTACACCGCCTTGCGCGAGGACGCGAGCTTTGCCGGCCTCTACCTGATCTCGCTCGCGCTGGGCGTGCTGCTGATCTCGCTGCGCGGCTCCAATGTGGATCTGCTGCATGTGCTGTTTGGCTCGGTGCTGGCGCTGGATGACCCCACCTTGTACCTGACCGCCACCATCGCCAGCCTGTCGATGCTGGGCCTGGCGCTGGTGTACCGGCCCTTGTTGATGGAATGCCTGGACCCCGGCTTTTTGCGCCTGCAGGGGCCCATGGGCAGCATCAGCCATGCACTGTTCATGCTGCTGCTTGTGCTCAACCTGGTGGGGGGCTTCCATTCGCTGGGCACTTTGATGGCAGTCGCCCTGGTGGTGCTGCCCGCCGCCAGTGCGCGCTTTTGGCTGCGCGGCGTGGGCTTGCAGATGGCGCTGTCCACCGCTATCGCGATGGCCGGCAGCCTGCTGGGCCTGCTGCTGTCCTACCACGCGGGCATTGCGGCGTCGGCCGCCATCACCTTGAGCCTCGGCTGCCTGTACCTGCTGTCGCTCTGCCTGGGGCGGCTGGGCAGCGTGCGGGCGCAACGCCAGCGGCCGGCCAACGATTCTGTGTCTGAACCAATGGGAGTATCCGAATGAGCAATTTCTACTTGAACCGCCGTGCGCTGCTGGGGCTGGCACTGACCAGCGCTTTGCCTGTCGGCTCCGTCTGGGCTGCGGGCCAGCCGCTGCCCGTGGTGGCCAGCTTTTCGATCTTGCAGGACTTGACGCGCCAGGTCGGCGGTGATCGGGTCAGCGTCTCTGCGCTGGTCGGTCCCGACGGCGACGCCCATGTGTTTGAGCCCACCCCGCAGCAGGCGCGCCAGCTGCAGCAGGCCAAGGTGCTGGTGGCCAATGGCCTGGATTTTGAGGGCTGGTTGCCGCGCTTGAAAAAAGCGTCCGGCTTTCAAGGCCAGGAGATCGTCGCATCGCAGGGCATTGCGGTACGCAGCTTGCCCAAAGGCCAAGGCCATGACCACGGGCACGACCACGGCGCTGGCAAGGAAGGGCATGACCACGACCATGACCATGACCATGGGCACGGCCACCACCATGGCCCCAACGACCCCCATGCCTGGCAGGATGTGAAAAACGCCATCGTCTATGTGCGCAATATCGCCAAAGGCCTGGCCAAAGCAGACCCGGCCAACGCGGCGCAGTACGACAAGCAGGCCACGCAGTACATCGCCCGCCTGACGGCGCTGGATGCCAGCCTGCGCCAGCGCTTTGCCGCGCTGCCGGCCGAACGGCGCAGTGTCGTCAGCACCCACGATGCCTTTGGCTATTTTGCCCAGGCCTACGGTCTGCGCTTTGTGCCGGTGCGGGGCCTGTCGACCGAGTCCGAGCCTTCTGCCCGTGATCTGGCGGCCCTCGTCAAACAGGTCCGCGCGGAGCGCATTGGCGCCATCTTCCTGGAGAACATCTCCGACCCGCGCTTGCTGGAGCAACTCGCTCGCGAGACCGGCGCTGCCATAGGTGGGCGCCTCTACTCCGATGCGCTGTCGCCCGACGGCGGCCCTGCCAGCACCTACGTCGACATGGTCGAGACCAACGCGGCTACCTTGCTCAAGGCCTTGCAGGCGCGCTGAACCAGGCCTGCTTTGGCCCATAGCACTGCCTGGCGCTGCGCCATGGCAGATCGCAATGGGTACGGCGGCCTGTGTATGGGGGTGGTCTGGTCATAGCGGCTTAGCCACCATTGCTTGCTGTCGCCTCGATGGCCAGTGCGACGGCGCCTTCGTGGCTTGGCGGCCAATGGCCTGGCCTTGCAGCTGCAAGCTTGATATGCATCAAGCTGCACATTTGCAACAGCATAGGCTGTGTAAAACGATGCCCGGCCATCGGTTGCGCCTGCGCGCTTGCGGGTTGCCAAACGCACGCCGCTCTTTACCCTCACCCGTGGCTCTCCAGCCTTTCAGCCCCCGATAACCAACGTTGTTGCTATCTAGGGTGCTATCAAAATATTTCTATTACGGCGTTGCGGACCGCTCCACGTCCTCTGCGCAGCGCGCATTCACTCGCTCAAAATCTAGGGAGTTATAGATTTATAAAATAACTATTGATGTAAGTTATTGGAAAGTAATTTACTAACAGACACGTATGATGCCCTCCTGATGAAGTTCGTATGAATTTCTAAATTTCAATAAATGAAATCGATGGATGGAAGCCTTCCGACTCCCTGGTGGAGTCTGCGGGGAGGAATCCACCAGCCGGTTTTCTGGAGCATTGCCGCCTCTGGTGCAGCGGCGGTGAGGGGGTGTCGTTATGAAGGTTTCTCAAGCGGTCCGCATACCGCTGACGCGAGTCCACACGGGCTGCAGCGGCCCTGTACGGCGCTGGATGCAGCGCGGCTTTACGTTGATCGAGGTGATGATCGTCGTGGCCATTGTGGCCATCCTGGCGGCGATTGCCTTGCCTAGCTATGACGAGTACGTCAAGCGTGGGCAGATCGTGGCGGGCATCACGCCATTGGCCGATATGGGGGCCAAGATGGAGCAGTTTTACCAGGATCACAGGACCTATGTGGGCGCCTGTCAAAGCAGGATAGCTGCGGAGCCAGCGGAAACTGCCCGCTTCAAATACATCTGTGACGGGCACAAATCTTATTACACGGTGAAGGCGGAGGGCAAAGGATCCATGTCCGGTTTTGTTTTCGTCTTGACCCACGAAGGCGCGCGTAACACCGCAAGCACACCTTCGGGTTGGACCAAGGGCAGCGGCTGCTGGTCTATCCGCAAGGACGGAAGCTGCTGATGCACAGGCTCCATACCAACCAGGGGTTTACCTTGATCGAGCTGATGGTGGGCTTGGCGCTCACCGTCTTTTTGCTGCTGATGGCCATGCCATCGGCCAGTATCTATATCTTGGATTCCAAGATCCGCACGGTTGCCCAGGCCTACTATGACGGAGCCCAGCTCGCAAGGGCTGAAGCGCTGCGCCGCAACACCAATGTAGTGCTTGGGCTGACGGACAGCGGCCTGGGCTGGAGGCTGATGGTGGGTGACACACCGATCGCCAGCAAGCCAGCAGAGAGTGCAACGGCCGTGACGGTGGAAACCGAGCAAGAGACGGTCACCTTTGACAGCCTGGGCCGCACATCCGAGGCCATCGCCGTGAACTTCAAATCCAGCAACGCTGCCTGCCTGGAAGACAGTGGTAGCCAGCGCTGTCTGCGCGTGGTCATCTCGCCGGGCGGCCAGGTCCGGCTGTGCGATCCGTCCATCACCGATGAGGGAGACAACCGCCAATGCTGATATCTCGCATGGCCTTGCCCGCCCATTCCCATGCAACTGCAGCAGGTCAGAGGGGCATGATGCTGATCGAATCGCTGGTCGCCATCATGATCATTGTGTTTGGCATTCTGGGCATCGCCGGGCTCACGGCACGATCTGTCAACTGGTCGGGCCAGGCGCATTACCGCACGGAGGCGGGCATGTATGCCTCCCAAATCGTGCAGGCCATCTCACTCAAGGTCGATCGCAGCTCGCCACAGGCGCTTGCTGCGTCACTGCAAAAAATGCAGCACAGGGTGAGTGGCAGTGTTGAGCGATGTAGTTTCAGCGGGGCTGAGGCCGACAACAACGATGTCATTAACCTGCTTTCTGCCGCGCGCGGTGGCCCGCAGCATGTGTTGGGTTTACCTGGTGCGGTACCCACAGGGCAACAGATTTTGGTCGACACCACAGACGGCCTCAATAAAGTGACGGTGACCCTGTGCTGGCAAGCCCCGCACGACGCCGGCTTGCGCAACTACCAGATCCAGGCCTATGTCCATTAGGCCCCCCCGCATGAAAACGACGTCCATGCCCCGTCTGCAGCGCAGCAGGCACACGGGCTGCGGCCAGGTGCAGCGCCGCTCGCAAGCGGGATTTTCGATCATCGAAATCCTCGTTGGCGTGGCCATTGGCATGGCCAGCATGCTGGTGATCTACCAGCTCTATGGCGTGTCTGAAAAGCAGCGCCGCACGGTCTCTGCGGTGACCGACGCCCAAACGGCGGGTGCATTGGCCTTGTTCAGCATTGAGCGCGACATCCGCTCGGCGGGCCTGGGCTTTGCCGCGATGGAGGCGCGGCATTTGGGCTGTTCGGTGCAAGCCAATAACAATGGCCGTGCCTTCACGTTTCCGCTGGTCCCCGTGCGCATTGCCGCCTCCGAAGGTCGTACGCAGCTCTGGGTGCTCAGCGGCTCTACGGCCAATATGGTGAGCGGATCGCGCTACGAGGCCAGTGCCAATGGCGTCCTCAGCATGGAGAAATCCAATGCGGGCCTGCATGCGGGCGATGTGGCGGTGGGCACCTCGGACAGCGATAGCCGAGACTGCCTGATGATGGAAATCACCGCAGGCGCAGGCTCTACGGTGGCGACGGACACGGGCAGCGCATCCTATCCCAGCAACCGGGTGAGCCAGGGCACCGGCAGCTACATCAACTTCTATACCGGCAGTGAAGTGGCGCCTCGCTTCAACCATGGCGGCCGCCGCAACATGCTCGATGGCGGCACCACCAGCCTGGGCGAGGGCGCGCTCTACAACCTGGGGCCCGATCCGCAATTGCATGTCTGGAGCCTCGAAGGCCAGGAGCTGGTCTATTACAACCACCTGAACGAGACCAGCACGGGCAGCGTGGCGGTGGCACACGATGTGCTCAGCTTTCAGGCCGAATATGGCTATGACCTGAACGGTGACGGCCAGATTGACGGCAATGACCAGTGGACGGCGACCTTGAGCAGCGGCTCGACCTGGGACAGGGTGCTAGCGGTGCGCCTGGCGGTGCTGGTGCGCAGCTCCCAGTACGAGCGCGATGAAGTCACGCAGGACCCTCCGCGCTGGGCCAATGGCAGCAAGCAATTTGATATGACTGGCGATGGCTGGAAGCACTACCGCTACCGGGTCTACGAAAGCGTGATCCCGCTGCGCAACACCTTGTGGGGGCAACAAGCACCATGAAACGCCAAAACTGTACACCGCTGTCCGCAACCCGCCCGCAGGCCGCGCGCGGCGTGGTGCTGCTCGTAGCACTCATCGTGCTGCTGGTGATGACGCTCACCAGCCTTGCGCTGGTGCGCACCACCACCACGGGCTCGTCCATTGCAGGCAGCCTGGCTTTCAAGCAGACCGCGACCACCGGGGCCGATCTGGGCCTGGAGCATGGTCTGGCACAGCTCGAACAGCTATCGCAAAACGGCACCGCGCTGGATCGAGATAACCCCAGCGAAGGCTATTACGCGCAGGTCGTTCCCAGCGTCCCCGCCAAGGACCTGCCATGGAACGCCGGTGCCAAACAAGCCAGCGCCGATGACGGCCTGGGCAACGAGGTGCACTACATGATCCACCGCCTGTGCAGCCATGCCGGCGCCTGGAATGCGGATGGCCAGTCCTGTGTCACGCCGCCGAGCACGGGCTGCCCGGGCTCGTCGGACGACGCAGGCAGCGTGCTGCCCTGCAACGACCGGCCGATGTACCGCATCAGCGCCCGGGCCCTGGGCCCGCGCGCGACGGTGAGCTATGTGCAGATGACGGTGTATTGAAGGCGAAGGCGCTCGGTAGAGGGCGGCCCCCGCAAAGGGCCGGGACTGAAAAACGCAAACAGGGCGGCAGTGCCCGGCGCGCAGACGCCCGCAGCAGCCGCAGGCCCGCAGGGGCCGAACAGCCACGAGGACGAAGGAGAGGGAAATGCTTCAGAAATTAAAACCCCCGCTGCGCGGGCGCCGGGCCGCAGGCCTGGGGGCCATGCTCGCTGCCGCCGCCGTGGCAGCGGGCTTGTTTGCCAGCAGTGCGGCAGCCGATTCCGCATCGTCGGATGCGGTGGACATTGCCGATATTCCGCTGGGCATTCTGGCCGACCAGGTCAAGCCCAATGTGATGCTGCTGCTCGACACCTCGGACTCCATGAAATGGAGCCATATGCCCGATGACTGGGAGAAGAACGCCAACTTTTTCCCGGTGGGCTACAAAAGCGCGCTGTGCAATACGCTCTACTACAACCCCGATACCAGCTATCCGCTGCCCAAGCAGGCCGATGGCATCACCGACATGCCGGTGCCCAGTTTCTCGGCGGCCTGGAAGGATGGCTATGACCAGGCGCGCGGCGCCGTCAACCTCGCCAACGCCTTTCGCGCCTATGACGGCGACACACGCCGGCAGAGCCTGAACGACGACCCGCCCCAGCGGGCCTATTATTTCCAATGGCAGCCCAGCAGCGCCACCTACCCCACGATGCCCAGCTGGGAGCGGGAGGCCAGCTGTACCTGGCCCGATGTCCCCAGCCTCCATGTCGATGACGGCAGCGTGCAGGACAGCGGCACCGTGGCCCAGCCGATCGAGGGGGTGCCAGGCGGCCAGATGCGCGGCCGCTGGATCCGCGTCAAGCTGGCCAACGCTGCTGCGCAAGAGCGCAACTTTGCCATCTGGTACAGCTACTACCGCACGCGCATCAACATGGCCAAGTCCTCTGTCAGCCTGGCCTTTGGCGCGCTCAATGACAACTTCCGGGTCGGCTTTTTGACGGTGGCCAAGCCAGGCACGGGCGCGCACAGCCATTTTCTGCCGGTGCAAGATTTTGCCGGCAGCGACAAGCAGGCCTGGTTTCAGGCCATCCAGGGCACCCAAACCGGAGGCACCTCGCCCACGCGTGAGGCGCTGGCGCGGGTCGGCCGCTATTACGCGGGCAAAAGCGACAGCATCAATGACAGCATGCGGCCCTTTGTCGATCCCGTCGTCTCCGCCTGCCAGCGGCACTATGCCATCGTCACCACCGATGGCTACTGGAACGTGGGGCAGGAGACCCAGGGCAAAGGCCCGGTGCAAATCGATGGCACCACCCTGGTCGGCCAGCAGGATGGCCCGCCGCTGTCGCTGACCGGGCCCGATGGCTTGCGTCCCCGCCCGGTCTACGATGGCTCGGTCAGTGGCTACAAGCTGGAGCGGGATGCATCGGTGACCTACGGCTTGGCCGCCTGCACCGTGGGCTGGAAGGTGACCGTGCCCGGTGGCGGCACCAAGACCGAGACGGTCTACAAAAAGATCATCAAAAAGGATGTGCTGCGCCAAAGCTGGCATAACGGCGATCTGTCGTGGATCAAAAGGTACTTCAACCAAACATTGCGGGTGTCCCACAAAGCCCCTGGTCCATGGGACGGCAATTTGTCGGCGATGCAAAGCGAGTACTGGTATGCCCAAGGCACGCATACCGTCACCAAAAACCAGTACCAGCAGCAAATCAACTGGAACTACATCAACAAAAAGCAGTACAAAAACAAGCTTGTTACCACCTGGAGCACGGAAACCCAAACGCCATGGGCCCGGGCGGTAGCCAGCCAGACGCGTGAGAAGCGCTATTTTTACTGGTACAAAAACCCGGCACTGGGCGAGGTGGAGCTCAAGACCACCGACAAGTCCGTGTGCGAGGCCTTTGCCAGCGGCTGCAAGGTCGAACCGCCCGGGGGCGACAGCTGGAAGGTGGTGCAGTCTTGTACACCCGGCAGGGCAGGGGACTACCAGGTGGAGTGCGACGGCCCCACCGAGCGCGATGTCAGTGCCTCGGCCTATTGCAGCCGCAATGGCCAGTATGTGCCCGGCGTGGGCACCATTGCCTGCGAAGGCGTAGCCGTGCCGGCCTACAGCGGCCCCGTGCTGGCCTGCAACAGCCTGCACCCCCAGTTGGCGGCCGATATTGCCGCTGCAGGCGGCAGCACCGCGCTGGTGGAATACAGCAACTGCGACAGCAGCCACCGTGAGGAGCGCTATGTGCCCCAGGACCAGTGTGTTCCGCAGGCGGCCAGCCAGGCCAATGGTTTTCGGCATACCAGCTGCACCCGTGAGGCCGTCAATGGCGACGAAGGCGAAACCGACAACAGCTGCCCGGTCACCAGCGCACCGGTATGGGATGCGGCCAGCAGCACCTATACCGAGTGCCGCCAGCGCGGCGCCTCAGAAAAAGTGGCCGCCTGCGTGCCCGGCGACTTGCCCAACCAACCCGGCCGCATCAACATGCAGTGTGAGGCACGAGGCGCCCCAGTAAGCAGCACGGTGGCGCCCAGCGCTTGCAAGGCCGGGATCGAGGGCAACTACACGGTGGAATGCAACAATACCCAAAGCACCTGGAGCGGCCCGGTGCAGCAAGACTCCGCGAGCTGCCGTACCCTTTTCTCGTCAAACATCGATTTGACATGCGCGCAGCAGCGCAACCCTTGGCGGGCGGTGCCATCGTGCACGCCACGGGCCCCCTCGGCCGACAACGGCTGGGTGGGCATCGAATGCCAGGACAGGCAGGAATGGACGCCCCAACCGGGCCAGTGCACACCCGCTCCGGGTATGGAGGGCGTGCAGCTGCCCCCTCCAACGCCAACCAATCCGGCTACCTGCACCCCCCAAAATGCCACACCAGCCAATGGCTGTATTTACAGCTCGTGCGTGCCGGGGGTCCAGCGCACGGAGAATGTGCAGCATTGCGTGATTGAGGAATCCGGCCCTCCGGATTGGACGCGAACCAGCTGTGAACGGATGCAAGAAAATGGCGTGCGTGTTGCCAGCTGCCAAGGCCTGGTCGATGGTTACAAAGCCATCGGGAACTGCAGAGCACGCAGCAGTGACATTGACTTGGCCTATGGAACCTGTGAAGCGCTGGTCGCGCAGGCGGTGGGCGCAGGGCGACCCGTTCAGGAAAATGGCTGGACCACCAGCACCTGCGAGAGTGTCGACGAGAGCACCCCTGAAGGCTTGGTCTACCTGCAATCGGCTGAAGCCTTTGCCGCCTGCGAGGCGGGCACCAATCCCATCAGTGGCGTCGAGACCCAGTGCGTGCAAGAAGGCCCCACCACCATCAACGTGCCCCAAGGCGAGCTGTGCGTGCCCGGCTACAACCCGGCGACCCATGTGGTGACCGACTGCAGCGGTGTGGGCCTGGGCTCGACCACGATTGTGCCCACCAAGCCGGATGACTGCCCGGCAGCCACCTGCCAAGAGTACAAGGGCCAAAAGAAGGTCTACCACGGTGAGTACATGACCTACAACGTGAGCCTGGTGGGCTCCGCAGAAACAGGCCGTACGTTGGTCAGCCCACCGGGCATTGTCCTCTTCAGCGGCGATCTGGAATCCCCCGCGGTCTGCTATCCGCTCGACGCAGCGCCGACGGTGGTCCAGCCTCCCGACCCTCCCAATGGCAAACCCCAGCCTGGCACGGCCCCCTGGTCTGCGCTGCCAGCGGCCCATACCCGCTGCGGCAAGCTGCCCTGCGACGAAGAGCACCTGGGCCCGGCTACGGGCGGCAGCAGCAACTCGCTGGCCGATGTGGCGCAGTACTACTACGCCACCGATCTGCGCCCGGGCAGCAGCAGCGATACGCCGCGCGGCTGGGACAACAAGGTGCGGCCCGTGGGGACGGGCGCCGAAGATGACAAGGCCACCTGGCAGCACATGAGCACCTATGTGATCGGCATGGGCGTCTCGGGTGCCCTGCGCTATGACAAGAACTACAAGAACGGCGCGGGCGATTTTGCCCATTTGCGCAGCGGCCTCAAGACCTGGCCCATCTGGCCCAAGGACGACACCCGCGACTACGAGCGCCCCGAGTCCATCGATGACTTCTGGCACACCGCCGTCAATGGCCGTGGGCTGTACTTCAGCGCCAACGACCCGGTCGCCATCCAGGCTGGCCTGGCCGAGGTGTTTGCCGATATCCGTGCGGCTCTGGGCTCTGGCGCCAGTGTCGGCGTGTCCTCGCCCATCACCGAGGCGGGCAACAACTTTGCCTATGCCGCCACTTACCGCACCGGCCGCTGGTCGGGCGATCTGCAGGCCTTTGAAATCGGGCTGAACTCGGGCCGGCGCACGCCCATCGTCGGCTGGTCGGCCAAAGAGGCGCTGGACAAGCGCGACCTGGCCACCGACAACCGCCGCATTCTGTTTATGAATGCCGGTGCGCTGGCCGAATTCAGCTATGCCAACCTGGGCAGCTTGCGCAGCCATTTCGATGCCCCGGCCATCAGCACCCGCCTGGCCCAGTACGCGCAGATGAGCGATACGCAACAGCAGGCCGCTGCCGGCGCCAACCTGGTGAACTTTCTGCGCGGTGACCGCAGCCTGGAAGGCTTTGCACTGGGCGATGCCCAGCGCCTCTACCGCCCGCGCGAGAGCCGGCTGGGCGACATCATCGGCTCGCAGCCGCTCTTTGTGGGCAAGCCCACCCGCCGCTACCGGGATGAGGGCTACGCCGCCTACCGCCTGAGCCAGCAAAACCGCAAGCCCATGGTGTATGTGGGCGGCAACGACGGCATGCTGCATGCCTTTGATGCCGAGACCGACCTGCGCAAGACCGAAACCGTTGGTGGCCGGGACGTGCCCCAGGCAGCGCGCGAGCGCTGGGCCTTTGTCCCCACCGCCGTTATGCCCGAGATGGCCCGGCTGGCGAGCGTCGACTACGACGGCGGCCACCGCTACTTTGTCGATGGCACGCCCGTCGTGGCCGATATCCGCGACGCCAACGGCTGGAAAACCATCCTGGTGGGCGGCTTCAACAAGGGTGGCAAAGGCTACTACGCGCTCGACATCAGCGACCCCAGGAACCCCAAGCCCCTGTGGGAAGCGAGCTTGCCGAACATGGGCCTGAGCTTTGGCCGGCCCCTGGTCTCCAAGCACCCCAATGGCACCTGGGCCGTGTTCCTGACCTCGGGCTACAACAATGCCGATGGGCGCAACCATGTGTTTGTGCTCAATGCCAGCACCGGGCAAGTCATGGAACAAATGACCACCCCCACCGGCAGCGGCCTGCGCGAGCTCAACAACTACCTGCGCGACCCTGCTGGCGACAACACCACCCGCTTGCTCTACGGCGGCGATCTGGACGGCAATGTCTGGCGCTTTCAGTGGAATGTGGCGACCAGCCGCTTCGAGGTGAACAAGGTGGTGCAACTGGTCCATGGCGGCAAACCCCAGCCCATCACCACCCGGGTGGAGCTGGTGCAGGGCAGCACCCAGCTGCCGCGCATTCTGGTTGCCACCGGACGGCTGTTTGGGCCTGCGGATATGGGCAATGAGGACCCGCAGTCCATCTATGGCTTTGATGACAGGGCAGAGGGCTACACGGCCACTGGCCCTTCCTTCCGCGCAGATCTCAAGGAGTCTGTATTGACAGCAACCACCGCGGCCGATGGCACGAAGACGCGCCGCATCAGCTGCGCAAGCAACGAGGCGGCCTGCAAAGACCGCAAAAAAGGCTGGTATGTGGACCTGCCCGATAGGCGTGAGCGGGTGAACGTCAATCTGCGCCTGGCCGGCACGACCTTGGTCGTTGCCAGCAATGTGCCTACGGATGAGCCCTGCGAGGCAGGCGGTTATGGCTGGCTCAACTACCTCAACGTGGAAACCGGGCAGGCGGTGGTCGATGGCCCTGATGGCGGACAGGCGGGCGTGCAGGTGCCCGATACCCTTATCGTTGGCAATGCGCTGACCGCTGACAAAGATGGCACGGTCACCAGCCACGTTCAAACCGGTGTGGTGGGCGATCCGATCGATATCCGTATCCCCGTGGCAGCGCCCAAGCCCCAGGGCAAGCGCATCAGCTGGCGCGAGGCAGTCAAGCACTAAGCGCTGATCTTTGTTGCGGATAAAGACTCAAGGCCACCACAGGCAGCTGTCTGTGGTGGCCTTTTTTGGATGGTGAGCCAGTGGCCTTCTTTACCGCGAGCGGCAGCAAAGCCCGTCACCTCACCCCCTCCCGTTGTCTGTAGCAAGGCAGACCGCGCTCAACGCGCAGCGGCCCCCGGCGCAGCCGCAGGCAAGCCCGCCCCCAGCTGCAGCACCGCCGTCACCATCGTGCCGGCCGGGCTCGATTGCACGCTGAAGCTGGCGCCCAGGCGTTCGGCGCGGGCAGCCATGCTGCGCATGCCCACCGATTGGCCGGCGCGCTGCACAGCCTGCACATCAAAGCCCACGCCATCGTCCTCAACCCGCACCAGCAGCTGGTTGGGCCGGGGTTGCGAATACTCCACCCGCACCTTGCTGGCATGGCTGTGCTTGATGACGTTGGACAGCGCCTCCTCCACCAGCCGGGTCAGCAGCAGGCATTGCAGCGCATTGGGGCGCTTGCCTTCTTCGACGCTGCCCTGCCACTGCGCGGCAATGCTCCAGTGCGTTTGCACACCAATCTCATCCAAGATGCGGGTGATGCGGTGGCGCAGGGGCGCGGCCCATTGCACGGGGGTGTCGGGCACCGATGCGCCGGCGCTGGAACCGTAGTCGATCAGCTGGTTGAGGTCATCGCGCATGCTTTTGAGCAAGGACAGCACGCGCGCGCTGCTGATGGTCTCGTCCGCCTGCTCGACCAGCGCCATGCTGCGTACCAGGGCACCGCCCAGGCCGTCGTGCAGGTCATGGGCCAGGGCCATGCGCTCTTGCAGCTTGGCGTTCTCCAGCGCCTGCACATGCTCACGCTGCAGCGCCTGGGCCAGCTCGCTGCGTGCCGATTCCACCCCGACCTTGAGCTCGCGGTTAAAGCGCCGTACCTCATGCATCTGCCGCACCAGCTGGCCGCCCAAGAGCAGCATCAGCAGGCCAATCACCAGCACGCCGCTGAGCGCTGCCCAGTCGCGCGCCACCTGCCAGCGGTCCAGCACCGAGTAGAGGTTGTTCAGCGCCACCAGAGTCAACAGCAGCCAGATGCAGGCAAGCAGGATATGCGCCAGATTGCGCGGCCGTTTGCGCGGAAACCAGGCATGGACTTGGAACTGCAGCCCATTGACCAGGAACACCGCCGTCGCGCCCTGCCACACCAGGCTAAAGCCCTGGCGCGCATGCTCGGCCGGCACCAGGCAGGTGACCGCTGCACCGACAAAGGCCAGCAGCCACAAAAAGCGCTCTACCCAGGGCAGCTTTTGCGCGCCAAAGCGGAAGGTGAAGATGCATACGCTCAGCACATAGCCCAGCAGCGCCACCAGGCTGAAGCGGGCGCGGGTGAGTGAATCGGGCCAGGGCCACTGGCTGCCCGCGAGGTAGGTGCTCAAATACAGCATCCAGCACAAGGCCATCAGTGCAAACCAGCCATAGGTGCGGGCTTTGCGCTGCAGCAACCAGATGCTGAAGAACAGCACCCCGGCCATCGCACACAGCACGGCATTGACAAAGTAGACCGTGCGCTGGCGCCATTGTTTGCCCGCCTGCACCTGGGCCACCTCTTGCGGCGATCCCAGGCGCAGCTGGCCCAGGCCCGGGCTCAAGGCGCGGTGGCCTACCGCATATACCCAGATGGTGTTGACCCCGGGCTGCAGCAGCGATTCGGGCAGCAGCCACCAGCGCGGCACATTCCAGCTGCGCGACAGCGGCTCGACCAGGGAGGCATCGCTCCAGAGCAGGTCATGGTTCACATACACCGCGCCGGCCACACTGATGCCATCAATGCCCAGTGCGATGGGCTCGGGGGGCGCTGTGGACTCGGTATCGAGCCCCGGCTGTGGGCTGGCGCAGCTGCGCTGCCAGGCAATGCGGTACCAGACCGCGCCATCGTGCGCAGGCCAGCGCTGGGTCCAGAGATCGGGCAGCGTGACCGGCTCCCAGCCCTCGCTAGGGGCGGGCAGCTGCGGGTTGAGCGCGCTGGCGCGTGCCGCATCCACGTGCAGGATCTGCGCCTTGCAGCTACCAGCCTGGAGAGTGCTGGCTGGCGCGGTTTGGGCCATCGCAGGTCCAGCCAGCAGCACAAACAGCAGTACCAGCAGCAGCGCCAGCAGGTACGCCCCGGCTTGCAACAGGCGGGGCAGGGGGTGAGCGCGCGGGCTCACTCAATCATTCCCCGGGCACGCGCCTCGCGCACCGCCATCATGCGCGAGGAGACGGCCAGCTTGCGGTAAATGCGCTTGACATGGCTCTCCACCGTATGGCGGGACAGATGCACTTCGTTGGCAATCTCACGGTTGCTCATGCCATCGGCCACCAGGCGCAAGATCTCGGCCTCCCGGGGCGTGAGGCCCACATCGGGCTCGCCGCCGCTGGCAGCGGGCGCTGCGTGGCCGGCCGGCTTGGGCGCGCGCAGTGGCAGCAGCTGCAAAATGCGCCGGGCAATAAAAGGGTCGATGGGCGCGCCCCCGCGCAGCACGCTGCGGATGGACAGCATCACCTCGAAATCGTCGCGCTGCTTGAGTACATAGCCGGTGGCCCCGGCGCGCAACGCGCTCAGGATCAAGTCTTCGGAACTCCAGGCCGACACCACCAGAATGCCCAGCCCCGGATCCTCGGCCCGCAGCTCTTCGATCAGCGACTGGCCATTGCCATCGGGCAGGCGCAAATCCACCAAGGCCAGGCCCACCGGCCCCTCGGCGAACACGGCCCGCGCCTCTGCCAGCGTGCCGGCAAAGATCAGCGCCTCGTCCTCATAGCCAAGCTGGTGCAGCACCTGGCGCAAGCGTTGCTGCAGAAGCGGCTCGTCCTCCACGACCAGGACGGGGACAGGCAAAAGAGCATCTTCAACAAGCAACGAAGGTTCAAGCATGGATAACCAAAAAACGCGCGGGCGGACCCCGCGATGGTATGCGAGTGGGCGAAAAATGCTATCCCTGAAAGTGGGGAATTTGCGCGGAATCGCTCCGGCTGGAGCCAGGCCTGCGCAGCGAATGGCAGGGGAAGAAGCAGTTAATGCGGGTTTTAAATCTGACGTTTGCGAAAAAACAACCTACCTGAAAATGCAGTTTTCTATTTATAGGTTCGGCAAATAGATTGACGGAAGTCACACCGTAAGTAATCTATAATTTTAGAAACCATAAGTAAATATAGTTCTTTTTGAAAACAGTGATAGAGAGAAACAAAGGTTTCAAGAGAGAATGGCGCCCATTTCTATAATTGGATGACGGGCGGGGTATGACAGGTCAGAAGGTATCGCAGCCGCAAAGACAAGAGCTGCAACAAAATATAGTTTGAGTAAGCATATTTTTGATGACTTTATGGCTGTGGTCCGCATCTGCTGCCGCACAGACTGCCAATATGACTTTGGAGCGGGTAAGTCTTTTCTTCAGCGATGGCGTTTCAGCTGAGGAAATACGACAAATCCCTGCGCAAGCCCAAGCACCGCTTAAAAACGGCTTGACGCTTATCAATGACGAGAAATCTAGCTTTGGTGCAAGTGGCGTGCAGTGGAAGTGGTTACTTCGCAATAGCACCTTATCGCCGCTTGACGATGTGCGCATCACCGGCTTTGTGGATATTGACCAGGATGCTGCCGATAACACCTTTTTCAACGAATCGGTGTTGGCCCCGACGCTGACCGCACCTGCTGGCCATATTGCTGCGGATCGATGGGAAGCGGGAGAGATGGGCTATATGGCTGGCTCCTTGCTGTCACGCGCTGCGGTCGGTGATCTGCGAAATAGCACCCAGGCACCGGCTGCTGGCGAGGATATGGCGATCGCCCTGTCCGCCATACCCGGGCAATTGGCTCCCGGACAGGAGCTCAGCGTCTGGTTGGTTGTGGGTGACCAGGACAATGCCGGGGCTACGCAAAATGACCTGGCATCGCTGCGCAAGCATTTTGCGCAGTTCTATTTATTCAAAGACGCGGCACCGGATAACCGTGCGCAAGTGGATTACGCCGTCACGCAGACGGTGGCCAGTACCCAATACAAGGTGGGTGAGTTGGTGCAATACCGCCTGGTGGTCAGCAATGCCGGCCTGGCTGCTGGCTCGGGCGTGACCTTGAGCAGTACGGTGCCAGCCTCGCTGGCCGATGTGCAGTGGGTGTGTACTGCCCAGGGCCTGGCTTCCTGCGATGCCAGCCCAGGCATGGGCCACCAGCTGCGGGTGGATGCCCAGGTGCCCGCTGGCGCTGGCAACCAGGTGGTGGTGACGGTGACCGGTAAAGCGACTGCAGATGGCGTGCTGACGCACCGAGCCTCGGTGGCGCCAACGAACGCCGATACCGTGGACACGAATGTAGCCAACAATGACAGCTTGGTGCAGGTCAGTGTCAGCACTGCTGGGGCTGCGCAGGCCGATTTGGCGGTGTTCAAAACCACCAGCACACCCAACGTGCTGCACGGCGGCAAGCTGGCCTTCCAGCTGGTGGCTGTCAACCATGGCCCGGCAGCGGTCAGCGCAGCGCGACTGCAAGACCTGATGCCCTCGGGCGTGGAGGACATGCGCTGGACCTGCAGTGCGCGCGGTGGTGCCGTATGCGGCACAGCGTCAGGGCAAGGCGGCGATATCCAAGTGCTGGCGGAGATGCCGGTGGGCGCTTCCATCACCATCGATGTGACGGGCGCCATGGCGCAGGCCGGTGGCCACTTGGTGAATACCGCTTCAGTCGCGTCCGAGCTGCCCGATCCCGTGTTGTCCAACAACAGCGCATCCGCCTCCGTCAATGCACCTGCGGGCGCCCTCAAATCCATTCCCACCATGGGCTGGCTGGCGCTGAGTTTGCTGTCGGGCTGCACCTTGTTGCTGGGCGCACGGTGGCTGCAGCGCAAAGGAGGGCTGGGCAGCCGGCGCAGCTGGATGCTGGCCTTGCTGCTGGTGCTGGGCCTGGGCGCGGGGGGTGATTCGCACGCCATCTTTGTCAATGGCGATTTTGAAAGCCAAACGGTGACGGGCTGGACCAAGCGCTTTGGCCTGAACCCGGGCTTGACCGGCGCGCCGCCTTTTCAAGTTGGCGATGTGCGCTTCAATGGCGGCGGCGTGGAGAAGGTCAGCGTGGTGGATGGCCGCTTTGACCCGCGCGCACCGCAGCTGGTACTGCCGCGCCAGGGCAATTTTTCGGCCAAGGTCAACGACGACGACAACGGCGCACACATCAACGAGATCAGCCAAAAGGGTGTGATTGCCGAAACCGACCGCGACCCGGGTGACGGCAAGCTGCATGTGCGCTTCAGGTATGCCGCCGTGCTGGAGGACCCCAGCCACAATCCCACAAACCAGCCTTACTTCTTTGTCGAGATCAAGGATTTGACCAAGGGCGAGACGCTGTACTACGACTTTGCCTTTGCCAACCAGCCCGGCCGCGTGTTCTACACCACGGTCTACAAGGGCAGCAAATGGCTATCCACCCCTTTTATCGATGTGGACCTGGAGGTGCCCGACAGCAGCCTGGGCAACGAGTTGCAGATCCGCGTAGTGGGTGCCGATTGCTCCCAAGGCGGCCATGGCGGCTATGTCTATGTCGATGCCTTTGGCTCGGTCAGCATTCCGCCGCAGGGCGCCTGCGTCAATGACCTGCAACTGCGCGCCAAACCTGGCAATGTGCAGCTGACCTGGGCCGATACCGGCGCCGCCAGCTATGCGGTCTACCGCGCAGACAAGCTGGAAGGTCCTTTTGTGCGTTTGGGCACCACGCAGTCGCGCCACTCTACCTGGCTGGACCGCACGGTGCAGGCGCAAAAAACCTACTACTACAGCATCCGGGCGCTGGATGTGGATGGCCATGCGCTGTGCAGCTCTGGCGAGGTAGCGACCTATGTGCCTGCGCACTGGAGTGTGGGCGACCCGGTGAACCGCCCGCCGATCTTTACCAGCCAGCCGGTGCTTGCTGGGGATGTGCGCCAACTGTATGAGTACCAGGCCACGGCCATCGATGCCGATGGCGACCCGCTCAGCTACCAGCTGATGTATGCCCCCGTGGGCATGACCGTGGATGCCGCCACCGGCAAGATCAGCTGGCAGCCAGGCTTGATGGGGGATTTCCGCGTGAACCTGCAGGTGAGCGACGGCAAGGGGCTGCTGGCCAGCCAGGCCTTCTCCATCCATGTGGTGGATGGCAACCTGCCGCCGCAGATCACCAGCCAGTTCCCTGCCAAGGTACCTGCGGGTGTGAGTTTCTCCCACCAGGTCACCGCCACAGATCCCGAGAGAGGGCCGTTGCAGTACACCTTGGGCAGCCAGGCGGCGGGGATCAGCATCAATGCCTCTGGAGGCATTTACTGGACCAACCCCGAGCCCGGCACCTATCCGCTGGTGATCCAGGTCACCGACCAGTTTGGTGCCCGTGATGTGCAGCGCGTGGTGGTGTCCGTGCAGGCGTTCCCGGCATTCACCAGCCTGCCGGTGTTGACGGCCACCGTGGCCCAGCCCTATACCTACCAGGCGCTGGCCAGCGACCGCGATGGTGACGCTATTGTCTACAGCGTGCTCAGTGGCCCTGCAGGCCTGGTGATCAACGCCAGCAGCGGCGCCGTGACCTGGCCATCGCCTGTGGCGGGGACGGCCGCGGTCGTCCTGGCAGCCACTGATCCGGATGGCAACCAGGGCAAGCAAAGCTTCAGCATTCGCACCACGGCAACGCCCAACCGGGCACCGGTGTTTATCGCCACACCGGTCACCTATGTGGCCTACCCCGCCACTTACGGCTACACGGCCTCGGCCAGCGATGCCGATGGTGACAACCTGGTCTGGAAGCTGCTGCAGGCACCTGCTGGCATGACGATCAGTGAGCGCACGGGCGCGATCGCCTGGAAGTTTGCCAGCAACGTCGCTGGCAAGTTTGCTGTGCGCGTGCAAGTGGACGACCAGCGTGGTGGCCAGACCGAGCAGGCGTTTGAAATCCAGCTGCCGGTGTATGGCAATGGCGCCCCCGCCATCACCAGCCGCCCGCCTAGCCAGGTGCGCGCTGGCGCCATCTATAGCTACTCGGTCAGTGCTACTGACCCTGAGGGCGAGACGCTCAGCTACCGCCTCGCCTCCGGGCCTGCCGCAGCCGCTTGGGCTGGCAATCAGCTGAGCTGGGCCACCAGCGTGGCCGATGTGGGCGTGCATGCGCTGCTGATCGAGGTGGCCGATACCGCCGGCAATGTCGCGCAGCAGAACTGGCAGCTCGAAGTGCTGCCCGCCAGCGGCAACCAGCCGCCGGTGATCAGCTCCACCCCCAAGGTGACGGCCGTTGCCGGTGGGGTGTATGAATACCAGGTGGTTGCCACCGACCGCGATGGTGACCCGCTCAGCTACCAGCTGCTGACCGGCCCGGCAGGCATGACGATCTCTGCCACCGGCAAGCTGGAGTGGCCCGTGCCCGCTGGCTTTGCCGGCAGCGAGATGGTGGAGATTAAAGTGTCCGATGGCCGGGATGGCGAAGTGACCCAGGCCTATGCGATAGGCGTGGGCGTTACCGCCAACCGGCCGCCGCTGATCAATTCGACCCCGGTCGCCACCGGCACGGCCGGCGCGGCCTATCTGTACCAGATTCTGGCCAGCGATCCCGATGCGGATGTGCTGACCTACAGCGTCTCCACCAGCGAGCCCGGTATCACCGTGGACGCGCAGACGGGCCGGGTCTCCTGGGCCGTGCCGGCAGGCACGAGCGGACAGGTGCAGCTGACCGTGCAGGTGACCGACGGCAAGGGCGGCACCGCATCGCAGACCTATGCCATTGGCGTGGGCCAGCCCGGCAACCGCCCACCCCGGGTGACCACGCAGCCTGGCACCAGCGCTGTCTCGGGCGCCAGCTATACCTATGCGCTCAAGGCCGTGGATGCCGATGGTGATACCTTGGTCTATGCATTGACGGAGTTCCCGCAGGGCATGCTGATTGACAGCAGCACCGGTGCCATCCAGTGGAGCGTTCCTGCCAATGTGGCTGGGCTGGCACCTGTGATGGTGGAGGTGACGGACGGCAAGGGTGGCATCGCCACCCAGGGCTACGCCATCTCGGTCTCGGGCGCCTCCAACCGCGCACCCGCATTCAGCTCCACACCGGTGACTTCGGCCACCGCAGGTTCGGCCTACGCCTACACGGCGCGGGCGACCGATCCGGATGGCGATGCCATCAGCTATACGCTGGTCTCAGCCCCCGCCGGCATGGCGATCCATGCCACATCGGGCGCCATCAGCTGGACGCCCACCTTGGCGCAAGGCGGCACCCATGCAGTAGCCGTGCGCGCCACCGATGCCAAGGGGGCCTATGCCACGCAAAGCTTTGGCGTTTACGTGCAGCTGCCAACCAACAACCCACCCCAGATCAGCAGCAAGCCCGCGCTGCGCTGGGCCCCGGGCGTGCCTTATCAATACCAGGTTACGGCGACCGACCCGGAGAACGACCCGCTGACATATGCGCTGGACAAGGCCCCTGCGGGCATGGCCATATCGGCCAGCGGCCTGCTGACCTGGAACAGCCCGGTGCTGGGCAGCCATGCGGTAGAGATCAAGGTGCAGGACAGCCGTGGCGCCTATGTGGTGCAAAGCTATACCTTGCAGATTGCGGCCAACCGCGAGCCGGTCATCACCAGCGCGCCCGTGCCCACTGCGGCCATTGCTGCGCCTTATGCCTACCAGGTGGTGGCCACAGACCCGGATGGTGACTTCCTCACCTACCGAATGAGCGGCGCACCGGCCAGCTTGACCATGTCGGCCACAGGCCTGATCTCGGGCACGCCGACTTCGCAAGGCACGCATGCGATCACCGTGACGGTGTCGGACGGCCAGGCCTCCGTCACCCAGAGCTGGACCTTGCGCGTGACCGAGCCCGCAGCGGGCGGACCGCTGGAGGCGGGCGTGACGCCATCGCCCAAATACCTGAACCTGGGTGAATCGACCACCCTGCAGGTGTTTGCGCAGGGCGGAACAGCGCCCTACACCGTCAGCAGTCTGACCGTGAACGGCCGTGCCGTGACGGTAAACGCCGCTTACCAGGCCATCTTCACGCCCACGGCGATGGGCAAGCACAACCTGCGCCTCACCTTGCGCGATGCCAAGGGCAGCAGCGTGACCGTGGACGACTGGTTCGGCGTCAAGGACCCCAGCGATGTGCTGGCGCCGTTGGCGGCCATCACCGCGCCGGGCAGCTCGGACGACATCACGGTGACGGACGTGTTCGAGCCCACGGCCATCGTGGGCACGGCCTCCGATGCCAACCTGGCTGAGTACCTGCTGATGATCTCGCCAGCGGGCCAGAACCAGTGGAGCAAGATTGGCGGCGGCAGCGCCAGCGTGACGGCCGCCAAGTTGGGCGACCTCAACCCCCAGACCCTGGCCAACGGCTTGTACGACCTGGGCCTGGTCGTGCGCGATATCTCGGGCAATGAGACCAGCGCCAAGGTGACGGTGGCTATCAGCGGAGAGCAAAAGACGGCGCCCCTGCAGCTGACCTTTACCGATATGGCTTTTGAGATCGAAGGCCTGCCGCTCACTGTGCGGCGCAGTTATGACTCGCTCAAACGCGCGCAGCGCATGGACTTTGGCTACGGCTGGTCGGTGGACTACCAGGACGTCTGGCTGCAGACCAATGGCGTACTGGGCCGCTCCTGGGTGATGCAGGAGACGGGCTCGGGCTTCAACCGCAAGATCTGCGTGCGGCCCCAAGGCTCCCGCGTGGCATCGGTGCGTATGCCCGACGGCAGGCTTGAGCAGTTCGACCTGCGGGCCAGTCCGGAGTGCGTGAGCGTGCTGCAGTGGGCGTCCAACCCCAGCGTCAGCCTCGCATTCAGCGCCAAGGCCAGCAACAAGAGCGGCAGCAAGCTCGAAGCGCTGGGCTACAGCGATCTGCGTCTGGCCGGTGGTGATCTGTTCGACATGGGCACGACCGAGACCTTCAACCCCAGCCAGTACAAGCTCACCACTCTGGATGGCATCGAATACATCCTGAACAAGGACTTCGGCATTCAGCAGATCAAGGACCGCAATGGCAACAGCCTGCAGTTCACGCGCAGCGGTATCAGCCACTCTGGCGGCTGGGCGCTGGCCTTTACCCGCGATGCGCAGGGAAAGATTAGCAAGATCAGCGGCCCCGGCGGCCAGGTGTTGAACTATGGCTACGATGCGGCCGACAACCTGATCTCGGTGGTCGACCAGAGCAATGCGGCGTCCGACTTCCGTTACGAGAACCCCAAGGTGGCGCATGGCCTGACCAGCTATACCGATCCACTGGGCCGGCTGGCGCTGAAGACCACGTACGATGACGCCGGGCGCGTGCTGAGCCAGACCGATGCCGCCGGCAAGGCCGTGACGGTGAGCACCGACAACACGGCAAACAAGCAGACCATCAAGGACCGCAACGGCAACACCACCGTGTATGAGTTTGATGACCGGGGCAACATCACCCGCGTGCTGGATGCCGCAGGCGGCACCACCCAGTACGCCTATGACGCCAATGACAACGAGATCGAGGTGATCGACGCGTTGGGCCGCAAGACCACGCGCAGCTACGACGCCTTCGGCAATGTCACCAGCGAAACCGATCCCGCCGGCCGTGTGACCAAGACGGCTTTCAATGCGCAAGGCAATGTCACCACCATCACCGATGCGGCAGGCAACGTCACCACCAATGGCTACAACGCCAGCGGTGATCTAACAGCCATCACCGATGCTGCTGGCAAGGCCTTTGGCATGGGCTACAGCCCGACGGGTAGCCTGAGCAGCATGACCGACAAGGTCGGCAATGCCACCCGCTACACCTATGCCAAGATTAATGGCACCACGCTCAAGCAGACCGAGACGGCTCCGGACGGTACGGTGACCACCTACGCTTACGACAGCGCAGGCAACGTCATCTCCACTACGCGCGCCATCGTCACCCAGCCGGGCCAACCTGCCACCACGGTGGTAGAAAAGAGCAGCTACGACACCAAGGGCAATGTCACCAGCCGCACCAATGCGGTGGGCGACACCAGCACCTACCTCTACGATGCGGCGGGCCAGCTGGTGCAAGAGACCGACAGCCAGGGCCGCAAGACAGCGCATGAGTACAGCCTGCGCGGTGAAAAGTCCAAGACCACCTACCCGGATGGCAGGGTAGAAAGCTGGGCCTATGACAACAACGGCAACGAAACCCAGAGCTGCATCGGTAGCCTGTGCACGCGCACAGCCTACGATGCGCTGGACCGCGCCACCAAGGTCACCGACCCGATGGGCTTTGTCGTCGAGAGCGTGTACGACGCAGCAGGCCAGCTCGCATCTAGCAAGGATGCGCGCGGCAACAGCACGGCGTTTGAATACGACCTGGCTGGCCGTGAAACCAAGCAGACCAATGCCGCTGGCATCGAGGTGACGCGCGAATACGACCTGGCGGGCAACCTCGTCAAAACCACCGACGGCTTGGGCCGGGCGACGGTCCACGTCTACAACAACACCCAAAAGCGCACCAGCACCACCTTGGCCAATGGCGCGGTGACGCAGTTTGCCTATGACGCCAATGGCGTGCTGCTGAGCGAGACCAACCCGCTGGGCCATGCCTACCAGTTTGGCCACGATCCGCTGGGCGCCCTCAAGACCGTGACCGACCCGCTGGGCAAGGCGACCGGCTACACCTGGAATGGCAGCAACCAGCTGCTGACCCAGACCGACGCCAACGGCCACAGCACCCGCTATGGCTACGACAGCGCTGGCCGTCGTGTGGCACGCACCCTGCCAGGCGGCAAGAGCGAAGGCCTGGTCTACGACAGCGAAGGCCGTCTGGTAAGCCGTACTGACTTTGACGGCAGCCAGACCATCTACAGCTATGACGTAGGCGGCAAGCTCAGCAAAGTCACGCGCAGCGATGGCCGCAGCCTGAGCCAAGGCTATGACAGCTTTGGCCGCATGAACAGCCAGACCGATACCGCCTATGGCAACCTGGGCCTGACCCTGGACGGCAACGACCGCGTCACCCGCGAGGTCTGGAGCCACAGCAGCCTGGGCACCAGCTTCAGTGCGACCTTGGACTACGCCTGGGACGCCAACAGCAACCGCACCCAGGTCAGCACCTCGGGCCAGACCATCAAGGCCGGCTACAACACGCTCAACCAGCTGGAGACCCTGACCCACCCCGATGGCAGCACCACCCGTTTTGCCTACGACAACGCCGGCAATCGCGTGCAGGTGACGCGGGCCGATGGCAGCACCACCGACTACCAGTACAACCTGGCCAACCAGCTGACAGCCGTGCTGCACAAAAAGGCAGACGGTGCAGACATTGCCAGCTTTGTCTACACCCTCAATGCCGCAGGCCAGCGCACCCAGGTGGCCGAGCGCATGGTGGGGGTAGGCAGCCCGGCAGAGACGGTGGAGCGCACCGTGCGCTACCAGTACGACGCCGCCGGCAAGCTGCTGCAAGAGCGCGTAGCACAAACCGCACCTGCGGTGTTTGATTCGACCATCGACTACGTCTACGACGCCGTGGGCAACCGCAGCCGTCGCAGCGTCAGCCACAACGGCCAGGTCACCACCTACCAGTACGACAGCCATGACCGCCTCACGCAAAGTGTGGATAGCCTGAGCGGCACCACCACTTACCAGTGGGACGAGCGCGGCAACCTGGTGCAGAAGGCATCACCCGCCGATACCACCACCTATGCCTGGACGGTGGACAACCGCCTGGCCAAGGTCAGCACCGGCGCTAAAACGGTTGAGTACGGTTATGACAGTAGCGGCCGCCGCATCAAGCGCCTGGTCAAAGAGGGCGCCACCACCACGGAGACCCACTACAAGGTCGACCACCAGCGAAGCTACAGCGAGATCCTGGTCGAGAGCACCAAGGTCAACAGCGGCGCCTGGGTCGATACCGTGCATGTGCACACCCCCGATGGCTTAGGTGAGCTGATCGCCAGCACCTCGGCTGGCGCGCAAACCCAGCTGTTCAGCGATGGCCTGGGCAGCGTGCGTGTGGCCCAAACCGCTGCCACCAGCCATGTCTTCAGCTACGACGCATTCGGCATTGCGCTGGGCGCCACTGAAGGCATGCTCGCCAATGCGGCCGATGCCGCTGCTACCAGCCACCGCTACACCGGCGAATATGCCGACAGCCAGACGGGGCTGCTGCATCTCCGTGCGCGTGATTACGATCCACAGCTTGGCCGGTTTATCTCGATGGATGAGCACCCCGGCGCGAGTCGCATTCCGCTGACTTTGAACAAGTACCTGTATGGCAATGCGGACCCGGTGAATACGGTGGATCCGAGTGGGAACATTTTTATATCCATGGCGATGCCCAATTTTGGACATTTGATGCGCGTAACTTCCGCAGGTACCAGAGCGCTCGGGATTTTGGACAAGCTAGACCATGCGCTGACCTTGCTGCAGTTGGTACATGCATACCAACAGGTATGGAGTGTTTTCCAAGGCCCAGAGTGGCAAAATTCCATGAAGGATGCAAAAAATCAAAAGGGTTTTGTGAATGCCATGGAAAATTTTGATGTAGCGGTTGCAGAGCTGGCAGGGAAGTCTGCTGCAATATTTGCAAATAAGGGGGTCGCTAAAGCTATGGGGGAATTTATTAGAGGTACCAGAAATGCGCTGCTGATTTATGGGCCAACCCCCGAAATACCAGGTAAAGTTTCTCCTTTTCCGGTTAAACAGGTTAAGGTGGGCACGTTGTCTCTCAGCAAATCGCATCGAGACATATATGTTGAATTTGGCGTTAGATCGCAGCAAGGGGGCCGCATGCTCGGCGCCGGTCATCGATGGAGCCGCGAAGGGAATTTGCAATGGTTCCGGCAGGATTGGCATAGCGCTGTGGGCCATAACTCCCAAAGTTTGTGCTTTCCTATTGCAGGAGGGTCATATCATTATCACTGCGCAAAATAGGCATGCCATGAATAAAAATGCACTTATTTTTGAGAAGCTGACAACCGATGAAATGAATATTTTGCTGTCAGAGTTGAATGGCAAATTTCCTCATTTCAGTTTGATTTCAAAGCACCAAGAGGACTGGCAGTCGTGTTTTAAAGAGGCAATGGAAAATGTTGCGTCGTATGATGCAGACTACGACCCACCTAGATTTTTGAGGGAGAACTGGCCGACAATTGGACCAGTTTGGGAATTGGCTGATTTTCCACGCCTAGGTGTATGCTCTTTTGATGTGCTGACCAAGGTGAATTCATCCTTCTTGTGGTTGATTTCTTTTTGGTATTGCTGGGATATTAATTTTATTGCTTACTCTTGTACTGATTGCTCAAAAGACATAGCGATAAAATTTCATGCACTTGCAATAAATGCGTTGAATTTTGATTTGGAGCTCAATGCCTTAAATGCCTATGACTCAGTACTAACTGTATTTGAGGATATGGATATGGTTGGTGAGGCATTGGATTTTTATTTGACGGGGGATATGGGAGGCGATGATCCATTTCGCCCCATTCTTTTTTGTAAGCAGATTGAGGTTGTGGAGCAACTTAAGAACCATCCCTTCTTTGTAGGGAAGTGCGACTACTACAGCCGTGAAGAATATTTAAAAGATCCGGTTTTGAACCCGCTGCGTCTGCAGTTACCGCCTGGAATGTGATAAATGCTTTCTCTAAGTGACAAGGCATTTTACCAATACGAAGTTTATTGTTTAATGAACTTTGTTTTGATTAAGCCTGAATCACAGCTGGCGCATTTCTACGTTAAGAGGATTATGCCTGTTTGTGCAGAGTCGCACTTTCAAGCCATCGATCTGGATCATGATTTCAATTCGAACATTATAAACCCTTTGTATCAGCTGTTTATATCTTGTTTTCTGAATTCGCTAAAGATAATGCCGCTATTGGAGGGCCTGTTTGGTGGTGATATATATCGCGAGATAAACAATGAACGAGAAAATCTGTTTGATGATGAGGTGTCAAATAGATTTTTTGAAAATCTTGAATTTAATACATCTTTGAATGGGTTTGAGAATGGAGAATGTTGGCAAGAGCTGAGAGAGAAATCTAGATTATTTTTGACGAAATATAGTCTGTTGGATAATTTTGATTTTCCAAATCCTATGAAATTCTCTGAATTTTTATATCCAGATGATTTTGAAAAGTATGATCCGGCCCCTCGTTGGTCTTGGTGTGGACAGTCCATTTCGTTGGAGGATTGGGCGCAAATGAAAAATATCACGATGGCTGCCTATAAAGACGCGGTAATTTAGTCTCTTGAGAATTGATACGCCAAGGCAGTGACGTATGCAGAAGCTGATGAACGTGCTGCACGGGGGCTGATCAGCTCAGCCCCATGTTGAAAACCGGAGAAGCGCAACGCTTCTTCGATGCGGCATGCCAGTTGGAAAGCCGCAGGCCCGCATGCTTACGGTTCCCTCGGCATGCTTTCCTCTGAACACGCCATGCGCCAGTAACCAAGACAAGTTCTTGCTGCCAGCGACGCCAACCCCATCCACATCCAGTCAACCTCAAAACCGCAGGTTCCGCGGCGTCTGGACATGCACATGGGCAGGCCATGCCTGATGGAACCCGGACGTGTTCCATGCAAAGCCATTGCGCTTTGATTGCTTCATATTGGTATGACCAATATGGAAAATGGCACACTAGATTGTCAAATTAAGGGTTTACCCTGGCAATAAATTTGCATGATTCCCCAATAATCGCCCAACTTTGCCGCAGATTGGCGATTTCATGGTTTATTGGTAATACCAATTTAGACCAAAGGTCCAACCAACGGCATAGCGAACAAGCCATTCACCAAGCAAGGCCAAGCACAGGGCAGCCCTAGCAGCCCGTCAGCGCCAAGCCTCCAGTGAACAGCCCAAGAACAAGGCGCGCCATGCGCCCGTCCAATAACTTCGAGACATCGCCATGCAAACTCTCTGGCAGCAAAACTACGACCCGGCTGGCAACATCTGGGTGTCGGCCCTGGTGGCATTGATTCCGATCCTGTTTTTCTTTTTGGCATTAACCAAGTTGCGGCTCAAGGGCTACCAGGCGGGCACCATCACGGTGGTGCTGGCCCTGGCGGTGGCGTTGTTGTTCTACCGCATGCCCGTCAGCGCGGCGCTGGCTTCGGCCGTCTATGGCTTCTTCTATGGCCTTTGGCCCATTGCCTGGATCATTGTGGCTGCGGTGTTTCTGTACAAGATCTCCGTCAAGACGGGGCAGTTCGATGTGATCCGCTCGTCGATCCTGTCGGTCACGCCGGACCAGCGCCTGCAGCTCATCCTGGTGGGCTTTTGCTTTGGCGCGTTTCTGGAAGGGGCGGCAGGTTTTGGCGCGCCGGTCGCGATCACGGCGGCCTTGCTGGTGGGCCTGGGCTTCAAGCCGCTGTATGCCGCAGGCCTGTGCCTGATCGCCAATACCGCACCGGTGGCGTTTGGTGCGATGGGCATTCCGATCATCGTCGCCGGCCAGGTCTCAGGCGTCGATGCCTTTGCGATTGGCCAGATGGCCGGTCGCCAGCTGCCTTTCATGACTGTGCTGGTGCTGTTCTGGCTGATGGCCATCATGGATGGCTGGCGCGGTGTGAAGGAGACCTGGCCTGCGGTGCTGGTCGGTGGCGGCTCGTTTGCGATCGTGCAGTTTCTCACCGCCAACTACATTGGCCCGGAGCTGCCCGATATCACCTCGGCTATCGTGTCCTTGATTGCGCTGACCCTGTTCCTCAAAGTCTGGCAGCCCAAGCGCATCTTCCGCTTCACACCTGAGGCGGGTGAGCCGGCTGCAACGGCCGTGCCCGCAGCGCCTGTGTCGTCGGGCGCGCCGCTGACGGCTGTTGCCGTCATCAAGGCCTGGTCGCCGTTCATCATCCTGACGGCCATGGTCACGGTCTGGAGCATCAAGCCCTTCAAGGCGCTGTTTGCCGCGGGTGGCCCGCTGGCGTCCACCGTCATCAATATTCCGGTGCCGTTTCTGCACAACCTGGTCGAGAAGACACCGCCCGTCGTGGCCGCTGCCGCCCCTTACGGCGCCGTCTACACCTTCAACTGGCTGCTGGCCACCGGTACCGCCATCCTGATTGCGGCGCTGATCACCATTGCCTTCACCCGCCTGTCGCCGTCCAAGGCAGTGGCAACCTTGGCCGAGACCTTCAAGGAACTGGCCGTGCCGATCTACTCCATCGGTATGGTGCTGGCCTTTGCCTTTGTCGCCAACTACTCGGGCCTGTCGGCCACCCTGGCGCTGGCACTGGCGCACACCGGCCAGGCCTTTACCTTCTTCTCGCCCTTCCTGGGCTGGATAGGGGTGTTCCTGACGGGCTCGGACACCTCTGCCAATGCACTGTTTGCCGCGCTGCAGGCCACTACTGCGCAGCAGCTGGGCCTGCCCCAGGTGCTGACCGTGGCCGCCAACACCACCGGCGGTGTGACGGGCAAGATGATCTCGCCCCAGTCCATCGCCATTGCCTGCGCGGCCGTGGGTCTGGCGGGGCGCGAATCGGATCTGTTTCGCTTCACGGTAAAGCACAGCCTGATCTTTGCGGTCATCATCGGTTTGATGACTACGCTGCAGGCCTATGTGTTTCCGTGGATGATTCCGGGTCATTGAGCGTCGCTGCGCCATCGCCCTTGATGGAGCCCGCGACGGCAACACATACCACCTGAAAGCTCTCCCCATGCGCCTCGCTGACCATGTTGTCGAAAAACTGCTTGCCCTGGTGCAGGCCCGTGGCTTGCAGCCGGGCCAGCGCCTGCCGGCGGAGCGGCAACTGGCGCTGGAGCTGGGGGTGTCGCGCACATCGGTGCGCGAGGCGCTGCAAAAGCTCATCAGCCAGGGGGTGCTGTCGGCCCGGCGCGGCGATGGCACCTATGTGCAAACGGTGCCATCGGCCGATTGGCTGCAAGAGGCCATGGGGCCGTTGGCCGGGCTGATTGAATCGGACCCCAACTACCGCTATGACGTGCTGGAGACCCGCCATGCGCTGGAGAGCAGCACCGCCTGGCTGGCCGCGCAGCGTGCCACCGCGCAAGACAAGGAACGCATCCAGCGCTGTTTTGATGTGATGATTGAGCACCAGCAAAGCGGCCATGCCGAGCTGGCCGCACGCGCCGATGCGCAGTTCCACCTGGCGATTGCCGAGGCATCGCACAACCTGGTGCTGGTGCAGGTGATGCAAAGCCTGTTCACCGTGGTGCTGTCTACCGTGGAGCGCAACCGCCATGACATGTTCCGCTTGAGCGCCCCCGTCACGCTGCAGCAGCTCACCGTGCAGCACCAAAGCCTGATGCAGGCGATTTTGGAGGGCGACCCGCAGCGCGCCCGCGCCTGCATTGGCGAGCACCTGGAGCATGTGCGCCACACCATCTTGCAGATGGACGAAGAGCGCGCGCGGCGCGAGCGATCGATGCGCCTGCCGGCCGAGCTGATGCCCAGCCCGCCCGGGGCGCCCTGATCTGCGCGGACCCTGACAACCAACATACCGAGACAAACCTCCCAGCCCTGAGAGCGCCACCATGATCATCTCTTCCGCATCCGACTACCGCGCCGCCGCGCAAAAGCGCCTGCCGCCGTTTCTGTTCCACTACATCGATGGCGGCGCGTACGCCGAGCAAACGCTCAAGCGCAATGTGGCTGATTACGCCGATGTGGCCCTGCGCCAGCGCGTGCTCAAGGACATGAGCCAGCTCGACACCAGCATCGAGCTGTTTGGCGAGAAGCTCTCTATCCCCGCCATCCTCGCGCCCGTGGGCCTGCTGGGCATGTTTGCACGCCGGGGCGAGGTGCAGGCCTCACGCGCCGCCGCTGCCCATGGCATTCCCTTCACCCTGTCCACCGTTTCGGTCTGCCCGATTGAAGAGGTGGCACCCGGCCTGGGCCGGCCCATGTGGTTCCAGCTCTATGTGCTCAAGGACCGGGGCTTTATGAAGAACGCGCTCGAGCGCGCGCGGGCCGCCGGCTGCTCCACGCTGGTGTTCACCGTTGATATGCCCGTGCCCGGCGCCCGCTACCGCGATGCGCATTCGGGCATGAGCGGCCCCAACGCCGCGATGCGCCGCTACTGGCAGTCCGTCACCCACCCGGCCTGGTCCTGGGATGTGGGCTTGAACGGCCGACCGCACGACCTGGGCAATATCTCCGCCTACCGGGGCAGCCCCACCGGCTTGGCCGACTACATCGGCTGGCTGGGCAGCAATTTTGATCCATCGATCTCCTGGAAGGACCTGGAATGGATCCGCGACTTCTGGAAGGGCCCGATGGTCATCAAGGGCATCCTGGACCCGGAAGACGCCAAGGATGCCGTGCGCTTTGGCGCCGATGGCATTGTGGTCAGCAACCATGGGGGCCGCCAGTTGGATGGCGTGCTGTCCTCGGCCCGCGCGTTGCCGGCCATTGCCGATGCGGTCAAGGGCCAGATCAAGATTCTGGCGGACTCGGGCATCCGCAATGGGCTCGACATTGTGCGCGCCATCGCCTTGGGGGCGGACGCCACCTTGCTCGGCCGCGCCTTTATCTATGCGCTGGCCACGTCGGGCCAGGCCGGCGTCAAGCACCTGCTGGAGCTGATGGAAAAGGAAATGCGCGTGGCGATGACCTTGACCAGCGTGGCCAAGGTCGCCGATATCAACGGCGATCTGCTGGTGCGCCAGTAAACGACGCACCCTACCAAGACCTGCCATGACCGCTGCCAACACCACCTCCGTCTCGCGCGAAGCGCTGCTTGACCAGCTGCGCGCCGCCGTCGGCCCCGCCCATGTGCTGACGGGCGACCAGGCCACGCGCCGTTTTCGCAAAGGCCACCGGACTGGCGAAGGCCCGGTGCTGGCGGTGGTGCGCCCGGCCAGCCTGTGGGAGCAGTGGCAGGTGCTGGAGGCCGCTGTGGCCGCAGGCCGCATTGTCATCATGCAGGCGGCCAACACCGGGCTCACCGGCGGGTCAACGCCCGATGGCAGCGGCTATGACCGCGAGATCGTGCTGATCAACACCTTGCGCATCACCGGAGTGCAGGTGATTGGCGGTGGCGCCCAGGTCATCTGCCTGCCCGGGGCCACGTTGGACAAGTTGGAGCAGGTGCTGGCACCCTTGGGGCGCGAGCCGCATTCGGTCATCGGCTCGTCCTGCATCGGCGCCTCGGTGCTCGGCGGCATCTGCAACAACTCCGGCGGCTCGCTGGTGCGGCGCGGACCGGCCTATACCGAGCTGGCGCTCTACGCCCAGGTGCGGGCCGATGGCTCGCTGGCGCTGGTCAACCACCTGGGCATTGCGCTGGGGGATAGCCCGCAAGAGATTTTGACCCGCCTGCACAACGGCGACTACCGCGAGGCCGACATCACGCACGATGCGCAGCGCGCCGCCTCCGACCCGCGCTACGCCGCCGCCGTGCGCGATGTGGACCAGGATTCGCCCGCGCGCTTCAATGCCGATCCCTCGCGCTTGTTTGAGGCCTCGGGCTCGGCCGGCAAGCTCTGCCTGTTTGCAGTGCGGCTCGATACTTTTCCGAAAGTGCCCAGCACCGTCTTCTATATCGGCAGCAATGCGGCCGACGACCTGACCACGGTGCGCCGCCATCTGCTCACCGCCTTGCCGGAGTTGCCGATTGCCGGTGAGTACATCCACCGCACCGCCTACGACATTGGCGAGCAATACGGCAAGGATACCTTCTTGCTGATCGACCGCTTTGGCACCGCCCGCGTGCCTGCGGCCTTTGCGCTCAAAAGCCGGGTCGATGGCTTCTTTGAGCGGCTGGGCTTGCGCGGCGTCAGCGACCGCATCATCCAGGCGTTCACCAACCTCTTGCCCAGCCACCTGCCCGCGCGCATGCGCCAGTGGCGCGAGCGCTATGAGCACCACCTGCTGCTGCGCGTATCGAACGACACGGCGGACGCCACACGCGCGTTTCTGAGCACGCATTTTGCTGGCAGCGCCAGTGGCGGCTGGTTTGAGTGTGATGCCGATGAAGGGCGCAAGGCCTTTTTGCACCGCTTTGCGATTGCCGGCGCTGCCATCCGCTACCGCGAAGTGCACCGCGCCCAGGTCGAAGACATTGTCGCGCTCGATGTCGCCCTGCGCCGCAATGACCGTGACTGGGTGGAGCAGTTGCCCGCCGAGGTCGAGGCCGACATAGTGCACAAGCTCTACTACGGCCACTTTTTCTGCCATGTCTTCCACCAGGACTACATCGTGAAAAAGGGCGTCGATCCGCTGGCCATGGAGCACCGCATGTGGGCGCTGCTCGATGCGCGCCGGGCCGAGTACCCGGCCGAGCACAATGTGGGCCACCTCTATGTGGCCAAGCCTGCATTGGCCGATTTTTACCGCCAGCTGGACCCCAGTAACAGCTTGAACCCCGGCATTGGCCATACGGCGCGGGGCAAGAACTGGGAGGCTTGTTGTGAGCGGCCAAGTGCCTGGCCCAAAGGGTATTCAGACTAGCGCAGGGCGGGGCTGTGGCGCTGGCGATAACGCACTGGCGCCGGGGAAGGAAGGGCAAGCAATCGCTGGCCTGCAGCCAATAGGCGGTGGTCTGGACGGGCTCACAGCGTCTCGCACAGCATGTCCCAGAAGGCTTGCACCAGCAACGGGGTGTCGGCCTGCTTGCCGTGCTTCATCAGACAGATTTTTCTGGCCAGCTGTGGCCGGGCGATCGGCAGGTAGCACAGCTGCGGGTCAGTGTGCGCCTGCTTGCTCAGGCTGGATATCAGTCCGACTTTCAGATCACTGTGCACCAGCGCGTACAGCGATTCGATCGACGACAGGTTGTGCGGCACATTGACATGCACGCCCTGCTCGCGCAGCACGGTGGTGATCATGTCATAGGTATTGCCCCGCCGCAGCACCGCCAGCGGCTGGTCTTTGAGATCGTGCCAGTGCAGCTTGGCCTGCTGGGCCAGCGGATGGCGCGGGGAGACCACGACCACGATCTCATCGCTGGTGATCAGGCGCGAATCAATGTGCGCAGGCATATCGAAATGCAGCCCGACCGCAATATCCGCATCCCCTTGCGTGATCGACTCGATCAGCGTGTCGCTGTGCATGTCGTCGAGCACGAAATGCACCTCCGGGTGGCGCTGCTGGAACTGGGCCATGTACGGCGCAATCCACTGCGATGCCGATGGGATGCAGTGGATGCGGATAGAGCGGCTCTGGTGCTGCAGCCGCTGGAGCATCTCCTCCATGCCCTGGTCAAAGGTGGCAATCATCCAGCTGACCTGGGCGCGCACCGATTCGCCCGCTGGTGTCAGCCGCACGCGCCGCATGCTGCGGTCAAACAAGGTGACGCCCAGCGTGATTTCGAGTTCGCGGATGGCGGAGGAAAAGGCCGGCTGGCTCATCGCCAGCGACTGGGCAGCCTGGGTGAAGGTGGGGTGCTCAGCGGCCTGCTTGAAGCAGCTGAGCTGCCGCAATGTGGGGATGGATGCCGATCTCTGCGGCTGGTAAACGTGGGTCATGATGAATTCATTTTTTCAAATCAAAATAATTACTCCAATTGTAAATTGCTATGTAATTAAATTTTTTACAGATGCGTAAAAAAATGGGTGGGAACGGTCGCCGATGGCAGCTGGATTGCACCAACAGAAGCGTAAAAGTTCCAGAGATTTTTACGAAATTGCCTCTGTTTCATCGGTGTTTTTACCGATGAATGGCGAAGTGATGGCGCCGGGGTGGTAGCGACTGTGCCACAGATGGGGTAGATCGTAGGTATACCTAACATTTGTTGAATTTATCGCTATTTATTAACGATAGATATAGTATATTATTTAAGTTGGTTTTTTCGCACAGATCGACCCGAGGTTGGCGTGCCGCCCACAGGGCGTTTTGACCGGTGGCGTTCAGCGCCTCCCTGGCCCTGGGCCAGCGCACTGCCTGCCGCAGCCTGCTGCCCATGCTGCCGATGCGCTGTGCATGCCCGCAGCAGCCTGCCCCTTTGCCCGGATGCCATGTCTTGACCGGGCCGGCGCTGCCGCTGCGCAATGGCGTCCCCTGGTGCTTTTCCGAAACTCCGCTGCTGGTGCAGCAGACCGGGCCCATCGACGGGCCGGACAGCCGGCGCGGGAATGTCTTTTATTTTTTTACAAGCTCAACTATGAATTTCTCAAGCATCGATTGGAGCCAGGCGCCAGAGGATGCGCGCTGGTGGGCCATGGATGGTGATGGCCATGCCTATTGGTACTGCAGGCCGCAGATTGCCGCGGCCACCACCTTCTGGTTTGCTGCGCGCCACCCGGCGCCCAGCTTTGGCTATGCGCGCGATTTCCGGCAGTCCCTGCAGGCGCGGCCGGCACCGGCCGAGGAGAGTGCGCCTGCGCGCGCTGCAGCGAGCCGTCTGCTGCGCCGCTAGCACGGTGCGCCAGCCCTGCCCCGGGGCAGGGCTGGCGCCGTGCCGGTCAGATAATGCCCAGCATCCAGGTCAGCACCAGCAGTGACAGCGACAAGCCCCAGATCCAGAAGAACGAGTAGCGGATATGCTGGCCCATCGACAGCTTGGCCAGGCCCAGGCCCATCCACAGCGCTGGCGAGAACGGCGAGACAAAGGTGCCCACAATGCTGCCGATGATCATCGCGTAGGCTGCCGAAGTCGACGGCACCCCCGCCTGCGAGGTGATCTGCTCGACGACCGGGAACAGCGCGAAGTAGTAGGCATCGGTGCTCAGCACCAGCTCCAGCGGAATGCCGATGGCGCCAATGACCAGGTGCATATAGGGCAGCAGCACGGCCGGCAGCACATCGACCAAGGCCCGCGCAATGCTGTTGAGCATGCCCGACTCCTTGAGGATGCCCAGGAACGTACCGGCCGCCAAGATGATGCTGGCCATCATGATGGCGCCGCCCGCGTGGGCATTGATGCGCTCGATCTGCACCTTGGGTTGGGGGTAGTTGATGACCAGGGCCACGCACAGCGCAATCATGAAGGTATAGCCGGGCGGGAACACGCCCATCACCAGCACCGCCAGGGTGAGCAAAAACACCAGCGCATTGACCCAGCGCAACCGGGGGCGCAACAGCTGCGCGCGCGCCTCATCGGCCGCCTTGGCCGCAGCCGCCTGCATGGCCAGTTCGGTGGCGGCATGGGGCTGCAGTGCCGCGGCCAGCTCGTCGACATGGCTGGGATGGGCGGATGCGGGCGCCGATGTCGCCACCGACGCAGACGCAGCTGCAGACGCAGAGCCGGACACCGCAGCAGGCATGGCTTGCGCCAGCTCGGCCTTGAGCGCCTGGCGGCGGATGCGGCGCTGCTCACGCAGGCCCAAAAACACCGCCAGCACCAGCAGCAAGGCCAGGCCCAGGCCTTGCACCACCACCAGCTCGCGCCACAGCGCCACGGCATCCATCTCCAGCACGGTGGCTACGCGGCCCACCGGCCCACCCCAGGGCAGCATGTTGACCACGCCGGCGCTGGAAGCCAGCAGCAAAAACAGCAGGTAGGGGCTCATCTTCAGGCGCTGGTACAGCGGCAGCAGCGGCGGCACCACCAGCAAGAAGGTGGAGGCGCCTGCGCCATCGAGTTGTGCGATGGCCGATATCAGCACCGTGCCCACGGCCACGGCAATCACATTGCCGCGCGTGATGCGCACCATGGCGCGAATCAGCGGGTCAAACAAGCCCACATCGTTCATCACGCCAAAAAACAAAATGGCAAAGATGAACATGGTCACCACCTGCACCACGGAGCTGATGCCGTGGCGGTAGAAACCGGTGATCTCGCTGGTACTGAAGCCAGCGATCAGGGCGCCGGCAAGGGGCACCAGCACCATGCTGATCACGGGCGAGACCTTCTCGCTCAGCAGCAAGGCGACGATGACAACAACAATGGCTAAGCCAATCAAGGTGAGCATAACTACTTCTTCTAGTGCGTGGGGGAAATGGCGCATACCTTGCGCGGTATGCAGCCGGCGCTGAGTGGCCCACACATGCCCGGTAGCCAGGCCCGGCAGTGCTTGTGGCACCGCCAGCGGCTCGCCTCTCGTCTCCAGGGCAAACACGGGGTGGGTTTGCCGGGGCGGTGTGGGCCGCTCTTATCTGTCGCGGGACCGGGTCGCGTTGAATCTGAAAAGGTCCTTGTCTTTCACATAGCGGGCCGATTGCTTGCGGGCGCGCCGCGCCCGGCTGCGCCGGCGTGTGTAGCCGGACCAGTCGGCCCACAGCTTCCACAGCAGGGCCAGCAACGAGGGCGCCAGCACATGGGGCCATGGCCAGCTATCTATCGGTGGAATTTCATAGATTTTCAGCATCAACAGGCTGACAGCAATGATCAAGAGGTACATGGCAGAAAGAAGGGGCGTGTTGTGCTGCCTGCGAGGGGCGGATAGGTACGACCCGCAGGCAGCGGTAGCGCAAGGCGGGCGGTGACCTCACCACCCGGGATGAAGCGGGGAATCAGGCCCGCAATGGCTGGGCGGTACCCCACCCTGTGCCTGCAGACCTGAAGAAAGCGTGTCTGGGCCGCCATCTGTAGAGACTGGGCGGCATACAGCGACACATGCGCATAAATTATAGCTTTATGCTAATAAATCAATGAATCAAATCATTAACAGCTATGTTGAATGCGCATTCTGTGCTGGCGCTGCTGCTGGGTGTGGGGGCGGAAAAAGGCCGTCGATACCATGCCTGCAGGTGGTCAAACCCTTGGAGCTACAGGGTTTGATGGCGGGGGCGCGGTTTTTTTTACAGCCCATTGGGCGCGTTCAGGTGCAGTGACCTGGCAAGCGTCAAATGCGATTTTTGCTGTGAATTTCTAGGGTTTTAGAGCCCTGTGGTGCCAGTCAGGTACAGCGCTGGGTTGTCAGAAGTTAACAAATCAAAAGTGTATAGATAAAGTCATTAACTGAATAACTAGCCAGTCATATCTGACACTTTTCTGATCAGAACTTATGAAAATCGGCAGATGCCTAGAGCATTGCTAATACAACAAATTTTTCGAGAAGTGGTAGTTTTTGTGCGCGTGCTGATAAACGGTAAATACTGTGGGTTGCATGCAAAAAAACGAAAGGTTACGAAATAAACCAAAGAGAGCGTTATGCCATTTTGGCGACGAATTGTTAACCGAATGCCTTGGCGGATGGGTTTGCAGCGATGTCGCATGTCAGAGGTAGAACCCTTATCCCATAGGCGTTTGCGAGGTTTTGGTGGCGACAAAATAGGCACCGAACAGCCGACCCGGAGCGCCCGCGTAAACCCTAGGTTGTGGCATATGTAACGTATGAATGTTAATTTTTTCAAACCAAGACGAAAACAGTGGTTTTTGTGCCAGCCATTGTCCGCGGTGCTAATTTAGGTAACGAGGCCATTAAAATTTGTACATATTAATATTTCCAATGAATGGAGTTGATGTGATAAAAAATTATCTGCATCGCATGCGCTGGGAGGCGCAAGGGCCTGCGACCCGGCCCAACGGAGGCGCCCTACGCGGCGCGGTGATTGGCAGGGCCCTGTTGGCCCTGGCGGGCCTGTGCGCCTTGGCCAGCCCGGCGCAAGCGGCCATCACCATCACCAGCGCGGTGGTCAGTGCCGACGGCAGCGGCCCATTCGACGCCGACAACAACCCCGGCAATGACAGCGGGCCTGCCAATGGCGTCGTGCGCAGCCAGGACACCGTCCTCTACACCATCGGCTACAACGCTTCGGACACCAGCAACAGCGTGATCACCGCGACATTGCCTGCGGGCATGCGCTGGGATCCCACTGCCACTGCTGCCTCCGTGTGTAATGGCCCCGGCGGCGGCAGCTTGAATGCTGCCCGAACCGTGCTGACCTGTAACCGCCAGCCCGCCAGTGCGGGCGTAGAGTCGTTCCAGGTGCTCAGCTGGGTGGGCAATGTCGCCAATGGCGCCTCGGTGGCATTGACGGCCGCGTCCAGCGGCTCGTCGGTCACATCGGCGCCGGTTACCGTGTCTGCCACGCCCAAAACCGACACCCGCACGCGAGTGGAGGCTGCCAATATTGTGCGTGCGGAAACCTCCACCGGCTCCAACGTGTGGGAGCGGCGCATGCCGGTCACCATCAGCCTGGGCGCTTTGCTGCCCGCCAGCGGCAACTTCAAGGGCTATGAGGCGCTGCAAAACCCGGTGTCCGTCACCATCAAGGTGCAGACGGGCGCCGTGGTCCGTACCTGCCCCGCTGGCGCTACCTGTAGCCAGCCCGGCGGGCCGGGCACCGATGTAACGGTGCAGTTCACTAGCCCCACCACCCATTTCCTTGATGCAGTCAATCCCGGCGGCTATGAGGCGACATGGCGGCAAACCGCTACGGCGATTGTGCAAATTGGTGTGCCTGAGATTCCCAACTTCCCGGCAGGCCAGAACAGCGCTATCACGGCGCAGCTGGTCAACTTTGCACCACTGGGCCTGGGCGGCCAGCCCGATGCGGTGCCAGCGCCTGGCTACCAGCCCGGCTATGTCTGCCCGGCTGGCGCGAACGGCACGCAAACCTGTGCCACTGCAACGGTCAGCCGTACCCAAACCCTGCAGCTGGCCATCAGTGGCGGCGCGGTGTATGACAACGTCAACCTGATCTACGGCGATGGCCATGGCTATACCCAGAACTTTGAGAAGGTGGTACCCGGCCAGGCCTTTAATGCGCTGATGGGCGTGGGCAACCGCCCGACCTCCGAAGACCCGGCCACCGATGCGCAATCCTGCGTGGCCTGGAACCCGGCCTTGCTGGAGCTGCGCGCGGCCGCCAGCCTGAAGCTCAGCAACCTGGCGATCTTCTACCAGCCGACCAACCTGCTGTCGCCCGATGTAGCGCCCGCCAATATGGTGATGGAGTACTCGGCCCAGCCCTATGCCGATGATGCGGCGCGCCGCGCGGCCAACTGCGGGGTCGCCGGTGATGGCAACCCGCTGTGGACCAGCAACTACGCATCGCTGCCGCCCAATACCATCACCAGCGTGCGCTACGCGTACATCCCCAATCTGACGCCTGGCCAAACGCTGGGCCTGGTGCTGCCGCTGCAGCGCAGCAGCAGCGCGGCATCGCTGGCCCTGGCCGATGATGCACCGCTGCCCTGGTTCTTCCAGTACTTCACGGCAGCCAGCGGACGCGTGTACTCGACCTTTGACGGCAACAGCAGCACCGCTGGCGCCAACGGTGGCGGCTATGTGCAGGCGGCCTCTGCGCTGGTGCGGCACAGCATTGCGCTGCCCGGCAGCGTCTCGCCTGGCGATATTTTCCCGATCAGCGTCACGCCCACCACCATTGGCGCGACCACGCCCGGGGTCAATGGCGTCTCACGCAATGTGCAGATCACCCTTGACTTTCCCAACACCTATATCCAGCCGCTGGAGAGCTCGATTGCACCGGCCTTGCCGCCCGGGGCAACCTATGTGCTCACGCCCGCCAATCTGGGCCCGGACGGCTTGCCCGGCACGGCTGACGATGGCGCTCCCGCCAAGCTGGTGCTGAACCTGGGCGACCTGGCAGCACCCGGTGGCGCGGTGGGCCCGGCCCCGTACCAGGGCCATGCCACGGCCCACCCGGCCATCACCTTCCAGGTTCAGGCAGCCTATATCTCTCCTGTGGGCACCTACCCGCTGGTGGGCCTGGTGGCAGCCAACAATGACCTGAGCTTTGCCGACTACACCGGTGTGCCCAATATCGTGCCGGCCGCCTTGCTGCAAGACCGCAATGAGCGGGTCAGCACCACGGTGTCGGGCGTTGCCGGCTTCCAGATGAGCAAGGCGCTGGTCAGTGGCGGCACGGTCGACAACAGCGACCCGGCCAATCCGGTCACCCGCATCACCGCTGGACAGCCCTTTACCTATGCGATCTCGTTTGGCAATGCCACCAGCACGGCCAAGGGCCAGTTGCGCATGGTCGATGTGCTGCCCTTTGATGGCGACGACCGCGGCACCACGGGCCTGGGCCCGCTGCAAATGGTCAGCGCCACCGCCGCCATGGGTGGCTCCGGCCAGGGCACGATCGGCATTGAGTACACCACCACGGCAGCGGCCACGGTGCGCGCTGCCGTCCAAACCCCGGGCAATGAAGATGCAGCCACCGGCGTGGCCTGGACGGCCTACGCCGGCGGTGCCTTCCCCGCCGGTGTGACGGCGCTGCGCTTTACCACCAGCTCGACGCTGCAACCGGGCTACAGCGGTATTGCCAACCTGACGATGCGCAGCGCTTCCCCGCTGGCGCCCACCACCGAGCTGTACAACGACGTGTTTGGCCGCGAGCTGAGCCCCGGGGGCCTGGTGCTGACGGCAAGCGGACAGGTGGAGCTGCGTGGCCAGGCGGCTGCCAGCCTGACGGGCCTGGTGTTCAACGACCTGAACATGAACAACACGCTGGACGCTGGTGAAGCGGGAGTAGCGGGCATCACGGCCACGCTGACCTGCGATGCCGGCCCTGCCTGCACGGCGGGCGAAACGCATAGCGCAGTGACCGACGCCTCGGGCGTGTACAGCTTTGCGCCGGGCGCCACGGTCGATGGCCAGGCCAATTTCCCAGGTCTTGCCAGCGGCTCCTGGACCTTGAGCATTGCCCCCGATGCGCAGTGGCTGGCCGTTGGTGCCACCCCCGGCACCGTCAATGGCGCAGCGTCTGGCACGGCGGTGGACCGCAGCATCAGCGGCATCGTGGTACCCACGGGCGGAACGGCGGTGGACTACCTGTTTGCCGAGCGCCAGCAGGGCAGCCTGACCATCAACAAGGCGCTCGTGCTGCCCGCGGGTGTGACCGGTCCTTTTGATTTTGCGTTTACCGCAACCTGTGACCTGCCCACCGCTGGCTTCACCTACCCTGCGACCCTGACCGGCTACCCGGCCAATACCTCGGTGACGATTGACGAGGTGCCCGCCACTGCCAACTGCACGGTGACCGAAGACACCCCTTTGCCCGCGGCCCCTGCCTCGTACGAATGGGCGGCCCCCTCGGCGCCTGCGCCCGTGGTGATCGCTGCCAACGGCAACGCGGCGGTGACGGTGACCAATACGCTCAATGCGCTGTATGGCAGCATCACGATCACCAAGGATCTGGTGTTGCCAGGTGACGCCCCTGGTCCGTTCACCTTCAGCTACACGGCGACCTGCGATCTGCCAACGGCCGGTTCGGTGTTCCCCGCCAGCCTGACGTACCCGACCGCGACGTCGACCACCATTGCCAATGTGCCCGCTGGTGCGCAGTGCGTCGTGGCGGAAGGCCCCTTGCCTGCAGCCCCTGCGAACTACACCTGGGGCCCTGCGGCAGCGAACGCCAATGTGACGGTGCCGCTGAATGCCTCAGCCCCGGTGACGATGGCCAGCAGCCTGGTGCGCTTGACCGCCGGTATTGAAGTGACCAAGACCCTGGCGCTGCCCAGCGGTGTGACCGGCCCCTTCAGCTTTGGCTTTACCGCCACCTGCAACCTGCCCAGCGCGGGCTCGACCTTCACTGCGACCTTGGCCAACTACCCGACCAACACCCGGGTGACGATCCCTGGCATCCCCTCGGGCGCCAGCTGCGCGGTGACGGAAAACACCCCGCTGCCAACCGCACCGGATGGCTACGAATGGGCAGCGCCTAGCGTGCCTGCTCCGGTCACGGTGCCCAGCAGTGGCGTGGCTTCGGTGGCGGTGACCAATGCGCTGAACCAGCAGTTTGGCAGCATCACCATCAACAAGACGCTGACCCTGCCCAATGGCGTGACCGGTCCGTTCAACTTCACGTACACGGCCACCTGCGACCTGCCCAGTGCCGGCACGGTGTTCCCTGCGAGCTTGAGCTACCCGACCGCGACGTCGGCCACCATTGCCAATGTGCCCGCTGGCGCCCAGTGCGTAGTGGCTGAAGGCCCCCTGCCCACGCCACCTGCCAACTTCAGCTGGGGCCCTGCGGCGGCCAATGTCAACGTCACGGTGTCTGCCAACAGCGCCGTTGCCGCCACGATGGCCAGCACCCTGGTGCGCCAGCAAGCGGGCATTGAAGTGACCAAGACCCTGGCACTGCCCAGCGGCGTGACCGGCCCCTTCAGCTTTGGCTTTACCGCCACCTGCGACCTGCCTAGCGCTGGCTCGGTCTACACCGCCACGTTGGCCGACTACCCGACCAACACCAAGGTGACGATCGCCAATGTGCCAGCCGGTGCCAACTGCACGGTGGTGGAAGACCAGCCGCTGCCAACGGCGCCTGCCAACTACGTGTGGGCGGCTCCGTCGGTGCCCGCACCCGTGGTGGTGCCCAGCACCGGTGCGGTGGCAGTCGGTGTGACCAATGCGCTGACCGGGCAGACCGGTGACATTCTGGTGAACCTGAACACCACCCTGCCCGATGGCGTGGCCGGTCCCTTCAGCTTTGTCGTGACTGCCACTTGCAACCTGCCCACAGCGGGAACCACCCACAGCGTGACCATCGTGTCGCCACCAGCGAGCGCGACCGGCACCATCACCGGTGCCCAGGCCGGCGCTGAGTGCACGATTGCGCAAACCTTGCCTGCCGCACCGGCTGGCTACCAGTGGGATGCGCCAACGCTGGAAGGCAGCCCGGTGACCATCGCGGCCAACACCAATGTGCCAGTGACGGTGAGCAACAGCCTGGTCAAGGCACAAGCGGGCACGCCAACGCCCGTGCCAGTGGACAGCCGCGTAGCACTGCTGCTGCTGGCACTGCTGCTGGCTGCCGGCGCCAGCCTGCAACTGCGCAAGCGCTAAATCAGCCATCCAGCAGGGCGGGCCACTCCGCACTGCTGGCTGGGTGAGCACAACCAGCAAAACCGGGGCTTGATGCCCCGGTTTTTTTATGCCTGTTGGTTGGATGCCCGTGTGCGCAAAGGCACGCTCATTGCGCGCTGCGAGCGCCTCAACTGCTCTGAAGACGGCAGGCGCTAGTTCAGCAGCCCTGGCAAAAAATCACTGGCCCGGCGAAACCGGAAACGCGCATAGGCACGCAGCCGGTAGGTATGCACTGTCGCCGTGCTGATGGACAGCGCGGTGCCAATGTCCTGGGCGCTGTCGCCCAGCAAGGAGCGCGCAATGACCAGGCGCTCGCGCGCGGTGAGGGACGGAAAGCTGCGCTGCAGGCGCGCCAGCAATAGACCTTGGGCATCGGCATCGGCATCGGCTTGCGGCCGGGTGGGGGCGGCTGATTCCCGGACCCGGGCATGCAAGGCCACCATCGCCAACTGCCCCAGGGCGGCCAATTGCGGACTGGGGCTGGCGGACTGCACATGCAGACCCCGGTAAAAGCTCAGAATCAGCAAGCGCTGCGAAGCATCGACCCAGCTGAAGCTGAGCTTGTCGACAAAGCCCGGTTGCTCAAAACACAGTTCGCGGTACTCCCCCGAGGGCAGATGGCAGGCCCGCACCTGCTGCGAAAAACCCCCGCTGCGCTTGCCCCGCAAGGCCTGCGCCTGCAGCACCGGGTCCATCGCATGGAAGCGCCGGGCGTAGGCGCCTGTCCGCTCGGCAATCCCCCGGCGCTCGCCGGCAGCCAGGACCTCGTGCACGCCGCCCGCTGCATCGACCTGGTAGGCGAAGATCTCTTCGACCTGGTCGAGGCCGCGCGAGGCGCCCAGCAGCGTCTGCGCAAAATCGGGCGACAGCGCCGCGTCGAGCAGCGACTGCCCCATCGAGGGATCAAACATCAACGCTTGCATGGTGGCGACTCCTTGCTGCGGCCTGGGCAGCCATTAGGGGCTCTGTGGGTGGCATCGTGGAACGACGCGGGCCATCGCAGTGCGCTGACCCGCTTGTGCACCCGCTACTGCTGCAGATCGACCCCCATGCGCTCGCGCGTGGTGCTGACGGCGACCAGCGACACCAGGGCCAGCCCCATGATATAGATGCCGATATAGAAGGACTGGCCATAGCTGGTGATGAGCCACTGCGCAATGGAGGCGGCAAAGGCCCCGCCCAGGATGGTTCCCAGCGCATAGCCCACGGACACGCCCGAGTAGCGCACATGGGCCGGAAACATCTCTGCATAGAGCGCCGCCTGCGGGCCATAGGTGAGACCCAGCGGAATGCTCAGCAGCGCCAGCGCGACAAAGAACAGAGCCAGGCTGCCCGAATCCACCAGCCACCACATCGGCACCGCCCACAGGGCCAGCAGCACATAGCCGATCTGGAAGGTGCGCACCCGTCCAAAGCGGTCTCCCATCATGCCCCCCACCAGCGTGAACACCAGCCAGCTGAGCGAGGCGGCCATGGTCACCACCAGCAGCGGCGTGGCCGACAGGCCCAGCTTGTTGCGGCCATAGGCCACAAAGAACGCAATGAGCAAGTAGCCGGCGGCGTTGTTGCCGACAAAGATCAGCGCCGTGCGCAGCACGGTGCCGCCGTGGTGGCGGAACAGGCTGCGCAGCGGGGCGGATGAAGCGGCCTTGCGGGCATGCATCTGCTCAAAGATCGGCGACTCGCCAACGCTGCGGCGAATCAAGGTGCCGACCCCGATCAGCACGATCGACAGCAGGAACGGAATGCGCCAGCCCCAGGCCATGAACTGCTCGCTGGACATCGACGAGGTCAGGATGCTGAGCACCAAGGTGGCCAGCAGCAGGCCAATGGGCACCCCGATCTGCGGAAAGGAGCCGAAAAAGCTGCGCCGGTGGCGCGGGGCGTGTTCCACCGCCATCAGGGCCGCGCCGCCCCATTCACCGCCGGCCGAAAAGCCCTGCACCACGCGCAGCACGACCAGCAAAATGGGCGCCCATACCCCAATCTGGGCATAGGTGGGCAGCAGGCCGATGAGCATCGTTGCGCCCCCCATCAGCACCAGGGTCATCACCAGCACGGCCTTGCGGCCCAGCCGGTCACCCAGCGAGCCGCAGACGACCGCGCCCAGCGGCCGGAACAAGAACGAAATGCCGATGGTGGCGAAGGCAATGATCTGTGCCAGGGCCGGGTTGTGCTGGGCCAAAGGCCCAAAGAACAAGGTGCCCAGCACCAGGCCGGCCATCTGCGCGTAGATGAAGTAGTCATACCATTCGATGGCCGTGCCGACCAAGGTGGCAGTGAGCACCCGGCGTTCATCCGGGGTGGTGGTGCCTGCCGGCGACGCGGGCAGGCTGCTGATCGATGAATTCCCCATGTATTTGTCTCCTTTTATAAAGTGGGTCTATGCCCTATTTGCTGGCTGGCGCTGGCGCTGGCGTTGCGGCTTGCGAACAGGCCACCGAGCCCAGGGGCCAGGGGTCCCCGGGGCGCGGTCAGTCCGCCGCTTTGCCCGCAGCCGACGCGGCCAGTGCGATGGCGCTGAGCACCACGCTGCTGTCGCCAATATGGTTGGCCAGCAGCAAGATCAGCCTGGCACTGGCCTGCAGGCTTTGGGCCTCGTCCAGGCCCTCGTGCATGTGCAACAGTTGCTGGTAAATATCATCGACGCGCTCCAGGTTGGGGTGGCGGATCAGGCAGGTCATGGCCGTGCTCCTGTGGCAGTGGTGAATCGGGTGGGCAACGGGGCGGCACCGGTGCTGGCGCTGTCACAGGCGCAAGCGGTATCCAGTGCTGCTTGCAAGACGCTGGCCGCGACCGGCGCCTGAAAGCGCGCGGCCACATACTGGTCCGGGCGGATCAGGTAGCCGCAGCCCGGCGCCAGCGCATAGCGCGCCTGGAGCAGGGCCGTATCGCCCAGCGCGGCAATATCGAGCAGCTCCACGCCTGCGGGCAGGGCCTCATGCCACTGGTGGGCCAGCAGCACAAAGCGCCCCCCCAGGCGTGGCAGCAGCCAATGCCCGGCCAGTGGTGCGTCCACCGCTGGCGCGCCGGGGCACAGGCCGCCCTCCCATGGCTGGTCATCGGCGGTGTTGAGCGCGCTGTGCGGGCAGGGGATGGCGGTGGACAGCCGCCCTGAGTTGACAAAGGGCCGGGCCCAGGCTTCGCGCGCTGCCAGCTCCAGCACCGCATTGCGCAGGGCCCTGCTGGCAGCGCTCTTGGGCGTGAGGAAGTCGGTGGAGCGGCTCGAATGCAGGATGTTCTCATCGGCCATCGCAATGGCCTCGTCGTTGTAGCTCTCCAGCAGCGCCTGCCCCGATTCCCCGCGCAGCACCCGGTCGAGCTTCCAGCCCAGGTTGTCGGTATCGGCCAGGCCGCCATTGCAGCCGCGCGCCCCAAAGGGCGATACCAGGTGGGCGCTGTCGCCTGCAAACAGCACGCGGCCATGGACAAAGCGGTCCATGCGGCGGCATTGGAAGGTGTAGATACTGTGCCACTCCGTGGTAAACGGCACCCCGGGCCCCAGCATTGCGCGCACATAGCGCTCCACGTTCTCGGGCTGGGCGCAGGCCTCGCGGTCAATGCCCCAGCCAAGCTGAAAATCGAGCCGCCACAGCCCATCGGGCTGGCGGTGCATCAGCGCCGACTGGCCGGGGTTGAACGGCGGATCAAACCAGAACCAGCGCTCGGCAGGGCGTTCCTGGGGCATGCGGATGTCGGCGATGAGGAAGTTCTCCTCAAACACCCGGCCGTTGAAATCGAGCCCCATCAGACCGCGCAGCGTCGATTTGCTGCCGTCGCAGGCGATGAGCCAGTCGGCCTCCTGCGTGTAATGCTGCGCGCCCGCCTGCACGCCCAGCCGCACATGGTCCGCCAAGACCTGCAGAGACTCGATGTTCTGGCCCAGGCGCAATTGCACGTTGGGTAGGGCGCGCAGCGCATCGAGCAAGGCCTCTTCGACGTAGTACTGCTGGATATTGATAAAGCCCGGGTACTGCTGGTCCTTGATGGGCAGCATGTCGAACTGGTAAATGGGCTCGGCGCGCGCGCCCCAAAAGACCTTGCCCACGTTCCAGGTCACGCCCTTGTCCAGCAGGGTCTGGCCCACGCCCAGGCGCTCGAAGATATCGAGCGAGCGCTTGGAAAAGCAGATCGCCTTGGAGCCTCCCGGCACAAAGTCCAGCCGGCTGATGACCACGACCGCATGGCCGCGCCGCGCCAGGTCCAGCGCCATGGCCAGCCCCACCGGCCCGGCCCCGGCGATGACCACGCTGGCGCGCGGCTCCTGGCGGCTGGCTGCCGGCGTGGCCCCGATATGGCGCCACACCGGAATGCCCCGGTGCTGTGGGGTGGCGGGCGGCGCGGTGGCACTGCGCGCCTGCGCCAGGGGATGCATCGTGCTCGCTGCCATGGCGCTCACCCTTGCAGCTGGGCCCAGACGTCCCGGTCGCGCTCGGCCGTCCAGATGCGCGGCCAGCTGATGCCATCGAACTCGTCCCACAGGCGCTGCACATTGAACGGCAGGCAGTGCTCAAAAATGGGCCAGCGGCCAAACTGGGGCGCCAACGCCTGGTGGGTGGCCTCAAAAGCCTCCTTGAGCGTGCCGCCGCGCCGGTAGACCGGTCCCACCTGGTCGATCATGCCCTGGAGGAACGCGCGCGTCTGCTCGATGGCCGCGTCGCATGCCGCCTCGCCCCGGGCCACCGCGCCCCGGCCGCCGACCAAGTTCTGCGCGCGGTACTGCTTGAGCTGGTCCAGCGTTGCGCCGGCCCATTCAAAGTGGTGGGCATCGCCCGTGTACAAGGCCGCTTCGGCCTCCACCAGATCGCCCGCAAACAGGGTTTTGCTCTTGTCGTGCCAGACGACGATGTCGCCCGCCGTATGCCCCCGGCCGTTGAACTGCAGCTCCAGCGTGCCCCGCTCGCCTCCCAGCGCGATCTCGTGGCGGGTGGCAAAGGTCTGGGTCGGCCGGGTCAGGCCCGGAATGCCTTCGAATTCCTTGAACAGGCGCGGCATGCGGCCGTACTCGCTGGCCCAGTCCTGCTCGCCGCGCTCCTCGATCAGCTGGCGGGTCACGTCGCTGCTGATGATGTGCTCGGCCTCAAAGGCCGATGCGCCCAGCACCCGCACGGCATGGTAGTGCGTGAGCACCAGGTATTTGATGGGTTTTTGCGTGTGCGCCCGCAGCGTGCGCAGCCAGTCACGCGCTGCCGCTGGTGTGGCGCGCGCCTCGATCGCCACAATAAAGTCCTCGCCCTCGATCGCGCCCACATTGGGGTCGCCTTGCGCGGTCAGCGCATAGACGCCATCGCCCAGGATCTCCAGCGTCTCGGTTTTGGCCGTCATGTCGGCCGATGATGCAAACGGTTTTGCCATCGCTTTGGTGCTCCTTGGTAGTCCATCCATGGTGTTCATTCACGCCAACGCGGCTGCCTGCCAAGCCAAGCCCGGCCCTTGCCACAGCGTCTGCGCCCATGCCACCCAGTCTGCGGTCACGCGCTGGCGCTGTCTGTCCCTAGGTCTATGGACAGGCGGCACAGATCGGGCAATACGGTGTTGATTCGCCTCAGATTTTTTGCGAGCACACGGGTATATCCCTAGCTTTGTGAAACCTTGCGTGGGTACAACCGCTGCGCTGTGCACTGGCTGCTCTGGGCCGTCCGTGCTGCGGCGCCCACGCCGGCCACCCCTGATCGCCCGCCGATTTCCAATGATGCTTTTAATCAATTAACAACAAAATTGCAATAGATTGCATTTGATCGTTTGGTAAATTTTCCTAATAGCTTTTGAATATGTATGATCACCTCTCACACGATGTCTCTGCAACGCAAGCCCGCCACCTTCCTGCTTGGTGCGCCACCGGGCTATGCAACCGCAGGCGCTTGCAAGAGCCAGCTGCAACAGCCGCTCGGGAGACGCTCCATCGGTTTGCCTTGCAGATCTGTTTTTTAGATGGACAAGTTCAGAGAGGACGAAATGAAAAATTTCCCCCATTTTTTCAGGCTATGCCTGGCGGCTTTGTTGCTAAGCGCGGGTGCGCAGCAGGCCTGGGCACAAAAGGTGCTGCTGCTGACGACCAATATCACGGGTGCCAATGCGGAGCGAGCCCTTATCGCCAGTGGTTTTGACAACTTGCAAGGTGAATTTGCCTCGCAACTCGCCAACCCTAGTGATCTGACGCGCCTGTCGGTGTTGGGCACCGCTGGTGCGATCTCGCAGCGCACCTTTACCGATGCACCGGGACCTTATGACGTTGTCATTGTTGCCAGTAGTGAAAGGCCCGTCGATGCATCGAACTGGTTAGTATTGCAAGATGCGGTGGCCAACCGCTGGGCCAACTCCATTGTGTTCTTCACTGATGGATGTTGCGAGGCACAGACTGGAGGCAATGCGCGCCAAATGATGGCTGCCTTGAATGCCGGAACCGGCTCGGCTTTTTCAGTGGGGCGCGCTGCAGCCGATGCACGCTTCCCGCTCAATACCAATACTCGATTTTCAGCGGACTTCTCAGGCTTGAATCCGTTTGAAGGCGGTTCTGTTAACTACATCAATAACGTGCCAGCCGACAACGCACTGTATTTGGCACAGGGAACGCCGCCATCCAACTTTCCCGCTCCTGGCACAACGCCCATCAACGATGTTTATGGGGTGTTGATTCCCACCTTCCAATCCAATAACAGCCGTGGAGCCTGCGTGTTTGCCATGGTGGAGTTTTCTTCCTTCTTTGATATCCCGCAGTACCAGTCGTGGACGGCCAACCGGGGCAAGGTGGGCCCCGCCTTCCTCAAGGCGGTTACCTCCGAGAACGGCGCCTGCGGCCTGCCCAAGGTCAGCAAAAGCTTTGACAAAAGCGATATCTACCTGGGCGGTAGCGACAACAGCACCGTGCTGACGATCGATCTGTCCAATGGCACGCGCGACCCTATCATCCATGTCGATATGACCGACAACCTGCCAGCGCCTTTGGTGGTGGGGGCAGGCACCGTCGGCAATACCTGCACGGGCGGCAGCCTCAGTGCCGTCGCTGGCGCCAATGTCATCCGCAGCAGCGGTGTGACCATTCCGCCCGGCGGCTGCAGCATCACGGTGCCGGTGGTCTGGCCCAACACCGATGCTGGCCGTCAGGCTTGCACGGACACCCCGGTGCTGACCAACACCATCACGCCGGGCACAGACTTTGTCTCGCCGATTGGCCAGGTCAACACGCCAGCGACGGCCACGCTGGCCTGCCAGCCCGCGCAACTCTCCATCGCCAAGCAAGTGGTCTGGCCGGCAAACATCACGCCGGTGGATCTGACCGGCAGCAGCTTCCCCGTCTCGGTGGTCTGCACCGGCAGCGATGGGCAGGCCTTGCCCGCGATCGACACCTCGATCACGCTGGATACGCCCAAGACCGGCAGTGTCACCGTCACGCCAGTGATCGCCAGCGGCAGCTGCGTGGTGACCGAGGGCACACGCCCCGCGCCCCCCGCCAACCATATCTGGGTGGAAGACCCGGCGCCCAGCGTCTCGGTCGCGATGGCCGCGCCGCCAGCGGCCAACCATGCGCTGCTGGTCAACACCTTGGCACGTGCCAATACCGACATCACCATCAGCACCACCGTGACCGGTGGCCCGGCAGCGGGCATCAGCGGCAGCTTTGGCTATACCGCCAACTGCGGCGCCGATGGCAGCTTTAGCGCCACCGTGAACCTGAGCGGCAGCAGCGCTGGAGCCATTGCCATCACCAATGTGCCTGTGGGTGCCAACTGCACGCTAGAACAAACGCCCACCATGCCAGCGGCCCCCGCAGACTATGTCTGGAGCGAGACGCTGCCGGTATCGGTGGGTCTGGTGACTGGCGCCAGCGGCAACACGGCATCCTTTGTCTACACCCTTGTGCGCACGGTGCCCGCCGTGCCCGCTGCCGTGCCTACGCTGCAGCAATGGGCGCTGGTGGCGCTGTCGCTGATGCTGCTGGGCGCTGCCACGCTGCGCCGGCGCCAGGGCTGAATGCACTAAGCCTCTGCGCGGCAGCAGGGGCTAGGTGGCCCATTCCACCGGGGCCGCTGAGCGCCGATACGCCAAACCGCCGGGGCAGCTGCCCCGGCTTTTTTGTGCCCGCGCCAGGGCGCCGTAGCGGCGACGGCGCTCTGGGCACCAGCGATAAAAATGCCCCGGGCGCAGGCCACGGGGCATTGACTATGACGGAGCAGGGTGGCCGTGCAGCGCACCCTGGGGTCTTGCTAGGCCGCGACGCGCCGCAGACTCAGACCAGTTTTCGGCGGGCAAGGCCGACCAGCAGCAAACCCAGGCCCGCCAGCGCCAGGGGGTGGCCGACCGGCACCGCCTTGGGCACGACCACTACGGGGGCAGTCACCTCCAAGGTGACGGTGGCCGTATCGCATTGCGTGGCCTGCACGGTGCTGCAGATCTGGTAGCTCACCGTGTAGGCGCCCGGCGTGGCGGTCGCGCCAATCAGCACATTGCCATCGGGCGTGACGGTGATGCCGGTGGGCCAGGTGCCCACGGGCGTCAGGGCCACATTGCTGGTGGTGGCGGGTGCCGCATCGACCGTGTCATTGGCCAGCACATTGACAGCGGTGACGGTGCCGCTGGTGGGGCGGGTGATGGCGGGGGCGGCGTCATTGACGGCATCGACACCAATCAGCTGCACACCGCCAATGCCCTTGAAGGCAAAGATAAAGGTGTTGGGCGTGCCATCGGTGTTCGGGGTGCCGGGAGGGTTCTCACTGGGCTTGCCCAGCGAATAGGCCTCGGCGCCAAAGCTGCCCAATGCGGCCAGCGCATCGACCTGGTTGCCCGCAACGCCGTAGCCGATGGTGAATTCGACCTTGGCGCCGGGCGCAATGGTGCCAAAGTTGAAGCGAAAGTGCGCGCCGTGGTCGGTCGGGCCGCTGTCCACCACATCCTGGTCGACAAACAGGATGCCCGAATCGCTCTCGAGCGGGTCGGCGGTATGGAAGCCGTTGTCGCTGGAGAAGACCAGCGCCGTGCTGCTGCCGCGCTGGATGGTGGTGTATTCGTTGAACTGGGTGGGGAAAACATCCCAGTCCATCGCGCGGCCATACAGCGCCTCGACCGGTGCGGACGAGATGTTTTCGATTGTGACCTTGACTTCGTAAATATTGCTGGTGGCCGTAGAAGGCGCGAAAGCATGGGTCACGCGGAAGGTGCCAAAGGCATTGGCCACGGCGGTAGCGGTCGTGGCCGTAGAGGTGAACGACTCTGACGTAATCCCTTGGATGCCCACGCTGGCGCCGGTAAATCCCGACGTATTGCTCAGGGCATCGGCAATGCCCCAGGCCTCGCAATAGCACCCTGGTGTCAGACCATCGGCGCCGTTGGCCAAATAGGTGATGCCCGTCAGTGGCGATATTTCTTCGGGCATCAACGAGCCATCGTTGCGCACCCCCACCCGCAAGGTGCCGTTGTCGATATTGGCCTGGGCCAAAACGATGGCTGGCACGCTGACCAGCATTCCCGCCAACAGTTGTCCTAGTTTCATGCTCTCACCTCATTTAGTATTTAAATTTATGATGAGGTTTTTTATCATAGTTATAAGAGATGAGAAAATTACTATACAAAACGCATAGAGCCATCAATAGTCCATAAAAACAAGTACTTATGCATATTTCTAAATTCAATTTTCTAAAAGAATGTGATTATTCACTTTGTTAAAGATTGTCAAAATCTTGCTATCAAATATTCTTGATATAGGTCATGAAAATGGGATTGCAACGCATTGCAATGCCTGCGCATTTGATGCGCAAGGCGAGAGGAGAAGTCGTCGTTTTTGACCTGGAGAGGGGGCGCAATGCTGGCTGCAGCACATTCCGCCCATTGATGGGCGGTATTTATCTGGGTGGCTGGCTGCATATGGCTGCATATGGCTGTTGATGGCCGCCTGAGCGCAGCGCTGACATAGGCCCCTGGGGTGTTGCACCCGCACGCGCCACTTGGGGCGATGGCCGCAAGTGTCAACGGCTGAACCGACTGGCCAGATGGCCGAGGTAGCGTGCGCCTTCAATCGCCATGCTGCCCAGCGCATCGACCAGCGCCTGGTTGGCCTGGCGCGCCTCGGTGCTAAAGCGCGGCACGATGTTGCGAAAATCATCCGGGCTGAAGGCGGTGTCTGCCTGGATCGCTCCGGTCAAAAAGCCCTTGCCCAGCGGGCTGAAGGGTACGAAGCCGATGCCCAGCTCTTCGAGCAGCGGCAAGGTGGCCTGCTCGGGCTCGCGCCACCACAGCGAATATTCGCTTTGCAGCGCTGCCACTGGCTGCACCGCATGGGCGCGGCGGATCGAATCGACGCCGGCTTCGGACAGGCCAAAGTAGCGCACCTTGCCCTCGGCAATCAGGTCTTTGACGGCACCGGCTACCTCTTCCATCGGCACGGCAGGATCGACGCGGTGCTGGTAGAGCAGATCGATAGGGTCTGTGCGCAGGCGCTGCAGCGAGGCATGGACCACCGCGCGGATGCGCTCGGGCCGGCTGTCGAGCCCGGCCTTAGAACCTGTTCAAAGTCACTACGCAGCCGCGTTGGAGTGCAATCGGGATGAGTTCGAAGGGATGGAGCGCAGCTTGCACCGGGGTGCAAGCAAGGGCCAGCGCGCAGAAATCGCCCGATTTCACTCCAACCCTAAGGGACAGTGGCTTTGCGCTGCCCGGGAAGGGGCGCCCGGCTAGGGCCGCCCGGGCAGGGGCGGTCTGCGTCGTTGCAAATCCTCGCAATAGCTGGGCTATTGCTGCGGTATGGCGCGGCTGGGCGCCCCCCCCCCTAGCATCCCATCCCGCAAAGACACTGTCGCGGCGCGAGGAGACTTTGAACAGGTTCTTAGAGTCACCATCCTTGAAGCCAAACTTGGTGGCAATCACCACCTGGTTGCGCACCGGCGCCAGTGCTTCGCCAACCATCTCTTCGTTCAAGGCGCCATAGGCCTCGGCCGTGTCAAAAAAGGTGACGCCCTGCGCGGCGGCATCGCGGATCAGCTGCACGCCTGCGCTGCGGCTAACCCCGGGGCCATAGCCAAAGCTCAAGCCCATGCAGCCCAGGCCGAGGGCGGAGACCTGCAGGCCGCTGCGACTGAGTGGGCGGGCGGGGATGGGGGTGTGGGTATCAGAGTTCATGCCTATCAACGTAGGTATGTAGCCCCGTGATGACTAGACGGCTGGCATGGCCCGCCATCATGAGCGGGGCTCATCAATGGCGGGCGCCATGCCGGCGGCATCAAGTGGCCGCGCTGGCCACCACGCAAATCTCGATCAGCTTGGCCGGGCTGGCCAGGCGCGCTTCCACCGTCGCGCGGGCCGGTGCATGGCCAGCGGCGACCCACTGGTCCCAGACCACATTCATCTCGGCGAAGTGGCGCATATCGGCCAGGTAGATCTGGCAGCTCAGGATGCGCTCCTTGTGGCTGCCATGCTCGGCCAGCAGGCGGTCAATCTTGGCAAGCACCTCTTGGGTCTGGCCGCTGATGCCGGCATCGACCTGGTCGGCCACCTGGCCGGCCAGGTACAAGGTGTGGTCGTGGCGCACGACCTGGGACATGCGGTGGTTGCCGCCGATGCGGGTGATGGTGTTGTTGCTCATGGGGTGTTCTCCTGAATGGTGGCAAAAGGCGGGTGCTTTATCAGCGCTCAATGCCGGCCTTGTATTTCTGGTACTGGATGGTGCTGACCACGGCGATGCGGCGCAGCGGCTCGGGTGGCAGCCAGCTGGGGCGCTCAAAGCCCAGCGCATCGGCCAGTTGGGGCGACTGCTGGCCGCAGGCCATCTCGCCGAGCAGCTTGCCGAACATGCTGCCCTTGAGCATGCCCGCGCCATTGCAGCCGATGGAAATGTAGAGGCCATCGCCCACCTGGCCAAAGTAGAGCGCGCCGTTGCGGGTGAGGGCGGTGACGCCGCCCCAGACCAGCGGCAGCGCATGCGAGCGCATCTGAGGGTAGCGCATCTGGTAGCAGCCCTGCAGCGCTTGGCGCACTTCGGCGAGCGGCTCTTCGCTATCGTACGAGTACGAGCTGCGCACCATGAAGCGCCCGCCCGCGACCTTGCGCAACGTGGTGCCCAGGCGGTTGGCGGGGATCACGCCCCATTCCGGCGCGGGGCCCAGTTTTTTCAGCTCGTCCTCGTCCAGCGGCTCGGTCAGGCCCGCGTAGGTGTAGATGGTGAACACGCGGTCACGCGCAAAGCCGAGCTTGCGGGCAAAACCGTTGTTGGCGATGACGATGCGCGGGGCGCTCAGCTCGGCCGTGGCGGTGCGCACGCGGTGGGGCTTGCCCTCGTGCAGCGACAGCACGGGCTCGCCCTCCCAGAGCTGCACATTGGCGGGCAGGCTGTCGGCCAAGCCGCGCACCAGGGCGGCGGGCTGCACAAAGACGTTGTTGTCCGAGTGGTAGCCGTAGTGGTAGTGCGTGGTGCCCAGCTGCTGCTGCAAGGCATCGCGCTCCAGCTCGGTATAGGCGACGCCCCAGTCCTGGTACTGCTGGAGCGTGCTTTTGAGGCGGGCGGCACCATCGGGCGTGGCGGCTGCGTGGTACTTGCCCACAGGGTTCCAGCCGCAGCCGATCTGGTGCTGGTCGATCAGCGATTTGAGCCAGGCCAGACCCGTGTTGTAGAGCGCCATCTGCTTGCGCGCCACCTCGATGGGGCTGCCGTGGCCGGACATGCCGGTGTTGTGCGGCAGGTTGATCAAAAAGCCCGAGTTGCGGCCCGAGGAGCCGTCGCCCACGGTGCTGGCATCGACCAGCAGCACGCGTGCCTGGGGCTCGAGCTCAGCAATGCGCCGGGCAGCGGCCAGGCCGGTGACGCCGGCGCCAATGACGATGGCATCAAAGTGCCGCTCCGTGGGCGCCTGCGTGTGGGCCTGCCTTTTGGGGAGCAAGGTATTCCAGCCCGAGCCCGCTTGGTAGCTCGGGAAAGTAGGTTGCTTGGACATGGGGTGGTGTTGGTTAGTGGCGGGTGGCCTGCAGGCTGCGCATGACCTCGGACTGCACGGTGTCCCAGATCTGGCCCTTGAGTTCGTTGTAGCGCGGCGAGAGCTGCACCTGTGCATTGCGCGGCATGGGCAGGTCGTTGCGGATGTCGGTGACCACGCGGCCGGGCCGCGCGCTCATGATCAGCATGCGGGTGGACAGCAGCAGCGCCTCGTCGATGGAGTGGGTGATGAAGATGATGGTCTTCTTGCTCTTTTCGTAGATCTGCAGCAACTCGTCCTGCAGCACTTGGCGCGTCATCGCATCGAGCGCGGCAAAGGGCTCGTCGAGCAGGATCACATCGGGGTCATTGGCGAGCACCCGGGCGATGGACACGCGCTGGCGCATGCCGCCCGACAAGGCATTGGGGTACTTGTCCTCAAAGCCCTGCAGGCCCACCATGTCGATAAAGCGGCGCGCCACCTGCAGGCGCTCGGCCTTGGCAATGCCCTTCATCTTGAGGCCAAAGGCGACGTTGTCGAGCACCGTGAGCCAGGGAAAGAGCGCGTACTGCTGGAACACCATGCCGCAGTGCGGATCGACCTTGTTGACCTCGCGGCCGTTGACGACGATGCGCCCGGCCGTGGGCTTGTCAAAACCGGTGACCAGGTTGAGCAGGGTGGATTTGCCGCAGCCCGAGGCGCCCAGCAGCACGACGAACTCGCCCTTTTCAATCTCCAGATCGACGCGCTCGAGCGCCTTGAAATCCCCGTAGTGCTTGGCGATCCCCTGGATGGAGATCATCGGGCCTTTGTGTTGCGCGTTCATTGTTTCCACCTCAGTACCCAGTTTTCAATCAGTCGGAAGAAAAAGTCGGTGATCAGCACCGTGGTGCTGATGAGCACCATGCCCAGCACGACCACCTCGGTCTGGAAGAACTCCTTGCCATTCATGATGAGAAAGCCCAGCCCTTCGCGCGCGGCGACCAGCTCAGCGGCGATCACGCAGGTCCAGGCCAGGCCCAGGATCACCTTGAAGCCGCTCAGGATCTGCGACAGGCTGCCCGGCAGGATCACCTCCTTCATCACCTGCCAGCGGTTGGCGCCCAGGTTTTGCGCGGCGCGCACCAGGAGCGGATCGACATTGCGCGTGGCCTCGATCACATAGACCATCGCTGGCGCAAAGCAGCCCATGAAGACGATGCTGTACTTCTGCGTCTCGGTGATGCCGAACCACAAGAGCGACAGCGGAATCCAGCTCATCGACGGCAGCGGGCGCAGAAACGACAGGATGGGGTCAAAGGCCGCCCGGGCGTAGGACGAGGTGCCCAGAAAAATGCCCAGCGGAATGGCGACGGCGGTGGCCGCCAAAAAGCCGATCATCACCCGGCGCGCAGACGCCAGGATGTGGGGCCAGAAGGTGCCATCGCCCAGCATGGCGGCGGCCTTGCCCAGCGCGGCGCTGGGCGGGGGCAGAAAGATGGGGTCGACCAGGCCTGCACGGCACACGGCCTCCCAGACGGCGATGAACAGCAGCACGGAGGCTGCACTGGTGGCGGCCAGCGCCATGGAAGAAGGGGGTTTGGCGATCACGGGGTGTGCTCCGGCCTTCAGACAAAGGAGGCATCAATCCAGTCTTTGACGACCGGGGCCTTGTCAATCTGCTTGTGCTTGACCAGCATCTCGGCGAGCTTTTGCAGGCCTTGCACAAACTCGCCCGTCAGCAGCTCTTTTTGCTGCGCCTGCGGGTACCAGTCCGAGCCGGTGACGGCCGACATCTGCTCCTTCATGGTGAGGCCGGTGAACTTGAGCAGCGCCTGCGAGGCCTTCTCGGGCTGCTCGCGCAGCAGATCGCTGGCCTTGAAGTAGGCCGACAGGTAGCGCTTGACCAGGTCGCCGTTCTTGGCGGCAAACTCGCGGCGCACCAGCAGCACATCGGGGCCGGGCGTGACCTTGAAGGACTTGTAGAGGCTGAACTGCGAGTCATCGGCCAAGAGCTTGACGCCGGGCTCGCGCAGGATGTTGTCAAAGTGCGGGGTCCAGGCGGCGGCCGCATCGATCTGGCCGGTCTTGATCGCGCCATGCAGCTCCGGGCCGGGGATGTTGAGCACATCGGCCCCGCCCGGTTTGATGCCCGCCTGCTCCAGCACATCGAGCACCAGCAGGTGGGTGCTGGATGCAAAGGTCACGCCGATCTTCTTGCCTTTGAGATCGGCCACGGAGTCGATGCCTTTGCGGGCGACCAGGCCTTCGACGCGGCCAAAGTTTTCCGGAATCGCAATGATCGCGAACTGCTTGGCGCCGCGCGACATCAGCGCCAATGCCGAGACAATGCCGGCGCAGCCAATATCGACACCGCCGGACATGAAGGCGCTCATGCGGGCCGACGAGGTGGCAAAGGACTGCCAGTCCTGCGTGATGCCCACCTCCTTCAAATAGCCCTCGGCCATCGCCAGGTGGGCGGGGTAGTGGCCCAGCCAGGGTGAGCCCCCGTATTTGACGGTCGCATCGGCCGCCCAGCTGGGCAGCGACAGCGCACTGGCCAATGAGGCGGCGGCGCTTTGTTGGATAAAAGAACGGCGGTTGAGGGTCATATGTGTCTCCTTGGATTTCCTGTTTTTTAAAGAGCTGGCCAATCGCTGGACAAGACACTCCCCTGGCGCGGATGCGGCGGCATCCCAGCCATGGACAGCGGCTTGTGCAAGGGTGGGCTAGCTCAGCGCGATCCCGCTTCTGAGCCAGGGGATCAGTTGGCGTACATCGGGAAAGATGTCGTTTTCCATGACGCTTCTGCTTACTTGGAAGCAGTTCTCGGCCATGTCCACGTACTCCCCCTCGCGGGAGAGCTGGTAGATGGTGCGGTGCAGGCTGGCGCCGGGCAGCGGAATGGCGGTGATCTGCCCGCTGTAGGTGCGGCCCTGCAGCAGGCAGATGGGGGTGGTGACGGTCCAGCCCAGGTCGGCGGCGACCATGGCCATGACCACGTCGGAGGTGTCGATCTCCAGATAGGGGCGTGGGCTGAAGCCCTGGCGGCGCAGGTGGCGCTCGATCAGCGCGCCAAAGTGGGAGCGGGCGCTGAAGCGGATCAGCGGCATCTTCTCGATCAAGGTGGTGAGGTCGGCGTTCTTGAACTCTTTCTCGCGCACCTTGGGGATCACCGCGATAAAGGGCTCGGAGAAGATCGAGCGGCGCACGATGTGGTCGATGTCATCGAGCGTGTCTGTCGTGACGATCAGGTCGAGCTGGCGCTTCATCAGCGCCGTCGCATGGCTGTTGGCCAGGCCCGACCAGAGCAGCAGCTGGCTGGCCGACTCGGTGACCTTCTTGACGATGGCCGGCCCTGCCGTGGCGGCAAAGGAGTCGATCATGCCGACGCGGATGGCCGGGCGGCTGGCCAGGTCGGCATCGCGCACATGCACCACCAGCCGCTCCATGTCCTCGACAATCTGCCCGGCGCGGCGGCTGAGTGCAATGCCTGCGGGCGTGAGCTTGAAGGGCCGCTGCGAGCGGTCAAACACCTGCGTCTGCAAGATCGCCTCGATCTGCGTGATCGTCTGTGAGACCGCCGATTGCGTGACCCCCAGCGCCGCCGCCCCCTTGGACAGGCTGCCCGAAGACGCCACGGCCTCGAAAATCTTCAAGGCGCGCACATCGAGACCCGAGGTTGTCTTCATGTCGTCTCCGTTGTGGATCCACTGCAGCAGCTGAGGCGTTTTGCGGTGGATTTTTAAGGATCCTCTGCAAAACCCTCGCCAAGCGGGATGGACGCGGATCGGGATGAGGCGCAAGGCGTCTTTTGCAGTCAATAGCGCGCTATTGACAAGAAAGACAACACAGCGGATCGCCCGAGCCCGCGATCAGACCACGGCAGGGAGTTTTACAGAGGGTCGTTAAGTATTAGTATTTCTACAAATACTAGCCATTAAGCGGAGATTTTGATAACAACTTAATTAAAACTAATACTTAGGATCAGTTTCGCTTGGGTGGGGCATCTTCAGTCGTCCACAAAAAGCCTCCAAGGCCGCAACATGCTGGCGGCGATGGAGGCTGTGGCCGGGGTGGAGCCGGAGCTTTTAGGCTTGCTGGCGCGTTGCGGCCAGCACGATTTCGCGAATGCAGACGCCGGCCGGCTGCGCATAGGCGTAGTGGATGGCATTGGCCACATCCTGCGCCGCCAGCACCTTGCCGCCCATGGCGGTTTTCCAGTCCTCGTAGCCGGACTTGATGGCCGCATCGGTGGTGTGGCCGAGCAGCTCGGTCTCCACCGCGCCGGGGGCGATGGTGGTCACGCGCACATGGTGGGCAGCGAGTTCCTCGCGCAGGTTTTCCGACAGGCCATGCACGGCAAACTTGGTGCCGACATAGGCCACATGGTTGGGGAAGGTCTTGCGGCCGGCGACCGAGCTCACATTGATGATGCTGCCGCGCTGGCGCTGCACCATGCCGGCGGCAACGGCATGCACGCCGTTGAGCACACCTTTGACATTCACGTCGAGCATGCGGTCCCACTGGTCCGGGTCCTGGCGCGTGATCTCGCCCAGCAGCATGACGCCGGCGTTGTTGACGATGGCATCGGCCGGGCCAAAGCGCGCTTCGCCTTGCTGCACGGCGGCGGCCAGTGCGGCGCGGTCGGTCACGTCGACGGAGAGCGCCAGCGTGCCAGGCAGGTTCAGCGCCTGCATGGGCTCGAGCCGGCGCGCCAGCAGCAGCAGCGGGTGGCCGAGCGACGAAAACAGCTGCGCGGTGGCCAGGCCAATGCCCGAGCTGGCACCGGTGATGACGATCAGGGGTTGGCGGTTTTGCATGGTGGTGTGGCTTTCTAAAGAAATAGATTTTTCTGATGAATCAGTAGAGAATCTAGTGTAGAGCGAGCGTATGGCGTTTGAAAAATGGTTTATTCTTCTTTCACTCATACGTTTTACTTATGGCTTGAGATGGACTACCGCCAATTCCGCGCCTTTGTGGCCGTCTTTGAAGAGCGCAATATCACCGCCGCCGCGCAGCGCCTGCACCTGAGCCAGCCGGCGCTGTCAGGCAGCATCCGCCTGCTGGAAGAGGCCCTGGGCACGGCGCTGTTTGTGCGCAAGGCGCGGGGGGTGGAGGTGACGGACGACGCCCGCGCGCTCTACCCCCAACTGCGCCGCATGGTGGCCGAGGCCGACGACCTGGCCCAGCGCTTTCGCCAGCGCGGCGCGCGTGCGCGCCTGACCATTGGCGTCGAAGAAGATGTGGCCCGCAGCACCGTGCAGCACTTGGCCGCCACCGCCCGTGCTTGCGTGCCCGGCCTGCAGCTGCACCTGCTGGCGCAGTGCGAGGGCGATGCGCGCCTGGCCAGCGAAGAGTTGCGCTGCGAGGACGAGCTGTTTTTACCGCTGCTCAGCGAGCGCTATGTGCTGGCCCTGCCCGACCAAGCGCTGCCGCCAGACCACGCAGCGGGCACCCCACAAGACCTCGCCACCGACTGGATCGTCTGCCCCAGCCACGCCAGCCACCAACGCCTGATGCCGATTTACGGCAGCCGCGCCGACACCCCCGCCGCGCTGGCTGGCAACTTCTCGCTGGCGCTGGACCTAGTGGCTGCCGGCGTGGGCCGGGCGATCGTGCCCGAAACTCTCGCGCAAGCAATTCCGGGCGTGCAGACCCAGCCGCTGGGGCTGGAACTCAAACGCCGCATTGGGCTGTGCTACAACGCGCAGGCGCTGGGTAATGGGGCGCTGGCGCAGTTGCGGGATGGGGTGTTGGGGGCTTGAGTTGAGCCGCATTTTGCGAATAAAACGGCTGCAATAAGCCATGCTATATCCAGCAAAGCAGTTTTTGATGGCCGGCTTGGGTGGGATATCCGTGCTTTCAGAATTGCGCTGGTATATGCGTCCATGGTGCCTATGACGTAACGGGGCCTTACGCTGAAATGAGACATATCTGAATCCTGTGCGCCAGAAAACAGTGTTTTTTGTTTCAAACTGTGTAAATCTGTATAAACACCACCAGCGTTTTGCGTGTCTTGGCCGTTGTATTGGATCCCGAACTATTAGAACGGCGATGCTGGGGCGTGGGATTAGTGCCTGACAGCCGCTATCCAAAAGCAGAGCTTGTAGCGTAATAAATCTCAAGATAAACGGTCTATTTCTAGGCCAAAAATCCAAGTCAGTGCGCCATTGTGCCTAGCGCTTGATACTGACAAGTCGCTGACAACTAACCAGAAACCCACCATCATTTCGACGGTTACAAACACGTTAGGTGCTTTTGTAAAGCTCGTCTACATTTGCCTCCATAGTTATATCAAATGGAAACAAAATGTATATAGAGGGAGCCTGGGGGAGGGAAGCGGCCGCGCGCTGCATCGATGTCGTAATGCTTCGCCGCCCTGGCGAAAACCACGCTGGCAATGCGTGGTGAGTGATCACTATGAATAGCTGATCGCACTCTTGGTCAATTCTCATAGCCATCGACCCCTTTTAGAGAGGTTGGCACCAGCGCCGCGCTGGCTGGCTCACCCGCTGTGGTGGCAAATACCGAGATAACCTAATACCTGCAGATCTGAAACGGAGGGATGCCTGTACGCATCCGCGTTGTCGTGTCTGCTGCGATTTTTATAAATACGAGAGATGGATGGTGACGACAATGGTGCCAGAGGGGAAGCAATTTTTTCGTGCGTGGGGCAGACGCTTATCGATATGGCTGTTACTGCTGCTGTTCATGGCTGCGGGGGTGACTGCAGCACGGGCCGATGGCGTGGCGCAGGCCAAAGGTTTGGCATGGTTGCAGGGGCAGGTTCTGCCGTCCGGCAAACTGGCTAGTAAATCACGCTTTGGTACTGCTGCGCAGGCGCAATGCGAAGCGGCGCAAACGTTGCTTCGCCTGGCAGGCAATAACAGCCAGGTAACGGCGCTGGTGAATGCCATGCCCGCATCGGGCGATAACGTACCGACGGAAACCCTGGCTTGCTGGCAGTCGCTTAAAACCCAGCAGGGCGTGCAGATTACCTCGCCGTTGTCCTCTCGGTTTATTGCCGACAAAGGCTTTGCCACCTATCCCGATGAAATGGTGCCCGGCATCATCGACACGGCCTGGGGTTACAGCACCATGGCGACACCCGCCGCATCCACGCGCCAAGGGGTGATGCAGTGGCTGATGTCCAAGCAATCGGGTGGCATGCTCAAGGCGGGCGGCTATGCCAATCTCTACACCACGGCGGTGGTGCTGCGCGCCATCAATCCAGATGCCTTGAAGGACGCAGGCACCTTGGCCTTGGCACAGACTTTGGCCCAGGCGCTGCTGGCCAAGCAGGCGGCCTCTGGCGCATGGGGCGAGAGCCAAATGCTCACCGCTTTGGTGTTTGAAGCAGTGCATCCCTACACCGCATCGGCACCGCAGGTTGCTACCCAAGTGCAAAGCTATTTGCTGGCCAGCCAAAAGCCCGATGGATCCTGGGAAGCCGACAGCTACACGACCGCCCTCGCTTTGAGGGCTTTGGCGTTGGTTGCCGTCAAGCCGACCGACCCGGGCCAGCAGGCCAACTCCGGCACGGTCTTGGGCATGGTGCTCGATGGCAGCAGCAATGCACCGCTGGAGAACGCCACGGTCACGGTGACACCGGCTTCAGGAGGAGCTCCCATCTCGGTGCAGACCAATGCACAAGGCTTGTACGAAATTGCGGTATCGCCCGCCGGCCAGGTAGGCGTTGCGGCGACCAAGGAAGGCTATAGCCTGGTGACGGGATCGGGGGTGGTGCAGGCGCGCGGCAGCTTGAGCTTCTCGCCCACGTTGACCAAGGCGATCACCGTGACCCCGCCTGCCAACCCGGACCCCGCAGTGACGACGGTGACGGTGCAGGGCACGGTGACCCAAGAAGCCAATGGCGCGCCGATGGCCGGGGTGACGGTGACAGTGAAGAACACGGCCGCCGGAACAAGCTACCAGGCGAGCACCGATGCCGCAGGCAAATACAGCATCGCCAGTGTGGCTGCCGGTGCAGTCGTACTTTCTGCTGACAAAGCGGGCTGGGTCAGTGCATCGGGCACGGCACACCTGCCTGCCGGCAGCACGGGCCTTTTCTCGCCTGCGCTGATCGATGCGAGCTCGGCGGGTGCCACATCGGTGCCGGTGAGCGGACAGGTCATCGATGCGGCGACGAAAGCGCCACTGGCCGGTGTCGTGATCGCGATCCAAGGGCCCTCATCCCAAACCACCGGGTCCTCGGGTGCCGATGGCAAGTTCTCGATGACGGCGCCCATCGGGGCCATCACCCTGAAGTACACCCTGACGGGCTATGGCGCCATCAGCCAGTCTGGCACTTCATCCATCGGATCGCGGCTGGATGCCGGCATCATTGAGATGTCTGCGGCGCGCCAAACCAGCGTCTTGCATGGCCTGGTGACCGATACATCGGGCGCTGCGATTGCCAATGCCACGGTGGCCGTGGGTGCAAACAGCGCGTTGACCAATGCGGCCGGTGCCTATGTGCTCGAGGGGCTGACAGGCACCGCCTGGGATGTGCAGGTGTCTGCCAGCGGCTTCCAATCGCGTAGCTACCAACTGACGATTGCCGAGCCCGGCGATATCACGCAGGACTTTGTGATTCCGGCGTCGGCAGGGGTGGGCTTTCTCGATCTCGCCGACTTGGTGGTAGCGCCCACGACCACGGGTTTGAACAAGCCTGTCAAGGCCAGCGTCAAGCTGAAGAACAACTCTGCGGCGGCATCGACCACCAGCATCGTGCTGGAGATCCAGGGCCCCGCCGGTGATGTGGTGGCCACACTGTCTGCGCTGGATGCGGCGGCCATTCCATTGGGCGATGCGACGCTGAACCCTGGCCAAGCGCTGGAGGTGTTTTTTGACTGGAACACCGCCAGCCACGCCGCCGGCCGGTATGCGGTGATTGCCAAGCTGGTCGAGCCCGGATCGCGCGGCAAGGACAACCCCACTGGCGTGGTCACCGGCAGCTTGCGCGCTGCACTGGACATCACGCCCCAGGCCGCATTCTCTGGCTCGGCCAATGCAGAGCCGCCGGTCGTACAGGCTGGTGCGAATACGCCGGTGGCCTTTAGCGCCCTGGTCAAGAACGATGGCAACGTGGTGCTGCCCGCATCGGGCTACTTGCTCAAGGTGAGTGACTCCACCACCGGCGCGCTGGTGTACCAGACCACGGCGCAAGCCCCCAGCATTGCGCTTGGTGGCCTGCAGGAGATCAGCTTTGGTACCTGGATGCCCGACAAGGCGGCCAGCCTGAAGGTGGAGGTGACCGCCGGCATTGCGCCGGGCGCCGCTATCCAGTCCAGCCTGTATGTGGGTGATATGGCCAAGGCCGAGTTCACGGTTGACAAGCCAGTGGTTCCGCCAGGTGACCAGACGGTCAAAGGCAAGATCAAGATCACCGGGCTGGATATGGCATCGGGCAGCAGCACCGATCTGTTGGCGCCGGTGATTCGGGATGCCGTGACCAAGGCCGTGCGCTATGGCGACAGCTATGCCTACCAGCACCATGTGAGCGATCTCAAGTGCTTTGCCTGCCATGTGCAGACGCAGGCTGTGGTGGGTGGCGAGAAGAACCTGCGCTTTGTGCAGCCGCTCGACCAGAACAAGCGCAACGAGCTGATGAATGCCATCTTGCAGCAGGTGCGTGCGGACGGCAAAGTCAATTACTCGGGTGACACCTACATCCGTACCACCACCACCTTGGGCTTGTGGGCGACCAAGGAGTGGCACAACCCGCAGGAGATTGCATCGAGCAACCGCAAGCTGGCCGAAGCCATTGTCTCCATCGCCAACAATGGCGAATGGAATCCGGACTATGGCGGCCACTGGTGGGGCTCAACCGGTCAATCGACGGGCATCAATGTGGCCAGCTTGGTGGACTACAGCACGCTGCTGAACAAGCACGGCCCGGGTACCGTCAAAACCAATGCGCCAGTCAGCATTGCAGGGCTCAGCACTGGTGACCAGCGCTTGGCCGTGGCTGCCAACGGCCAGGTCTATGTGGGGGACAGGGGCCGGCAAACTGTCTATGCGGTGGATCTGGCCTCTGCCCAGGCGACGCCAGTGGCGACGGGTTTGCCGATCCAGAACCTGCGTGTGCTGGCCAATGGCAAATTGCTGATCGCCACCACCTCGGGTGTCTACCTGTCGGACACCGGGGGCACGCCCGTCAGGATCAGCAGCCAGGCCAGCAGCGATGCGATGGAGCTGGCAGGTGGGGGCTACTTGCTCAAGGCCTATGGGCAGACCAAGCTCTTCAAACTCGATGACGCGGGCAACCTGTCGGAGTTCCTTAACAGCAACCTGCTCGAATCGACGGGCGGGCAACTGGAGCAGGAGCCCGATGGCGCCATCTTGGTGACCCACCCCGGGCAAAACCGCGTCTTGCGCTTTGAGCTGAGTGGCGCGTTCAGAGATACGCCTGCGGCATATACCAATGGCACGCCTTACCAGCTGGTTCGGTGGGGCGACAAGGGCTATCTGCTGAGCACCAGCAATGGGCTGTATTGGTACAACGAGAACTGGATTGTCGAGCGCCTGGGCTTTGCCTCCGTCAATACGGCGGTGGCCTTGCCGGATGGCTCGCTGCTGTGGAGCGACAGCTACAGCCTCAACCGCATGGCATTCACGCCGGCGGACGCTGCTGATGTTGCGGCCAAGATCGACGCGGCCTTGGCGAAGTCGGCGACCAAGCTGGTGGCGGGCTCGATATTCAATGCCTCGAACAATGCGGACATGGCGTTCAGAATGATGGGCCTGTCCAAGCTGCGCGAGTACTACCAAGGCACGGCGCGCGCTGCGGAGTTCGATACGCTGATCTACGACATGGCGCAGACCTTGTGGAGCCGCCAGAACAGCGACGGCGGCTGGGGCAATACGACGGGTTACACCACCAGCGACCCGGTGGCGACGGCCATCGTGGGCGTGGCGCTGGACTTCACCAACCCCTCGCGCAGCGACCCGAGGTTGCGGCGAGCGATTCAGTATGTGCTTAACCAGCAGCGCGCCGATGGCTCCTGGCTGAGTAACCAGGGGCTGGGCGGATCGCTGCTGTCTTCGACCTGGATCGAGATCTGGCTGCCCACGATGCTGGACCGTCTGGGTGCGCTCGATGCCGACCTGGTGGTGAACTTTGCGGCCAACACGGCGCCGACAAATATCCAGCCCGCGCCCACCAAGACGCTGCCGCAGGCCGATGGCTCCACGCAATACCTGTGGTCATTCACCGGCATTACCGAGACGGGCCGCGAGGTCAACTTTGACCTGGCGCTGGCCAACATGGCCATTGAAGAAGTGCGCCCGGCCGCGCAGATCGCGAGCCTGCAGTTCCAGAACAGCTTTGTGGTGGGCGAGGTGGTGTCGCCCATCGTGGTGCCGCGCATTGCCGCCAATGCCAACATCCGCATCCAGGCGTTGACGGACAAGCCGGTGTACACCAGCCAGGAGACCGCGTTCTTCTCCGCTCCGGTCACCAACCAGGGTGTGGCTGCGCGTGAGGCACAAGTGCGCTTTACCGTGTTGGATGCCAATGGCGATGCCGTGGCCTCTCTGCCTTTGCCTGCACCGGTCAACGTCGGTGTGGGGCAGACCCTGCAGGTGGACAGTACCTGGCCGGCAGCGGGTGTGCTGGCGGGCGACTACCTGCTGCTGGCCGAGCTGGTGTCGCCAGAAGGGGTGGTTTACGGCAGTGCCACCGCACCCTTCAAGGTGGTGGGCGGCCCGGGGCCCGGCAATGCGACCAAGATCAGCACCGACAAGGCCGAGTACCTGGTGGGCCAGGCCACGCAGATCACCTCACGTGCAGGCAACACTTCATCGAACGTGGTGCAGCAAAACCTGCGTGCAGAAACCGTGGTGCTGCAGCTGACGAGTACCAAGCGTGAGCGGATGAAGGCGACCCCTTCGTTCCAGCAGATGGAGGCGATCACGCAGCTGGTGCCCGCCGGATCGCGCGAGTTTGGCTACACCCTGCCCGCAGGGCAACTGAGCGAAGGCACCTACCAGGCGCATTTAAAGCTGTACGACAGCGCGGGCAACCTCTTGTCTGAAAGCACGACGGGCTTCCAGGTCAAGGCGGCAGCCGCTTGCGTGCCTGGTGCGGTGGGTGCCATTACCGCAACGCCCAGCACGGCCAACATTGGCGACAGCGTTGCGCTGGGCTTCAAGCTGGACAACCCCGGCGCTGCGCTGGCCAACGGCGCAGTCACCCTGCGCGTGGTCCACCCCGACAGCGGCGCGCTGCTGATGGAAGAGGCCAGCGCCAATGTGTCGATAGCAGCTTCTGGCCAGTGGAGCCAGACCTACCGCTGGACCGTACCGCAAGGCGCGCCTGCCCATGTGCTGGTAATTGCGAGCTTGGGCAAGGCGGGCTGCGAGGAGGCCGTGGCCACAGCGGCCTTGAAGATTGGCAACGGCGGCAATGGCAACGGCGCCGGAACAGAAACCGGCAACGCCAAAAAGGTGCCAGTCCATGGCCCTGTTGGATTGCTGCTGCTGAGTGCCGCACTGGCCTGCTTGGCCGCTGCGGGCCTGCGACGCCGGCAAGCGGGCCGCTGACCACCACCACAACGGGCCCATGCACCAAGGTATGGGCCCGCACCTGACAACGACAAGAAATCAAGAGAGAGATCGACATGGCGATCGTTATGACCAACAGACAGATGGCAGCCGCAGCGGGTGACGCAGCGACCGATGCCGTGATGCGCGGCTTCAAGAAAATAGTGCGTCCTGTTGCCTACGTGGTGGCTGCAGCCCACATCGCGCTGGCGCTGCAACCGCTGAGCGCCATCGCCCAGGAAAAAGGCCAGCAGGCCTACAACCCGATGGCGCAAAGCCAAATGCAGCGCCTGCAGGCCTGGGATGCCAAACTGAAGGCGGCCAACTACCAGGCCCAGAAAATGGAGCAGGCCGGCTCGCAACGTTTGCAAGAGCTCATCGCGCAAGCGGGCGAGCAAACCCGGGACTTGCAGGTGCAGCAGTCGCTGGCACAGCCGCAGCAAAAGAAAGCAGGCCCAGCGCCCATCTACAACGCCAAGACGACCCCAGAATCGCTGCGAAACACGCTCGCCGCTATCCAGGACGAGAGCGGTATTGCGCGCGAAGACCTGCGCAGCATGCGCGCTGAGTTGGTGCAAAAAGGCCTGGGTGCCGAGATACTGGCCCGCCACGATGCAGCGGCTGCCGAGTTTGAGTTGAAGGTGCAAAAGCTCGATGCGTTGGCTGCGCGCTTGCTGGGCAACAACGGCGGCCTGGCGGCCAAGTCTGCCGCCGCCATCAACAGCACGGATCTGCAAGCGCTGGGTGCACTGCTCGCGCAAGGCGCACCGCAGAAGAAAATCACCACCAGCCCGGAGCTGCCCTGGCGCACTCCCACCCCTACCAAACGCGAGCCCGCGCAGACCCGCCAGGCCTGGAGCGAGCAACTGGGCCTGCCAATGGGCCAGGCCGCGCTGCAGTCTGCACCAGTGACCAAGCTCACCACCGTGGGCGGCGTGCAATTTACCGTGCCACCCAGCGCCGACCAGGCGCCCAGCGATGCCGACCTGGGCGAGACCGACGAGATCGTACTGACCGATGCGATCAAGGCCAAGGCCGCCGAGCTGGGCAAGAACCCCGTCGCTATCCAAAACTGGGTGCGCAACCACATCGAATGGGTGCCCACCTGGGGAGCCGTGCAGACGGCCGACACCGTGCTGGCCAGCGGCCGGGGCAATGCCTTTGACATTGCCAGCCTGGCCATTGCGCTGCTGCGCGCGAGCAATATCCCCGCCCGCTACCAGCTGGGCACCATTGAGCTGCCCGTGGCCCAGACCATGAACTGGGTAGGCGGCGCCCAGGTGCCCGCGGCTGCGCAGCAGCTGATGGCCCAAGGCGGCATCGCCAACACCGGCATCATCATGAATGGCAAGATTGCCTCCATTCGTATGGAGCACGTCTGGGCCAGCGCCTATGTCAACTATGCAGCCAGCAAAGGCGCCGTTGATGGCGGCGCCGATGCCAGCCCACCGCAGCACCCCAACATCAACGCGAACGCCAATGGCTGGCTGCCGCTCGATGCCAGCTACAAGCAATACCAGTACGCCCCGGGCATGGACCTGCAAAAGGCGGTCCCGCTGGATGCCAAGGCGCTACTCGACAGTGCCCAGTTGGGTGCCACCGTCAACGAAGCTGAAGGCTGGGTGCAGAACCTGAACCAGGCCGCCGTGCAAAACCAGATGCAGCAGTACCAGGCCCAACTGCAAAGCTACATCAACAGCCAGAACGCTGGCGCCACCGTGGGCGATGTAATCGGTAAAAAGATCATTGCCGAGCGCATGCCCTCCACGCTGAGCGGCCAGTTGCCCTACACGGTGGTGACGGAAAACCCCGCCACCAGCCGCATCCCTGCCAGCCTGCAGCACCAGTTCCAGTACAGCCTGATGGACCAGTGGGGCGAGCAGATCCTGAGCTACACCGCCAAAGTCAGCCAGTTGGCCGGCAAGCGCATCACGCTGAGCTATGTACCCGCCGACAAGGCCACCGAAGACCTGATCGCCAGCTATCTGCCCAAGCCCCATGCAGACGGCAGCCCCATCCAGCCAAGCGAGCTGCCCACAAGCCTGCCGGGCTATCTGATCCGCTTGAACCCGCAAATCAATGTGGATGGCCAGGTTGTCGCCCGCAGCAGCATGGGGCTCACCATGGGCACCGATTTGCAAGGCCAGGGCGGTTTTACGCAATACAGCAACCCCACTCAGTGGGACCTGACGCCCGACTCGAGCCATGTGGTGGGGCAGGCGACTGCGATTGGGATCAGTGCGGGAGGGATCAGTGCTAAGCAGCTGGAGGTACTCAAAGCAAGGCTGAACAACACCAAGAGCCAGCTGCAAGCCAATGACGTGCAGAACCTCACGGGTGAGAAAGTCAGTGGCGACCTGCTGACGGCCGTCATCTGGAGCTGGTTTGCGGTGGCGGAAAGCCATAATCGCCTCAGCCAGAACCAAACCGGCGTCATGGAGACGCCAGGACTGAGCTACGGTCTATTCCATGCTGCGGCCAGCCCTGTTTACAGTTGGGGTGTGGTTCGACAGGTCAGATTTCCCGGTGTGAATTTGGACATTGGCCATATCCGTAACCTGACCTGGGCGAAGGACAACGACAAAAGCAAGTGGATTGGCTACAACCGCATTCGCGGGCAGTTCATGAGTGCGCTGGAGCATGCAGTACCGGAGCGGTTCTTTAATGATTCGGCGCAGTGCAACCTGGTGGGGGCAGCCAATCCGGTAGCAGGCCTGCCCAGTTGCCCCGAGGGCATCTCGGCAGTCAAAGCCATTGGGCTTGCAACGGCTGAAGGGCAAAAGATTTACACCATCACCCAAAAAATCTACGCCAACCATCCGAACATCGTAAATGCTGCACTCAGCGCGCACAGCTATGAGACGCAGATGAAAGTGGGGCAAGCACTGGCTGCGGGGAAAGAGGTAACGATCCACGAGCGCCCGATCATTGTGCATGGCTGGAAAGGTGCTGGTTTTATCAGCATTGATCCAGAAACCGGCGCTGGCGCCTATACCATTGAGGGGGGCAGCAATGGAGGCTGGTTGACGTTGCTTTCAGCCGCCCTGGCTGGGCTGGTAGATGCATTGATCACAAAACTCCGAAACCCCAATGCAGTCAATGGACCTTTGAATGAACTGACGAGATCGTATTACATCAATTTGGCGGCTAAAGCCGCCACGATTCTGTCGTTCATCGTATCCATTGTCGATATTGTCCAGAATCCGGATCTGTCTACCCCCAAGAAAGTGGCTCAGATTCTGATGGTGCTGTCATTCTCTGTCGCCGCGATGGAGGGCGCTGCTGCTTTGGGGCTATTCTTTGCCAACCCTATTACAGGCGCGGTGCTAGGAGTCTTGCTGGCAGTTGCATTGGCCTATTTCTTGATGGAGCTTAATATGGCGATTGCGGAACTGTAATGTACAGACTCACTTCGATTCTCATCCCCTCACTCATATTTTTGCTTGCTGCCTGCATTTGCTTTTTGATGAGGATGGCTTTTTCGGTGCCAGCGCTGAGCTTCTTCAAAGCGTTTGGCATTGGAATGGTGTTGGCGCTGATGGAGGTGCAGCTGCTGAAAAGGATGGATGAGGGCAAGCTGAAGTATTTGTTGCTGGATGGCGCAATCTTCCCGTTTCTCTCCATGGGGATTGCTGCAGGTTTTTTGATCGGTTGAGCTTTACGAGCGAGGCAGACGGCTGCTGCTATGGGGGTCGATCTGCATTGGCGGTGGTCAAAGCGCACATGGGCCGAAGTAAGGTCCCATGTGTGCAGCCTAGAGCCGATCAGGACAGCACGTCGCGCAGCGACGCATCCTTGGCGAACTGGGCCTTGGCAAAGGGGCACAGTGGCAGCACCTTGGTGTGGGTCTCACGGGCCCAAGCCACCAGCGCATTGAGCAGCTGGCGGCCTGCGCCTTCGCCGCGCAGTGAATCATCCACTTCCGTGTGGTCGATGATGATCATCGTGGCATTGGTGCGGCTGTAGGTCATCTCAGCCACGCGTGTGGCATCGCGGTTGATAAAGAACGCGCCTTTGGAATCGGCTTCTTCGTGTTGGACGGTGTAGGGCATGCGGGCCTTGGGTTGAACAAAACCCCAAGAATAAGGGATGGCGGCAGCCCTGGGGGTGGAGGTGGCTTGGAGCAGGACGCTGATGCCTGGGGCTTCAATCCGTGCTGTCTGCGTCTTCGTCGTCGTCCTCAGGCGGGTTTTCAAACCGCTCCCAGGTGCCGCCCACTTCCTGGCGCCAGGCGCTCCAACCCAGTGGCAGGTCTGCGATTTGTTCCAGGCTCTGGTCGCGCTCATAGATGCAAGCCATGCAGACCAGGAGGGCCTCGCCGGGCTCGTCGTTGCTGGCATCCAGAAACTGCCAAGCCCCATCGGCATCATGCGAGACCATCAACACTGGCAGATGCTCGCGTACCACCTTGGTCGTAGAAAAGCTGGCGGTGTTGTGCGCATCGGCAAAGGGCCAATGGTCAAACTGGTGGCTGTGCATGGCGATGCTCCTCGTCGTCTCAGGCTTCGGTGGCAAACAGCTCGATGGCGTCGTCCGACCAGTCATGGCCGCTCCAGCCGGAATCTGCATCAGGGGGCGGAAAGGCGGTGCGGCAGTAGCCACGCTTGGCCGCAAAATCAAACACCGCATGCGGGTAGCCATTGATCAGCAGCACCACCTTGCTGCCGTCGGTGGACCAGCCAATCGTCACCTCGGACGGCAGGTGCTTGTCCGAGACATCGGCCACGTTGTAGATGTGCAGCGCGTTCTGGATGGGTTGCTCGGCATTTGCAAAATCCAGCGCATAGAAGTAGGCGGTGTCGCCATCGTCTTGAAACACCGCTGCATACCTGCCTTCGGGCGCATTGCCTTGAAGAGGCTCGGCAGCGCCGATCTGGATGGTGCTCTGGGCGGTAACAACGATGGGCATGAACAGTCCTTGTCATGGATGAGAGGGAAGCCGTGGCGGCCAGCAAAGGACCAGCATAAACGGGCTTTGTGGCAGCGCTGGGTAGGCCAAGGTAGTTATCGCGTGCCCCGGATATGGGCGATCACTTCGCGCAAGGTGGTGGCCTCTGGCACCCACCAGTCTGCCAGCGCACCCAGCGCCACGGCGCAGACCAGGGCGCCGAGCAGCGGCTTCCAGGTCAGTCGCACGGCCGAGGCCAGCCAGCCTGCGCGCTCGACCCGCACGAGGGCGCGGGCGGTCATCATCGAAAAGGCCAGCTCCACCGCGACGGTCAGCAGCACATCGACGCCAAAGTACAGCCATAGCAGCGCGCCAAGGCCAAAGAAGGCCAGCAGCAGGGCGGCAAACACCGCCAGGATGGGCACGATGATGATGCCCTCATCGCCGCGCCCGATATCGACCACATCGACGGCACCGGTCCAGGAGCTGGAAGCACCTGATGCAGTCGACGACAGGTCCACATCCGCCCAATCCCCCGACGCGCCGCCACCACCAAAATTGCCGCCCCCGCCTGACTGCCAATCGGGCGCGCCTTTGTCTACGTGCAGATCGGGCACCGGGTCGATGCCATCGGCCCAGGAGTCATCGCGCTTGCGCGCATAGGCATTGCGCACCAGGTAGGCCGCCCACAGCCGCAGCACCAGCAGGTACACGGCATAGCCCACGCCCAGGCTGATGGCATAGCGCAGCGCCATCGATGTCACCCCGGAATGGAGCAGTGCTGCCGTGACCGCCCACATCACCAGCAAGACCAGCAGCCCCATGCACAGGCCATGCAGACGCAGCCAGTGTTTTTTCTGCAGGGTGGATGCCATGTGCTGGGGCATGCGCAGCGATGACCAGCTGGACTTGCGCTTGCGTTGGGCGGCGCGGTTGTGGGGTGCTTGGGCCAAGGCGAAAGGGCGGGGAGTGAGGTCGGGAGCAGTGTAGCTCCAGATTGGACGTCGTCTGCTTGCTGATACCAACGATGCCGGAGAGACCATCCAGCCGAATACCGGAGGCTTTGCGCATGGCTCGGACGGCATGGCCAAGGTCTGACGAAGACTTGATGTCGAGCTTCATAGTTCCTGGTTGACTAGGAATTATGGAAAGGCATTGATAACGTTTGCAAAAATGCCTAGCAAAATAGGATCTTTATTCTTCTTCAGTGTTTATAAAAAATCCTAGTGCATTAGGATTTATGGCTGGATAGTAGTTCGGGTTTGATGGAAATCCCAGTCTGTCAGTCGCAGGCAGATTGCGAGAGCAGGCATGAATCGCGAGCGCGCCAGCACACGCAAAAACAGCCGCTTTCGCGGCTGTTTTATGGAGGTTTCTGACTAGTCCGAAGTATCCGTCAAAAGAGGGAGGCTCTAAAACAGCGCCGCCACCTTTGACCGCTCGTAGGACGTCAGAGAGACCGAGACTTGATGAGAGCAAATTCAACACATTGCGCATACGATGACTGAGAGATCACTTGCCTTTTGTCTAGTTGCATGCGACTGGCCTACTTGGTGTCACAGCGACTGCGACTGGTGTTGCAAGCTTGCTATCGATCGTCGTTGAGACTTGAGAGTGAACTAGGAGCCATTGCAATGGTCGCTCATGAACCGCACTGGGTTTCGTGGAGGCAGTTTGGTTTAAGTCAGACTGCCACCTTGGTGGCCTGACTGGCGGGTTGCCGGTAGTAGTTTGCCTCAGCTTCTGCAGGCGGGATGTACCCGATGGGCTCGAGCAGCCTGTGGTGGTTAAACCAAGACACCCATTGCAGCGTGGCCAGCTCCAAGGATTCCCTGGTCTTCCACGGTGCCCGGCGATGGATCAAATCGGCTTTATACAAGCCGTTGATGGTCTCGGCCAAAGCGTTGTCGTAACTGTCACCACGGCTGCCCACCGAGGGCTCAATGCCTGCCTCGGCAAGCCGCTCAGAGTAGCGAATGCTGACGTATTGAGACCCCCCTGTCGGAATGATGGGTCAAGGACCCGTCGCGCTCAGGACGTCGGGCGTATAACGCCTGCTCCAACGCATCTAGAACGAAATCCGTACGCATCGAACTGCTGACCCGCCAACCAACGATTCTCCGGGCGTACACATCAATGACGAAGGCCACGTACTGCCAACCTTGCCACGTCGATACGTATGTGAAATCACTGACCCAAAGCTGGTTCGGAGGCTCGGCACGGAACTGCCGATTGACACGATCCAGCGGGCATGGAGCCTTGGCATCACTGATGGTGGTGCGGACTACCTTGCCGCGCATCACGCCTCGCAGGCCAAGGCGGCGCATCAGCCGCTCGACAGTACAACGCGCCACGCTCGTTCCTTCACGGGCCAACTGACGCCAGACTTTCACGGCACCGTAGACCTGCATATTGGCCTGCCAGACGCGTTGTATCGCTGGCATAAGGGCGTCTTCACGGAACGCCCTGGCGCAGCGCTTGTGTGGCTCGCGCTGCAGCGCCGCGTGGCGCCGATATCCCGACGGGGCGATCTGCAATACCTTGCAGATCGGCTCGACCCCAAAGGTGATGCGATGCTTGTCGACGAATTCCCTCAGGACTTGAGCCGGCGGCCCGGCTCCGCCTGGGCGAAAAAAGCACTGGCCAGCTTCAGGATCTCGTTGGCCCGGCGCAACTCCTTGACCTCTCGTTCCAGATCCTTGACTCGTTGCGCCTCGCTGGTCGTGACGCCTTCGCGCACCCCGGCGTCGACTTCAGCGCGTTTGACCCAGTCCAGCAGCGTTTGTGGCACGCAGCCGATCTTGGGTGCAATCGATTCCACGGCTGCCCACAGCGACGGATATTCCCCGCGGTGCTCCTGCACCATTCGTACTGCGCGTTCACGGACTTCGGGAGAGAACTTGTTGGACTTATTCATGGCTTCATCATCTTAAGAGTTGAAGCCTCCACAAAACCCAGTGCGGTTCACTCATGCACAGCTGGCGATTTTGATTGTGCTAGCAGCAGGCCGATCAAGTCCTGAGAGTTTCTGAGGTTGACATGACGGCTAACGGGCCAACAGGGGTCAGCCCGCTTAGTGGGCTCTCCCAGTTTGCCGGAACGCAACAGATGTCGACACTAGACGAGCAAATCTGCACAAATTTTGTGAGATCGTGGCGCTAAAGCTAGTGACAAATAGTCGGCAAATGGTAGTGATTCCGAGTAGGATGAAGACGGGCCGGAGGGGACTGCACAAGCATCACCTTGAGGTCCGCTAATTTTCTTACTAGGCAGTCACATCGCTAGAAATGGGACGGACTTATACTTGAAGCATGAAGAGCAGTCGATTGACGGGATTTCTGCGGTCAGCGCGCCTTTGCGCCTGTCGTCGATTTTGCTTCAACTGGAGGTCGCGTCGGCCTGCTTGTCATTGCCACCCGAGCTCGCAAGGGCTTCGTGGGCTAAAGCTGCTTAAAATAGTAAAATCACATGCTACGCTAAAGGATTTGAGCGTTTTTTGTACTGACTGACATGAGGACCCTAGGACTGCTATGAAGCACTGTTCAGCAGAGCGCATCTTGCTGCCGTTGCAGAAGCTGCAGCAGGCACATGATGAAGCCGCCCACCGTGACATCTTAAGCTTCAACCTCTACAAGCGTTTGAAGCACATGGTTCTGCACTTTTACAAGTATGCAGGTCGGATCGAGATGTCCCGAGGAACAGGTGACTCGCAGCAATTGCGGGGGACACTGATCGATACATTAATTATTTGCATGGCTTCAGCGAATGCAATGAATATTTCGCTCGGCGAGTCGATCTCCGAAGTGGCAGATGCGAATGATCTTGACTCGTTGGCCCGAGAACTGGGAAAGAAGATCCAGAGCACAGATCTATCTGCTGAGGCTGTGCGGACACTTGTGGTTCTTGGTGGACAGATGGCAAAAGCTATTGAGTCCGCAGATCATATGGAGCGAGGTGATCCTCGTGCGACGATGGAAGTGCTTGTTGCCCAACTTACTGCTGTAGTCCTGGGTATCCTCGGGCATCTGAACGGTAAGCTAGAGAGCGATGTACGAGCAAGACTGAGTGGAGTCGAGTTGAAGTCGATTTTTCTGCGGCCATTCCCTGCGTTGGAGCGTTAAGGGTGGCGTTCTGGAGTGGAGAAGAGCTCGCTCAGCACCTTCCTGGGCTGATTGATGGCTTTAACGTAAAGAATTTGGACTGTGCATCCTATCGCCTATCTGTTGGCGATCAGGTTTTTGCAACCTCTGACAAATTCTCATCTAGCGCCCCTTCGGCCGCATTAGTCAGTGTTCTAAAAGATCCGCCTGATAATCTGCTTCGAATTCGCCCTGGCCAGTTTGCCTTCCTGATGACGCTTGAAAGCGTGCGGGTCCCTAATTATGCGCTCGCTTTAATTTCCATTAGAGCAGGGTACAAATTCAAAGGTTTGATAAACGTCTCAGGCTTTCATGTCGACCCTGGTTGGGATGGAAAACTTCTGTTCAGTGTATACAACGCTGGACCGGCCGACGTTATTGTTGAACGTGGTGAGCCGATGTTCCTTATCGTCTATGCCGACCTTGATAGGGATTCTGCCAAAACTTACAATGGTGCGTCGCAGAGGCAGGTCGACATAAAGGCGTCGCTGCTTGCAAACATGACTGAACAAGTGTTTTCGCCTCTCATGTTGCAGCGCCACTTGGCTGACCTTGAAAAACGAACAAATGATTTCGCCATCAAGTTAGACGGAACGATGTCATTGATAAGAGCAACTTTAGGAGCTCTGATCACTGTTGTTGGCCTGATCCTTACTGTGTTGGGGCTTTTCGCCACCCTAGCGCCTGGGTGGTTCGGAGCTACGCTTGCAAAGACGCTTGAAGCAGCAGGGTACGAAATAAGGCAGAAGGCGCCAGATTCCAGCACCGAAGATTCGGCAAAGAAACAAAGGACTGTTGAGGAGTTGAAGAATGCTGGCTCCGCTCCAGCACCAATGGATACCTCAACGAAGGGCGGAGAGCAGCGGAAACTTGCCTCCAAACCTGCAGGCGAGAAGAACTCAGCTGAGCCAACCTCTGCAAAGGGCAAGAGTCATCCCGAAGACAGCGCTCATAAGAACCAATGAATTTGTATCCCCACATACCTGCAGCCGTAATTTCTGACTGTGGTCAATACCGCTACATGTTGTCACGGCAGATCGGGCTTACGGATCGGGTTGTCACCTTCATTGGCTTAAATCCATCGACGGCTGATGCGACCCTCGATGATCCAACAATCAGGCGGTGCATTGGATTTGCGAAGCGCCGTGATGCGGGGTTGCTGGTGATGGTCAATCTATTTGCACTCCGATCGACAGATCCCCGGGCCTTGCAGGCGCATACCGAGCCAGTTGGACCGGAGAATGACACCTGGATCGACCGCGCAGTTTCGATGGCTGACATTGCAATCGCGGCATGGGGAAACGGTGGGACGCTCATGGGGCGCTCTGATGCTGTCCGAGGGCGTTTACAGCAGCGTTTGGAAGCTCTTGCCATCACGAACACCGGTATGCCGAAACATCCCTTGTACGTTAGAGCAGACGCAGAGACAGTTTCTTACTAGGATACTAAGTCTACAGTCGGCTGTGACTACTAGAGTGAATGCGGTTCAACGCTGTGTGTTCGATGAAAGCTCAATGCTACTACGGTGCGAAAATAAACAAAGCGGCTTCGGCTTGAATGAATTTCTGACCATTAGCCCCGTTGCTCACGACGACTAGCAGGCATGCGGGAATCTGCCGTACGCAGTGTAGGCTTGAAGCCTCTATTGCCACGAACTATTGGTGAGCCGGACTTGCATATAGCCACAAAAGTCTCCACAACGATTTCTTTGTAACCGTTTTTGATCTCGTACTCGAACGATAGGCTATCAGATTTGTACGCCCACTGCTGGGACCCAAGTGCCAGGAAGCTGTACCGCTCACCGTCAATGGTCAACGCATGGGAATGGAGCGCACTAGTGTTGCCACCTCGACTGGGTGGACGGTGCTTCTCTACGAGGAACAGTCCGTACTTCTCGAAGTGCTTGTTCTCAATCTTTTCGCGTGACATATTGTCCTCTGATGGCTAACGAAATGTATACCGCGCCAAACCGCACGCTATATCTGGCGCCTGCGGCTAACATTGGTAAGAAAAAATGCGGGATAGAGCTTGTAGCGTCGCTTAACGGCGCGCATTCTGTTTGAAGATAAGCACCAGACTCAGCCATAAAAGCCGCCATCCCTCCTTTTTTGCGCGCTGCACGGTCACTGGACCAGATCCGGGAGTGGATTTGTTGCAAACACTATAGCCGACTTGCGGGGCAGGACTCTTTGTAATCGGTGCGCCTGTTTGTGAAATGGTACGGTCAGCGTCATCGCGAGATATGGAGCTGTAGGAAATCGAGGTTTCTCAGACCATGCTGGCCAATGAGTGACGGTTTTTGGACGGCCAGCTGAACGGATGCGCACTATCATTGCAAGCTCGGCCATCGTGCGAACGCAAAGATCAAGACCTAGGGAGTTGGCGGACCTGCTGGTACGGTCAGCTAGCCGACCAGGTCGCTTGAGAAGCGTTCGAGGCTAGAGACAGACGCAGTGCTTGGTTGCGGTTGTTTTTGAGAAGGGTGCCCTCAGCATTTGGTACCTCATATGTGTATTTATATGCCAACCTTCCTTTGTTGTGTCATAGTGGTCCCAATGGCACCACAGTCTCAACAGCGCAAGCGTCAGGCCGCTACGAATTCATTTACTGCTGACGAGTATGGAAAGGAATACGTTGTTGAATCCAACCCAGCCAAATTGGCTCATCGCGTTAGACAAAAACTGCCACGTGGTAGCTACGTAGTAAAGGCGCTGAAAGGTAAAGAGGCCTTCGAGGCTGCAGTGGCTGCTGGAATCTTCACTCCAACGGGCCGCTTGGCAAAAGCCTATACCTGATGCACAAACAAGGGCTCGCCGATCCGTCCCATGACGTCTTCACGAGATCGTCCATAAGGCTACGAGCCTATAGTTCGATTGGCAGAAGGCTAGTTTTGCGGATAGTCGCTCCAGTGAACGCTTGCTCGTCGGCTAACTTCTGGATGGCTTGGACTTGCGCCTTGTTCAGGGGGCCGTCGTCGAGTTCATAGCGAACTTCCTCGCCAGCAACAGATGGGTCTTGCTGAGGGATCTTAGGTTGGCTGTTCGAGGTCATAGTTGTCTATCCTGTTGTTGACCGCAAGTCCGCATGGAAGTGATGCAGCGGATAGGTTAGCTGATCCGGCCAAGTGGGATCATCCATCCTATCGAGGAATCTGAACATTAAAGTAGCGCGGATCACCGCTTCTACATTGTAGTAACGTGGGCCTCAAAGGCGAAAGCCAGATCAACGGATCTGGCTTTCAAGTCGCGTTCAGGAGAGCAGAGTCGCCTGGCGCTCACACATCCCGGATAAGAGTTCAGAAACTCGCCACCCGGTCTCAGACAAAAATTGGAGCGCAATTTAATTGTCCAAATGGTTAGCCGCTGTCTAACCTTCCCACTATTTGCTCTTTACAAGCCGACCATGGACGGTGCTACGCGGACCTCATCATATGTTTAGAGAGCGAGGAGGCTCAAGCGCGCTCTAGGCCAATGGTAATCTGAATCAAGAGCGTGGGCAAGCTGTTGCGCCGATGCTCGCGATGGGTGTTGCTATGACGCCAGACGTTCGGGCTTTCGGGGCATCGCCTTGCGTACGAAATACTGTCGGCAACCATCTATAGTGGGGCCGCTTACGATCTCGTAACCAACCTGGCGAGCCCAGCAGGGCGCTTGTTTGGGGGCAATACCAGCCTCTGCAGCTAACGACTTGAGGCTGATGAACGCTGCTTGAAACCGGTCAATGTCCCGCCGATGGAAATACTGCGGCGCCCGCGCGTTGGCACGAGTCTCTATGGGAGTGAGAAAGCCCTTGAGAACAAGCGTGCGCACCACATCCGGTTTGACACCTAGCGCCTTGGCTACATGAGTGATGTCGAGCTTGAGGTCTGAGCACCGTTGTACCGCGCGCAGGGTGGCGAGCCATGCAAGTACCTGGTCGGGTTGGATCAGTAGCCCTTCACCAAGTGTCTGAGAAGGCAGATGGATGGTGCACTTCACCCCAATCTGGCGTGTCTTGATTGCTTGGAAAAATTCAGTGGTAGACGTGCGAGGTACATACGCCTTAAGGACTTTGCTCAAGGACGCCCATCGATCTGAGCGCGAGTCGACTGGTGTCGCCAACGCCAGTATCTGATCCTTGAATAAGCGAATTGAGGCAAGCCTGATCCCTCGTCCCAATGCAGTCAGTTCTTGCGCTGAAAGTAGCGCAGTGACGCGCGTAGGGTGCAGGCCTAGGACTGCTGACGCCTGCTTGGTCGACACTTCGTCACCAAGCTCTTTAATCATTCGCTCCTCGATTTCAGGCGCAATGATATACCGCTTTCGGCCTCCTTCCGTTACACGCACAGGTAACGCATTTTGCGAAGCTACCCGTTTGATACGGTCCACGGAGAGTCCGTGCCTCCCAGCAATCAGTTTTGCATTGCTCATAGATCTGATTTGTCTGGAAAGAAGGGCACTTTCTTGCCCCTGCGTGTTCCTTATATAGTCAAGAAACTCGATCTCGATTGTGGCTCTCCAATCGGTATCACGGATTGAGCGAATGCGCTTAGCGAATGCTGGAAATGCGCTGCTTGCAAGTGCAATCTTGGCACCTGTCTGTGGGATACGTATGCGGCTGAGAAGAGCATGAAACCCCTTTGGCCATTCCACTGCCGCAGCCGATCCAAGCTCGATGAATTCAGCAATCTCTTGCACCTGTTTGGAGCTTGCACGTTTGCCTGGCTTGCCTTGTAAGCCATGCTTGGCCAAAGAGCCCATCCACATCAGAACATCTGGATCAACTCTATCCACATAGAGGCTCTTCCAAATTTGTGGATCCACCGGAACACTGCAATGTGCGCGATATGGCTGGCCGCATCTACACGAATGGAGCCTACAAGTCGAAAAACTAAAAGGCTTCAGACAGTCCGGACATGCATCAATGAGCCAGCATTGATGCTGGTGACAGATGGGAGGCCCGCTCTGCCACGCGGCGAACCAATAAGCACTTGGCTCGAACAAGCAACGGGGACAGATGCGCAGTCGTTGGTGAAGTCCTTTTGTGGCATCCGTAGCGAGCCATTTAGGCTCACACAATCCGTTGGCATGAGCAACGCGCAGTAGGAAGCCCACCTCTGACTCCAATGGGAATTTGGTTGGAGAGATGAGCATGCTAAGAGGACTTCTCGGCGTCGAGCTGACGAGTGCGGGCAGCCAACTCGGTTCGGATTGATCGTGGGACCTTGATGCCCTCTAAACCCGGACACTTGGGATCATGCCAGACCATAGCCTTCCCCATCGAGATGCTTGAGAGCAGCTCTTCGATGGCTTGGTCATGGATTCCTTGGTAGAACGCCGGCTCGTTGAGCGAAAGGGCAGTTTGCCCTTCAAATGGATGTGCGTGACGCGTGAGCTTTTCCAGCATACCCTCCATCTGGCTTCGCAGATAGAACTGGTGCGGACCAGTCTGCCAAGCTCGCAGCAAATCGCATCGACGTAGAGCAATGACGAGAGGCTGGCAGTGCCCGAGCTGCAGGTGGCGAATGGCCTCGTGTGGCATGCAGATGTCTGCTGCCACCACCTCGAGTGAAATAGCCTTATGAAGCTTGAATATGCGACCGTGTTTTGGGCGCTCTCGTTCAGCTTGGGTAGCGGCTCTTTCAAAAATCTCCAATAGGAACTGCCTCTTTTCTGCGGGAACGTACAGATCCTCTATCCGCTGTCGCAACGAAGCGTTGTCGACGGCACTCAGTCTGTCAGGTGCTAGAGCATCAGAGCCTGACGCGAGGAGCGATTGCAGCAGGGACAGCCATCGGTGTAGAGGCAGCTCGCGCATGACCGACGGTTGGATCTCTTCGGCATCCACTACCTCATTGAGAAATCGATAGGCCGCAGCACGGTGGAGCGAGCTTGGCAATCTCACCAGCAACTCATCGATACCGTATCTGGATGCGCATATGTCCAGGTCAATTGACTTGGCCCAACGGTCCACTTGGGCAAGGAATGGTTGTCGCTGGGTGCCACCATCTTCTGGTCTGACATATGCCATGCGCTGTAGCAATGTTGCGATGAGTGTGCTTGCAGCGAGCTCCTGCGAGCCCACTTCCCGCTGTTCATTTATCCAAGGCCAGATGGATTGGAAGACTCTCCATTCATCATCACGATAGTTGGCGTGACAGGTGTTGGCCGAGCGGAATGTCGGATCATCAAGGCTTGAATAGATGGAATCAAAGCTACAGCGCTTGTTATCCACGCCGCGCGCAGGCTTGAGCAACGTGTGATGTACGTGGCAGACTTCCACGAGCTTGATCCTCCATGCCTGCTTGATGTAGCGGTTCTCCCATATGCAATGGATGCATGCGGAGGTGGAATACTCCTTTCCTCGGTACTTCCAGGCCCAAGCTGGTAACGGATGACCGAACGCATGGGTGCAAACTTTTTGTCGGGGCAAGAGTGGTTCCAACTCTCGGCGTCTGATGCCATTTTGCGCGGCAACTCGACCATGAAACCCAATGACGCACTCATCCCATTTTCGTACCGGTCGCACCAGCAGCGCTGTCCCGGAAGCAGGGTACGTTTTCTGCAACTCATCCACGTTGTGCCTCCTGAGCAAACGGCTCTTTCGCGCGGGTGAGCGCGATGCCATTGAACTTGGGATGGAACGGATTGCGCTCATGGGTTGCTTCGCGGTAAACCACTTCTACAAAAGCTTGAGCCAGAGTCTGCCCGTCGATCTTTGGATTGGGTTGCTGGGAAGCAATAGCGACGGCACGTCGTAGCAGGTGGCAGATTGACCTCAGGCGGCCATCTGTAGCAAATGCGAATTGACGTGTCACAGCGGCATCGCCCAGGTCGATGCATGGGAGCGGCAACAGCATCCTCTCAAAGCTCTTGAGAACCTTTGAAAATAGCTTGATGTCCTCGCCGTTTGCAGACAGAGCATGAACGAACATCTGCTCTCCGAATCTACTGCGCAACTGAGCGTTTGTTGCGAGCAATAGCTCTGCGCGCGGTATACCCGCGAGCACAAGGACTGGTCCACCTGGACGACACAGCTGCTTGATCCAATCTCCGACGTGATAGTGCGTTCTGACGCCTCCGCGATCTACCAAGTGATTGACCTCGTCGAAGATTATCATGCGGGTCTTGCAAGCAATGATCAGTGTTCGCAGCTGGATGGTCCGTTGAGCTTCGTCCCCTTTGTCCCAGTATGGCGAGCCCATTTCGCGCAGAACAATTCCAGCCAAGGCTTTGATCGTCGTCCTGGGTGGAATCTCAACATAGACCACGGGTACTTCTGTCCATTCCTCATGAACTATGCTTGGGTGAAGCTTGGTGAAGTGGTTCAGTAGGGTGCTTTTGCCGGTCCCTGGCAGCCCCGTTATCAGCAAGTGCTCCGGCTCACCTGGGGACAACGCCGATCGCAGCCTTTCGTCTAGCGTATTCAACAGGCTTGTCACTTGGGGAAACTTGCCAAACGCGCTGGACACTTTTTGCGAAATTTGGCTGAAGTTAATTTGGATGGTTTGCAGGGTGCTCACAGTTCGGTCTCCAGCTCAAGCATTTCGAATACATCGAGGTCATCGCTATGGCCTGTGTCGACATCTACTTGAAATTGACGTGAAGGCACGGGCCCTTGCCGCGACGGCGAGCGCTTCGGAGCGCGGAAACTACTGCTGTTCATTCCAGCCAGACGTGACCCTGCTTTGCGCTCCTTTAGTCTTTTTGACTTCCGTGCGTCTTCCTGCATTTGATTGATAGTCGCAACTGCGGAAGCTCGTATTGACCGGTTTTCCGGGAGATCCTGGGCGTGGTGTTTGCGTACGGCTTGTGCTTGCTCAAGGCTCAGGCCGCTGAACTCAGGCTCAGTATTGAACGCCTTGATGGGGCGCTCGTCGAGCGAATCCCAGACAAAGATGTGTCCGACATCTCTGCGTGGCCACTTAACTTCCACCTTCTGGTTCGCGGGCAGCATTCGGCGCAGCTGCATGAGCTCTGTGGAGGTATACCTGAAGGTGTTGAGATCAATCCCATAGTGCTGCAGTGCCGACTCCTTCCGTTCCGCGAATTCGAAATCCACGTGATCGACGTCGCACTTCAGCTTTGGGGGAAAAGCCTTTGCAGACTCACTCCACAATTGCAGCGGAGTCTTGTTTCTAAGGCCCCGGTGGGGGCGTCGATGGTATCTATCCAGCAGCCAGACATGAAGAGCAATGTCGAGCTGTTCGAGGGTAAAGGCAGCTTCTTGTTCAGAGTCCACACCCTGCCGTTGGTCATATTTCGCAAACGTGGTGCCAGCCAGTTGATGAACAAATGAATAATTGATGGTTTTTAGCAAGCGCTCGACGAAAGGTTTGTCGTTAGGTTGCCGGCACTTGGCGAACTCGCCGACGATGCCGAGATTGAGCAAGGCATCGGTTACCGCACGGGAGTGGAACTCTCTGCCGTTGTCCATCAGCAAGCGTTCAAACCAGCCAAAGCATGGCCAGGTTAGCTTGAGATCTGCAAACCTGCCCTCTTTAAGATAGGTCTTGGGCAACAGCGCGTGGCGCAATGCCGCGAAAACTGAGTGCGCGCCGTAACCATCAAGAGACAGATGAAAGCCCAGTACCACCCTCGAGTACCGGTCAATAATCAGCGTTAGAACGGGTCGGCCAATGACATTGCCGTGTTCATCGACGATGAGGATGTCCAGTGGCGTGTGGTCAATCTCAACGAGCTCCAGTATCCGCTTGGTCCTCCGTGCAACGCCGTGGTTGGCAAACCTTCGCTCGGCTTCTTTAATCCCATATCTAGCTACGGCCACATCGAACTGCGGAAGCGATGCAAGCCTGCGCTGCAAGGTGCGTATAGATGGGGCAGTCAGCCGCTCGTGCTGAGTCAGGAATTTATTCCTGATGTTGATCTCTGCCCGGATGCTGTCCAAGATGGCCTCAGCGGACCAGACGTGGCTGCTATCGAGGGTCTCCTCGATCTTTTGATGAACGATCGCATCGACCGGAGCCGGTAGTCTGCTTTTGTTGGCCCCTCCACAGTTTCCTATCCGACTCAGCAACCCAGAAATGCCATCGGCTCGATATTCCCCTAACCAGCGGTAGACAGTGGACGCGTGCGGCGGGATCTGCTCGCCACGCTCATGAGCGATTTGATCAATGGCTTTTTGCAGCATTGCTCGGCTGCCGCAAGTGGCAAAGCGCTCATTGAGCTGGGTCACGTACGCGATGTGCCGGTCAGAATTGAACCGTCCAAACGGAGACATCTTGTCAGCACGCACAGCTGCGCCATGCTCTTCGCCATGGACACGCATCTGCCTGACAGTAACGGCGAGCTTCAGATCTCCCGCAAGGTACTTCTGAACCAACTCTTGCGAGCCGACGATGACGGTGGCACCGGATTCCTGGTTTTGAAGCAGCACCTGGTCATCATTGGTCACACCCAGGAACTTGCACGCTATGTCGTCGAGGTAGACAGTCTTCTTGTTGTCGAAGGGAAGTTCGTATTGCATAACTTCTCCTCAGGCAACTTGGGCAAGCGTTTCGTCAGGACCTCGGCTCATCAAGCGTGTTAGCAAGGCATCACACTCCTCGCTTGCCTTACGCCAGCGCTCTAAAAATTCCTCTGAGCACTCATCCACATCCAAGCCTGGTACACCGGATTGAAGTTGCCTGCGTGTGCCAAAACGAGGCCATGGTCGAGCTTTTAAAAGCTGCTGGACCTCGTCTTGTGTCGGCCACTTCTCAATGTCTGAAGAGAGAATCGTTATGAAAGGGATGCGCTGCCCTCGGAGTGCTCGGCTAATCGACCGGTAGCGTGTCTGGGATTTCTGGCTTTTAAGATACGGAAGGCCTTTGATCTCAATGATTACTTTGCCATTTGCTGTTTCGATCTCTACGTCTGGTGTGTAAAACAGATCTTTGGTGTCTGCGCCGCCGGATAGAAGCAACACATAGGGGTGAGTCCTCAGTCGAAGGACTGCTGAAGAGACATCAAGAATTCCTAAGACGGAAGCCTCCAGATTTGACTCGAATTTCTCCTTGCGAGAACGCGATTTCAGGCTGGGGAACAATCCTCGAACGTTGCGCCCAGAGCGCGTAATAACCTTTCTGGGCGAACGAGAGGAGATAAGAGCTTCAATGCGTTCCGATATTTGAGCTTCAGTAATAGGCCAGTTAATAAAAATATTATGCATGTAGATATCCTGCGCACTCATTTCTGAGCACGAATGTGTAATTAAAGGACGAGTACATGCCTCCCCTGACGAAGGGGGAGTTGACGCTGGCAGCGGAATGAGGGAGACTTCAGGTGCAAGCCGGTGAAGCTTCCAGCGAACCGAGGCAGCGGTGAGTACTCGTGAGGGTGCTCGCCGTTTGTCTTTTATGGGCTCATCTTTAGCTCCGATCGGGGGTTTTTGAGGAGGCTCTTAGCTGTGATGCACTCCTCGAGCAGAGATGTAATGTTTTCTAGCTCTCCTTCTGAGAGCATGTAGTGTGCTCGCAGAGCAACCGATACCGTTTGGGCTTGACTCTCGCTACAGCGTTGAGACACGAGGGCGACGATCTGATCGTGAGTTGCAAAGTCTTTGAAGCGCTGTATCTCAACAGAGTCGTCAGTCAGCACTCTGACCATTCGCTCTACCTGTTCGAGTCCCACAATCTTTCGCCCCTTCTCTATTGCACATAGCAGTGACTGAGCCACATGGGCTTGGTCAGCTACAGTGCGCTGAGTCTGACCTTGGCGAAGGCGAAGTTTGCGCAAACTGTCGGGGATGAGCAACAGGCTTTTGATATCCATAGGTAGAGAACAATATAGATTGTTCCAAATCAGATCAAGATTTTTCTACTGTTGCATTACGTTTGATTTGATGATTTCCTAGTAGAAAATATGCTGCTGTGTTTTCTTTTTTTAGAGGGTAAGTGGTATTGTTTTATGTATATAAAATCACGCAACTCAGTAAATTTGTAAGGCAATTTGGATGAATTCTGTTACAGTTGCTGTTGTTATTAGTGAACGTCGGGTGATCGAACAGTGTCTGAGCGTCGAACATCTTTTACGGTTGCTGGACTCAAACGAGAACTGACGGACCTGAGAGTATTGACAGGTGTCCTGTACTATCGTGACAGCACCTATGCACACTTTGTATAGAAATTTGGAGATCGGAGCATTTCGATGAATGACGCTGCCATAATCGCATGCGTGCTATCTCCACGTGCCGTCAATGCGTTGGCGCGGTGCGGCATCAAGACAGTCGATCAGATTAGGTCAAGCTACCCTCATGAACTGCTTCGTGTTCATGGATTTGGGATGCTTTCACTTCGTGCGGTGGAGGCCGCTTTTTTCCCAGGCGAAAGATTCGATCCCGAATTTGGAGTACCTATGGTCTCGCGGAAACCATCCATTCTTAGCGAAGATCTTTCACGGCACTTGCGATCAGCACCTTCTTGTGATCTTGGCGATCTCAAGTAGCTCTGCGCTTTTGAATAAATTCCGCACGAACGCGGATCCGTCTGCACTTCTTCCCAGCTCGTGGGCAATGGTGGCAACCCTGCCGACCCCCAATTGCGCCGCGTGCAGCCGGTCCACGCCAAGACACTTTCGCAAAAATCAGTCGCGCCTCGGCCAGTACATCAAGACTTACGTCGCTCGAATTTACCCCGTAGTACAAGGCCCGCTGGACCGCGTCAAACAGATCCGAACCTGTGTGCACGCTCTCGTCCACATAGAGAAGCATGCACGCCCTTGGATCTATCTCAAAGAGCTCTGCGGCTCACTGGAACGTCGTTTATGGCATGTTCGCTGGCGGGGGTTTGCCAACCAACGCTTAGTCGGCGATGCCTGAAAATGGGACATCACCGAACTAGTCAGGGTAGAAGATGGCCAATACTTGCATCGTCTGCGGCCGGGCTGCAGGGTCCGGCGAACACGTCTTTCCGGCGGCGCTCGGTGGCCGCAGAACCAACAAGAACATCTACTGCACGACCCACGACAACGGCTATTCCAGCTTGGTCGCGGACTTGGCGAATCAGGTCGATGCCTTCAACGCCATGCTTGGAGTGGTCCCTGACCACTCCAATGAAGTCAAGAGCGTGCGCGCACACGACGCCCACTCTGGCGAGGAGCTGAAGCTGTCGGTCAATGAGAGTTCCTTTACCGCCCCGCGCGTGCTCTTCCAAAAGCCCATCGCCCATGGCGTTCAAATGGAAATGTCCTTTCCGAGCCGGCAGGCCATGAACCAGTGGCTGGCCGAGCAGAAGGCCAACGGGCTCGATGTGACGCCGTTGCAGAAGGCTCAGGAGCACACGTATTACCTTGGTGAGGTCCACCACCGGCTGCGTTTTGGCGGTCCGTGCGGCCTCGGGGCAGTAGCGTATGTGACGCAGACCTTCTTGGCCCAGGCGTTCCCCGACTTGGCTCGCTCTGGCGACTTGGCTCAGTTCATCGCCTACACGCAGGCCATTGCCAAGCTCGCCCAAATCAATGGCGGCTGCAGCGAGATGAAGAACGGTCCGCCCGATCCAAGGTTGGAGCCCGCGCGCCAAGCCTATGAGGCCTCGCTCGCGTCTTTGGGTGGGCAGGCCCCCGTGTGGTGGGACTTCGACCCGCAGCCAGACGCCACGCCCAACGCCTTTGAGTTCGGCCACCGCGTGGTCGTGGGCGTCGATGCGGTCGACGGGCAAATCTTCGGCCGCTTCTCGCTGTTCTCCTCGATCCACTTCGGCATGCGCTTTGGCGCGGCGAGCGCGAGCGTCGTGACCAAGACCGTGACGGTGGACATTGACCCCATGGCGGCTCACCCGCCTAACGACATCAAAAAGATCGAGTCTGCCACGGCAATCGCCCGCGTTGCTGTCCCCGCGCAGCCCAACGCGAGTCTGGCTGCGGCGATTTCAACTAAGAGTCAAGAGCGCGTGTTCTCGGAGCTGTTGCGAAAGATCGAAGCCCATTCGCTAGGCAAGGCCGCCGCCAAGGTGCATGCTGAGCTTGCCGGCTATTCGGCGCTGTCTGAGGTTGAGGCCGAGGATCTCTTGGCTCGTGTGATAGATGGACAGGCACAGCGTGTGCTGAACGTCGCCAAATATGTTCTTGAAAACTTCAAGCCGCATCTTCCGGCGGCGCTGCTCCTGACGCTTGGGCCAATGATCGACGCGATGACCATTCATGACCCGAACTCAGCCAACGGGCTCTCGACCAAGGCGACCGAGACGCTGGACCTCGCCAAGGGTGCGCTTGCTTCTCAGATGAGAGAGGACATCAAAGTGGGCCGCCTCGATGAGCGTCGCATCGCCGAGCTGTTAGGCGAGGGACCTGGTGCGGCGGTGATTGGCCAAGCCGTGTTGGCTCCGATGGTCAAGATGTTAGTGCCGATGCAAATCTGATCAGCTAAACCACAAAGGGGGGGGCGGATAAAAACTTGGACTGGTTTTACACCGTAAGTCCAAGGCTCGCCCGGTATTCGATAGGGCTGAGAGAGCCAAGGGTGAGCTTGTGTCAGCCACTGTCTCTATCGCTGCATCCAGCATTGTGTTGACCAGCTCAGCATCTGGATTCGTTCCAATGGTCCAGCTCACTACCATGCCGTCGAAGCAATCGATGATCGGCGACAGGTAGATCTTCCCCGCTGGGATCTGGAATTCAGTGATATCCGTGAGCCATTTCTCGTTGGGGACTTCGGCATGGAAGTTGCGGTTGATGATGTTCTCGGGCGCGGGGCTGATCTCGCCGAGGTAGGACGTGTACCTGCGCCATTTGGGCTGGGCCACGATTAAGCTCTCTTGTTTCATTAGCCGCTGCACCACCTTCTCGGATATGGTCACATCCTGCCTGGTCAGCGAGGCCTGCAGCCTGCGATAGCCGTAACAGCGGTGGTTTGACTCAAAGATCTCGGTAAGGGACTGGCGCACCACAAGGTACTTGTCTCCGACCGCTGTGCGGGACCGAGGGTAGAAGTATGAGCTGCGTGCAAGACCCAAGTGTGCAAGGAGCTCTGGCAGGCGGTAGTGCTCCTTGAGGGCGTCAATCAGCAGTGTCTTCTCCCGGTTGGACAGGAGCTGCAGATCTCGGCCCAGGCCTTTTTTTAATAATTCATTAGCCTTATTCAAGAGGTCTTGCTCTAGCCGCAGTTGCCTTAACTCCCGGCGCAATGCCTCAACCTGGCGCTCGAGCTCTTGCTGCTCACGCTCCTTTGGGGATGGGTGGGTGTGTTTCATGGATGCGGGTGCCTCACGTCCCAGAAGTTGGTTCTTCCAGTTGTACAACGTTGGCCGGCAAACGCCTAGCTTCTCGGCCACAACCTGCGCACTTTCCTGCCGAGTGCAAAGCTCCATGACCCCGGCATGCTTCACACTTTCGGGATACCTTCGTTGGCCCACACTCCCGACTATGGCTCTCTTGGTCTCTGGAAAGGCCTCGCGAACCCATTCACTTAACGTTCCTCTGCACGGGTAGCCCAGTGCCCTTATGGTGGCAGCAATACACCGATCGTGGGCGAGGTAGTGCTCAATGGCTGCCTTCTTCTGCTCCTGCGAGAACTTGGGCTTGCGATCAGCATAGCCTGCAGGCAAATCGAAGCACTGCTGATACTCGCGATACCAGCCCTTCAACGCATTTTTGGTGGGATAGCCCAGCTGCCGGATAGTAGGCCTAACGCGTTTGCCCAGCTTGATGTAGAGCTCAACGGCTCGAATGCGATCTTCGTATGAATACATGAACTGCCTCCTGGCAGTCCAAGTTTTCGTCCGCACCCCCCTTTTATGGTTTAGCTGATCAGATTTGCATCGGCGCTAACACTAATTAGCGTCTATAAAGATTTATTTTAATTTCATCCGTAAATAATTTATCTTCTCCCCATGAGGATATGATATTCCTTGAATCAAGAGATTTAACTAAAGTAATATTGTCTGAGCTCTTTTTTAATTTTGGTGAGTTGTAGCCAATCTTAATATCTGAATATGGGCGGGGTAAAGCGGCCAAAATAAACCGTACATCTTCATCTGACAATAAAGAATTATATTTATTGAGAAGCGAAATTTGTGTTTCTACAGGGGAGGAATGGATTATTAATAACTGAGCGATTTTCTTGTCAATGGATGATATATTTCCATCTGTAATATGAATAATTGAACCAATAAGCGCAAATCTCTCTGGGGGATTTTCCGATGCGCCCAAATTCATTAGTTCAACTAACTTAAGTTTGATGGAGTTATCTATATCAGATTGTAGAAGTTTTTCGTTGAAGTTATCACCTAGGGAAAAGTGCTCATGCTCATCAAGATACGCATGGATGTTATTTTTGACGAAAATTAATTGTAGATCTTGATTGTCGTCGATTACATCTAAGTTTGCTTTATTAAATGTGATCTTTTTGTTTGATATCAATATTCTAGTTTTGCTTGATTCAAGTTCTTGTGGTAGTTCCGTGAACTGGTTCGGGAGGGCTTGTATATAAGCTTTATATGCGTCATCAGACAGCGAAACTGAATTAAGAATAAATTGACGTAATTTCGACGATTTCGCATCGCTTGGTATTGAGTGCTGTAGGATTGCAGTACGCACACCATACGAGTCCAGAAAGCCGATCAGACTATTTGGCTCAAATTCAGTGGATTCTATGAAGGAGAGGCAATTTTCCCAAGTTGCTTCTATCGCATTAAGCTGAAAGAGCATCGAGTGCAATTTTTCAGATATACCTTCTAGTGAAGGCAGTCTGGCACTTTGCATATCCAAAAAGCTCCTCAAGTCACTTTGATCAAGTGAATATTTGGTAAGAACTTCTAGAATAGCGGACACATCTTCCTCGGAATTTTCTGTTAACTTCAACAGAATATCATGCATATAATTACTGAAGTTGCGCTCTACCTTGTTTATTAAGGGGGGGCTGTTCGTTGAGCGGATGGTGGTGAAATTACTTGCATATAATGGTTTAATATCACTTTGAAGAAGGATTTCTTGGAAAATGTATTCTAGATTTTTTATCGTGAGCTCGTATTTCTCCTCTTCGAACATGAAGCGCACTATTTTAGGATAATCTTTGATTTCCGTGAAATCTTTCACGTCAAAATCTAGGCAATTAAGGCGCTCGGATGTCAATTCAGGTTGAGTTGCAAGAATTTTGGAAAGATTTTCTGCTGTAAAATCTGATAGGTCTTGAAATTCCCTTGCTAGGGTACTCAATGAGTCTAGCGGTAGGTTCGCGATCAACTGAGTAATGTGGGAAATGTTGTTAGGGCTTACGAGTAAAGTAGGCACTAAATTTTTCCATACATTCGCTAATTCTTGAAGAAGTACGGGTGCGGTAAGGCCACTTATATAATAAGCGCTAAAAAATTCCTCGCAAATGTCGAAATTGGAGGACAAAAACTCGAGGAGTTGCTTCGCATGAGTGTCTTTAAGGTACTGATCACCTAAAAGGCTATCTACGAGCCTAACATTCAAGACGTAGCTCTGTCGAAAATCTTCGTCTCGCATTGCTGCGATAACCTCCTTGGGATTGTCGAGAGGGAAACTGGGCTCAGGTGTGATGAATGCGCGTATTTGGATTAGAAACTTGTTGTCACTGGGTGATAGGCGGCCTGAGTGAAAAAGTGAAGTGTACTGATAGTAGGTATCATCCAAATACCCCTCTAAAATTAGAAAGCGTGCAAGCTCCCCATTTAATTCGAACCCTTTGAATAGATCTTCTACATGTTCTGCATTCAAGCGCAATAGTTTATTTAGCTTTATGGTCCGAAGTGTTGGGATCATTAGTCTAAGTTCGAGGATTTTCTTTTGTAGTTTATTTCTAGTGTCAACATCTTTGTTTTGGATCTCATCCTTACGTTGAATGTAGGATTTTTGAGAGTCCACTTCCGTTTGAAGGTTGGAGAAATCGGCCCAATTTCCTTGATTGTTATAATAATGATGATAGACACGGGGAGCAGCAATCAATTTTTCAAATTCACTGTGATCTGCCAATTGCGGTAGAGGAATCAGTGTTTGTCTGTCAAGACTAATATGAACGATGCCTGTTGGAAGTTTTTCGATAATTGCCATCGCATAGATTTGCCGCAACTCTCGCAAGTCTGAAGGGGTTTGTCGCTCACCCAATACTAATAGTGCTTCCATTTTCTCGATGTCTTTTCTATATCTCGCTTCCCCTTGTCTAATCAGTTCTTGCTGGCGACTAAATATCGATGCCAGATTTCCAATGCCACGATGTAATTGTTCAAAGTCTTTTGGGTAAACATTTTTATAAATTAAAATTGCCAGCAGCTTGTTTGCATCAAGTAGGTTCTCCCCATCAGTTTCAAGATTGGCTACATAAATGGCATACTCGTTAAATATATTGTTGATTAGTCTAAGGTCATTTAAGTAGCGCGAGACTTCACGAAGGAATTGTTTATCGAGGCGTTCGTCAAGCGAAAGTCTTCTTCCCTGCTTTAATACCATGTCAATGGAGTTGGAGGAATTGATGATGGGAATTACAGGAATAATGAATTCAAAAAATTTAGTTCGATCGGTGTTGATGAACATATCGTCTCGTAGGGCATAGAGGAATCTGATAGTTCGTTTGATGCCTGCATTCTCATTTATCAAGCTATTTATTTCGCGTAATGTTACGAAAATCTCGCTGTCATTAAATCTATCTAAATCCTCAATGATCACTAGATCGTAATCGGTTGATTGAAAGAAGTATAGTATTTCATCTAAATGACGATTTAGTATTGATGTCTGATCGTCGTGCGCTGGCCGTATTTCAACATCCTTCAATGAAACGCTCTTCAGGGACAGTCCGAAGCTGGCGATATAAAAATGATGTAAGGCCGTCCATAAGAATATCATTGAGAAAAAGAAAATTCCCAAATTAAGCCAGTTGCTTAATTCTAGTGGAATAAAGAACTTTCCGCTGATGATGTTTGTTTGCTGACTCAGGATGTACCAGAGAGAGAGAATTCCCAATGTTATGTAGAGAGATTTAGGAATTGACCAAAAACTGGGTGACTGAATTCTTTTAAAGCGTGACAGTGGAAGCTTGTTGGCGTCAGCTCCATATAGCATCTGCTGCAAAATACTTCTTTCGATTTCTTGGCGGCTTACATTTCCACTCTCTGAGTTGCTCTCAGGGATAAATGCGGCGAGAGATATATGTAATGCTGATCGTCTGTAATTTTTTAAAAAGGACTTTATAATGCTGCTCTTCCCCGAGCCATAGGGACCTGTTAGAGCAATATTAAAAACCTTGGAATTGCTTGTTGCAAATAGAATAGCTTCGGAGTATACGCCCGCGCTGTCTGCCTCATCCGTCGGCGCGAGATCCAAGAATTTGGTGTGAGCACCAGTGAATTTGTCTTTGGCTTCCAACCAAGATAATGCGTTGTGAAGACTTTTTAAAAGCAATTTCTTTAGGATGGCAAGAGTTTTTTTCATATAAGTCTTGTCGAGCTAATCTTTATGATTCTGATCGGTTTGATTTGCAAATCAACTAAATTTCAAAAGAATGGCGATGGCAGCTACTGTTGATAACTTTCTACGTGCTTGACCATAGTATATGATTTTATTCGCTTTATATCTATTTTATAAAAGGATCGCAAATTTACGTTGGTCGTGAAGTTTGTTTGCACGAGATTTCAGAGAAGACATGCCAATCGCTTTGTCTACGCTTTCAGCGGCTTCGAACAGGGTGGAGTGCTGGTGCACGCATCGGAAATTATTACTGTGAGGCTGGGCAAATCAACTAGGTTGGAGGTGGGCGTTGTTGCACAAATGTCGTCCTCAGCTAGCGTAGGCTGAGGAGATGAGTGAGACGAACTGGGGGCGGCGCAAATACCGCACCACAAACTGGAAGGCGTACAACGCAGCGTTGAAGGCGCGAGGAGACCTGAGCATCTGGCTGGATAGGGACATGCAGTGGCTAGCCCTGCCCACGGGTAGGCGTGGTCGTTGCCAGAAGTTCTCAGATGCGGCCATCCAGTTTTGCCTGACCATCAAGAGCCTGTTTGGCCAGCCCTTGCGCCAGACACTGGGCCTGGTGCAGTCGCTATTGCGTATGGCAGGCCTGCCTTGGCCAGTGCCCGACTACAGCACGGTGTGTCGCAGGCAAAACAGCTTGAATGTGCAGGTGCACTACCGCGCAAGCGACAAAGGCTTACACCTGCTGGCCGATTCCACGGGCATCAAGTTCTTGGGCGAAGGCGATTGTCACTTCCTGAGTCTCGCTCGCTGCAGTGGTCGCAGCGAAAGCCACAGATATGAGAGAAGCCTGAGAGCGTAAATTGCCGTCCTCAGGTTCAAATCAATGTTTGTGGCCCAACCTTCTGTTTGCTAACACTCAACCCACACACCGAAATGCCTTAGTCGATGGCAGTTAGGACAGAGCGCTATAGCATTGGCCACTGTATCCGGACCACCGCGAGCCAATTGGACACGATGATGAACCTCCAAATACGGGGTGCGATTTGATGCACGTACAAACGGGGCGGACTCCCGGCAACCTTCGCACACGCCTGCAGCGCGTTCCAGAACCTCTGCGATCACATCAGTATTACGTACAAATACGCTGGTGCGAACTTCAATTCTGGTTGGAACGGGATTGGCGCGTGCAAGCCTTCGCTTCCTGTCGGCAGAACTACTTTTAAGCGACACAGCCAGCCTTTGGTTGAAGTCTTCGAGCACACTGTCAAAATCTTCGAAATCAGCAGCTGAAATGCAGATTGAATTCAGAACGAAATAGCGTTCGAGTTCAGCATTTGAGGGCGGACCTTCCCGCTCGAACCTTTCAATGTCTTCCATGGGAATGAGTGCGTGGCGAAGGCCATCGGATTGGTTCGAGTCTGGCTGCACAATCGTACCGACATTGGCCTTTGGGTCCCATACCACCACGTATCTCGGCCGACCTTCCTCGCTGTAGTCAATCGCGGTGTTCCGATAGTCAAACAGCGCGCGAGCGCTGCGTATGTCTGTCGACGAGCTTCCGACGAGCGCGTGCTTTTCAGACTCGTGACTCGAGTTTCTCCAGCGATTTTTGTCGTGGACGGCACGAAACTGAATGGGGCGAGGCCTCGGCATCCCCACATCTTATCTCAGTGAGCAGCATTGGTTAGCTGGCTGCTTCTGGCCGAGAGCCACCATCCTACCTTCGAATTGACCAGGCGCACCAGCAGCCTCACGGGCCGGCGACAGGCTGGAAGCCGCCCCGGCACGCCCTCGAGCTGAGTTCACTGAGCCCCGAGTTCAAACCTCAGTGAGAAAAATTCAAAACTCACGGCGCACCGACAGCTATCTCGTTGTCCGAACGCTTCTGGGCGACTAGAGCCGCTCGATAGACCTAGCCAGAATCTCAGCAGGAAACGCCGAGAAATGGCCGCACCCTCCAAGCTTCTCATTGGGACCGAGCAGGGTTCCGAGCACTAAGACTCGCTTACCATGCCATCGCCGAAGCTGTTCTTCGTTGAACTGCAATGCGCCTGTCCCAACGCTCAGCCAAACGCTCGATGGCTCCAGCGGCCCCTCATCAGCCACATTGCGACGTTCTGCCTTGGGGAAATGGTCCAAGGCGGTTCCTTCGAACTCGAAGCGTAGGTTCCCCTGCAACGCGACCTCATGACCTACTAAGGTTGCAAGTGCATCAAGGGCGGCGTTGACGGAAAGAGGAGGATTTATCGAATTTAGAGACAAGGCACAAATTTCCGGAAGTAGCCGAATTGAGGCATCGTACCAGCAGCTCCAAGTGGCGGCGCATGACTGTTGCTGCTCGACCCTATGCAGTCATCGGTCCGACCCAATAGCGGCAGTCGGCCCAGTTCATTTCACGCGCTTCAAATTCCACTCATGGGTGGCACAGTCTGCTCAAATGCTAAGCGTTGAGCCGCCTTTAAACCTTGTGCTCATAGCCGGTCGTCCCTCCTGCCACTTCCATGCTGTGTGCCGTCTTTCTGCATATCCTGGTGCTGCGGCAAGGAACTAGAGACCGCGTGGACTGCGCTTGAGTACTGCTGGCGTTCGGTGTCGGCCAATGACAAAGGTGCCGATGGGCTGCTTCCGCCAATGCGCCCAGATGTCCGGTGGCGTGTTGAATGACTCGACATCTTTACCGGTTGCCGCGATGGTGGCTATGAGTGTCATTCATGGATTGTCCTATGGACGGGGCGCAATGATGGATGAAGTGCCGTTTGGCTCGGTCCGCCACTTGTAGACTGTCGAAAAAGCGGAGGTGTTCTAGATGCAAACAATGGGTTCAAAGCTCTTGGCTATTGTTCGTGTACCTGAAAACGAGCGGGTTCGCTGCCAGAACCCTGGTTGTGGCCATGGGGTGCACGCGGCAATCCATATCGTGCGCGAGGGCGGAGTCCTGATGGTGCTGGGCAGCACATGCTTTGAGCGCCGCTATGGAAGCGCCAAAGCTCTGGGACAGCCCCAGTTCAACTTCGGTGGGTCTGGTCGACCGCTGACAACCGAGGAGCGCGAGTTGCTGGATACCAATACAGATCTTCTGCTGGCGCGGTTTGAGGAGGAAGAGCGTCAGCGCCTGATCCGGGAGCAGGCGCAGGCGCAGGAGCAGGAGCAGGAGCAGGAGCAGGAGCAAAGGCGACTCGCTGCCCAAATGGAAGAGCGTCGCCGGGAAGCCCAACGCCTGGCTGCAAGATCTACTGTTGCCTTCGATCCACGGGAAAAGCTTCGAGCTTTGAGAGCGGCATTTGCCAACAAAGTGATCCAAGAGCCTGTACCGCGCGTTTTCACGCAGCACCAAGAGCCTGATGGTCCTGTGGCGCCACCCTCTCCACCTTGGGCGCAGGAGGTGAAATTGAACGGCAGCTTCTTCTGCTACGCCTTTGACGATGGCAGTAAATGGGTTCTGTACCCGCACAAGAAGGGCGACTATGTCCTGCGGCCATGGCCAGCGGCCGAAGAGGGATGGGATGAGGCCTTGCCGCCAAGTCTTGGAAGGCCGGAGCCAGAATCAGGCTTCTACCGGGTTACTGACCACATGGGTTTTCTTCATGCCGTCGCGCGATTCAGCACGGGCCTGCGTAACACATCGAATCCAGCCGAAATTCACCACGAGTTTGAGGTGCTCGCGCGAAAGGCCTGACCTCGCCCTCCAACGCTCACCGCTTGGGCTACGAAAACATGCCCATCAAGAGTTGAAAGCCGTCACAGAGCCATCTCGAACATCCGTGCGCGAATGACCGCTATGCGGTTGTGAGCGAAATAGTGCAATGAGATCATAGGTGACAACAATCACTGCAAATTGTCCATAGAAAAAAGATATAAAAAAGAGCCCGGATGAATCCGGGCTCTTTTTGCTGGCTATGCCAAGAGTCTTCATTTAACGCCTAAAGGTAGGTGAGTCGTTTGGTTTGTGGCATCCAGTCGCAAAATTGTGTCGCGAGTCGCAAACAATACGGCGCCCTACGCCGCTGACACCCATCACACATCAATATTCCCCGCCCGCAATGCATTGGTCTCGATAAAGTCGCGGCGGGGCTCGACCTCGTCGCCCATCAGCATCGTGAAGACGCGGTCGGCTTCGATGGCGTCGCCGACTTTGACCTGCAGCAGGCTGCGGACTTGGGGGTCCATCGTGGTTTCCCACAGCTGCTCGGGGTTCATTTCGCCCAGGCCCTTGTAGCGCTGGCGGGCGGTGGTGCGTTCGGCTTCGCTGATGAGCCACTGCATGGCCTGGCGGAAGTCGGTCACTTTTTCCATCTTGGCTTTTTCGCCTTCGCCACGGGTGACCTTGGCGCCTTCGGCGAGCAGACCGTGGAAGTTCTGGGCTTCGGCGGCCAGCGCCGCGTAGTCCTGGCCTTCGACAAACTCCTGCGTCAGGATGGAGCTCTTGATGTTGCCGTGGTGGTGGCGGCTGATGCGCAGGATCGGCTTTTCGGTGTGCGGGTCCAGCTCGCCCGTGACCTCGGCGGGCACGCCGGTGGTGGTCAGCTCGCGCAGCTTGGCTTCGAGCACCGGGGCGCAGACCATGGCGTCGTCCAGCGTGTCGAGGCGGATCTGCACGCCGTCGGCGATGGCGCGCAGCGCTTCGGCGTCCAGGTAGGACGAGAGGCGGTCGATGACGGTTTCGGCGGCCAGGTGCATGCCGGCCAGGCGGCCCAGCTCTTCACCATCGATGGTGCGCGGGTTGGCGCCGCCGGTGCTGACGCTGGCGCCTTGCAGGGCCACGCGCAGCAGGAACTGGTTGAGGGCAGGGCCGTCCTTGAGGTACAGCTCTTCCTTGCCGTTCTTGACCTTGTACAGTGGCGGCTGCGCAATGTAGATGTGGCCGGCTTCGACCAGATCGGGCATCTGGCGGTAGAAGAAGGTCAGCAGCAGGGTGCGGATGTGGGCGCCGTCGACGTCCGCATCGGTCATGATGATGATGCGGTGGTAGCGCAGCTTGGCGAGGCTGTAGTCGTCGGTGCTGCTCTTGCCCGAGTCTTCGCTCACCTTGCCGATGCCGGTGCCCAGCGCGGTGATCAGGGTGACGATTTCGCTGCTGGAGAGCAGCTTTTCGTAGCGGGCTTTTTCCACGTTCAGGATCTTGCCGCGCAGCGGCAGGATGGCCTGGAACTTGCGGTCACGCCCTTGCTTGGCCGAGCCGCCTGCGGAGTCACCCTCGACGATGTAGATTTCAGACAGCGCTGGGTCTTTTTCCTGGCAGTCGGCCAGCTTGCCGGGCAGGCCCATGCCGTCGAGCACGCCTTTGCGGCGCGTCATTTCGCGGGCCTTGCGGGCCGCTTCACGGGCGCGGGCCGCTTCAACGATCTTGTTGCAGATGATCTTGGCGTCGTTGGGCTTTTCTTCGAGGTACTCGGTCAGCAGCTTGCCGACGATGTCCTCGACAGGCGCGCGCACTTCGCTGGAGACCAGCTTGTCCTTGGTCTGGCTGCTGAACTTGGGCTCGGGCACCTTGACGCTGAGCACCGCGCACAGGCCTTCGCGCATGTCGTCGCCGGTGACTTCGACCTTGGCCTTCTTGGCCAGGTCATGGTCAGCGATGTACTTGCCGATGACGCGGGTCATCGCCGCGCGCAGGCCGGTCAAATGGGTGCCGCCGTCACGCTGGGGGATGTTGTTGGTAAAGCACAGCACCTGCTCGTTGTAGCCGTCGTTCCACTGCATGGCCACTTCGACACCGATCTCGGTGCCGGGGATGCCGCCATAGGTCTCGGCCGGGCGGCTGCCTTCGGCGTGGAACACGGTGGGGTGCAGCACTTTCTTGGTCCCGTTGATGAACTCGACAAAGCCCTGCACGCCGCCGGCGCCGGAGAAGTCGTCCTCCTTGCCATCGCGCTCGTCCTTGAGGCGGATGCGCACGCCGTTGTTCAGGAAGGACAGCTCGCGCAGGCGCTTGGCCAGGATCTCGTAGCGGAACTCGTAGTTTTCCTTGAAGATTTCCTGGTCGGGCAGGAAGTGCACTTCGGTGCCGCGCTTCTCGGTGGCGCCCACAATGCGCATCGGCGAGACTTCCACGCCGTCGACCACTTCGACCAGGCGGTTTTGCACAAAGCCGCGCGAGAAATCGATCTGGTGCACCTGGCCTTCGCGGCGCACGATGAGCTTGAGCTTGATGGACAGCGCGTTCACGCAGGACACGCCCACGCCGTGCAGACCGCCCGAGACCTTGTAGCTGTTCTGGTTGAACTTGCCGCCGGCGTGCAGCTCGGTCAGCGCGATTTCAGCGGCCGAGCGCTTGGGCTCGTGCTTGTCATCCATCTTCACGCCGGTGGGAATGCCCCGGCCGTTGTCCACCACCGACAGCGAGCCGTCGGCATGGATGGTCACCAGGATGTCGTCGCAATAGCCGGCCAGGGCCTCGTCAATGGAGTTGTCCACCACTTCAAACACCAGGTGGTGCAGGCCGGTGCCGTCCGAGGTATCGCCGATGTACATGCCCGGGCGTTTGCGCACCGCCTCCAGCCCTTCCAGGATCTGGATGGCGCCTTCGCCATAGCCGCTGGCATCGGGGCCTGGCGTGCTGGGGGATTGTTCCGGCTGGTTTTCTGCGGTCATGAAGCTGCCTTGGTACTGCACTGGCGGGCGCGGCGCCCTGCCATGTCTTTGAATCAAATAAATCTCGGTGCTGCGCCGGCCTGCTGCTGCAAACCGGCGCGCGGGTCGCCTGCGTGGCTTACATGCGCATCGGCATGACCACGTACTTGAAGGTGTCGTTTTCCGGGTTGGTGATCAGCGCCGAGTTGTTGTTGTCGGCAAAGTCGATGCGTACCATGTCCTGGCCCATGTTGGAGAGCACATCGATCAGGTAGGTGACGTTGAAGCCGACTTCAACGGCCGGGCCGCCATAGTCGATGTCGAGCTCATCCACCGCCTCTTCCTGCTCGGCGTTGTTGGCTGCAATGCGCAGGGTGCCGGGCTCGATGGTCAGGCGCACGCCCTTGAACTTGTCGCTGGTCATGATGGCCGTGCGCTGCATGCTGGCCAGCAGTGGCGCGCGGCCCAGCGTGATGCTGTTGGGGTGGTTGCGCGGGATGACGCGGTTGTAGTCGGGGAACTTGCCCTCGACCAGCTTGGTGACGAACTCCATGCCGGCAAAGGTAAAGCGCGCCTGGTTGCTGGCGAACTGCATCTCGATGACGGGCTGGTTGTCGCCGCTGGCGTCCGACAGCAGGCGCTGGAGCTCCAGCACGGTCTTGCGCGGCAGAATCACTTCCTGCTTGGGCACTTCCACATCCAGAGTGGCGCTGGCAAAGGCCAGGCGGTGGCCGTCGGTGGCCACCAGGCTCAGCGTGTTGCCCTCGGCCACGAACAGGATGCCGTTCAGGTAGTAACGGATATCCTGCACAGCCATCGCGAACGAGACCTGGCCCATCAGGTCCTTGAGCACCTTTTGCGGCACGCTGAACACGGGGCCGAACGAGGGTGCTTCCTGCACCAGCGGGAAGTCTTCTGCCGGCAGGGTCTGCAAGGTGAAGCGGCTCTTGCCACCCTTGAGGATCATCTTGGACTGCTGCGTCTCCAGGCTCACGGTCTGGTCGCTGGGCATGGTCTTCAGGATGTCGATCAGCTTGCGCGCGCCCACGGTGGTGGTGAAGTCACCCATGTCACCGCCCAGCTCGGCCGTGGTGCGGATCTGGATTTCCAGGTCGCTGGTGGTCAGCTGCAGCGCATTGCCGGTCTTGCGGATCAGCACGTTGGCCAGGATCGGCAAAGTGTGGCGCCGCTCGACAATACCGGCGACCGACTGCAGTACTGCGATGACTTTGTCTTGTGTGGCCTTCAGAACAATCATTTCAACCTCTTGTCAAATTGCGGTGTTGTTGTGGACGGCAGTTGTGCACGGAGCCCCCTCTGCACCTGTCCCATTTGCCATTGTGCCTGCGGCGCGCAGGCAATTGGCGAAATCAAAAAATTCCATCGGCTAGCCCTTGAGGGTCTGCTCCAGCACGTGCAATTGCTGGTTCAGCTCGGTCAATTGCTGGCGCTCGCCGCCGATCTTGCGCACCGCGTGCAGCACGGTGGTGTGATCGCGGCCGCCAAACAGCTCGCCGATTTCCGGCAGGCTTTTCTGGGTCAGCTCCTTGGCCAGGTACATGGCAATCTGGCGCGGGCGGGCAATGCTGGCCGGGCGCTTTTTGCTGTACATGTCGGCGACCTTGATCTTGTAGTAGTCCGCCACGGTCTTTTGGATGTTTTCCACGCTGATCTGGCGGTTCTGGATCGAGAGCAGATCGCGCAGCGCCTCGCGCGCCAGCTGGATGGAGATTTCCTTCTGGTTGAAGCGCGAGTAGGCGAGGATCTTGCGCAGCGCGCCTTCGAGCTCGCGCACATTGGAGCGCACGTTCTTGGCCACGAAGAAGGCCACTTCCTCGGGCATCTCGGTGCCTTCGACGCGCGACTTGTTGATCAGAATGGCAACGCGCATCTCCAGCTCGGGCGGCTCGATAGCCACCGTCAGGCCCGAGTCAAAGCGCGAGACCAGGCGCTCGTGGATGTTGGCCAGACCCTTGGGATAGGTGTCGGACGTCATCACGATGTGGCTCTTCTTGGCCAGCAGCGCTTCAAAGGCGTTGAAGAACTCTTCCTGCGTGCGGTCCTTGTTGGCGAAAAACTGCACATCGTCGATCAGCAGCAGATCGAGCGAGTGGTAGCGCTCCTTGAACTCGTCAAAGGTGCGGCGCTGGTAGGACTTGACCACATCCGAAACGAACTGCTCGGCATGGATGTAGAGAACTTTGGCGTCCGGGTTGTCGGCCAGCAGCTTGTTGCCCACGGCATGCACCAGGTGGGTCTTACCCAGACCGACGCCGCCGTAGATGAACAAGGGGTTGTACAGATGTCCGGGAGACGCCGCCACATGCATGGCCGCCGAGCGCGCCATGCGGTTGGCAGTACCTTCGACCAGCGTGTCAAACGTGAGCACCGGGTTCAGGCGGTTGCGGAAGTTGCCACTGGCATTGCCGGTATCACCCTCGGCGCTGCTGGCCTGGCCCGTATGGGGCGCGGGGCTGGCGTCGCTGATCTGGATGCTGTTGCGGTACTGCTCGGCCGCGTTGGCGGCAGCCTGGCCGGGGTTGCGGCTAGCTGGCCCGTAGGACGGCCCGAGGCCCATGCCTGACGAGGTGCCACTGCCCTGAGCCGACGCTGCAAGCGCACCACCGCTGCGCACCGGTGGGCGCACAACGGTGCGCACGGCCGCATCTCGCTGGGCAATGGCCAACTCGATGGCCACCGGTTGTCCGTAGGTTTCCTCCAGCATGGCGGCCAGGCGGCCGGTGTATTGGGCGCGAATCCAGTCGAGCTTGAAACGGTTGGCCACATAGAGCGTGACCTTGGACAAGTCGTCCGACACGACAGCGGTCAGCGGCTTGATCCAGGTGTTGAACTGTTGCTCGGGCATTTCTTGGGCGAGTTGCTCTACAACTGCACGCCACAAACCTTGGCCCAGGCTGGCTTCATCCATTGTTATCCCACGGAAAGATTCATCCCCCACGCTGTTGTTGTTGTGGATAAGGGGGAAGGTTGATCGGCTGCCTATTGTAGCTTGTGCAAAAGTTATCCACACAACGGACTGGTCTGCACAAACCCCATGCTCGGGTTTCCTCGATGGGCTGGCCGCAGACTCGGCAAAAGTCTGCGCATATTACAGAAAAAACCGAGGACAAAGCCAAGTAATTGCCAAGGACAGTAAACACTGCGATAATTTGCGGTTTCCCTGCATGTCAGGGCGAATTTTACGCGCGTGTCCCCTCGCGCTGGCAACAGACCTTGTGTCCTTGCCATGGGGGTGGACCGCACTATTTCACCGGTGTTGCGCTTGAGCAGGGCTTGAGCTTGGTTGCTTTTGTGTTCATTTTTGGATGCAAGCGGCCAACAAACCGGAACCAAGCCTCTCTAGGAATTGCATCATGAAACGTACTTACCAACCTTCCAAAGTTCGCCGCGCCCGTACCCACGGTTTCCTCGTCCGTATGAAGACCAAGGGTGGCCGCGCTGTTATCAACGCACGCCGCGCCAAGGGCCGCAAGCGTCTGGGCCTGTAAGGCTGACAGGGTGACGGGCACCTCTCGGGTGCCAGGTAGTGCACCAGTGGGTGACACTTATGCATCGCCTTAAGACTCGCCCTCAATTCCAAGCCGCCATGGCAGGCGGCACCATCGCCCGTACAGCGCACTTTGCGCTGCACAGGCTGGTGTTGTCTGCCGACGCCTCGGGCAGCGCTGCTGCCCCATCAGGGCCTGGTGATCCAGCTGTCAAGGCTGGGTCGCAGGCTCTTTTTGCGTTGGAGGCGACCTGGCTGGGTGCCATGGTGCCCAAGCGCTGGGCGCGCCGCGCGGTCACCCGCAACGCCATCAAGCGGCAGATCTATGCCGTCGCTGCCTTGCATGAGGCGCAGCTGCCAGCCGCCGCCCACGTGGTGCGCTTGCGCAGCACGTTCGACCGCAAGCAGTTCATCAGCCCCAGCTCCGACGTGCTCAAGCAGGCGGTGCGGGCCGAGCTGATGCAGCTGTTTGCCCGGGCGCACAAGAACAGCCAGCCGGCCAAAGCCGAGCGCAGCGAAGGCGCCAAGGTGCTTAGCGTATGATGCAACGCTTGCTCATGGGTTTGGTGCGCGGCTACAGGCTGCTGCTGAGCCCTTGGCTAGGTTCTGCCTGCCGGTTCGAGCCCACGTGCTCTGCCTATTCATTGCAGGCGCTGGAACAGCACGGTGCTGCCATGGGCAGCTATTTGACGGTGCGCCGCCTGGTGCGCTGCCATCCCTGGTGCGAGGGCGGCCACGATCCGGTCCCCGCGCATCCGCGCTGGTTCAGTCGTCTGGTGACTCCCGCCGATTCATCCTCTTCCCCCTCTGAGAAGTCTTCATGAACGATATTCGCCGCACCATCTTGTGGGTGATATTTGGTTTCTCCCTGGTCCTGCTCTGGGACAAGTGGCAAATCCACAATGGTCGCAAACCCACATTCTTCCCCACACCTGAGGTGACGGCCCAGGCGCCTGCAGATGCAGTCAGCACCGACAACGGTCTGCCCGCTGCCAGCGCCAGCCCTGCGGCGCCTGCGAACGCAAGCAACGTGCCCGGCACGGCTGCTGCGGATGCGGCAGCCCCTGCTGCTGCACGCGAGAAGCTGACCGTGGCGTCCGACCTGCTGCGCCTGACCTTTGACAGCGAAGGCGCATCCTTGGTGGGTGCCGAGTTGCTCAAGTACGCCGACCAGGACGACAAGACCAAGCCCGTGAAGCTGCTCGACGAGAGCGCCAACCGCGTCTACGTGGCCCAGACGGGTCTGATCGGTGGCAACTTCCCGACCCACAAGACCGCGATGACCCTCAAGCCCGGCCCGCGCGAGCTGGCCGAGGGCCAGAACGAGTTGAACGTGGTGTTCGAGTCGCCTGACCTGGGCGGCGTCAAGCTGGTCAAGACCTGGACGCTCAAGCGCGGCGACTACGCCATTGGCTTGAAGCAGGAAGTCGTCAACACCGGCTCGGCCGCGGTCAACCCCCAGCTGTACCTGCAGCTGACGCGCGACGGCAACAAGCCCGCTGGCGAATCCTCGTTCTACTCGACCTTTACCGGCCCGGCCGTCTACACCGAGGCCAAGAAGTACCACAAGGTCGACTTCAAGGACATCGAAAACGGCAAGACCGACAGCGTGGACAAGGCAGCGGACAACGGCTATGTGGCCATGGTGCAGCACTACTTTGCCAGCGCCTGGCTGCTGCCCCAGGGCACGCAGCGCGACATCTATGTGCGCAAGGCCGGCACCAACCTGTACTCGGTCGGCGAGATCACCCACCTGGGCGAGATCGCTCCCGGCCAGAGCAAGGCCATCGATGCGCGCCTCTTTGTGGGCCCGCAGATCGAAAAGACGCTCGAAGCCATCGCCCCTGGCCTGGAACTGGTCAAGGACTACGGCTGGGTGACGATTCTGGCCAAGCCGCTGTACTGGCTGCTCGACAAGCTGCACGGCTTCATCGGCAACTGGGGCTGGTCGATTGTGGCGCTGGTGCTGCTGCTCAAGATTGCGTTCTACTGGCTCAATGCCAAGGCTTACGCGTCGATGGCCAAGATGAAGGCGATCAACCCCCGCATCATGGAGATGCGTGAGCGCCTCAAGGACAAGCCCCAGCAGATGCAGCAGGAGATGATGCGCATCTACCGTGAAGAGAAGGTCAACCCCATGGGCGGTTGCTTCCCGATCGTGATCCAGATTCCCGTGTTCATCGCGCTGTACTGGGTGCTGCTGTCGTCGGTGGAAATCCGCAATGCGCCCTGGATCGGCTGGATCCATGACCTGTCGGTGCCCGATCCGTTCTTCATCCTTCCCGTGCTGATGACCCTGTCGTCGCTGCTGCAGACGGCGCTGAACCCCGCACCACCGGATCCGATGCAAGCCAAGATGATGTGGATCATGCCGCTGATGTTCAGCGTGATGTTCTTCTTCTTCCCGGCCGGTCTGGTGCTGTACTGGCTGACCAACAACGTGCTGTCGATTGCCCAGCAGTGGATCATCAATACCCGCATGGGTGTGCCACCGCAGTTCAATCTGCCAAAGTTCAAGTAGCCAGCATTTGTCAATGCAGGGATTGCCTAGGCGGGCATTCCCGGATACACCTCCCAAACGGTCGCATTAGCGACCGTTTTTTCGTTAGCATGAGTTGTTTGAAAATGTGTTCAACAAAATAGGGGTTCAGGTATGGCGAAAGTATCGGTTTTTCGACCTAGCGCGCTGGCGCTGGCGGTGTTGCTCTGTGCGGGCGCGGCCCAGGCAGCCACCTTGCGCTGGGCAGGTGCCAATGACATCCTGACCCTGGACCCCCACGCACAGAACCACCAGACCACCCATGCTTTCCTGCAGCAGGTCTATGAGCCGCTGGTGCGCTACGGCAAGGATTTCCAGCTGGAGCCCGCACTGGCGACCAAGTGGACCGAGGTGAGCCCCACCCAGTGGCGCTTTGAGCTGCGCAAGGGCGTCAAATTCCACGACGGCGCGCCCTTCACCGCCGATGACGTGGTGTTCTCGCTGACCCGCATCATGACCCCGCCATCGAACATGATGAGCGCCACCCAGAGCATCAAGGAAGTCAAGAAGGTCGATGACTTCACCGTCGATCTGATCCTCAAGGGCCCCAACCCCATCTTGCTGCGCGAGCTGACCGAGGCGCGCATCATGAACAAGGCCTGGGCCGAGAAGAACAACGCCGTCAAGACCCAGGACTACGCCGGCAAGGAAGAAAGCTACTCCAGCCGCAACACCAATGGCACCGGCTCCTTTGTGGCCGTCAGCTGGCAGCCCGATGTCAAGCTGACCCTGAAGAAGAACGCCGCCTGGTGGGACAAGCCCACCGGCAACGTCGACGAGATCGTCTTCACCCCCATCAAGTCGGCCGCCACCCGCACCGCTGCACTGATCTCCAACCAGGTCGACTTCATGGTCGACCCGCCGCCCCAGGACCAGGAGCGCATCAAGAAGACCGCTGAGTTGAAGCTGCTCGAGGGCACCGAGAACCGCACCATCTACCTGGGCCTGGACGTGTTCCGCGACGAGCTGCCAGGCGCTGGCACGCCGGGCAAGAACCCGATGAAGGATGTGCGCGTGCGCAAGGCCATGTACATGGCCATCGACACCGACGGCCTGCACAAGCGCACGATGCGCGGCATGTCGATCACCGCCGGCACGATGGTGGCGCCGATGGTGCATGGCTGGAGCAAGGAGCTCGAAGAGCGTGCTGCCAAGTACGACGTCGAAGGCGCCAAGAAGCTGCTGGCCGAAGCGGGTTACCCCAATGGCTTCAACCTCAAGCTCGAATGCCCGAACGACCGCTATGTGAACGACGAGGCGATCTGCCAGGCCGTCACCGCAATGTGGACCCGCATCGGCATCAAGACCAGCCTGCAGGCGACGCCGATGGCGCAGTTCGTGACCCGCGTAATGAACTCCGACCCGAACGCCTACCTGTTCGGCTGGGGCGTGGCGACCTTTGATGCGCTTTACTCGCTTGACGCGCTGATCCACAGCAAGGGCGCCGCGGGCGGCGGCGTCTACAACGGCGGCCGCATTGCCGACAAGGAGCTGGACGCCAAGATCGACGCGATGAAGACCGAGACCGACACGGCCAAGCGCGACGCCTTGATCAACGATGCCTTGAAGATGACCAAGGACAACTTCTACACGATCCCCGTGCACCACCAGATCTTCCCCTGGGCGATGCGCAAGGGCATCGAGACCGTCTACCGCGCCGATGCGCGCCCCATCCCCGCCTGGACTACGGTCAAGTAAGCGTCTCGCTGCACACTCCAACCACCCCAAAAGCCTGCGCCAGCAGGCTTTTTTCATGGGGCGGGGCTAAGTGCGGTGAACGAGGCCAATAGCCTGGAGTACATGGCGCCGGCCCGGTCGCCACGATAATGTGGGGCTTGCCCCACTCGCGCCAAAGACCTGCCCATGCTTGCCCGCCACCACGATCCGATTGTTGCCATTGCCACTGCCCCCGGGCGCGGAGCGGTGGGCATTGTGCGCGTATCGGGCAAGGCGATTGCGCCGCTGGTTGAGCGCCTCTGCGGCAAGGCTTTGAAGCCGCGCGAAGCCACCTACCTGCCCTTTAAAGCAGCAGATGGCCAGGCCATCGACCAGGGGCTGGCGCTGTACTTTCCCGCGCCGCACAGCTACACCGGTGAGGACGTGCTGGAGCTGCAGGCCCACGGCGGCCCGGTGGTGCTGCAGCTGCTGCTGGCCCGCTGCCTGGAAGCCGCGCAGGCGCAGGCTGACAGTGGCACGCCGCTGCTGCCCGGCCTGCGCCTGGCCGAGCCGGGGGAGTTCACCGAGCGCGCGTTTCTGAACGACAAGATCGACCTGGCCCAGGCCGAGGCGATTGCCGATTTGATCGACGCCAGCACCGAGGCGGCCGCGCGCAGTGCCAGCCGCTCGCTGACCGGCGCCTTCTCGCAAGAGGTGCACCGCCTGCGCGATGCGCTGGTGCACCTGCGCATGCTGGTCGAGGCCACCCTGGATTTCCCCGAGGAGGAGATCGATTTTTTACAAAAAGCCGATGCCTATGGCCAGCTGGACCAGCTGCGCGCCACCGTGCAGGCTGTCATGCAGCGAACCCGCCAGGGCGCCTTGCTGCGCGAGGGCATCAAAGTGGTGATTGCCGGCCAGCCCAATGCCGGCAAAAGCTCCTTGCTCAATGCGCTCGCTGGCGCCGAGCTGGCCATCGTCACCCCCATTGCCGGCACTACGCGCGACAAGGTCACGCAAACCATCCAGATCGAAGGCGTGCCCCTGCATGTGATCGACACCGCCGGCCTGCGCGAGAGCAGTGACGAGGTCGAGCGCATCGGCATTGCCCGCGCATGGGAAGAAATCGCCGCCGCCGACGCGGTACTCTTCTTGCACGACCTGACCCGCATGGCCCAGGCCGACTATGCCCAGGCCGACCGCGAGATTGCCGCCACCTTGCAGCAGCAACTGCCTGCCACGGTGCCCGTGCTGCAGGTCTGGAACAAGGCCGACGCACTGACCCCCGATGAGGCGCACCGCCAAAGCGCCGAGGCCGCCGCCCAGTTCAGCACCCCGGCTGCTGCTGCCGCTGCAGGCGACCAGGCCCCGCTGGTGCTGTCGGCCAAAACCGGCGCGGGCCTGGACACCCTGCGCCAGCAGCTGCTGGCCATGGCCGGCTGGCAGCCCGCCGCCGAAGGCACCTACATCGCCCGCGCCCGCCATGTGCAGGCGCTGCAGCAGGTCGAAGAGCACCTGGACATCGCCCATGCCCAGCTGCATGTCGACAGCCCCGCCCTCGACCTGCTGGCCGAAGAGCTGCGCCTGGCCCAGCAATCACTCAATGCGATCACCGGCGAGTTCACATCGGATGATTTGCTGGGGGTGATTTTTTCGAGTTTTTGTATTGGCAAATAAGCCTTGCCGCGCGTTTAGCTTGCAGCGCTAGCGGCGCTGTCTGCAGCCACCCGAGGCAGCACCAGCACCGCCTCCAACCCACCCCCATCCGCGTCGCGCAGCAACAGCTCACCCCCATGGGCCTGCGCCACCGTCTGCGCGATCGACAGCCCCAGCCCCACGCCGCCGGATGCGGCATTGCGGGAGTGCTCCATGCGGTAGTAGGGCTTCAGCACCCGTTCGCGCTGTGCGGCAAGCTGGTGGTTGTCGACTCAGCGGACCAGCCTGCCGCCCAGGCTTAGCTGGGCATGCGGTAGGCCAGCACCTTGAGCGCCCGGTCAGGCGAGACATCGGCAAAGATGGCTGGGTTGGCCACCTGCTCGATGAACTCCAGCTCCGGCACCAGCGCGGCCATCTGGTCTTGCAAAAAGGCCAGCGGCAGCTCGGGGGCGTTGAGGCAGAGCAGCGCAAAGCCGCCCGGCGCCAGCAGGTCGGGCAGGCGCTTGATCAGGCGCGCGTAATCCTTGGTGGCGACAAAGCTGCCCTTTTGGTAGCTGGGCGGGTCCATGATCACCAGCTGGTAAGGGCCGGTGCGGGTGATCTTGCCCCAGCTGCTGAAAATATCATGGCCCCAGAACTGGCCGCCTGCGAGCTGGTTGAGGCGGTGGTTCTGCTGGCCGCTGGCCAAGGCCGCCTTGCTCATGTCGATATTGACCACCTGGCCGGCGCCGGCCTGCAGCGCCGCCACTGAAAAGGCGCAGGTGTAGGCAAACAGGTTGAGCACGGTGCAGCGCTCGGGATCGGGCTGGCGCGCGATGAACTGGCGCACCCAGCGCCGGCCTTCGGCCATGTCCAGAAACAGGCCATGGTTTTGGCCGCGCAGCACATGCACCAGGTAGCGGGCATCGTCTTCCTGCACCGTATGGGGCTCGGGCAGGCTACCCTGGACCAGGCGGGTTTCGGCCGCGCCCAGCGCCCGGCATTGGTAGACCCAGGTCAGCGGCTCGCCCGGGTAGAGCTGCTGCCAGCGCTGCTGCAGCGCATCGCCCACGCTTTGCAGCGCCTCGTCGGCCAGCGGTGCAAAGCTGGTCAGCACCACCGCCGGTGGGTACAGGTCCAGCGACAGGTGTTCGCAACCGGGAAACAGGCCGCCTCGCCCGTGGAAGAGGCGTTGGGCCTGCTGGCTCGCGGGCATGGTGGCGATGGCCTCTAGTAATGCATGCATGGAATCTGAAAAACGTCTAGGAGAGAAGGTGGGAGGCGGCGTGCTTGGTCAGGAATTGTGGACTGGACGATACTTCTTACAAATTTTTGCCCAGCCGCCCAGCCATTGTGCAGCCACTCGGTTAGATTTATTGGATTAGGAATTTCGATAAATCACTGGTGGGCCCACCGCCAGGATTGCGGAGGAGGATTTCATGTTCAGTAGCGCCAATGACATCAAGCCCCTGGTGGCGGCCATCAACAACTGCCAGGACGAGGAAAGCATGATCAACCCGCTGACGGCTGCGCAGTGGGAGATTCTCGCGCCGTACCTGACGCAGACCCAGCTGGCCGCATCGCAGGTGCTGTTTCAGCAAGGCACGCAGGAGCGCACCTTGTTTTTCGTCGAAAGCGGCAGCCTCAGCGTGCATTTCGAGGACGAAAAGCAGCGCATTCGCCTGGCGATCGTCGGCGCGGGCTCCATTGTCGGCGAAGGCGCGTTCTTCTCGCACCAACCGCGCAATGCCACCGTGCAGGCCGTGGCTGGCTGCCGCCTCTGGGGGCTGTCTAGCATCCGCTTTACCGAGCTGTGCAACCGCCAGCCCACGGTGGCCGTCGCGCTGGCGATGGCGGCCGGATCGGTGCTGGCCAAGCGCCTGGGCAACCGCAAACGCCGCGTAGCCGCAACATAAAAGCTTGGCATTGGTCAAATCGCACGCGCTTTTCTGACAAGTGTATGCAATACTCCTTCCTACAATTACAAACGCCTGTTGCGCGATGAAACGGGTGACCATGTGAGCGTCGCGGACACCGCCCAGCACACCGCAGGTATACGGTGGGCACCAAGTCTGGCCGACAAGGCTTGATGCTGACGGCGGAGCAACCACGTTGCAAGGCTTGTGTCTGGGGCACAAATTCTGATCAGGGTAGGGAGTGGCATGTCTATATTTGCCAAATGGTTCAGTCGACCAGAAAAAAAATCGGCCTTTGCGCCCCTGGGGCCGCAAACCATGTTTGCCGAGCCAATGGGTATGGGCCAGCACGATATGCTGGCCGCCCAGAGCCCCTTGGTGGCCGCCAGGCCCATGGCTGCGACACCGCAGCACGACAGCGCCGCGCCGCGTCCCGGTGAGCGTTCGGCCCGCCGGGAGATGGTGTATTCGGCCGTGCGCGAATCGATGGTGCGCTCGGGCATTCTGTCGGCAGGTTACAAATTCAAGGTGCTGGCGCTGGACAAGCGCGCCACGCAGTTCATCGTGATGGTGGATCTGGCCCAGCAGTACTGCGCCTCGCCCGACAAGCTCACCCAGATCGAGGCCTTGATCGCCTACTCGGCCAAAACCCGTTTCGAGATTGTGATCACCTCGGTTTACTGGCGTCTCAATGCCCAGCTGGGTGTCGCCAGCACCAAGGCCCCCAGTGCGGTCACCGCGCCCCAGCCGGCCGTGGTGCCGGTGCCGCTGGGCATGGACCCGGTCGATGAAGCGGAGATTGCCGCCTTCAAGAAAGCCTTGCTCGAGGCGGCGCTGAACCCGGTGCCGGCGCTCGACGGCGCATCGCCCGCAAGCCGCGTTGCCACCAGCGCAGCGCCCCGGCCCGCGCCGATTGTTCCGCCCGCGCGCAGCGCCGCGCACAATGCCCAGATCGCTCGGGAGGCCGCGCAACGCGGCGGTGCGCCTGCGCCCACGGCAGACACCAGCTTTGGCGGCCTGAGCAATACCCAGTACGGCGACCTGCACTGAGCGCCTGCACCGCAGCGGCGGTGACTGGGGCTCAGTGCCCTGCGAAATCCACCAGCGTGAACAGCGGCAGACCCGCATCGGTCAGCCGCTTGGAGCCGCCGAGCTCCGGCAGGTCGACAATCGCAGCGCCCTCCATCACCTGGGCGCCCAGCTTCTCCAGCAGCTTCTTGCCGGCCATCATCGTGCCGCCAGTGGCAATCAGGTCATCGACCAGCAGCACCTTGTCGCCGGGCTTGACCGCATCGGCATGCAACTCGACCGTGGCACTGCCGTATTCGAGCTCATAGGTTTCCTCCACCGTGGTGAAGGGCAGCTTGCCCTTTTTGCGGATGGGCACAAAGCCCACCTTGAGCTGGTAGGCGATGACGGCACCGAGGATAAAGCCGCGCGCATCGAGCCCGGCCACCACATCGGGGCGCATGTCGCGCGACATGTAGCGGTGCACAAAGGCATCGATCAGCACATGGAAGACCTGCGGGTTCTGCAGCAGCGGGGTGATGTCCCGGAACTGCACGCCCGGCGCTGGCCAATCGGGAACGGTGCGGATGTGGTGACGCAAAAAGGCGTTGACGTCGGGAGCGTGCATGGTGGGCGGGCAGAAAAGGGGAGGAGCCGCCATGGTAGTCCAACTGCGGCAGCTGCAACCGGCACCCGCCGCAGGTTAAGCATGTTTGGCAATGACCCGCACCGGCCGGGGCGCGGGCGCTCCGATAAAATCAGCCTCCATGAGCACCCTACAGCCCAAGCGCCCCGTGGAAGCGGCGCAGATTCTGCGCCTGGCGGCGTCTACCTTTGCGATCGAGGCCGAGGCCATTGCGGCACTGACGCAGCGCCTGGACGACAACTTTGTCCAGGTCGTGCAGCGCATGCTGGACATTCCCGGGCGTGTGGTGGTCACTGGCATGGGCAAGAGCGGCCATGTGGGGCGCAAGATTGCGGCCACCCTGGCATCGACCGGCACGCCGGCATTCTTTGTGCACCCGGGCGAGGCCAGCCATGGCGATCTGGGCATGGTCACGGGCCAGGATCTGGTGCTGGCCATCTCCAACAGCGGCGAGAGTGGCGAGATTTCCGTGCTGCTGCCGGTGCTCAAGCGCCTGGGCGTGCCCGTGGTGGCGATGACGGGCAACCTGCAGTCCTCGATGGCGCGCCATGCCGACTGGGTGCTCAACACCCAGGTCGACAAGGAGGCCTGCCCGCTGAACCTGGCCCCCACGGCCAGCACCACCGCGCAAATGGCGATGGGCGATGCGCTGGCCGTGGCGCTGCTGGATGCGCGCGGCTTCAAGGCCGAGGATTTTGCCCGCTCCCACCCCGGTGGCGCGCTGGGCCGCCGCCTGCTCACCCATGTGTCTGATGTAATGCGCAGCGGCGATGCGCTGCCCACGGTGCTGCCCAGCGCCAGCTTCAGCGACCTGATGCGTGAGATGAGTGCCAAGGGCATGGGCGCGGCTGCCATCGTCGATGCGCATGGCCTGCTGCAGGGCGTGTTTACCGATGGCGATCTGCGCCGCCGTATTGAGGCTGGTGCCGACTTGCGCGGCCTGACCGCTGCCGAGGTGATGCATGCCACGCCGCGCCAGATCTCGGCCGACGCATTGGCGGCCGACGCCGCTGCGTTGATGGAGGCCCACCGCATCACCAGCGTGCTGGTGACCGATGCGGACCAGCGCCTGGTGGGCATCGTGCATGTGGGTGATCTGATGCGGGCCAAGGTGATCTGATGGCCAGCACATTAACCTTGCCCGCCATCACCCCCGCCCAGCAGTGGCCCGCTGAGCTGCTGCTGCGCGCCCAGGGTATCAAGATTGTGTTCTTCGATGTGGATGGCGTGCTCACCGACGGGGGCCTGTACATCAGCGAGCAGGGCGAGACGCTCAAGCGTTTCCACACGCTCGACGGCCATGGTCTCAAGATGCTGCGCGAGGCCGGCATTGTGCCGGCCGTCATCACCGGGCGCGATTCGGCACCGCTGCGCCACCGCCTGGCGGCGCTGGGCATCGAGCAGGTTCGCTACGGCACCGAGGACAAGCTGCCTGCCGCCCAGGCCATGCTCGAGGCGCTGGGCCTGGACTGGCACCAGGCCGCAGCCATTGGCGATGACTGGCCGGATCTGCCGGTGCTGCGCCGCTGCCAGCTGGCCTGCGCGCCCGCCAATGCCCACCCTGAAGTGCTGGGCGTGGCACACTGGGTAACCACCCGCCACGGCGGCGCAGGTGCTGCGCGCGAGCTGTGCGACGCGGTGCTGGCCGCCTGCGGTGCCTATGTCAACCTGCTCGATCGGTACGGACAATGAAATCTCGCCTGCGACGCCTCATGGACCTGTCGTCCATCTACCTGCCGGTGATCCTGATGGGCCTGCTGGCGCTGGGCACCTGGTGGCTGGTGCGCAATGCCCCCAAGCCCCAGAGCGTGCGCGAACAAGCGGTGGCCGGCCACGAAGTGGATTACTACATGAACGACTTTTCGGTGCGCAGCTTTGACGGCACCGGCGTGCTGACCAGCGAGATCCAGGGCAACAAGATGCGCCACTACATGGACACCGACACGCTGGAGATCGACACGGCCACGATGCGTTCCATCCGCCAGGATGGCTCGACGACAGTGGCCACCGCCAACCGCGCCTTGTCCAATGCCGATGGCTCCGAAGTGCAGCTGTTTGGCAATGCCAAGGTGGTGCGCAGCAGCAACAAGCCGGGCGCGCCGCAGATGGAGTTCCGGGGCGAGTTTCTGCACGCCTTTGTCAACGAAGAGCGGGTGAGCTCGAACAAGCCCGTCGAGATCATCCGGGGCCAGGACCGGTTCACGGCCGACTCGATGGTCTTCAACAACATCACCCAGGTCGCAGAGCTCAAGGGCCGGGTCAAGGGCGTGCTGCAACCCGCACGCTGAGCGCCGCATGTCCACCCCCCTGAGCGATGCACCGCTGGTGCTGATCACCGGCGCCTCCAGCGGCATCGGCCAGGCGCTGGCCTGGCGCTACTACCAGGCCGGCTACCGCCTCGCGCTGGTGGCCCGCCGTACCGCGCTGATTGCGGACTGGGCCCAGGCGCAGGCGATGGATGCCAGCCGCTACGCGGTCTATGGCGCCGACGTGGCTGACCAGGACCAGACCATTGCTGCCTGCACGCAATGCCTGCAGCAGCAGGGCCTGCCCGATGTGGTGGTGGCCAATGCCGGGGTGAGCTACGGCATCGACACGGCCGAGCGCGAGGACCTGGAGGTCATGGCCCAGACCTATGCGACCAATGTGATCGGCATGGCCGCGACCTTCCATGCCTTTGTGCGCCCCATGCAGGCGCGCGGCAGCGGCAAGCTGGTGGGCATTGCCAGCGTGGCCGGCATACGCGGCCTGCCCGGCCACGGCGCCTACTGCGCCAGCAAGGCCGCCGTCATCAGCTACTGCGAGAGCCTGCGGGTGGAGCTTAAGCGTAGCGGCGTGCAGGTGGTCACCATCTGCCCGGGCTTTGTGGCCACGCCGCTCACCCGCCACAACCGCTACGGCATGCCCTTCTTGATGCAGCCAGAGGCCTTTGCCGACAAGGCCTTTGCAGTGATTGCCAAGGCGCGCAGCTATGCCGTGATCCCCTGGCAGATGGGCTGGGTGGCGCGGCTGTTGCGCTGCCTGCCCAATGCCCTCTATGACCGCGCGCTGGCCAACCGCCCGCGCAAGCACCGCCACCGCGAGCGGGTGCAAGAGGCGCCACCGGGTCAAGACTGAAAGCAGGTCCTAAGCCAGGCATGAAAAAAGCCCCTGGCGGGGCTTTGTCGTTGCGGTGCGGCACAGCGCTGGGCGGTGCCTGCAGGCATCAATAATCGTCGTTGTTGTCGTAGCCTTGGTTGCCGCCGCGGTTGCGCGAACCATTGCCGTAGGGGCTGCGGAAGCCGCCATCGCGCTCACCGCCACGATCGCCACCACCAAAGCCGCGGTCATTGCCGCCACGGCCGCCATCGCGACCACCGCGGTCGCCATAGCCACCGCCGCCGCCACCACCGTAGCCGCCACGGTCTCCGCCGCCGCCGTATCCACCACCACCACCGCCGCCGTAGCCGCCGCCACCACCGCCGCCGTAGCCACCACCACCGCCGCCGCCAAAGCCGCCACGGTTACCGCCTCCGCCGCCAAAGCCACCACCACGGGGGCCGCCAAAACCACCACCGCCGCTGCGGGGAGGACGGGGCTCCATGGGACGTGCTTCGTTCACGACCAGATTGCGACCGCCCAGGGGCTGACCGTTCAGACCGTTGACCGCAGCTTGGGCTTCTTCATCGCTGCCCATTTCTACAAAACCAAAACCTTTGGAGCGACCGGTGTCGCGTTCCATCATCACCTTGGCGCTGGTTACGCTGCCAAACTGACCAAAGGCCTGTTCCAGATCGTTGTCGCGAACCTGGTATGGCAAATTACCGACGTAAAGCTTGTTGCCCATTTGAGGGACTCCTGATAACTCTTAAATAATGCGATCGCGCCCTGTAGAACACCGGTCATCTATCGCAGTAGCCCAATGGAGGAATGCTCCATCCTTTATTTTCTGGCATAAAAACCGGGAATGGGATAGTTGTGCCCCTCTGTTGTGGCGCAGAAGCTGCAACCAGATGCAAAAAAGGCCTCAAAGAGGCCTTTTTTCCGGGAAAACCCGTCATCTCACTGTCAAAACCTCTAAGAGGTTTTGGATGTGATGTGCTTAGTAGCTGCCGCCACCGTAGCCACCACGGCCACCGCCGCCGAAGCCACCGCGATCGCCGCCGCCGAAGCCGCCGCGGTCACCACCGCCGAAACCACGGCCACCACCACCACCGCCGCCGAAGCCGCCGCTGCGTGGAGGACGGGCTTCCATTGGACGTGCTTCGTTCACGACCAGGTTACGACCGCCAAAGCCTTGGCCGTTCACGCCTTCGATAGCAGCTTGTGCTTCAGCGTCCGAACCCATTTCCACAAAGCCGAAGCCCTTGGAACGGCCGGTGTCACGTTCCATCATGACCTTGGCGCTGGAGACGGTACCGAATTGGCTGAAAGTGCTTTCCAGATCGCTGTCACGGAAAGAGTAAGGCAGGTTGCCCACGTAAAGTTTGTTGCCCATTTGAGGACTCCGAAAAAAGTAAAAAAAGCGATGGAGCCTGATGCAATCAACAAACCTGTGACAACTTCCAAGACGGATCACCGCGCGCTCTAGTGTACCCGGGGGCACATTGAGCTTCACCATTATGGGTGAATCGCCTTACGCTGTGTTGACAGTTGCTGCAACCAGCCCTTGGTATTTTCCCTGGAGGGCGTGGGTGTTGCGGCGCAACATCGCTTTTGGGCGTATGATGCGCCAGTCTTTGGGGAGTAGCCTGCTGGGCGCGCAATGCGCCGCAGAGTGTGCGTCAACAAACTTGGGCCTTCGCGGCCTATGGCGTACACGGCATCTGGTGATGAGGATGCTGGGCGAGACCATTGACCACGTTGCGATCCCATGCCGGAGTCGCGATGCGGTCAATGCTGTCTTGCGATATCCGGCTGCAATAACGATCCCCACTCCATGGAAGCCTTTCTCCTCTCGACCGCCGTCGTCGCCCTTGCCGAAATGGGCGACAAGACGCAGTTGCTGTCCCTCGTCCTCGCTGCCAAATACCGCAAACCCTGGCCCATTGCGCTGGGCATCTTCGTCTCGACCCTGGTCAACCATGCGCTGGCCGGTGCCGTTGGCGCCTGGATCACCACGATGCTGGGCCCCGATGTGCTGCGCTGGATTCTGGGCGTGTCCTTTATCCTGATGGCCGGCTGGATGCTGATCCCCGACAAGATCGACGAGGACGAAGCGGGCAAGAGCAGCGGCCGCTGGGGTGTGTTCGGCACCACCGTGCTGCTGTTCTTCCTGGCCGAGATGGGCGACAAGACCCAGCTGGCCACCGTGGGCCTGGCCGCCAAGTACCCCGCTTCTTATTACTGGGTGGTCGCAGGCACCACGATCGGCATGATGCTGGCCAATGCGCCGGTGGTCTGGTTTGGCGACAAGATCACCAAGAGGCTGCCGATCCGCTGGATCCACCGCGTCTGCGCGGTGATCTTCCTGGTGCTGGGTGTGGCCGCGCTGTTCACGACGATGGACTGATAGCGCTGGCTGCGCTAGCAACACTAGCAACGCACCAACTCAAAGGGCTGGGATCTTGCGATCTCCAGCCCTTTTTCCATGGGGCGCCCCCCCAAGCCTCAGCGTTAGTCCAAGGTCATCAGGCTGGCATTGCCGCCAGCCGCAGCCGTGTTGATGCTGATGGCATGCTCGGCCAGCAGGCGGAACAGCGGCACGCTGCCGTCGGCAGCCTGGGCGGTGATCGGCACGATGGCGCCGGCGCGGCCCGCCAAGGTGCTGGCCGTGGGCAGCCAGCCGCTGGCGGCATCAACGATCAGCGCATCAAAGGCTTCGGACTGCACAAAGGCCTGCTCGCTGTGCGCAGACAGCTGCACCGAGGCACGCACCGAGGCGGGCAATTGGGCCAGCAGGCTGGCTTGGCTGCTGCCTGCGGGCCACACGGCGGTGGAGCCCGCGGCGAGCACGGCGGCGAGCTGGGCCAGCAGCAGGCTGCTGGTGCTGGCCACGCAGGCCACGCGCTCGCGGCCACTCAGCACATACAGATTGCGCTCACCGGTAGGGCCGGGCAGCTCGGCCGCAAAGCCGTTGCCGGTATGGGCGGCATAGCGCTGGCACAGCGCTGCCAGATCGCCCTGGCCTTGCTGGCTGGCCCAGCTTTGCAGCGCCTCCAGCCCAGCGGCGGGGGCGGCATCGGCCTGTTCCAGGCCATGGGCATTACCGCGCTGGCCGGTGCTGGCGGCCGGGGCCTCGCTACCGGCCATGCGCGGTAGGTGGGCGAGCGCATCCACGGTGGCCGTGGCCGGCATGCGGCTGAGCAGGCGCAGCATGTACAGCGGGCCGCCGGCCTTGGGGCCCGTGCCCGACAGGCCTTCGCCGCCAAAGGGCTGCACACCGACGACGGCGCCGACGATATTGCGGTTCACATAGATATTGCCGGCATGCGCAGCGTTGACCACCTGGGCAATGGTCTCGTCAATGCGGGTGTGCAGGCCCAGGGTGAGCGCATAGCCGGTGGCATTGATGTCGGCCAGCAGCTGGGGCAGGTTCTCGCGGCGGTAGCGCAGCACATGCAGCACCGGGCCGAAGACTTCGCGCTTGAGCTCGGAGAGCTGGCCGATGGCGATCACCGTGGGCGGCACAAAGGTGCCTTGCGCGCTGGCGCCACTGTTTTGCCAGACCTGGTGGCCAGCGGCCTGCATGCGGGCAATGTGCTGGTCGATGACGCCCTTGGCCTCGGCGTCGATGACGGGGCCGACATCGGTCTTGAGCTGGCAGGGGTTGCCCAGCTGGAGCTCCTGCATCGCGCCGCGCAGCATGTGCAGCAGGCGGTCGGCCGCTTCTTCCTGTACGCACAGCACGCGCAGCGCCGAGCAGCGCTGGCCGGCCGAGTCAAAGGCCGAGGACAGCACATCGACCACGACCTGCTCGGCCAGCGCGGACGAGTCCACGATCATCGCGTTCTGGCCGCCGGTCTCGGCCACCAGGGTGACGGGCTGGCCTTGGGCGTCGAGGCGCTGGGCCAGCGTCTTTTGCAGAATGCGCGCCACTTCGGTCGAGCCGGTGAACATGACGGCCTGCACGCGGTGGTCGCCCACCAGGCGGGAGCCCACGGTCTCGCCGGTGCCCGGCAGCAGCTGCAGCACATCGCGCGGCACGCCGGCCTGCCACAGCGCCTGCACGGCGGCAGCCGCGATCAGCGGGGTCTGCTCGGCCGGCTTGGCCAGCACGGTGTTGCCGGCAGCCAGCGCGGCGGCAATCTGGCCGCTGAAGATGGCCAGCGGGAAGTTCCAGGGGCTGATGCAAACCACCGGGCCCAGCGCCTGGTAATCCGCCTGGCCCCAGCTGCGCACCTGGGCGGCGTAAAAGCGCAGAAAGTCCACGGCCTCACGCACTTCGGCAATCGCGTTGGAGCAGGTCTTGCCGGCCTCGCGCACCAGCACGCCCATCAAGGTGGGCATATGTGCTTCGAGCAGATCACCAGCTTTGGCCAGGCAGTCAGCACGCTGGGCGGGCGCGGTGGCCTGCCAGCGGGCAGCGGCGGCCTGGGCGGCGGCCAGCGCAAATTCCACCTGCTCGGTCGACGCCTGCGTGACGCTGCCGACCTGGTCGCCGTGGTCAGCCGGGTTCAGCACCGGCTCGCTGGCCTGGGTGGATGCGGGCGCGCCATCGGCCAGCATCGGCTGGGCATGCCAGGCCATCTGGGCGCTGGCCTGCAGGTCGTTCTGCAGCGCGCGCAGGCGGTCGTCGTTGGACAGGTCGAGCCCTGCCGAATTGCTGCGGCTTGCGCCATACAGCGCGCGCGGCTGGGCAATGTGCGGGTTGGGCAGGCCCAGCTGGCCTTCGCTCTGCGCCCACTGCTGGGCGGTGGTCACGGGGTTTTCCACCAGCTTGGCCAGGGGGATGTCCTGGTCGGCGATGCGGTTCACAAAGCTGGTGTTGGCGCCGTTCTCCAGCAGGCGGCGCACCAGGTAGGCCAGCAGGGTTTCATGCGTGCCCACGGGTGCATAGATGCGGCAGGGGCGGCCCAGGTTCTCGCTGGCGTTGCGGCCCACGACCTGCTCGTACAGCGGCTCGCCCATGCCGTGCAGGCACTGGAACTCGTACTGCCCGGGCTGGTAGCGGGCCGGGTCGGCCAGGTGGTAGATGGTGGCCAAGGTGTGGGCGTTGTGCGTGGCGAACTGGGGGTAGACCGCATCGGGTGCGGCCAGCAGCTGGCGCGCGCAGGCTAGGTAGGACACATCGGTATAGGCCTTGCGGGTGTAGACCGGGTAGCCTTCCAGGCCGTCGATCTGGGCGCGCTTGATCTCGCTGTCCCAGTAGGCGCCCTTGACCAGGCGCACCATCAGCCGGTGCTGGCTGCGGCGGGCCAGGTCGATGATGAAGTCCAGCACATAGGGGCAGCGCTTTTGGTAGGCCTGCACGACAAAGCCGATGCCGGCAAAGCCGGCCAGCTCGGGCGCAAAGCAGAGCTTTTCCAGCAGGTCCAGCGACAGCTCCAGGCGGTCGGCTTCTTCGGCGTCGATATTGAGACCGATGTTGTAGCCCTTGGCCAGCACGGCCAGCTGCAGCACCACCGGGTAGAGCTCGGCCATCACGCGGTCGTACTGGGCGCGGCTGTAGCGCGGGTGCAGCGCCGACAGCTTGATCGAGATGCCCGGGCCTTCGTAGACGCCCCGGCCATGGCTGGCCTTGCCGATCGCATGGATGGCGTTTTCATAGTCGCGCAGGTAGCGCTTGGCGTCATCGCTGGTCATCGCCGCTTCGCCCAGCATGTCGTAGGAGTAGCGGAAGCCCTTGGCCTCCAGGCGCTCGGCGTTCTTCAGCGCCTCGCCAATCGTCTCGCCGGTGACGAACTGCTCGCCCATCATGCGCATGGCCATGTCCACGCCCTTGCGGATCAGCGGCTCGCCGCCCCGGCCAATGAGGCGGGTGAGCGACTGGCCCAGCGAGCCTTCGCTGTGCGTGGCGACCAGCTTGCCGGTCAGCACCAGGCCCCAGGCGGCGGCGTTGACGAACATCGACGGGCTCTTGCCCACATGGGCCTTCCACTGGCCGTGGGCGATCTTGTCGCGGATCAGCACATCGCGGGTGGCCGTGTCCGGGATGCGCAGCAGCGCCTCGGCCAGGCACATCAGCGCAATGCCTTCTTGCGACGACAGCGCAAACTCCTGCAGCAGGCCTTGCACCAGGCCGGAGCGGCCGCTGTCGGCCTTGCGCTCGCGCAGGCTGCGGGCCAGCTGCAGCGCCAACGCGTCGCCCGCCTGGGCGATGGCGGCGGGCGGCGTGGCCTGGGGCAGCAGCGCTTGCAGGGCCTCGGGCTCGGGCTTGCGGTAGGCGGCGGTGATGGCCGCGCGCAGCGCCGAGGCGGGCTGCAGTGCCGACACCAGCTCATTAAAAACAGGAGCGCTTGCGCCAGATGGGCTGCTGTCTGCGGCCGAAAGGGACGAGGTGGTGGTGGGCTGGTTGTCAACAACGGCATTGGCAGTCATGGCGGGCTCGGTTAGCAAGTAGATAGTGAATGCCGCCAGTGTGATCGTTTATGGTTTGAATTTCTCTCCATAATGTGGCCCATTCTTAGTGAAAAATTCAGCCCATGACCGCCATCATCGACCCACCGGAGGACCTGGACCGCATCGATCTGCGTATTCTGGCTGTGCTGCAGCGCGACGGCCGCATCTCCAACCTGAAGCTGGCCGAGGCGGTGTCGCTGTCGGCCACGGCGGTGCTGGCCCGCGTGCAGCGCCTGACCAAGGAAGGCTATATCACCGGCTACGAGGCGCGCTTGAACCCGCAAAAGCTGGGCGCGGCGATGCTGGTCTTCATCGAGGTGCTGCTCGACCGCACGACCCCCAATGTGTTTGACGAGTTCAAGGCGGCGGTGCAGGTGCGGCCCGAGATCATGGAGTGCCATATGGTGGCTGGCGGCTTTGACTACCTGGTCAAGATCCGCGTGGCCGACATGAACCACTACCGCCACTTTGCCGGCGAGGTTTTGTGGCAGCTGCCCGGCGTACGCGAGACCCGCACCTACGCGGTGATGGAAGAGGTCAAAAGCTCCAACCGGCTCTACCTGGGCGGCAGTTGATGCAGCCCATGCGCGGCCGATTTGCAGTACACTGAGATTTCACGGCGCCGATTTGCTTCAGCTTGCGGGCGCTTTATAAATCCAGCTAAAGACTCGGTAGGCGACTGCATTCCATCGACCCGGCCTCGTTTTTAGCGTTGCCGGGTTTTTTATGTCATTCGTTGCGACACCCCAATCAATGCATTTCCCGGAGGCGCTCCCGCTCCAAAGTGGCGCCTCCATCCGCGACTACCACCTGGCCTACGAGACCTACGGCCAGCTCAATGCCGACCGCTCCAACGCCATCCTGGTGTGCCATGCGCTCAACGCCTCGCACCATGTGGCCGGCTACTACGAGGGCCAGCCCAAGAGCGAGGGCTGGTGGGACAACATGATCGGCCCGGGCAAGCCGGTCGATACCAATCAGTTCTTTGTCATCGGCGTCAACAACCTGGGCTCCTGCTTTGGCTCCACTGGGCCCATGCACCGCAATCCGGATGCAGACAAGGACACGGACCAGGTCTATGGCGCCGATTTCCCGGTGGTGACGGTGGAGGACTGGGTCAATGCCCAGGCGCTGCTGCTCGACCGCCTGGGCATCACGCAACTGGCCGCCGTGCTGGGCGGCAGCCTGGGCGGCATGCAGGCACTGTCCTGGACCTTGCAGTACCCCGACCGCATGCGCCATGCGGTGGTGGTGGCCAGCGCGCCCTGTCTGTCGGCCGAGAACATTGCGTTCAACGAGGTGGCCCGCCGCGCCATCGTGACCGACCCGGACTTCCACGGCGGCCACTTCTACCGCCACGGCGTGATCCCCAAGCGCGGCCTGCGCATTGCCCGCATGATCGGCCACATCACCTACCTGAGTGACGATGTGATGAACCAGAAGTTCGGCCGCCAGCTGCGCGAAGGCATGGATCTCAAATACAGCACCCAGGATGTGGAGTTCCAGATCGAGAGCTATCTGCGCTACCAGGGCGACAAGTTCAGCGACTACTTCGACGCCAATACCTATTTGCTGATCACCCGTGCGCTCGACTACTTTGACCCGGCCAAGCCTTTTGGCGGCGACCTGACCCAGGCGCTGGCCGGCGCCAAGGCCCGCTTCATGCTGGTGAGCTTCAGCACCGATTGGCGCTTTTCGCCGGCGCGCAGCCGCGAGATCGTCAAGGCCTTGCTCGACAACCGCCGCACCGTCAGCTACGCCGAGATTGACGCGCCCCATGGGCATGACGCCTTTTTGCTGGATGACGCGCGCTACATGGGCGTGATGCGCTCCTATTTCGAGAACATGGCCCGCGAACTGAGCGCCGGCCAGCCCAGCGCCCAGGAGGCCGCATGACCGAAGCTTCTTCCACCTTTCAAGCCATTGCCAACCTGGTGCCGCTGGGCGCACGCGTGCTGGACCTGGGCTGCGGCGATGGCAGCTTGCTGGCCTACCTGCAGCGCGAGCGCCAGTGCAGCGGCTATGGCATCGAGTTTGACGACGCCAATGTGCTCGCCTGCGTGCGCCGGGGCGTGAACGTGCTGCAGCTGAACCTGGAAGACGGCCTGGCCATCTTCGAGGACAACAGCTTTGATATGGTGCTGCAGATTGACACCTTGCAGCATCTGCGCAATGTCGAGGTGATGCTGCGCGAGACCGCGCGCATCGGCAAGCAGGGCGTCGTCGCCTTTCCCAACTTTGCGCACTGGCCCAACCGCTTGTCCATCCTGAAAGGCCGCATGCCGGTGACCAAGCGCCTGCCTTACCAGTGGTACGACACGCCCAATATCCGCGTGGGCACCTTCAAGGATTTTGAGGTGCTGGCGCTCAAGAACAAGCTGCGTATTCTTGATAGCTTTGGCCTGCAAAATGGTGAGGTGCGGCGCTGGCTGCCCAATGCCCGCGCGGGCACGGCGGTGTTCCACTTCGAGCACGCCTGAGCCGCACTGCGGGCCTTGCCCGGCCGGGCCCTGCGCTGGATGACGGCAGCAGGGCTTTGCCCGAGGCGATAGCCGGGCGGCGCTGGCGCTGGTACGCTTATGCCTGCGGCTGCCCTTGTCGTGGCAGCACCTCCAGGAGATTCACCCATGAACGCCCGCCTAGACGCCGCCCATCTGCAAGCCAATGCGGCCTTGAGCCACATCAGCCAGCAGTGGGACCGCGATATCCTTCGCCAGCTGACCGACTACATCGCCATCCCCGCCAAGTCGCCGGGCTTTGATGGCAACTGGGAGCAGCATGGTTTCATCGACACGGTGGTGCGCAATGCCGCCACCTGGATCGAGGCGCAGAAGGTCGAGGGGCTGACGCTGGAGGTGGTGCGCGTGCCGGGCCGCACGCCGGTGCTGTTCTTTGAAGTGCCTGCCACCCAGGCCCAGAGCACGCAGACCGTGCTGATGTATGGCCACCTGGACAAGCAGCCCGAGTTCTCCGGCTGGCGCAATGACCTGGGCCCCTGGACCCCCAAATACGAAGACGGCAAGCTCTATGGCCGGGGCGGCGCCGATGACGGCTATGCCACCTATGCCAGCGTGGCCGCCATCCAGGAGCTCAAGCGCCAGAATGTGCCGCACCCGCGCATTGTCGGCCTGATCGAGACCTGCGAGGAAAGTGGCTCGGGCGACCTGCCGGTCTATATCGACATGCTCAAGCCCCGCCTGGGGGATGTGGGCCTGGTCATCTGCCTCGATAGCGGCGCGGGCAACTACGACCAGCTGTGGCTGACCACCAGCCTGCGCGGCATGGTCGCAGGTACCTTGAAGGTGGAGATCCTCACCGAAGGCGTGCACTCGGGCGATGCCTCGGGCGTTGTGCCCTCGTCTTTCCGCATCATGCGCCAGGTGCTCGACCGCCTCGAAGACAGCAAGACCGGCCGCCTGCTGCCCGAGAGCTTTCACTGCGCGGTACCGGCTGAGCGCCTGGCCCAGGCGCAGGCCACGGCCGGCATTCTGGGTGACGAGCTGTACAAGCGTTTCCCCTGGGCGCATTTTGACTGCAATGGCTCGAGCCTGTTTGCGCTGCCCACCACCACCGACCCCACGCAGGCGCTGCTCAAGCGCACCTGGGAGCCGACCTTGTCCGTTACCGGCGCCGAAGGGCTGCCTGCGCTGCAGGATGCCGGCAATGTGCTGCGCCCCTATACCGCGTTCAAGCTGAGCCTGCGCCTGCCCCCGCTGGTCGATGCCACGCAGTGCATGCAAGAGCTCAAGACCTTGCTCGAAGACAATGCACCCTACCAAGCCAAGGTCACCTGGGAAGGGGCCAGCGGTGCCAATGGCTGGAATGCGCCCAACACCAGCGACTGGTTCCTGAACGCGCTCAACCAATCGAGCCGCGCGCACTTTGGCGCCGACTGCGGCTTTATCGGTCAGGGCGGCTCGATCCCGCTGATGGGTATGCTCAGCGCCGGCTTCCCCAAGGCGCAGATGATGGTCTGCGGCGTGCTGGGCCCCAAGAGCAATGCACACGGGCCCAATGAGTTCCTGCATGTGCCTTATGCCAAGAAGCTGACCGCCGCCGTGGCCCAGGTGATTGCCTGCATGCCCACCACGGCTGCCAGCGCATAAATACAGCCAGCCCCCGGGCAGCCGCCGCGTGCCGATGTGCATGGGGCGGCTGCCTTTTGTTTTTGACCATAAAGACTACGCGCCCGCCATGACCGAGCCCACCGCCCCCACGCCCACGATCTTGTTTGACGGCACCGAACCCCTGGGTGCCAGCGCCGACCTGCAGGACAACGGCAAGCCCTTTTTCTTTCAGCTGCCCAACGGCCAGAAGGCCTTTGTGATCCGCTGGCAGGGCCAGCTGCACGGCTGGATCAACGAGTGCCAGCACGCCAGCGTGCCCATGGACTTTGATGGCGACATTCTGGAGAGCGGCCGCCAGTTCATCCTCTGCCCCTACCACGGCGCCATCTACCAGCCCGATACCGGCAAATGCGTGGGCGGCCCCTGCCGGGGCGCCAGCCTGGATGCGGTGGCGGTCGAAGAGCGCGATGGCGCGGTGTGGCTCAAGCACGGTTGAACCTCTGCCCGGCTCGCCAAGCCCCAGTGCGCTCCCACGGCATCCTTTTGGCGCGATACTGGCGCCCTTCAAAATAAGCGGCCACTCCTGCCATGCCGCTTGCGCAGCGCCCCGCCATGAAATCCCCGATCCGAATTGTTGATGTTGACCGCCTGGAGACCTGGACCAAGTACAAGGCCGGTCTCTGCGACAGCTGCGCGGCCAACTGCTGCACGATGCCGCTGGAGGTGCAACTGCCCGATCTGGTGCGCCTGGGCCTGGTGGACGCCTTTGAAGTGGACAACATCGCGCACAAGCTGATCGCCAAGCGCCTGCTCAAGGCCCGGCTGATCGACCACTACAACCCCAAGAACAATATCTTCACGATGGCGCGCCGCGCCAGTGGCGACTGCCAGTTTCTCGACCCGGTGGCGCGCCGCTGCACCGTGTATGACAAGCGGCCCGAAACCTGCCGCCTGCACCCCAAAAAAGGCCCCAAGCCAGGGTTTTGTGCCTATGGGCACAAAGATTTGCAATAAATCCTGGGCCGATTATCGGGGGCCGCTCCGGCCGACCTGTTGGCTCAGCGCCCCGAGCGCTTTATACAGAGGGTAAATAGTCCTCTAGAATGGCTCGCGCACCTGCTGCAGGTGTTGCGCAGGCCCTGCCAACGCAGGGCGAAGGCATTTTCTCAAGCCAACTAGCCAATGCAAAAATCAAAAATTTTCTGGTCGTTGGGCGTGCTGGCGCTCCTGGCCGCCGTCCTCACGATTTATGGCCTGGGCCTGCACAACGGCCTGGTGTTCGACGATGGCCGGCTGTCGGACGGCACCATTTTTGGCCGTTATGGCAGCTTGCTCGAGCCCAAGGTGCGCATGCTGTCCTATGGCAGCTTTGTCTGGGTGCAGTCGCTCTTTGGCGAGAGTATGGCCGTGCAGCGGGTCGTCAATATCGTGCTGCACCTGGCCACTTGCTATGCAATATGGCTGCTGGTGTCGGCACTGTTCAAACACACCCAGTTTTCGGACGAGGCGCGGGCAGAGCCGGGTTTTGACACCAATATCCGGATGGCGATATTTGCCGCAGTGGCGCTGTTTGCCGTGCACCCGGTGGGCGTATATGCCGTCGGTTATCTGATCCAGCGCAGCATGGTGATGATGACCCTGTTTTCCGCGCTGGCCTGCTGGGCGTATATCCGCGCCTTGGCGGGGGCGGGGCTGCAATGGGCGGCGCTGGCCGTGGTTTTCCTGCTCTGCGCGTTGATGAGCAAAGAGCATGCGGTGGTGCTGCCGGCACTCGCCTTGCCGCTGTATGTGTTTGTCAAACGGCCTTCGTGGAAGAAGCTGCTGGCGATCGCCGTGGCGATTGCCGTGCTGATCGGGCTGTTCACCGCGCTGCTGTGGACGCAGCTGGGCGCCTTTGTCGGCGCTGTCGCCACCGATGACACCTCCTGGGCCTATGTGCGCCAGCTCGAGCAGCTGCAGCCAGGCATCACCTCGTCGATCTACCCGCTCAGCCTGCTCAACCAGGGCAAGCTGTTTTTCCAGTACGGCCTGCTGTGGCTGCTGCCCAATGTGCAGTGGATGGCGCTGGACCTGCGCCCGGTCTTCCCGCTGAGCTTTGTCAGCCTGCCCCATCTGCTGGGTGGCCTGGGCTATGTGGCACTGGTGATTGGCAGCGCGGTCCTGCTGCTGCGCAAACGTGATGCCTGGGGCCTGGTGGGCCTGGTGCTGCTTTGCACGGCGCTGCTGTTCAGCACTGAGTTTGTCACCAGCTGGTTGCAAGACCCCTTTGTGCTCTACCGCAGCTATATCTGGGCGATGCTGCTGCCGGCCTTGCTCGCGCTGGTGCTGCTGCTGTTTCCGCGCAAGCTGATGGTGGCCATCGCCTGCGCCGCTGGCCTGGTGCTGACGGCCCTGGCCACGGAGCGCAGCCTGAGCCTCAAGTCTGAGTACAGCGCCTGGAGCGATGCCGCCCAGAAGGTGGACGAGCAGGCCCCCTTCAACGCCTTTGGCCGCTGGCGCCCCTTTATCAACCGGGGTGCGTCGCTGCTGGAAAACCTGATCTACGAGCAGGCGCTGCAGGACTTTGACAAAGCGGTTGCGCTGCAAGAACCCCTGGGCTCGGCACAGTTCAACCGCGGCATGACCCTGGAGCTGCTCAAGCGCTACCCCGAGGCGCTGGCCGCGTTTGACAGCGCCCAAAAGCAAGGCTTTGACAATGCGGCGCTGGCCTACCACCAGGCCACGGCCTACAAGATGACGCAGCAGATGGAGCCGGCGTTCCAAAGCTATGCCAAGGCCCTGGCGATGAAGCCCGAAGACGTCCTGCTGCCCAAGATCTTGCTGGAGCAGGCCGAGGTTGCCATCCCCTCGGGCCACTACGACGTGGCCATTGCGAACTACCAGCGCCTGCTGCAGATGTCGCCGGGCAACACCCGCCTGGAGGTGGGCCTGGGCATTGCGTTCATTGGCAAGCGCGATTTTGCGCAGGCCTTGCAGATCTTTGATGCGTCGCTCTCGCGCCAGCCCAACCCCCCCGCCTACTACGGCAAGGCCCTGGCCTACCGCGAGCAGGGCGACCGTGCCCAGGCCATTGCCAACCTGCAACGCGCCAGCGCCATGGACCCGGCCAACCCGGTCTACCAGCGCCTGCTGCAGCAATTGCAGGGCGGCCAATAACATGCTGCGCCATTGGCTGGGCCGGCCCCAGGCTGCGCCCTTGCATGCACAGGCGGGCGATGCGCCGCAGCGCGTGCTGCATGTGGGCAAGTTCTACCCGCCGTACCGGGGCGGCATGGAATCGTTTCTGGCCGATCTGATCGAGCAGCAGCGCGCCAACGGCATCGACGCCCGCGCGGTCGTGCATGGCGATCCGCTACCCGAGGACCCGCCCTGGCTCATCCGCGTGCCGGTGCAGATCACCCTGGTGTTCGCGCCGATTGCGCTGGGCTTTCCGCTGGCGCTGCACCGGGCCATTCGCGGCTTCCAACCCGATGTGCTGCATCTGCACATGCCCAACAATGCGGCGTTCTGGGCGCTCATCATGCCCGCCGCGCGCCGGGTGGCCTGGGTCACGCACTGGCACTCGGATGTGCTGATCTCGAAATGGGATAGCCTGCTGCAGCTGTGCTACCAGGTCTACCGGCCCTTCGAGACCAAGCTGCTGCGGCAAAGCGCGGCCATCCTCGCCACCTCGCCGCCTTACATGGCCGCCAGCGTTCCGCTGCAGCGCTGGCTGTTCAAGACCTTGGCGATCCCGCTGGGCCTGAAGCCGCTGGGCCAGGGGGTGCTGGAGCAGGCACAGGCCGAGGCCCCACAGCTGCAGCTCTGGGGCGATGCCCGGCTGCGCGTGCTGTCGGTCGGCCGGCTGACCTACTACAAGGGCTTTGACACCCTCATCTCGGCCGTGGCCGGCTTTGCCGATGTGCAGCTGATCATTGCCGGTGAAGGTGAGCAGCGCAAGGAACTCGAAGCGCTGATTGCGCGCGAGCGCGCCCAGCAAGGCTGCGCCAACGTCCAGCTGCTCGGCCAGGTCAGTGAGGCGCAAAAGCATGCGCTGTTCAACAGCTGCGATATCTTTGCGCTGGCCTCGCGTGAGCGCACCGAGGCCTTTGGCCTGGTACTGATCGAAGCCATGCAGCATGGCAAGCCCTGCATTGCCTCCGACTTGGATGGCTCGGGCATGTCCTGGGTGGTGGGGCAGTCGGGCAGCGGCCAGTGCTATGCCCCCGACCAGGTGCAGGCCTGGAAAGAGGCCATGCGCCAGGCGCTAGCCGCCAAGGCACAGCTGGCCGGGCGTGGTCTGGCGGCGCAGCAGGCGGCTGACGCCTATTTCACCATTGGCCAGTGCGAGCGGCGAATTGCTGAGGTCTACGACAGCATTCTGCCCGCCAGTGAGCGGGCACCTGCCCAGCCCCAGGCGGCCGCAGCGGCCAGGCCCTTACAGGTTGCGGTGGTGCAGCAGGCCGCGCAATGGCCGCTGCTGCAGCAGTGGCAGGCCGCCCACCCCGAGAGCCTGCTGCTCTGCGTCGATGCCAGCGGCCAGCGCAGTCCCGATCTGCAGGCTCTGGGCGGCTTGGCGCAGGTGTCGCTGGCCGACCTGGGCTGGTCCGAGGTGATCACGCTGGTCCAGCGGCTCGCCGCTGAGCAGGCGCTTAGCGCCCTGTCCATCCGCTCTGCCGCCGATCTGCTGAGCGAGACGGGTGCCGAGCCACTGCCAGCGCCGCCTGCGGGCTGGTGGCAGCGCTGGCTGGCGCGGCGTGGTGTCCGCCACCTGCAGCTGGGCCGCCATGCCTTGCTCTTGCGGGGCGATGAGATGGCTGCCTGGGCCGGTGCACGCCACGCCTTGGTAGGGGGGCATTTGTTCATGCGTAGCGCCTAGCCAGCATTTGGCCAGCGCTTGTCTAGCGCATAGGTTCTTGCCAGGGCGGCTGGCTCAGCAGCCCAGCAGCATGGGCGGGCGCACCACTGCCAGCACACTGGCGGCCATGCCCGCGCCCAGCAGCAAGCCCCGGCGCCAGCGCGGCCAGTGGCGGGTGACATGCTCCATGCCCAGTGCCGCAGGTGCGGCGGCAAAGAAGATGCCGTAGTTCAGCACGCGCAGCATCCAGTTGGTGTCCAGCAGCCACCACGACGCGGCAACGGCCAGCAGGCCCAGCAGCGCAACGCCCCCCAGCACACAGACCAGAAAACGGGCCATGCCCGGATCGATCCGCTGGTGGTGAAAGCCCCCCAGCCAGCGCCCGGCACCGACCAGCAAAAAACCCGCGAGCAGCAGGTTGCCGGACTGGAACACGACAAACCGGATCCAGGAGCCGCCATAGGGCGCCCATGCCGCCGGTGGCAGCAGATAGGCCTGCATCGTGAGCACCAGCAGCGCTGCGATGCACAGCGACCATCCGGCAGCACGCTGGTGGCGCAGCAAGCCGGCCAGGGCTGCAGCGGGCCAGCGGATGTCGCCATGCCACCAGCGGCGGCTGGCCCAGGCCATGGCGGCCACGGCCACCAGCAGGTCCAAGGAGGCTGGCAGGCTCAGCGGCCAGTGCTGGAAATGGGCCTGGCGCAGGTCGCGCAGCATATCGGTGTAAGGCCCGCCGGGCCAGGCATAGACCGCAAAGCTGGCGATGCACAGCAGCGCAATGGCCAGGTGGCGCAGGCTCCAGCGGCGCTGGGTAATGCCATGGGTGGCCACCAGCACCAGGCACAGAAAGACCAGCACCGCGTGACTCAGGATATGGGTAAAGGCGACGGCAGGCAGCGCGACAAAAAAGGCCAGGCCGCCCCGGTGCTGTAGCCAGCGCCAGGCCGAGATGGTGCCCAGAAATACCGCCAGCTGCCCCCATTGCTGCGGGCGAGCCTCAAGCAAGGGCGCCCAGAAATAGCTCGACAGCGCCAGCGTTGCAAACACCGGCACCAAGGTCTTGAGCCCCAGGCGGTAGTAGCCCCAGCTCAGACCCCCAACAACGATAAACACGCCGCAGACCCCCATCCAGGGCATCACCTCGGCGTGGCTGGAGCCGGTCACCCAGGCCGCCTGGCGCAGCGTGTTGACAAAGGCAGGCCCCGAGACCGGCCAGGCCACGCCCTGGTCGAGCTGCTGGGCGATGCCGATCCAGTTCTTCTCGTCGTTGACGCACAGGGGGTAGTTCAGCAGCATGCGCATGGCGCAGGCCAGCAGCGCAAACAGCGCAGCCCATGCCAACAGCGACACGACCCGCGTGCGCAGCGCCAGGTAGGGCAGCGGCATCGCGGGTGCAGGCGGTGCGAACGGGGGCATCGTAGGCAAGGACATCAGCGCTGGAGTGTAGAGGGCCTCAAGCAATATGGGAGAAATCTGGGCGTTTTTGTTGCATTAATTGGTACAGCGCCTGGGCCGCCACCGACAGCTGCGGCTCGCGCCTGCGCACCAGGTAGATCTGGCGGTCCATGCCGGGCAGATGCAGCGGCCGGGTGACCAGGCCAGGCTGCGCAAAGTGAAACAAGGTCAGGGCCGGCACCACGCTGATGCCCAGACCGGCCTTGACCAGGCCCATCACGGTGGCCAGCTGCTCGACCTCCACCAGGGTCTGCATGGTCTGCGGGAAAAAGGCGGCATCGAGGTACTGGCGCACGCTGCTGTGCCGGGCCAGGTGCACAAAGGGCCAGGCCGCCAGATCGGGCAGCTGCACCTCGTCCAGCGCGGCCAGCGGGTGGTTGGCCGGGCAGACCAGGTGAAAGCGGTCGCTGCAAAAGGGCTCGGCGCGCAGATCGGGCGTGTCGGCGCGGATGGCGGCCAGTGCGAAGTCGGCATCGCCATTGGCCACCGCGGCAATGCAGGGCTCGGACAGCACATCGAAGACCTGCAGCTGCACACCGGGGTGCTGGCCGGCAAAGCTGCGCAGCACCGGCGGCAGCCAGCCAGCGGCCAGCGACGGGAGCAGCGCGACGGCGACCCGGCCCTGGACAAGCTGGGCGGTAGCGCGCATCGCTTTTTCACAGGCGGCAAATTCGGCTGCGATGCGCTGGGCCGATAACAGAAACTGCTCGCCCTCGGGCGTCAGCAGCACATGCCGCGTGCTGCGCTCGAACAGGCGCAGGCCCACGGTGGTCTCCAGCGCGCGGATGAGGGCGCTGAAAGCCGGCTGGGACAGGTGGCACAGGCTGGCGGCTCGGGTGAAGTTCTTCTGGCTGGCCAGCGCCAAAAAGGCCTGGATGTCGCGCTGGGATAGATTCATTTGTATTACAGATTAATCGATCTCAATTATCGATTTCACAACATAGAGCCTCTTTTCTATAGTGGGCTGCAGGAGATGCTATGCAGACAGACAAGACACCGCCCGCAGCCATGCTGATTGGCTGCGCGGCTGGCTTTTCAGGCGACCGGGTGGATGCGGCAGCGCCGGTGGTGCAGGCGCTGGTGGCCTTGCAGCAGCCCGCGTTTCTGATTTTTGAAACACTGGCCGAGCGCACCCTGGCGCTGGCCCAGCTGGCCCGGCGCGACGACCCCGAGGCCGGCTACGAGCCCTTGCTGGTGGAGCTGCTGCGCCCGGTGCTGGCTGATTGCCTGGCGCACCGCATCCGCATCGTCAGCAATTTTGGCGCGGCCAACCCGCAAGGCGCCGCCCGCGCCATTGCCGCGCTGGCGCGCAGCCTGGGCCTGCGCGCGCCCCGTATCGCCGTGGTGCAGGGCGATGACCTGAGCGGCCCGGCCCACCGGCCCATGCTGGCCCAGGCGCTGGGTGCGCAGATGCCCGAGCAGCCGCTGGTCAGCGCCAATGCCTATATCGGCGCGCGGCCGATTGCCGAGGCGCTGCAGGCGGGCGCCGATATCGTGGTCTGCGGCCGGGTGGCTGATCCATCATTGGTGCTGGGCCCGGCGATGGCGCATTTTGGCTGGGCCTGGGATGACTGGGACCGCCTTGCCCGCGCGACGATGGCCGGCCACCTGCTCGAATGCGGCACCCAGGTGAGCGGCGGCTATTTTGCCGACCCGGGCTACAAAGAGGTGCCAGGCATGGACCGGCTGGGCTACCCGATCGCGGAGATCGACGACAGCGGCAACTGCAGCATCTTCAAACCCGAGGGCACGGGCGGCTGCATCACGACCGCCACCGTCAAGGAACAGTTGCTCTACGAGATCCACGACCCCTGCTGCTACCTGACCCCCGATGTGGTGGCCGACATCAGCCAGGCCCAGGTGCGGGCCGAGGGCGAGAACCGCGTGCGCCTGGAGGGCGTCATCGGCCACCCGCGCCCCGAGGCGCTCAAGGTCAACACCTGCTATGCCTCGGGCTGGTTTGCCGAGGCCGAGATTTCCTATGCCGGCCCCCGTGCGGCCGAGCGTGCGCGCCTGGCGGCGCAGACCGTTGCCCAGCGCCTTGAGGGCATTGCGCCACTGCGCAGCGACCTGATCGGTGTCACCAGCGTCTGGGGCAACGATGCCAGCGATTGGCTGGCCGGTGCCGACCTGTCAGCCGCATCGCAGGATGTGCGCCTGCGCATGGCCTGGCAGCATGCCGACAAGGCCACTGCAGCGCGCCTGCCGCGCGAGATCAATGCGCTGTACTGCTGCGGGCCCGCCGGTGGCGGTGGCGTGCGCAGCCATATGCGCCAGCGCCTGGGCATGGTGTCCTGCCTGGTGCCCCAGGCACTGATTACCACGGGCTTTACCTGGGCTGCGCAAGAGGAGGCCGCCGCATGACCGACAGCATCACCACCCCGCTGTACCGCCTGGCCCATGGGCGCACCGGCGACAAGGGCAACCGCTCCAACATCAGCGTGATTGCCTGGCATCCCGCGCTGTGGGAGGTTATCTGTGAGCAGGTCAGCGAAGCGGCCGTGGCCGCGCTGTTTGCCGACCGCCAGCCCAGCCGTGTGCAGCGCTACCTGCTGCCCCAACTGCAGGCGATGAACCTGGTGCTGGACGAGGTGCTGGACGGCGGCGTCAACGACGCGCTGAACCTCGACAGCCATGGCAAGACCCTGTGCTTTCGCGTGCTGCAGATGCCGATCGCGCTGCCGCTGCATTTGCAGGCCCATCTGGTGGGCCCGGCCGATGCGGAACCCCCATCCACCCCTGAATAAAAAACCAACCGGAGACAAGAGATGACATTTTCCACCCGCCGCCACCTGCTGGCCTGTGCCACGGCGCTGGCCATCAGCCCCCTGGCCTTTGCGCAGGGCGACTACCCGTCCAAGCCCATCACCTTTGTCGTGCCCTTTGCCGCAGGCAGTGCCACCGACCAGCTGGCGCGCGCGCTGGGCCAGGCGGTGACCGAGCAGACGCGCCAGCCGGTGATCGTCGAGAACAAGGCCGGTGCCAGCGGCATGATCGCCGCGCAGGCGGTGGCCAAGGCCCCGGCCGATGGCTACACGGTGCTGATCACCACCAACACCACGCATGCGGCCAATATCCACCTCTACCGCAAGCTGTCCTATGACCCGGTCAAGGACTTCACGCCGATCACCGGTCTGGGCAAGGGCGGCCAGGTGCTGGTGGTGCCGGCCAATGCGCCCCACCAGTCGGTGGGCGATCTGCTCGCCTATGCCAAGGCCAACCCGGGCAAGCTCAGCTTTGGCAGCGGCAGCTCGTCGAGCCGCGTTGCCGGCGAGATGCTCAAGCAGCTGGCCCATGTGGACATCCTGCAAGTGCCCTACAAGAGCAACCCCTTGGCCATCACCGACCTGCTGGGCGGCCAGATCAACCTGATGATCACCGACGTCTCCACCGGCGTGCCGCAAATCAAGGCGGGCAAGCTGCGCGCACTGGGCTATTCCACACAAAAGCGCAGCGCCCAGCTGCCCGATGTGCCCACCATTGCCGAGGCCGGTGTGAAGGGCTATGACATGGGCTATTGGTTTGCCGCCTATGCTCCAGCGAATGTGCCCGCTGCCGTCAGCGCCAAGCTCAACCAGCTGCTGGGCCAGGCCGTGGGCAGTGCGGCTGCCAAGTCCTTCTTCGAGATGTCGGGATCCGAGCCCTGGACGACGAGCCAGGCCGAGCTGGCGCAGTTCCAGGCGGCCGAGACCACCAAATGGGGGCAGGTGATCAAGGCAGCGGGCATTACGCCGGAGTGAAGCGCCGCTTTGAACAGGTTCTTATAGGATCCAGCGTTTGGGCAGCATGCGCTTGATCTCTGCCTTAGCCAGGTCGATGAAGGGCTTGAGCACCAGGGTGGAGGCATGGCGGTTGGAGACCACCATCGAGTACTCGCAAGGGACGGCGGGCTCGAACAGCACAAACTTCACATCCGGGCCGTGGTAGCTGCAGGCCGTCAGCGGGTCGATGATCGCCAGGCCGGCGCCGGCCTCGACCAGCTTGATGGCGGCGTACGAGATCTGGGTCTCGATGTTCACGCGGCGCTGCACCCGGTTGACGAGGAACAGGCTGTCGAGCTTGGTGCGGGTCTCCATCATCGTGGGCAGCGACACCAAGGGCTCGTCGACAAAGTCGACCGGTGACAGGCTGGTCTTGCGCGCCAGCTTGTGGCCGGCAGGCACGGCGACGACCAATTTGCCGATCACCAAGGTCTCCAGCCCCTTGAAGCGGGTGTGGTCGGGCGAGAGCATCACAAAGCCGATATCGCAGCGCTCGGCCTGCACCATGTCCAGCGCGGCCGGCGAAGCCTGCATGTGCAAGGTGACCAGGGTCTCGGGGAACTGGGCGCTGAACTTGGCAATGGCGCTGGGCAGGAACGAGGTCGCCATCGCCGGCGCGGCCGTCACCTCCAGCCGCTGCAGGCGCCGAAAGCGTACGTTCTCCGAGATGTTGCGGATGCGCTCGATGCCCATCAGCGCCTGGTGCACGTCTTCGAGCAGCAAGGTCGCCGCCGAGGTCGGCTGCAGCCGGCTTTTGACGCGCTCGAACAGCGGCATGCCGATGCGCGCCTCGAACTCGGCAATCAGCCGTGTCACCACGGGCTGGGTCACCTCCAGCGACTGGGCCGCTGCGGTGACCGAGCGGCGCAGCATCAGCGCCCGAAAGGCCTCCAGATGCCGCAGTGTGATTTTCTTATCCATGTTGTAAAGACATGAGTTAATGGCCTAATGCAATCGAATAGTCTACAAAATTACTAATTTTGTAAATATTTCAATGGTTTATTGATTAAGAAATTTCCATCTCATAAAGGCATTGAAGCAGGAATTCACCGATTCAATTTTGCCTGCAGATGCCTATCATTGGTGACCAGACAGATTGAATTCCACTTGGTTTCACGCTACTTTCTGGAGGTAATTTCGATGACCGCATCCCGTCTGGCTCTCTCCCTGGCTGCTGCCTTTGCTGCCACCACTGGCATCGCCCATGCTGAAGACATCTATGTCGGTGGCTATGGCGGCTCGACCGAGACCGCCTTCAAGCAAAAGATAATTCCCGCCTATGAGAAGCTGACCGGCAACAAGGTCATCTATGTGCCTGGCAACTCCACCGACACCCTGGCCAAGCTGCAGGCCGAAAAGAACAACCCGCAGTACGACGTGGCGCTGATGGATGACGGCCCGATGGAGCAGGCGGTGCAGTTCGGTTTCTGCGGCGACATCGAATCCGCACCGGTCTACAACGACCTCTACCCGATGGCCAAGACCGCGGGCAACAAGTCGCTGAACCTGGGCGTCATCGCCACCGGCCTGTTCTACAACGAAGAGGCCTTCAAGAAGGCCGGCTGGGCCGCACCCACGTCGTGGAACGACCTCAAGGACAAGAAGTTCAAGAGCAAGACCGTGATCCCGCCGATCAACAACGGCTACGGTCTGCAGACCTTGCTGATGTTTGCCGAGATGAACGGCGGCAGCGCGAGCAATATCGACCCCGGTTTCCAGGCGCTGATCAAGGAAGTGGGCCCCAATGTGCTGGCCTGGGAGCCGTCGCCGGGCAAGATGACCGAGCTGTTTCAGAACGGCGATGCCGTCATCGGCGTCTGGGGCAGCGGCCGCGTCAAGGCGCTGGCCGATACCGGCTTTCCCGTGAAGTTCGTCTACCCCAAGGAAGGCGCGTTTGCGCTGTTCACCTCCGTCTGCCCCGTTGCCAAGAAGCAGCCCAAGGCCGGTGCGCAGAAGTTCGTGCAGTTCCTCTACACGCCTGAATCGCAAACGGCGCTCGCCGAGACCCAGGCCTGGGGCCCCATGAACAGCAAGGTCAAGTTGGACGACAAGGTCGCCAAGCAAGTGCCTTATGGCCCCGAGCAGATCGCCCAGCTGAAGACCGTGGACTACAAGATCGTCAACGTCAAGCGTTCCGAATGGACCAATCGCTGGAACCGCACTGTCGAACGCTAAGGGTGCCTCGACATCTTCGCTATGGATAGGTGCTAAGCCGCCAGCCGCCCTACACAGGCCTGCCGCGCCGCCCCACGCGGGCCGCAGGCCCCGGAGTTTCACATGAGTTTTCTACGTATCGAGGGCCTTGCCAAGAGGTTCGGGGATTTTGTTGCCGTCAAGGACTTCCACCTGGACGTCGAGCGCGGTGAGTTTGTGTCGCTGCTGGGCCCTTCGGGCTGCGGCAAGACAACCACCTTGCAGATGATCGCCGGCTTTCTGGACCCCAGCCAGGGCCGCATTGTGCTGGACGGCAAGGACATCACCCAGCTGCGCCCCGAGCAGCGCGGCATGGGCGTGGTGTTCCAGAGCTATGCGCTCTTTCCCCACATGACGGTCGAGCAGAACATCTCCTTTGGCCTGGAGATGCGCAAGCTCAGCCGCGATGTCGTGCAGCAGCGGATTCAGGATGCGCTGGCGCTGGTGCGCCTGCATGGGCTCGGCGCCCGTTACCCGCGTGAACTCTCCGGTGGCCAGCGCCAGCGCGTGGCCATTGCCCGCGCCTTGGCGATCCAGCCCGAGGTGCTGCTGCTCGATGAACCCATGTCCAACCTGGACGCCAAGCTGCGCCAGGAAATGCACGTCGAGATGCGCGCCATCCAGCGCCAGCTGGGCATCACCACCATCTTGGTGACGCACGACCAGGTCGAGGCGATGACGATGAGCGACCGCATCGCGGTGATGCACAACGGCCAGATCGCCCAGGTCGATTCGCCCCAGCAGATCTATGACAAGCCCAGCTGTGACTTTGCCTCGGTGTTCCTGGGCAAGACCAACCGCTTCGAAGGCCAGGCCCACAGCCGCGAGACCGTGAAGATTGGCGACATGGTGCTGGGCGCGCCCAGCCCGGTGGACAGTGGCCCGGTCGTGGTCTACCTGCGGCCCGAGCGCATCGAGGTGGCTCCGGCCGGCCAGGGCGGCCTGCCCGGCACCATCAAGACCTTGCTGTTTTTGGGCAGCCAGTGGGTGGTCAATGTCGGCACCGCGCTGGGCGACATCCATATCAGCCTGCCCAATGCGCGGCGTGCCGCGCTGCATGAGGGCGACGAGGTCACGCTGAACTGGGCCCCCGACGATGTGCGCGTGCTGACCCAGCAGGAGGCCAGCCGTGGATAGCAAGAACCGCTGGAAACCCTGGGCCATGTCCGGCCCCGGCCTGCTGGTCTTTGTGACCATGCTGCTGGCGCCGCTGGCCTTGACCGCCATCCTGTCGCTCAATGTCTTCAACGGCATGGAAGGCATCCAGAGCGTCTACTCGCTCAAGAACTACCTGGAGATCTTCAGCGACAGCTACTACCTGGAGATCTTTGGCCGCACTGCGCTGATGTCGGCCATCGTTACCGTGCTGTGCGTGGTGCTGGGCGTGCCCGAGACCCTCATCATCTCGCGCATGCGGGGCCGCTGGCGTGGTGTGTTTCTGCTGATCATCCTCGCGCCCCTGCTGATCTCGGTGGTGGTGCGCACCCTGGGCTGGTCCATCCTGATGGGCAACAACGGCCTGATCAACAAGGGCCTGATGCTGTTCAACATCATCGACGAACCACTGCGCCTGGCCTTCACGATGACGGGCGTGACGATTGCCATGGTGCATGTGATGGTGCCGTTCATGGTGATCTCCGTCTGGGCCTCGCTGCAAAAGCTCGACCCCCAGGTCGAGAACGCCGGCCTGTCACTGGGTGCCAGCCAGCGCACCGTGTTCCGCCGTGTCGTGCTGCCCCAGCTGCTGCCCGGCATCCTCTCGGGCAGCATCATCGTCTTCGCGCTGTCGGCATCGGCCTTTGCCACACCTGCACTGCTGGGCGGGCGGCGCCTGAAGGTGGTGGCCACGGCCGCCTATGACGAGTTCCTCAACACCCTGAACTGGCCGCTGGGCGCTGCCATTGCCGTGGTACTGCTGGTCGCCAACATCATCATCATCGTGGGCTGCAATCGCTGGATCGAGCGCCGCTTCAAAGCTGTTTTCGAGGGTTGAGCCATGCAAAAAAACAGTCCTCTGGCGCTGGTCTACCACGCGCTTTTCATCACCTTCATCCTGGCGCCGCTGGCCGTGGTGGTGGCGGTGGCCTTTACCGACAAGGGCTTCATCTCCTTCCCCACCGATGGCCTGTCGCTGCGCTGGTTCCGTGCCATCCTCGATGCCACCGAGATCAAGTCGGCCTTCTGGTTCTCGGCCAAGCTGGGCCTGGCTGCCGCCTCGATCGCGATCGCGCTGGCGGTACCGGCGGCGCTGGCCATCACCCGCTACCGCTTTGCCGGCCGCGAGGTGCTGATGGCCTTTTTCATGTCGCCGCTGATGATTCCCCACGTCGTGCTGGGCGCGGCCTTCCTGCGCTTTTTCAACATCGCGGGGCTCTCGGGTTCGTTCTTCTGGCTCATGTTTACCCACGTGATCTGCATCATGCCCTATGCGCTGCGCATGGTGCTGTCGGCTGCCACCGGCATGAACCGCGAGATCGAGCATGCCGGCCTGTCGCTGGGCGCATCGCGCAGCACCGTCTTTCTGCGCATCACCGTGCCGATGCTGATGGCCGGTATCGCCGGCGGCTGGATGCTGTCCTTCATCCAGAGTTTTGACGAACTGACGATGACGGTGTTCGTGGCCACGCCCGGCACGATGACCCTTCCCGTGGCCATGTACAACCACATCGCCCAGACCATTGATCCGCTGGTGACCTCGGTCTCCACTGTGCTGATCGTCGGCACGCTGGTGCTGATGGTCATCCTGGACAAGCTCGTCGGCCTGGAGAAGGTACTGATTGGCAAAGGTTGAGAGAGCAAAAAATGAACAACAACACACATAGCAGCGATGTCATTGTGATTGGAGGAGGCTTGGTTGGCAGTTCCGTGGCTTACGGGTTGCTGCGCCAGGGCCTGTCGGTCACGATCCTCGATGGTGCGGACGACACGATTCGTCCCTCACGCGGCAACTTCGGCCTGGTCTGGGTGCAGGGCAAGGGCTTCGGCATGGCCGACTACGCCCGCTGGAGCTTTGGCTCGGCCCGCCAGTGGCCTGCGCTGCGCGATGAACTGCAGGCGCAGACCGGCATCGACGTCGAGCTGATGCAGCCCGGAGGCCTGCACATCTGCCTGAGCGAGGAAGAGATGGCCCAGCGCGTGGACAAACTGCGCTGGCTCGAGTCTGAGGTGGGCGACCCCGCCTACCGCAGCACGGTGCTCAGCCGCGACGAGGCGGCCGAGCACCTGCCGGGGCTGGGCCCCGAGGTCGCGGGCGCCACCTATTCGGCGATGGACGGCCACTGCAACCCCTTGAAGCTGCTGCGCGCGCTCTACAGCGCCAATATCGCCAAGGGCGCGCGTATCCACAACCGCATGCAGGTCGATGCGATCCGCAAAGACGGTGGCATCTTCCACGTCAGCGCCGGCGAGCGTGCCTGGCAGGCGCCGCGCATCGTGATTGCCGCCGGCCACGCGACGCAACAGCTGTCGGCCATGGTGGGCATGTTTGTGCCGGTGCGGCCCAACAAGGGCCAGGTCTTCATCACCGAACGGGTTCAGCCCTTCTTGACGCACCCCACCAACTATGTGCGCCAGACCGATGAGGGCACGGTGCAGATTGGCGACTCGATGGAGGAGCTGGGCTTTGACGACATGGTGCGCGTGCCGGTGAACGCCAGGATTGCCGCGCGTGCGGTCAAGTGCTTCCCGGTGCTGGCCAACGCCCGCGTGGTGCGCACCTGGGCGGCGCTGCGGGTGATGTCGCCCGATGGCTTTCCGATGTACCAGGAGTCGGACAGCCACCCTGGCGCCTTTGCGGTGACCTGCCACAGCGGCGTCACGCTGGCGGCCCAGCACGTCTTTTGCATCGCCCCCTGGGTGGCCACGGGCCTGCGGCCGGCCGCCATCGAGGCATTCCCCGCGACACGATTTACGCCGGAAACGGAAGTGAAACCCTATGGCATCTAAAGCCCTTTTCAAATACCTCCCTGGCCACCAGGCCGGGGCCGCTGGCACGGTGTCGGTGCTGGTCAACGGCGCGGTGGTACGCATGTCGCCCGCCAGCAGCCTGGCCGCTGGCCTGCTGGCAGCCGGCATCACCGCGGTGCGCGTCTCGCCCGTGGGCCAGGGCGCCCGCGCGCCTTACTGCATGATGGGCGTGTGCTTTGAGTGCATGGTCGACGTCAACGGCCGGCCCAACCAGCAGGCCTGCCTGATCACCCCCGAAGACGGCATGGAGGTGACCACCATGCAGGCGGCGCCCAGCGTGCTGGATGCGCAGGAGGCCAAGCATGTCTAATCCCGCTATCCCTTTGAACGACGCGCCCAGCCAGGTCCGCGACCTGGTCGTGATTGGCGCCGGCCCGGCCGGCATGGCAGCGGCCCTGGCGGCCCAGCGGCGCGGCCTGGATGTGCTGCTGCTGGACGAACAACCCCAGGTGGGCGGCCAGATCTACCGCAGCATCACCCAGACCGATGCCCAGCGCGAGCGCATCCTCGGCGCGGACTATGTCTACGGCAAATCGCTGGCCGATCAGGTCCGCGCCAGTGGCCTGACCCACTGGGCCGGCGCTTCGGTCTGGCAGATCGACCCTGACAAGACCGTGCATGTGCTGCGCAATGACCGCACCACACGCATCGAGACCAAGTCGCTGGTGATCGCCACTGGCGCGATGGAGCGGCCCTTCCCCGTGCCGGGCTGGACCCTGCCCGGGGTGATGACCGCCGGTGCCGGCCAGATTTTGCTCAAGAACGCCGCCGTCGTGCCCCAGGTACCGGTGGTGCTGGCCGGCTGCGGCCCCTTGCTCTACCTGCTGGCGGCGCAGTACCTGCGCGCGGGCGTCGAGATCCGTGCGGTGCTCGATACGTCTGCGGGCACCGACTGGCGCCTGGCGATCCGCCATGCCTCGTCGCTGCTGGCCGGCTGGGGCTATGTGCGCAAGGGCCTGGGGCTGCTGCGCGAGATCAAGTCGGCCGGCATTCCGTTCTTCAAGGATGTGGGCGGCTTGCGCATCGAGGGCGAAGACGCGGTGCGCCAGGTGCGCTTTACCAGCGCGGGCCACTCCCAGCAGATCGACTGCGAGCTGGTGCTGCTGCACCAGGGCGTGGTGCCCAACACCCAGGTGTCCTGGTCCTTGCGCGCCGAGCACCATTGGGACGATGAGCAGCTGTGCTGGCTGCCGGTGCTCGACAGCTGGGGCCAGACCAGCCTGCCGGGCATCTATATCGCCGGTGACGGCGCCGGCATTGGCGGCGCGCTGGTGGCCGAGATGCAGGGCGCGCTCGCCGGTATCGGCGTGGCCAACAGCCTGGGCTTTGGCACCAGCGAAGACGGTGCCCAGCAGCGCGCCCAGATCGCCCAGCACCTGCGCATCCGCCCCTTCCTGAACCAGCAGTACCGGCCCAAGGACGAGTTCCGCATTCCGGCTGACGAGGTCGTGGTCTGCCGCTGCGAAGAGGTGACCGCAGGCGCGATCCGCGAGCAGGTGCAGCTGGGCTGCGTGGGCCCGAACCAGACCAAGTCCTTCAGCCGCTGTGGCATGGGCCCCTGCCAGGGCCGCCAATGCGGTTTGACGGTGACCGAGATCATCGCCAAGGAAGCCAATTTGCCGCCGCAGGAGGTGGGCTACTACCGCATCCGTCCGCCACTCAAATCGCTGTCGCTGGCCCAGCTGGCCGCAGGCGTGTGACATGGTTGCCCTGGTAAACCCGGCATCGGGCAGCAGCGATGTGCTGGTGATCGGGGGCGGCCTGCAGGGCCTGTCCAGCGCCTTCCAGTTGGCCAAGGCAGGCCTGCGTGTGCGCCTGATCGAGGCCGAGTACTGCGGCCGCCATGCCTCGGGCGTCAATGCCGGCGGCGTGCGCACCTTGGGCCGCCATGTGGCCGAGATCCCGCTGGCGCTGGCGGCACGCGAGCAGCTCTGGCATCGCCTGGCCGACATCATCGGCAGCGATGGCGGCTTTGTGCCCTCGGGCCAGCTGCAGGTCGCCGAGAACGAGGCCGACGAGATCAAGGCCAAGGCCCGCGTGGCCATGCTCAACGGCCTGGGCTTTTTCCATGAGCAATGGGTGGACCAGCAGCAGGTGCGCGAGTTGGTGCCCAGCATCTCGCCCCATGTGGTGGGCGGCATCTGGGCCGACCGCGATGGCTATGCGCTGCCCTACAAGGTGGCGACGGCCTACCGCCTGGCGGCAGAGAAGCTGGGCGTGCAGATCGTCGAGCAGGCGCCCGTGCTGCGGGTGGACCACCAGGCTGGCATGTGGCAGGCGAGCACCGCGCAGGGCGCATTCCATGCGCCCTGGCTGGTCAACACCGCGGGTGCCTGGGCGGCAGATTTTGCCGCGCAGGTGGGCGACCCGGTGCCGATGGTGGCCGGCGGCCTGATGCTGATGGTGACCCAGCGCGTGGCGCCCTTTGTCAAACCGGTGCTGGGCGCCATGGGCCGGCCGCTGTCGTTCAAGCAGTTCGACAATGGCACGGTGTTGATTGGCGGCGGCCTGCGCTGCGAGGCCGACGCCAGCCAACGCCATGCGATGGTCGACCTCAACCGCATGCCCAAGAGCGCGCAGACGGTCATCGACCTGTTCCCGCATCTGCGCGATGTGAGCATTGCACGGGCCTGGACCGGTATCGAGGGCTTTATGCCCGACGAGATTCCGGTCATCAGCCCCAGTGCCAGTGCTGATAACCTGGTGCATGCCTTTGGCTTCTCTGCCCATGGCTTTGAGCTCAGTCCGATGACCGGCTGTATTGTGGCCGAGCTGGTGACTAAGGGCACCAGCAGCTTGCCGATTTCGGCGTTTCGTGTGGACCGCTTTGCCGCTGCCTAGCAGCGCGGCGGTCGTATTTTTATCTCAGGGAGTAAATGATGAGCAACGACATCCAACGTATCGACAGCAATGAACGCCTCAGCCGCATCGTTGTACACGGCGGCGTGGTCTATGTGGCCGGCGTCACCGCTGGCGACATCTCGGGCGACATTGGCGCCCAGACCCGCGACGTGCTGGCCAAGATCGACGGCTACTTGAAAACAGCCGGCACCAGCAAGTCGCGCCTGCTCACCGTGCAGATCTGGCTCAAGGACATCGACAAGGATTTTGCCGGCATGAACCAGGTCTGGGGCGAATGGGCCGACAAGGCCAATATGCCCACCCGCGCGACCTGCGAAGCCAAGCTGGCGCGCCCAGAGTTGCTGGTCGAAATCATCGTCAGCGCCGCCCTCTAAGCATCGGCCACCCAGCAAAATGCCAGCCCTCGGGCTGGCATTTTTTGCTTAAAGATTCAGCCGATCAGGGGATCAGCAAACCGCGCTGCACGGCCGGGCGCTGCAGCCAGTGGCTGAGCACGCGGCTGACTTCGGGGTACTGGCCCCAGCCGATCAAGGCCTCGGCGTTGTAGCGCACGATCATGTTTCGGATCCAGGGGAAGATGGCGATATCGGCAATCGTGTAGGTGTCACCGGCCACCCATTCCTTGCCGGCCAGGTGCTTGTTCAGCACGGTCAGCAGGCGCTTGGATTCGTCCACATAGCGGGTCAGGGGGCGCTTGTCCTCAAAATCCTTGCCGGCAAAGATGTTGAAGAAACCGACCTGGCCAAACATCGGGCCGATGCCGCCCATCTGGAACATCAGCCACTGCAGGGTCTCGTAGCGCTTGACGGGGTCCTGCGGCAGGAACATGCCAGTCTTCTCGGCCAGGTAGACCATGATGGCGCCGGACTCGAACAGTGCAATCGCCTGGCCGCCGGGACCATTGGGGTCGATGATGGCCGGGATCTTGTTGTTCGGGAAGGTGCCGACAAATTCCGGCGAGGTCTGGTCGTTGCTCTCGAAGCTGATCTTGTGCACTTCATAGGGCATGCCCAGCTCTTCGAGCAGGATGGAGACCTTGACGCCATTGGGCGTGGGCAGCGAATACAGCTGCAGCAGATCAGGCCGGGTGGCCGGCCATTTGCGGGTAATACTGAAATCGGCGAGGGTGCTCATGGGAATCTCCAGACGATATGCAGGCGGCTTGCAGGTATGCGCCTTGCCAGCAGCATAAAGCAGATTGGGCGCGGGCCTGTCGGCCTACTTCGCGTCCTGGGGCTTCACAAATTCGATGCGCAGGCCCTCGGCCGTCACCTGGAAGGTGGCAGGCAGCTCGGCGGCCTTGTCCAGGCGCTCCAGGTCCTCCTGGCGCAAGGTGTGCACCACCACATCCTCCATCGCATGCTCGGCCGCGCGCGGCGCGTAGGCCTGCAGCATCACCTCCATCGCCTCGGGCAGGCCGGTCATCTGCAGCGACTGCACCTGCACCTGGGTGGCACGCAGGCTGTGGTCGGCCGGCGAGTAGCGCAGTGCAAAGTCCAGCACCATGGTGCCGTCCAGGCGGTGGGGCAGCACCTTGCCCGACATCTCGGCGCGCATCGTCGCCTGGATGCGGTTGGTCTCGGGCAGCAGCTGCAGGCTGGGCGCCTGCACATCGAGCTGCAAGAGGCCGAGCAGCGGATAGGAGCGGGGGAAGGACTTGGCCACGATGGTCTGCAGCTCAGCGGCAGACAGGGTGTAGCTGGGTGGGGCAAGCAAGGAGCAGGCGGCCAGCAGGCTGGCGGCAAACAGGCTGGAGGCCAAAAAAAGGCGGCGGCGCATAGGGGTTGGAAAGCGTATTGGCAGGGGGCGGGTGGATGCGCATCGTACCGATCAGAGGGCAGTGCGCGTGCTGGATTTTCCCACCCGCAGGGATCGCATTGTTGCGCAGCTTGCATAACATTGTGTGCTGCACGAACAATGTCAGCAAAAGATCGCCCATCTCCTTGTTTTATTGGGGTAAATGCCCACTTTTCACGGGCTGCGTGAGCGTGAGCAGATGTCATTTCGTGTGAGAATTCGCAGGCTTTCCGGCTGCGGACGATGGCGCGCGCTGGTGCGCGATGGTCTTGCTTCCCGGTTCGAAAGCGCTGCCTGCTGGCAGCGCTAGCCAAGATCCCAAGGACAGACATGAATTTCGCATTGAACAAGCGCGCCCTGGCGCTGGTGGGTGCCTCGCTCATTGGCGCAGCCCACGCCCAACACCTGACCATTGCGCTGGCCTCCGAGCCCACAGCGGCCGATCCCCACTACCACAAGATGACGACGAACGACTCGTTCTCGGCGCATGTCTATGACTCGCTGGTGGGCCGTACCGCCAGCATGGAGCTGGTGCCCTCGCTGGCCACCTCGTGGAAGAACCTGGACGACCTGACCTGGGAGTTCAAGCTGCGCAAGGATGTGAAGTTCTCCAACGGCGCGCCCTTCACCTCGCAGGACGTGCTGTTCACCATCTGCCGCACGTTGAACAACGAGACCAATGTCTCGCAGTCGTACATGGATACGACCAAGCTGATCACCGATGTGCAGACCCCCGATGACCTGACCGTGATCGTCAAGACCGCAGAGCCCGTGCCACTGATTCCGGCCGAGTTTGCGCGCAACCTGCCCATCATCTCCAGCAGCATCATCAAGCACGACAAGCTCAAGTTCGCCCCCAAGGAAGGCTGCGGCTACAAAGGCCCATGGCCCACGGTGGCCGACTTCAACAGCGGCAAGATGGCGATTGGCACGGGCCCCTTCAAGCTCAAGTCCTATGTGAAGGGCAATGCCATCACCTTGGAGCGCAATGACGGCTACTGGGGTCCCAAGCCTGCCTGGCAGACCGTCAAGATGGTGGCCGTGCCCAACGCCGGCCCGCGCCTGACCGGCCTGATGTCCGGTGACTACGACCTGATCGAGAACCCGGCCGCCCGCGACCTGGCCCGCATCAAGGAAGACAAGAAGCTGGCCTTTGTGGCCACGCCGTCCACCCGCCTGGTGTTCTTCCAGCCCGATATCGGCCGCGACAAGTCGCCGTTCGTGACCGCCCCCGACGGCAAGAATCCGCTGCAGGACCTGCGCGTGCGCAAGGCCATCAACATGGCGATCGACCGCAAGGCCATCGTGCAGCGCTTGATGGACGGCATGGCCACCCCCGCCTACCAGTACATGCCCGATGGCATGTTTGGCGGCCTGGCCAAGGCCCCCGAGATCAAGTTCGACCCCGAAGGCGCCAAGAAGCTGCTGGCCGAAGCCGGCTACCCCAATGGCTTCGAGATGACCTTGTCGTCGACGAACGACCGCTACATGAACGATGCGCAGATCTCGCAGGCCGTCGCACAGTACCTGACCCGCATCGGCATCAAGACCAAGGTCGATGCGATGACCGCCTCGATCTACTTCCCCAAGCGCGCCAAGCGTGAGTTCAGCTTCCCGATGGGTGGCTGGCCGTCGGAAAACGGCGAAGCCTCGGGCCTGTTCCAGCTGTGGGTGACCAGCACCGATTCGCCCAAGGGCCTGGGCACCAGCAACTACGGCGCTTTCAGCAACACCGATTTCGACAAGGTCTACATCCCGGCTGCGAAGACGGTGGACCCGGTCAAGCGCAAGGCCATGCTGGAGCAGGCCACGCAGATCGCGCTGGACAACGTGCCGCTGATCCCGCTGCACTTCGAGAGCAGCATCTGGGCCTTCAAGAAAGAGCTGAGCTACGAAGGCCGCCGCGACCAGTACACGCTGGCCACATCGGTCAAGCCCGCCAAGTAAGCAAAGTGCTTGCGGCAGCCGGGGTCCTGCACCCCGGCGTGGGCGATGAGAAATACGTAGTGGCACGGCACTTGCATTGCCCTACGAGGCTTTTAACCAAGGAGGAACGACCTGTGTCTACCAAGAAGATCTCGCGCCGCACACCCTTGTCGCTGGCCAGTCTGGCTGCGCTCGCTCTGCCTGCGGGCATGGCGGCCGCCCAGTCGCTGACCATCGGCCTCGCCTCCGAGCCCACCGCCGCTGACCCGCATTACCACAAGGTCACCACCAACGACGCGTTCTCGGCCCATATCTTCGAGTCGCTGATCAACCGCAATGCGCAGATGGAGCTGATCCCGGGCCTGGCCCAGTCCTGGCGCGCCGTCGATGACAACACCTGGGAGCTCAAACTGCGCCAGGGCGTGAAGTTCTCCAATGGCGAGCCCTTCACCTCCAAGGACGTGCTGTTCACCCTGTGCCGCGTGCTGAACAACGAGACCAATGTCTCGCGCTCCTACATGGAGCCGGCCCAGAGCTTCAGCGATGTGCAGACGCCCGATGACTACACCGTCATCATCAAGAGCGAGCGGCCCATCCCGACGATGCCCAATGAGCTGGCGCGTTCGCTGCCCATCATCTGGAGCGGCATCGCCAAGTTCGACAAGCTGCGCTTTGCCCCCAAGGAGGGCTGCGGCGTCACCTCGCCCTGGCCCACGGTGGCCGATTTCAACACCGGCAAGCTGTCCATCGGCACGGGCCCGTACAAGCTCAAGTCCTATGTCAAGGGCACCGGTATCGAGATGGAGCGCAACGAAGCCTACTGGGGCAGCAAGCCGCACTGGAAGAGCGTCAAGATGGTGCCGGTGCCCAATGCCGGCCCGCGCCTGACCGGGCTGATGTCCGGGGACTACGATGTCATCGAAAGCCCGGCTGCGCGCGACCTGCCACGCATCAAGGACAACAGCAAGCTCGACTTTGTCGCGACGCCGTCCACCCGCCTGATCTTCTTCCAGCCGGACGCCGGCCGCGCACAAAGCCCGTTTGCCAAGGCCGCCGATGGCAAGAACCCGCTGCAGGATTTGCGCGTGCGCCAGGCCATCAACATGGCCATTGACCGCAAGGCCATCGTGCAGCGGCTGATGGATGGCATGGCCACCGTGGCCAACCAGTACATGCCAACGGGCATGTTCGGCAGCCTCGACAAGCCCGCCGAGATCAAGTTCGATCCCGAAGGCGCCAAGAAGCTGCTGGCCGAGGCCGGTTACCCGCAAGGCTTTGAGCTGACCTTGACCACCACCAACGACCGCTACATCAACGACGGCCAGATCGCGCAGGCGGTGGCCCAGTACCTGACGCGCATTGGCATCAAGACCACGGTGGATGCGCAAGCCGCTGCCATCTATTTCCCCAAGCGGGCCAAGCGCGAGTTCAGCTTTGCGATGGGCGGCTGGCCGTCGGAGAACGGCGAGGCCTCGGGCCTGTTCCAGTACTGGGTGGCCACCACCGACAAGGACAAGGGCCTGGGCACCAGCAACTACGGCGGCTTTAGCCTGCCCGCGTTTGACCAGGTGTTTGTGCCCGCAATGGCGCAGATGGATGCGAGCGCGCGCAAGGCCGCCTACCAGCAGGCCACGCAGATTGCGCTGGCCAACGTACCGCTGATTCCGCTGCACTTCGAGAGCAGCATCTGGGCATTCAAGAAAGGGTTGAGCTACGAAGGCCGACGCGACCAGTACACGCTGGCGATGTCGGTCAAACCGAAATAGACAGCTGGTGCCACACCGGGCGCCAAACAGGCCCGGTCCCTGGCAGGGCCCGCATCCAGCTCCAGTGGTGGGGCCATGCGGGCTTTGTGATTTTGTACGCCCCACGATGAAAAGACTCCACAGAGGGCGGCAACCATGCAGGTGACAGCGCATGGCATTCTAATTTTGAGGACGTAATGTGATCGTCTATATCCTGCGCCGCATGGTGCAAAGTTTTCTGGTGCTGCTGGCGGTCTCGCTGGTGGTGTTCATGGCGGTCTACGCGGTGGGCGACCCCATCGAGCTGCTGGTGAGCGCCGAGGCCAGCGATGCAGACCGCCAGGCGATGATCAAGCGCCTGGGGCTGGACCTGCCGGTCTGGCTGCAGTACTGGAGTTTTCTGACCCGCGCCTTCCAGGGTGACCTGGGCACCTCCTTTGTGCATGGCATCCCCGCGATCGAGCTGATCGTGCAGCGCTTTCCGGCCACCTTCGAGCTGGTCGTGGTCGCCATTGGGCTGACCTGCCTGCTCGGCATTCCGCTGGGCCTGATTGCCGGCCTCTTCAACGACAGGCCGCTGGGCCGGGGCCTGATGGGCGGCTCGGTGCTGGGCTTTTCGCTGCCCAACTTCTGGCAGGGCATGATGCTGATACTGATGTTCGCCGTCTGGCTGCAGTGGCTGCCCTCTTCGGGCCGGGGTGACACGGTCAATGTGCTGGGCGTGCCGCTGTCGCTGTTCACCGCCGATGGCTGGAGCCATGTGATGCTGCCGGCCATCAACCTGGCGCTGGGCAATATCGCGCTGGTGCTGCGGCTCACCGCCACCGGCGTGATGGAGGCCAAGACCCAGGAGTATGTGAAGTTCGCGCGTGCCAAGGGCATCAGCGAGCGCCGCATCCTGACCCGCCACATCCTGCGCAATATCCTGATCCCCGTGGTCACCGTGATCGGCATGGAGTTCGGCACCCTGATCGCCTACTCGACCATCACCGAGACCGTGTTCGCCTGGCCCGGCATGGGCAAGCTTTTGATTGACAGCATCTACAAGCTCGACCGCCCGGTGGTGGTGGCCTATGTGATGCTGGTCACCTTCATCTTCGTGATGATCAACCTCTTGGTGGACCTGGCCTATGCGGTGCTCGATCCGCGCGTACAGCTGCAGGAGGCCCAATGATGCAGCCCGACAAACCCCTGATGACCATCGACCCCAGCAAGCGGGCCCAGCCCCTGCAAGACACGCCCCAGCGGCGTGCCATTTTGAAGAAACTGCGCAGCAAACCGTCCGTCAAAGGGGCTGTGATCGCCCTCGTGCTGCTGCTGGCCGTGGTGCTGCTGGCGCCGTTTCTGTCGCCACAAAACCCCTATGACCTGGGCGCGCTCGACCTCATGGACGGCCGCCTCAAGCCGATGTCCGAAGCTGCTTCGGGCATGACCTACTGGCTGGGCACCGACGACCAGGGCCGTGACATGCTCTCGGCCATCCTGCACGGCCTGCGCATCAGCCTGATGGTGGGCCTGAGCGCCGTGGTGCTCGCCACCATTATCGGCAGTCTCGTCGGCCTGGTCGCGGCCTATTTTGGCGGCTGGGTCGATACCGTGCTGATGCGCATCGTCGACTTCATCCTCGGCTTTCCCACCATCCTGGTGGCGCTGGTGCTGCTAGCCATTCTGGGCCGGGGCGTGGACAAGGTGGTGATCGCCATCGTGATGGTGCAGTGGGCGCATTACGCCCGCATCATGCGCGGCCGTGCCTTGCAGGAGCGCAAGAAGGAATACATCGAGGCGGCCAAGAACCTGGGCTTCCCCGGCTGGCGCATCATGACGCGCCACCTGCTGCCCAACTGCATGGGCCCGGTGATGGTGTTCGCCACCATCCAGATTGCCAATGCCATCGTGCTCGAAGCCACCCTGTCCTTCCTGGGAGTGGGGGTGCCGATCACCGAACCCTCGCTGGGCCTGCTGATTGCCAACGGCTTTCAGTACCTGATGTCGGGTGACTACTGGATCAGCATGTTCCCCGGCCTGGCGCTGCTGGCCCTGATCCTGTCGATCAACCTGATCGGCGACCGCCTGCGTGAAGCTCTGGACCCGAGGAAGTAATGACTATCCCTTTGCTTGAAGTACAAGATCTGCAGACGGTGTTCCACACCGAAGAGGGCGCCTGGCCCGCTGTCAGCGACATCGACATCCGCCTGGAGGCGGGTGAAATCCTGGGCCTGGTCGGTGAATCCGGCTCGGGCAAGTCGGTCACCGGCTTCTCCATTTTCGGCATGATCGATGCCCCCGGCGAAGTCACCCAGGGCAAGGTGCTGTTCAAGGGCCAGGACCTGCGCGCGCTGTCGGCCGAGTCGATGCGCAAGCTGCGCGGCGACCGCATCGCGATGATCTTCCAGGACCCGCTGATGACGCTCAACCCGGTGCTGCGCATCGAAGAGCAGATGCTCGAAGCCATCGACGCGCACCAAAAGCTGCCCAAGGCGCAGGCTTTGCAGCGCTGCGTGGAGGCGCTGGCGATGGTCGGCATCCCCGCGCCCGAGAAGCGCCTGCGCAGCTACCCGCATGAGTTCTCCGGCGGCATGCGCCAGCGCGTGGCGATTGCGATTGCGATGCTCAACCGTCCCGACCTGATCATCTGCGATGAGCCGACGACGGCGCTCGATGTCACCATCCAGGGCCAGATCCTCTACCGCATGCAGCAGATCTGCCAGGCCCAGGGCACGGCGCTGATCTGGATCACGCACGATCTGGGCGTGATCGCCGAGCTGGCCGACCGGGTGGCGGTGATGTATGGCGGCCGCATTGTCGAGACCGGCACCGTCGCCGAGGTGCTCGATGCACCGCGCCACCCCTACACCCAGGGCCTGCTCAATTCGCTGCCCGCCCAGGCCACGCCGGGCGAGCGCCTCACGCAGATCAATGGCATGGCGCCCAGCCTGTCGGGCCGCGTGCCCGGCTGCGCCTTTGCGCCGCGCTGCGGCCGCGCCACCCCGCGCTGCGTCGATGAGCAGCCCCCCGTCACTACCATTCCCGGCCGCGCATTCCGCTGCTTTGTACCGCTGGAGGCACCTGCCGCATGACCGCGATGACTACCCCTGTGATTGAACTGCGCGATGTGCACAAGCGCTTTGTCAGCGCGCCCGATCTGCTGCAGAAAATCGTTGGCGCCGTCGCCCGGCAGCCCGCGCAGACGCGCATTGTGCATGCCGTCAACGGCGTCAACCTGCAGATCGCCAAAGGCGAGGTGCTGGGCCTGGTGGGTGAATCGGGTTGCGGCAAATCCACGCTGGGCCGCGTGGTGGCCGGCCTGCACCCTGCGACCGAAGGCCAACTGCTCTACAAGGGCCAGGATGTGAGCGGCCTGGGCGGCCAGGACAAGCTCGCCTACACCCTGGGCGTGCAAATGGTGTTCCAGGACCCGCAGGCCTCGCTCAACCCGCGCCAGAAGCTGCACCAGATCCTGGGCGAGGCACTGCATGTGCACAAGCTAGCCCCTGCGGCCGAGGTGCCCGGCCGCGTCGATGCCGCGCTGGCCGAGGTGGGCCTGGCCAGCGAGTACCGCGCGCGCCTGCCGCACCAGATCTCGGGCGGCCAGCGCCAGCGCATCGGCATTGCCCGTGCGCTGATGGTGACGCCGGAGTTCCTGGTCTGCGATGAGCCGGTGGCCGCGCTCGATGTGTCCATCCAGGCCCAGGTAATCAACCTGTTCATGGACCTGCGCGCCCAGCGCGGCTTGACCTACCTGTTCATCAGCCATGACCTGGGCGTGGTGCGCCACATCTCCGACAAGGTGGCCATCATGTACCTGGGCAAGATCGTGGAGATGGCGCCCACGGCCGAGATCTTTGGCCAGGCCCAGCACCCCTACACCCAGGCGCTGCTGGCCGAGGTGCCCGATGTGGGCCGGCGCAAGCGCGTGTTCACCCCTATCAAGGGCGAGATCCCCTCACCGCTGAACCCGCCACCGGGCTGCACCTTCCACCCGCGCTGCCCGCATGCGATGGAGCGCTGCAAGCAGGAGGTGCCACGCCTGCGCGAGACGGCAGCCGGCCATGTGACCGCCTGCCATTTGTTGGACTGATCCGTTGGACGCGCACAGAGGAAACCACCGCATGGACTGGCAACGCTTTACCCAGCAGCACGGCCGTTTTGCCATCGACTGGCAAGCCGGCGACGGCGCGCTCTACCTGCCGATCACATTGAACTGCTACCGCCCCGAGGGCCTGGCCGCCGATGCACCGGTGGTGCTGGTGCAGCACGGCGTGCTGCGCAATGGCGACGACTACCGCGACTTCTGGATGCCTGCGGCCGACCGCTACGGCCTGCAGATCATTGCGCCGACCTTTGGCAACGAGCACTGGCCCGGCGTGGAGAGCTACAACAACGGCAGCGTCTGGAGCGAAGCGGGCGACCTGCAGCCGCGCGCCTACTGGGCCTACCAGGCGGTGGCGAACCTGGCCCAGCAGCTTCGTGATGCCGGCGTGCTGCGCGGCCAGCCGCTCTACCTGTTTGGCCATTCGGCCGGCGGCCAGTTTGTGCACCGCCTGGTCAGCACCCTGGGCGCGGCCGGCTTTGCCGGCGTGGCAGCGGGCAACCCGGGCTGGTACACCTTGCCCGATGTCCAGCAGGACTTTCCACAAGGCCTGGCCGGCATTGGCCTGGCCGATGGGGCGCTGGCCCAGCTGCTGCGCACCCCACTGGTCATTTTGGCGGGCGACCGCGACACCGATACCCAGGACCCGAACCTGCCGGCCGAGCCCGCCGCACTGCGCCAGGGCCCGCACCGCTTTGCCCGCGCCCACCACTACTACGCAGCGGGCCAGCAGGCGGCAGACCGGCTGGGGCTGCCGCTGGCCTGGCAACTGCATGAGGTCGCCGGCATCGGCCATGACGGCGAGGCCATGAGCCATGTCTGCGCCCACCTATGGTTTGAAGGGCGCATGCCCGATGCGGACTGGCTGGCCCCCTGGGCCGGCCGGGTCACCGCCTGATCTCCTATCACTTTTCGACAAGACCCAAGGAACAACGATGCAAGCAACAACGCAACAACTGGTGGATGGCATCTCGGAATGGATGCGCTGCGAATCGCCATCGAACAACCCCGCCTCGATCGCCCGCATGGTCGAGATGATGCGTGCCCAGGCCGCCGCCGCTGGCCTGCGCGCCACGGTGATCGAGACCCAGGCCGAAGGCAAGCAAGGGCTGGGCCCGGTGCTGCCCGTGCTGCACATCACCAACCGCGCCGAGGGCGACACCCGTGAAGGCCTGCTGATCCTGGGCCACTCGGACACCGTGCACCCCATCGGCATGCTGGCCGACAACCCGATCCGCATCGAAGGCGACCGCCTCTATGGCCCCGGCGGCTACGACATGAAGGCTGGCATCTACCTGGCACTGACCGCGATGAGCGCCGTGGCCACGCCGGGCAGCACGCCGCTGCCGGTGGACCTGCTGGTCGTGCCCGACGAGGAAACCGGCAGCCACGCATCGCGCAAGCACATCGAGGCCTTTGCCCGCCATGCCCGCTACTGCCTGGTGGCCGAACCTGCCCGCGCCAACGGTGGCCGCTGCGTCACCGCCCGCAAGGGCACCGGCATGCTGCGCCTGGGCGTCAAGGGCCTGGCATCGCATGCGGGTGTGGCCCATGACAAGGGCCGCAGCGCGATCCGCGAGATGGCGCACCAGATCCTGGCGCTCGAAGCGATGACCGACTACCAGAGGGGTGTGACCGTGAGCGTGGGCACCATCGAAGGCGGCACCACCACCAACACCGTGCCGGCCTTCTGCAAGTGCGTGGTCGATTTCCGCCTGCCCGATCTGCAGGCCGCCGATGAGCTGGTGGGCAAGATGCGTGCGCTGCGCCCCGTGGGCGAGGGCCTGACGCTCGATATCGATGTCGAAGTGAACCGCCCTCCGATGGTCAAGGACGCCCGCGCCGAAGCGCTGCTGGCCAAGGCCCAGCAATCAGCCCGCGAAGCCGGCTTTGCGCTGGAAGAAGCGCCCCCTACCGGCGGCGGCAGCGATGCCAACTTCACCTCGGCCATGGGCGTGCCATCACTCGATGGCCTGGGAGCCGATGGCGACGGCGCCCATACGGTGTATGAGCACATTCTGGTGTCCACCCTGGAGATGCGGGCGCGCTTCTGGTTGCATCTGCTGACCCACCTGGACTAAGACCAGGGGCTGGCCCCAGATGCGGGTCAGCCTTGCTCGCGAGGTGATCCCTTGAACTGCACGGGCTGGGTGCGCCCACCCTTGCGGCGCACCACCACGGTGCCGGCGATCTTGTCGTGCCAGCCCTGCTTGCGCGGGTCAAAGGCCACCCAGATGAGGCCGAGGCACAGCGGCACGATGGACACAAAATAGCCGAGGTAGCGGACCACCGATTGGCCCAGGCCCATCGCCTCTCCCGTCTCGGCATCCACTATCTCGGCCCCTATCAGCATCTTGCCCGGCGTGGCCCGCAGCTTGTGCCACAGCCAGATGCAGGCCACTGCGGGCAGCACCCAGCTGATCAGCACATCGGCGGGGCCCTGCACCAGGCCTTCGGCCATGAAGTAGTCCCAGCCGTATATCGCCACCAGGGCCGGTGTGATGATGACGAGCAACACCACCGTGTCGATCAAAGCTGCCCCGACGCGCGCCCAAAAGCCGACATATTCCAGATCGCTGTTATCCATTTTTTGCTCCACTGAGTGGCGCCATCTTAGGCCTGTCCGGTAAAGCCGAGGTGACAAGACCTGGGCGCGCCATGGCAAGATGCAGGCTATCTTCACTGCCCGAGAGCGCACCATGGCACCACCGAATCCCGAGCTCCGCATGGCCCCCGATATGTGGGCCTTTGAGGCTCTCTACGCCCAGCCCGCGATGCTGGATGGCGAAACCCTGCGGGCCGCGCTGGCCGAGCGCCTGGGGGCGGTGGGCCTGGTCGCAGATGGCGACACCATCTTGCTGGCGCTGCGCGACTACTGCGTGGACTACAGCGACAAAAAGGGCGTGCCCAGCGAGGTCGCGATCATCCGCGCAGGCGAGCCGATGGCGCCCACCGATTACGCCAGCGCGCTGGAGCAGACTTGGGACTGGCCCGAAAAGGAAAGCGCGCTGGCCCAGTGCCAGCACTGCGTGCTGGTGAGCGAGTTCATGGGTAGAGGCCTTTCTGTGCCCGAGCGGCTGGAGATCCTACAAGCGGTCATGCATGTGCTGATCGAGAACGGGGGCGTCACTGCCATCAGCCAGACCAATGCCGGCTGCCTGCTGAACCCGCAGCGCTATCTGCAGGCCCATGCCGAAGGCTTTGTCTACTACGGCGTCGTCAATGTGCGCTTTTTCAACATCAGCAACCGCCCCGGCGAGATGCTGATGGACAGCCTGGGCGGCGCCACCTTTGGCGTGCCCGATGTGCAGCTGCTGTTCTCCGAGATGGACCCCGCCGAAGTCTCACGCTTTGTGTTCAATACCAGCGTCTACCTGGTCGAGCACGGCAATGTGATTGCCGACGGCCACACGGTGGCCGGCATCGATGGCCACAGCAAATGGGCCTGCAAGCACCTCGATGCGCTGGTCGAGCCCGAGCGGCTGGTGGTGGATATTGATCCACACCCCGCTGAGGGGGCCGGGCAGGGAGGCTAAGGCTTAGAGTCGCTTTTTTACAGGTCTCGAAAGGGCCCAGAGCCGCAATCAGCTTCTTCGTCGACTGATAGTGTTGGACCCAACCCACCGCGTGGTATGGATAGGAGCAGCGCGCAGCCGCAAGTTGTATTGATGCACATTGTTGAAATTACGCACCCGAACAAAGCCATTGTCTTCATCGGAGTAATTTTTGGAAATCTATCTTAGTTGGGGTTTTTGCTGCTAAGGCGTAACTGGTAGGACTAGTTATATTTTCGATTGGGTCTCATCAATTCCCCGAGTACTATCTCCGCACAGGTTTTTTTGTAGCCCTGCCGGTCTACTTCCTCTGAAGGTTTGTATTCCGGCAAGGTACAAATGTACAGTGAACTAATGAGAACTTAGGTTTTAAAAGGATGCTAATGATAATTCAATGCTAATTAGTTAAGATTTCAACATTGGGATGAATTGCCAAATATGGTGTTAACGTCTGAATCGTAGTTTTTACTCTATTTGAGTTGTTGTGATAGCATCCATAATTATTATTATCAATATAGCCGGAAACCACACCCACAGCATTTCCATTGGATGCAGTTCGATCAGTAGGGTAAACAACTGGGCCACCAGAGTCCCCAGGCTCACTGCAAAATGAAGCAATAGTAAGTCTCAAAGCCCGACCATTTCGGTTGACAGCAGTATTAACCGATTCTACCAATCCGCAGCGTCTTCCGGAAATCTTGCCATCTGCACATAACGAAGATCCGCGCATTGCATTAGTTATTGGTATGACAGGCTTCACGGTTCGCCCCACTGCATGCCCTGGGATTAGGTTGAAAGCCTCATTCACATTGCCAAACAGAACGCCATCAATGTTATTTCTATAATATGTATTGGCCAAAAAATCGCCTATATATGCTCCCATGCGTGGATTTCGAAAACCTCCAGAGTCTATATATACTGCTTCTGTGTCATCCACTATTTCGCAATGCCCTGCAGTTACCACTACCCCAATAGATGTGCCTTTTAATTTGGCATTGAATCCCGAAGTGCAGCCACCTTTAAATAAATTAGAGCTAGGTGGCGTTCCTCGATTTGCGATTACGATAGGGGATCCACTAGGTAGTGAAGGCTTTGCACTTGGCCTTTCAGGTGCATCTTGATTTTCAAAGACGATCATATCAAAATTATATTTTTCTACACTAAATAATAATTGAATATTTTTGATATTGAGTGATTTTGTGCTAAGTACAATTTTATTTCGTCTTGGGTCGACATCTAGGGAGAATATTAGGACGTCCCCATCTGCATCCTTTAGGGTAAAAAATTTATCGATGATTTTTTCTTTTAATTCGTTGAGCTGTTTTAAAGTATATTTAGCCGAGACAATTTTCAAGTTGGTTTCTTCTTTGTATCTTTTATGAACTATGATTTCATCGGTGACTGCAAGAACTTGATATGCTTTTCCTTCTGAATCATGCTCAATCCAAGTCCCTGCATAAAGATCACTTATCTCGGATTTGAATTTTTCCTCATTCGCATTGGCAGCTAACACGATTTTTTGATTTTCATTCACTGCGTCTTCGGAAAGGCCTGCATTTTTCAAAGCTTGAGATTTTGAAATAAATGGCTCTGTGTTTTGAGCGGATGCATTGAAAGATATAAGTGTATTCAAGAGGGCTATCGCAAAAGCATTTGAAAATAAAATTCTTTTCACAAGCAAACTCCTTGAAAATGATGAATGTCAGCCTAGTTGGGATTTGTGGGAGTACCCAAAAAATTTGTGTTTCTTTGGAGTTTTGATCATATGTTGGTGAAGTTGCTAGCGTCAAGCATTTTTAACACACTTCAAAAAATGGTTCCTCAGGGTACATGTTCTTTTATTTGTTAATATTCAGAAAAACAATATTTCTATAGTTTCTCGTTTATTTCGTCATATTTATGCCAAAAAAGCCGATCACCAAGGCATATTCAGATGAAAAGTATACGGAGTGTGCAAAGAATAAAGAGTGAGTAGAGAGATCACCTGAGCCGAAAGCGCAGCTAACGAAAGGAGACAAGCTTCGGTGCGGTGTTTCAGTATGTTTTTCAAATGGGCCTGTCTGAGAACTTGGTTCCTACGCTTTAGCAACTTAGGAGGACCCCACCGAAGTCTCGCGCTTTGTGTTCAATACCAGCGTCTACCAGGTCGAGCACGGCGAAGTCATCGCCGATGGCCATAGCAAATGAGCCTGCAAGCACCTGGATGCGCTGGTCGAGCCGGAGGGGCTGGGCAGGGCGACTAAGGCTTAGGCCGGCGTGTAGCTGCCGGTGCCATGGGGCCAGGTCGTCAGCACCTCATGGCCATCGGGCGTCACCGCCACCATGTGCTCCCACTGCGCCGACAGCGAATGGTCCTGGGTCACGACGGTCCAGCCATCGGCCAAGGTCTTGACCTGGCGCTTGCCGGCATTGAGCATGGGCTCGATCGTGAACAGCATGCCGGCCTCGAGCACCAGCCCCTCGCCCGGGTTGCCGTAGTGCAGCACATTGGGGGCATCGTGGTAGGTTTGGCCTATGCCATGGCCGCAGAACTCGCGCACCACGCCAAAGCCTGCCCCTTTGGCCACCGTCTCGATCGCATGGCCGATATCGCCCAAGGTGGCGCCCGGCCGCACCTGGGCAATGCCCGCGCGTAATGCCTCGTAAGTGGTCTCGACCAGTCGTTTGGCCAGAATGCTGGGCGTGCCGACAAAATACATGCGGCTGGTGTCGCCAAACCAGCCATCCTGGATGACGGCCACATCGATATTGACGATGTCGCCCTTTTTCAGAATCCGGTCCTCGGACGGAATGCCGTGGCAGACGACATGGTTCACCGAGGTGAGGATGGTCTTGGGATAGCCCTGGTAGCCCAGATTGGCCGGCACCGCCTTTTGCACGTTCACGATGTAGTCGTGGCAAATGGCATCCAGCGCCGCGGTGCTGACCCCCGGCACCACATGGGGCGCAATCATCTCCAGCACCTCGGCCGCCAGCTGCGCCGCCTGACGCGCACGGGCCAGCTCGCTCGCCGTATGCACCGGCGTGATGCTTTGCGTCATGCCGCCATCCTTGCCTTGGCAACCAGCGCATGGATATCTAGGCCGCCGTCCAGCTCCGCCTGCACCAGCACCTGGCAGATCGCGCGGTGGTCCAGATCAGGGTACATCTCGGCAAGCATGCCCACCCGCATCCAGTGCTCGGCCTGCGCATTGATGGAACGGGAGAGCGCCGCGCCCGCGACCCGCAGATTCTCATGCATAGGGTCGGAAATTTTGACGATGCCCATGACTATCCTCTATAAAACATACGCAGATTGTATATGTTTTATATATTATTCGTTTATGCGCGGTGTGTGTGGCGATGTCGGTATCGGCAATAAAGATATATCTTTACAAAAAACCGGCTTGAAATCTTCCATTGAAAGATATATCTTAGATGCATCTTAGTAAAGGAACACAGATGCCACATCCCCATCACCACTTTCAGCACCACCCCCACCTCTGCAGCCCCCGTGGCCGCCATATGGGCGAAGAGGGCGGCCCTGGCCGGGGCCCACGCCACCATGGCGATGGCCCGGGCCACGGCCCGCATGGCCATGGCCACGGGCCGGACGCTGCACGCCACCTGGCGCACAAGCGTGAGCGCATGTTCGAGGCTGGCGGCCTCAAGCTGCTGGCGCTGCATTTGATTGGCCAGCAACCCAGCCATGGCTACGACGTGATCCGCGCCGTGGGCGAGCTGGTGGGCGGCGACTACCAGCCCAGCCCCGGCACGATCTACCCGACCTTGAGCTACCTGGTGGACATGGGCCATGCAACCGCCAGCGAATCCGAAGGCGGGCGCAAGCGCTACACCATCACTGCCGAAGGCGAGCAGGCCCTGGCCGAGCAAGCCGATGCGCTGCAGCTGCTGCTGACGCGCCTGGCCCGTGGCAAGGACCGCGATGCCCGCCAGCGCCCGCCGCAGCTGGTGCGCGCGATCGAGAACTTCAAGATGGCCCTGCGCCTGAAGATGGCCGGCGACGGCGAGACCGCACTGTCGGCCGAGCAGATCGACAAGATGGCTGCGCTGCTGGACGAGGCCGCGTTGAAGATCGAAAAGGCCTGAGCGCGTTCCGGGCCTGTTGCCCGGCCGCCGCAAAGCTTGCGCCATATCGTGTCGCCAGGCCCTGGGCCGGGGTATGCTCGGTAGCTATCCATCCTCCGGGATGACAACCTCTACCGAGCAAGACCATGCAACGATGCCACTTTGTAGCCGCCACCCTGGTCATGGGCAGCGGCTCTGTTTTTGGCCTGGCCGGATGCGCATCCCGCCAGTCTGCCCACCCCCGTGCCGACCGTGCGCTGCACAAGGCGCTGACCCTGATTGAAGCCCAGAGCGGTGGCCGCCTGGGCGTTTATGCGTTGGATGCCGAGACCGGCGGCGAGGCCGGCTACCGCAGCGATGAGCGCTTTGCGATGTGCAGCACCTTCAAGACCTTGCTGGCCGCCCATGTGCTGTACCTGGGGCAGACGGGTGCGCTGGACCTGGGCCAGCAGGTGCGGGTGACCTCGGCCGACATGGTGCCCTATGCGCCGGTGACGGAAAAGTACCAGGACCAGCCCGGCGGCATCAGCCTGCTGGAGCTCTGCGAAGCGATCGTGGTGGTCAGCGACAACGTCGCGGCCAACCTGCTGCTGCGCGCCAGCGGCGGGCCGGAAGCCTTGACGGCCTGGCTGCGCACCCTGGGCGACAAGGCCACGCGCCTGGACCGCATCGAGCCGCTGCTCAACACGGCAGCGCCCGGCGACCCGCGCGACACCACCACGCCGCGTGCGATGCAGGCGACCTTGCAGGCGCTGCTGCTGGGAGATGTGCTCAAGGGCTATGGCCGCGCGATGCTGCAGCAGTGGCTGAGCGACAGCCGCACCGGCGACCAGCGCGTGCGCGCGGGCCTGCCGTCCGAGTGGCGCGTGGGCGGCAAGACTGGTGCCGGTGCCCACAGCACCGCCAATGACTGTCTGATCGCCTGGCCCAATGCCGCCTCGGAAGGCCTGATCATCACAGCCTTCCTGACCGGCGGCGAGCGCACAACGGCGCAAAGCGACGCGGTGATGGCCAAGGTGGGCGCAGCGATTGCGCAATGGCACGCTGCGCTGTAAGCGACGCTACTCCTACGATTTGGCAGCTTGCTGGCGCGGCCCCGCCAGCAAGCCCTTGCACAGCTGCAGCAGCGCCCAGACCAGTACCAGCGGTATCACCAGCGTCTGCAGCGCAAACACCACCATCAAGGTCACCAGCCGCTCGACCTGCTGGTCGAGCTGCTGCTGCAGTTCGCTGAGCTTGTCGCGCAGCGCATCGCCCGGGTTGCGTACGAGATCCTGCACCCCCGATGCCGCCTGGCTGGCCGATTGCTGGGCCTGCTGCCCCCATTGCTTGAAGCGTTCCCAGAGGCCGGATGACGCCGTCACGGCGGGGCTGGCCGGCGGGGTCGGCGTTGCTGCGTCCGCACTTGGCGCCTTGGCCGGGGCGCGCACATCAAACTGCTGCAGCTGGCCGACGGCGCCTTCGGTGGCGATTTGGTTTTCCTGGTAGGTGCCAGCCATAAAGTGCTGGAACAGCGCCTCGCTGCCGATGATGGTGACCGGCATTACCAGCCGGGTGAACAGCAGCACCACCAGCAAGCGGCTGAGCCAGGTGGGCACCGCCTGCTGGCGCCAGCGCAGCAGCAGCCAGGCCAGCGCGATGGCGGTAAGCACGCCGGTCACGCCATAGCTGCCACCCATCGATAGCAGCAGCTTTTGCAGGCCAAAGGCAATGCTGGCCCAGAGCATCCAGTCGGCAAACTGCGCCACCAGGTCGCTGATGGGGGCCAGCACCTGACCCAGCGTCAAGGTCAGGCCCACGCCCATCGGCTGCACGGCCAGCTCGGTGCCCTGCAGCACCGAGACGACGCTGTGCAGCGCACGGGCGGTGGCAAAGCTGAGCAGGGAGCGTTGCAGGCCGTCATCCACATAGCGGTCGGCCATGGCCTGGAAAGCTGGCAGCCAGCACAGCACAACGGCCAGCACCAGCAGGCTGGCCAGTGCGATCTGGCGGGGTGTCCAACGGGATGCGACCAGGGGGCGCGGAGAGGGGAGCGGTTGGTTCATCGGCGGGCGGCCAGCGGGGTGGCCGTGGGTCGAAGGAACAACCGATTATTCCAGATACATCTGCGCGAGCTTTTGCTGCGCCTTTGCATCCACGCCCAGCACCTTTTCCACATAGTTGGGGATGCTGCCATAGTCCTGCAGCACCGGCTCGATGGCGGCGGTCAGGAAGGGCTCCTGCACCCGCCACAGCACCTGCAGCACTTCCTCGGGGATGTGGGCGGCAGCGGCCACGGCTTCGGCCGGGCGGTGGTAGTAGTCGTTGGTCAGCAGGTAGTCCTGCAGCACGACATCCTGAGGCACGCCCAGGGTGGTCAGCAGCAAGGTGGCGGCCCAGCCGGTGCGGTCCTTGCCGGCGGTGCAGTGGAAGACGATGGGCGCATCACTGTCGAGCAGCATCTCGAAGAACTGTGCAAACGGCGCGGCATTGTCGTGGATAAAGCTGCGGTAGGTGTCCTGCATCAGCACGACGGTGTGGTCGGGCGTCAGGCGCTGGCCTTGCTGCATCAGGCTGAAGGCGCGCTGCACAAGCGTTGGCTCAATGGCCAGCGAATGGTGCTGCAGGCCATCGATCGCATAGTGGTCCACGGTTTGCTCGCGCTGGCCGCGAAAATCGGCCGAGCGGGCCACGCCCAGCTCGCGCAGCAGCTGCAGCTGGGACTCGGGGCTGAGCAAGGCCAGGTGGTCAGAGCGGAACAGCTTGCGCCAGCGCACCGTGCGGCCGTCCAGGCCCTGGTAGCCGCCCAGATCGCGGAAATTGGTGGTGCCCGCCAGTGGCAGGTGGCGGCTATGGGCCTGGGGGGTGGCCTCGGAGGTGATGGGTGCAGATTCGGCTTGGATGGGCATGCTTTGTTTATAGCCCATCTGCAAGTCCGGGGTACGACACCAGGGTGTCATCCCTTTGCAGCGCTTTTGAGCGCCGCAGCGCCGGGCGGGCGACTCTGTCTCAACCGTGACGGCCTGGCACGCCGGGCATGGCACCATTTGCCCATGGGTCCTCGCCTGGGGGCCTGCCACCGCTACCGAAGACCGCACCATGGATTTTTCCCTGTCCCCCGAACTGCTGGCGCTGCGCGACAAGACCCGCGCGTTTATTGCCGAGCAGGTGATTCCGCTGGAAAACGATGTCCGGCAAAGCCGCCATGGCCCCGATGAGGCGCTGCGCCGCGAGCTGGTCGAGCGCGCCCGCGCGGCCGGCCTGCTTACGCCCCATGCCTCGCGCGAGTTGGGTGGGTTGGGGCTCACGCATGTCGAAAAGGCGGTGGTGTTTGAGGAGGCCGGCTACTCCTGGCTGGGCCCGACGGCACTCAACATCCATGCGCCCGATGAAGGCAATATCCACCTGATGGAGGCGGTGGCCACCCCGGCCCAGCAGGCGCGCTGGCTGCGCCCGCAGGTAGCGGGCCAGCTGCGCTCCTGCTTTGCGATGACCGAGCCGGCGCCCGGTGCCGGATCCGACCCGGCCGCGCTCGCCACCGTGGCGGTGCGCGATGGCGATGACTACCTGATCAGCGGGCAAAAATGGTTCATCACCGGCGCCGAAGGGGCGGACTACGCCATCATCATGGCCCGCACCGAAGACGGCGGCGCCACGATGTTCCTGAGCGATATGGACCAGCCCGGAATCACGCTGGAGCGATCCATGGATGCGATGGATGCCTGCTTTACCGGCGGCCACGGCGTGCTGCGCTTTGACCAGCTGCGCGTGCCGGCCAGCGCCATCCTGGGCGAGGTTGGCAAGGGCTTTCGCTATGCCCAGGTGCGCCTGGCGCCCGCGCGGCTGACGCACTGCATGCGTTGGCTGGGCCAGGCCCGGCGCGCGCAGGATGTGGCGCTGGCCTATGCCCGCCGCCGCACCGCCTTTGGCAAGCCGCTGTCCTCGCACGAGGGCGTGGGCTTTATGCTGGCCGACAACGACATGGACCTGCACACCGCGCGCCTGCACATCTGGCACACGGCCTGGCTGCTGGACCAGGGCGAGCAGGGCAGCTACGAGTCGAGCCGGGCCAAGGTCGTCTGCTCCGAGGCCGAATGGCGCGTGGTGGACCGCTGCGTACAGATTTTGGGCGGGCAGGGCGTGACCATGGAAACCCCGGTGATGCGCATCTTCATGGACATGCGCGCCTTTCGCATCTACGACGGCCCCAGCGAGGTGCACCGCTTCAGCATGGCGCGCAAGCTGGTGCAGGCGGCCGAGAAGGATGCGCAGGCCGAGCGCGGTGTGCCAGCGATCATCCAGGCGGTGCCCGCAGCGCCGCGCCCGCTGTGAACGCCGCCTCCAGCCCGCAGGCGCTGGCGCAGCGGCTGCAGCCTTATTTGCACGGCCTGGGCCTGTCGGGTGGCGAGCCGGTCACCGTCAGCGTGCTGGCGGGCGGCCAGTCCAACCCCACCTACAAGCTGCAGGTAGGCGGCCGGCAAATGGTGCTGCGCAAGCAGCCCGCTGGCAGCCTGGTGGCGGGAGCGCATGCGATTGACCGTGAGCACCAGGTGATGCAGTCCCTGGCCGGCACGGCGGTGCCCGTGCCGCGCATGCTGGCCTATTGCGACAATGCCGAACTCTTGGGCACGCCGTTTTACCTGATGGATTTTTTGGACGGCCGGGTGCTGGTGGACCCGGCCTTGCCCGGCATGCAGCCGGCCGAGCGCGGCGCGCTGTATGCCGAGATGAACCGCGTGATCGCCGCGCTGCACCAGTTGGACCCGGCCGCGCTGGGCCTGGGCAGCTATGGCCGCGCCGGCGGCTATGTGGCGCGGCAAACCAAGCGCTGGAGCCAGCAGACCCAGCAGTTGCGGGTGCCCGTAGACCCTGCGATGCATCAGCTGATGGACTGGCTGCCCCAGCATCTGCCCCAGGCCGAAGAGACCACCCTGGTGCATGGCGACTACCGGCTGGACAACCTCGTTTGGCACCGCAGCGAGCCGCAGATCATTGGCGTGCTGGACTGGGAGCTGTCCACCTTGGGCGATCCGCTCGCCGACCTGGCCTACCACGGCATGGCCTGGCGTGTGCCGCCTGCGCTGTGGCGCGGCATGGGTGGTTGTGATCTGGCGGCCTTGGGCATCCCCGACGAGCGCGCCTACCTGGCAATGTATGCCGAGCGCGCGGGCCGCGACCCGGGCCCGTTGTGGGAGTACTACCTCGCCTTCAACCTGTTTCGCATGGCCGCCATCCTCTACGGTATTGCGCAGCGCGCTGCTGATGGCACCGCCGCTGCTGCCGATGCAGTGGCCACAGGCGCCAAGGCCGGCCCGCTGGCAGCGCTGGGCTGGCAATGCGCGCAGGCTTTTGAGCGCGGTTGATCAGCACGCAGAAAAACCGCCACCCGCTGCGGCAGCGGGGCTGGAGCAGTCCCAAAAAGTCGCAAAAAACCCAGGCTGCCGCTGGGCAGACTGGGTGCTGGGATTCAACGATCAGGCATGGCCCTGGGCGGGGTGGTTCACCGACAGGAAATGCTGGACCACCGGGGGCTCGCTGCCTTGGTGGTACTGCGCCACTTCGCTTTGCACATCGGCATCGCTATGGGTGACCCGCTTGTGCTGGCGCAGGTGCTCGGCCCAGGATTCCACCTGGAACCACTCTATGAAGTGGTCCTCGGAGGCGGTGTCCTGCACGATGCCCCAGGCATAGGCGCCATCGCGGCGGCGGGCGGCAGACAGGCGGGCGAGGGCCTTGAGGAAGGGCGCATGGTTGTCCTTGGCCACGTGGTAGCGGATCTGGATCATCACCGGGCCCCGGTCCTTGTCGACGGCGTGGGCGGTCAGTGGCTCGGGCCAGTGGTTGGATGGGACCAGGTCGGCCTCGCCTTCGGGCAGCTTGATGCGGTGGGCGATCAGGCCCATCACGACCAGGCCGGCAGCGCCCACCAGCAAGGTGCTGGGTACACCCAGCGCCTTGGCGGTAAAGCCCCAGCTCAGGCTGCCGAAGGTCATCGCGCCGTTGAACACGGTGAGGTAGACGGCCAGCGCACGGCCCCGCACCCAGTTGGGCAAGATGGCCTGGGCGACACCGTTGAGCGTGGTGAGCGCGGTGATCCAGGACTGGCCCAGCAGCAGCAGTGCTAGCACGGCAGCCCATTGGGGCGGCGACATCGCCAGGAAGGCCATCACGGCAGCCGACACCAGGGCCGACATCAGCAGCAGGCCATCGGAAGACAGGCGGGCACGCAGCTTGGGCAGCAGGAAGGCACCGCCAATGGCGCCGACACCAACGGCGCCCAGCAGCACACCGTAAAAGCCTGCCCCACCGCCCAGCAGCTGGCGGGCCACCAGGGGCAGCAGCGCCCAGACCGAGCTGGCCAGTGCAAAGAACAGGAAGGCACGCAGCAGCACCACATGCAGCTCGCGGCTGGAGCGGGCATAGCGCAGGCCGGCACGGAAGGCGCCGGCAAAGCGCTCGCTCAGGTCGTCCTGCTCGGCCTTGGGGCGCGGCCACCACAACAGCGCAGCAATCACAAAGGCGTAGCTGATCACATCCACCCCATAGGTGACCGAGGCACCCAGGCCCGCCAGCACCACACCACCCAAAGCCGGGCCAATGGCGCGGGCAATATTGATGCCCAGCGAGTTGAGCGCGACGGCCGACTTGAGATCCCGCTTGGCGACCAGCTCGGGCACTATGGCCTGCCAGGTCGGGCCCATCAGTGCGGCGCCAATGCCACCCAGAAAGGTCAGTGCCACGAGCGAGCCCACCGTCTGCATGCCCATCGCCGACAGGGTCATCAAGGTAATGCTGACGCAGGCGAGCAGCACCTGGATGGCGATCAGAAACTTGCGGCGGTCCAGGATGTCGGACAGCACGCCCGCCGGTATCGCCAGCAAAAAGGCCGGGGCCGAGGCTGCCGCCTGCACCAGGGCGACTGCGGTGGGCGAGGGCGAGAGGTCGGTCATCAGCCAGGCGCTGGCCACATCGCGCACAAAGCTGCCGGTGTTGCCGACGACGGTGGCGATCCACAGCACGGCAAACAGTTTTTGCTGCAAGGGGGCAAAGCTGCCGCCGGCGGCCGGGGCCGCGGGCGGCGCCGGGGGATGGTCGGGATGGGGGTGGTTCATGGCAGGTCTCGGATCAGCAGAATTTGAAAAGGGGGCAGGCTCGCTCAGGACATCCAGCAGGAGCAGCCCAGTGCACCAAAGAAGCCTTGCATGTCGGAGGCCGGTACTTGGGACGCCCAGGCATTGGCATGCTGGTGACCGTGCATGCCGCATTGGCTGCCGCAGCCGCAGCCAGCAGCCAGGCTGCGGTAGCGCGCGGGGTTCAGCGAGTTTTTGCCAGCGCCTTCGGGCTCGCCCCAGGCGCCATAGCCACCAAAGCGGCGCACGGGCGACCAGTCGGGCATCGCAGGGGGCAGGGGGTTGTCGTCATGGCGCGCAAAGCTGCCTGCGCCATACACCACCCGGCCACCTACGACGGTCAGGTCGGAGGTGAGGAAGGAGATCTCATCCTCGGGTACCTGGAAATAGTCCTTGCTCGGCACGATCAGGTCGGCAAACTGGCCCACCTGGATGCGGCCACGCGCACCTTCCTCGTTGGAGAACCAGGCCACGTTCTCGGTCCACATGCGCAGGGCGGTTTCGCGGTCCAGCAGGTTGCGCTCGGGGTACATCTGCATGCCGCCGACGGTCTTGCCGGTCACCATCCAGGACAGCGACACCCATGGGTTGTACGAGGCCACGCGGGTGGCATCGGTGCCCGCAGAGACCTTGACGCCTTTTTCCAGGATTTTCTTGACCGGCGGCGTGGCTTCCATCGCCTTGTGGCCATAGCGCTCGGCAAAGTACTCGCCCTGGTAGGCCATGCGGTGCTGCACGGCAATGCCGCCGCCCAGCGCAGCGATGCGGTCGATCGAGCGGTCGGAGATGGTTTCGGCGTGGTCAAAGAACCAGTTCAGGCCGTCGATGGGTGTTTCCTGGTGCACCTTTTCGAACACATCGAGCGCGCGGCTGATGGTCTCGTCATAGGTGGCATGCAGGCGCCAGGGCCATTGGTTCTGGACCAGCACGCGCACCACATCTTCCAGCTCGGTCTCCATCTGCGGCGGCATGTCGGGGCGGGGCTGGCGAAAGTCTTCAAAGTCAGCGGCCGAGTACACCAGCATTTCGCCCGCGCCGTTGTGGCGGAAGTAGTCGTTGCCCTGCTTGTACTTGACCGACTGCGTCCACTGCAGAAAGTCGTCCTTCTCTTCCTTGGGCTTTTGCGTGAACAGGTTGTAGGCCAGGCGCACGGTGATCTGGCCTTGCTGGTTCAGTTCTTCGATGACCTGGTAGTCATCGGGGTAGTTCTGCGATCCACCACCGGCGTCGATGACACCGGTCACGCCCAGGCGGTTGAGCTCGCGCATGAAGTGGCGCGTGGAGTTGACCTGGTACTCGAAGGGCAGCTTGGGGCCCTTGGCCAGGGTGGAATAGAGGATGGTGGCATTGGGCTTGGCCAGCAGCAGGCCCTGCGGGTTGCCCTGGCTGTCGCGCACAATCTCGCCGCCCGGTGGCTGGGGCGTGTCGCGGTGGTAGCCCACAGCGCGCAGCGCAGCAGCGTTGAGCAAGGCGCGGTCATACATATGCAGCAGGAACACGGGCGTGTCCGGCGCAATCGCATTGACCTCGGCCAGGGTCGGCAGGCGCTTTTCGACAAACTGGTGCTCGCTAAAGCCGCCCACCACGCGCACCCATTGCGGCGCCGGCGTGATCGCCACCTGCTGGCGCAGCATCTCCAGCGCATCGGCGAGCGACCGCACCCCATCCCAGCGCAGCTCCATGTTGAAGTTCAGACCGCCGCGAATCACATGGGTGTGGTTGTCGAACAGGCCGGGCAGCGCGCTGCGGCCTTGCAGGTCGATCTTGCGGGTGCCGCTGGCAGCCAGCGCCAGCACCTCGGCATCACTGCCCACCGCGACAAACTTGCCATCGCGGATGGCCACAGCGCTGGCCGTGGGCTGGGCCTTGTTCAAGGTGGTAAAGCGGCCGTTGTGAAAAATGGTGTCGGGGCTGGAGGTGGTCATGGCAGTGGCGTGCGGGGTGGGTGGTGCGGGGAGGCCAGCGGGGGTGGGGGGGCTACCCCACCACAAACAAGGCAATTAAACAGCGGGCTTGGGGCCGATGGTGTTGCCGTGCTGCGCACGCTCTGGGGATTTGTGCACCATCGTGTACGCATAGTCCACGCCCATGCCATAGGCACCGGAGTGTTCGCGCACGATGTCCATCACCGCGTCATAGGTCTCGCGCTTGGCCCAGTCACGTTGCCATTCCAGCAGCACCTGCTGCCAGGTGACGGGCACCACACCAGCCTGCACCATGCGCTGCATCGCCTGGTTGTGCGCTTCGAGCGAGGTGCCGCCCGAGGCATCAGCCACCATGTAGATCTCGTAGCCGGCGTCATGCATGGCGCTGAGGGCAAAGGTGGTGTTGCAGACCTCGGTCCACAGGCCCGAGACGATGATCTTCTTGTGGCCCTTGGCAACGTTGGCGGCCAGCGCATCACGCACATTCTGGTCGTCCCAGGAGTTCATCGACGTGCGCTCCAGGATGGGGTTGCTGGGGAATACGTTCAGCAGCTCTGGGTAGGTGTGGCCCGAGAAGCTGTGGGTCTCGACCGTCGTGATCGTCGTCGGCACGCCAAACACCTGGGCCGCCTTGGCCAGGCCCACCACGTTGTTCTTCAGCGTCTGGCGGTCGATGGACTGCACGCCAAAGGCCATCTGGGGCTGCTGGTCGATGAAGATCATCTGGCTGTTGGCGGGGGTCAGGACTTCGAGGAAAGATTTGTTGGTCATGGTGCGTGCTCTTGAAAGGTTAAAAAACGGGAAGGAAGCTGTCTACAAAGGATCTACAGGTGCTCAGTTCAGGGCCGGTGCATCCACCAGCACGATTTCGGTGTCTTCCGTGGCGGTGATGCGGATCGTGGTCTCGCCATGGATGGCAGCACCATCGCGGCTGGACAGCGCCACACCATTGACCGAGGCACTGCCCTTGGCAAGGACGAGGTAGCCATAGCGGTCGGCATGGTCAAAACCGTAGTCCAGGCTTTCACCGGCCTTGATCGTGGCACCCAGCACCCGGGCATTGGCACGGATGGGCAGCGCGTCGCCATCACCGTCCATGCCGCTGGCCAAGGTCACGAACTTGCCGCTGCGGTCGTCCTTGGGGAAGGGCTTGGCGCCCCAGCTGGGCTTGTCGCCTTGGCGGTCGGGCAGGATCCAGATCTGGAAGATGCGGGTCGTCGTGGACTCGAGGTTGTATTCCGAGTGGCGCACGCCGCTGCCGGCGCTCATCACCTGCACATCACCGGCTTCGGTGCGGCCTCGGTTGCCCAGGCTGTCTTCATGGGTGATCGCACCTTCTCGGACATAGGTGATGATTTCCATGTCGGCATGGCCGTGCGGTGGGAAGCCGGTTTGCGGCGCGATGGTGTCATCGTTCCAGACCCGCAGAGCGCCCCAGTTCACGCGCTGGGCGTCACGGTAGTCGGCAAAAGAGAAGTGGTGCTTGGCATCGAGCCAACCGTGGTTGGCACCGCCCAGGCTGTCAAAGCTGCGTCGTTCAATCATGTCTTTCTCCAGGTGTTTTGTCGTCGATGAAGAAAGTGTAGGTCGCCTTGAATATGATTAAAATAGAAAATATAGAAAAGCATTCATTCCATATTTGATGTGATTGAGAAAGCGATGAAGCCATGAGCAAGCTGCCTGACCTGGAGGCCTGGGCCATTTTTGCCAAGGTCGCCGAGACCGGATCGTTCGCGCGCACCGCTGCCGAGCTGGCGCTGTCGCAGGCAACGGTATCGAAGGCCATCACGCGGCTGGAGGGCCGCATGAAGACCAGCCTGTTCCACCGCACCTCACGCCGCATGGCGCTGACCGATGCCGGCAGCAGCGCGCTGGAGCGGGCCACGCGCATCCTGCAGGAGGGCGAGGCGGTGGAGGCCGACATCACCGACCGCTCCACCAGCCTGCGCGGCCAGATCCGCATTGCCGCGCCGATGTCCTTTGGCATTGCGCGGCTGTCGCCGATCCTGCCCAAGTTCATGAAGATGCACCCGGATGTGGAGCTGAACCTGCACTTCGCTGACGAGCAGGTGGACCTGATCCGCGACCGCTTTGACCTGGCGCTGCGCATTGCCAACCTGAGCGATTCGAGCCTGATTGCGCGCACCCTGTGCAAGGTGCGCATCTTGCTGGTCGGCTCACCTGCTTATTTCGAGCGCTATGGCCACCCGGTGCACCCGCGCGATCTGGCCCAGCACAAGGGCCTGCAGTACAGCCTGGCGCGCTATGGCACCAGCTGGCGCTTTCGCCATGCGCGCCATGGCGAGTACACGCAGGTGATGCCGATACAGATGCAGGTCAACAATGCCGAGGCGCTGCAGCCCGCACTGCTGGCCGGCATGGGGCTGGCGCTGCAGCCGTCATTTCTGGTGTGGCAGGAGCTGCGCGATGGCAGCCTGCAGACCGCCATGCCGGGCTGGGAGGCCGATGTGCTGTCGCTGAACATCGTCACCCCGCCGGGCCGTACGCGGCCGGCGCGCGTGCAGGCCTTTATGGACTATGCGGCCCAGCAGTTCATGAACGAGCCCTGGGCGGAGCTGCCGCCGCAGCTGGCCGAGAACCCGCTGGCGGTGTGAAGCGCGCTGGCGGTTTAGCGCGCTGCCGCTGCAGCCGCCGCAGCACGCGGTGTGCGCCGGCCCCAGTTCATCACCGCGGTGCCCGCCAGCGCCATCACGCCCCCGGCGAGCATGGGTGCATCGATCTGCTCGCCCAGCCACAGGGCCGAGCAGGCCACGCCAATCACCGGCACCAGGGTGATATAGCCCGATGCCGCGCCAGCGCCCAGTGCCTTGACGCCATCAAAGTACCAGGCGTAAGCCAGCGCGGTAGAGCCCCAGGCCAGAAACAGCAGCGCGCCCCAGGCGGACAGGCCCGCATCGAAGGCCTGGGCCATGCCCTGCGGCCCTTCGACCACCAGGCTGGCGGCCAGCAGCATCACGGCGCCAATGGTCGCGGTGACGGCCGTGGTGGACAGCGCATCGACCCCGGCCAGAATCGCCCGGCCCAGCAAGGTGTAGCTGACCCAGCAGGCCACGCAGCCCAGGATCAGCAGTTCGCCCCGGCCCAGGCCACCGGCCAGCAGCTGGGCTGGATCGCCATGCGAGATGACCAGCACCGCACCCAGCGCCGCCAGCGCCATGCCCAAGGCAATCGTGCGGTTGATGCGTTCCCGAAAGATCCAGGCAGCCAGCAGCAAGGTGAGCACCGGGTTGAGCGTGATGACCAGCGCCGCCTTGCTGGCGGGCAGGTACTGCAGGCCACTCAAAAAGCAGGCCGCGTAACCAAATACGCCTGTAGCTGCAGCGGCGGCCATGCCCAACCAGCGCTTGGGCGACCAGTGCCTGAGCCCGGCCATGCCGCCTGCCGCATACAGCCAGACCAGCAGCACCACGGCGGCCAGTACAAAACGCAGGCCCGACGCTGCCAGTGGCGGCATGTGCTGGGCCACCATGCGGCCACTGGGCCAGGACGCGCCCCAAAGCAAGGCCATGCCCATCAAACGCAGGTGTGAGGCGGCCTGTGGGCCGAGGATATTTTGTAAATTCATGTGTGGATGGTGCCTGCACCCGGCGCGCGCAACGCACGCCAGCAGGCTCGGGGCGACTATAGCGGCTGTGCGTGTTCGGTGATTGGCAGGCAGGCGACAGGTGACCAGAACCAGGGGCTAAGGACTGGCACTTGCACGGCCAGGCACTGTTGTGTGCTGGCTGCAAACCGGCCCGCGCGATGGTGGATACTGCGCGACAAGCGCCCGTTTTCAGCCGCCCGCCAGCGCCGCTATAGTGGCAGCTGCCCGATCTTTCCCCAACGTCTTACCCATCTGCAAGGAGACACCCATGTTCAGCCACATCATGCTCGGCACCAGCGATCTGGAGAAATCACGCCAGTTCTACGACGCCTTCCTCGCCGAGTTGGGCGTGCCCCCGGGTGCCGCCAACAAGAACCGCTATTTCTGGCGCGCCAATGGCGGCACCTTCAGCGTCAGCACCCCCATCAATGGCGAGGCAGCCACTATCGGCAATGGCAGCACCACCGGCTTTGCCGCCAGCAGCACCGAGCAGGTCGACCAGGCCCATGCGGTGGGCCTGGCCCATGGCGGCGTGGCCTGTGAAGACCCACCGGGCTGGCGCGGCGAAGGCCCTGCGGCCCTGTACCTGGCCTACCTGCGCGACCCCGATGGCAACAAGCTCTGCCTGGCCTACCGCCAGCCCAAGGTTTAAACCTCCAAAAGCAAAAACGCCCCGCAAGCTGCGGGGCGTTGTCGTTAGAGGTCGTTGGCAGGCATCAGACCCGGGCGCCGCGCCGGCCGCCCAAGGTGATCCAGGTCAGCAGCACGCCGCACAGCGCGCCGGTGGCCATGCCCACCACCATCGGCAGCGGTTTGCCGCTGGAGAACAGGCCCACGATCTGCATGGCGACCGCGCCGGTCAGCATCTGCAAGGTGCCCAGCAAGGCCGAGGCTGTGCCGGCAATCTGGCCATGCGCCTCCAGCGCCAGCACCGAAGTCGTGGGGATCACCAGGCCCATCAAGCCGCTGGCGACAAAGTACAGGCCAATCAACACGGCGAGCTGGTCGCCACCCACCAGGTAGTAGGCCAGCAGGCAGCACATCACCACACCGCTGGCGGTAGCGGCCAGCTTGACAACGGGCACCAGGCCAAAGCGCTTGCCCAGCATGCCGGTAAACTGCGCCGCGCCAATAAAGGCAATCGCATTGAATGCAAAGGCCATGCTGTACTGCGTGGTGCTGAGGCCGTAGTGGTTGATCAGCACAAAAGGCGAGCCGGCCAGGTAGACAAAGAAACCGGCCATCGCGCAGGCGCCGATAAACACCAGGCCCAGGTAGTGCCAGTCGCGCAGCAGCAGGCCATAGGCCTGGAGCACACCGCCCAGGCTGCTGTCCACGCCGTTGTTGGATGCGCGCGTCTCGGGCAGGCCGCGCGCCATGGCCACCATGCCGATCAGCGCGGCCACTGCCACCACCCAGAACACCATGCGCCAGCCGCCGATTGCAATCACCCCGCTGCCGGCCAGCGGCGCGAGGATGGGCGAGACGCTGAAGACCAGCATCAGCAGCGACATCATGCGCGCGGCCTCGTGGCCGGTGTGCAGATCACGCACCACCGCGCGCGGAATGGCCATGCCCGCTGCGGCACCCAGGCCCTGGATAAAGCGCAGCACCACCAGCGTGTGGATGTCCTGCGCCAGCGCGCAGCCGACACTGGCCAGCACAAAAATCGCCAGGCCCAGGTAGAGCGGCTTCTTGCGGCCCCACATATCGGCCAGGGTGCCAAACAGCGGCTGGCCCACGCCCAGCGCCAGGAAGAAGGCCGTCAGGCTGGCCTGCACGGCCCCGACGGGCGCTTGCAGGCTGGCGCCAATCTGCGGCAGGGCCGGCAGGTACATGTCGATGGCAAAGGGGCCAATGGCGGATAGCAGGCCCAGGATAAACACCAGGCGCAGAGAAATGGATGAAGGCATACAGGTTGCAGACACGCAGGCGGGTGGCCTGCGCGTCTTCAGGAGGAGGGTCGGAGGCGAGAAGGCGCTGTGGCGCGGGCCCTGGGGCTCAGGCGCCGAGGCTGGGGTGCCCAGCCGCTGCATCTCGATAGCTTTCCATTATCGCACCGTCCGTCCATCGCTGCAGCGCAGGGCTTTCAGCCAGCGGCTGGCTGGCTGAGCCGCGCCAGATGCTGGGCGGCAAAGGCCTCGTACCAGGGCAGGCAGCCAGGGTTGGCCATGGTCTGCGGGTTCAGCACCTTGTCGGCGGGCTGGCCCAGCAGCAGTTTCTTGATCGGCAGCTCCAGCTTTTTGCCGGTCAAGGTGCGCGGCACCTCGGCCACCTGCGCGATGGTGTCGGGGATAAAGCGGGGCGACAGCGCAGTGCGTATCGCCTGCTCGATGCGGCCCTGGATGGCGGCGTCCAGCACCAGGCCCTCGCGCAGCACGACAAACAGCGGCATATAGCTGTTGCGGCCCAGGTACTCCAGGTCGATGACCATCGAATCCTGCACTTCGGGCAACGCCTCGATGGCGTTGTAGATCTCGCTGGTGCCCATGCGCAGGCCCTGGCGGTTGATGGTGGCGTCGCTGCGGCCATAGATCACGCAGCTGCCGTCGCTGTTGATCTGGATCCAGTCGCCATGGCGCCAGATGCCGGGCCAGTGGTCGAAATAACTGTCCAGGTAGCGCTGCTTGCCCGGGTCGTTCCAGAAGTACAGCGGCATTGAAGGGATAGGCCGGGTGCAGACCAGCTCGCCGACCTCGTCGCGCACGGCCTGGCCTTGTTCGTTCCATGCCTCCACCGCATGGCCCAGCCAGCGGCATTGCATGCGGCCGGGCGCCTGGGGCAGGCTGCGGTTGCCGCCGATGAAGGCGCCACAAAAATCGGTACCGCCCGAGATATTGCACCAGTACACCTCGCCAGCTCCTGCTGCCTGCAGCTGGGCGCTGCCCCAGCGCTGCACCTCGGGTGCCAGCGGCGAGCCGGTGCTGCCCAAGGTGCGCACCTGCTGCAGGCCAGGGATCGCGCCCACGTCGAGGCCGGCCTTCATGCAGTTGCTGAAATAGGCGGCACCCGCACCAAAGATGCTGGTGTGGTGGCGCGCGGCAAAGCGCCACAGCACGCCCCAGTCGGGCTGGCTGCTGCTGCCGGCCGGGTGGCCGTCGAAGATGGTGATCGTGGTGCCAAACAGCAGGCCGCTGACCTGGATGTTCCACATCACCCAGCCGGTGGAGCTGTACCAGAGAAAGCGCTCGCCCGCATGGCTGTCGCTGTAGCTGGCGCCCAGGTCGTTGTGCAGCCCCGCCACATGCAAGGCCAGCAGGATGCCGCCGGTGCCATGCACGATGGGCTTGGGCAGGCCGGTGGTGCCGCTGGAGTAGACGATCCAGATCGGGTGGTCAAACGGCAGCCATTCGGGCTCGAAGGCCGCGACGGCATGTGCGTCCTGGCCGGTGGTGGCCCAGTCCCAGTGGTGGCTGCCCACCGGGGCGGCGGCATAAGGGGTCTGCACGGTCAGGCAGTGCTGCACCGTGGGCAGCTCGGCCAGCAAGGACTGCACCACAGCACTGCGGTCCAGCGGCTTGCCGCCGTAGTACACGCCATCGACGGCGATCAAGGCCTTGGGCTCGATCTGCTTGAAGCGGTCCACCACGGCGGCCACGCCCATGTCGGGGGCGCAGACGCTCCAGACCGCGCCGAGGCTGACGCAGGCCAGCATCGCGACCACGGTCTCGGGGATATTGGGCATATAGGCGGCCACGCGGTCGCCCCGGCCAATGCCCAGGCCGCGCAGCGCCACCGCCACCGAGGCCACCTGGCGCTGCAGCTCGGGCCAGGCCATCTCGCGCATCTGGCCGAGTTCGTTGTCGCTGACGATCGCCGGCACCCCGGCCTGCTGGGCCGCTGCCGTGTGGCGCAGCAGCTGGCGCGGCAGGCTGACCTGGGCGCCGCTGAACCAGCGCGCATCGGGCATGGCATCGTCGCTCAGCACCTCGGTGATCGGCGTAGGAGATTCAAGCTGGTAGTAGTCCCAGATGCTGCGCCAAAATGCGGCCAGATGCTCGACCGACCAGGCATGCATGGCCTCGTAGTCGTCAAAGTGTAGGCCATGCTGCTGGCTGAGCCATTGCGCGTAGTGCTCGATCTGGGGCAGGGGGGAGGGGGCAGAGGTGGTCATGGCAAAAGAAAAAGCGTAGCCCGAGCGTACGCAAAGCGGCGCGCGCTTGCATGGGGGTTAGCACGCAAGCTGTCACCCTGGCAGCAGGTGCGCTGTTTCTGGTCCCAGGGCCTCCGGCATCCTGATTTGCAATGTTATTTTTTGTCAGTTGCATCCCGCTTTTTACGACAGCAGGGCATCGCTAGCTGGCACAATTCGCGCCCGGGTGCTGACGGGTGCCTTTCGTTTTTTCCTACACAGCGCTTGCGGGCCCGCAGGCGATCATCGCCATGCAGGCTTCGCACACCGTGCGAAGCAGGCAGGGGCCCCGGGCGCAGACCCAGCGGGCCAGGCAAGGCAGAGGGGATGGACGGCGAGGAGCGGGCGTGCTGGGCCACCAGGCGCAGCGCTGCAAGGTGACTGCAAGATGGACGCATTTGCGGTGCATTGGTCACAAAATAAAGCATCCACGCCGGAACTAAATCGATAGGCTCGGGTTCTCAATCGTCGCGCCCTGGCGCATGGTTGGTATTCCCTGCATGCCCTGGAGACCAGCGGCCATGCGGGGACCACAAAGCCCGATGGGTCAGCTTTCGTGCCACTTGGCGCGTTAAGCACTGATGTTTAATTCCCAGCAAGCGCTGGTTGGCCAGCCTCCGGGCCTGCACCAAAACAGCGCAACAAATGACACCAAGTCTGGGAGCGCAACAACGGCTGAGGCCTTGTTGCGGTTAGATGGAGATCTTTGGTTTTGTCTGGATTCCGTATGAAATACAACCCTGCGCTCGATGGTATGCGCGCAGTGGCCATTGTTCTGGTGTTCCTGTCACACGCCCATGCGCCGATGTTTGACGGCGCCTTCTTCGGTGTGGACCTGTTCTTTGTGCTCAGCGGCTTTTTGATCACGTCGCTGTTGCTCAAGGAACACCAGCAATCGGGCCGGCTTGACTTCTGGCGCTTTTACAAGCGCCGCTTTTTGCGCCTGGGCCCGGCCTTGCTGCTGTTTCTGGCCGCCTACTGGCTGTTTGCGCCGCTGATCTGGCCCGGTCTCGATGATGTGAACCAGGACGTGGTGGTCTCTGCGCTGTACCTGGCCGACTACGGCATCGCCTTTTTTGACAGCCCGGACACCTTGCTGCACATGTGGTCGCTGTCGGTGGAAGAGCACTTCTACCTGGTCTGGCCGCCGCTCTTGGTGCTGCTGCTGGCGCATACCGCGCGCAAGCAGCTGTGGCGCCCGGTGCTGCTGCTGGTGGCGCTGATGTTTGTCTGGCGCGCCTACTGGGTGGTCCAGGGCCAGCACTTCTACGAAATCTTCTTCCGCTTTGACACCCGCGCCACCGGCATGCTGCTGGGCAGCGCGCTGGCCGCTGTGGCCGTGCACCGCCCCGAGTGGATGGATGCGCTGCATGCACGCCAAAAATACCTGCTGTGGCTGCTGCCGGTGCTGCCCTTTGCCGTGATTGGCTACGGGTGGGACGACGCCGGTGCGCTGCTCTGGGGCTTTGCGCTGGTGGAGCTGGTGGCCGCTGCCATCATCGTTGCCGTGAGCAAGCAAAAGGGTGTGCTGTTCGACATGCTGAGCCTGCCGGCCCTGGTCTGGGTTGGCAAGATGTCCTACGGTATCTACCTCTGGCACTACCCTGTTGTGCGCCTGCTGCGCGCCCACACCGACTGGCAGTGGGTGGTGATCCTGGGCCTGCCGATCTCGGCCGCGTTTGCCGCGCTGTCTTTCTACACCATCGAGCGCTGGGCGCTGGGTCTGCGTGACCGCTCCAGCAGCAAGCCAGTGCAGCAGCCTGCCGGCTCGCGCACCGCATAAGCGGCGGTCACCCAGAACAAAGCCGGGCCTTGCCCGGCTTTGTTGTTTCTGCAGGCTGCTGCTGCATGGTAAAAAACGGGCTTTGATTGATACAGGCTTCGCCATGACCTCAGCTTCCGCATCCGCACCTGCACCCGCACCCGCACCCATCGCCTCTGCCGACGAGGTACTGCAATTCTGGTTGGGTAGCGCTCGCCCCAGCAACAGCGAGGCCTTGCAGCACAAGCAGCAATGGTTCAGCAAGTCCGATGCATTCGATGCGCGCATCCGTACGCATTTTGGCGCGACGGTGCAGGCGGCGCTCAAGGGTGATTTGCCTGGCTGGACAGAGGGCGTCTGGGATACGCTGGCCCGCATCATCGTGCTCGACCAGTTCACACGCAATATCTACCGGGGCACGCCCGAATCCTTTGCTGGCGACCCGCTGGCATTGCAGCTGGCGCTCGGCCTGTGCGACAGCGGCCAGGACCAGGCGCTGCCGGCAGTGGTGCGGGTATTTGTCTATCTGCCGCTGGAGCATGCCGAGGATGCGGCCTTGCAGCAGCGCAGTGTGGACCTGGTTGCCCAGCTGCGTGACAGCCACCCCGAGCCCGCCGAGCTGCAGACCTATCTGCAAGGCACCTGGGATTACGCGCTGCGCCACCAGGCCGTCATCACCCGCTTTGGGCGTTTTCCGCACCGCAATGCGATCTTGGGCCGCCGCAGCACCGCCGAAGAGCTGCACTATCTGGCCCAGCCCGGGGCGGGATTCTGAACTTTTAGCGCAAGCACAGTAGCCCTTGTCTCACAGACGCGGGGCTGCGGCGGGTTTACCTTGGAGGGGTACTGTTTACAAAACAACCTCCCACAAAAAAGGAAGCCACGATGCCAGATAAATCCCGCACCCCGCTGGCGCTTGATACCAAGCGTCTCGACGCCGCCAAGAAGAGCCTGGAAGAAGGCGCTGTGCTGCCCGATGACTCTCCATACCGTGAGGACATCATCCGTCTGCTCAACGATTCGCTGGCCACCGAGCTGGTCTGCATCCTGCGCTACAAGCGCCACCATTTCACCGCGACGGGCCTGGAATCGCCGGCCATTGCAGAAGAGTTCTTGGTACATGCGCAAGAAGAGCAGGCCCATGCCGACCGTATTGCGACCCGCATCGTGCAGCTGGGCGGCGAGCCCGACTTCAACCCCGACAGTCTGACGGCCCGCAGCCATGCCGACTACAACGACGACATGGACCTGCACTCGATGATCCGCTCCAACCTGGTGGCCGAGCGCGTCGCCATCGAGGCCTATACGCAGATGGTTGATCTGATCGGTGACAAGGACCACACCACGCGCCGCCTGATCGAGCAGATTCTGGAGCAGGAGCAAGAGCACGCCGATGAGCTGTCCGATTGGATGAAAAAGGCCCAATAAGGGCCACCACACCTGAACCGCAACCGAGTTGCGGTTTTTTTATGCCGATGGAGGAAAAGACGGATGACCGATACAGAAGCAACACGCAAGAATGCCAAGCACCTGCTCTACCTGATGGTCAACGAGGAGCTGCTGCGCGCGGGCGATGGTTTGGATGCGGAATCTTTGAGCCATGTGCTGGAGCGCCATGGCGTCAGCGCCGCAGAGCAGCAACCTGCCATGGACTATGCCTGCGAGCAAGGCTGGTTGCAGAAGGGCGAGAACGGCCAGCTGCAGATCACCGAAACCGGTTTTGCATTGGATTAAGAGCTGTGAGCACAGCCCAGCAAACCGGAGGTTTGCGGTTGAAGCTAGGCGTCCCCGACTAGGCGTCCCCGACTAGGCGTCTCCGACTAGGCGCCGAGCCGCAGACAGTACGGTAGTACGACAAGGTGAGGAGCAGCCGGCCAGGCAACGACGTATCAAGGGTTGTGGTCGCGGCGCGAGGCGTAAAAAGACCACTGCCGGCGAACCGGCAGTGGCTACCAAGAGCACGGCCCAGACGCAATGGGACAAGGTCTGGCCGGGCTACGCACTAGATGCGTTTTTTTTGTGTGGCGGGCATATCCGCTGTAATTTCTCTCCAGACCCGCCCAATGGCGAAGGCCTGAAATCTGACCGCTCTGCCAGCGTCTGCCTTGCAGAGCGGTTTTCTTCGCTTATTCGCCGAAGGATTCGCCTTCAGGCAGGGTGCCGGCGACCAAGGCTTCATGGGCCTGCTGCTGCACTTGGGCGCGGCTGAGGCTGGAGGTGCTGCTTTCAGCACCGAAGGTGTTGATGCGGTCACCGATCACGGCCATGGCGCCATTGCGCTGGGCTTCGCTCACCTGGGCCTGCACGTCGGCGCGGGTCAGGGTGCTGTGTGCTGCTGGGTAGGCAGGGTAGTCCGAGCCATTGCCCACGGGGGCAGTGGTGGCTGCGCTGGCAGCACCGGCAAACACCAGGCCAGCGGCCATCATCAAAGCGGACATATTGCGTGCAAACATGGTTTCTCTCCACGGACCCGCGCTGCTGGCAAATCGCTGATTTGCGCTGTGAGAGCGGCGGCGTCCAAAAATAGGTTGATTCGAAATTTGGGGGCTGCGAGAGCGGACTGTGGCCCACTCTCAGCGTTCATGCCTGGGCTTATTCGCCGAAGCTTTCGCCTTCAGGCAAGGTGCCGGCAACGCGGGCGTCGTGGGCGGCTTTCACCACATCGGCGCGGGAGAGGTTGCTGCTGCCCTTTTCAAAAGCATTGGCTTGCAGCTGGTCGCCCTTGAACAACAGGGTGCCGTTCTTCTGGGCTTCGACAAATTGCGCTTGCACCTCAGCGCGGCTCACGGCGCTGGTGGCAGCCACTGGGGGAGCAATCGACTGGTCGCCTTCAAAGGGATGGGCCTGGGCAACACCGGCACCCAACATCAGAGCAGCTACACCGGCGATCGAGAAAATACGTGCGTTCATTTTTAACTCCTGGAGAACTCCAGCGACTCACCATGAGGGGCTGGTTCGCTCAACGGGTGGTGCAGTGCACCTTGTGTGGTTCTCGTTGATCGATGTAGTTAGTGTATGCAGTGGCTCGCCTCCGATAAATAGCCTAAATCGGAATAGATTGTTCTGAAAAACGATCTAATGTTTTGGCGAATGAGGAATCGTCCCAGAAGGGCTTGCTACACGGTGCTTTCGTTGGAGAAGCCCGTGCGTAGGAGAATTCTGGCAAATCTGGCGTTGTGGTGTGCCCAAGGGTTTCTTGGTAAACCCTGTCAGGGTTGACGCGGGGTAGTGGCTGCCATAGCAACCAGATTAGCTATGTAGACACGACAGTGACAGCGCTGTCACAGAGGGTTTTGCAGCCGCTGGAGCTGCTGGTGCGCGGCGCTGTGCCATTCGGGCGGCAGCTGGTGCTTGGCCTGCAGGTAGTGGTGGGTGTAGATGTCCAGGTAGGTTTCCAGGGTCTGCGCGGCGCGCAGGTCGCCGGCGAGATCGAGGCAGAGGGCAGCGACCTCGGCAGTGCAGAAATGGTCATCGCGGCGCGAGCGCCGCAGCTGGTAGCGCGAGATCTGCTCGGGGTGCAGGCTGAGCACCGGAAATCGGTCCAGGTAAGGGCTCTTGCGGAACATCTTGCGCGCCTCGGGCCAGGTGGCATCGAGCAGGATAAACAGCGGCCTGCGAGCTGCACCGAGTGATGGTGGCGGCAGCTGCTGCACGGCGCGGCCGGGCTCATGCACAAACTCCTGGGGAAAGACCACATAGGGCTGCCATTGGGGATCGGCTAGCAGCGCCTCCAAGCCCGCATCCATCTCCGTGCGCGACCAGCCAAAGGCCCAGGTCTCGGCCACCACATCGGCGATTAGCCAGCCGGTGTTGCTGGGCTTGAGCGGCTCGGCATCGTGCATCAGCAGGCATATGCCCGCCGTGGTGGGCTGCGTGGGGCGCAGCGCGCAAAGGCAGTGGCTGGGGCGCAGCCGGCATCCCTCACAGCGCTCCCCCTTGGGGCCGCCTCGGGCCAGAAAAGGGCGGGTGCTGCGCTGCAGCCGCTCGGCGCGCAGGCGCGAGACGGCATGGGGGACAAGGGCACCAGCGGTGGTGGACGCGCTCGTCGTGGCGGCCTCGCTGGCAAGGGGGGAAGAGGGCAGGGATGACACGGGCGCTATTGTCCTCGCCCCGCCCAACCGAGCAGCGCAGCGGGTTTAGCGCTGCCCTTGGCGCCGCTCAGTTCTGCAACGCTTCGAGCGCAAACAGCGGCACATCGGCGCGCCGGCTCAGCCACACACCACCGCCCAGCTCGGTAAAACCCTGGGCCAGGCCACGGCGGTAGAGCTCGGCGCGGTGGCGGTAGAGGCGCGGGTCGGTCAGCTCGTCGTCGATGATGTCGCGCTCATAGTCTTCGCGCGCAACGGCTTCGACATAGAGCGCACCTTTGCTCAGCCGGCCCAGATTGGCCAGCGCCAGCTTCAGATCGGCCGGGCTCAGGTAGGGCAGCACGCCTTGGCAGATCACCAGGTCAAACGGCTGGCCATCGGCCGGCGCATAGTCCACGACCGAGCCTTGCTCCCAGCCGTAGCGCTGGCACAGGTACTCGCTGTACTCGACCCCGTGGTAGCTGGCCTGCGGAAAGTGCTGCGCAATCGCATCGCGCCACAGGCCGATGCCGCAGCCCACATCCAGCACACGCTGGACCGGCACGCGCACGTATTGCAGGTAGCTGCAGACAAAGGCACCCAGGCGCGCGGCATGCGCGGGGTCCACCACGCTGGTTTTCTTGTCGAAATAAAAGCGCTGGTAGTACGCCTCGTCAAACCATTGCCTGTCCGCTGATTGCACGCCTGTCCTTGATCGATGCCATGCAGCTCCGGTGTGCATGGCGCAGGCAGTATCGCGCAGATGGTGGCTGGGGGTAGCGCACTGCGGTATTGGCAAGGGGTGCTCAGCGCGCAATGACAGACAGGTTTTCCGGCACGATCTGCTCGAGGCTGCCTGCCGGGCAGGGGCCATCGGTGTAGATGGTCTGGCCGTTCAACTGGCATTTGCGCGGCACGGCAGCGGGCCGCGCCGGGCCGGTGCCCGCCGCAGGATCGGCGCGCCGTGCCTGGCTGCGCTGCTGCTCCTCGGCGCTGGGCGGAGGCGGTGATGAGGCTTTGCGCCACAGCGTGGCGGCGGCCTGCTCGGCATCGCCGATGAGCGCCGGGCCACGCCATGCGTACACGGCGGCAGCGCAGGCCACCACCAGGGCCAGCCAGATCAGCCGGCGGTAGGCAGGGCGCAGGTACATGGTGAGGGGCACAGGCATGGGGACATGGCTGGCACTGTATCAGCCCCCTTGGTAAACGCGCAAATCGAGGTACAGCAGCAAAAACGCCAGCAGGCTGATACCCCCATTAATCCGGCGGGCCAGTGGCAGGTAGGCCGCGCTGAAATACCAGGGCCGGTGCGCGGGCAGGTGGCGCAGGATGTAGAGCAGCCCCATCTCCTGCATATTGCTGAAATGCGGCTGGCTGTCCTTCTTGAGCTTCTGGATGATGGCGGCATCGCTGAGCATCACCACCGACAGCACGGTGGCGATGATGACGGCGCCCAGCAGCCACTGCTGCCAGCGCGGCGCATGCGGTCCGTTCAAGCCCAGGCTGAACCAATGGCTCAGCATCAGCACCGCCAATACCGCAAACAAGCGGTAGAAGATGGCCTGCCAGTGCGCCCGGCTGGGCTCGGTCAGCTGGCCTCGGCGCCGCGCCTCGCGGTCAATGATGCGCGCGAGCAGCCAAGGCCACGCCATGAAAGCTGGCCTCCAGCAGCAGATAGATCCCTGCAGCCAGGGCCAGCAGCTGCAGCGGCTCACCCTTGGCCATGCTCAGCGCTACGGGCAGGCACGGTGGGCTGCGCGGTGGTGCTGCATCCCGGCGCTCAGCTCACATGCTTGCCAACAATGCCGGCGATCTCGAACATGCTGATCTGGTCCTTGCCAAACAGCGGCTGCAGTTTGGCGTCGGCATTGATCGCGCGTTTGTCCTTGGCGTCCTGCAGGCCGTTTGCCTTGATGTAGTCCCAGAGCTTTTTGATGACTTCGGGGCGCGAGGTGGCCTCGCTGCCAATCACGGCGGCGAGCGCCGGGCTCGGGGTCAGCGTGGCGGCAACCTTGCGCGGCGTTTTGGCGGCGGATTTGGTGGCCGTCTTGGAGGCGGTCTTGGTAGCGGTCTTGGTGGCGGTTTTGGCCGCCGTCTTGGTCGCTTTGGCAGCGGTCTTGCTGGCCGTCTTGGTTGCGGTCTTGGCGGCTGCGCCCTTGCGCGGCGGGAACTTGCTGTCGCGCGGCTCGAACTCGAAGTTCACCTTGCCGGCTTCCTTGTCCCAGGCCAGGAAGGCCTTGAAGCTGCGCCGCGTGCGGTTGGAGACGAACTTGTCGAGCAGGTCGGTCTTGCCGGTGGCCAGCAGCTTGGCCATCTGGTCGCGCTCGATGGGCTGCTGCAAGATGATCTGGCCGCTCTTGAAGTCGCAGCTGGGCGTGGGTTGCTGGGCCGTGGGTACGGCCTTGCTGCAGACATAGTTGGCGCCATGCTCGAACACGGGCGCGCCGCACTTGGGGCAGGCGCCCAGGGTGTTCTGGCTGCCAAAGTCCACCAGCTCGCCCGATTCCTCGTCGGACTTGTTGTCCTCGAACAGGAACTCGAACTTGTAGTTGTTGTTGTCCTCGTCGCGCACGATGGCCACTTCGGCGGCAAAGGGCCAGCCGGCCTTGGAGCGGAAGCCATCGAGCGGGCCGATCTTGCGATCGCGCAGCAGCTGGTCGGCCTCGGCGGTCTCGAAGGTGCGGCCGGCGGGCGATTTGGTGAACGAGAAGCCGCAGCCGTCGCCAGTGCCGCCTACGCCCGTGCAGGCATAGCGGCGGTAGTTTTCCTTGACCACGCCGCCACAGTTGGGGCAGGGCGCGGACAGGGTGGCGTAGTCGCCGGGGATGGTGTCGCGGTCGTATTCCTTGGCCTTTTTCACCAGGCGCTCGGTCATGGCCTGGATCTCGGCCATGAAGGCTTCGCGCGAGAGCTGGCCTTTTTCCATCTGCGCGAGCTTGTACTCCCACTCACCGGTCAGGTCGGCACGCGAGAGCTCTTCGACCTGCAGCCCGCGCAGCAAGGTCATCAGCTGGAAGGCCTTGGCCGTGGGGATCAGCTCGCGGCCTTCGCGCAGCATGTATTTTTCGGTCAGCAGGCCTTCGATGATGGCCGCGCGCGTCGCAGGCGTGCCCAGGCCCTTTTCCTGCATGGCTTCGCGCAGCTCGTCGTCGTCGATCTGCTTGCCGGCGCTCTCCATCGCGCCCAGCAGGGTCGCTTCCGAGTAGCGGGCGGGCGGCTTGGTCTTGAGGCCCTTGGGCTCGACCGGGTCGGCCGTGGGCTTCTCGCCAGGCTGCACCGGCACCAGGTTTTGGCCCTTGTCGCCTTCCTTGGCGTCTTCCACTTCGTGGGCCGCTTCTTTGCCGTAGATGGCCAGCCAACCGGGCTTGACCAGTACCTTGCCTTCGGTCTTGAAGTGGTGGTCGTCAATTTGACTGACGCGCGTGGTGACCTGGTGCTCGGCGCTGGGGAAGAACACCGCCATGAAGCGGCGCACCACCAAGGTGTAGAGCTTGTGCTCGGCCTCGCTCAAGGCGCCGGGCGCCTGCGTGGTCGGGATGATGGCAAAGTGGTCCGAGACCTTGCTGTTGTCAAAAATGCGCTTGTTGGCGCGGATGTAGTTGGCACCAATGGCCTGCTGCGCAAATGGCGCGAGCTGCTGCATATTGCTGTGGGCCAGCATCTCGAAGGTCTGGCGCGCGACGGGCAGGTAGTCCTCGGGCAGCGCGCGCGAATCGGTACGCGGGTAGGTCAGTGCCTTGTGGCGTTCGTACAGCGCCTGGGCCAGCGCCAAGGTGGTCTTGGCCGAGAAGCCGAACTTGCTGTTGGCCTCGCGCTGCAGGCTGGTCAGGTCAAACAGCAGCGGTGAGGCCTGGGTGGTGGGCTTGGACTCTTCGGTCACGGTGGCGGGCTTGCCGCGCACGGCCTCGGCAATCGCCTGCGCCTCCTGCTGGCTCCAGACGCGGTCGGCGCGCGCCTCGGCGTCGTCGCTCTTCTTCCAGGCCGGGTTGAACCACTTGCCCGGGTAGGCGCCCGCCTGGGCGTTGAACTCACCGTGGATTTCCCAGTAGTTGCGGCTGACGAACTTGCGGATCTTTTCCTCGCGCTCGACGACCAGCGACAGGGTGGGGGTCTGCACACGGCCCACGGTGGTCAGGAAGAAACCGCCATCGCGCGAGTTGAACGCGGTCATCGCCCGCGTGCCGTTGATGCCCACCAGCCAGTCGGCTTCGGAGCGGCTGCGGGCGGCATCGGCCAGGCCCAGCATCTGGTTATCGGAGCGCAGCTTGTTAAAGCCGTCACGGATGGCTTGGGGCGTCATCGACTGCAGCCACAGGCGCTGGATCGGCTTGCCCAGGCCGCCCTTGGCGCCACCGGCGTATTGCTCGATCAGGCGGAAGATCAGCTCACCTTCGCGGCCCGCGTCACAGGCGTTGATCAGCGCGGTGACATCCTTGCGCTTGGCCAGCTTGACGACGGCGTTCAGGCGCGTCTTGGTCTTGTCGACCGGCTTCAATTCAAAGTAGGGCGGGATCACCGGCAGATGGGCAAAGCTCCACTTACCGCGTTTGACATCGAATTCTTCGGGGGCCTGGATCTCCACAAGGTGACCCACCGCGCTCGTCACGATGAAGGTCTCGGCTTCAAAGTAGTCGTCGTGTTTGGCAAATTGGCCTGCCACCGGCGTCAGTGCACGAACAATGTCTTGTGCAACGGACGGCTTTTCTGCAATGACCAGGGTCTTGGACATGGGTTCACTCTCATCAAACTGGGGTCTGCCAACACTGTGGGTTGCTGGCTCTCTGAGCACGCTCTTACAATGCACGCTTTACGCGCATGTGCGCGGGCGCCTGCATGTGTACGTGTGCGCACATGCGCATGTGCTTATTTTTAAAGTAGCAGAAAAAATCCCATGCCGAACCATGTTCCCCATTTTTCAACAGGTCGTCGTATCCAGGTACGGCGTTCGGGCGTGCACGGCAGGGGCGTTTTTGCGTTGCAGGATATCGCAGAAGGCGAAGTCATTGTCGAATATGCGGGCAAGGTCATCAGCTACGAAGAAAGCCAGCGCCGCCACCCGCATGACCCCGACCACCCCAACCACACCTTCTTTTTCCAGATCGATGGCGACCGTGTCATCGACGGAGGCGATGGCGGCAACTCGGCTCGCTGGATCAACCACAGCTGCGAGCCCAACTGCTTTGCCGAAGAGGCCGATGACCGCATCTTCATCAGCGCGCTGCGCAACATCAGCGCTGGCGAGGAGCTGGGTTATGACTATGGCCTGATCATCGAAGAGCGCTACACCGCCAAGCTCAAGGCCGACTACGCCTGCCACTGCGGCGCGGCCGAATGCCGGGGCACGATGCTGGCGCCCAAGCGCGGCTGGAAGCCCAAGGTGCCCGCCTCGGATTTGCCCGAGCCGGTGCTGCCCACAAAGCGCAAGGCCAAGGCAGCATCTGCCGATGCGGCGAAGCCCGCCAAGCCTGCCAAAGCGGAAAAGCACAAGGCCTTGAGCAAGGAAAAGGACAAGGCCAAGGACAAGAAAAAGAGCGACAAGAAGGCCAAGGCTGATAAAAAGACCCAGGGCGCCAAGGCCGCCAAGGCGGGCGCATGAGCGAGGCGCAGAACACGCCGATCCGCTGGCCCGCTGAAGCGATCTGGGAGGCGGTGGAGCCGCAGTTGCCGGGCTTCACGATCGAAGTGCTGCCCAGCATTGACTCGACCAATACCGAACTGATGCGCCGCGCCCGTGCGGGGCGGCAGGAACCCATCTTGCTGGTGGCCGAGCAGCAGACGGCAGGGCGCGGCCGCATGGGCAAGCCCTGGCGCAGCGAAGCCGGTGATTCGCTGCTGATGTCGCTGGGCCTGCCGCTGGCGCCAGCCGACTGGTCGGGCCTGTCGCTGGCCGTTGGTGTGTCGGTGGCGCAAAGCCTACAGCCCCAGCTGCCCGAGGCCGGCTCCAGCACCCCCACCATTGGCCTCAAATGGCCCAATGACCTGTGGCTGACCGGCGACCACAAGCTCGCCGGCATCCTGGTCGAGACCGCCAGCTTTGTCTCGGCCCGCACGCATGCGGGTGATGGCCAGCAGCAGACCGAGCGCTATGTGGTGATTGGCATCGGCATCAATGTGCGGGCCCCGCAGGCCGAAGGCCTGTCGACGATTCCCGGCAGCCTGCAGATGCTGGACGGCCGCTGGGATGCACCCCAGGCGCTGCAGGCCGTGGTGCCGCCGCTGGTGGCCGCCATCCAGGCCTTTGCGCAGCAGGGCTTTGCGCCGCTGCAGGCGGCCTATGCGGCGCGCGATGCGCTCGCCGGCCGCGAGGTCGGTCTGAGCGATGGCACCGCTGGCCTGGCGCTGGGCGTGGCCGCCGATGGCGCCTTGCGCGTGCAGACTGCCGCTGGCGTGGTCGATGTGACCAGCTCGGAAGTCAGCGTGCGGCCCCAGGCGGGCGCGGCCTGAGCGCGCCGCAGGATCAGAGAACTATCAGACAGGAGCGGAGATGATTCGTTTTGCCATCGTGCTGCTGCTACTGGCCAATGCCGGCTACTACGCCTTCTCGCAAGGCATGCTGCGCAGCCTGGGCTGGGGCCCGGAAGACCCCTCCGAGCCCGAGCGGGTGCAGCAGCAGGTCAAGCCCGAAGCGCTGCGCATTCTGACGCCGCAGGAAGCCAAGCAGGCCCAGGAGCAGCCCCGCACGGCGCCGGCAGAGACCGCCCCGGCGCCAGCCCCGGTGGCCGCACCCGCACCTGCTTCCGCATCCGAGCCCGCTGCCGTTGCGGTGGCTGAGCCGGCCACCGACACCGCAGACAAAACGGCTGCAGAAGCCGACAAGCTCGCAGCCAAGACAACGGACAAGCCCGCCGACAAGCCGGCAGAGAAACCGGAGAAGCCCGAGAAAAAAGAATGCCTGGTGGCCGGCAACTTTGACGCCAAGCAGGTCGACGCGCTGCGCCTGCAGCTGGCCAAGCTGCCAGAAGGCAGCTGGCGCCTGGACAGCAGCACCAGCGCCGGCCGCTGGATGGTCTATGTCGGCAAGTTCAGCAGCCAGGAGGCGCTGGACACGCGCCGCGACGAGCTGCGCGCGCTCGACATCAGCACCGACCGCGCCCGCATCGCCAGCCTGGAGCCGGGCATCTCGCTGGGGCGCTTCTCCAGCGAAGAGGCGGCCGAGCGCCATCTGGCGTCCATGGGCAAAAAAGGCGTGAGCGGCGCCAAGGTGGTGGTCGAGCGCCCCGAGGCCGTGAGCTACACCGTGCGCTGGCCCAAGATGGATGCGGCCACCAAGAAGCGCGTGCAGAGCTGGCATGTGATGGACGGCAAGGAGCTGCGCAGCTGCTCCTGATGGCAGGGCCGTTCAGCTGGACAGCTGCGGCGCCAGCGTGGTTGGAAAGCACACGCTGAACACCACGCCGCGCTGGGCCTGGCGCGGGTGCGCGTCTTCCAGGCCCACGGTGGCGCCATGCTGGCGGGCGATTTCCTGCACGATGGGCAGGCCCAGACCCGAGCCATCGACCTCGCTGCCCAGCACGCGGTAGAAGGGCTGAAAAATACGCTCGCGCTCTTCTTCGGGAATGCCGGGGCCCGAGTTCTCCACCTGCAGCACGATCACATGGCCAAAGGGGTCGGCCATCAGGCGAACATTGATGACGCCCGGCGCGCTGGCGCTGGAGGGTGTGTAGTTGATCGCGTTGTCCAGCAGGTTGCGCACCAGCTCGCCCAGCAAGGTGGCATTGCCGTTGACCCAGACTTCGCGGTCCTCGACCTGCATGCCGTCATAGCCCATGTCGATATGCTTGGCCAGGGCCCGGTCAATGCCGTCATGCATGGCGTCGAGCACAATCTCGGCCAGGTTGCAGGGCGTGCGCTGCAGCAGCGCGCTGGGCCCTTCGGCGCGCGCCAGCGACAGCAACTGGTTGACGGTGTGCGTGGCGCGAATGCTCGAGCGCCCGATCTGCTGCAAGGACAGCTTGAGGTCGTCTTCCTTGGCATCGGCGCGCTGGGCCATCTCGGCCTGCATGCGCAGGCCCGCCAGCGGGGTTTTGAGCTGGTGCGCAGCATCGGCGAGGAAGCGCTTCTGCGTGGCCAGTGAATCGTTGAGGCGCTCTAGCAAGCCATTGACCGAGTCGACCAGTGGCACCACTTCGAGCGGCACATCCTTGTGCTGGATCGGCGAGAGGTCTTCGGACTTGCGCGCGCGGATGCGCTCTTCGAGCAGGTGCAGGGGCTTGATGCCGCGCGCCAGCGCCAACCAGACCAGCAGCACCGCCAGCGGCAGGATGACGAACTGCGGCAGCATGACGCCCTTGATGATTTCGGTGGCCAGCACGCTGCGCTTCTCGCGCGTCTCGGCAACCTGGATCAGCGCCAGGTTGGGCTCGGGCAGCGACAGCTGCACCCAGATCCAGGCGATGCGCACATCCACGCCGCGCAGCTCGCCATCGCGCAGCTGGACCATGCCGACGCTGCGCTCCAGGTCCTTGGCGGGCATGGGCAGGGCCGATTCGCCCGCGAGAAACATGCCCGACGGGGTGGTCACCTGGTAGTACACCTTGTCGGCATCGTCGGCGCGCAGGATCTCGCTGGCCGGCAGCGGCAGGTTGAAATAGGTTTTGCCGCCTTGCACCCCCACCAGCTGCGCCAGCGCATGGGCGTTGTATTCGAGCGCGCGGTCAAAGGGCTTGTTGGCCAGGTCCTGGGCCACCAGCCAGGTCAATGCCAGCGATACGGGCCACAAAAGCAGCAGCGGCGTGAGCATCCAGTCAAGGATCTCTCCGAACAAAGATCGCTGCTCGCTGCGAAACAGGGCCAAGGCTGTCCTTGCGTGAATGGGGCCGGGGGCGGCCATCGCCCCGCTGTGGCCGGAGGGTGGAGGTCAGTGCGGGGCCGGTGGCTGGATCTTCTCCAGGCAATAACCCAGGCCACGCACGGTGGCAATGCGGATGGGGCCCTTTTCTATCTTCTTGCGCAGGCGGTGGATATAGACCTCGATCGCATTGGTGCTGACCTCCTCGCCCCATTCGCACAGGCGCTCGACCAGCTGGTCCTTGCTGACCAGCCGCCCCGAGCGCTGCAGCAGCACCTCCAGCAGGCCCAGCTCTCGGGCCGAGAGCTCGAGCATGCGGCCGTCGAACGTGGCCACACGCCCGGCCTGGTCGTAGGCCAGCGGCCCATGCTGGATCAGGCTGGTGCTCATGCCCACGCCCCGGCGCGTGAGCGCCCGCACACGGGCTTCGAGCTCGGACAGCGCAAAGGGTTTGGCCATGTAGTCATCGGCGCCCAGGTCAAGGCCTTGGACCCGGTCGTCCACGCTCTCGGCGGCGGTGAGAATCAGCACCGGAATGGCCGAGCCCCGGGCGCGCAGCTTTTTGAGCACTTCGAGCCCATGCATGCGCGGCAGGCCCAGGTCCAGAATCAGCAGATCAAAAGCATTGTTGGCCATCAGGGCGGCATCAGCCTCGGTGCCATTGGAGACATGGTCGACCACGGCGCCGGAGTTGCGGAGACTGCGCAGCAGGCCATCGGCCAGCACCTGGTCGTCTTCGGCAATCAGTATTCGCATGCAGTCTCCTATCGGTGTTGTCGTCGTGATGTGGATGGTGCCAATGATTCTAGGCGAGTCCATGGCCTGGCTGGCTACCTAAGCATAGATCAAAGCGGGTGAGCCGCGAGGCCGTGGTGCGCCGCGCTGGCCTCCTGCTTTTTTGTTGCAAAGACGTAAATCCGGCCGGGCCGTCATCAAACCGGGGCAGGCCTCACGTAGGATAGCGCCTCGTCTTGACCAGAACACGCGGGCACCCGGCCTGTGGCTGGTGGGGGGAGATTGCAGCAGGTGGTGATGAAACCAGGGTCCAAGGTACAGGTCAGATGGCAGGCGTCGCAGCGGCAGCGCCGCTTGGTCGCGGTGACGGCCCTGCTGGTGCTGACCGCCCTGTACCTGCAGTGGCACCACGTCATTGCCATGCCGGGGCAGACCGATGCGCTGCAGTCTGCACCGCGCTCGGCACCGCCTGCCAACCTGCCGCACTACCGGGCCAGCATCGATGCCAAGGTGGTCAGCGGCATTGCCGACAACCTCTCAGGCCTGGCCTTCAACCCCGAGACCCAGACCTTGTTTGCGGTGACCAACCGCCCGCCCCAGATTGCCGAGCTGAGCACCGATGGCCGCTTGCTGCGGCTGGCGCCGCTGCATGGCGCCAGAGATACCGAAGGCATCGCCCATATCCAGGGCGACTGGTTTGCGATTGCCGACGAGCGCAGCAACCGCATCTACTGGGTGCAGTTTGGCAAGGGGGTGACCGAGGTATCGCTCGACCACAGTCCCTATGTGCAGCTCAATGACATCGCCATCAAGAATTTTGCGCTTGAAGGCCTGGGCTGGGATGCCAAGCGCCAGCAGCTGCTGGCCGTGACCGAGAAATGGCCGATGCAGGTGCTGGTGATGGATGCGCCGCTGTCCAAGCTCAAGCCGGGCCTGGTCGATATGAAAGTCTCGACCTGGGAGGTGCCGGCGGTGGACGACATGCCCAGCACCGATCTGGCCGCCATCGAGGTCGATCCGCGCAGCGGCAACCTGCTGCTGCTGGGGGAGGAATCGTCGGTGCTGTACGAATACAGCCGAGCCGGTGACCTGCTCAGCGTGATGCCGCTGTGGGCCGATATGGCGGGGCTGGCCGAGCGGGTGCCGCAGCCCGAAGGCCTGGCGATGGACCACAGCGGCAACATCTACATCGTCTCCGAGCCCAACCTGTTCTACAAATTCGAGCGCAAGCGCCGCTGAACGCGGCAAAGCGCAACCGCTCAGCTGTCGGCCCCATAGACCTCCAGCCCCAGCTGTACCACGGTGGCGACCTGCTCGCCGACCTCGGCGCGGAACTCCGCCTCCGCCTGGGTGACGGCCCGCTCAAACGCCTGCAGCCACAGCAGGCCGGTCTCGGTAAAACGCACGATGCGGGCGCGGGCATCGCGCGGGTCGCGCTCGCGGGTCACCAGGTTCCAGGCTTCGCACTGGTCCACCAGCTGGGCCATGGCCTGCTTGCTCATGCCCGCGCGCGCCGCCAGGTCCACCAGGCGGTCGCCGGCCAGCGACAGGTGGCGGGTGATGTGGACATGGGCGGCGCTCACCTGGTCGCGTTCGGCCAGGTGCGACAGCGCCAGCGGCACGGCCTCGTCCTGGGCCATCAACTGCAGCACACGGGCATCAAAACGGCGCATCGCGTGGCCCAGCAGGCGGCCCATATGGGTCAGGCGCCAGCTGTCATCGGGCAAATGGGGCAGAAGAATGGGCATGGCGAGCAGCCTAAAAAGGCTGAAAAAGGGCGAAGTCGCTATTGTGCATATAGTCAACTAAACTGACTAAAAAAATGCTTCTATAAAATATACCCATCCCATAAACTACTGTTCAAGCATCCAGGCTGTATATGCAAACAGCTGGATCTCCAGATCGACGACATGACCATCAAACGCAAGGAGAAATCCATGAACGCACCCGCCACCAAACCCGAAGCCAACAGCGAAAAAGCCAAGGCCCTGGCCGCCGCCCTGGCCCAGATCGAAAAGCAGTTCGGCAAGGGCACCATCATGAAGCTGGGCGAAGGCGAAGCGGTGTCGGACATCCAGGTGGTGTCGACCGGCTCGCTGGGTCTGGACATTGCGCTGGGCGTTGGCGGCCTGCCACGCGGCCGGGTCATCGAGATCTACGGCCCTGAATCCTCGGGCAAGACCACCTTGACCCTGCAGGTGATTGCCGAGATGCAAAAGCTGGGCGGCACCTGCGCCTTCATCGATGCCGAGCATGCGCTGGACACCAGCTATGCCCAAAAGCTGGGCGTGAACCTGGGCGATATCCTGATCAGCCAGCCCGACACCGGTGAGCAGGCGCTGGAGATTGTGGACAGCCTGGTGCGCTCCGGCGCGGTGGACCTGATCGTTGTCGACTCGGTCGCGGCCCTGACCCCCAAGGCGGAAATCGAAGGCGAAATGGGTGACCAGCTGCCCGGTCTGCAGGCCCGCCTGATGAGCCAGGCACTGCGCAAGCTCACCGCCACGATCAAGAAGACCAACTGCATGGTCATCTTCATCAACCAGATCCGCATGAAGATCGGCGTGATGTTCGGCAGCCCCGAGACCACCACCGGCGGTAATGCACTGAAGTTCTACGCCTCGGTGCGCCTCGATATCCGCCGCACCGGCACCATCAAGCGTGGTGACGAGGCCATCGGCAACGAAACCAAGGTCAAGGTGGTCAAGAACAAGGTATCGCCCCCGTTCAAGACGGCCGAGTTCGACATTCTGTTTGGCGAAGGCATCTCGCGCGAAGGCGAAATTCTGGACATGGGCGTCAATGCCCGCATTATCGAGAAAAGCGGTGCCTGGTACGCCTACAACGGCGAGAAGATCGGCCAGGGCCGTGACAACTCGCGCGAGTTCTTGCGTGAGAACTCCGACCTCGCCATCGAGATCGAGAACAAGGTGCGCGAGAGCCTGAACATCAGCCTGCGCCCCGCCGAAGACGGCGTGGTGGACGGCCCGGTAGCGACCGGCACCGAAGGCTGATAGCCGCCTAGCCACAGCGCTGAGAATAGCTGCTTGTGCACAGAACCTGTGCGCAAGCAGCTATTTGTTTTATAGCAATTTGAACCGATGTCTTTCAGCAAACTCTCCCTCAAGGGCCGGGCGCTGCGCTATCTGGCGCAGCGCGAGCATTCGCGTGCCGAGCTGCTGGCCAAGCTCGGCCCCCATGTGCAAGAGGGCGAGGACCTGGCAGCCATCCTCGACGAGCTCGAAGCCAAGGGCTTCATCAGCGCCCAGCGCGTGGTCGACAGCGTGATCCACACCAAGGCCGCCCGCTATGGCGCCAGCCGCGTGCTGCAGGAGCTGCGCCACAAAGGCGTGGATGCCCTGCTGATCGCCGATGCCCGCGAGCGCCTGCGCAGCACCGAGCTGCAGCGCGCCCGCGAGGTCTGGCAACGCCGTTTTGGCGCGCCGCCCGAGAGCCCGCAGGAGCGGGCCAAGCAGATGCGCTTTCTGGCCAGCCGGGGGTTTGGTGGGGATGTGGTGCGCCAGGTGCTGCGCGGCGGAGATGACGATTAGCGGCTGAAGAGTGCCCCGCCGGGCTGCGCAGATGTGCGGCCCGCAAAGCCCCAGCCACGCGGCCCGTGCCCCGGCTGGGCGACAATGGCGGCCATGAGCACCGCCGAACAGCCCAACAACCCCCTCCATGGCCTGACCCTGGAGCACATCCTGAACGAGCTGGTCGCGTACTTTGGCTGGGAAGAGCTGGGTGAGCGCATCCCGGTGCGTTGTTTTTGCCTGGACCCGAGCATCAACTCCAGCCTGCGCTTTTTGCGCAAGACGCCCTGGGCGCGCGAGAAAGTCGAGGGTCTGTACCTGTTCATGCTGCGCGAGAAAAGGCGCAGCGGCGCCTGAGGCCTCGTCGCCCGCAGTGCGGCGGCGTCCTTGCTGTGCAGCGCTGTCCTACTTGCAGGCGGGCTGCGAGCCGCTAGGCTAGTCGTCTGTGCAAACAGGAGACCGACGATGACCGCAAAAAATACCGTATGCCTCTGGTACCAGGGGGATGCGCTCGATGCCGCGCAGTTCTATGCCCGGACTTTTCCGGACAGCTCTGTGGGCGCCGTGCACCGCGCGCCGGGGGACTACCCCGATGGCCGGCAGGGCGATGTACTGGTGGTGGAGTTCAACGTGGCGGGCATTGCCTGCATTGGGCTCAACGGCGGGCCGCATTTTCAGCACAATGAGTCCTTTTCCTTCCAGATCGCCACGGACGACCAGGCCGAGACCGACCGCCTGTGGAACGCCATCGTTGGCCATGGCGGGCAGGAAAGTGCCTGTGGCTGGTGCAAGGACCACTGGGGCATCTCCTGGCAAATCACGCCCCGCATGCTGACTGCGGCCATGTCCGACCCCGACCGCGCTGCGGCCAAGCGCGTGTTCGAGGCGATGATGGGCATGACCAAGATTGACATTGCCGCGCTGGAAGCGGCGCGCAAAGGCTGAGCAGTCAGCCCTGTGCTGCTTATGTGCTGCGGGTACACCACCAGCAGATCAGCGAGCCGGCGGTCACCAGCATCACCCCCTGCCAAAAGCTCCACGACGGCTGCACCTGCAGCCAGACGGTGCCTACCAGCGCCGACAGCACGGGCGTGAAGTACGAGCCCACGGCCATCACCGTGAGGTTGCCCGCGCGCAGGCCATGGTCCCAGCAGCTGTAGCCCAGCGCGGTGAGGCCGCTGAGCATGCACAGCTGCACGATGGCCGGCAGCGACAGGTGCAGCGCCGGCTCATCGCTGAGCGCGTACTTGACCCAGAGCACCGCGCCCACGCCCCAGAGAAAGGTGGGCAGCGCATTGGCGCCATGCGCATAGCGCTTGGCGATGACCGAGTAGCAGGGCCAGAGCCAGGCGGCCGAGAACGCCAGGCCATAGGCGAGCGGGTTGCTTTGCACATTGGCCCAGAGGCTGGCGATGGACAGCGCGCTGTCGCCCTTGAGCACCAGCACGATGCCGGCCATGGCCAGCAAGACCCCGGGCACCAAGCCCGCACGAAAGCGCTGCAGCCCAAAAACGGTGGCCAGCACAATGGTCAGGCTCGGCCACAGGTAGTTGATCATGCCCAGCTCCAGCGTCTGGCCCCGGTTGCTGGCAAAGCCCAGCGACAGCGACAGCGCGATCTCGTAGAGCACAAACAGCAGGCCGCAGCCCCAGAGGTAGACCGGGTGCATGGCGCGCAGCTGCGCCAGGCGCGGGCGGCCAAAACGCAGCGTGACCAGCAGGGCCCCCAAGGTAAACACCGCCGCCGCCCCGCCAATGGGCCCCAGGTGCTCGGCCACGCTGCGAAACAGGCCCACCGACGTGGACCAGCACAGCACGGCCGACAGGCCAATCAAGGTGGCGCGTTGCGAAGCGGCCTGGGAAGAGGGCGTCGGGGAGGAAGACATGGGAGCGCGGCTGGATGCAGGGACAGCTGTGAAAAGCAGCCTTGCATCCTAGCCGGAAAAGCACAGCTCTGCAGGCCTGGTAGCCAGCATCGAGCTGCTACCTGGCTGCCATTCAGTGGCGCCCGGCAGGTTGGCGCAGTGTGGCTTGGGGCGATTAGCGCTTAGGCGATATGGCTGCCAAAGACCAGTGCGGCAGCAATGGTGGCCACCACGGTGAGCACGGCAAATGCGATCAGGCCACGCAGCTCCAGGCGCTTGTCGGCCTCTTGCTCGGCGGCAGTGGGGATATGGTTGGGGCGGGAGTAGTCCATGGGCAGCTCGGAAAAAACGCGGTCAACCCGCCCACTATAGTGCGCCGGGCGCGTTTGGCCAGCGGGCGACGACTAGGTGTTTGTATGTGTATACCAAACCGGCATGCATGCGGCAGCCACCCCTTTATCCGGCCAGCTTTTTTCCATCGGCCAAGGTGGGGCTGCGGGTGTACCACCAGCAGACCAACGATCCCAGCGTCACCAGCAGCACCCCTTGCCAAAAGCTCCAGGACGGCTGCACCTGCAGCCAGACGGTACCGACCAGGGCCGACAGCACGGGGGTGAAGTAAGAGCCCACGGCCATCACCGTGAGGTTGCCCGCGCGCAGGCCATGGTCCCAGCAGCTGTAGCCCAGGGCGGTCAAGCCGCTGAGCAGGCCCAGCTGCAGCAGCGCGGGCAGGGTAAAGCGCAGCGGTGGTTCGGGGCTGAGTGCGTACTTGATCCACAGCACGGCGGCCACGGCCCAGAGAAAGGCGGGCAGTGCATTGGCGCCCTGGGTGTAGCGCTTGGACACCACCGAATAGCAGGGCCAGAGGCAGGCCGCGCACAGCGCCAACGCATAGGCCAGCGGGTTGCTTTGCACATTGGCCCAGAGGCTGGCCAGCGACAGCGCGTTGTCGCCCTTGACCACCAGCACAATGCCGGCCATTGACAGCAGCACCCCCGGCACCAGGCCGGCGCGAAAGCGCTGCAGCCCCAGCACCGTGGCCATCACCAAGGTCAGGCTGGGCCAGAGGTAGTTGATCATGCCCAGCTCCAGCGTCTGGCCGCGGTGGCTGGCCCAGCCCAGGGACAGCGAGAAGGCAATTTCATTGAGCACAAACAGCAGGCCGCAGCCCAGCACATAGGCCGGGTGCATGGCCTTGAGCTGCGCGGCGCGCGGTAGGCCAAAGCGCCAGGTCACCAAGAAGGCGCTGAGCGAGAACACGCAGGCGGCCCCGCCTATCGCCCCCAGGTGTTCGGCAACGCTGCGGAACAGGCTCACCAGTGCAGACCAGCAGAGCACGGCAGAAAGCCCAATCAGCGTCGCGCGCTGGCTGGGCACAAGAGAAGGGGTGGACATGGAGAGGAGGGGATGCAGACGAGGGCGGCTCGCATCCTAGCGGCTATTGGGCGGCCCTGATGGGGCCAAGGGCTTGGCATCGCAAAACACTCGGATATGGCGCCAGTAGCGGCCTGGCAGCAGCCCGGCTTTCAGCTGCCTGGCCGGCCCCATTTACCCGGGTTGATCAGTAGCCGCGCACCCGGTCAAAGCAGTTGTCCAGCGCCTGCCCGGCCTGCCACTGCGCCATCGACAAGGCCACCTGGCGCGCCTTGGCGCGGCGGCTGGCGCTGGCGGCGATGTGGGGCGTGAGGATGACGCGCGGGTGCGTCCACAGCGGCGAGTCGGCCGGCAAGGGCTCCGGCTCGGTCACATCCAGCAGCGCACCGCCCAACTGGCCGCTGTCGAGCGCGGCCACCAGGTCGGCGCTGTGGAGCTGCGTGCCCCGGCCGGCATTGACCAGCTGGGCGCCAGCGGGAAGCTGGGCAAACAGCTGGGCATTGAGAATGCCCCGGGTTGCAGGCGTATCGGGCAGCAGGCAGATGAGCACCTGGCTGCTGCGCAAAAAGGCGGCCAGCTCGTCCTGGCCGCAGTAGCTGGTCACGCCCTCGATCTGCTTGCGCGTTTGCGACCAGCCCTGCACCGGGTAGCCCACGGCGCGCAGCATCTGCGCGGCAGCAGCCCCCAAGGTGCCCAGGCCCAGAATGCCCACGCGCAGCTCGCTGGCCACATGCGGCGGGTTGAATTCGATCCACTGCTGCTGGCGGTGCTGGGCCAGCGCGCGCGGCATGTTCTTTTGCAGCATCAAGGTGGCCATCAGGCAGAACTCGGCCATGCGCTGCTGCGACTCGCCCGTGACCATGCGCACGATGGGCAGCGCTGGCGGCAGTTCGCTATCGGCCAGGATATGGTCCACGCCAGCGGCCGAGCTGAAGATGGCCTTGAGCTGCGGATAGCGGGCCAGCGCGCCGGTCTCTGGCTCCCAGACCATCGCAAAATCCACCAGGCTGCGGTCAGCCGGCGGCCTGTTCCAGTCATGCACGACCACATGGGGTGCAAATTCGGCAAACAGGGCCGTCCATTCCGGGATCGCAGCGCTGCCGCCGCTTTTGATGATGAGGTGCAAAGGGGTGCTGGAGGCCATGGCGGGGGTCAGTAGCGCTGAAAGGGTGAGAGGGCGGGAGAAAAGGGGGTAGAGGCTGGCGCCGCTTACATCGAGCGGGTGCGGTCCCCGGTGGAGATCGCATGCATCGGGTGGCGCAAGGTCGGGTCAAAGGGGTTGATCTGGGCGCTCAGCGTTTTGGCTTCGCGCAGCAGCATGTCGCGCACGATGGGCAGGCGCTCGTCGCTCAGGCGCGCGGTGTGGGTGCCGATCGACAGGGCGGCGACCACCTGGCCACCCCGGTCAAACACCGGCACGGCCAGGCCGGCCATGCCTTCGAGCAGGCCGGAGTTCTTGGCGGTATAGCCCTGGCGGTGCGCCTTGTCGATCTCGGTGCGCATGTAGACCTCGTCATAGACGTTGTAGTGCTGCATGCGCGGCAGGTTGAAGCGCAGCACCTCCTCGCGCTCGGCCTCGGGCAGGTTGGCCAGGATGACCAGCGAGCCCTGGCCCACACCCAGCGCCACGCGCCCGCCGATATCGCCGGTGAAGGTGCGGATCGGGAATTGGCCTTCGATGCGGTCCAGGCAGACCGCGTCAAAGCCCGAGCGCACCATCAGGATCACCGTGTCATTGAGGCTGGCGCACAGGCGCAGCAGCACCGGGCGCGCCAGGCTGCGCAGGTCGCTCACCGCGCCGGCCTGGGCGGCCAGCGAGAACAAATCCAGGCTCAGCCGGTAGAGCTTGTGCACCTGGTCCTGCTCCACCATGCCCTCCTGGATCAGGCCCTGCAGCAGCCGGTGCGTGGTGGCCTGGGTCAGGCCGATTTCCTTGGCCAGATGGGTCACGCGCACGCCTTCGGTCTGGTGCGCGGCCAGCGCGCGCATCACCAAAAAGCTGCGGTGCAGGGTGCCGCGCTGGTGGCTGTTGTCCTCAGAGGTGTCGGTGCGCATGGTTTTCCGGAATAAAAATTCGGTGGATCTGATTTTTATTCCATTTATCGGAATAAATCAAATTTTTCTTCCATTATCAGTGTTTACACCGTGTATGGATTCAAACCACATTCCGAAAATAGATAAATAGTTGCAAATGTCGTTCATCCGTGCGACATGGCTGACGGGCCCCGCAACCACGTGCCACCGAGGTGATTTCCATGAGTTTTCTGCGTCTCCACAACGTCTCCAAACAGTACGGCCCCAACCGGGTGGTCAGCCAGTTCAACCTGGATGTGCAAAAGGGCGAGTTCGTCTCGTTGCTCGGCCCCTCGGGCTGCGGCAAGACCACCAGCTTGCAGATGATTGCCGGCTTTGTGGATGTGACCGAAGGCCGTATTGAGCTCGACGGCAAGGACATCACGCGCGCCAAGGCCAATGAGCGCGGCCTGGGCATCGTGTTCCAGACCTATGCGCTGTTCCCGCACATGACTGTGCGTGAGAACGTCGAGTTTGGCCTGGAGATGCGCAAGGTGGCGCAGCCCGAGCGCAGCGAGCGCGCCAGCGAAGCGCTGGCCCTGGTGCACCTGGGGCCCTATGCCGACCGCTACCCGCGTGAACTCTCGGGCGGCCAGCGCCAGCGCGTGGCCCTGGCCCGGGCGCTGGTTATCAAGCCACCGGTGCTGCTGCTCGATGAACCGCTGTCCAACCTGGATGCCAAGCTGCGCGAGGAGATGCAGTTCGAGCTGCGCGAGATCCAGCGCAAGGTGGGCACGACCACCATCATGGTCACGCACGACCAGAGCGAGGCGATGTCGATCAGCGACCGCGTCGTGGTGATGGAGGCCGGCCGTATCACCCAGGTGGACACGCCGCACACGGTGTACGAGCACCCGCACAACGCCTTTATCTCCACCTTCGTCGGCAAGGCAAACCTGCTGCAGGCCACCGTGCATGCCCAGGGCGGCCAGTGGCTGGCGCATGTGGGCGATGTGCAGATGGCGGTGCAGGATGTGCCCGCCGCAGCGGCCAGCCACGGCACGCGTTTGCTGCTGGGCCTGCGCCCCGAGAAAATCCAGCTGTCGGCCAGCTCGGCCGGCCGCACTCAGGGCACCGTGCGCGAGCGCTTCTTCCTGGGCAACCTCTGGCTCTACACCGTGGAATGCCCGCTGGGCAGCATCACCGTGACGGCAGCCAACGATGGCGAGGCGCCCCACCAGGTGGGCAGCCAGGTGGGTATTGACTGGTCCGACCGCAATGTGCGCCTGATCGCCGGTGACGGGGTGGCCGCATGAGCGAGCGCCGCACCTGGGCCCCCTGGGCCATGAGCGCTCCGGCGCTGCTGCTGTTTGCGGTGATGCTGGCCGTGCCGCTGCTGCTGACCACCATCCTGTCCTTCAATGCCTACCACGTGGACACCGGCCCGGTCGCGGGCAGCTTCACGTTTGAGCACTATGTGCACATCGTCACCGACAGCTACTACTACGAGATCTTCTGGCGTACCTTGTGGATCTCGGGCCTGGTCACCCTGATCTGCATCGCCATCGGCGCGCCCGAGGCCTACATCCTGAGCAAGATGCGCGCGCCCTGGCGCTCCATCTTCTTGCTGATCATCCTGGCGCCGCTGCTGATTTCGGTGGTGGTGCGGGCCTTTGGCTGGAGCATGCTGCTGGGCCCAGAAGGGCTGATCAACGACATCTTCCGCCTGGTGGGCATCGGCCCGGTCAAGCTGCTCTACAACGAGACGGCCATTGTCATTGCGCTGGTGCATGTGATGCTGCCCTTCATGGTGATCCCGGTCTGGACCTCGCTGCAAAAGCTCGATCCTTCGGTCGAGAGCGCCTCGCTGTCGCTGGGTGCCTCGCACTTCACCACCTTGCGCCGCGTGGTGTTTCCGCAGGTGCTGCCCGGCATTCTCTCGGGCAGCCTGATCGTGTTTGGCCTGGCTGCCAGCTCGTTTGCGATTCCGGGCCTGCTGGGCGGGCGCCGGGTCAAGATGGTGGCCACTCTGATCTATGACGAGTACCTGCACGAGCTGAACTGGCCGCTGGGCGCAGCCATCGCCTTTGTGCTGCTGGCCGCCAACCTGGTGATCATGCTGGGCTGGAACCGCATGGTTGAAGGCCGCTACAAGAAGACCCTGGGCTGAGAGGCGAGGTAACTGACATGCAAAAAAACGGACCCATTGCCCTGATCTTCAACGCGCTGGTCATCATCTTCATGCTGGCGCCGCTGGTGATCGTCTGCCTGGTGGCCTTCACCCCGGCCGAGACTCTGACCCTGCCCACCACCAGCTTCTCGCTGCGCTGGTTTGAGCAGGTGCTGCACCATGCCGACTTTGTCCAGTCGTTCTGGAACAGCCTGGGCCTGGCGGTGGCTGCCGCCTCCATCTCGACGGCGCTGGCTGTGCCCGCTGCCATTGCGCTGGTGCGCTATGAGATCCCCGGCCGTGGCGCGCTGCAGGCGCTGTTCCTGTCGCCGCTGATCATTCCTCACCTGGTGCTGGGTGTGGCGATGCTGCGCATGTTCTCGCTGGTGGGCGGCCAGGGCAGCTTTGGCTGGCTGATCTTTGCCCATGCGCTGGTGGTGACGCCCTACACCATGCGCCTGGTGATGGCCGCGCTGATTGGCTTTGACCGCAGCGCCGAGCAGGCCGCCTACTCGCTGGGCGCGAGCAATGCCAAGGTGTTCCAGCGCATCACCTTGCCGATGATGCTGCCCGGCATCACCGGCGGCTGGCTGCTGGCCTTTATTAACAGCTTTGACGAGCTGACCATGTCGATCTTTGTGGTCTCGCCCAGCACGGTGACCTTGCCGGTGCGCATGTACATGTATGCCACCGAGTCGCTGGACCCGATGATGGCAGCGGTGTCGGCGCTGATCGTTTTCATCACGCTGGGGCTGATGCTCTTGCTCGACAAGGTCTATGGCCTGGACCGCATCCTGATCGGCAAGCACTGATGGCACACGCTACTCCCCTTTTGCCGGCCGGCCAGCTGGTGCGCCTCAAGGAGCAGGGCCGCGCGCCGCTGCACTTCGTGCTCAACGGCCAGCCGGCCCAGGCGCTGCAGGGCGACACGGTGCTGACTGCCGTGCTGGCCCAGTCGGCCCAGCTGCGCAGCCATGAGTTTGCCCACACCCCGCGCGCCGGCTTTTGCATGATGGGCGCCTGCCAGGACTGCTGGGTCACGCTGGGTGGTGAGCAGGCTGGCCGCAAGCTGCGCGCCTGCTCGACCTTGCTGCAGGTGGGCATGCAGATCTGTACCACGACAGAGGCCGTGGCCCAGGCTACCGCCACGAATGCCAGCCAGGTGCAACCATGATCGGCAGCGATTTCTACCTGGACGATCCCCGGCCCGCCGACGGCCCGCCCGTCATCGTGGGTGCCGGGCCCGCCGGCATCCGCGCCGCGCAAACCCTGCTGGCCCATGGCCTGCGCCCGGTGGTCATTGACGAGGCACCCCAGGCCGGAGGCCAGATCTACCGCCGCCAGCCCGATGGCTTTGGCCGCACGCCCAAGGATCTGTATGGCTTTGAGGCCGGCCGCGCCAGCGACCTGCACCAGACCTTTGACCGCCTGCGCCCGCAGCTGGACTACCGGCCTGACACGCTCGTCTGGAACGCCCAGGGCCACAGCCTGGACCTGCTGCACACGGCGCAGCGCACTGCCAATACCCTGCGCTGGCGCGATCTGATCGTCGCCACCGGCGCCACCGACCGGGTGCTGCCTTTGCCCGGCTGGACCCTGCCGGGTGTCTACACCTTGGGCGGCGCCCAGGTGGCCTTGAAGTACCAGGGCTGTGCGATTGGTGACGCGGTGGTGTTTGCCGGCACCGGCCCCTTGCTGTATCTGGTGGCCTACCAGTACGCCAAGGCCGGTGGCCGGGTGCTGGCAGTGCTGGATACGGCCCCGGCGGTGCAGCGCTACAAGGCGGCACCCGCCATGCTGGCCCAGCCGGCGGTGGCGGCCAAGGGCGTGTATTTTTTGAGCTGGCTGATGTTCCACGATGTGCCGGTGCACCATGGCGTGCAGCTGCTGCGCGCCGAAGGCGCAGACCGCGTGCAGGCCCTCGTGTGGAAGGATGCACAGGGCGCCGAACAGCACACCGCCTGCAGCGCCATCGGCCTGGGCTATGCGCTGCGGCCCGAGACGCAGCTGGCCGATCTGCTGGGCTGCGAGTTCGCCTTTGCCCCCTTGCACCGCTGTTATGTGCCGCAGATCGATGCCGACCGGCGCAGCAGCGTGCCCGGCGTCTATTTGGCGGGCGATGGCGCCGGCATCATGGGGGCTGACGCGGCCGAGATGTCGGGCGAGCTGGCCGCACTGGCTTTGCTGCAGGACCGGGGCATTGCAACCGATGCAGCGCGCCAGGCCAAGCTGCGCCAGCAGCTGGACAAGACGCAGCAGTTCCGCCAGGCGCTGGAGGTGGCGTTTCCCTTTCCCGACGACTGGGCGGCGCGTGCGCCCGATGCGCTGGTGGTCTGCCGCTGCGAAAACATCACGGCGGCTGAGCTGCGCGCTACCGCTGCCACCCAGCCGCAGGGCGATATCAACCGCATCAAGGCGCTGTGCCGGGTTGGCATGGGCCGCTGCCAGGGCCGCATGTGCGGTGTGGCCGCGACCGAGATCCTGGCCGACACCTTGAAGGTGCCGGTGGCGCAGATAGGCCGCATCCGGGGCCAGGCGCCGATCAAGCCCCTGCCGCTGGACATGACCGTGGTCAGCACGGACCAGGAGGCCAGCCATGGTTAAGCAACTGGCCACCGAGGTGGTGGTGATTGGTGGCGGCATCATGGGCGCGAGCACGGCGCTGTTCTTGCGCAAACGCGGCATCCAGGTGGTGGTGGTCGAGCGCGATCTGTGCGGCTCGCGCTCGAGCGGCGTCAACTTTGGTGGTGTGCGCCGCCAGGGACGGTCGCTGGCGATGCTGCCGCTGTCGCAACGCTCTCATCAGCACTGGGGGCGCCTGACCGAGTTGATTGGCACCGAGGCCGAGTACGAGCGCTCGGGCCACTTCAAGATTGCCCGCTCGCAGGCGGATATGGAATCGTTAGTGCGCTATGCCGAGAAGACGCGCGACTGTGGGCTGGACCTGCAGCTGCTCGATGGCGCGGAGCTGCACAAGCGCTTTCCGGTCGGCGGCGCCAAGGTCGTGGGCGGCTCGTTCTGCCCCGATGATGGCCAGGCCAATCCGCGCCTGCTGTCGCCGGCCTTTGCCACGGCGGCCGCGCGGGCCGGGGCCCAGGTGTTCGAGCACAGCCCGGTGCTGGATGTGGCGCACAATGGCCAGCGCTTTGTGGTGCGTACGCCCGAGATGGAGATCCGCGCGAATGTGGTGGTCAACGCCGCAGGCGCCTGGGCCGGGCAGTTTGCCGAGCAATGCGGCGAGCCGGTGCCCATGCGCATCCGGCCGCCGGCCATGGGCGTGACCGAGCCCTTGCCCTTCTTTTTGCACTGGAGCCTGGGCGTGGAGGGCGGCAGTATCTACTGCCGCCAGGTGCGCCGGGGCAATGTGGTGTTTGGCGGCGGGCCCGGCCTGGTGCTGGACGACACCCGCGCGCGCAACCGCCACACCACCGTCTGGGCGCAGCTGCCGCAGCTGGTGGAGCTGCTGCCCCAGTTGAAGAATGCCCAGCTGATCCGCACCTGGAGCGGCAACGAAGGCGCCTTGCCCGACCACGAGCCCATCATCAGCGCCAGCAGCCGCCAGGCCGGTCTCTACCATGCCTTTGGCTTTGCCGGCGGGGGCTTCCAGCTCGGACCGGGCGTGGGCGATGTGATGGCCGAGCTGATTGCCCAGGGCCGCAGCAGCACGCCGATCGATGCTTTCCGTATAGACCGATTTACCGACCCCGCATGTTCAACCTGAAAGGAACCCACATGTCTTCTTGGACGACGACCCTCAAAACTCCTGTGCGCGCCATCGCCCTGATGGCCTCTGTGGTGGCTGCGGCCAGCGCGGTGCAGGCACAGACCAAAACCATCTACATCGGCATGAATGGCGGCAACATGGAGCGCACCTACTCGCAGTTCGTGTTCCCCGCGTTCGAGAAGGCCAACAACGTCAAGGTGGTGGTGGTGCCGGGCACCTCGACCGATATCCTGGCCAAGGCCCAGGCTTCCAAGGACAAGGCCCAGATGCAGGTCATGACCCTGGATGACGGCGTGATGTACCGCGCCATCAGCATGGGCCTGTGCGAAAAGCTCAAGCCCGCTGCCGGCTACAGCGAGATCCCGGACATCGCCAAGATCAAGGACAGCGCGATCGGCCTGTCGATGGGCCTGACCGGCCTGGCCTACAACACCAAGATGTTTGCCGAAAAGGGCTGGGCAGCACCCACTTCCTGGAACGACCTGGCCGACCCCAAGCTCAAGGGCAAGGTGGTGGTGCAGTCGATGCCGGCCTCGTCCTTTGGCCTGCATGCCTTCCTGATGTTCAACCGCATCAAGGGCGGCAACGAAAAGAACGTGGACCCGGCCTTCAAGGCCTGGCCGACGACCATTGGCCCGAACGTGGTGGAGTACATCCCCAATTCGTCCAAGGTGGTGGAGATGATGCAGGCCGGTGATGCAGCCATCTTCCCCTACACCCTGACGCAGGCCGAGCTGATGAAGTCCAAGGGCATCCCGATGGAATATGTGGCGCCCAAGGAAGGCGCGGTCGTGCTGATGACCGCCATGTGCGTGCTCAACAACAACCCCGAGTCCGAGCTGGCGCAAAAGCTGGTGGAGTACCTGGTGAGCCCGGAAGCCCAGGCGCTGGCGATGGAAAACGGCAGCTACAACCCCGTGAACCCCAAGACCAAGCTGCAAGGCAAGCCAGCCGAAGAGCAGAACAAGATGAACGCCATCTTGAAGAATGCCGTGGCCGTGGACTGGGATGTGGTCAACGCCGACCGCCCCGAGTGGAACAAGCGCTGGAACCGCACGGTGGAGCGCTGATCACCGGCAGGTGCCTGGTGGCATAGCGCCCGGCACTTGATTGGACCGATAGCAAAGCTGCCAACGCATGCCCTCTACAGGGGCGGCGTTGGCAGTTTTTTTATGGGGCGCCCCGGCCCAGTTGCTGGCCGTTGACGCTCTGGCCGTAGAGCGAGAACTCGCTGTCGTGGAAGCGCTTGCGTGTGTCTGCAATATTGCCGGTAAAGCGCGGGTCCTGCGGGCGCTCGTGGCTGTTGATGTAGGTCGCCACATCCCAGGCGTCCTGGTCGCTGAGCGTATTGCCTTTGCCCAGCGGCATATTGGCTTTGATAAAGCCGGTGGCCTTGTCCACCTCATGCATGCCGGCGCCCCAGTTGTACGAATGCTTGCCCCAGAGGGGAGGGAAGACCTGCACATCGCCGCTGCGCTGGCCCTGGCCGTCATCGCCATGGCACAGCGCGCACTGGGCGTTGAACACCTTCTGGCCGCGCGCATAGTCGGGCACCTGGGCGGGTTTGGCCACCTTGGGGTAGCCGGCGCCGGGCAGCTTCTCCCCCACTGGCGCGCCCTTGGACATCCAGTAGGCATAGGCCTCCAGTGCTACCAACACCTCATCGCCATGGGGCGGGGCCTTGCCGTTCATGCTGTACATGAAGCAGCCGCGCAGGCGTTCGGAGAAGGTGTCCACGCTCTTGGTCTTGCTGCGGTAGGCCGGGTATTGCGTGTAGGCGCCCCACAGCGGCGCGGAGTGGGCGGCGCGCCCTGCATCCAGGTGGCAGTTGACGCAGTTGAGCGTATTGCCGACAAAGGCCTTGGCCTGTGTGCTGGTGTGCAGAAAGATCTGTTCGCCCTGGCGGATCACATCGCCCATCGGACCGTCGGGAATCGCATCGGCGGCGGGCGGGGCAAAGGCGGCAGTGCTGGCAGCAGCAGGCGCTTTGGCTGCGCTGGCAGTGGGAGTGGCAGCTGCTGGCGCTGGTTGGGCTGCATCCGATGCGGCGGTAGCGGGTGCGGGGCTGGGGGTGGCGGGTGCTGCTGTTTTTTGCGCGGTCTGGGCGGGCGCTGCGGCGGGCCGCTCATGGGCCAGCTCGCCCATGCTCTTGCTCACCTGCACGCCAAAGCTGATGGCGGCCACGAGCACGATGGCGACAACAACCACCACAAAGATCTTGAGGTACTGCCACTCGCTGTGCTGGACGCGGGCCTGCTCCTCGGGCGTTTCCACATGGTTGGGGCGCTGGTAATCCATGGGATTCTCCGCTCAAGGCTTGGCGGCGCCCGAGGCGCCGGCGTAGTACTGGGCGATGGCGTTGACATCATCGCTGCTGAGCTTTTTGGCAATGCCTTCCATGAGGCCCAGCGGCCCGGGCGGGCGGCTGCCTTTTTTCCAGGCATCGATCTGCGCTTGCATATAGCTGGCGCTGAGCCTGGCAATGGCGGGGAAATGCGCACCCACGCCAGCGCCACCAGGCCCATGGCAGCTGCTGCAGGCAGGTATGCCATCTTGCATGCGGCCACGCTCTACCAGCCAGGCGCCCTTGTCTTTGGCATCGGCCTGGCCCGGCGAGGCGGCAATGCCCGATGGCAGACTGGCAAAGTAAGCGGCAACATCGGCGCGCTGCTGCGGCGTCAAACCCTTGGCGATGGGCGCCATGATGGGGTTGCCACGCGCGCCATCGGCAAAGGCATCCAACTGCGAGCGCAGATAGCTGGCGACCTGGCCGGCCAGTGGCGGGAAGGCAGCCATGCCCTGGCCTTTGGACCCATGGCAGCTGGCGCAGGAGGCCACGCTGGGCGGCAGGCCGTTGTTGGCGATCTGCTCGCCTTGTTGGGGGTTGGCGTTTTGGGCCTGGGCGGCTGCACAAAGCAGCAGCGCCCAAGGCCAGACAGCGCCAAGCTGGCGCAGCGGGCGTGTGGGGCGTTGTCTCATCGTGTTATGGCTGTAGTTTGGACCCATGTTAGGCAGAGAATGCCTGGGGCGGTGTCGGCCAATGTCGATGGTGTTGCACACCCCGCGCGCATGAAAAAAGCCGCTGGCGAGCGGCTTTTCTGACGGAGGGTGAGGGCTGAATTTACAGGTTCAGCATCAGCTTGAGGTTTTGCACCGCAGCGCCGCTGGCGCCCTTGCCCAGGTTGTCCAGGCGGGCGATGACCACGGCCTGGCGCAGCTGCTCGTTGCCGAACACGCGGATTTCCAGCTTGTTGGTGCCTGCCAAGGTATCGGCGGCCAGCTTGTTGTCGTTGGTGGGCGGCAGCACCTGTACCCATTGTTCGTCCTGGTTGGTCTTGGCGTAGTGGGCGGCCAGGGCGCCATGCAGATCGCTCAAGAGCGGCTTGCCGGGCAACTCATCGAGGTGCAGCGGCAGCTGCACCAGCATGCCCTGGGCAAAGTTGCCGACCGCAGGGATGAACACCGGGCGGCGGGTCAGGCCGGTGTATTTCAGGATTTCGGGGATGTGCTTGTGCGTCAGGCCCAGTGCATAGGCCTCATAAGGCGCGGCACCGCCGGCCTCATAGGCTTCCATCATCTGGCGGCCGCCACCGGAGTAGCCGGACACCGAAGGCAGTGCCAGCGCGGCATCGGCAGGGACCAGGCCGGCATCGATCAGCGGGCGCAGGATGGCGATGGCGCCAGTGGCATAGCAGCCGGGGTTGGAGACGCGCTTGGCCGCTTGCACGGCGCTTTTCTGGCCCGCGCTCAGCTCGGGGAAGCCATAGACCCACTGGTCGTTGACGCGGTGGGCGGTGGAGGCATCGATGATGCGGATGCTGCGGCCGGTTTCCTGCTCGATGGCATCGACCATGGCCGTGGTGTCCTTGGCGGCATCGTCGTGCAGGCAGAGGATGACCAGGTCCACGCCAGCGATCAGCGCGCGTTTGGCCTCTGGGTCCTTGCGCAGCTCGGGCGCAATGCTTACCAACTCCACGCCGGGCATATCCACCAGGCGTTCGCGAATCTGCAAACCGGTGGTGCCAGCTTCGCCGTCGATAAACACTTTTGCCATTGCCATCACTCCTGCTGCGGGTTGGCGCCTGCGAGGCTGCGGGCGCTTGGGGTTCGGGAAAGTGCTTATTGTCATACAAAGCGGCGCAACGCGTGCAGGAGGACGGCAAATTTGCAGTCCGGTCTGACCAGGGCTTGTGCGATGCGCCGGACATGCTGTTTTGGTGCCTGTGATGGCCCGGTGCTGGCCCAAAGCGCAGTGCGCACTAGCGCAAAATTGTGTCAGCCCCGGGCGGCTGTGCCAAAAATCCTGCACCGCTCGGGTATTTATCGACAACTTTTGCGCAGGCCTCCGACAGGCATTGACTGCCTTGGCTGACAGACCTGGTGCACGGAGACGACTGCCCAACATGGCTGGTTAGCTATACAAATAATAGCTATATGCATTCCGGCGGCCGACAAACCCCGGACGGCGGTTGGGACTCCTGCGGGCGCTGCCTCGCATGGCGCAGTGCAGCATGGTAAATTCGCGGACTGCCAGGCCTTCTGCCTTGTTTGCGAATTCTTTGTTCTGCGCGCTCGGCCGCCGGGTTTTTTCCCATTTTGTTTTACTGAGAGACATCATGAAAATTCATGAATACCAAGGCAAGGAAATCTTGCGTCAGTTCGGCGTGCCCGTTCCGCGCGGTATCCCCGCCTTCACTGTGCAAGAAGCAGTGGAAGCAGCACAGAAGCTGGGCGGCCCCGTGTGGGTGGTGAAGGCCCAGATTCACGCAGGTGGCCGCGGTAAGGGCGGTGGCGTGAAGGTTGCCAAGACCATCGACGACGTGAAGGCGCTGTCCGAGCAAATCCTCGGCATGCAGCTGGTGACCCACCAGACCGGCCCTGAAGGCCAGAAGGTGCGCCGCCTGTACATCGAAGACGGTGCCGACATCCAGCAGGAATACTACCTGTCTGCCGTGACCGACCGTGGCACGCAGAAGGTGGCCTTCATCGCTTCGAGCGAAGGCGGCATGGACATCGAGGAAGTGGCGCACAGCACTCCTGAGAAGATCATCACCGTGCTGGTCGACCCCATTGCCGGCTTCACGCAAGCCAATGGTGAAGAGCTGGCCAAGGGCATCGGCATGCCTGCTGATTCGGTGGCCCAGTTCATCGATATCTGCCAAAAGCTGTACAAGTGCTACATGGACACGGACGCATCGCTGGTTGAAATCAACCCGCTCAACCGTGACTCCAAGGGCAACGTGATTGCACTGGACTCCAAGTTCAACTTCGACCCCAACGCGCTGTTCCGTCACCCAGAACTGGTGGCCCTGCGCGATCTGGACGAAGAAGATCCAGCGGAAGTGGAAGCTTCGAAGTTCGACCTGGCCTACATCAGCCTGGACGGCAACATCGGCTGCCTGGTGAACGGCGCTGGCCTGGCCATGGCCACGATGGACACCATCAAGCTGTTCGGCGGCGAGCCTGCCAACTTCCTGGACGTGGGCGGCGGTGCCACCCCCGAGAAGGTCACCGAAGCCTTCAAGATCATGCTCAAGAACCCCAAGGTCAAGGGTATTCTGGTCAACATCTTCGGCGGCATCATGAAGTGCGACACCATCGCGACCGGCGTGATCACCGCTTGCAAGGCGGTGAACCTGAGCGTGCCACTGGTGGTGCGCATGAAGGGTACCAACGAAGAGCTGGGCAAGAAGATGCTGGCCGAATCGGGCCTGCCCATCATCTCGGCCGACACCATGGCCGAAGCCGCCACCAAGATCGTTGCCGCAGTGAAGTAAGCCCTGGAGAACACACATGTCTATCTATATCAATAAAGACACCAAAGTCATTACCCAAGGCATCACGGGCAAGACCGGCCAGTTCCACACTGAAAAGTGCCAGGAATACGCGAACGGCAAGAACTGCTTCGTCGCTGGCGTGAACCCCAAGAAGGCTGGCGAAAAGATTTTCGACATCCCTATCTACGGTTCGGTCAAGGACGCTGCCAAGGACACCGGTGCCACCGTGTCCGTGATCTATGTGCCACCCGCTGGCGCTGCTGCTGCCATCTGGGAAGCGGTGGAAGCCGACCTGGACCTGGCCATCTGCATCACCGAAGGCATCCCCGTGCGCGACATGCTGGAAGTGCGCAACAAGATGAAGGCCAAGGAAGCGGCTGGCGGCAAGAAGACCTTGCTGCTGGGCCCTAACTGCCCCGGTCTGATCACCCCCGGTGAAATCAAGATCGGCATCATGCCCGGTCACATCCACAAGCCAGGCCGCATCGGCGTGGTGAGCCGTTCGGGCACGCTGACCTATGAAGCCGTGGCACAGCTGACCGAGCTGGGCATTGGCCAGTCTTCGGCTGTCGGTATCGGTGGTGACCCCATCAATGGTCTCAAGCACATCGACGTGATGAAGGCGTTCAACGACGACCCGAACACCGACGCTGTGATCATGATCGGCGAAATCGGCGGCCCAGACGAAGCGGAAGCCGCGCTCTGGTGCAAGGCCAACATGAAGAAGCCTGTGGTGGGCTTCATCGCTGGTGTGACTGCCCCTCCCGGCAAGCGCATGGGCCACGCTGGCGCGCTGATCTCCGGCGGCGCCGACACGGCAGATGCCAAGCTGGCCATCATGGAAGAGTGCGGTTTCACCATCACCCGCAACCCATCCGAAATGGGCCGCCTGCTGCAAGGCCTGCTGAAGTAAGCAAAATTACGCATGCCAGGGGCTGCGTGCCCCGCTAAACTGCGTACTCCATAAAAAGAAGACGCCAGATCGTTCAGGTCTGGCGTCTTTATTCATAACTACGGAGCGCAACATGGATTACGTCAATCATCCCGACTTCTGGATCGGGCTGGTCAAGATCATCTGGATCAACATCATTCTCTCGGGCGACAACGCCGTTGTCATCGCGCTCGCAGCGCGCTCCCTGCCCCCTGAACAACAAAGAAAAGCCATCATGTTTGGCTCCGGCGCCGCCGTGGTGCTGCGTATTTTGCTGACCGTAGTTGCGGCCAAGCTGCTGGAGCTGTCCTTCCTGCAGATTGTTGGCGGCTGCCTGCTGCTGTGGATTGGCCTGCAACTGCTGACCAGCCACGACGAAGAAGAGGGCGCGGGCAAGGGCACCGGCACAATGATGGCGGCCATTCGCACCATCCTGATCGCCGACCTGGTGATGAGCCTGGACAACGTGATTGCCGTGGCGGCAGCTGCCGGCGGCAATATGCTGCTGCTGATCCTGGGCTTGGCGATTTCGATCCCGCTGGTGATCTTTGGTTCGACCTTGATGATCAAGCTGATGGAACGCTTCCCGGTCATCGTCATTCTGGGCGCTGGCCTCATCGGCTGGGTCGGTGGTGAGACCATCATGAACGACAAGCTGCTGCACGGCTTTGTCGAGGCTAACCCTGCGCTGCACTACCTGGCAGCTGCCGCTGGCGCCGCGCTGGTGGTGGGCCTGGGTCTGTGGCTGCAAAAGCGCAATACCGCGCCCGCACACTGAGCGGCTGATCCCCTCACCCCAACACAAAGCGCCTTCGGGCGCTTTTTGCATTTCTACGCCGGGCTGCAGCGATTGTGCATCGTCAAGGGGAAAGAGCGCCCGCAGAAGCCAACGCATTGATCAGCATCAGCTTCTAAGAGGAATCAAGGGTAAACCCGTAACCAAAATCCGGTAGCACCCAACACATCGTGATCCTTTGTCAACCGCGTATCGAAAAAGTCATTTGTATAGCTTATGTGCATATAATCGTGACGAGGTTTATCAATATGCCAAGACTCATAGTTTCATTAGATGGAGTGGTGATCCAAGACTACATGCTGACGGAGTCCAGGGCCACCCTGGGGCGCCGTTCCACCAACGACATCGTGCTGACCGACATGGCGGTCAGCGGCGAGCATGTGGCGTTCACCTATGAGAAGAAGATCGGCATCGTCGTCGTCGAAGACCTGGGCAGCACCAATGGCACCAAGGTCAACGGCTTGAAGGTGCGCCGCCAGGTGCTGCAAAGCGGCGACCTGCTGGACATCGGCAAATGCCGCATCCGCTTTTTGATGAACTCTCTCGTGCCCGAAAGCCACTACCTGCATGCCAGCGAAGCCGGCAGCCTGACCGCAAAGCCAGCCCACGCCGACCACGGTGAAGACAGCCCCACGGTCCCGGCCGACTTCCCCCCCGCAGAAGAGCAGCCCTACACCCCCAGCCCCTACCTGCGCGCCGTCAGTGGCGCCAGCGAAGACATCATTCTGTCCAAGGTCGTCACCACCGTCGGCCGCCCCGGTATCGCCGTCGCTGCGCTGACCAAGCGCGGCAAGGGCTATATCGCCACCAAGGTGGATGGCTCTGCCGATGTGGTGCTCAATGGCCAGGCGCTCAATGGCGTGGGGCTGTCGATGCACAAGGGGGATCGGATTGAGCTGGCGGGGATGGCTTATGAGTTTTGGACCTAGGGCTCTGGGTCTTGGGCTTGCATAGACAGGGCCTACACAAATGCTGCGGCACCGTTGGGTGCCGTTTCTGTTTCTGCTTCCCATGCTCTTAGCATGCACAGTCGTTCATCGGGTGACAAAAATGGCAGAAATCTTGGCTTGCTGACATTTATGAACGTCTTGCACAATAAGTTAACAAAACGCCGCATTTTTGTCAGTCGAGGCCGCGAGGTGCGTAGACGCCAAAAGTTGGCACAGCACTTGCAATAAGTGATGCACGCCAAGTCGCTCGACAAGGCTGCCTAATCACTGGTTACATAGAGAGGATTCAACATGCTGCGTAAGATGCAAAAGGGTTTCACCCTGATCGAACTGATGATCGTTGTGGCGATTATCGGTATTTTGGCTGCTATCGCACTGCCTGCTTATCAAGATTACACTATTCGTACGAAGATTTCGGAAGGCGTCATTGCGGGCAGCTCTGCTAAAGGTTTGATGTCTGAAGCGTTTCAGACGGATGGCACCGCAGGATTGACCGCTGCTGCCACTGCCTACATGGCAAATCCAAATCAAAAGGCTGAAGCTTCGTCAAAGTTCGTGGATGATGTCACTATTGCTACTGATACTCCATGGAATATCACTGTCGCAATCAAAGCAACCGCAGGCAATGGTATTCCAACTGGATTGAATACCCAGACTATTACTTTCACGCCCAACGTGCAGAATGCAGCTCCTACCGCTGCATCCAAAGGCGCTATTGACTGGGCTTGTGCTTCGGATTCTAATCAAACTGCGACCAGTCGTGGTCTTGCAAGCGTAGTTGCTGGTACACTTCCTGCAAAGTACGCTCCTGCAGAATGCCGTTAAAACTGACGACGTAAGGAAATAAAAAAGGGGCTTTGCCCCTTTTTTTATTTTCAAAATACTCTTTAATCTATGCGTTGACGAGATAGTTTTAATGCGTATCAAATTTTCTTTAAAGCTTGCATTCCGGCATTTTTATATTTCGATTGTAGTTGCTTGTATTACGGCGTTCTTTATTTTTAAATTTATTTATCCTTGGCCGACAGATAATATTTTGGGTGTATGGAGAATATATTCTATTCTTCTTGTGGTTGATGTTGTATCAGGGCCCCTTTTGACATTGGTAGTCGCATCACCCCATAAATCTCGCAGGGAGTTGATTATAGATATTTCTGCGATTGCAATGATTCAGTCGCTGGCATTAGTGTATGGATTGTATACACTTTATGTTTCTCGTCCCGTGGCATTTGTTTTTGAGCAGGATAGAGTCGTTGTTGTTGCTCGAAATGAAATTCTTGAAGAAAATTCTGAAAAAAGTGATTCCTCTAAGTTGGATAAGTGGGGTGTCCGCTGGTTCAACTCGAGGATAGACGGTAACGGAGTTGATAAGCTTAAAAGCTTGGAATTTTCGTTGCAAGGAGTTTCTCCCGCTATGCGACCAGAAACATGGTCAGCTTGGGATTGGAATGATGCCAAGTTGCAGTCGACACTGCGTCCGTTGATGAGTATGAGTGCGGATCAGAAAGAAAAACTTTCCGCGCTGAGAGGGGGGGTATATATGGGTAAGGATGAAATGGTTTATTTACCGATGGTTTCATCAAAAAATTTGGAGTGGATTGCTGTCTTTGATAAGAATGGGGTTTGGCTGGATGCGCTTCCGGTAGATGGTTTTTTAAGGTAAAGACTTTTTGATAAGGTGTTTATATATCGGAGATTTCAGCATTCTGCGATTTTCCTCCATGCTTCTCCCGTAAACTAACCCCTTCCATCACCATCCCCTTATCCACCGCCTTGCACATGTCATAAATAGTCAGCAGTGCGACCTGCACCGCGGTCAAGGCTTCCATCTCCACCCCAGTAGGCCCAACAGTTTCGGTTCTGACTTCACAGCGAACCGCATTCTTTTCGGGTAACAGTTCAAACTCCACCGCCACCTTGGTCAGCGCAATCGGGTGGCACAGCGGTATCAGCTCACTGGTCTTCTTCGCCGCCATAATCCCGGCAATACGCGCAATACCCAGCACATCCCCTTTTTTGGCGGTGCCGGCGGCAATGATGTCCAAGGTGGCCGGCTGCATGGTGATGAAGCCCTCCGCGATCGCTATGCGATGGGTGTTAGGCTTGGCGCCTACATCGACCATATGGGCCTGGCCCTGGGCGTCGAAATGGGTGAGTTCAGTCATGGTGCTTTCCGTGTTCAATACGTCACAAGCGGCAATACAGCATGCAACTTGTGCAGTGGTGCTTCATCATACGTGTTGGGGTGAAGGCTTGATGGCAAGGTGCCCGCTCTGGCCACCCTCTGGCTTGATTCAGATTCAGCATCTGCTGCCGCACGGAATTTTGAATGAATACATGGTTTTTTAAACGCACAGCATGTGCCTTGTTGGCCGCCCATATGGCTGCGGTGGCGGTGCTAGCCCCTACGCAGGCGCGGGCCGACACCAGTTTGCCTGCGATGGGTGAGGGCGCCGAGATGACCACCAGCGAGGAGCGGCGCCTGGGCGATGACATTGCGCGCGAGATCTACCGCGATCCGCAGTTTCTCGATGACGCGATCCTTTATGAATATGTCAACGGCATCTGGCAGGAGCTGATGCTGGCGGCGCGCCAGCGCGGCACCATGACGTCTGAACTGCAGGAGCGCTTTGCCTGGCAGGTGATGCTGATCCAGGATGCCACCGTGAATGCCTTTGCGCTGCCCGGCGGCTTTATGGGCGTGCAGACCGGCCTGGTCGGCGTGGTCGGCAGCCGCGATGAGCTGGCCTCGGTTCTGGCCCACGAGATGAGCCACATCACCCAGCGCCATATTGCCCGCATGCTGGCGCGCCAGTCACGCATGACGCCGGTGATGATCGCCGGAATGATTCTGGGCGCCTTGGCGGCCAGCAAAAACCCGGCTGCGGCCCAGGCGCTGATGGTGGGCAGTTCGGCCGCTGCCATCCAATCGCAGCTGAACTTCTCACGCGATATGGAGCGCGAGGCGGACCGCACTGGCATGACCCTGATGCCGCCTGCCGGCTACTCGCAAGCGGGGTTTGTGAGCATGTTCGAGAAGCTGCAGCAAGCCAACCGCATGAATGACAACGGCAGCTGGCCGTATTTGCGTACCCACCCGCTGACGACCGAGCGCATTGCCGACATGCAGTCGCGCTTGCCCGCTGGCGCTGCACGCAAACCGCAGGACACGGGCATGGTGGCGCAGATGATGTCGGCCCGGGCGCGCATGCTGTCCAAGCCTGAGCCCCAGGTGCTGCACCAATGGGTGCAGCTGACCACGGCGGCCGATTTTGCCAACCGCTCATTGGACCAGCGGGCAGGTGTCTGGTATCTGGCAGCCATGTCCCATAACCAATTGGGGCGCCATGCAGAGGCCCTGGCTGCGTTGGACCAGCTGGATGCCGCCGTGCAGGCCCACCCGGATGCGATGCGCCAGGCACAGCTGTTGCGTGCCGATCTGGCATTGCGCAACCGCCAGCCGCAGGATGCGTTGGCGGCGCTGGCCAAGATCCAGCCGCTCAAATCCCCGCCCAGCAAGGCCGGCAGCACCTCGGTGACGGTCAGCAATGCGATGACCGGCCTGGTCAACGACGCGGTGATCACACAGGGCTCTGACAAATCGCTGAGCATCCAGGACAGCAGCCGCGATGTGCTGCTGCCGGAGGTCAAGGCGGTGGTGGGCGACGATGCAAGCCAGGGAAGTGACCGGCCCGAGCTGGTGTTGGCTGCGCAGGCCCTGGCGCAGCTGCCTGCCACGGGTTTGACGGCCTATGAAGGCGTACTGCGCCAGACCAGCAGCCGCCTGCAGACCCTGGTGGTGCAGTGGCCCAAGGATGCGGGGGCCTGGCTGGCGCTGTCGTGGGTGCTGCACCAGCAGAACCAGCCGCTGCGCTCCATCCGCGCTGAGGCTGAGAGCCGGGCCGCGCAGTATGACTATGCCGCTGCGGTAGACCGCCTGCGCGCCGGGCAGGACATGGCGCGCAACAGCCCGAACCGCAATGACTACTACGAGGCCTCGATCATCGACACCCGCTTGCGCGAGATGCAATCACTTGCCAAGGAGCAGGCGGCCCGTAAGTGATTCGATGACCAGGCTGATGATGGAGTAGAGCACCGAGCCGATCAGCGCTGCCCAAAAGCCATGCACCACAAAGCCGCTGCCTGCGATGCCGGATGCGGCCCAGAACATCAGCGCGTTGATGACAAAGATGAACAGGCCCAAGGTGAGGATGGTGACGGGCAGGGTCAGCACAATCAGCACAGGGCGCACGATGGCATTGCACAGCCCTATCAGCAGCGCTGCAATCAGCGCCGCGCCAAAGCTGCGGATTTCCACACCACTGTAGAGGTAGGCGACACAGAGCAGGGCGACTGCGGAGAGCAGCCATTTGAGGATGAGTTTCATGGCGCCAGCATAGCGGATGGCGGGCGTGCTGTGTATAGGCCGGCATCCAATGATGGAAGGTTTGTTTACCGAGCCCAGCCATGAAAAAAGCGCCCGAAGGCGCTTGATGTTGGGTGGTGGGGCTGATGGCGTTACGCTCCGTCCAGCACCAGGCTGAAGCAGATACCCAGAATCCCCAGCAGCGATCCTGCCAGCTTGGCGGGGCGCGGCACAAAGTCGGCCGATGGTGGCTCGGAGATGGCCTTGGGGCGGCGCCAGTCCAGCACTTCGGCCTCGGGGTACTCGGCGTGTAGCTGGGCGGTCATTTGCTGCACGCTCACTTCCGAGATATGGGTCGAGACGCGGGCGCGCTGCAGCTGGGTGCTTTGCGGGATCAGGCCCTCAAACAGGTTTTTGGCCCACTTGTTGCGCCACTTTTCGAGGGTGCTGCGATTGCCCCAGCGGCTGGCCCTGCGGGTGATCTTGGGGGCGCAAGCCACCAGCACCCAGTGCTCGTCGTTGATGGTTGCGCACTCGTTCAAGCGCTGCAGGGCAAAGGCGGCATCATCTACAAAGACTATTTTTACGTTCATCCAAGTGGCCTAAGTGGGGCTGGCAGCGTGGGGCTGCCAGCGGTGGTGGTAGAGGGCGGTTATAGGCTTAGTGTACGTTGGCCGCCGGGAGTTCCTTGGCTTTTTTGCTGGCCAGCCATTTGCCCAGCACCAGCACGACCAGTGCGCCAGCGGCAGCAGCTGCATAGTGCAGGGTCTTGCTCTGGTCGATCTTGAACATCCAGGTCCACTTGTCGGGGTTGGCAAACACGGGGTCAGAGACCAGCATGCCGCCCGCAATCCAGCCCAGCAGCATGCCGCCGGCGGTGATGACCATCGGGAAGCGCTCCATCAGCTTGATGACCAGCTGGCTGCCCCAGACGATGATCGGGATCGAGATCAGCAGGCCCAGAACGATCAGCAGCATGTGGTGCTCGTCCCCGGCGTTCTGTGCGGCGCCGGCAATGGCGATCACGTTGTCCACGCTCATCACCAGGTCGGCAACGATGATGGTCTTGATGGCAGCAAACAGGCGGTCGCTGCCTTGGATGTTGCCATGGTCTTCGTCTTCAGGCACCAGCAGCTTGACGCCGATCCAGAACAGCAAGATGGCGCCGACAAACTTCAGGAACGGCAGGGCCAGCAGGAACATCGCGAACGCGATCAGGATGACGCGCAAGATGATCGCGCCAGCGGTACCGAAGATGATGCCTTTGCGGCGCAGGTCAGGGGGCAGCTTGCGGCATGCCAGGGCAATCACCACCGCGTTGTCGCCGCCCAGCAGGATGTCGATGATGATGATTTGGCCCAGTGCAATCCAGAAGGGCGCGTGCGTCAGAAAATCCAAGTCCATGTAAGCACCTAATTTTTGAAAAAGCGGCCCATGCACCATGCACAGACCAGCCAGTGGGGTGTCGTTACAAGTCAGGGAGGCGACGTGGTTCAGCGTTGGCGCCGTGATGGCCAACCGCCGGGCAGTAGCTTCGAAGACCTGTGGTGCGGCACCATGGTTTTCAAAGGTCTTGCTCAGATCATGTGGGCCATGAACCTAACGCGCCGGAAGCCGTGAGGCTTCGTACTGACGACGCATTACATGTCTCTGCACTTGCCGCTGGCAAGGCATCAACGGGAGCTACTCCCCTTCGTCAGCGCGTATTGGAACACAAACCAAGCACTTTGGGGTGACAAAGACCGGGCCACTGCACAGAGTATTCCCGCATGTTTGTGTTTGCCCACACCTGTGGATAACAAGCTGTGAACAAGTGGGGGCGCATCGCCGCTTGGCGGTTCGGTCACTTCAGGGCTATCATCGATGGCAGCTATGGAACTCATCCACCTGACCGATCTGGAAGCAGCCATCAACCATTGGCGTCAGCGTGCGCCCAGTGGCCCTGGCGCATCCTTGGCGCCGCAGGTGGCTGCGCTGGCCGAGGTCTACGCGCGGCTGGTCTACCAGCGCCGCGATGGGGTGGATGTGCGCGAGATGGGCGATGCGGCCATGCAGGCCTGGCTGGCCTGGTGGGAGACCACACCGGATACGCCCTGCATCGCCATCTGCTCGACCAGCCAGGGCGATGCGGTCTGCAAGGGCTGCGGCCGCAGCTTTGACGAGGTGCAGCACTGGCTGGCCTACAGCCCCGTGCAAAAGCGGGCGGTGTGGCGGCGCATCAGCCTGCAGGGCACGGCCTGGCGCTTCAACCGCTATGCGGAACGTGCGCGTTCCGCGGGCGGCATCACTTCCAGCGAATAGGTTCTACAAAGACCGTGCCCTTGTCGCTGGACAGGTTCAGCTGGCCTTCCTGGATGGTGGCCTGCAGCTGCATGCTGCGCTCGGCCAGATCGGCCAGCGATTGGGACACCTCGGTCGGCAGGCGGAACACCTCGAGCTTTTCCTGGCGCGCGAGCTTGCCTTCCAGGCCCTTCCACCAGATCTCGGCTGCATGGTTGAAGCAGTACACCAGCATGTGGTCCGACTTGTTGCAGGCCTTGGTGATCGGCTTTTCTTCGGGCTGGCCCACTTCGATCCAGATGCGCTTGGCGCCGGTGAAGTCGGTCAGGTGCACATCAGGGTTGTCCGGGTCGGACAGGCCGGCGCCAAAGCCCAAGGTGCCGTCGCCATTGCACAGGTCCTGCAGCTGGTGGGCGTTCAGGGCCAGCGCCACCAGGCGCACCATCATGCGCTCGTCGGTTTCGCTGGGGTGGCGCGCCAGGGTCAGGTTGTGGTCGGCGTAGTAGTTGTGGTCGATATCGGCAATCGACAGATTGGCCTTGTAGATCGTGGATTTGATAGCCATGGGGCAGGGTCTGGTGACGAAGCCTGGGCTTCGGGGGTGAATCCGGCGCGCCAGGCTGGCGCATTGCGCTTGGCCGGGCGGTGAGAGAAAAAAGGCAAGAGGCCAGGGAGCGCCTGGCCTCCTGGGGAGAGCGTACTTAAACGCGCTGGGCCAGCTCGGTGGCCTTGCCGATGTAGCTGGCCGGGGTCATGGCCAGCAGGCGCTCCTTGTCAGCCTGCGGGATCTCCAGGCTGCGGATCAGCTGGTGCAGGTCTTCGGCGCGCACCGTCTTGCCACGGGTGACTTCCTTGAGCTTTTCATAGGCGCCTTGCACGCCATAGCGGCGCATGACGGTCTGGATCGGCTCGGCCAGCACTTCCCAGGCATTGTCCAGGTCTTCGGCCAGGCGCTCTTCGTTCAGCTCCAGCTTGTTCAGGCCGGTCATCAGCGAAGTGTAGGCCAGTGCAGCATAGCCGGTGGCCACGCCGATGTTGCGTAGCACGGTGGAGTCGGTCAGGTCACGCTGCCAGCGGCTGATCGGCAGCTTCTCCGACAGGTGGCGCAGCAGTGCATTGGCCAGGCCCAGGTTGCCTTCGGCGTTTTCGAAGTCGATCGGGTTGACCTTGTGCGGCATCGTCGACGAGCCGATCTCGCCGGCCTTGAGGCGCTGCTTGAAGTAGCCCACCGAGACGTAGCCCCAGATGTCACGCGAGAGGTCGATCAGGATGGTGTTGGCGCGGGCAATGCCGTCAAACAACTCGGCCATGTAGTCATGCGGCTCGATCTGGATCGAGTAGGGCTGGAAAGTGAGGCCCAGGCCCTGGGGCTCGTGCTTTTCCACGACGTTCTTGCTGAAGCTTTCCCAGTCGAACTCGGGCCAGGCCGACAGGTGGGCGTTGTAGTTGCCCACGGCGCCGTTCATCTTGGCCAGCAGCTTGACATTGGCAATGCGGTCCATCGCCGCTTGCAGGCGCACCACCACGTTGGCCAGTTCCTTGCCCACGGTCGTGGGGCTGGCGGTCTGGCCGTGCGTGCGGCTGAGCATCGGCACAGCCGCATACTGGTGCGCCATCTCGCGCAGCTTGAGCACCACGCGGTCCAGGCCCGGCAGGATCACCTGGTCGCGGCCGGCGCGGATTTGCAGCGCATGGCTGGTGTTGTTGATGTCTTCGCTGGTGCAGGCAAAGTGCACAAACTCGGCCGCCTTGAGCAGCTCTGGGCGTGCCTCGAACTTGCTCTTGATCCAGTACTCCACCGCCTTCACGTCGTGGTTGGTGGTCTTCTCGATGTCCTTGATCGCCTGGGCGTCGGCTTCGCTGAAGTTATTCACCAGGCCGTGCAGGTAGCTGCGTGCACCCTCGGACAGCGGCGAAAACTCGGCAAAACCGGCATCGGACAGCGCGATGAACCAGGTAATCTCCACCTGGACACGGCGATGCATATAGCCAAATTCGCTCATGATCGGGCGCAGGGTGGACAGTTTGGAGGCGTAACGGCCATCCAGCGGAGAAAGGGCGGTAAGGGAAGACAGGCTCATGGGCCGCTATTGTAGAAGCGGGCCGTTTGCCGCGGCTGCAGTCTGGATTTGCCTAATTACAATCGAGAGGTGCAAATGTCCCGTACGGACCCCCATGCCCATGGCAGCTTGGAGGTCCCTGCGGACCTTATCGACGCCACCTGCCTGAGCCTGAAGCTATGAAATTGCTAGGAAGCCTGACCAGTCCCTATGTGCGCAAGGTGCGCGTGGTGCTGGCCGAGAAAAAACTCGATTACCGCCTGGAGACCCTGGATGTCTGGGGCGACAGGGCCACGATTGCCTCGGTCAACCCGCTGGGCAAGGTGCCCTGCCTGGTGCTGGACGACGGCTCGGTGCTGGTGGACTCGCGGGTGATCGTCGAGTACCTGGACACCTTGTCGCCGGTGGGCCGGTTGATCCCTAGCCTGGGCCGCGAGCGCGCCGAAGTGCGCAGCTGGGAGGCGATGGCCGATGGCGTGCTCGATGCCGCCGTGCTGGCGCGCATGGAGTATGCCTTTGCCGGCCGCTCGGCCGAGCAGCGCAGCCCCGCCTGGGTGGAGCGCCAGCTGGGCAAGGTCTGGGCAGGGCTGGAGGCCATGGGCAACGGCCTGGGCCAGAAAACCTATTTTGCCGGCGCGGGTGTGCACATCAGCCTGGCCGATATCGCCGTGGGCTGCGCGCTGGCCTGGCTGCGCTTTCGCTTTCCCGAGCTGGATTGGGCAGCGCGCCACCCCAACCTGGCGCAGCTGCTGGAGCGCCTGGAAGCCCGGCCCAGCTTTGCAGCGACACCGCCTGAAGGCTGAGGCGCTCCCGACCTGCTGGCTCAGGGCTGAGAGGCTCCCGAGCCTGCAGCCACGGTCAGGCTGCGCGCGGGCAAAAAAAGGCCCAGTCGTCTGGACTGGGCCTGGGTATAAAAAAAGTTGCGAAGCGTCCCGAAGTGAATGATAGAGAGGGAGGGAGGAGAAGCACTTCAGGTTTGCAGTCATGCCGGATTGGGCCTGAAAGACTTCGCAACATTAAAAAGGGTCGGTAAAAACTGCTTCTGTCGCCTTTACATGGTTCACAGAGTGGAAGGTCGGTTTTAAGTTTCCGCCTGCCACCATAAATGTATTGTAAACAAATAAATAATTTGTTTCATTACGTTATCATTCGTCGAATTAATCAGTGAGCGTTAGGCGATAGTACATCGTTTTGAATGCCGTTGCGCGTAAGTGAATGCTAGCGACGGGTGATGACGCAGTATAAACCCTTATGAATTCCCGAGTTCCATCGGTCTTTCTGCAGGTTTTATGCGGTCTGTAACACCGTTGCCCACAGCGTTCGCACCGTCTGCTGCTCTTCGAGCAAAGCCGTCTCAGGCACCTGGGTGGGCGCCTCGTTCAGCCTGGCCAAATGTTGCACACGGCGCAATGCGCGGTAGGCATTCGCACTCGCCTCACCCATGCCTTCGGGCAGCAAACCGGCACTTTCGGCACGCCGCAGCAAGGTGATGTTGCCCAAGTTGGGACGCAATTGGGGATTGCAAGCCGAATGCAGCAAAACCAGGTACTGCACGGCAAACTCCACATCCATCATGCCGCCCACGCTGTGCTTGACATCGAACAAGCCAGCGGGCACCGCATGGGCGCTGCGCACGCGCTCGCGCATGGTGGCGATCTCGCTGCGCAGGGCTGGCGCGTCGCGCGGGGCGGTGATCACCGCTTCGCGCACCGCATCAAAGCGGGCCGCCAGCGCAGGGCTCCCCAGCACAAAGCGGGCGCGCGTCATCGCCTGGTGCTCCCAGGTCCAGGCGGTGTTGCTGCCGCGCTGCTGCTGGTAGTTGGCGTAGGAGTCAAAGCTGGTGACCAGCAGGCCGGAGTTGCCGTTGGGGCGCAGCGCCGTGTCGATCTCGAACAGGTCGCCCTCGCCGGTCTTGACGGTGAGCCAGCTGATGAGCTTGCGCACAAAGGCCGAATAGACCTCGGGTGCGCGCTCGTCGTCGTCGTCAAAGACAAAGACGATGTCCAGGTCGCTGCCGTAGCCCAGCTCCTTGCCGCCGAGCTTGCCGTAGCCGATGATGCCGAACTGCGGCTCGGCGCGGTGCGCGCTCTTGAGCCGGCCCCAGCACCAGCGCGTGGTCACGCGCAGCACGGCATCGGCCAGCGCCGAGAGGTCATCGGCCACCTGCTCGACCGTGATCTGCTGCTCGATGTCGCGCGCCAAGGTGCGGAAGGTCTCGGCATGGTGGGCGCGGCGCAGCAGGTTCAGCAGGTTTTCATCGTCGTCTTCTGCGGTGGATTGCAAGGCGGCACGGCGCCGCTCCAGATCCGCCTCAAACTCCTGCGGGTTGAAGCGCTCATGCATCAGTGCATCGCTGGCCAGCTCGTCGATTACGCCGGGGTGCTGCAGCATGTAGCGGGCCGGCCATTTGGCTGCGCCCAGCATGTGCATCAGTTTTTCATGCACGGCCGGGCGCTCCTGCAGCATGGCCAGGTAGCTTTCGCGGCGCAGCAGCGATTCCATCCAGTCGGCCAGGCGCACCGCGGCGATCTCGCTGACCTGGCCCTGGCTGAGCCACTGGGCCGTGCGCTGCAGCAGCAAAACCAGGCGCCCCAGGCCCGCATCGCTCAGGTAGCTGTAGCGGGGATTGCGCTGCCACTGCAGCACGCGCTCGCGCACCGCCTCGGGCAGCTTGGGCAGCACGGTCTCCAGTTCGGGCGGGCTGGCAGCGGCCCCCTTGGCGCCGCCGCATTGGCCGCTCTTGCAGGCTTCGTTGCCGCCCAGCAGTTTGTCAAACTCCTGTGCGACCAGCTCGCGGTGCGCATCGAGCTGGTGCAAGAAGCGGCACTCGTCGTCATAGCCCAGCGTCTGGGCCATCCACCGCAGGTCGTCATCGCGCGTGGGCAGCACATGGGTCTGCTGGTCGTCCAGGTACTGGATGCGGTGCTCCACCTTGCGCAGAAAGATATAGGCCTCGGCCAGGGCCTGTGCGGTTTCGGGCGCCATCAGGTTGGCGCGCTCCAGGCGGGGCAGGGCCTCCAAGGTGGCGCGGCAGCGCAGCTCGGGGAACTGGCCGCCTCGCACCACCTGCAGCAGCTGCACGATGAACTCGATCTCGCGGATGCCGCCGCGCGAGAGCTTGACGTCATTGGCGCGCTCGGGGTGGCCCGCGCTGCGCTTGGCCGCATGCTCGCGGATCTGGCGGTGCAGGCTGCGCAGCGAATCGAAGACCGCGTAGTCGAGGTAGCGGCGGAACACAAAGGGCAGCACCGCGCCGCGCAGCGCCTGCACATTGGGGCTGCGGATATCGGCCAGTGGCGCCACGATGCGGCTCTTGAGCCAGGCAAAGCGCTCCCACTCGCGGCCATGGGTCTGCAGGTAGTCTTCCAGCGCCGCGACCGAGATGGCGGCCGGGCCGGAGTTGCCATTGGGCCGCAGCATCAAGTCCACGCGGAACACAAAGCCGTGCTCGGTGGTCTCGCCGATCAGCTGGTAGATCAGCTTGATCGCGCGGATGAAGTACTCATGGTTGCTGAGCTTGCCCCGGCCATCGGGCTGGCCCTGGGTCTCGCCCTCTTGCTCGTAGATATAGATCAGGTCGATGTCGCTGGAGACATTGAGCTCGCGCGCGCCCAGCTTGCCCATGCCGATCACCCACAGCTGCACCGGGTTGCCATCGGCATCACGCGGGGCGCCATGGCGGCTGTCCAGCTCAGCCCGGGCGGCGGTGCAGGCCGCGTCCAAGGCCAGCTCGGCCAGCTCGGTCACGCCCTGGGTGATGGTCTGCAGATCGGCCTGCTCGTCGCAGTCCAGGTGCACCAGGCGCTCCATCACCAGCTGGCGAAGAATGCGCAGCGCAGCGCCCAGTGCATAGCCCTGGGCCTGCAGCGCAGCCAGGGTCGGTGCCATCGTGGCATGCGTAGGGGGGCCGCTGGGCAGCAGATCGAGCAAACCCTCGTAGCGGCGGTGCAGGCGCTGGACGAAGCGCGAATGCTCAGACAGAGGCAGGCTGGCCTGCGGGGGCGTGATATCCGTGTGTGCCATAGCGCTTTATCGACAATGTCCTGCGGCAGACCTGTTCAAATGCTCACATATGCAACGCGAGCGAGGGACTTGCCGCAGGTCATAATTTCGCTTTCCCCTTACTGATTGGACTCGATTGACTGTGCGCGCGCCCCGATTGCTCAAGCTCGCTGCCAAGCTGGTGCAATGGTCGCTGGGCTTATTGCTGGGCTTGGTGCTGCTGCTGGCCTTGGCGGTGGCGGCGCTGCATTGGTGGATTGTGCCCCGTATCAATGACTTTCGCCCGCAAGTGGAATCTAGGCTATCGCAGGCGCTGGGGGTGCCGGTGCGCATCGACCGGCTGCAGGCCGATGGCAACAACAGCCTGGTGCCCGCCATTGCGGTGCAGGGCCTGCGAATCGCGCAGCCCGATGGCTCTGCCGGGTTTACCCTGGATACGATCCAGGTGGCCTTGTCGGTGCCGTCGCTGTTGCGACTGCGGGCCGAGCAGATCGTCATCAACGCGCCGCAGCTGACGGTGCAGCGCGCCGCCGATGGCAGTGTGCGCGTGGCCGGCGTGTTGGTGGAGACCTCGCAGAGCCAGGACAGCGGCAGCGCTGCCGATTGGCTGTTTCGCCAGCGCGAAGTCCTGGTCCAGGGCGGCAGCATCACCTGGGATGACCAGCTGCGCGGTCTGCCGCCTGTCACCTTCAGCGACGTGCATCTGCTGCTGCGCAACCCCGGTCTGCGCCATGAATGGCAGCTGCGCGTGCGCCCGCCCGAGGACTGGGGCGACGCGCTGGAGCTGCGCGGCCGCATGCACCAGCCCATCTGGGCGCTGCACGATGGCCGCTGGAAGCACTGGAGTGGCCAGCTCTACCTAGAGGCGCTCCAGCTCAATGCCGCAGCGATGGCGCCCTACCTGCCGCCGGCGATGGGCCTGCAGCAAGGCCAGGGCTCGGCGCGCCTCTGGCTCGATGTGACGCGCGGCAAGCTCAGCAACGGCACGGCCGATGTGGCCTTGCGCGATGTGGGCGTGCGCCGCCAAGCTGCGGCGGCCAGCGATGACAAAGCGGCGCAGGGCACGGTGCTGCTGCTGCGCTCGGTGCAGGGACGCATCGGCGGCGCCGCCGATGACAGCGGCTTTCGCGTGCTGACGGAGAACCTGGCGGTGGAGTCGGCCAACGGCGAGCAATGGCCCGGTGGCAGCGCCCGCATCAACCATGTCTATGCCCAGGGCAAGCAGCCCAGCGAGACCGAAGCCAGTGCCCAGTCGCTCGATATTGCCTCGCTGGCTCAGCTGGCGCGGCTGCTGCCCATCCCCGACAACGCCCGCCAGTGGTTGCAGAGCAACCGGCCCGCGGGCCTGATCCGCAGCGCATCGGCCCATTGGCGTGGCGACATGGATACCTTGCAGGAATGGCAGGTCAAGGCCGATGTGGGCCAGCTGGCCTTTGGCATGCCGTCTGCCGCGCCACGCGCCAATGCGGCGCGCGACAGCCATGGCGGCCTGGTGCTGGCAGGCGGGCAGCCGCATGTGGGCCTGCGCGGGCTGGATCTGACGATTGATGCGCGGGCTGGTGGCGGCCAGGCCAAGATGGCCTTTGCCGATGGCGCGCTCTACCTGCCTTCGGTGTTTGAAGACCCGCAGGTCCCCATCACCTCGGCCAGCACCCAGCTGCAGTGGACGGTGCAGGGAGAGCATATCCAGATGCAGTCCGAGCGGCTGGAGTTTGCCAATGCGCATGCAGCCGGCCATGCGCGCTGGTCCTGGCAGACGGCCGACCCGCAGAAGACGGGGTCCCACTCGCGCTTTCCTGGCATCCTGCAGCTCAAGGGCGTGCTCGAGCGGGCCGATGGCACCCAGGTGCACCGCTATTTGCCGCTGCACATTCCACCCGATGCACGCCACTATGTGCGCGATGCCGTTCTGGCCGGCCAGGCCAGCAATGTGCAGTTCGAGATCAACGGCGATCTGTGGGAAGTGCCTTTCCCCGATTCGCGCCACGGCCTGTTCCGCATCGTGGCACCCGTGCGCGATGTGCGCTATGCCTATGTGCCCAACTCGCACCTGCACCCTGGCGAAAAGCCCTGGCCGGAGCTCAACCGCCTCTCGGGCGAGCTGGTGTTTGAGGGCAATGGCATGCAGGTCAACAAGGCCAAGGGCATTCTGGACAGCAACCAGCGCATCGTGGTCGACCAGACCAGTGCCCAGATTCCCGACTTCCATGCCACGCGCGTGCTTGTCAATGCACAGGCCAATGGGCCCTTGGCCGATATGCTGGCCACCGTGCGCGGCAGCGCGATTGATGCGCTGACCCAGCAGGCACTGGCGCAGACCCAGGCCGATGGTGATGCCCAACTGCAGCTCAAGCTCGACCTGCCGGTGCATGACATGGCCCAGGCCAAGGTCGATGGCAAGGTGCTGCTGCCGGGCAACCGTATCCAGTTCCATGATGACTCGCCGGTGGTCGACAAGGTTACCGGCGCGGTGCAGTTCTCCGAGCATGGTTTTGCGCTGCAGGAGCTGCAGGGCCAGGCGCTGGGCGGTGCGGTCAAGTTCTCCGGTGGCATGGATGTCAGCGGCCTGCCCGCTGGCGCGGACCATGGCCCCCGCCTTAAGGTGCGCGCCAATGGCGTGGCCACGGCCGACGGCATGCTGCGCGCCAAGGAACTGGGCCCGGTGGTGCAGCTGGCGCAACTGGCCCAAGGCCAGGCCGCCTACCAGTTGGACATCAGCATGGCCCAGGGCGTGCCGCTGGTGGAGGTGCGCAGCGATCTGGCCGGTATGGCCCTGGCGCTGCCGGTGCCGCTGAAAAAGGCGGCCGATGAGGTCTGGCCGACGCACTTTGCCAGCACCGTGCCGGAGGCGGCGCCGTCAGCGCTGGTGCGGCAGAACATGCAGCTCGATGTGGGTGGGCGCCTGCAGCTGCGCTATGTGCGCGATATCAGCAGCGATGACAAGGTGCCCGACAAGGTGGTCAGTGGCGTGCTGCGCCTGGGCGCCGGCGCGCTGACCTTGCCGGCCAAGGGCGTGATTGCCGAGGTGCAGCTGCCGCAGGTCGATGTGCAGGAGTGGCAGGCGCTGGCCCAGCGCCTCAAGGCCATGGCGCCGGCACAGAAGACGACTGTGGCAGAGGGCGCAGCGGCCGCAGGGGCGGCCCCCCCTGCGTCGCCCGCCGATGGCGACGCCTATGCCGCCTTTTTGCCCGACCACTGGGATATCCGCCTCGATACCGTGCAGGTGCGCGGCATGGATATCCACAACCTGCACCTGAGCGGCTCGCGCACGGGGCCGCGCTGGCGTAGCCAGGTCAGCTCCAGCCTGCTCGACGGCCAGCTGGAGTACGAGCAGGAGGCCAAGGGCCCGGGCACCATCCGCGCGCGGCTGAGCCAGCTGCGTGTGGGCCAGGAGGGCGCCGACAGCAAGGCCGCCGCCAGCCAAGATGACGCGCTGGGCCAGGAGCCCGGGCAGCTGCCGGCGCTCGATGTGGTGGTGGAGGACCTGCGCTGGCGCCAGCATTCGGTGGGCCGGCTGGAGGTTCAGGCCGTCAACCAGCGCCAAGCGGACAAATCCTGGTGGCAGCTGAAAAACATGGTGCTCTCGAACGATGCCGCCAGCCTGCAGGCCAGTGGCGACTGGGGTGCCCAGCGCAGCAGCAGCGGCGGGCGCCGTACCGAGCTGGAAATGCGCCTGGACCTGAAGGACACCGGCGCGCTGCTGGGCCGCCTGGGCATGGCCGGTGTGGTGCGCCAGGGCAAGGGCTCGGTGCAGGGGCGCATCGGCTGGACGGGCAGCCCCGTGAGCCCGGACTACACCAGCATGGACGGCAAGCTGCATATCGATGTCGGCCAGGGCCAGTTTCTGAAGGTGGAGCCCGGTGCGGCCAAGCTGCTGGGCGTGCTCAACCTGCAGGCCTTGCCGCGCCGGCTGACCCTGGATTTCAAGGACGTGTTCAGCGCAGGCTTTGGCTTTGACTTTGTGCGTGGCGATGTGCTGGTGAGCGATGGCGTGGCCTCGACCACGAACATGCAGATGAAGGGCGTGACCGCTGCCGTGCTGCTCGAAGGCAGCGCCAACCTGCGCGATGAAACGCAGGACCTGCATGTGGTTGTCATCCCCGAGCTGAACACCACGACGATGGCGCTGGTGACCACCGCCATCAACCCGGTCATCGGCATTGGCACCTTCCTGGCCCAGGCCTTGTTCAAGGGGCCGCTGACGCAGGCGGTGACCCAGGAGTTCGAGGTCAGCGGCTCCTGGTCGGAGCCCGAGGTCAAGCGCGTGGGCCGCAGGCAGGAAGCGGACAGCAACGCGGTGGGCACCCCGCATTGAGCGCCCGGCCGCTGCGCTGAGTCACCTTCGATATCCGCAGGCACCGCGCCCGGTCAGCGGTTACGGATAATAGCTGCCAGTTTCTCTTGCAGGATGCATCGATGAAAGTAACCGCACTCCAAATGGTGACCAGCACAGACTGGGAGCACAACCGCGCGCAGGCCTGGCAGCTGTTGCAGCAGGCGGCAGCCGCTGGTGCGGAGCTGGCGGTGCTGCCCGAGTACTTCTGCCTGATGGGCGAGCGCGATACCGACAAGCTGGCGCTGGCCGAGCCGTTTGGCGAAGGCCCCATGCAGCGGTTCCTGGCCGACAGCGCCCGCAGCCTGGGGCTGTGGATCGTTGGCGGCACCGTGCCGCTGCAGGGGCCGGACGCCGCGCATGTCTACAACAGCAGCTGCGTCTACAACCCGCAGGGCGACTGCGTGGTGCGCTACGACAAGATGCATTTGTTTTGCTATGCCAACGAGCGCGAGTCCTATGACGAACACCGCGTCATCGCGCCTGGCCATGCGCCGGTGCACTTTGACCTGCCCAGCCACGATGGCCACCGCTGGCGCATCGGCCTGAGCATCTGCTACGACCTGCGCTTTCCCGAGCTCTACCGCCTGCATGCGCAGGCGGGCGCCCAGCTGATGCTGGTGCCCAGCGCCTTTACCTACACCACAGGCCAGGCGCACTGGGAGCTGCTGCTGCGCGCGCGTGCCGTCGAGAACCTGGCCTATGTGCTGGCCGCAGCCCAAGGCGGCCAGCATGAAAACGGCCGCCGCACCTGGGGCCACAGCATGGCCATCAACCCCTGGGGCGAGGTGATGGCGCTGCAGGCGAGCGAGCCCGGCGTGGTGCTGGCCGACCTGGACTGGGCGCAACTGCAGCGCTGGCGCCAGCAGCTGCCTGCCTTGCAGCACCGCGTATGCTGATGGCGCATTGGGCGCAGTCGCTGGCGCAGCGCTGGCACCAGAGCTGGCGGCGCTGGTCGCTGTGGTCGGCGCTGGTGCTGCTGGTGGCGGGCACCTTGGTCACCCAGGTCTGGCTGGCCGGGCGCTATGAGATCTCTGAAGTGCAGCAGCGCCTGGACCGTGAGGCCCAAGATGCCGTCAGCGATATCCGCAGCCGGTTCAACGACAACGTCAACCGCTTGCGCAGCATGCCGCGCTATGACAGCGATGTGATGGCCTGGCAGTCGGCCGCGGCCACCATCTTGCGCAACCAGCGTGACCTGGCGCATATCGAATGGCGCAACCCGCAGCTGCAGATCGAGGCCAGCGAGGAGTCGCCTTATTTGAACCTGCAGTGGTCGGCCATTGACCGCACCGGCATGAACACCGAGAGCCATACCGCCTGCCTGCGCGCCCGCAACACCGGCGCGGCCTCGTATGCGGGCAGCTATTTCCTGTCGCAGGGCAATGGCACCGGGCTGGAGCTGCTCGAACTGTGCGTGCCGGTGATCACGGGTGACCAGCTGCACGGCTTTGCGGTGGCCACCTACATCTTGCAGAACGTGCTGTCGGACCTGGTCAACGAGAGCCTGCGCCGCAACCATGAGCTGTCCTTCACCGAGACCGATGGCACGCGGCTGGCGATTGTCAGCACGCCCCGGCGCGGCACGCGCGTGTTCACCTCCAACCAGCTGCTCGATCTGCCCGGCGTGGCGCTGATGCTGCGGGTGGACAGCTGGCATGCGGCGCCCAATGTTTTTCCCAATGTGCTCACGGCCCTGGTCACCGGCATGTCGATCGCGCTGATCACCGTGCTGGTGGTGCTGGTGCGCGACAACCGCCGCCGCCTGAAGGCCGAGCGCGATCTGGGCGATGCGCTGGCCTTTCGCAAGGCGATGGAAGACTCGCTGGTGACAGGGCTGCGCGCGCGCGACCTGCATGGCAAGGTCACCTATGTGAACCCGGCGTTTTGCGAGATGGTGGGATTCTCTGCCGAGGAGATTCTGGACCCGAGCAAGGCCACACCCTACTGGCCGCCGGAGATGGCGCCCGAATACGCGCGCCGCCAGCAGATCCGCCTGTCAGGCCATCTGCCGCCGCCGCGCGAGGGCTATGAATCGACCTTCATGCACAAGGAAGGCCGGCGCTTTCCGGTGCTGATTTTCGAGGCCCCGCTGATCAATGCCGCCGGGCTGCATACCGGATGGATGAGCGCCTTTGTCGACATGAGCGAGCAGCGCCGGGTCGAGGAGCTCTCGCGCGCCTCGCAGGAGCGCCTGCAGGCCACCGCGCGCCTGGCGACGGTGGGCGAGATGGCCTCGCTGCTGAGCCACGAACTCAACCAGCCGCTGGCCGCGATCTCCAGCTATGCGACGGGCATCATGAACCTGCTGCCCGATGGCGCCTCGCCCGATGAGGTGCAGGAGCACCTGCCCGATGTGCGCATGGCCGTGCAGCGCATGGCCTTCCAGGCCGAGCGGGCGGGCAAGGTCATCAAGAGCGTGCATGGCTTTGTGCGCCGGCGCGACCAGTCGCGCGAGTTTTTGCAGGCCTCCGAGCTGATGGACGCGGTATTGCCGCTGGTGCGGCTGCAGGCGCGTAAACTCTATGTCGATGTGGCCACCGAGGTCGCGCCGGGCTTGCCCGCCGTTTTCTGTGACCGGACCATGGTCGAGCAGGTGCTGCTCAACCTCAGCCGCAATGGCATGCAGGCCATGGACTATGGCGGCACGCACCCCCGGGTGCTGCAGATGCTGGTGCGGCTGGCGCCCAGCGACGATGGCCGGTCCTGGGTGGAGTTTGTCGTGGCCGATGTGGGCGAGGGCATCACCGAGGAGGTGGCCGCACGCCTCTACACCCCCTTCTTCACCACCAAGGAGGAAGGCATGGGCCTGGGCCTGAGCCTGTGCCGCACTGTGGTCGAGCAGCATGGCAGCCACTTGCGCTATCTGCCCAACCAGCCCCGCGGGACCATCTTCAGTTTTACCCTGCCAACCTGGCGCAACGATTGAAAGTTCAGAGATGCAGCCGCTTGTGAATGCGACCGTGTATATCGTCGATGATGATGCCGAGGTGCGCGATGCCCTGGCCTGGATGCTGCGCTCGCGCCGCTTGCTCAGCGAGAGCTTTGCCTCAGCCGAGGCCTTTGAGGCCATGCTGCGCAGCCGCCCGCCCCAGGTGGACCCGGCCTGTGCGCTCCTGGATGTGCGCATGCCCGGCATGAGTGGCCTGGCGCTGTTTGACCGCTTGGTCGAGATGGATGTGATTGCCGCCTTGCCAGTGATTTTTTTGACCGGCCACGCCGATGTACCCACGGCGGTGGCCACCGTCAAGCGCGGTGCCTTTGATTTTTGCGAAAAGCCGTTTTCCGACAACGTGCTGGTCGACCGTATCGAGCATGCGCTGCAGGCATCGAGCGACTATCTGGAGACGCTGCGCTCGCAGCAAGGCGTGCGCGAGCGCGTGGCCGAGCTGACGGACCGCGAGCAGGCCGTCATGCGCCTGGTGATCGATGGCCTGCCCAACAAGCTGATTGCCGATGAGCTGACCATCAGCGTGCGCACGGTCGAAGTGCACCGGGCCCGGGTGTTTGACAAGATGCAGGTCAAATCAGCGGTGGAGCTGGCCAACCTGCTGCGCGATCTTTCCTGAGTCTGCCGTTAGCGCGGGCCCACAAAAAAGGGCGCCAGTCCTTGAACTGACGCCCTTTGTGTATTCCGCACAGGCAGGTGTTAACGGCCTGGCTGCACTTCACCGACATAAATCTCGACGCGGCGGTTGTGCGCGCGGCCAGCCGGGGTGTCATTGCTGGCCACGGGCTGGCGCGAGCCCATGCCCTGCACCTGGATGCGCGCGCCGTTCACGCCGCGCTGCGTCAGGTAGTTGCGGGCGCTCTCGGCGCGGGCGAGCGACAGCGGGTCGTTGATGCCGTCGTTGCCGGTGCTGTCGGTGTGGCCGATGATGCGCACCTGGGCATTGGGGTTGTTGCGCAGGCCTTCGGCAAAGCGGTCCAGGATGGGGGCGAAGTTGCCCTGGATGTCCGAGCGGTTGGTCTGGAACGAGATGTCGCTGGGGATATCGAGCTTGAGTTGGTTGTCCGGCGTCTGCGTCACCACCACACCGGTGCCCTGGGTGGCCTGCTCCATCTCCTGCTTTTGCTTTTGCATGTGTTGCGACCAGATGTAGGTGCCCAGCGCGCCAATGCCCGCGCCGATCACCGCGCCCGAGCCTGCATGGCCGCCAGCGATCGCACCCACGGCAGCGCCGCCCAGTGCGCCCACGCCGGCGCCGGTGGCGGTTTGGCGTTGGGTGTCAGACATGTTGGCGCAACCGCTCAGGATGGCCAGACTGGCAACGGCAGAGACTAGAATTTGTTTACGCATGCTTGAACTCCTCTGATGCAAGGGCCGCTCCGGAAATGGAGCAGGCCGTGGATGCAAATTGTGGGCAGTAGAACTGCCAAATGCCAGAGACAAAGTTCAAAAATGGTAAAAATGACGGCAATGAGCGGCCATGTCCTACGATTTGCGCAAGCTAGTCGCGAGGAGGCTGCTCATCTTTGCTTACGATTTCCCCTTTTTTGCGACCGGCAAACATCGTCCACCAGACGATCGCCACCAGTATGACCAACGCCAATAGCGCTTCCAGCAATATCAGTCCCATCGGTACCCGCTCCTTACGTACGCTGTCGATGGCTGCGATTGTAGGAATTCTGGCCGCCTGCTCCAGCCAAGTCCCTTTGGACCAGCCGTCTTCGCCGACCACCCGCTCGCCGGTATCGGGCAGCATCGAGGTGCTGCCACCCGATGCCAATGAGCCGCTGCCCCCAGCGATCCAGCAGGCCAAGAGCCGCTGGGTGCCGGTGCACTGGTCGTCGGTGCCCGGCCTGGAGCAGGACAACCTGGCCGATGCCTGGAACGCCTGGATCAAAAGCTGCAGCCGCCCGCCCGCGCCGTTTGCGCAGTTCTGCTCCGAGGTGCGGCGCATGAGCCTGGCCTCGACCGAAGAGCAGCGCGCCTGGATGGTGTCGCGCTTTCAGCCCTACCGCGTCGAATCGCTCGATGGCAACCCCGATGGCATGCTGACGAGCTATTTCGAGCCCATGCTCGATGGCACGCGCCAGCCAGGCAATGGCTATTCGATACCGCTGTACCGGTCGCCAGCCACGCTGGGCACGCGCAAGCCTTGGTTCAGCCGCCAGCAGATCGAGACCCTGCCGCAGGTGCAGGCCGAGCTGCAGGACAAGGTGATTGCCTGGGTCAACGACCCGGTCGATGCGATGGTGCTGCACATCCAGGGCTCGGGCCGCGTGCGCATCCAGGAGGCCGATGGCTCGGTGCGCCTGATCCGTGTGGCCTATGCCGCCACCAATGACCATCCCTACAAGAGCATTGGCAAGTGGCTGCTCGACCAGGGCCTGGTGCGCGATGCCACCTGGCCGGGCATCAAGGCCTGGATTGCCGCGAACCCAACCCGTGTCAACGAGCTGCTCTGGAGCAACCCGCGCTATGTGTTCTTCAAGGAAGAGCCGCTGTCGCCGCTCGATGCCGAGTTTGGCCCCAATGGTGCCCAGGGCGTTCCGCTGACCCCTGGCCGCTCGATTGCGGTGGACCGGGGTAGCATCCCCTACGGCACCCCTGTGTGGCTGTCGTCCACCGGCCCTACCGTGCAGCTCAACCGCCTGGTGATGGCGCAGGACACGGGCAGTGCCATCCTGGGCGCCGTGCGCGCCGACTACTTTGCCGGCTGGGGCCATGAGGCGGGTGATTTCGCCGGCCGGGTCAAGCAGCCGCTGCGCCTGTGGGTGCTGTGGCCCCGGGGCGTGGCCAAGCGCTGAGGCGCTGGGTTGGAGCCACCAAGGCCAGCTGCGAGGCTGGCCTTTTGCATGGCGTTGTTGCAGTGCCCGCTGCGGTCAACGCGAAGGCGCGCCCTTGGGGTTGGCCGTCATCGGCAGCGGCAAGGCGCTGCTGGATTTGACCTCGCCGAGCGAAAAGGTGGTGTGCACATCTTTCACATTGGGCAGGTGCAGCAGCACATTGCGGATAAAGCTGGAAAAACTCTCCAGGTCCTTGGCGACTACCTGCAGCTCAAACGTACCCGCGCCACTGATGTAGTGGCACGACGTGACCTCGGGCAGCAGGCGGATCGATTCCTCCATGCGCAACGTGATGTCGGCGGTGTTCTGCGCGGCATCGACGCGCACAAAGGCCAGCACGCCCAGGCCGAGCTTGTGGCGGTCCAAGGTCGCGTGGTAGCCGGTGATGTAGCCGGCCTCCTCAAGCGCCCGTACCCGGCGCCAGCAGGGCGCGGCCGACAGCCCCACGCGCTGGGCCAGCTCGGCATTCGTCAAACGGGCGTTTTTTTGCAGCTCGTAGAGAATCGCCCAGTCGAATTTGTCAATTTGGTTCATTTATCACCATTATTGAGCAAGATTCTTTCAAATACTAGGTAAACCCCGGCAAGGAAAAGAATACTTTATTCTTGCTGCCCGTCATACACTGCAGCGATGAAGGGCCTGGTGTTTTGCCGTGCCCGCTGGCCCCCGGATGCATTGCTGGTATCTGCGGGTGCCAGATTCTTATAACGCCCCACAATCCCGGACCTGCCACAAGCGGCCACCGGGTGCTCTCCCCAGGAGACAAGACGATGAATGCCTCACTCCCCGAGTCCGTCCGCAAAGCGCTGGAGACGGTCACGCTTGATGACAACCTGCAGCGCAGGTTGCAACACAAATATGCAGCGGGCGGCGCAGCCGCACGTGGCGAATTTGGCGTCGAGCCTGTTTGCCAAGGAGGTGTGTGATGAACGCTTCACTGCCCGAGTCTGTTCGCAAAGCGCTGGAAACCGTCACGCTCGATGACAACCTGCAACGCGGGTTGCAACACAAAAACGCAGCGGGCGGCGCAGCCGCACGTGGCGTATTTGGCGTCGAGCCTGTTTGCCAAGGAGGTGTGTGATGAACGCTTCACTGCCCGAGTCCGTTCGCAAGGCGCTGGAAACCGTCACGCTCGACGACAAATACGCATTGGCCCATGGCCGTGCCTTCATGAGCGGGGTGCAAGCCCTCGTTCGCCTGCCGATGCTGCAGCGCCAGCGCGATGCCTTGCAGGGCCTCAACACCGCAGGCTTTATCAGCGGCTACCGGGGTTCGCCCCTGGGCGGCTACGACCAGGCGCTGTGGGCGGCCAAAAAGCACCTCAAGGAAAACCACATCGAGTTCCAGCCTGGCGTCAACGAAGAGCTGGGCGCCACCGCCGTCTGGGGCACGCAGCAGCTCGACCTGTACCCGCAGAGCAAGAAGTTCGACGGTGTCTTTGGCATCTGGTACGGCAAGGGCCCGGGCGTGGACCGCAGCGTGGACGTGTTCAAGCACGCCAACATGGCGGGCACGGCCAAGCACGGCGGCGTGATTGCGCTGGCGGGCGATGACCACATCAGCAAATCCTCGACGGCGGCGCACCAGAGCGACCACATCTTCAAGGCGGTGGGCTCGCCGGTGTTCTTTCCCTCCAGCGTGCAGGACATCCTGGACATGGGCCTGCACGCGTTTGCGCTGAGCCGTTTCTCCGGCGTCTGGTCGGGCATGAAGACGATCCAGGAGATCGTGGAGTCGTCGGCCAGCGTCTCGGTGGACCCGGACCGCGTCAACATCATCACCCCCGATGACTTTGTGATGCCGCCCGGCGGCCTGCACATCCGCTGGCCCGATGCGCCGCTGGAGCAGGAAGCGCGCCTGATGGACTACAAGTGGTATGCGGCGCTGGCCTATATCCGCGCCAACAAGCTCAACTACAACGTCATCTCCACCCCCAACGACCGCTTTGGCATCATCGCCAGCGGCAAGGCCTTCAATGACACGCGCCAGGCGCTGATCGACCTGGGTCTCGACGACGACACCTGCCGCCAGCTGGGCATCCGCCTGCACAAGGTCAACGTGGTCTGGCCGCTCGAGGCCTCGATCACACGCGACTTTGCGATGGGCCTGCAGGAGATTTTGGTGGTCGAGGAAAAGCGCCAGATGATCGAGTACCAGCTCAAGGAAGAGCTGTACAACTGGCGCTCGGATGTGCGCCCCCACGTGCTGGGCAAGTTTGATGAGACCGATGGCGACCACTCGGGCGGCGAGTGGTCGGTGCCCAACCCCAGCGAGCACTGGCTGCTGCGCCCCAAGGCCGACCTGACCCCGGCGCTGATTGCGCAGGCGCTGGCCAAGCGCCTGAAAAAGCTGGGCGTGCCCGATGACATCGTGCGCCGCATGGATGCGCGGCTGCAGGTGATTGCCGCGCGCGAGCAGGGCCTGAAGGACAGCGGGCAAGAGTCGGTCGACCGCCTGCCCTGGTTTTGCAGCGGCTGCCCGCACAACACCAGCACCCGCGTGCCCGAAGGCAGCCGCGCCGTAGCCGGCATTGGCTGCCATTACATGGTCAACTGGATGCCCGACCGCAACACCAGCACCTTCACGCAGATGGGCGGCGAAGGTGTGACCTGGGTCGGCCAGGCGCCGTTCACCACCGACCAGCATATCTTCTCGAACCTGGGTGACGGCACCTACTTCCACAGCGGACTGCTGGCCATCCGCCAGAGCATTGCCTCGGGTGTGAACATCACCTACAAGGTGCTCTACAACGATGCCGTGGCGATGACCGGTGGCCAGCGCGTGGGCGAACGGCCCGAGGGCCACTCGGTGCTGCAGATCATGACCAGCCTGTTGTCCGAAGGGGTCAAGAAGCTGGTCATCGTGACCGACGAGCCGGAAAAATACCAAGGCGTGCAGCTGGGTGCTGGCGTGACCGTGCACCACCGCGACGAGCTCGACCGCATCCAGCGCGAGTTCCGCGAGCTCAAGGGCACGACGGCCATCATCTATGACCAGACCTGCGCAACCGAAAAGCGCCGCCGCCGCAAACGCGGCACGCTGGCCACGCCGGCCAAGACCGTCATCATCAACGAGGCGGTGTGTGAGGGCTGCGGTGACTGCTCGGTGCAGTCCAACTGCCTGTCGGTCGAACCGGTCGAGACCGATTTTGGCCGCAAGCGCAAGATTAACCAAAGCACCTGCAACAAGGATTTCTCCTGCGTCAAAGGCTTTTGCCCGAGCTTTGTCACCATCGAAGGCGGCCAGCTCAAAAAAGCCAAGAAGGAGAAAAAGGGCGATATGGCCAAGCTGCCCGCCTTGCCCGATCCGGTGCTGCCTGTGGCCACGCAGGCCTGGGGCATTGTGGTGGCCGGTGTCGGCGGCACCGGCGTGATCACGATCGGCTCGCTGCTGGGCATGGCTGCGCACCTGGAAGGCAAGGGCGTGGTCACGCAGGATGCGGCAGGTCTGGCGCAAAAGGGCGGCTCGACCTGGAGCCATATCCAGATCGCCAATTCACCCGATGCCATCTACACCACCAAGGTGGACACGGCCAAGGCCGACCTCATCATTGGCTGCGACCCCATTGTCGCGGCCAACAAGACCACCTTGGCGGCTATGCAGCAGGGCCGCACCTTTGTGGCGCTCAACACCCATGGCGCGCCCACGGCAGCCTTTGTGCACAACCCCAACTGGCAGTTCCCCGAGGCCGGTTGCGAATCGGCGATCCTGGCCGCAGTCGGCCAAGAGGGTGTGGGCATGTTCGATGCCGAGCACATTGCCACCCAGGCGCTGGGCGACAGCATCTACACCAACCCACTGATCCTGGGTTACGCCTGGCAAAAGGGCCGGGTGCCGCTGTCCCATGCGGCACTGATGCGGGCGATGGAACTGAACGGTGTGCAGGTGGACAACAACAAGGCCGCGTTTGAGTGGGGCCGCCAATGCGCCGCCAACCTGACCCAGGTGCAGGCCATGTTTGCCGCCCAGCAGGTCATCCAGCTGGTGAAAAAGCCCTCCTTGCAAGAGCTGGTGGCCAAGCGCGTGGCCTTCCTCACCGACTACCAGGACAGCGCCTACGCGGCCGACTACCAGGCCTTTGTGAACCAGGTGCATGCGGCCGAGGCGACATTGGGCAGCAGCACGCGCCTGTCGCAGGCGGTGGCGCGCTATCTGTTCAAACTGATGGCCTACAAGGACGAGTACGAGGTGGCGCGTCTGCACACCACGGCTGAGTTCAGCGAGAAGATTGCCAGCATGTTCGAGGGTGATTACAAGATCGTGCACCACCTGGCGCCGCCCACCACGGCCAAGCGCAACGACAAGGGCGAGCTGGTCAAGAAGGCCTATGGCGGCTGGATGCGCAAGGCTTTTGGCGTGCTGGCAGGGCTCAAGGGCCTGCGCGGTGGCGCACTCGACATCTTTGGCCGCACCGAAGAGCGCCGCACCGAGCGCGCGCTGATCCAGGAGTACCGTGCCTGCATCGAGGAGCTGCTGCAGGGACTGAGCGCCGAGCGCCTGGCGCTGGCCGTCGAGATCGCCAGCATTCCTGAAGACATCCGTGGTTATGGCCATGTCAAGGAACGCCACCTGGCTGCGGCCCGTGCCAAATGGCAGCAGCTGATGGCGCGCTGGCGTGCCCCAGCGGATGCTGGCAATGCGCCGGTGGCCGCCAAGCCAGAACCGGCTCGGGTGTAAAGCTATTGGCCATCAGCCTCTGCATGCCATGCCGACCAAGCCGCCAGGACTCCGTGCCTGGCGGCTTTTTTGTCAGCCTGCCGGGATGGGTAGCGTGACAAATTTGTCATATCGGGCGGAGCTCCCACAGGGTGGGCCAGGCATTTGGGCGCTTAAATACCATCGGATCTGCTGTGTTAACCATAGTGACTTCTACCAATGCGCTGGCATGAAAGCTGCTTAATTCCATGAAAACAACCGGAAAAACCAGAGGCATCCAAGGTATTGCCTGGGTGTTCGCAGAGGGGCACGCATACAATGCTTCTCTTTGGGCCTTGGTTTTGGTCATCCAGGCAAGGCCTGCATCCACGTTGGGAGCTTCATTTGTTTATCTCTTCTGCTTTTGCCCAGACCGCACCGGCTGCTGCTGCCTCCGGCGGCATGACCTCCACCCTCACCAGCATGCTGCCTTTGGTGCTGATGTTTGTGGTGCTGTATTTCCTGATGATCCGTCCTCAGATGAAGCGCCAAAAGGAAGCCCGTGCGATGATCGACGCGCTGGTCAAGGGCGACGAAGTGGCGACCAACGGTGGCCTGGTGGGCCGCGTGGTGGGCCTGGACGAACAGTTCCTGCAAGTAGAGTTGGCCCAGGGCGTCGTCGTGCAACTGCAGCGTGGTGCTGTGGTGCAGGTGCTGCCCAAGGGTACGCTGAAGTAATCCACTGTTGAAACAGCAATTGGCGCAGCATGGCTGCGCCTTCTATTTTGCGTAAGGTAAGAGCGCGATCATGAACCGTTATCCGGTCTGGAAGTACGCGATCATTGTGATCGCGCTTCTGGTAGGGGTTGTTTACACCCTGCCCAACTTTTTTGGTGAGGCGCCTGCTGTCCAGGTCGCCTCGGTCAAGGCGACTGTCACGGTCGATTCTGCATTGCAGCAGCGCGTGGAGACTGCGCTGGCCGATGCCGACGTCAAGCCGCTGAGCATCGCGCTGGAAAACGGCTCGATCCGTGCCCGCTTCGACAAGGAAGACGAGCAGCTCAAGGCCAAGGGCGTGCTCGAGCGCGTGCTGATCCCCGACACCAGCGACCCCTCCTATGTGGTGGCGCTGAATCTGATCTCCCGCTCGCCCGCCTGGCTCACCGCCTTGCATGCCAAGCCCATGTACCTGGGTCTGGACTTGCGCGGTGGTGTGCACTTCACCTTGCAGGTGGACATGCAGGCAGCGCTGACCAAGCGCACCGAAGCGCTGACCAGCGATGTGCGTCTGGCGCTGCGCGACAAGAAGATTCGCCACGGCGGTGTGAACCGCGAAGGCCAGTCGCTCGAAGTGCGCCTGCAAGACGAGGCCACCGCCACGACGGTGCGCAACCTGATTGTGGACACCATGCCCGACCTGCAGGCCAACGTGGTCAGCACGGGCGGCGCCTATGTGGTGCGCGCCAACATCAAGCCTGAATCGCTGCGCAGCGTGCAAGAGCAAGCGCTCAAGCAGAACATCACGACCTTGCACAACCGGATCAATGAGCTGGGCGTGGCCGAGCCGGTGATCCAGCAGCAAGGCTCCGACCGCATCGTCGTGCAGCTGCCTGGTGTGCAGGATCCCGCACAGGCCAAGGACATCCTGGGCCGTACTGCGACCCTGGAAGTGCGCATGGTCGACGACAGCTCGGACGCACGCGCTGCCGAAATGGGCACCGGCCCCGTGCCTTTTGGCTCTGAAAAGTACAGCGACCCGCATGGCCAGTCGATTGTCGTGAAAAAGCAGGTCATCCTGACCGGCGAGAACCTGAACGACGCCCAACCCGGCTTTGACAGCCAGACGCATGAAGCGACCGTGAACCTGACGCTGGACGGCAAGGGCGCGAACATCTTCAAGGACGTCACGCGAGAGAACATTGGCAAGCGCATGGCCATCCTGCTGTTTGAAAAGGGCAAGGGCCAAGTGGTGACTGCCCCTGTGATCCGCTCCGAAATCGGTGGCGGCCGCGTGCAGATCTCGGGCAGCATGAGCACCAAGGAAGCCAGCGATACCTCGCTGCTGCTGCGCGCCGGCTCGCTGGCCGCGCCGATGGAAATCATCGAGGAATACACGATCGGCCCTAGCATGGGCAAAGAGAACGTGGAAGCCGGTATCAAGAGCATTGTGGGCGGCTTCATCGCGATCGCCGTTTTCATGTGCATCTACTACATGATCTTTGGCGTGGTCTCGACCATTGCGCTGGGCGTGAACGTCTTGCTGCTGCTGGCCATCCTGTCGATGCTGCAGGCCACCCTGACCCTGCCGGGCATTGCCGCCATGGCGCTGGCCATTGGTGTGGCCATTGACTCGAACGTGCTGATCAATGAGCGGGTGCGCGAGGAATTGCGCGCCGGTGCGTCGCCGCAGGCGGCGATCCATGCCGGTTATGAACATGCCTGGCACACCATCTTGGACTCCAACGTCACCACCTTGATCGTGGGCCTGGCGCTGCTGGCCTTTGGCTCGGGCCCGGTGCGCGGTTTTGCCGTGGTGCACTGCATCGGCATTCTGACCAGCATGTTCTCGGCCGTGTTCTTCTCGCGTGGCCTGGTCAACCTCTGGTATGGCCGCCGCAAGAAACTCAAGAGCGTGTCGATCGGTCAGGTCTGGAAGCCCGAGGGCGAAGACCACCGCTCCGTGGCATCTGCTAAACGTTAAGGAGGAAGACCATGGAATTCTTCCGTATCAAAAAAGACATCCCTTTCATGAAATACGCGTTGGTGCTCAACGCGATTTCGGTGATCACCTTTGTGCTGGCGGTGTTCTTCCTGACCACCCGTGGCCTGCACCTGTCGGTGGAGTTCACCGGCGGTACTGTCATGCAGGTGGCCTACGAGCAGCCTGCCGACGTGGGCAAGATCCGCGAACAGGTCGCCTCGCTCGGCTACCAGGATATCCTGGTGCAGAACGTGGGCAGCGCCGACCGCGTGATGATCCGCCTGCCGATCGAGAAAGGCGTGACCACTGCCCAGCAAGGCGAGAAGGTCATGGGCGCGCTCAAGGCCGCAGACCCAGGGGTGACCTTGCTGCGCAGCGAGTTCGTCGGCCCCTCGGTCGGTGAGGAGCTGGTGCACGGCGGCCTGATGGCGCTGGGCGCCGTGGTGCTGGGCATCGTGATCTACCTGGCGATGCGCTTTGAGTGGAAGTTCGGTGTGGCCGCAGCCATCGCCAACTTGCATGACGTGGTGATCATCCTGGGCTTTTTCGCCTTCTTCCAGTGGGAGTTCTCGCTGGCCGTGCTCGCCGGTGTGCTGGCGGTGCTGGGCTACTCGGTCAATGAGTCGGTGGTGATCTTTGACCGGATCCGCGAGGCATTCCGCAAGTTCCGCAAGCTCAGCACGCCCGAAGTGATCGACCACGCCATCACCTCGACGATGAGCAGGACCATCATCACCCACGCTTCCACCGAAGCGATGGTGCTGTCGATGTTTCTTTTTGGCGGTGCCAGCTTGCATTACTTTGCGTTGGCGCTGACCATTGGTATTCTTTTTGGTATCTACTCGTCGGTGTTCGTTGCTGCGGCCATCGCCATGTGGCTGGGCGTCAAGCGCGAAGACCTGGTCAAGGTCAGCCAAAAGGACCTGGACCCGAACGACCCCAATGCCGGGGCTACGGTATAAAGCAGACCGATAAGGGATGGGATTTCTGTGGCTGTTGCACCTTCGCACCATCGCACCTGGCAAAAAAAGCTCGCCCGTGAAGCGCGGCTGAGATTTGTCGGGGGCTTGTGCGCGGGTCTGCCCGGGGTGGCAGCGCGCCTGCGCGCCGAGCTGCTCCAGATCATGGCGCGGCCCAGTACCGATCCCGCCCGCTCGCATGTCGCGCTGTCGGCCGCCATTACCGAGTTTGACAGCCGCCAGCAAGCCTGGCTGGACAGCGCCAACAAGCTGCTGCGCCAAAGCCTGCTGGCGGGCGAGCCGGCCCCCGAGCCGGTGGCAGCGCCTCCCACCATCACCAGCTTCGAGCTGGTCAGCAACGAGGCCATCGAAGGCCGCATCATCGCATCGCGCCTGGCAGCCCAGCTGCTGGAGCTGGTCGCAATGGAGCTGGACAGCGTGCGCCGCGTGACCCAGTTTCTGGAAGACCAGGAGCTGGGCCCGGCCGATGCGCTGCGCCCCGAGACCTGGTGCCTGCGGCTGATCGAAGCCTGGGAAGCGGCTGGCCTCAGCCGCAAGACGCTGGACCTGCTCTGGACGCCGATGCTCGAAGCGCTGGCGCCGCTGGGCATCAGCGGCTACACGGCCGTGCGGCGCTTTTTTGACGAGCAAGGCGCGGCCACCGAAGATGAACTGCGCAGCTACCGCATCAAACGCACTGAAAGCGAGCGCCATGCGCCGGCCGCCACCGCCTCTGCAGCAGCCGCTGCTGTGGCTGCTGCCACCCACCAGGCGGGCGGCATGGCCGCAGCGCAAGGGACCGCAGGCGCGGCCAGCATGCCTTCGGGCCTGATGCCTGCTGGCGGCGCCGCTGCCCCCGGATGGGTGGCGATGGGCGCAGCCCGCCAGAAGAGCCAGGGTGTGCTGGCGCAGCTGCGGGGCTTTTTGCACAACGTCGCCGGTGGCCGCTCCAATGGCGGGCCGACCTCGGTGCGCGCCTCGCTGGGAGACGCGGGCGGCTATGTGATCTCGCCGGCGCTGCAGCATGCGCTGGTCTCGCCGCCCACGGCGATCCAGTCGGCTTGGTTCCATACCGCGCCTGCTGATGACGATTTTGACCCCGGACAGGTGGTGGCGCCGGTGGCACTGGCGGTGCGCCAGCAATCCTCGGCGCTCAAGAGCGTGGCCTCGTCCGACGAGGAAAAGGCGATCATCGAGATCATCGCCTTGATGTTCCAGAGCATCCTGAACGAAGACCGCATTCCGGCCGGTATCCGCATCTGGTTTGCGCGGCTGCAGGTGCCGGTGCTGCGCGTGGCGCTGGCCGAGCCGGCCTTCTTCAATGACACCGAGCACCCCGCGCGCCAGCTGATCGACCGCATGGGGGCCTGCGTGCTGGGCTTTGAGGCCGCTGCGCTCAATGGCACCAGCTTGGAAGCCGAGGTCAAGCGGGTGGTGCAGGTCATTGAGCAGTACCCCGACACCGGCAGCCGCGTGTTCCAGCTGGTGCTCAAGGAATTCCAGAAATTCCTCGAAAAGAACCTGACCGGCCAGACCGCCACCGCGCGCGAGCTGGTGAGCCTGGCCCAGCAGATCGAGCAAAAGGAAACGCTGGCCATCCAGTACACGATCCAGCTGCGCGACATGCTGCTGGAGATGCCGGTGGACAGCGATGTGCGCGAGTTCCTGTTCAAGCAGTGGTCCGATGTGCTGGCCATGTCGGCCATCCGCTTCGGCGCCGAGCACGAGAACACGCAAAAATTCAAGAAGGCCGCGCTGGACCTGGTCTGGTCGGCGTCAGCCAAGCCCAGCAAGGAAGAGCGTGCCAAGGTGATCCGCCAGCTGCCGCTGTTGCAAACCGTGCTGCGCCAGGGTTTGACGCTGTCCAATATCGTTGGCGAGCGCCAGGACGAGATGATCAAGAGCCTGATGGACATCGTGGCCGAGGCCTTTCTGGCCAAGACCAATGAGATCCCGCAGGAGCGCATCATTGCGCTGGCAGAGCGCCTGGCGCATCTGGAAGATGCCCTCGACGAGGTGGTGACCGAGGAGTACCCGCTCAGCGCCGAGAGCATCGAGCTGATGCTGGGCATCGACACCAGCAGCATCCAGGTGATTGCCGATGATGGTGCGCTGGTGCAGCCCGAGGTGCTGGAGTGGGCGAAGAACCTGTCGCTGGGCAACTGGTTCCTGCTGGACCACAATGCCAGCCCGCTGCAGGTGCAGTATGTTTGGCATAGCCAGCACAAGCAGCTGCATCTATTTGCGGCGCTGAGTGGCTCGTGCTTTCTCTTTCAGATGCGGCGCATGGGCCACTACCTGCAGGCGGGCCTGCTGCTGCCGCGCGATGCCGAAGGCATCACGGCGCGCGCCGCGCGCGATGCGCTGGCCAAGATTGAGGCCAACCCCGAGCGGCTGCTGCAGTAAGGCTGCTGGATCTAGCCTGCCGCCAGGCGCTGGAACAAGCCGCCGGGCAGGCGCGCCACCTGGCCTTGGAGTTCGAGCTCCAGCAGCTGGATCTGCAGGCTGGCGATATCGATGCCGGTGCGGCTGCACAGACTGTCCAGATCGACCGGGTCAAAGCCCAGCGCCTGCAGCAAACCCTGGTCTTCATGCTGATCGTTGCTGGCCGCTGCGCCAGGCGCAGCCGCTGGAGCGGGCTCTGCAGCTGGCGCCCGCGCGGCTGCACCGCCCAGCGCCGGCAGCTCTTCCAGTATATCTTCCACCGATTCCACCAGCTTGGCGCCCTGGCGGATCAGCGCATGGCAGCCTTTGCTTTGCGGCGCATGGATGGAGCCGGGGATGGCGAAGACCTCGCGCCCCTGCTCGCTGGCCAGCCGGGCGGTGACCAGGGAGCCGGAGGCGGTCGCCGCCTCGACCACCAAGGTGCCACTGGCCAGGCCGGCGATCAGCCGGTTGCGTTTGGGAAAGTTCTGCGCCAGCGGGGGCGTGCCCAGGTGGTATTCGCTGACGATCCAGCCCTGCTCGGAAATCTGCGCGGCCAGCGGGTGGTTGGCCCGGGGGTAGACCCGGTCGATGCCGGTGCCGATCACGGCGATGGTGGCGGGCTGCGTATCTGTTGCGGCCTCCAGCGCGCCGGCATGGGCGGCGGCATCGATGCCCAGCGCCAGGCCGGAGACGACGGTCACGCCCTGGCGCGCGAGGGTCTGCGCAAAAGCGCGGGCATGGAGCGCACCCTGGGGCGTGGGATTGCGGCTGCCGACCACGGCCAGCGCCCGGTGCGGCCAGGCCAGGCCTTGGGCGCCAAACCAGCGGGCATGGCCGGTGATGTAGAGCAGCACTGGCGGGTCTGCGGTTTCGAGCAAGGACGCCGGGTAATCGGCGTCGCCCAGGGTCAGCACATGGCGCTGCAAAGGGGTGGGCGCGCTGGTCAGCCAGGCCCAGGTGGCCGCCTGCAGCGCTTGCAGCTCGGGGCTGGGGTGGTGCAGCGCCCGGGCTTGCGCGGGCGTGATGCAACTCTCCAACGCGGCGCTGGTCTGGGCCAGCACGTCAGCGGGCAGCCCAAAGCGCGCCAGCAGCCGCCGGATGGTGGTATTGCCCAGGCCGGGCGTGGCGCTCAAGCGCAACCAGTCATGCAGCTCTTGTTCGGTCATGGGCAAGAGCCACTTTCCCCGTTACCCGTATCAGGGGCGGTAGTCGGGCGAGATCAGCGAGTCGCCTACCTTCACGCCTTCCTTCGCTTCCAGAATCAGCGCGTAGGACACCTTGTCGAACGTGCGGAACACCATGGCCAGGCCATTGGCCTCGTTGGGCAGCTTGATGACGGTCTGGTCGCTGTCGGTCTTGTCCTTGATGCGCGCGCCGCGCGTCATCAGGCGGAAGACATGGCCGAGCTCGACACCGTCGGCCTGGCCCCGGTTGATGGCGATCACGTTGTTGCGCGATGCATAGGCCACGCTGTTGCTGCCGTAGATGGACATGACGCTGCCTTGCAGGTGCTCATCGGGCGCATGCGGCACATAGCTGGTGACGGTGGCGCGCGGCATCGGCAGCAGCTTGTCGCCGATGCGGATTTCTTCCTTCACCGACGTGATGTCCAGCGATGCGGGCACCGGATCGGTGTGGGCATGGCCCTTGGCATCGAGCGTCGTCTCCTTGCGCTCACCGGCCATCACCTGCACCTTGCCCAGGTACTGGGCTTCGTAGCCCAGCACGGCGTTGGTTTCGGGGTCGACCATCGGCACGGCATTGCGGAACACACGGTAGTACTGGCGCTCCTGGCCCGTTTCCAGCGACTGGTCGGCCGAGCGGCCATAGACGCGGTCGCCGGGCGACAGCAGGGCGCGCTCTTGCGCGGCACCGACCAGGCGCGGGGCTTTTTCGCTCTCGCCAGCGGCCAGCACTTCGGGCTCGACCAGGAAAGCCTCGATGAGGCGCTGGTTGACGGCGGGCAGCGCGGTGCCCGAGAGGCTCTCGCTGCGCACGCGCGGCGAGATGCGGATGACCTCGTCCTCACCCGAGCGCGAGGTGACCAGGCGCGCTATGCCATTGCGGCGCTCCAGGTACAGGGTCTGGCCGGGGTAGATCAGGTGCGGGTTGGCGATGGACTGCAGGTTCATGCCCCACAGCGCCGGCCAGCGCCAGGGCTGCTGCAGGTAGATGCGCGAAATATCCCAGAGCGTATCGCCCCGCTTGACCACGTAGCTCTCGGGTGCATTGGCGACCAGGTCGGCCTCGGGGATGCCCAGCGCCGCCACTTGCTGGGCGGTGCTGCGTTGCTGCGCGGTCACCGGCAACTGCGCGGCCGGGGTGGCGGCCCAGGCACTCATGCCGGCGCAGGCCATGCAGGCGACTGCAACGGCGCTGCTGCGCAGCTGGTGGAACAGGGGCGTGGTGGATGCTCGCATGGCCGGGTGACTCCCTCTCAGTCGCTGGCAGGCCACAGTGGGCCTGCTGTCAATGTTTGTAATTGCCTCTGATTCTCGGGCCAAGCCCTTGATCGATCAATGATTATTGCAAGCCATCTGGGCATTGAAGCGCAAAAGTGGCGAAAATAACGACATTCAAGAGCGAAAACTATGTCTATCCTCCCGATTCTCTGCTACCCCGATCCCCGTCTGCACAAGGTCGCCAAGCCCGTGGCCGTGGTCGATGACCGCATCCGTACCTTGGTCCAGGACATGCTGGCCACTATGTACGACGCCAGCGGTATCGGCCTGGCAGCCACGCAGATCGACGTGCACGAGCGCGTGGTGGTGATCGACGTCTCTGAAGAGCGCAACGAGCCCATGGCCATCATCAACCCGGAAATCCTCTGGGCCAGCGATGAAAAGCAGGTGGGTGACGAAGGCTGCCTGTCTGTGCCCGGCATTTACGACGGTGTCGAGCGCTCGGTGGCGGTCAAGATCCGGGCACTCGACGAGAACGGCAACAGCCGCGAGATCGACGCCGAAGGCCTGCTGGCCATCTGCATCCAGCATGAGATGGACCACCTGCTGGGCAAGGTGTTTGTCGAGTACCTCTCGCCCCTCAAGCGCAACCGCATCAAGTCCAAGCTGGTCAAGCAGCAAAAGCGCGAACTGGCCGACGCCAAGGGCTGATATGGGCACGGCGCGATCTTCACGGAGCTGGCTGCCTGGCAGCGCGTGGGGCGCGATGGTGCTGCTCATCCTGTGCGCCGCCCTGGCGGGCTGCGCCTACCCCACCCAGTTCAAGCCCGGCACCCCGCAGCAGGAAGTGCTGAGCAAGCTCGGCCCTGCTACGACCGTCACAAAGCTCGAGGGCGGAGCGGAGCGCTGGCTCTACACCACCCAGCCGATGGGGCGCGAGGCCTACCAGCTGCGCTTTGGCGCCGATGGCCAATTGCAGACCACTACCCAGGTGCTGACGGCCGAGAACTTCGGCGCCATCCCGCTGGGCCAGTTCAGCGAGCAGCAGCTGATGCAGGATTTTGGCCCGCCGATGGAAATCACCCGGGTCTGGAGCTTCAAGGGACAGGTCTGGACCTACCGATTCTGGGACAATGGCATCAAGCGATTCGCGCATGTGCACATCGATCCGCAAGGTGTGGTGCAAAAGCTGATGTTCATGGATGAGCCTTTGCCCGAGCCCCGCCAGCGCGATTGACGGCCGGTCTGCGTGGCCCGATCGCAACTGGCCTCTTACCTAAAAAAAGACATGAAAGTAGTTTTTGCCGGCACGCCGGAATTTGCCCGTGTGGCTCTCGAGCAGTTGCTGGCCGCCGGTCACGAAGTGCCGCTGGTGCTGACCCAGCCGGACCGGCCCGCCGGCCGGGGCATGAAGCTGCAGGCCTCCCCGGTCAAGCAATGCGCGCTGGCGCACGGCATTGCCGTCAGCCAGCCGCTCAGCCTGCGGCTCGATGGCAAATACCCGCAAGAAGCGGCTGCCGCAAGCGCGGCGCTGCTGGCGGCCCAGCCCGATGTGATGGTCGTCGCCGCCTACGGCCTGATCCTGCCGCAATGGGTGCTGGACTTGCCTGCCAAGGGCTGCCTCAACATCCACGCCAGCCTGCTGCCGCGCTGGCGCGGCGCCGCCCCCATCCACCGCGCGATCGAGGCGGGCGATGCCCAGACCGGCGTGACCATCATGCAGATGGACGCGGGCCTCGATACCGGTGATATGTGCCTGGTCGAAGCGCTGGACATTGCCGCCGATGACACCACCGCCAGCCTGCACGACAAGCTGGCCGAGATGGGCGGGCGCATGCTGGTGCAGGCGCTGGCCTTGAGCGCCGAGGGCCGTTTGCAGCGCGCGCCGCAGCCGGCAGAAGGCATCACCTACGCGCACAAGATCGAGAAGGCCGAAAGCACCATCGACTGGGCGCAGAGCGCTGTGCAGATCGATCGGTGCGTGCGCGCCTTCAATCCCTTCCCGGCCGCCTCGACCCGCATGGGCGAGGAGGTGGTCAAGATTTGGGCAGCGCAGCCCGAGCGGCATTCGCCCGCCGGTGCCGTTCCCGGCCAGGTGCTGGCGGCCGACGGCCAGGGCATTGTGGTGGCCTGCGGCGAGGGTGCCTTGCGCATCAGCGCGCTGCAGCGGCCCGGTGGCAAGCGGCTGCAGGCGGCCGATTTTCTGCGCGGCCATGCGCTGCAGCCCGGCCAGGTGCTGGGTGACGACAGGCTCTCCGTGGCGGCTCCATGAGCCTGCACCACCGGCGCCGCGCCATCGACCACCCCAGTTTCCGTGCCGGCGTGGTCGACATGTCGGGCACGGCCGTGGGCATTGCCGCCTGGGCGCTGGTCACCGGTGTGGCCATGGTCAAGGCGGGAATCTCCGCCCCCATGGCCATCTTCATGTCGCTGGTGGTCTATGCCGGCAGCGCCCAACTGGCGGTGCTGCCGCTGATGGCGATGGGCTCGCCGATGTGGGTGGTCTGGTTCACCGCCGCCTGCGTGAACCTGCGCTTTGTCATTCTGTCGAGCATGTGGCGCAGCTATTTTGCGCACCTGCCGCTGTGGCACCGGCTCTGCATTGGTTACTTCAGCGGTGATGTGATCTTTGTGGCCTTCATGCGCCGCTACACCGCGCCGGTGGCCAAGCCCCAGCAGGTCTACTACTTCTGGGGCGCCTCGTCGCTGAACTTTGTGACCTGGCAGGGCTTCTCGATTGCCGGCATCTTGCTGGCCAACGTGGTGCCGCTGGAATGGGGCCTGGGTTTTGCCGGCGTGCTGGCGCTGCTGGGCGTGCTCTATTCGATGCTGATCGACCGCGCCACCAAGGTCGCGGCGCTGGTGGCCGCCACGGCGGCGATTGCGGCTTATGGCATTCCGCTCAAGCTCAATATCCTGGTGGCGATTGCCTGCGCGGTCACGATCGGCCTCCTGGTCGAGGCGGTGGACCAGCGCGGCCGCAAGCCCAAGATCGTGGTGGTGGCGAAGAACAAGCCGCTGCCATCGCCCGGGCCCGAGCAGCCCGACGATGGCACCACGGCGGTGCCCGTGCGTGAGGAGCATGTGCGATGAGCCAGGACGACTGGGATCTGCTCTACCAGCTCACCGCCATCGTGGGCCTGACCGTCATCACCGTGGTCACCCGCGCGTTCTTCATGATCCCGAAGAACGAACTGCCCTTGCCCGACTGGCTCAAGCGCGGCCTCAAATACGCGCCGCTGGCCGCGTTGATGGCCGTCATTGCCCCCGAGCTGTTGATGGTCAAGGGCGAGCTGACCGACACCTTGCTCGATGCCCGCATTCCGGCGGTGATCTGCGCGACCATCTATTACTTCAAAAAGCGCGGCATCCTGGGCACGATTGTGGTGGGCATGGCGGTCTACCTGCCGCTGCATATCGGCCTGGGCTGGTAAGCCGGGGCGGAGAGACGCGAGCGCGACCCGCTGCTTGGGGCGGGCTGGGCAGGCCTCTACAATGGCGGCCATGCGCAGGCCCTTGCATGGCGCGCGCCCCAGTTTCTAGACTCTTTGGTAGCCATTCCCATGAACATCCTTCGTTTCTCCGACCTGTGTGCCCAAGGCAAGGTGCAAGGCCAACGCGTTTTTATCCGCTCCGATCTGAATGTGCCGCTCAACGATGCCGGCGAGATCACCGAAGACACGCGCGTGCGTGCGTCGGTGCCTGCGATCGAGATGGCGCTCAAGGCTGGCGCCGCCGTGATGGTGACCAGCCATCTGGGCCGCCCCACCGAGGGCGCGTTCAAGCCCGAGGACTCGCTCGCCCCGGTGGCGCAACGTCTGGCGCAGCTGCTGGGCCGCGAGGTGCCGCTGATCGCGGACTGGGTTGACGGTGTCACCGTGGCCCCCGGCCAGGTCGTGATGCTGGAGAACTGCCGCAGCAATGTCGGCGAGAAGAAGAACCTGCCGGCGCTGGCGCAAAAGCTCGCCCAGCTGTGCGACATCTATGTGAACGACGCCTTTGGCACGGCCCACCGCGCCGAAGGCACGACCTACGGCATTGCCGAGTACGCCAAGATCGCCTGCGCCGGCCCGCTGCTGTCGGCCGAGATCGATGCCATCACCAAGGCACTGGCCGCGCCGGCGCGTCCGCTGGTCGCCATCGTCGCGGGCTCCAAGGTCTCGACCAAGCTGACCATCCTGCAGGCGCTGTCCAGCAAGGTAGACCAGCTGATCGTCGGCGGCGGCATTGCCAACACCTTCATGCTGGCGGCAGGCCTGAACATCGGCAAGTCGCTGGCCGAGGCCGACCTGGTGGGTGACGCCAAGGCCGTGATCGATGCCATGGCCGCACGCGGCGCCGATGTGCCGATTCCGACCGATGTGGTGGTGGCCAAGACCTTTGCGGCCGACGCAGAGGCGACCATCAAGCGCGCCACCGACGTGGCCGATGACGACCTGATCCTCGATATCGGCCCCGAGACGGCCGCCCGCCTGGCCGAGCAGCTCAAGAAGGCCGGCACCATCGTCTGGAACGGCCCGGTGGGCGTGTTCGAGTTCGATGCGTTTGCGCATGGCACCGAAACCCTGGCCCAGGCCATTGCCCAGTCGCCCGCCTTCAGCATTGCCGGTGGCGGTGATACCTTGGCCGCCATTGCCAAGTACGGCATCGAGGACAAGATTGGTTATATCTCCACTGGCGGCGGTGCCTTTTTGGAAGTATTGGAAGGCAAGACCTTGCCAGCTTTCGAGATTCTGCAAAAACGCGCGGCAGGCTGAGCTTATTCAGTGGACAAATGGCGTTTCTAAAGTGTGAGCAAAAACAACAAAATGCGTGGCTCTGCTCGCACTTTGGATCGTTTCACTTGTCTTGGTAGCACCACATCTACAACAATGGATGCAAGCCTGGGCGGGTGTTGGCCCGTCGGCTATCTAATTCCGAGGAGGGAAACATGGCTTTGAAAAAGACCATCGGAGCGGCGGCGCTGGCAAGCGCCGTGCTTGCGTTGACGGGTTGCGCGGTAGAGGCGCCCGTTCCATACGGCGCCAACTATGCGCAACCAACCCAGATGAAGGTCCGCGCAGCGGGCCACTGGGACCTGATGGCCAGCGAAGTGGTGGCCGACACGCTGGCGACGCTGGAGCGCAATGGTCTGAACGCCAAGACGCCTTTGTATGTGGCCCTGCCGCAGAACGCCAGCGCCTTTGACAGCGTGTTCCACGACCTGGTCGTGACCAAGCTGGTGCAGCATGGCGCATCGGTCTACACCACCCCCGGCCAGCAGCTCGAAGTGAGCTACGACGCCAAGGTCGTGCACCACAACCTGCAGCAAGCGGGCAATTGGGCCTATGAAGGCGACAACGGCCAGGTCGTCGCTGGCGTGAGCCCGACCATCGGCACCGACTACCAGGCCGCCACCATCGCAGGCGCCCCGGCATACTCCGAAGTGCTGCTGACCACCACGGTGCTGCGCCAGGGCCAGTATGTCGCGCGCAAGTCCAATGTCTACTATGTTGACAATGCCACCGTCGGCCAGTTCGCCAAGACCGAAGCCTACCGCGCCGTCAACATGAAGGTGGTGAACAAATGATGCGGCGTCTGACCACCCTGGCCGCTGTGGCCTCTGCCGCTGTGCTGGCCGGTTGCGCCAGCTGGAGCGATCCTGCCCAGCCCGTGAGCACGGTGCGCAGCGAGCCGACCTACCAGGCTGCGGACGCCAGCGTCTTCCTGGCCAACAGCCAGGATGCGATCAACAAGCTGACCGCCTCGGTCGCGCCCCAGTCGACCGGTACCGGCCCCGTGCTGGTGGCCACCGTGGTCAATGTGAACAACATGGGCGCCTCGTCGCCACTGGGCCGCACCTTGTCCGAGATCTACGCCAACCAGATGGCCGCCCGTGGCTTCCACGTCAAGGAAGTCAAGCTGCGCACCGATCTGTATGTGCGCGAAGGCACCGGCGAGCTGCTGCTGTCGCGCGAGATGCGCGACATTGCGCGCAGCCAGAACGCCTCGATGGTGCTGGTCGGCACCTTCTCGCCCGCTGCCAACTTCACCTACGTCAGCCTCAAGCTGGTGCGTACCGAAGACAGCCGCATCCTGTCGGGCTATGACTATGCCTTGCCCAATGACCGCGATGTGACCCGTTTGCTGAACGCGCCTCGCTGATCCACCACCGGGCCGCCGCCCGGTTGGAACAAAGAACGCACTCCCCTTGGGGCAGTGCGTTTTTTTATGGCCGGATCGGCCAGCGTTGACAGCCTCCACAGCGGGCTGGCAGAATCCAGCCTCCCTCCTGGCGCGACATTCGATCCGGTTGGCCTGCGTGTTTCCCAGACCCGCTGCCGGCTTCAGGTTTTCCAGTCCCGATCTGCGCGCCTGCGTGCTTTTTGCACACCTCCCCGCCAACTCCGCGTTGGCACACTTTTGATGGATCAGGTGCCGAGCCTTGCTGTTCGGCGCCACGGCATCCGTCTGCCCTTTCCTATCCCTCTCTCACACTCTCACGTCTGGAGCTTCGAATGATGATTCGTCTGTCCAAGTCCGCCCTGGTGCTGGCCATGGCTTTCTTCGCCACCTTGGTGGCTTTTGGCAATATCACCGACTACGCCACCAACTTTGCCTTTGTGCACCATGTGTTCCTGATGGACACCACCTTCCCCGGTAACAGCATCCTCTACCGCGCCATCGATGCGGAATGGATCCACCACCTGGGCTATGCCGGCATCATTGCGCTGGAGACACTGACAGCGCTGCTGTGCTGGGTTGGCGGCAGCCAGCTCTTGCGCGCCCGCCATGCCGATGCGGCCGGTTTTCGCGCTGCCAAAAAATGGGCGATTGCCGGGCTGACCCTGGGCTTTCTCACCTGGCAGGTGGGCTTTATGTCGGTGGGCGGTGAGTGGTTTGGCATGTGGATGTCCAAAGAGTGGAATGGCGTGCCCGATGCCTTCCGCTTCTTTATCACCTTGCTGCTGGTGCTGGTCTACCTGACGATGGACAACGACAGCCTGGCCCCGCCTGCGCAGTCCGCAGGCCGCTGATTCAGCGACGTAGGATCGCTTTGTGCTGGCTCAGCGGCGCGCCCGGCTGGGCCAGAGCACCGAGGCGATGGCCAGCACCATCAAGGCCACCGCCGTCCAGTCCTGCCAGTGCAGGATCTCGCCCAGCCACCAGGCGCCGCTGAAGACGCCCAGCACGGGGATCAGCATCACACTCAAAGTGGACGCCAGCGGCGGCAGGGTGCGCACCAGAAAGAACCAGGCCACCTGGGCAAAGCCGATCACCAGCACCGCATTGAACAGGATGGTGCCCCAGGCGATGGGGTCAGGCGCATGCCAGCGCGGGCGCTCCAGCAGCGTGGCCAGCAGGCACAGGCAGCCGGTGGTCATCACGGTCATCCAGAAGGCCAGGGTCAAGGTGGGCGCGGGGATGTGGGTGCGGCGCAGCAGCTGGGTGCCCAACGCCCAGCTGGCCGCTGCCAGCAGCATCAGCGCCACGCCCGTGGGCTTGCCGCCCAGCTTGTCCATCTCGTTCCACAGCAGCAGAAACACGCCGCCGGCGGCAGCGGCTACGCCCAGCCAGGCGCGCGGCGGCAGCCGGTCACTGAAGAACAGTGCGCCCAGCGCTGCTGAAAAAATAGGCATGGTGTAGCCCAGGATCGCCGCCCGGCCGCTGGGCAGCAGCGGAATCGCCACAATGATCAGCGTGTGCCACATCACCATGTTGAAAAAGCCCAGCACCACGAGCGGCCCCCAGTAGCGCCGCTCCAGCCGGAAGGGCACCTTGAGCACCAGCAGGCCCAACGCCAGCAGCGGCAGGCCGATCAGCATCGACAGCGCGCGAAAGCTCAGTGGCGGGAAGTGCTGCACCCCCGTCTTCATCACCGGCCAGTTCAGCCCCCAGACCAGGGTCAGCAGGCACAGGATCACCAGTTGTTGTCGCGACAGGGTAGGCATGGGGCGCGATTGTGCCTGCAATCCCCGTGCGACGCAGTCAGCTCTGCGAAGGCCCTGGCACGGCCAGCTTTTACAATAGCGCCCATGCCTTTTATCGACCAGCTGCGCGCCGCAGCCACCCAAAACAACTCCATGCTGTGCGTGGGCCTGGATCCGGAGCCCAGCCGTTTTCCCGCCGCGATGCGCGGCGATGCCAGCAAGATCTATGATTTTTGCGCAGCCATCGTCGATGCCACCCATGACCTGGTCAACAGCTTCAAGCCGCAGATCGCCTACTTTGCAGCGCACCGCGCCGAGGACCAGCTGGAAAAGCTGATGGCCCATATGCGCCGCGTGGCTCCCCAGGTGCCGGTGATTCTCGATGCCAAGCGCGGCGACATCGGCTCGACCGCCGAGCAGTACGCCAAGGAAGCCTTTGAGCGCTATGGGGCGGACGCGGTGACCTTGTCGCCCTTCATGGGCTTTGACTCCATCACGCCCTACCTGAAGTACGAGGGCAAGGGCGCCTTCTTGCTGTGCCGCACCTCCAACCCCGGTGGGGACGACCTGCAGGCCCAGACCCTGGCCGATGTGCCCGGCCAGCCGCAGATGTTCGAGCATGTGGCGCGCCTGGCCCAGGGCCCCTGGAACACCAATGGCCAGCTCGGCCTGGTCGTCGGTGCCACCCGCCCGCAAGAGATCGAGCGTGTGCGCGCCGTCGCCCCCCACCTGCCGCTGCTGATTCCCGGCGTCGGTGCGCAGGGTGGTGATGCGGTGGCCACCGTCAAGGCGGCCCGCATTGGCGGCGGCCCGATCATCATCAACTCTTCGCGCGCCATTTTGTATGCGAGCAGCGGCGACGACTTTGCCAGCGCGGCGCGCGCCGCTGCGATCCAGACCCGCGACCTGCTCAACGCGGTCGATTGAGCGGCTCCAGCGCCAGAACGACAGGGTCCGTGCTGCACGCTGGCACGGGCCCTGCTTCTTTTTCCGGAATTGTGCGGAGGCTTCTTGGGCCAAGACACAATGCGCCTGCCGCTTTTCTTCTGACGCCTTTTCCACCGCCACAAGGACTTCCGATGCTCCCTATGCTTTTTTCTCGCCCGCGCCGAAAGGCCTGCCTGGGTCTGCTGGCGCTGGCGGCCAGCATGGCGGCAGGCGCACAGGCGGCTGCGCACTACCCCACCAAGGCCATCACCTTGGTGATTGCCTACCCGCCTGGCGGCAGCACCGATGCGGTGGGCCGCATGGTCGGCACCGAACTGGCGCAGCGGCTCAAGCAGCCGGTGGTCATCGAGAACCTGGGCGGTGCCGGTGGCGCCATCGGTGCGCAAAAGGTGGCCCGGGCGCCGGCCGATGGCTATACCCTGCTGCTGTCGGCCAACAACGAGATGGCGATTGCGCCGCTGATCAACAAGGCCATCAAGTACCGGGTGTTCAAGGATTTCACGCCGATCAGCCTGGTGGCGACCCAGCCCATGGTGCTGGTTGCCTCGCAGTCCAGCGGCGTCAAGAACACGCAGGAGTTCCTCAGCCTGCTGCGCCAGAACCCCGGCAAGTACAGCTATGGCAGCTCGGGCGTGGGCACGGCGCTGCACATTGCTGGCGAGATGGTGCAGCAGGCCGGCAATGTGGCGATGACCCATGTGCCCTACAAGGGCGTGGCACCGCTGACCAATGACCTGCTGGGCGGCAGCCTGGATTTTGGCGTGTTTGTGCTGTCCTCGGGCCTGCCGCATATCCGCGCCGGCAAGGTGGTGGCGCTGGGCACGACCGAGGCCAAGCGCTCCAGCGTCACACCCGATATCCCGGCCTTGGCCGAGACCTCGGCGTTTGCGAGGGTCGATATCAACAGCTGGTTTGCGCTGATGGGCCCAGCCAAGTTGCCCCCGCAGGTGCAAAAGGCCTTGCGTGCGGCCATTGATGACATGCTGCAGTCCCCCAGCTTTCGCGCCAAGCTCGAAGCCAGTGGCAATGTGGTGGCTGCGCCCGGCCAGGACATGGGCGCCTTCTTGAAGGCCCAGGTGTCCAAGTACCAGCAGATCGTCGAGACCGCGAAGATCGAAGACCGCTGAGCGCGGTCTCCTTCGGCGCAGCTTACCGCCGCGCCGCCTGCAGCCAGCGGCCGCCCCAGACCACGACCACCAGCGCCAGCACGACAAACACCGCGCCAGCCCATTGCCAGGCCGTCACCGTCTCGCCCAGCACCAGCATGCCGGTGGTCAGGCCAATGACCGGCACGCAGAGGCTGAAGGGCGCCACCCGGTTGGCCGAGTAGCGCTGGATCAGCTTGGTCCACAGCCCGTAGCCGACGATGGTGGCCACCCAGCCCAGGTAGGCGATCGACATCCAGGCCAGCCCGGGAATCTGCTGCCAGGTCTCTGCCTGCAGCCACTTGCCCACGCTGCCCTCGTCCAGTGCGGCGCTCAGCCCGATAAAGGGCAGAATCGGCATCAGGCTGCTCCAGGCGATAAAGCCCACCGGGTCGTAGCGGGCGTTTTCCTTTTGCGCCAGGCGCACCACCACGTTGGAGCAGGCCCAGGATGTGGCCGCGCACAGCACCAGCAGCAGGCCTGCCAAGGTGGTGCCACCAGCGCCATTGCTGCGCAGCTCATTGATCAGCAGGCAGGCCAGGCCGAGCGCGGCAATGCCCATGCCGGCCACCAGTGGGCGGCCGGGGCGCTCGCGCAGCAGCACCCAGGTCCACACGGCGGTGAGAAACACCTGGGTCTGCAGCACCACGCTGGCGAGCGACGCCGTCATGCCCACCTTGAGCGCGGTGAACAAGAAGCCAAACTGGCCCACGCCCTGCAGCAGGCCAAACAGCACCACCCAGCGCCAGTGCACGCGCGGCGGCTTGATGAACAGCACCAGCGGAAAGGCCGCGCAGAGGTAGCGCAGGGCGCCCAGCTCGAACGGGGTCAGGCTCTGCAGGCCCCATTTCATGATGACAAAGTTGATGCCCCAGACCACCACCACGACCAGCGCCAAGGCGAGGTCCGTAGGGCGAAAGGGGACAGGGGAGCTGGAAGCGGACATGGCTGGAGGCACTGGTGTGCGCAGCGCCGGATGTTATTCAAGGTTTTCCAGCAGTGTGCCAGCAAGCGCAGCTGCGTGCTGGCGCTGCGCTATTCAGCGCCGCTAGCACGGCCCAGCAAACCGCAGGTTTGCGGTTGAGACGAGGCACCCTGCCGCAGGCAGTACAACGTACGACAAGGCAGGGTGCGTCCGGCCAGGTAACGACGTATCAAGGGTTGTGTTGGTGGCTCTCAGCGCAAATGGCGCGTGGGCGACAGAGCCTCAGGCTGCACACCCTGGCTCACCAGCGCCGGGTCCAGCGGCTCCTGCAAGGCCAGGTTGCGCGCCAGCAGGCCGTAGCCATAGGCGCTCTGGATGCCATACCCGCCCTGCGCGGCCACCCACAGAAACTGCGGCACCTGGCCATCCCAGCCAATCACCATCTCGCCATCGGCGACAAAGGAGCGCAGGCCTGCCCAGCTGTGGCTGGGGCGGCGAATGTCGAAATGGCTGGCCTGCATGATGCGGTCAATGCCCTCGGCAATGTCCATCATCTCGGGCTGCACATCATGCGGGTGGGTGGCATCGGCGTTGGCGGGCGAGCCCAGCAGCTGGCCGGCATCGGGCTTGAAGTACCACTGCTCGCCGATATCGATGACGGCCGGCCAGTGCTGGCCGTCCATGCCGGCGGGCATCGCAAAGGTAAAGGCACTGCGGCGCTTGGGCGTGAGGCCAATGGCAGCCGCTCCAGCCATCTGGCCCAGCTCATCGGCCCAGGCGCCGGCGGCGTTGACGACATGGCGGGCCTGCAGCTGGCGGCCATCGGCCAGGCTGATCTGCCAGTGGCCGGCGCTGGCATCCCAGTGTAGGCTGTGCACCCGGGCATCGTTCCACAGCTGGCCGCCGCGCCGGCGCATGCCCTTCAAAAAGCCCTGGTGCAGCGCATGCACATCGATATCGCGGGCGCCATCGTCGCTAAAGCCGGCTTCCAGCACCTCGGTGTTGAGCGCCGGCAAAAAGGCTTTCAGCGCGGCCTTGTCCAGCCAGCGCGCGCCGGGCGAATGCTGGCGTGCCTCGTCGTAGGCGGCTTGCAGCGCGGGCAACTGCGCGGGCGTTGCCACATACAGCACGCCGCGGGGGCTGACCAGCGCATGCTCGGCAAAGTCGGCCGGCGGCTGCTCGTAAAACTGGCGGCTGGCTCGGGTGAGCGCTTGCACCTGGGGTGGGCCATAGTGCTCTTCAAACAGCGCGGCCGAGCGGCCGGTGGTGTGGTAGCCGGGCTGGGATTCCTGCTCCAGCACCAGCACCTGGGCGCTGGTAGCCAGGTGCCAGGCGGTGGCGCTGCCGGCCATGCCGGCGCCGATGACGACAAAATCCCAGACTGCCGGGCTGGCGGTGGCAGAAGCGGATGCGCTAGGGGAGGCCGAAGGGGAACTGTTGGGGGTTTCCATGGTCAGCATGGTAAGGTCAGAGGCACTTCGCAAAGGGCAAACATGAGACAGAAACAAGCACGCAAGGGTTTTTATTCATGGGCACTGGGCGCCAGCGGGCTGCTGGCCATCTGCGCCGCCAGCACTGTGCAAGCGCAGACGGCGGCACCCGCGCTGCCCAAGCCCACGGTTGTGGGCAGCGGCTACCTCAACCCCTGGGCCATTGCGCCCTTGCCGGACAAACGCTTTTTGCTGACCGAGCGCGGCGGCAAGCTCTGGCTGCTCGATGCCGATGGGCGTAAACAGTCCGAGCTGCAAGGCGTGCCCAAGGTGGTCGATGCCGGCCAGGGCGGCCTGCTCGATGTCGTGGCCGACAGCCAGTTCGCCAGCAACCGGCGCATCTATTTTTGCTTTAGCGAAGCGGGCCCCCAGGCGGGCACCAACAGCACGGCACTGGCCTCGGCGCGCCTTGCGGCCAATGAGCGCCAGCTCGAAGACGTCAAAGTGCTGTTCAGCCAGCGCCCCAAGGCCAAGAGCAATGCCCATTTTGGCTGCCGCATTGCCGAGACGCCCGATGGCAACCTGTTCCTCAGCCTGGGTGACCGCTACTCGCAGCGCGACGATGCGCAGACCCTGAACAACCACCACGGCAAGCTGGTGCGCATTGCCAAGGATGGCAGCGTGCCCAAGGACAACCCTTATGCGGGCCGCCAGGATGCGCTGCCGGAGATCTACAGCTACGGCCACCGCAACAGCCAGGGCCTGGCCGTCGCCGCCGATGGCAGCCTGTGGCAGCACGAGCACGGCCCGCAGGGCGGCGACGAGATCAACCGGCCCCAGCCTGGCAAGAACTATGGCTGGCCGGTGATTACCTATGGCGAGGAATACGGCGGCGGCAAGATCGGCGAAGGCACGCAAAAGGCCGGCATGGAGCAGCCCTTGCACTACTGGGTGCCCAGCATTGCGCCCTCGGGCATGGCCTTTGTCACGAGTGACCGCTATGGCCCGGCCTGGAAAGGCAGCCTGTTGGTGGGCGGCCTCAAGTCGCGCAGCGTCGCCCAGCTGACGGTCAAGGACGGCAAGGTGACCGGCGAGAAGCGCCTCTATGAATCGCTGGGCGAGCGCATCCGTGACGTGCGCCAGGGCGCCGATGGCCTGGTCTACCTGCTGACCGATGGGCCCGATGGCAAGCTGATTCGGCTGGTGCCCTCGGGCAGTTAAAGCTTGCGCTTGAAACCCAGATGGCTGGACACAAAGCCCAGCTTTTCGTAAAAGCGGTGGGCATCGGCCCGGCTTTTGTCGGTGGTCAGCTGCACCACCGTGCAGCCCCGCTCGCGGCACTGCGCCACCGCCCATTCCAGCATCTGCTGGCCCGCGCCGGCGCCGCGCAGCTGCGCGGCAATGCGCACCGATTCGATCTGGCCGCGCCAGGCCCCCGTGTGCGACAGGCCGGGCACAAAGGACAGCTGCAGCGTGCCCACCACCTGCCCGTCCAGCTCGGCCACCACCAGGCGCTGGTTGGCATCGGCGCAGATCGCGTCAAAGGCCGAGACATAGCGCGCATCGGGCGGGTCGGCCAGCACCTCGCGCTCACGGCCCAGCGCATCATCGGCGAGCAGCGCGATGATCGCGGGCAGGTCGGCCAGGGTTGCGGTGCGGAAAATCAGGTTTGCTGGCATAGGCGCAGTGGGATGGACTGGTTCGTTGACGCGCGGCAAGCTGCCTCAGCGCTTGAGGTAAGGCGCCAGGTAGCGCCCGGTATGGCTGGCCGGGTTGGCGGCGACCTGCTCGGGCGTGCCCTGGGCCACCAGCTGCCCGCCGCCAGCGCCGCCTTCGGGCCCCATGTCGATGACCCAGTCGGCCGTCTTGATGACGTCCAGGTTGTGCTCGATGACGACAATCGTGTTGCCCGCATCGCGCAGCTGGTGCAGCACCTTGAGCAGCAGGTCGATATCGGCAAAGTGCAGGCCGGTGGTCGGCTCATCAAGGATGTAGAGCGTGCGGCCGGTGTCGCGCTTGGACAGCTCCTGCGCCAGCTTGACGCGCTGGGCCTCGCCGCCCGACAAAGTCGTGGCGCTCTGGCCCAGGCGGACATAGCTCAGGCCCACATCCAGCAGCGTTTGCAGCTTGCGGGCAATGGTGGGCACATCGCGGAAGAAGTCGTGCGCGTCTTCGACCGTCATCTCCAGGATCTGCGCAATATTGCGGCCCTTCCACTGCACCTGCAGGGTTTCGCGGTTGTAGCGCTGGCCGTGGCAGATGTCGCAGGGCACATAGACGTCGGGCAGAAAATGCATCTCCACCTTGACCATGCCATCGCCCTGGCAGGCCTCGCAGCGGCCGCCGGCCACATTGAAGCTGAAGCGCCCCGGGCCATAGCCGCGCTCCTTGGCGGTGTTGGTCTCGGCCATCAGCTCGCGGATGGGCGTGAACAGGCCGGTGTAGGTGGCCGGGTTGCTGCGCGGCGTGCGGCCAATCGGGCTTTGGTCCACATTGATGACCTTGTCGAAATAGTCCAGGCCTTCGATCTCCTGGTAGGGCGCGACATCGCCCTGGGCGCGGTTGATCTTGTGGGCCGCGGCCGCGTACAAGGTGTCGTTGACCAGGGTCGATTTGCCCGAGCCCGAGACGCCGGTCACGCAGGTGAACAGGCCGACCGGGAAATCCACCGTCACATCGCGCAGGTTGTGGCCGCTGGCGCCGATGAGACGCAGGCTTTGCACCGCATGCGGGTCCACTGCGGCGGAGGCGGCCGCTTCCTGCACGCTGCGGCCCTTGGTACTGCTGGTGCTGCTGGTACTGCTGGGCTTTTTCTCCAGCGAGGTGCGCACGGTAGGGAACTGCGAGCCGCTCTTGTCCGCGGCGGCCTTGCCCACCGGCGCGCCCACGGTGCTGGCCAGCACCGGCAGCCAGGGCGTGCGGCGCGCGGGCACGGCAATCGATTTCTGGCCGCTCAGGTACTGGCCGGTGAGCGACTGCGGGTGGGCGCAGATGTCGGCGTAGCGGCCCTGGGCCATGATCTGGCCGCCGTGCACACCGGCGCCCGGGCCCATGTCGATGATCTGGTCGGCCGCGCGCATCATGTCCTCGTCATGCTCGACGACGATCACGCTGTTGCCGATGTCACGCAGGTGCTGCAAGGTGGCGATCAGGCGGTCGTTGTCGCGCTGGTGCAGCCCGATCGAGGGCTCGTCGAGCACATACATCACGCCCGTCAGGCCCGAGCCGATCTGCGAGGCCAGGCGAATGCGCTGCGCCTCACCGCCCGAGAGCGTCTCGGCGCTGCGCGCCAGGCTCAGGTAGGTCAGGCCCACATCGTTGAGGAACTGCAGCCGCGTGCTGATTTCCTGGATCACCCGCGCGGCAATATCGGCCTTGGCGCCCGTCAGCTGCACGGTGCTGAACCAGGCGTGGGCCTCGCTCAGGGTGACCTGGCTGATGTCCTGGATCGCACGGGCCTGGTCACCATCGCCCACGCGCACAAAGCGCGCCTCGCGGCGCAGGCGCGCGCCGTGGCAGTCGGGGCAGGGCTGCACGCTTTGGTAGCGGGCCAGCTCATCGCGCACGATGCTCGAATCGGTCTCGCGGTAGCGCCGCGTCATGTTCGGCAGGATGCCTTCGAAGGGGTGCTTCTTGGTGACCATCTTGCCGGCGTTCTCGCCGCTGGCCAGCTCGTACTTGAAGGCGATCTCTTCGTCGCCCGAGCCATACAGCACCACCTGGCGCACCGCCTCGGGCAGGCTCTCATAAGGCTGCTCAATATCGAACTTGTAGTGGCGGCCCAGGCTCTCGAGCATCGCAAAGTAGTAGCCATTGCGCCGGTCCCAGCCCTTGATGGCGCCGCTGGCCAGGCTGAGCGTGGGGAAAGCCACCACGCGCTCGACGTCGAACACCTCGTGCAGGCCCAGGCCATCGCAGGATGGGCAGGCGCCCTGGGGCGAGTTGAAGGAGAACAGGCGCGGCTCCAGCTCGGCCAGCGCATAGCTGCAGACCGGGCAGGAGAACTTGCTGCTGAACAGATGCTCTTCGCCGGTGTCCATCTCCAGCGCCAGTACGCGGCCATTGCCTTCGTTGCCGCCCACACGCAGTGCCGCCTCAATGCTTTCGGCCAGGCGCTGCTGCAGCCCGGCGCGCACCTTGACGCGGTCGATGACCACATCGACATCGTGCTTCTCGTTCTTGGCCAGCGCGGGCAGGGTCTCGTGCTCGTACATCTGGCCATCGACCCGAAAGCGCACATAGCCCAGCGCCTGCATCTGCGCAAACAGCTCGACGAACTCGCCCTTCTTGCCGCGCGCCACCGGCGCCAGGATCATCAGCTTGGTGTCCTCGGGCAGGGCCAGCACGGCGTCCACCATCTGGCTGACGGTCTGGGCCGCCAGCGGCAGGTTGTGGTCGGGGCAGAACGGCGTGCCTGCGCGGGCATACAACAGGCGCAGGTAGTCATGGATTTCGGTGACCGTGCCCACGGTCGAGCGCGGGTTGTGGCTGGTCGCCTTCTGCTCGATCGAGATGGCCGGTGACAGGCCCTCGATCAGGTCGACATCGGGTTTGTCCAGCCGGCCCAGAAACTGGCGCGCATAGGCCGAGAGGCTCTCGACATAGCGGCGCTGGCCTTCGGCATACAAGGTGTCAAAGGCCAGGCTGGATTTGCCCGAGCCCGACAAGCCGGTGATCACCACCAGCTGGTGGCGCGGAATGTCCAGATCGATGTTCTTGAGGTTGTGCGTGCGCGCGCCACGGATGGCGATGCGACTGTGTGCCAGCCGCGCGCCCAGGTAGCGGCTGTCGTCCTGCTGCGCCTCGGACAGGCCGAGTTCATGGTGCAAGTCGATGGCAGCGGAAGGGTCGGTGGGGGTGCGTGGTGGCATGTGGGCTTCAAGATCCAAAACCCCTCATGATAGCCAGCCTGCCCGTTCGTTGTGCAATCTGCCGGGTATCGCTGCACATGCGTTGCGGATAAACCCAGGGGCGTGGCCCGCTGTCTGGCGCCAAAACCGAGGTGAGGGCTTGCGGCAGCTTTGCGCCTAGCTATGGTTTCTGATGCGCCGCTGGGCGCAGAGATTCCGTCTGCCAGCAGGGCTTGCGGCTGCGCTCTACACTTGCCGCTGGCGATCGTCGCCATCCGTCCCTTGTTTGCCTGCGTATCGCCCTTGTCTCTCACCTCTGTTTCTTCTTCCACGGCCATGCTGCCGGCCGAGCGGCGCGCCAGTTTCAGCCTGGCGCTGATCTTTGCATTGCGCATGCTGGGCCTGTTTCTGGTGCTGCCGGTGTTTGCGCTGGAAGCCCACAAATACCCCGGCGGTGATGACCCGGCGCTGGTCGGGCTGGCCATGGGCGTCTATGGCCTGACACAGGCCGTCTGCCAGCTGCCGCTGGGCATGGCGTCGGACCGCTTCGGGCGCAAAAAGGTCATTGTGCTGGGCCTCTTGGTGTTTGCCGCCGGCAGCCTGATCGCCGGCATGGCGGGCAACCTGCATACCCTGCTGCTGGGTCGGGCGCTGCAAGGCGCAGGCGCGGTGTCCGCCGCCGTCACGGCGCTCTTGGCCGACCAGACCCGCGACGAAGTGCGCACCAAGGCCATGGCCCTGGTGGGCGCCAGCATCGGCCTGATGTTTGCGCTGGCGCTGGTGCTCAGCCCGCTGCTGGTGGTGCACATCGGCCTGAGCGGCCTGTTTTTGATGACCTGCGGCCTGGCGCTGGGCGGTATTGCGGTAGTGCTGTGGGTCGTGCCGCCTGAGCCGCTGGAGCACCGGGGCGGCGCACGCGGCGGCCTGCGCGAGGTGTTCCGCCATGCCGACCTGGTGCGCCTCAACGCCGGTGTGTTTGTGCTGCACACGGTGCAGATGTCGATGTGGGTAGCCGTGCCCGCGATGCTGGTGGCCGCAGGCCTGCCCAAGGCTGAGCACTGGCAGGTCTACCTGCCGGCCGTGCTGCTGTCCTTTGTGCTGATGGGCGGGCTGTTTGCGCTGGAGCGGCGCGGTTACCTGCGCGGCGCCTTGCTGGGCTCGATCGCGCTGGTGGCCCTGGTGCAGATGGCCCTGGGCCTGGTGGCGACCTCGGGCCATGCGCCTGCGCTGTGGCTGATGGGCGTGCTGCTGTTCGTGTTTTTCTGCGGCTTCAATGCGCTGGAGGCCACGCAGCCCAGCCTGGTCTCGCGCATGGCGCCGGCATCGCTGCGCGGCGCGGCGCTGGGCAGTTACAACACCTTGCAATCTCTGGGCCTGTTTGCCGGTGGTGCGCTCGGCGGGGCCTTGACCCGCTGGGGCAGCGTGACGGATCTGTTCATTGCCACCAGCGCGCTGGCGCTGCTGTGGCTGGTGCTGACCTGGCCGCTGCAGCCGCTGGGCCGCGCCGTGGCTGGCGCTGCACAAAAGTAAGCACTGGCTGGGAATGGGGCAGGCCTGGCAGGCCCTGTTGCAGGATCTGCGGCCACCCGCAGAGAAGGACCGGCCGCTTTGGGGTAGGATACGCCCCTGAATCTCAGTGATGGGCGCTTTGAAGGCTGCAATGCCTGCAACACTGCCAACGCATAGTAGGCGCCCATTTTTCAAAGGAACTACCTCTACCATGGCATCCGTCAACAAAGTCATCATCGTCGGCAACCTCGGCCGCGACCCTGAAATCCGCACCTTCCCCTCAGGCGACCAGGTGGCCAACGTCACTATCGCCACCACGGACCGCTGGCGCGACAAGAACAGCGGCGAGAACAAGGAAGCCACCGAGTGGCACCGCGTCGTGTTCAATGGCCGCTTGGCTGAAATCGTCGGCCAGTACCTGCGCAAGGGCAGCCAGGTCTATGTGGAAGGCAGCCTGCGCACCCGCAAGTGGACCGACCAGGCCACCGGCCAGGAGCGCTATGCGACGGAAATCCGCGCTGACTCGATGCAGATGCTGGGCAGCCGCCAAGGCCAGGGCGGCGGTGGCGGTCAGGGCGGTGGCGATGACTACGGCTATGGCGACAGCGGCTACGGTGACCAGGGCGGTGGCGGCGGCGGTGCACCCGCTGGCAACTACCAGCGCCGGGCCCCCGCACCGGCGATGGCTCCAGCCGCCGCACCCCGCCAGGCACCGCCTCCCCGTCCAGCACCGGCACCCATGCCTGCGCCAGCCCCACGCGCTGCGTCTGGCTTTGACGATATGGACGACGATATTCCGTTCTAAAAAGCACTGCTAGTAGTTTTTGAAGCAAACCCGCTCTCTTCTGAGAAAGCGGGTTTTTTCTTACCCACACTTTTTTGCTAGATCTTCTTGAGTGAGTTCTAAGAAAAGTCGGTACTTCAAAATGTTTGCTGCGAGGCGTGGCGTGGCGTGGCTGAAATTGTGGGCTTCCCCGGCTTCTTTTCATTGGCTTCTTTGGGTGGCTTATTGGACCTTGTTGGCGGATAGCAATCTTTTAAGAATTCTTATCAGCTGCAAGTATTCTTATGAGAGCGCTTCCTGAGTAAATCATGCTGCCATCCTACAATGGCTCCAATTAGAGCTCTTGTAGAATTTAGGTGTTCTTATGAGGATGCTTAAATGGTTTCGACTCTTAACCTAACTGTAGACCGGGCTCTCAAGGCCTTGGGTCAGAACATTGAGCTCGCACGCAGGCGTCGCGGCCTGTCCCAAGCCGACTTGGCTGCGCGTATGGGCGTCTCGGTGAGCACCGTTCGCCGGCTGGAGGATGGCAACCCAGGCACAGCGCTCGTTTATCTGGCCAGTGCGCTGCAGGTCTTTGGCGATTTGGAGAAGCTGAGCCTCCTGATGGACACGCAGACGGATTCGGTTGGACTTGCCCTCATGGACGCCGAACTTCCATCTCGGATTCACAGCAAGCGCCGCGACACACCCAAAGCTTTCTGAAAGTTTTCCACGATATGGTGACTAGAGCAAATGCCGCTGTCCAAAACACCAAGACGGAGCTGGATGTGTGTCTTGGAAAAACGGGTACCCCCGTGGGAAAGCTCGTGTTTGTGCGAAACGGGCCGCGCGTATTCACGCAGTTCGGCTACTTCCAGGAGTGGCTTGACCACGCTGACACATTTAACGTCTCTGCGGACCTCGCCGCCGCGCCGGGCTTCCAGACCCGAAAGCCTGTGACCAAGGAGGACTCGCTTTTCTTCCTCGCTCTTGGGGATACCGAGCCAGATGCTTGGGGCCGTCGAGTCATTGCTCGGGCACATGCCAAGCGCCGCGAGGAGGACCCAAAGCTGGGTGCGTTGACCGAGCTCGACTACCTTTGTGCGGTTGATGATTTCAGCCGTATGGGGGCACTGCGTTTGCGTAACGCCCGTGGCGTTTACCTTGAGTCGGCACCAGAAGGCAGGCGGGCAACGCCGCCAATGCTCGAACTCGAAAAGATGCTGAGCTCTTCACGGGCAGTTGAACTCGGCAAGGAGACCGCCCAGGATTTGGCCTATCTGCGAGGCAAGGGCACATCGCTTGGCGGCATGCGTCCGAAATGCAGCATCCTGGACAAAGAGGGATATCTCGCATTGGGCAAGTTCCCGAGTGTCAAAGACGAGCGCAATGTCACTCGTGCGGAGGTGCTGGCACTCAAGCTAGCGGCTTTGGCTGGTATCACCGTATCGAAGGCGCATGTCGCAGTGGTGCAAGGCACTCCCGTGGCGGTCATACGGCGATTTGACCGCACCCCTGACGATGCACGCATCCCCTACATCTCAGGAGCCACCTTGCTGCAGGCGAGTCGACAAGATGAACACGCCTACACCGAGGTTCTCCATGCAATGAAGGGGGCCTGCGCCAACTACGTCGTGGATGCCCAAGAACTGTGGCGGCGTCAGGTGTTCAACCACCTCATCACCAACGTCGACGACCACCTGCAAAACATGGGCTTCCTCTACATGGGCGATAACAAATGGCAGCTCTCGCCTGCGTTCGACATCAACCCGATGCCCGACAAGGACCGGGAATCCAAGACCTGGCTGAGTGAAGACACGGGACCTATCACCAGCATGCCGCAGTTGATGGGGCAAGCATCGCAGTTTGCCTTGTCTCATGAACAGGCGTTGGCCATTGTGCGCAAACAGGTAGAGGCGATTTTGCAGTGGCGCATGGTAGGACAGTCTCCCGACGTTGGCATGACAAAGCAAGAGCTCGATGAGTTTGTGCCTGCGTTCGAGCATGCAAGCTTTAGTGCCGCCAGGAAATTGGCGGGCTTGTAGGTGATAGCGGTGTGCCTGACTCGGTACATCATGAGGTTGCCAAAGCGCGCCCACCCGTTGCCATGGCCTCCTTGGTGGGTGGGTTTGATGGGGCGCCAGGCGTTTCGGCCAAGGCTGCGGGATTGCTTGGCCCATTCTCCGTAGCGATAGGGTGTGGCGCTATTGCAGCAGCCCCGATGGCATGGGACGGCTGGTTTTGGCTGACCTGCTCGGGCGGGTTGCCCGCTGCATGGGCCGTGACAGCGATGACCTGAATATGCAGCGTCTGGGCAACAATACCCCGGTGCATCTGGTGCCACGGCCGGCGGCGCCCCGCCTTTGAGCCGGTTCTCAGCGGCCCGTTGCCAACGGTGCGGCGCTGCCGGTTGCGCTCGCTTCTGGCGTGTTCAGCTGGCGCCGCAGATCGAACTTGAGCAGCACAACGCCGGCGCCAATCAGCAGCACGTCCTTGACGATGAAACCGTCCAGCGTGGAGAGTTGGGGCAGCAGGCTCAAGGTGGTGATGCCGGTGACGATGACGACCAGGGCGCCCACGACGCCCAAAGCGGGCTTTTTGAAGCCGACTATCAGTGCCAGAAACGCCAAGGTCTCCACCACGCCCAGAAAGTAGCTGCCCCCGTGCACACCGAAGAGCGTGTAGAGAAAGCTGAGCCAGGTGCTCGAGATCAGGGGCTCCAACTCGGCGACCTCAAAATCAAACCATTTGAAGGTGCCGAACAGCGCAAAAATAAAGATCACCGAGACGCGCAGCACAGCGATATCGGCATCGGAGTGAATAAAGCGATGGATGGTATTTTTCATGGGGGTCTCCTGGTTAAAAAAGTGGCTGGGATGCGGATGTCATGGGGCGGTGCTCAGCCAGTCGACAATGGCTTTGGCGGCACGGTCATAGGCCCCATGGGGCGGGATGCGGTTGAGCAGTAGCGCGCCCTTGATCGCAGAGCTCACCACCATGGCCAGCTCTGCCGGGGGCAGTGCAAAATGCAGGGCTGCCTGGTGCTGGCCCGCGACCAGAATGTCTTGCAGCAGCTGTTGCTCGGTCTGTGCCAGCTGGTAGACCGCCGTTTGCAGTGCGGGCGAAAACAGGTGGCTGTCCGACAGCATCGCGTAGACACCGCACATTTGCCCCTGCGCCGCGCAATCTGCAAAGGCATTCAGATAGGCCTGGAGTTGCGGCACACCGGCGGGCAGCTTTTGCAGCGCTGCCTCCAGGGCTTTGAAATCGGCCCGTTTGTAGTCACAGTAGGCAATGCCCAGGTCTGTTTTGCTAGGGAAATGATGGTGAATACTGGCTTTGCGAATGCCAATACCCGCCTCCAGATCGGCATAGCTGAAGCCCTGGAAGCCACGCTGCTGGATCAAGTGGTTGCTGAGAAGGATGATTTTTTCGCGGGTAGACATCGTCAATGGTTCTGGATTTGGTGATGGGTTTTGACTATACCTACTAGAAGGTAGGTTGCCAAGTTGCCATATGATTCAAAGCGTAAATCCAGCAGCCGGCATGACCCGCGGCATGCGTGCCGGGTGCGCTGCAGGATCGGCGGGGCCAGCGGTTTTGGCGCAAAAGGCCAGTGCCCACTGCGGCTTTGCCGCCGGTAGAGAATGCGGCATGGGCGCAGAACGCGCCGCGCGCAATGCCGGCCCGGCAGACCTGTGATGGTTCCCGTGCCGCCCTGGATAAGGGCGCAGCTGACGGCATGCCCCTTGTACCACCTTGCATGAAAGCGGCCATGACTCCGAGCACCGATACTGCCAATACCTTGGATAGCACCAAGATCGCATCCCTCATCGCGCCCAGCGGCCGCCTGCGTGCCGCCATCAATGTCGGCAACCCGGTGCTGGCGCACAAAAGGGCCGATGGCTCGGCCGCAGGCGTCTCCGTCGATCTGGCAGCGCGCATGGCGGCCCAACTGGGTCTGCCGCTGGACCTGCAGCTGTTTGAGGCGGCCGCCCATTCGGTCGATGCTGTCACCCAGGGCCAGGCCGATGTCGGCTTTTTCGCCGTGGACCCGGTGCGGGGCGCGGGCATTGGTTTTTCCGCCCCCTATGTGCTGATCGAAGGCGCCTACATGGTGCGCAGCGATTCGGCGCTGAGCGACAACACGCAGGTGGATGTCGCCGCGCACGAGGTCGTGGTCGGCCAGGGCAGCGCTTATGACCTCTACCTCACGCGTGCGCTGAAACACGCCCGCATCCTGCGGGCGCCCACCTCGCCGGCGGTGGTCGATGTCTTTTTGCAGCCTAGCGGCGACGTGGCCGCAGGCGTCAAGGTGCAGCTGGAGGCGGCGGTGGCCAGCCATGCCGGTCTGCGGCTGCTGCCCGGGCATTTCATGCTGATCCAGCAGGCCATGGGCCTGCCCAAGAGCCGGGGCGAGGCCGCTATCCAGTGGCTGGCCGCCTTTGTGGAAGACGCCAAGGCCAGCGGTTTTGTCGCCCAGGCGCTGGCGCAGCACCAGGTGCCAGGCGCGGTGGTCGCGCCCGGAGTGCAGCCATGAGCGTGTTTGACCATCTGCAGCAGCTGCTGGACGGCGAGGGTGCCCGCTTTCGGGTGCTGGAGCACCCGGCCGAGGGTAAATCCGACGAGGTGGCGCGCATCCGGGGCACGACGCCGGGCCAGGGTGCCAAGGCCATGCTGTGCAAGACCCGCAATGCCAGGCACTGGGTGCTGGCCGTGCTGCCGGGTGATCAGAAGCTGGACTTTCGCCTGCTGGCTACCGCGCTCGGCCTGCCCAAGATGACGATGGCCAGCGCGGAAGAGGCGACGGAGCGGACCGGCTGCGTGATTGGCGCCATTCCACCTTTTAGCCCGGGCCCGCAGGTGGCCTTGGTGGTGGACCCGGACCTGGTGGAGCGCCATGCCGAGATCGCCTTCAATGCCGGGCGGCTGGACCGCTCGATGGTGCTCAACGCGCAGGACTATGTGCGTATTGCCCAACCGGCGCTGCACCGCATCTGCGCCCCTGCTGGCTAAGGCAAAAATCCAACACTGCGCCGGCATGGCGACTGCACAATAGTCGCCATGTTTATCGCCATCCCTTTGGAAAACAAGCCCTCCTGGCAGTCACCGCCGTGGATGACGGTGCTGCTGATCGCGATCAACTGCCTGGTGTTCTGGGTCTGGCAAGGGGGTGAGGAGCGGGCGGCAGAGCGCGCATCCAAAACCTATGCGCATACGGCACTACCGGCGATCGAGGTGCCGGCCTTTGTGAAGTACCTCGACGCACAGAGCCGCAAGCCGGACAGCCGCATCCAGCCCCAGATGGTGCGCATGGTGCAGGGCCTGCAAAAAAACCAGGACTACGGCCAGATCTATATGCTGATGCAGCAGGAGGGGCGTTTTCGCCGCCAGCTGCTGGCCGGTGAGGTGATCACGGCGGCCGATCCGCTGTATGCCGACTGGCAGGCCGCCCGCGCCCGCTTTGCGCCGCTGGAGCCCAAGCCTTTTACGTCGCGCTGGGCGATGAGCTATGAGGCCGGCGCCGGGCTGCAGCCGCTGCAGGCGCTGACCTCCACTTTCTTGCACGGCAGCACCGGTCACCTGCTGGGCAATATGGTGTTCCTGTTTCTCTTCGGGTTCACGCTGGAGATGGCGCTGGGCGCCGGGCTCTACCTGTGCTTTTATCTCGTCGCCGGTGTCAGCGCCTCGCTGTTTGCGGGCCTGTTCTATGCGGGCTCGGGCAGCTATGGGCTGGGCGCGTCGGGCGCGATTGCCGGGCTGATGGCCATGTATGTGGTGCTCTACCGCATGCGGCGCATCCGCTTTTTCTACATGCTGGCCTTCTACTTCAACTATGCCACCTGGCCTGCGCTGGTGGTGCTGCCGGTGTGGATGGGTTTTGAACTGGCACAGCACTTTTTAGGGCAGCAGGGCGTGGCCTATATGGCGCACTTTGGCGGCTTGCTGGCCGGCGGCCTGCTGATGGCCCTGTACCTGCAGCTGCGGCGCAAGGAGTCGGTGGTGGAGGTGGCGGCCCGAGACAAGCAGCAGGCCCAGGCCCAGAGCGCCGCGCTGGCCGCCGCCGTGCAGCGCGCGCAAAAGCACACCGATGCGCTGGCCTTTGAGCTGGCCGCACCCGCTTGGCGCCAGGCCGCCAAGCTGGCACCGACCGATGCCGCCATCTTGCGCGCCTGGTTCGAGAGTGCCCGCCATGCGCCGGCGAGTGAGGATTTCCACCGCGCCGCTCGCGCCATCTTCAAGCTGCCGGCCAACACAGAAGCGCTGCGCCAACTGCAGCACCACAGCTGGCAAACCTATATGGACCGCGCCCGGCCCGCCCCGCGCATCAGCGACAACAGCCTGCACGCACTGGCGCGCAGCTTTGTGCGGCTGGGTGCATGGGACGACGCCCAAAAAATCTGCCAGCAGCTGGAAAGCGCTGCCGACCACCCGCACTGGCCTGCCACCTTGGCGCTGGTGGCCAATGGTCTGGCCAAGGCCGGCCGGCTGGATGACGCCCGGCGCTGGCTGCCGGCGCTGCAGCGCGCCGCACCGCAAGAGCCGGTCACGCGCTGGCTGAGCCAGGCCAGCACCTGAACGCGCGTCGAGTGCCTGGGCGGCAGTGGCCAACACCCTGGCGCGTCAGCTCCATGTAAAGTTTTCGTGAAGCCATGCCTTATGATCGCTGCCAAGCTGCGCCAGTGAGGGCGGCAGACAGAAAGGCTGGCCATGGGCCCACTGCGTTCACCACAGCAAGACGACGTTGACAGAGCCCAATGGGTGATCGAGCCTTTCTGGCGCAAGCTCAACAGCTTTTTCCTGTTTCCGCTGCAGCGCAAGCCGCTGCTGTATGCGCTGGTGCTGTCGCTGTGCGCCTATATGCTGATGTGGGGCCTATTGATCGGTCTGGTCGTTGCGGTGGGCCTGCTGCTGGCGATCAGCCGGCATGCGTTCAAGATAGCGGCCTATGCCTCGCACGGCGTGCTCGACAGCAATGACTACGATGACTACCCTTGCGATGCCGACCTCAAGGTGCTGCCCTGGAAGTTCTTTGGCGTGCTGCTGGTGCATGGCTTTCTGATCGGCATGCTCGCCCGGGTCAGCCCGGGACTGGCGGCGCTGGGCGATCTGCTCTCGTCCTTTCTGATCCCCGCCACCTTGATGGTGCTGATCACCAGCGGCAGCCTGCGCGCTGCCATCAACCCCTTCATGCTGCTGGGCACCATGGGTGCCATCGGTCTGCCCTATGGCCTGCTGTGCCTGTTTCTGTTTTTGCTGATGCAGGGCGTGCCGATGGCCTTTGCGCTCCTGGTCACGGTGATGCCCCAGGCGCTGCTCGCGCCTTTGCTGGCCTTTGTCGTGATCTATTTCAACGGCGTGATCGCCGCGATGATCGGCTATGTGATGTACCAGAACCATGCGGCGCTGGGCATCACGCCGGACAAGGCGCCGCAGGCCGAAGCGGGCGCGCCCGTGGTTGACCCGCAGACCGCGCTGGCCCAGCGCCGCGATGCCCAGGTGGCCCAGCTGGTGCAGAACGGCGACATGAACGCCGCCCTGGCCGAAGCGCGCGAGTGGCAGCGCAGCGAGCCCGATAGCCTGGCCGACCAGCGCCGCTACCACCGCGTGCTCAAGCTCAGCGACAAGGCGGGTGAGCTGGCGCGCCATGCGCAAAGCTATATCGCACTGCTGCTGCAAAAGCAGCGCAGCAGCGATGCGCTGGAGGTCTGGGGCAGTTGCTACAAGCGCGACAAGGGCTTTCGGCTGAAGGAGGCCCGCCACACGCTGGCGCTGGCGCAGACGGCCTGGAAGCGCATGCAGCTGCCCCATACGCTGGCCCTGCTCCATGGTTTTGAGAAAGCCTATGCCGGCAGCGATCTGGTGCCCCAGGCGCTGGAGCTGACGGTGCGCGTGCTCAAGCAAGGCGCCAACAAGCCGGACCAGGCGGTGCGCGTGTTCATGCGCATGAAGATCCGCTACCCCGCGCATGCCTGCACGCAGGAGGCGGCCTGGATCTTGCGCGATGAGTTGCCGGGGGCAGCGCAGGCGCCTGGCGCACCTGCTTGACTATTTAAGCGGCCGCCGAGGGCGCCACGCTGGCGATGATGCCGCCGCCCAGGCAGACCTCGCCGTCATATAGCACGGCCGATTGGCCTGGCGTCACCGCCCATTGCGCCTCGGGAAAATCGAGGTGGAAATGCGCGGGCGTCGCATCGGCGCCGATGATCGCGGGCGAGTCGGGCTGGCGGTAACGGGTTTTGGAGCCATAGGTGCCAGCAGCGGGCGGGTGGCCAGCCACCCAGCTCGTGTTGTCGGCGTCCAGCGCCTGCGACAGCAGCCAGGGGTGGTCATGGCCTTGCACCACGCGCAGGATGTTCTTGTCCAGCTCCTTGCGCGCCACAAACCAGGGCGCATGCTCGCCCGCGCCACGCGCTGCGCCTTTTTCCTTCACGCCGCCAATGCCCAGGCCCGAGCGCTGGCCCAAGGTGTAGAACGACAGGCCCACATGCTTGCCCAGCTTGCGGTTGCGGTCGTCCAGGATCAGGCCCGGTTCCTTGCTGATGTAGCGGTTGAGAAAATCGCGGAAAGGGCGCTCGCCGATAAAGCAGATACCGGTCGAGTCCTTTTTCTTGGCATTGGGCAGGCCGATCTCTTCGGCAATGCGGCGCACCTCGGTCTTTTTCAGCTCACCGACCGGGAACAGCGCCTTGGACAGCTGCGCCTGGTTCAGACGGTGCAGAAAATAGCTCTGGTCCTTGGCCGGGTCCAGGCCCTTGAGCAGCTCGAACAGCTGGGTATCGGGGTTCTGGCGCACGCGGGCGTAGTGGCCGGTGGCGATCTTTTCGGCACCCAGGCGCATGGCATGGTCTAAAAAGGCCTTGAACTTGATCTCGGCATTGCACAGCACATCGGGGTTGGGCGTGCGGCCGGCCTGGTATTCGCGCAGAAACTCGGCAAACACCCGGTCCTTGTAGTCGGCGGCAAAGTTGACGTGTTCGATCTCGATGCCCACCACGTCGGCCACGGCTGCGGCATCGACAAAGTCGATGTTCGACGAGCAATACTCGCTGTCGTCGTCATCTTCCCAGTTCTTCATGAAGATGCCGACGACCTCGTGCCCCTGTATTTTGAGCAAATACGCGGTGACGGCCGAATCCACGCCGCCACTCAGCCCCACTACGATGCGCTGTTTAACCATGGGCGCAATTATCCGCCTGGCGGCAGGCGCCTGCTTCGCTAGGGCTATGTGGCGTTTTGTCGCCCAACGGCGACCAACAGCGCCGATAAGCGCCCAAGGTCCCCAGCAGGCGCTGCCCGCCGGGCTTATTGAGGCGTCAGCGCAATGCGCTCGCGGGTGGCTTTCTCCACCGCGCTGCGCGAGTAGGTCAGCGGAAAGTACTGGCCTGCCGCCCAGGTGTTGGCCAGGTCACGGTAGTGGGGGCTGGCCGGGTTGCCCGATTGGCCGGGCGTGTTGACCACGCGCGAGGCATCCCAGTTGCCCACATCGACCACCATGCGAAAGGACGCGCCCGAGGTCAGCTGGTAGGTGTCCACGTTGTAGCTGGTGGCCATGGGCGTGGCCCAGGAGCCGCCGATGCCGCCCACGCCGACATTGAGCTTTTGCTTGGTCGCGCTGTCCACCACACCGGCGAGCGGGTGCACAAAGATCGCCTGGTGCAGGCTGCCCCAGGTCCAGCTCTTGGCATCGGCCCCCAGCTTGGCCTGCAGCCATTGCATCGCCGGGGCGATGGACGAGAGCAGCACCTGGTCGCGCTCGGTCTGGCTCATCCAGCCTTGGGGCTGCTCCAGTACCGCGATCATGCGGGTGGCACTGGTCTCCTTGGCAAAGCTGCGCTCGTTGGCGGCCAGCACCTGGTCGGTCAGCGCTTTTTTCAAGCTGGCATTGCTCCACACCTCATAGAGCGCAGCGGCGGCGCTGTCCTTGGCCATGGTGCCGTCCCAGCCCTGCAGCAGTGCCAGTCCCTGGGCGGTCTGGGCATCGTTGCTTTGCAGCGGTGCCAGCAGCTTGAGCAGGCGCTGGGCCGGTACGGCCACGATGTCGGTCTGCCAGGCTTCGGAGTCGGCGACGCTGAGCTTCTTGCCGTCCTTGGCAGCCTTTTGAAACAGGCCATGCAGGCGCTGCGCGCGGGCCGAGTCGGACCATTCGTAGCCAATGCCTTTTTGGTAGAGCGGGTGCGTGGGTGGCACATTGTTTTCGTTGGCGGTCACCACATAGCCGCGCTGGGGGTTGAACTCCCAGGGCAGCTCGTCGCCATTGCGGTAGCCGGTCCATTCAAAGCGGCCATCGCCGGGCACCGGCATCAGCCCGTCCCAGTTGGGGCGAATGGGGGTGAGCCCGCCCGGGATCCAGCCGATATTGCCGCTGCTGTCGGCATAGACCTGGTTCTCGCCCGGTGCACCCCAGCGGTTCATCGCTGCGCGGAACTGGTCAAAGTCCTGCGCGCGCATGTAGTCCGTCGAGCCGAAATAGGGCGCCATGCCCAGGTCCAGCCAGGCGGCGCGCAGCGCATAGGCCTTGTTGCCTTCGGCGGCCAGCACCGGGCCGTGGCGGGTGTACCAGTTCTCGACGATGACCGGCTGGGCCGCGCCCTTGACGGCAATGTTTTCCGTGACGCGGGTCATCGGCTCCCAGCGGCCCTGGTACTTGTACTCCTTGCTGTTTTGCGGGTTGGTTTCGTACACATACAGGTCTTCCTGGTCCATGTAAAAGCGCGTCAGGCCAAAGGCGATGCGGCCGTTGTGGCCGATGGAGATGCCGGGCAGAAACGGCTCACCGGCGCCGATCACATCCATGCCAGGGGCCGAGATGTGCGAGATATAGCGCAGGCTGGGCGCGCCATGGGCGCGGTGCGGGTCATTGGCCAGAATCGGCCGGCCGGTGGTGGTCATGCCCGGCGCAATCGTCCAGTTGTTGCTGCCGTAGCTGGCCAAGGTGTTGGCATCGGGCTGGTTCAGTGTCGATTCGGACAGCGCCAGCAGCTGCTCGGGTGCCATGTCCTGCACGGAGACCTTGACGTTCTCCTTGGTAAAGCGTGGGCTGGCGGTGGCCAGCGCATAGGCGCGCTTGAGCTCCTTGCCAGGTAGGTCACAGACCTCCAGCCCTTGCGGGACCTGCGGCTTCACATCGGGCACCAGCTCGCGGCGCAGCCAGTCCACGCGGGCGCCGTTGTGCTTGCCTTCGCAAAAGGCCTGGGCGCGGTCCACCTCGCCAGTAAAGTTCAGGGTCAGGCCATGGTGGCGGATGCGCACCGTGTCTTCTGCGGCCCACTGCGCGGGCTGGTAGCCCAGCAGCTTGAACTCTTCGGGCAGCAGGCCGGGGTCGGCCTTCGTCTGGGCGACAAAGGCATTCACCCCGGCCACAAAGGCCTCGGCCACGCGCTTGGAGTCCGAGCCATAAGCCAGCCATTCGCGGTACATGTCGCCACGAAACAGCACCGCGCGCGCCGCCTTGTCGCTCTCGACCCAGGCCGGGCCAAAGTCCTGGGCCATCTGGCCCAGGCCGCGCTTGCGCCACAGGTCCATCTGCCAGAGCCGGTCGCGTGCGGCCATATAGCCTTGCACCACAAAGGCGTCATAGGTGGTGCCCGCGTAGATATGCGGCACGCCCCACTGGTCGACCAGCACCTCGGCGGGCTTTTCCAGCCCGGCAATCCTGGCGCTGTGCTGGCGGGTGGGCGGCGTGCCCAGCGAGCTGCAGCCGGCTGCAAGCAGCGCAGCGGCCAGCGGCAAGGCCAGACGGTTGGCAAAACGACAGGCGTCGCGGTGTGGCATGGTGTGTCTCCTCGTTATGGTGTGGATGCACATTGCCATGCTTGCCCGCTGCGCGCAATCGCGTTAGCGCCAAGCGGTGCCCAGGGAGACTGCGCGCCGCCCAAAAACAAAGCCCATGGTGGTGAGCCATGGGCTTGTCGTGGATGCGCGCCTATTCGAGCGGTCTCACACCGTCTGGCTGCACCAGCACGGAAACATCGGTGTAGATCAGGTTCAGCGCAAAGCGCTGGCCGGCCAGGTAGTCGTCCAGCGACTGCAGCACCAGCGGGCTGCGCATCTGGTGGGCCTCGGCGCGCATTTCGTCGGCGGTCATCCAGACGGTGCGGCGTATGCCTTCGTCGAGCGGCTGGTTTTCGTAGAACGCGCCGACGGTGCCGGTAAAGGCAAAACGCATATAGGTGGTGTCCGCGCCGCTTTTGCTGCGCACAAAGCGGTTCATGTAGATGCCCAGCAGGGCCGAGGGCTTGAAGTCAAAGGCCGTCTCCTCGAGCACTTCGCGCACACAGGCCTGGATGGGGGATTCGCCAGGGTCCAGATGGCCCGCCGGGTTGTTCAGGCGGATGCCGTCCGAGGTGTCTTCCTCTACCAGCAAAAATCGGCCATCGCGCTCAATGACGGCGGCCACGGTGACGTTGGGTTTCCAGCGGTGGGGCATGCGGCATTATGTGCCAAGTCGCTGAAATCATAAAAAGAGCGTCAAGGGCTTGTCATGCTGTTGCAATCACCACCACAGGCAAAGCTCTGCAGTACGATAGCAGCATGCAAGCACCCGCCCCCACCCCAGCCATTCCCGCACAGTCCGTCTATGCCGAGCGCCGCGCCCAGGTCGCGCGCCAGCTGGGCGAGGGCGGGATCGCCATCATCCCCACCGCGCCCGAGCGCGCGCGCAACCGCGACAGTGACTTTCTGTACCGCCACGACAGCTATTTCTACTACCTGACCGGTTTCAGCGAGCCCAACGCCAGCCTGGTGATCACCGCTGATGGCAAGACCACCTTGTTTTGCGCACCCAAGGACCTGGCGCGCGAGATCTGGGACGGCTACCGGCTGGGGCCCGAGGCCGCAGTCGCGGCGCTGGGCGTGAGCGAGGCCTATTCGGTGGCCGAGCAGGCGGCCCGCATGCCCAAGATGCTGGAAAACCGCCGCGTGGTCTGGTACCCGTTTGCGATCCACCAGGGGCTCGAGAGCACGGTGGCCCAATGGCTCAACGGCGTGCGCGCCCGCACCCGCTATGGCGCGCTGGTGCCCGAGCAGCAGCGCGACCTGTGCACCGTGCTCGATGAGATGCGTTTGTTCAAGGATGCGCACGAGGTGCCGATTCTGCGCCGCGCAGGGGACATCAGCGCCCGCGCCCATATCTTGGCGATGCAGCGCTCAGCGCGCATGGTTCGCGCCGGGCAGGACGTGCGCGAATACCACCTCGATGCCGAGCTGCTGCAGGCCTTCCGCGAATACGGCTCGCAGTGCCCGGCCTATGGCTCGATCGTGGCCGCCGGCGCCAATGCCTGTGTGCTGCACTACCGCGCCGATGCCGCGCCCATCCGCAGCGGCGAGCTGGTGCTGATCGATGCCGGTTGCGAGCTCGATGGCTATGCCAGCGACATCACCCGCACCTTCCCGGCCAACGGCCAGTTCACCGGCCCGCAGCGCGATCTGTACGACCTGGTGCTCGCCAGCCAGGATGCCGCCATTGCGCTGGCCCGGCCCGGCAAGCGCTTCAACGACATGCATGACGCCACCGTCGCCGTGCTGGCCCAGGGCATGCTCGATCTGGGCCTGCTCGACAAGAACAAGGTCGGCAGCGTGCAGGATGTCATCGACAACCGCAGCTACTTCCAGTTCTACATGCACCGCACCGGCCACTGGATGGGCATGGACGTGCATGACTGCGGCAGCTACATCGAGCCCAGCGAGCTCGGCCACACCAGTGAGCGGCGCGATCCGCTCTCGGGCGAGCTGATCCTCAACCGCCCCAGCCGCATCCTGCGCCCCGGCATGCTGACCACGATCGAGCCGGGCATCTATGTGCGCCCGGCCGACGGCGTTCCCGAAGCCTTCCACAACATCGGCATCCGCATCGAAGACGACGCGCTGATCACCGACGACGGCTGCGAGCTGCTCACGCGCGGTGTGCCGGTGAAGGCCGACGAGATCGAGGCGCTGATGCGCGAGGGCGCGCCCCGGCCCGCTGATCTGGCCTGATCCGACCTGTGCTCATCCAACACCTGCCCGGCCAAGCGCCTTGCAGGTGTTTTTTATGGGCCGCGCGATTGTGCAAGCGCACATCGAATGAAACCGCGATGTAACTCCCTGTGCACGTTTCTCATGTCAGAATGGAACTGAATTACATCGGGTCGGCATCTGGTGACGGAGCCGGCCCCACTTTTGAGACAAAGACACAGGGGACCTGCCCATGATTTCGCCCAAGATCCGCCGCGCCACCAAGATTGTTGCCACGCTGGGGCCAGCCTCCAGCGAGCCGGCGCTGCTCGAAGAGATGATCCGCGCGGGGGTCAACGTGGTGCGGCTGAACTTCAGCCATGGCAAGGCGCAGGACCATGTGGACCGCGCCCGCATGGTGCGTGAGGCCGCGCAGCGCGCCGGCCGCGAGGTGGCGATCATGGCCGACCTGCAAGGCCCCAAGATCCGCGTTGGCAAGTTTGCCGAAGGCAAGGTGATGCTCGAGCCCGGTGCCCGGTTTGTGCTTGATGCCTCGCGCCAGGAGCCCGGTGACCTGCAGGGCGTGGGCCTGGACTACAAGGAGCTGCCGCGCGATGTGAAGCCCGGCGATGTGCTGCTGCTCAACGACGGCCTGATCGTGCTGACGGTGGACGCGGTTCGGGGCGATGCCGTGCACACCACCGTCAAGCTGGGCGGCGAGTTGTCCAACAACAAGGGCATCAACAAAAAGGGCGGCGGCCTCACCGCGCCGGCGCTGACGGCCAAGGATATGGATGACATCAAGACCGCGATGAGCTTCCAGGCCGACTATGTGGCCGTCAGCTTTCCCAAGACCGCCACCGACATGGAAATGGCGCGCCAGCTGTGCATGGTGGCGGCGGCCGAGTACCGCCACCGCCCCGGCCTGATTGCCAAGATCGAGCGCGCCGAAGCCATTCCGCACCTCGAAGACATCCTGCGCGTGTCTGACGGCATCATGGTCGCGCGTGGCGACCTGGCCGTCGAAGTGGGCCATGCGGCCGTGCCGGCACTGCAAAAGAAGATGATCCGCATGGCGCGCGAGATGGACAAGGTCGTCATTACTGCCACGCAGATGATGGAGAGCATGATCACCAACCCGGTGCCCACCCGCGCCGAGGTGAGCGACGTAGCCAATGCGGTGCTCGACGGCACCGATGCGGTGATGCTGAGCGCCGAGACCGCCGCTGGCAAGTTCCCGCTCGAGACCGTGCTGGAGATGGTCGACATCTGCGCGCAGGCCGAGGCTTCGGCCGACTGGGATGTGGACACCGACTTTGTCGGCAAGACCTTCCAGCGCATCGACCAGAGCATTGCGCTGGGCGCGCTGTTCACCGCCACCCACCTGGGCGCCAAGGCCCTGGTTGCGATGACGGACAGCGGCTCGACGGCGCTGTGGATGAGCCGCCACCGCACCCAGATCCCCATCTACGCGCTGACGCCCAAGGTGGCCACGCAGCGCAAGATGGCGCTGTACCGCAATGTGCGCCCCTTGCTGATGGACACCAGCGCCGACCGCGACACCGCGCTGGCCCAGGCTGAGGTGCACCTGAAGGCGCGCGACATTGTGCAAAGCGGCGATATCTATGCGATCACCTGCGGCGAGCCGATGGGCTCGCCCGGCGGCACCAATATGATGAAGATCAGCCGCGTGGTGTAACGCACAACGCTCTTGCACCGACACACCAGGGGCGCTCGTGAGCGCCCCTTTTTTTGCAGCTGTAGATCCGTCCAATTTTGTGCGGATTTTCGACTGCAGCGATACTATGGCGCTCAGCGAGCCTGCCTGCACGTCCGTGCGGATCAAAGGACTGCGCTGAATCCATTCGAAGCCAGGCGGTTTTGCTCCCGAGACAGGGGCTTACCGGCCTTTACAATCCTGGCCTTCGATCACCTAGCCAAGCTGCTGCGATAAGAATTCACAACACGCACGCACCGAGCAGCCCAGCCAAGCCCTTGTTGTTGAGCAGCACAGCGCCGCTGTGCCTGCCTGTTTTTTTGGAAGAGGGAATCTATGTCGCAACGACTAGTACGCCGTTCGGTGTTGGGGATGGCCTTAGGCCTGGGTTTGGGCGCAGTCGCGGGTGTGGCTGCACCGGCATTTGCACAGACGGCGGCCGCCAAGGCCAGCAAGCTGGACGCCCGTGCGGTGGCGGTGGGCTATAGCGAATTGGTCTACGCCAACTACAGCGACAGCCTCGCATCGGCACGCGACATGCAAAAGGCCATCGCCGCCTTGCTCGCGGCCCCCTCCAAGGAGACGCTGGAAGCCGCGCGCAAAAGCTGGCTCGACGCGCGTGAGTTCTACGGCCAGACGGAAGCCTTCCGCTTCTATGGCGGCCCGATCGACGACGAGAACGGCCCCGAAGGCCAGATCAATGCCTGGCCGATGGACGAGTCCTATGTGGACTATGTCGAGGGCAAGTCCAATTCCGGCTTTATCAACGACCCCAAGTTCAAGATCACCAAGGCCAACCTGGCCAAGCAAAACGAGCGCGGTGGCGAGGAAAACATTGCCACTGGCTGGCATGCGATCGAGTTCCTGCTCTGGGGCCAGGACCTGTCCGACACCGGCCCGGGCGAGCGCTCGTTTGAAGACTATGTGGATGGCAAGCGCGCCAACGCCGACCGCCGCCGGCTCTACCTGAAGGTCGTGACCGAGCTGCTGATCGACGACCTGGCAGGCGTCACCAAGGCCTGGGCACCGGGCCAGAAGAACTACCGCGCCCAGTTCGACAAGGATGGTGTGGAATCGGTGCGCAAGATCATCGTCGGCCTGGGTTCGCTCTCGCGCGGCGAGCTGGCCGGCGAGCGCATGGAAGTGCCGCTGAACTCGCAGGACCAGGAAGACGAGCATTCCTGCTTCTCCGACAACACCCACCGCGACATGGTCGCCAATGCCACTGGCATCCAGAACGTCTGGCTGGGCCAGTACAAGCGCCGCGATGGCACGACCTTGAAGGTGGCCTCGCTGGCCGAGCTGGTGGCGGCCAAGAACGCTGAGCTCTCGGGCAAGACCAGTGCGCAGATTGCCAGCACGGTCAAGGCGACCGAAGGCATCCAGGCACCGTTTGACCGCGAAATCATTGGCGGCGCCGACGCCCCTGGCCGCAAGCGCATCCAGGCGGCGGTGGACAGCGCCACCGAGCAGTCCAAGCTGCTGGTGCAGGCGGCCAATGCCATCGGCATTACCAAGCTGACCCTGGTCCAGCCCTGACGAAGGACCGTTGCTGCACTATGTCTGTGAAGATGAATGACAAGAAGCCCGGTGGCCGCGTGCAGCGGCTGGCATGGGCAGCAGCGGGTCTGTGCGCGGCCACCGCCTTGGCGGTGGCCCTGCGGCCGGAGGCCAGCGCGGCGCAGACCAGCGCGGCTGCAAAGCCCGCCGCAGCGGCGCCCGCGCAAGACCCCAGTGAGATGACCGGCGGCGACACCACGGTGTTTGCCACCGGCAAGAACGCGTTCTCGTTTCCTTTTGCCTCTCTCGCCGATGAAGAGCGCACGCGCTTTGTCATCGGCAATTCCTTTTTCAAGCGCAACTGGGTGGAGGCACCGGCCTCGACCCGGCTGCGCGATGGCCTGGGCCCGCATTTCATTGCACGCAGCTGCGGTGGTTGCCACATCATGGACGGGCGCGGTGAGCCGCCAGAGTTCCACCGCACCTTGGGTCCCGATCCCGATCCCACGGTGGCGCTGCTGATCCGCCTGTCGGTGCCCGGCAAGGCCGATCCGCATGCCGGCGTGGTGCCCGAGCCGACCTATGGTGACCAGTTCAACAATGCGGCGGTGCAGGGCGTCAAGCCCGAGGGCATCGTGCGCATCCATGGCACGCCCATCCAGGGCCGCTTTGCCGATGGCACGCCCTACGAATTGATCCAACCCCGCTACGAGCTGACCGACCTGGGCTATGGGCCCATGGCCAAGGATGTGATGATCGGCCCGCGCATTGCGCCCCAGGTGGTAGGTGTGGGCCTGATCGAAGCGATTGCCGAGGCCGACATCCTCGCCAATGTGCGGGAGCAGGCGGCGCTGGCCGGCCCCATCAAGGGCCAGGTCAACCGCGTCTGGGATGCCTATGGCCAGCGCGAGGCGATTGGCCGCTTTGGCTGGAAGGCCAACTCGCCCAGCGTGGCGCACCAGACGGCCAACGCATTCTCGGGCGACATGGGCATCACCTCACGCATCTTCCCGAACGAGAACTGCACCCCTGCGCAAAAAGACTGCCTGGCCGCGCCGCATGGCGGCGGTCTGGACAAGTCCACCGCCGGCCGCACGGCGGCGCAGGCGCGCGCCGATGCGCCCGAGATCGATGACAAGACGCTCGACGACGTGATCTTCTACCAGGCCACCTTGGCGCCTGCTGCCCGCCGCAATATCAATGACTCGGCCGTCAAGCTGGGCCAGCGCCTGTTTGCCCAGGCGCAGTGCGCCGTCTGCCACAAGCCCAGCTATGTGACTGGCCCCGGCCCCTTCCCACGGCTGACGGCCAAGAACATTGCCGGCCAGAAGATCTGGCCCTATACCGATCTGCTGCTGCATGACATGGGCCCGGCGCTGGCCGATGGCCGGCCGGACTTTCTGGCCAGTGGCCAGCAGTGGCGCACACCGCCGCTGTGGGGCATTGGCCTGATTCAGGATGTGAACGGCCACCAGCGCCTGCTGCACGACGGCCGTGCGCGCGGCGTGCTCGAAGCGATCCTCTGGCATGGCGGCGAGGCCGAGCAGGCCAAGCAGCAGGTGCTGAACATGGATGCCGCCGAGCGTGAAGCCCTGGTCAAGTTTGTGGAGTCGCTATGACGCAAGTTGGTTTGAAAACGGGGCCCGTCCAGGCCGCACAATCCTGGGGCAGGGCTTGCGCTCTGGTTGCCCTGGCCGCCATGGGCAGTTCTGCCCCGTTGGCGCAGGCGGCCGACACCCCCATGCCGTACTACACGGCTGCCCAGGCGCTGCAAAGCCTGTATGGCCAGCACCTGCCTGCCCGTGCGGCGGCGTTTACCCAGGCCGCCAATGCGCAGGACCAGGCGCTCGCCAGCTTCTGCGCCGGGCCGGCGGCGGCTGCCAAAACCGCAGCGGCGGAGTTGCGCGGCCAGTGGCAGCGCAGCCATACCGCCTGGCTGCAGTTGTCCACGCCCAGCGTGGGGCCCCTGGTGGAGCGCCGCTCGCTGCGGCAGATTGATTTCACGCCGATCCGCACGGCGCTGATCACCCGCGCCGTCAAAAAAGGCCCGCAAAGCGCTGCCGACATGGAGCTGGTGGGCACGCCCGCCAAGGGCTTTGGTGCGCTGGACTGGCTGCTGAGCCAGGGCCTGCAGCCAGCCAGCCCGGAATGCGCCTTTGCGCTGCAGGTGGCCAAAGCGATCAGCGCCGAGGCCCAAAGCCTGCAGGCCGCGTTCGAGCCCCTGCGCAGCAAGACCTGGAGCGTCGAAGGCTCGGAGAGCGAGCCCGACGATGCAGCCAGCCCCGGGGCCAAGGAGACGGGCGCGGCGATCGAGGAATGGGTCAACCAGTGGCTGGGCGGGCTGGAGCGCCTGCGCTGGGCGCAGATGGAAAAGCCGGTCAAGGTGGTCGAGGGCAGCAACAAGGCGCCCGCCTTTGCCCGCATCGCGATGGCCGACAACTGGCGCGAGTGGCAGACCCAGTGGCAGGCGCTGCATGCCCAGGCCTTGCTCACCCCCGCGCAGCGCCAGCAGCCCCCGGTGCCCGGCAAGGACCTGATCTCCATCGAAGCGCTGCTGCTCAGCAAGGGCCATATCGCCCTGGCCCAGCGCTGGCGTGAGGCCATTGGCGTGGTCGATGCCGCCATGCCGGCCCCTGGCAAGGCGCCTGCCAAGGAAGGGGCACAGGCCAACACCGAGATTCTGGCGCTCGCCACCAAGCTCAAGGGCATCACGGCGCTCTACCAGGCCGAGGTGGCGCCGGCGCTCGATATTCCGCTGGGCTTTAGCGACAGCGATGGCGACTGAGCGACCCGCCATGACCGACGCTGCGCTGTTGTCCACATCCCTGCCCCGGCGAGCGCTGCTGCGCGGGCTGGGTGCCTCGGCGATGGGCGCGCTGAGCCTGGCCGAACTGTCTTTTGCCAAAGACGCGGGCAGCACGCCGGGCGTCACCCGGCTGGCGGCAGTCTGGCGCGATGGCGGCAGTGCGATGGCGCAGGACTGGGCCGGTGTGCTCGAAGTGCTGCCGCAAAGCGGCGGCGGCCATGCCTGGCGCATTGCTGCGCGCACCGAGCTGCCCACCCGTGGCCATGGCGTGCAAACACTGCCCGGTGGTCAGCTGGTCTTTGCCGCCCGCCGGCCCGGGGATTGGCTGCTGCGCTGGCAGCCCAAAACAGGAGCGCTGCAATGGGCCTGGATGCAGGAGGACCGCTGCTTTAACGGCCATGTGGCACTGGCGGGCCCCGCGACGGCGCAGGCCTGGCAGGCCCAAGCGAGCGCAGGCGGTAGCGGGATGCTGTTCACCACCGAAACCGATCTGGAAGACAGCCAGGGCTGCATAGGCCTGCGCGATGCCACGAGCCTGGAGAAGCTGGCCGAATGGCGCAGCCATGGCATGGACCCGCATGAGCTGCTGGTGCTGCCCGCCCCGCTGGGCAAGCTGCCGGCCGGGACCCTGGTCGTTGCCAATGGCGGCATCCCCACGCAAAGCGAGACGGGCCGCAGCAAGAAATGGCTGGACAGCATGGACCCGTCGCTGGTCACGCTGCACCCCTTTGACGGCCGCCTGCTGGGCCAGTGGAAGCTGCCCGACCCGCGCCTGTCGATCCGCCACCTGGCCTGGGATGCCGCGCGCCAGCGTCTGGGCATTGCGCTGCAGGCCGAGCATGAGGATGCACGGCGCCAAAGCGCCCCCATCTTCGCCGTCTGGGATGGCCAGCGCCTGCAGCTGGCGCAAGACCAGCCGCCGCTGGCCGGCTACGGCGGCAGCGTGGAATGCGCGCCGCTGGCGCAAGGCGGCTTTGTGGTGAGCTGCCCCAAGTCCGATTGCATGGCCTGGTTTGATGCCCAGGCGCGCTACCTGGGCAGCAGCCCTCAGGGCGATGTCTGCCCTGTGGCACTCGATGGCGCGCGGCTATGGGCCGGCGGCGGCCATGGGGTGACCGAGCGCAGCAGCCGCAGCCGCGAGCAAGCGGTAGCAGCGCTGGATACGGTGACCGGACTGATGTTTGACAACCACTGGCGCCTAGTGGGCTAAGGGACTGAGCCCAGCTGCGGTTTAGGCGCTGCGCTGCCGGCGCGCCATGCCCATGTCGATGGCCAGGCCGGCCGTCCAGCACAGCCAGGCGGTCCACAAGGTGTGGCTCATATAGTGGGCGCCGCGCATCTGCTGGCCCAGGCCCAGCAGCAGGCCCATCACCAGCGCCACCGCCAGCCACCAGCGCGCGGCGCGCGGTGTGTCGCGCGCCAGCGCAAAATAGCCGCCGACAAAGGAAAAACCGGCCGCCGCATGGCCGGCCGGAAAGCAGCGACCAGCGCCGCCATCATGCACCCCCCAGCGCCAGTGCGACACATACTCGGCCACGCCGCCAAAGACCGACAGGTCCCAGGGGCAGCTGGTGGCGCTGCTGCGCTTGAGGATGGCCACTACCGCAAGAGCCGCCAGAATGCTGACGAGCAGCTGAACCCGCCTGGCGGTAGGCAGCTTGCGCAGCAGGCCAAAGGGCATCCAGACGCCCAGGCTCAAGGCCAGCACGACCACCCAGCCCAGGTTGCGCATGCCCTGGTGCATATAGGTGACCAGAAAATGGTCGTCGCGCAGCGCAAAGCCCTGGGCCGTGCCCCAGAGGTGGGCCAGCGCCAGGTCCTGGCCTCCGGCATCCCACAGGGCGATCAGCACAAAACTGAGTACCGTGGCCAGCAGCCAGCGGCGGTTGTACAAGGGGGCGCGTGTATCGGCTAACGAGGCAGGGAGGCAGGAAGGCATCTGGCGATGCTGCGGCGGCTGGCTTAAGGGCTTCTTAATGTCCCGGGTGCAGGGCGCAGGCCATAGGCGCAACGACCCAAGTCATGCACAATGCCAGCCATGCGCATACTGATGGTGGAAGACGATGCCGGCATTGCAGAGGGCCTCAAAGCCAATCTGCAGCAGCGCGGCCATGCGGTGGACTGGTGCCCCAGCCTGGCCGAGGCCTGGCGCGCGCTGACGGCCGAGGGCTTTGATGTGGTGCTGCTGGACCTGGGCCTGCCCGATGGCGATGGCTCGCGCCTGTTGCAGCAGCTGCGCAATGCCCCGCCCCCCACCGGCCTGCGCAAGACCCTGCCCGATCCGGCCACGCCGGTCATCGTGCTGACCGCCCGCGACGGCGTGCATGACCGCATTGAAAACCTGGACCTGGGCGCCGACGACTACCTCTCCAAGCCCTTTGATGCCGAAGAGCTGCAGGCCCGGCTGCGTGCGCTGCTGCGCCGCGCGGCGGGCCGCGCCAATCCGCTGATCCACTACCGCGACCTGGTGCTGGACCCGGCCTTGCACCAGGTGCGCCTGGGGGGCGAAGGGGTCGAGCTCTCACCCCGGGCCTACACCATCTTGCTGATCCTGCTGCAGGCCCATGGCCGGGTGCTGTCGCGTCAGCAGTTGGAGGAAAAGCTCTACAGCTTTGATGCCTCGGTCGAGAGCAATGCGGTGGAGGTGCATATCCACCACCTGCGCAAAAAGCTCGGCGCCGACTACATCCTGACCATGCGCGGCGTGGGCTACTTCATGCCCCAGGACCAGGCATCGTGAACCTGGCGGCCAAGCCCCAGCGCCTGCCCCAGCTGCGCACCCGGCTGCTGGTCTGGATTCTGGCGGCGCTGGTCGTCGTCTGGGCCAGTTTTGTCTACTGGGCCTACCAGACCGGTATTGAAGAGGCCGATGAGCTGACCGACGGGCACCTGGCCGGCGTTGCTGCGCTGGTGCTCAATATCCCCTCCAACGCGCAGACCCCGCCGGGCCTGCCGACCGAGCGCGTGCCGCTGCCGGGGCTGCATGCGCATGACTACCAGCAGTCGATGAGCCTGCAGGTCTGGAGCGCCGAGGGCGACCTGGTGCTCAATGTCGGCAGTGCGCCGCACCTGCATTTTGCCGATGGGCGCAGTGGCTTTTTTGATGCGCAGCTAGGCCCCAAACACGAGGTCTGGCGCACCTTCACGCAGTGGAACACCGAGCACACGCGCAAGGTCGCTGTGCTGGTCAACCTGCAAGAGCGCGATGACCTGGCCGATGACATTGCCGGGCAGATGATTCTGCCCGGGCTGTGGCTTTTGCCGGTGGTCACCCTGGTGCTGGGGCTGACGATCCGCGCCGGCCTCAAACCCCTGACCCAGCTCTCGCGCGATGTCGAGCAGCTCGAGCCCGAGCAGGGCCAGCGCCTGTCTACCGGCCACAACTGGCAGGAGTTCCGGGCGGTGACCCTGGCGTTCAATCGCCTGCTGGACCGCAATGATGAGGCGATGGAGCGCGAGCGCACCTTGGCCAACCAAGTGGCGCATGAGCTGCGCACGCCGCTGGCCTCGATCAGCTTGCATGCGCAGTCGCTGCAAGGCGGGCTCGACCCCGCCCAGCAGGCCCAGGCGGTGCAGCGCCTGCATGCCGACGCGCTGCGCGCTGGCCATGTGCTCAACCAGATTCTGGCCTTGGCCCGCAGCAGCCGTGTGGCGCTGACCCAGCAGGCCGCGCCGGTGGACCTGGCGCAGCTGGCGCGCACGGTGGGGGCCGAATACGCCCAGGCGGCCTGGCGGCGCGGGGGCAGTGTGGCGGTGGAGCTGCCCGAGCAACTGTGGGTGAAAGGCCACGCCGTGCTGCTGGAGGTGGCCGTGCGCAATTTGGTCGAGAACGCGCTGCGCCACACCCCCGAGGGCACGCAGATCGAGGTGCAGGGCGGCAGCGATGGTGGGCAGTGCTGGCTGCAGGTCTGTGATGATGGCGGCCGCCTGCAGGAGAAGGCCGTGCCCGAGCCAGTGGACAGCCTGCAGCTGGGCCACCAGATTGTGCAGCGCATCATGGCTTTGCACGGGGGCGCTTTCGAGCAGCTAGAGGCGCTGGCACCCTATACCACTTGCTACCGCCTCAGTATGCCTCTCGCCCAGATGGCCTGAGCTTGCTAAAATAGGCAGTTACCAAGCGGTTACCATGCCGCAGACATGAATCCAGGGTGTTGCAGCAGCGGTTGCAGCACTCTTTCTTTGCATTAGAACGGACCCGACCACCATGCCTTTGATCTCGATGCGCGAAATGCTCGACCATGCTGCCGAAAATGGCTACGGCATCCCTGCCTTTAACGTCAACAACCTGGAACAAGTCCAGGCCGTGATGTCGGCGGCAGACGAAGTCGGCGCGCCCGTGATCCTGCAGGCCAGCGCCGGCGCGCGCAAGTACGCCGGTGAGCCCTTCATCAAGCACCTGATCCAGGCCGCCGCCGAGATGTACCCGCACATCCCGCTGGTGATGCACCAGGACCACGGCACCACGCCCGAGATCTGCCAGGGCGCGCTGAACCTGGGCTTTGGCTCGGTGATGATGGACGGCTCGCTGATGAGCGACGGCAAGACCCCCTCGTCCTTTGACTACAACGTCGATGTGACCCAGAAGGTCGTTGCGATGGCCCACCAGATCGGTGCCACCGTCGAAGGCGAACTGGGCTGCCTGGGCAACCTGGAAACCGGTGAAGCTGGAGAAGAAGACGGCATTGGCGCCGAAGGCAAGCTGGACCACAGTCAGATGCTGACCGACCCCGAAGAAGCAGCCGTGTTCGTCAAGGCCACGCAACTGGACGCGCTGGCGATCGCCATCGGCACCAGCCATGGCGCCTACAAGTTCAGCCGCAAGCCCACGGGCGACATCCTGGCGATCTCTCGTGTCAAGGAAATCCATGCCCGCATCCCCAACACCCACCTGGTGATGCATGGCTCCTCGTCCGTGCCCCAGGAACTGCTGGCCATCATCAACCAGTACGGCGGCAAGATGAAGGAAACCTACGGCGTGCCCGTCGAAGAGATCCAGGAAGCCATCAAGTACGGCGTGCGCAAGATCAATATCGACACCGACATCCGCCTGGCGATGACCGGCGCGGTGCGCAAGTTCCTGGCCGAGAACCCCGACAAGTTCGACGCCCGCGAATGGCTCAAGCCCGCCCGTGAAGCCGCCAAGCAAGTGTGCAAGGCCCGCTACATCGAGTTTGGCTGCGAAGGCCAGGGCGGCAAGATCAAGGGCTACAGCCTGGAGCAAATGGCCAAGAAGTACAGCGCTGGCGACCTGGCCCAACTGGTCAAGTAAATCTGCCTGCCCTGCCAGTGCCTTGGGCGCTGGATGGCCCCAAAGCCTGCAATCGCTTGCGCGTTGCAGGCTTTTGCTTTTTGCCTAAGCGATGCGGCGATAACCGCACACGCGCACTGCGCCCGGTGTTTTTTGCACAATGCTTTGCATAGCAAACAAAGGAGCGCAAAGCATGCAGACAAGCCATTCCTGGGATCTGGATCTGGTGGTGATTGGCGGCGGATCGGGGGGGGTGCGGGCAGCCCGCATGGCGGCAGCACGGGGCGCCAAGGTGGCGGTGGTGGAGTCCAAGGCCATGGGTGGCACTTGCGTCAACGTCGGCTGCATCCCCAAAAAACTCTACAGCTATGCCGCTGGCTATGCCGAGGCCTTTGCAGAGGCGCGCGGTTACGGCTGGCAAATGCCCCAGGCGATTGCGCTGGACTGGCAGGCGCTCAAAGCAGCGCGCGCGCAGGAGATCTCCCGGCTCAATGGCATCTACGAGGGCCTGATGCGCAACGCGAATGTGGAGCGCATTGCCGGCCAGGGGCGGCTCGCCGATGCCCACACCGTGGTGGTCTCTGCCGATGGCGCCGATGTGCGCACCTTGACCGCGGCCCATATCCTGATCGCCACCGGCGGCACGCCGGTGCGCCCCGATCTGCCGGGCAGCGCGCATGTGATCGTCTCGGACGAGATGTTTGACCTGGCCGAGCTGCCGCGCCGGCTGGTGGTCGTGGGCGGCGGCTATATCGGCTGCGAGATGGCCAGCATCTTCCATGGCCTGGGCGTGCAGGTGAGCCTGCTGCACCGGGGTGACCAGATCCTGCGCGGCTTTGACGACGAGGTGCGCAGCTTTGTCGCCGAAGAGCTTCGCAAGAGCGGCGTGGACCTGCGCCTGAAGACCGAAGTGAAAGAGATCACCTGCGATGCAGCCAGCGGCGAGCGCACATTGACCCTGGCCGATGGGTCGGAGCTGAAGGCCGATCAGGTGCTGTATGCCACGGGCCGCAAGGCCAACGTCAGCGGCCTGGGGCTGGAGGCGCTGGGCATTGCGCTGGACAAAAGCGGCGCCATCGTCGTCGATGCGCAGCTGGCCACTGCCCAGCCCAGCGTGCATGCGCTGGGCGATGTATTGGGGCGCATGGAGCTGACGCCAGTGGCCCTGGCCGAAGCGATGGCCTGGGTAGACCACCTCTGGGGCCCCGAGGCCGGCAAGGCCGCGCGCGTGATGGACTACGACAACATCCCCACGGCGGTGTTCACCCATCCACAGATCGGCACCGTGGGCCTGACCGAGGCCCAGGCCCGTGAGCGCCATGGGGCGGTGCGCATCTACCGCAGTGATTTCAAACCGCTGCGCCACACCTTGTCGGGCCGCAGCGAGCGCTGCCTGGTCAAGCTGGTCGTGGATGACGCCAGCGACAAGGTGCTGGGCCTGCATGTCGTGGGCGCCGATGCGGCCGAGATCACCCAGGGCTTTGCGGTGGCGATCAAAGCTGGTGCCACCAAGGCGCTGTTTGACCAGACGATTGGCATCCATCCGACGATGGCCGAAGAGCTGGTCACCTTGCGCGAAGTAAGCCGCATGTAAGCATCAGAACGCGGTAGTTGCTGCTTTGCAACATCTTATAAATTCTCTCTATAAAGGCCGCGTGTCTCGGGCATGATACGCGCTCTTTACAGAGGAGATACATATGAAGGAGTGGGTGTATCCGCGGGAGCGGACCCTGGGCGCCATCACGCTGGTTTTGGGCTTGCTGGCATGGTTGGCCATCTTGCTGATGACCGTGGGCACGGTACTGATCTACCTGCTCATCGCTTTCATTTTTTATCTCTTTGCCCAGTCTGCCTTGATTGCCTGGCTGCGCGGCACTGCCGTGCGGCTGTCGGACGAGCAGTTTCCCGAGCTCTACCTGCAGTACCTGCAGTGCTGCAAAAAGCTCGAGCTGGTCGACCCGCCCGAGGCCTATCTGCTGCAAGGCGACGGCCTGATGAATGCCTTTGCCACCCGCTTTCTGGGCCGCAACTTTGTCATTGTGCTGAGCGACACGGTGGATGCGATGCGCGCGCTGCCCGATGGCATCAACTTCTACTTTGGCCATGAGCTGGGCCATATCAAGCAAGGCCATTTGACCGGCCATTTCTGGCGCATGCCGGTGCTGTGGCTGCCGCTGATTGGTGCGGCCTATGCGCGCGCTCAGGAGTACACCTGCGACCTGCATGGCCGCGCCTGCTGCGAAGGCTCGGAATCGGCCGGCCGCGCGCTGTCGGTGCTGGCCGCTGGCGCGCAGAAGTGGAAGACCATCAACCTGGTGCAGTATGCGCGTCAGACCATGACGAACCGGGGCTTCTTCCCCGATCTGCATGAGCTGCTGGGCGGCTACCCCTGGCTGACCAAGCGCGTGGCGCGCATGATCAGCCCCGGCATCAAGATGCCGGGCCGCAATCCCTTCTCTTACCTGTTTGCGCTGTTTGTGCCCTATGGCGGCCGGGCAGGCGGCGGGGCCGTGGGCTTGTTGATGGTGATCGCGATCATCGGTATCGCGGCCGCCGTCGCGATCCCGGCGCTCAAGGGTGGAGCCGGGGGCGGTGCCTTCAGCCAGATGCTGATGCAAGGCATGCAGTCGCAAAAGGGCAAGGAAGCCTTCGAGAAGGAATGGAGCCAGGCCGAGCCGGTACGCCAGGCGCTGTCGCGCTACTACCAGACCTATGAAGAAGTGCCGGATTCGCTGGCCGATGCAGGTGTGTCGCCGCAGCAGGAAGGCCGGCTGATGTATGACAGCGACGATATGTCGCTGACTGCGCTGACCCTCCATGGCCAGTTGCAGATGCAGCCCATGCAGGGCGAGGGCGGCAAGGTGATCTGGCATTGCAGCGCCGATGGTGCGGCGCAACAGTATCTGCCGGCCAGTTGCCAGAGCAAGTGATGCATTTGGATACATTCACTGCCAAAGTCTCCTGATTCAGCCCGGCGGCCTCAGACAGAATCCGCAACGGCCTTGCTATGATGCAGGGCTTGGCGGTGTGGCACAGGCCACGCACTGTCTGTTGGCCGCCGCTACTGTTTTCAGGATCCGTCTATGTCTTTTTCCGCTGCCCGTTCTCTGTCCTGGCTGGGGTGCGCTGCCGCAGCCGTGGTGCTGAGCGCCTGCGCGCCGCTGCCGTCGAGTGTGGAGCCGGTGGGCCGCACCTTGGTGTCCATGGACCAAAACACCGACCTGCGATGGACGTACTGGGGCACGGACAGCGAGGTGCTCGATGTACTGCCCGAAGACCTGGCCAAGGACAAGCCCCTACAGGCCAGGCTCTGGCAGATGCGCACCAAGCTGGGCGAGCTGGTGGGCGTGATGTCGCTGCGCTCCAGCGTCGATGACCTGAACAACCAAAACACCGTCTGGACCCAGAACTGCCCCAAGCAAAAGGGCGTGCTGGTCGAGCGCACCCAGGGCCTGAACATTGGCCGGGTGGACTGCCTGCGCATCAAGCGCACCGCCAACAGCAGCGACTGGCTGGCCCAGAACGATGCGGCCATGGCGGGCCGGCTGGAGGCGGCCGGTGTCTACTTTGCGCGCCCGGTGGCCTATGTGTCCTACCAGTTCACCACCAGCAATGGCGGCTATGTCGAAGCGCAGGTGCTAGTGGACCAGCGCCTGGTGCGCCCGCCGATCCGCAGCAGTGTCGACTTTCTGGCCGCCGGCCGTTCGCTGGACCACTGGGCCCAGGACCTGGCGCGTTCCATGCGTGAGAGCACCGGCTACTTCAACGGCGTGCTGACCGTGCCACCGTTCCCCTACGAGATCGACCAGCAGCCGTACTACGAGACCAAGCAGGACGACTCCGATGTGCTGTTTGGCAAGGAAAAGCCCAACCCCCAGGCCGCCGAAGAGAAAGCAGCTTCGGTGGTCGCTCCGGCAGGGGCAGCACCTGCAGGGGCCGCAGCCCTCAAGCGCTGATCGCGTCCCTCACTCAGCAACCGCCATGACCCCGGTCATGGTTTTTTTTTTGCTTTTTTACGGGTATATCCAGACTTGGAATGGACGCAGAATTTGCACAATAGGGCGAGATCGAACAACATGGCTCAGCAGCGGGCCGTGCGCACAGGGCGCCGGCACCCCGCTGTATGACCGACAGGAGACTTGTGCATGACCGAACGCCCATGGCTGGCCGCTTACCCACCCGAGATCCCCGAGGACATTGACCCTGAGCGCATTCCGACCTTGGTGCAGCTGCTCAACCAGGCCTTTATCCAGTATGCCGACCGCACGGCGCTGCACTTCATGGGCGCGCGCTTCAGCTACCGCCAGCTCGACGACTACAGCGTGGCGCTGGCCGCCTACCTGCAGACCCTGCCGCTCGCCAAGGGCGACCGCGTGGCGCTGATGATGCCCAATGTGCCGCAGTACGCGGTGGCCGTCGCAGCCGTGCTGCGCGCCGGGCTGGTCGTGGTCAACGTCAACCCGCTCTACACCGCCTCCGAGCTGGACCACCAGCTCAAGGACAGCGGCGCCAAGGTGATGATCGTGCTGGAGAACTTTGGTGCCACCGTGCAGAACTGCGCAGCGCACCGCCAGCTCGACCAGATCATCGTCTGCAGCATGGGCGATTGCCTGGGCCTGATCAAGGGCAGCATCGTCAACTATGTGGTGCGCCACAGCAAGAAGCTGGTCGCGCCGTTCACCCTGGAGCGCAGCATCCGCTACCCCGATGCGATCAGCCAGGGCGAGCGCCACACGTTCTCGCCGGTGGATATCGGGCCTGACGACATGGCCGCGCTGCAGTACACCGGCGGTACCACCGGCGTGGCCAAGGGCGCCGTGCTGCTACACCGCAACCTGGGCGCCAATGTGATGCAGGTGCAGGCCTGGTATGGGCCGGCGCTCAAGACCATTCCACAAGGCGAGCAGCCGCTGTGCGTCTGCGCGCTGCCGCTCTACCATATCTTCGCGTTCACGGTCTGTTTTCTGCTGTCCATGCGCCTGGGCCACCAGGTGCTGCTGATCCCCAACCCGCGCGACATGAAGGCGGTGCTGGGCGAGCTGGGCAAGTACGAGTTCCACACCTTGCCAGCGGTCAACACCTTGTTCAACGGCCTGATGAGCCACCCCGATTTCGACAAGGTGAACTGGAAGAACCTGCGCGTGGTGGTGGGCGGCGGCGCGGCCGTGCAGTCCTCGGTGGCTGAGCGCTGGCTTCAGCGCACCGGCCAGCCCATCGTCGAGGGCTATGGCCTGTCCGAGACCAGCCCGGTGGCCAGCTGCAACTTTGTCGGCACCGGCCAGAAGGCCTCGGGCTCGATCGGCTACCCGATGCCGGGCACCGATATGGCCATCCTCGACGATGCCGGCGAGCCGGTGGCGCAGGGCGAGCGCGGCGAGGTCTGCATACGCGGGCCGCAGGTGATGGCCGGCTACTGGCAGCGCCCGGACGAGACCGCCAAGTCCATGACCGAGGACCAGTTCTTCCGCTCCGGCGACATCGGCATCATGGAGCCCGATGGCATGTTCCGCATCGTTGACCGCAAGAAGGACATGGTGCTGGTGAGCGGCTTCAACGTCTACCCCAATGAGGTCGAAGACGTGGCCGCATCCTTCCCCGGCGTCGCCGAATGCGCGGTGGTGGGCGTGCCCGATGAGAAGACCGGCGAGGCGATCAAGCTGGTGGTCGTGCGCAAGTCGGCCGATGTGACCGAGGCGCAGCTGCGCGCCCATTGCGCCGAGCACCTGACCGGCTACAAGCGGCCCAAGTACATCGAGTTCCGCGACAACCTGCCCAAGACCCCGGTGGGCAAGATCCTGCGGCGCGAGCTGCGCGACGAAACGACCAAAGCCTGAGTGCTGCAGCGGCACTGCGCCGCAGCAGTGCTGCCGCCGACACAGTAGCGAAAGCGCAGAGGGCGGAGATTGCAGCGACAATCTCTGCTTTGCTGTTTTTTGGGATTCCCCCGTGACCCTTGCCATTCTCAGTGCCCTTCCCGAGGAGCAGGCCGGCATTGCCGCGCTGCTGGCGGATGCCCGCACCAGCGACTATGCCGGCCGCCGCTACACCTGCGGCCAGCTGCACGGCCATGCGGTGGTGCTGGCGCTGTCGGGCATTGGCAAGGTGGCGGCGGCCAGCACGGCCGCAACCCTGGTCGAGCGCTTTGGCGCCCGGGGCATCGTGTTTACCGGTGTGGCCGGTGGCCTGGGCGCGGGCGTGCAGGTGGGCGATGTGGTCGTGGCCAGCAGCTATGCGCAGCACGACATGGATGCCTCGCCGATCTTTCCGCGCTACGAGGTGCCGGGCTATGGCCGCGCGCGCTTTGACTGCGACGTTACCCTGAGCGCGCAGCTGGCCGTAGCGGTGCAGCAGTGCCTGGCCGGGGGCGCCGCAGCCTGGACGGCCGAGCTGGGCCTGCCCGCGCCGCAGATGCACCAGGGCCTGGTCGTCAGCGGCGACCGCTTTGTCAGCAGCGCCGCCGAAGTGCAGGCGCTGCGCAGCGGCTTGCAGGGCGCAGGCATGGAGGCGCTGGCCGTCGAGATGGAAGGCGCTGCTGTCGCCCAGGTCTGCGCCGACCATGGCCTGCCCTTTGCGGCCATGCGCAGCATCTCCGACCGGGCCGATGACAGCGCGCACCTGGACTTTCCGCGCTTTATCCGCAGCATTGCCAGCCGCTACGCGCAGCACACCATCGGCAGCCTGCTGCGGAACTTGGCGAGAGGTTAATCGGCTACCCGGTAGCGCGGGTGACTGTGCACTGCGGCAAGCCTCGTCACAATGGCGCGCTGCCTTGATGCGCTGTTTTGCCGACCATGCCCCTTTTTCCCGCCCACTCCTTTGCGCCCGGCCAGGTGCTGACCACCTGCAAGCTGGGCCTGGGGCAAATGCTGTCCTGGGGCTCGGCCTTCTACCTGCCCGCCATCCTGGCCGGCGCGATGGGCGAGAGTCTGGGCATAGCGCCATCGCGCATCTTTGCGGCGTTCTCCGTGGCGCTGCTGATGATGGCGCTCACTGGCCCGGTAGCGGGGCGGCTGATTGACCGCTGGGGCGGGCGGCCGCTCCTGATGGCCACCAATGTGCTGTTTGCGCTGGGCCTGGCGCTGCTGTCGCAGGTGCAGACCCAGGGCCAACTGTTTGCGGTCTGGTGGCTGCTGGGGCTGGCGATGGGGGCGGGCCTGTACGAGGCAGCCTTTGCCACCTCGGTGCGCCTGTATGGCAAGGCCGCGCGCGGCAGCATTGTCGGCATCACCTTGTTTGGCGGCTTTGCCAGCACCCTGAGCTGGCCGCTCACTACCTGGCTGCTGCACAGCTGGGGCTGGCGAGAGGCCTGCCTGGTCTGGGCAGCGGTGCAGCTCTTGGTGCTGCTGCCGCTGCATGCCAGCTTGCCCCATGCTCCGGCTCGCGCCCGTACCGATGCGGCAGCCGACCCAGCGGGCGTGCCTGCAGCGCCAGCTGCTGCCCTGCGGGGCCAGTGGCTCAGCCTGGTCTTGCTGGCGCTGACCTTTGCCGCCATCTGGTTCATCGGCACCTCGATGATGTCGCACCTGCCGCGCCTGCTGATGGTCAGCGGCGCCACGGCGACGGCAGCGGTCGCTGCGGCGGCGCTGGTGGGCCCGGCCCAGGTGGCCAGCCGCATTGCCGACTATGTTTTTCTGCGCCGCGCCCATCCGCTGTGGTCGGCGCGCATTGCCGTCATCGCCTACCCCGTGGCGGCGCTCGCGCTGGCGCTGTTGGGTGCCTCGGGCGCCTGGGTCTATGCGCTGGCCTTTGGCCTGGGCAACGGCATCATGACCGTGGTGATCGGCACCTTGCCGCTGGCCATGTTTGGCGCGCAAGGCTATGGCCACCGCCAGGGCCTGCTGATGGTGCCTGCCCGCATGACCCAGGCCAGCGCCCCTTTTCTGTTTGGTCTGGCGCTGGAGCAGTGGCAGCTGGGCGCGCTGTGGGTGCTGATGCTCGCCGCATCGATCGCCGGCACGGCCCTGTGGTGCCTGCGGCCCAAGCAGGTGTAGTGGGCGCCGCCGTGCTTACTTGAGCCAGCCGCGCTTGCGGAAGTACAGCATCGGTATCAGCGCGCTGCCCACCATCAGCGCAATGCCGTAGGCATAGCCGTATTGCCAGTCGATTTCGGGCATGTACTTGAAGTTCATGCCGTAGACGCTGGCGATCAAGGTGGGTGGCAGCAGCGCGACGCTGGCCACCGAGAAGATCTTGATGATCTTGTTCTGGTTGATGTTGATGAAACCGACCGTCGCATCCATCAAGAAGTTGATCTTGTCAAAGAGGAAGGCGGTGTGGTTGTCCAGCGATTCGATGTCGCGCAGGATCTGGCGCGCGTCCTCGAACTGGTCGGAGTTGAGCATCTTGCTGCGCATGACAAAGCTCACCGCGCGGCGGGTGTCCATCACATTGCGGCGAATGCGGCCGTTCAAGTCTTCCTGGCGGGCGATGGCCGAGAGCACTTCACTCGCGTGGGTGTCGGTCACATTGCCAGCCAGCACCTGGGTGCTGACTTTTTCCAGGTCGTCGTAGATGCCTTCCAAGGTATCGGCCGAGTACTCGGCGTCGGCGTCGAACAGCTTGAGCAGCACGTCCTTGCTGTCCTCGATGAGGCCCGGCGCGCGGCGCGCACGCAGGCGCAGCAGGCGGAACACCGGCACATCCTCATCGTGGATGGAGAACAGCACGCCATAGCTTTTGAGCGCGGCGTTGTGCAGGTTCATGATGAAGGCCACACGCACGCTGCGCGGGTCGTCTTCGTCATCGATCAGGAAGTCGCTGCGGATGTGCAGGTCGCCGTTGTCTTCTTCGTAGAAGCGGGCCGATTCCTCGATGTCCTGGTCCATCGCGTCTTCGGGGATGGACAGGCCATAGTGCTGCTTGATCCAGCGCTTTTCTTCGAGGGTGGGGGATTCGAGGTCAACCCAGATAGGCTGAAAACGGGCCAGGTCCTGGAGAGACTCGATCTCTTCCTGCACCAGACGGCCATTGGCAAGCGTAAAGATGTTGAGCATGGGCTCACTTCCTTGTTGTTATTGGTCTGCAAAAGGGGGGCGGGGGGCGCTTCCGACCCTTGTGCAGCCATGTGCTTGCCAGGGTGGAAGCTACCAACTAGGGTAGGGATCCAAGGAGAGACTCCGGTTTGTGAATGGGCGCCATTATGGCATTCCCGCATCCGCTGCGCATGGCGATGCGCTTTGTCCGCGCGCAGCGTTGTCAACGCCCCACGCCACAGCCTGTCAGTGGGCGCCTACACTCACCAAATGGCGGCTATTTGGCGGCTAAATGGCGGCAGATTGGCAGGTTGGTGAAGAAAATTAACGCCCGGCCTGGGCCAGTGCAAAGCACAGATCGGCCCAGGTTGCTGCCTTGGCCTGGGGGGTGCGCAGCAGGTGGCTGGGGTCGTAGCTGACCACGGCAGGCAGCTGGCAGCCGCCCAGCAGGTGCAGCTGCTGGCGCAGGCTGGAGAAAGGCAGGTCACCCGGCACCAGGTGGCGCACCGCCGGCAGGCCCAGCAGCAGCGCCATGGCCGGCTGGCATTCCTGCACCAGCGCCTCGATGCTGAAGCTGGGCAGGCCATCATCGCCTTCCTGGTTGGCAGGGATGCGGGCCAGCGGCACCCAGTAGACGGGGGCATCGGTCAGGCGCATGGCACGCAGCATCTGCACCAGCAGCTGGCAGGCTTCGCTCTGCAGGGGCGCGCCCTCGGGCAGCTCGGCCACCACCAGCCAGGACGGCTGGGTGTGGGGCACTGCGGGCTGCTGCTTGCCCTGCAGATCGAGCAGGACTGGCGCGCGCAGCGCAAAGCGCACACGCGGAAAGCCGGCGGGCAGCGCCTGTGGGGACGTGGGGCGTGCAGCTGCTGCAGGCGCTGGCGTTGGCTCAATAGCGGCAGCGGGCACGGCCGTTTCTGGGAGCGCAGCAGCCGGCATCGCCGCTGGAGCGGGTGCAACAGTAGGTGCATTAGCTCCTGTAGTCGCTGCTGCAGCCGCTGCCGTGGGAACAACCGCTGGGGCAGGCACCGCCTCCGCGCGCGATGGCGGTGCAGCCACTGGCGCAGGAGCGGAAGATGTCTCAGGCGCGGCCTGGGCGGCAGGCGCGGGCGATTCGGGCCACCACAGCGGGTGGCCCATCTCTTGCAGCATGGCGCGTTGGCGGGCGTCCAGGTTCAGGCTCATGGGGTGGTAGGCAGCAGATAACGCATGACCATGGCGTCCTCGCGTTCGACATGGGATACCGGATAGTAGCGCTTTCGCAGCCCTACCGATTCAAAACCAAACGCCAGGTAGATCTGCTGGGCGCGCAGATTGCTGATGCGCACCTCCAGCCAGATCGCCTGCGCGCGCGCACTGACGGCCCAGCTGCGCAGCTGATCGAGCAGCACCTTGGCCCAGCCCTGGCGCTGGTGGCGCGGGTTGACGGTGATGTTGAGCAGGTGCAGCTCATCGACGCCCTGCATCGCAATAAAGTAGCCGATCAGCTCCTCGTCGGCCCAGAGCAGCTGCATCGCATAGCCCATCGCCATCGAGTCGATAAAGTTGCCCCGCGTCCAGGGGTGGGTGTAGCACTGGTTCTCCACCGCCAGCAGTGCATCCAGGTCATCAATGCGCAGCGCGGACCAGCGCAACTGGGGCGAGGCCGGCAGGCTCATGGCGCGCTGCCTGGGCTGCCGGCGGCCTGGGCTTGTTTTTCTGCCTCGCGCTCGGCCGTGGTCTTGGCGACCTTGTCGCGGATATAGAGCGGCAGCGCATCCTGCGCAGCCACTGCCTGGCCTTGCGCCAGCAAATAAGGCGCCAGGCTCAGCAAGGCCCGGGCCGTGGGCATGGCCTGCAGATGGGTGGCGCCGGGCGCCAGGCGCTCGCCATATATGGCCTGGGCATTGCCGGCCACGACAAAGCCCGCGGGCACCTGCACCTCCTGCGGCGGGCAGACCTGCAGATCGCCCAAGGTCTGCCAGTGGCCATCCACATACTGGTAAACGGCGTTGTAGACCTCGTCCATGCGGGCATCGAGGCAGGCCAGCACCTGGGTGCAGCCGTATTGCAGGCGGGCCTCTTCAGCGACGGTCATCAAGGTATCGACCGGCAGCACCGGCACGCCCTGGCCGCCCTTGGCCACAAAGGCCAGGCCCTGGGCAATGGCGCAGGCGGTACGCAAGCCGGTGAACGAGCCCGGGCCCCGGCCAAACACAATCGCGTCCAGCGCATCAAAGCCCAGGCCTGCATCGGCCATCAGGCCGCGCAGCGCCGGCAGCAACTGGCTGGAGGTGTGCTGGCCACCGGCACCGCTGTGCAGCCAGCGCTGGTCATCCCGCGCGGTGGCAATAAAGAGGGTGTCGGTACTGGATTCGAGGGCAAGCAGGTTCATGGGGTAGGGCGCGCACGGGCGCTATGCTGGCGCCCGGTTTCAGCCCCTGTAGAGGGGTGGCAACTCGCCATTATCGGGGCAAAGCCAAGGCTGCATGCCGGGCTTGGGCATAGCCGCTAGACTGCTGCCCATGCAACAGATTTCTTCGATGGCGCACCTTTCTCTGTCCCTGGCGCGGCTGGGCGCTGGCCTGCCTGGCAGCAGCGGCCGCTGGCTGCTGCCAGTCGCGATTGCGCTGAGCCAGGTGGCCTGCGCGCAGACGCCGGCCGCCCCCTCTAGCGACCCCGCGCCCACACCCATCCGGCTGGCCCAACCGGTCGCTGCGGCGCCCCAGGCCCCGGCCTCCGCCGCCCCCGTCGCGGCAGCACCTGCAGCCCTCGCCGCCCCGGCCAGCGCCTGGCCCGCCGGCCGCTTGCCGGCCGAGGTCGAAGCCGCCCTGCAGCGCGGCAAGGTGGCTGCGGATGCAGTCTCGGTGGTGGTGATGGATGTCAGCGGCGCGCAGCGCCCCCTCCTTGATGTGCACAGCGATGTGGGCCGCAACCCCGCCTCGGTGATGAAGCTGGTGACCACCTATGCGGCGCTCGAGATCCTGGGCCCCGCCTACACCTGGGACACCCGCATTGCCACCGACGGCCAGGTCGCCCAAGGCGCCCTCAATGGCAATCTTTATGTGCAGGGCTCGGGCGACCCCAAGCTGGTGATGGAGCGCCTGTGGCTGCTGCAGCGCCGCCTGCTGGGCCAAGGCATCCAGGTCGTCGTTGGCGATGTGGTGCTGGACCGCTCAGCCTTTGCGCTGCCGCCCATCGACCCCGCACGCTTTGACAACGAGCCCTACCGGCCCTACAACGCCGTGCCCGATGCGCTGCTGCTGAACTACAAGTCGCTGACGATGCGCTTTATCCCCGATGCGGCCGCCGGTGTGGCCCGTATCGCCTACGAGCCGGCCATCGCCCATCTGCGCCTGCCCAGCACGGTGCCGCTGCTCAAGACCAAGGGCAATGCCTGTGGCGACTGGCGCGGCGCGCTCAAGGCGCAGATGGCCGATGCCACGCAGATCCAGTTCCTGGGCGGCTACCCGGCCGCCTGCGGTGAGAACAGCTGGGCGGTGGCGCCCGCCGCGCCCGACCGCTTTGCGCCCCGCGTGTTTGAAGGCATGTGGCGCGAGCTGGGCGGCAAGGTGACTGGCCAGGTGCGCATGGGCACCACGCCTGACGGCGTGCAGCCGCTGATGAGCTTCAGCTCGCCCACCCTGGGCGAGGTGGTGCGCGATATCAACAAGTACAGCAACAACGTGATGACCCAGCAGGTGTTTCTGACCCTGGGCAAGGAGCGCGCGGGCGTCGGCACCTTTGAAGGCGGCCGCCAGGCGGTGGCGCAGTGGTGGAGCGAGCGCGTGCCCGGCATGGCGCAGCCCACCATCGACAATGGCGCCGGCCTCTCGCGCGATGCCCGCATCACCGCCGGGTCGCTGGCCAAGATGCTCTCGGTGGCCTGGAACTCCAACGTCATGCCCGAGCTGATGGCCTCGATGCCCATCGTCGGTGTGGACGGCACGATGAAAAACAGCAAAAGCGCCCACACCGGCGGCGCCCACCTGAAGACCGGCACGCTGCGCGATGCCTCGGCCATTGCCGGCTATGTCAATGGCCGCGATGGGCGCCGCTGGGTGGTCGTGGCCATGGCCAACAGCGACAATGCCCCGCAGGCACGCCCCGCCTGGGATGCGCTGATCGACTGGGTGGCGGCCCAGTAATCCCAGAGGCGCAGGCAGGTCGGGAAAAACCTGCCTGCCACCAAGGTTGGGCCGCGGCGGTATCGGTGTACATTGCGCGTTGGAGCATGGTCACAAGCCATAAGGAGCCCTGCATGAGTCTGCCTTCGAAGACCTCGCTGTTTGCTGCTGCCAAGCGTTGGGATGCCGCCTTGGTGGCCCAGCTGCTGACGCAGGCGCCGCAGTGGGCCCAGGCGGTCGATGGCAAGGGGCGCACCGCCTTGCAGGTGGCCTGTGGCGTAGCAGCGCAAAACGCCCAGTCAGCCGATACCAACGGCCTGGAAACCGTGGCCACCTTGCTGGCCGCCGGTGCCGTGCTGGAGGCCGAAGCCCCGATGGGCGAGTGCAATGGCGAGTTCCGCGCCACCGCGCTGTGGTTTGCCGTGGCCCGAGGCGAAAACCTGCCGCTGGTGGAGTTGCTGCTCTCGCACGGCGCCAATGCCAGCTACTCGCTGTGGGCCGCCGTGTGGCGCGATGACGAGGCCATGTGCCGCGCGCTGCTGCAGGCCCAGCCCCTCCTTAACCTGCGCGAGCACGGCGAAACCCCTGTTTTCTATGCCGCACGCCTCGGTCGCCTCAAGACCCTGGAGCTGCTCCTCGACGCCGGCGCCGACGTCTCGGTGGCCGACTTCAAAGGCCGCGACGCCGTCGACATCGCGCTCGCCCGGCGCCTGCCCCAGGGGCTGATCTACCGCATGCAGCAGCTGCGCCAGCCGCGGCTGGCCTGACGATCCGTTGCACAGCGCATTGCCCGGGTTTCAGCGCGAACCCGGGCGGGCCACTGCGCTGCCTTCCTGCTACTGCTCCTCGATCCGCTTCTCTTCCATGAGGCAATGCTTGGCATGCTTTGCCCGCCAAGCGACTGGAGGTAGTCAGTACCCACCTTTCAGGTGACTGTTGCATTTGCCTAACTATCTGTCAGCTTCCTTTAAGCAGTGTTCATTCCAATGCGCTTCAAGATGAAATAAAGCTATCAATTGACATCAGTAAATTATTGTTGTTAATTGACGGATATCAAGTGAAGTGGAGGACCAGGGGTGCATCCATGGACCTGGGCCGACTACAGATGGACACACGGCATGTATCAAAAAAAGAGGGGCCGCCCGCTGTTTACCAGCTGGGCAACGGTGGTGGGCATGTTGGTGCTGGGGCTGCTGTATTCGATCAGCAGTGCCTTTGCGCAGGCGGCAGACGCTGTGTGTGCCGAAGTCAAAATTGTCATTGAACAAAAGCTTTCGCTGGAGCGCCAGGCCTTTGATGCCAAGATGGTCATCACCAATGGCCTGGCGGACCAGAAGCTGGAGAACGTCTCCATCGAGCTGAAGTTTCTCGATGCCAACAACAACCTGGTGGTTGCGACCTCGGACCCCAATGCCCAGGGGGCGACGTTCTTTTACCGCACTGACCAGGTGACAGGCATCACCAGTCTCCAGGGTGGTGTCATCGCGCCCAAGGCGGTGGCCCATATCAACTGGCTCATCATCCCCGCAGCGGGCAGTGGTGGCAGCAACCCGCAAGGCGCTGTGTACTACGTGGGTGCCAAGGTCAGCTACACGCTCGACGGCAAGGCAGATTCCGTTGACGTGGCGCCAGAATCCATCGTGGTACGCCCCCAGCCCGAGCTGGTGCTGGATTACTTTTTGCCGCGCGATGTCTATGCCGACGACGCCTTCACGCCAGAGACCGAAGCAGCAGAGCCCTTTACCCTGGGCGTCCGCATCAAGAACCAGGGCGGCGGCACATCCCACAAGACCAAGATCGACACCGCCCAGCCCCGCATTGTGGAGAACCGGCAGGGCCTGGCGATCAGCTTTCAAATTCTCGGCGGCTATGTCGGCGACCAACCAGCAGGCAAGAGCCTGCTTTTGGACTTTGGCGACATAGAGTCAGGCACTTCCAAAATGGGCCGCTGGTCCATGGTCACCAGTCTGGCAGGCAAATTTGTCGAGTTCAATGCCAGCTTCACCCATGCCGATTCCCTGGGGGGGGCGGTCACCTCGCTGATCAAGGAAGTGCGCACGCATACCTTGGTCCAGGATGTGCGCGTGGATCTGGCAGGGCGCGATAAGGTGCGCGACTTTCTCGCCAAGGATGGCGACGTCTATCGGGTCTACGAGTCCGATGGCGCAGACACCGAGGTGCAGAACCAGACGGCGTCGGCACAGATGACCGTGCAGGGCAACAACGCCAGCCTGCGCTTTAGCCCTGTAGCCCAGGGCTTTGCCTATGCCCGCGTGCCCGATCCGGCGCGCGGCGCCAAGCTGCCGGTGCAGGTCACGCGGTCGGATGGCTATATCGTGCCTGCAGAAAACGTCTGGTTGTCCAAGGAGCGCAATGAAGACCTGAGTTGGAGCTACTTCCTCAATATCTTCGATGCCAATACCAGCGGCCAGTACAGCATTGGCTTTGTGGCCGGCGCGGCCGAGGCCAGCATCGCGGGCCTCGTGTACCGGGACAGCAATGCCAATGGCCTGCGCGACAGTGGCGAGCCGGGCATCCCCGTGACCGAGGTCAAACTGAGCGGCACCCAAGCCAGCACGGGCGCCGCCGAGCTGCAAACGTCGTATACCGATGCGCAAGGCGCGTTCCACTTCACCAACCTCAAGCCAGGCGTCTACACCTTGGTCGTTGGTGTCAGCGATGGCCTGGTGGATGGCGCGGCGCTGGCGGGCTCTGCGGGTGGGCAGAGCGAGGCGGGCAAGTTCAGCAGCATTGAGCTGACTGCTGGCTCCGCTGCAGCCGGCTATCTGTTTGCCAAGCGTGCCGCCGCGCCCGACAACCCCGACCTCGAGCCCAAGGCCGACCTGGCAGTAGCTGCAGGTGCCAGCCCTGCTACCGTCAAGCGAGGCGACAAATCCACCGTCACGATCACCGCAGAAAACCTGGGCCCGGCTACGTCTGTGGCGACCACGGTGAATGTGGAAATACCAGCGGGCTTAACCGTGCTGAGCCCATCGGCCGCTGTGGGCAGCTATGCCAATGGTGTCTGGACCCTGGGCGATATGGCAACGCGTTCCACCGCGATCCTGACCTTGGAAGTGCAAACCGACAAGGACAGCAGCGCCAAGGAGTTTGCCGTGGCTGCGCGTATCGGCTCGTCCACCAAGGACGATATCAGCAGCAACAACAGCGCCTCTACCTTGATCCGTATTCAGAGCAGCGAGGCCGTGACTGCCACGCAAACAGCAGACCAGGGTATGCGCGTGCTGGCCTATATCGGCTGCGGCGCAGACACCGCCTGCGCCGCGCAAAAACGCCAGGCCGCGCAAACGGTGCTGGCCACGTATGACGATGAGGCCGAGATCGTTGAGACAGCTGCTGCCTTCCAAAAGGCGTTGCGTGCTGGCGACTTCAGCCTGCTGTGGCTGAGCGGGTCGCTCAGCGATCTGAGCGCCCACCTGCAGGAGGAAGTGCGCGCTGCCGTGCTGCGTGGTGCCTCGCTGGTGGTGGATGGCGCTGCCGATACCCATCTGCGTGCCATTGCCGATATCTGGGGCAGCTATGCCGATCAGCCGTTGCCTAACGCTGCTCTGCAGTTGGGCACTAACGCGCTGCCGCTCACCAACCCAAGCTGGGCTTTGGTGGCCGATGCGCCGGCGACCACTGAGCTGCGCTACGCCAGCGGAGAAACCGCCGCCGTGCGCAGCAGCTATGGCAAGGGCCAGGTACTGGCGATGGGCTTTGACAGCCTGGGTGAGCCGCTGAGCGGCACGGAATGGACGGCATGGCTCCAGGCCCAGATGGTGCTGAGTACGCCCAAACTGGTAGACCCGATGCTCGCCCAATCCAGCGTGTACCTGAAGACTGTCATCCACAATGGCGACGACAAGGCCCGCCAGCTCACGCTGAGCACGGCCTTGGGCAACGGCGCCCAGCTGCTGTCGTCCAAGCCCGCTGCCGCGCAAAGCGGCGACCAGCTAAGCTGGCCTATGGACCTGGCTGCCGGTGCAGAGCAAGGCGTTGAGCTGTGGCTACAGCTGCCTGCCGATGCCAAGGCCTTTAGCCTGGAATCCCAGCTGCGCAATACCGCCGATGCGGTGGTGGTGGACAGCTGGTCGCACAACCTGCGCACCATTGCACAGCAGCAGGCGGAGGCCAATGCACGCACAGCGCTGCCCGCCATTGCAGGCCTGGCTGACGCAGAAAAGGCCCAGTTGGTGGCCCTGTTCGACCAAGCAGCCGATGCGGTCCAGCAGCAAAAGCTGGGCGATGCGATTGCTGCGCTGCTGCAAGCGCAAGAAAAACTGCGTGCGCTGCCGCAAGGTGGTGGGCGTGATGCGGCATGGCAGCCCGTAGCGCAGTGGATAGGCCTGGTATCTGCGGCCTGGAAGGATGACGGCTCTGCCACCAAGAGCTGGACCTTGGCCATCAGCAGCGGTAACCAGCAGGTTGCCCAAATAGGCACTGCGTTTGCGACGCCGCTCCAGGTACGTCTGGCCGATGAGAACGGTGCCCCGGTAGCCGGTCAGACCCTGCGCTTTACGGCCCCAGCCAGCGGCGCCAGTGCGCTGTTCAGCAACGGCACCGCCGCCTTGCAGGTCAGCACCGACGCCCAAGGCCTGGCGAGCGCCGATGCCATCACCGCCAATGCCGTCGTGGGTGCCTACCAAGTGCTTGCCAGTGTGGACGGCGTCAACACCCCCGCCAGCTTTGACTTGCGCAACAGCGATGCGGCAACCCCCATCTTGACCTTGCAGCGGGTGGCGGGCGATAACCAGACTGCACACGTAGGCCAGGCCTTTGCCCAGCGCTTGCAAGCCAAGGTGGTCGATGCGCAAGGCGCAGCCATGGCCGGTCACGTGGTGGTGTTCACGCTGCCATCGGCTGCAGTGGGTAGTGCCACGGCTAGCTTTGCCGATGGCTCCCAAACCGCTAGCGTCTCTACCGATGCCCAAGGCTTGGCGATCTCGCCAGTGCTGACGGCCAACAGCGCGGAGGGTAGCTACCAGGCGAGTGCTACAGCGGCAGGGGTCTCCGGCGAGGCGACGTTCGCGCTGACCAACACGGCGCAGCCGGTGCAAGTGCTCCAGCTGCTTGGCGTTGCCGGCAGCGGCCAGTCGGCCCATGTGGGCGCTGCCTTTGCGCAAGCGCTTGCCGTCAAACTGGTGGATGGCCAAGGCCTGGGCGTGGCAAACCACAGCATTCGTTTCGAGTTGCCTTCCAGCGGTGCCAGTGCCACGTTTGCAGGCGGCGCTTTGCAAGCAGAGGTGCAAACCGATGCCAATGGTTTTGCCAGCGCGCCCCTGCTCACGGCCAACAACACCGAAGGCAGCTTCGAGGTGCTGGCCAGTGCAGGCGGTGTGGCAGACGGCGTGCGGTTTGCATTGACGAACACCGCTGTAACGGCGCCTGTGCTGAACCTGCAGGTGCTTGCCGGTGGCGGCCAGTCTGCGGTGGTGGGTACGGCCTTTGCCGAGGTGATCCGTGTCAAGCTGGTCAACGGCCAGGGTGAACCGGTGGCAGGGCGTGTGCTGAGCTTCAGCATGCCCGCCAGCGGTGCAGGCGCTGTCTTTGCGGGTGGCGGCTTGACTGCGCAAGCGACGACCGATGCACAGGGCCTGGCGGCATCGCTGATGTTCAGCGCCAACGCGACGGCGGGCGACTACGAAGTGGTGGTGGCGATGGCGGGTGCGCCCGATGTCAAGCTGGGCCTCAAGAACACCCCGGCCCCCGCGGGTGACAAGCAAGTCACCATCCCCACGCCAACGGGAACGGGCACGCTCAAGGCTTCGGTCACGGGCGGTGGCGCCACTTGCCGCTTCAACCCTGACAAGACCGCCGTCAAGCGGGCGCAAGGCTGGTTGCCGCTGTTTGATGTGCTGCTGTTCCCCCATGGCGTGTTCGAGTACGAACTGGTCGGCTGTGACGTGGGCAGCACGGTGACCGTCACGACCGAGTGGCCCAACCTGTTTGGCATCAGCAACTACATGAAGTACGGCCCCACGCCTTCTTCACGTGGCCGCAGCCTTTGGTACGTGCCCAAGAACCTCAAGCTGGAGGGCAACCGGGTGAGCTTCACCATCACCGATGGCCAGCTGGGCGATGACGACCTGGCCGCCAATGGCGTCATCAAAGACCCGGGCGGCCCGGTGATCCAAAGCGGGCCGCTGCCTGCCGACGAGCAAGCCGTGCCAGTGCCGGGCCTGGGTTGGCTGGCTGTGCTGATGTTGTCGCTGTTGACCGGTTTGGCGGCGCTGGCCGGGCTGCGACGCAAGGGCGTGCTGGGAGCGAGCGATGGCCGCTAAGACCATGGCGTGCGGCCCCAGGTGGGGTGTGCACGCTGCGCTGGCCGTCTTGGTCGGCGCAGCCTTGGGTGGTACTGCCAGAGATGCAGCAGCTTGGTCGCGGCCAGCGACTGCGCCTCCGCCTTTGGTGGAGGCTGAATCGGCTTCTGCCCCGTCCAAGGAGTTGGGCTGTTCGGCTGCGCAATATGCAGCGCAAACCACAGAGACGCCCGCGCTGGCATGGCTGGTGCAAACCGCGCCGCTCGCGCTGGACCAGGCCTGCTGGGTAAACGCTGCTGAGGCGGCTGCATCGGTGCAAAGCGCCCAGCCCCCCACCTTGGCGGATGTGCGCCCGCGCAGCCTGCAACGCGCAGCACCCATTGCGCGCGCTTTGCAGCTGGAGCTTTCTGACATGGCCAGCAAACGCTTCTTGCAGCAAACGTCCGTGGTGCTGCTGGGCTCCGGGCTCGACATCGCCGAGGTTGACCAGGCCTGCCGTCAGCTGCGGCAGCAAGGCTTTGTCCAGTTGCAAGCGGTGCGGGGCGGTGTCCGAGCATGGCAGGCCGCGCAAGCGGGGACGGCAGGTAGCCAACCGTTGTTGCAGCCCTTGGATGCGCAGACTTGGATAGCCGCTCTGGGCCAGGGCATGCACTGGACGGTGATCTCCGCCAGCGAAGCCATGCAACGTGCGCCTCAGGCGCAGTGGCCGGTGCCGTCCGAGCAGCTCGTCGCCGTACGGGTGGAAGGCAAAGAGCGCGATGCCAAGTTGGTGGCCGCCATTGCGCGCGCCTACCAAGACCGGCTCAAGCATGTACGTCATGCGGGCTACGCCCAGGCGCTGGTGGTCATCACCGATGGGGTGGTCAGCGATGCCTTGCGTGCCCAGGTCGAAAGTACCTTGGCGCCTAGCACCGATGCATCCAAAGCGGGCCGCAGTGCCGCAATAGTCACCTTGCCCGCCTATTGGCTAGACGGCGGCTGGCAAGCCTATGCGCAGCAAGTGGCCCAAGCCGCCGCCATCCAACAGACCGCCAACCACCGGCTGCAAGCGCCGTGTGGACGCTTATGAGTGCAAACAAAAAATGAGAAATACCGGGGGAAGCATGTACCAACAACAACCATCTTCAGCGCTCCAAGCGGCGGCCTGGGCACGCAAGGCCTGGCAGGGCTTGCAGATGCTGGGCCTTTGGCTGATGCTGCTCTGTGCGGCCCCGTCGGCCTTGGCACAAACGCCAGTGACGGGCGTGATCACCAGCAACACAACATTGCGTGCAGCGCAGTCGCCCTATCTGTTCCAGGGCGATGTGATTGTGGATAACAACGCTACCTTGAGTATTGAGCCCGGTGTCACCATCCAGATGGCGGCCGCCGCCAGCTTTACTTTGAAGCGGGGTGCACTCCAGGCGGTGGGCACTCCCAGCCTTCCCATCAAGATCACCTCGGCATCTGCGACACCCGCTGCCGGTGACTGGCGGCAATGGCGCTTCACCGCAGGCACCAACCAGGCACTGACGCAGCTGGGCCATGTCGTCATCGAATACGGCAGCGGTGTGGCGATTGAATCTGCTTCGCCCGTTATCAACAACACCGCCATCAACCACCACAGTGGCCCTGCGATCAGCATGGACCTGGCTTCGTCACCGGTGGGTACGGGCAATACCGCCAATGGCAACTCGCTCAATGCAATCAATGTGCCTGCGGGCACCATTCGCACGCAGGTGGTCTGGGGCATCGTCGGTATCCCTTACCTGGTGCAGCAAGGTCTGGTGCATATCGGCCAAGCGCCTTTGGCGCTGGAGCCGGCCAAACTCAAGCTCAGCCCCGGTGTGGTGGCCATGCTGCGCGTCTCGCTCAACGCACCAGCCCCCGCAGGCGGCACGCTGATCGATGTCAGCAGCAGCGTTCCTTCGGTCGCATCGGCCGTTACCCGTGTCACCGTGCCTGAGGGTCAAACCAGCGCCGATCTGGAGGTGCAGGCCAGCAGCCTGGGCTCCACCAAGATCACTGCGAGCCACGCCACCTTGGGCATGGCGGAAACCGTCATTGAGGTGGTCAGCCTGCCTTCTCTCGGTTTGGCCCCTGCCAGTCCCACAGTCGGGGTCAATCGCAACTACCCCATGACCTTGTCGCTGCCTGCTCCCGCTGCAAGCAATGTGGCCGTGCGGTTGGACAACGCGGACACGGCGGTGCTTTCTGCCCCCAGCAGCTTGGTAGTGCCTGCCGGTCAGCAAAGTGTAAATTTTGAAGTGACTGGCTTGGTTGACGGTACCAGCCGTTTAACGGCGCAGGCAGACGGCTACGCCAGCGCGCTGGCCACCGTCGCCGTGCGCGGCAAGGCGTTGGTACTGCCATCCAGCGTAGTGGTGGCGCCGACGGGCAGCACTACGGTGACATTGGAAGCTACGGAGCCAGCCCCTGCAGGCGGCTTGACCGTTAACTTGGCTGTCGCGCAAAGCAGTCTGGCCCAAGCTCCTGCCACCGTGCTCATCCCTGCGGGTCAAAGCCGGGTGAGCTTCAGCATCAATGGCAAGGCCTTGGGTGCCACCACCTTGACTGCAACCGCTGCCGGCTACCAGTCCGGCCAGACCAGCGTAAATGTGGACGCCATCAGTCTTAACACTGATCCTGCTGCAGACCTGGTGATGAATGAAGAGCTCAGCCGCACGGTTCGCGTGCAGTTGAGCAAAGCCGCTCCACTGGGCGGGATTACTGTTTCTGTTGTTAGCCAGAATCCGGCGATTGCTGCTGTGAGTCCTGCTGAGGTGTTTGTGCCTACGGGGCAGATTTATGCGACGGTGCCGGTCACTGTGAAGGCGCTGACAGAAGGGAAAACCTCCATCGGTATTACTTCGCTTGGCCTGATTGGTAAGACTTTGAATGTGGATGTTCGGCAGAAATTTTCGCTCAGGCTTACAAAGTACAGCGGTTCAAAGTTGATTGTGGGCAAGGGGCTGTACAACTATTACAGGGAGTTTTATGTAGAGCGTCTCATTAATGGCGTGGTGAGTAATGGCGCTGAGGCGGTGACGGTGAATCTGCGATGCATCGCATCGGAGGTGTGCATTACTCCAGCGACGGTGACTATTCCCGCTGGACAGAGCCGGGCATACATCAGCGTCACTGGTGTCGATATTGGATCGACTCAAGTGGAGGCAACTGCAGAGGGCGCAACATCGGCGGCACCGATGTCAGTTGACGTTATCTTGCCAGTCGTGCGGTTCAACAGCTTAGATAAAAACCGTACGACATCCAGCATTCGCGATGATTTTTCTATCACACTGACGGTGCCTGGTGCGGATTGGACAACTGATCAATATGCTGCCAATTCGTTGCAAATTAATGTTTCACTGAAAGACCAAAGCCCCGCTGGAGTTGTCAATGGGATCTACAACAGTAGCAATAGTCTGATCACACAACTGACGGTTGCCAGGGGGTCTAGCTCAACGGGAACTGCATATATAGCTCAGCCTGCAGCTGCTGGGACTTATAGAGTGGAGGCTGAAGTCGTAGGTGTTACCGCAGAAAAATCAGAGGTTCAGACGGTAACAGCTGCAGCACAGGGTCTAAGACTTACAAAGTACAGCGGTTCAAAGTTGATTGTGGGCAAGGGGCTGTACAACTATTACAGGGAGTTTTATGTAGAGCGTCTCATTAATGGCGTGGTGAGTAATGGCGCTGAGGCGGTGACGGTGAATCTGCGATGCATCGCATCGGAGGTGTGCATTACTCCAGCGACGGTGACTATTCCCGCTGGACAGAGCCGGGCATACATCAGCGTCACTGGTGTCGATATTGGATCGACTCAAGTGGAGGCAACTGCAGAGGGCGCAACATCGGCGGCACCGATGTCAGTTGACGTTATCTTGCCAGTCGTGCGGTTCAACAGCTTAGATAAAAACCGTACGACATCCAGCATTCGCGATGATTTTTCTATCACACTGACGGTGCCTGGTGCGGATTGGACAACTGATCAATATGCTGCCAATTCGTTGCAAATTAATGTTTCACTGAAAGACCAAAGCCCCGCTGGAGTTGTCAATGGGATCTACAACAGTAGCAATAGTCTGATCACACAACTGACGGTTGCCAGGGGGTCTAGCTCAACGGGAACTGCATATATAGCTCAGCCTGCAGCTGCTGGGACTTATAGAGTGGAGGCTGAAGTCGTAGGTGTTACCGCAGAAAAATCAGAGGTTCAGACGGTAACAGCTGCAGCACAGGGTCTAAGACTTACAAAGTACAGCGGTTCAAAGTTGATTGTGGGCAAGGGGCTGTACAACTATTACAGGGAGTTTTATGTAGAGCGTCTCATTAATGGCGTGGTGAGTAATGGCGCTGAGGCGGTGACGGTGAATCTGCGATGCATCGCATCGGAGGTGTGCATTACTCCAGCGACGGTGACTATTCCCGCTGGACAGAGCCGGGCATACATCAGCGTCACTGGTGTCGATATTGGATCGACTCAAGTGGAGGCAACTGCAGAGGGCGCAACATCGGCGGCACCGATGTCAGTTGACGTTATCTTGCCAGTCGTGCGGTTCAACAGCTTAGATAAAAACCGTACGACATCCAGCATTCGCGATGATTTTTCTATCACACTGACGGTGCCTGGTGCGGATTGGACAACTGATCAATATGCTGCCAATTCGTTGCAAATTAATGTTTCACTGAAAGACCAAAGCCCCGCTGGAGTTGTCAATGGGATCTACAACAGTAGCAATAGTCTGATCACACAACTGACGGTTGCCAGGGGGTCTAGCTCAACGGGAACTGCATATATAGCTCAGCCTGCAGCTGCTGGGACTTATAGAGTGGAGGCTGAAGTCGTAGGTGTTACCGCAGAAAAATCAGAGGTTCAGACGGTAACAGCTGCAGCACAGGGTCTAAGACTTACAAAGTACAGCGGTTCAAAGTTGATTGTGGGCAAGGGGCTGTACAACTATTACAGGGAGTTTTATGTAGAGCGTCTCATTAATGGCGTGGTGAGTAATGGCGCTGAGGCGGTGACGGTGAATCTGCGATGCATCGCATCGGAGGTGTGCATTACTCCAGCGACGGTGACTATTCCCGCTGGACAGAGCCGGGCATACATCAGCGTCACTGGTGTCGATATTGGATCGACTCAAGTGGAGGCAACTGCTGCTGGCTTCGAGTCTGGAGTGATCGATTTTGAGACCATAAATCCGGTATTGGTTCTATCTAGTGCCCCTTCTTCGCTGAGTGTTGGGCAAAAGTCCACGAGTATTTACGTGAGAGCTCAAGTTTCTGGCGCATATTGGTCCAATGACCAATACCCTGCTGCTAATTTGACCATTACTTTCTCGAGCTCGGTTCCATCTGTGGGGACGGTGACAACCACCGTGAATTGGCCTGCAGGGTCGAGTAGTTCCGCCCGCGCGATCTTCACTGCTATATCCCCAGGCACCACCCAAATAACCGCCAGCAGCCCCGGATTTGTACCGGCGACCAGCGGCGTGATCACCGTCAACCCATAAGAAGGAGAAGACCATGCAACTCTCCCACATCACTTCGTTATTCACCCGCCGAGCGTGGGCATCACTATGCCGCAGGTCTGTAATGGCGGGCAAAAGGCATAGCCAAACCATGGCAGCGGTAGCACTGGCAGGTACCGCGTTGGCAGGCGGTGCAGTCGCACTGGCGGCGGGCAATGCCAAGCTCAGTATTTCCGATGGTGTTGTCGTTAAATTTGGCGAAGGCGCTGGTATCAATGTGCGCGACCAGTTGCAAACGGGTGCCCATGTGCTGTTCACCAGCCAGTTCGATGACAGTGCCATTGCGGCCACCAACCCGCAGCCGGGCACTGCAGAAGCAGGCGATTGGTTGGGTGCGCTGGTCGAGGCGGGTGTGCCTGCGGCTGGCCTCCAACTCGATGGCCTGCAGATTCGCTATGCCGGTGGTACAGCGGGCTTGCCCAGCTATATGAACGGCGGCGCCGGCCTGGTTGTGCATGGTGGTAGCTATAGCTTCAACCGCTTGCAGCTCAGCCACAATGCCGTGGGTATTCGGGTGATAGGCAGTGGTAGTCCCAGCATCAGCGCATCACGCATCACCCATAACGAGGTGGGTCTGTTGGCCGAGCAAGGTGCAACGCCTGCCATCGCTGAATCCGATATTTCGGCCAATACCCAGTTTGGGGTGCGTAACACCCAGCCCGCTGCCGTGGTGCAAGCGCGCGGCAACTGGTGGGGGCATGCCAGCGGCCCCAAAGATTCGGTAGGTAATCCGGCAGGCCAGGGCAATGCCGTCAGCACCGGGGTGGACTATGGCAGTTACCTGGGTGCAGAGCCGGTGCTGAACTGCACGATGGCGCCCACCCAGGGCTATGTCACCCGGGTGCGCAATGTCGAACTGGTCCTGGAGTGCCCGCAGGCAGCGCAGTACCGCATCCAGGAATCGGACCAGTTTGGCGAGGCGCTGGCTTGGCAGACCATGGCCAGCCACCCCAATACAGTGACCTACACCTTGTCTAGCGGTGGTGGCGCCAGGATGCTGTACGTGCAGTTCCGCACGGCGCAGAACAAGACCAACCAGTTCTCGCTCAGCCAGCCCATTGCCTATGCGCCCGAGGGGCCCGTAGTGCAATTCAGTCAACCTGCAGCAAACGCGGTGCTGGAGCAAGACACCACCATTGCGGTAACGGCCAGCGATGCTGAGGGCTTGCGGGATGTGGAGATCTTGGTGAACGACAAGCGCCTGGCGCTGCTGAGCGCCGCGCCCTACCAAGTCCAATGGTCCCTGGTGGGTGTGCCCAATGGCAATTACACCCTCAAAGCCAAGGCCACCAATGCCGCTGGCTTGAGCAACACCGCCACCCGCACCGTCCAAGTACAAAAGCAAGGCGGCAATGGCCCAGCCATCACCGCCAGCTTTGCTGGCCAAGCACTGCAAGCCAATGCCACGATCACCCAGCCGGGCACGTTGGCGGTTAGCGCAGAAAGTGCCGTGGGTGTCACCAGCCTCCAGGCTGCCGTCAACGGCGTGCAGATTTTTGAGCGCAGCTATGGCAAGACCAGCCCGGTCACCCACAGCCAGATGGTGGACTTTGCCCAGCTGCCCAATGGCAACCACAGCTTCAGCATCACCGCGACCGATGCCGATGGCATTGTGGCAGTGCTGGATATTCCTTTCACCCTCAATCTGAGTGCGCCTGCCGCTCCGGTCATCACCCAGCCAGCGGCAGGTACGACCGTGGCCGTTCCACAGTTGAATGTGGCGGGCACAGCGATGCCGGGCTCGCAGCTGCAGCTGTTCTTGAATGGGCAGGCATCGGGTGCGCCGGTCGCAGTGGGCGCCAATGGCAGCTTTGCGGCCAGCATCAGCTTGCCGGGCGAAGGCGCACACCTGATCGAGGCGACGGCCAGCAACACGCGCGGCACCAGCCCCAAGAGCGCAGCGGTCACGGTGACCTATGCCAGCGCACCACCCAGCATCAGCTTTGTGGCGCCTGCGCCCAATGCGGTGTTGTCCAGCGCGGCCACGATCACCGCCGTGGCTTCTGCCCCAGCGGGCATTGCCAAGGTAGATATCTACGCCAACGATGTGTTGCTGGCATCGCCCACCCAAGCGCCATACAGCGCGCAATGGGCGGCTAATGCGGCAGCCGATGGCAGCTATACCTTGAAGGCGGTGGCTACCTCAGCCGCAGGCAAGACCGCGCAGGCCACCCGTGTGGTGACGGTGCAAAACGCCCCCGTCGTGCCGGAGGTGCCCAAGACGCCATACACCGGCACGGTGGCCAATATCAGCCCTGCACTGTCCTATGGAGCGCAAAGCATTGTTATCACCGGCGCTGCCGTCACCCGCGATACCGCGCAGCCAATCCCCAATGCTGCGCTGCGCATCGTGCTGGATATCGCGGGCTTCAAGCGCCGCATCAATATCGCAACCGATGCGAGCGGCAATTACCGCTATGAGTTTGTACCCGCTGCCAATGACAACGGCACCTATGTCGTCTCGGTGGTTCATCCCGATGAAACCGCAACCGCTGAGCAAGGGCGCTTCACGATCAACCGCCTGAGCTTTAACCTCTCCAGCTACAACCTGACAGCCGCGCGCGATTTTGCGAGCAACATCACCATCCAGGCGCGTGCCAGTGCCGGCACAGGCGTGGAGGGGGTGCGCTGGGCCGTTGTGCCGGCCAACCAGCCCAGCGGCAGCCTGCCGCCAGGCATCAGCGTGGATGCAGGCCCGCCTGTCAATATTGCCGCCGGTGCCTCCGTGCCCATGGTCATCAAGTTCACCGGCAGCGCTACGGCAGGTGAATCGGGCACGGTCGTCCTCACCGCCTTTGCAGCCGATTCAGGCGATACGCCGCGCGGCACATTCAGCATCAACTACAAGCTGGTGCAGGCCCGGCCAGATCTGTTTGCCAAGCCCACGTTCATCGAGACCGGCGTGCAACAAGAAAGCTCCGTTACCGAGAGCGTAGTCATCGGCAACCGGGGCCTGGTGGCTGCGCAGAATGTGCAGGTCAAGCTGGTAGACAACAGCGGCAACCCGCCGCCTGCCTGGGTGTTCCTGGCCAGCGGCAACCAGATCGGGGCCATTGATGTGGGCGGCGAAGTGCCCATCCAGGTGACGGCCAGCCCAGGCAAGAATGTGGCCGATGGCATCTACAACTACAAGCTGATCGTCACCGCAGGCAACAGCGGGGATGGCGTCATTCCGGTATCGGTGGCCGTGACCCAAAGCGGGCAGGGCGGGGTGAGCTTCCAGATCACCGATCTGTTTACCGGAACCCTGGGCGCAGACAACCAACCCATCAAGGGGGTGGCCGGTGCCCGTATCCGCCTGCAAAACGATGCCGTGCTCACCTATCTGCGCACGCTCACCACCGATGCGGAAGGCAAGGCTGTCGTGACGGACCTGCCACCAGGCACCTACACCTACCGTGCCAGTGGCCCGCGCCATTCTGACAAGACCGGCCGCTTCTTTGTGCGCCCGGGCATCACCACCACAGAGCGGGTGCACCTGCAGTACCAAACCATCAGCATTGATTTCAGCGTCACGGAAACCACCATTCCCGATGTCTACGACATCAACCTGGAAGCCACGTTCCAGACCCAGGTGCCCGCACCTGTGGTGCTGCTGGAGCCGCTGTCCATCAACCTGCCCGAGCTGCAAATTGGCGAGGAGCACACCGGCGAGCTGACCTTGACCAACTACGGCCTGATCCAGGCCGAGGACGTCGTCTTCAAGCCGCCCCAGTCCGATGAGTACTACCGCTACGAGTTTCTGGCGGACATCCCCAAGGTGCTGGCAGCCAAGCAGCGCGTAGTCATCCCCTACCGGGTGACTGCCGTCAAGCTGCACCCCAAACGCATTGGCTTTACCAATACCAAAGCGGGCGACTTTACCGCTGTGCAACGCGCGTTGGCCAACACCTTCAGCAGCAAGGCATCGAGCTGCTCGTCCTACAGCGTGTGGGCCACGGCCGAATGCTCGTTTGAGTGCGTGAACGGCGAGCGAGAGAACCGGGTGGTGTTCTCCCAATACAGCCGCTTGGTCGGCACCGGTACGTCGTGTAGCGGCGGAGGTGGAGGTGGCGGAGGCTGGGGCGGCGGCGGAGGAGGCGGCTGGGGCGGTGGCTCTGGTGGAGGAAGCGGCACCCAACTGCCTCTGGCGCCACAGTGCACACCCCATTGCCGGGGTGAGTGCTGCGCTGGTGCGGGTTCCGGCCCTGGCGGTGGTGGCGGGGGCGGAGGAGGCGGTGGTGGATCTGGCCCCGCTGGCCCTGGCAGTAGCTAAGCCTTCAGCGCCTGAACAACCCAATCAAAAAACACTGGCCATCAAGCCTTGCTGCCGCACAAAGCCGCAGCAAGGCCAGGCAACAGCCCATGCCAGGCCAAGCAATACGAGGGAACGAGATATGACAATGACAAAGAAAAACACAGTGGGATTAGCGACTGCTGCGGCAAAGACTGCAGCACTCACCAATGCAAATGGGGGCACCCCTGCTAAGCACCTACTGCGCACCAGCCTGCTGGTCGCCGCTTTGGGCTTGGCCAGCGTGGCCTCCGCCCAAGGGATCTCCGGCATAGGCGCCTTCGTCCCCAACACCGAGCTGGGCTTCACCCCCGTCGCCAAAGCCGGCGAGCCGCGCATCAACTGGATCAATGGCGAGTACCAGGAGAGCAACACCGACCTGAGCGTCAAAGTGCTGGGCGGCAGCTTGGACATTGCCCGCTCCTGGAGCCAGGGGCGCTGGTGGCTCAACCCCGCCTGGGCACCGCTCAGCTTTGAGCTCGATCCGCTGGGCAGCGACGCCAAAGTGATAGAGCGGGTGGGAGTGCTCTACGAACGCAGCGGCCAAAGCGATCTGTACATGGCCAAGAGCAAAGGCAACGCCCCCGTCTATATCAAAAGGCTCAAGGATGCAGCTGGCCAGCACACCGGCTGGCAGTGGTACGACCGCTTTGGCAACACCATCCACTACAGCGCAGACGGCGTCATCCAAAGCTATGCCAACGCCAGCGGCGTCAAAGTCAGCTTCGCCTACGACAGCGCCACCAGCGCCCGCATCCTGGACCACGGGGGCAAAACCATCTACACCGTCACCATGGCAGGGGGCCTGATCACAAGAATAGAAGACCTGGCTGGGCGCAGCGTCAGCTACCAATGGGCAGGCCAGCGCCTGGCCCAGGTCACCGACGTCATGGGCAACGCCTGGAAGTACGGGTACGACGCCAACGGCCAGATCACTAGCCGCACCGACCCGCTGGGTCTCAAGATCAGCGCCCAGTACATCCAAAGCATCCCCGCACCCGAGCCCATGCTGAGCCTGGGCAAGAAGGGCGTCACCATCGACCCCACAGGTACCAGCGGCACCACGCAAAAGCTCGCCAACCTCTGGGGCGGCGGACGCGTAGGCCAGTTTGACGGGCAAAGTGGCTGCGCATCAACGGGCGCCAACAACTACCTGCGCGAGCGCCGGGTGTTTGAAGTCACCTACACCGACTGCCGGGGCAACGCCACCGTCACCCAGTACGACCTGCAAGGCAATGAGCTCAGTCGCACCTTCAACGGTAAAAAGACCGCCTCCAACCAATGGGATGGCGCTTACAGCCAGAAATACACCAATGCCCGGGGCTACAGCACCACCACGACCTACGACAGCAACTACCAACCGCTGCAAATCACCCATCCCGATGGCAGCGTGGAGAAGTACACGTATGAGCCCGTGTTTGGACGGCAGAGCAGCTACACCAACCAGTTGGGGGTTGTGAGTACCTGGCGCTATGACAGCAAAGGCAATGTCATCGAATGGGTGGAGGCCAAAGGCCTACCTGAGCAGCGCACCACCCTCTACACCTACGACCCCTACAGCCAGCTCACCAGCAGCACAAAGGGCGCGGGCGATGCGACCAAGGCGGATGCGATTACCCAAAGCTGGCAGTACGACAGTGCGGGCAACGTGACCGCCCAAACCGATGGGGAGGGGCACACGAGAACGATGGCGTATGACTTGCGCGGGGCCCCCACCAGCAAGACCGATGCACTGAACCGCACAACCAGCCTGGAGGTGGATGCCGCTGGCAATGTGACCAAGGCCTCCAATCCATTGGGCCACGCTACCCAAATCCGCTATGACGCGAGAGGCAGGCGCACCCATGTCATCAGCCCCATGGGCAACACCCAGGTCACCCGCTACGACCAGCGGGGCCGAGTGATTGAAATCCTGGCACCAGGCGAGACCGAAGGCGCGGGCCGCAGAACCGCCTATGACAGCAATGGCTGGCCTATCCAGTCGATCAGCCCAAGCGGCCTGGTCACAGAAACCACCTATGACGCGAGAGGCCGCATTCAGGCCACCAAGGACCCTGCAGGCAACACCACCAGCTACGAATACGGGGCAGATGATACCGAGCAGGCAGGGCTGCTGATAGCCACCCAGTACCCCACCTACAAAGAGACCTACCGGTATGACCAACAGGGTAGGCTAACGGCGACCACCCAGCACCTGGGTGGCGGAGAGAGTCGCACACAAAGCCAAACCTATGATGTGCTGGGCCAGCGTGTAGCGAGCACCGATCCTGCAGGCAAGACCACGCTGGTTGAGTACGATGCACTGGGCAGAAAGATCAAGGGCACGGACCCCGCAGGGCAAGCCACTAAACAAAGCTGGGATGCCTTTGACCAGCTGACCAGCCTCAGGGATGCCAATGGCAACACCCACCGGTTCGAGTACGACAAATCAGGACAGCAGACCAAAGAAATTCGCCCCATGGGCGGAGCCATTGCCTACCGCTACGACGCTGCCCATCAACTGATCTTGCGCACCGATGCAGGAGGCAATACCCGCAGCTACAGCTACGACGCGGCCGGCCGCATGACGCAAGCGCAACACCAGCTTGGCGGCACCACCCTGGATGAGAAAACCAGCTACCGGTACGACAACGATGGGCGCCTTGCTGCCTACGAACAGCAAGATGGCAACGGCCAACTTATCAGCAGCGCCAGCTACAGCCAAGATGCCCAAGGGCGCACAGCACAAAGCCAAACGACGTATGGAAAAGTAGATGAATCTGGAAGCTTCAGCTTCACCACAGGCCAAAGCTTTAACAGCGACGGCCAACTGGCTAGCCACACCTACCCCGACGGCAGCACGCAAACCTATAGCTACACCAAGGGGCAGCTCGCCAACATCACGCTACCCAACAGCAGCGAGATCCGCTACCAAAACTACCAGTGGAATATGCCCACGGTCATTCAAACCCCAGGAGCAACCAAATCCTTGGCGCTGGATGCCCTGCAACGCCCCACCAGCATCCAGGTCAAGAACGGCAGCAACCAGGTTCTCGCCAGCAAGGCCTACCAATACGACAGGGCTGGCAATATCACCCAGATCGACAGCGACCTGGGCACCACCCAATATGGCTATGACAGCTTAGACCGCCTCACCCAGGCGACGCCAGACCAAAGCCTGCAGGGCCTGGGCCTGCCCAGCGAACAATATGGCTATGACGCCGTAGGCAACCGCACCAGCAGCGCGCACCAGCCGGGCGCCTGGAGCTACAACGCCGACAACCAAATGGTCCGTTACCCCAGCAAAACACCGTTTAGCCCAAGCCCTGCGGTAGACACCCAGGTGAGCTACACCCCGCAGGGCCATACCCAGCAGGAAACGAGTGGGCAGGACAGCAAGACCTACCGCTATAACGCGGCCGAGCGACTGATCACCTACGAGAGCAGTGATGGCACCCTAGCCCATTACCGCTATGACCCGTTCGGCCGCAGAGTCAGCAAGAGCGTGACCAAAGACGCGGCCACGCAAGTGACCTACTTTGTCTACAGCGAGCAGGCGCTGATGGGGGAGCTGGACAAGGATGGCAAGCTGCAGCGAGCCTATGGGTTCAATCCGGTTGCGGGTCAAAAAGGGCTGTGGAGCACGGATCCGGTTTGGCAGGCGGAGGCGGTAAATAGTGGGCTAGCGACTTCTCAAACGGGCTATCACTATCTGCATACGGATCATCTGGGTACGCCAAATATAGCAACGGATAAGGCAGGGTATATTACGTGGAGAGGGGTCAGTGAGGCGTTCGGAGCGACTGAGGTTGTTGAGAATTCAGTGCAAGTGAATTTGAGATTTCCGGGGCAGTATTGGGATAAAGAGAGCGACAAGCACCATAACTTGAATAGAGACTATCAGCCTTCTGCTGGCATTTACATGCAGAGCGATCCTATCGGGGTAGATGGAGGGTTAAATGTATTTGCATATGTAGATGCTAATCCTCTTGTGCGAATGGATTCCAGTGGAGAAAAATGGATTAAAAATGGACAGATGTTTAAAGAGATTGCTCATATAAATACCATCTATTGTAATGATGAAGCGCTGACTGTATTGCTGCAACCTATCGATCAGTCTCATAAATGTCCAGCAATTGTAAGATGCCTCGCAGTTCACGAATCAATCCATTGGGGAGATGCATTCAGCTCTAATCCGGAGATTTGCAAAGGAAATAAAGGCAAGTCTGGAGTTGGCGCTGGAAGTCATGAAGATTGGATGAGATCTGAGGAGAAGGCATTTAACGCTCAACTGCGCTGCCTCGAAAGGTCATTGAAAGAAAGTTATTGCGATGAATATTGTAAAAAATGGATAGAAATGGAAATAAGTAATATCAAAAATATTTATTTGCCCCAAGTTATGCGAGGAACATATCCAAAATGAAAAAGTGTTTTAAATTGAGGCATTTAATTATTGCATTTTTTTTAAATTCCAATGCATTTGCGCAAGCATGTCCTGTAAATATTAATGTTAAGCCAATGGGGGATGGTTTGGTGGTTGTTTCGATTCACAATATCTCATCGCGTGATGTTGATATTCTCTATGACTTTCTTCCTTGGTCAGTATTTGGTTTTGGAGTTAACTATTCTGCAAAGTATAGAGGTGCAAAAACGGAGATTAAACCTATCTATGCGGTTGGGCATCGACCGGAGACTGTTGTGCTAAAAGCAAATGCTTCTATGCAGCAGGAAATATCTTTGTTCAAGCGTTTTCATGATTTAAGATCTGACGCTGGAATTGTTGACGTATCTTGGAGCTACAGATTTGCGGAGCCAGGGGTAGGTTCGGATGTCTGCGCAACATTTAAAGGTGATTTTTCTATTTTTGAAAAACTCATCAAACAGACGTCAGAATGAAGTCTTTTACCCAATAGCATTGGCGCTGTTGCACAATCACCGTGCTCAGCGAGCGTAGGCTTGGGGGGGAAGACGTACAACGCAGCGTTGGAGGCGCGAGCTTGACTATCTGGTTGGATAGGGACATGCAGTAGCGCCCCGGTCACGGGTGTGGATTCAATTGATCGACGCAACACGCGCATCGAACATTTCAGAAGGGGATCGATATCCCAGAATTTTGCGTGGTCGTTGCCAGACGTTCTCAGATGCGGTCATTCAGTTTTTGCCTGACCGTCAGGTGCCTGCTTAGCCAGCCTTTGTGCCAAAAGCTGGGCATGGTGCAGTGGCTCCTGCGTAATTCCATTTGGGATTGTGGGTGTCTTCACCTATAGCCAATTCATGCAACATTACCTCGCAGTAGTGTGAAAATATAAAAGTAAGAATCAAGATGGCGGAGGAGTTGAATGTGCGTTGATTCCGAATTGACATTTTTCAAAAGGCTTCAAGTAGTTGGCGTACTGCATGCATGTTTTTTGTTAATTATTTTCATACTCGAGGGGCTTTTAGGGTTTGAGTTGATAACTTGGTGGATCAAACCCAACTGGGAAAGAGTCGTGATAACCATTGTTTTTTGGTTTATTGCTCCCAAAATAATAGCTATGCTGGATATAAAGGTGTAATGGGGTGTGGACGCTCTCGCACACGCCAGCGATGCTGACTACAAACCCTAAACCATCAACAGGCCTAAGGACAAGGAATTCACCATCCCAGATGCAGTTCGGCTGCTGCTAGTTGGTTAGGCGCTTTTAGTGCGATAAATTGGCCAGATGGGGCTTGATAGCCAAATTCCGCGCTCACCCAACTACAGCTCAAGCATGCGTCCCATTGCCGCCTCACCAAAGTGGGTGAAGCACGCCCTTCCCCCTCCAACAGAGACCCAAGCAGAAATCCAACACTGAGTCGCAGCGAGCCCGCGTTAGAACCACCACAGGGCGTTCCAAAGAGCACTGCCCGAACAAGACCGTCCTCGACTTCATCAGTCGCCCATCGTTTTCTGAGGGACGGCATCCCCGTCTGAGCGCCTGAGCCCCCCAGCACAGACTTCTCATATCCATATTTGAAATTCTTCGTGGTGCAAAGCCAGCCCGAAAGCTCCAATGGAGGCTTCGTTGCTGCTGCCGCCATGTGATGGCGCAGTCTTTACCTCCAGAAAGACGTCCCATGTTTCAGAGTTTCAAGCGTGTGCTGATCTCCGCTGCCATTGCTGTGGCGGTGCTGCCGGCTGTGGCGGCAGACAAGCTCAAGATCGCTGTCGTGCCCGGTGCCTATGCCGATTCCATCAATGCGGCGGCCAAGGATGCCAAGGCCCAGGGGATCGATGTGGAGGTGATCGAGTTCACCGACTGGACCACACCGAACGTGGCGGTCAACAACGGCGATATCGATATCAACTACTTCCAGCACCAGCCGTTTCTGGACAACGCGGTGAAGAAGAACGGCTACGCGCTGGCCAGCGCCGGCACCGGCATTCTGGCGAATGTCGGCCTGTATTCGCTCAAGCACAAGAACGTGGCCGATGTGCCCAACAACGGCAAGGTGGGCATTGCCAGTGACCCGGTCAACCAGGGCCGGGGCCTGTTGCTGCTGCAAAAGGTGGGGCTGATCACGCTCAAGCCGGGTGTCGGTTATCTGGGCTCCATCAACGACATTGCCAGCAACCCCAAGTCGCTGCGCTTTGTCGAGGTCGAAGGGCCGCAGCTGGTGCGCATCACCGGTGATGTCGATATCGCCCAGGGCTACCCGCACTTCATTGTGGCAGCCAAAGCCTTTGATCCATCAAGCGGCCTGGCGTACTCGGGCATCGAGGACCAACAGTTCGCCATTCAGTTCGTGGTCAAGAAGGACCGGGTCAACGACCCGGTGGTGCAGAAGTTCATCCGCATCTACCAGAACTCCGAGACCGTGCGCACGGTCAGCAAAAAGTCTTTCAGCAATGACGACCGGCTCTACACGCTGGCCTGGCTGAAGAAGTAAGCCGCGTACCAAGACCTTTCATCAAGCAAGCGAGAAAAACATGACGAACAAGATCAACAGACGCGTGGTGGCTGCGATTGCAGCAGCGGCCATGCTGGGAGGGTGGCAACTGGCGCAGGCAGCGGACAAGATCCGCATCGCCTCCACGCCGGGGGCCACGGCCGATGCCATCAAGGCGGTGGTGGCCGACGCCAAGAGCCAGGGCCTGGATGTGGAGCTGGTCGAGTTCACCGACTGGACGGTGCCCAACGAGGCCGTCAACAACGGCGATGTGGACCTGAACTTCTTCCAGCACCAGGCCTTCTTGAACAACGTCATCAAGGAGCGCGGCTACCAGCTCAAGTTTGTGGGCCTGGGCCTGTTGCAGAACATTGGCATCTACTCCGAGCGCTACCAGTCGCTGGCCGATGTGCCGGCCAAGGCCAAGGTCGCGATTGCCAATGACCCGGTCAACCAGGGCCGGGGCCTGGCACTGCTGCAAAAGGCGGGCCTCATTCGCCTGCGCACCGGTGATGCACCTGGCGCCACGGTGGCCGATATCACCGACAACCCCAAGCAGCTGCGCTTTTATGAAGTCGAAGGCCCGCAGCTGATCCGCTCGCTGCCCGATGTGGACCTGGCCGTGCTCTGGCCGAGCTACTTTGTCAGCGCCGGCAAGAAGGAGCAGGCCAGCAAGGCCCTGGCCTATTCGGGCATTGCCGACCGTTTCTATGCGATGGGCTTTGTTTCGCAAGCCAGCCGTGCCGACGACCCCAAGCTGCGCAAATTTGTCCAGGTGTTCCAGAACTCTGCGGCAGTCAAGCAGGCGATCAGCCAGCAGTTCAACAACGATCCCAAGCTCTACACCTTGCCCTGGTAAGGGCAGGACACCAGGAGAAGCACATGGCCCTTTCCGCCGTATCCAACGTATTGCGCAGGCAGTTCCGCGCCGAGGCCGAGCCAGCGGCAGAAGGCCGCAGTGCGCGGCTGAGCGTGTCCGCATCGGCCACCGCAGGCAGCCAGGGCCAAGCCCCAGCTGCGCCGCTGGGCACCGTGGTATTCCGCGATCTGGGCAAGGTCTACCGCTCATCGGCCGGTGAGGTGCCTGCGCTGCAGAACATCACCTTGGACATTGCTGCGGGCAGCATCTTCGGCATCATCGGCCGCAGTGGCGCGGGCAAGTCCAGCCTGCTGCGCACCATCAACCGCTTGGAAGCGCCCAGCAGCGGCCAGGTGCTGGTCGATGGTGTCGATATTGGCACCTTGGATGAAGCGGGCCTGGTGCAACTGCGCCGCCGCGTCGGCATGATTTTTCAGCACTTCAACCTGCTGTCGGCCAAGACGGTGTTCGAGAACGTGGCGCTGCCGCTCAAGGTCGCAGGTGTGCCGGCTGCGCAGATCCAGCAGCGCGTGACCGAGTTGCTCGACCTGGTGGGCCTGCAGGACAAGCACAAGACCTACCCCAGCCGTCTCTCCGGCGGGCAAAAGCAGCGCGTGGGCATTGCCCGGGCGCTGGCCACCCGGCCCGAGATTCTGCTGTGCGACGAGGCCACCTCGGCGCTGGACCCGGAAACCACGCAGGCCATTCTTGCGCTGCTGCGCGATATCAACCGCCGCCTGGGCATCACGGTGATCCTGATCACCCATGAGATGAGCGTGATCCGCGAGATTGCCGACCAGGTGCTGGTGCTGGAGAAGGGCGAGATTGCCGAGCTGGGCGACGTCTGGCAGGTGTTTGGCAACCCGCGCCATGCCGCCACCCAGGCCCTGCTGGCACCGCTGCGTCACGGCGTGCCCGATGACCTGCAGCAGCGCCTGCAGCCGCAAGCGCCCGGCACCGGCCGCTTTGAGCAAGTACTGCAGCTGGGCTACAGCGGCCATGACGGGCTGGAGCCGGACTTTCCCCGCATTGCCGAGGCACTGGGCGCCAAGGTGCGCCTGCTGCACGGCGGTGTGGACCGCATCCAGGGCCATGCCCAGGGCCAGCTCATCATCGCCATCGATGGTGCTGCCGCCCGCAACGACTGGGCCGCGCTGACGCAAGGCCCTGCCACCATCGCACATGAAATCAGGGTACTGGGTTATGTTGTTTGAACTGAGTATTTCCATCGACCGCTACTGGAAAGCGCTGGCCGACACCTTCATCATGGTGTCCACCTCGGCCGGTATCGCGCTGCTGGCGGGCATTCCGCTGGCCATCTTGCTGATCGTGACGGCGCCTGGTGGCTTTCTCGAATCGCCCCGCACCAACCGCGCCGTCGGCAGCGTCGTCAACGGCTTCCGGGCCACGCCCTTTATCGTGCTGCTGGTCGCGTTGATTCCGTTCACCCGTCTGGTCACCGGCACGACGATTGGCGTCTGGGCGGCGATTGTGCCGCTGGCCATCAGTGCCACGCCGTTCTTTGCGCGCATTGCCGAGGTCAGTCTGCGTGAGGTCGATCCCGGCCTCATTGAGGCAGCGCAGGCGATTGGCTGCAAGAAGTGGGACATCGTGCGCCATGTCTACCTGCCCGAGGCCCTGCCCGGCATCATCGGCGGCTTCACCATCACCCTGGTGGCGCTGATCAGCTCGTCGGCCATGGCCGGTGCGGTGGGGGCGGGTGGCCTGGGCGACCTGGCGATCCGCTACGGCTACCAGCGCTTTGACACCCAGGTGATGCTGATCGTGATCGCGGTGCTGATTGCGCTGGTCACCATTGTGCAGACCGCCGGCGACCGCGTGGCGCACTGGTTGCGCAGCCGCTGACCGTCCGCGTTATCGCGGCCCACCACGGCGCAGTGCCGTGGTCTGCAGGCCAGGGCGTGTCTCTGGCCTGTCTCTCTCCGAACCCCTTTCAGAAAGCACCGAATGACTTCAGCGGTTGCCCAGGGCGCAGCGTTGCCCGCCGATTCCCCACCCCGCCTGCCTTTGCCGCCCAGCCAGCCCGCGCAGATCCGCAGCGAGGCCGAGGCCTTGCAGGTGGCCGCTGCGCTGGCCGAGAGCTTTCGCGGCGGCGCGGCCCGGCGCGACAGCGAACGCCTGTTGCCCTGGGACGAGATCGAGCGCTATACCGCCAGCGGCCTGGGCGGCATCACCGTGCCGCGCAGCCATGGCGGCCTGCAGGCCAGCTGGCACACCGTCGTGCAGGTGTTTGCGACCATCAGCGCGGCCGATGCCTCGCTAGGGCAAATTCCACAAAACCACTTTGCGCTGGTGCAGAACCTGCGCGATACCGCGAGCCCCGCGCAGCAAAGCCGCTGGTTTGCCGATGTGCTGGGCGGCTACCGGCTGGGCAATACTGGACCTGAGCGCAAGGGCCGCGCCGCCCAGCTGAGCGATGCCACCGCCAGCCTGCGCCGGGCGGCCGATGGCCGGCTGCTGGTCAACGGCACGCGCTACTACTCCACCGGATCGTTGTTTGCGCACTGGGTGCCTTTCCGCGCCGAGGACGAGGCGCAGCGCCCCGTGCAGGTCTGGGTGCGGCGCACGGTGCCGGGCCTGCAGATCATCGACAACTGGAACGCCTTTGGCCAGAAGACCACCGCCAGCGGTGGTGTGGTGCTGACCGATGTGGAGGTTGAGCCGCGTGATGTGATTGCGCTGCATGACCTGAAGGACCGGCCGACTCTCTCCGGCCCGGTGTCGCAGATTCTGCAAGCCGCCATCGACATGGGCATTGCCCAGGGCGCGTTTGACGAGGCGCGCCAGTTTGTGCGCGACAAGACCCGTGCCTGGGTGCACTCGGGTGTCGAGCATGCCTGGCAGGACCCCTACATCATCCAGGAGTTTGGCCAGCTGCAGGTGGAGCTGGATGCCGCGCGCGAGGTGCTGCTAGATGCCGCGCAGCAGTTGGATGCCTTCGCTGCCCAGCCCGTCACCGACGAGAGCAGCGCCGAGGCCTCGGTGGCCGTGGCGCGCGCCAAGATCCTGACTACCGAGGCGGCGCTGAACGCCAGCGAACGCCTGCTGGAGCTGGGCGGTACCTCATCGGCCCGCGCCGGCTACAACCTGGACCGCTATTGGCGCAATGCCCGCGTGCACACCTTGCACGACCCGGTGCGCTGGAAATACCACCTGCTGGGCAACTACCTGCTCAATGGCCGCGCCCCGCGCCGCCACCAGTGGAACTGAGCCGCCGCAACGCACAACGACTTTGAAGGGCCAGGCCAGCGCCATGCTGCTGCCAAGCCCATGAGCCACCACCATGACTACCTCTCCCCCTGTGATCGCCGCTGCCAGCCCGGTGGCCCCCGCCCCCGCACCACGCCAGCGCCCCCCCGTGTTTGCCAGCGAGCAGGCCGCACTGCAACAGGCCCAGCAGCTGGCCGATGCCTGGGCCGGTGATGCGGTACTGCGCGACCGCGAGCGTCGCCTGCCCTGGGCAGAAATCGAGGCCTACAGCGACAGCGGCCTCTGGGCCATTACCGTGCCGCGCGCCTACGGCGGCCTGCAGGCCAGCGCCTGGACGGTGGCGCAGCTGATCGCCACCGTGGCGGCGGCCGATGGCTCGCTGGGCCATATTCCGCAGAACCATTTCTATGCGCTGGAGGTGCTGCGCGTGGGCGGCAGCGCGGCGCAGCAGCGCTTTTTCTACGAACGGGTGCAGGCGGGCGAGCGCTTTGGCAATGCGCTGTCCGAGATCGGCCACCGCGACTACCGCCGCCGTTCGCGCCTGGAGCGGGGTGACTCCGGCTGGGTGCTCAATGGCCGCAAGTTCTACTGCACCGGCGCCATCTTTGCGCACTGGATTCCGGTACAGACCATGCAGGTCATCGATGCGGCCCAGGACCCCGTCAGCGTGATGGTGTTTGTTCCGCGCAGCGCGCCGGGCGTGACGGTGATCGACGACTGGGACGGCATGGGCCAGCGGGTCACCGGCAGCGGCTCGGTGCTGCTGGAGAACGTCGCCATCGATGAGGCCTGGATCGTGCCTTTCCAATCGAGCTTCGACAGCCCCAGCACCATCGGGCCGTTTGCGCAGATCATCCATGCCGCCATCGACCTGGGCATTGGCGAGGGCGCGCTGCGTGCCACCTTGCCCTTTGTGCGCAACCAGTCGCGCGCCTGGGTGGATGCCGGCGTGGCGCAGGCGAGCGACGACCCCTTGACCCTGCAGGCGCTGGGCAATGTGGAGCTGCGCCTGCATGCGGCGCGGGCGCTGCTGCGGCGCGCGTGCAGCCTGGTGGATGCCGCGCAGCAGGAGCCCACAGCGCACACGGTGGCTGCCGCCTCGGTAGCCGTGGCGCAGGCACGTGCGCTGGCGCATACGGCCGGCCTGCTGGCGGCCAACAAGCTGCTGGAGCTGGGTGGCACCTCGGCCACCTTTGCCGAGCACGGCTTTGACAGCTACTGGCGCAATGTGCGCACCCACACCCTGCATGACCCCGTGCGCTGGAAATACCATGCCATCGGCAACTATGCGCTGAGCGGCGTACTGCCCCCGCGCCACGGAGCACTGTGATGGCCAGCACCGCTGCCAGCGGGCGTGCGCCCATCATCCTCAATGCCTTCAACATGGCCAGCGTGGGCCATATCAACCATGGGCTGTGGACGCATCCGCGCGACCAATCGAGCCACTACCGCCGCCTGGACTACTGGACCGGCCTGGCCAAGGAGCTCGAGCGCGGCCTGTTCGATGGGCTCTTCATCGCCGACATCATCGGCGTCTATGACACCTACCAGCAGTCGGTCGATGTGACCCTGCGCGAGTCGGTGCAGCTGCCAATCAACGACCCGACCCTGGTGGTGCCCGCGATGGCGGCGGTGACCGAGCACCTGGGCTTTGGCGTAACGGTCAACCTCAGCTACGAGCAGCCCTATCTGCTGGCGCGGCGCTTTTCTACCTTGGACCACCTGACCCAAGGCCGCATTGGCTGGAACATTGTCACTGGTTATCTGGACTCGGCCGCGCGCGCCATGGGCCAGCGCCAGCAGCTGGCGCACGATGCGCGCTATGACCGCGCCGATGAGTTTATGGACGTGCTCTACCAGCTCTGGGAGGGCAGCTGGAGCGACAGCGCCGTGCTGCGCGACCGCACGCGCCGCATCTATGCCGACCCGCAGCAGGTGCGCCGCGTGCAGCACAGCGGCCCGCATTTCCAGGTCGATGGCTACCACCTGAGCGAGCCCTCGCCACAGCGCACGCCGGTGCTGCTGCAGGCGGGCAGCTCGGGCCGGGGCCTGCAGTTTGCCGCGCGCCATGCCGAATGCGTGTTCATGGCCATCCAGGACAAGGCCGCCACCGCCGCGCTGGTGCGCCAGCTGCGCGCCGAAGCCGTGCGTGCCGGCCGCCAGCCCGGCGACATCAAGGTGCTGGTGGGCATGACGCCCGTGGTGGCCGCCACCGCGCGCCAGGCCCAGGAAAAGTACCAGGAGTACTGCCGCTATGCCAGCCCCGAGGCCGCGCTGGCGCATCTGTCGGCCACGGCCGGCATTGATTTTTCGACCTACCAGCGCGACACGCCGCTGCTGCAGCAGCACCGCAGCAATGGCATCGAGAACTCGATCAAGCGCCTGGCCAATGGCCGTGAGGACTACCGCCTGGGCGACCTGCTCGATGAGCTGTCGCTGGGCGGGCGTTACGCCACCGTCGTGGGCGATGCCCAGCAGATTGCCGACGAGATGCAGTCCTGGGTGGATGAGGCTGGTGTTGATGGCTTCAACCTCGCCCGCACTGTGGTGCCCGAATGCTTTGGCGACTTTATCGACCTGGTCGTCCCCGAGCTGCAGTCGCGGGGCCTGCACAAGAGCGCCTATGCGCCCGGCAGCATGCGCCACAAGCTGTTTGGCCAGGGCGACCGCCTGCCGGCCCACCACCATGCGCAGCAGTTTCGCCAGCAGCCCTCCGTCGGTGGCGCCAGCGTTGCTGCTTCTCCATCCCTCTCCACACCCCGCGCCCAGGCCTTGGCCTGAGCGCCATCCAGGAAACCCCATGTCCCAGAACCCTTCTTCTCCGCTGCCAGGCCAACGCCGGCGTTTTCTGTCCTCGTCGCTGGCCGCTGGCGCCGCGCTGGCCACGGGCGCCTGGCGCAGCACGGCGCAGGCCGCAGTGCCGGTAACGACCAAGGTGCTGAAAGTGGGGGTGACCTCGGGCCCGCATGAGCAGGTGTTCGAGGCCGTCAAAAAGGTCGCCGAGCGTGACTATGGTCTCAAGATCGAGATCGTGTCCTTCAGCGACTATGTGATGCCCAATGCCGCGCTCGATGCGGGTGACCTGGATGCCAACAGCTTCCAGCACGGCCCCTTCCTGCAGGCGGCAATCCGTGCACGCGGCCACAAGCTGGTGGGCTTTGGCCGCACCTGGGTGGGCCCGATTGCGCTTTTCTCCAAGCGCTACAAGCGGCTCGAAGACGTGCCGGTGGGCGCGCAGATTGCGCTGCCCAATGACCCGGCCAATGGTGGGCGCGTGCTGCTGCTGTTGGAGAAGGGCGGTCTCATCAAGCTCAAGCCCGGCATCGACCCGATCAAGGGCGTGTTTGCCTCGACCCAGGACATCACCGACAACCCGCGCAAGCTGCGCTTTGTCGAGCTGGAGTCGCCCATGCTGGTGCGCGCGATGGACGATGTGGAGCTGGCTGCCATCAATGCCGACTATGCCTACAAGGCGGGGCTCAACCCCACGAAGGACTCGCTGCTGGTCGAGGGCGGGGACAGCCCCTATGTCTGCCTGATAGCAGTGCAGGAGAAAAACCGCAACGCCCCCTGGGTGCCGCAGCTGGTGGCCGCCTACCGCACCGACGAGGTGCGCAGCTATATCCAGCAGGCCTTCAATGGCGTGGTCATCCCTTCGTGGTGATCGGCGTCGCTACACCTGGCATTCACTGATTGCGCTCACCCGCACTGGTTATGACTGACAAAAAAATCATGCATGTCAACGCGTTCAACATGAACTGCGTCGGACATATCCACCACGGCCTGTGGACGCATCCGCGCGACCAGTCCACCCAGTACCACACGCTCAATTACTGGACCGATATCGCCAAGCTGCTGGAGCGCGGCCTGTTCGACGGCATCTTTATCGCCGACGTGGTGGGCTACTACGACGTCTACCAACGCGGCGTGGACCTGACCCTGCGCGAGGCGATCCAGCTGCCGGTGAACAACCCCTGGCTGCTGGTGTCGGCGATGGCGGCGGTGACCGAGCACCTGGGCTTTGGCCTGACCGCTACCGTCAACGCCCACCAGCCCTACACCTTTGCCCGCGATGTCAGCACCCTGGACCAGCTGAGCAATGGCCGCATTGGCTGGAACATCGTCACCGGCTATGTGGACAGCGGCGCGCGCGGCCTGGGTCAGGATGGGCTGGCCGACCATGACAGCCGCTATGACCGCGCCGACGACTTTCTGGCGCTGGCCTACAAGTTCTGGGAAGGCAGCTGGGAGGACGGCGCCGTGATCGCCGACAAGGCGCGCCGCATCCACACGCTGCCGGGCAAGGTGCACCCCGTTGTGCATGACGGCCCGTTCTACCGCGCCAATGCGATCCACATGAGTGCGCCATCGCCCCAGCGCACGCCGGTGCTGTTCCAGGCGGGCACCTCGCAGCGCGGGCTGCAGTTTGCCGGCCAGCATGGCGAGGGCATCTTTATCGGTGCGCGCACGCCGGAGGCGGTCAGGGGTGCCTCGCGCAAGCTGCGTGCCGCTGCCGTGGCCGCTGGGCGCAGGGCCGATGACATCAAGATCTATGTGGGCGCAGCCGTGGTGGTGGCGCCCACCCAGGCCGAGGCCGAGGAGAAATACGCCGACTACCTGGCCTATGCCAGTGCCGAAGGCGGCCTGGCGCATTTTGCCGCCAGCACCGGCGTGGACTTTGCGCAGTACGACCTCGACGAGCCCATCGTCTACGGCCAGGGCAATGCCATCCAGTCGGCCGTGCAGGCCGCCCAGCAGCAGGGCCTGACCACGCGGCGCAAGCTGCTCGAACAGTTCAGCCTGGGCAGCCGCTACAACACCATCGTCGGCGACCCACAGCAGGTGGCCGATGCGCTGGAGCGTTGGATCGATGTCGGCGAGATCGATGGCTTCAATCTCTCCCGCATCGTCGTGCCCGAGACCTGGGAGGACTTTGCCAGCCTGGCCGTGCCCGAGCTGCAAAACCGCGGCCGCTACCGCACGCGCTACGAAGAGGGCAGCCTGCGCCACAAGCTGTTTGGCCGTGGCGATGGACTACCCGCCAACCACCCCGGCGCGCAGCAGCGCCGATAAGTACCGAGATTTTTTGAAAGCAGCCATGAAGTTTTTCCCCGCTTTGACAGCCCTGCTGCTGTCGCTCGCCACCTTGGGCGCCGCCCAGGCCCAGCCACTGCGCGTTGGCGTCACGCCCGGCTCGCTCGCCGATTCCGCCCAGATCGCGGCGCGCGAGGCCAAGGCCCAGGGGCTCGACGTTCAGATCGTCGAGTTCACCGACTGGACCCTGCCCAATACCGCGCTGGTCAACCGCGATCTGGACCTGAACTACTACCAGCACCAGGCCTTTCTCGACACCTTCAACCGCGAAAACCGCCAGGACCTGCGCGCGGTGGCCGTGGGCTCGCGCGGCAATATCGGCATCTTCTCCAAGCGCTACAAAAGCCTGGACAGCCTGCCCATGGGCGCCAGCGTGGCGCTGGCCAATGACACCTCGAACCAGGCACGTGCCATTGCCACCTTGCGCGATGCGGGCCTGGTGACCCTGCGCGCCAATGCGCCGCAGCTGGCCCAGATCGACGACATCGCCAGCAATCCCAAGAAGCTCAAGTTCATCGAAGTGGCCGGCCCCCAGCTGGCGCGGGCGCTCGATGATGCCGACATCACCGTGGTGAGCCTGGGTGGCCTGCTGCAGGCGGGCCAGCTCGAGACCGCCCGCCAGGGCCTGTACTACAGCGTCGGCACGGATGCCTTCTGGGCCATCCACTTTGTCACCCGGGCCGATAACGTGAAGGACGCGCGGGTGCGCCAGTTCATTGATATCTACCAGCAATCCCAGGCGGTGCGCCAGCAGATCCATGCCTCGTACGCCAATGAAAGCCGCTTCTACAGCCTGCCCTGGCTGAAGTGAGCCAGCCACCTACCCAAGGAAAGACGATGAAGACATTTGCGCTGAAAAAATACCTGCTGGCGCTGGGCGCCGGCGCCGTTATGGCCACCGCTATGGCGGCCACCGCCGTGGCAGCCCCGCTGAAAATCGGTGTCACGCCCGGGTCGCTCGCCGATTCGGTCCAGGTCGCTGCCAAGGAGGCGCGCCAGGCCGGGCTGGATGTGCAGGTGATCGAGTTCACCGACTGGACCACGCCCAACACCGCGCTGGATGCCGGCGATATCGATATCAACTACTTCCAGCACCAGGCCTTTTTGGACAATGCGATCCGCGACCGGGATTACAAGATCGAGAGCGTGGGCGTGGGCCTGCTGCCCAATATCGGTCTGTATTCGAAAAAGCATGCGGCGCTGGCCGATATCCCCGCCGGCTCCTCGGTCGGTGTGGCCAATGACCCGGTCAACCAGGCCCGGGGCCTGTTGCTGCTGCAAACGGCCGGGCTTATCAGCCTGCGCCCCGGCGTGGGCGCCAAGGCCAGCGTGAACGACATCGTCGGCAACCCGCGCAAGCTCAAGCTGCTGGAGGTCGAAGGCCCGCAGCTGGTGCGTGCGCTTGGCGATGTGGCCCTCGCCCAGGGCTATCCGGCCCACCTGGTCAACGCCGGCCAGCGCGAGCTGGCCAGCCGCGCGCTGCTGTATTCGACCGTCGATGACCTGTACTACGCGATCCGCTTTGTGGCCCGCAGCGACCGCAAGCAGGACCCGCGCATTGCGCAGTTTGTGCAGCTCTACCAGGCGTCGCCCGCGGTGGCCAAGCAGATCAGCGCCTCGTTTGCCGATGACGCCAAGCTCTATTCGCTGCCCTGGAAGAACGCCGCGAAGGCCGCGCCATGACCGAGGCCACACTGACACGCCCCGTGCCCGAGGTTGCTGATGCCAAGGCCCCGCGCCTGGCCGATCTGCAGCAGCGCTTTGCGCCGGTGTTTGCGCGCATTGCCGAAGGTGCTGCCGAGCGCGAGCACAGCCGCACTCTCGCCCATGCGCCGCTGCAATGGCTGCGCGAGAGCGGCTTTACTGCCCTGCGCCTGCCCCAGGCTTTGGGCGGCAGTGGCGCATCGCTGGAGCAGCTGGTGGCCTTGCTGGTGGACCTGGCCGAGGCGGACCCTAACCTGACCCAGATCCTGCGGCCGCATTTTCTGTTTGTCGACCGCGTGCTCTACCAGGGCTCGCCCGAGGCACAGCGCCATTGGCTGCCGCTGGTGGCCCAGGGCGCCACCTTTGGCAATGCGACGACCGAGGTGGGCGAGGGGGCCGTCGGCAGCCTGCAGACCACCTTGGTGCCCGACCCAGCGGTGCCTGGCCAGTGGCGGCTCCATGGCCAGAAGTTCTACAGCACCGGCAGCTTGTATGCCGACTGGATCAGTGTGCTGGCGCGCGCGGTGGTGCCCGGCCAGCCGGACCAGACGGTGCATGCGCTGGTAGCGGGCGGTGCGGCGGGCGTGGAGCGGCTCGATGACTGGCGCGGCTTTGGCCAGCGGCTGACCGGATCGGGCACCACGGTGCTGCGCGATGTGCCGGTGCCAGCGCATGCGGTGCTGCAGTTCCGCGCGGGCGAGCCTTCGCCCATCGTGGCCTTTGCGCAGCTCTTCCACCTGGCGAGTCTGGCGGGCATTGCCCGCGCGCTGAGCCGCGACACGCTGGCCTATGTGCAACAGCGCCGCCGCGTGTTCAGCCATGGCGCGGCCGCCCTGCCCAAGGACGATCCGCTGGTGCAGCAGATTGTGGGCCAGCTGGCCAGCACCGCCTATATGAGCGAGCTGGTGGTGCGCGATGTGGCCCAGGCGCTGGGCCCGATCTTGCGCAGCGCCGAGGCTGGCCATGAGCGCGCGGACAAGGCCCAGCTCGATGCGCTGGAGCTGCGTGCCGCTCAGGCCCAGGTGGCGGTGGTCGATGCGGTGCTGCAGGCGGCCACGCGCATGTTTGATGTGGGCGGGTCGAGCGCGCTGGCCGAGGACCTGCGGCTGGACCGCCACTGGCGCAATGCCCGCACGCTGGCCTCGCACAACCCGGTCATCTACAAGGCCAAGTCGGTGGGCGACATGCTGCTCAACGGCGCCGAGCCGGTCTACTTCTGGCAGGTGGGGCTCGCAGCAAAAAACGCATAAGAACATGAGATTTCATTCCTTGGCCTGCGGCGGCGCAGTGGTTGTAATGGTTGTCTTGACGCTGGAGGCAGCGACCCGGATAGGCCGGGCCCTGGCCCCTTGCGTGTGAACGACTGGAATGAACATGAGCCGCATCTTGAAAACCGTCATCGTCAATGGCAGCCTGGGCAAGCCTTCGCGCACCCGCAGCCTGCTCGACAGCTTGCATCTGCAACTGGGCCAGGCCCTGGGCCAGTCGGCCCAGGCGGTGCGCCTGGATGTGCGCCATATCGACCTGGTCGATCTGGTGGCCGACATCGGCCCGGTGCTGTACAAGGATGCGCTGTCCGCCGCCGCCCGTGATGCGCTGGAAGCGATCGAGACCGCGGACTTCCTGATCGTCGGCTCGCCCGTGTTCCGGGGCAGCCTGCCGGGCCTGCTCAAACACCTGTTTGACCTGGTGGACCAGCATGCGCTGCAGGGCACGCCCGTGCTGCTGGCTGCCACCGGCGGCAGCCCACGCCATTCGCTGGTGCTGGACCACCAGCTGCGCCCGCTGTTCGGCTTTTTCTGGGCCTTGACCTTGCCGATCGGCGTCTATGCAACGCCCGAAGACATCCAGGGCGGTGTGGTGGTGAGCGAGGCGCTGCACAAGCATATCGCGCTGGCGGTGAGCCTGGCGGTGCCGGTGCTCAGCGCGCTGGCGCACAGCCAGCGCAGCAGCCAGCCTGCCTTGCATGCGCTGGAGCGCCAGGCCGCTTAAGCGCGTTCAGGCTTCTTTTCAAACGCCACCCGCCTGCATACGCTGCGGTCGGGCTGGCGCAGCATGCCCTGCGGCGTCTGCTGCACGCCCCTTGCCTTGCAGCCACCCTGACCCTTTGCCATGGCCTCTACCTCATCCCCACCGGAGCTGTTCTGGTTCCTGCCTACCTCCGGCGATACCCGCTACCTGGGCGCCTCGGACTTTGGCCGCCAACCCACGCCCGAGTACCTGCGCAGCATTGCCACGACCAGCGAGAACCTGGGCTATGACGGGCTGCTGATTCCGACCGGCAGTTCGTGCCTCGACCCCTGGGTGGTGGCATCCAGCTTGGTCGCGGTCACCCAGCGCATCAAGCTGCTGGTGGCGCTGCGCACCTCGCTGGGCATGCCGGTGCCCAGTGCGCGCCAAGCCGCTACCTTGGACCAGGCGCTCGCCGGGCGTTTGCTGCTCAATGTGGTGCCCGGGGGCGATGCCACCGAGCTGGAGGCCGATGGCGTGTTTCTGGCCCATGACGAGCGCTATGCCTATGCCGATGAGTTTCTGAGCATCTGGCGGCGCCTGCTGTCCGGCGAGACGGTGGACCACGAGGGCAAGTACTTCAAGGTCAAGCAGGGCAAGAACTTTTTCGAGCCAGTGCAAAAACCGTATCCGCCTTTGTACTTTGGCGGCTCCTCCGACGCCGCCCATGACCTGGCGGCCAAGCATGTCGATGCCTACCTGACCTGGGGCGAGCCGCCCCAGGCCGTGGCGCGCAAGTTTGCCGATATCCGGGCACGTGCCGCCGCTGCCGGCCGCCAGCTGCGCCTGGGCGTGCGCCTGCATGTGATCGTGCGCGAGACCAACGAGGAGGCCTGGGCCGATGCCGAGCGCCTGATCAGCAAGCTGACCGACGAGGACATTGCGAAAGCGCAGCAGAACTATGCGCGCATGGACTCGGTCGGCCAGGCGCGCATGGCGGCCTTGCATGGCGGTAACCGCCAGAAGCTGGAGGTGGCACCCAACCTCTGGGCCGGTGTCGGCCTGGTGCGCGGCGGCGCGGGCACGGCGCTGGTGGGCGATGCGGCCACCGTGGCCGAGCGCCTGCGCGAGTACATGGACATTGGCGCCGATACCTTTGTGCTGTCGGGCTACCCGCACCTGGAGGAGTCGATCCGCTTTGCCGAATTGGTGTTTCCGCTGCTGGGCAAGAAGAGCGTGACCACCGCACGCTCGCAGACCGGCGGCGCGTTTGATGTTCGTGGTGTTCAACAATGGAAGGAGTCGGCTTCATGAGCCTGCCCGTGATCGATATGCGCTGCCGGCCAGCGTTCTTGCACAACTTTTTTGGCGCAACGCCCGGCTCGCCCGAGCATGACACCGCCCGCTGGCTGAACCGGCGCGTGGGCACGCGCGGCAGCGACAAGCACTTTGAGGAATCGCTGACCCAGGAGGGCTTTTTAAAGGCGGTGCGCGATGCCGGCCTGAGCCAGGCCGTGGTCGTGGGGCGGCACACGCCTTCGCAGCACCTGCCCAACGATACGATCCACCAGATCGTGCAGGGCCACAGCGAGTTGCTGGGCATTGCCGGGGTCGACCCGGTGCTGCAGGGCGAGCAGGCGGCGCTCGACGAGATCGAGCGTGCGATCAAGGTGCTGGGCCTGCGCGGCATCGACCTGGAGCCCGGCTTTGGCGACCCGGCCCGCCATCCCGACGACCCCGTGTACTGGCCCGTTTATGAGCGCGCGCGGGAGTTGGGTGTGCCGGTGTTCCTGATGAGCGGCCCGACCACGCCGGACCCGAGCTTCAACGACCCGGCGCGCCTGGCCAAGGTGGCCCAGGCCTTCCCCGATCTGCCGCTGGTCGTCTACCACGGCTACTGGCCGCGCGTGCAGGAGGCCATTGGCCTGGCCTTCCGCTACGCCAATGTCTACCTGGTGCCGGACATGTATGTGTTCCAGCCCGGCCACCAGGCCTATGTGCAGGCGGCCAACCAGTTCCTGGGCGACCAGCTGCTGTTTGGCTCGTCCTACCCCTTCCGCCCCATCGGCCAGAGCATTGAGGACTTTCTGGCACTGGGCTTTGACGAGGCCGTACTGCCCAGGCTGCTGCATGGCAATGCGGCACGCATTTTGGGGCTGTAATCGGCCAGCGGCGAATGCTGCGCCGCTCCCATCCCATCCCACCAAGGGCTCCCGACAGGAGCCCTTTTTGCGTATGCGGGGCGTGGGCCGCGCGGCAGACCTCTCTGCCGGGCGGGAGCGCGGTGGTGCGCCATCGGCTGCACGGTCGCTGTTATCCAGAGCAACGCCCCCATGGCCAACGACCTCTTGCACGCCATGGCGATCCAAACCGCCTGCGCTCCTCGCCCGGTGCCACCTGGGGTTTACCCAAGGGTAATTGTCAATGAACTGTTAGTAGATTCACAACAAATGTTTCTTAATGTTTTGTTAACCAAGCGGTCGGTACATTTTTTAACAGGTTGCAGATAATTGCGTCTTTGGTTTTTTGCTGAGAGAAGTGCTTTTATGTGGGTACTTGCTGCTTTTTGAAGAATTCGGAAACCAGGAAATTTTTTTCCTGAATTAATGCGTTTTCTCAATCGCAAATTGTTTTTTATTATTTATGTGGAAAGAACAATGATGCTCAAACAATCATGGTGGCCATTTTTGCTGCACGGCGCTAAGGCCAAGGCTGCGGTGCTGCTGTTGGCTGCCTCGCCGCTGTACGCGCTGGCCCAGGTGGCTGACGTGCAAATCACCAAATCCGGCCCATCATCGGCCGTGGGTGGCACGCCGGTGAGCTATGTGCTGGAGATGGATAACAACGGTCCCAACGCGGCGAATGGCGCGCGTTTTGAGGACGTGTTGCCCGCCGGTCTGGCGAATGTCACGCTGGCCTGTACGCTGGCCACGGGTGGTGCGACCTGCCCGGCCGATCTGGCCTTGGCCGGTGGCGTGGTGTCTGGCACGTTGGCCAGCTTTCCCAACCAGGGCAAGGTGCGGTTGGAGATCCAGGCCCGTTTTGGCGTGACGGGCCCCAGCACGTTGACCAATACAGCGACCATCAGTGCCCCGGCAGGGACCTCCGATCCGGTGCCGGGCTCCAACAGCAGCTCGATCAGCACGGCCATGCGCTATGAGGTGAACCTGGCCGTCACCAAGACGCAAAGCAGCGACAGCTTCCAAAGCGGCGTGCCGCTGACCTACACCATCAGCTTGCGCAACAACGGCGTGGGCGCTGCCGATGGCGTGGCGCTGTACGACCGGCTGAGCAACAGCTTTATCAGCCACATTGGGGCAGATCTGGTGTTCAACCAGTGCACGGCCAGCGGTGGCGCGCAATGCCCGGACAATGCCAGCTTCCCCAACCACAGCGGTGCCAACGACTACAGCCCGGTGTTCAACGCCACGGTGCCAGTGTTGCCGCCTGGTGGCGCGGTGGTCGTCACCTATACGATGACGCCTTATCTGGTGCCCAATGCCGCCTGCGGTCGCCCCGCCGGCCAGTTGTTCAACCAGGCTTCGCTCCAGCTGCTCGATGGCATGGTGGACACCACCCCGGCCGACAACCAGCAGACTGCCATTTTGCAGGTGCCCGGCACGCCCGCCTGTCCCACGACGGATCTGCAGGTGAGCAAGACCCAGGACCCGCCGGTGCCTGCCATGGGGGATCTGGTGACCTATACGATGACCTTGGTCAATGCTGGCCCGAACGCGGCCAACGGCGCCAGCATCGCGGACATCATCCGCACCCATGGCGGCTCGGCCAATTACTTCGCGGTCGACACGCAGTTTCAAAGCTGCTTCGCCGAAGGGGGCGCAGTCTGCCCACCGTCCTCGGAGTTCCTGGAGCCGAGCGGCAATGCCTCGTATGTGAGCTTGTTCAATACCCAGGTGCCGGTCTTGCCCGTCAACGGGCGGCTGACCATCATCTACCAGGTGCAAACCCGCTTCAATGGCAGCATTCCATGCGGGCGCACCCTGGGTGGTCTGAACAATGAGTTCTCGGCGAACCCGCCCGACAACATGACCGACTCCAACACCAGCAACAACGTGGCGTCGGTGGGTATCCTGGTGCCGGCCACGCCGGCATGCCCCAGAACGGATCTGGCGGTGACCAAGACGCAAAGCGCGGACCTGTACCAGCCGGGTGTGCCCGTCCATTACACGATGACCGTGACCAACAAGGGCCCTGCAGCTGCCGATGGTGCGTCCATCGCCGATCGTCTGATCACGTTTGAGTTGGCCAACCGCCTGGATGTGCAATCGTCTGCGATCAGCTGCTCAGCAGCCGGTGGTGCCGTGTGCCCGGACGCTTCAGTGTTTCCTGCGCCTTATACGGGCAGCATCAGCGGGTTTTCCTGGCCTTTCCAGGCGCAGGTGCCACAGCTGCCGGTGGGTGGCAGTCTGACCATCGGCTACAGCCTGACCTACAGCTATTCCCAAAGCAGCTGTGACTGGCCATCGGGCTATCTGGTCAACGAGTTCTCGGCCAACCCTGGCGATGGCGTCGAAGAGGCGGTGCCTTCCGACAACGTGGCCACGACGACCATGCAGCGCTTTAGCTGCTCGAACGTGTCGGTCAACAAATCGGTCAACCCGGTCACGGCCACCAGCGGCGCGCAGGTGACCTACGCGGTGGACATGCACAACGCCGGCCCGGCCGACACCAGCAATGTGGTCTTCTCCGATCCACTGCCCGCTGGCGTGGTGTTCAGCGATGCCAGCTGCAGCGTGCTGGTGGCGCCTGCACAGTGCGGCGCAACGGTCGACTATGACCCGGCCACCCGCACCGTGAGCAGTGTGGTGACGTCGCTGGGCAATGGCGGCGCGGTGCGCTTTGTCATCCAGACCACCGCGGGTGGCCAACCGGGCACCTACACCAATACCGCCTATGCGGCGGTACCTGCTGGCGTGATTGACCCCATCCTTGCGTCCAACGAGAGCTATGTGAACCTGCAGATCTTTGCACCGACGACCACCAAGACGGTGACCAAGAGCATTGCAGGCCTGGCGACGGGCTTGCCCCAGGCGATGACCTTCAGTGGCAGCCTGCGCTGCGGCACGCAGCCTGCGCAAACCTGGACGGCCACGGTCGCCGCAGGCGCGACCAGCGGCACCAGCGCAGCACTGACGGTGTTTGAAGGCGACAGTTGCACGGCCACCGAAGACACGCCGCCGGCGGCCCCTGCGGGCTATGGCTGGAGCGGTGCGCCAGAGATTGCCGAGCAGGCCCAGGGCTTTACGGTGACCAACCGCCTGCAGCGGCTGACGGGCGGTGTGCAACTGACCAAGCGCATCACCGGCCCGGCAGCAGGCGTTGCAGCCGCCAATGGCAGCTTCGACTTCAGCCTGGATTGCGGCCCGGACGGCATGCACACCGCCAGCGTTACGGTAGCCAATGGGCAAGAAGCCAGCGTCCACTTGGCCGATCTGCCTGCGAATGCCAGCTGCACAGTGACTGAGACGGGCAAGGCCGCAGCGCCTGCGGGCTACCAGTGGGGGGCGCCGGTGTACAGCGCCAACCCGGTGGTGATACCTGCTGGCAGCGATGTGGCGCTGAGCGTCAGCAATCCGCTGACCAGTGACGGCAGCGTGGTTGACCCCATCGATGGCGGCAACAACGGCAAGCTGCGCGCGGTGCCGGTGGGCAGTCCCTGGGCCTATCTGGTGCTGACGGGCCTGATCGCGGGCCTGGGTATGGTGCGCAGAAGGCGCATGCTGTAAGCGCGCAGCGCTTGAGCGCTGCGACCTAGCCAACCCGTGCCCGGCCGCCTCAGCAGCCGGGCACTTTGGCGAATGCGGCCGCCAGATGGTCGATCAATGCCCGCACCGCCGGCAGCATGCCCCGGCGCGAGGCGAATACCGCATGCACTGCCTCCTTGCGCGGGCCCCATTCGGGCAGCACTTTGACCAAGGTGCCTTTGTCCAGCTGCTCGTGCACCATGATCATCGGCAACTGCACGACACCCAGGCCGGCCATCGCCGCACTGCGCAGTGCCACCATGTCGGTCGTGATCAGGCGAGGCGTGTGCGGGACCTGGATGCTGGGCATGCTGTCGTGTTCGAGCTTCCACACAAACTGCTGCTCGGGCGAACCCAGCCAGAGGCTGGGCCACTGCGACAGATCGGCAGGGCTGCGCACAATGCCCTGGCGCGCGGTCAGGATGGGGCTGGCCACCAGGTGCTGGGCATGGACAGAAAGCATGCGCACCGACAGGTCACTGTCCTCCAGCGGCATGGTGCGCACGCGGATCGCCAGGTCAAAGCCCTCGCCAATCACATCGACCGGGCGGTTGGTGGCCTCCAGCTGGATCGTCACCTCGGGGTACATGACCATGAAGTCGGTCAGCATGCGCTCGACCAGTTCATGGAGCAAGGTGATGGGGCAACTCAGGCGCACGACGCCCCGGGGCTGGGACTGCACCGCCTCGATGCTCAGCTGCGCGGCCTCGGCCTCGACCAGCATGGCCTTGCAGTGCTGGTAGTAGGTCTGACCCAGCTCGGTCACCGCGAACTTGCGTGTGGAGCGCAGCAAAAGGCGCACGCCCAGGCGCTCTTCGAGCAGCGCAATGCGGCGGCTGAGCTTGGACTTGGGCATGCCCAGCGCGCGCCCGGCGGGCGCAAAGCCGCCATGGTCGACGACTTGGACGAAATAGAACAGGTCATTGAGGTCGAATGGCTGCATGGGGTGCTCTGCGGGATGGTCTTATCGTTCAAAAAATAGAACTATCAAGGCGAATTATGCCGTCTACCGCTCGCAGTGTTTCAACCCCACAATAACGGTACAGCCTTCCGACACCTAGCTTGGAGGCCAGACAGGAATCCCCGATGAAAAACGTACTGCATGTCCAAGACGCACCCCGCCAGCACTGGGTTGGCGACGGCTTTCCTGTGCGTTCACTGTTTTCCTACCAAAGCCACGGCAAGCTGCTGAGCCCCTTTTTGCTGCTCGATTTTGCCGGCCCGGCCGAGTTTGCCCCTGCCAGCGCGCCGCGCGGTGTGGGCCAGCACCCGCACCGGGGCTTTGAGACCGTGACCATCGTCTATGACGGCGAGGTCGCGCACCGCGACTCGACCGGCCAGGGCGGCGAGATAGGCCCTGGCGATGTGCAATGGATGACGGCCGGCGCTGGCATCCTGCACGAGGAGTTCCATTCGCCTGCGTTTACCGCCCATGGTGGCACGCTGCGCATGCTGCAGCTGTGGGTCAACCTGCCTGCCAAGGACAAGGGCGCGCCCGCGGGCTACCAGGCGATTGTCCAGTCGCAGATCCCTGCGGTGGCCTTGCCTGGCGGCGGCCAGCTGCGCGTGATTGCCGGCGATTACCAAGGCCAGCAGGGCCCTGCCAAGACCTTCACGCCGATGCAGGTCTGGGATCTGCGCCTGGTCGCCGGTGAAAAGCTGGAGCTGGAGCTGCCCGAAGGCTGGAGCACGGCGCTGGCCATCGTGCAGGGCACGGTGCTGGTCAACGGCAACGATGTGGCGCGTGAGGCGCAGCTGGTGGTGATGGCCCAGGAAGGCCGCAAGCTGACACTGGAGGCCAATGGCGATGTGGCCTTGCTGCTGATGAGCGGCGAGCCGATTGACGAGCCCATCGTCGGCTACGGCCCCTTTGTGATGAACAGCCAGCAGGAAATCGTGCAGGCGGTCAATGACTTCAACAGCGGCAAGTTTGGCAGCATGCGGGCTTGATCGGCGGGTCTGAGATGCCGCAGCCGTGTTGAGGCGGCCATAAAAAAATGGACACCTTTGTGTCCATTTTTTCGTTAAGCGCTTGCCAAGGACAGCAGCTTACCAATTCGCCTTCATGCGGTCATAGACCCAGTCGCCAAAGCGGCGGTGCGCTTGGGGCGTGTAGTTCACCAGGTCGGAGAACAGGTACTGGTCGACCTTGGAGGCTTCCACCAAGGTGTCGGCGGTGCACAGCGAGGAGTTGATCTGGTTGACGCCAATGTTCAGGCCATTGGTGGCATCTGCGGTCGTGCAGGCCGGATCGGTGGAGTTGGTGAAGCTGTAGCTGCCGGGGTTGCCGGTCATCGAGTTGAAGTAGTACTGCACGTCAGCGTACAGCACTTCGGTGCCCGACAGGCCATACAAGGCGTTCAGCAGGCCATTGTTGAAGGCGGTGGTGGCCGCTTCCAGCGTGTTCGATGGCTTGGGGTCGGCGCTGGGTTGCGCGTTGTCCAGGCTGGTGGCCCACAGCGTGCGGCCCAGGTTGGGCGTGCCCACGGTCAGCACGCGGGGGGCGCCTGCGCTGTTGAGGCGACGCACCTGCGCTGCCATCTGCTGGCCAGCGGTGGTCATGTCGGCCAGGTACTGGTCGCGGGTCTTGGTGCCGGCGGCGTATTCGTTGTAGCCGGCGATCACGTCGCTCATGCCGCCGCTCATCAGCACAAACTGGTTGCTGGTGAAGGTTGGGTGGGCCGCCAGGTAGCTGTCGATCTGCGCGGTGATGGAGGGGGCATTGGTCACGCCGGTGGCATCGGGCTGGGAGACGCGGGCATTGCCGTAGGCATAGGCGGTGCCACCATCCTTGGCCGCGGTGATCGTCAGGTCATAGCGGTAGGCGATTTCACGCGTCCAGTTGTTGTAGCTGCCGTTGCTGACCGAGTAGGGACGGCCATTGGGGTTTTGGCCCAGGTCGGTCATTGCATCACCAAAGGTGATGATGCTGTCGGGGCGAATCGAGTTCGCGGTTGAGCTCGATCCGCAGGCCGCCAGCATGGCCACCGAGGCACCAGCCACGGCGGTCAACACGGTACGGCGCATCCAATTTGCTGCCATGTGAGTTCTCCAGTAAGTAGAGCGTAGTGTAGCGAGGCTGATCCAGGCCACCAAGGTGATGAGGTAAAGAGAGGTAAAACGCCAGGGGCTAGGCGGCTCAGCCAGCCGCCGCCGCGCGCTGCAGACGGTCGCTGACGCCTTCCCAATCTGCCGTCTCCGGCGGGGTTTCGATCCAGATGAGCTTGGCGCCCCAGTCGTCCAAGTCGCGCAGCAGGCCAAACAGCTCGCGGGCCGCAGCCAGCGGCGCATGGGGCATGAGCTGCAGGCGCAGATGGGGGCTGGCGCTGCGCAGTGGGCCGCGGTGGTAGATGGCGATATGCCGCGCGTCGGCCCCCAGCACATCGAGCGCCGATTGCAGCTGCTTGGCATCCATCAGCCTGACCTTGGCGCTGGGCGCATAGTGCGCGAGCAAGGTGCCCGAGGCGCGCGGGGTATCGGCCGTCAACTCCTGCATCGACAGCGGGCGGGTGCCGCAGGCGCGCTCGATATCGTCGCGCGTGATGGCGCCGGGGCGCAGCAGCACGGGCACGCCACGCGTGCAATCGACAATGGTCGACTCAATGCCGATATCGCAGGCGCCGCCGTCGAGCACCAGCAGTGCGTCACCCAGTTCGGCCGCCACATGGGCGGCCGTGGTCGGGCTGACGCGGCCAAAGCGGTTGGCGCTGGGCGCCGAGACGCCCCAGACTGGCGGGCTGAGCTGCTGGCAGGCCTGCAGCACCGCTTGCGCCACCGGGTGCGAGGGGCAGCGCAGGCCCACGCTGTCCTGTCCGGCCGTCGATGCCATCGCCGCACCGGGCAGGCGCGGCAGGATCAGGGTGAGGGGCCCGGGCCAGAACGCATCGATGAGCTGCTGGGCAAAAACCGGCACGGCCTTGGCGTAGCGCTGCACGCCTGCGGCATCGGCCACATGCACGATCAGCGGGTGGTCGGCAGGCCGGCCCTTGGCGCTGAAGATCTGCGCCACGGCGGCGTCGTTGTCGCTGTCGGCGGCCAGGCCGTAGACCGTCTCGGTCGGCAAGCCAACCAGTTGCCCCGCCTGCAGCGCCAGCGCGGCGGCGCGCACCGAGGCGTCGAGCTTTCCATCCAGAATCACGTGTAGTCCTCTTAGAACGCGGCAATGCCCAGGATGGCAGCGGCTTTGAGTGCCGTCTCGCGCACCTGCTCGGGCGTGGCAGCCGTGATGTTCAGGTGGCCCATCTTGCGGCCACGCTTGGCATCGACCTTGCCGTACAGGTGCAGGTGGCAGCCGGGCAGGGCCAGCACCTGGTCCCAGGCGGGGGTCTGCGCGCTGGCGCTGTCCTTGAACCACAGGTCGCCCAGCAGGTTGAGCATGATGGCAGCGCTGTGCTGGCGCGGTTGCACCAAGGGCAGGTTGGCCATGCAGCGCACCTGCAGCTCGAACTGCGACACATCCAGCGCGTTCTGGCTGTAGTGGCCGCTGTTGTGCGGGCGCGGGGCGATCTCGTTGACGACCAGCTGGCCGCCATCGAGCACAAAGAACTCCACACAGAGCACGCCGACATAGTCCAGGCCCTGGGCCACCGACTGGGCCGCCGCAATGGCCTGCTCGGCCTGCGCGGCAGGCAGGTTGCCGGCATAGACCTCGGTCACCGCCAGAATGCCTTCGCGGTGCAGGTTGCGCTGCACCGGCAGGTGCACGATATCGCCCTGGCGGCTGCGCGCGACGATGACCGAGCACTCATGGGCGAGCGGCAGCATCTTCTCGAGCACGCAGGCCACCTGCTTGAGCTCGGCCCAGGCTGCAGTCAGCTCCTCGCGGGTCTTGACGCGGATCTGGCCCTTGCCGTCATAGCCCATGCGGGAGGTCTTCAAAATGCCGGGCAGCAGCGCGTCGTTGACGGCGGCCAGCTGCTCGGCCGTCTCGATGACCGCATAGGGTGCGCAGGGCACGCCGCATTTCACAAAGTGGGCTTTTTCCGCAGCGCGGTCCTGGGCGATGGCCACGGATGCGCCGGCGGGCGACACCGGCAGGCTTTGCGCGAGCTGGTTCAGCGCGGCGGCGGGCACATTCTCGAACTCGGTGGTCACCGCAGCGCACAGACGCGCCAGCTCGGCCAGGCCTTGCGGGTCTTCATAGCCGCTGCGCACATGGTGGTGGCTGACCAGGCCGGCCGGGCTGGTCGCATCCGCATCCAGCACGGCGGTGAAGTAGCCCATCGACTGGGCGGCATGGGCAAACATGCGGCCCAGCTGGCCGCCGCCCAGCACGCCCAGGGTGGCGCCGGGCAAAATGGCTTGGGCCTGGTCTTGCGCCGGGGCGCTGTGGCTGGTGGTGCTCATGCGTTCACCGGCAAGGTCATGTTGCGGGCCGCTTCGGTCTGCTCGGCGCGGAAGGCATCGAGCTTGGCGCGCAGCGCAGGGTCTTCATTGGCCAGCATGGCCACGGCAAACAGGGCGGCATTGGCCGCACCGGCCTGGCCGATCGCGAAGGTGGCGACGGGCACGCCCTTGGGCATCTGCACGATGGAATGCAGCGAATCAACGCCTTGCAGGTGGCGGCTGGCCACGGGCACGCCCAGCACGGGCACCGGGGTTTTAGCGGCTATCATCCCAGGCAGGTGGGCTGCGCCCCCAGCGCCGGCGATGATGGCCTTGAGGCCCCGTTCTACGGCGCTCTCGGCAAAACGGAACATGTCATCGGGCATGCGGTGGGCCGAGACCACCTGGGCCTCAAAGGCAATACCGAATTGCTGGAGAATGGCTACTGCGTGCTGCATGGTCTCCCAGTCGCTGCTGGAGCCCATGACCACGCCAACTTGGATGGGTGTCATAGTGTGGGTTGGCGGGTGTCTAAGGCAAGAATGCCGGCCCCGCGCCAGGGTGGAACCCGCCATTTTACTTTTTGCAGTGAAGCTGCCTGATCAACACGGATTTTTAGCGACATGATCGACGTCACCATTGAGAATTTTGAAGCCGAAGTCATCCAGGCATCCATGCAGGTGCCCGTGCTGGTGGACTTTTGGGCACCTTGGTGCGGCCCTTGCAAAACCCTGGGCCCCTTGCTGGATAAGCTCGAAGTCGACTACGGCGGCCGCTTCAAGCTGGTCAAGATCGATTCGGACCAGGAGCAGCAGCTGGCAGGCATGTTCGGCATCCGCTCCATTCCGACCTGCGTGCTGATGATCGGCGGCAAGCCCGTCGATGGTTTCATGGGCGCCCAACCGGAAGGCAAGCTGCGCGAGTTTCTGGACAAGCATCTGCCGTCGGAAGCAGCCATGGCCGCCGAAGCGGGCGCCGATGAGGCCCAGCAACTGCTGGACAGCGGCGATGTGCAGGCCGCGCTGCAGATGCTGCAAGAGTCGCTGGCGGCCGACCCCAGCAATGACGATGCCCGTTTTGACTATGCCCGCCTGCTGATCCAGACGGGCGCGGTGACCGAGGCCGAAGCCCAGATCGAGGAGCCGCTCAAGCGCATCCAGCAGCCGCTGCGCTTTGTGGCCTTGAAGGCCTGGGCCCAGGCGATCCGCTTTGTGCACGAGGACGACCGGGGCGATTGGCCACTCGAGCAGTTCGACGCGGCCATTGCCGCCAACAAGCGCGACTTCGACACGCGCTTTGCGAAGGCGCAGGCGCTGATGGCCGAAGGCCAGTGGACCGCCAGCATGGACGAGCTGCTGGAGATCATCATGCGTGACAAAACCTGGAACGACCAGGCTGCACGCAAGCTGTTTGTCGCCATCCTGGAGCTGCTGACCCCGCCCAAGCCCAAGGCCGCAGACACGGTGCCCGGCACTACGGCCGGCGGCATTGCGCTGACGGGCAAGGCCAGCAAGCAGGAGGACGAGGTGGGTGCATTGCTCAGCAGCTACCGCCGCCGTCTGAGCATGGCGCTGAACTGAGCCCCACTGGCGCGGCGGGTGCTGGTAGGCGAGGGCCGGTTTTTTGGGCAGGGGCCCAGCCCTTCCTGTACAGTAGTTGACCTACACCCCGTTGCAACTGCAAAACAGGGGTATGGTGGTTTGCACCTATACTGATAGCAGCAAAGCGGCGATGGGTGCGCGCAGGTGCCCATTTTGAGCGTCAATAGGCCCAAAGCTGTGGTCTTTGACGCTTGGGGCGCATGGGGCGTGCCGCTACCGCAGGAGAATCAACACCATGGGATTGTGGCAAAAACTGTTTGGCTGGCTGAGCCCCTCTGCGCCAACGGCTGCCCCCGCTGAAACCCCGACCCCGCACCCCGCCGCAGCGGCAGGCGGTACGCCGCAGGAGCCTGCGCGCGGCACGCGTGAGCCGGCCTTTGACCCGGCGGCCGAGCTGGCTGCGCCCTTGGTCGGCATGCCCAGCGCTGGCGATGTGCCCGCAGCACCCGCTGCCCATCTAGCAGCCGAGGCAGCGCCCAGCCCGCAGGCCGATCTGTTCGAGGCCGCAGCGGCCCGTGAAGCCGAAGTCCCTCCGTCCATTGCCGATCCCGCACTGCGCGAGGCGCTGTCCGCCTATGCCGGCATGGCCTGGGACCGCCAACTCGATTTTGCCGAGAGGGTGGGTGACCGCCCCTGGTCGGCCGATACGGCCCAGGGCCTGATCGCCTTTGGCGATGACCTGCGTTTTCGCATGCAGGTGCTGGGCTCCTACTCCTTCCAATCAGGCACCTGGCTGTGGATCTGGGCCCATACCCAGGCCGAGGTGGCGCCCGCCTTTACCGAAGTGGCACGCCAGCTGCAAGGCTTTGGCGCGGCCAAGAACCTGGCGCTGTTCACCGAGCCGCGCACCGCGCTGCGCCAGGAAGACCTGCATGTGATCGGCCTGATTGCCGCTGGCGCCGACAACAGCGCTGGCTACTACCTGGGCAACTATGGCGAGGGCATCTTGCTGGCGCTGATCGATCCCGACCATGGCCTGCCCACGACCGCGCCCCAGCCCGAACGTGTGCCGACCGTCGTGTCGCAACTGATCAGCGATTTCGAGCTGGACCACCGTGTGCTGCTGCAGCACTACCTGCCGGCCAAGGGCTTCAGCGTGCAGGAGACGGGCTCGCGCATCACCGGCCAGCATGGCCCACACCGCATCGTTGCCGATCTGGACGGCCAGGGCCGTATCAGTGCGATCTCCGGCAGCCTGGGCCCTGCCGTCTGATCGATCAGAAGCGGTAGTCCAGTGTCTTGCCGGGCGTACCGGCTGCCCCCACCTCGACACCCTGGTCGATCGTCTTGCCGCCATCGGCGCTGGCCTTGACTGTGTAGCGACCGCTGTCCAGGCGCAGCAGGCAGACGGGCCCCTGGGCCTGGAACTGCGCCACTTCCTGCCCCTTGCCATCGGCAATCACCACCTGGATCTTTGCGAGGTAGTCGCCCGACTTGGTCGCAAACAGCAGCGACAGCGGGTAGTCCTTCATCGCCGCACGCATCGCGGTCGATTCATCAATGCCAATGCCGCCGCAGACATACTGCACATCACCTGCTTTTTGCAGCGCGGGGTGCTGCGCATGGGCCGCAGTAGCCGACAGCAGCGCGGCGCAGAGCACGGCGGCACTCAGGGTGGGGGTGTGGTTCTTCAAGGCAGTCCTTTGCAGTCATGGATCTGCCTTGACTGTGCCTGGGCGTGGCTGTACCGCCTGTCAGCGAAGGGCGGACATGGCGGTACGCCTGCAGCGGCTTAAAAGCGTGGCAAATCTGGATGGGACAGCTTACCCGCGCGCACCAGCATCTTGCCGTACTCGGCGCAGCGGTTCAGGGTCGGGATCACCTTGCCGGGATTCAGCGAGCCCTGCGGGTCAAATGCGGCTTTCAAGGCCAGCATCTGCGCGTTCTCCTCGGCCGAGAACTGCACGCACATGCTGTTGAGCTTTTCCACGCCCACGCCATGCTCGCCGGTGACGGTGCCGCCCATGGCAACGCTGGTCTCCAGAATGTCGGCGCCAAACAGCTCGCAGCGGTGCAGCTGGTCGGGGTCGTTGGCATCGAACAGGATGAGCGGGTGCAGGTTGCCGTCGCCGGCATGGAAGACATTGGCGCAGCGCAGCTGGTACTTTTTCTCCATCTGCTGGATGGCGAGCAGGATATCGGCCAGGCGCTTGCGCGGAATGGTCGAGTCCATGCACATATAGTCCGGGCTCATGCGGCCGCTGGCGGGGAAGGCGTTCTTGCGGCCGCTCCAAAAGCGCAGCCGCTCTTCTTCGTCCTGGCTGATGCTGATGGCGGTGGCGCCTGCGGCGCGCAGCACCTGGCTCATATGGGCGACCTCTTCGGCCACCTCTTCGGGCGTGCCGTCGCTCTCGCACAGCAAGATGGCTTCGGCGCTGAGGTCATAGCCGGCATGCACAAAGTCCTCGACGGCAGCAGTCATTGGCTTGTCCATCATCTCCAGCCCGGCCGGGATGATGCCGGCGGCAATCACGGCGGCCACCGCATCGCCCGCCTTGCGCACATCGTCAAAGCTGGCCATGATGCAGCGCGCCAGCTGCGGCTTGGGAATGAGCTTGACCGTCACCTCGGTGGCCACGGCCAGCATGCCCTCGCTGCCGATCACCGCGGCCAGCAGGTCGTAACCCGGCACATCCAGCGCCTGGCTGCCAAACTCGATGGGCTCGCCCTCGACGGTGAAGCCCTTGATCTGCAGCACGTTGTGCACCGTGAGCCCGTATTTGAGGCAGTGCACACCGCCGGAGTTCTCGGCAATATTGCCGCCAATGGTGCAGGCAATCTGGCTCGATGGATCAGGCGCGTAATAGAGGCCGTAGGGTGCCGCAGCATCGCTGATGGCCAGGTTGCGCACGCCGCATTGCACCACCGCCGTGCAGGCGGCCGGGTCGATGTGCAGGATCTGGTTGAAGCGCGCCATCGACAGGGTCACGCCCAGCGCAATCGGCAGTGCACTGCCGGACAGGCCGGTGCCTGCGCCGCGCGCCACCACGGGCACCTGCAGCGCATGGCAGGCCTGCAGCACCGCCTGCACCTGGGCATAGGTCTCGGGCAGCGCTACTACCAGCGGGCGCTGGCGGTAGGCCGTCAGGCCATCGCATTCATAGGGTGTGGTGTCCTCGTCGTGCCACAGCAGGCAGTCGTCGGGCAGCAGCTTGCGCAGGGCGGCCACGACTTCGCGCTGGAGTTCTGCGCGCTCGGTCAAGGCCGCTGGGGGGGTGGAGAGGTCAACCTGGCTCATGCCCACACTGTAGCAAGTTGCGGGCAGCGTGCCGGTCACCGGGGCAACCGCCTGCCGGCAGCGCCCCGGGGGGGCATCAGCGAAAGATGACCGTCTTGTGGCCGTTCATCAGCACGCGGTACTCGCTGTGCCACTTCACTGCGCGGGCCAGCACCTGGCTCTCGGTGTCCTGGCCGCGGGCGGTCAGGTCTTCGACGGTGTCGGTGTGGTAGGCGCGGGCCACATCCTGCTCGATGATCGGGCCTTCGTCGAGGTCGGCCGTCACATAGTGGGCGGTGGCGCCAATCAGCTTCACGCCCCGGTCATGGGCCTGGTAGTAGGGCTTGGCACCCTTGAAGCTGGGCAGGAAGCTGTGGTGGATATTGATCGCACGGCCCGACAGCTTGCTGCACAGGTCGTTGGAGAGCACCTGCATGTAGCGCGCCAGCACGACCAGCTCGGCGCCTTCGGCCTCGATGATCTCGAACTGCTTGGCCTCGGCCTGGGCCTTGGTCGCCGCCGTCACCGGGATGTGGTGGAAGGGGATGTTGTAGCTGGCCGCCAGCTGGTAGAAATCGCGGTGGTTGCTGACGATGGCGCGGATGTCGATCGGCAGCAGGCCTTCCTTCCAGCGGAACAGCAGGTCGTTCAAGCAATGGCCCTGGCGGCTGACCATGATGACGGTCTTGATTTTTTCATCGGCCGCATGCAGGCGCCAGTGCATCTCAAAAGGCTTTGCAAAGGCATCCAGGTCTTCGCGCAGCTGGCTGGCAGCGCCGGTGCTGGCAAAGCGCACGCGCATGAAAAACAGGCCAGTGGCCGGGTCGTTGAACTGGGCGGCTTCTTCAATATTGCTGCCGTGCTCCAGCAGGAATCCGGATACCGCGTGGACCAGCCCCCGGCGATCAGGGCACGAGAGAGTGAGGATGTAAGCGTTGGTCATAACCTGCCATTGTCGCAGTGTTGGCCCGGGATCCTCGGTAAAACCCTCGCCCAATGGGATGGATGCGGATCGGGATGAGGCGCAAGGCGTCTTTCGCAGTCAATAGCGAGCTATTGACAAGGAAGGCAACGCAGCGGATCGCCCGAGCCCGCATTCAGACCATGGCAGGGATTTTTGCCGAGGATCCCTTGGGGAGTTCCCCAGTCGGGGTTTGGTTTTATACCCTGGTAAAACGAGGTTCCGACTTTGTAAATAAACGTCAAGATTATAAATTTATTGTTCTGTCATCCTGTGGTCATCTGGGCAAGCAGCTGACCCGGAAAACTGCAGAAAATCAAAGACATTGACCAGAACCCGTGCGGCTTTGAAGAGGATGGTGGATAAGCGCTTCCTCGCTTTCCAGGCGTTGGCAGCACGGCATTTCCGCAATCGGTCCAAGCGGGTATGCAGCCACACCACAAGGGTGGTTTCGTGGTTTTCATGTTCGGCAATTGGGGGTAGATTGGCAGTTGGTCTCCAACCCCAAGTGAGTTTGGATTGGCCTATCGATTTCACCAAACTGCCGCCCTGACCGTGGGCATGCCCGAGAGCCATGTCCCGCTGCATGGGGCCGGGCTGTGGGTCGTCTGGCGCCAGTGCTGCCCCAGGGGCGGCCATCGCCGTGATCTGCTGGCACACGACCGATTTTTTGAGGATTTAACAGATGAAACGCGACACCATCACCCCGTCTCCCCAGGCCCTGGCTGCCCAGGCACCCCAGGCCATCAGCCTGGATGTGCTCAAGGAGAAGTACTTCAAGGGTGATGAGTCCAGCATCGAGGACCTGTACAGCCGCGTCGCGCGCGCGCTCGCGGCGGTGGAAAAGCCCGAGCTGCAGGCCGAATGGGAAGCCAGGTTCTACGCCAACCTGCATGCTGGTGCCATTGGCGCGGGCCGCATCATGTCGGCCGCCGGTACCGACATCCAGGCCACCTTGATCAACTGCTTTGTGCAGCCGGTGGGCGACTGTATCCAGGGCTTTGACGACGAAGGCTACCCCGGCATTTACGAGGCGCTGCGCGAAGCGGCGGAGACCATGCGGCGCGGCGGCGGCGTGGGCTATGACTTCTCGCGCATCCGCCCCCGGGGGGCGGAGGTCAAGGGCACGGCCTCGATGGCCTCGGGCCCTTGCAGCTATATCAATGTGTTTGACCAGAGCTGCTCGACGGTGGAGTCGGCCGGCGCACGCCGGGGCGCGCAAATGGGCGTGCTGCGCATCGACCACCCCGATGTGATGGAGTTCATCACCGCCAAGCGCACGCCGGGCCGCTGGAACAACTTCAATGTGTCGGTGGGTGTGCCTGATGCCTTCATGCAGGCGGTGGTGGACGATGCCGACTGGCAGCTGGTGCACAGCGGCAAGCCCAATGCCAAGCTGCGCGCCGAAGGCGCGGTGCTGCGGGACGACGGCCAGTGGGTCTACAAGACGGTGCGTGCCCGGGCGATGTGGGACACGATCATGACCTCGACCTATGATTTTGCCGAGCCGGGCATTTTGTTCCTCGACCACATCAACGACGACAACAACCTGCGCTACTGCGAGCGCATTGCCGCCACCAACCCCTGCGGCGAGCAGCCGCTGCCGTCCTACGGCTGCTGCGACCTGGGCCCCATCATCCTGACCCGCTTTGTGCGCAACCCCTTTGGCTTTGGCGGCCTGCCGAGCTTTGATTTCGACAGCTTCGAGCAGGTCGTGGCCACCCAGGTGCGTGCGCTGGACAATGTGCTGGATGCCACCTTCTGGCCGCTCGAGCAGCAGCGCGAGGAGTCGGCCGCCAAGCGCCGCATTGGTGTGGGCTTTACCGGTATGGGCAATACCTTGACGATGCTGACCCTGCGCTACTCCGACCAGGAAGGCCGTGACATGGCCAAACGCATTGCCGAATGCATGCGCGATGCCTCCTACCGCGCCTCGGTCGGCCTGGCCAAAGAAAAGGGCGCCTTCCCCAAGTTCGATGCCAAGGGCTATCTGGCCAAGGGCACCTTTGCCAGCCGCCTGCCCCAGGACATCCAGGACGACATCCAAAAACACGGCATCCGCAACAGCCACCTGCTGTCGATTGCGCCCACCGGCACCGTCTCGCTGGCCTTTGCCGACAATGCCTCCAATGGCATCGAGCCAGCCTTCTCCTGGACCTACACGCGCAACAAGCGCGAGGCCGATGGAAGCAAGAGCCAGTACCAGGTCGAGGACCACAGCTGGCGCCTGTACCGCGAGCTGGGCGGTGATGTGGAGCAGCTGCCTGCCTACTTTGTCTCGGCGCTGGAGATGTCGGCCACCGAGCACCTGGCGATGATGGAAACCGTGCAGCCCTATGTGGATACCGCCATCTCCAAGACGGTGAACATCCCTGCCGACTATCCCTACGAGGACTTCAAGAACCTGTACCTGCAGGCCTGGCGCGCCAATCTGAAGGGCCTGGCCACCTACCGCCCCAACAGCATTCTGGGTGCGGTGCTGGAGACCACGCCGGCCGCCAAGCCCGAGGCCCCAGCCGCCGAGAAGGCCCCGGCAGCGGCGGTCGTGGACCCGATGAAGCTGGTGATCGAGCGCCGCCCCGAGGGCGAGCTCAGCGCCGTGGCCGACAAGGTCGAGTACTGGACGCAGGAAGGCCAGCAGCGCCTCTACATCATCGTCTCCTTCCTGCCGGTGCCCAGCGCCGACGGCAAGAGCATGGTGGACCGCGCGGTGGAGTTCTTCATGCCGGTGGGCCAGAGCGGCGAGTCGCAGCAGTGGATTACCTCCAGCATGCGCCTGCTGTCGCTGGCCGCGCGCGGTGGTTTCCTCGAGCGTGCGCTGGCCGACATGCGCAAGGTCGCCTGGGACCGGGGCCCCGTGCGCCTGGGTACCTACCAGCGTGCCGATGGCACCCATGTGCCGATGTGGCATGACTCGGAAGTGTCCGCCATCGCCTACGCGGTGCAGCAAATCCTGGAGCGCCGCCGCCAGCAGAACCTGCCAGGTATCAGCCACTCCACCCTGACCCCGGCCGTGCCCGCCCCCGTGGTGAGCCAGGCGATGCAGACCATGGCTGGGAAAAAGTGCAACGAATGCGGCGCCCATGCGGTGATCCGCAAAGATGGCTGCGAGTACTGCACCTCCTGTGGTGCAGTGGGTGCCTGCGGCTAAGCCTGAAGCAGGGGCTGAACTGGCGCCTTGCCCCTGACGAAGAACGCCCGTGTCGCAAGACCGGGCGTTGGTGTTTTCAGGCTGCTTTGAACAGGTTCTCAGACGGGCATCAGCGCTGCGGCACCTTGGGCAGGAAGATGGCGACCATGCCCAAGAGCGGCAGGTAGGCGGCCATCGCGTAGACCTGTTCGATACCGCTGCGGTCGGCGATAACGCCCAGCACGGCGGCGCCCAGGCCGCCCATGCCAAAGGCCAGGCCAAAGAACAGGCCCGAGACCATGCCGATCTTGCCGGGAATCAGCTCCTGCGCGTAGACCAGGATGGCCGAGAACGCGGAAGACAGCACCAGGCCGATGATGATGGTGAGCACCACCGTCCAGGCCAGGCTGGCGTGAGGCAGGATCAGCGCGAACGGCGCCACACCCAGGATCGAGGCCCAGATCACGGGCTTGCGGCCGATGCGGTCGCCAATTGGACCCCCCACCACCGTGCCCACGGCCGAGGCCAGCAAAAAGACAAACAGCAGCAGCTGCGCGTTTTGCACGCCCACGCCAAAGTGCGCCATCAGGTAGAAGGTGTAGTAGCTCGAGAGGCTGGCGATGTAGAAGTATTTGGAGAAGATCAGTACCAGCAGTACGCCCACGGCGCCCAGCACCTGCGAGCGCGGCAGGCCATTGGCCACCGGGGTGCGCACGCCTTTGGCCGCGCGGTGCTGCACGGCGTACCAGCGGCTCACCCAGGCCAGCAGCGCAATGCCGCCGAGCGCCGCCAGGCCAAACCAGGCAATGCTGCGCTGGCCAAAAGGCACGATCACCGCTGCGGCCAGCAGCGGGCCCAGCGCCGTGCCGGTGTTGCCACCCACCTGGAACAGCGACTGCGCCATGCCATGCTTGCCGCCCGAAGCCATGCGGGCCACGCGCGAGGATTCGGGGTGGAAGATCGACGAGCCCGTGCCTACCAGGGCGGCGGCTACCAGCACCGTGCTGTAGTTGGGCGCAAAGGCCAGCAGCAGCAGACCGCCCAAGGTAAAGCACATGCCCAGCGGCAGCGAATAGGGCGTGCTGCGCTTGTCGGTGTAGAGGCCCACCAGCGGCTGCAGCAGCGAGGCGGTGACCTGGTAGACCAGGGTGATAAAGCCGATCTGGCTGAAGCTGAGCTGGAAGTTGCCCTGCAAGATGGGGTAGAGCGCCAGGATCAGCGACTGCATCATGTCGTTGACCATGTGGGCGGTGCTGATGGCACCTAGCACGCCAAAGGCGGTGCGGGGCGGGGCAGCTTGGCGCTGGGCGGGATGGGCGGCGAGGGAGGAGTTCATGGCGGCATGGGCCTGTGCGGTTCAAGACAAAGCCGCCATGCTAGGGCCGGGCCATTTGCCTGTCTTGCGCATTTTGGGCTAAAGTCTTCGCAAAACGGACATTTGATGCCTTACTACTTCCAGACGCTGGAGGAGATGGAGCGCAGCCCTGTGCCCATCGCCTGCCATGCCACCGATTACGCGCCGGGCAGCAGCACCGGCACGCACCGCCACCCTTTCCACCACCAGCTCATCCATGCGGTGCATGGCGTGATGCTGGTCGCCTCCGACGGCGGCCAGTGGATCGTGCCGCCCACGCGTGGCATCTGGATGCCGGCGGGTACCGAGCACCAGGTGCGCCATATCGGCGAGGTGCGCATGCGCAGCCTGTTTGTGCGCCCCCATGCCGCGCCCGGTCTGGCCGAACAGGCGCAGGTCGTGGGCATCTCGCCGCTGCTGCGCGAGCTGATTCGCGCGGCGATGCAGATCGACATCCCTTACGCGCCCGATTCACGCGATGGCCGCTTGATGCGGCTGCTGCTCGACGAACTGCAGGCGCTGCCGGTGCTGCCGATGCACCTGCCCAGCCCGGCCGACCCGCGGCTGCAGCGCAGCTGCGGGCATATCCAGCGCAAGCCCGACGATCAGGCCACCTTGGCTGATTGGGCGCGTTTTTTCGAGGTGGACCCCAAGACCTTGCAGCGCCTCTTTCTGCGCGACACCGGCATGGGCTTTGCCCGCTGGCGCCAGCAGGCGCGGCTGCTGCAGGCGCTGGAGCGGCTGGCACAGGGCCAGAAGGTGATCGATGTGGCGCTGGCGCTGGGCTATGACAGCCCGGGCGCCTTTGCCACCATGTTCAAGCGCCAGTTCGGCCAGACGCCGTCGGGGTTCTTCCGCTGATCAGGCGCCAGGTGCAGGATGCTGCGCAAACACCTCCTTGGCCACAAACAGGCCATTGAGCGCGGCCGGAAACCCGGCATAGACGGCCATCTGCATGATGATCTCCACCACCTCCTGCTGGCTGCAACCCACATTCAGTGCCGCCTGGATATGCACCTTCAGCTGCGGTGCCGCATGGCCCATCGCGGTGAGGGCGGCCACCGTGGCTATCTCGCGGCTTTTGAGGTCCAGCCCCGGGCGGCTGTAGATGTCGCCAAAGGGGAATTCGATCAGGTAATCCGCAAAGTCAGGCGCGATACCGGCCAGGCTGGCCACCACCTGTTCGCCGGCATGGCCATCTATCTCGCGCAGCTTGTCCAGGCCACGTTGGTAGCGGGAGGTTTCAGCCATGGTTCGGGTCCTTCTTTGGAGCGGCGTTTTTGCGGGGCGGCGCAGAGTCCGCGCTTTCCAGCGCCAGGTAGTGGGCAATCTTGTCTTGCAGCGCCTGGGCGGCTTGCTGCATCGCGGTGATTTCGGCCTGCACCTCGGCCAGGTGCGTTTGCAGCATGGCGCGCCGCGCTGGCACGGTGGCATCGCCGGTGCTGCGCAACTGGGCGAACAGGCGCATCTTCTGGATGGGCATGCGGGTGGTGCGCAGGCGGGTCAGAAAGGCGAGCCAGGCCAGGTCTGCTGCGGCATAGCGGCGTTGGCCGCCGGCCGCACGCGCTACGGCGGCAATCAGGCCAATGCGTTCGTAATAGCGCAAGGTGTGGGCGCTCAGCCCGGTGCGTTGCGATGCTTCTTCAATGCTGAGGGGTGGTTCCATGCAGGCATTGTCGAAGTTAGAGCGCACTCTAAGTCAAGCGTCGCCGCCGCTTTTGGGCAAAAAAAACTGTTTGCGCCTGGAGGGTACGCAAACAGCGGGGATGGGGGGCGAGAGGTGCGGCGTTTAGTGCACGATCACCGGTTGCTGGGCCAGGCCGGTATAGCGGTCCAGTGTGGCCTCGACTTCTTCTTCCGTCGGCGCATTGGCTTGCCAGGCCTGGATTTGCTGGTGGAACATTTCTGCCCAGGCACCATCGAGGTACAGCTCCTTGCCGCTGCGCTTGTCCACAATCTCAAAACCCTGGCGCTGCAGATGGCGCAGCGGCTCGGTAACGGTGGGGTTGGTGACGGAAGCACCATCGTTGGACAGGGGCAGCTCTGGCGTCAGGTGCAACACCACAAAAGAGTCCGAGTCGTAAATCATTTGCATGATGTTCCTCCTTGTGAAGTGCAGGTGGTGGCAGTTTGCGGATTTGCAAGTCTGCGTCCACATGTCCGTTGTAGCAGGTTTTGATGGCATTCCTGGCAATTGGCGCCCTTTTTACGGCCAAACGTCGCAAATCAGGGACGTATCGCGCAGGCTTTGTCGTACAAAGCCGCGCAGCGCGGCGGTTCAAGGCGGGCTGTCCACCGTTGCCGCCTGCAGTTGCAGATCGGCAAAATCGCCATTGGACTGGGACAGGCGGATGCGCACCGGCAGGTACTGCAGCGACGGGGCCAGCCAGAGATGGGCCGTTTGGTCCTGGCCCTTGCGCGGCTGGCGCGTCAGGCGCAAGCTGGGGGTGGGCCCGGCGGGCAGATCCAGCGTTTCGGGGCCGTCGACGACAAAGGTCCAGACCTCGGCGCTGCGCGCGCTGGTCACGTTGATCGCCACCGTGCTGCCCGGCGCATAGCGCTCGGGGTTGGCCGCCACCATGCTCGAGAGCTGCAAAAAGATCGACAGCCGGTCTTGTACGCCAGCGCTCACGGCCTGGGGCTCGTCGCCGTCGCTGTAGCGGATACGGGCTGCCGGGGCATCGAGCTCGGCGCTGCGCTCTTTGCGCGCCTTGTCGACAAAACGCTGGGGCGCCAGGCCGTGGGGCGTAATCAGCCCGCTGCTGGTCTGGCTGCGGCTGCCCATCAAAAAGGCCGACACCTCCTGCTCGGCCTGGTAGCGCTGGCCATCGGACTTGAACGTCAGCTGCGCCTTGGCCGAATACTGGAAGCCCTTGGCCGAGCCCTTGGCCTGGAACTGCAGCCGCGCCGAGGGCGGCAGCTTGATCGCTGGCAGCGGGCCGGCATAGCCGGGGCTGCCAATGCCTATCGCGGGCGCGGGTTCGCTGGCGCTAGCACTGGGCGCCTCCGTCTCGGCCTTGGCCTCCGAGGTGGATGGACTGGCGCTGGGATTGGCATCGCCCTGGTCTGCAACGGCATGGAGCGGCTGCAGATCGGCCGCAGAGCCGGGGATGGGCTCCGGCATGGGCGCGGGGCTCGCTTCGCCGGATGCGAGCAGTTGGTCCAGAGCCGAAGGGGCAGCGGGTGCCGCGTCGGCTTCTGTGGTGGGCGCTGCCTCCGAGGTGGCTGGTTTTTCGGTGGACGCTTCCCGGAACTTGGGGCCCACACTCGCGCGGCTGGCGGGCGCCTGTTCTGGCGGCGCTTTTTGGACCTGGGGCCGGGGGGCGGCAGGCGCCGCTTGCGCCACGCTGGGCCTGGAGGCCGGCGTGGGTGCAGGCGGCACGGCAGCCGGGGGCGGTGGGGCTATTTGGCGCACCTCAAAGCGCAGCTCCTTGGGGGTGCTGCCGGTGATGCGCGCCTTTCTCAGCGCCTCCTGCACCCCGGGCCAGGCCAGCAGCAGCCCATGGGCGGCCAGCACGGCAAAAGTCAGCAGGATGAGGGGGCGTTGGCGCATGAGACGCCCAGTGTAGTGCCTGCTGCGCAGGCCCACAGGGCAGCTGGATTAGGTTGGCTGCAGGGCCTGACCGCCTGGTTCAGTGCCGCTGTAACCCAGCGCGTGCGAGAGCTGGGCGGCGATGGTCTGCAGGCCCTGGGCGATCGCGCCTTGGGGGGCGGGGTCGAATGTGGCCTGCGTGCCCAGGCTGGTGATGCCCAGCACCAACTGGCCGCGCGCATCGAAGACAGGCGCACACAGTGCGACCACGCTGGGCAGCAGGGTGTCGACCACGCAGGCGGTGCCCTGGCTGCGCACCTGGGCGAACAGCTGGTGCGCGGCGGCGGCGGTCTGGGGCAGGTCGCTGCGCCCGGCCAGGCGCGCCTGGGCCAGCTCGCGCTCCAGGGCGGCTTCGGTCCGTGCGGCGGGCAGCCAGGCGCCAAAGCAGCGCCCGGTAGCCGATGAGAGCAGCGGCATCACATCGCCCAGGCGCAGGTGGCCGGTGGTGCCGTGGGGCGGCTCCTCCCAGTGCACGATGGTGGCGCCATGGTTGCCCCAGACGGCCAGCGCCACCGTGTGGCCCAGGCGGTCGAGCCAATCGGGCATGCGCTCGCGCGCCAGCCGCACCGCATCGCTGCGGCGCAGTGCCGCCAGCCCCAGCTGCAAGGCCATCGGGCCCAGGTCGTAGCGCGAGGTGGCCGCCTCCTGCTTGACCAGGCCGCTGCGCTGGTAGCTCACCAGATAACGGTGGGCCTTGGCTGCCGGCATCGCAGCGGCCTGCGCCAGGTCTTTGAGTGCCAGCGGCCCACGGGCCTCCACCAGCGCCTGCAACAGCGCAAATCCCACCTCGACTGACTGAATGCCTGCACGATCCTTGTCCATGGCGGTAGTTTAAGGTATTCTAAAAAAAAGGAATGCGTTTTACTAATCGTAATTTGGCGGCATAAAGCATGGCCATCGGCATGTGCAAGGGCTGCGCCAAGCACCCAGCCCGGGGGCAATCTGGCACGATAGAGGCATGTTTGACTGTGAGACACCGGTATGAAGCTTGCAAGCTATAAAGACGGATCGCGCGACGGCCAGCTGGTCGTCGTCTCGCGCGACCTGCGCACGGCCCATTACGCCTCCGGAATTGCGCACCGCCTCCAGCAGGTGCTCGACGACTGGTATTTCTACGCCCCCCAGCTGCAGGATCTGTACGACGCGCTCAATGCTGACCGCGCGCGCCACAGTTTTGACTTCAACCCCGCCCAGTGCATGGCACCGCTGCCGCGCGCCTACCAGTGGCTCTGTGGCGCCGCCTACCTGAGCCATGTGGCCTTGCTGCGCCAGGCTCCGGGCGAGGATTTGCCCGCTGCGCTGAAGACCGATCCCTTGGTCCACCAAGGCGCGGGCGACGCCTTCATCGGCCCCTGCGACGACATCGTCGTGGCCAGCGAGGCCATGGGCATTGATTTCTCGGCCGAGCTGGCCGTCATCACCGGCGATGTGAAGCAAGACAGCAGCCCCGAAGATGCGCTCGACAGCGTGCGCCTGCTGATGCTGGCCAACCCGGTGAGCCTGCGCCAGCTGCAGGCGGCCGAGCAGGACAAGGGCGCGGGCCTGGTGCAGAGCAAGCCAGTGACGGCCTTCAGCCCGGTGGCCATCACCCCCGATGAACTGGGCGACGCCTGGCGCGGCGGCAAGGTGCACCTGGCCTTGCAGACCAGCTGGAACGGCCGCAAGGTCGGCATGTGCGATGCGGGCCCGGAGATGGATTTTCACTTTGGCCAGCTGATCGCCCATGCCGCCAAGACGCGCCACCTGCGCGCCGGCACCGTGCTGGGCAGCGGCACCGTCAGCAACAGCGGCGCCGAAAAGCACGGCCGCATGGACTGGCCCAAGGGCTACGGCTGCATTGCCGAAAAGCGCAGCATGGAAGTGCTGCAAAAAAGCAAGAGCACCACCGGCTTCATGCAGTTTGGCGACACGGTGCGCATCGAGATGAAGGGCAAGGACGGCCACAGCCTGTTTGGCGCGATTGACCAGAACGTGGCCTCGCTCTACCAGACGCAGGCCGATGCCGTGGCCGAGCCGGAGGCCGCTGCATGACGGCCAGGCTGCATGCATGCCTGCGGCGGACGCAGCCGCTGCGGCGCCGTGCATGCAGCCCTGCGGGCCGCAGGGCGGCGCTACTCGGGCAGGCTGGTCTGGCGCGCGTGCTGCAGCAGGCGGTCGAGCAGCACACTGAGCTGCTCGCGCTCGTCGATCGTCAGCGCCGAGAGAATCTCTTCATTGCGGCGGGCGATGACCACCATCACTTTTTCCCAGCATTCGCAGCCCTTGGGCGTGAGGCTGAGCACCACGCCGCGTCCATCGACTTCGCTGGCTTGCTTGAGCACCAGGCCCTGCTCGACCAGGGCCTGGGTGGAGCGGCTGGCCTGGGCCTTGTTCAGGTTGGCGCGCATCGCCAGGTCATTGACCGACAGGGGATGGAACGCGCCAATGGCTGCCAGGCAGCGGGCCTCGCTGATAGGAATGCCCACCTCTTCCTCGTACACCATCTGGGTGGTGCGGTCGGTGACTTTGGCCAGTGCATGCAGGCGGTGGGTATAGGTACGGTCCAGCGGCGTGTTCAACGCGTCTCCTTGGTTTTGTATCAATGCTGGCTGGGAAAACAGCTACCGCGACTATGTCACGGAGCCCCGCTTTGCGGAAGCGCCCAGGGCACGCCCACGTCCAGTATTTTCCCTAGGGATTCCTAGTGATCGCTTCACCGCCAGGTCTGCACGGCCGGCACACCCGCCCCAACAACGACTGAAAGGAGACATGCATGCGCAGTTTGAACGCCGAGCCCCGGCACTATATGACAGGTTTTGCCAATGAATGGGCGACCGAGGCCGAGCCGGGTGCGCTGCCCGTGGGGCGCAATTCGCCGCAGGTCGCGCCGCTGGGCCTGTATGCCGAGCAGCTGTCGGGCACGGCCTTTACTGCGCCACGCCACAGCAACCGCCGCAGCTGGCTCTACCGCATCCGCCCCGGCGCCATGCATGAGCCCTTTGCGCCGCTGGCCCTGCCGCGCTGGCAAAGCCATGTCACTGGCGGCTTTGACGAGGTGCCCACGCCGCCCAACCAGCTGCGTTGGGATCCGCTGCCACTGCCCGATGCGCCCTGCGATTTTCTGCAGGGCATCGTCAGCATGGCCGGCAATGCCGCCTGCGGTATCCACCTGTATGCGGCCAACCGCAGCATGGAGGGGCGCTACTTCTACAACGCCGATGGCGAGCTGCTGATCGTGCCCCAGCAGGGGCGGCTGCAGATTGCCACCGAGCTGGGAACCTTGGAGGTGGAGCCGCAAGAGATCTGCGTGGTGCCCCGGGGGGTGCGTTTTGCCGTCACCCTGCTCGACGGCACGGCGCGCGGCTATATCTGCGAGAACTACGGCGAGCTGCTCAAGCTGCCCGACCTGGGCGTGATCGGCTCCAACGGCCTGGCCAACCCGCGTGATTTCCAGACGCCGGTCGCCGCCTACGAGGACAAGGAGGGCGACTTCGAGCTGGTGGCCAAGCTGCGCGGCCACTTCTGGTCGGCGCACATCGGCCACTCGCCCCTCGATGTGGTGGCCTGGCATGGCAACTACGCGCCCTACAAATACGATTTGCGCCGCTTCAACACGATCGGCTCGATCAGCTACGACCACCCCGATCCGTCGATCTTTCTGGTGCTGCAATCGCCCACCGCGCTGCCCGGCGTGGATGCGCTGGACTTTGTCATCTTCCCGCCGCGCGTGCTGGTGGCGCAGGACACCTTCCGTCCGCCCTGGTTCCACCGCAATTTCGCCAGCGAGTTCATGGGCCTGATCGAGGGCGCCTACGACGCCAAGGCCGAGGGCTTTGTGCCCGGCGGCGCCTCCTTGCACAACTGCATGAGCGGCCACGGGCCCGATGCCGATACCTTCGACAAAGCCAGCCAGGCCGACACGCACAAGCCGCACTACATCGACAACACGATGGCCTTTATGTTCGAGACCCCGGCCGTTATCCAGCCCACCGCCTACGCGCTGGAGACGGTGCAGCTGCAGCATGAGTACTACCGCTGCTGGCAAGGGCTGCAAAAGCATTTCAAGCCCCAGCGCAAAGCCTGAGGCGATTCCCCCACTTGGAGACATCAAGCATGACCCTGCTCAACGAAACCCATGACCCCGCGCTGCAAAGCTGGGTTCCTAGCGCCCAGGCCGCTGGCAGCGATTTTCCGCTGCAGAACCTGCCCTTTGCCAGCTTTCGCCGCCAAGGCAGCCAAGAGGCCTGGCGCGGCGGCGTCGCCATTGGCGACCAGATTGTCGACCTGCAGGCGCTGGCCGCCAGCGGCAGTCTGACGGGTGATGCGCAGCGCGCCGCCGAGGCGGGTGCGCAGGCTTCGCTCAACGCCTTGATGGCGCTGGGCCCCCAGGCCTGGAGCGCACTGCGCCTGGCGCTGTCGCGCGGCCTGCGCGTGGGCGCGGCCGAGCAGGCGCAGTGGCAGGGCTTCCTGGTGCCGCAAGCGCAGGCCGAGTACAACCTGCCCGCGCGGATTGGCGACTACACCGACTTCTACACCTCCATCCACCACGCGACCAATATCGGCAAGCAGTTCCGCCCGGACAACCCCTTGCTGCCCAACTACCAGTGGGTGCCCATTGGCTACCATGGCCGCTCGTCGAGCATCGTGGTCTCGGGCACGCCGTTCAAGCGCCCGGTGGGCCAGACCAAGGCGCCCGATGCCGCGGTGCCGACGGTCAAGGCCAGCGCGCGCATGGACATCGAGCTGGAAATGGGCATCTTCATGGGCCAAGCCAATGCGCTGGGCGAGCCCGTCAGCATCGGCGAGGCCGAGGACCATGTGTTTGGCCTGTGCCTGCTCAATGACTGGTCGGCGCGCGACATCCAGCCCTGGGAATACCAACCGCTGGGCCCGTTTCTGTCGAAGAACTTTGCCTCGACCCTCTCGCCCTGGGTGGTGACCCTGGAGGCGCTGGCCCCCTACCGCGTCGCCTTTGCGCGCCCCGAAGGCGATCCGCAGCCGCTGCCCTATATGGACAGCGCCCACAACCGCGATGCCGGCGCTTTCGACATCGCGCTGGCCGTGGACCTGCAGACGTCCAAGATGCGCGCCGCCGGCCAGCCAGCGGTGCAGATCACCCAGTCCAACTACCGCCATGCCTACTGGACCGTGGCGCAGCTGGTCGCCCACCACACCGTCAACGGCTGCAACCTGCAGCCCGGTGACCTGCTGGGCACCGGCACCTTGTCCGGCCCGAGCCTGGACCAGGCCGCCGCGCTGATCGAGCTGACCGTGGGCGGCAAGCAGCCGCTGACCCTCCCCAATGGCGAGACCCGCACCTGGCTGGAAGACGGCGACGCCGTGGTGCTGCGCGGCTGGTGCGAACGGCCCGGTGCTGCCCGCATCGGATTTGGCCCTTGCGAAGGCCAGATGCTGCCGGCGCGTACGCTGTAAGCGACAGGTGAGGGGCTGGGGGCAGGTGGACAATGCCATCAGGCCCCGGCGGCGCCCGTAGCCCCGCGCAGCTGAGACAACAAAGATTACTGACAGGAGACAACACCATGCCCACCCCTTTTTCCCTGCGCCAGCTACTGGCTGCCGCCGCGCTGGCCTTGCCCGCTCTTGGCCATGCCGCCTACCCCGAGCGTCCCATTGAATGGGTCGTGCCCTATGCGGCAGGCGGCGGCTCCGATGTGGTCGCCCGCGTGGTGGCCGAGCCAATGGCCAAGGCCCTGGGCCAGTCGATCATCATCCTCAATAAGCCTGGCGCGGCCACCAACATTGGTGCCGATTACGCCGCCCGTGCCAAGCCCGATGGTTACACCTTGCTGACGGGCGACACCGGCACCTTGGCGGCCAATGCCTACCTGTACCAAAAGCTCAGTTACAGCGCTGAGAAGGACTTTGCGGCGGTGGGCATGCTGGTGCGCTTTCCGCTGATCCTCGTCGTCAACCCCAAGCTGCCGATCAAGAACCTGGCCGAATTCACTGCCTGGGCCAAGGCGCAGCAGGGTGGCGTCAGCTATGCAACGCCCGGCGCCGGCTCGCCCCACCACCTGGCGACCGAGATTTTCAAGGAGCAGGTCAAGCTGAGCCTGGTGCATGTGCCTTACAAGGGCGCGGCGCCTGCGGTGCAGGATGTCCTGGGCGGCCAGGTGCCCTTCATGTTTGTCGACTCGGTCGCCGGCTTCCAGAACATCCAGGCGGGCAAGCTGCGCGCCATCGGCATTGCGACGCCGCAGCGCTCCAAGGTGTTTCCGGACGTGCCTACCCTCGACGAGCAGGGTGTCAAGGGCTTTGAGGCCTATGCCTGGCAGGGCCTGGTCGTCCCCAAGGCTACGCCTGAGGACCGGGTGAACCGCTTGAGCGAGCAGCTGCAGGCCACGTTGAAGGACCCGGCCGTCGTCAAGCGCCTCGAAGACATGGGACTGGAAGTGACGCCGACGAGCCGCAGCGAGATGGACAAATTCCTCGTGTCCGAGCGTAACAAACTCGGCCCCGTGATAAAAACCAACAATATTCAATTAGATTAGTTAAAAATTGTCGAATTGCGTTAAAATCGAAGCGCCAGTTGGTTAACCATTCGGGTTAAAAAAGTTAAGTCACCAAGCGCGATGTCCTAGACATCGCGCTTTTTTTGTGCCTGCGCTCTCAAAGAACCCTCGGCTGACACCTTCGCGATAGGGCGCCTGCCCGTGCTGGCGCATGCTCGGCCGTGTTTTTTCTTTGTTGGAAACCCACCCATGGCTGTAGCGCACCCCCAGATTCTGGCGTTTGACGTATTTGGCACCGTGGTGGACTGGCACGGCAGCATCGCGCGCGAAATGGCCGCCCGCTACCCCCAGGTGGATGGCGATGCCTTTGCACTGGCCTGGCGCAAGGGCTACCAGCCCGCGATGGACCTGGTGCGCCAGGGCCAGCTGGGCTGGACGCGCATGGATGCGCTGCACCGCCGCATTCTGGACGGCATCCTGCCGCAGTTTGGGCTGGGCGACATGCCCGAGGCCGAGCGTGCCGACCTGAACCGGGTCTGGCACCGGCTGGCGCCCTGGCCGGATGCCGTTGCCGGCCTGCAGCGGCTCAAAAGCCGCTTTGTCATTACGCCGCTGTCCAACGGCAATATTGCCTTGCTCACCCACATGGCCAAGAACGCCGGGCTGCCTTGGGATTGCGTGTTGTCGGCCGAAGTGTTTCAGGCTTACAAGCCCGATCCCCGGGCTTATCTGGGTGTGGCGGATGTTTTTGGGGTGGAGGCTGCTTCCGTGATGCTGGTCGCTGCGCATCACAGTGATTTGGCGGCGGCGCGTCAGTGTGGGTTGCAGACGGCTTATGTTGAACGGCCGCTGGAGTATGGAGCCAACCAGCCCAAAGATGTGACCCCCCAACCCGACAACACCTACCACTGTCGTGATTTGTTGGATCTGGCGGATCAGTTGGGGTGTTGAGGCTTTTTCCCTGGCGTGTGTTCTGACCGTTAATCGTGCTGTGGCGCCGATATGGGGCCTGATCCTTCGTTGCGCAGCCTTGCCGTACAGGCGTACTGTCTGCGCCTGCGCGCCTCGTCTCAAACCCTTTCTCGGCGTTGGGATGGTGGGGTTGGGCGTTGCGCTTGCTTCTTGAGCCCGCTCCGGCGGACTGTTTCATTTCATCTGATGCCTGGGCTGGCGCTGTTCTGAGTTTTTGAGTTTTGGGCTGTTAGTCGTGCGGGGGCGCCGATATAGGGCCTGATCCTTCGTTGCGCAGCCTTGCCGTACAGGCGTACTGTCTGCGCCTGCGACGCCTCGTCTCAAGCCCTATCTCGGCGTTGGGGTGGTGGGTTGGGCGCTGCGCTTGCTTCTTGGGCCCGCTCCGGCGGACTGTTTCATTTCATCTGATGCTTGGGCTGGCGCTGTTCTGAGTTTTTGAGTTTTGGGCTGTTAGTCCTGCGGGGGCGCCGATATAGGGCCTGATCCTTCGTTGCGCAAGCTTGCCGTACAGGCGTACTGTCTGCGCCTGCGACGCCTCGTCTCAAGCCCTATCTCGGCGTTGGGGTGGTGGGGTTGGGCGTTGCGCTTGCTTCTTGAGCCCGCTCCGGCGGACTGTTTCATTTCATCTGATGCTTGGGCTGGCGCTGTTCTGAGTTTTTGAGTTTTGGGCTGTTAGTCCTGCGGAGGCGCCGATATAGGGCCTGATCCTTCGTTGCGCAGGCTTGCCGTACAGGCGTACTGTCTGCGCCTGCGACGCCTCGTCTCAAGCCCTATCTCGGCGTTGGGGTGGTGGCGTGGGCGCTGCGCTTGCTTCTTGGGCCCGCTCCGGCATACCGGGGCGGGTGTGCAGATTTTGGAGTTGGCTGTTGCACATGGGGTGTCGAATGCAAAAAGCGCCCGGGGTGTCCTCGGGCGCTTTTTGCTTGCTTTGCTTCGCTTATTTCTTCGCTTGGGCCAGCCACTTGGTGGCCAGCTCTACCCAGTAGGTGGCGCCCAGGGGGATCAGGTCGTCGTTGAAGTCGTAGCTGGGGTTGTGCAGGGTGCAGGGGCCGCCGCCGTGGCCGATGGCGCGGTGGTCGCCTTCGCCGTTGGCGATAAAGCAGTAGGCGCCGGGCTTGGCTTGCAGCATGAAGGAGAAGTCTTCGGCGCCCATCGTGGGCTCTTGCGCTTTCACCTTATCGGCGCCGATGATGTCGACCATCACCTGGCGGGCGAACTCGGCTTCGGGAGCGCTGTTGACGGTGGCGGGGTAGTTGCGGTTGAAGTGGAACTCGCACTGGGCGTTGTTCATCGCGCAGCAGCCTTCGGCCACCTGGCGCATGCGTGACTCGATCAGGTCCAGCACTTCGGTGCGGAAGGTGCGCACCGTGCCTTGCAGCTCCACGCGGTCGGGGATGACGTTGTTGGCTTCACCGCCGTGGATCATGGTCACGGAGATCACGCCGGTATCGAGCGGCTTCTTGTTGCGGGTGATGATGGTCTGGAAGGCGGTCACAATCTGGCAGGCGATGGGCACGGGGTCGTTGCCCATGTGCGGCATCGCGCCGTGGCCGCCCTTGCCGGTGATGGTGATCTTGAAGTCGTTGCTGGAGGCCATCACCGGGCCGGGGCTCACGGCCATATTGCCGGCAGCCATGCCGGGCCAGTTGTGCATGCCAAACACCGCCTGCATCGGGAATTTCTCGAACAGGCCGTCCTTGATCATCTCGCGCGCGCCGCCACCGCCTTCTTCGGCGGGCTGGAAGATCAGGTAGACCGTGCCGTCAAAATCGCGGAACTTGGAGAAATGCTTGGCAGCGGCCAGCAGCATGGCGGTGTGGCCGTCATGGCCGCAGGCGTGCATCTTGCCGGCATGGCGGCTGGCGTGGTCAAAGGTGTTGGACTCCTGCATCGGCAGCGCATCGATATCGGCGCGCAGGCCCACGGCCTGGCCGCTGGCGCCGCCGTCCTTGCCGTGCACGATGCCGACCACGCCGGTGGTTCCCAGGCCGCGGTGGATCGGAATGCCCCATTCCGTCAGCTTGGCTGCCACCAGATCGGCCGTGCGCACCTCTTCAAAGCACAGCTCCGGGTGGGCGTGGATGTCTTTGCGGATCTGGGCGATGCTGGCCGCTTCGGCCACGATGGAATCAATCAGCTTCATGGAAAATCCTGTTGGCTACATGGGGGTGTATCTGTCTGGCGGCGCCTGGGGGGCCAAGGTGTTGGCGGGCGGCGTGCCAAGCCCTCTATGGTGCAGCAAAGCCGGGCGCCCCTGCGCTGAAATGTCTTGGGAATAACCCTGGGCCTGGGCCTGGGCCCCGCTCAAAAACGTGCTGCACGCGACCCCAGCCCCTGCCATCTGGCGCTACCATGTGCAGCACAACTCTCCCCCCGATTTTGCGCCCTTCTGGGCGCCGCCACTGCCATGACCACTTCCGCTGCCACCACTACCGTTTTGGGGGCCTGCCCCCATGACTGCCCCGACACCTGCTCGCTGGTCACCACGGTGGTCGATGGCGTGGCCACCAAGGTCAGCGGCAACCCCGCGCATGGGCATACCGGCGGCGTGCTCTGCGCCAAGGTGAGCAAATACACCGAGCGCAGCTACCATGCCGACCGGGTGCTGCAGCCGATGAAGCGGGTGGGGCCCAAGGGCAGCGGCCAGTTCCAGCCGGTGGGCTGGGACGAGGCGCTGGCCGATATCAGCGAACGGCTGCACCGCATTGCGCAAACCGATCCGCAGGCCATCCTGCCCTACAGCTATGCCGGCACCATGGGCCTGGTGCAGGGCGAGAGCATGGACCGGCGCTTTTTCCACCAGCTGGGCGCCTCGCTGCTGGACCGCACCATCTGCGCCAGCGCGGGGTCCGAGGCCTTGCTGCACACCTATGGCGGCAAGCTGGGCATGCGGGTGCAGTTCTTTGCCGAGAGCCGGCTGATCCTGATTTGGGGCAGCAACAGCATTGGCAGCAACCTGCATTTCTGGCGCTATGCGATGGAGGCCAAGCGCCATGGCGCCAAGCTGGTCTGCATCGATCCGCGCAAGAGCGAGACCGCCGACAAATGCCATGAGCACCTGCAGCTGCTGCCCGGCACCGACGCGGCGCTGGCGCTGGCACTGATGCATGAGCTGATCACCCACGACTGGCTGGACCACGACTACATCGCCCAGCACACGCTGGGCTGGGATGCGCTGAAGGAGCGTGCCTTGCAGTGGCCACCCGAGCGTGCCGCCCAGGTCTGCGGCATTGATGCCGCGCAGATCCGCAGCCTGGCGCGCGACTACGGCACGACCGAGCTGGCGGCCATTCGCCTCAACTACGGCATGCAGCGCACGCGCGGCGGCGGCAATGCCGTGCGCGCGGTCGCCTGCCTGCCAGCGCTCGTGGGCGCCTGGCGCCACCGCGCAGGCGGCCTGCTGCTGTCGAGCTCCTCGTCAGCCCCGGCACGCCGGGGGGCGCTGCAGATGCCGGCGCTCTTGGGCGCGCGCCAGCCCCGCACCATCAACATGAGCACGATTGGCGATGCGTTGCTCAAGCCCGCCAGTGCTGAGTTCGGCCCGCAGATTGCAGCGCTCCTCTGCTACAACAGCAACCCGGTAGCCGTCGCCCCCGATTCGGCCAAGGTGGTCCAGGGCTTTGCGCGTGAGGACCTGTTCACCGTGGTGCTGGAGCACTTCATGACCGACACGGCCGACTATGCCGACTATGTGCTGCCCGCCACCAGCCAGCTCGAGCACTGGGACATCCACACCAGCTACGGCCACACCGATGTGCTGCTCAACCGCCCGGCCATTGCGCCGCTGGGCCAGGCGCGCAGCAATGCCCAGATCTTCCGCGACCTGGCAGCCCAAATGGCGCGCTACGACAGCGCCTTTGCCGCGCCGCATTTTGCCGACAGCGACGAGGAGCTGTGCCGCCAGGCGGTCGATCCCACGCGCATCCCGTTCGAGCAGCTGCTGGACCAGGGCTTTGTCGCGCAGGACCTGCCCGACGCCCCTTTTGCCGAGGGCGGCTTTGCGACGCCCTCGGGCAAGTGCGAGTTCCACAGCGCGGCGCTGGAGGCCATGGGCATCAACCCCTTGCCCGACTACCTGCCCAACCATGAGCTGCCCACGGCCAGCCACCCGCTGGCGATGATCTCGCCGCCGGCGCGCAATTTTCTCAACTCCACCTTCGTCAACGTGCGCCAGCTGCGCAGTGCCGAAGTGCGCCCGATGCTGGAGATGCACCCCAGCGATGCGCAAAGCCGAGAGATTGCCGATGGCGATCTGGTGCGCGTGTTCAACGACCGGGGCGAGCATGTCTGCCATGCCAGCATCAACGGCCGCGCCCGGCCCGGCGTCGTGGTGGGGCTGGGCATCTGGTGGCGCAAGGATGGGCCCAATGGCACCAACGTCAATGAGCTGACCCACCAGCAACTGACCGATATCGGACGCGCACCGTCCTTTTATGACTGTGCGGTGCAGGTCGAGCGCATGGTCAATGCCGACATCAGCCATGAAGGAATCGCCGCATGAGCGCCGTAGAACAAGCCTTTTCAGCCAGCTATGCTGCAGCACGCCAGCAGTTTCTCGAGGCTGCCGCCTCGGCCGGAATGGCGCTGCAGTCTCAGTCCCATCCGTTGACCGGGGTAGAGGGCGAAGCGCTGGCCATGGATGTGGCCCGCGATGGCCCGGCCGATGCCGACCAGCTGCTGATCCTCAGCAGTGCCTGCCATGGCATCGAAGGCTATTGCGGCAGCGGCGTGCAGGTCTATGCGCTGCGCGATGCCGAGTGGCTGGACAAGGCGCGCAGTGCCGGCGTGGCCGTGCTCTATGTGCATGCGCTCAATCCCCATGGCTTTTCCTACGGCCGGCGTGTGACGCAGGAGAACGTCGACCTGAACCGCAACTTTGTCGATTTCTCCCAGCCGCTGCCGGGCAACCCGGCCTATGACCAGCTGCACGACGTGATCGTGCCGGCCCAGTGGCCGCCCACGGCCCAGGTGCAGCAGGCGATGCAGGACTTTATCGACGCACATGGCCTCAAGGCCTGGCAGGCCGCTGTGGCCCAGGGCCAGTACCGCCATCCGCAGGGCGTGTTCTTTGGCGGCCAGGCCCCCACCTGGAGCAACCAGACCCTGCGCCAGGTGCTGCGCCAGCACGGCCAAGCGGCACGCCAGATTGCCTGGATCGATGTGCACACCGGCCTGGGCCCTAATGGCTATGGCGAGCGTATCTTTACCGGCCCGCCCGGCGATGCGGTCATGCTGGCGCGGGCGCGCCGCTGGTGGGATGGCGCCGGCGCCACGCCAGTTACCTCGATCGATGACGGCAGCTCCTCGTCGCCGCCGCTGACCGGCTTGCTGTGGAACAGCGTGGCGCAGGAATGCCCGCAGGCGGCCTTTACCGGCATGGCCCTGGAGTACGGCGTGCTGCCGGTGCATGCCACCTTGGATGCCTTGCGTGCCGACCACTGGCTGCACCAGCACCCCGAGGCGCCGGCAGACCAGCAAGCCGCTATCCACCAGCAGATGCGCGAAGCGTTCTACGACGAGAGCGTGGCCTGGAAGGGGCAGATCATCAGCCAGGCGCGGCAGGCGCTGTTCCAGACCGTCGATGGGCTCAGCCGCGAGGCGCGCTGATCTCCAGCTGAGCGTCCTGCACCGCGACCTGCTGGCAGCCCCAGTGGTGCAGGCATTCGCGCAGCAAGACCAACAGCGCCGCCTGCGCCGGCGCCAGCTGCAGGCCGCTGCGGCTGCCGCCCATCATCTGGTGGGCATAGCGGTTGAACAGCTGCTCGATGGCGTCGGTCGTCTGCAGGGCAGCTTGCGGATCGGGCAGCTGCGCCGCGAGGGCTGCCATGTCCGGCGCGCGGCACAGCAAAGCCAGCTGGGGCCCCGGCGCTGGCCAGCTGCGGGTCAGCGGCATGATCTGGTCCTCGACCAGCTCAATCACCTGCTCCACCTGGCCGGCGCCCACGGGTGGGCGGCTCAGGTACTGTGTTGCCAATTGGCCATAGCCCAGTGGCAGATCGTGTCGGATAGGTGACGCGTTTTGCGGCGCCAGGCGCCAGACATGGCAGGCATCCGGGTCGGCTTGCAGCACCACCCATTCCTGGTCTGGAAAGCGCGCTTGCAGCGCGGCCAAACCCTGCAAAATCGCGGGGTTTGAAGGGATGGTCGGGTCGGAGGGCAGGGATGTGGACATGGTCGCTGGGCAATGCTAAGCGCGCTTGATCGGCGCTGCTCGCTGTATCTTTTATACATATGCTGTCAGTAGGTGTGTCAGACAAATGCCATTGACGGCGCGAAGCGGCGCCACACAATAAGTGCCATGAATATCCTGCAGTCCAAGCTCGAAGAGAAGCTGGCGGGTTTGCCAGTGTCGGTTGCCATCTCCATGCCCCAGGGCGGATGGATCGGTCCACCGGACCAGGCGCAAGTGCGTATCCGCTGCCACAATGCGGCGGCGCTGGCCTCGCTGGCGGCGGGCGATGTGGGGGTGGTCGGCGCGGCCATCGTCGAGGGCCATGTCGAGATCGAAGGCACGATGCGCGATGCCATGGCCGCAGCGGTGGCCTTGATGCCCGCCGACCCGGTGGCCGCGCGCTCGACCTGGTGGAGCCGGCTGCTGGCGCGCTCCCGCTCGGCAGCGCTCCATACCTTGACCAAGGATTCCGAGCAGATCCAGTTCCACTACGACGTCTCGGACGACTTCTACGGCCTGTGGCTGGACCCGCGCCGCGTCTACTCCTGCGCCTACTATGCCGAGCCCGGCTACAGCCTGGCGCAGGCGCAGGAGGCCAAGCTCGATCTGATCTGCCGCAAGCTGCGGCTGCAGCCCGGCGAACGTTTTCTGGATGTGGGCGCCGGCTGGGGCGGTCTGCTCTTGTGGGCAGCCGAGCACTACGGCATCGAGGGCACGGGCATCACCTTGTCGAAGAACCAGCATGCCTATGTCAACCGGCTGATCGAACAAAAAGGCCTGCAGGGCCGGGTCCGGATGCTGCTGACCGACTACCGCCAACTGCAGGTGGACCAGCCCTTTGACAAGATCGCTTCGGTGGGCATGTTCGAGCATGTGGGCCGCGCGCATATGCAGGAGTACTTCAGCGTGCTCAAGCGCCTGATCAAGCCCGGCGGTTTGCTGATGAACCACGGCATCACCGCTGGCGGCACCGACAACGAACAGCTGGGCGCGGGCATGGGCGATTTCATCGAGAAATACATCTTCCCTGGCGGCGAGCTGATCCATGTCAGCGCCGTGCTCGAAGAGATGGCCCATGCCGGCTGGGAGATGGTGGACACCGACAACCTGCGCCCCCATTACGCCAAGACCTTGTGGGCCTGGTCCGATGCGCTGGAGGCGCAGCTCGATGAGGCGCTGGCCATCCTCTCGCACAAGGGCAACCCCGCGCAGGCGGCCAAGACCTTGCGCGCCTACCGCCTCTACCTGGCCGGTTGCGCCACCGGTTTTGAGCACAGCTGGGTGGCGCTGCACCAGATGCTGGCTGTCATGCCCGATAGATCGATGACGACAGGGACCATGCCTGGTGCACAATCACAATACCCGTTCACCCGGGACTATATGTATCGATAAGGAGCGCACCGTGCTATTCAAATTCAAATCGCAGGCCACTGCAGACATGATCATGCTCGAGCCCGATGCCCGCAAGGTGCTGCAGATCATCGGCAAGGACGCCTCGCCACGCGGCATCATCACCACCGACCAGATTCCGCAGGCCATTGCGGCGCTGCAGGCCGCCGTGGCGGCTGAAGACGAGCGCGCGCAGGCGGCCAAAACCCAGGATCTGGACCAGGACCCCGAAGACGCCGATGGCCAGGATGTGAAGGCAAGCGTCGGCCTCAAGCAGCGGGCGGTGCCCTTTATCGAGATGCTGCGCCGCAGCGCGGCTGAGCAGGCCGATGTGGTCTGGGGCGGTTGATACGCACAGTAGCAACGCGCCGCGTCCAACGAAAAAAAGACTGCCGAGGCAGTCTTTTTGCATGGAGGCTGAAGATCAGTCGGCGAAGGTGCCAGCAGCCTTGATGATAGGCGTCCACTTGGCGATCTCGGCCTGCACAAAGGCCTTGTGGCCTTCGGGTGTGATGCGCTGGTCGGTAGCGACCACGGCGCTCAGGTTCTCGGACTTCTTGATGAACTCGGGGTCCTTCAGGGCCACCTTCAGCGCGTCGTTGACCTTCTTCAGGATGTCGGCCGGCGTGCCCTTGGGCGCGTACAGGCCGTGCCAGATCGTCACTTCAAAGCCCTTGAGGCCTTCTTCCTGCAAGGTCGGCAGGTCCTTGAGCGATGGCGTGGTCAGGCGCTTGGAAGTCGTCACCGCATAGGCCTTGACCTTCTTGCCCTCGATCTGGCCGGTGGTGTTGGTGGTCTGGTCGCACAGCACATCGACCTGGTTTCCCATCAGGTCGGCAATGGCCGGTGCGGCGCCCTTGTACGGCACGGCGGTCAGCGGGATCTTCAAGGTGCTTTGCAGCAGCAGGCCGCACAGGTGCGAGGCAGAACCGATACCGGCATTGGCCAGGTTGACCTTGTCCTTTTCCTTGTTCAGGTAGGCGGCCAGTTCCTTGTAGTTGTTCGGCGCCAGGGTGGGCTTGCCGATCAGCGTCATCGGCACGTCGTTGATGATGCCCAGGTATTCGAAGTCCTTGGTCACATCGAAGGACAGCTTGCGGTAGAGGATGGGGGCCGTGGCCACGCCGATGTGGTTGAGCAGCAGGGTGTAGCCGTCTGGTTTGGCACGTGCGGCCTTGGCCATGCCGATGGTGCTGCCTGCGCCGTCGGCATTGTCGATGACCACGGTCACGCCATTGAGGGGCTTGCGCAGCGCCTCGGCCAGGTCGCGTGCCACGCGGTCGGTCGGGCCGCCAGCGGTGAACGGCACGACGATGGTGATGGGCTTGTTGGGGTAGGAGGCGTCAGCATAGGCGCCGGTGGCGGTAGCGGCCGCCAGGGCCAGTGCAGTCCATTGCATCATCTTGTTCATAACGGCTTGTCTCTCTTGAGGGGAAAAAGACTGCCATCCTAACGAGAACAGACTGGGGTTTTTTCTAAGGTAAACCCTTGTTTTTCCTGAGTGTTTCGAGTTTTTGACAAAGGTTTTTTTTGCGAACTTAAAGCCAAATGGCCGCCCGGCTCAACCACGGTTTGTGATAGATGCTATCAATATTGATAGTTGAAATGTCGTAAGCCTTGGGCGAAATGTCGTGCGACCAGAGGCAGTGATGGACATTTATTTGCGCTGGCGCAAGCCGTTTGGCCCGCAACCAGGGGCTTCCAAGCCAAGCAATATCCGTAGCCTTCCTATGGCTTTCACCCCGCTTACGCGCTCAGCGACCCGCTGACGATGGCTGCCGCCGCCGCGCGGGTCTCCACGCCCAGCTTTTCAAACACATGCTCCAGGTGCTTGTTGACGGTGCGCGGGCTCATGCCCAGGATCTGCGCAATGTCGCGGTTGGTCTTGCCCTTGGCCAGCCAGCCCAGTACCTCCGTCTCGCGCGGCGTCAGCGCTGCATCCTGCAGGCGCTGGGTGCTGGCGCGCAGGCCCTCATGGCCCAGGCGCAGCACCAGCATGCGCTCGCCAATGCCCACCTCGCCCACCGACTGGGCCAGCAGGCTGCCGCTGCCCAGCGGGTGCTGGGCGGCGGTTTCCCAGGCTGACTGCAACCAGGCCGTTGCCGCTGCCGCGCTGGCGCCAAAGGCCTGTTCCAGCCACAGCGCTGCTTGCGGCGAGCGCCAGGCCAGGCGCCCCTGGCGGTCGAGCACCACCACGCCCATGCCGGCCACATCGACCGCGGCCTGGGCCATGCGGCCCACATGGGCGTTGTGCATATGGCGGGCCAGGCGCGCGAGCACCTCGGGCAGCTTTAGCGGTTTGACGACATAGTCCACGCCGCCGCAGGCAAAGCCTTCGACGATATGGTCGGTCTCCGACAGCCCGGTCATGAAAATGACCGGCACATGGGCCCAGGCCGGGTGGGCCTTGATCTTGCGGCACAGCGAAAAGCCGCTCTCGCCGGGCATCACGCAGTCGAGCAGTACGGCGTCCGGCGTGGCGATCTCCAGGCGCTCCAGCGCCTCGGCTGCATTGCGGGCGACCAGCACGGTGTAGTCCTGCTGACTGAGCGCGTCGCAGAGAAATCCCAGGGTCTCGACGGCATCGTCCACGACGAGAACAACACCGGCATGGGGCGTGAAAGTGGGCATGGTCAGTGGTCCGCAGGCCCTGCAGGCCCGAGGCTCTCCAGAATGAGGGGAAAGTCAAAACGCTGGGCAGCGGCATCGAGGGCCTGCAGCGTGCCGCGCGATTGGGGGTGGCTGGCCTGGGCGTCCGCCAGCAGTTTGCGCAGGCCGGCGCCATCGCCAAAGCGCGCCAGGCGCGTGATGTCCGACTGCAGATCCGGCGGCAGGGGCGGCTCCTGCGGCGCCGGTGGCGGCGCTGCGGGGGCCGTGGTCGCAGAGCCAGCCGAGCCAGCCGAGCCAGCGGCCATGTCTTCTATCCATTCGAGCTTCAGCAGCCAGGCCAGCGTGTCCATCAGCTCGGACTCCAACACCGGTTTGCCGACAAAGGCCTGGCAGCCGGCGCGCTCGAGCTGCTCGGGCTGGTTCTCGAACAGGTCGGCCGAGACAATGACGATGGGCAGGTGCATGGCGCTGTACTGCTGGCGCACCAGCGCAGCGGTCTGCCAGCCGCTCAGGTCGTCCATGCTCAGGTCCAGCAACAGGGCGTCGGGTGGCGTGTCGCGGATGACCTCCAGGCATTCCTGGCCGCTGGCCGCCTCCAGCACGGTAAAGCCCAGCGGGATCAGCACGCCGGCGATCAGCTGGCGGTGGATGGGCTGGTCATCGACCAGCAGCAGGGTTCTGCGCGGGCCCAGGTAGCCGCCGATAAAGGGGCGGGCCTGGGGCTGGCCGGCCAGTGCGCGCGGCGGGTTGTGCACCTCGCTCAGGTACAGGCGCACCGAGAACGTGCTGCCCTGGCCGGGCGTGCTTTGCAGGCTCAGCTCCCCGCCCATCAGCAAGGTCAGCATGCGGGTGATGGTCAGGCCCAGGCCGGTGCCGGTGCTGGCGGCGCGGCGCCCGGCACTGCCCCGCTCAAAGGGCATGAAGATGCGCTCATGGTCCTGCGGCGCGATGCCGATGCCCGTGTCGCGGATGTCAAAGCGCACCACATCGCTGTGGCAGTCCACCTGCAGGCGGATGCTGCCACTGTCGGTAAAGCGGATGGCATTGCCCAGCAGGTTGATCAGAATCTGGCGCAGGCGCTTGGCATCCGCCCGCACCCAGGCGGGAATGCGGCCTTGCGTCTGCAGCTCGAACTGCAGGCCCTTGGCCTGGGCCTGCGGCCGCACCATGCGGTTGACCGCTTCGAGAAACTCGGGGAACTGCAGCGGCGCCGGGTCCAGCCGCAGGCGCCCGGCCTCGATGCGTGCCAGGTCCAGCAACTCGTCGATCAGCGAATGCATGTGCTGGCCGCTGTGCAGCATGGTGCTGATGTTTTCGTGCGCGGGGCCGGGCAGGTCGCTGCGCCGCAGCAGCAGCTGGGCATAGCCCAGGATGCTGGTCAGCGGCGTGCGCAGCTCATGGGCCATGCCGGCCACATAGCGTGACTTGGCCTGGTTGGCCGCCTCGGCATGCTCCTTGGCGGCCTGCAGCTGGGCATCGGTGCGCTGGTGGGCCTCGATCTCCTGCATCAGCATCTGCGTCTGGCGCTCGGACTCCTCGCGCGCCATGCGCCGGCTGTCCTTGGCCAGCACCAGCCACCAGGCGTAGAGCGCGCACAGCAGCGCCAGCAGCGAGAACGCGCGCACAAAGGCCCAGCGCAAATCCGTCTGCCCGGGCGAGAGGCTTTGCTGCATATAGACCACGAACAAGGCCAGCGCCATGGGGCTGGTCAGCAGCAGCACCGTGCCCGCATAGGACGCGAGCCGAAAGTTGATGCTGCGCTGGATGCGCTGGGGCAGCAGGCTCTCGTAGAGGCTGCGCCACTGCACCTGGGCCCGCGCCGTGCTGGGCTTGCAGCGGTCGTGGCAGCGCGAATCGAGCGAGCAGCACAGCGAGCAGATCGGCGCGCCATAGGCGGGGCAGCCGGCCATGTCGGCGCGCTCGAACTGGTTCTGGCAGACAGCGCACTGCAGCTGCGCAGCCTCGAATTGCTCGGGCTGGCGGGCGATATACCAGCGCCCGCCGGTGGCCCAGGCCAGCAGCGGCGATACCAAAAGCGCAATGGCCAGCGCAATATAGGGCGCAAAGGCGCTGGCCAGCTCGCCCAGCAGGCCACTATAGGCAATGCCGGCGGCCAGCGCGGCAATGCCCATGGCGCCCAGGCCGACCGGGTTGAGGTCGTGCAGGTAGGCGCGGCGGAACTCGGTGCCCGTCGGGCTCAGGCCCAGCGGCTTGTTGATGACCAGATCGGCCACCAGCGCGCCAACCCAGGCGACTGCGATATTGCTGTAGATGCCCAGCACCTTCTCCAGCGCACTGAACACGCCCAGGGTCATGATCAGCATCGCAATCATCACGTTGAAGACCAGCCACACGACGCGGCCGGGGTGGCTGCGGGTGAGGCGCGAGAACACATTCGACCAGGCGAGCGACCCGGCATAGGCATTGGTCACATTGATCTTGATCTGCGCCATGATGACGAAGACCAGCGTAATCCAGAGGGCGACGCCCGGGTCCTGCACGATCTTGCCAAAGGCGGTGAGGTAGAGGTGGGTGGGGTCCGAGGCCTCGGCCACGGTCGAGCCAAACTGCAGCGCCACATAGGCCAGGTAGGCGCCGCCCAACATGCGCGCCGCACCCAGCAGAATCCAGCCGGGCCCGCCCATCAGCACACAAAACCACCAGCGGCCCCGGTTGGAGGCCGTCTTGCGCGGCATGAAGCGCAGGTAATCGACCTGCTCGCCCACCTGCACGATCAGCGCGAAGATCACCGTGCTGGCCGAGCCGAAATACAGCCAGTTGAAATCGGCGCTGCCCGAGGTCAGGCCCGACAGGCCCGGCAGCTCCTGCACAAACTGCGGCTGCTGGAAGGCCAGCCACAGGTAGGGGGTCAGCAGCATCACGGCCCACAGCGGCTGGGTCCAGGCCTGCAGCTTGGAGATGAAGGTGACGCCATAGAGCACCATCGGGATCACCACCAGCGCGCACAGCACATAGCAGACCACCAGCGGCCAGCCCAGCGCCATCTGCACCGCCAGCGCCATGATGGCCGCCTCCAGCGCAAAGAAGATAAAGGTGAAGGTGGCGTAGACCAGCGAGGTGATGGTCGAGCCCAGGTAGCCAAAGCCCGCGCCCCGGGTGAGCAGGTCCATGTCCAGCCCATAGCGCGCCGCGCAGACCGAGATGGGCCAGGCTGTCAGAAAAATGACGATGCCCATCACCGCAATGGCCCAGGCGGCGCTGCTAAAGCCATAGGCCAAGGTGATGGTCGCGCCAATCGCCTCCAGCGCCAGAAAGGACAGCCCGCCCATCGCCGTGTTCAGCAGCTGCCACTCGCTCCAGCGCCGGGCCTTTTGCGGCGTATAGCGCAGTGCGTAGTCCTCCATGGTCTCGTCGGCCACCCAGGCGTTGTATTCGCGGCGGATCGGGAAGATCTTTTGGGACGGTTTGGTCATCACAGGCAGCGCACAGGCGCTGGGGGCAAGGGATCCGCAGACCAAGCAATATTCAGGCCACGGCAAGGCTGGTGCGGCCGGCGAGGTGTGGCCGGCGAGGTGTGGCCGGCCAAGTGCAGCCGGCCAGGTGTGGTCGCCGAGACGTGGCCGGTGAGGTGCGGCCGGTGAGGTGCACCCCAAGGTGCGTTGGGCGAGCAAGCTTAGCCTGCGGTGGCTACGCAGGTGCTACGTCAAATGACGTATGGGTGTTTGGCGGCCGCACTTTTAGAGTGGCTACAGGTTTCAACCCGTTACCAGTTCAGCCCGCTGAACCACTTGAGGAGAAAAGCATGTCTCAGGATTTCCATCAGTCGCTTCGCCGCCGCCGTCTCTTGCAAGGCCTGGGTGCCATCAGCGTGGCGGGTCTGCCCATGCTGGCCCGCGCCCAGACCCCGCCGACCGCCCAGGTCAACACCACCAAGCTGGCGGTGACCGATACCGAGGTGGTGGTCGGGCAGCTGCACTCGTCGACTGGCACGATGGCGATCTCCGAGACCGGCTCCATCCAGGCCGAACAACTGGCCATTGACCAGATCAACGCGATGGGCGGTGTGCTGGGCCGCAAGATCCGCGTGATCAAGGAAGACGGCGCCTCCGACTGGCCCACCTTTGCTGAAAAGGCCAAGAAGCTGCTGATCAGCGACCATGTGGCCACCGTGTTTGGCTGCTGGACCTCGGCCTCGCGCAAGGCCGTGCTGCCGGTCTTCGAGAAGGAAAACGGCCTGCTCTACTACCCCACGTTCTACGAAGGCCTGGAGCAGAGCAAGAACGTCATCTACACCGGCCAGGAAGCGACCCAGCAGATTCTGTACAGCCTCGACTGGGCCAAGAAGGAAAAGAACGCCTCCAAGGTGTTCCTGGTGGGCTCGGACTACATCTGGCCACGTACCTCGATGAAGATTGCGCGCAAGCACATCGAGACCTTCCAGAAGGGCAAAGTGGTGGGCGAAGAGTACTACCCGCTCAGCAACACCAACTTCAACTCGCTGATCAACAAGATCAAGGTGGCCAAGCCCGATCTGATCTTTGCCGCTGTCGTGGGTGGCTCCAACGTGGCCTTCTACAAGCAGCTCAAGGCCGCAGGCATCACCGGTGACAAGCAGTTCCTGGTGACCCTGTCGGTGACCGAGGACGAAATGCTGGGCATTGGCGGCGAGAACTTTGCCGGCTTCTACTCGAGCATGAAGTACTTCCAGACGCTGGACAACCCCAACAACAAGAAGTTTGTCGAGGCCTTCAAGGCCAAGTACGGCCCCAAGTCGGTCATCGGCGATGTGACCCAGGCCGGTTACCTGGGCCCCTGGTTGTGGAAGGCCGCTGTCGAGAAGGCCGGCAGCTTCGATGTCGACAAGGTCGTGGCCGCCTCGCCGGGCATCGAGCTCAACACTGCCCCGGAAGGCTACGTGAAGATCGACGCCAACCACCACCTCTGGAGCAAGTCGCGCATTGCGCAGGGCCTGCCGGACGGGACCTTCAAGGTGGTGTCCGAGTCGCCCGAGTTGATCAAACCTGATCCGTTCCCTAAAGGCTACCAATAACGCGGCCCCTCCGGCGCGGGCCATAGGCAAACACCCTCTGGCCCGCGCTGCCGCCGACCACCACCCGACAAGAGAGCGCCATGACTTTTTCTGAAATGATGAATATCGGGCTGATGCAGGGCTTTGCGGGCCTCAGCCTGTTTGCGGTACTGCTGCTGATGGGCCTGGGCCTGGCGATTATTTTTGGCCAGATGGGTGTCATCAACATGGCGCATGGCGAGTTCATGACCATTGGCGCCTACACCGTGTTCATGGCCTCCACCTTGGTGGAAGCCCATGCCCCGGCCTGGACGCCCTACTACTTCCCCTTGTCGATCGTGGCGGCCTTTGTGTTTGCGTTTGTGCTGGGCTGGCTGGCCGAGTGGGCGTTGATACGGCACCTGTACAAGCGCCCGCTCGATACCCTGCTGGCCACCTGGGGCCTGAGCCTGGGGCTGCAGCAGGTGTTCCGCACGGTGATCGGCCCCAAAGAGGTGAGCCCCACCCTGCCTGACTGGCTGATGGGTTCCTGGTCGCCCAGTGAGGGGCTGGACATTCCGATCAACGGCATGTTTGTGCTGGCGCTGGCGCTGCTGGTCACAGCCGGCGTGCTGATCGCGCTCTACCGCAGCCGCTGGGGCCTGCGGGTGCGCGCCACGGTCAGCAACCGCGTGATGGCCAACGCCATCGGCATCAATACCAAGAAGACCGACCGCCTCACCTTTGCCATTGGCTGCGGGGTGGCGGGCATTGCCGGGGCGGCCTTCACCACCATCGGCTCGACCGGGCCCACCTCCGGCTCGCTCTACATCGTGGATTCGTTCCTGGTCGTCACCTTTGGCGGCGCTGCCAGTCTGCTGGGCACTGTGGCATCGGCCTTTGGCATTGCCCAGGTGCAGTCGATCACGGAGTTCTTCCTGAGTGGCTCCATGGCCAAGGTGCTGACCTTGTCCTTCATCGTCGTGGTCTTGATGCTGCGGCCCCAAGGTCTGTTTGCCAGCAAGGTGCGCCGCTAAAGCCGGTGCAAAGGATGACAACCATGAAAGATATGCGTGTGTGGCTGGAGCGAACCGGCCTGGGCCATGTGGCCATCCTGGCCGTCGTGCTGCTGGCGCTGCTGCCGCTGGGGCTGGACATCTTCCGCCTGAACCTGGTGGGCAAGTACCTGTGCTACGCCTTTGTGGCCGTGGGCCTGGTGATGCTCTGGGGCTGGGGCGGTGTGCTGAGCCTGGGGCAGGGCGTGTTCTTTGGCTTGGGCGGCTACGCGATGGCCATGTTCCTCAAGCTCGAAGCCTCGGACAAGGTCAGCACCGCGATCCAGTCCACGCCGGGCATCCCCGACTTCATGGACTGGAACCAGCTCACCGCGCTGCCGCTGTGGTGGACGCCGTTCGAGTACCTGCCGTTTGCGTTGTTTGCGGTGGTGGCAGTGCCCGCACTGCTGGCCTTCATCATCGGCTTTGCGATGTTCCGCCGCCGCGTGGGCGATGTCTACTTTGCCATCATCACCCAGGCGGTGGCGCTGATCCTGACGGTGCTGATCATCGGCCAGCAGGGCTACACCGGCGGGGTCAACGGCATGACCGATCTGCGCACCATGCTGGGCTGGGACATCCGCACCGACAGCGCCAAGTACATCCTCTACTACGTCTGCTGCGGCCTGCTGCTGCTGTCGGTGGTGGCCTGCCTCTGGATCCAGAAAAGCAAGCTGGGCACCTTGCTGCTGGCGATGCGCGACAAGGAAGACCGCGTGCGCTTCTCGGGCTACGACGTGTCGATGTTCAAGGTCTTTGTGTTCTGCCTGGCCGCTGCGATATCGGGCATTGGCGGCGCGATGTTTGCGCTGCAGGTGGGCTTTATGTCGCCATCGATCGTCGGCATTGTGCCCTCCATCGAGATGGTGATCTTTGCCGCCGTCGGTGGCCGCATGAGCCTGGTGGGGGCCGTCTACGGCGCGCTGCTGGTCAACTTTGGCAAGACCTATTTCTCCGAGACCTTCCCGGATCTGTGGATGTTCTGCATGGCGGGCCTGTTCATCGTCGTGACCATGTTCTTCCCCAATGGTCTGGCGGGCCTGTATGCCAGCAAGGTCAAGCCGCTGCTGGCCCGGCGCGCAGCCAAACCCGCCAGTACACCCAGCCACGGCGCCGCCCCTGCCAGCACCAAGCCCGCAACCACCAGCAGCAAAGCGCAGGAGCCCGTCGCCGGCAAGCCTGCGGCCGAAGGCGTCTGAACCAGGAGCATGCAATGAGCAATACCGATTTCGCACTGGCGGTGGAGGGTTTGACGGTCTCCTTTGACGGCTTCAAGGCCATCGAGGACCTGACCCTCTATGTCGACAAGAACGAGCTGCGCGTGATCATCGGCCCCAACGGCGCGGGCAAGACCACCTTGCTCGACCTGATCTGCGGCAAGACCAAGGCCAGCAGCGGCAGCATCAAGTTCCAGAACCAGGAGCTGACGGGCATGGACGAGTACCTGCGTGTGCGCAAGGGCATAGGCCGCAAGTTCCAGACGCCCTCGATCTACGAGAACCTCTCGGTCTTCAAGAACCTGGAGGTGTCCTACCCTGAGGGACGCTCGGTGTTTGGCGCGCTGCGCTTTCAGTGCACGCCCGCTGTGCAGCAGCGCGTGCAGGCGGTGGCCCAGGAGATTGGCCTGGACCATGTGCTGGAGATGGAATCGGGCCTGCTGTCGCACGGGCAAAAGCAGTGGCTGGAGATTGGCATGCTGCTGATGCAGGAGCCCGAGCTGCTGATGCTGGACGAACCGATTGCCGGCATGAGCGCGCGCGAGCGCGAGTTGACGGCCGATCTGCTCAAGCGGATCTGCGTGGGCCGCTCGGTGATCGTGATCGAGCACGACATGGAGTTTGTGGCCCGCATTGCGCACAAGGTCACCGTCATGCACCAGGGCAAGATTCTGGCCGAGGGCTCGATGGAGGCCGTGCAGTCCGACCCCAAAGTCATCGATGTCTACCTGGGCCACTGAGGAGCCGCATATGCTGAAAGTCAACGATATCCACGTGGCCTACGGACAGAGCGAGGCGCTGCACGGCATCTCCTTCGAAGGCCGGCCCAACGAAACCCTGGCCATCATGGGCCGCAACGGCATGGGCAAGACCACCTTGTTCAAGGCGCTGATGGGTGTGCTGCCGCTCAAGAGCGGGGCGGTGCAGGTGGCGGGGCAGGATGTGTCGCGCGACGAGAGCTATCTGCGCGTGGCCAAGGGCATTGCCTATGTGCCCCAGGGCCGCATGATTTTCCCGACCCTGAGCGTCGAGGAGAACATCGAGACCGGTCTGGAAAATTCCCGCGACCGCAAGATCCCCGACGAGATCTATGCACTCTTCCCGGTGCTGTGGGATATGCGCCGGCGCAAGGGCGGCAACCTCTCGGGCGGGCAGCAGCAGCAGCTGGCCATTGCGCGTGCGCTGGTCACCAACCCCAAGGTGCTGCTGCTCGACGAGCCCACCGAGGGCATCCAGCCGTCCATCATCAAGGACATCGCCAAGGCGCTCAATGAGATCCGCAAGATGCGCGAGATCACCATCGTGGTCTCCGAGCAGGTGCTGCATTTTGCGATGGATGTGGCCGACCGTCTGTTCGTGATCGAGGGCGGCCGCATCGTGCACGAGACCGACCGCGCCAACACCAACGAGGCCCACATCAAGTCGTACCTGTCGGTTTGACACCGCTTGCGCGGGCCGCCCGCGCGTTTCTTGTTCCATTGACTGCATCACAGGAGTTGCACATGCCCGAAACCCTGATCAAGGTTGATCTGTCCCAACCGGCCCCTTCCAACGAGAAGGTGCACAACCGCTGGCACCCCGATATTCCGATGGCCTGCTGGGTCAACCCCGGCGATGACTTTGTGCTGGAGACCTACGACTGGACGGGGGGCTTCATTAAGAACAACGACAGCGCCGACGATGTGCGCGATGTGGACCTGACCACGGTGCACTACCTCTCGGGCCCGGTCGGTGTCAAAGGAGCCGAGCCCGGTGACCTCTTGGTCGTGGACCTGCTCGACATCGGTGCCAAGGACGAGAGCCAGTGGGGCTTCAACGGCTTTTTCTCGCAGAAGAACGGCGGCGGGTTCCTGACCGACCACTTCCCGTCGGCGCAGAAGTCGATCTGGGATTTCCAGGGCATGTTCACCACCTCGCGCCATATCCCTGGCGTGCGCTATGCCGGTTTGATCCACCCGGGCCTGATCGGCACCTTGCCCGACCCCAAGATGCTCGAGACCTGGAATGCGCGCGAGCAGGCGCTGATCGACACCAACCCGGACGGCAACCTGGCCAACCCGCCCTTCATGGCGACGGCGCACATGGGTCAGCTCAAGGGCGAGGCGCGCGACAAGGCCGCTGCCACCGGTGCGCGCACCGTGCCCCCGCGCGAGCATGGCGGCAACTGCGATATCAAGGACCTCTCGCGCGGCTCCAAGATCTTCTTCCCGGTCTATGTCGATGGCGCCGGCCTGTCGGTGGGCGATCTGCACTTCAGCCAGGGCGATGGCGAAATCACCTTCTGCGGCGCGATCGAGATGGCCGGCTGGGTGCACATGAAGGTCTCCATCATCAAGGGCGGCATGGCCAAGTACGGCATCAAGAATCCCATCTTCAAGCCCAGCCCCATCGTGCCGACCTACAACGACTATGTGATCTTTGAAGGCATCAGCGTCGACGAATCGGGCAAGCAGTACTACCTGGATGTGAACGTGGCCTACAAGCAGGCCTGTCTCAACGCCATCGAGTACCTGAAGAAGTTTGGTTACTCGGGCGCGCAGGCCTATTCCATCCTCGGCACCGCCCCCGTGCAGGGCCATATCAGCGGCGTGGTGGACGTGCCCAATGCCTGCGCCACCCTGTGGCTGCCCACGCAGATCTTTGAGTTCGACATCAACCCCAATGCCGCCGGCCCGGTCAAGTACCTGGATGGCAGCATCGATATGCCGATCTCGTACGACAAGTAAGACGCTGGCTTGCGCGGGCCGCTGTGCCGGCCCGCTTTTATCTTTGAGTGCAGGAGACTTCGATGCCAACTTATGACTACGTCTGCCAGCGCTGCGGCCAATTCGACGCGCTGCGCCGCCTGTCCGACCGCAACCTGGCCTGCGTCTGCCCGCAATGTGGCGCGGCCTCCGAGCGCGTCATCACCCAGGCCCCGCGCCTGGCCTGCACCTCCCCCCAGCAGCGCCGCGCCGCCGAGGTCAACGAACGCGCCCGCCATGCGCCGCGCATGTCGCGTGATAATGACCCTGCTGCGGGCAACTATGGGCGGCTGCGGCATCCCAGTGGGTGTGGGTGTTGCAGTGGGGGCGCCAAAGCCGGTAGCGCTGCGGCCTCGGCGCAGCCGGCGCTGAAAAGCCAAGTGGGGAACCGGCCTTGGATGATCAGCCACTGAGGGGCTGGGATCAGAGATGCGTCAGCGCACAGCCAGGCCAGTTTTGGAGACGCCATAGACATTTGCGGCGTTTAGGCCTATTATTCACCGCATGTTTAGCGGTGAATATATCTGGAAATCCCCGCACTGGCCTCAGTGGCAGTTCGATAGCGATGCCCTGGCTGCTCCGCTGGCGCAGGTCAGCCAGGCACAAGGCATGCTGCTGGGCCGCTTGGCGGATGTCGGCATGGGCCTGCGGGACCAGGCGAGCCTGGCTGCGCTGACGCAGGATGTGCTCAAGACCTCCGAGATCGAAGGGGAGTCGCTCAATGTGGCATCCGTGCGCTCTTCCATCGCCCGGCGGTTGGGGCTGGATATTGGGGCGCTTGCACCGGTAGACCGCCATGTGGAAGGGGTGGTGGAGATGGTGCTCGACGCGACGGCAAACCACCAGCAAGCCGTCACCGAGCAGCGCATCTATGGCTGGCATGCCGCCTTGTTCCCGACCGGCTATTCGGGCATGAGCAAGATAGCGGTGGGCACGTGGCGCGATGACGCAGCGGGCCCTATGCAGGTAGTATCCGGCCCGATCGGCCGCCAGAAAGTGCATTACGAAGCGCCTCCGGCGCCCCAAGTACCAGCGGAGATGGCCAAGCTGCTGGCCTGGATCAATGACCCGGCGCCTTCCACCCTTCCGGCATTGCTCAAATCCGGTTTGGGCCATCTGTGGTTTGTGACCATCCACCCATTTGATGACGGCAATGGTCGTATGGCGCGGGCCATTGGTGATCTGCTGTTGGCGCGTGCGGATGGCAGTGCGCAACGCTTTTACAGCCTGTCTGCCCAGATACAGCGGGAGCGCAAGGCCTATTACGAGGTGTTGGAGCGCACGCAAAAAGGCGGCATGGATGTGACGCCATGGCTGCTGTGGTTTTTGCAGACCTTACACCAGGCGGTCCTGCAAGCGAACGAGGGCTTGGAGGTCGTCCTGTACAAGGCGCAGTTTTGGCGCCATTGGGCGATGACGCCGATGAATGAGCGCCATATCAAGGTGCTGAACCGCTTGCTCGATGGCTTTGACGGAAAGCTCACCACCGGAAAATGGGCGGCCATTGCCAAGTGTTCCAGCGACACGGCACTGCGGGATATCAACGAGCTGTTGGCGCTGGGGGTATTGGACAAAGAGGCGGCTGGTGGGCGTAGCACAAGCTATTTGCTGAGCGCGGTGTAGCGCCATCACGCTGCTCCCGGTGCTGTGGGACATGCGCCGACGCAAGGGCGGCAGTCTCTCGGGCGGGCAGCAGCAGCTGGCGATTGCCCGCGCCGCAGCGCCAGCCCGCTTTTATCTGCAGGAGAGACCCATCTATGCCCACCTATGACTATGCCTGCCAGCAATGCGGTGAGTTCGACTAGCTGCGTCGCCTGTCTGACCGCAACCTAGCCTGCGCCTGCCCGCACTGCGGCGCCGCCGCCGAGCGCGTCATCACCCAGGCCCCGCGCCTGGCCTGCACATCGCCGCAGCAGCGTCGCACCGCCGAGGTCAACGAACGCGGCCGCGATGCGCCGCGCATGTCGCGTGACAACGACCCTGCTGCGGGCAACTATGGGCGGCCGCGGCATCCCAGTGGGTGTGGTTGTTGCAGTGGGGGGCGCTAAAGGCAGTAGCGCTGCGGCTGCGGCGCAGCCGGAGCTCAAAAGCCAGGTGGGGAACCGGCATTGGATGATCAGCCATTGAACACTTTTACTGGGCTAATCGCAAACAGGGGGCGATATACGCGGAGCGATACATCAACGAATCAAGTTTTTTGTAACCCATTTTTTCTGGAGGCAGAACTGAGCTACTGAGGTGCCCAATGCCACTTAGCAATGCACTTACAGCTGCAAACCAATTTGTAACTTTATTCTGATAGTTTATCTGAATAACTATATTGAATATTGCGCAATATGGTTGCTGTCACAGGGCGCTGCGGGGCGCATTGCGTGGTGAGCAAGATGACTTATTGTCAATATGAAGTTATCAAGTTGGATAAAAAAATTCTATATTATTTTGATTAATTGATGTGGCACCTAAATTTGCATTGAGTTGCAGTTTTTCTAATTCATTCGTGCGGTGAAATAAATGAAAATTCAAGAAATGTTTGTTTGCGTTTACTTCGATGCGTGTCGCGTGGGAGCGCACTCCCGCTTGCAACTTAAGTCCATAGCTGTCTCGTAGACGGACATCAATCTGACACTTCTCCTAAGTAAATAGTGGTTAACGATTGCTAGAGACTGATAGTTTTTGGCAAAAATCGAACTGCTTCTTTACACCAAACACGAGTGCGCCAACCGTATATCCCACTCCCAAGCGAGTGGGAGTGGTTATGGTCTTGGCTGCCTCAAGAGGAGAAACTATGTCAGGGATATTTGATCGGGGCTCTCAAAGGATAATTAAAAAAACACCTGGGTATCGCCAAAAAAAAGTTGGTCACTCAGTCATTTATGCTGCAGCATTAATGGTTGTTCAGGGCGCCTATGCCCAATCGGACGAATCAAGCCTTCCTAGTATTCCTGATTTTTTCGAAGAAAAAGCTGCATCATTAGGTGGGTCTGTATCGCACTCTCCCAATGAGATGATAAGTACTTTTACCGGGAAATTAAGTTATACAGTTACCGACTTGGTAATTCCTGGAAATGGTGGAATGGATCTTGCCATCCAACGTAGCTATAATAGTATCGATGATCCCTTCGCCACTACTTCCACATGGGCTGACTTTGAATACAGCCCTGTTGGGCTGGGATGGACCATGCATATGGGGCGCGTGCTGCGAGGGTCCAATAAAGCTTTGTGTTCTTCTTCATGGACAGTCGCTTCGGCCAATCCCGTATTCGAAAAGTCAGATGGAAGCCGGCAAATATTCTACGAGCAAGCGTTTGATGGCGATTTAACTTGGATGACCAAAGATTTTTGGCGTGCCAAGTGTATTGAGGGCGTTTTTATTGTCCAGTCTCCTGATGGTCATAGCTTTCGGATGACTAAAAAAGGGAATTCATTTGGGGCAGTGAGCAGCAAGCAAACGGCTTACTATCCTGAAAGAATCACCGATAGAAATGGCAACTGGTTCAACATCAGTTATCAATTTCTGGACAATGGCGTCATGGCAATGACCAAGGTCGCAACAAGTGACGGGCGTGGCTTGGATTTTAATTATGTCGATTCCAAGCTTTCAAAGGTGGTTGATGCGGGCAACTCGCGTGAGTGGGAATACACCGTCACTCCAGGCGCAGGGTCTCGCAATTACTTAACAGCCGTAAAAAGACCAGATGGTCATTCCTGGAATTACAGCTATGAAGCCACTCCTGGTGTGGGATCACTCAGCAAGGTGGGTTATCCGAGTGGTGGGACTATTGACTATCGCTACGGTCATGTTGACTTCTTGGCTGGGACACCGCGTAGTCGCCAAAGCACTGTAGTGGTAGGGAAAACTGCCAATGCTGGCCCAGAAGAGAGTCAGTCCGGAAATTGGAATTACGTTTATGGAGTCGCTACTAACGAGCTGCCCGTGAGTCGTGTTGGCAACTCAATAACACATTCGTACAGCATGCCTCCGGATGACAGAAGTCAGGTTAATATTACCCAGATTACAGATCCAGCTGGAAAAGTTGTAGAACATTATCATGCAGGCTACCACTCTGTACGTCAGGCTCCCACATCTGTTGGTATCTACCTTGGGCGTACCAGTGACCATGAAAACGTATTACTGGCCTATCAGGACTTTATAATTTCTAGTCAAATAGATGTTGTAGCCCAAAACTATACAAGCAACAGCTTCAATCCGGTTGCGCGCGTTCCCCGGATTGAGAACTACAATCGTATTGGTGAGCGCTTTACGCTAACGAATTCTGATTTCGATGGTTATGGAAATGCGCGTAAGGTGGTAGAGATGGCGACAAATGTCGCAGACCGGACTTATATCCGAGAAACCGCACTGAAACACCATGTTGATACGGATAAGTGGATAATAAATCGCGTTGCAAGTGCTGTTGTGGTCAGTGAGGGGGAGCAGCATGAAACCAAACGCCAGTTTGATGCGAATGGGAATGTGGTGTTGGAGAGTATCGCTGGGGTCGTGAGCTCAGCAACATACCATCCAACAGGCGATATCGCGACTAAGGTTAATGCGCTAGGGCAGGTAGAAAGCTTTTCTGATTATCACCGGGGTATTCCCAGAAAAGAAACATATGCTGATGGCTCCACTGTCGGTAGATCTGTCAATGATGCTGGTAATGTAATTGCTGAAACAGATGCCCGTGGAAATATCACAAGGTTCACACACGATTTGCTGAATCGTGTCACTTCGGTTGCAAAGCCAAGTGGGGCAGTAATATCCGTGGCTTGGACTCCAAATACCCGTGTTGTGGAAAGAGGTGATATGACTGAGGCCACCTCCTTCGATGGGTTCGGTCGTACCCTCCGTCGGGAGGCAAGTGCTCCAGGACAGGTACCTGTCTGGGTTAACTACAGTCACAACGTGATGGGTGAGCTCATCCATCAATCCTATCCCAACAGTACGATGGGGACGGGCTATGTCTACGATGGGTTAAGCAGGGTTGTCGCTACTCTCAATGGTAATCCGGTAGGCACGACAAATGCCCAACATATCAACTACACCAGCTATGGCAATCTATATGTGGTGAACCAAGATTCCACGGGGCGTGCATCGATCGACTATTACAGGGCTTACTCTGATCCTGATAAGCGTGAACGAGTTAGGCTCGCGTCAGGTGAAACGGTAAATGGAAGTTTGTTCGCGCTTGCCGATGTGCGCCAGACCAGGAATATTCTTGGGCAGCTAACGACGGTGAGCATGGATGGGAAAACCCGCGGCTATGGTTATGACATTCGATATTTCCTGACTTCAAAAACTGATCCTGAAATAGGCACAACAACTTTTGAGAGGGATGCTATTGGGAACCTGATAAGCCAGAGGATCGGAGCAGGCCCAGCAACCATATACGCTTACGACAGTCGCAATCGGCTGACAGATATCAGCTATCCCAGCTCGGAAGATGCGGCGGTGCCAAATGCCCCTGCAGTGAAGAATACCTATGATGCCAACGGCAATCTGGTTGTCTCACTAAGCGGCGATATTTCGCGCAGCTTCAGCTATGACGAAAACAACAAGATCACCAAAGAAAGCCTGAGCGTCGGTGCAAGCACCCAAACATTGGGTTATGCCTACGACAGCAATGAAGCGCTGGCGTCTATCACCTACCCATCAGGCAATCAGGTCAGCTACGAGCCTGATGCATTTGGGCGAGCACGTGCAGTACTGCCTTATATACATAGTGTGGACTACCACCCGAATGGAATGCCCAGCCAAATCAGCTATGCCAATGGCGTGGTCTCCACTATGGGCATCAATAGCCGGCAGTGGCCCTCAGATTTGACATATGGCCAAGGCTCCAGCCGATTTGTGAATAGCACCTATGTCTATGATCCCGTAGGGAACATGGTCAACATCAACGAACTGGCCGATGGCGTGTACGCAAGGGCATTCGCATACGACAAGCTGGACCGCCTTATCACGGAGGCAACGACCACAGTTAACCGTCAGTACGGGTACGACAGGACCGGCAATCTAACGTATTTGCGTACACCTACGGGTCTCAACACCTACACCTACGACACTGCAACAGGACTGCTCACAGGGGTAGCAGGTGGTTTCTCTCGAAGCTTTGAATACGACCAGGCGGGTAATGTGAGTGCCAACGGATACAACACCTTTGGTCACGATCGTGCCAACAACCTGCGCTGCACCGATTGTGGGACCGCAGTGCAAAAGCTGCATGACTACGACGGCTCCAACATGCGGGCTCAGACTGTAGCTGCGCAGGGCACCACCCAGTATTTGCATGACTCGCAAGGCCTGCTCATGCAGACCATGGATTCGAGTCTGCGCAAAGAGCTTATCTATCTGGGGCGGCGCCAAGTGGCGGAACGCAGCATCGAGTTGAACTAAACCACCAAGGATCTACGCCATGAATAACTCGCATACATCGCGGCCTATGTGCTCTCCCACCTACACACGCTTTGGAAACCTGGTCTTGTTGCTGTCCTTGAGCCTGTTTGCTGGTGCTGTCCACGCCCAGGCCGTGGTAGTTCCTGCTGGCAGCGGCATAACGATCGAGCTACCAGACAACAAGCCCTCTGCTCCTTTGCAAACCAGCGATCTGAAGGCGACTCCTGAATCGATTCCCTTGCCGGTATGGGCAACACCGCGTGGCATGGAGACAGCCAAAACCGCAGTCAACGCAGGGCAGCTGAAATATGAGGCCCGCAAGCTCCAGGGCATCCCAAAACTGGTCGGTAGCACGGTAAGTACCCCTGAGACCTGCACCACCAGAGCCGTCACCCAAGAAGAGGCGCGGCAGCTGACAGACGACAACCAAGTGCTTTGCACGCAAGACAACTGAATGGAGGAGAACCATGGAACAGCACTTGAAGCAATCGTCCCCGTTCGGTTTATTCCTCCGGTTGATCTCCACCTTCTGGCAGACAAGGACCACACGGCGCAAACCTAGTGTGTGGTTGAGAGCGATGTTAACCGTCGCCATTAGCAGCATGCTTTTAGCCACAGGGGGATTGGCCACCGCCAAGGAGACCGTCACCTACATCCATAGTGACATCAGCGGCAGCCCGCTTGCCGCAACCGATGCTGCCGGCAATGTGCTCTGGAAGGAATCATATTTCGCCTACGGCCAAAAGACGGAGTGGCAGCCGGAGAGCGAAGCGCAGACCCAGTGGTTTCACGGCAAGGAGCAAGATGCCGACACCACCATGCAGTATTTTGGAGCGCGCTACTACGATCCTGGGATTGGGCGGTTTCTTGGCATAGACCCGGTTGATTACCAAGATGGGAATCTGCACAGCTTCAACCGTTATGCGTATGGGAACAATAATCCCACTAAATATCTAGATCCAGATGGGCGCATTGCCTTTCTAATCCCCTTTGCGCTGACTGCAACGGCGCATGCTGCTAGAACAGTAGCTTTGAGGTTTGCCGTCACTGCAACTGTGAATGCCTCAAGGGTTGGCATCGTAGCTGGTGAGATTGCGGCAGGGGATGCGTTAGGTGGTGCGGCTTTGGCGGGGGGCGCCGTTTTGGCAGGCGCTACAGCAGTAAAAAGCGTGGTGCAGGAAACCGCAAAAGTCGGGACTTTGATTGCGACTCATGGTAAAACTATGGGCGGTAAAGAATTTGATAGGTTGACAAAGAGGATAAGAGCGGAGGGAATCCTCGAACCTTTGACAGTTACTTCTCACGAAGGTAGATTGTATATCCTTGATGGACATCATCGTGCTTTAGCTGCCCCCCGAGCTGGTATTATTGATGTTCCGATTACTCGTGTAGAACTGCCGCATGGGGCATATAAAACTCCAGCAGATTTGGATTTTACACCCGGAGGTTACTGATGACTACGGTTGGTTCGATTAAAGCAGAAATAATTTCAAGTCGAAATATTTTGATGGCAGGACGTACTAATGAGCATATTTTGCCTTGTCTGGAAAATGTGATTGCGGCAGTTGATTTGATAAATGTTTCAAGTACTAAGCACATCTTGGTGCACTGTGTAAAGGAAGCGATAGATCAAATTAAAGGCTCGGAATACATAAGTGCTGGGAGGATTTTAAATTTGATCCACAATCTGCCTCTGACTGAGGAAGGCGAGAAGCGTTGGGATGTAAACTATTTTTTTTCAATTGAATTGGCCGCATTTTTGGATGACTTTGATAATGTGAAAAATGCAGGACACATTGCGCTTTATGTCTGTGGTCAAATTGCAAGCCGGTACATGGTCTTGGATAGCTAAAGCATATCCAAGACCATGACAATAATATTCAAGCAGCTCGAGTCTGTTCTCGCGCTGCCTGATAAGAAGCGTTTTGATCACTTTGTCAAAGTTGTTGCCGATAGGCAAGAAGTCTGGGGTCTTTATCAAGGTGGATGGGCTCTTGCCGCTACAAATGATGGTGTTACGGTATTTCCACTTTGGCCAGCCAAAGACTATGCGCAGTTATGTGCAGTCTGTGAATGGGAGGGTTATGAGCCACGTCTTATTACGCTTGCAGAGTTGATGGATGATTTATTCCCTAAACTAAAAAAAGATGGGGTATTGCCTGGGGTTTTTTTCAAGCCTGAGGGTAAAGGGATGACTCCAAGTGTAGATGATTTTAATATGGCGCTTGTTAGTGAATTGCAGAAGTATTGAATTCAGTCTTCATGTTTAAAATCATGGCACTTGTCATTTGTTTGATGGAAGTATGCACGAATCAGATTTTTTTGAGGACATAGCGGTATCAATGGACTCTTGGGTCAAGGCAGCGGGAGATGCCTTGACGAAACCTGAAACTGACTTGGTATGGGTGGAGGAGCAAGAGCCCTACCAAAATCTGCAACGAGCTCTTGCCGCAGCAGGAGTCGATGGGGACGATGTCAAAAAGGTATTTGCAGAGTGTCTGAGAGGTTTTGCTGTCTCCATTTTGACTTCCATCGATGGAGGAACTGCCTTGGCTGAGAAGGGCCGCGTGCATCTAGTGGATGAGGACGGCAATAACTTAGGTGAAAGTCTGCACGATGGCTTTGTGGGCTATCTGCTTGAATCCGGTCGTTTGAGATAGCGGGCAAAACGGTATTGGCACATACGGCTCTGGGCATCGATTTTGTTAGTTTCATAAATAGAGTTTGGCCGTCTGTGTGGTCTCTCCGACGGCGAGGAGGAAAAATGACATTGGCTGATGCAAAACATGTGCTCGGGTTGTTGGCGCAAGGATTGGACCCCAAAACTGGGCATCTGCTGCCTGAGGACAACCCCGTTCATAGCCCCGATGTCATTCGGGCGCTGAATATGGCGGTCATGGCGCTGGACAAGACCGTTGAAAAGCCGTTGCGGCCCAAGATGGAGGGCGCAAGCAAGGCTGGGCAGTCCTGGTCGCCGGAAGAGGATGAGCAACTGCTTTCAGCTTTTGATGCGGGATCGGATGTGTCAGCGCTGGCAAAGGCACATGAGCGAACTCGTGGTGGTATCACATCACGTCTGCTTCGGCATGGCAGGTTGCAAGCAGATCGTAGGGAAGACGCATAGGCGCAAGCAGCGTTTGGAGCGCACTGCACGACTGAGAACTGCTTAAACACCGACTCTGTTTCTGTGGCCGCCAGAAGCGCAGACATCCAGATAGCGGCTTTGAGCTTGGTCAAGCGGGCGACCGTCGTTGCGCAATTGCGAGAGCGGCTTGGTGTTGATGCGGAGCATCCCCCACCTTGGGATAGCCGTTCCGCGCCTGAGGGGGTGTCCTCGAGCCGATGGCTGAGAGCTCATTTCTCAGTATGTTGGCCCCGCGCGCTGCATCATGTTCCTGCCGAATGCGGCAGCAATTTGGCAGTGGCACTGGACTTCTAGGTGTGCGATGACGAAACGCGCTATTTGCCCTGCTGCAACGAACACGACATTTTGATCGGTTGGGGCATTGTCGCGCCATGGGTTGCGAGTCTGGCGCATGCCTAGCGTAGCGTGATGTCTAGGCGCGAATCAGGACAGCAGCGGCCTCCCAGGCAGTCCATGCGGCGATTAAAAGTGCTATTCACCGCATATATTGCGGTTAATAAATCAAACAAAGCATCGAATGGGGCGAGAGGCAGTCACCTCAATGGCTTCTGCTCCCCCACCCAATGCCTGACAGCCCACTCAGTCATAACTCCGCGCATCCTCAATCACCTTGCCATCATTGGGCAACTCGCCCGGGCGCAGCAGCGCGATATCGGCGCGCAGCTTGGTGACTTCGCGCACGGCGTCGGCAATCTGTTCGGCCAGGCCCGCGCCCAGCTCGGTGGTTTCCACCTGCAGGCTCATCTGGTCCTGGGCCATGGCGCCGCTGACGACCAGACGGGCCTTTTGCACCTGGGGGAAGCGCTTGACGACCTCGGCGATCTGGCCGGGGTGTACAAACATGCCGCGCACCTTGGTGGTTTGGTCGGCGCGGCCCATCCAGCCCTTGATGCGGGTGTTGGTGCGGCCGCTGGGGCATTGGCCGGGGAGGATGGCCGAGAGGTCGCCGGTGCCAAAGCGGATCAGCGGGTAGTCGGTGTTGAGCGTGGTGACGACCAGCTCGCCGACCTCGCCTTCGGCCACCGGGTCGCCGGTGCCGGGGCGCACGATCTCGACAATCACGTTCTCGTCCAGTACCAGGCCTTCACGGGCCTCGGTCTCGTAGGCGATCAGGCCCAGGTCGGCGGTGGCATAGCACTGGTAGGCGGCCACACCACGGGCGCTGAACCAGTCGCGCAGCGAGGGTGGGCAGGCTTCGCCGGAGACCAGGGCCTTGGTCAGCGAGGCAATGCGCTGGCCCTGGGCCTCGGCTTTTTCCAGGATGATCTTCAAAAAGCTGGGCGTGCCGATGTAGCCATGGGGGTGCAGATCGGCCATGGCCTGCACCTGCTGCTCGGTCTGGCCGGTGCCGGCGGGGAAGACGGTGGCGCCCAAGGCCTGGGCGCCCGATTCCATCATCGAGCCGGCGGGCACAAAGTGGTAGCTGAAGCTGTTGTGCACCAGCTCGCCGGCACGAAAGCCGGCCGCATAGATGGCGCGGGCCATGCGCCAGTAGTCACTGCGCTGGCCTTCGGGTTCATAGATGGGGCCGGGGCTGGCAAACATGCGCGGCATGGCGCTGCCAAACGGCGCGGTGTTGAAGCCGCCAAAGATGGCGCGGCCCGGGTGCTGGGCGCGCTCGGCCTTCTGGCGCTCGAGCAGCTCATGCTTGCGGGTGACGGGCAGCTGCGCCAGCGCGGCGCGGCTGTTGATGCTGGCGGCATCGACGCCTTGCAGGATGCTGGCAAAGGCGGGGGAGTGTTGCTGGGCGTGCCGAATCTGGGCGGGCAGGCGGGCCATCAGATCGGCTTCGCGGGCAGCGGGGGCGCGGGACTCCAGATCGTCGTAGTGCGGGCTCATGCGGTTTCTCCGGGACGGGTAATCGGTATTTTTTTGGGGCGAATCTGCCGCAGACGCCGGCATCTGGGCATCGGCCGGCGCGGTAATCGGATCGTTGCAGGGGCTTAGGCCAGCCAGCGTTTTCTGCGCTTGTAGCTCTTGACGTCCTTGAAGCTCTTGCGCTCGCCGCCTCCCATGCCCAGGTAGAACTCCTTGACGTCCTCGTTGTTGGCGAGGTCCTTGGCGGCGCCGTCCATCATGATGCGGCCGCTCTCCATGATGTAGCCGTAGTCGGCGTACTTCAGCGCCATGTTGGTGTTCTGCTCGGCCAGCACGAAGGTGACCTTTTCCTTCTGGTTCAGGTCCTGCACGATGTTGAAGACTTCTTCAACGATCTGCGGCGCCAGGCCCATCGAGGGCTCATCGAGCAGCACCAGACGCGGGTTGCTCATCAGCGCGCGGCCAATGGCGCACATCTGCTGCTCGCCGCCCGAGGTGTAGGCCGCCTGGCTGGTTCGGCGCGTCTTGAGGCGGGGGAAATAGTTGTAGACCTTGTCCAGGTTGGCGGCAATCTCGCCCTTGCTGGTGCGGGTGTAGCTGCCGGTCAGCAGGTTCTCTTCGATGGTCAGGTGGGCAAAGCAGTGGCGCCCCTCCATCACCTGCACGACGCCGCGCTTGACCAGGTCCGACGGGGTCAGCGCCTCGATGCGTTCGCCTTCGAGCTCGATGCTGCCCTTGGTGACCTCGCCGCGCTCGCCCTTGAGCAGGTTGGAGATGGCGCGCAAGGTGGTGGTCTTGCCGGCGCCATTGCCGCCCAGGATGGCCACGATCGATTCGCGCGGCACCGACAGCGAGACGCCTTTGAGCACCAGGATCACATGGTTGTAGATCACCTCGATGCCGTTGACGACCAAAAGCGGCGCTGCTGCGGATGGGGTGGAAGCTGTTTGCGGGGAATCGGTCATGCCGTCACCTGATCTCTCAACAAAATGGATGGCGGGCGGCCCCGGGGGAGCGGGCGCCTTCCGCAAGGGAAGCGCGCCAGGGGCCAGCCACGAGAGGCCCCGGGCCACCAGGCCCAGGGACCACGCAGCCTTAGCTGCAGGAACGCGGCGTCACGTTCTTTTCCTTGGCGTACTTGTCGGCGTATTCCTTGACCAGCGGGTCGATCAAGGTCTTGTCCGATTGGTACCAGTCCGAGGTGACGTTGAACTTGCTGCCGTCCCAGGTGGCGATACGGGCCCAGTCGGCGCCCAGGTGGTTGTCACAGCTGGTCTTGAAGGGGCGGATGATCTTGCCAAAGCCCAGCTCGTTCAGGCGCTCCTGGGTCATGTTCATGTTCTCCAGGCCCCAGCGCACCTGCTCGGAGGTCATGACCTTGCCCTTGCCGTACTTCTCTTGCGCAGTGCGGATGGCTTCGACCTGCAGCATCGCGATCACCATGCCGCGCGTGTGTGCCAGCTGGCCCAGCTCCTTGGGATCGGACGCGGTGCCCTGGCCCTTGTCGTACAGCGAGGCCTTCACGTCGTCATGCACCTTGTCGCGCTCGGCGGTGTTGTGGATGGTGACGGTGTTGTAGCCCTTGGCGCCGGCACCGATGTCCTTGACATCATGGTCGGAGCCGCCCCACCAGATGGCGTACATCTTCTCGCGTGGGTAGCCGGTGGCCTGGGCTTCGCGCACGGCAGTCGGCGTCATCACGCCGGCCGACCACAGCAGCACATAGTCGGGGCGGTTCTGGCGGATCTGCAGCCAGGTGGATTTCTGCTCCACGCCGGGGGCAGTGACGGGCAGCAGCATCAGGTCAAAGCCTTCCTTGGCCGCACGCTTTTGCAGCAGCGGGATGGGTTCCTTGCCATAAGGCGAGTCGTGGTAGACCAGCGCGATCTTCTTGCCCTTGAGGCTGCCCTTTTCCTTCTTCAGGATGTCCTGCACGATGGAATCGGCAGCGGTCCAGTAGTTGCCCAGCAGCGGGAAGTTCCACTCGAACACCTTGCCATCGGCCGATTGCGACAGGCCATAGCCGGGGGTGATGACGGGCATCTTGTCGCCCGCGGCCTTGTCGGTCACGGCAAAGGTGATGCCGGTCGATTGCGTGTCAAAGCCGGAAGCGCCGCCGTCGCGGCCCTTGAGGCGCTCATAGCATTCCACGCCCTTGGCGGTGTCGTAGGCGGTTTCGCACTCTTCGAACTTGATCTTCACGCCGTTGATGCCGCCCTTGGCATTGACGAGCTTGAGGTAGTCCTGCTTGCCGTCACCCCATGGGATGCCCAGCGGCGCGAACTGGCCGGTGCGGTAGACCAGCAGCGGAACGAATTGCTCCTGGGCTTGCGCGGCCGGGGCAGCCATCATGGCCCCCATACCCAGGGCTGCCGTAGCAGCGGCGATCACAGCTTTCTTGAAAGACATGGTTCTATCTCCTTAGGGTTGTTGGGGCGGGTGACCCCCACTTGCGAACACTCTGCGTTGCTCTCGGTAAAAAACACTCAATGCGGGAACGGCCACAGACGCAGCTTCTGGCGGGCCGTGGCCCACAGCTTGGCCAATCCATGGGGTTCGACAATCAGGAAAAACACGATCAGCGCGCCAAACACCATATGTTCCAGGTAGGTGGCGGTCGCCGTCGAGATCGGCAGCCCCAGCCAATGCGGCACCTGGGTCAGAAAGATCGGCAGCAGCACAAAGAAGGCCGCGCCAAAGATGCTGCCCACGATGGAGCCCAGGCCGCCGATGATGATCATGAACAGCAGCTGGAAGGACCGGTCCAGGCTGAAGGCCGCAGGCTCCCATGCGCCCAGGTGCACAAAGCCCCAGAGCGCGCCGGCAATGCCGACGATGAAGCTGCTGACCGCGAAGGCCGAGAGCTTGGCATACATGGGGCGGATGCCGATCACGCTGGCGGCCACATCCATGTCGCGCATGGCCATCCACTCGCGGCCCACGGCGCTGCGCACCAGGTTCTTGGCCATCAGGCCCAGCACGCAGAGGATGACCAGGCAGAACAGGTACTTCTGCACCGGCGTCTCGATCGGCATGCCGAACACTGACAGCTTGCCGGCGCTGACCGAGCCGGACGAGGAGTAGTTGCTGACCCAGGCGGCGCGGCTGGTGAGCCAGTCCATGAAGAACTGGGCCGCCAGGGTGGCCACCGCGAGGTACAGACCGCGAATGCGCAGGCTGGGCAGGCCAAACAGCACGCCAACCAGCATGGACACCAGGCCGCCACCGATCAGCGACAGGATCAGCGGCATGCCTTCAAAGCGCACATGAAAGTTGTAGGCCGCATAGGCGCCAGCTGCCATGAAGGCGCCAGTACCCAGTGAGATCTGCCCGCAGTAGCCCACCAGGATGTTGAGCCCGATGGCGCCCAGCGACATGATCAGAAAGGGGATCAGCACTGCCTTGAAGGTGTAGTCGCTGAAGCCAAAGGGCACCAGCACAAAGGCCACCAGCAGGAAGGCCAGCATGGCCCACTTGTCCTGCAGCACCGGGAAGATCTGCTGGTCGGCCGCGTAGCTGGTCTTGAACTGGCCATTTTCACGATAAAACATAGGTCAGTTCTCCAATTACACGCGGTCGATAATTTTGTACACATGGGCGCAGCCTGCGGCTGCCTGCTGCAGCAGCTTGCTGCAGCCACCGCATTCGCACAGCGAATGCGGTGCCGATTTCGCAAAATTCTTGTAGATGTATTTCATACACGATCAATAATTTTGTCCCCGAAGAGACCTTGAGGGCGAAACAGCAGGAAGCACAGCGCCAGGCCGTAGGCAAACCAGGTCTCGATACCGCCGCCCACATAGGGGCCCAGGTAGACCTCGGAGAGCTTCTCGCCCACGCCGATGATCAGGCCGCCGACGATGGCGCCAGGCACCGAGGTGAGGCCGCCCAGAATCACGACTGGCAAGGCTTTGAGCGCCACCAGCGACAGCGAATACTGCACGCCCAGCTTGGAGCCCCAGATGATGCCCACCACCAGCGCCACGCAGCCGGCCACCGACCAGACGATGACCCAGATGCGCGAGAGTGGAATGCCGATGGACTGGGCCGCCTGGTGGTCGTCGGCCACGGCGCGCAGCGCCCGGCCGGTCTTGGTCTTTTGGAAGAAGACGCTCAGCACCAGCACCAGCACGGCGGCAATGCCGGCGGCATACAGGTCTTCCTGGCTGATCAGCACGCCGCCCTGGAACATGTTTTCCAGGACGAACATGGGGTCCTTGGGCATGCCCACATTGATGCTGTAGACGGCCGAGCCAAAGATCATCGGGCCCAGGCCGTCGAGGAAGTAGGCAATGCCCAGCGTGGCCATCAGCAGCGCGATGGGCTCCTGGTTGACGAGGTAGCGCAGCGCAAAGCGCTCGATCGCCCAGGCCACGCCGACCATGATGACCATCGCCACAACAAGCGCCAGCGCGATGCTGAGCACGCCGGGCTCCATGCCCAGCCATTTTGGAATCCATTCGGAAAAGCGTGCCATCGCCAGCGCGGCAAACAGCACCATTGCCCCCATGGCGAAGTTGAAGACGCCTGAGGCCTTGAAGATCAGCACAAAGCCCAGCGCGATGAGCGCGTAGAGCATGCCCACCATCAGGCCACCAAACAAAGTTTCAAGAAAAAATGCCATTGCGGTCCCCTGGGGTGTGTTCTCAGTGGCCTGCGCCCAGATAGGCGCGGATCACATCTTCGTTATTGCGGACTTCTTCGGGTGTGCCGTCGCCGATCTTCTTGCCGTAATCCAGCACCACCACCCGGTCGGAGATATCCATCACCACGCCCATGTCGTGCTCGATCAGCACGATGGTGGTGCCGAACTCGTCGTTCACATCGAGGATGAAGCGGCACATGTCCTGCTTTTCCTCGACGTTCATGCCGGCCATCGGCTCGTCGAGCAGCAGCACCTTGGGCTCCATCGCCAGCGCGCGGCCCAGGTCGACCCGCTTTTGCAGGCCGTAGGGCAGCTGGCCCACGGGTGTCTTGCGAAAGGCCTGGATCTCCAGAAAGTCGATGATGTGCTCGACAAACTCGCGCTGCTGGATCTCCTCGCGCTGGGCCGGGCCCAGGCGCAGCGCCTGCAGCAGCAGGTTGCTTTTGATCTGCAGGTTGCGGCCGGTCATGATGTTGTCGATCACGCTCATGCCCTTGAACAGCGCCAGGTTCTGGAAGGTGCGGGCCACGCCCATCTCGGCGACCTGGCGGCTGTTCATGTGCGCAAAGGTCTGGCCGCGAAAGCTGATCGCGCCTTCCGAAGGCGTGTAGACGCCGTTGATGCAGTTGAGCATGGAGCTCTTGCCGGCGCCGTTGGGGCCGATGATGGAGCGGATCTCATGCTCCTTGACGTTGAAGGAGATATCCGTCAGCGCCTTGACGCCGCCAAAGCGCAGGCTGATGTTCTTGATGTCAAGAATGACGTCACCGATTTTTTTGCTCATGGGTGGCTTTCTCTTGGCTGGGCGCTCAGGCAACCGACTTCAGCGGCGCGAAGGTCTTGCTGTCGGCGATCTTCAAGGTGGCGCTGACGCTGCCGCTGCGGCCGTCCTCGAACTTCACCTGGGTCTCGATGAACTGCTCGCTGCGCCCCGCGTAGAGCGCATCGACGAGCACGCCGTACTTGTCGGCGATAAAGCCACGGCGGACCTTGTTGGTACGGGTCAGCTCGCCGTCGTCGGCATCGAGCTCCTTGTGCAGAATCAAAAAGCGCGTCACCTGGCTGCCCGCCAGCATCGCATCAGTGGCCAGGTCGGCATTGACCTTCTCGACACAGTTCTGGATCAGCGTGTAGACCTGCGGCTTCTGCGCCAGGTCGGTGTAGCCGGCGTAGGGCAGGTTCTGGCGTTCGGCCCAGTTGCCCACGGCCTCGAAGTCGATATTGATCATCGCGCAGACCTTCTCGCGCCCATCACCCAGGGCCACAGCCTCCTTGATGAAGGGGAAGAACTTGAGCTTGTTCTCGACATACTTGGGGGCAAACATCGCGCCGTCGTTGCTGCCGCCTTTGAGGCGCCCGACATCCTTGACGCGGTCGATGATCTTGAGCTGGCCGCTCTTGTCCAGAAAGCCGGCATCGCTGGTGTGGTACCAGCCGTCTTCGCTCAGCACCTCGGCCGTTGCCTTGGGGTTCTTGTAGTACTCTTTGAGCAAGCCCGGCGACTTGACCAGGATCTCGCCGTTGTCGGCCATCTTGATCTCGACGCCGCGAATCGGGTTGCCCACGGTATCGGCAAACACCTGGTTGTCCGGCTGGATGCAGACGAACACGGCGGTCTCGGTCGAGCCGTAGAGCTGCTTCAAGTTGATGCCGATGGAGCGGAAAAAGCTGAACAGGTCGGGGCCAATCGCTTCACCGGCCGTATAGGCCACGCGCACGCGGCTAAAGCCCATGTTGTTGCGCAGCGGGCCAAACACCATCAGGTCGCCCAACTTGTAGCTGATCTTGTCGAGCAGGCTCACCGGTTGGCCGTCGCGCAGCGCCGGGCCCACGCGCTTGGCCACCGCCATGAAGTGCTGAAACATCTTGCGCTTGATGAGGCCGGCGTCTTCCATGCGGATCATCACGCTGGTCAGAATGCCTTCGAACACGCGCGGCGGCGCAAAGTAGTAGGTGGGGCCGACTTCCTTGAGGTCGATCTGCACGGTGGCATTGGATTCGGGGCAGTTCACCACATAGCCGCAGGCCAGCCATTGCGAGTAGCTGAAGATGTTCTGGCCGATCCAGGCCGGGGGCAGGTAGGCCAGCACTTCCTCGCCATGGCCGAGCTTTTCAAACTCGGCGCCGGCCGAGGCGCTCTCCAGCAGCGAGCGGTGGGTGTGCACCACGCCCTTGGGGTTGCCGGTGGTGCCCGAGGTGAAGAACATCGCCGCCACATCGCCGTTGTGGGTGGCCTCGACCTGCTGCTGGAACCAGCCGGGGTTGGCCGCCACAAAGGTCTCGCCGCTGGCGATCAGGCTGTCGAGCGAGGCCAGGCCGGGCTCTTCGTAGTTGCGCAGGCCGCGCGGGTCGTCGTAGTAGAGATGGCTGATCTGCGGGCATTGCTCGCGCAGCTCCAGCAGCTTGTCGACCTGCTCCTGGTCTTCGACCAGGCAAAAGCGCACCTCGGCATTGTTGAGCGGGAAAACGCATTCGGCCGCCACCGCATCCTGGTACAGCGGCACAGGAATGGCGCCAATCGACTGGGCCGCCAGCATGCTAGCATACAGGCGCGGGCGGTTGGCGCCCATCAGCACCAGGTGCTCGCCGCGCGCCAGGCCCGCTTGCGACAGACCAGCTGCTATTTTGGCCACCATCACGGCCAGCTCGGACCAGCTATAGCTTTGCCAAATGCCGTATTCCTTTTCACGCAATGCGGCGGCCTCGGGCCGCTGGGCCGCGTGCTGCAGCAATAGCTTGGGAAATGTCGTTGACATGGTTGTCTCCTATGCCGTTTTTTGTAGATCGCAAGTGCCATGCCTTGCGTCCTGTTGAAACCGAATGTAGGTTCAGCTTTGACGTTGTTTTGTCTTTATGACGACAATCTGCGGGAAAACGCTGTAAGTACTTTCCTGCGGCTGGCAAATATTCCAGCGCTTGGGCTGGAGACAGGAAGGAAGTGGATGAAGCGTTGTCGATCTGCGCTGTTGGCGGCACTGTTGGCCAGCATCGCCATGCTGGCGCAAGGCGCGGGCCTGCACCGGTTCACGGTCGCGGGCGAGCCGCCGCTGCAGGCCTTGCTCTGGACGCCTTGCGCCCAGCCGCCGGCGTTGTTGAAACGCGGGCCTTTTGAGGTGATGGCCACCGAAGATTGCCCGGTGGCTGCCAGCGGCAAGCTGCCCTGGGTGGTTATCTCGCATGGCTATGGCGGCAGTGCGCTCAGCCACTGGAACATGGCCGCCGCTTTGGCCGATGGCGGCATCGCCGTGCTGAGCCTGAACCACAGCCTGGACTCTGCGCTGAACCTGGCGCAAGGCGGCAGTTTTGCGGCGCTGGAGGCCCGGCCCGCCGATGTGCGCCGCGCGATCGATGGCGTGCTGGCAGACAGCCGCTGGCGCGCCGTGCTGGATGCGCAGCGCATCGGCTTTTTGGGCTTTTCACGCGGGGCCTATACCGGCCTGGTGCTCGCCGGTGCTAGGCCGGATTTTGCGCAGTTGGCGGGCCATTGCCCCGAGCCGCCATCGCCCCTGTGCCAGGCGATCGCGCAAGGACAGATCCCTGCGCTGAAGCCCCAGCCGGAGCCACGCATCAAAGCCATGGTGCTGGCCGATCCGCTGGCGGCCTTTGGTGCCAGCAGTGGTTTGAAAAAGCTGAAGCTGCCGCTGCAGCTGTGGGCTTCAGAACAAGGTGGGGACGGGGTGCCTGCGGGCTCGGTGCAGGCGCTGGCCGCGCTGCTGCCTGCCGGCAAGGCTGACAAGCCGCCCCTGCATGTGGTGGCAGGTGCCGCGCACTTTGCGTTTTTGGCGCCCTGCAGTGCGCAGCTGGCGGCTGCCGCGCCGCAGATCTGCAGCGACCCGGCAGGCTTTGACCGCCGCGCTTTTCAACCGCGCTGGGCGGCCGAGGTGCTGGCGTTCTTTCGCCAAAAACTCTGAGCATTTTCCGTAGGGACTAAGACGGCCCAGCAATCCGAAGGTTTGCGGTTGAGACTAGGCGCCCCCGACAAGGCGCCAAGCCGCAGACAGTACTTTAGTACGGCAAGGCTCGGCAACGAAGTATCAAGGGTCGTGTTAGTCCCTCTTAGAGCAGCTCTTGGATCATGTCGATGTACTGCTGCTTCGCATCATCTTGCGCCATGCCCTTGCACTGGTTCCAGGCGTTCCACTTGGCCGAGGCAACAAAGTCGGTAAAGCCGGGCTTGGGCTCGTTGTTGTCGCCATGCGCGCCTTGCTTGTACAGGCCATAGAGCTTGAGCAGGGTCTGGTTGTCGGGGCGCTCGCTCATGTTCAGGGCGGCTTCCTTGGCGGCTTCAAAGGCGGTATTCAGATCGGACATGGGGACCTCATGGTGTGGGGATGATGGAGCAGGGCTGCCAGTGTAGCTTGCAGCAGCGCGCGCAAGCGCTGGCATTTTTCTGATGTCTTACGGCTGCGACCGCCCGCAGCGCTGGCTTGCTGCGCAGGTGACAAATGCAGGACTGGCGTTGGTAGCCACCCCCTTTGCAGCCGCATCAAGCTGGTGCATTCTTGGCCGCCATGAGCCCGCATGCCTCTCTCTACCAACGCCGCCGTGCCCCGCATGCTGCGGAAGTGGCCGACATCCCCTGGATTCCCGTTCTGCAACCCGCCGAGCGTGAGTACGCGGTGCGCCAGCTGATGGTGACCGAGGCCGAGCCGGGCGAGTATGTCTGCCGCGTAGGCAAGCCGGTGACCTACTGGTTTGGCGTGATCGAAGGCCTCTTGAAGATGAGCGCCGAAGACAGCGAGGGCCGCACGATGACCTTTGCCGGGCTGCCCCGCACCGGGTGGTTTGGCGAGGGCACGGCGCTCAAGCGCGAGATCTACCGCTATGACATCCAGGCGCTGCGCAAAAGCTCCGTCTGCGGCATTCCGGTCGATGCCTTCCATTGGCTGCTGGACCATTCGCTGGGATTTAACCGCTTTGTGATGCACCAGCTCAACGAGCGGCTGGCGCAGTTCATCAGCGCCCGCGAGATCGACCGCTTGAACCGCCCCGAGGAGCGGGTGGCGCGCACACTGGCTGCGCTGTTCAATCCCGTGCTCTGCCCGGGGGTGAGCGACGTGCTGCGCATCACCCAGCAAGAACTCGCCTACCTGGTGGGCCTGTCGCGCCAGCGGGTGAACGAAGCCCTTGCCGCCTTGCAGCACCAGGGCTTTATCCGCATCGAATACGGTGGCCTGCGTGTGCTCGACCTGCAGGCCCTGCGCGGACAGGGCTGGCTGGTCAAACCGCAGCGGGCGGATTTTGACTTGTAGTGCTGTTATGGCTTGGTGGCCGGGGCCGCTGGCGTCTCGGGCGTCGCCCCTGCTGGTGGCGGTGCGGGCATGGAGCCACCGGGCGTGGTGTTATCCGGGGTGGCGCGCGGCATCGGCGCGGTCGAGGCGCCCTTGTCGCAGCCGCTCAGCGCCGCGGCGCCCAGCACCAGGGCCAGCGCGGGCAGCCAGCGCAGCGCCTTTTGCGATGAAAGAGAGGACGGTGCTTGTGCCATGGGAATCTCCTAAAAATAGATAAGCCCATGCTACGCCCCAATAATTGAAGTTTTTCTGGCTGGTTTGCAGTGCTCACATCTGTATGCATTCGGATGCATATCGGCTGCGCCCTCGCAGGCTGGGGCTACGGCGTTCACACCAGCAGGGCTGGGCGGAGGCGATCGAGCCCCTGGCCGGGGTTTTCCGTAAAAACCGGTGCAAGTTGTAAACGCACCGGCCGGGGCCAATGCCGCGCGCTGGCAGTTCTGCACAGACTTGTCCACAGGCTTCATAGCCGTGCGCGCAGCTTGGAATGGCAAGACACGCGACAATGGCGGGCTATGTCAAATCCCCGCTCTCCTGCTGATACGCCTGCCGCCGACGATGGCGAAGGCCGCAAAAAACTTACCCTGACCCGCAAACCCGCGCCTGCACCTGTTGCGCGTGGCCGTGACGGAGGGCCGGGTGCGGACCGTCCGCGTTCAGCTGGTGGCCCGCGCCCCACAGGGCCCCGTCCTGGCGGCGACAGCCGATTCAGCGACAACCGAGGCGGCAGGGACAGCCGTGATGGTCGTGATAGCCGCGATGCGCGCGACAACCGGGGTGAGCGTGGCAGCAGAGACAGCTGGCCGGACCGCGATAGGTCGGGCCGCGATGGCGGTTTTGGCCGTGGTGAGGCACGCGGTGGTGGCTATGGCCAGGACCGTCGTTTTGGCGACCGCGCTGACGGTGGCCGCCGTGACGATGCGCGCCCTTATGCAGGTCGCCCGGATGCTGGGCGCCCCTACGCCGGGCGCCCCTATGCCGGGCGCCCCTATGCCGGGCGCGGTGACTTTGTCTCCGTAGGTGCTGGATCGCGCGACCCGCGGCAGGATGGCCGCCGACCCGCAGGCCCACGCCAGGACGACCGCCGCAACGAAGGCCCCCGTGGCTTTGGCCCCCGCTCGGACGGCCCCCGCATGGGCGGACCCCGTTCCTTTGGCGCCGGCCCACGCCAGGATGGCTTCCGCTCGGAGCGCCCACGCGACGAAGCGCCACACCGGGACGGCCCACCACGCCGGGATGCCCCGCGCCGCGAGATGCCGTCCAACGTCTGGCGTGCCGATGCGCCCCAGCGCACGATGCAGACCGCCAAGGCCCAGGCCCAGAATGAGCAGTTGAAGGCCGAAGGCCAGGTGCGCGTGAACAAGCGCCTGTCCGACCTGGGTCTATGCTCGCGCCGCGAGGGCGATGCCTGGATCGAGAATGGCTGGGTGCTGGTCAATGGCGACATCGCGACGATGGGCCAGATGGTCGAGTTGACCGACAAGATCGAGATCCAGCGCGAGGCGCAGGACTTGCAGGCCCAGCAGGTGACGATCCTGATCAACAAGCCCATGGGCTATGTCAGCGGCCAGGCCGAAGATGGCCATGAGCCGGCGATGGTGCTGCTCAATCCGCCCAACCACTGGCGCGAGGACCACAGCAAGACCCGTTTCAACTTCAGCCAGCTCAAGGGCCTGGCCCCTTGCGGCCGCCTGGATATCGATTCGGTCGGCCTCTTGGTGCTGACCCAGGACGGCCGCATTGCCAAGCACCTGATTGGCGAGGACTCCGAGGTCGAGAAGGAATACCTGGTGCGCGTGACCTATGGTGCGGTGGACCAGGATGTGCAGCGGCATTTCCCCGACGACAAGCTCGCGCTGCTGCGCCACGGCCTGTCGCTGGACGGTGAGGCCTTGCTGCCCGCGGGTGTGGAATGGCAGAACCCCGAGCAGCTGCGCTTTGTGCTGCGCGAGGGCAAGAAGCGCCAGATCCGCCGCATGTGCGAGGCCGTGGGCCTGTTTGTCGTGGGCTTGAAGCGCATCCGCATTGGCAAGGTGGTGCTGGGCAATCTGCCCGTGGGGCAGTGGCGTTACCTGGGCGAAAACGAAGAGTTTTAAGCACTGATCCGCCGCCGCAAGCCTTGGGTTTGCAGCGCTGCATGAACCCCTCTGTGGCCTTCACGGGCCTTGGAGGGGTTAGCTTTTTGCGATGGGTGGTTTTTGGGGGCGGGCCGGTGCGATACCTCGGGCCATGCGGGCATTGCGTACCGCCGCCACCGTCAGACCCAGCTGCGTGGCCACATCGGCATCGGATGCGGTGCCCAGCAGCATCACTTCGTTGGGCTGCCAGCTGTGCTGGCTGTGCTTGCCCCGGCTGCTGTCCAGCGGGGCAATGCCTAGGGATCCACGCTTGGCCACGACGCTGGCCTTGCTGATGCCCCATTGCGTGGCCAGGCTGGCATCGCTTTCCTGGCCCAGCGCGGCCAGCATCTCCGGCGTCCATGCCACATGGCCAAAGGCGGCAATGCCCAGGCTGTTGCGCTTGAGGTTCACGGTTTTGGCGCTGGTGCCCCAGCGCTCGGCCAGTACCGCATCCTTGTCCGTCCCTAGCGCGGCCAGCATCTCATCGGTCCATTGCAGGCTTGCGCGTCCCATGCTGCGGCCTTACTGCGCCAGCGCCTGCTCGGCAGCGGCGGCCAGGGCCAGCAAGTGGGCATCCTGCATGCGCGCGCCCACCAGCATCAGGCCGACCGGCAGGCTGCGCGCAGAGCGGGGCAGCGGCAGCGAGATGGCCGGCAGGTCGTAGAAATTGAAGATCGAGGTGTTGCGCAAAATCAGCGCATTGGCCGCGAAGAAGGCGCTGTCGTCGTCCAGCAGCGGCGCAATGCGCGGTGCGGTGATGGCGATGGTGGGCAGCAGCAGCAGGTCCACCTCCTGCATGGCGGCATCCATCTGCGCCATCCATTGCTGGCGCTGTTGCAGCAGCTGGATGTAGTAGGGCGCGCTCAAGGCTCGGCCCTTGTCCATGCGTGAGAGCACGCGCGGGTCAAAGGCATCGCGCGCGCTCACCAGCGCCTGCTGGTGGATGGCGGCGGCCTCGGCCGCAATGAGGGTGCCTTCGCTTTGCAGCTGTGCAGGGGCGGCCATCAAATCTTGCCAGGGCAGCTTGCGGAAGGCGGCGCCCTGCGCCTGCAGCACAGCGATGGCATTGTCGGTCTGGGCCAGCACCTCGTCGCTGCAGTCGGTCCAGGGCAGGCCCTGGGGCAGGCCAATGCGCAGGCCTCGCAGGCTGCGCTGGGGCAGCGGCTGGGGGGTGGCGCCGGCCATGGTGGCGTCGGCGGCCGCGCAATCGGCCACCGTGCGGGCCAGCGGGCCCAGCGCATCGAGCGTGTAGGACAGCGCAAATGCCCCGTCACGCGAGACCCGCGCCTGCGTGGGCTTGAAGCCGGTGACCCCATTGAAGGCGGCCGGAATGCGCACCGAGCCGCCGGTGTCCGAGCCAATGGCGATATCGACCAGTCCCCGGCCCACGCTGACCCCGGCACCGGAGGACGAACCGCCGGGGATGTGCAGCGCGTCGGCGGCATTGCCCGGCGTGCCGAAATGGGGATTGATGCCCACGCCCGAGAACGCAAACTCCGTCATATTGGTTTTGCCCACGATCACTGCACCTGCGGCGCGCAGGCGCCGCACCACCGGCGCATCCTGCGCGGCCGGGGCGCTGCGGCGGCGCATGGCGGCGCCGGCGGTGGTCACCTGGCCTGCGACATCGAGCAGGTCCTTGATGGACACGAGCTTGCCGTCCAGCGGGCCCAGCGACAGGCCGCGCGCGGCGCGCTGGTCTGCGGCCTGCGCCGCTTCCTGGGCGGACTCGGGGTAGAGCTGGGTGAAGATGCGCTGCGCCTCGTCGCCCAGCGCGGTCAGGGTCTGCAGGCTTTGGGCAAGGCGTTCGGCGCTGGTAGGCATGGCGAAATCGTTCAAAAATCTGATGGGATTGCCATCGTAACCAATAACTGCGCGCCGATCCGTATGGCGGCGCTGGGAATCCCTCAAGGCACGGCCGCGGTAAAGCTCAGCTGCCCGCTGTAATTACCGGCGGTGCGGCTGATGGCGCTGTTGTAGGCAAAGGTCCAGTTCGCATTGCGGATGGTGACCAGGCTATTGACCGTGCCCGTGCCGCCGCCTGTGACATTGACGCTGGTGCCGGTGCCGCTGGCTGGAATGGTGGGCGCCGGCAGGGCTGCGTCGCTGCTGGTGATACTGACCATATTCATCGGAATGGTGTTGGCGCCGCTGGTCAGCGCGGTGGTGACGGTGGCGAACACGCTGACCTGTCCGCCATTGCTGCGCACCTCCACGGGCAACACATTGCCGCTGGCGGCGACCGCAAAGGTGGGCGCGGTGCCATTCCAGTTGACGGCCGTGTTGTTGCCCGTGGTCGGGGTGGTGGGCACCGCAGGGATGGACGGGCTCAAACTGAAGCCGACCTGCGAGGTGGTGCCGCCCGGCGTGGGCCAGGCGCCATCGCCGATGCGGAAAAACACATACTTGTCGATCTGGATGGAAAAGTTCAGCGCCACAGCCGGGGTGTTGCGTGGCAGGTTGCCGGTGCCGGAGGTGGCACTGCCTGCCTGCGCCGCTGGGCACAGGGCAGTCAGCACCAATGGCAGCAGCGCATGGCGCAACAGCTTCAGCGGGCAGCGCTGCGTGTTCATTGGAAATCCGCGTTCAGCTTGAAGCTGCCCTTGTCCCAGTCCAGCAGGCCTCTGGCCTTGATCGGGTAGCTGGGCTGAATGGCAGGCTGTCCATCTTCGCCCTTGGGTACCAGGGCCAGGTGGCGGGTCTGGCCGGGCATGATGGGGGTGCCTTCCACGGCCAGCATAAAGTCGCGGCCTTTGGCATCCTTGGCGTCCACCGTGCCTTCGAGGCGGCCATGGGCATCACCGCTGTTGCGCACGGTGATGGAGGGGCTGCGTTTGCCGGCAATGTCGCGCATGCCGATCTGCTCGACTTCGAGCTTGGGCTCGGCGCCGCCCAGCATCACATAGACGGCCACGGCAATGCGGCCGGTGACCGGCAGACTCAGGCTGGCGCCCCCGCTCTGGATGATGGTCTGCTGGGCGGGCTCCACCCCTTCGATGGCGATCATGAAGCGGCATTCACCACGCGGCGCATCGGCCGGCGGCGTGATCTGGAAGCGAAAGGCCTGCTTGGTCTGCGCCGGTACCTTGACGGTGCGGCGCTCCAGTGCCACCCAGGGGCGGCAGCTGCCGGGCAGCAGCTCGTCGTGGTAGCTGATCTGACCTTCGGCCGAGTAGCTCCAGTCCAGGGTCCGTACCGACAAGGCGGTGGCGGCCGAGCCCAGGTTGTGCAGGTCAATGGACTGGCCAATGCGCTCGCCGTTTTTGGCGGTGAGCTCAAAGCGCGATGGGGAGACCGCCATCTCGAACGGTGCTGCCTGCGCCAGGCAGGCGACAAGCGGCAGGGTCAGGGCCAGAGAACGGCGCACGAAGGAGGAAAAGCTCATGGCTGGGTCTCGATTTCAAAATAGGATTCAAAGCGCAGGCTGCCGCCCAGGCCCATCTGCAACTGGCGTTGGTCTAGGCGCAACTGCAAGTCAAAACTCTCGGTGATCCAGGGCGCACGCACCACGCCGCTCCAGACCAGCACGCGGTCGCCGGGCCGGCCCATGCCGCCCTGGAACAGCCCGCTGCTGCGCCATTGCACCTGCATGCCCATGGGCGAGCGCAGGCCAGCTACCGCCAACGGGATGACGTAGTAAATGCGGGCCTGCTTGCCCACATAGGCGGCGGTGGCCAAGCGGTATTCCACATGTCCGAAAGGCAGGCTGATGGTGTTCGGATCCAGCATCTGCGCATTGCGAAAATCCGAGTTGATCTGGGGACGTGGGGAGCTGGAGTCGTCCAGCCGGGTGGCCTGGGCATGGGCGCCTTGGCCGCAGGCGCCGGCCATGGCCAATAGAGCAGCACAACAGCGAAGGCGAAAGCTGGGCATGGACCCGTCTCCTTATTCCATCGACGCGGTGAAATACACCGTGCCCCGGTAGGTCCCTGCCGGGTAGAACGTGTCGTTGGCATAGCTGAATGTCATGCGCGTGGCATTCATGTTGCGCGTCTGATACGTCCAGGTGCCCAGACAAAGAATGATGATCGGAATCGAGCAGATGTTGGCATTGGCGTTGAAGCTGGCGATCTGTTGGTTGGTCGCACCGTTGAACTGACCGCTCTGAATATCTCCGGCTGCCGAGCCACTGCTGTTGCTGACCGTCCAGCTGATCTTGCTGAACGGGATGACGGTGCTGCCACAGGCGCCGCTTTGGCAGACCAGGCCGGCGCTGGAGTCCACCCGCAAGGTGACGGGTCGGGCGACTTCCGAAGCAATGATCGGGCGAACCGGCGTGACCGAGATATCAATGGCGGGTGAGCCGGTGACGGCGGTGGGTGTAAGGCCCGCATTGTTGCCTGAGACATTGAACTGCACCGTATCGGTACCGGCAGCAGATCCCACCTGCAGCGACAGCGCGTAGTTGGCGGTGCTTGCGCTGTCGCTGACCGTGATGATGACGGCGTTGGCGGGCACCGTGATGCCGCAGGCGAGCAGTACCAGCCCCGCACTCAGCGGTGCGCGTGCTGCCCGCCGGGCGGCACGCGCGGCGGTGGTTGCATCGCGCTTGCGCATCAGACGCCTGTCGCCGTATAGGTGACGGAGCCGGTGTAGGTGCCGGCGCTCCAGGCGGTGGCCGTGCCGGTCAGCGCATAGGTCCAGGTGCCACTCAACAAGGTGTTGGGGGTGAGCGTGGTGGATGCGCATGCGCCCAGGTTGGCGCCGGGATGGGGCACCGGCGTTGCACCTGCTGCTGTCACGGTGAAGTTGGCATTGGGTGGGCCGCCAGCGGCCGGGCTCCAGGCACCCACGGCGCAATTGATGTTGGCAGTGCCGGCATTGGTCCAGGCAGCCACCGACAGCACGTTGCCTGTAGGGGTGACGGCCACGGTGGGCGCGGTGCCATCCCAGGGCACCTGGACGTTGTTGGCGGTGGCCGTGGGCGTGGTGCCGGGGGTGGGCGGAATGGTCAGCGTTGCGTTCCAGGTGACGGTGTCCTGGACGGCATTGCTGGAACCCACCTTGAGCAGGATCAGCTTGGGGATCACCACGCTCAGGTTGACCTTGGCGGTGGCGGTCACGGTGCCCGTACCGGCCGAGGAGAAGCCGTATTGGCTTTCTGCCAAGGCATGGCCGGCGTAGGCCAGCGCCAGGGCAGATCCCAGCGCCAATGCTTTCAATTTTGGGTGTTTCATGGTTCGAGTCTTTCAAGAGAGCAAGCGCCTGGGCGCCGGGGTTTGGCCCACACCGTGCACGGGGTGCGCAATCGGGGGCCTGGGTTCTGCTGCATGGTTATTCCTCCACCTTGGTGATGGGGATCTCGGCGTTGGCTTCGCCACGCAGCGGAACATCAACGCTCAGTACCGTGCCGTCGGCTGCGCCCCAGGGCAGGGGCACGCTGTCGAGCGTGAGGCTGAGCTGATGGCGGCCTACGCCAACCATCGGGAAAAAGAAACGCCCTTCGGCATCGGTGGTGGTGCGGTAGCGCCCATCGAGCACGACCTCGATACCCTGCGCGCCGGATTCATCGGCCTGGACACGGCCATCCTTGTTGGCGTCATAAAACACGCGTCCACTGACGCTGCCGCTGCCATTGCCGGGCATGCCGCCAGCGACGGCAAAGGGCCGGCCGGTGCCGCCTTCCCAGCGCAGATAGGCATAGGCGGTCTTGTCGTTGCTGCGGTAGATTTGCGGGCTGGTCCAACTGAGCACCTGGGTGGTGGCCAGGCGCGCCTGGTTGAGCAGCACGCCCAGGCCCATGCTCCAGCCGTTGCCCCACTGCTTTTCGGCCGAAAAGTTGCCCGACAGGCCCCGGCTGGTGAAAAGCCCGCCGCTTTGCGAGGTGTAGCGCAGATGGCCGAAAAAGCTCAGGCTGTTGCTGGCCCAGTAGCGGCCCTGTACCCCGGCCGTGGGGTAGCGCTGGTGGCTGCCGTTGCTGCGGTCATCGGCCCAGCCCAAGGTGGTGACCAGCTCGGGGCGCATGGTCTCGCGCTGGGCGCTGATCCAGTCCTGCTCCCACTGCAGCTCGCGGCCGGTGGCGGTGCCGTCACCCAGCACAATCTGCTCATTGCTGCGCAGGCTCAGGCTGAAGCGCGAGCGTGGCAGTTCGCCAAAGCGGGTCTGGTAGAAGGCATAGGCATAAAGGCTGCGCATCTTGCCATCGAGGCCGCCACCCTGGCCGTCTCCTGCATAGCGGGTTTGGTAGACGTTAAGGTTGCCGCCCAGCGCGGTTCGGCGGTCCAGCTGGTAGTGCAGATTGCCGCTCAGCCCCACGCGGGTCTGGCCCTGCTGGGCCGGCCAGTTGCTCGCGCGCATGCGCTCCACATCCACCCCCGTGCCCCAGCTCATGCGGCTGGTGCTATGGTCCATGCGCCAGTAGGCGCCCTGGGTGCCCGAGGGCAGCAGGTAGTCACCAAAATGCAGATTGGGGCGGGTCACATAGGCACCCCAGGTATGGCGGTAGCGGCCCAGCTTGGTGTCTGCCTCCAGGTACAGGCCTTGTGCGCTGCCAGATGGGGTTTGTGCCGAATCGCTGCTTGTGCTGCTGCCCAGCGCGGTGAGCCGGCCTCGCAATGCGCCGTCCTGCTGCGTGGGCGAGCCATAGCCCAGCGCCGCCGCCCAGCTGCTGACCCGCTTGCTGCCGCTGCCTGGGTCGTTCCACAGGCCGTAGTCCACGGCGGGGATATGGTTGGCCTGGTTCAGCTGCCCTGCGGCATACCAGGCGCCGCCCAGGCGCTGGGTGGCGCCCACCCAGGCGAGCGTGCCCTGGCTTTTTTCGAAGCCGGGGTAGGGGCCGCCAAGCAGGTCGCCGCGCTGGCCCATGCCGGCGCTGATGTCAAAGTCCGCGCCATAGATTCGGGTCGAGAGGCCGCGCAAGGTGCTGGTGCCCAGCATCAGGCGGTAGTTCTGGCCCAGGCCCCGGGTCAGCTCGCTGTAGCCGTCACCGATGGTGGTATCCATGCGGATGCCCGGTGTCAGGGGCATAGCCAGGTTCTGCACGGTGATGCGCTGGCTGCTGGATTGGCGGGCATAGCCCAGGGCGCCAATGCCATTGAAGGCGTCTTGGCCGCCATGCATGCTGCGCACATCGGCCTGCAGCAGCCACTCGCCATAGTTCAGCGTCTGCTGGCGGTACTGGATGCGCTGGCCCAGCTCGATGCCGCGCTTGCTGCCCAGCTCCCCATTGTCGGACTGGGCGACGCCCAGGCGGCTCTCCAGCACCCAGCTGCGCAGCCCCAGCGGCAAAGTGCTGGGGTCTAGCTCGTCGGCTTCACCGGCCCGCAGGGCCGTCAGTTCATCGGCGCTCATGAAGTTGTCCTCGTAGGCGGCGGGCGCCGCCTCCACGAGGGCGCGCAGCCGGGCTTGTTCGGCCTGGGCAGCGCTCAGTGACTCCACCTGGGCACTGACTGCCTGATCGCTCTGTGCTTGGGCTAGGGGCACATGCCCACCAAGCACCAGCACCAACATCCCCCAAGCGGCAAGCCCTGTAAACGCCTGGAAGAATCCAGTGCCGCTGCACAAGGGATGCCGCTCAACAACATTCATTTGTAATTAGGTGTTAACTAACGTTGGATTTATTTTGCGTGGATGCCACCAATCAAATGTCAAAATTTGATACACAACGTTAAGTGTGTCAGGGGAAATAACAATGAGATGTGATGGTGTGCATAAAGGAAATTGAATATCTGCTCTACGGGTGATCATGATCATTTATCAGCGATCTATGTCATAAATCTTTGCTTGATATAGATTGTTTGGATAAACAATTCCTAAAATGACGGTATAGCTTGAAACGGCGCGGCCCGCACCCATATAGGCCCTTGATCTGTGTTGATGAAGATTGACCTCCCATGACCAAAAAAACCCATTCCTTCCAGGCCGAAGTGGCCCAATTGCTCCACCTGGTGACGCATTCGCTGTATTCGAACCAGGAGATTTTTTTGCGCGAGCTGATCTCCAATGCGTCGGATGCATGCGACAAGCTGCGGTTTGAAGCGCTCAATGACAGCGGTCTGTACGGCGACCAGCCCGATCTAGAAGTGCGCGTGTCCTATGACAGCAAGGCCAAGACCTTGACCATCACCGACACCGGCATCGGCATGACCACGCAAGAGGCCATCGACAACCTGGGCACGATTGCCAAGAGCGGCACCAAGGCCTTCATGGACAAGCTCAGTGGCGACCAGAAGGCCGATTCGCAGCTGATCGGCCAGTTCGGCGTGGGCTTTTACTCGGGCTTCATCGTGGCCGACAAGATCACCGTCGAGTCGCGCCGCGCGGGGACCCAGGCTTCGGAAGGCGTGCGCTGGACCAGCGGCGGCATGGGCGACTTCGAGGTCGAGCAGATCGACCGTGCCCAGCGCGGCACCAGCATCATCTTGCACCTGCGCGAGGACGCGCAGGACTTCTTGAACGGCTACAAGCTCAAGGAAGTGATTGCCAAATACTCCGACCACATCAGCCTGCCCATCCTGATGGAAAAGGAAGAATGGAAAGAGGGTGAGAACGACCAGCCCGGCGAGATGGCTAAGACCGGCGAGTGGGAAACCGTGAACAAGGCCAGCGCCTTGTGGACCCGTGCCAAGAAGGACATCACGCCCGAGCAGTACCAGGACTTCTACAAGGCCATCAGCCACGACTACGAAGACCCGCTGACCTGGAGCCACAACCGGGTCGAAGGCAATACCGAGTACACGCAGCTGCTCTACATCCCCGCCAAGGCGCCGTTTGACCTGTACCAGCAGGGCAAGCACGCGGGCATCAAGCTCTACGTCAAGCGCGTCTTCATCATGGACGATGCCCAGGCGCTGATGCCGCAGTACCTGCGCTTTGTCAAAGGCGTGATCGACTCGGCCGACTTGCCGCTGAACGTGAGCCGCGAGCTGCTGCAGGAAAGCCGCGATGTGCGCCTGATCCGCGATGGCTCGGTCAAGCGCGTGCTGGCTATGCTCGAAGACCTGGCCCGCCACGACAAGCCCCAGGCCGATGCCGAAGGCAGCGATGGCGTGGTGGATGTGGTCAGCGAAGACGACAAGGCCAAGGAAGGCAAATACAGCCGCTTCTATAGCGAGTTTGGCGCGGTGCTCAAGGAAGGCCTGGGCGAGGACATGGGCAACAAGGAGCGCATCGCCAAGCTGCTGCGCTTTGCATCGACCACCCACGACGGCCTGAACACCTCGTTTGCCGACTACAAGGCGCGCATGAAAGAGGGGCAGGACGCCATCTACTACATCACCGCCGACACCTTGGCCGCCGCCAAGAGCAGCCCGCAGCTTGAAGTGTTCAAGAAAAAGGGCATCGAGGTGCTGCTGATGACCGACCGGGTCGACGAGTGGGCGCTGAACTTCCTGCAGGACTTTGACGGCACGCCGCTGCAATCGGTGGCCAAGGGCGCTGTCGATCTGGGCAAGCTGCAAAACGAGGAAGAGAAGAAAGCGGCCGAAGAAGCCGCCGAAGCCTTCAAGCCGGTGCTGGCCCAGCTCAAGGAAGCCTTGAAGGACCGGGCAGACGACGTGCGTGCCACCAGCCGCCTGGTGGACTCGCCCGCTTGCCTCGTGGTCTCGGACAGCGGCATGAGCTTGCAACTGGCGCGCCTGCTCAAGCAGGCGGGCCAGCCAGCGCCCGAGTCCAAGCCGGTGCTGGAGGTTAATCCGGAGCACCCGCTGGTCAAGAAGCTGGACGGCTCGGTGCACTTCCACGACCTGGCCCAGATCCTGTTTGACCAGGCGGTACTGGCCGAAGGCGGTTTGCCCGACGACCCTGCCGCCTATGTCAAACGGGTCAATGCACTGCTGGCATAAAGCCGCACCCACCGAATGAAAATCCCCGCCGGTTGAAAAGCCGGGCGGGGATTTTTTTATCTGAGGCCTGGCAGCGGGTTGGCCCCTGCAGAAACGGAGTGGGAATTTCATGCCAGCCATTGTTGGCAATGGTGTGTGGTTTTTATTCTTTTTTGTGAATATCGATGGATTATTTGCTTTTTATCACGAGGGAAGTGCTTACTTTTAGTGATAAATAATTCCATAGTGCCCGATAAAATCAAAGTTAAGAATTGTTGACATATCGGCGGCGATGCATTTTGAGGACCAGCAGCTGCCGCATCGGGGTGTTTTAATTTTGTGTCAAATTGTTTTTATCCTGAGTGCCTGCATGCCAAGAGGGTTCAAAAAACGCTACCGCAAGAAAACTTGTGCCCCATCGCGGACCTTGATACCGCGCACATCGCTTTGGCTCTGGTTGTCTCTTCGAGCCGCCACCGTCTGCTCTAGATCTGTTATTTGCTAGATAAATCAATTTATTGCGGTTTTATCTCTTCAGCGCGGCTGCATGCACAGCGGCGCTGCGTGTGCATCACTGGGCAGCGCATGCATTCAACGCCCACGGCATGCCTGCGGGAGCGCAGAGGCAGCAGCGCATACCAGCGGTCCAACGCTGGACCGGAAATGCTATGGCCCGGTCTGCATCGTTTTGGTGCATCATTTTTATATATTCAATTAATTTATTAAAAGTTTATTGCATATATAGGTGAATGGTCGGTGCTACATTCGCAGCCCTTGTTGTCAGGTACAGCAGGGTCTTAAGAATCCGTTACTACCACTGGGTGTTATCGCTGTGATCGCTCAGAAAATCTTTGGTATTTAGCGGAAATCTTTTATTTCACTGAACACGCAAGCCGTTATCTCTGTTTTTCAGGAGAGGGCGGAGCTTTGCCTTTTTAAACAGGACATTGAAAGTGTTACTCCCGTATCGATCGCCGCCGCTACGCAGCCCCCTGCGGTGCAGCGTTGCCTTTGCCTTGGTCTCTGGTCTGCTGCCGGCGATGGCCGCTGCGCAGTCGACCCGCTACGACATCTTTGTGAACCATGACGCCTTTGTCGCCCAGACCGGGGCCGTTGCCGAGAGCGGTTCGGTCAATGGCCCGGTGGGCGCCGACTTTGTCTACCGCGCCAAGGTCAAGCTCAATGGCGGCAGCGGCGAGGTCGCCAATGTGTCGCTGCTTCAGCAGCTGCCTGCGGGCGCCATTTTTCAGGAAATCGTCGCGCCCGCCGGCGTGCAATGTGCCCAGCCGCTGCCCCAGGCCGGCGACACCATCGAGGCAGGCGCTGCGCTGACATGCAATCTTGCGTTGGTGACGGCGACCGATTTTGTCGCGGTGGACTTCCGCGTCAAGCTGCCCAGCGCGGGGACGGACTGGACGGCGCAGGCGTCTGCCTCCAGCCCCGACAACGCGGATCCGGATGCGGGCGAGGCGGCTCCGAACCACAGCCGCATCGAGCGCACCATCACCACCTACCAACGCGCCGATCTGGCTGTGCAGATCCTCGCGCCGGTGAATGGCGCAAGCCACACCCAGGGCGACAAGGTCGACTACCAGCTGCAGGTGCGCAATGCCGACTCGCCCTATGCCTTTGCGCTCAAGGCGGGTGAAAAGGCCCAACTGCGTTTTCCACAGCCCGAGGGCACCGAGTTCCAGGGCAGCCCTGGCGGCAATGGCTGGGTGTGCAAGCTGGCCGATGACACCAGCGCCAACCAGCCCGTGCCGGTATGGAGCTGCAGCTACACCGTGCCCGCTGGCCAGTCGGTCGGCCGTGGCCAGGATTTGCCGCTGCTGAGCGTGCCTTTGCTGGTCAAGACCAGCGGCGGCCAGGTGGCCAGTGCGGTGTCGGTGTCGGGGGAGACCGCCACCGGTCAGCTGTTTCTGGATGCCGACCCTGACAACAACACCGATGATGTGCAGATCCAGGTGCAGCCCAATGTGAACCTGGACATGGCGCTCACCAAGGTCGTCAATCCCAAGGTGCTGGACAAGCAGGCCAGCGCGCCTGTGCCGGTGACCTATACGCTCAGCGCCAAGCGGGTCGCCGGAGAGCTGGTGCCGCAGGACATTGTCGTCACCGACACCCTGCCTGCCGGTGTCACGTTCGTCGGTGCGACTGGCAACGACTGGGTGTGCAGCAACAACGCGCAAATCGTTCGCTGCCAGTACAGCGGTGCTTTTACCCCGAACCTGCCGCAAATCACGGTCAAGGCCTTGGTGGATGTGTCTTCGGTGGCGGCAGAGAGCGTCATCAACAACTCGGCCGAGGTCTCGGCCAGCAATGAGCCGCCCGCCAATGTGGGCGCCAACAACCAGGCGCAGGCGAGCGTGCTGGTCAGCAACAAGGTCAATCTGGCGCTGAGCAAAAGCACGACGGCGTCGGTGATTGCCTCCGGCCAGCAATACCAGTACGCGATCAAGATCAAGAACAATGGGCCGCTGGATGTGCTGTCCGGTCAGACCATGACGGTGACCGACCAGCTCGACGGCCAACTGCAGTTTCTGGGCGTTGCCGCTGGGTCTCCCTGGGTCTGCAGCCCCGCAAGCAGCACGGCCACCGAACTGGGGAAATTGCTGACCTGCACCTTCAGCGGCGGCATTGCGGCTGGCAGCACCTCGGAGCTCCTGCTCAATGTGGTGGCCCACATCGATGCGGCAAACGGCCAGTTTGCCTCCATCGCCAACGGCGCTGCACTGGAGGGTATGCAGGGGCGTGACGGTGCGCCGCTGGGCCAGATCGTGAGCAGCAACAAAGTCAACATATCGGAGCGCCAGGCCGACCTGTCGATCAGCAAGTCCGCCGCGATCACCGGTGGCGCGAAGGCCTCGGGTGCCGAGGTGGTCTACACCCTGCGTGTGAAAAACGATGTGCCTGAGAATGGGCGCAATCTAGACCTGCAGGCTGCGCAAACCGTCACGGTGACCGATGTCATCGGCAACCTGCTGACCGACGTCAGCGCCGGCGTACTGGGGGTGAAAACCTATGACAACAGCCGCTATCTGACGGCCGAGGTGCAAATGCCTGAGGTGCCGCAGGGCCAGGCGCAGGGTTTGAAGGCGGGCAGCACTGCCGCCTCCGATGGCTGCAGCATTTCGGGTGACAACCACCAGAAGTCTGCGACCGTCAGCTGCACCCTGCGCAACCTGCCTGCCGACCCGGATGTTGAGTATCTGGTCGTCATCAAGGCGCGCCAGTATGTGGACCCCCAGGACGATGCCACGCAGACCAACACCATCGTCAATGTGGCCGATGTGCGCTCGCCCGATACGGCGGAGTTCAACACCGCCAACAACCGTGCGCAGGCCTCGGTAGTGCTCGAAGCACTGACCGATCTGACCGTGACCAAGCAGGCCGCACCCGAGAGCGCTGCCGCCGGCCAGGCGATCACCTACACCTTGACGGCCAAGAACAGCGGCCCCTCGCAGGCGCGCCAGGTTCGCGTGACTGATCGCCTGCCGCTCGACACCATCTTGGTGGGCTCTGCGCCCAGCATCAGCGGTGGCAGCTGCAGCTTGAGCGGCGGCGCCACGTTTGCCGCCGGCCTGGAGATCACCGAAGCCAACCGCACGATGACCTGCGTCTGGACCGATGCGGTCGCCGAGAACGCGCAAAAGACGGTCAGCTACCAGCTGCGCTCACGCGCCAAGGACTACCCGCCTCAGCTGGACAACAGCGTCCTCGTGGCCTCGGTCACGCCGGAGACGGACCTGGGCAACAACAGCGCCAACGAAACGGTGCCGCTGGACAAGCCCCAGGTCGATGTGCTGGTGAACATGCGCCATACCCATGACGGCATCCCGCTGGACACCGGCAAGACCCAGTACACGATCACGGTGACCAACAGCGGTGCATCGCAGTCCTATGCGACGGGCGTGCAGATGGTGGACCAGTTCCCGGCAGCGGGATCGACGGCCGACTTCCGCTTTGTCTCGCTCGACAGCGTGCAACTGGCCAATGGGGATAGCCGCATTGGCCTGGGCAGTTGTACCGTGCCGGCCGCCGGTGCGCTGGCGGGCAGTCTGGTCTGTGATTTCCCCTGGTTGGCGCCCAATGAATCGGTGGCGATCAAGTTCACGATGGAGCCCGCTGCGCTGCTCGATGGCCGCGCCGTAGGCACCGTCAACCACCGCGCGACGGTGGCGGCCGATGTGGAAGTGCTGGGCGGCATGGATGTCAGCAAGAACAACCAGACCACGGACCGTACCTCCACCTATGACCCGGCGCAAATCTCGCCCGAAGAGCTGGACAAGCTGCGCTATGTGGATCTGTCGCTGACCAAGACCACCTCGGCCACCAGTGCCGTTGATGTGGGCGATCTGATCGCCTACACCTTGACGGTGAAGAACGAGGAAGACCCGGCAGCCAGCCCGCGCAATGACCTGGTGAACGGCCAGGCGGTCGTCAGCGATGTGCTGCCCGAAGGCCTGGCGCTGGAAGGCGCGGCCCCTGCCGGCTGCAGCTATGACGAGGCCACGCGCGCCTTGCGCTGCGAGATCACCACGCTCAACGCCGGTGAGCAAGTGGCTCTCCCCTTCAGCGCCAAGCTGCTGTCGCGTACGGAAGGACAGACCCGTGTGGTCAACAGCGCCCGCCTGACGAGCCCCGGCGATACCGACGAGTCCAACAACGACAGCCACACCGAGACGCCGCTGGCGCTGGTGGATCTGGCGTTGACCAAATCGGTGGACAAGGCCCAGGCCGCCGCAGGCGATGCGCTGACCTACACCTTGACTGTTGTGAACAACGGTCCGGCCGACAGCCGCGAAGCCAGCGTGACCGATGTCTTGCCCGAAGGCCTGGTCTTTGTGCAAGCCTCGCCGGCCTGCCGTTTTGACGCAGGCAGCCGCACGCTGGGCTGCGTGCTGGAGCCGCTGGCCGTGGGTGCATCGGTGAGCTTGACGGTGGAGACCACCGTGGATGCCGCGCTGCAAGGCCCGGCCAGCCTGGTCAATACCGCCGTGGTGGACCTGCCCGGCGATAGCGACCCGAGCAACAACGAAAGCTCGGGGACCACAACCATTGCTGGCAAGGACAATGGCGGCGGCGAAGGCCGGCCCGGTGACCAGACCGCAGTGCCCGTGCCTGCCTTGGTCCCTGGGGCGCTGCTGCTGATGGCGCTGGCCATGGCTGGCCTGGCCGCACTGCGACTGGGACGCCGCAGCTGAGAAGGCTATGCCATAGGATTTGCCTCCAGCACCCCAGCCGCGCATAGCCATGCGCGGCTTTTTTTGCGTGGGGGATTTGCCGCAGGAACAGCAGTTGTTGACAGAGGCATTTCCCCCGGCCAGAACTTTAACGGCTATATTTGCTCCTACGTCCACTTCGACGACAGCAGGCACGTACCATGGTTCGCTTCTTTTTTGTATTTCTGGGGCTGCAGCTCACTTTGTTTGGTCTCAATATGCTCAGCTGGGTGCAAAAGCACCTGGTCGAGCCCTGGACGGCGATGTTGGCGCAGATTTGCGCCTTTTTGGTGACCTGGTTTGACAAGTCTGCTGTCGCCGAAGGCAAGGTGCTGTGGAACCATGCCACCAATTTTGGCGTGTCGATCGAGGCCGGCTGCAATGGCATCGAGGCCTGCATTGTGTTGTTTGCCGCCATCATGGCCTTCCCCTCGAGCTGGCGCCACAAGCTCATCGGCCTGGTGCTGGGCTTTATCGCGGTGCAAGCGGTCAATATCGTGCGCGTGATCAGCCTGTTCTACCTGGGCCAGTGGAACATGACGGCCTTCAACTTTGCCCACGAGTACCTGTGGCAGGCGCTGATCATGCTGGACGTGCTGGTCGTCTGGCTGGTCTGGGTGCGTGCCGGCCAGCGCGCCAAGCGGGCCGAGGATGGCTCGGACCAACCGCCTCCCTCGGGCTCGGGGGCCGAGCCCACGCTGGCAGCCGCCTGATCTGAACCGGCCAGCAGTGCAAGCACTGCTGGCTTTTTTCCATAGGCACGAGAAGAAGCACAGAGCCCCCAGGAGGGCGGATACAGAGGAAGAGGGATGAAGCGCTTGAACCCGATACAGCGATTTGCGCTGCTGGCCTTTGCCGGCATCATCGTGCTGACCACCTTGTGGGTGCAGCTGTCGCCGTGGATGAGCTACCCGGTGGCGGTGATCTCCAAGGAAGGCATGCTGGACCTGGCCGCGGGCTGGGTCAAGCAGGTGCATATCGCGCCCGGCAAGATCGAGGTGGATACCTCGGTGGGCGTGGCCAATGCCAACACCGGTGGCCGCTGGGCCGAGATCTCGGTCGATGGCGACCCGGGCCGCTATGCCTACGGCTTTCCAATCTTCCTGGCGCTGCTGCTGGCGGCCTGGCGCAAGGGCCGCATCTGGCGCGCGGTGCTGGGCTATGTGATCTTGCTGCCGTTCCAGGCGTTCAGCATCTCCACCAGCTTGCTGATGCAGATGGTGCTGGCCACCAATCTCGACCTGCGCCTGCTCAAGATCTCGCAGACCCAGCTGGACTTGCTCGCCTATGGCTACCAGCTGGGCAGCCTGGTGCTGCCCACCCTGGTGCCGTTTTTGCTGTGGCTGTGGCTGGACCGCCAGTTTGTCAACGAGGTGCTGGTCGAGGCCTGGAAGAAAAACATCCAGCCCAAGCTGGCGCCGCGCCCCACTGTGCTGCGGCCGCCCCCCCCACCGCCGCCTGAGCAGGTGATCCGCCCGGCCGAGAGCGGCCCCGAGATCTCGCACGAGATCAGCATCACCTTGCCGCCGCGCAAATAAGGCTAGTGCTTGGCAGCGGGCACCGGCACTGGGGTGCGCCAGGTGGCCAGCGCCAGCGCCGTGGCCAGCAGCGCAAACACTGCGCAAAACACGAGCAGCGCGCGCGACAGGCCCACCTGGTCGGACAGCCAGCCAATCCCCAGAATCGGCAAGATGGTGCCCACATAGCCGATGACCAGGTAGGTGGCCAGCAGGCCGGCGCGGTTGTCAGCCCGCGCCACCCGGTTGACCACCGAGATACCGCCCAGGTTGCACAGGCCATGGCCGAGCGCAGCGCTCAGCACGCAGAGCAGAAACACCGCCGCCGAGCTGGCAAACACATTGGCGATCAGCAGCAGATTGCACAGCGCCAGTGCGGCATAGCCGGTGATCAGCACCTTGCGGGTGACAAAGCCCTTGGCGGCATACTGCGAGGCGGCCGACAGCAGCAGAATGAGGCCGATCGACGGCCCGCTGATGGCCGGCCCGTGCTAGGGCAGCATGCTTTGCATAAAGCTGGGCGCGAGCGAGGCAAACAGGCTGAACATGCCAAAGGCACAGAAGGCGCCCATCGACGCCAGGCCGTAGCGGCGCAGCGCCGTGCGTTCGGGGAAGGTGAGGCGCGGCATCAGCTGGCGCAGGCCAAAACTGCTGCTGGCAGGCGCCGGCTGCAGGTGGGCCGGCAGCTGCACCTGGAACAGCGAATAAATCGCCAAGGCGCTCAGCAGCAGCGAGGGCAGATAGGCGCTGCGCAGCGGAAAAGGCGCCCATTGCGCGACCAGGCCACCGACAATGGGCCCCAGGCCAAAGCCAAAGGCAATCGTCAAGCTGGTGGTGGCAGCGGCCCGCTGCGTGTCGCCGCTGGTGTTGAGCTGGGTCAGGCCCAGCGAGGCCGAGGTGGTGATCATCCCCGAGGCCAGGCCAATGATGATGCGGCTCAAGCCAAACACCTGCATATTCCAGGCCAGCGCCGACAGCAGCACGCCTGCGCTCATCAGCACCACCCCCGCGCGCAGCACCTTGAAAAAACCATAGCGGGTCGTGATCGCGCCCAGTAGCATCAGGCTGGTGAGCGCTGCGGCCATATAGAGCACAAACACCTGGGTGATCGCGCTTGGCGGCAGCTGCCACTGGGCCTGGTAGAGCGGGTAGAGCGGGCTGGCCAGCGCCGTGCCCATGACGCCGACACACATCGAGAAGCACACCCAGAAATAGGGCGGCCATTGGTATTTCATGATCAGAACTTGGGGCTGGGCTGCGGTGGCAGCAGCAGGCCAGCGGCGGGTAGCGGCTGGCCCGGGAAGGACGGTGGCCTGGATTGTAGGGAGTCGGGCCCGGCATGTCCCCGCGCTGTCGGGGTGCCCATCGCTGGGCGTAGGACATCTGCATGCAATGCCCTTGCGGCAGAGGCTGGTGTAGCAATCGCTGTTAAAAATAGCCATGATCCGAATGCCTGCCATGCGCTTTTTCCTCTCCCACCCCTGCCGTGCGGCCGCTGCCGCCTTGTCCGTGGCTGCGCTGTCCGCCTGCTCGCCCTATGTGGGCGTGGGCGTGCCGGTGGGGCCGTTCTCGGTCGGCGTGGGGGTGGGCAGTGGCGGGGTCAGCGCCGGGGTGGGCACGGGCCTGGGCCCTGTCGGTGTCGGCGTGGGGGTCAACCAGCGCGGCCAGGTGACGGGCAATGCAGGTGTCGGGGTCGGCACCTCCGTCGGGGGTGCCCAGGTGGGCGTGGGGGTGGGCACCGGCACGGTGCTGTATGACCCGGCAGCGCCAGCGTCTGGCCCCGCCGCTGCACCGGACTATGCCCAGCCGGTGCAGCCCGGCGTGGTGGTGCCTGGGGTGGTCAGCCCACCCTCGGGCGAGCATGATCCCAACCTGCAGTGGCGCGGTGCGGATGGGCAACTGCTGCCCGACTGCCGCTTGGACAACCGCTGTTAACCGGTTCCTTAAACGTACAGCGGCGGCTCATCCATCGCGATGAGCTGGGCCTGCAGCATCTGGGTTTGCTCCTGCCAGTAGGCCTCGCTGCCAAACCAGGGGAAGTGGATCGGAAAGATCGGGTCGTCAAAGCGCCGCGCCAGCCAGGCGCTGTAGTGGATCAGGCGCAGCGTGCGCAGCGGCTCGATCAGTGCCAGCTCGCGCCGGTCAAAGGGGCGGAACTGTTCATAGCCTTCGACCAGCGTCGACAGCTGCGCGCTTTGCTGCTGGCGGTCGCCCGACAGCAGCATCCACAGGTCCTGCACGGCCGGGCCGCTGCGCGTGTCATCGAGGTCGACAAAATGCGGGCCGCCGCCCTGGTGCTCGGGCGGCACCCATAGCACATTGCCCGGGTGGCAGTCGCCATGCAGGCGCAGGCTGCGGTAGCTGCCTGCGGCAAAGTGGCCGCTGGCATCGCCCGGATCGATGATCTCGCAGATCTTGTCGGTGGCGCGGCGGCAGGCATCGCTCCAGGCGCTGCGCTGGCCGGGCGGAATGGCGCCCTGGGCCATCAGCCAGTCGTGGGGCTCGCGGGCAAAGTCCTGGGCATTGATGCTGGGGCGGTGTACAAAGGGCCGGGCCTCACCCACGGTGTGGATGCGGGCCAGAAAGCGCCCCACCCATTCGAGCACCTCCCAGTCGTCCAGATCGGGCTGGCGCCCGCCCCGCCAGGGCGATACGGAAAAGCGAAAACCGCCATGCTGCAGCAGGCTGTGGCCGCCCAGCTGCAGGGGCGCGACCACCGGCACTTCGGCGTCGGCCAGCTGCTGGGAGAACTGGTGCTCCTCGGCAATGGCCGCATCGCTCCAGCGGCCCGGGCGGTAGAACTTGCAGACCACCTTGCTGCCGTCTTCCAGCCAGACCTGGTAGACGCGGTTTTCGTAGGAAGACAGCGGGTTCAGGCGGCCATCGCCCCACAGGCCCACCGACGCCAGCGCGTCGAGCACCACATCGGGGGTGAGTGCGGCATAGGCATGCTCCTGCGCGGGGCTGCTGGGCGGGTAGTCATCGGTATCGTGCATACCGCCATTGTGCGCCCTTCTTGTGACGGCCATCCTGACCACAGGGACGCAAAAAAAGCCGGGCATGCAAGGCATGCACCGGCTGCACTGGAGAGCGTCAATCGTTGAACTGCGCGACTTAGACCACCACGGTCAGGGTCTTGTCGATATTGCCGCGGGTGGCGTTGGAGTAAGGGCAGACTAGGTCGGCGTCATGCACCAGCTTTTCGGCCACGGCCTTGTCCATGCCGGGCAGGTTCACCGTCAGGCGGGCGGCGATGCCGTAGGCGTTGGGGACGGGGCCCAGGTCCACTTCGGCGTCGATCGACAGGCCATCGGGCAGGGCGAGCTTTTGCTTGCCGGCCACCGCCTTCATCGCGCCGATAAAGCAGGCGGAGTAGCCGGCAGCAAACAGCTGCTCGGGGTTGGTGCCCTGGCCGCTGGTGCCGGGCGAGGACAGCTGCACGTCCAGGCGGCCATCATTGGTGCGCGATGCGCCGTCGCGGCCGCCAGTGGTGTGTGCGTGGGCGGTGTACAGAACTTTTTCGAGAGTAGCCATGGTGAACTCCTGGTCAAGGGTGGAACGAAAAAACATGCTTCATCAAGAAGCGGCGGGCAGCGGCGCGGCCAGTCGGCTGCGCAGCTGTTGGATCTGGTGGGTCAATGCCTGCAGCTCCTGCACCGTGCATTGGCTGTGCGCGAGCACACAGGCGGGGATGGCCGCGGCTTGCTCGCGCAGCTGGCGACCGGCCTCCGTCAGGTACACGCGCACACGGCGCTCATCGTTGCTGTCGCGCTGGCGCTGCAGCCAGCCTGCCGTCTGCATGCGCTTGAGCAGCGGCGTCAAGGTCCCCGAATCGAGGTACAGACGCTCGCCCAGCTCGGAGACCATGCAGCCATCGCCCTCCCACAGTACCAAGAGCACCAGGTACTGCGGGTAGGTCAAACCCAATGGTTCGAGCAAGGGCTTGTACAGCTTGGTCATCGCCAGCGAGCTGGAGTACAGCGCAAAACACAGCTGCTGGTCGAGCAGCAGCGCGTTGTGGGCAGTGGCGGAGGTGGCGTTGGGCATGGGTTGAATTATAGTGCTCAATTAAATTGCGTACAACTAAATTGTGAACACACATTCCAGAAGCAGGGTATTTGGCAAAGGCCGGTGCATGGCCCCAGGGTTCGTTTTAAAGGGAGGCAAGCCGCGCCGCAGATTGCAGCTGGGTTGCCGCCTTGCGTTTAATACGCGGTCTGCACCACCTGGCCGCTGCTGTCCTTGAACTTGGCCGCCACCGCATCGGCAGCGCTGCGCAGCAGGATCAGGTCCATCGAGACCGCGACAAACTGCGCGCCCAGGGCCAGGCATTCGCGGGCGCGGGCCTCGTCCACCATCAGGATGCCGGGGGCCTTGCCGGCAGCGCGGATGCGGGTGATGGCGTTGTCAATCGCGGCATTGACCACTGGGTGGCGCGGCTGGCCAGGGTAGCCCATGCTGGCCGACAGATCGGCCGGGCCGATAAAGATGCCATCCACGCCATCGACGGCGGCGATGGCCTCGATCTGGTCCAGCGCCTGCGCGGTCTCTACCTGCACCAGCAGGCACAGCTCCTTGTCAGCATCGTCGACGTACTGCAGGTCACGGCCAAAGTTGCTGGCGCGCATCGAGCCGCCCATGCCGCGAATGCCCTGGGGCGCATAGCGCATGGCTTGCACGGCGGCACGGGCCTCGTCGGCGTTTTGCACAAAGGGGATCAGAATGGTCTGGGCGCCAATGTCCAGGTAGCGCTTGATGAGCACCGGATCGTTCCAGGCCGGGCGCACCACGGCGCTGGTCGGGCGGGGCTGAAGGGCCGCCTCCACCGCCTGGAGCTGCTGCAGCACCTGGGGCACATCGTTGGGCGAATGCTCGGTGTCGAGCATGATCCAGTCGTAGCCGCTGCCGGCGAGCAGCTCGGTGATGTAGGGCGAGGGAAAGGCCGACCACAGGCCGATCTGCGCCTGGCCGGCGGCCATGGCTTTTTTGAAGAGGTTGGGGGTGGGCATGCTTGTCTCTGTTGTATGTGATGAGGTGTTTGCTCAGGGCAGAAGGTGGATCTCATCGCTGCTCATTCGCGTGCGGCAGCTCCCGGCCAGCGTGTGCCACTCGCTGGCGCCCAGGTCCAGCGCCTGCTGGTCTGCCATGGCTGTCACGCTGCGGCAGATGGGCTTGAAGTGCTTGGCGGCCACCGTGTCGCGCCCATAGCGCTGGTAGTAGCGCTTGAGGTGCAGATCGGCGGCCGGCACCCTGGCGGCCACATAGGCCAGGTAGTCGCGGTAGAGCGCATCGACCGGCGCCTCTTCGAGCTGCTGCTTCCAGAGGCGAAAGCCGGCCAGGCAGGCCACCAGGGCCAGCACCAGCGCGGCCACGGGCAGGGCCTTTTTCCAGATCGGGGTGCTGCGTGGCGCGGGCATGGGGAGGAATCGCTGGGCAGCGCGGGCGCGCGCGATCAGGCGTAGCTGTAGACGCCCTTGCCGGTTTTGCGGCCCAGTTGGCCAGCGGCGACCATTTCCTTGAGCAGCGGGCAGGGGCGGTATTTGCTGTCGCCAAAGTCTTTCAGGTAGACCTCCATCACGGCCAGGCAGACATCCAGGCCGATCATGTCGGCCAGAGCCAGCGGGCCAATCGGGTGGCTGCAGCCGAGCTTCATGCCGTCATCGATGTCCTGGGCTGACGCAATGCCTTCGGCCAGCACATAGAAGGCCTCGTTGATCATCGGCACCAAAATGCGGTTGACGACAAAGCCAGGTGAGTTCTTCACGCTGATCGGCGACTTGCCCAGGCTCTCGGCCAGTGCCTTGACCGCATCGTGCGTGGCATCGCTGGTTTGCAGGCCCCGGATCACTTCGACCAGTGCCATCATCGGCACGGGATTGAAGAAGTGCATGCCGATGAACTTGTCCGCGCGCTTGGTGGCTGCGGCCAGCTGGGTGATCGAGATCGATGAGGTGTTCGAGGCCAGCAGCACCGAGGGGTCCAGCAGCGCATCGACCTGTTGCAGGATCTTGAGCTTGAGCTCGTAGTTCTCGGTGGCTGCCTCGATCACCAACTGGGCCTTTTGCAGGTCTTCATAGCGGGTGCTGCCCTGGATGCGCGCGAGGGCGGCGGCCTTGTCGGCTTCGCTGATCTTTTCCTTCTTGATCAGGCGGTCCAGGCTGCTGCCCACCGTTGCCAAGCCCTTTTGCACGGCGGCGTCTGAAATGTCCACCATCACCACATTCAGCCCGGCCACCGCGCAGGTCTGCGCAATGCCGTTGCCCATGGTGCCTGCACCAATTACGCCTACGGTCTGGATCGTCATCTGTCTTCCTTGGGTCCTGTTGCTGGGAGAGGGGCCCGCCCTGCAGTGCCTGCGGCAAGCCCGGTGCCAAGATCATAGCGGGTGGTGTTGCAGTGCGGCACAAACTGGGCGACAGAGCGCGGGGATAGGCGGGGGTTCTAAAATGCCCCCCATCGCTGCGCCGCAGCCCCTTTGTTGACACGACCTGATATGACCACCTTCGGCACCCCGCTCACCAAGAACGCAACCAAAGTCATGCTGCTGGGCAGCGGCGAACTGGGCAAGGAGGTGCTGATCGCCTTGCAGCGCCTGGGCGTGGAGACGGTGGCGGTGGACCGCTATGACAACGCCCCGGGCCATCAGGTGGCGCACCACGCGCGCACCATCACGATGAGCGACCCGGCCCAGCTGACGGCGCTGATCGAGGCCGAAAAGCCCGACCTGGTGGTGCCCGAGATCGAGGCCATTGCCACGCCCGCACTGCAGGCGCTGGAAGCGGCCGGCACCGTGCGCGTGGTGCCCACCGCACGCGCTACCCGCTTGACGATGGACCGCGAAGGCATCCGCCGCCTGGCGGCTGAGACCCTGGGCCTGCCCACCAGCCCCTACCAGTTTTGCGACAGCCTGGCCGAGCTGCAGGCGGCCATCGATGGCGGCATTGGCTACCCCTGCGTGGTCAAGCCGGTGATGAGCAGCTCGGGCAAGGGCCAGAGCAAGATCGATGGCCCGGGCGATGTGGAAAAGGCCTGGAACTATGCGATGGCAGGCGGCCGGGTACAGGGCGGCCGCATCATCGTCGAAGGCTTTATCGACTTTGACTACGAAATCACCTTGCTGACCGTGCGCGCCAAGAATGCCGCTGGCCAGATCGAAACCCATTTCTGCGAGCCCATCTGCCATGTGCAGGTGCAGGGCGACTATGTGGAAAGCTGGCAGCCCGCGCGCATGGCGCCCGCTGCGCTGACCTTGGCGCAGGACATTGCCCGCGCCATCACCAGCGACCTGGGCACCGGCCTGAACGGCGAGCCCGCCGGCCTGGGCCTGTTTGGCGTGGAGCTGTTCGTCAAGGGCGACCAGGTCTGGTTCAGCGAAGTGAGCCCGCGCCCGCATGACACCGGCATGGTGACGATGATCACCCAGTGGCAAAACGAGTTCGAGCTGCATGCCCGCGCCATCCTGGGCCTGCCGGTGGACACCAGCCTGAAGACCGCTGGCGCCAGCGCCGTGATCTACGGCGGTGTGGATGCCCAGGGCATTGTGTTTGACGGCGTCGATGCCGCCCTGCAGATCCCCGGCACCGAGGTGCGCCTGTTTGGCAAGCCCGAGAGCTTTAGCCGCCGCCGCATGGGCGTGGCGCTGGCCCGCGCTGCCGGTACCGATGCTGCACGCGACAACGCCAAAAAGGCGGCAGCGCTGGTCAAGCCCCGCGTGGCGGAGTAAGCGGCTGCTGAGCGAACGCTCAGCACCGCGTTGGATTCATTCGATAAAAAAGCATCTGGCTGCCCTTGAGAAGGGCGTCCAGATGCTTTTGTTTTGCTGGCTTGGTTACGTTGCTCTTAGTTGGCTTGGCAGCTATAGCTGTCGGCCAGGTTTACATCACCACTGCCCTTGTAACGTGGCCAGGTCGGGTACTCGCACAGCGGCCGGGTGCGCCCAGGCACGCCAGCGGTGTCGCTGACTACCTGGGCGCCTGGGGCAGTGCCAGCGGTCACCCACTGGTCCAACGCTTTGAGCGAATCCCAGTTGGCATTGAAGGCGGTGCTGGCCGCATGGCCGTAACCGGGTACCTCGTAATAGCGCGCAAAGCTCTTGACGGCGCTGGCGCCCATGGTCTGCTCCAGGCGCTGCCAGTACTGCGCGGTAGCGCGGGTGCTGACGAGCACGTCGGCCGTGCCATGGGCCATCAGCAGCTTGCCGCCGCGCTTGTTGAAGGCCGACAGGTCGGTGCTGTTGATGTCCTGCAACTTGGTGAGCTGGTTGATGCGGTCGGTCCAGGCGCCGGGGTTTTGTGGGTCCAGCGACAGCGCATCAAAGTTGGCATCGCGGGTCACAAAATAGCGCACCCACTGGTCCCAGAACACGGCCCAGTACGGGGCGGTGAGCGGCGCGGGGCTGGCCGGCGCGGTGGTGTTCATCGCCAGCAGGTTGACCGTGGGCTGCAGCGGGCTGCTGCCTTCCTCGCCCAGCTCCGAGCCCCAGACGTTGAAGCCGGGGTACTGCGTCTCGCCGCTGCCCAGCGGCGCGCTGAAGCGGATTTCGCTGTTGTAGGTCTTGAGCGCGCTGATCATTGCATCGGACAGGCAGCCTTCCTGGCTCGCGCCGCCGGCGCAGCGCAGCGGCTGGCCATTGAGCGTAGCGGTAGCCGGGTCAAACTGGCTGTTGCAGGCGGCCACATTGCTGACCACGCCGTCCTGCACGCCGTCGAGCGCATCGCACTTCTCCAGCGCCGCCTGGCGCAGCAGCTTGCGCTGGCCCAGGCTCGGGTAGGCGCCAGGCTGGGCAAAGGCGCGGCTGATGCGGCCAAACTGCAGATCCAGGCTGGCGGCGTTCCAGGCCGGGTACCAGGCCACCACGCCATCCCAGTCGGACGGCCATTTCTGCGCCACGGCCAGCGCCTCGCGCCCGCCGGTGGAGCCGCCCATGAAGTAGCGCTTGTCCGGCTTTTTGCCGTAAAAGCGCGTCACCAGCACATCGGCCACGTCGCTGACCTTTTTCAGTGCAGCGCCCGAGAAGTTGGCGACCGCTTCGTCATTGGTGCCAAAGCTGCCATCGCGGCTGCCGGCTGCCCCTGCCTGGTGGCCCGAGTCGCTGCCAAACACCGCATAGCCCTGGTTCAGCAGCGGGTAGGCACCCTGGCTGGCGGGGGCGGCCGGGTAGGTGTAGAGGCTGGGCATCACGCCGTTGTAGCCGCCGCCGCCCACCATCACCACCTTGCCGTTCCACTCCTTGGGCAGCAGCAGGCCCATCTTGATGGCCGGGGCGCCGGGGTCGACTGGGGCGATCGAGATATTGGCCCGTACCGAGGCCGGGGGCTGCGCGCCGCTGGCGGCCGTTGGCGTTTCGGTCGAGGTCACCGTGGCACCGCTGGTGGGCAGGCCGATCTGGCTGGCCGCCACCTGCTGCTTGGCCAGCGCCAGGCTGGCCTCGTCAAAGTTGAAGCTGTGGGAGCCGCCGCTGCCGCAAGCGGACAGCGCAAGGACTGCGCTGGCGACGGCTGTCAGAGGGATAAAGCGCCGCAGGGGTGGGAGGATGGTTGTGGTCACGGTGTCTCCTGGTTGTTATGGTGCGGGCGCAAAGGCTTCTTTACGGCCCGCCGACCATTGTGGAAGTGACGCCCACAGTTATCCACAGGGTTTGCAGTTAGGTAGTTCCCCATAAGTAAAAAAGCCAGCACGGTCGTGCTGGCATTGGAGTAGGGCCCCCGCTGGCAAGGGCCCGCTTGGCGCGCTGCTTACTGGAAAGCCACCTCGGCAAAGCTGCGCAGCTTGCGGCTGTGCAAGCGGTCCACACCGCCTTCGCGCAGGATGTTGACCGCCCGCATGCCGATGCGCAGATGCTGGTCCACCCGCTCGCGGTAGAAGTGGTTGGCCATGCCGGGCAGCTTGATCTCGCCGTGCAGCGGTTTGTCGCTCACGCACAGCAAGGTGCCGTAGGGCACGCGAAAGCGGAAGCCATTGGCGGCAATGGTGGCGCTTTCCATATCGAGCGCCACGGCCCGGCTCTGGCTGAAGCGGCGCTGGGGTGTGTTGTCGGGCAGCAGCTCCCAGTTGCGGTTGTCGGTGCTGGCCACGGTGCCCGTGCGCATGAAGCGCTTGAGGTCGTCCTCGGGCACCTGGGTGACATCGGCCACCGCCTGCTGCAGCGCGACCTGGATCTCGGCCAGCGCGGGGATGGGCACCCACAGCGGCAGCTCTTCGTCGAGCACATGGTCCTCGCGCACATAGGCATGGGCCAGCACATAGTCGCCCAGCTGCTGGCTGTTGCGCAGGCCGGCGCAGTGGCCCAGCATCATCCAGGCATGGGGCCGCAGCACGGCGATATGGTCGGTGATGGTCTTGGCATTGGCCGGGCCCACGCCGATATTGACCATGGTCGTGCCCGACTGGTCAGCGCGCACCAGGTGGTAGGCGGGCATCTGCGGCAGGCGCGGGGGCGGGTTGCCCAGCGCGTCCACCGCTTCGGGCGCCAAGCCCTGGCGGCGGGTGACGACATTGCCCGGCTCGATAAAGGCGATGTACTCGCTGTCCGGGTTGGCCATCTCGGCGCGGCCCAGGCGGATGAACTCGTCGATATAGAACTGGTAGTTGGTGAACAGCACAAAGTTCTGGAACCACTCGGGCAGGGTGCCGGTGTAGTGGCGCAGGCGCTGGAGCGAGTAGTCCATGCGCGGCGCGGTGAACAGCGACAGCGGATGCGCCTCGCCCGGCTTGGGCTCCCAGGTGCCGTTGGCGATGCCATCGTCCATCGCATGCAGGTCGGGCAGGTCAAACACATCGCGCATCAGCATGCGGCGCTCGGCGCTCAGCTGGCCTTCGATATGGTCGTTGTCGGCAAACGAGAAATGGATGGGGATGGGCTGGCTGCTGGTGCCCACTTCCAGCTCCACGCCGTGGTTCTCGATCAGCAGCCGGAACTGCTCGGCATAGTAGTTGGCAAACAGGTCGGGGCGGGTCAGCGTGGTCTCGTAGTGGCCGGGGCCCTCGACAAAGCCATAGGCGAGCTTGCTGTCGGCCCGGGCCACGGTGCGCGTGTGCAGGCGCACAAAGGGATAGCAGGCGCGGTAGGGGGCGGCCGGGGTTTCGCCCGCGACAAAGCGTTGCATGGCCTGGCGCAGAAAGCCGATTTGCTCGGCATAGATGGCCTGGACCTGCGCCAGCGCGGAGGAAGCCGTGCGGTGGCTGGTCGGTGCGGTAAAGGCAGGTTTGGTAAAGGTCATGCACCATTGTGCATCTGCTTTTGGGCCCTGGCATGACAAATCAGGGCCCGGTGTTGCTGGCTGTCAGCACCGGTGGCCGGCGGCGCCAAGGCCGGATTCAGGGGTACCCGCAGGGCCGCCAGCGGCTGCCAGGCCGGGCGCGGGATAATTGCGCCATGAACGCAACCACCACCACCGCCAACGCAGCGGACGCCAGCTCTTTCAGCCAACTGCCTCTGGGCCAGACCATGCAGGCCAATCTGCAGCAGCTGGGCTACACGCAGATGACGGCGATCCAGGCGGCCAGCCTGCCCTTTGCGCTGCAAGGCAAGGATGTCATTGCCCAGGCCAGCACCGGCAGCGGCAAGACCGCCGCCTTTGGCCTGGCCCTGCTCGCCCGCCTGAACCCGCGCTGGTTTGCCGTGCAATCGCTGGTGCTGTGCCCCACCCGTGAGCTGGCCGACCAGGTCGCCACCGAAATCCGCCGCCTCGCGCGCGCCGAGGAGAACATCAAGGTCGTCACCGTCTATGGCGGTGTGCCCTCGCGCAACCAGATCGCCAGCCTGGAAAACGGTGCCCACATCATCGTTGGCACCCCGGGCCGGGTGATGGACCTGATGGAGCGCGGGGTGATCGACCTGGCCGCCCTCAACACCCTGGTGCTGGACGAGGCCGACCGCATGCTGGACATGGGCTTTTATGGCGACATCGTCACCGTCGCCAGCCAGTGCCCGGCCGAGCGCCAGACCCTGCTGTTCTCGGCCACCTACCCCGAGGGCATTGCCCAGCTGGCCGAGCGCTTCATGCGCGATCCGCAAACCGTCAAGGTTGCCTCGCAGCACAGCGCGCACAAGATCGCGCAGCGCTGGTACGAGGTCAAGGAGTCCGAGCGCCTGCATGCCGTGTCGCAGCTGCTGGCGCATTTCCGGCCCGAGTCGTCCATCGCCTTTTGCAACACCAAGCAGCAATGCCGCGACCTGGTCGAGGTGCTGCAGGCCCAGGGCGTGAGCGCGCTGGCGCTGTTTGGCGAGCTGGAACAGCGCGAGCGCGACGAGGTGCTGGTGCAGTTTGCCAACCGCAGCTGCAGCGTGCTGGTGGCCACCGATGTGGCCGCGCGCGGCCTCGATATCGCCAACCTGGCCGCCGTCATCAACGTGGACACCACGCCCGATGCCGAAGTGCATATCCACCGCATTGGCCGCACCGGCCGGGGCGATGCCGAAGGCCTGGCGCTGAGCCTGGCCAGCATGGACGAGATGGGCTCGGTCGGCAAGATCGAGCTGCTGCAAGGGCGCGAGTCGCAATGGCATCCGCTGAGCGAGTTGACCCCGGCATCCGACCAGCCGATGGTGCCGGCGATGCGCACCATCCAGATCATTGGCGGGCGCAAGGAAAAGATCCGCGCTGGCGATGTGCTGGGCGCAATGACGCGCGACTTTGGCTACAGCAAGGAGCAGATCGGCAAGATCAATGTGAACGACTTCTCGACCTATGTGGCCGTCAGCCGCGATATCGCCCACCAGGCGGTGGACCGGCTCAACAGCGGCCGGGTCAAGGGCAAAACCGTGAAGGCCCGCCTGCTCTAAGCCCCGCCGCACCCCGCCCGCCATGAAACCTGCCTTACCCGCCGCAGCGCACAGCCGCTGGACCACGCCCGAGAACCTGCTGCGCATCTCGGTGGTGGTGGCCATTGCCACCATTGCCCTCAAGACCAGTGCCTGGGCCGTCAGCGGCTCGGTGGGCCTGTTGTCCGATGCGCTGGAATCGCTGGTCAACCTGGTGGGCGCGCTGTTTGCGCTGGGCATGGTCACCATTGCCAAGCGCCCGGCTGACGAGGGCCACCCCTATGGCCACACCAAGGCGGAGTACTTCTCTGCCGGCTTTGAGGGCCTGCTGATCTTTGGCGCGGCCATGGCCATTGTCTGGGCCTCGGTGGACCGCCTCCTACACCCCCAGCCGCTCGAGCAGCTGGGCTGGGGCATTGCGCTGTCCATGCTCAGCACGGCGCTCAACGGCGGGCTGGCGTTTGTCATGCTGCGGGCGGCACGCGCGCACCATTCGATGGCGCTGGAAGGCGATGGCCGCCACCTGATGACCGATGTCTGGACCTCGGTCGGCGTGGTCGGCGGCTTGCTGCTGGCGATGCTGACCGGCTGGCATTGGCTCGATGCGGTGCTGGGCATTGCGGTGGCGCTGCATATCTTCAAAGAAGGTGGCCAGCTGGTCTGGCGCTCTTCGCAGGGCCTGATGGACGAGTCCATCGATGCCCAGACCCTTGCCAAGATCGAGCACTGCGTGCGCAGCTTTGAGGCGCAAACCGGCGGCGCCGTGCATTGCGACAAGCTCAGCACCCGGCGCGCCGGCTCGCTGCACTTTATCGACATGCACCTGCACATGCCCGGCGACTGGACCCTGGCCCATGCCACCCAACTGCGCATGCAGCTGGAGGCCGCTTTGCTGCAGGAGCTGCCGCAGGCGCGCATCAGCATGGAAGTACTGCCGCTGGGCGTACAAACCCAGACCGAGGCCGTGCAGCTGCACGGCGATGCACCCAGCCCCTGAACCATGAACCCCGGCTGCAGCGCCCTGGCCTGCCGCCTTTCCGGAAGCAAGAATCTCCGATGATCAGCGTATTGCAACGGGTGCGCGAAGCACGAGTTGAAGTGGATGGCCAAGTGATTGGCCAGATTGGCCATGGCCTGCTGGCCCTCGTCTGCGCCGAGCGCGGCGACAGCCAGGCAGAAGCCGACAAGTGGCTGGCCAAGATGCTCAAGCTGCGCATCTTCCAGGACGAGGCCGGCAAGATGAACAAGAGCGTCGTCGATGTGGCCGGCGGCCTGCTGATCGTGAGCCAGTTCACCCTGGCCGCAGACACCAGCGGTGGCAACCGCCCCAGCTTTACCCAGGCCGCGCCCCCGGCCGATGGCGAGCGCCTGTACGACTATGTCGTGGCGCAGGCGCGCGCGCTGCACCCCGAGGTGGCGACCGGCCGTTTTGGCGCCGACATGAAGGTCTACCTGATGAATGACGGGCCGGTGACGATTCCGCTGCGCATTGCGCCCGTTGCTGCGACGGTGGCCTGAGGCCTATCCACCCAGCCACGTCATCTGGAGCTCGACAAGCAGCAGCTAGACTCAGTCCTTTTGCCACCGAGAGGACGAGAGACACCGATGACCGAGATGGAAAAAGCCGCTGCCGGCCTGCTGTACGACGCCAACCATGACCCCAGCGTGCTGCAGCTGCGCGATGCCGCCAAGGAAAAGCTGTTTGCCTTCCAGCAGATCGGCGCGCACCTGCGTGCCGAGCGCGAAGTGATTCTGCGCGGCCTGCTGGGCAAGCTGGGCCGCAACCCGGTGTTCGATGGCCCCTTCCTGTGTGACTACGGCTTCAACATCGAGATTGGCGACCACTTCTACACCAATGTGAACCTGGTCATCCTCGATGCCGCCAAGGTCCGCATCGGCAACAACGTCTTTATCGCGCCCAATGTCGGCCTCTACACCTCCGGCCACCCCCTCGATGCCGCGCGGCGCAACCAGGGGCTGGAATTCGCCCTGCCCATCACCATTGGCGACAACGTCTGGATCGGGGCGGGCGTGCAGGTGCTGCCTGGCGTCAACATCGGTGCCGGCAGCGTGATTGCGGCCGGTGCCATCGTCACCAAGGATGTGCCCGAAGGCGTGGTGAGTGCCGGCAACCCGGCGCGTGTGCTGCGGGCCATCACCGACAAGGATGCGCAGGCCTACGCCTGAGGTGTCGCGTCGCGCTCAGACCGCCGCCAGCGCTGCCAGGTGGGTGTCCACCGTCCCCGCGTCGCTGGCTGCATTCACATGCGCAAAGTACTGGTACCAGCCACTGGCCTCTATCGCGGCCAGCAAGGCATCGCGTGCCTGCGGGTTGGGAAAGCACCAAATGCCTAGAAACTGGTGCTGGCTGGCTTGTGCAATGGCGGTATCGGTCTCTGCCAGAGAGAGCAGCTCGATGCCCTGGCTGGAGAGCTGGCCCAGGCCCTGGCCGATGGCGGACAGAAACGACAGGCGCTGCGCGGCGGGCAGCGCCTGCCAGGCGGCATTCGGGGTATAGAGCTCGACAAGGTAGCAAAACATGGCTGGGGCTTCTTTCAGCGAATACTGCGCAGCGCGCGTTGACAGATACGTGCGGTGTTGGGCGATGGTGTATCGCCCAGCCACTGGCTGCAGATCTCGCGCACCCAGTCGGGCTGGTCCTTGGCGGCGTCGTTGAGCCAGTTGGCGACGGAATCCTGCACATAGATGGAGGGGTCAGCACGCAGCGCTTGCAGCAGCGGCAGGGCCTGCGCGGGCGTCTTTTTGAGCGCGGCGATGTGCGCACACCAGACGCCACGTGGGCGCAGTGCCTCGCAGGCAAAGCGGCGCAGCTTGTCGGACGGCGATGCCGTCCAGGGCAGCAGCTGTGCGATGGCCTCGTGCAGAGCGCTGGCCAGATGCGGGCGCAAGGCCATCCAGGCCCATTCGCGCACGCCAAAATGCCCATCGTCGGCCAGGCTGCGGATCGCGGAAAGACGCACCGGCAGTGCCAGCCCGGGCTGGGCGCCAACCATAAAGCAGGCCCAGCCGCGCACGGTGTCTGCCGGGTGGTTGCGGCACTGCGCGATGCCCTCGGCGCCCAGGGCATTCAGCAGCAGCTCGCCGATGCGGCCCATGCGCCCCAGAATACCCAGCGTGCAAGCGGCATCGGCTTGCTGCAAGGTCTGGGCAGAGAGACCGGGAAAGACGGTGCGCAGCAGCTGCGCCTGGTCCAGCGCCGTGCATTCAGCCAGCGTGGCGGTGGCGATCTCGCCTCTGGACAGCGCTTGCAGCACATCGGCAGGGATATCGGCCGCGCGGCTGGCGCCTTTGCGTGGGCTGTTCATAGCGCTGCTTCGCCCAGGTTGCGGGCCACCTTGTCCAGCAGTTGGGCCAGCTGCTGGCGCTCGCTGGCCGACAGCCCGCCGTACAACCCGGCGATCCAGTGGCTGTGCTGGGCAAACACCTGTTGGGCCAGCTGCCGGCCTTTGCCGGTGAGCCGTATGCGCAGCGCGCGGCGGTCGCTGGCCTCGGCATGGCGGGCGACCAAGCCTTCGCGCTCCAGGCCATCGAGCAGACCGGTGACGGTGGCCCGGGTCACGCCCGCACGCTCGGCCAAGGTATTGGGCGCCAGGCCATCGGCCGCGGCGTCCAGCAGGAACAGCAGCACAAAGCGCCCTTCCGACAGGCCATTCGGGGCCAGCAAGCGGGCGCAGTCGCGGTCAATATCTGCTGCCAGCGTGAGCGTCTGGAAGCAAAGGCGAATCCCTGCCACATCGGGCATGCCGCGCCGCTGGGCTTCGTCCAGCAGGGCGTTGTATTTTTGGGCGAGTTGCATGATGGCGGCTTATAGTGAGGTGGCTAATTATATGCACAAAGCATGCTGCCTGGTGGCATGCCATGGGGATGGCGGTTGGCGAACGCACTGCGTGGCTAGAAGCAGCGCTCCGTCACAGGACGGGCGCCACCGGCAGAATCAGCCCAAACGTCGTCTCGCCGCCCTGCGACTGGGCAAACACCGAGCCGCCATGCATCTTGGCGATGGCTTTGACAATGGCCAGGCCCAGGCCATGGTGGCGCTCGGCGTTGTGGCGCGAGGCATCGGCGCGGTAGAAGCGGTCAAACAGGTGGCGCAGGTGTTCGGGCGCAATGTCGGGCCCGGTGTTGGTCACGGAGATGACCGCATGGGCATGCTCGTGCTGCCAGCGCGAGCGTATGTCGATGCGGATCGCAGAGCCCGCCAGCGCATAGCGGGTGGCATTGCTCAGCAGGTTGGACAGCGCGCGCCGCATCAGCGGCGCATCGACCTGGGCCTGCGCGTCACCCAGCACTTCCAGGCGCAGGTCGGCATCGAGCGCGACCGCTTCATAGAACTCGACCACATCCTGGGCAACGGCGGCCAGGCTGACGACCCCGGTCTCGCGCGCGCCCACGCCCTGGTCGGCACGCGAGAGGAAGAGCATGTCGCCCACCATCGCGGCGATGCGGCGCAGGTCCTCCAGGTTGGACTCCAGCACATCGCGCAGCTCATCCACCGAGCGGGGCTTGCGCAAGACCACTTCGGTGCTGGAGATCAGGGTGGCCAGCGGCGTGTTGAGCTCGTGCGCCACGTCGGCGTTGAAGGCTTCGAGCTGGCGGTAGGCATCGGCCAGGCGGTCGAGCAGCGCATTGAACTGCGTGACGATGGGCTGCAGCTCCTGGGGCAGGCCGCTGCCGTCGAGCCGGCGCTCAAAATCGCGGGCCGACAGCAGGCTGATCTGCGAGACCAGTGAGGCGATGGGCTGCAGGCTGCGCTGCACCAGCAGGCCGCCAAACAGCGCCAGCAGCAAGGAGCCGGCCACCATGGCTGCAAACAAGGTCCAGCCCAGGCCGCGCAGCAAGGCCTCGTCGGGGCGCAGGTCCATCACCAAGGTGGCGGTGGCTGCGCGCGCCTGGTGGTACTGGGGCGCGGTGATGCCAACAGCAAAACTGCGCTGCAGGGTGTGGTGGCCGCTCCAGTCGGGCGGGATGCTGTCGAACAGCACATGGCCCTGGTCGTCCACCACGCGGATCGCGTAGTCGCCGTGGCCGGCCAGAAAATCGGTCAGCAGGTGGTCCAGCGCCTTGTCGCGGTGGGCCGTGCTGTCATCGCGCAGCACATGCATCAGCGACTGCTGCTTTTGGTCGAGCATCTCCTTTTGGCGGGCCGACAAGGTGTTGTCGAAAACCAGAAACACCACCAGGCTGACGGCGCCCAGGCCCAGCATCGACAGCAGCGCCATCCAGCGCGAGAGCCGGCGCCCCAGATGCGGTACGGCGGTGGTCGGGTTCATGGCTGGGCCCGGCTCTCCAGCACATAGCCCATGCCGCGCACGGTGTGGATCAAGGGCGCGGCAAAAGGCTGGTCCACCTTCATGCGCAGGCGCCGCACGGCCACTTCGACCACATTGGTCTCGCTGTCAAAGTTCATGTCCCAGACCTGCGAGGCCAGCTCGGTGCGCGAGAGCACCTCACCCTGGCGGCGCAGCAGCAAGGCGAGCAGGTTGAACTCCTTGGCCGTCAGATCGAGCCGCACGCCAGCGCGCACCGCCTTGCGCCGGATCAGGTCAAGCTCCAGATCAGCCTGGCGCAGCACTGTGGGCTCGGGGGACGCCGGGTGGGCCTGCGCGCGGCGCAGCAGCACCTGGATGCGGGCCACCAGCTCGGAAAACGCAAAGGGCTTGATCAGGTAGTCATCGGCGCCGCTTTGCAGGCCGCGCACCCGGTCCTGCACATCGCTGCGGGCGGTCAGCATCAGCACCGGGGTGGACTTGGCCTGGCGCAGCGCGGCCAGCACCGCAAAGCCATCGATGCCCGGGAGCATGCCATCGAGCACGATCAGGTCGTAGTCCAGCTCCATGGCCAGGTGCAGGCCATCGATGCCGTTGGTGGCGACATCGACCGTGTAGCTCTCCTCGGCCAGACCTTTGCGCAGGTACTCGCCGAGCTTGGCTTCGTCTTCAATCAGCAGCAGTCTCATGGCCGCCATTGTCCCTGATGGTGCCGGCTGGCGGCGATTACAAATTTGTCATTTTCCCGACGGCATTGTGTTCGTTGCTGCTTTCTACAGTCCGTTGCATCGCATATGGATACCGCCTGCATGGGGGCCGCTGCGGTGCTGCCGCCCCTGTTTGGCCCGGCACTGCCAAGGCCGTCCTGGGCGCTATCTGCCACCACAGGAGAAGCAGCTATGACCACCCCGTTGCCGAGCCCCATGCGGGCAGGCACCCATCCTCCACGGCCGCTAGGGCCTGCCTGGCCCGCATGGTTGCTGGGGGCTGCCTTGGCCAGCGCCTTGGGGCCGCTGGCTCATGCAGAGCCGATACCTGTGCAAGACCCTGCTACGGCGACCGCCACCCTGCCTGCAGGGGTGACTCCCTCTATCACGCTGGCCGCCGCTTGGGACAAGGCCCTGGCGGCCAACCCCGGTTTGCAGGCCGCCCGCTTCGGCGCGGCTGCGGCCGACGGCCTGGTCATGCAAAGCCAGGCACGCCCCAATCCCGAGGTCTCTCTCAACGTCGAAGACACCCGCCCCGAGACGCGTACCAACACCGTGCAGATCAGCCAGCTGATTGAGCTGGGCGGCAAGCGCGAGGCGCGCATGCAGCTGGCCGACAGCGAGAAGGCGGCAGCGCAGGCGAGCGTCGTGGCCACCCAGGCGGCATTGCGCTACCAGGTGCTGGTCAACTTCAACGAGTTGCTGCTGGCGCAGCAGCGGGTGGACTTTGCGACCAAGACCCATGCGCTGGCCACGCAGGCGCTGGATGCCGCCAACAAGCGCGTGCAGGCAGGCAAGGTGCCGCCGCTGGAGGCCAGCCGTGCGCAAGTGGCGCAGGCCAATGCGGCCCTGGAGCTGGCGCAGGCCCGCTCATTGACCGGCGTGGCGCAGCAGAACCTGGCCTCGCTCTGGGGCGGGCGCGGTGCAGAGCTGGGGCTGGCCAGTGGTGATTTCTCGGCCACCGTGCAGGCCCCCACGGCCGAGCAGCTGGACCAGCGCCTGGACGATGCGCCTGCGATGCTGCTGGCACGGCGCGCGCTGGAGCAAAGCCACGCCGTCTCTGCGGTGGAGCGCGCCAAGCGCGTGCAGGACCCGACGTTGAGCCTGGGCGTCAAGCGCGCCCGGGATGTAGGGCGCAACCAGGTGTTTGTCGGGGTGAGCATTCCCCTGCCTCTGTTTGACAGCAATGCCGGCAACCAGCTGCAGGCACTGCGCAAGGTGGACCAGGCCGAGCAGCAGCTGCAGGACCAACGGCTGCAACTGCAGGCCCAGGTGTTTGCCGCCCGCCAGCAGTGGCTCAGCAGCAACCAGCAGGTGGCGCTGCTGCAAAGCCAAGTGATCCCCACGGCGCAATCGGCCTATGACCTGGCCGTGCGCGGCTTCTCGCTGGGCAAGTTCAGCTTTCTGGATGTGCTCGACGCCCAGCGCAGCCTGTTTGACAGCCAGCGCCAACTGCTGGACCAGCTGATGGCCTCGCACCGCGCCCGTGCGGAGATTGAACGCATCTTTGGCACGCCAGCGCTGGCGGCCGCTACAGGAACCTGATCCCATGTCCGAGAAAACCCCATTTGATACTTCGCTGAGCTCATCCAAACAGTGGATCGCCGCGGCGGTGATGGCCGCTGCCGGTGTGGCCGGCGGCGCCTATTTGTTGCGCGGCCCAGGCACGGTGGCCGCAGCCCCCGCTGCAGCGGCAGCAGGCCATGGCGATGCGCCATCCCACCAGGATGGCGAGCACCATGGCGAAGCTGCTGCCAAAACCGGTGCCAAGGCGGGCGCCGATGCGCACCAGGAAGCCGACCAGCATGGCGATGGTGAGCACCATGACAACAAAACCGATGCCAGCAGCAAGGACGCGCACGGCAATGCCGCCGGCGGCCATGCCGAAGGCGAAGAAGCGGGCGAGGGCCTCGTCAAGCTGAGCGCAGCGCAGGCCAAGGCGGCCGGTGTGGTGGTGGACCAGGCGGGGCCGGCGTCCATCCAAAAGCAGGTGCTGCTGCCCGGCGAGATCCGTTTTGACGAAGACCGCACGGCGCACGTGGTGCCCAGGGTGGCCGGTGTGGTGGCCTCGGTCCACGCCCAGCTCGGTGAGCAGGTGGCCAAGGGGCAGCTGCTGGCTGTCATCCAGAGCCCGGCGGTGTCGGACCAGCGCAGCGAGCTGCAAACGGCGCAGCGGCGGCTGGCCTTTGCCAAGAGCAGCTACGAGCGCGAAAAGCAGCTGTGGCAGGAGCGGATCTCTGCCGAGCAGGATTACCAGGCAGCGCGCCAAGCGCTGCAGGAGGCCGAGATTGCCGTGGCCAATGCCGCGCAAAAGCTGTCCGCCATTGGGGCGGGCGTGGCTGGTGCCAGCCGCTATGAGCTGCGTGCGCCGCTGGCTGGCATGGTGGTGGAGAAGCACCTGACCGTGGGCGAATCGGTGACCGACAGCACGGCCTCGTTCACCGTCTCCGATCTGCGCTCGGTCTGGGCGGAGATCAGCGTGGCCGCCCCGCAGCTGCCCGATGTGCGCATGGGCGCGCCGGTCGTCGTGCGCGCCACGGCGTTTGATTCCGAGGCCGAAGGCCGGATCGCCTACGTGGGTGCGTTGATTGGCGCGCAAACCCGCACGGCACCGGCCCGCGTGGCGCTGGCCAATCCGCAAGGGGTGTGGCGCCCGGGCCTGTTTGTCGATGTGGCGGTGCTGGCCGGTGAATCGCCTGTCCCCATTGCGGTGGACGCCAAGGCCATCCAGCGGCCCGATGGCAAAGAGAGCGTGGTGTTTGTGCCGGCCGAGGGCGGCTACCGGGCCCAGGTGGTTGAGCTGGGTGCGACGGATGGCAAAACCACCGAAGTCACATCGGGCCTGCAGGCCGGGCAGCGCTATGTCAAGCAGGGCTCCTTCATGCTGCGGGCCGAGCTGGGCAAGGCCTCTGCCGAGCACGCGCATTGATCGGGAGCCCGCATGTTTGAACGCATCATCCGTTTTTCCATCGAGCAGCGCTGGCTGGTCATCCTGGCGGTGTTCGCCATGGCTGCGCTGGGCGTATTCAGCTACCAGCGCCTGTCCATCGATGCCGTGCCCGACATCACCAATGTGCAGGTACAGATCAACACCCAGGCGCCGGGCTACTCGCCGCTGGAGACCGAGCAGCGCATCACCTACCCCATCGAGACCGTGATGGCCGGCCTGCCGCACCTGGAGCAGACCCGTTCGCTGTCACGCTACGGGCTGTCGCAGGTGACGGTGATCTTCAAGGACGGCACCGACATCTACTTTGCCCGCCAGTTGGTCAATGAGCGTATCCAGGAAGCGCGTGAGAAGCTGCCGCCCGGTATTGCACCGAGCATCGGCCCCATCTCCACGGGCCTGGGCGAAATCTACCTGTGGACGGTGGAGGCGGAAGATAGCGCCAAAAAGCCTGATGGCACGCCCTACACCCCCATGGACCTGCGCGAGATCCAGGACTGGGTCATCAAACCCCAGCTGCGCAACGTGCCCGGCGTGACCGAGATCAACTCCATCGGCGGCTTTGCCAAGGAATACCTGGTGGCGCCCCGGCCGGACAAGCTCGCGTCCTATGGCATCTCGATGGACAAGCTGGTTGCAGCACTGCAGAGCAACAACACCAATGTGGGGGCGGGCTATATCGAGCGCGAAGGCGAGCAATACCTGATCCGCGCGCCCGGCCAGGTCAAGGGCATTGCGGACATCCAGGAAGTGATTGTGGGCAGCACCCAAGGCCAGCCGGTGCGCGTGCGCGACCTGGCTGAGGTGAGCCTGGGCCGCGAGCTGCGCACGGGTGCAGCCACCGACAACGGCCGCGAGGTGGTGCTGGGCACCGTGTTCATGCTGATCGGCGAGAACAGCCGCATCGTCTCCAAGGCAGTGGATGCGCGCATGGAGTCGATCCGCAAGACCTTGCCCCAGGGCGTGAAGATCGTGACCGTCTACGACCGCACGACCTTGGTGGAAAAAGCCATTGCGACAGTGAAGAAAAACCTGGTCGAAGGCGCGGCGCTGGTGGTGGTGGTGCTGTTTCTGTTCCTCGGCAATATCCGCGCTGCGCTGATCACGGCGCTGATCATTCCGCTGTCGATGCTGTTCACCTTCAGCGGCATGGTCAAGTGGGGCATCAGCGCCAACCTGATGAGCCTGGGCGCGCTGGACTTTGGCATCATCATCGACGGGGCGGTGGTGATTGTGGAGAACTGCGTGCGGCGCCTGGCGCATGCGCAGGAGCGCAAGGGCAGCCCGCTGTCGCGCAGCGAGCGCTTCCATGAGGTGTTTGCCGCCGCCAAGGAATCGCGCCGTCCGCTGCTGTTTGGCCAGCTGATCATCATGGTGGTCTACCTGCCGATCTTTGCGCTGACGGGGGTGGAGGGCAAGATGTTCCACCCGATGGCGCTGACCGTGGTGCTGGCCTTGGTGGGCGCGATGGTTCTGTCCATCACCTTTATCCCGGCGGCCATTGCCTTGTTCATTGGCAGCAAGGTGGGCGAGAAGGAAAACCGCCTGATGACCTGGGCGCGCCAGGCCTATGAGCCCTTGCTGGCGCGGGTGATGCGCATGCCGGTGGTGGTGCTGACGGCGGCTGTCGTTTCGGTGGCCCTGAGCCTGCTGCTCGCATCACGCCTGGGCAGCGAGTTTGCGCCCAACCTGAACGAAGGCGACTTCGCGATCCAGGCGTTGCGTGTGCCGGGCACGAGTCTGACGCAATCGCTGGAGATGCAGATGCAGATCGAGCGCGCGCTCAAGGACCAGGTGCCCGAGATCGAGCGCGTGTTTGCCCGCACCGGCACGGCCGAGATTGCCTCGGACCCTATGCCGCCCAATATCTCGGATGGCTACATCATGCTCAAGCCGCGTGCGCAATGGCCGGATCCGCAGCGCAGTCGCGAGGAACTGCTCGCCCAGGTGCAGGAGGTGGTAGAGGCGATACCGGGCAGCAACTACGAGTTCTCGCAACCGATCCAACTGCGCTTTAACGAGCTGATCTCGGGCGTGCGCAGCGATGTGGCGGTCAAGGTGTTTGGCGACGATATGCAGGTGCTCGAACGCACCGCGCAGTCGATTGCCGCGATGCTGCAGAAGGTGCCCGGCGCCTCTGAAGTGAAGGTGGAGCAGACTACCGGCCTGCCGATGCTGACGGTGCAGGTGGACCGGGAAAAGGCATCGCGCTATGGCCTGAACATGGGCGATGTGCAGCAGACCATTGCTACGGCCGTGGGCGGACAGGAGGCAGGCACGGTGTTTGAAGGCGACCGGCGCTTTGACATACAGGTGCGCTTGCCTGAGGCGGTGCGCAGCGACCTGGCCGCGCTGGAGCGCCTGCCCATTGCGCTGCCGCAGCAGGAGGGCAGCCGCCTGGGCTTTGTGCCCTTGTCAGCGGTGGCCAGCTTTGCGCTGTCGCCCGGGCCCAACCAGGTCAGCCGTGAGGATGGCAAGCGCCGCATTGTGGTGAGCGCCAATGTGCGGGGCCGCGATATCGGCTCCTTTGTCGAGCAGGCGCAGCAGGACCTGGGCGCGATGGCGCTGCCCAGCGGCTACTGGACGCGCTGGGGCGGCACCTTCGAGAACTTGCAATCGGCCCAGCAGCGGCTGCAGATTGTCGTGCCCGTCGCGCTGCTGCTGGTGTTCACCCTGCTGTTTGCGATGTTCAACAGCGTGCGCGATGGCCTGATCGTCTTTACCGGCATCCCGTTTGCGCTGACCGGCGGCATTCTGGCACTGTGGCTGCGCGGTATCCCGCTGTCCATCTCGGCGGCCATTGGCTTTATTGCGCTGTCCGGCGTGGCCGTGCTGAACGGCTTGGTGATGATCTCGTCGATCCGCGCGCTGCGCGAGGGTGGGCTGGCTGTGCCCGATGCCGTGCACACCGGAGCGCTGTCGCGCCTGCGGCCCGTGCTGATGACGGCGCTGGTCGCATCGCTGGGCTTTGTGCCAATGGCCATTGCCACCGGCACCGGTGCCGAGGTGCAGCGCCCGCTGGCCACCGTGGTGATTGGCGGCATTCTGTCGTCGACGGTGCTCACCTTGCTGGTGCTGCCGCTGTTATACCGGCTGGTGCACCGGCGTGATCTCTCCGAGGACGAGCTGGAGGAGCGCAAGACCTCCGAGGGCGCTGTGCCGCACCCGGCCTAAGGGGGCCGGCAGGCACTGAACACAAAGCCATGGCCCGCTGCCATGGCTTTGTGGCTTCTGCCCCAGGCGCGCAGCGCGCATTGCAGCAATGTCATCTTGCTGTGGGGCTTTGGTCAGCGTGTTTTTTCAACAATGGAGCCATCTCGAATGCACCTGCAGCGAGAGTATTTCCACTCCTATGAAAGGCATTGCAACCATGCAAAAGACACGCACCTCCACCTTGTTGTCCCTGGCGTTCGCAGCCCTGTCGCTGGGCATGCTGGGCAACGCATCGGCCAGCGCCACCTTGCACTCGGCACCGACGGAAAAGGGCTACGAGCTCTACCCCGAACATGCCCAGCCGGGCAAGAGCCGCGCCCAGGTGCAGGCGGAGACCATCGAGGCGCTGCAAAAGCGCGGGCCGAACGCCTTGCGCAGCAGCAACTACCCGCCCGCGCCTGTTGCTTCCGGTCCAGGCAAGACGCGCCAGCAGGTGATCGATGCCTACACCAGCGAGACGCCGGCGCAGAGAAAGGCGCGCTTGCAAATGTTCCGTGGCTAAACGCGGCGTGGCTCTAGAAGGTGGCGCAGTGCGCCACCTTTTTTGCGCCGTTTGACTTTCCAACCACTCGGCGCCTTATGCCTAGCGCACATGCAGATGCTGTTTGACGGCCGGCGCCACAGGCGTCTCGGCCAGGCCCGCCAGAATGCCGCAGTGCTCCACATCCTGGGTGCCCCGGCAGCGGTCACGCAACGCGATCAGCTGGGCCTCCAGCCCGCGCAGCTCCTGGATGCGCAGGGCGACATGGCCGATATGCGCTTCAAGCAGCTTGTCCACCGTTTCGGCGCAGTCCTGGGCGGGTTCGTCCTTGTAACGCAGCAGCTCGCGCACTTCGTCCAGCGACATCTGCAGCCCTCGGCAGTTGCGGATGAACTGCAGGCGCTCCAGGTGTTGCTCTTCATAGATGCGGTAGTTGCTGGCGGTGCGCGTGGGCTGCGGCAGCAGGCCTTCGCGCTCGTAGTAGCGGATGGTTTCCACGGGCGTCGCCGAGGCCGTGGCCAGTTCACCGATTTTCATGTCATTGCCCCCATGTCCATACGGAGTCTAGCGATTTAGGCTTGACATTGTAGTTACTACAGGGTTTTTAATCGAAGCAACAGGGAGCACGCTTTATGACCCAAACGAATTCCAACCCAGTCACCGCCCATTCCGACACCGCGCAGCGCCATTCCCATGGCCATGCAGCGGCATCCTGCTGCGCCGGCAAAGACCACCAGTCCGCTGCCGTGGCCGCCAAGGGGCACGGCCAAACGCACGACCATACGCACGACCACGGCCATAGCCACGACAAGGGTCACGATCACAGCCATGGCCACGACCATGCGCATTCACATTCCCATGCCCCAGCCGCAACGGCTGCCGCGCATGCGCATAACGATTGCTGCAGCCCCGACCTGGGCGCTGCCGCCCAGGCCAGCTCGGCCTTGAAGGCCGATGACGGCGCCTTGCTGCTGCGCATTCCTGCGATGGACTGCCCGGTGGAGGAGGGGCAGATTCGCCAGATTCTGGAAGGGGCTGCAGGGGTCAAGCTGCTGCAGTTTGACCTGCCTGCCCGCACCTTGCGGGTCGAAGCCGACCCACAGCAATGGACGGCCGTGACGGAAAAAATCCAGGCTGCAGGCTTTCGCACCGAGACGCTGTCCGCCCCGCCGGCTGCGGCCGATGTGCAAAAGGCGCAACGCCGGGAGCTCTACCGCCTGATCGCCGCGCTGGTGGTGGCCGCGACGGCCGAGCTGATGCATCTCTTGTCGCCTGAAACCTCTCTCTGGCGCATCGCAGGCATGGCGGTGGCCGCATTGGCCATTGGTTTGTCGGGCCTGGGCGTGTTCAAGAAAGGCCTGTCGGCCTTGCTGCGCGGCCAGCTGGGTATCAATGCGCTGATGAGCGTGGCGGTGATCGGCGCCTTTGTCATTGGCCAGTGGCCTGAGGCGGCCATGGTGATGGCGCTGTACTCGCTGGCCGAGCTGATTGAGGCGCGCTCGGTGGACCGCGCGCGCAATGCGATTGCCCAGTTGCTGGCGCTGTCACCGCCGCAGATCGAAGCTAGGCAGGCCGATGGCAGCTGGCAGATCCAGGATGCCAAGACGGTAGCGGTCGGCACGCTGGCACGGGTCAAGCCCGGCGAGCGCTTTGCTTTGGATGGTGTGGTGACCAGCGGCCAAAGCGCAGTGGACCAGTCCTCCGTGACCGGCGAGAGCATTCCGGTGGACAAGGCGCCGGGCGACCCGGTGTTTGCCGGCACCATCAACCAAAGCGGCTCGCTGGAGTTCGAGGTCAGCAAGCTGTCGACCGACACCGTGCTGGCCCGCATCATCCATGCGGTGGAGCAGGCCCAGGGCCAGCGCGCGCCCACGCAGCGTTTTGTCGACCGCTTTGCCCGCATCTACACCCCCGCTGTGTTTGTGCTGGCCGTGGCAGTCGCCGTGCTGCCGCCGCTGATGCTGGACTGGCCCTGGTTGACGGCGATCTACAAGGCCTTGGTGCTGCTGGTCATTGCCTGCCCTTGCGCGCTGGTGATCTCCACGCCAGTGACCGTTGTCAGCGGCCTGTCGGCCGCCGCCCGCCGGGGCATTCTGGTCAAGGGCGGCGCCTACCTGGAAGAGGCGCGCAAGCTGCGCGTCGTCGCCCTGGACAAAACCGGCACCATCACCGCTGGCACCCCCCAGCTGGTGCAGACCCGCATGCTGTCGACCAGTACCGATGCCGTGCAGATCGAGCGCATTGCTAAAAGCCTGGCCGCGCGCTCGGACCACCCGGTATCGAAGGCGGTGGCCGCCGGTATCGATGGTGAGGTGCTGGAGGTCGGCAACTTTGCCGCCGAGCTGGGCCGTGGCGTCAAGGGCGATATCGGCGGCCACAGCTATGTGCTGGGCAACCACCGCTGGATCCATGAGCGCGGCCAGTGCTCTGCCGAGGTGGAGGCGCTGATGCTGGCGATGGAGGAGCAGGGGCAGACCGTCTCGGTGCTGGCCAGTGAACAAGGCGTGCTGGGGCTGTTTGCGGTGGCCGACACCACCAAGGAATCGAGCAAGCAGGCGATTGCTGAATTGAAGGCCCTGGGCATCCGCACCGTGATGCTGACGGGAGACAACGAAGCCACCGCCCGCGCCATTGCCGCGCAGGTGGGCATCGACGAGGTCAAGGCCAACCTGCTGCCCGAGGACAAGCTCCAGGTCATCAACGGCCTCGTGGCCCAGCAGCCCACCGGCATGGTGGGCGACGGCGTCAACGACTCGCCCAGCCTTGCCGCCGCCTCCATCGGCTTCTCGATGGGCGGCGCCGGCACCGACATCGCCAAGGAAGCCGCCGACATCCTCATCATGAACGACGACCTGCGCCGCGTGCCGGAAACCGTGCAACTCTCCAAACGCACCTACGCCATCCTGTGGCAGAACATCATCTTCGCGCTGGGCATCAAAGTGGTGTTCTTCGCGCTGGCCGTGTTTGGCAATGCCTCCATGTGGATGGCGGTGTTTGCCGATATGGGAGCGAGCTTGTTGGTGGTGTTCAATGGGCTGCGGTTGTTGCGTGGTGGGAAATAGGGCACTTCTGGGCAGCTGGCTAGCTGGCAAGCTTGCCTGCCAGGGTCGGCATATCCAGAGTTTCAGCCGCATCACAACATATTCTCTGGGTCTGCAGACCCTGGTTTTACCCTGCACAATGCCCGTTTCTTTCAAGCCTTCAACAATTCAGGCGTCGTGATTTATGGCCTATCGATTTACCGGCTTTCTAGTACCTTTGTTGAGCACATTTGAGAAGTCAGCGGAGCTGCCAGCCGATGCCATAGTTCGGGCCATTCATGTACCGTTCTCAGGCACTGGAATAGCTTTGCCATCTTTGGGTGGAAAACATCCATCCGCGCAAGAGCTGTTGGCACTTGCCGAGCAGTTGGGAATCGCTGTTGCAGATTCATGGCTGTACATCGACTATGTAACCTGGGGAGGTATTGACGCGGTGTACGCCTTCGGCTCATTCCAAGGCCAACCATTTGGTCCTATTGACGACTCCAATCTTGAGACCGTTGAAATGACCTATGTTGAGGTTATGTCTTGTATCGGCATTAGCAAGGCTGACGCGCTCGACTTTCAGCCCTTTAACCGTGGCTTTTGGGGTGACTGACTCCCAAGCCTGCGACATTGATTGGATGCAGACTCTTGAACCACATGAAACAAAGAGATGTTCGTCAGCAAAACGATGTGTCTGTAGACATGATTCGCAGAAGCGCGCGTTACTGGAGAGAGCATCCTTGGCCACAAGCGCTCAAGGACTGCGCCTTAGCCCGAGGCATTGATTGGAGCACCGCCATCGTTCTGAAACTGGGCATTGATGAGCCAGGAATGCCAGGCCTCTTCGGCATGTTGCTCACCGTTGAAGCACGGTTCATTGCTTTCGAGATTGAAACGAATGAGCACCACACTTCGGTGGAAACAATGCTGAAGTGGGAAGACGTCACATCTGCACAAAACATCAGCATCAGAAACCCCGGCTTTGGTGCAGGCTACGGGGCGCTGGCGATCCAGGTTCTTCGTGAGATGGCCGCCGCTTCCTGAGCATCGATTCCCAAGAATGGGACTGCGGTTCTCTCGGGGCGAGGCTCCAATCAGTCAGGATGCAAGATTGATAGACTTGGCAGCCATGTGCCTTCCTACCCTAGAAGAAATCAACATCCATGATTCGCTGGATGAGCGTTTCGCCGCCCAGATGTTCTTGGGGAAGAGCATCGCCGAGGTTTCAGCGATGTTCCGGACGCATTCCATCCAATGCGCTGAAGCGCTAGCCGATATGGGCCCCAAGGCACGTGTTTTCTATTTGCCGGCCTATTTGCAGTATCTGGCTTCGGAGGACTCCCGAGGTGATACCGATGCGGCCTCGGGCTTGACCCGCATCGCACATGAAATCATGGAAACAGGTTGGGATAGCAGGGAAATTCGAGATCAGCTTCTGGCTGCGCTTGAGCGTATTCATTCCGAGTTTGCTAGATATGCCCCGGACCGGAAGACTCAGCGAATCTATCACCAGGTACCTGATGAGGTTCGGCGAGCCATTCGTATGCTGCGTTTGCGCGGGAATAGTCAGCTACACAGTTCGTAGATTGTCGCTTGAAGTGACCAATTGGCAAGCTCCACCAAGGTATTTCTGCTTGCGGCGCAGAGGCCCCACTGAGCTATTACGATGTTCCGAGCGGTCAACGCTCCACACGCTGCACGCGTTCTTCCGAATCGCCAAGTGAAAAATGGGTAGTCATTGAGGCGCTGATCGCCATGAGCGGATGGCGCCCCCCCCCCCCTGTTAATAGGTGCCCATATAGTCGCGCTTGCCAACCTCCACACCGTTGTGGCGCAGGATGGCATAGGCGGTGGTCACATGGAAGAAGAACTGCGGCAGACCATAGTGCAGCAGATAGGCACTGGCGGTCAGCTTCTTTTCCTTGGGCGTGCCGGGGCGCAATACGATGTCGCGGCTTTCGCTCAGATCAAACTGCGCGGCTGGGAAGGATTCGAGATGGGCCAGCGCCTTGGCGATCAAGGCTTGCAGGTCAGCGAAGCTGGTCTCTGTGTCGGGCCAGGATGGCACTTCGGCACCGGCCAGGCGGGAGGCGATGCCCTTGGAAAAGTCCGAGGCGATCTGCACCTGGCGAACCAGCGGAAACATGTCGGGAAACAGCCGTGCCTGCAGCAGCGCGTTGGGATCGATGTTGCGTTGCGCCGCATGGTCTTCGGCCTTCTTGAGCACCTCTGACAGGGCATGCAACATCTGCTGCATGACGGGAATGGAGGCGGTGTACAGCGGGCTGGTCATAGAGGGTTCACTTTTTTGAAATGGCAAGATGGCCGTGGTGGGGCTGGCAGAGATTCTGCCTGGCATGGGAGGCTACCAGCAAACGAATCCAACAGCGCGCATGGTGCCGTTATCGGCTGGCTGGACGCCAGTTGCATCCATGAACATAGGCCGACGACAATCTATGACCAGGTGGGGGACACCGCCATGAACCGGGCCCAGATGGTCCTATCGATGCCGCCGATCTGATGCAGCCCATGCTGCGCAACCCCTGTCCTGCTGCTGAAGGAAAACCGATGAAAAAATTCTTGCCGCTCTGCGCCCTGGTGTTGCCATTCGCTCTCACCGGCCAGGCCATCGCCGGTGCCAATACTGCGCAACTGAATTGCACTGGCAGCCGTGCCGGGCAGGCGGTAAGCCTGGTGGGCGCTATTCCCGCCTCCATCGTGGATATCGATCTGCAGCTTTCCTACGGTGCGCAAACCCTGGGCTTGGCGTCGCCGCAGGCAGAGGCCACTGAGCGCACGGATTTTCGCCGTGGCATCTTCAAGTTGGATGTGGCTCTGTCGGGGGCCAACCGGCTGCAGCTTCAGGCCCAACCCAAGAGCATCAAGTACAAGGGCAGCATGGGGGGCGGCAAACTCAAGGCCAGCTTTGTGGCCACAATCCAAGAGGCTCCGGAGCCCTTTCAAGCCGCGCTGAAAGCGGCTGAGCTTCGGTGTAGCTATGCCTATGAAATTTGAGCAAACGACCCGGTGGGTGGCTGCTTGACATGGCTGAAGTGCCGATCAGCCCCCATACCGCTTCAACACCAACGAAGCATTCACCCCCCCAAACCCAAACCCGTTGAGCATCGCATGCTCGATCGCATGCGCCCGCGCACTGCCGCGAATCAGATCCAGACCGTCGGCTAAAGGGTCCGGGTTGTCCAGATTGAGCACAGGCGGCGCCATCTGGTCGCGCAAAGCCAAGACGGTAAAGATCGCAGCAGCCCCGCCGGCGGCGCCCAGCATATGCCCCAGGGCTGACTTGGTGGCGGTGATGGAGGGGCCCGTGCCGGCGCCAAACACCTGGCGGATGGCAGCGAGCTCGCCGCGATCGCCGACCGGGGTAGAGGTGGCATGGGCATTGAGGTGCTGGATATCGCCGGGCTGGAGTTGCGCCTGGCGCAAGGCGGCGCGCATGGAGCGGGCGGCGCCCGATCCGTCCTCGGGGCCGGAGGTGACATGGTAGGCATCGGCCGAGGTGCCATAGCCCACAACTTCAGCCAGCGGTGTGGCGCCGCGCGCCAGCGCATGGTCCAAAGCCTCAAGCACCAGAAGGCCTGCGCCTTCGGCCATCACAAAGCCCTCGCGCGCCATGTCAAAAGGCCGGGACACCTGGCCGGGATGGTCCTCGCCGCCGGTGGCGACGGCCTTGGCTGCTGCAAAGCTGCCCAGCGCCACGCGGTCAATCGTGGCTTCGCTGCCACCGCACAGCGCCATGTCGGCCTCATTGTTGCGGATCAAGCGTGCCGCATCGCCAATCGCCTGGATGCTGGCGGCGCAGGCGGTGACCGGCGCGCCCAGCGGGCCCTTGAGCTGGTGGCGGATGGAGACCTGCCCGGCGGCCAGGTTGGCCAGAAAGGCCGGTACGGTAAAGGGCGAGAGGCGCTGCGGCCCCTTGCCATCGGTGGTGCGTACCGCGTCGGTAATGGTGCTAAAGCCGCCCACGCCGGAGCCGATGATGGTGGCTGCACGCTCTTGCTGCTCGGCGCTGGCTTGGGTCCACTGCGCATGCGCCAGCGCCTGGTCTGCGGCGCCCAGCGCAAAGGCGATAAAGCGGTCCATGCGGCGCAGCTCTTTGGCGGCAATGATGGCCTCGGCGCTCCAGCCGGCTTGTGGGTCTTCTTGCAAGCTGGGGACGCGGCCAGCGACCGTGACGCCGGTGCCTTCACCGACCTCGGCGGCCAGCGCACGGACGCCCGACTGGCCCGCCAGCAAGCGCTGCCAGGCCAGCTCTACATGGCAACCCAGCGGTGACACCAGGCCCAGCCCGGTGATGACGACACGACGATCCATATGGCAGCTTTCGCGGATGGGCGCCATTGCGGTACAACGAGCGCCCAGCTTTATTGATGATGGGCGTCATCATAAATGAGTTTTGATGATGGGTATCATCTAACGAATGAAAGTCAGCAAAGCACAAGCCGCCGAAAACCGCGAAGGCATCGTGGATGCCGCTGCGCGCCTCTACCGTGAAAAGGGCCTGGAGGGCGTGGGCGTGGCCGAGATCACGCGTGATGCGGGCCTGACGCATGGCGGGCTCTACCGCCACTTTGCGTCCAAGGATGCCCTCGCCAGAGAGGCCTGCCTGCGCGCCTTTGACTGGACCATCACGCCGCTCGAAGGCCTGGATGCCGCTGCTGCCGATGATGCGCCGCCCGCCCGGCTGCGCGCCTTGGTGCATGGCTATCTGTCGGCCAACCACCGCGACCATCCGGGCGAAGGCTGTCCCGCCGCCGCCTTGGCCACCGATGCGGCCCGCGCCGGGCCGGAGATGTCCGAGGTATTTGCGCTGGGGGTGGAGCGCAATATCCAGCGCTTTATGGAAGTCGTGCCGGGCGATGGGCCTGCCAAGCGCGCCCAGACCATCGGGGCGCTCAGCAGCATGGTGGGGGCTCTGGTGCTGGCCCGCGCTACGGCGGCGGGCAATCCGGGGCTGTCGGAGGAGATTTTGGCTACATTGCGGGAGAAGTTGGCGCCGGCAGGCGACGAATGATAGTTTTCAAGATGGCGCTGTAAACCGCCTGCAGCAGTAGGCGAATGACGAGCTCCACGGCATCTTCGACCTAGGACCGCAACGGGAATCAATCCACCCTTTCCATCCTTCAATCGGTCATTGGGCGTCAAGGACGTAAAGGGTGGCATGAGGTTTCAACACGCCTGAGGAAAAGGGCAGCGTGGGTACGTTCCCCGGGATGCCTGGAATGCTCTGCTCACTCCGGCGCCCCAAACGCCCCTTCGCGCGACAGCCCATAGCCGGCGATGAAGAACTGGTAGCGCAGCCCCGTAGCCACATCCGTCGCAGTCTCGATGCCGATGGTCTCCAGTGCGCCCTCCAGGATCTGCGCCTGCTTCAAAGGCTTGGCATCGATCTGCTGGGCGACGATATAGCTTCCATCCGCTGCCCGAAAAACCACATCGCCCTTGGGCGTCACTGCCTCAATCACATTTTGCATAGCTGGCTCCAAATCCATCGTGGCCGGGCCCCTTGGCCCGCTGCCTTAGGGGGCACTGTACGCATGCGGCAGCCGCTGCGGTAGAGGGCGCCGGCTTGCAGAACTCGTAATCCAGATTTACGAATGGGTTTGGGGATACATTCACATTCATGACGAATCTGCGCGCTATCGATATCTTTGTCAAAGCCCTGGAAGGGGGCTCCATCGCCTCGGCTGCACGCCAGCTGGGTATTTCTCCGGCTGCGGCCAGCCAGAACATTGCGCGCTTGGAGCGCGAGCTGGGCACGCGCTTGCTCACGCGCACCACGCGCTCGATGGCGTTGACCGAAGCGGGCGAGCGCTACCTGGCCCGGGTGGCGCCGGTGCTGGATGCACTGGCGCGGGCGCAGGCCGATGTGTCGCTGGTGCATGGGGTTGTGCAGGGGCGGCTGCGGGTGGCCTGCATGGCTGCCTTTGGCCGCCATGTGCTGGCACCCTTGCTGCCGGCTTTTCAGGCGCGCCACCCGCAGCTGGAGCTGGAATTGCTCGTAACCGACCGCGATGTCGATGTGCTCAAGGAGGATGTGGACGTAAGCATCCGCTACCGCGATGTGCTGGAGCCCGGCATGTCCGTGCGGCCACTCGCAGCCATGCCGCGCTTTTTGTATGCCTCGCCTGCATACCTGGAAAAGCATGGCCGCCCGCAGGTGGCCGAGGATCTGCTGCAGCATGCCTGCTTGCTGTACCGCCGCGAGCGGGACGGGCGCTTTATGCGCTGGCCCTTTGTGCGCGATGGCCGGCGGGTCGACCCTGGTCTGCGTGTTGCCGCCATTGGCACCGATATCGATGCGCTGGTGGAGCTGGCGGTTGCTGGTGGCGGTATCGTCTGGGCCGGCAGCTTTATCACCCAGCGCCATGTGCAGGAGGGACGGTTGGTGCCCTTGGTGCTGCAGCCCGCGCGCAAGGGCCGCAAAGCAGCACCGGGCCCGCTGTTACTGCAGGATGTGACCCTGGACTTTTTTGCCTGCTTCCGCGACCGGCAGTATGTGCCTGCCAAGGTGCGGAGCTTTGTGGACTATTTGCTGGAGGTGCTGCCGGGGCATCCGGCGTTGGCGCAGATTATGTCCAGCGAAGCGCCCTAACGATGCGCGCTACGCTGGGGCTTGCCTGTGTTATCCAGCACCGCCGTACGTCAAATGGATCAGCGGATAAGGTCGCCCCTGCCCATCCACCTCCGAACGCCCGGTGCGCCGAAATCCCATCTTTTCGTAAAAGCCGACCGCCTGCGCATTCTGCTCGTTGACATCGGTGCTCATCTGCGCATGCAGTGACAGTCCATGGCGCACCAGTGCGGCGCCCAGGCCTTGGCCTCGGGCGGCGGGGTCGACAAACAGGGCTTTCATGTGGCCGTTGTCGATAAGCATGAAGGCGAGTGGGTGGTCCTGCGCATCAACGGCCAGCCAGAGCGGCGCCTGGGGCAGGAAGCTGCTGACCAGCGCATCAAGGGCCGCGCGGTCTTCTGGCAGCAGAAAGTGGTGGGTGGCGTCCACGGCCTGGCGCCAGATCTCGACGGCGCGTGGGCCATCTTTGGGGCGGGAGGGGCGAATGGTGGTCATCGCGGAATTATGCACAGGCCTGCTGTGCGGGGCAGCCAGGCGCGCACGGTGCGGGTGCGGAGGGGCTTCAGATAGCCCATGGCTGGCATCCGCATCCAATAACAATTAAGCTCCACCGTTATGGAGTTTTTAGCAGAACAGTGGAGCTGATGATGGCGCGCAACGGTACCCTTATTCAGCAGGTGATGGCCCATGTGCGTGCCGGCATGGCATCGCGCAGCTATTTACCGGGCACGCGGCTGCCATCGGTGCGGCAGCAGGCGGGGTTGCTGGGTATGTCGGTCTCGACGGTGGTGGAGGCCTATGAAAGGCTGGCCGCAGAGGGCCTGGTGGTGGCGCGGCCGGGGGCGGGTTTTTATGTCAACGGGCCGGTGGCACCGCTGGCGCTGCTGAAGCTGGGGCCCAAGCTGGACCGGGTCGTCGATCCGCTCTGGGTGTCGCGCCAGTCGCTGGAGAGCGACCACGCCACGCTGCGCCCGGGCTGTGGCTGGCTGCCGCCAGAGTGGATGTTTGAAGAGGGCATTCGTCGAGCTTTGCGCGCGCAGGCGCGCGGGCCGCTGGATGGGTTGACGGAATACGCCACGCCGCTGGGCAGCCCGGGACTGCGCCAGTTGCTGGCCAGGCGCATGGCGGCCACTGGCATTGAGGTATCGCCCGAGCAGGTGATGCTGACCGAGTCGGGCACCCAGGCCATTGACCTGGTGTGCCGCTTCTTGCTCAAGCCCGGCGACACGGTGCTGGTCGATGACCCCTGCTATTTCAACTTCCATGCGCTGCTCAAGGCACACCAGGTGCAGGCCGTGGGCGTGCGCTACACGCCGCAGGGCCCCGATGTGCAGCAGTTTGAGAAGGCCCTGCAAGCGCACCAGCCCCGGCTCTACATCACCAATGCCGGCATCCACAACCCCACGGGTGCCGCGCTGTCGCCGCTGGTGGCGCACCGGCTGCTCAAGCTGGTGGAGGGCTCGGACCTGGTGATTGTGGAGGACGATATCTTTGCCGACTTCGAGAACCAGCATGCGCCCCGGCTGGCCGCGTTTGACGGGCTGGCGCGTGTGATCCAGATCGGCAGCTTTTCCAAGACCGTCTCGGCCTCCGTGCGCTGCGGCTACCTGGCGGCCCGCCCCGACTGGATCGAGGGCCTGGTCGACCTGAAGCTGGCCACCACCTTTGGCGCCGGGCGGCTGGCGCAGGACATCATCCTGAAAACCCTGACCGACAGCGGCTACCGCAAGCACATGGACCTGGTGCGCCAGCGCCTGGCCAAGAACATGGACAAAGTGGCCCAGCGGCTGCGCAAGCTGCGGGTGGAGCCCGCCTTGGTGCCGCAGGCCGGCATGTTTTTGTGGTGCCGCCTGCCGCAAGGCGCCGATGCGGCAGCGGTGGCGCGGGCTTGTCTGCAAGAAGGGGTGGTGCTGGCGCCCGGCAACTCATTCAGCCAGTCGCAGTCGGCGGGCGACTTTTTGCGCTTCAACGTGTCGCAGTGCGCCGATGAGCGGGTGTTTGCGGTGCTGGACCGGGCCTTGAGGCAAGCTACTGCCGGGACACAAGGCCGCTAACTGCAGGATCTGCGGCCCGCTTGGCTGCCCACTGTATGGTCTTTTATTGATAACAGTTTCTTTGAACTGTACTGCACTGTGTCTGGTGCAGAGGGCAGGCGGCATGCTGTACTGCGGGCTCGATCAAGGAGTCTGGCATGGAGAAAAGTACGGGCGGGTGGCACAATGGCCTGGTGGGGGTGGCGATTTTTGCCGGTTCGCTGCCGGCCACGCGGGTGGCGGTGGCAGATTTGAACCCCAGTTTTCTGACCTGTGCCCGTGCTGTAGTGGCGGCGCTGCTGGGGGGTGCCTTTTTGCTGGCCCAGCGTGCGCGCCGGCCTGCCGCGGCCGATGTGCCGTCGCTCGCGGTGGCGGCCTTGGGCGTGGTGGTGGGTTTTCCGCTGCTGACGGCCTTGGCGCTGCAGCGCATGACTTCGGCCTATTCCATTGTCTTTATTGGCTTGCTGCCGCTGTCCACCGCCCTGTTTGCGGTGTTGCGCGGAGGTGAGCGGCCCCAGGGGCTGTTCTGGGTCTTCTCGTTGGCGGGGGCTGCCGTGGTGGCGGGCTATGCCGCCCTGGGCGGCGGGCAAGGCTCGCTGAGCGGCGATGTGCTGATGCTGGCCGCCGTGCTGGTCTGCGGCATGGGCTACGCCGAGGGCGCGCGCCTGTCGCGCAAGCTGGGTGGCTGGCAGGTCATCAGCTGGGCATTGGTACTGGCGCTGCCGCTGATGCTGCCGTTGGCGCTGTGGCTGGCCCCTGCGACCTTGGCGCATGTCAGCAACGCCACCTGGCTCAGCTTTGTCTATGTGGCGGTTTTTAGCCAGCTCATCGGTTTTGTGTTTTGGTACCGGGGGTTGGCACAAGGCGGCATTGCTGCCGTCGGCCAGCTGCAGTTGCTGCAGCCCTTTATGGGCTTGGCACTGGCTGCAGTGTTGCTGCATGAGCAGGTCAGCGGGTCGATGCTGGTGGTGACCCTGGTGGCGGTGGTCTGCGTGGCGGGGGCCAAGAAGTACGCCTGATCCAGGCGCAGCACAGCGTTTGACAGCAGGTATGCCCACACGCTGTCTGCATCCGATACCAAGCGGGCAGGTTCGGCATGTCCTGTGTGGCGCTGGCGAAGTTATCTGGCGCTGGACGAGGCGGAAAACGGCTATTCTTTTGTCTTTCCAAAAATATGACACCGAGGTTTGCCATGAAGACCGTATTCCGCCACACCGCCATCGCCCTGGGTATTGCCCTGGCGGCAGCCAGCGCCCAGGCCCAGCTGCTGCAAAAGCCGGCGCTCGATGCGATTGCCGCCGAGGCCGTGAAGACGCCTGCGACCTTTGCGCATTTTTTGCAGAACGCCGCCAAGCAGGATGCCCGCCTGGCGCCTGCCGTGCAGCGCTACACGCAAGGCCAGGCGCTGCAAGGCGATGACCTGGCCAATGTGGCCCGCCTGCTGGGCCTCTATACCCGTCTGACGCAAGAGCACCAGGTGCTCAGCAGCATCGGCCAGATGGTGGCGCTGCCAACGGTGCGCGACCCCAAGGTGCCGCCGCATGAGAGCCCCGCCATCATCGACTTTGGCCGCATGGTGGAAAAGATGGCCCAGGACTTTGGCCTGCAGTACCGCAATGTGGACAACCGCATTTTTGAAGTGACCTTGCCGGGCACGAGCGCAGAAGAGTTCGGCATTCTGACCCATGCGGATGTGGTGCCGGTGGTGCCCGCCGAATGGGTGGTGGATGGCCAGCAGCTCGACCCCTTCAAGGTCACCCGCGTGGGCGACAAGCTCTACGGTCGCGGCACCATCGACGACAAGGGCTCGATCGCCACGGTGCTGTATGCGATGAAGGCCGTCAAGCAATCCAAGCTGCCGCTGCAGCGCAGCATTCGCCTGATGATCGAGACCACCGAAGAGACCGGTGGCGACGCGATGAAGTACTACCGCGACAAGACCAAGCTGCCCGACTACAACATCGTGCTCGACAGCAAGTACCCGGCCGTGGTGGCCGAAAAAGGCACGGGCGCCATCAAGGCCAGCTTTGCTGATATGAAGACCGACCCGCAGCAACCGGCGATCACCGCGATGGCGGGTGCCGCATCGGCCAACGCCATTGCCCAGACGGCCACTGCCACCATCGAGGCCGGCAATGCCGCTGCGCTGGCCGCCGTGGCCGAAAAACTGCAGGCCGCCAAGGATGGCTTTGTGGCCAGCAACCAGCAGTTTGGCCAATTCAGCGTGGACCTGGTGACCAGCGCCAACAAGATCGATATCAAGGTAACCGGCACCTCTGCCCACGGCTCGCGCCCTGAAGAAGGCGTGAACCCCGTGCCGCGCCTGGCCCTGCTGCTGCAATCGGCGCTGATGCCCGCCCAGGGCCAGCCGCTGGTGCAACAGAACCAGTACAGCGAAGCGGTGCGCTACATCAATGGCGTGTTTGGCATGGACTACTTTGGCAAGGGCCTGAACGTCGCCTACGCCGATGACTTCATGGGCCCGCTGACCATCTCGCCCAACCTGATCAAGCCCGGCAATGGCCAGCTGGAAGTGACCGCCAATGCCCGCATGCCGCGCGGCAAATCGCCCGAGCAGCTCAAGGCCGAGGTGGAAAAGGGCATAGCCAACTGGAGCGCTGCCGCCAAGGTGCCCGTCAAGATCGACTACAGCCAAGGCAACTGGATGGCCCGCGACCCCAAGGGCGCCTGGCTCTCGACCTTGCTGAACATCTTTGGCGACACCACGGGCCTCGATGCCAAGCCCGTGCCGACTGCCGGCAGCACCACCGCCAAGCTGATGCCCAATGCCATCAACTTTGGCCCCGCGATGCCGGGCAAGAAGTACACCGCGCACAACGCGCTGGAGTACAAGGAAGTGCCGGACCTGCAGGCCGATATGCAGATGTTTACCGAGATGCTGGTGCGCATCGGCAACCTGCAGCAGATGCAATAAGCACCAGGCTTTGGCCCCAAGCAAAAGGCCTGCTCCCAAGACGGGGGCAGGCCTTTTTTTACGGCGTGGCGATGTCTTGGTCAGCCCGCTTTTGCCGCCTGAAAGTTCTCCGCAAACGCCAGTGCATCCACACGCACCTGCGCCGCCGTCTTGCCGGGCTTGAACAGTGCCGAGCCAATGCCAAAGCCGGCTGCGCCCGCTTGCAGCCAGGGGGCCATGTTGTCGGGGGCAATGCCGCCCACGGGGTAGATGTTGCTGCCCTTGGGCAGCACGGCCAGCAGGGCCTTGATGACGGCGGGCGAGGCCAGCTCCGCTGGGAAGATCTTGAGGCCATGGGCGCCATGCTCCAGCGCCATGAATGCCTCGGTGGGGGTGAAGACGCCGGGCAGGCTGATGAGGCCGAGCTTGACGGCCTCATCGATCACGGCCGGGTTGCAGTTGGGCGAGATGATCAGCTGGCCGCCGGCGGCATGCACATCGCGCACCTGCTGGGGCATCAGCACCGTGCCCGCGCCCACCAGCACATGCGGGTAGGCCTCGCGCATCGCGGCAATGCTCTCCAGTGGCTCGGGCGAGTTCAGCGGTACTTCCCACAGGCCAAAACCGGCCGATTGCAAGGCAGCACCCACGGGCACGGCCTCGCTGGGGGTGAGGCCACGCAGGATGGCGATCAGCGGCAGCTTGGCCTGCAGGGCCTGGAATTGTTGGAGCAGGTTCATGGCGGTGTTCTGGATGGAGGGCGGTACGAAGAGGGCAGGGGGTGGCGCGGATTGGATGGCGTGTTCAGCCTTGGGTCAGGTGTTCGTAAATGGCCTGGTGGCCGGCCCAGGTGGCTTCGTCGCCAAAGGCAATGGGCTCGCCGCCTGCATGGCGCAGTGCCAGGCTGTAGCGCTGCACCAGGGTGCTGGAGCCGATGACGGCGACGCGGCTGCCCGCTGCCGTCGGCATCGCGCGCAGCTCCTGGCCAATCAGCAGGCCAGACAGGTAGCTGGCCGACTGGGCCGGGTCGAGCGCGCCAAACAGCGACAGCGCACGCGTGCCAAACAGCAGGTGGCTCAGGCTGTCGGGGCTCTGCGCCCGCTCCAGCCCTTGTATGAAGGCAGCCTCGTCCAGCGCGGCGCTGCTGTCCAAGGTCTTGCCCAGGATGGAGTGCTGGGCCAGCAGTGCAAACAGCTCGCCGGTCATGAAGGTCTTGAAGCCGGTGATGGTGCTGTTTTGCGCCTGCACCCATTTGCTGTGCGTGCCCGGCAGCACCAGCAGGCCGTCGCGGCTGTCCATCAGCCGCAGCGCGCCAATCACCTGGATTTCTTCGCCACGCATCACATCGGGCACGCCATGGACGGCATCGACCTGGCTCTGCGCCAGGCTGCTCATGCCCGGCACGATGGCCGTGGGCACGCCCTGGGGAAGATCGAGCCAGAGCAGCTGCTGGCAGAGCGCAGAAAAATCGGCCGGGCAGGGGCAGTAAGGCGCTTCCTGCCAGCCCTGGCGGCTGCCCACCATGCCCGACAGCAGGCACAGCTGGGGCCCTTCGGCCAGCCAGTCGCCAAAGTGCTGTGCAAACGCATCGGCAAAGCCGCCGGGCGCCACTTGCAAGATGCCTTGGGGCAGGGCGCGCCGCTCGCTGATCTGGCCCTGCGCATCGATGCGCACGCCCCTGAGCGAGGTGGTGCCCCAGTCGATGGCGAGCATGCGGGGGCGCGGGTCTGACGGCGCGCGGGCGGAAAAGATCGGAGGCTTGGGCATGGCGGTGAGAAGGGCGAAAAAAGCGCAGACCAAGTCTGCGCGGGCCATTGTAGAAGCGCCTGCAGCGGGCAACTGTCGCGCCTGCTGCGCGCGCCTGTTGCACGCGCCCGTTGCGCCGAGCGACTATGGTTTACAGCGGCTTGTAGGCCGTCACATCGATCTCGACCTTGGCGTCGATCATCAGGCGCGATTCCACGGTCGAGCGGGCCGGGCGGTGCTCACCAAAGCACTCCATGTAGACGCGGTTGAAGCTGCCGAAATCACGTGGGTCATCCAGCCAGACATTGACCTTGGCAACATCGGCCAGGGTGCAGCCGCCCAGGGCCAAGGCCTCTTCCAGGCGCTTGAACACGGCGCGCGTCTGCGCCTCGATGCCGCCGGGCACTACCTGGCCCTGGTCATCGGTGGGCACGGTGCCCGAGACAAAAACAAAGTCGCCAGCGCGCACGGCGGGCGAGAGCGGACGGGCCAGACGGTCCGATGCGAGAGGGGGTTGGCCTAGGGTAATTACTGTCATGGGGGTGGGCTCCTGTGTGTAAAGATATTACATCAACAACCCATAAATCTGTCAATAAGACGATTTGAAGGCAGTTTTTAGCGGTTGTGGTGTAAAAAAATTTCTTCACCTCTTCGATGAAAGCCTGCCCCATGAACGCCCTTGCCTTGCGTGTCCGCACCTCCCGTCGCCAACTGCTTGCCGCAGCCCTGTTGGCTGCCGGTTGCGTAGGCCTGCCAGCGGGCAGTGCCTGGGCCCAGGCTGCTCATAAGGGCGGGGCGGCCAACCTGGCCATGATTGGTGAGCCCCAGAGCCTGGACCCGATGGTCAGCTCCACCGACCTGGTGGGCACCATCATGCAGCATGTCTACGAGCCGCTCTTCACCTTTGATGCGCAGTGGCGCATCCAGCCGATGCTGGCCCAGGCCATGCCGGTCATCTCTGCCGATGGCCTGACCTACACCATCAGCCTGCGCAAGGGCGTCAAGTTCCACAACGGCAAGGAGATGGTGGCCGATGACGTGGTCGCCTCGCTGCAGCGCTGGATGGACGTGTCGGCACGCGGCAAGGCCGTGGGCCAGGAGATTGCCAGCATGAGCGCCAAGAACCCGCAGACGGTGGAGATCAAGCTCAAGGCGGTGTATGCACCGCTGCTGGCCCACCTGGCGATGCCCAGCGGCATGGCCGGCATCATGCCCAAGGAGGTGGTGGCACCGGTGCTCAAGGATTTCATCGGCACCGGCCCCTACCAGCTCAAGGAGCGCAAGCCCGACCAGTTCACCGTGCTGGCACGTTTTGACCAGTATGCCGCGCGCAGCGAGCCCGCCAGTGGCTATGCCGGCAAGCGCGAGGCCCAGCTCGATGAGCTGCGCTTTGTGCCGGTGCCCAATGCGACGACGCGGGTCGAGGGCGTGCTCTCGGGCCAGTTCCAGTACGCCGATCTGCTGCAGGTCGAATCGGTAGGCCGCCTGGAAAAGGCCGCGCCCCATGTCGTGCCGATCGTCACGCAGAACTTTGGCTTCCCCTATATCGTCTTCAACACCAAGGAAGGCGTGCTGGCCAAGAAGGAACTGCGCCAGGCGGTGCAGACGGCCATGGGCCCGGCCGAGATGCTGCAGGCCGGCTTTGGCGACAAGCGCTTTTTTGCTGCCGAGCCCAACTTCTTTGCCAAGGGCACGCCGTACTACTCGGATGCCGGCGCCAAGCTCTACAACCAGAAGAACCCGCAGCTGGCCAAGGACCAGGCGGCCAAGGCCGGCTACAAGTCCGAGCCCATCCGCATCATGGCCAGCCGCCAGTATGAGTTCCACTACAACATGGCGCTGGTGATGGCCGAGCACCTCAAGCGCGCCGGCTTCAAGACCGAGCTGCAGGTGGTGGACTGGGCCACGCTGGTGCAGCGCCGCAACGATGCCAAGCTCTGGGATGTCTATATGACCCACTCGGGCCTGTTCCCTGAGCCGATGCTGTCGCCACCGCAGATGGGCAGCGGCGCCCCCGGCTGGTGGGAGACCGAGACCAAGAAGGCCGCGCTTGCCGCCTTCAATGGCGAGCCCGATGTGGCCAAGCGCGGCCCGCTCTGGGGCCAGGTGCAGGCGCTCGTCTATGACGAGGTGCCTTTTGTCGAAGTGGGCAAGTTCAATGCCCTGTCGGCGCGTTCGTCCAAGCTGCAGGGCTACCAGCCCATGCCCTGGCCCTTCTTCTGGAACACCTCGCTGAGCCAGTAAGCCCCAGCGTTTCTCGAGTTCAGCCATGCTGCATTTTTTAGTCAAGCGCCTGGGCGGCGCAGTGGTGGTGCTCGCCCTGGTGGCCGTGCTGGTGTTCCTGCTCACGCGCCTGGCCTCGGGCGATCCGGTGGCGCTGCTGCTGGGTGACCAGGCCACTGCCGCCGATATTGCTGCCGCGCGCGTGCAGTACGGGCTGGACAAGCCCTTGGCCACCCAGTTTGTGCTGTGGATTGGCCAGGTGCTGCAAGGCAACCTGGGCCAGTCGCTGTTCTTGCAGATGCCGGTCACCCATGCGCTGCTGGAGCGCGCTGAGCCCACCATGTTTCTGGCGCTGTTCGCCGTGTCGATTGCCGCCTTGATCGGCGTGCCCTGCGGCATGGCAGCGGCCGTGTGGCGCGGCAGCTGGATCGACCAGGTGCTCAGCACCATTGCGATGCTGGGCGCCAGCATTCCCAGCTTCTGGTTTGGTCTGATCCTGATCCAGGTGTTTGCCGTGCACCTGGGCTGGTTTCCGGCTTCGGGCTATGGCGATCCGGACGCGAGCTTTGGCGACCGCCTGCAGCATCTGCTGCTGCCCGCCTTGGTGCTGGGCGTGCTCAACTCGGCGCTGATCATCCGCTTCACGCGCGCCTCGGTGCTCGACATTCTGGGCGAGGACTATGTGCGCACGGCCCGGGCCAAGGGCCTGGGCGAGTCGGTGGTGCTCGTCAAGCATGTGCTGCGCAATGCGCTGGTGCCCGTCGTCACCGTGCTGGGCCTGACCCTGGCCTTGATGATTGGCGGCACCGTCGTGACCGAGACCGTGTTCAACCTGCCCGGCGTGGGCAACCTGGTGGTGCGGGCCGTGCTGCGGCGCGACTATCCCGTCATCCAGGGCACCTTGCTCGTCATTGCCGCCATCTACGTTTTCATCAACCTCGCGATCGACCTGCTCTACACGGTGGTCGATCCCCGCATTCGTCTGGAGGGCCAATGATGAACGCCGCCCCAACAGCATTGCCGCTGCCCGCGCGCGGCGGCTGGGGCCAGTCCCCCTGGTTCAAAACCCTGCGCCGGCTGTTTGCGCGCAAGGTGGTTCTGGCGAGCGCCGTGGTGCTGCTGTTGATTGCAGCGACCGCCTTGCTCTACCCGCTGCTGACCGACTCCGACCCCAATGGCATGAACATCAGCATGCGTCTGCATGCGCCTTCCTGGGCGCACTGGGCCGGCAACGATGAGCTGGGGCGCGACGTGATGGCGCGCATCATCTACGGCGCACGCTACTCGCTGATGATCGGCTTTTTCACCGCGCTGGGCGCCGTGGTGCTGGGCACCTTGCTGGGCATGCTGGCCGGTTACTTTCGCCGGCTCGATGCGCCGCTGATGCGCCTGGTGGACGCGATGATGGCCTTCCCCGACATCCTGCTGGGCATTGCGCTGGTGTCGATCCTGGGGGCTTCGCTGTGGAATGTGATTCTGGCGCTGACCATTGTCTACACGCCGCGCGTGGCCCGTGTGGTGCGCGCCTCCACCCTGGTGCTGCGCGAGCTGCTGTTTGTCGATGCCGCCAAGGCGCTGGGCGTGCGCACGCCGCTGATTCTGTGGCGCCATATCCTGCCCAACCTGCTCTCGCCAGTGCTGGTGCAGGTCACCTTTATCTTTGCCTATGCCATCCTGGCCGAGGCGGGCCTGTCCTTTCTTGGTGTGGGCGTGCCGCCCGATATCCCCACCTGGGGCACGATGATTGCCGGCAGCCTGGAGTATGCCGACAAGGCGTTCTGGACCATCTTGACCCCGGGCGTGGCCATTGTGCTGACGGCGCTGTCGCTGCAACTGCTGGGCGACGGTGTGCGCGATCTGCTCGACCCCAAGCTGAAGAACAAATCATGATGAACACCGCCACCCCTGCAGCGGCTGCCGACATGGCCGCGCCTCGCCTGGATGTGCGCTCGCTGTCCACCTCGTTCGCCACCGAAGGCGGGCGCATCCAGAGCGTCTCCGATGTGAGCTTTCAGATTCTGCCGGGCCAGACCCTGGCCCTGGTGGGCGAGTCGGGCTCGGGCAAGTCGGTCACCAGCCTGTCGCTGATGGGCCTGCATGCCAAGACCTCGCAGGCCCAGGTGCAGGGCCAGGCCCGGTTTGTGCAGCGCGATGGCCGCACCGTCGATCTGCTCTCGCTCGACGCCAAGGCTTTGCGTGCGTTGCGCGGCAATGAGCTGGCGATGGTGTTCCAGGAGCCGATGACCAGCCTGAACCCGGTGCTGACCGTGGGCGAGCAGATTGCCGAATCGGTGCGCCTGCACAAGGGCCTGGGCAAGGCCGCAGCCTTGGCCCATGCCCAGCGCATGCTGGAGCTGGTGGAAATACCAGCAGCCGCCCAGCGCGTGCATGAGTACCCGCACCAGCTGTCTGGCGGCATGCGCCAGCGGGTGATGATTGCGCTGGCCATGGCCTGCGACCCGAGCCTGCTGATAGCCGATGAGCCCACCACCGCATTGGATGTGACCATCCAGGCGCAGATCCTGGCCTTGATGGGCCGGCTGCAAAAGGAGACGGGCATGAGCATTCTGTTTGTGACCCACAACCTGGGCGTGGTGGCGCAGTACGCCGATGCGATTGCCGTGATGTATGCCGGCCGCATTGTGGAAACCGCCAGTGTGCATGCGCTGTTTGCCGCACCCCAGCACCCCTACACCCAGGGCCTGCTGGGCTGCCTGCCCGGCATGGCGCGCCAGCGCGAGCTGGCCGAGGCCGCCGCGCTGCGCGCCGGTGGCAAACCCGCCTTTGTGGGCCGGCGCCGCCTGGATGCCATCCCCGGCCAGGTCTCCAGCCCCTTGAGCCCGCCACCCGGCTGCGCCTTTGCGCCGCGCTGCAGCAAGCGCCTGAACGCCTGCGAGCAGGCCATGCCCGGCCTGGAGACATGGCGCACCGGCAACGATGCCCAGCCCAGCGAGCGCCAGGTGCGCTGCATTCGCGCAGGAGAAGCCGCATGAGCATGTCCGACACCCTGGACCGCCCGGCCGCGCTGGCCGCCGCAGCAGCCACCGCAGCGGCCACCGCAGCGGCCGAGCCGCTGGTGCGCATCCAGCATTTGAGCAAGCAGTTTGGCAGCGGCGCCCACCCGGTGCGCGCGGTGCAGGATGTTTCCTTTGACATCTTCCCGGGCGAGACCCTGGGCCTGGTGGGCGAGTCCGGCTCGGGCAAAAGCACCATCGGCCGGCTGCTGACGCGCTTGATCGAGCCGACGGGCGGCCAGCTGCATTTTCGCAAGCAGGGCGGCGAGACCGTGGACTTGGCGCACCTGGGCGCGAGCGCGATGCGGCCGCTGCGCGCCGATATCCAGATCATCTTTCAGGACCCGTATGCGAGCCTGAACCCGCGCATGCGCATCCGCGACGTGCTGGGCGAGGCGCTGTCCACCCACGGGCTGGCACCGGGCGCAGCCCGCCAGCCGCGCATTGCCGAGCTGCTGGACCAGGTGGGTCTGCGCCCTGAGCATGCCGAGCGCTTTCCGCATGAGTTCTCGGGTGGGCAGCGCCAGCGCATCGGCATTGCCCGGGCGCTGGCAGTGCAGCCGCGCTTTATCGTGGCCGATGAGCCGCTGTCGGCGCTCGACGTATCCATCCAGGCGCAGGTGGTCAATTTGCTGGGCGACCTCAAAGACCGCCTTGGTTTGACCTTGCTGTTCATCTCGCACGATTTGGATGTGGTGGAATACCTCTGCGATCGCGTGGTGGTCCTGTATCTGGGCCGCGTGGTGGAGGTGGCACCGACCGAGGCCTTGTATGCCCGGCCGCGCCACCCCTACACCCAGGCCTTGCTGGCAGCCGCGCCGATTCCGGACCCGGCCCAGCGGCGCACGATCCCGCTCTTGACGGGAGACCTGCCCAGCCCCAAGAGCCCGCCCAGTGGTTGCGTCTTTCGTACCCGTTGCCCGCAGGCCGAGGCGCGCTGCGCCCAGGCTGACATGCAGCTGCGCCCCGTGGCCGATGGCCATCTGCAGGCCTGCTGGAAAGTCCAAGATTGAGAGAGTGAACCATGCAACCCGATTTTTTGATTGACGCGCGCAGCAAGAGCTACCCGCTGGCCGCTGCCCCCACCCAGGCCTCCAACCTGGCCGCACGCGGCTGGAATGTGCTGCGCGATGACCTGCCGTACCCGCTGGCCGTCATCCGCCAGTCGGCGCTGGCCCACAACGCCCGCTGGATGCAGGACTATGCAGCGCGCCGCCAGATCCAGTTTGCGCCGCACGGCAAGACCACCATGTCGCCCCAGCTGTTTGATCTGCAGCTGAAGGGCGGCGCCTGGGGCCTGACCTTTGCGACCATCTTTCAGCTGGCGGTCGGCGTGGAAGCCGGTGCACGCCGCGCCATCATTGCCAACCAGGTGGTGGCGCCTGCTGATCTGGATGGGCTGGACGCGTTGCTGAGCCTGCATGCCGATCTGCGCGTCTGGTTCCTGGTCGACTCGATCAGCCAGCTGCGCTGCATCGAGGACTGGAGCCGCGCACGCAACAGCGCCCGCCGCTTTGATGTGCTGATCGAGGTCGGCATTCCTGGCCAGCGCACCGGTGTGCGCAGCCAGGAAGACGCGCTGGCGCTGGCCCAGGCCATCCATGCCAGCAGCAGTGCCCAGCTGGGCGGCATCGAATGCTATGAAGGGGGCCTGACCCAGTGCGACAGCGCGCATGACATCCCCGCCGTGGCCGAGCTGGTGCGCCGCGTGGTCGAGATTGCCAAGGCTTGCGATGCCCAGGGCCTGCTGCCTGAGGAGGCGCCGATTCTGAGTGCCGGCGGCTCGGCCATTTTTGACCTGGTGGTGCCGCTGCTGCAGGGCGCGGGCTTGTCGCGTGCTTTTACCGGCGTGCTGCGCTCGGGCTGCTACATCACGCATGACCATGGCAACTACCGGCGCCTGCTCAAGCTCGTCGAACAGCGCGAAGGCGTGGATACATCGCTGCAGGCCGCGCTCGAGGTCTGGGCCATGGTGCAGTCTGTGCCTGAGCCGGGCCTGGCCTTGCTCACCTGCGGCCGCCGCGATATCTCCTACGACCTGGAGATGCCCTCCGTGCAGCGCCATGCGCCGCGCGGCAGCCAAGAGGCGCAGACCGCCCCTGCCGGCTGGACCATCTCGGCCCTGAACGACCAGCATGCCTATCTGCGCTTTGACCCGGCGCAGGGCGCGCCGGCCGTCGGTGACCGCATTGCGCTGGGCATCTCCCACCCTTGCACCACGTTTGACAAGTGGCGTTGGATCCCGGTGGTGGACGATGCCTGGAACCTGGTCGATGCGATCGAGACAAGGTTCTGAAATGGCCAGCCTGAAAACAGCGCTGAGCCTGCAGGTGCTGCAGCAGCAGCAGGCCGCGCTGCCGCTGGCCCAGCGCCAGGTGATCGATGTGATCCTGCGCGACCCCGGCGCTGCGGTGCTGGCCACCGTCGAGCAGCTGGCGCTGCAGGCGAATGTGTCCATGCCGACGATCGTGCGCATGTGCCGCCGCTTTGGCTATGCCTCGGTGCGCGAGTTCATGGTGGCGCTGGCGCAGACCTTGGCGGTGTCGGGCTCGCACCTGCACCGCAGCGTGCAGCAGGACGACTCCACCGCCGAGGTGGTCAGCAAGATCGTGCATGCGGCAGCCGGCGCGATTGCCAACCTGGGCCAGCGCCTGGATGCAGCGCTGATCGACGAGGTGGCCAGCAAGATGGCCAAGGCCTCGCGCATCGATTGCTATTCGGTCGGGGCGGCTTCGTCCTTTATGGCGCAGGAGCTGCAAAGCCGCTTGTTCCGCCTGGGCCTCACGTCCAACGCCATCTTTGATGCGCACCAGCAGCTGGTGTCGGCCTCGACCCTGGGCAAAAACGGCGTGGCCTTTGTGATCTCGCATGTGGGGCGCATGCCCTACACCTTGGAGGCGGCGCAGTTTGCCAAGCAGCAGGGCGCCACCGTCGTGGCGCTGACCCAGCCGGACACGCCGCTGGCCGAGATGGCCGACCATGTGCTGGCGGTGACCGTGCCCCAGGACGCGGTGATGCGCGTGGGCACCGAGGCCTACCTGGCGCACCTGGTGGTGATCGAAATCATGATGGTGCGCCTGGCGCAGATTCTGGGGCCACGCGTGGTCACCGGCATGCAGCAGTACAAGCGGCTGCTGGAGACCCATGGCTTTGACAGTTATGAATACATGGGCTTTCAGCAGCCCGCGCAGCAGCGCAAAGGGGGCCCCGTGCCGGATGCAGCAGCCCCCAGCCAGCAACAAGGCAAAACCGCCGGCTGATGGCAGCCGGCAGCAGCGCCTGGAGATACAACAATGGAACGCAGAGTGTGGTTGAGCAATGGCACGGTGGTGGATGGCACCGGCCTGTCGGAGTTTGTCGGGGATGTCTGGCTGCAGGGCGGGCGCATCGTTGGCGTGTTTGCCCGCGATGGCGCGGTGGATGCCGCCCAGCAGGCCGCGTTGGATGGCTGGAAGGCGCAGGACCCGCTGCAGATCGATTGCACGGCCAAGGTGATCGCCCCGGGCTTTATCGATGTACACACCCATGACGATGCCGCTGCGCTGAACAGCCCGGCCATGCTGCCCAAGCTCTCGCAAGGGGTGACCACGGTGATCGCCGGCAACTGCGGCATCTCGCTGGCGCCGGTGGTCACGGCGCACCCGCCCGCGCCGTTGTCGCTGCTGGGCGACCAGCAGTTCCGCTTTGGCAGCATGCGGGACTACGCAGCCGCCGTCGATGCGGCGCAGCCCTCGATCAATATTGCGGCGCTCCTGGGCCACACCTCGCTGCGCATCAAGCACATGGCCGATCTGAGCCGCCCGGCCAATGCCACCGAGCGCGAAGCGATGGCCCAGGACATGCACGAGGCCATGCAGGCCGGCGCGCTGGGCCTGTCCAGCGGCATCTTCTACCGCGAGGCCTACGCCGCCGACATGCAGGAGCTGGTGGCCGTGGCCACCGTGGCAGCCCGGCATGGCGGCGTCTATGCCACGCATATCCGCGACGAGCTCGAAGGCATTCTGGAGGCCATGCTGGAAGCGGCTGGCACCGCCCAGCAATCGGGCCTGCCGCTGGTGCTGTCGCACCACAAATGCGCGGGCTCGGCCAACTGGGGCCGCACCCTGCAAACCTTGCCGCTGGTCGACAAACTGGCCCAGCAGCAAGAGCTGGCTATGGACGTCTATCCGTACACCGCAGGGTCGACGGTGCTGCGCGAGGACCTGGTCGATGGCGTCATCGATATCCTGATCACCCGCAGCGAGCCCCACCCCGAGGTGGGCGGTCGCTACCTGCGCGATATTGCGGCCGATTGGGGCATCGGCGAGTACGAGGCCTGCGTGCGCCTCAAGCCCGGCAATGCCTGCTATTTCCAGATGCGCGAAGACGATGTGGAGCGGGTCATCCGCCACCCGCTGGCCATGATCGGCTCGGACGGCCTGCCCAACGACGAGCGCCCCCACCCCCGGCTTTGGGGCGCCTTCCCCCGCGTGCTGGCCATGTACTGGCGCGACAAGGGTGTGCTGAGCCTCTCCCAGGCGGTGCACAAGATGACGGGCATGTCGGCCCAGCGCTTTCGCATGGCCGACCGCGGCCTGCTGGCCGCCGGCAAGGCCGCCGATGTGGTCGTGTTTGACCCTGCGCGCATCCAGGACCAGGCCACCTTTGAAAACCCCAAGCAGCGCAGTGTGGGCGTGGAAGCCGTCTGGGTCAATGGCGTGCTCAGCTACACGGAAGAGGCGGGTGCTTTGCCTGCGCGGGCTGGGCGGTTTGTGCGGCGGGCGGTGCCGGCTTAGATTTCCGCTTGCGTCTCGTCCTGTGACTGACCGGCTGCCGCATAGTGCAGCCGGTAATCGCTCTGCACAAAGCCAAAGTCATAGCTGCGCGTCTGCAGATGCTGGGCAGCCACGGTGCTGCAGCCATCCGCCAGCGGGCCGAACAGCGGCAGCCCGCTGCCCAGCAGCACGGGGATGCGGGTGATCGTGATCGCGTCGAGCAGCTGCGCATTGATAAAGGACTGGATCAGCTGTCCGCCATCGACATAGGCGGCGCGCACGCCGCTGGCGGCCAGATGGGCGCTGAGGGCGGGCAGGCTGCCCTTCCACAGCTGGGCGGTGGCGGGCGCGCCAGCGGGCAGGGCGTTCCACTGGCGGGAGAGCACATAGACCGGCTTGTCATACGGCCAGGCGCCAAACGACAGCACCGTCTCAAAGGTTTTGCGCCCCATCAGGATCACATCGACACCGGCCATGTACTGCGCATAGCCGCAGTCTTCCCCTTCAGGCACGGTGGCATTGGCGGCATTGAGCCAGTCCAGGCTGCCATCGGTTTTGGCGATAAAACCGTCCAGGCTGGTGGCGATAAAGCTGCTGCATTGCATGGGGATGTCCTGGTGAAAATCATGGGCCAAGCCTTGAATTCTAAGTAGAGGGCGAAGGTCTGGTGGGTTAAATACCTGTTTTTTTCACAGTGCTCATTGCCTGCGTTTAAGAATTCGATTTGTATATCAAACCATCCACATAAAACATTGGACGCGAATCGTTGACAGCTGCACCATGCCAGCTACGGACCCATAGAGGTTTCACTAAAAAAGGAGACAAAAGCATGCAACGACGCCAATGGTGGGCCACGCTGGCCCTGACCGCGATAGCCACCGTAACAAGCACTGCTTATGCCAGCACAGCGCAGGGCAACTACCCGAATGCACCGATCACGATGATCGTGCCCTTTGCCGCAGGCAGCGGCACCGATGCGGTGGCCCGGGCGGTGGGCCAGAAGCTGGGCGAGCGCCTGCAGCAGCCGGTGATTGTGGACAACCGCGCAGGCGCCAATGCGCAGATTGCGGCCGGCCTGGTGGCGAAGGCCAAGCCCGATGGCTACACCTTGTTCATGACCACCAACACCTCGCATTCGGCCAACCCCTGGCTGGTCAAAAGCCTGAAGTACGACCCGATCAAGGATTTCACGCCGATCGCCCGCGTGGGCGAGCTGCCGTTTGCGCTGGCGGTGCACCCTTCCGTGCCGGCCGATTCTGTGCAGGCGCTGATCGACTACGCCAAGGCCAACCCAGGCAAACTTTCGTACGCGACACCGAACAGCACGTCGCTGGTGGCGTCCGAGACGCTGCGTTTTCTGTCCAAGACCGATATCGTCGGCGTTCCCTACAAATCCAGCCCGCAGGCGCTGACCGACCTGATGGGCAACCAGGTGCAGATGTATGTGGTGGACCTGGGCTCGGGCTGGAGCATGCTCAAGACCGACCGGGTGCGCACCCTGGCTGTGACCGCCGCCAAGGGCAGCAAGATCCTGCCCAATGTGCCGCCCATCGGCAAGACCTTGCCCGGCTTTGACATCACCTCCTGGAACGGCATTTTTGCGCCAGCGGGCACGCCCCCGGAGGTGGTCAACAAGATCAATGGCGCCTTGCAGGCCGTGCTGGCCGATGAGGCGGTGCAAAAGCAGCTCGAGCAGATCGGTTTTGAAGTCTGGCCCACGAAGACGCCGCAGGAGTTTGCGCAGTATGTGAGCGAGCAGCTGGCGTACTGGGGGCGCCTGGTCAAACAGGCCGATATCCCGGCGCAATAGGTCTGGGCTCTGCCCCCGACGTCTTTGTTAACCCTTACAGAATGACTGCTCCACGATGACTTCGCGCTACCTGATCCGAGCCTCCGAGGTAGAGGCTTACAGCCCGGCCAACCATACCGGAACCATCAACCGCCGCCTGGTGAGCCAGGCCAATGTGGGCGCCCAGCACATGGAAGTGGTGCTCGGCGAGATTGCCAAGGGCGGGGGCGCGCTGCCCCATGCCCACCCCGGCATGGAGCAGGCCTGCTACCTGCTGGAGGGCACGGCCCATGTGGAGGTGGAGGGCGAAAGCTTTGAGATGCTGCCGGGCGATACCTGCTTTTTTCCGGCCGACAAGATGCATATCTTCCAGACCACCAGCGATACGCCGGCCAAGCTGCTGGTGATCTACAGCCCGCCTTATGGCGAGAACCCAGAGCGGGTGCGCCGGCCGGCCTGAGCGGCGATGTGACCCTGCGCCGTGCACGGCACCGCGCCACTGATTGAGTATTGAGGACCGCAACACCATGGATTTCGCCCTGACCGAAGAGCAGCAACAGATCATCGATGCCATCGAGAAAGTCTGCGCGCCGTTTGATGCCGACTACTGGCATGCCCGTGACAACGATGGCGCTTTTCCTGAAGATTTTTACCGCGCGCTGGCCGATGCCGGCTGGCTGGGCATTGCGATGCCCGAGGCCTATGGCGGGGCCGGCCTGGGCATCACCGAGGCGGCCTTGATGATGCACACGATCTCGGCCACCGGCGCGGGCCTGTCGGGCGCGTCTGCGGTGCACATGAACATCTTTGGCCTGCACCCGGTGGTGGTCTATGGCACCGAAGAACAAAAGGCACGCATGCTGCCGCCACTGATTGCCGGCAAGGACAAGGCCTGCTTTGGCGTGACCGAGCCCAACACGGGGCTGAACACGCTCAAGCTCAAGACCCGCGCGGTGCGCGATGGCGACCACTATGTGGTGCATGGGCAGAAGGTCTTCATCTCGACTGCGCAGCAGGCCAGCAAGATCTTGCTGCTGGCGCGCACCAAGCCGGTGGAGGAATGCAAGGGCACCGAAGGCCTGTCGCTGTTCTACACTGACTTTGACCGCAGCAAGATCGAGGTGCATGAGATCGCCAAGATGGGCCGCAAATGCGTGGACACCAACCAGCTGTTCATCGATGGGCTGCGCATCCCGGTAGAGGACCGCATTGGCGAGGAGAACCGGGGCTTTGAATACATCCTGCATGGCATGAACCCCGAGCGCATTCTGATTGCCTGCGAAGCGATTGGCCTGGGCCGTGCGGCGCTGGGCCGCGCCACGCAGTACGCCCGCGAGCGCGAGGTGTTCAACCGCCCGATTGGGCAGAACCAGGGCATCCAGCACCCGCTGGCCGAGCGCTGGATGGAGCTGGAAGCGGCCTTTTTGCTGGCGATGAAGGCGGCCTGGCTGTATGACCGCCACCAGCCTTGCGCGGCCGAGGCCAATGCGGCCAAGTTCCTGGGGGCGGAGGCGGGCTTCAAGGCCTGCGAGACGGCCATCTTCACCCATGGCGGCATGGGTTACGCCAAGGAGTTCCATGTCGAGCGGCTGATGCGCGAGAGCTGGATTCCGCGCCTGGCGCCGGTGAGCCCGCAACTGATTCTGTGCTTTATCGCAGAGAAGGTGCTGGGCCTGCCCAAGTCCTACTAGGCGGCGCCATGCGCAGTGCGCTGCCGGGCCATGCCCCTCGCCGTGCGGCCAGCCCGCACTGGCTGGGGCATGATACGCAGATGAAGACCCATTTGCTGCGTTATTTTGTGGTGCTGGCCGAGGAGCTGCATTTTGGCCGCGCCGCCCAGCGCCTGGCCATTACCCAGCCTCCGCTGTCGGTGGCCATCAAATCGCTCGAAGAAGATTTGGGTGTGCGGCTGCTCGAGCGCGATGCCAAGCAGGTGCGGCTGACCGATGCCGGCGCCGCCTTTTTGATCGAGGCGCGCCAGGTGCTCAGCCAGATACAGCGCGCAGCGGACGTGGCGCGCAATGTGGCCCAGGGGCGCCAGGGCCAGCTGGACATTGGCGTGACCGGCTCGATGATCTACCGCGACCTGCCCCATGTGATGCAGGCCTTTGCCCAGCAGCGGCCCGATATCGACATCACCTTGCATGAGATGTCCACCACCGAGCAGCAGGCGGCCATTCTGCGCGGCCAGCTCCAAGGCGGTTTTGTCAACATCATCACGCCCGCGCCGGGGCTGGCGCTCTGGCCGCTGGCGCCCGATACCCTCGTTTGCTGCCTGCCGGAAAACCACCCCCAGGCGCAGCAAGCCAGCCTGGATTTGCGCAGCCTGGCCCATGAGCGCTTTGTGATGTTTGTGCGCGATGTCAGCCCGGCCAATTACGACAATGTGATCGCCTGCCTGCACAACGCTGGCATCCACCCGCGCACCAGCCACGCGGTGCGCCAGTGGCTGGCCGTTATTTCGCTGGTTGCCATTGGCCAGGGCGTGGCGCTGGTGCCCTCGTGCATGCAGCGGGCCGGCATGGCCGGTGTGCGCTATGTGCCGCTGCACAGCAACCATGGCCAGACGGCGCTGACCGCCGGTGCCTTTGTCTGGCACCCGCAAAGCCGCTCGGCGGCGCTGGATGCGCTGATCGAGGTGATCAAGGCGCCGAGGACAGGTGCGGCCGGCTAGGTGCAGCCGGCTAGGTACGGCCAGCTAGGCGCCCCCGGCTAGGCGCCCCCGGCTAGGCACGGCCAGCTGGGCGCCCCCAACTAGGCTTTCAAGAAAAACAGCACCGCCATCACCAAACCCGTCAGCACAATGCCGGCACGCAACCACTGCGGCGCAATCTTGCGCGCCACCCGGGCGCCCAGGTAGCCGCCCAAGGTGGCAGCGACCATCATCAGCAAGGCGGGCTGCCACTGCACGACGCCGCCAGCGGCATAGATGGCGACGGCAATGGCGGTCAGCAGTGCGGAGACCAGGTTCTTGGTGCCATTCATCGCATGCAGGTTGGTCTGGCCCAGCAAGCCCAGCAGTGCGAGCAGCAAGATGCCCAGGCCGCCATTGAAGTAGCCGCCATAAACAGAAACCGCCAGCATGCCCAGCGCGGCCTTGCCGCGTGAGGGCGTGGCGCCGTGCTGCGCGCCCATGGCCCACTGGCGCAGCTGCGGGCCAAAGGCAAACATGGCAGTCGCTGCCAGCAGCAGCCAGGGCACGATCTTGCGGAAGGCCGCCTCGGGCGTGACCAGCAGCAGGGCAGCCCCCGCTGCGCCGCCGACGAGCGCGAGCAGCATCACCGCCTTCATCGACAGGCCGGGCGGGGCCTGCATATCGTCCTTGAAACCCCAGGCGCCAGCCGCATAGCCCGGCAGCAGCGCGACCGTGCCGGTGGCATTGGCAACGACCGGCGGCACACCGGTAAACACCAGCGCAGGCAGGGTCAGAAAGCTGCCGCCTCCGGCGACGGCATTGAGCGCGCCGGCCACCAGGGCAGCGGCCAGCAAGATGGCGGTGTCGAGCATGTCTCCTCCTGTTATGCGCCGGCGGTTGCGGGGTGCCGCAGCCAGCACGGCCTTTATGAGAAGGATTCTAGGTAGTAATGGCGCAAAGAAGCGGCTCGATTAGTCGCTCAAAAGTCATCATTGCCTTGAGGCGGGCGCGCCCAATGGGCGGGCTGCGGGCCCCGTGCCTTACTTCTGGTATGGGTCGGCAAAGCCCAGCTCTTGCAGGATGGCCGTCTCGTAGGCTTCCATCTCCTGGGCATCCTGCTCGCTGGTTTCATGGTCCCAGCCCTGGGCGTGCAAAGTGCCATGCACCAGCAGGTGGGCATAGTGCTCCTGCAGCGACTTGTTCTGCTCCTGGGCTTCACGCGCCACCACGGGCGCGCACAGCACCAGGTCGGCCAGCACGGTGGGCTCCTGCTGGTAGTCAAAGGTCAGCACATTGGTGGCGTAGTCCTTGTGCCGGTACTCGCGGTTGAGTGCCTGGCCTTCTTCGGTATCGACAATGCGCACGGTGATTTCGGCGTCATCGGCCAGCGCGTGGCGAATCCAGCGCGTCACCTGGCTGCGGGGCAGGGCGGCACGGTGCTCGGCCACGCCGTCAAAACGGGCAAATTGCAGCGAGAGCGTGAGTTGGTTCAATGCCATATGGTTTTTATCGGCGGGGTGGCACAGGTGGGGGTGTGCGGGCGGGGCTCAGTCTTCGCGCGCGGGGCGGCGCTGCTTGTCGTAAGCGTCAACAATGCGCGCCACCAGCGGGTGGCGCACCACATCGGCGCTGGTAAAGCGGTTGACCGCAATGCCCTTGACGCGCTTGAGCACGCGCTCGGCGTCGATCAGGCCGCTCAGCTGGCCCTTGGGCAGGTCGATCTGGCTCACGTCGCCGGTTACCACGGCCTTGGCGCCAAAACCGATGCGGGTGAGGAACATCTTCATCTGCTCAGGCGTGGTGTTCTGGGCTTCGTCGAGGATGATGAAGGCGTTGTTGAGCGTGCGGCCGCGCATGAAGGCCAGTGGCGCGATCTCGATGGCATTGCGCTCAAAGGCCTTTTGCACCTTGTCGTAGCCCATCAGGTCGTAGAGTGCGTCGTAGAGCGGGCGCAGATAGGGGTCGACCTTTTGCGACAGATCGCCGGGCAGAAAGCCCAGGCGTTCGCCGGCTTCGACCGCCGGGCGGGTCAGCACAATGCGCTGCACCTGGCTGCGCTCGAGCGCATCGACGGCGCAGGCCACGGCCAGGTAGGTCTTGCCGGTGCCGGCCGGGCCAATGCCAAAGGTGATGTCGTGCGCGGCGATGTTCTCCAGGTAGCCGGCCTGGTTGGGCGTGCGCGCGCGCAGGTCGGCGCGGCGCGTGTTCAGCACGATGGCGTCCTCGGGCGCGGCCATCAGCTCGCTGTCGCCGGCCATCATCAGCTGGATCTGGTCTTCGCTGATGGGCGTATCGGCCATCTCGTACAGCGCCTCGAGCAGCTCCAGCGCGTCGTTGGCCACGGCCTTGGGGCCGTCGATCTTGAACTGTTCGTGGCGGTGGGCAATCTTGACGCCCAGATGGTTCTCGATCTGGCGCAGATGCGCGTCGGCCGGTCCGCACAAATTGGCAATGCGGTTGTTGTTGTGGGGCGTAAAGGTGTGGCGCAGGATCACGCGGTAAATTCCAGTGAAAAATTCAGTATGCTTGCAGGCGGCAAGCGACGCACACAGGGCGGCCGCACACAAGCTACAAGGAAAGATACAAATGATAGGCCGATTGAGCGGAACCCTGGTGGAAAAGAACCCACCCGAAGTACTGGTGGATTGCCATGGTGTGGGCTATGAGGTGCAGGTGCCCATGAGCACCTTCTACAACCTGCCTGCCGTGGGCGACACCATCACGCTGCTGACGCAGTTTATCGTGCGGGAGGATGCGCAGCTGCTGTACGGGTTTGGCACGGCCGAAGAGCGCCAGACTTTCCGCGAGCTGATCAAGATCACCGGCGTGGGCCCGCGTACGGCGCTGTCCATCCTGAGCGGCATGGGCGTGAGCGATCTGGCGCAGGCCGTGTCCTTGCAGGAGGCAGGGCGCCTGGTGAAGGTGCCGGGCATCGGCAAGAAGACCGCCGAGCGCCTGCTGCTGGAGCTCAAAGGCAAGCTGGGCGCAGACATGGGTGCCAGAACCGCTGCCACCAGCGATGCCCAGGTCGACATTTTGCAAGCGCTGGTGGCCCTGGGTTACAGCGACAAGGACGCAGCTGCCGCTCTGAAACTGTTACCTGCCGACATCAGCGTAACCGACGGTATCAAGCAGGCGCTGAAAGCGCTGGCAAAATAGCCCGCGCAGAGGCGGCCGGGCAGCAGCCCGACCGGGTATCACCATCTATACCAACCAACACGGAGTGGACGAATCCATGAAATATCCCAAGTATGCAGTGCCCGGTCTGTTGTGGACCACCGGCGTGGCTGCGGCCCTGGCTTTGGCGGGCTGCGGCGGCGGCTCAGGTTCCGACGACGACAACGGCAATGTGACCCAGCCCACGGCCTATGTGCTGGACTCGGTCGTGCTGCCCGCATCGGCCATCAAATCGGCCGCAGTGGCGCCTGTGTCCTTGGGCGCTGCGGTGCAGACCCGCTTTGTCGTGCTGCCCGAGCTGGAGGCGGAAAAGACCGTGGACAGCGACAACGGCCCGGCCCAGCAGATTGGCACGCAGCGCGCGGTGGCGGCCACCAGCACGGTGGGGCAGACGCAGGCGGCGCTGCAGTGGAGCACGCTGGCCAATGGCCAGCAGGTCGCGGCCATCAACATCCAATCGACCGGCGCCTATGGCTTGCGTGCTGGCGTGCTGGTGGACAGCCTGCCCGATGGCGCGCAGCTACGCGTCTACAGCCAGGAGCACCCCAATGCGATCGTCGAGCGCAGCGGTGCTGAGGTGAATGCGTTGCTGGCGCAAAACCGCAAGGCGGGTGAGACCGGTGCGGCCGCCAACACCTGGTGGACGCCCGATGTAGGCGCTGGCGACACCACGCTCGAAGTGGTGCTGCCAGCCGGTACCGGCGCCGATGCCCTGCGCATCTCGATCCCTGTGGTCTCGCACATCTACCAGAACCTGTCGCTGCCCACCGAGGCCGAGCTGGCAGACGCGGCCAAGGCCGACACTTCGGCTTCCTGCAACCTGGATGCCTCTTGTACTACCAACTACCAAACCGAGCGCAATGCGGTGGCGCGCATGGTGTTCACCCGCTCGGACGGCAAGTCCTACCTGTGTACCGGCACCTTGCTGAACAACACCAAGGGTGACTTTGCACCGTACTTCCTGACGGGCAACCACTGCATCTCGACCCAGTCCTCGGCCTCGTCGATGCAGACGTCCTGGTTCTACCGCTCGAGCAGCTGCAACTCCGGCGTACCTGGCGCCAATGCTGCACTGCGCAGTGCCGGCGCGACCTTGCTCTACGCCACCAGCAACACCGATTCGGCGCTGCTCAAGCTCAACGAAATGCCTCCTGTGGGCGTGACCTTGGCAGGCTGGGATGCGCGCACCGCCGGCCAAGTGGGCGATGCGGTCTATGGCCTGCACCACCCTGGCGGCAACCTGCTCAAGTACAGCGTGGGCGCGGTCGTGGGCTATATGAACTGCACCGCAGGCAGTGGCACTTCCATCACCTGCAGCACCGGTGACTCGAACAGCGGCTTCTACAGCGTGCGTTGGAGCCAGGGCACGACCGAAGGCGGCAGCAGCGGCTCGTCGCTGTTCCGCAATGGCCGCGTGGTCGGCAACCTCTACGGCGGCGGCGCTAGCTGCCTGGCGCCCAATGCGTCCGACTACTACGGCCGTTTTGACAAGGTGTTCAGCGACCGCATCTGGAGCTGGCTGGCCAGCTGACCGGTGCACCGCTGATTGCGGCTTTTGTGCCGCAGTCCTTCCAGCGCTGACAAACCTGCCCGTCAAACGGCAGGTTTTTTTACGTCTGGGGGAGTGGGTTCCGGCCACCGCCCTGCTGCAGTGCTGGGTCATCGCTCCGATACCGGAAAGTGTCCCGATGTCTGGAATTCATAAATACCAACGCAGGTTCACTTTGTATTCCCGGTATGCGATGTTCTGCTTAGGAAACCTGAGCTGCTGCACGATAGCGGATTTGTAAATTGCCGGCTTTTATAAAAGGATTTTAATAACACCACTCACTTTGTCAGAAAGCGAGTAAATATAGGCATTCTTTGGCTTGCTGTGCAAAATGAATGGGGTCTGGATTTTATTAATATCTAATGAAAGAAATAATAAATAAAACTAGTGGATGAGTTTCTTTTTGTGGGCATCTGGCGTAGAGGGTGTGGGAGAGATTCATCGCATTCTCGATGTTACCGGTCGATATGTGCTTTACTTTTGCAGGTGGCTGCTCACTTGATTATCTTCAAAATAAAAATGCAAACCGCAATTTGGTGATTTGCAGGCTTTTAAATAGCATTTTGACTTGGAGTGAATCCATCATGAGATACCTAAAATATGCAGTGTTCGGTCTGTTATGGACCACCGGCATGGTAGTGGCCCAGCCTACGACCTATATCCTGGACCCGGTGGTATTGCCGGAGTCAGCCACCAAATCTTCCCCTCTGGTGCCCGTGCCTTTAGGCACTCGGGTGCAAACACATTTTGTGGTGCTGCCCGAGCTGGAAATGCAACAGTCTTTGGCTGCCGAGGAGACGAGTGGCCCGGCGCTGCAGATTGGCGCCGCACGCGCCGTGGATGCCACCGCATCGGTGGCGCAAACCCAGTTGGCCATGCAGTGGACGGCGCTGCCCAGTGGGCAGCAGGTGGCCGCCATCAATATCCAGGCGACGGGTGCCTATGGCCTGCGTGCCGGTGTGCTGGTGGAGCGCCTGCCCGATGATGCGCTGCTGCGTATCTACAGCCAGGAGCATCCCGATGCGATCGTCGAGCGCAGCGGCGCGCAGATCAATGCAGTGCTGGCGCAGAACCAGGGCGCAGGAGAGAGCGGCGCGCCTGCCAGCACCTGGTGGACGCCCGATGTGGGTGCGGGTGACACCACCGTTGAAGTCGTGCTGCCCGCAGGGATGCCTGCGGAGGCATTGCGCATCTCGATCCCCCTGGTTTCGCACATCTTCTACAACCTGTCCCTGCCCACCGATGTGGAAGCGGCCACCGTGGAAGCGGCCGCCGTGGGAGCGGCTGACATGGACCTGGCAGGAACTACCCAAGCCAATCCGCTGGAGAGTTGCCGCATGAATGTGTCCTGCACCAGCAACTACCAGAGCGAGCGCAATGCCGTGGCCCAAATGGTCTACACCCGGGAGAACGGCCAGTCCTACCTGTGCACCGGCACCTTGCTGAACAACCCCAAGGCGGATTTTGTGCCTTACTTTCTGACGGCCAACCACTGTATCTCTACCCAATCGGTAGCCTCGACGCTGCAGACCCGCTGGTTCTACCACGCCAGCAGTTGCAATTCCGGCGTGCCGAGTGCCCAAAGCGCCCGGCGCAGTGCAGGTGCCACCTTGCTGCACGCCACGGCCACCACGGACTCCGCATTGCTCCGGCTCAATGACATGCCTCCGGCGGGGGTGAGCTATGCAGGCTGGGATGCCAGCAACCTGGCCCCGAAGGGCCACGCCATCTACGGCCTGCACCATCCCGGTGGCGACCTGCTCAAGTACAGCGTGGGCGCCGTAGCGAACCATGCCCGCTGCCAGTCCACCGGCAGCTCCACCTTCAGCTGCAGCGGGGGAGATGCGAACGGTGGCTTCTACAGCGTCAGCTGGAGCCAGGGGAGGACCGAGGGCGGCAGCAGCGGATCGGCGCTGTTCAATGATGGCCGGGTCATTGGCACCTTGTATGGCGGCTCCAGCCGCTGCCAGGCGCCACGGGGCCTGAGCTACTACGGCCGCTTTGACAAGTTTTTTGCAGACGGTGCCTCGCACTGGCTGGGCAACTGATCGCTCACAGCCGGATCGGCAGCCGCACAGCCGCCGCCCTCGCAGGGCCTGTTCGCAGGCCCTTTTCTTTGCCCAGTTAACCAATGTTTTGTATTTGTACTAGTCGATAAGCTTGCTTGATGTGAGTGCTTGCTCTAGATTGCCTGTATCCGGTCAGTAGTTTGTGTTGATCGGCGGCGCTTTTCTTGTTGCAACCGCGAGGAGTCCATCATGTCTTGTCGCACTGTGTCCAGCTGGAGTTCGGCGCTTGGTGGTGATGGGCTGCGTTGGGTCACCACGCTCATCGTGGCTGGCAGCTGTGGTTGGGCCCAGGCCAGTTGGCAGGTCGATGCACGCAGGATGCCGGCCAGCCCCAGCACTGTGGAGGCCAAGGACGCGGTGGCGCTCTCGGCGATGGCTGTTGTGCCCATCGTGCTGCCGCCCTGGCAGGACAGCAAGGCACTGGCCCCCGATGAGGGCGGCGTCCGCCAGATTGGCGTAGCGCGCGCTTTGGAGGCCATGGACACTGTCGACAAAGTGGCCCCTCTGTTGCAATGGCAGACCCTGCCCTCGGGCCAGCAGGTGGCCGCCTTGCAATGGCGGGCGGACGATGCCTATGGACTGCGCCTGGGCCTGGAGTTTGCTGCCTTGCCGCCGATGGCGGTGTTCCGGCTCTATGCATCGCCTCAAGCCGCTGCCAGCTACGAAGTGACCGGTGCTGCACTGCTTGAGCGCCTGGCTGCCGATGCGCAGACGGGCCAGCGCACCTGGTGGACGCCCGATGTGGGGCCCACGCCCGTGCTGGAGATCCTGCTGCCCGCAGCGCTGGCGACCAGCAGTCTGCAATGGTCCATGCCCCAGCTCTCGCAGATCGTCGTGCCGCCCAGTGTGGCGGAGCCCATGAAGGCGGCGGACATGGCTGCATTGTCTGAAAAGCGCCGTTATAACGCTTGCCAGCTGGATGTGAATTGTCAGCAGACCTTGCTGGACCAGCGTGATGCCGTCATTCGCATGTTCTATGTGAGCCAGGGCCGCACTTTCCAGTGCACCGGAACCCTCCTCAATAACCCTAGCCAGGATCTCACCCCCTATGTGTTGACGGCTGCGCATTGTGTGAAAGACCAAGCGACGGCATCGACGTTGCAAACGTCCTGGTTTTACTACTCGCAGTATTGCGACAGCGCGCAACTGTATGCCGGCCATGCGGAGCGCTTCAGTGCGGCGCGCTGGCTGGCAACGAGCATGGCGACTGATATGACGCTGCTGCTGCTGGATGAGGCGCCTCCGCCGGGAGCCTTGTTTGCAGGCTGGGATGCGGGCGCACTGCCTCCGGGCGGGGCGGTGGCCGGTCTGCACCATCCGCACGGGGACCTGATGATGCTCGCCTCTGGCGTGTTGGAAGATCGCACAGCCTGCTCGGTCGATGCCAGCAGCCGCGCCTTGGATTGTGCGTCGCAAACGCAATCTGATGGTGGTTTTTACCGGGTCATCTGGAGCCTAGGAGGGATCGAAGGAGGCTCCAGCGGATCGGCATTGTTTTTCAGGGGGCGTGTCGCCGGGACCTTGACCGGGGGAGACCAGTGGTGTGCCGCCAAGGATGGCCGCGTCGTCTATGGCCGGCTGGACCAGGCCATCGCCAGCTTTGCGGCTTGGCTGGGGGCCGACAAGGCGATGAACAGCGATATGCACATGCCCGTCTACCGCTTCCTGGTGCTGCGCTCGGGCGGGGAGTTCTATACCCTATCAGCCCCTGAGCGTGACCATGTGATCGCGAGCTTCCCCAACGACCTGGTCTTTGACGGCATTGCATTCTATGCCGCAGGCCGCGCACATGCCCGCCTGGTGCCCGTCCACCGCTATTTCAACCCCGAGGTCGTCGCCCATTTCTACACGGCCAGCGATGCCGAGCGGCAGTTTGTGCAGACCTACCACCCCAGCTGGAACTACGACGGCATTGCCTGGTGGTCGCCCGCGCAGCCCGGTGACGGGGTGGGCGCCGTCTACCGAGCCTACCAGTATGTGCCGGGGGTGCACCACTACAGCCTGCAAGTCCAGGCGCGCGATGCCTGGCTGGCCAATGCGGGGCTTTTGTATGACGGACTGGCTTATTATGTGTGGGATGCGCCTTAGAGATCCCCGGGATGCGCTGCACACCTCCCTGGCCATGCCTGCACTGATCCATGACTATCCATACCGATTCCTTCGCCGCTGCGCCAGTCCCCCGTCCTGACAACCGCGTGATTTCCGCCAGCCAGTCCTCGCCACAGGAGGAGGTGCTCGAGCGCGCGCTGCGCCCCAAGCAGCTCCAGGAGTATGTGGGCCAGGTCAAGGCGCGCGAGCAGCTGGAGATCTTCATTGGCGCGGCCAAAAAGCGCAGCGAGGCTCTGGACCATGTGCTGCTGTTTGGTCCCCCCGGGCTGGGCAAAACGACGCTCTCGCACATCATCGCCTCGGAGTTGGGCGTGAATCTGCGCCAGACCAGCGGTCCGGTGCTGGAAAAGCCCAAGGACCTGGCGGCACTGCTGACCAATCTGGAGCGCAACGATGTGCTCTTCATCGACGAGATCCACCGCCTCTCGCCGGTGGTCGAGGAAATCCTCTACCCGGCGCTGGAGGACTACCAAATCGACATCATGATCGGCGAGGGCCCGGCGGCAAGGTCCATCAAGCTGGATTTGCAGCCCTTCACGCTGGTGGGGGCCACCACGCGCGCGGGCATGCTCACCAACCCGCTGCGCGACCGCTTTGGCATCGTCGCGCGCCTGGAGTTCTACACGACCGAAGAGCTGACCAAGATCGTGATGCGCAGTGCAGGTCTGTTGAACACGCCCATCGATGATGAAGGCGGGCTGGAGATTGCACGCCGCTCACGCGGCACGCCCCGTATTGCCAACCGCTTGCTGCGCCGGGTGCGCGATTACGCCGATGTCAAAGGCAATGGCCGCATCACGCAGGAGATGGCCAGCCGCGCGCTGGCGATGCTGGATGTCGATCCCCTCGGCTTTGACATCATGGACCGCAAGCTGCTCGAGGCGGTGGTGCACCGCTTTGATGGCGGGCCGGTGGGGCTGGACAATATTGCCGCCAGCATTGGCGAGGAGCCCGGCACGATCGAGGATGTGATCGAGCCGTACCTGATCCAACAGGGATTTTTGCAGCGCACGCCGCGCGGCCGGATGGCCACCCAGGCGGCCTACCGCCACTTGGGCCTGGTGGGCGGCGGGCCTGGGCAGGCGGCATTGGTGTAAAACGTAAAGCCCCATCGCTGGGGCTTGAGAGTTTGGTGCCAGACAGGTGCGCGTGGCCCCCCGCTTGGCTCCCATTCAAGCGGCCTTGGCGGCGCGCTTGGTGGGCGGCGATTCGTTGCCCATGTTCTCGCACAGGTAGTCCCAGCATTCCTGCACGATGGCGCGGCGGCTGCCATTGGCCGCGCGCGTCATCAGGCAGATGCGGCGCGACAGCAACGGGCCTTTGAGCGGCACGGTCACCCAGTCATCGCTGTGGTGGCCCTGTGTGTACAGGCGCGAGAGCAGACCGATGCGCAGGCCGCTTTGCACCAGCGCGTAGAGCGATTCGGTATAGCTCAGCGTCTCGGTGTGGCTGGTGCCCACGCCTTGCTGCTCCAGCACCGAGACAATCATCTCGTAGGTGCTGCCGCGCGAGAGCACGACCAGCGGTTCATCGCTGAGGTCCGACCATCGCAGATCGGTCTTTTGTGCCAGGCGGTGCTTGGCGGGGATGACGGCCATGACCTCGTCCTCGGTCACGAACTGCGTCTCCACCGACGGGGGCACGGTGAACTCCAGGCCCAGGCCGATGTCCGAGCTGCCGTTGGCCACCGAGGCCAGCAGGTCGTCATTGCGCATGTCGTGCAGCTGCAGGTCCACCATCGGGTGGGACTGCTGCCAGAGGGCGAGCCACGGCGCCAGCAGGTGGGTGGTGGAGGGGATGCAGCTGATGCGCACGGTGTCGGCCTGGTATTTGAGCAACTGCTGCAGATCCTGCACGCCTTGCACAAAGTTGTTGATCATCCATTCCACCTGCGGACGCACGGCTTCGCCGGCCGATGTCAGGCGGACATGGTGCGTGCTGCGGTCAAACAAGGCGGTGCCCAGCAGCGTCTCCAGCTCACGGATGGCCGAAGACAGTGCGGGCTGGCTCATGGACAGCGCCTGCGCGGCACGGCTGAAGCTGCGGTGCGTGGCCACTTCCTTGAAGCAGCTGAGCTGGCGCAGCGACGGCGTCGGCAGGGGTTTTCGGGTCAGCTCGGCGTCTGGCATATAACGGTCAATACCTTTTTAGTAATCAAACAGAGGAGTCATTGAACTCGTCTATAGATGGTCTCACTACTATCAATAATGATCAAGCAATTAGTGAATTCTAAAAGTAATTAAATGTCACTTGATCGCGAGGGGTCGGAGTGAACGCTGACATACCTTGGTATTTTATCGGCTCTATGAGGCATTGCATTTCATTTGTTTGTGTCATCGCAGCGGGCCCAGGGCGACATTGGTGGGGCGGGCAGACGGCGCCCTGCACGGCCCAGGCGGCGCCACGGGGCTGATGCAAAAAAGTCACAAAAAGTGGAGAGAACAGGCTGAACGAGGCTGACTACTGGAAGGAGGGCCGCTGACCGCCGCTGTTAGATGGTTTCGTCCAGCCCGATGGTCTGCAGGTGGCTGGTGTCGCCCCAGCCCACCAGGGTCAGGCCGCTGTCCGGCGTCCACAGCAGGCGGTTGACGCTGGTATTGGCCAACTCCCAGGTGCGGGGGGCCTGGATGTCTTGGCGCGTGGCCAGGCGGTAGAGGCAGTCAAGCACGCCGCCATGGGCTACCAGCGCGATCTGCTGGCCCAGGTGGTTGGCGGCCAGTTCGGCCACCACTTGGGATACGCGCGCCTGCAGCGTCTGCAGTGACTCGCCCTGGGGCGGGGCAAAGACCGGGTCACGCTTGCGCCAGCGCAGGGCCGAGGGCGGGTCTGACACCTCGATGTCGGCAAAGCGGGAGCCTTCATAGTCGCCAAAGCTGCGCTCGCGCAAGGCACTGTGGGTGGCGAGCGGCGCGCCATTGGCCAGCGCCAGCGCCTGGGCGGTGCGCAGCGCGCGCTGCAGATCACTGCTGTAGATATGGGCCAGCGGGGTCTCGGCCAGCGCCTGGGCCAGTTGCCGGGCCTGACGCTCGCCGGTGGCGTTCAGCGGTATATCGGTATGTCCCTGGATGCGTGCGGCAAGATTCCAATCGGTCTCCCCGTGTCGAATGGCAATGATCTGGGTGCTGTGCATGCGTTCCTTGTTATTGGGGTTTGGCGGCGGGCGTAGCGGGACTGACAGTGGCAGGTGCAGCGGTTGCAGCTGGAGTGGATGCGGGCTGGGCAGCGGCGGGCGCACCGACCGTGGTGCTGACGCGGCGCGGGCCTTGCGGCGGCTTGGGAAAGCCGTTGAGTGCCGAGTCGAACAAGATGCGGTAGATCACCTGGTCATCGACCCAGACATCCTCGTAGCGGGCCGAGGTCTCATAGACCACCTGCTGGGTCTGGACATCGCGCAAGGTCAACTGCACGGCGCGGTAGTGCAGCGAGGGGCCGGTGTCGCGCCAGGCGATGCCACCGCGCCAGCCCCAACCCCAGCCGGGTCCCCAGCCCAAACCGCCATAGGGGTTATAGGGGCTGTCGGGCAGCAGCCAGCTGTCGGGAATGTAACGAGCTTGTACGTCGATCTGCGCGATCACGCTGCCCTGGCTATCGTCGCGGCGCAGACCCACACCGGCCAAGGATGCCTGGGCCTGTTGCACGACGGTATCAAATTGTGGACCCATTGCGACCTGGGAGGGGAGCAACTGCAGCCGGTAGGTGGGTGGCGCAGGTATTTGCTGCAAGGTGGAGTAGCTTTGCACATCGCTGTCGATGGTGCGCACGCCGGCGCAACCGGCCAGCCAGAGGCTGGCGCAGGCCAGCGCGGCCATGCCGGCGATGCGACGCCACTGGGGCATGCCAGGCAGGGCTGCCCGGTCAAAAGAACGATACATGGTGCCGTCTCCCGAAAAAAAAGCGCTGCGCCATAAGGACACAGCGCATGCGCTCAACGATAAACGCTTGGAGCGGCAGCGGCTGTCAGTCAGGGGCGACAAGCAGGGCTGCATGGCTCAAGCAAACGTGGATCAGCCCAATTGCACCACCTGCATGCCCGCGGGCAGCGAGGGGTTGCTGGGCAGGTCATCGTGGTCAAAGGCCTTGTCACCGTTTTCGTCGGCAATGCCGGTGGGCTTGGCGTTCTGGAAGTCGAACAGCTTGGGGTCAGCCAGGTGGGTGGGCACCACATGCTGCAGCGCGCGGAACATGTTGTTCACGCGGCCGGGGTGCTTGCGGTCCCACTCGCGCAGCATGTCACCAATCATCTGGCGCTGCAGGTTTTCCTGGCTGCCGCAGAGGTTGCAGGGGATGATGGGGAAGTCGCGGTACTGGGCCCAGCGCTCGGTGTCCTTCTCGGGCACATAGGCCAGCGGGCGGATTACCACATGCTTGCCGTCGTCACTGACCAGCTTCGGGGGCATGGCCTTCATGATGCCGCCGTGGAACATGTTGAGCATCAAGGTCTGCACGATGTCATCGCGGTGGTGGCCCAGCGCCACCTTGTTGCAGCCCAGCTGGTCGGCCACCTTGTACAAAATGGCGCGGCGCAGGCGCGAGCACAGACCGCAGGTGGTCTTGCCCTCGGGCACCACACGCTTGACGACGCTGTAGGTGTCCTGGTTCTCGATGTGGAAGTCGACCCCCACGCTTTGCAGGTACTCGGGCAGCACATGCTCGGGAAAGCCGGGCTGCTTCTGGTCCAGGTTCACGGCCACCAGGTCGAACTTGATGGGCGCGCGGGCGCGCAGCTTCATCAGGATGTCGAGCAGGGTATAGCTGTCCTTGCCGCCGGACATGCAGACCATCACCTTGTCGCCGTCCTCGATCATGTTGTAGTCGCCAATGGCGCGCGCCACCTCACGGCACAGGCGCTTTTCCAGCTTGTGGTTCTCGCGCTGGATCTTCAGGCGCTTTTCGTTGGAGGCCGATGCCTGCGCATCGTCGCTGGCGTCGTCAAAGTCCCATCCGTTCGCGGCGGCGGGCTGGGGCTGGAGGAGTGCGGTATCGGTGGGGGCGTTCATAGGTTCACCATTGTCCGGTTTCGGTGCGGATTGCAACTTCGCAATCGTCAAAAATCTCTAGCTTGGCGATCTTCACGCGAACGCCACGCACATTGGGCAACTGCATCAGCCGCTGGGCGACCTTGCCGATCAGGGTCTCGAGCAGGTTGACGTGCTCTGCCGTGCATTCATCGATGATGATCTGGCGCACCTTGCGGTAATCCAGCACATGCATGATGTCGTCATCACTGGGCGCCAGGGGCTGCTGGCCCATGTTGATTTCCGCATCCACCAAGATGGGTTGCGGCGCAGTCTTCTCGTGGGCGAGGATGCCTAAATTGGCATCAAAACGCAGGCCCGTCAAGCTCAGGGTTTGCAACCCGGTGTCAAATGTCGTCATAAAAACAGCAAGGCAGCGAAGAATCGCTACATCATCGAAAAATCGCGGTCAAACCGCATCAGGTGCTGGCCGCCGTCCACCAGCAGGCTGGTGCCGGTGATGGAGCTGTTGTCCAGCGCAAAGCGCACGGTGGCGGCCACGTCTTCTGCGGTGGACGAGCGCCCCAGCGGGCTCATGCGGTGCAGGGCCTCGAACTTCTCATCGCTCAGGTAGTCGCTGGTCAGGGTCAAACCAGGCGCCACACCGACCACCCGCAGGCGCGGCGCCAGCGCCTGGGCCAGCAAGGTATTGGCCGCTTCCAGCGCCGCCTTGCTCAAGGTGTAGCTGACAAAGTCGGGGTTCATGTTCCACAGCTTCTGGTCGAGCAGGTTCACCACCACGCCCTGGGCCGGGTCGCCCCGCTGGCAGATATGCTGGTGCAGCAGCTGGGCCAGCACAATGGGCGCGGCCGTGTTGCTGCGCAGGTGGCGCTCCAGCGCGGCATAGCCAAAGTCGGCGGCGCCGTCGTGCTCGAACAGCGAGGCGCTGTTGACCACCGCATCGACCTGGCCGAAATGGGCCACCACCCGAGGCAGCAAACCGCGCACCGCGGCCTCGTCGTCGAAATCGGCGTCAAAATGGCCGCTCAGGCCCGACAGCCCGGCGCACTCGGCGGCGGTCTGCGCGGCCTCGGCGGCCGAGCCCCGGTAGTGCACCGCCACCTGCCAGCCATGGCGGGCCAGCCCAAGCGCAATCACCCGGCCCAGGCGCTTGGCAGCGCCGGTGACCAGTACGGTGCGTGGGGTCGAAGAAGGCATGGGCATGGCAAGCGCTCAGCAAGCGGCGACAATAGGGGGGTGAATACAGAACCCTCTAGTTTAACGACTGTGCTGGCCAAGCGCATGGCTGAGGCTATTGCCCAGGCCGGCGGTTGGATCCCGTTTGATGACTTCATGCGCATGGCGCTGTATGAGCCCGGCCTGGGCTACTACGCCAATGACCGCAGCAAGTTTGGCGTCATGCCCGAAGAGGGCAGCGACTTTGTCACCGCGCCCGAGCTCTCGCCGGTGTTTGGCGAGCTGGTCGCCGCCCAGGTGCAGGATGCCTTTGCCCACACCCAGACCAGCGAGGTCTGGGAGTTTGGCGCCGGCACCGGCGCCCTGGCCGAGCAGCTGCTGTCCACCCTGGGCCCCGCCTGCACGCGCTACACGATTGTCGATGTCTCGGGCAGCCTGCGCCTGCGCCAGCAAGAGCGCCTGGCCCGCTTTGGCGACCAGGTGCAGTGGGCCGACAGCCTGCCCGCGCAGATGCAGGGGGTGGTCGTCGGCAACGAGGTGCTTGACGCCATGCCGGTCAAGCTTGTGCTGCGCCAGCAGGGTGTGTGGCAGGAGCGCGGCGTGGTGGTGGCCAGGGCCGATGGCGGCGACATCCGCTTTGGCTGGGCCGAGCGCCCGACCCCATTGCGCCCGCCGGTGGAGCCGGACCTACCGCTCGAGGCCGAGTACCTGACCGAGATCCACCCGCAGGGCGAAGCCTTTGTCGCGACGCTGGCCGACCGCATCACGCGCGGCGCGGTGCTGCTGATCGACTATGGCTTTGGCGAATCCGAGTACTACCACCCGCAGCGCCACATGGGCACCCTGGTCTGCCACCATCTGCACCAGGTCGACAGCGACCCACTGGTGCTGGTGGGGCTGAAAGACATCACCGCGCATGTGAACTTCACTGGCATTGCCGTGGCCGCGCAGGAAGCCGGCATGGATGTGCTGGGCTACACCAGCCAGGCCCATTTCCTGATCAACTGCGGCCTGGGTGCCAAGCTCGATCAGCTCGAAGTGATTGCCCGCAGCAAGGCGGCCAAGCTGATGATGGAGCACGAGATGGGCGAGTTTTTCAAGGCCATCCTGCTGAGCAAGGGCGTGGCCGTCTGGGAGCCAGCGGGCTTTGTGCAGGGCGACCGCATGCACCGGCTGTAGGCTCCGTCGCGGGCGACAGATGCGCAGTGGGCACAAGGCGGGCGCAAGGGGTGCGCAGTGTGGCGTGGGCTGAACCGGCCCGGCTGGGCCGACAAAAGATGGCTGCCGGTGCCAAGCCCTGACACATGCCCGCCGCCCGGTGCGTCCGATCTGGTCGCGCCCGGCACGGGGCATGCAGGCTGGCTTGTGCTGCACCGACAGACTGCCATCATGGCTGCGCTGCATGACGGCCTGATGACAGCGCAACAACACAGCAGCGCCGTAGCGCCCTTCATCGGTTTGCGCATAAAGATACGCGTTTTCATTCGTTTTCTGATTGCAGCGCGCCTTCTACAGTGGGCCTATCACTGGTCCGCCAAGGAAAGCTGCCATGTCCGCGCTGTTCGATGTTCTGACTGCCCACCCGTTCTTCTTCCGCCGCCCGGTGCCCGACAGCGCCAGCTCGGTGGGCAGCGGCGCGGGCACCGCGCAGGCCTTCAGCCTGCGCCCCATCCAGCAGCCCGCTGGCGCCCAGACCCGCCTGGGAGTGGAGGTGGTAGGCCTGGACCTGTCCCGCCCGCTGGGCCCGGACGACTTTGCCCGGCTGCAGCAGGCGCACCAGGACCACAGCGTCGTGGTCTACCGCAACCAGCGCATCAGCCCGGCCGAGCAGATTGCCTTCAGCCGCCGCTTTGGGCCGCTGCAGCGCCATGTGCTGCGCAACTACCAGTTGCCGGGCCATGACGAGATCCTGATCGTCTCCAACATCGTCGAAAACGGCCAGCCCGTGGGCTTGGGCGACGCCGGGGCCTACTGGCACTCCGACCTGTCCTACAAGCCCCAGCCTGCGATGGGGTCGCTGTTGCATGCGCAAGAGCTGCCCGAGGTCGGTGGTGACACCTTGTTTGCCGACCAGGTCGCGGCCTACGAGGCGCTGCCCTATACCCTCAAGCAGCAGCTGGTGGGCTTGCTGGCCGAACACAGCTATTTGCTCAAATATGAGGCACTGCGCGAGCGCAATGCCTTCCGCCCTGCGCTCACTGCTGCGCAGGTGGCCGAGGTCAAGCCCGCCGTACACCCGGTGGTGCGCACCGATCCGCAGACGGGCCGCAAGTCCTTGTTTGTCAGCGAGCATTTCACTACCCGCATCCTGGGCCTGCCCGAGGGCCGCTCGGCCGCGCTGCTGGCCGAGCTGTTTGCCCACAGCACCCAGCCGCAGTTTGTCTACCGCCACCACTGGCGTGACCGGGATATGGTGTTCTGGGACAACCGCGCGGTGCTGCACCTGGCCACCGGCGTGCCGGCCGGCCAGCGCCGCAAGCTCTACCGCACCACGATCGAAGGGGATGTTCCGGTATGAACGCCCCCTCCCAAACCTTGCGCGCGACCGGGCTGCCCGGCCCGCAACGCCACCAACCGCTGTTTCTGCTGTCGCTGCGCCTGGCCGCCGCCTGTTGTTGATCGCCAGCGCCCGCCATTGCGGCGGCGCTGCCCGCTCCTGACAACGGCGATTGACGCCCATCCCCAGTGCCTGCCCACCCGCTCCCACAGCGCGGTGGTGCTGCGCTGCGGCCCAACGATTCCAGCCATACCTCTTGACGCACTATGAACATCCGCAATCCTTGGGCGCTGCGCAGCCAGCCGCCCGGCAAACAGTCCACCACATCTTCCAGTCATCCCGCTGCCGCCGCCCATGGCGCCACCCTCGGCTCTGCCAGCAAGCATGCGGCAGCCGTGCTGGCCGCCACCGCTGCGCTCTGGGGCGTGGCTTTAGGCGGCGCGCAGGCGGCCGAAGGCCAGCTGCGCATTGCGCAGCAGTACGGCATCGTCTATCTGCTGCTCAATGTGGCGCAGGACCAGCAGTTCATCGAAAAGCAGGGCAAGGCCCAGGGGGTGGACATCAAGGTCAGCTACCTGCAGTTTTCGGGCGGCCCGGCGGTCAACGATGCGCTGCTCTCGGGCAATGTCGATATTGGCGGCGCCGGCGTTGCGCCGCTCTTTACGCTCTGGGACCGCACCAAGGGCAAGCAGAACGTCAAGGGCGTGGCGTCGCTGGGCAACTTTCCCTACTACCTGGTCAGCAACAACCCGCAGGTCAAGACGATTGCCGACTTCAGCGACAAGGACCGCATTGCCACGCCGGCCGTCGGCGTCTCGGTGCAGTCGCGCGTGCTGCAGTATGCCTCGGCCAAGCTCTGGGGCGAGCAGCACTACCAGCGGCTTGACAAGCTGCAGGTGGCCTTGCCGCACCCCGATGCGGCAGCGGCCATCATCAAGGGCGGCACCGAGATTACCGCGCACTTTGGCAACCCGCCGTTCCAGGAGGTGGAGCTGGCTGGCAACCCCAATGCGCGCATTGTGCTCAACAGCTATGAGGTGCTGGGTGGGCCGGCCTCGTCCACCGTGCTCTACGCCACCGAGAAGTTCCGCCAGGAAAGCCCCAAGACCTACCGGGCCTTCCTCGATGCGCTCGATGAATCGGCCCGCTTTGTGCAGGCCAACCCCGAGCAGGCGGCCGATATTTTTTTGAAGAGCGGTGGCGGCGGCAAGGTCGATCGCAACCTGATCCTGCAGATCATCAAGAACCCGCAGGTGCAGTTCACGATCCAGCCGCAGAACACCGTGGGCCTGGGCCAGTTCCTGCAGCGGGTGGGGGTGATCAAGACCAAGCCCGAATCGGTGCGCGACTATTTCTTTGACGACCCGCGCATCTCCGGGGGGAGCTGAGATGCGCTGGCCCCACGTTTTTGCGCAGGAGGGTGATGTTGCGCTGTCGCGCGGCAGTTGGCTGCGCAGCGCTGCCGAGCCCTATGCCAGCCTGGCCGAGGCCGAGCTGGCCGACCGCCTGGTCAGCCGTGCCCACCCCATCCCATCAGCGGCACCCAGCCAGACCTTGCACAGCCAGGCTGCGCAGGCGGGCGGCGCCTTGCTGGAAGTCGACCAGGTCAGCATCGACTATGTGACCGACGAGCGCGTGCTGCGTGCCACCCACCAGGTCAGCCTGCAGGTGCATGCGGCCGAGCGCTTTGTGCTGCTGGGGGCGTCTGGCTGCGGCAAATCAACCCTGCTCAAGGCCATGGCCGGTTTTGTGCCGGTCAGCGAAGGGGCGATCCGCCTGGCTGGCCAACCGGTCGAGGGCCCCGGGCCAGACCGGGTGATGGTGTTCCAGGAGTTTGACCAGCTGCCGCCTTGGAAGACGGTGCGTGAGAACGTGATGTTCCCGCTGCTGGCCTCGCGCCGCTGCAGCAAGGCCGAGGCGCGCGAGCGCGCCGACCTCTACCTGGACAAGGTGGGGCTGAGCCGCTTTGCCGATGTGCACCCGCACCAGCTATCAGGCGGCATGAAGCAGCGCGTGGCCATTGCCCGTGCGCTGGCCATGCACCCGCAGGTGCTGCTGATGGACGAGCCCTTTGCGGCCCTGGATGCGCTGACGCGCCGGCGCATGCAGGAAGAGCTGCTGGCGCTGTGGGACGAGCTGCGCTTCACGCTGGTCTTTGTCACCCATTCGATCGAGGAGGCGCTGGTCGTGGGCAGCCGCGTGGCCATTCTCTCGCCCCACCCCGGGCGCTTGCGGGCCGAGATCAACGCCCATGCCTTTGGCCTGGCGAGCGGCGGCAGCGCCGAGTTCGAGGCCGCGCACCAGCGCATCCACCGGCTACTGTTTGACGAAGACCGTGCTGGCGCGCCCACCGCCGCTAGCCCGGACAGCAGCGCAACCACTGGCTTGCGCCGCGTGGCCTGATACGAGAAACGAGACCCGCTATGGCATCCACCCCCCTGACGGCCTGGCCTGGCGCTGCCAAGGCCCTGCCACCGCTGCGGCCCGAGGCCGAATACTCGCTGCCCGATGCCCCGGCACACCTGGCGGTGCGCCGCTTGCCGCTGGCCAAACGCTTGCTCCAGCATCCGGCCTTGCGCAAGGCCATCATTCTGGTGGTGCTGGCCACCCTGTGGGAGCTGGCAGCGCGCTGGCAGAACAACGACCTGCTCCTGCCCACCTTCAGCCAGACGGCTGCGACCTTGCTGCGCGAGCTGGGCAATGGCGCGCTGCTGGGCAAGGCGGCGATATCGTTGGGCATCTTGCTGCAAGGCTATCTGCTGGGCGTGGCCGGAGCCTTGCTGCTGACGCTGCTGGCGGTATCGAGCCAGTGGGGGCGCGATGTGCTGACCACCTTGACCAGCATGTTCAACCCTCTGCCTGCAATTGCGCTGTTGCCCCTGGCCTTGCTGTGGCTGGGCCTGGGGCAGGCCAGTTTGCTGGCGGTGCTGGTGCATTCGGTGCTCTGGCCGCTGGCGCTGGCCACCTATGCCGGTTTTCAGGGCGTGCCCGAGACCTTGCGCATGGCCGGCCGCAACTACGGCCTGCGCGGCGCGCGCTATGTGCTGCAAATCCTGGTTCCTGCGGCGCTGCCGTCCATCCTGTCGGGCCTGAAGATTGGCTGGGCCTTTGCCTGGCGCACCCTGATTGCCGCCGAGCTGGTGTTTGGCGCCTCGTCGGGCAAGGGGGGCCTGGGCTGGTACATCTTCCAAAGCCGCAACGAGCTCTATACCGACCAGGTGTTTGCCGGGCTGGCCCTGGTGATCATCATTGGCCTCTTAGTCGAGAACCTGGGCTTTCACCCGTTGGAGAGGGTCACCGTCAAGCGCTGGGGTGTGCAGCGCTGACGCGGCTTGTGGGATGCGGCTGCTGTGGCCGCCCTCCAACAAACGGCCGCGCGCCGGCAGCGCTGGAAATGTAGGACATTGGCGATTGTTAAAGATTGCTGGATGTTGGGCATAGTATTTTTGCAATCATTTATTGCATACTGATAGGTTTTGCGGTGCCTGATCGTGCCCATTGGGGGCCGGCGGGCTGCTGCGGCGCGCCTGTGACAGACGGGGCGTGCTCCCAACAGGGGTGTACCTATGACCAATTCTTCTTCAGATACTGCGGTGTCGCCCGAGGCCGACGCCGCGGCCCCGGAGCCGGCTGCGCAGGCGCCGCAGGCCAGCCAGCGCTCGACCATGTCGCTGCCGGTGGTGGTGCCTGCACTGCTGGTGCTCGGCGTCCTGCTGCTCGTGTGCGTGCTGGCGCCCGATGCCGCAGACCGCCTGTTCTCGGGCGCGCAGCGCTGGGTGGTGGCCAGTTTTGACTGGTTCTATGTGATGGCGCTGAGCGCCTTCTTGCTGTTTTTGGTGGTGCTGGCGGCCAGCCGCTATGGCGATATCCGCCTGGGGCCCGATGACGCCAAGCCCGAGTTCAGCTTTGTCTCCTGGTCATCGATGCTGTTTGCCGCCGGCATGGGCATTGGCCTGATGTACTTTGGCGTGGGCGAGCCGCTGCAGCATTTCCTCAACCCGGCCACACAGGAGCCGGCCACGCCCGCCGCCGCGCGCGAGGCGATGGAGGCCACGTTCTTCCACTGGGGCTTTCATGCCTGGGCGGTCTACGGCACCATGGGCCTGGTGCTGGCCTATTTCGGCTTTCGCTACAACCTGCCGCTGACGATGCGCTCGGGCCTGTATCCGCTGCTGCGCGAGCGCATCAACGGGCCCATTGGCCACGGCGTCGATGCGTTTGCGCTGGTGGGCACCATTGCCGGTATTGCCACCACCTTGGGCTATGGCGCGCGCCAGATCGCCGCCGGCATCCACACCTTGACCGGCTGGGAAACCGAGACCTCCGGGTTCCTGGTGGCCGTCATCGTCGTGGTGGTGACCCTGGCCAGCCTGTCTGCGCTGCTGGGCGTGGACAAGGGCGTGCGGCGACTGAGCGAATTCAACATGCTCCTGTCGGTGCTGCTGCTGAGCTTTGTCATCATCGCCGGCCCCACCGCGCATATCTTCAAGGCCTTGAGCGAGAACATCGGCAACTACCTGCAGGGTCTGGTGGGAATGTCGCTGCGCACCTTCGCCTATGCGCCGTCGCGCGAGGAGGGCTGGTTTGGTGGCTGGACGATTCTGTACTGGGCCTGGTGGGTGAGCTGGTCGCCCTTTGTCGGCCTGTTCATCGCGCGCATCTCGCGCGGCCGCACGGTGCGCGAGTTCGTCATCGGCGTGCTGCTGGTGCCCACCGCGTTCAACCTGCTGTGGATGACGGCCTTTGGCAACAGCGCGATCTGGACCGACAGCCATGTGGCCGCTGGTGCACTGGCGCAGACTGCCACCAATGTGGACGCCTTGCTGTTCCGCTTCTTCGAGTACCTGCCCTGGGTCAAGCCCGTCTCGTGGCTGGCGGTGCTGCTGATTGGCGTGTTCTTCATCACCTCGGCGGACTCGGGCGCGCTGGTGGTCAACTCCATCGCTTCGCGCGGCAACCACGAGTCGCCCGTCTGGCAGCGCCTGTTCTGGTGCGTGCTGCTGGGCCTGACCTCCATCGTGCTGCTGCTCGCCGGCGGCCTGGGCGCCCTGCAGGCGGTGACCCTGGTGACCGCCTTGCCGGTGGCCTTCATCATGCTGGTGCTGTGCGTGGGGCTGTGGCGCGGCATGGTGGCCGACCTGGCCCATTACTCGCCCGACCTGGCGCCCGCCACCAACTTCTGGAGCGGCCAGCACTGGCGCAAGCGCCTCGAGCAGATCGTGCACCAGCCGCACAAGGACGATGTACAGCGCTTCCTCAGCACCACCGTGCTGCCTGCGATGAACGAGGTGGCTGCAGAAATGCAAAAGCGGGGCTTGCAGGCGCATGTGCAAGACAGCCTGGAGAGCGATGCCGACAGCGAAGCACGCCTGGTCGTGCCGGTCGAGCAGCTGCGCGACTTTGTCTACGGCGTGCGCGCCGTGCGCCGCACCATGCCCACGTTCACCGTGCGCGAGAGCGCCGGCAGCAACGCGCGCCGCTATATGTATGAGCCGGTGACTTTCTTCGAAGATGGGCGCTCGGGCTATGACGTGCAGTACTTGCGCAGCGAGGAGCTCATCGCCGACATCCTGCGCCAGTACGAGCGCTATCTGTCCCTCAGCGCAGACAAGCGAACGCAACTCTTGAACCGGGCACCAGGGCATACGGATCCGGTGTAAGTTTTTTGTGGCCACCTTCGGGTGGCTTTTTCTTTTTTTGGCTTGTCTGGTTATGCGCTGGGGGGTGAATGCTCTGGCGGTGCTGACTTTGGCTGGGGCGCTGGCAGTCTTCGTATTGGGGTGGCGATATGGGCGCGTAGGCTTTGTTGCGGGGGCTTGCCATACAGGCGTATTGTCTGCGCCCCAGACGTCGCGCCTACGCGCCCATCTCGCCATGGATGTTGGCGGTTCAGGCGCTGCGCTTGCTGCCTGATTGCTTGTTATGAACTGCGACGCGGTGGGTTCATTCCTCGCCCTGGCGTCTTTGACTTGGTTGGTAGCGTTGGCAGTCTTCGTACTGGGGTGGCGATATGGGCGCGTAGGCTTTGTTGCGGGGGCTTGCCATACAGGCGTATTGTCTGCGCCCCCGACGTCGCGCCTACGCGCCCATCTCGCCATTGGTGGTGGTGGTTCGGACGCTGCGCTCGCTGCATGGGTGGCTGTTTTGAACAGCCAGCGCGTTAGGTTCTTTGGGTGGTTCCTGCAATCGCCGACAATGGCGGCTTCTTTGCCGCCTTTGCTTTTTGCAGCCTCTGTCATGCCTTCTTGTCTGTTCACCAACGCCCATGTTTTTACCGGTCGCAGCGAGAGCGATTTCGCCTCGGCTTTTGTGGTGGAGGATGGCATGGTGCGCTGGGTGGGGCATGTGGGTGATGCGTCGCAGCCGGCGGCCGACCAGCAGGTGGATTTGCAGGGGCGCACAGTGGTGCCGGGCTTTATTGATGTGCATACGCATCCCACCTTTTTGTCGCAGATCGTCGATGCAGTGCCTTGCACGGTGCCGCTGGTTGAAGACATTCCGGGGCTGATTGCGGCGTTGAAGAGCCACCCCAAGGCGGGGCTGGGGCCCAACGACTGGATTGAGGGCTGGGGCTATGACGAGTCCAAGCTGAAGGAAGGGCGCACGCCCACGCGCCATGACCTGGATCTGGTATCGACCACGCAGCCGGTCTATGTGGGCCGCTCCGACTGCCATTCGGGCATTTGCAACAGCCGCGCGCTGGCGCTGGCGGGCATTGGCAAAGAGACGCCCGACCCCATCGGCGGCCACTTTGGCCGCGATGCCGATGGCTCGCCCAATGGCGTCTTGACCGAGCTGGCGGCCAACAGCGTGGTGCAGCGCGCCAAGGCGGTGCTGGACTACGCGCAGGCGGTGGGGAGCCTCGCGCGCACCTCGCAGCGCTTTAGCGAGCGCGGCATTGTCGCGGTGACCGACATGATGGCCTTCACCCAGCCCTTCCACCACCTCGATGTCTACCGCGATGCCGCCCAGGCCGGCTTCAAGCAGCAGGCAGCGCTGTATTTTTCCTGGGAGCCCTGCAAGGGCGACTTGTTGGCGGGGCTGCAGGCCGCGCAAAAGGAGGGCCGCATCAAGATTGCCGGCATCAAGTTGTTTGCCGATGGCTCCATCTCTGGCAAGACGGCCTGGTGCAGCTGCGCCTACAAGCACACGGGCAGCCTGTTTGGCATGTCCTTGCTCAGCAGCGCGGCGCTGGCGCAGGCCTATGCATGGTCAGTGGCCAATGGCGCGCAAATGGCGGTGCATGCGATGGGCGATGCGGCCCTGCAGCTGGTGATCGATTTTTTTGCTGACAAGCAGCCCTGGCTGCCTGGCGGTATTCCATCGGTGCGGCTGGAGCACGCCACCTTGCTCAAGCCCGCGCAGATTGCGCAGATGAATGCGATGCCGATGCAGTGGGGCGTGGCCACGCAGATCATCTTCATGTTTGCCGAGTACGAGGCGTATACCGAGAACCTGGTCGATTCCGAGTTTGACCAGTCCTACGCGCTCAAGACCTTTTATGACGAGATCGACCATGTGGCGCTGTCGTCCGACGCGCCGGCCACCACCTGGGCCGATCCGGACAATGTCTTTGTCTCCATCCAGGCTGCCGTGCAGCGCCGCGCCTACAACGGCGCCCCGATTGTGGACAGCCAGGCGCTGACGGTGCCCCAGGCCCTGCTGCTCTACACCGCACGCGCGGCCAGCCTGTCGCCGTTTGAGGGCCAACTGGGCCAGATCGCCCCCGGCTTTGAGGCCAGCTTTGCGGTGCTGGACCGCGATATCTTCACCGTGCCGGTTGCCGATATTGGCAGCCTGCGCGTGCAAGCCACCTGGATTGCCGGCGAGCAGGTCTACTGCGCCGCATGATGGCTTCGCGACCCATTCACCTGCCGGAGGCGCTGCGATGATCCGCTGGCTGATTGTCATTTTCCTCGCGCTGCTGCTGCTCAACGGCTTTGCCGCGCTGCTGCGCAAACTGGGGCTGGGGCGGCTGCCGGGGGATTTCGAGATTCGGCTGTTTGGCAGAACCCTGTGGCTGCCGATTGCGACGACCGTGGTGCTGAGCCTGCTGGCGGCCGGGATTGCGCGCTGGCTGTAAGCCCAGGGAGCGCCGACCACTGCTGCACCGCAGCATCTGTCATGGTTGTAAGCAAATCTCGGGGGTGGATAGACCCGCCGCCCCTGGAGCGCCTTGTCAGCTAAGGGAAAGCTTGTAAACAAATTGTCACCGTGCTTTCATACACTGGCGCGATGTCAAGCATTGAGTTACGGCAGGTTGCCAAATCCTGGGGCAGCACCACGGCGCTGCATGCGGTCGATCTGCAGATCGCGCCGGGCAGCTTTTGCGTGCTGCTGGGCCCCTCGGGCTGCGGCAAATCGACGACCCTGCGCATCATTGCAGGGCTGGAGACCGCCAGCGCCGGCCAGGTGCTGATTGGGGGGCGCGATGTGACGCAGCTGCCGCCAGCACAGCGCGGCATTGCGATGGTGTTCCAGAACTATGCGCTGTTTCCGCATCTGTCGGTGGCCGAGAACATCAGCTTTGGCCTGGCAGTGCGCAAGGTGCCCAAGGCCGAGGCCGACAAACGTTTGAAGGATGCAGCCGAGCTGCTGGGCCTGTCGCAGCTGCTGGAGCGCAAGCCAGGCCAGCTCTCGGGCGGCCAGCAGCAGCGCGTGGCGCTGGGCCGGGCGCTGGTAGCCCAGGCCCATGTCTGCCTGATGGATGAGCCGCTGTCGAACCTGGACGCGCAGCTGCGCCAGGAGATGCGAGCCGAGCTGCGCGAGCTGCAGCAGCGCCTGGGGCTCACGGTGGTCTATGTCACCCATGACCAGACCGAAGCGATGAGCATGGCCGACCAGGTGGTGCTGCTGCACCAGGGCCGGGTCGAGCAATGTGCGACCCCGCGCGAGATGTATGCGCGTCCGGCCAGCACCTTTGCGGCGCGCTTTATTGGCACACCGGCGATGAACTTGCTGCGGCTCAGCGAAGGCGCCATTGCCGGCAGCCAGGTGCAGCTACCGGTGCCAGCTGGCGCGGCATTGCTGGGTCTGCGACCCGAGGCGCTGCATTGCCTGGGGGCTGAGGGCGTGGATGCGCAAGTCATCGGCACGGAATACCTGGGCGCCGATATGGTGCTGCGCTGCGCGATTGGCAGCGAGCAGATCACCGTGCGCGCACCCGGCCAGCAGGCAGTGGCCGTGGGCCAGGCGCTGCGCCTGGCCTGGCGCGCGGAAGACATGCATTTCTTCGATGCCGATGGTCGGCGCATGGCCTGAAGCAAGCCCTTTTTCTTTGACTGAACTGTTTGTGCAGCGCCTGCAGGCAGGCGCATAACCCGAGGAGTGATTCCGTGCAACGCAATATCTTTTTGAAGACCCTGGCCGTATCGGCCGTCGCCATGCTGGGCCTGGGTGCGGGCCTCGCGCATGCCGCCGATCCGCTGGAAGTGCCGTTCTACTACCCTGTGGCTGTGGGCGGCCCGATCACCAAGGTGATCGACGGCTATGCGAATGACTTCAACAAGGCGCATCCGCAGTACAAGATCACGCCGATCTATGCGGGCACCTACCAGGAGACCATCGTCAAGGCGCTCACCGCCAACAAGGCGGGCAAGGCGCCGGCCACTTCGGTGCTGCTGTCGACCGACATGTTCACGCTGATCGACGAAGACGCGATCGTGCCGATCGACGACTTTGCCAAGACCGATGCCGACAAGGCCTGGCTCAAGGGCTTCTACCCCGCCTTCATGGCCAACAGCCAGACGGGTGGCAAGACCTGGGGCGTGCCTTTCCAGCGCTCCACCGTGGTGATGTACTACAACAAGGACGCCTTCAAGGAAGCCGGCCTGGACCCGAACAAGGCGCCCGCCACCTGGAAGGAGCTGAGCGAGGCGGCCAAGAAGCTCACCAAGAAAGACGCCAGCGGCAATGTGACCCAGTACGGCATTCAGATCCCGTCGACCGGCTTTGCCTACTGGATGCTGCAGACCCTGACCACCCCCAACGATGTGCTGCTGGCCAACGAGGCAGGCACCAAGGTGAATTTCGACAACCCCAAGGTGATTGAGGCGCTGGACTTCTGGGTCAACCTGGCCAAGGAAGGCCTGCACCCCAAGGGCGTGGTCGAGTGGGGCACGACGCCCAAGGACTTCATGGAAAAGAAGGCCGCGATCATCGTCACCACCACCGGCAACCTGACCAATATCAAGGCCAACGCCAAGTTTGATTTCGGGGTCGGCCAGATTGCCGGCCATGTGCGCAAGGGGGGCTCGCCCACCGGTGGCGGCAATTTCTACATCTTCAAGAAGGCACCCAAGGAGCAGCAGCAGGCCGCCTTCGAATTTGCCAAGTGGGTGACCCAGCCCGAGCGCGCTGCGCAGTGGAGCATGGACAGCGGCTATGTGGCCGTATCGCCTGCCGCCTATGACACGCCGATCCTGAAGCAGTACGGCCAGGATTTCCCGCAGGCGCTGGTGGCCCGCGACCAGCTGCCCGTCTCGGTGGCCGAGTTCTCCACGCATGACAACCAGCGCGTGACCAAGGTGCTGAACGATGCCGTGCAGGCCGCGCTGAACGGCACCAAGACCTCGGCGCAGGCGATGAAGGATGCGCAGAAGGAAGCGGACCGCATCCTGCGCAGCTACCAGTAAAGCCGTACCCGGCGTGGCCTGCTTGCAGACCATGCCGGGCCAGGGCTGGGGCAAGGCCCCAGCCCGGTTGAGAGAACCCAACGCATGAGCGCCTCTTCCTCGTCCATTGCCGGCAGCGGCCAGCGCAGCATCCACGCCTGGTTGCTGCTGCTGCCTGCGCTGGTGCTGCTGGTGGCATTCACCCATTGGCCGGCCGTAGCCACCTTCATCGACAGTTTTTATTCCACCCCCAAGGGCGCGCGTGCGGCGGTGTGGGTGGGTGTCGAGAATTACCAGGCGATGGCCGATGACCCGGTGTTCTGGCAGGCGGTGCGCAACAATCTGTGGTTTGCGGCGGCCACGATTCCCGCGTCCATCGGCCTGGCGCTCTTGATGGCGGTCTGGGTGAACGAGCGCATCGCAGGCCGCACCTTTGTGCGCATGGCGTATTTCACGCCCACGGTGCTGCCGATGATTGCGGTGGCCAATATCTGGTTGTTCTTCTATACGCCGCAGTACGGCCTGCTGGAGCAGGTCACCGGCGCGCTGGGCCTGCCCTCGCACAACTGGCTGGGCAGCCCCTCGACCGCGCTGGGGGCCATCACCTTGGTGGCAGTGTGGAAGGAAGCGGGCTTTTTCATGATCTTCTACCTGGCTGCGCTGCAAACGCTCAACCCCAGCCTGAAGGAGGCCGCCGCCATTGAGGGCGCATCGCGCTGGTACTTTTTCCGCCGGGTGCAGTGGCCGCTGCTGATGCCGACCACGGTGTTTGTGCTGGTCAATGCGGTGATCAATGCCTTCCGCCTGGTCGACCATGTGTTTATCCTAACCCGGGGCGGGCCGGACAATGCCACCACCTTGCTGCTCTACCATCTGTATGAGGTGGGCTTCAAGTTCTGGGATACGGCCTATGCAGCGGCCATCACCGTGGTGCTGGTGGTGGTGCTCTCCAGCGTGGCGCTGTTCCAGTTCTTTGTGCTGGACAAGAAGGTGCACTACCAATGAGCCGCAGCCAAGCCCCTGCCGTCATCTACCGCCACACCTGGCTGGACACCGTTGCCGCCTGGCTGCTGGCGCTGCTGTGGATTCTGCCGCTGGCCTATGCGTTCTGGACGGCCTTCCACCCCAGCGACTACGCGATCCGCTTTGACCTGGCTGCGCCCTGGACCTTGCAGAACTTCCGCAAGGCCTGGGACGCGGCGCCTTTTGCGCGCTACTTTTTGAACACCAGCCTGCTGGTGGCCATGATTTTGGCGGCGCAGCTGGTGCTGTCCACCCTGGCGGCCTTTGCCTTTGCGCGCTACCAGTTCCGGGGCATGAACATCGCCTTCGCGCTGGTGCTGGTGCAGCTGATGATCATGCCCGACATCCTGCTGGTGGAGAACTACCAGACCATGGCCCGGCTGGGCCTGGTCGATACCTTGTTTGCGATTGGCCTGCCGTACTTTGCCTCGGCCTTTGCGATCTTTTTGCTGCGCCAGACCTTCATGGGCATCCCCAAGGAGCTGGACGACGCCGCGCGTGTCGAAGGGGCCAGCACCTTGCAGATTCTCTGGCGTGTCTATGTGCCGCTGGCCCGGCCCGTCTACACCGCCTTTGCGCTGGTCTCCGTGAGCTTTCACTGGAACAACTTTCTCTGGCCGCTGATCATCACCAACAGCGTGGAATCGCGCCCGCTCACCGTCGGGCTGCAGGTGTTCTCCAGCGTGGAGCAGGGCGTGGACTGGTCCACCATCACTGCCGCCACCTTGATGACCTCGGCGCCGCTGCTCGTCGGCTTTATCCTGTTCCAGCGCCAGTTTGTGCAGAGCTTTATGCGGGCAGGGATCAAATAGCGGAAGGCATCAGCACGCCACCACAGCGCCGCGAGAATGTGGCGCTGAAGTTCTTTGCGGCTGTCCCTTCACTGGCCGATGCGGGCGCTGTGACAGAAAGCCTGGGCGGTGCGCTGCTGCCCAGTAACGGGTCACCCTGTCCCCGCGGCCTGCTGAGCCGCAGTTTCCGCTCAGGCCGGTTGCTGCTGCGTGGTGCAGTGGATGCCGCCGCCGCCCGCCGCGATGGCGTCGATATTGAGCTGCACAATCTCGCGCCCCGGGAACTGCTCGCGCAAGAGGGCGCGGCTGTTGCGGTCAGCGCGGGTATCGCCAAACTCCGCGCTGATCACCGCGCCGTTGCAGACGTAGAAGTTGATATAGCCTGCCGCAAAATCCTTGCTCTCATACTGCGGCCGGACTTCGTCAGGCCCCGGCATGCGCAGCACCTGCAAGGGGCGGCCACGCGCGTCCGCCGCCTTGCGCAAGATGGCCAGGTGGCGCTGGGTGACCGCATATTCTGGCGAGGACCGGTCGTTGTCAACACCGGCAACCACGACCCCGGGCGCGCAGAAGCGGGCATAAAAGTCGGTGTGGCCATCGGTGATGTCGTGGCCGGCAATGCCGGGCAGCCAGATCACCTTGTCTATCCCCAGCACCCGGTGTAATTCCTGCTCGCACTGCGCCTTGCTGACGCCGGGATTGCGGTTGGCGTTGAGCACGCAGCTCTCGGTGATGATGGCGGTGCCCTGGCCATCCACTTCAATGCCGCCGCCTTCCAGGACCAGGCTGCTTTTCAGCAAGGGCACCCCTGCCGTACCGGCCACAAAGGCCGCGACCAGGGCGTCATGGCGGTGGGATTGCTTGCGGCCCCAGCCATTGAAGTTGAAATCCACCCCGGCGAGACCGCCGCCTGCCGTCTTCACAAATACCGGGCCGGTGTCCCGCATCCACAGGTCATCGATGTCTTGCACCAGCAGCTTGACCTTGCTGCCGCACAGGCGCGCGGCCAGGTCGTAGTCCTGGGCGTTGACCAGCATCTGCACCGGCTCCATCTGGGCAATGGTCTGGGCAATCAGCGCCAGGTTGGCCTGGGCGCCCGCCTTCAGCCGCCGGCCCCAGATTGCGTCACTGGCACCAAAGGCCATCCAGGTCGCAGCATGGCGCTCGCCTTCATCGGGCATGCGCCCTTGGCGGTCTGCCGCGGGCGCCGACTGCGCTGGCATGCCTGCCGTTGTGCCAGCGGCCAGCGTGGTGCCGGCCGAGAGAAATTGTCGTCGTTGCATGGTGTGGGCTCCCATGGGGTCGTTCGCGCCATCGCGCATCACAGTTGGACCTGTCTTCATCACTTTTCCAATTGCTCCTATCGGGAGCGGTTGCGTTGCCGAACCTTCGGACCAGGTCGCATTGTGGATGGCGGTAGGTATGAGATCAAATGATAAGATTTGTGCTAATTCATTAATATCTCTCATATGTCAGAGCCGCGTATCCCTTCGTTGAAGCTGTTGATGGGGTTTGAGGCCGCCGCCCGGCATGGCAGCTTTTCACGCGCAGCCGATGAGCTGCATGTGACCCAGTCTGCGATCAGCCACCAGGTGCAGCAGCTCGAAGCGCAGCTGATGCAGCCGCTGTTTCGGCGTGCGGGGCGCGGTGTGGAGTTGACCATCGCAGGCGAGGTGCTGCTGCGCAGCGTTCAGCGCTCGCTCACCGTGCTGCGCAGCGGCATGGAGCGCATTGGCACCTACCTCGATCCGGGCCTGGTGTCCTTGGTCTGCCCCGCGCCGCTGTTGCGCGGCTGGCTGCAGCCCCGGCTGCCCGCGTTGCATGCGCTGCTGCCCGGGCTGAGCCTGGTGCTGTCGGCCGACGAGAGCGCCCGCTTTGTCGATGAGATCGATGTGGACATTGCCATCAGCCGCAGGCCGCTGTTGCAGCCGGGCTTGGATGAGCGGCCTCTGCTGCAGGACGAATGGCTGCTGGTGGCCGATGCGGGTATCGCCCAGAAGCTGGGCCGCATCCCGCAGGAGCAGCAACACCTGCATGCCGATCTGGTGTGCCTGGAAGAAAGCCTTACTTCCGAAGCCACGGCGCCGCTTTTCCTGGGGCCGCTGGCGCAGTTCCGCAAGCGCGCCATGTATGACGATGCGCGGCTGGTGCTCGATGCCGTGCTAGCCGCGCAGGGCATCGCTTGCTTGCCCAGCCTGTTGGTGGAAGGGAGCGTGGCAAGCGGGCGGTTGCAGCTGGTGCCAGGCTACCCGCGCTTGCCGGGCACCACCTGGTGGCTTTCGGGCGTGTCTGGGCCCGCCCGTTCGGACATGGTTGCGCAGGTCTTCCAGTGGCTGGGCGCGCAAGGCCAACCACGGTGACCGTGTGCCCGGTGCTGCGCCAATGGTGCGAGGCATTTACCCTGCGATGCGCAGGGTCTGAAAATTATGTATGATGAGCATCATGCGAAATGAAACTTCCAACACCCGGGCTGCCGCCAAGCAAGCGACGCATGAGCGCATTGTGTCCGTTGCTGCCCGCGCCATCCGCCGCAGCGGCTATGGCGGCACGGGGGTGGCCGACATCATGAAAGAGGCGGGCCTGACGCATGGGGCCTTCTACGCGCATTTCGCCTCGCGCGAGGCAATGCTGGCAGAAGCTGCGCAGCTGGCGTGTGCAGAGTCTGCTGCCGCGGTGGCCGAGGTTGCGACCCAGGCAACCCCTGACCAGGCCTGGGATGCCGTGCTGCGCGCTTACCTCTCGAAAGCCCATGTGCAGCATGCCGAGCAAGGCTGCCCGCTGGTGGCCTTGGGGTCCGAGACCGCACGCCAGGCGCCGGAAGTGCGCCGCGTGACCACCCAGCACATCAAGGGCATGGTGGATCTCATCGCCCGCCAATCGCCCGATTGGGGGCAGGCGCAAGCGCATGAGCGCGCTATGGTGGCCTTGTCCACGATGGTGGGCAGCCTGCTGCTGGCCCGCGCGGTGGACGACGCGGCGCTGTCGGACAGCTTGCGCGAAGCGGCGCTTCAGCATCTGCTGCCCGCCGATCGGGCGGCAGACCTCGCACCCGGCAGCAGCGCCTAGCAGCGCGCTGCTTTTTTTTGATTTTTAATATGATGAACATCATGCGAGATAAGACCATGCAAGCGTTTGTGCTGGATCGCTATGGCAAAAAGAGCCGGTTGCGGTTGGCGCATGTCGACAAGCCGCAGCCGCGCGAGGATGAGGTGCTGGTGGAGGTGCATGCCGCTGGCGTCAACCCGCTGGACGCCAAGATCCGAAGCGGTGAGTTCAAGCGCATCCTGCCTTATCCCCTGCCACTCATCCTGGGCCACGACATCGCTGGGGAGGTGGTCGAGGTGGGATCCCGGGTGCAGAAGTTCAAGCGCGGCGATGCGGTCTATGCGCGGCTCGATGATTTGCACATCGGCGGTTTTGCGCAGTGGGTTGCCGTCAAAGAGGCATCGTTGGCCCATAAGCCCCAAGGCATCACGATGGAGGAAGCGGCTTCCATCCCCTTGGTGGGTTTGACGGCATGGCAGGCCTTGGTTGACAAAGCGGCGTTGCGTCCTGGGCAGAAGGTGTTCATCCAGGCAGGCGCAGGCGGGGTGGGCAGCTTCGCCATCCAGCTGGCCAAGCACCTGGGCGCCACAGTGGCAACCACCGCCAGTGCCGCCAATGCAGCGTTCGTCAAAGGCCTGGGTGCGGATACCGTCATCGACTACAGAGCCCAGAAGTTCGAAGACGTCCTGCACGGCTACGACGTGGTGCTGCACAGCCAGCCCCGGCAGGCGCTCGGTGCATCGCTGCGCGTGCTGCGCAGCGGTGGACAGCTCATCTCCCTCTCAGGCCCCCCCGATCCCGACTTTGGCAAGGCGATCGCTGCACCCCGTCTTTTGACGTGGGTGATGCGGTGGCTGAGCGCAGGCATCCGCGCAAAAGCCAAGGAGCGGGGTGTGGGCTATTCGTTCCTCTTCATGCAAGCCAGTAGCGAGCAGTTGCGCGAGATCGCCGCGCTGATCGAGTCGGGCGCGGTCCGTCCGGTGGTGGATCGCGTTTTTCCCTTCGAATGCACCCCTGAAGCGCTGGCCTATGTCGAGGCCGGTCATGCCAAAGGCAAAGTCGTTATTAAGCGCCCGTGAGCGCTCTTTCAACCTCGGTAAACGTGGAGATTCCCATGAAAATTGCTAACGCTGTCGTTCTTGTCTCAGGTGCCAACCGTGGCATCGGCCAGGCCTTTGTGCGCGAGTTGCTCGCCCGCGGTGCCCGCAAGGTCTACGCCGGTTCACGCGATCCCGCCAATATCAGCCCCCAAGCGGGGGTGCATCCGCTGCGGCTGGATGTCAATAACCCCGAGGATGTGGCGGCGGCCGTGGCGCAGGCGCCCGATGTGACCCTGGTGATCAACAACGCCGGCATCGCCCAGCCGGGAGGCTTTCTCGCCGAAGACAGCGAAGCGGTGGCTCGCCGCATCTTCGAGACCAATTTCTTCGCCGTGCTGCGCATGAGCAAGGCCTTTGCGCCGGTGCTGGCGGCCAATGGCGGTGGTGGCTTGCTCAATGTCTTGTCGATTGCCTCCTGGGTGAATGGCAGCGAACTGGCCGCCTATTCGGCGAGCAAATCGGCCGCCTGGTCGCTGACCAATTCGCTGCGCTACGAACTGGCCGCCCAGAAGACGCAGGTGCTGGGCCTGCACATGGCCTATGTCGATACCGACCTGACACGGGGGCTGGATGCCCCCAAGTCCAGCCCGGCCGACATTGTCAGCCGCACGCTCGATGCGCTCGAAGCGGGGCTGGACGAGGTGCTGGCCGATGACCTGACGCAGCAAGTCAAGCGCGGGATGACGGCGGATCGGCCGAGCTATCTGCCGCAGCGTTCTTAAGCTCTGGCCACCGGCAGCGCCTATCAGCGGTGCAGCACCAGCTGAAAGCCTTCTGACGCTGAAGGCGCTGCAAAGTGCTGGCTGATCAGCTCAAACTGCGCATCGCTGGTTTCAAATGGATGCTCGCCAGACGCATTGCGCACCCGCAGGCGGCGCTTGCATTCCTCCTCGGGCACCTGGAGCCAGTGCAGCGCATGCGGGGCACCGGCTGCCTCAAAAATGCGGCGCGCCCAGGCGCGGGTGGCGGGGGTGTTCGATGGAAAATCCAGCACCACCGAGGTGCCGGCCTGGAGCAGCGCCACGATATGGGGCTGCATTGCGCCGCGCAGCCTGGCGGACAGCAGCACATAGTCCTGGACCGAGACCAGCGCGTCGGGGTAGAGCTGGGCGAGCCAGGCGTCTTCGCTGACCAGTACCGTGCGGGGCTGCGCCGCGAGCTGCCGGGCCAGGGTGGACTTGCCGGAGGCGATCTTTCCGCAGAGCAGGTGCAGGGTGCCGGCATCTGGGTCTCTATCGGCAAATGTATCAGGCGCTTGGCTAGTGTTCATTCCGTCTCCTTCGAGGAAACCCCAGAGACGGAAAACCCACCTCCAGGGTGGGTTGCATGGTGACCTGGCCGCGCGCTATCCCACCGTCGGTATGACGATGCGAATAATTCGGGGGGTGGTGCACAGGGCCATCTGCGCAATGTAGCAGAAGTAAGAACAGAAGGCCGGACAGCGTGCAGCGCTGCGTAGCGTCAGGCGCGCCGCTTGGTCAGGCGGATATCGCCATCGCCCACATCGCGCTCATCGCCCCAGCCCAGGTGGCGGTAGAGGCGCGCTGCGCGGCTGGCTTTGGCTGTCTCCAGCCAGGCTGCTTCATGCTGCGCCAACAAGGCCTGCTCGCCGGCCCGGCACAGCGCGGTGCCCAGACCCCGGCCTTCGCAGTCGCTGCGCACAAACAGTGCAAACAGGCAGGCACTGCGCAGGTCCACCATCGCAAAGCCGGCGACCTCGCCATCGATGGTGGCGACCCAGGCGCAAGGGGCGCTGCGAATAGCCTCGGCAATGGAGGCGGGTGTGATGCCGGCGGCGGCCAGCTCTGCGCTGGTCATGCTGTTTTCCGTGACCGCCAGGCGCACCTGGAACATGGCGTCGACGTCGCCCACGGTGGCAGGGCGGATTTGAAAGGAATCTGGCTGGGGGTTGCGCATCGCCCGACTATAAGCGCGCAGGGGCTGGCTTTGGCTGCAGGCATGGCAAACGCATCGCCGCTGCTGCACAATCACCGGCAACTGCGCCAGCGGGCGCGGCTATCCACAGAGTTTCCCACATGCAAATACTGAGCTGGAATGTGCAATGGTGCTGCGGCCTCGATGGCCTGGCCGATCCGGCGCGCATCGTGCGCCATGCGTTGGCGATGGGCGAGGGCGCGGGCGCGGGCGGCATCGATGTGCTGTGCCTGCAGGAGGTCGCGGTGGGCCACGGCGCGTTGGCGGGCGCGCCGGGTGACCAGGTGGCGCAGCTGCAGGCGTTGCTGCCGGGGTGGCAGCTGTTTTTTGCCGCCACCACCGATGGCTTTGATGCCAGCGGCCAGCGCCGCAGCTTTGGCAATCTGGTGGCCAGCCGCCTGCCGGTGGCCGAGGTGGCGCAGCACCGGCTGCCCTGGCTGGCCGAGGTGGGTGTGGTGAGCATGCCCCGGGGCTGCTTGGTGGTGACGGTGCGTGACCCGGCGCTGGGGCTGGTGCGCGTGATGTGCACGCATCTGGAATACCACAGCGCCAGCCAGCGCCTGGCGCAGGTGCAGGCCTTGCGGGCGATCCATGCCCAGGCTCTGGCGCAGCTGCAGGCGCTGCCCGCTGCGGCATCGGCTGCCACGCCCTACACCACGCCGGTGCACACGCCGCACGCGGTGTTGTGTGGCGATTTCAACCTGCACGCCGGTGAGGCGGCCTATGCCGCGCTCGTGGCCTTGCAGGACGATGGCACGCCGCTGTGGCATGACAGCTGGCCGCTGCTGCATGGCAGCGCGCCGCAGCCGGCCACCTTCTGTGTGTTTGACCGCAGCTGGGGCCCCACGCCGGTGGCCTGCGATTTTGCGCTGGTCAGCGACAGCCTGCGCAGCCATGTGCGGGCCTGGCACAGCGACAGCACCACGCAGCTGTCCGACCACCAGCCGGTGCTGATCACGCTGACTTGAAATATGCGGCACCGGCCTGCAACTGGCGTTTGCATCGCTGCCTATGATGGGCAGCAGGAGAGTGCCCCATGACCGAAGACAGCCTGCACATTGTGTGCCCCCATTGCCATACCACCAACCGCGTGCAGCGCGCGCAGCTGGCCCAGCAGCCCGATTGCGGCAGCTGCCACCAGCCCTTGTTCACGGGCGAGCCTGTCGCGCTGGATGCCGACAGCTTTGCCAAGCAGCTGGGGCGCAACCACATTCCCGTGGTCGTGGACTTCTGGGCGCCCTGGTGCGGCCCCTGTCTGCAGATGGCGCCGGGGTATGCGCTGGCTGCCAAGCAGCTCGAACCCCGGCTGCGCTTTGCCAAGCTCGATACCGAGGCTTACCCGCATGTGGCCCAGCCCTTCAATATCCGCAGCATTCCGACCATGGTGGTGTTCAAGGGCGGCCAGGAGGCGGCCCGCATCTCCGGCGCGTTGCCGCCCGCTGAGATCGTGCGCTGGCTGCAGTCGGTCTTGTAAACGCACTGCGCCACGAAAAAATGCCATCCGTCGGGATGGCATTTTCTTTTTGAAGCGAGCGCGTGAGTGGCCACACGCTCTCTGAACCGTTTTACAGCTTCACAGCTTGCGGCGTACCGGTCAGGTAACCCACCGAGGCGCCAAACTTGTTCTTGTAGTTCGCATTGATCAGCGGATCGAGCTGGTCCTTGATCTTGGCGTGCAGCGCGCTCCAGTCACCAGGGTGCTGGAAGTTGCTCATGATGTAGGTCCAGCCGTTGGCCTCGTCCACCGCGTGCAGGCCGGTCGATTCCGCGCCGGCAGGGGTCGACAGGATGCGCGAGAGCTGCTTGGTGTCGGCGTTGTAGGCCCACAGGAAGTTGTTCACATGGTTGCCGCTGTCTTCGCCGATGAACAGGGTGCGCATCTTTTCGGAGAACTTGAGGTTGTCCGGGCTGGCGATCTTGTCGGGGTTGGAGGTGTTGCCCAGTGCGTCGGCGGCAATGTCCTCGCCCATCATCAGCATATGCGATTGCTGTGGCACCCATTCGCTGTTGATGGGGGCGCCCTGGCGGTCCTTGATGCCGCCGCCCAGGTTGTGGGCCAGCACGCCGCCGGCCTTCACGGTGTTGGGGAAGGTCACGTTGTGCTTGGCATTCCAGGCCTTGTCACCGTTGATCATCGAGGTCTGGATGTTGGCCAGTGCCGAGTAGGCCACCTTGTCCTTGATGTTGACGGTGGTGCCTTCCATCTTGGTGAACGCCATCGAGCCGCCCACCAGGTTGGCATAGCGGTGGGTTTCGAGGAAAGCGGCTGCCTTTTCCATGCCGGGCTTGAGCTTGAGCCAGGCGGCCTTGCCGTCCAGGAACACCGCGGTGTAGCTGGCATCCTGCGGGTCGGTGGTCAGCGACTCCATGATGTCGGCCGGCTTGAGGCTGTTCGCCAGCGCTTCGATCTCGGCGCTGGTGGCGTGGCCCAGGTGGATCCACTCCATCTTGGCGGTCGAGGTGTCGGTCAGCACTTCGGTGTAATGCGCGACGTACAGGTTGCCAGCGGACAGGTCTTTTTCCTTGTCGGCCACGAACATGAACAGGCCGCCGTTGGTGTAGTCATCGCCCATCAGCGCGGTGCGGTTGTCGGGCATCACATGGATCAGCTCGTGCGAGATGCGACCCAGGCAGTAGTGCTTCTTGACCGTGCCGGTGCCGTCCTTGTTGACGGTGATCTCGGGCAGGTGGCCGTAGTGGTAAGGGTTGGCCGTGGTCTCGTTGCCGTACACGTGCTTGCTGAAGGTCTTGAACTGGGCCGAGCTGGCAGCGGTGAAGGCATCGGGCTCGTACTCTTCGCTGGACAAATGGGTGTTCCACGGCGAGAGGCTGGCGCCGCAGGTGATCCACAGGCCATGGGCCTTGGACATGTCGACGTTGTGGTACTTGACCAGGCTCAGCTTGCCGGTGTCCTGGTCCTGGTCCAGGGTCAGCACGGCGATGGGCGAGGGCAGGGTGCCATAGGCATCGGCGCCCGACTGGTCCTTGGAGGTGTACTCGAACTGCACCACGGCAAACACGGGCTTGCCCTTGACGCCGTCGACCTTGGCATCGGCGACCTGGATGATCGAGGAGCCATCGGGGCAGTCAGAGAAAAACTGCCGCTCGCTGCCGGCCACGGACTTGTCCATGATGGGCTGGTTGTTGATGTCGTAGTAGCCACCCGCCAGGATCTTGCCGCCCTTGCCGTCCGCCACCATGTCGCCGGTGACAAAGAAGGATTGGTAGGCTAGCGCCACTTCGCGCTTGCTGTCGTCGGCGTAGAGGATGGTCATCACCGCGGTGGTCGAGGTGGTCGCCATCGCTGCGGGGTTGGTCAGGTTGGGCGCTGCCATGTTGGAGAAGCTCACCGACTTGAAGGCCGCCGTCGGGCCATCGTCATCACCACCGCCGCCGCAGGCGGTCAGCAGGCCTGCTGCAGACAGGGAGCCGGACAAGGGCAGCAATGGTGCGCTGCCCAGAAATTGCAAAAGACGGCGACGCGAGGTCAGCACTGCGCTCATATCGGTAACTCCGTGGGGTGTTATGTAGTGTTTGGATGCACCACAGAGGCCCATGAGAGATCCAGGCCAACATACTCTGTGGTGCGCACGGAGTATCGGCGGCGACCGTGGCAGAGGCGTGACGCTGCTGTGTCGTTTTTATGACGATGAAGTCAAGGCGTGTTGCCGTCTTGCGCCACCCAAGTCAGGTGCTGCGCCGGTGTGCGGCACGCGTTGGCGCACCGCCCTTCGAGGGGGAGGGGCGTGTTTCCGAGGCCAGCGCGGCGGCTAGCGCGGTAAACAGAAATATTGCCTGCATTGTGGTCATCCGTGTGTAGGACATGTGATCTGGTCAAAGCGCCGCTAAGGTGCTAAAACCAAGTCACGATAACGGTTGCCTAGGGAGGCTCTGCAAAACCCTCGCCAAATGGTATGGCCGCATTTGCGCCATGGCAGGGAGTTTTGCAGAGGGGTCCTAACAAGTTTGCGGCACGGTCTGCCCCTTGGGTGCCGCCACGGAGGTCGTATGGATGTGATCAGCAACTCTGCCGCCCGCTACGTGCGCCTGCGCGAAGAGGAAATGTCGCTCGACGAGTTTCTTGCTTTGTGCCAGCGCGACCCGATGGTCTACGAGGGAGCGGCACACCGCATGCTGGCCGCGATTGGCGAGCCCGAGATGATCGACACGCGCAACGATCCGCACCTCTCGCGTCTGTTTGCCAACAAGATGATCCGCCGCTACCCGGCGTTTGCCGAGTTCTATGGCATGGAAGACTCCATCGAGCAGGTGGTGAGCTTCTTCCGCCATGCCGCCCAGGGCCTGGAAGAGCGCAAGCAGATCCTCTACCTGCTTGGCCCCGTCGGGGGCGGCAAGAGCTCCATCGCCGAGCGCCTGAAGTACCTGATGCAGAAGGTGCCGTTCTACGCGCTCAAGGGCTCGCCGGTGAACGAGTCACCGCTGGCGCTGTTCGACCCCATCGAAGACGGCCCGGTGCTCGAGGAGCAGTTCGGTATTCCGCGTCGCTGCCTCAACCATGTGCTCTCGCCCTGGGCTGTCAAGCGCCTCGATGAATACGGGGGCGATATCCGCCAGTTCCGCGTTGTCAAGCGCTACCCCAGCATCTCGCGCCAGGTGGGCGTGGCCAAGACCGAGCCGGGCGATGAGAACAACCAAGACATTTCCAGCCTGGTGGGCAAGGTCGACATCCGCAAGCTGGAGAACTACGCCCAGGACGATACCGACGCCTACAGCTACTCGGGCGGCCTGTGCCTGGCCAACCAGGGCCTGCTGGAGTTTGTCGAAATGTTCAAGGCGCCCATCAAGGTGCTGCACCCGTTGCTGACCGCAACGCAGGAGGGCAATTACAAGGGCACCGAAGGCTTTGGCGCCATCCCCTTTGATGGCATCGTGCTGGCCCACAGCAACGAGAGCGAGTGGAAGGCCTTCCGCAACAACCGCAACAACGAGGCATTTTTGGACCGGGTCTACATCGTCAAGGTGCCATACTGCCTGCGGGTCTCGGAGGAGGTACGCATCTACGAAAAGCTGATCCGGGAATCGTCGCTCGCCAGCGCGGTCTGCGCGCCCGGCACGCTCAAGATGATGGCGCAGTTTGCCGTGCTCACACGGCTCAAGGAGCCCGAGAACTCCAGCATCTTCAGCAAGATGCAGGTCTACGACGGCGAGAGCTTGAAAGACACCGACCCGCGCGCCAAAAGCTACCAGGAGTACCGCGACTATGCCGGCGTGGACGAGGGCATGTCGGGCATCTCCACCCGCTTTGCCTTCAAGATCCTGTCCAAGGTGTTCAACTACGACAGCACCGAGGTGGCGGCCAACCCAGTGCACCTGATGTATGTGCTGGAGCAGCAGATCGAGCGCGAGCAGTTCCCCGCCGAGCTGGAGACCAAGTACACCGGCTACATCAAGGAATACCTGTCGCCGCACTACGCCGAGTTCATCGGCAAGGAAATCCAGACCGCGTATCTGGAGAGCTACAGCGAGTACGGCCAGAACATCTTTGACCGCTACGTGACCTACGCCGACTACTGGATCCAGGACAGCGAGTACCGCGACACCGACACCGGCGAGGTGTTCGACCGCAATGCGCTCAATGCCGAGCTGGAGAAGGTAGAAAAGCCCGCCGGCATTGCCAATGCGAAAGACTTCCGCAACGAGATCGTCAACTTCGTGCTGCGTGCGCGTGCCAACAACCAGGGCAAGAACCCCAGCTGGACCAGCTACGAGAAGCTGCGCCTGGTGATCGAGAAGAAGATGTTCTCCAACACCGAAGAGCTGCTGCCCGTCATCAGCTTCAACGCCAAGGCCAGTGCCGAGGATGCACGCAAGCACGAGGACTTTGTCACCCGCATGGAGGCCAAGGGCTACACGCCCAAGCAGGTGCGCCTGCTGTGCGAGTGGTACCTGCGTGTGCGCAAGAGCAGCTGAAGCAAAGATAACGGCGCGCCGGCACCGAACGCGCCGGGTCATGGATGGGGGCATAGATGGCATTGCAAATCATCGACCGCAGGCTCGCCGGCAAGAACAAGTCGGTGGGCAACCGCGAGCGCTTTGTGCGCCGCTACAAGACGCAGATTGCCGAGGCGGTGCGCCGCGCGGTGGCCAAGCGCGATATCCGCCACATCGAGCAGGCCGAGAACATCACCATTCCGCGCAAGGACATCCAGGAGCCCGTCTTCCACCATGGGCAAGGGGGCGTGCGCGACACCGTACACCCGGGCAATACCGAGCATGTGCGGGGCGACCGCATTGCGCGGCCCCAGGGTGGTTCGGGCGGGGGCGGAGGCTCGCAGGCCAGTGACAGCGGCGAGGGTGAGGACGACTTCACCTTCACGTTGACCAAGGAAGAGTTCATGGAGCTGTTCTTTGAAGACCTGGCGCTGCCGCGCCTGTTGCGCACCCACATCGCCAGCACCTTGCAGTACAAGACGCGCCGCGCCGGTTACAGCCACGACGGCACGCCACACAATCTGGCCGTGCTGCGCACCATGCGCGGCGCGCTGGGCCGGCGCATTGCGCTGACCAAGGCGCCGCACCGTGAGCTCAAGGCGCTGGAAGACGCGCTGGCAGAGCTCATGGCGCAGGATGACGGCACCAGCGAAGCAGTGGCCGAGCTGCAGCAGCGCATCGCCGTGCTGCAGGCGCGCATGGGCAAGGTGGCCTTTCTCGATCCGCTGGACCTGCGCTTTCGCAGCCGCACCAAGGTGCCCGAGCCCAGCAGCCAGGCGGTGATGTTCTGCGTGATGGATGTCTCGGGCTCGATGGACCAGTCGCGCAAGGACCTGGCCAAGCGCTTTTTCATCCTGCTGTACCTGTTTCTCACGCGCCACTACGAGAAGATCGAGATCGTCTTCATCCGCCACCACACCCAGGCGGCCGAGGTGGGCGAGGATGAGTTCTTCCATTCCACCGAAAGCGGTGGCACCGTGGTGAGCAGCGCGCTGGTGCTGCTCGACCAGGTCATCCGCGCACGCTACCCGGCAGCCGACTGGAACATCTACGTGGCCCAGGCGAGCGATGGCGACAACTTTGGCGACGACGGCGGCAACTGCCGCAGCCTGCTCGCTGACAAGATCCTGCCGCTGGCGCGCTACTTTGCCTATGTGCAGGTGGCACCGGACGAGCAAAGCCTCTGGCAGGAATACAGCCAGCTGTTGCCGCTGTTCTCGCATTTCGCGATGCGCAAGGTGGCCGAGCCCGGGGATATCTACCCGGTGTTCCGTGACCTGTTCAAGAAGGAGGGGGTACCGGTATGAACCCGTCGCAATACCCCGTGCTGGCACGGCGCAAAGGCTCTCCGCATTGGAAAGTGCCCTTCTCCGGTGACCGTTCCCAGCGCGACGTGCCCGCCACGCCCCGGCCTGCTGGCCAGCGCCCGAACCAGCCCTTGCCCGACCCCAGCGACTGGACCTTCGAGCTGATCGAGCGCTACCACGCCGCCATTGCCGCGACGGCCGAGCGCTACGGACTGGACACCTACCCCAACCAGCTCGAGGTGATATCGGCCGAGCAGATGATGGACGCCTATGCCAGCGTCGGCATGCCCGTGGGCTACCGGCACTGGAGCTATGGCAAGGAGTTTCTGGCCACCGAGCGCCGCTACCGCCGCGGCCACATGGGCCTGGCCTACGAGATCGTCATCAACTCCAACCCCTGCATCAGCTACCTGATGGAGGAGAACACCACCGCGATGCAGGCGCTGGTGATTGCCCATGCGGCCTACGGGCACAACAGCTTTTTCAAAGGCAATTACCTGTTTGGCATGTGGACCGATGCGGGCAGCATCATCGATTACCTGGTCTATGCCCGCGACTTCATCTCCCAGTGCGAAGAGAAGCACGGTATCGATACCGTGGAGCAGTGGCTCGATTCCTGCCACGCGCTGGCCAACCTGGGGGTGGACCGCTACCGCCGCCCGTCCAAGAAGACGCTGGCGCGCGAGCGCGCCGAGCGCGAGCAGCGCGAGGCCTATGCCCAGCAGCAGGTCAACGAGCTGTGGCGCACCCTGCCGGCGCGCCCCGACAAGAACAGCCCGGCCCAGCACCATGAGCGCTTTCCCAAGGAGCCCGAAGAGAACCTGCTGTACTTCATCGAGAAGAACGCGCCGCTGCTGGAGCCCTGGCAGCGCGAGGTGGTGCGCATTGTGCGCAAGATTGCCCAGTACTTCTACCCGCAGCGCCAGACCCAGGTGATGAACGAGGGCTGGGCCACCTTCTGGCACTACACCCTGCTCAACACCTTGTACGACGAGGGCTGGCTCACCGACGGGGTAATGATTGAATGGCTGTCATCGCATACCAATGTCATCTACCAGCCGCCCGCTGGCCACCGCGCCTACAGCGGCATCAACCCCTATGCGCTGGGGTTTGCGATGTACCGCGACATCCAGCGCATCTGCGAGCACCCCACGGACGAAGACCGGCGCTGGTTTCCCGACCTGGCCGGCACGCCCTGGCTGCCGGCGCTGCACCATGCGATGCAGAACTACAAGGACGAGAGCTTTATCGGCCAGTACCTGAGCCCCAAGCTGATGCGCGACATGCGCCTGTTCTCCATCCATGACGACGCCAGCGAGCGCGAGCTGCTGGTCAGCGCCATCCACAACGAAGACGGTTACCGCAACCTGCGCCAGACCCTGTCACAGCAGTACGACCTGGGCGCGCGCGAGCCCAATATCCAGGTCTGGAACGTGAACCTGCGCGGCGACCGCTGCCTGACCTTGCGCCACACCCAGTACCAGGGCCGCCCGCTGTCCGACGATGTGCAGGAGGTGCTCAAGCACGCCGCGCGCCTCTGGGGCTTTGGCGTGCAGCTCGAAAGTGTGAACGGCGATGGCACGGTGCCGGTGTTGCTGCATTCGGTGGCGGCGCCGCCAGCTTGACTTGGCGGTGCCTGACCCGGCGCCGCAGCTGCTCAAGGCTGCCCGGTAGCAGGGCCTGCGGCGGCGTCGGCTGCCACCATCTGTGCCACCGCCTGGCAGCGCGCCTCATGCACCATCGCGCCAATCTCGGCACCTTGGCGGCCGCTGCGGGCGGCGCGTTCTGCCACCTCCTTGGTGCTGACGGCCTGCGCGGCGGCCAGTAGGCGCAGCAGCTGCGCGCGTTGCGGGTAGGGCTTGTCTTGCAGGCCCAGCCGCCCCTGCGCATCGCACTGGCAGGCCAGCAGCGCCTGGCCAAAGCGTTCGGGTTTGCGAAAGGCGTCGCAGCGCTCGAGCAGGCGCACGACGGCAGCGGGCGCAATGCCCGGGCTGCGGTGGATATTGCCGTGTTCGGCGGCCACCACCAACGCCAGCTCGGCGCAGTCGCTGGGCACGCGCAGGCGCTGCTGCAGCTTGCGGGCCAGCTCCACACTGCGCTCCTCATGGCCGATATGGCGGGGCAGCACATCGGCCGGGGTCGTGCCCTTGCCCAGGTCATGCGCCAGGCAGGCCCAGCGCACGGGCAGCGCGGCGTCCAGCTCGGCGGCGCGGTCCAGCACCATCATCACGTGGATGCCGGTATCCACCTCGGGGTGGTAGTCGGCGCGCTGGGGCACGCCCCAGAGGCGGTCCAGCTCGGGCAGCAGGCGGGCGAGGGCGCCGCAGTCGCGCAGCACCTCGAACATGCGTGAGGGCCGGGCCTCCATCAGGCCGCGTGCCAGTTCCTGCCAGACGCGCTCGGGCACCAGCGCATCGACCTCGCCATCGGCGACCATCTGGCGCATCAGCGCAACCGTTTCCGGCGCGACGGAAAAATCCTGGAAGCGCGCCGCAAAGCGCGCCAGGCGCAGGATGCGCACCGGGTCTTCGCGGAAGGCGTCGGTCACATGGCGCAGCACCCGGGCCTGCAGATCGGCCTGGCCGCCATAGGGGTCGGTCACCGGGTCGCTGCCATTCCAGTTCACTGGCGCGGCCATGGCATTGATGGTCAGGTCACGCCGGGCCAAGTCCTGCTCCAGCGTCACATCGGGCGAGGTGGCGATGCTGAAACCCCGGTAGCCCCGGCCGGACTTGCGCTCGGTGCGGGCCAGCGCATATTCCTCATGCGTGCGCGGGTGCAGAAACACCGGGAAATCCTTGCCGACCGGCACAAAGCCCTGGGCCAGCATGGCCTCGGGCGTGGCACCCACCACCACCCAGTCGTGGTCATTCACCGGCAAACCCAAGAGGCGGTCCCGCACTGCGCCGCCGACCATGTAAGTTTTCATCGTGCGAGTTTACTTGCGTACCGGCTGCACATAGATGCCGCTGTCGTGCAGTTCGCCTTCGGCCGACTCGATGCGGGCCACCGCCTGCGGGCCAGCGCGGCTGACCAGCACTTCCAGCAGCGACTCGGACAGTGCCTGGGCGGCGGTGACCGAGGGGAAGAAGGACGGGCTGTTGACGGCAAACAGCAGGGTTTCATCGGCCGCCAGCGACAGGGGCGAGGCCAGGCTGTCGGTCAAGGCCAGCACCTTGCAGCCGCGCGCGCGGGCCAGCTCCACCGCATGCACGGTTTCCTGCGAGTAGGGGGCAAAGCTGATGGCGACCAGTGCATCGCCCGCATCGATGGCGCGCAGCTGCATCTCGCGCACGCCGCCCATGCCTTCGAGCAGGTGCACCGAGCGGCGGAACAAACGATAGACATAGACCAGCGAGAAGGCCACCGGAAAGCAGGCGCGCATGCCCATCACATGCACCTGGTCGGCCGTCTCCAGCAGCTGGGCGGCGGCGGTCAGGCGCGCTGCGCTGTGCTGCTCGGTCAGGTCCAGGTTGCTGCGCTGCATCGCAAACATCTCGGCGGTGAGCTGCTGGTCCTGCGCGCGGCCCAGCAGGCTGCGGGCGCGCTCGCCGTATGCGTTGGCCACTTCTCCGGTCAGGCCCATGTCGGCGGTCAGCGCCTGCTTGAACGGGTTCCAGCCCTCAAAACCACAGGTCTGGGCAAAGCGCACCAAGGTGGTGGGGGGCACCTGGGCATGCTGGCCCACGCTGCGCATCGATTGCGTCACCACCTCATTGGGGTGGTCGAGCACATAGCGCGCCACTTGCTGCAGCGACGGGCTCAGGGAGGCAAAGCGGTCTCGCAATTGGTCGATTACGCCCATGGCGGCGGGTCTTTCTTCAGATTGAGGGAAATCACGGGTAGCCATTGTGCGGCATGGATCATATGATCCGAAAAAAATAAAAAAGGAGCAAAAGTTCTAAAACGCCGCAAGGCATTGGCCGGTACCGACGGGGTGCCAGAGGATCATGGATATGCAAGGAAAAATGGATGTGAAGCGTGCGGTGGCTCTGGCTGCCCTGGTGTGTGCCTCTGCGGGCGCGATGGCGCAAAGCAGCAGCACGCTGGACAAGATCAAGAGCTCGGGCGCCATCACGCTGGGTTACCGCGAGGCCTCGTTCGGCTTCTCCTACCTGGACGCCAACCTCAAGCCGATCGGCTACAGCATCGATATCTGCGCGCATATTCTGGACGCGATCAAAGCCAAGCTGCAGTTGCCGGAGCTGAAGGTGAACTACCAGGCGGTCACCTCGGCCAACCGCATTCCGCTGGTGCAAAACGGCACCGTCGATCTGGAATGCGGCTCGACCACCAACCTGGTGGAGCGCCAAAAGCAGGTGGCCTTCTCGCCGGACATCTTCCGCTACAACGTGCGCATGCTGGTCAAGAAGAGCTCGGGCATCAAGGGCATTGCCGATCTGCAGGGCAAGTCGGTCGCCACCACCACCGGCACCACCTCGTTCCGCCTGCTGCGCCAGGCCGACCGGGCCAGCAAGCTCGACATCACCAATGTGCCGGGCAAGGACCACACCGAGTCCTTCCTGCTGGTGCAGGGCGACAAGGCCGCCGCCTTTGTACTGGACGACATCCTGCTGGCCGGCCAGATCGCCAACGCGCGTGACCCGCAGAACTACGAGATCGTTGGCGAGAGCCTGCGCACCGAGAACCAGGCGCTGATGCTGCGCAATGACGACCCGGCCTTCAAGCAGCTGGTGGACGAGACCGTCTCGGGCCTGATGCAATCGGGCGAGATGGAAAAGCTCTACCAGCGCTGGTTCATGTCACCGATTGCGCCCAAGGGCATCAATATCAACTACCCGCTGAACGCCGAAACGCGCGATGCCTTTGCCAACCCCTCGTCCAAAGGGATCTGAGCGCCGATTGCGCACAGCCCGCTGAACACCGGCAGCCAGGCAGCCACGCCGCAAAGTGACCAGGACCAGGGGCCAGCCCCTGGTCTTTGCTTTATTGCGGCACCAGGCCGGCGGCCTTGACCAGCTGCGCATGCAGGCTGATCTCCTGCGCAATGGTTTGCTGGAACTGCTCCGGCGTGGTGGGCGCCACTTCCATGCCCACGTCCTGCAGCTGCTGCCGGATGTCGTCGCGCAGCAAGATGGCCTGCACCTGGCGGTTGAGCGCATCGACGATGGGGCGCGGTGTGCGCGCCGGGGCCAGCAGGCCGATCCAGGTCTGCATCACCATGTCGGGGATACCGGCCTCGGCCATGGTCGGCACCTCGGCAATCAAGGGTGAGCGCTTGTCGCTCATCAGCGCCAGCGCGCTGAGCTTGCCGGACTTGAGGTGGGGCAGGGCCTCGGGCAGCGGCGCAAACAGCAGGTCCACATTGCCGCCCAGCATGTCGTTGATGGCGAGGGCACCGCCTTTGTAGGGCACATGCGTCATCTGCAGATGGCCCCGGGTCTCGAACATCAACGCTGCCAGGTGCTGGGGACTGCCTTCGCCCGAGCTGGCATAGGTCACGAGGGTCGGCTGGGCCTTGGCGGCGGCCAGCACGGCCGCGGCGTTGGGGAATTTCTTGCGGTCCTTGACCACTAGCACCATGGCCTGGTTGGCGAGCTTGGTGATGGGCGCAAAGTCGGCCTGCGGGTCATAGGGCAGGTCCTTGAAGATGCTTTTGTTGGTGGTCAAAAAGGACGCGGGCGAGGCCATCAAGGTGTAGCCATCGGGGCTGGCCTTGGCGACCACCGGCAGGCCAATGCGGCCGGAGGCGCCGGCGCGGTTGTCGACGATGAACGGCTGGCCGGTGCTGGCCTGCAGCTGCTGGCCCACCAGGCGCGCAATCATGTCCACACCGCCCCCCGCGGGCAGGGCCACCATCACTTTGACCGGGTGGTTGGGGTAGCTGGCGGTCTGCGCCTGGGCACTGAAGGCCAGGAGACCCAGCGCGGCGGCCAGGCTGAAAAAGCAGTGACGACGATGCATGATGAACACTCCTGAAAAATCAATGGCTGGGGGCCGGGGCGGGATCGCTGGCCTGCAGGTAGCGCGCCAGCCGCAGGCGGCTGATGGCGGCAATCTCGTTCAGCGCCAGTCGCAGCTCCATCGGCCGCGTGTGGCCCAGGCGCTGCTCGAACACAAGCAAGGCCGATGCCAGGCTGTGCTGGCGGATGCAGAGAATGAAGGGAAAGCCAAAGCGTTCGCGGTAGGCGCGGTTGAGGTCATCCCAGCGCTGGGCCTCGGCCGCCTGCAGCTGGCCCAGGCCCAGGCTGGCCTGCTCGTCGGTGGATGCGGCATTCATCGCCCCCTGCCGGGCCAGCGCGCCACCCAGCTCCGGGTGGCCGGCGTAAAAACGGATGCGCGCCGGTTCATCAAGCCCGGCGACTACGGCCAGCATGGCGCTGTGCAGGGCATCGGCGCTGGCAAAGGGGCGCAGCGCCACGGTCTGCGCCGCCACCCAGGGCGCATGCTCCCAGATGTCGGCCAGGGCCGCGCAGAAGTCGTCAGGGCTGCAATGGTTGAGGTGGTCGAGGCGTTGGGCAGGCGTCATGCAGGCCATGCTAGGCCTGCAGACCATTGCCGTCCATCATAGGTTTGGCAATGCTGCATACGAAAAATTAGTACAATCGCCGCATTCCGGAGGTCCCACCCGATGCGCCATTCGCTTGTCCCTACCGCTTTGCGCTATGCCGACCAGGTGGCCCGCTCGGGCTCGATCCAGAAAGCCGCGCGCGAGCTGCATGTGGCCGCATCGGCGATCAACCGCCAGATTCTGGCGCTGGAAGAAGAGCTGGGCGTGCCGCTGTTCGAGCGCATGCCCAGGGGCATGCGGCTGACGGCCTCGGGCGATGCGCTGATCACGATGGCCCGGCGTTGGCGCCAGGATGAGACCCGCATGGTGGCCGAGGTGCGGCGCATCCAGGGCATCCACCAGGGCCATGTGTCGCTGGTCGCGATGGACAGCCATGCCACCGGCGTGTTGCCCGCGCTGATCGAGGCACTCAATGCCCAGCACCCCCTGGTCAGCCTGTCGGTAGAGCTGAGCACCCCCGACGATGCCGAGACGGCGCTGATGACCGGCAAGGCCGACCTGGCCGCCATCTTCAACCTGGCGCCGCGCCGTGAGCTGCTGGTGCTGTGGCAAGCCCAGCTGCCGCTGGGCTGCGTTGTGGCGCCGGGCCATGCGCTGGCCGGTCGCAAGAGCGTCAGTTTCCAGGAGGCGACCGCCTATCCGATCGCACTGCAAAGCCGCGCCATCACCATCCGCCGCCTGCTGGAGGCGCAGTTCAGCTGGCTGTTTAAGGATGCGCGCGGCTTTGTCGAGAGCAATTCGCTGCAGCTGGTCAAACAGCTGGCGCTGGGCGGGCAGCGCCTGATCTTTACCTCGCAGCTCGATGTGGCCCCTGAGCTGGCGGCCGGTACGCTGGTGTTCATCCCCATCCGCGACCAGGGCGCCGAGCCCCAGAGCATCAGCGTGGCCGTCGATGCCACGCGCCCGCCAGGCCCGGTGGTCAAGCTGGTGGCCCAGCAGCTGAGCCAGGCTCTGCAGGCCAGCCTGGACCGGGCCCGCCAGCCAATTCCAGGCTTGGCCTGACGTCGGGCGAAGGCTGCGTAGCGGCCGCCCACAGCTTCCCAGCGCTTTGCACCAGCCGCACTTCCTCGCTATGCTGCTCGGTTGGCCCGATGGGCTGATTCGAAATAATACAAAGAGGGAGGGATTTATGTGGACAACCATGGGCGTGGTATTGGTGACCATCGCATTGACGTTTGTCGGTCTGTTTGTGCTGCTCAAGTTCGGCATTCGCTGGTATTTTTCGCGCATGCTTGGGCATGTGCAGGCGCTGGGTAGTGCGCAGCAAGGCGTGGCGGCTCGCATCACGATGCAGTTGGACAAGCTGCAGTTCAGCGACCCGCAGGTGCGCCGGGTGATGCAGGAGTTCAAGGCGCTGGGCTATGCATCGGCCGGGCGCTACACGATTGACGAAATGCCCGGTGTCAAGATCTGGGCGGGCACGCATTCGCAAAACGGCAGTCTGGCCCTGGTGCTGGAGCTGGCGGACCGCTACTTCTCCGCAGATGTGGTCCGTTTTTATGACAATGGTGCAGCGCTGGGCGCGGGCACCAACCCGGTGTTCCATGCCGAGCACTACCCCAGCCATGTGCAGTACCGCCAATTTCCACGCGATACGGCCATGCAGGACCTGGCCCAGTGGCTGGAGGCGCGGCCCTTGCAGTCTGCGGTGGTGGCGGCCACGCCCAGGAATCTGCGCCAGCTCAATGCGCGCATGTACGCGGAGATGATGGACTTTCAGCTGTCGCAGCCCATGCCCAGCCTGGAGGCCTGGAAGCGCATGGCTTTGCAGGATGCCGCCGCCTTGGGAAGTGCCCTGCCGACCTTGACCGAGCCGCAATGGCAGGCCGCCTACGATGCGCAAAGGCAGAGCCAGCAGACGGCCACCGAAGACGCCCTGCAGGACCATGTGCTGCGCAGCGGGCAGGTGTCTGCCGCGCAGTGGCAGGCGATGGCGCATGAGCTGGTCTATGTGCATGCGCTCCTCGGCGCAGAAGAGGTCGCAGAGCGCGCACTGCGGCGCAGCGCCTGGACGGCGGATGCGCCCCAGGTCGAAGCGCTGCTGCGCCAGAACCTGGCGCATGCCGAGCTGTTTGAAGCGATCCAGGGCCTGCTGCCCGAGGACGAGCGCTTTGTCTACCTGATCAGCATCGATGCGCCGCTGGATGCGCGGGTGTACCGGCCGCAAGCGCTCTGATTGCGAGGCGGCAGATGCCCGTGCTCTGGCACACCAAGGTGCCCGAAGCTGCGGACAGGTCGACGAAGCTTAGCGCTTAACGCTCTGCGCGGTAGGGCTCGTCCACTGCGACAAAGTCCTGCTCGGCCAGCGCCGCATCGATCCAGGCTTTGACGCCGGGCAACTGGTGCACGCGCTCGATATAGGCGGCGATCTCGCCAGGGATGGGCAGCTGGTAGGTCTTGAGGCGCGAGCACACCGGCGCGTAGTAGGCATCGGCAATGCTGAACTGGTCAAACAGCATGGGCCCGCCATGCTGGGCCAGCAGGTGGCTCCACATGCTGCACAGGCGCTCGACATTCTTGCGCACAGCGGCGTTGTCGCGCCAGACGATGCGGCCCACCTCGGCCAGGTCGGCCTCGATGTTCATCGGGCAGGCACTGCGCAGGGCGGTGAAGCCGCCATGCATCTCGGCGCAGATGCTGCGGGCGCTGGCGCGGGCTGCCTTGTCCTTGGGCCACAGCTGCTTGTCAGGGAATTGCTCCGCTGCATATTCGGCAATCGCCAGGCTGTCCCAAACGCTGATGTCGCCATCGCGCAGCAGCGGCACCGTGCCGGTGGGGCTGATGGCGGTCATCGTGCGCTTGAACTCGGACTGGCTGTCGAAACCGTCGAAGCGGACAAACTTCTCTTCAAAAGGAATGCCCGCCTGGCGCAGCAGCACCCAGGCGCGCATGGACCAGGAGGAATAATTTTTGTTGCCGATATAAAGCTGCAGCATGATCTCAACCGATTGATGAATGAAGGTATCGGGCCATTAATACCGTCTGCACGCGCCCCAAAATGGGCTCGCCAGCGGCTACGAATCGCCCAGTGGCCAGACCACGCCATTGTCATTGAGGATGGCATCGAGCGGCAGGTCATGCGCTTCGGGCTCGAAATCCTCGACAAAGCCATTCGTAAAGCCCAGGCCGACGGTGAAGGGGCGCGGCTCCAGCGCGGCCAGGGTGCGGTCATAAAAACCGCCGCCGTAACCCAGGCGGTAGCCGCCCGGACCATAGCCCACGCAGGGCACAAACAGCAAGGTGGGCACGACCAGCTCGGTATTTTGCGGCTTGGGGATGTCGTAGGCATCCATCTCCATCGGGCAGCCGGGGTACCAGGCGTGGAAGCTCAAGGTCTTGTGCTGCTTGTTCACCACCGGCAGCGCAATGCGGCGCAGCTTGGGCTCGTCCATCAGCGCACCGTCTTCCTTCCAGCGGTGCAGCGCTGGCAGCGGGTCGAACTCGCCCTTGATCGGCCAGTAGGCGCCGATCACCGCATCCTGGCGCTCCATCAGCCAAAAACGCAGGACTTGCTGGAGCTGTTCGGCGCGCTCCAGACGATCGGGCATATGCAGACGCTGTTCAATGAGCGCTTGGCGCACGGCTTTTTTATCCATTGCAAATATCCCTACAGAAACACGCTGGGTCAACCATTCTGACAGCCAAAAGTGACGCTCCCAGCAAATTGGGTACGGTGAAAACCAGGTACCTTTTTTACATATTGGGGCTGTTTCGGTAAGGGCATGTAAGAGGAAGCCTGGTATTGCAGCCTTTGGGACCGCGGGCACGCTGGGCGATGTGTATGATTTTAGGGATCAGCTGGGCGCCGCTCTATAGCGCCGCTGTCTCACAACCTGGATCGGCTATGCCTCGGAATGTTTTCACCCCCTTGATGGCGGCCTTGTTGGCCTGTAGCGCGCTGCCGCTGGCCGCCCAGACGATTTTGCAGGGCGCAACGGCCGCGCCCGCCTCGGTGCAGACGCCCGTGCAGCTGCAGTCCAGCCCCTCGGTCAGCAGCGGCATGGTCAACGACGATGTGATCGTCGACATGCAGCAGGCCTTTCGCAAGCGCGAGAAAAGCAAACTCACCCAGCTGCTGCCCGGCGCGCGCGGCCATGTGCTCGAGCCCTGGGCGGCGTACTGGGAGCTGCGCGCGCGCCTGAGCGAGGCCACGCAGGACGAAGTGCAGGCCTTTTTGACCCGCTGGGCCGGTACCTACCAGGAAGACCGGCTGCGCAACGACTGGCTGCGCCTCCTGGGCCAGCGCCGCGACTGGAGCAATTTCGATGCGATGTACCCGGCATTCCGCATGGGCGACGACCGCGAGCTGCGCTGCTACGCGGCGGTGATCGATCTGGCCAAGGGTGGCGAGCGCGAACCGCTGGCCAGCACGGTCAAGAGCAACTGGTATGCGCAGCGCGACTCGGAAGACGGCTGCAACCTGGCGGCCTCGGAGCTGTTCTCGGCCGGTGGCCTGCAGGCCGACGATATCTGGCGCAGAGCGCGCCAGACCATGGAAGCGGGGCGCCCGCGTGCCGCCCGCGCTGCGGTGGAGGTAGTGGCCCCGATGCAGCTGCCCGCCTTTGCGACCATGCTGCAGTCGCCCAGCAAGTTTTTGACGGCCCAGGCCAAGACGTCCTCCAAGGAGCAGCAGGAGCTGGCCACCTTGGCGCTGATCAAGATCGCCGCAGACAACCCCGATGGCGCCGCCACCTTGATGGAAGGCCGCTGGAACGAGCTGCTGACCCAGCCGCGCCGCGACTGGGTCTGGGGCGTCATCGGCAAGACGCAGGCCACGCGCCTGTCACCCGATGCGATGGCCAGCTTTGCCAAGGTGAGCAAGGACTCCCACCTGAGCGACGACCTGCTGGCCTGGAAGACGCGCGCGGCACTGCGCGCCGGCCAGTGGCAGCAGGTGCGCAAGAGCATCGAGGCGATGAGCGCCGAGGAGCGCGAAGACCCGACCTGGATGTACTGGCAGGCCAAGGCCTTGCAGGCGGGCCGCATCAGCGAGGCGCAGACCCAGCAGTCGCGCCAGCTGCTGCAAAAGATTGCCGGCACACAGGGCTTTTATGAGCAGCTGGCGCAGGAGGAGCTGGGCCAGCCCATCGTCATCCCGTCGCAGCCGGTGGCCATCGACGAGCAGGCGCGCCAGGCGGTGCGCAGCAGTGCGGGCCTGGCACGTGCGCTCTATGCGATCCAGCTGGGGCTGCGCAGCGAAGGGGTGCGCGAGTGGAACTACATGACCAACCTGCACCAGCGCGGCGGCATGGACGATGCCCAGCTGCTGGCCGCGGCCGAGCTGGCCTGCCAGCGCCAGATCTGGGACCGCTGCATCAACACCAGCGAGCGCACCAAGACCGTGGTCGATGTGGGCCAGCGCTACCCTATGCCGTTCAAGGAGGCCGTGGTGAACCGCTCGCGCGAGATTGGCCTGGACCCTGCGTATGTCTATGGTCTGATCCGCCAGGAAAGCCGTTTCATCATGGATGCGCGCTCGGGCGTCGGTGCCTCGGGTCTGATGCAGATTATGCCGGCCACCGCCCGCTGGACCGCCCGCAAGATCGGCATGACCGATTTCACACCGGCCAGCATCAATGACCGCGACACCAACATCACCCTGGGCACCGCCTACCTCAAACTCGCGCTGGATGATTTTGACGGCTCGATGGCGCTGGCGGCTGCCGGCTACAACGCAGGCCCCGGCCGGCCGCGCAACTGGCGCAATGGCCCGGTGCTGGACGGCGCCATCTGGGCCGAGAACGTGCCCTTTGCCGAGACGCGCGACTATGTCAAAAAGGTGCTTTCCAACACCACCAGCTATGCGGCGATTCTGACGGGCCAGCCCCAATCGCTGCGCGCACGCCTGGGCTCGGTGGGGCCCAAGCCCGAGGGCGAGCCGGATCTTTCCAAAGAGCTGCCCTGATCGGGCGGATGGTGACGTAAGCGCGCTTACTGGTTAACCAGCAGCGCGCCCTCACGCCGCGCGGCGCCTGAGCGCTCCAGGTCGGCCACCAACGATGCATGCCACTGCGCCAGGTCCTGGCCTGCAAAGTAGCGCTGGTGCAGCAAGCCGTAGTAGGGCGTGGCGGCCAGCCAGGCCTGCACTTGCACCAAGGGCAGCTGCTGCCATTCCAGCAGCTTGTACTTGAGCAGTACCTTGGCGGCATAGAGCGCATGGCGCTCGGGGCTTTGCACAAAGCGCTCCAGCCGCTGGCGGGCGGTGTGCAAGGCACTTCCCACATCGCTGAACGCACTGCCGTGGCCGGGCAGCACCAGGCGCGGCTGCAGGCGCTCGATCACATCCAGGGTGACGGCCACCTCGTCAAAGGCCGCCGTGCCTTCGATCTCCGGAAAGACCACGCCAAAGCCGCTTTCCCAGAGCGCGTCGGCCGAGATCAGGATGCCGGAGGCGGGCTCAAACAGAATCACCGAATGCGGGTCATGGCCGGGCGCGGCATGGATCTGCCAACGCTGCTCACCGAGCGTGATCTCTGTGCCCGGCTGCAGCAGCTCGTCCATCTGAAAGCGCGGGCAGTCCTGGCCGGTGGGGCGGTAGCTCAGCTGGTTCTCGTCCCAATCGGTGACCGCCTGCGCATGGCCGGGCGCAATGCTGGTGCGGGCCTGGGGCCAGCGCCGCTGCAAAGCGGCATTGCCGCCGCAGTGGTCGCTGTGCAAATGGGTGTTGACGATGCGCTGCAGCGGCGCGCCTTGCAGGCTGGCCTCGATGAGGCCCACGGTCTGCGCGGCATGGCTGCAGTAGCCGGTATCGACCACCGCCGTGGTGCCGCGCACAAACACCGTGTTGTTGGCCGACAGCCAGCCGCGCTCGATGAACTGGAGATCGGCGGGCAGCGAAGCGGTGGAGGCGGACATGGTGGCGCAGGCGAAGGGGCAAGACCGCCAGCCTAGCAGACGCGGCATGTCTGGCGCTGGCACCCAGGTGTCAGCGGGGCGTTTGCGGGCCGCTGCTGCCCAGCATGAAGGCCTGGCGGGCCTCTTGGGGCGCGGCCAGCGTGTCGGATTCGTCCTTGAGCTGCACGCCCGAGAGCTTGCGCTGGCGCGCCTGCTGCATCAGGTAGTGCAGCTTGTGGACGGCCTGCGCATAGCTCAGCCCCTGCTCGCGCACATTCGAGATGCAGTTGCGCGCCTCATCGGTCATGCCCGGGCGGGGCTGCCAGGTCATGTACAGGCCCATGCTGTCCGGGGAGCTCAGGCCCGGGCGCTCACCAATCAGCACCACCACCAGCGAGGCGCCCAGTGCCGCACCAATCTCGTCGCCCAGCGCCACCCGGGCATGGCGCACCACCGTGATCGGGCCGACGCGCCACTGCTCGGCCAGCGCCGGCAGCATCTGGCGCAGAAAAGGCAAGGCATTGCGCTCGATGGCCAGCGAGGAAAGCCCATCGGCGACGACAAACACCACATCGGCCTGGGCAGGGGGCAGGCCCTGGAGCAGAGCCCGCGACTCGGCGCTCAGGCGCCGGCCCAGATCCGGGCGCTGCAGGTAGGTGGGGCGGTCTTGGGCGGCGCTGTGCAGGCGCAGCACCGGCTGGGTGTGCAGCGCTTGTAGTTCGCCCGCGAGCGGGTCCATGTCAAGCTCGGTATGCACGGCCATGCGTGCCTGGGCATGGGCGAGGGCAAAGTCCAGGTGCGCGCGCGTGGGCAGGCTGGTGCCGGCGCGGCCCAACGCAATGCGGGCGCTGGTGAACTGGCGCAGGCGCTCCCAGGGGTTGGGGGTGACGGCGGCGCTCGCGGGCTCGGCTGGGTCGGGCAGGGCGGCTGGAGCAGAAGGGCGTGGGGACATGGGGAGCTTCAGTTGAGCTGGGCCAGCGCTTGCGAGAAAGGCGCGGGCAGGTCAGTGGCCAGGCGCAGGCCCGGGCCCGGGCCCGGGCCCGAGCCTGCGGCCTGGGCAATGCCCATGGTCTGCAGCCAGGCCTCGAACTCCGGCGTGGGCCGCAGGCCCAGGGTCTTGCGCAGGTAGAGCGCATCGTGGAAGGACGTGGTCTGGTAGTTCAGCATGATGTCGTCCGAGCCCGGAATGCCCATGATGAAATTGATGCCAGCCACGCCAAACAAGGTCAGCAGCACATCCATGTCGTTCTGGTCGGCCTGCGCATGGTTGGTGTAGCAGATGTCGCAGCCCATCGGCAGGCCCAGCAGCTTGCCGCAGAAATGGTCTTCGAGCCCGGCGCGGATGATCTGCTTGCCGTCGTAGAGGTACTCGGGGCCGATAAAGCCGACCACGGTGTTGACCAGCAGTGGCTCGAACTTGCGCGCCACCGCATAGGCGCGCGCCTCGCAGGTCTGCTGGTCCAATCCATGGTGGGCGCCGGCCGACAGCGCGCTGCCCTGGCCGGTCTCAAAGTACATGGCGTTGTTGCCGATGCTGCCGCGAGAGAGGCTCTGCGCCGCGTCATAGCCCTCTTGCAGCAGGGCCAGGTCCAGGCCAAAACTGCGGTTGGCAGCCTCGGTGCCGGCGATGGACTGGAACACCAGGTCCACCGGCACGCCCCGGCCAATGGCCTCGATGCTGGTGGTCACATGGGTGAGCACGCAGGACTGGGTGGGGATCTGGTACTGCTGGATCACCTCGTCGAGCATGAAGAGCAAGGTGCTGACGGCGGCGATGCTGTCGCTGGCCGGGTTAATGCCGATGACCGCGTCGCCATTGCCGTACATCAGGCCGTCGAGCAGGCTGGCAGCAATGCCCGAAGGGTCGTCGGTGGGGTGGTTGGGCTGCAGCCGGGTGGACATGCGGCCGGGCAGGCCGATGGTGTTGCGAAAGCGGGTGACCACGCGGCATTTCTGCGCGATCAAAATCAGGTCCTGGTTGCGGCAGAGCTTGGAGGTGGCGGCCACCATTTCCGGGGTCAGGCCGGGCGCCAGCGCGCGCAAGCTCGCCTCGTTGGCGGCATCGGACAGCAGCCAGTCGCGAAAGCCGCCCACCGTCAGGTGCGCCACCGGCGCAAAGGCGGCACGGTCATGGCTGTCGATGATCAGGCGGGTGACCTCGTCGCTCTCATAGGGCACCAGCGCCTCTTGCAGAAAGTGGGCGAGCGGCAGATCGGCCAGCGCCATCTGTGCGGCAACGCGCTCGGTGTCATGGCGGGCCGCAACGCCGGCCAGTTGGTCGCCCGAGCGGGCCGGTGTGGCCTTGGCCATCAGCTCGCGCAAGGAGGCAAACAGATGGCGCTCGGCGCCAACGGTATGGGAATAGGGCATGGTCGCAGCGCCTCCTCAAGGGGTTGTCTCGCCGGGGGCGTCGGCCACCAGGTGGTGGCGGCTGTACAGCGCAAAGTAGGCCACGAAGACAGCGTAAACGATGACCGCGCCGATGAGAACCCGGGGGTCCACCAGAAAGCCGGCCACGACGGCGATGCAGGCCAGTACCAGCGCGATGCCCGAGGTGAAGACGCCGCCGGGCGTGCGGTAGGCGCGCGGCAGGTTCGGCTCCTTGATGCGCAGCCAGATATGCGAGGCCATCATCATCACGTAGGAGATCGTGGCGCCAAACACGGCGACCAGGATCAGCAGATCGCCCTGGCCGGTCAGCGACAGCGCAAAGCCGATGGCGCCTGGCACCAGCAGCGCGAGGTACGGGGTCTTGCGCTGCGTGGTCAACGACAAACCCCGGGGCAGGTAGCCGGCGCGCGACATCGCAAACACCAGGCGCGAGTAGCCATAGATGATCGAGAAGAAGCTGGCAATGAGGCCGGCCAGGCCGACAAAGTTCACAAAGCGGCTGATCCAGGTGGGGCCACCCAGCACCTTGCTGGATTCGAGCGCCTCGACCAGCGGGTTGCCCGAGTTCATCAAGGCCGCAGCCCCCGCACCGCCTGGCGCCAGCACCAGGATCAGGCCGCAGATCAGCACCAGCACGGCGATGGCGCCGATCAGGCCGCGCGGCAGATCGCGGCGTGGGTCCTGCGCTTCTTCGGCGGCCAAGGGCACGCCTTCTACCGCGAGAAAGAACCAGATGCCATAGGGGATGCAGGCCCAGATACCGATGTAGCCAAAGGGCAGAAAGCTGCTGGCGCCCCAGGCGTCGGTAGGCGCAATGTCGAACAGGTTGCTGACCTGGAAATGCGGCACCATCGCGACGATGAAGACCACGAGCGCAACAACTGCCAGCGCGGTGACGGCAAAGATGAGGCGCAGGGCTTCACCCGCGCCATAGATGTGGATGCCCAGAAACACGGCATAAAAGCCCAGGTAGACCATCCAGCCATCGATGCCGAACAGCGACTGGCAGTAGGCGCCGATAAAGGTGGCAATCGCCGCCGGTGCAATCGCGTATTCCATCAGGATCGCCACGCCACACAGAAAACCGCCCCAGGGCCCAAAGGCGCGCCGGGCAAAGCCATAGCCGCCGCCGGCCGTGGGCGCGATGGTGGCGAGTTCAGCGAGCGCAAAGCACATGCAGGTGTACATCGTCGCCATCAGCGCCGAGGCGACCAGCAGACCGCCCCAGCCACCAGTCTTGAGGCCGAAGTTCCAGCCGGCATAGTCGCCCGAGATGACATAGGCCACGCCCAGGCCGACCAGCAGCAGCCAGCCGGCGGCACCGCGCTTGAGCTGGCGCTGTTCGAAATAGTTGCTTGGGTGCGCGGCGCTGGCGCCTGCGGGATTGGGGTGATGGGCCACGGCCTGCCTTGTTGTCTGTGGTGTCCCCGATGGTGGCAAGAATGGCGCGCACGCTCTATCCGATTTCGGCAAATCTGGCTAAGGGGAAGGCTGGGTTGACCTTGGTGCGCTTTTTGCATGACCATGCCTGTATGCCTAGCCACGCCATTGCGCCGCCATGTCCCTGAGCGCCCCTTGTCCATCGCCCGCGCTGAGCAGCTCCCGTGCTGAGCGCGGCGCAGCGGCGCGCGGCCCAGCGGTGCGCGGCCCGGCTGCGCAGGTGGCGCAGACCTGTGATGTCGATGAGCAGGCGGCCTTGCTGCAGGGCTGGAACCAGCGCTATGAGCAGCTGTCGGCCGGCAGCTTTGAGGGCCGGGTGACCAGCCTGCACCTGGGGCCCATCCAGGCCTGGCGCGAGTTCTCCAGCCAGGCGCTGCACCAGACCGGTGCCTTGCGCGCCGGGCAATTGGCCATCGGCCTGCCCAGCAGCATTCCGGGCAACACCATGTTCTGCAACCGCTCCTGCAGCGAGGGGCATGCGATTGTGTTCTCGGGCGATGGCCCGTTCGAGTTTGTCTCGCCCGGCGGCCTGGAGATCATCGATTTTGTCGTGGACCGGGGCAGCCTGGACCCCTATCTGACGGCCAGCGAACGCGAGCAGCTGCAGGCCCAGCTGGCGCAGCCGCATCTGCGGCCGGTCTCGGCCCATGAGCGCTGGCGCCTGCCGATTCTGCTGTCCGACATGCAGCAGTGCCTGGCCGATACCACGCCAGACGCCCTGCCGCCCCAGCAGCTCGACGAGATGGCCGGCGATGTGCTTGCCGCCATTGCTGCGGTGCTGCGCGATGGCGTGGGGAGCGAGGCCGATGAGCAGCTGTCCTACCAGCGGCGCGCGCATATCGTCAGCATGGCGCGGGAGCGGGTGGTAGCGACGGGCGCCGATGGCTCATTGACGGTCGAAGACCTGTGCCAGGCGCTGGCGGTGAGCCGCCGCGCCTTGCAGTACTCGTTCCAGGAAGTGCTGGGCATCTTGCCGCAAAGCTATCTGCGCGCCGTGCGCCTCAATGGTGCACGCCGCGCGATCAAGCAGGGCAGCAGCGTCTCGGACGCCGCGCTGGCCTGGGGCTTTTGGCACTTTGGCCGCTTTGCGCAGGAGTACAAGGCGCTGTTTGCCGAGCTGCCCTCCCATACCTGCAAGCGCTACCGCTGAGCGGCGCGCGCAACTTTTAATCCTGGGCGTCTGCCGCCAGCTCCGGCAGGCCGCGCAATGCGGCATACACGGGGGTGAAGTCGCCCTCGGTCATGTCAAACAGCTGCTGGAAATCGTCGATGACGAAATAGGTCTGCTGGTAGCTGTCGATCTTGTAGCGGGTGCGCATCGTGCGCTCCAGGGACAGCGGCAGGCGCTGGGGCAGCGGGCTGGTGACGGCGTGCTGCAGCTCGCCCGATGAGCTCAGGATGCCGGCGCCATAGGCACGGATTTCACCTTTCTCGCGGATGAGGCCGAACTCGATCGTGTACCAGTACAGGCGGCTGAGCATTTCGCAGGCGCCCAGGCGCTCGGCCTTGAGGCCGCCCTGGCCATAGCGCTGCACATAGTCGGCAATCACCGGGTTGAACAGCAGCGGCACATGGCCGAACAGGTCGTGGAAGATATCGGGCTCGACCACATAGTCGAACTCCTCGGGCTTGCGGATCCAGTCGGTGACCGGGAATTTTCGGTTGGCCAGCAGGCTGAAAAAAGGCACCTCCGGGATCAGGCCCGGCACCGCGACGATCTCCCAGCCGGTGGCCTGGCGCAGGCGCTGGTTGATGTCTTCAAAGCGGGGGATGCGGTCTTCGACGCCCAGCGATGGCAGCGCATCGATGAAGGCCTGGCTCGCCAGCCCCGGCAGCAAGGCCTTTTGGCGCGCATACAGGCGCCGGTAGGTGTCGTGGTCGGCCTCGGTGTAGGCGGCGTAGTCCTGCGCGCAGGTGTAGTCGTCCTGCGCGCGGCTGTAGTCGCCGCGGGGCGGCCGGTCCGATTGTCCATAAACCACGGGTGCTTGTCCCATGCTGTGCTCCTTACATTGTGGAGCCGCCAACACAACCCTTGATACGTCGTTGCCAAGCCTGGTCGTACGTCTGTACTGCCTGCGGCTTGACGCCTAGTCTCAACCGCAAACCTTCGGTTTGCTGGGTCGTGTTACCGGCTCTTATAAAGACCAGCCGGGCACCCGCAGTTGTTAGGCTGCAGGCGCTCAGTTGGTCTTGATCTTGATCGTGTTGATCAGAAACTGAAACTTGCGTGCTTCCTGCGATACAAAGTGCGACAGCTCCTTGAGGCGCATGTCTTCGGGGGCGATGCCCATCTTCAGGTACTCGGCCTTGAAGCGCGGGTCGGTCAGCGCGCCCTGGAAGGCGTAGGCGTACTTCTGCGCTTCCTGGTCGGGCAGGCTGGCGGGCGCAAACACGCCAAACCAGGTAGAGACATCAAAACCGGGCACGGACTCGTTCACCGGCGGCACCTGTGGCAGGGCCACATTGCGGTCCGATGTGGTCACGGCCAGCGCCAGCAGCTCGCCGGACTTGATCAGCGGCAGGGCCGAGGCCAGGTTGTCGAACACCACATCGATATCGCCGCTCAGCAGCGCCTTCTGGGCCGGGGCCGCACCGGCGTAGGGCACGCTGGGCATCTGCAGATTGGCCAGCGACTTGAGCATCTCGCCCGAGATATGGCCGATACTGCCGTTGCCGCCCGAGCCCATCTTCAAGCTGCCGGGGTGGCCCTTGATATAGCTGACCATCTCCGAGGTGGACTTGATACCCAATTGGTCCGCGCGGCTCTTTTTCATCACCAGCACGTTGGGCACGCGCGCCACCAGGATCAAGGGCTTGAAGTCCTTTTGTGCATCGTACTGCGGTGGTGTGCCCAGGTAGGGCAGCACCGCGTGTGTGGCCACCGCGCCCATCAGCACCATGTTCTCCTGGGGCTTGGCCTGGGCCACCAAGGTCGCGCCTGTGGCACCGCCGGCCCCCGGCTTGTTGGCCACCGTGATGGTGCCCAGTTGCTTTTCGGCGCCCTGGGCCAGCAGGTGGGCCGAGGTGTCCAGCGGGCCACCGGCGGGGTAGGGGACCACAAAGGTCAGCGGTTGGCTGGCGTTCTGCGCGCTGGCAGCCAACATGAAACCAGACAGAACGGCGGCGAGGGTGACGGAGCGTTTCACAATTGTTTCCAGATTGATAAATCGCTCCGCAGTATAGAGAGGCCGCATGGCAAATTGAGGAATATCAAAGCCGCAGCCGTTCAATTTTTCCTATAGCACCCCACGGCGCATCTGATCGAGTTCAATGCTCTCGAACAGCGCCTTGAAGTTGCCATTGCCAAAACCATCATCGCCCTTGCGCTGGATGAACTCGAAGAAGATGGGGCCCAGCTGGTTCTCGCTGAAGATCTGCAGCAGCAGTTTCTGGCCGGTGCCATCGATCAGGATCTTGCGCTTTTTCAGCTCGGCCACATCCTCGCCATGGTCGGGCAGGCGCTTGTCCACCAGCTCGTAGTAGGTGTCGATGGTGTCGAGCAGCTTGACGCCGCCGGCGCGCAACTGGTCCACTGTTTCGTAGAGGTTGTCCGAGCCCATCGCGATGTGCTGGATGCCTTCGCCGTTGTACATGTCCAGGTACTCCTGGATCTGGCCGGCCTTTTCCTTGCCCTCTTCATTGATGGGGATGCGGATCTTGCCGCAGGGGCTGGTCATGGCCTTGCTCTTGACGCCGGTGACCTGGCCTTCGATGTCGAAGTACTTGATCTCGCGGAAGTTGAACAGGCGCTCGTAGAAGCCCGCCCATTCGTCCATGCGGCCCCGGTGCACGTTGTGGGTCAGGTGGTCGATATAGGTCAGGCCGTGGCCGTGCGGGTTCAGCGCCTCTTCGGCACTGACGCCGGGCAGCGGCTCGAAGTCCACATCGAAGAAGCCGATGTTGCCGATGTCGCCAGCTTGGGCACCGTTCTTGCCGCGCCAGCGGTCCACCAGGTAGATCAGGCTGTCGCCAATGCCCTTGATCGCGGGGATATTCAACTCGCCTGGGCCGGCCTGGCCGGCATAGCCCCAGGCGCCCAGGCCCAGGGCGCGCTCATAGGCGGCCTTGGCGTCCTGCACGCGGAAGGCGATGGCGCAGACGCTGGGGCCGTGCAGGCGGGCAAAACGCTGGGCAAAGCTGTCGGGCTCGGCATTGATGATGAAGTTGATCTCGCCCTGGCGGTACAGGGTGACGTTCTTGTGGCGGTGGCGCGCGACGGGCTTGAAGCCCATGGACGTGAAGACCTTGCCCATGGCGACCGGATCGGGCGCGGCATATTCGATGAACTCGAAGCCGTCGGTGCCCATGGGGTTGTCCCAGGTCGTGAATTCGGTGGTCTGGTGGGGAATGGCGGCTGTCATCGCAGGTCTCCTGTGGATCGTCTCGGGTGGCGCCAGCGTCGGCTGGCTGCTGTGCCTCCACTGTACCGATCTTGGCGCGCAGCATTTTGGCGATTTATCCCAGTCCAATCGCTGGCAAAGCCTGATTCATGTGTTCTTGCTAAAAATCAAGCATTAAAATTGCGTGATCCTGTTGTGTCGCGCTGCTGCGGTGCAGCAAAAACATTCTGGACCTCTGCCATGACCACCTCTGCCTACCCCCTGGACAAGCTCGACCGTGCCATCTTGCAGCGCCTGCAGCACAACGGCCGCGAAACCTATGACGTCGTGGGCGAGCAGGTCGGCCTGTCGTCCAGTGCGGTGCTGCGCCGGGTCAAGCGTCTCGAAGAGGTGGGCGTGATCGAGCGCTATGTGGCCCTGGTCAAGCCCGAGGCCGTGGGCCTGTCGATGACGGCCTACCTCAATGTGCGGCTGGAGAAGTTCACCGAGGCGAGCAAGCGCAACCCGCTCGATCTCTTCCGCGCCAGCGTGCAAAGCTGGCCCGAGGTGGTCGAATGCGTGGCGCTGACCGGGGACATGGATTATCTGCTGCGCGTCGTCGTCGCCGACATGGCCCACTACAGCCGCTTTGTGATGGATACCTTGCTGCGCCACCCTGCGGTGCAGGACTGCAAGACCAGCTTTGTGCTGGACCGTGTCAAGCTCACCACAGCGCTGCCGGTATTGCCCGGGGTCTGAACCACAGCCGATGTTGCGCCAGCGCAAACGGCGCTGCGATTGCTGGGCCGCTCACAGGCCCTTCAAACCGCATGCCCGAGTGCCCACTTGCGGCGCAAAGCCGCATGGCCGGGGGCTTTGAATACCCTTTGTAAGCGCGGGGTAAGCCATAGGCACGAAATATGCTGCATCGCAGCATGATTGATAATACGCGGGTTAACCCGTATATTTACCCCATGATCACGACGAAAGAATGGTTCCCTTCATCCGTTGCCAACGGCATGATGGCGTTTTTCCCCTTCTTTGGCCGGTTGGGCGAGAGCCCGCAGCAGCCCGACGGCAAGAAGCCACGACCTTCCGCCTCTATGGTTCCTATCCGCGCCCTCAGTGAGCGTCACCGCCCGCGCATCCTCGCCCATCTGCTGGCGCTCGATGCGCAGGACCGCTATTTGCGCTTTGGCTACCAGGCGAGCGACGCGCAGATCGCGCGCTATGTCGAGGGCCTGAATTTCGAGCGTGACGAGATCTTTGGTATCTATAACCGCAGCCTCAAGCTGATTGCGATGGCCCATGTGGCCTATGCGCCGCCGTCGTCGAACATGGCCAGCTGCGCCGAGTTTGGCGTGTCCGTGCTCAAGTCCGGCCGGGGCAAGGGCCTGGGCAGCCGTCTGTTCGAGCGCGCCGCGATGGACGCGCGCACCAAAGGCGTGCAGATGCTGTTCATCCATGCACTGTCCGAGAACACCGCGATGCTCAAGATCGCGCGCAAGGCGGGAGCCACGGTCGAGCGCGATGGCTCCGAATCCGAGGCCTACCTGAAGTTGCCGCCCGCAGGTTTTGACACCCGCATGGCCGACCTGGTCGAGGACCAGATGGGCGAGATGGACTACCAGTTCAAGAAGCAGGCGCGCCAGTTCTGGGATTTCCTGTCCACCGTGCAGGAAGTGCGGCGTGATGTGCAGGAAGGCCGGCACAAGTCGGGCCAGTAGGAGCCGCTAACACAACCCTTGATACGTCGTTGCCCTGCCTTGTCGTACTACTGTACTGCCTGCGGCAGGACGCCTAGTCTCAACCGCAAACCTTCGGTTTGCTGGGCCGTGTTATCGGCTCTAAACAGCCGGGTTTGTCACAGGGGAGTGCTCAAGGATTGGGCAGCGATTTCGGAGGAAATCCGCAATTTGATATCCTGATCGCTTGTTTCACTACCGCACGTCCTGCATTCCAAGACAGTGTCAGACCCCCATCCCTCGCGCTTCCCTGACAAGGAAGACAAACGCACCTTTTTCCAGAAGGTCGCTGAACTGATTCACCCGGCCCCGGACTCTGCGGACGAGTTGATCGAAACCCTGGCGGAAGCCGAAAGCAACGATGTCATCAACGCGGACTCCCGCGTGATGCTGGAGCGGGTCATCCGTATGGAAGACATGACCGCTGGCGATGTGATGGTCGCCGCGCCCCGCATGGACCTGGTGGACATCGAAGCCGACTACGAGTCGGTGCTGCACACCGTCATCAACACCGCCCATTCGCGATTCCCGGTGTTCCAGGGTGAGCAGGAAAACATCATTGGCATCTTGATGGCCAAGGACCTGCTCAAGCTGCAACGCTCCCCCCAACTCAATCTGCGCGCCCTCCTGCGCCCGGCCGTGTTTGTGCCCGAGAGCAAGGGCCTCAACGACCTGCTGCGTGAGTTCCGGGGCAACCGCAACCACTTGGCCATCGTCATCGATGAGTTTGGCCGCGTGGCGGGCCTGGTCACGATTGAGGATGTGCTCGAACAGATCGTCGGCGAGATCGAGGACGAGTTCGATCTGCCCGAAGACGAGGGCGATATCTTTGCGCTGGCCGATGACACCTTCCGCATCTCTGGCGACACGCCCGTCGAGCGGGTGGCCGACGAGTTCAACGTGGTGCTCGAGAGCAGTGACCCCGATGAGTCGTTCGAAACCATCGGTGGCCTTATTGCCCATGAGCTGGGCCATGTGCCCAAGCGCGGCGCCCACATCATGCTGGGCGGCCTGCACTTTGAGGTGCTGCTGACCAAGGGCGGCGCGGTGCGCTGGTTCCGCGTGCAGCGGGCCGCGCCGGTGTCGGACCCGGCAGCAGACGCTTGAGGCAGCGCCCGATAGGCGCCCATACCGCCTGCCTCTGAGCGGCAAGCCATGGCAGCGAATCACGCGGTTCGCTGCCTTTTTTATGGGCACGCGCTGCGCCTGCCTGGCGTTTGGCCTTGTCGGCAGGGCGGTAGCGCAGCCTCCCTAAAATGCTGCTCCATGCCCACGATTCCACAAGCCCCGACCCCGGCACCTGCCGCTGATAGCGCAACCACGGCTCAGCAGCCAGCCTGGCCGGCCATCACCGCCCCGCATGCGGCCCCCCAGGACCACTGGATTGAGCAGCTGGGCCGCCGGCGCAATGATGACTTTGCCTGGCTCAAATACATCCCCGAGACCGGCACGCGCAGCATGGACAACCTGCCCGAGCCCCTGGGCAGCCTGCTGCAGGCTGAGCGCGACTATGCGCAGCAGATGCTGGCGCCGCAGGCCGCATCGGCGCAGCGCTTCTACGATGCGATGGCCGCCCATGTCTGCAGCACCGAGCTGGCACCGCCTGCCGCACTGCAAGGCTGGGCTTACAGCAGCCAGCCAGGGGCGGGCGGCCAGCGGGTGTTTGTGCGCAGCCATTCGGATGGCCGGGTGCAGACCCTGGTCGACGAGGCCGTGCAATCGCAGGGCCATCGGTACTACCGCGCCACCGACCACCAGGCCAGCCCCGATGACCGCTACTATGCCTGGGCCGAAGACCTGATCGGCAATGACCGCCACCGCATCTGCGTGCTTGATACCGAAACCGGCCAGACCCAAGTGCTGGTGGAGGGCGACGCCTTTGGCTATGGTGGGCTGACCTTTTCGCCGTCGTCGCAGGATCTGTTTTGGATCTGGCGCGATGCGCACAGCCGGCCCTCGCGCCTGTACCGCAGTGCGCTGCAGGGCGGGCAGCCGGTGCTGGTGCATGAGGAGAGCGACCCGGCGCTCTTCATGCGCGTGGCGCGCACGGCGGCCAATGGCTTTGTGGTGCTGAGCCTGTTCGGGCCCGACACCAGCGAGCTGCACCTGATCGCCGCCGGCCAGGAGCATGCCGCGCCCCGGCTGCTGCGCCCGCGCGAGCGCGGCATCCGCTACGAAGTCAACGAATGGAATGGCAGCCTGGTGGCTCTGACCAATGCCGGGGGCGCCACCGACCGCCAGATCCTGCGGCTGGGCCCCGACCTGCAGCCCCAGCAAACGCTGGCCGCCCACCGCCACGGTGTGCCCATCATCAAGATGCAGCCCTTTGCCAGCACGCTGGTGCGGCTCGAGCGCGCCGATGGCCTGCACCAGCTGGTGCTGCTGCAGCGCGACGGGGCGCAAACCACCATCCGCTTTGACGAGCCCGCCTACACCTTGGACCTGCTGCCCGGCCAGCACTGGGATGCCAGCCATGTGCGTATCAAGCACCAGACGCCCGCCCAGCCGCCGCGCTGGCTGGACATCCGCCTGGCCGACGGCCAGATGACCGAGGTGGGGCGCGAGACCTGGAGTGGGTTGGACCCGGCGAACTACCGCATCGAGCGCCTTCAGGCCCGTGCCGATGATGGCCAGTGGGTGCCGCTGACGGTGCTCTCGCGCAAGGACATCGATAGCAGCCAGCCCCAGCCGCTGCTGCTGACCGGCTATGGCGCCTATGGCATTGCGCACGAGGCCTCGTTCTCGCTGCCGGCCCTCGCCTGGGTCGATGCCGGCTACCGCTATGCGATTGCCCATGTGCGCGGGGGCTCGGAAAAGGGCCATGACTGGTACCAGGGCGGCTGCCGCGAGCACAAGCGCAACTCGATGACCGACTTCATCGCCTGCGCCCAGCATCTGCAGCAGCTGGGCTACAGCACGCCGCAGCAGACGGTGGCCCACGGCATATCGGCCGGCGGCCTGCTGGTCTGCGGCGCGATGAACATGCAGCCCCAGCACTGGGCGGGGGTGATCGCGCAGGTGCCCTTTGTCGACATGCTCAACACCATGAGCGATGCCGACCACCCGCTGGTGCCGCTGCTGCGCCCGGACTGGGGCGATCCGCTGGCCGACCCGGTCGCCTATGACTACATCGCGGCGCTGTCGCCCTACGAGAATGTGCGTGAGGCGGCCTACCCGCCGCTGCTGTGCACGGCCGGCTTGAAGGATGACCGCGTGCCGTACTGGGAGCCGGCCAAACTGATGGCCAATGTGCGCCGCCGCTCCACCAGTGCCGCGCCCGCCTTGTTGCTGCTCAACCCGGACAGCGGTCACCAGGAAAGTGACCAGCAGGAGAGCGTTTTGGGCCAGGCCGCGCGCCTGTGGGCCTTTGCCCAGCACTGCGCCACGGCCGGCAAGCCGCCAGCGGTTTAGCGTGGCAGCGCTGCCTGGGGCCGGCTGCGCTGGAACAGCCCCCAGGCGCACCAGGCCGACACCAGCAGGGCTGGCACCGCCGTCACGGTGATGGCGCTGAGCAAATGGCCCTGCACCACCCAGGTGGAGATAAAACCCGCCAGCAGCGGGCCCAGTGCGCTGAACACCGATACGACAAAGCTCCACAGCGCAAAGATGCGGGCGCGCAACGCGGCGGGGGTGAGGTCCTGCAGCATCGTTGGCACCAGCGCATTGGCGGTGCAGGTGATGAAGAGAAAGAGCCCCACCACGACAAAGGCCTGCGGCAGCGATGCGGTGGAGAACAGCATCAGGATGGCAGGGATGGCCAGCAGTGCGCAGACGCCCATGATGAGCGGGCGCACCGCCTGGCCCAGGCGCTGGGCGAGCCAGCGGTCGAGCCAGGCCACCACCGGCAGGCAGCCCAGCGTGCTGACCAGCAGGATCGGGCCCATCACCTCGCCAATATGGGCGGGCGTGGCCTCAAAGCGGCGCTCCAGCGCCAAGGCGATCAGCTGGTTCAAGCCTTGCACGGCAACCATCAGGCTGCCGGCGATGCCGACAAACAGCGCAATGGGCTGCCAGCGCGCGCGCAGAAACTGGCGCAGCGAGGCGCCGCTCGCGCCATCGCTGCTGGCGATGTAGCGCGGTGGATCGGCGGTGAACAGGCCCGCCAGCAGCAAGGGCAGGCCGGCGACCGACAGCAGCAAGAAGGCCTTGCGCCAGGCATCCATGTCGCCCGGGATCAGTGCGACGGCTGTGCTCTGAATATCGCCTGCAAAATAAAAGCCAGCACTGGCGCCGCTCGAGACCAGGGCCGCAAAGCCCAGGTTGGCCAGCACGCGGTGGCGCTGCGGAGCCAGGTCGGGAATCATCGAATACACCAGCGGGACCATTGCAAACTCGCTGATGCCGGCGGCCGAGCGGCCCAGAAAGAAGAGGGGAAAGTTGGGCGCCAGCGCGCTCAGCACCATCATCGCGGTGGAGGCCGCAATCAGGCACAGCAGCACGCGCTTACGCGAGAAGCGATCGGCAAACCGCGCCAGCGGAATGGCCAGCGCGCTGCCCACCAGCACGCCGGCCAGGCCCTGCAAGGCGCCAATGGCGGCATCGCTGATCGCAAAGCTTTTCTGGATGGCCGACAGCGAGATGGCCTGCAGACCGTAGTCGCTCATCTGCACCCCGGCGGTGAGACCCAGAAAAACAACCGTCAGCAAAGCGCGCACGGACCACTGCGCCGGTCCGGTGTCTGCGGCAGAGGGGGCGGCACTGCCGGAAGAAGTCGTCATGGAATTGCAGTCCGAGAAAAAGCCATATCCCCTGCTGCGGACACTGCCGCAGCATGGGCGCTAGGCTTTCGATCTTAGTGGCTTACTTCCACTGGTACTGCAGCTGCACATCCACCGTGCGGCCACCGCCGTAGTAGCAGTAGAAGTCACAGCCGCTGACATAGGTCTTGTCGGTCAGGTTGCGGGCATTGAGTTGCAGCGCCCATTCGCGGCTCAGGTCGTAGCGCACCATCAGGTCCAGCAAGGTGTAGCCGGAGATGCGCTTGCCGGGGCTGTAGCGCTGGTCTTCGGTCTGGCCGTTGTAGCGGGCACCGGCAGCCACCGTCAGCTTCTGGCTGTTGGCCAGGCTCAGGCTGTGGCTCAGCCACAGGCTGACCTGGTTGTCCGGGATCAGCGGCGTGCGCACGGTCTGCGTGGTCGAGATGTCCTGCTTGGAGTTGTTGTGCGTGTAGGCTGCCTTGATGGCAGTCGCCGCGCCCAGCTTGAAGTCGCCCTGCAGCTCGATGCCCTTGTTGGTGCGCTTGCCCGATTGCGTCTGGATGTTGGAGGCGTCCGAGATCAGCGCGTTCTTTTCCTTGATGTCAAAGTAGGCGAGGGTCAGCGTGCCGTTGAGCCAGGTGGGCTCCATCTTCAGACCGATTTCGCTTTGCTTGCCTTCGTAGGGCTTGTAGGCCATGCCTGTGCTGTCCACGCCGGCGATGGGCTTGAACGATTCCGAATAGCTGATGTAGGGCGAGACACCGAAGTCGGTGATGTACATCGCGCTCAGGTTGACGCTGTTCTTGCTCACATCGTAGGCAGCGTCGGAGCCGCTGACCGAGCCCGTGTTCTTGGCGCTGTCATGGCGGATGCCGGCGTTGAAGTTCCAGTGGCTGCCCACGCGCAGCTGGGTGGAGGCATAGGCGCCCCACTGCTTGGAGTGCAGGCCATAAGGCGTGCCGGTGATGTCGAAAGGCGCGCCGTAGACGGGATTGAACATGTCCAGACCCGGCACAAAGCCGAAGCCGTTGTTCAGGCCATCGGTGTCGGACTTGAGGTAGTCGATACCGAAGGTGGGCAGCAGCTGGATGCTGTCGGACAGCTTGAGCTTGCCGGTGATGCGGTTGTCCAGGTAATGGCTCTTGGAGGTGCCATCGGTGTAGGTGTAGCCGCGCGAGAGCGTCCGGTCACCGTCCGAGCCATAGGCAAAGGTGTTGACCTGGTCCAGATCGAGGTGGGTGTACTTGTAGTTCTGCGTGAACTTCCAGTCGCTGTTGATCTGGTGGCTCAGCAGCCAGCCCAGGCTGGACTGGGTGCGCTTGAGGTGGTCCACACCGGGCTCGCCCGCGTTCAAGCGGCGGTCGATGCGGCCATAAGGCGTATCGGTGATCGTGCCGTAGGCGGGCAGGAAGCCGTTGGTGGGGCGGCCATCTTCGCGCTGCACGCTGCCCAGCAGGGTCAGCGAGGTTTGGGGCGTGAACTCCATCGTGACGCTGGGCGCCAGGTAGTAGCTCTTCATATTGGTTTCGCGCTGCATGCCGTCTTCGCGGCGTGCCTGCGCCACCAGGCGGTAGTACACGGTGCCATCGGCATTGGCGATGTCGTTGTAGTCGATGCCAGCGCCCAGGCGCTTTTGGTTGCCGACCTCGGTGTTCAGCTGCAGTGCGTGCTCCTTCTTGGGGCGCTTGGTGACCAGGTTGACGACGCCGCCGGATTCCGAGGCGCCAAAGATCAGCGAGTTGGCGCCCTTGACCACTTCCACCGTTTCCACGCCAAAGATTTCAGGCTTCCAGACAAAGTAACCATTGGGCGAGGTGGGGGTGCCGTCCAGCGACACGGAGGCATCAAAGCCGCGGATCTTGAACCACTCGACCTTGTTGTCCGCGCCAAAGGGCTCGCTGACTACGCCGGCCTGGTACTGCAGGGCCTGGTCCAGCTTGCGCGCGCCCAGCGCGTCGATCTGGTCCTTTTGCAGCACGGCGCTGGAGTTGGGCGCGTAGAAGTCCAGGCTCTGCAGATCGTTGACCGAGCCGATTACCGTCACGGTTTCCAGCGTCGTGCTGGCGGCTTCGGTCTTGTCAGTGGCGTTGGCGGTCGCGTTGGTGTCAGCGGTTTGTGCCAGCGCAGGGGCAGCAAAGCCGATCGCGCCGATGGCCAGCACAACGGCCTGGACCACCGGGGTGTAGCGTGCGTATTGCATGGTGTGAGGGTGGGGGAGAAGTGGGACGAATGGAATGGATAACTAGTTTGTAATTTTATATTGCAATCGATAATTGTTCTCAAATGCATTCTCTTTTGTAGCGAATTTGCTGCATTTGTTATTTTCTATCGACCATTGCCCGACGTAGCTGCCAGTTGCGCTGGGCCGCCCGCGCCGCTCAGCGCCCCAGAGGGGGATCGCGTATAGTGCGCCCAGCGGCCGTGCCCAAAGAGCGCGCGGTGGTTTCCCCTGCCAAACCCTGATTGACCTGTGCCCGCGTCCTATTCTTCTTATTCCCTGTTTGAGTCACCCCGCCGCTTTCCCTGGCTGTGGGCCTGCCTGGCACTGGTCGCCGGGGTTCTGCAAGCCTGGTCGCTGGCTTGGCCCTGGCATAGCGATGGTTTTCCGGCCAGCTATGGCCAGCCGCTGTGGTGGCTGCAGCTGCTGTCGCTGGCGGTGCTGCCCGCGGCACTCATGCGCGTGCAGCGGCCCTGGCACGGGGTGCTGATCGGCTGGGCCTTTGCCTGCGCCTGGCTCTGCGCCACCTTCTGGTGGCTGTTTATCTCCATGCACACCTATGGCGGACTGCCCGCGCCGCTGGCGGTTTTGGCGGTGCTGGGGCTGGCGGCATTTCTGGGGCTGTACTACGCCGTCGTCTGCGGCCTGTTTGTGGCCTGGCGAGGCGAGCGCCTGAGCGGCGCCGTGCTGCTGTTTGCCGCGCTGTGGCTGCTCGCCGAGCTGGCGCGTGGCCAGTGGTGGACCGGTTTCCCCTGGGGCGCAGGCGGCTACGCCCATGTCGATGGGCCGCTCGCAAGCCTGGCACCCTGGATCGGTGTCTACGGCATTGGCGCCGTCGCATCGGCCGCTGCGATGTGGCTGGCGGGGCTGCGCGGCGCGCATGTGGCGCGTTGGCCGGGCTATGTCGCGCTGCTGGCGGTGGCTGCCGTGCTCTGGCTGGCCCAGCACCTGCCCCAGGCCTCGGTGGCCGCGGCGCCCAACAAGCCGGTATCCGTCGCCTTGCTGCAAGGCAATATCTCGCAGGGCGAGAAGTTCCAGGCCAGCTCGGGCATCCCGATGGCGCTGGCCTGGTATGCCCAGCAGCTGCAGCAAAGCCAGGCGGACATGGTGATTGCGCCCGAGACTGCCATCCCCGTGCTGCTGCAGCAAACCCCGCATGGCTACTGGCAAGAGCTGCAGCAGCGCTTTGCCAGCGGCCAGCAGGCGGCGCTGGTCGGCGTGCCGCTGGGCGATTTTGAGCAGGGCTATACCAACTCGATGGTGGGCCTGGTGCCCGGCAGTGCCGAGGCCTACCGCTATGACAAGCACCACCTCGTGCCCTTTGGCGAGTTCATCCCGCCAATGTTCCGCTGGTTCACCGATTTGATGCAGATTCCGCTGGGCGATTTCAACCGCGGCGGCATGAACCAGCCCTCGCTGGCCTGGGCGGGGGAGCGCTGGGCGCCCAATATCTGTTACGAGGATCTGTTTGGCGAAGAACTGGCCAGCCGCTTTGTGGACAGTGCGCAATCGCCGACGATCATGGTCAATGCCAGCAATATCGCCTGGTTTGGCGATTCGATTGCGATCGACCAGCATTTGCAGATCAGCCGCATGCGGACCCTGGAGCTGGCGCGGCCCATGCTGCGCGCCACCAATACCGGCGCCACCGCGGTGATCGACCGGGACGGCGTGGTGCAGCAGATCCTGCCGCACCAAGCCCGCGCGGTGCTGCAGGCGCAGGTGCAGGGCGTGGATGCGGGCCCGACCTGGTTTGCCCAGTGGGCTGGTCGCTGGGGGCTTTGGCCGCTGTGGGGCCTGGGAGCACTGGTACTGGTCGGGGCCTGGCTGGGCCGGCGGCGCTGACCACCCAGCGCAGCTGCCGGTGCAGATGCCGTCTTAAACGGACAAATTGCCGGCAGATGACGGCCGCAGCACCGTGCTCACCCCATGCGGCTGCTTGGCGAGCGTCCACCATCGGCAAATGTAACTGCTGTTAAAAAACGCAGATAGCCTGGGTTCGGCGCACAAAGCACAGCGCACTCCACGGCTTTGTCTCGCACGTTCGGGCCCAGAAGCGGGATAATGTGTACCTGCAGGTAATGGTGCCTGGGCACCATCAGAGAAATGCGGCGGAGTGACCGCCACCAGAAGTTGGACTGACAATGGCTGAATCTTTTTCCTATGAACAACTGATCGCCTCCGGTGAGGGCAAGTTGTTTACCCCTGAAAGTGGCCGTTTGCCACTGCCGCCGATGCTGATGTTTGACCGCATCACCGAAATCGACGAAAACGGCGGCTCGCACGGGCTGGGAAAAATTGTCGCTGAGCTCGATGTCAACCCCGATCTGTGGTTCTTCAAGTGCCACTTCCAGGGTGATCCCGTGATGCCCGGCTGCCTGGGGCTGGACGCCATGTGGCAACTGATCGGTTTTTACCTGACCTGGCTGCGCCTGCCAGGACGCGGGCGCGCCCTGGGTGCCGGTGAGGTCAAGTTCACCGGCGAAGTCGGCCCCGACGTGAAGCTGGTAACCTACGAAATCGACATCAAGCGCGTGATCAAGCGCAAACTGAACATGGCCATTGGCGATGCGCGACTGCTCGCTGACGGCAAGGAAATCTATGTCGCCAATGACCTGCGTGTGGGGTTGTTCCTGCGCGAGGGCGATGGCAAGGAAAACGCAGCATGAAGCGTCGGGTGGTTATTACAGGGGCCGGTATCGTCTCCTGTATCGGTGTGGGGCTGGAAGCCGTGGAGACTTCGCTGCGCGAAGGCCGCTCCGGCATCGCCCATATGCCGGTGTTCAAGGAAATGGGCCTGCGCAGCCAGGTCGCTGGCATTCCGCGCATCAATGTCGAAGAGTTCATTGATCGCAAGCAACTGCGCTTCATGGGAGATGCTGCCGCTTACGCGCAGATCTCGCTGCAGCAAGCGATTGCCCAGGCAGGCCTGTCACCCGAACAAATCAGCCACCCGCGTACCGGATTGATCATGGGCTCGGGCGGCGGCTCGCCGGCCAACCAGATCGAGGCGGCCGACACCCTGCGTGAAAAAGGCATTCGCCGCGTGGGACCCTACCAGGTCACGCGCTGCATGGGCTCGACCGTGTCGGCCAACCTGGCGACCAACTTCAAGATCAAGGGCATCAACTACTCGATCACCTCGGCCTGCTCGACCTCGGCGCACTGCGTGGGCGCGGCCGCCCAGCAGATCTCCTGGGGCATGCAGGATGTGATGTTTGCCGGCGGCGGCGAAGAACTGTCCTGGGGTCTGGCCATCTTGTTCGATGGCATGGGCGCGATGTCCAGCAAATACAACGACGACCCGACCAAGGCCTCGCGCCCCTATGACACGGACCGCGATGGTTTTGTCATTGCCGGCGGCGGCGGCGCGCTGGTGCTCGAGAGCCTGGAGCATGCCCAGGCGCGCGGCGCCACCATCCTGGGCGAGATCGTCGGTTTTGGCATCTCGTCGGACGGTGAAGACATGGTCGCGCCTTCGGGCGAAGGCGCGGTGGCCGCGATGTCCCAGGCTATCGAAGGCCTGGACGCACCGATCGACTACATCAACACCCATGGCACCTCCACCCCGGTGGGCGATGTGCCCGAGCTGCATGCGATCCGCAAGGTGTTTGGCGACCGCATTCCGCCGTTCTCGTCGACCAAGTCGCTGACCGGCCACTCGCAAGGCGCGACCGGCGTGCAGGAAGCGATCTACAGCCTCATCATGCTGATGAAGGGCTTCATCGCCGGCTCGGCCAATGTGGACCATCCCGATCCTGCGGTGGGCGATATGCCGCTGGTCACCAAGGCGCGCGTGGCGGAGTTGAAGCAGGTGCTGTCCAACAGCTTTGGCTTTGGCGGCACCAATGCCTGCCTGGTGCTCAAGCGCTGGGAAGCGGCTTGATCGCCACCACCCTCCACTCCCACTGACAAAGCGCCTTCGGGCGCTTTTCTTTTGCTCTCGTAACCGCAGCAGGAGTGCTATCAAAATGAGACCGCTGTTGCAGTGCAGGCGCGGCGCCAACGCGCGCTGTTGCGGGCTGGCAGCCATGCGTGCCTGCCCTTGCCGCTGGCGCGCTCGGCTATCGCCACCCATGGGGCGGCTGAAAGCACTAAAATCAAATGTTTTTGACCGCTTTGCTGGTGCAGACAGGCAGCAAGGCATGCATGCAGTCCGATCTTGTCGCTGCGCGCCCACTTCGCGGGCCGCCAGCAGCAGGCTGCGTCCACCACCAGACTCTCCATGTTGAATTTCCAACAAATCATTTTGAAGCTGCAGCAGTACTGGGCCGACCAGGGCTGCGCGCTATTGCAACCTTATGACATGGAGGTGGGTGCAGGTACCTCGCACACCGCCACCTTCCTGCGCGCCATCGGCCCCGAGCCCTGGAAAGCGGCCTATGTGCAGCCCAGCCGCCGCCCCAAGGATGGCCGCTATGGCGAGAACCCCAACCGCCTGCAGCACTACTACCAGTTCCAGGTGGTGCTCAAGCCCGCGCCTGCCAACATTCTCGATCTGTACCTGGGCTCGCTCGAAGCGCTGGGTTTTGACCTGAAGAAAAACGACATCCGCTTTGTCGAAGACGACTGGGAAAACCCGACCCTGGGCGCCTGGGGCCTGGGCTGGGAAGTCTGGCTCAACGGCATGGAAGTGACACAGTTCACCTATTTCCAGCAAGTGGGCGGCATCGACTGCAAGCCCGCGACCGGCGAGATCACCTACGGCCTGGAGCGCCTGGCGATGTACCTGCAAGGCGTGGACAACGTCTACAACCTGCAGTGGACCGATGGCCTGACCTATGGCGATGTCTACCACCAAAACGAGGTCGAGCAGTCCACCTACAACTTCGAGCATTCCGATGCGGAGTTCCTGTTCCAGGCCTTTGGCGCCCATGAAAAGCAGGCCAAGCTCCTGATGGAGCAGCAGCTGGCCTTGCCCGCCTATGAGCAAGTGCTCAAGGCCGGCCACACCTTCAACCTGCTCGATGCGCGTGGCGCGATCAGCGTGACCGAGCGGGCGGCCTACATCGGCCGCATCCGCAACCTCGCGCGCGCCGTGGCGCAGAGCTACTACGACAGCCGCGAGCGCCTGGGCTTTCCGATGGCTCCGCGCGAGTGGGTCGCGCAGATCCCCCCGAAGGCTGCCGCCTAAACACCCCCGCCGCGCTGCCCATGCCCACGATCTTCACGCATGTCGCCGTACCGGTCGCCGCAGCGCTGGCGCTGGGCAGCCGCCGTGTGCCGCCCAGCATGCTGCTGGTGGGCGCGCTGGCCGCGATTGCGCCTGATTTCGACGGCATTCCCTACCAGTTCGGCAGCGCCGGCAGCGGCATCTGGGCCCACCGTGGCATCACCCACACGGCCTTGTTTGCACTGCTGATGGGCCTGCTGGGCCTATGGCTGGCGCGCTGGTGGAAGGTGCCGCGCCTGGCCGGCTTTGCCTGGGTGTTTTTCTGCACCTTGTCGCACCCCTTGCTGGACATGATGACCAGCGGCGGCAGCGGCATTGCCCTGCTGTGGCCTTTGAGCTCCGAACGTTTTTTCAGCCCTTGGCGACCGATTGCCGTCTCGCCCATTGCTGCAGACCGCTTTTTCTCGCAGCGCGGTGTGCAGGTCCTGGTCAGTGAACTCTACAACGTATGGTTCCCGCTGCTGACCCTGGGCCTGTCCATCTTCGCGCTGCGCCATACCCGGAAATCCTGATGACTTCCTCTCCCAATCTTCTGGTTGAACTGTTTGTTGAAGAGCTGCCTCCCAAGGCGCTCAAAAAGCTGGGCGATGCCTTTGCCCAGGTGCTGCTGCAGCAACTGCGCGCGCAGGGCCTGGCCGGTGACGGCTCGCAGCTGACGGCCTATGCCTCGCCGCGCCGCCTGGCCGCGCTGATCACCGACGTGCTGCCGCGCGCCGCTGACAAGCAGGTGTCGCAAAAGCTGATGCCCGTGGCAGTCGGCCTGTCGGCCGATGGCCAGCCAACGCCGGCCCTGCTCAAGAAGCTGGCCGCGCTGGGCGCCGATGCCTCGGTGGTGCCGCAGCTCAAGCGGGCCCAGGACGGCAAGGCCGAAGCGCTGTTCTACGACAGCACGGCCGCTGGCGTCAGCCTGGCCGAAGGCCTGCAAAAGGCGCTGACCGAGAGCATCGCCAAGCTGCCCATCCCCAAGGTCATGACCTACCAGCTCGAAGGCAACTGCGAATTGCCCGGCTGGAGCAGCGTGCAGTTTGTGCGCCCGGCGCATGGCCTGGTGGCCCTGCACGGCACCGAGGTGCTGCTGTCGATCGAAGCGCTGGGTCTGAAGGCCGGCAACACCACGCACGGCCACCGCTTTGAAGCGCTGGTCGATCCGCTGGTGATCACTGATGCCGACAGCTACGCCAAGACCCTGGCCGAGCAGGGCGCGGTGATTGCCAGCTTTGACGAGCGCAAGGCCGAGATCGTGCGCCAGCTGCAGGCAGCGGCCGAGCGCGTGGGCGGCGGCGTCAAGCCGATCGACGACGAAGCACTGCTCGATGAAGTGACTGCGCTGGTCGAGCGCCCCCATGTGCTGGTCTGCGCGTTCGAGAAGGAATTCCTGGGTGTGCCGCAGGAGTGCCTGATCCTGACGATGAAGGCCAACCAGAAGTACTTCCCGCTGCTCGCTGCCGATGGCGCGCTGACCAACCAGTTCCTGGTGGTGAGCAACATCAGCCCCGCTGACGCATCGGCCGTGACTGGTGGCAATGAGCGCGTGGTGCGCCCGCGCCTGGCCGATGCCAAGTTCTTCTTTGACCAGGACCGCAAGAAGACCCTGGCCTCGCGCGTCGAGGCGCTGGACAAGGTGGTCTACCACAACAAGCTGGGCACCCAGGGTGAGCGCGTGCAGCGCGTGCGTGCCATTGCCAAGAGCATTGCGCAGCAGTTGGGCGCCACCCAACTGGGCAAGCAGGTGGACCAGGCCGCCCAGCTGGCCAAGACCGACCTGATCACCGACATGGTGGGTGAGTTCCCAGAACTGCAGGGCACGATGGGCCGCTACTACGCGCTCAACGACCAGCTCGATGCCGCAGTGGCCGATGCGATCGAAGACCACTATAAGCCGCGCTTTGCCGGCGATGTGCTGCCACGCGGCGAGGTGGGCGTGATCGTCGCGCTGGCCGACAAGCTCGAAACCCTGGTGGGCATGTTCGGCATCGGCAACCTGCCCACCGGCGACCGCGACCCGTTTGCGCTGCGCCGCCATGCGCTGGGCGTCATCCGCATGCTGGTCGAAAAGGACCTGCCGCTGGACCTGGACACCTTGCTGGTCAGCACCTTGCCCGCCTTTGGCGACAAGATCGAAGACGCGAGCGCAGCGCTGTCCGACTTCATCTATGACCGCCTGGCCGGCAGCCTGCGTGAGCAAGGCTTTGGCGCCCAGGAAGTGGAGGCCGTGCTGGCCTACCGCCCCCAGCGCCTGGCCGATGTGCAAAAGCGCCTGGAAGCGGTGCGTGCCTTTGCCGCGCTGCCCGAGGCACCGGCGCTGGCCGCTGCCAACAAGCGCGTGGGCAATATCCTGAAGAAGGCCGATGGCCCGGTACGCGCCCGCGTGGACGAAGCCCTGCTGCAAGAACAGGCCGAGAAGGACCTGTTTGCCGCGCTGCAGACCGTCGCACCCAAGGCTGATGCCCAGTTTGCCGAAGGCGATTACACCGCCAGCCTGCAGACCCTGGCGGCGTTGCGCACGCCGGTCGATGCCTTCTTTGAGCATGTGATGGTCAATGCCGAACACCCGGCGCTCAAGGCCAACCGCCTGGGCCTGCTGGCGACCCTGCATGAGGCGATGAACCGCATCGCCGATCTGTCGCGCCTGGTCGCTGCCTGATAAGCTGGATGGGCGCGCAGCCATCGTGCATGGCTGCCGCCCGCCAGGGCCGCGTGCCCCAGCCTGTCTTCGGAGGGAGCCTGTGATGAAACTTGCGATTCTCGAGCGTGACGGTATTGTTGGCCAGCCGGTGCTGGGCCAGCTGAGCGGCCACCAGGACTGGCAGAGCATGCCCGATGCGGCGATCAGCATCGCCCGGCTCAACCTGTCTGGCTGGCATGTGGTGCTGGTGGCCAACCAGCCCGGTCTGGGCCGGGGTCTCTACGACTGCGCCGCACTCAATGACTACCACCGCCAGATGTACAAGGAGCTGGCCACCGTCGGCGCCAAGGTCGATGCGGTGTTCTTCTGTCCCCATCCGCCCGATGACCACTGCGACTGCCTGGATGCCCAGGCCACGCTGCTGCGCCAGATCCTGGACCGCTTCAACATGGAAGCGGGCAAGGTCGCGGTGATCGCCCGCAGCGCCAGCTTGCTGCAGGCCGCCGCCAGCCTGGGCGCACGCCTGCACTGGGTCTCCGTGCCCGGTGGGCCGGATGCCGAGACGGCGCTGTGCCCCTCCGAAGAGGCGCAGCAACACGCCAGCATGGTCCAGTGCATCGAGCACTTGCTGCAGACCATCGCGAATCGGCCGCCGCAGGGCTGAGAAGCGACGTGCTCTGCCCCATGAAAAGCCCTGCCATTTAAAACGGCAGGGCTTTTGCTTGGGCGATATCGCAGCGCTCAGCCGCCTCCATCAAGCACGCATCGCACGCGACTGGCTGTGCACCGCTTCGACCAGCGCGGCCACATGCTCGGGCGGTGTGAACTGGCTGATGCCATGGCCCAGGTTGAAGATATGCGTGGGGCCGGGGCGGCTGGTGTCGGTATGGGGCGTGCCAAAGCTCTCGAGCACATGGCGCACCTGCTCGGCAATGCGCTCGGGCGGGGCAAACAGCACATTGGGGTCGATATTGCCTTGCAGCGCCTTGCCCGGGCCGCCGACTTCGCCGCCGATGATGGCACGGGCCTTGCCGAGGTTGGCGGTCCAATCGAGGCCCAGCACCTCGCAGTCGAGATCGCGCATCTCGGGCAGCCAGATGCCGCCACCCTTGGTGAACACGATGCGGGGCACATCGGTACCGTCCACGCCGGTGCGCTTGAGCTGGCTGAGCACGCGCCTGGTGTAGGCCAGGCTGAACTGCTGGAAGGCGCCATCGGCCAGCACACCGCCCCAGCTGTCAAAAATCATCACGGCCTGCGCGCCGGCATCGATCTGGGCGTTGAGGTAGGCGGCCACGCTGTCGGCATTCACCTCCAGGATGCGGTGCATCAGATCGGGGCGGCTGTACATCAGCGACTTGACCTGGCGGTAGTCATCGCTGCCCTTGCCTTCGACCATGTAGCAGGCGAGGGTCCAGGGGCTGCCGGAAAAACCGATCAGCGGCACACGGCCACCCAGCGCACGGCGGATGCTGGTCACCGCATCGAACACATAGCGCAGCTTGTCCATGTCGGGCACGGCCAGCGCCTTCACGGCGGCCTCGTCGCGCACCACCTGGGCAAAGCGCGGGCCTTCGCCTTCGGCAAACGACAGGCCCAGGCCCATCGCATCGGGCACCGTCAGGATGTCGCTAAAGAGGATCGCAGCATCGAGCGCAAAGCGCTCGAGCGGCTGCAAGGTCACCTCGGTGGCGTAGTCCACATTCGTTGCCAGCCCCATGAAGCTGCCGGCGCGCGCGCGCGTGGCCTTGTACTCGGGCAGGTAGCGCCCGGCTTGGCGCATCAGCCACAGCGGGGTGTAGTCGGTGGCCTGGCGGCGGCAGGCGCGCAAGAAGGTGTCGTTGCTCAGCGGTGCAAATGTCGTGCTCATGGGCAGGGATTGTCGCGCAGTTGCCGATGCCTGGGCAGCGATGCCGGTTTGCCCGGGTAGGGTATGGAGCAAAGTCCGCGCAGATCGCCCCCCGGCGGTGGCTCAGCCCAGGTGGTTTTGGCGGTGGCCGGACTGGCGCGGCGGAAAGGCCGCATCGCTGGCCTCGTCCTGCGCGGACCGGTTGGCCTGCTGTTGCAGCTGGTGCAGGCTCTGGTCCAATTGCGCCAGCGCATCGGCATCGAGCGCGGCCACCAGGTCGGTGTTGATGCGCCGCACCTGGGGCAGCAGCGCATCATGCAGGCGCTGGCCGGCAGGGCTCAGTTGCAGCGCTGCGCGGCGCCGGTTGCCTGTCTCAGTGGATTTGTGCAGCAGGCCCTTGGCCTGCATCGAGGCGATCGCGCGCGAGATGCGGGCCCGGTCAAGCTCGAGCAGATCGGCCAGTTGCGAAGGCTGCAGACCGGGCTGGCGCGCAAGCCACATCAGCACGCCCCATTCGCGCCGGGTGATGCCGTAGTGGCGCTCGCACAACCGCGTCACCAGCCGGCCCGCCGACGCAGTGAGCTTGGCCAGGCGGTAGAGCAGCAGGTCGCTGGGCTGCTGCGGATCGGCAAGGGGGTTGGGCGGCACTGCGGGTAAATCCGGGCGATGGTTGATTAGAACAATTGTGCCCTGGTTTTCTACAGTGCAGGCATGCTGCGCGGGCGCATGTGCGGAGGCTGAAAAAGCTTATGCCTTTGGGCTAGATCAAACGCGGCAACATAGAGGGCATCGGCCGTCCATGCGGCCTTGTTCATAAGCATCGGAGACTCTCCCCATGGTTCAACGTCGTCATTTTCTCGGCCAGTCCGCAGCCATGGCTGCCTCGGTGCTGGCCACCTCCTCGTCGCTGTGGGCCTTGCCCGCGCAGGCCCAGGACGGGGTGCTGCGCATCATCGTGGGCTACCCGCCCGGTGGCGCGACGGACCGCGTTGCGCGCATCGTGGCCGACAAGCTGCAGGCCAGCCTGGGCAGCACCGTGATTGTGGACAACAAGGTGGGCGCCGGCGGCCGCGTGGCTGCGCAGTTTGTGAAGAATGCGCCGGCCAACCAGCCGGTGCTGATGCTGGCCAACCCCGCCGTCATGGTGGTGGCGCCGCTGGTGGTGAGCAATCTGGGCTATGACGCCGAGCAGGATTTTGTGCCGGTCAGCGAGGTTAACCGCTATGTGTTTGGCGTGGCGGTGTCCAGCGCCGTGCCGGTCAGGGAAATGCAGCACCTGCTCGCCTGGCTCAAGGCCAACCCGGCCAAGGCCAATATCGGCGTGCCTGCCACTGGCAGCCTGCCGCACTTCTTTGCGCTGATGCTTGGCCAGCAAGCCGGCGTCGAAGCCGAGGCGGTGGGCTACAAGGGCTCGGCCCCGCTGCTCACCGATCTGATGGGCGGCCAGGTGCCGGTCGCCGTTGATACGCTCGACACGCTGGTGCAGCAGCACCAGGCGGGCAAGCTGCGCCTGCTGGCCGTCAGTGGCGATGCCCGCAACGCCGCCGTGCCCGATGTGCCGACCTTGAAGGAGGCCGGCGTGAACCTGTCTGCCGCTGGCTGGAACACCTTCTTTGCGCCCAAGTCCATGCCCGCCGCGCAGGTGCAGCGCTACGCTGCCGCCATCCACAAGCTGATGCAGGACCCGGATGTGCACAAACAGTTTGCGACCAACTACCTGGACCCGGTGGCCAGCACCGCCGAGCAGACCGCCAAGGCGCTGCAGGCCTACAAAAAGCAGTGGGTCCCAGTGATCCAGGCCTCGGGCTACAAGCCCTGATCTGTTGCCCCTTGACATGCCAGACGCAGGCCGCGCGCCCACCGGGTGCCGGCCCGCCATGACTGTGAGTGAGACCCCGTGTTGAAACGACCGAACATCATCTTTATCGTGGCCGATGACCTGGGCTACGCCGATCTGGGCTGCTATGGCGGCCGCAACGCCCGATTTGGCGCCGTGTCGCCGCATATCGATGCGCTCGCTGCCGGGGGCCTCAAGCTCACGCAAGGCTATTCCAACTCGCCGGTCTGCTCGCCCACGCGCTTTGCGCTGATGACGGCGCGCTACCAGTACCGCCTGCGCGGCGCGGCCGAGGAGCCGATCCGCACCGCCACGCGCGGCAACCCTGACCTGGGCCTGCCGCCCAGCCACCCGACCTTGCCATCGCTGCTGCGAGAAGCAGGCTACCGCACCGCCTTGATGGGCAAGTGGCACCTGGGCTACCCGCCGCATTTCAGCCCGCTCCAATCGGGCTATGAGGAGTTCTTTGGGCCCATGTCGGGCGGCGTGGATTACTTCAGCCACTGCGGTGCCAATGGCCAGCATGACCTCTGGTTTGGCGAGGCCGAGCGCGCGCAGCCGGGCTACCTGACCGACCTGATCAGCGACTATGCGGTGGACTATATCGACCGCATGGCAGCCGGTGCGCAGCAGGACACACCCTTCTTTTTGAGCGTGCACTACACCGCCCCGCACTGGCCCTGGGAGACCCGGGACGACGAGGCATTGTCGCGCGAGCTGGTGGAGAACAAGCAGGCCATCTACCACCTGCATGGCGGCAATATCGAGAGCTACCAGCGCATGATTCACCACATGGACGAAGGCATTGGCCGCCTGGTGGAGCGCCTGCAAGCGCATGGGCTGGCAGACGACACGCTGATCGTGTTCACCAGCGACAACGGCGGCGAGCGCTTCTCGGACAACTGGCCGCTGGTGGGCGGCAAGATGGACCTGACCGAGGGCGGCATCCGCGTGCCCTGGGTGGCCCATTGGCCACGCGTCATCGCCCCTGCGGGCGAGAGCCGCCAGACCTGCATGACGATGGATTGGAGCGCCACGATGCTGGACATTGGCGGGGCCCAGCCCGCTGCCGGCTACCCCTGGGATGGGCAGTCGCTGCTGCCGCTGCTGCAGGACCCGGCCTGGCACCAGGATCAGCCCCTGTTCTGGCGCATGAACCACCGGGGCCAGCGCGCGATGCGCGATGGCGACTGGAAATACCTGCGGGTCGATGGCGTGGACTATTTGTTCAACCTGCACGCCGATGAGCGCGAGCGCGCCAACCTGGCCAGCGTGCTGCCCGAGCGCCTGCAAGCGATGGTGGCCGCCTGGGAAGCCTGGAACGCCAGCATGCCGCCGATACCGGGCGATGCGACGGTGAGCCTGTGCTACACCGACGCCGACATGCCCCAGCGCTGAGGGATTCACAAAGCCCTTGAGAGGCCGTTGCGGCGCCTGGTCGTACTTTTGTACTGCCTGCGGCGCGGCGCCTGGTCTCCTCCGCAAACCTGCGGTTTGCTGGACCTTGAGAGCCCCTCACTTCAACTTGTCATGGGCGGCCCGCTTGGGGCCCCGTGTCTTCTTCATCGTCCTCAGGAATCGCGGCCACACTGATGCCGCCGAGCAAGGCCATCACCAGGGCAAACAGGTAGACGGCGTTGCTGATACCCAGGCTCAGGCTGTAGCCCCAGGCGATGACCGAGCACCAGATGCTGTCCTTGTACTGCGCGGCGCACCCCGATTGGGCGGGCATGTGCACATACCAGACGACGGCCACGGCGGCAAAGGCCAGCGCGACGACGACACCCAGCGCATTGCGGTGGTGGCGCAGCATCGCGATCAAGGACAGCGGCACCAGCGCACCCCAGACAAACATCATCAGCCAGCTGGCCATGGGCGCCTGGGCGAGCCAGCCAGACAGCGCGGGCCAGTGCAGCTGGGTCTGGATCAGCTGCAGTCCGTCGCGCACCAGCGGCAGGGCCAGCGCGGCGATGGCCACGCACAGCAGCACGATCCCCAGACACACGCGTTTGGCGCTGACATGGCGCTGGTGGGGGCTCCCGGCCTGGGTGGACGAATGCAGATCATGGGAATGGGTAATGACAGCCATCTTTGTCTCCTATAGGAGGCTGTCATTGCCGGTTGCCAGCACCGTGCAGGGTGCCAACAGCGGGCATTGCAGCCCTGTTTTGAGGAAGGACCGCAGCACTTGGCCTGTTGCACTGCGGCAGCAGAGGTGCACAGCAGACCTTGGCTGAATGGCAGCAGTCCACTGCTTAACCCTGGTTTCAATATAGCCTTATTCAGCACATAGATCTATAGGCGCAGGCCGCAGGCGGTGGGCCTCGTATATGTGAAAAACGCATGTACAAGCGCATTTATATTCCTGTTCCAACGGCGTCCAGCGGCCTAAATTGGTGGCTATCCCCATCCATTTGACCTTAGAGGCGTTTTATGACAACAACCGATATCAGCCTGCCCGATGTACTGGAGGCAGCCTGGAGAGCGGCGCAGGAGCAGGCGTTGGGCTATGCCGGCAGCGTGCCGCCGGTGGCGGCCTGGCAACTGGTGCAGCAGCAGCTGGCGGTGCTGGTCGATGTGCGCTCGGCCGAGGAGCGCCATTTTGTCGGCCATGTGCCCGGCAGCATCCATGTCCCCTGGGCGACGGGTACGGCGCTGACCCGCAACCCGCGCTTTGTGCGCGAGCTCGAAGCGCGCCTGGCCGCGCACGGCGGCAAGGACGCCGTGGCGCTGCTGCTGTGCCGCAGCGGCAAACGCTCGGTGCTGGCTGCCCAGGCGGCCGAAGCGGCGGGCTTTCGCCATGTCTTCAATGTGCAAGAGGGTTTTGAAGGCGAGCTGGATGCGCTGCAGCAGCGCGGCCATGGCGATGGCTGGCGCTACCACCAGCTGCCCTGGGTGCAGGACTGAGACCCTGACCCTCTCCATGAGCGCGCGTTGAACCCCTAAGAAGGCACCCCATGACCACCCCTTTTCCCATCCAAGAAGTGGCCGCACAGTTGGCCGAGCAGCGACGCCAGTGGCGCGAGTCCCACCAGCGCAGCCAGGAGCCCGGCGGGCGCGAGTTTCCCTCGCGCGATGCGCTGGCCCAGACCCTGGGTCTTCTCAAAGGCGTGCTGTTCCCGATGCGGCTGGGCCCGCACGATTTGCTGCAGGAGAGCGAGGACTTTTATGTCGCCCATGCGCTCGATGCCGCCTTGCACCGGCTGCAGACCCAGATTGCGCTGGAGCTGCGCTACACCCAGCGCAGCCCGGCGGGCACCGAGGAGCAGGCCCTGGCCTTGACGCGCCAGTTTGCCCTCGCCTTGCCCGGCATTCGCCGCCTGCTCGACAGCGATGTGCAGGCCGCCTATGAGGGCGACCCGGCTGCCCGCACCGTCGACGAGGTGCTGCTGTGCTACCCCGGCGTGCTGGCGCTGATCCACCACCGCATTGCGCACCAGCTCTATGCACTGCAGCTGCCGCTGCTCGCCCGCATCGTGGCCGAGCTCGCGCACAGCGAGACGGGCATCGACATCCACCCCGGCGCGCAGGTTGGCGAGGGCTTTTTCATCGACCACGGCACCGGCGTGGTGGTGGGCGAGACGGCGGTGATCGGCCGCAAGGTGCGCATCTACCAGGCCGTCACCCTGGGCGCCAAGCGCTTTGTGCAGACCGAGCAGGGCCATCTGCAAAAGGGCCAGCCGCGCCACCCGATCGTCGAGGACGGCGTGGTGATCTACGCGGGTGCGACCATTCTGGGAAGGGTCACGCTGGGCGCTGGCGCCGTCATTGGCGGCAATGTTTGGCTGACCCAGAGCGTGGCCGCCGGTGCCCATGTGACCCAAGCGTCGCTGCAGGCCGCTGCGCAGACCCTCGCACAGCACACCCGGAGCGAGCCCGCCTTGCCCGCCGAGGAGGCTGCGCTATGAATGATTTCTCCCACCATTTCGGTCTGGCCGTGCGCCGCTCGCGCGAGGCCATGGGCTGGTCGCAGGAGCAGCTGGCTGCGCAGGCCGATCTGAACCGCTCCTATGTCGGTGAGGTCGAGCGCGGCCAGGTGGCAGTGTCGCTGGCCACCATCGGCAAGCTGGCCCAGGCGCTGCAGGTGCCCCAGTCCACCTTGGTACTGCGCGGCGAGGAGCTGCACCAGCACTACCTGGTGCGCGCGCAGCACATGCGGCGCTTGGCGGCGATAGCCGGTTGAGGCGCCAGCGCCCGCCAGCGATGATTTTCCTGTTCATTCACACGCGCAACCGGAGAGAAATATGACAGCGAATGTAGGCGGCACGACCGCATTGGGCGACAGTGCTGCACGGCAGTTAGCCAACGCCACCAAGACCGTTCCCCAGCTTTCCACGATCAGCCCGCGCTGGCTGACGCATCTGCTGCAATGGGTGCCGGTCGAGGCGGGTATTTACCGCCTCAACCAAGTCAAAAACCCCGAGGACATCCGGGTGGCCTGCACCGCCAAGACGCATGAGAACCAGCTGCCGCGCACCTTTGTCGAGTACGACGCGCAGCCGCGCGAGTTCTTCCTCAACGCCGTCAGCACCGTGCTGGATGTGCACACCCGGGTCTCCGACCTCTACAGCAGCCCGCATGACCAGATCAAGGAGCAGCTGCGCCTGACCATCGAGACCATCAAGGAGAACCAGGAAAGCGAGCTGATCAACAACCCCGACTACGGCCTGCTGGCCCAGGTGGCGGAAGACCAGCGCATCTTCCCGCTGACCGGCGCGCCCACGCCCGATGACCTCGATGAGCTGCTGACCAAGGTCTGGAAAGAGCCGGCATTTTTCCTGGCCCACCCGCTCACCATTGCCGCCTTTGGCCGCGAGGCCACGCGCCGCGGCACGCCACCGCCCACGGTCAGCCTGTTTGGCTCGCAGTTCATCACCTGGCGTGGTGTGCCGCTGATCCCCTCGGACAAGGTGCCGGTGGCGGACGGCAAATCCAAGATCCTGCTGCTGCGCGTGGGTGACAAGCGCCAGGGCGTTGTTGGCCTGTTCCAGCCCGGCCTGCCCGGCGAGCAGGGCCCGGGCCTGTCGGTGCGCTTCATGGGCATCAACAACCATGCGATTGCCTCGTACCTGATCTCGCTGTACTGCTCGCTGGCGGTGCACACGCCCGATGCATTGGCTGTGCTCGATGACGTGGAGATCAACAAGTACCACGACTACCCCGATACCTACAAGTGAGCAAAGGAGCCGCCATGGTTTCCGCCGTATCCGGCCTGCCCGAGCCATCGGGCGCGCCCATCTCCACCGAGCTGCTCGCGCAGCTGGCCACCGCGCTGTTTGCCGAGCGGCCCAGCGCGCCCGGCTTGCCGCCGGGTGTGCAGGCGCCGGTGAACATTGCTCCGCCGGGCTCGCCGCTGGCCAGCCCGGCGGGCCTGGGGCCCAGCGTGCCGGGCACCCCTATCCCTGCGGGCGTGCTGCCGGGCAGCAACCTTTTGCCCGCATCGCCCACACCGGTGCTGTCGCTGGCCCACCGCGCCCCGGCCTTGCTGCCCCATGCCGCAGCCGGCAATGGGGTGCCCGATAGCGTGCTGGCCACGCTGCCCGCCTATGAGCCGCGCCTGGGCGGGTTGGTGCAAGGGGTGCCCCATGCGGCTGCACCGCAAGCCAGTGCATCCCAGGCGGTGGCAGCACCCGTTTCTGCTTCTACCCCTGGCGCTGGTTATTATTTTCTGGAGCCACCGTCAGCTGCAGCTGCACCTGCGGACAGCAGTGGTGCATCGTTGCAGGCGCTGGCCGACCAGGCCCGCCGTACTGCGCCCGATAGCCATCTGAACGGCATCGATTTGCGTGGGCCACGTGGTGCCGACGTGGCGCCTCTGGGCCACCAGGCCCACCCCGCTCCGGTGCCGGGCGCTGCGCCGCAGTACTACTTTGTGCATGCCGTGCCGCTGCCCAGTGGCTTTGTCACGCCAGCCAAGCCGCATCCGCATGCCGATGCGGCGCCTGTGGCTGCGCAGCAGGACCGCCATCCCGGTTTTGACATCCAGGCGGTGCGGTGCGACTTCCCGATCCTGGCCGAGCGCGTCAACGGCAAGCCGCTGGTCTGGCTGGACAATGCGGCCACCACGCACAAGCCGCGCCAGGTGATCGAGCGCATCAGCCATTTCTATGCGCATGAGAACTCGAACATCCATCGCGCGGCCCACACGCTGGCCGCGCGGGCGACCGATGCCTATGAGCATGCCCGTGAGGTAGTGCGGCGCTTCATCAACGCCCCCGAGGCGCGCGAGGTGGTCTTTGTGCGCGGCACCACCGAGGCCATCAACCTGGTGGCCAAGGCCTGGGGCGGGGCGAATGTGGGCGAAGGCGATGAGATCATCATCAGCCACCTGGAGCACCATGCGAACATCGTCCCCTGGCAGCAGCTGGCCGCAGCCAAGGGCGCCCGGCTGCGGGTGATACCGGTCGACGACCAGGGCCAGATCCGGCTCGATGAGTACCAGAAGCTGATCAACGACCGCACCAAGATCGTCGCCATCGGCCATGTCTCCAACGTGCTGGGCACAGTGGTGCCCGTCAAGCAGGTGGTGGAGATCGCCAAGCGCCGGGGCATCACGACCTTGATTGATGGCGCGCAGTCGATTGCGCACACCCCTGTCGATGTGCAGGAGCTGGGCGCGGATTTCTTTGTCTTCTCAGGCCACAAGATCTTTGCACCCACCGGCATTGGTGTGCTCTGGGGCCGGCGCGAGGTGCTGGAGGCCATGCCGCCCTGGCAGGGCGGCGGCAACATGATTGCCGATGTGACCTTTGAGAAAACCGTCTACCAGCCGCTGCCCAATACCTTTGAAGCGGGCACCGGCAACATCGCCGATGCGGTGGGCCTGGGCGCGGCGCTCGAATATGTGGAGCGCATCGGCATCGCGCAGATCAGCCGCTACGAGCATGCGCTGGTGGACTATGGCATGGCGCAGCTGGCCCGCGTCCCGGGGCTGCGCCTGATCGGCACCGTGCCGGGCAAGGCCAGCGTGCTGGCATTTACGCTGGAGGGCTACAGCACCGACGAGGTGGGCCAGGCGCTCAACGCCGAAGGCATTGCCGTGCGCACCGGCCACCATTGCGCGCAGCCCATCCTGCGCCGCTTTGGGGTCGAGACCGCCGTGCGGCCCTCGCTGGCCTTCTACAACACCTTTGACGAGGTCGACCAGCTGGTGCGCGAGGTGCGCAAGCTGGCGGCGCAGCGGCGCTGATCGGCAGCTTGTTCTGCGTTGCAGAAACGAAAAGCGCCGGGCACAACCGGCGCTTTTCTCATTGGGAGAGGTCTTAAAGCTGTGTGATCGCGTCCACCACTTCCTTGACGCTCAGCACCTCGGACAGGATCTGCGGCGCCTTGCCCGGTGCATACAGCACATAGACCGGCACGCCGCTGCGGCCCAGCTGATTGAGCGCCTGCGTGATGGCAGGGTCCTGGCGGGTCCAGTCGGCGCGCAGCAAGCTCACCTGTTTGCCTTCGAAGGCGGCGAGCACCTGGCTGTCGCTCAGGGTAGTGCGCTTGTTGTACTGGCAGGTGACGCACCAGGCGGCGGTGAAATCGACAAACACCGGCTTGCCGGTGGCACTGATCTCGCCCACCTTCTGCGCCGACCAGGGCTGCCACAGCGCGCCGCTGGCCTGTTGGCCGGGCGCAGGGGCAGGCGTGGTCAGGTTGTGGCCCATGGCGGTGGCCAGGTAGAGGCCACCGGCCAGCGACAGCACCGCAAAGCCCCAGCGCGCGCGCCCTTGCAGGCCCAGCGCCCAGACGAGCGCGGCCAGCAGCACCAGCATCGCCAGCAAGGTGGCTGCGCCATCGATACCGCTTTGCTGGCCCAGCACCCAGACCAGCCAGACCACGGTGGCAAACATCGGAAAGGCCATCGCACGGCGGAAGGTGTCCATCCAGGCGCCCGGGCGCGGCAGCCAGCGCACCACCGCAGGGATCCAGCTGGCCAGCAGATAGGGGGTGGCCATGCCCAGGCCCAGCGCGGCAAACACCAGCAGGGCCTCGGCGGCCGGCAGGCTCACGGCCAGGCCCATCGACGCGCCCATGAACGGGGCGGTGCAGGGCGAGGCAATGGCCACGGCCAGCACGCCGCTCAAAAAGGCATTGCTGATCGGGCTCTTGGCCTGCTTGCCCGCCAAGCTGCTGGGTACAAAGCTGCCAAACTCGAACATGCCCGCCAGGTTGAGGCCGATCACGGTGAAGAGCGCCGCCAGCGCCGCAATGACCAGCGGCGACTGCAGCTGGAAACCCCAGCCCAGCTGCTGGCCGGCCGAGCGCAGCGCCAGCAGCAGCGCGCCCAGGGCCAGGAACGACAGCACCACGCCCGCGGTATAGGCCAGGCCGGCATGGCGCTGCTCGCGCAGCTGGCTGCCGTGCGCGGTAAAGCCCAGCACCTTAAACGCGAGGATCGGGAACACGCAGGGCATCAGGTTCAGGATCAGGCCGCCGATGAGCGCGCCCAGCAGCGCCAGCCACAGGCTGCCCGAAGAGGCCGGCGCGGCGGGGGCGGATGCCTGGGCATTCTTGGCCAGCGCAGCGGCCAGCTCTGGTGAGACCTGGGCCACGGCAGCGGCCTGCCATTGGCCGCTGAGGGGCGCCACGGTACGCCAGCCGATGGCGCCATCGACGGCGCGGTGCTGGTCGGTGGTCAGCACCAGCGGAATGTCTTGCGGCGTCTGGCCCCGGTTGGCCGACAGCGGCACCACGGCCGTCCAGTCCGCGCCTTGCCATTGCTGGTGGAAATCCTTGCCGGCCTGCATCGCATGGTGCAAGGTGTCGGGGCTCTCGCTGAGTACCTGCAGGCTCTGGCCCTGCAGAGCAGCGGGCAGGCCGGAGACGCGCAGCTGCAGCGTCTCGCCATCGACCGTGGCCTGGCTGCTGCCTTGCAGTGCGACCGGCGCCTGGGCATGGGCTTTTGCAAAGCTATCCGCCAGCAGCGCGGTGCTGCTCTTGGTCGGGATGGTCAGGCTGAACTGGCCTTCTTCAGGAATGCACTCGACGCGGCAGATCAGCCAGTTCGCGTGCAGGCGCACCGTCACATCGCGCGCATCGGCCGAGAAATGGCTGGGGATCTGCACGGTAACGGGCAGCAGCACCTGGCCTTCATAGCCGTAGTTGACGAGGGTACCGACCCGAATCGGGTGGGGCGTGGGCCAGGCGATTTCGCCGGCATCCCAGCCCGGCGGCAGCTGCCATTGCAACTGCGTGGGCAGGCCCGAGTCGCCGGGATTGGTCCAGTAGGTATGCCAGTCGGGCTGGTGGTCCAGCAGCAGGCCCAGTTCAATGCTTTTGCCCGGCTCGATGCCCTGCGGCGCCAGTGCCACCAGCTCTGCGCGCACACGCGGCGTGGTCACCACGCTGCTCGACGCGGGGCCGGAGGCCGTGTCCATCGCGGGAGCGCTGGCGCCGCTGCCGATCTGGAGCTTGATCTGGGCCTGGGCATGCAGCGCCGTGCCGCTCAGCACGAGGGCCAGCAGTGTAAAAAAAAGCGCTCCTATCGAGCGGCGCAGGAAAGCATGGGGCATATCGCGTGGTACCTGTTTGTCTGGCGGTGAGAGGACAGATACGTGGAGAGGTTCCCGCATCATAGAACCTGAGCGGCTTGCTCGCTGGTAGCGGCCTGGAAGCCGCTGGGTGCCAGCACCGCAGCCCCAACGCACAGACGCAAAAAAGGCCACTGCATCGCAGTGGCCTGTTCCCAAGGGGCGGTGAGTGTGTGCGCCGTCCCGTGGATGCCCTACCGGCTCAGTGGCTGCCGGCAAGGGGGAAAAGCTTATTCGCCTTCCAGGATCGAGCCGTTGGCCAGCGCTTGGCGGGCAGCCTGGGTCACTTCGGCGCGGCTCAGTTGGCCCTTGCCCAGTTCGTAGGCGTTCACGGTCGACTGGTTGCCTTGGGCAATCATCGTGTTGGTCTTGCGGGCTTCAGCCAGCTGGGCTTGCACATCGGCGCGGCTCACGGCGCTGGTCGCAGCCGCTTGGGGGGTGATGGCTTGGTCGCCTTCAAAAGGATTGGCTTGGGCAACGGAAGCACCCAGGGCGAGAGTAGCGGCGATAGCGAAAATACGTGCGTTCATTTTTCTTTCCTTTGGGATTGCGTTCGGCCTGGTGGTCGACTCGCGTCGTCTTTTGCGGTATCGGCCAACTTGTTTGCTGGCCATACCGCTTTTGTTTAACGATGGAATGAAGTTTATATTGGTATCTATCTTCGATAAATAGCCAAAAATCAAACTGATTGTTCCGAAATCAATGTGAATTAGCTTGGAACTTTTACAAATATGTGACAGCTAACCCTGGTGTTAACCCTAGATTAGGGTATTTACCAGGGGTATAAATTGGCTATGTTTTTTTGAGATAAAGTAGAGAAAAACTATTATAAAAATCTATCAAGAGCGCCTTGGGCATGAGCGGCCAGGTGGGCGCCACCCAGGGGGGCGGTGATGCCCTGCCGTGCGGATGCCTTGACTCCGTTGCAGTGCTGATATCGGCACTAATGGCCGGCTCGTTAGGCCGTCAGTTGCTGGCGCCGTGGCAAGGCCCGCGCGGGCCCTGGCCAAGACGCCTGGGAGACAGGCGGGAGCCCCTGCTGGGCAGCAGCCCGTCCACGCTGTGCAACCATGCCGCGATAGCGCCTGCGAATGGTGGCATTGCTGGCAAGTATTAGACAGCCCGCGCGGTGCTGCCCACAATGGGCCGACAACAATAGGACAGCCACAGGAGACATTGCATGGACATGATTGCGCGCCGCCATTTCCTCACCACCCTCGCCGCCGCTGCGGGCGCCGCCAGCGTGCCCCAGTGGGCCCAGGCGCAAGCGGCCTATCCCAACAAGCCCGTGCGCGTGATTGTGCCGTTTGCCGCAGGCGGCACCACCGATGTGGTGGCCCGGCTGGTGATGCAGAAGATGGGCGAGCTGATGAAGGCCTCCTTTGTCATCGACAACCGGGGCGGCGCCAACGGCATGATCGGCACCGGCGAAGTGGCCCGCGCCCAGGCCGATGGATACACCTTGCTGTTCAATACCGCGGGTGCCCAGACGCTGAGCCCGGTGATCTACAAGGCGCCCTATGAGGCGGCCGCCAGCTTTGCGCCGGTGGCCAAGGTCTGCTCGGTGGGCTTCATCATCATTGCCCGCAAGGATTTGCCCGCCAACACGCTGCAAGAGCTGATCGCGCTGGCGCAAAACAAGGACAAGCCGCTGACGGCCTCGTCGGGCAGCGCCATCATTAACCTGATCACCGAGCAGTTCAAGCAGGTGATCAAGGCGCCGCAGATCATCAATGCGCAGTACAAGGGCACCAGTCCGCAGATGCAGGCCGTCGTCTCCGGCGAGGTGGATTTCTCGTTCGACTCCTTTGCTGCCGTGGAGATGATCAAGGCCGGCAAGGTCAAGGCCTTGGCCGTGGTGCTGCCCCAGCGCGCCGCGTCCTTCCCCGATGTGCCGACCTTGGTCGAGCTGGGCATCAAGGACATGGAGTTCAGCTCCTGGGCCGGCTTGCTCGCGCCCAAGGGTACCCCCAAGGAGATCGTCGCGGCCCTGTCGCAGAACATCGACAAGGTCATGCAGATGCCCGATGTGCTGGCCAAGCTCAAGCAGTACGACTACATCCCGGTAAAGACCAGCCCCGAGAGCTTTGCGCAGGAGATCCAGGCCGAGACCGACCGCTGGAAGCAGGTGGTCAAGACGACCGGCTTCAAGATCGAATAAACACAGTGGCGTTAGCGCCAGTGCGCAGGGGTGCTCTGTAGCAGCGCCCACAAAAAAACCACCGGCGCAACCCCGGTGGTTTTGCTTTTGGAGGGTGCTGCTCTTACTGCTTGCGGGCCGCAATCGCTTTCTCGGCGGCGGTCACCAGGTCGGCGCCCACTTGCTGCTTCCATTTGTCATACACCGGGCGGGTGGCTTTCACAAAGGCTTCGCGCTCGGCAGCGCTGAGCTCAGTGACGGTGACGCCATTGGCGCTCAGCTCCTTGACCAGCGGCTTGCCCGCCTCGATCATGCCTTTGCGGGCAATGGCGATCTCTTCCTGGCCGGCTTCGATGGCGGCCTGGCGTACGATGTCCTGGTCGGCCTTGCTCCAGCTCGCCCAGATGTCTTTGTTCACGACAAAGATCAGCGGGTCGTTGATGTAGCCCCACAGGGTCAGGTACTTCTGGCCCACAGTGTTGAGCTTGGCCGCCTGGTAGACAGCCACCGGGTTTTCCTGGCCGTCGACGGCGCCGCTGGCCATCGCCGGCTGCGCATCGGCCCAGCTCATCTGCGTGGGGTTGGCGCCTAGCGCGCTGAAGGTGTCGACAAACAGCGGCGAGCCGACCACGCGGATCTTGAGGCCCTTCATGTCGGCAGGGGTCTTGATCGCATGCTTGGAGTTGGAGATTTCGCGGTAGCCGTTCTCGCCCCAGGCCAGTGGCACCACGCCAGCTTTTTCCAGGCGGGCAAACAGGCGCTTGCCGGGTTCGCCCTGGGTCAGCGCGTCGGCCGCTGCATAGTCGGGCATCAGAAACGGCAGCGCAAACAGGTTCAGCTCCTTGATCTGAGGCGACCAGTTCAGGGTGGAGCCAACGGCCATGTCGATCACGCCCTGGCGCAGTGCCGAGAACTCGCGCGTCTGGTCGCCCTGCACCAGCGACACCCCGGGGTAGAGCTTGATGTTGATTCGGCCCTGCGTGCGCTCGCGCACCTTGTTGGCCCAGATCTCGCCGCCCTTGCCCCAGGGGAAGGCCGTGCCCAGTACCAGCGACATGCGGTACTCGCTTTTGTAGTTGCTCTGGGCTTGCACGGCGGGCGCGGCAAAGCTCAGCGCCGCAGCAGCAGCCAAGGCAGTGGCAAGGAATTGACGGGTTTTCATGGTGTTGTCTCCGGGTGGTTCAAGGGGAAATCTTTGCAAATCCAGGAGCCGGGTGCAGGGCTGTGCGCCTGTACCCGGCCCGGGCTCCAATCAGTAGCCCAGCTTGGCAGGTAGCCACAGTGCGAGTTGCGGGAAGGCGATGACCAGCACCATCACGCAGAACATCGCAAACAGCATCCAGCCGACCCAGCGCACGGTCGATTCCATGCGCACGCCGGCAATGCGGCAGCTGACCATCAGGTTGACCGCCAGCGGCGGAGTGAACTGGCCCAGCGCCACCTTCAGGGTCAGGATCACGCCAAACCAGACCGGGTCCCAGTGGTAGTGCTGCATGATGGGCATCAACAGCGGCACAAAGATCAGGAAGATGGAGATGCCGTCGAGGAACATGCCCACGGTGATCAGCATCAGGATCAGCAGGGCCATCACACCCCATTCGCCCAGGCCCGAGTTGACGATGGCGTTGGTGATCGGGTCGATCACGCCCAGGGTCGACAGCGAGAACGCGAAGATACCCGCGAGCGACACGACGATCAGGATCACGGCCGAGAGCTCACCAGCTTCGCGCAGGATCGGAAACAGATCGCGCACACCGATGGTGCGGTGCACGACCATGCCGACAAACAGGCCGTAGAACACCGCGACCACGGCCGCTTCGGTCGGCGTGAACCAGCCCATGCGCATGCCGCCCAGGATCAGCACCGGCGCGGCCAGGCCCCAGGCCGCTTCGCGCAGGCTCTTCCAGAATTCGGGGCGGGGCAGGCTCGCTTCCAGCGCGCCCATCTTGTGCTTGCGCGACATCCAGACCGCCGGCACGATCAGCGCCAGGCCCGCCAGAATGCCCGGTATCATGCCCGCGGCAAACAGCGCCGGCACCGAGGCACCGGGCACCAGCACCGAGTAGATGATGAAGGCCACCGACGGCGGGATCAGGATATCGGTGGCAGCTGCGGCCCCGACCACGCTGGCCGAAAAGCTGCCCGGGTAGCCGGCGCGGCTCATTGCGGCAATCATCACGCCGCCTACTGCTGCCGCATTGGCGGGGCCCGAGCCCGAGATGCCGCCCAGGAACATGGCCACGGCAATGGCCACCAGCGGCAGCATGCCCGGGCCGCGTCCAACGATGGCAATCGCAAAGTTGACCAGCCGCAGCGCCACGCCGGAGCGGTCGAAGATCGAGCCCACCAGAACGAACATCGGAATGGCCAGAAGCGGGTACTTGCCCAGGCCGGCGTAGAAGTTCTGCGGAATGGCCAGCAGGCCAAACCATTGCGCGTCGGCATTGGCCAGCGCAATGGCGACGGCGCCGGCCAGGCCCAGCGCAGCGCCAATGGGCACGCCCAGCAGCATCAGCGCGATAAAGCCGATAAAGAGCAGGGTGGCAATCATGCGTGCTCCTTGGAGGCAGCGTCGCTGTCTTCGGAGAACACATGGGCGAAGCTGGCCCGGCCCTGGCGCAGGAACAGGCCCAGTGCGCGCACGGTGATCAGCGCCGAGAACACCGGCAGCCAGATGGAGTACCACCACTGCGGCACGCCAATGCCCGGCGAGGTCTCTTCGTAGCGGTAGTCATCAACCACCACGCGGATGCTGAGCACGCAAATGAGTGCAAACAGCAGCGCCACCGTCAACGCGCCAAAGCGGGCAAAGGCCTTGCGCCGGCGCGCGTCGCCACGCTCGGCAAAGTACTCGATGCGGATATGCAGGTTGCGCGCCACCGCGGCCGAGCCAGCCACCATGGCCAGCAAGATCATCAGGAACACCGAGATCTCTTCGGTCCAGGCAAAGGAGCCGTCGGTGAAATAGCGCACGATGACGTTGGCAAAGGTGATGAGCGCCAACAGCGCCATGATCACGACCGTGAGCCAGTCCTCCAGCCACAGCCCTTTGGCGGGTGCGGGCTCGCTGGGGAGCGTGGTGGAAGGGGCAGCGCTGCTGCCGCCCGAAGCATGAGGGGAGGGTGATGCCATAACAACCGGTCGCGAGAGGGCTCGGCAGAGCCAAGGGTGAATGCGGAAAACACAAACCGCCTTGTGAGCGGACCATTGGTATCGGATAGATCGGTATCTGCGGCAGCGCCGCGCCTGGCGGGTGGGCCAGTGGGGCCCGATTATGGCCTTGAAAGAACGGCTTGCAAGCCATCCATTTCCCGGGGATGGCGCGCTGCAGTCGCCTGCGTTGCGGGCGCCGGCCTGGCATCGGGCCTGCCCACTTGCAGCGGACTGCCATTGGCGTGTGGATAATGCGCGGATGGAAACCAAGTGGCTTGAAGATTTTGTGAGTCTGGCGGAGACGCGTAGTTTCAGCCGGTCGGCGCAGTTGCGCCATGTCACCCAGCCGGCATTCTCTCGGCGGATTCAGGCGCTGGAGTCCTGGGCGGGGGCCGATCTGGTGGACCGCAGCTCCTACCCGACGCGGCTGACGCCCGCGGGCAAGACGCTGTACAACCAGGCCATCGAGATCCTGCAGGCGGTGCAGAGCACGCGCGCGATGCTGCGTGTGCACTCGTCCTCGGGCAAGGACATCATCGATTTTGCCGTTCCGCATACGCTGGCTTTTACCTTCTTCCCCACCTGGGTGTCGGGCCTGCGCAATGACTTTGGCCTGTTCAAGAGCCGCTTGATCGCGCTCAATGTGCACGATGCGGTGATGCGCCTGGTCGAGGGCGGCTGCGACCTGCTCATTGCCTACCACCATGAATCCCAGCCCATCCAGCTGGACCCGCAACGCTATGAAATGGTGAGCCTGGGCCGCGAGGTGATGGCGCCTTATTGCAAGCCCGGGCTCGATGGCCTGCCGCTTTTCCTGCTGCCCGGAGCGGCGGACGTGCCGCTGCCGTTTTTGGGCTACGCGCCGGGGGCCTACCTCAGCCGCGTCACGGACCTGGCCCTCAAGCAGGCGCCTGAGCCCGCGTATCTGGACCGCGTCTACGAGACCGACATGGCCGAAGGGCTCAAGGCCATGGCGATGGAAGGGCATGGTCTGGCCTTTTTGCCGCAGAGCGCGGCCAAGAAGGAGCTCAAGGCCAAGAAGCTCGTGCGTGCCGACTACCCCAGCTCAGCGCAGTGGGAAGTGGCAATGGATGTGCGCGCCTACCGGGAAAAGCCCCAGTCCAGCGATGCGGTCAAGACTGGCGCGCAGGCCCTGTGGGACTACCTCGTCTCCCGCAACGCCGCACATAATCCATGATGTCTATAAGAATATAGATAAATTGGATTTGCAGGGTAATTTCTAATATGCGGCTTAAATTTTCTGTGCAATGCTTGCGGATTGCTCGTGTTGCAGTTGGTTAGATGTACGCGATTTGTTCGAAAAAGGCTATGAATTGTTAGCAATTCATTGGTAATTTTCCGGATAATTGCACTGCTCAGTTTGCTGGCATTATCTGGACGGACTGCACAATACGTAGCGTGTCAGTTGTCGCTTTGGCGTCTGTTGAGGCCCATAGTCGACCACTTAATTGATTTATCTGGAGGTCTGATGATGAAGAAACATTTGCTGGCTTTTGCGGTCGCAGCGGTTGCTGCAGGTAGCGCGTTTGCGCAAGCGGGCGATACGCTGGCCAAGATCAAGTCGTCTGGCAGCATCACCCTGGGTGTGCGCGAGTCTTCGGGCCTGGGCTACACGCTGGGTAACGGCAAGTATGTTGGCTTCCACACCGAGATGGCTGAGCACATCGTAAGCGACCTGCAAAAGCAGCTGGGCCTGGCCAAGCTGGACATCAAGTACCAGCCCGTGACCTCGCAAAACCGCGTGCCGCTGGTGCAAAACGGTACCGTGGATCTGGAGTGCGGCTCCACCACCAATAACCAGTCGCGCCAAAAGGATGCTGCGTTCGCCTTCACCACCTACGTGGAAGAAGTGCGCATCGCTGTGAAGGCCAACTCCGGCATCACCGGCATCAAGGACCTCAACGGCAAGACCATCGTGACCACGACCGGTACCACGTCGGTGCAGACCCTGCGCAAGAACAAGCGCGCTGATGGCCTGACCTTCAAGGAAGTCATGGGCAAGGACCACGCGGACAGCTTCCTGATGCTGGAGTCTGGCCGCGCCGATGCCTTCATCATGGACGGCTCCATCCTGGCCGCCAACATCTCCAAGTCCAAGGCACCTGCTGACTACAAGGTCGTCGGCGAAGTGCTGTCGGTCGAGCCGATCGCCTGCATGCTGCGCAAGGACGACACCGCCTTCAAGAAGGCTGTGGACGACTCCATCGTGCGGCAGATCAAGGACGGCTCGCTCGAGAAGCTGTACGACAAGTGGTTCATGCAACCTATCCCTCCTAACAACGTGAAGGTGGGCCTGCCGCTGTCGGCTGCAACCAAGGATGCTTGGGCCAACCCGAACGACAAGCCCATGGAAGCCTACGAAGTCAAGTAAGCACACCATTTAGGTACCGCCCTTCCAGCCTGGGGTTTGGGGGGGCGTTTTTGTTGGTACTGGTTTCTGTCAGTTGCGACCAGGCACCAAACATTGCTACAAAGACAAAAAAAGAGGTAGTCCTATGAATTGGGATTGGCAAGTATTTTGTGAAGACACGATTGAGCGCCAGGTCGTGCAGGGCTGTTTCGGTAAAAACGGCGATGTCACGTATCTGGACTGGTTGTTGTCTGCGTGGGGATGGACTATCTCCGTTTCCTTGTGTGCGCTGGTGATCGCGCTGGTGGTGGGCTCCATCATCGGTACCTTGCGTACCCTGCCTGACCGGCCCTGGACGGTGCGTCTGGGCAATGCCTGGGTGGAGTTGTTCCGAAACATCCCCCTGCTGGTGCAAATTTTCCTGTGGTACCACGTCGTGCCCGCCATCTTCCCCGCACTCAAGCAAGTGCCTGGGTTCCTGCTGGTGGTGCTGGCGCTGGGCTTTTTCACCTCGGCGCGTATTGCCGAGCAGCTGCGTGCCGGTATCCTGGCGCTGCCCCGTGGCCAGCGTTATGCGGGTATGGCGCTGGGTTTCACGACCTTCCAGTACTACCGCTATGTGCTGCTGCCCATGGCCTACCGCATCATCATTCCGCCGCTCACCAGCGAGTCGATGAACATCTTCAAGAACTCGTCCGTGGCCTTTGCCGTGTCGGTGGCCGAGCTGACCTTGTTCGCGATGCAGGCGCAAGAGGAAACCTCTCGCGGCATCGAGGTCTACCTGGCGGTGACCGCGCTGTACATGATCTCGGCATTCGTGATCAACCGCATCATGGCCTTCATTGAAAAGAAGAGCCGTATCCCGGGCTTCATTGCCGCTGGCGGCTCCGGAGGTCACTGAGATGAATTTGAATCTTGATTTTTCGTTCTACAACTGGGACCTGATCCAGAACTTCATCATCAAGGGTCTGATGTTCAGCGTGATGCTGACCATCGTGGCTACCCTGGGTGGTATCTTCTTTGGCACCTTGCTGGCGCTGATGCGCCTGTCGGGCAAGAAGATCCTCGTGGTGCCGGCCACCATCTATGTCAACGGCATGCGTTCGGTGCCGCTGGTGATGGTGATTCTGTGGTTCTTCCTGCTGGTGCCTTTGCTGATCGGCAAGCCCATCGGGGCGGAGATGTCAGCGGTTATCACCTTCGTGGCGTTCGAGGCCGCGTACTTCTCCGAGATCATGCGCGCCGGTATCCAGTCCATTCCGCGTGGCCAGGTGTATGCCGGTCAGGCCGTGGGCATGACCTATGGCCAGAACATGCGTCTGGTGGTGCTGCCCCAGGCTTTCCGCAACATGCTGCCGGTGCTGCTGACGCAGACCATCATCTTGTTCCAGGATACGTCGCTGGTCTATGCCATTGGCGCCTACGACATGCTCAAGGGCTTTGAGGTGGCAGGCAAGAATTTCGGCCGTCCGGTCGAGGCCTATCTGGCCGCTGCTGTGCTGTACTTCATCATCTGCTTTACGCTGTCGTGGTTCGTCAAGCGTTTGCACAAGAAGATCGCCATCATTCGCTGATGCGGCAATACAAAGGATATCCAAATGATTGAAATGAAGAATGTCTCCAAGTGGTATGGCAGCTTCCAGGTGCTCAACGACTGCTCCACCAGCATCTCCAAAGGCGAAGTGGTGGTGGTCTGCGGTCCTTCGGGCTCGGGCAAGTCGACCTTGATCAAGACGATCAATGCGCTCGAACCCATCCAGAAGGGCGAGATCTGGGTCAACGGCACGGCCATCCACGATCCCAAGACCGACCTGCCCAAGCTGCGCAGCACCGTGGGCATGGTGTTCCAGCATTTCGAGCTGTTCCCCCACCTGTCGGTGACCGAGAACCTGACGATCGCGCAGATCAAGGTGCTGGGCCGCAGCGCCGACGATGCCAAGGCCCGGGGCCTGAAGATGCTCGACCGCGTGGGCCTGATGGCGCACAAGGACAAGTTCCCCGGCCAGCTCTCGGGCGGCCAGCAGCAGCGCGTGGCCATTGCCCGTGCGCTGTCGATGGACCCTTCGGTGATGCTGTTTGACGAGCCCACCTCGGCACTGGACCCTGAAATGGTTGGCGAAGTGCTGGACGTGATGATCGGCCTGGCCCACGAAGGCATGACCATGATGTGCGTGACGCACGAAATGGGCTTTGCCAAGAAGGTGGCCAGCCGCGTGATCTTCATGGACGTGGGCGGAAAGATCCTGGAGGACTGCTCCAAGGAAGACTTCTTCGGCAACCCCGATGCGCGCCAGCCCCGCACCAAGGACTTCCTGGGCAAGATCCTGCAGCACTGATTGCAGCGCAGCTCGCACCCAACCATGGCCGCTTATGCGGCCATTTTTTATCGGCAAAGTTAATGGGGGGAGGGGGCTGGCCTCCCGTGGACAGACGCATGCTGGGAGGCTTGGCGGTGAGCGCCGTGGCTCAGCAGCTGGTGGGAGGGCAGGGGCCGCAGAACGCGGCCCCCGAACGGTCAGTTGTCGAACTTGTCGCTGGGGAAGCGCAGCATGTCGGTGAGCAGGTAGGACATCGGCACGTTCAGTGCAAAGCTCTTGCCCGGCAGCGGCGACTCGAACCACTTCTTGTACAGGCGCGTGATTTCGTAGTTCTGCGACAGCACGCGCATCTCGGCGTCGAACACCTTCTTCATGCGCACGTCGGTGTCGCGCATCATCAGCGACAGCGGCTCGATCGACATCAGCTTGCCAATCAGCTTGACCTGCTCGGGCTTGTCTGACTGCGCGCGGTGGGCCGCCAGCAGGATGTCGTCCATCAGCCAGACATCGGCCGTGCCCGCTTGCACGGCCTTGAAGCAGGCGTCATGGGTGAGGCACTCGCTGTGCTGGATCTTGAGGCCATTGATGGCCACGCGGCGCTCGAGCACCTGCAGCGACGTGGTGCCCTTGGTGGTGATCACGCGCTTGCCCGAGAGGTCATCGACTTCGTTGATGCCGCTGTCAGACTTGACCAGCATGCGCACGCCAGCGATGTAATAGGGCAGGCTGAAGGACACATGCTTGCTCTCGCGCCGGTCCTTGGTGTTGGTGGTGTTGCTGCAATCGACATCAATGGCGCCGCTGGACAGGTCGGTAAAGCGGGTCTGGCCATTGATGGCGCGGTAATGGATATCGAGCTTGGCCAGGCCCATGCTCTGCTGGAGCTTGGCAATCAGCGCCTGGCAGATGTCGATGGCGTAGCCCACTGGTTTCTTGGTCTCGCCCATCTCGTAGGCAAAAGGCAGGCCGTCGGGGCGGTAGCCCACGGTGATGCGCTGTGCCTCCCGGATCTTGTCCCAGCTGTCGGGCAAAGGGGTCTGAGCCAGGCTGCTGCTGGCAAGGCACAGCAGCACAGCGCCGCGAAAAATATGGTTTAGCCACATGTTGCACAGTCCTTGATTAAGAATTCCTACAGCTGTCTATGATACGCATAGAGACTGTGTACTCTATGGGCACCTACCCTTAACATTGAGTTACCTTTATCCAATGCTCGGGGACTGTGATGACGCCGGCATGACCGGTGCGACAATGGCGGGATGAGCACCGCACCCTCTTCCATCAGCATCATCCGACCCGACGACTGGCACATCCATCTGCGCGATGACGCCGCCTTAGCCACCACCGTGGCCCATGCCGCGCGGCAATTTGCCCGTGCCATCGTCATGCCCAACCTCAAGCCCCCGGTCACGACCGCCGAGCTGGCCCAGGCCTACAAGGCGCGCATTGTGGCGGCCATCCCCCAGGGCCTGAAGTTCGAGCCGCTGATGACCCTGTACCTGACGGACAAACTCGCCCCCGAGGAGATCGTGCGCGCCAAGGCGGCCGGTGTCGTGGCCTGCAAGCTCTATCCCGCTGGTGCCACCACCAACAGCGACCATGGCGTGACCGATATCCGCAAGATCTACCCGACCCTGGAGGCGATGCAGCGCGAAGGCATGCTGCTCTTGGTGCACGGTGAGGTGACCGGCAGCGATGTGGACCTGTTCGACCGCGAGGCGGCCTTTATCGACCAGCACATGGTGCCGCTGCGCCGCGATTTCCCCGAACTGAAAATCGTGTTCGAGCACATCACCACGCGGGAGGCAGCCCAGTATGTGACCGAGAGCGACCGCTTTGTCGGCGCCACCATCACGCCCCAGCATCTGCTGTTCAACCGCAACGCGATCTTTACGGGTGGCATTCGACCGCACTACTACTGCCTGCCCGTGCTCAAGCGCGAGGAGCACCGCCTGGCGCTGGTGCAGGCGGCCACCAGCGGCAACCCCAAGTTCTTCCTGGGCACCGACAGCGCGCCGCATGCCGCCCAGCTCAAGGAACACGCCACCGGCTGCGCCGGCTGCTACAGCGCCCATGCCGCTATCGAGATGTATGCCGAGGCCTTTGACAAGGTCGGGGCGCTGGACAAGCTCGAAGGCTTTGCCAGCCTGCATGGCGCGGATTTCTACAACCTGCCGCGCAATACCGACCGCATCACGCTGGTGCGCGAGTCCTGGACCCCGCCCGAGTCCTACCCCTTTGGCCAGGCGGATTTGAAGCCGCTGCGCTCGGGTGAAGCGCTGCCCTGGAAGCTGGCCGACTGAGCGTTTTGATCATTTAATGCGTGGATAACCGCGAGGCCACTGCACGGGATCGGCCCGCGCCGGGCTGGTCCTCGCTGGACTGGCAGGCGCCCTGGCTGCAGCCCTACCGGGCGCTGGGCCTGCAGATCCGCGCGCTGGATGGTCAGGGCCTGGCCATGCCCGATCTGCTCAACCGCCTGGGCGATTGCGGCCGGCGCTTTGTGCCGCAGTCGGCGCTGCCTGCGAGCGAGGCCTATGAAAGCTTTATCGCCCGCAGCGGCTGCGTGCCCACCCGCGAACACATGCATGACGGGCTCAACGGCCTGGTCTGGCAGCGCTTTGCGCGCACCAAGGCACGGCTCAATGCCTTGCAGGCCCAGGCCATTGCGCAAGCGGGCGGCGTCGGGGCCAGCCGGGGACCCTTGCGTGATGCCTTGACCTTGTTCGATGAAAACGGCGCCGTGCTGCTGGCGCCCGCAGCGCTGTGGCAGGCGCTGCAGCAGCGCCAATGGCAGCGGCTCTTTGTCGAGCTGCGGCCACTGTGGCAGCAGGCGCAGCTCCTCGTCATCGGCCATGCGCTGCTGGAAAAGCTCATCAGCCCCAGAAAACCAATCACCGCGCATGTTTTTTGCCCCCCGCAGTCTTGGCCGATGGTGGACAATATCGACGCGGTCATCGCCGATTCTCTGGACGCTGCGCACCTGGCGGGCAAGCCCTTCGCGCCCTTGCCGGTGCTGGGCGTTCCGGGATGGTGCCAGGAAAACCAGCATGTTTCCTTCTACGATGACCCAGACGTATTTCGCTCGGCCCGACGGCCACAAATATCATAAGCACCCGCCGTCGCTATAAAGTGGAGGTAAGGTCTTGAATTCGCAAGACATTGCCCCCAGCTATCGAGCACTGTGTTCCCCTCCTTGGAGAATCGACCCCATGAAACGAATGTTCCTTTTTCTGGCGACCAACATCGCCGTGGTTGTGGTGCTGGGCATTGTTGCCAGCCTGCTCGGTGTCAACCGCTACCTGACTGCCAATGGCCTGAACCTCGGGGCGCTGCTCGGCTTTGCCTTCATCATGGGTTTTGGCGGCGCCATCATCTCCTTGCTCATGAGCAAGCCCATCGCCAAGATGAGCATGGGCGTCAAGATCATCAACCAGCCCCAAAGCGCTGACGAGGCCTGGATTGTCGAGACCGTGCGTCGCTTCTCCGACCAGGCCGGCATCCAGATGCCCGAGGTCGGTATCTATGAGGGCGAGGCCAACGCGTTTGCGACCGGCGCTTTCAAGAACTCGGCCCTGGTGGCCGTCTCGACCGGGCTGCTGCAAGGCATGACCCGTGAAGAGGTCGAGGCTGTCATCGGCCACGAGGTGGCCCACGTGGCCAATGGTGACATGGTCACCATGGCGCTGATCCAGGGCGTGATGAACACCTTTGTGGTCTTCCTCTCGCGCGTCATCGGCTATGCGGTCGATTCCTTTCTGCGCCGCAATGACGAGCAAAGCTCGGGCCCTGGCATTGGCTACATGATCACCACCATCGTGCTCGATATCGTCTTTGGCTTCCTGGCCGCCATCATCGTGGCCTGGTTCTCGCGCCAGCGCGAGTTCCGCGCCGATGCCGGTGCCGCCCGCCTGATGGGCCGTAAGCAGCCGATGATCAATGCGCTGCACCGCCTCGGTGGCATGCACCCTGGCACCTTGCCGCAAAGCATGCAGGCCATGGGCATCACCGGCGGCCTGGGCAAGCTGTTCAGCTCGCACCCACCGATCGAAGAGCGTGTGGCCGCGCTGCAAAACAACCCGGTGCAATAAGGCCCGGTTGGCCGCCTCACCAAAGCACTGCCTCGGCAGTGCTTTTTTTGTGGGCGATGGGCGGCTGGCCGGCGTTTCACTGGCATGGTTGAACCCGCTTTTACCGCTGATTTACGCGCCGCTCACCGGGCGTTAAGCTGGCGCGCCTTCAATGGAGTTCTTGCAATGACTGGAGATACACCATGTCGCACACTCCCAGCTCTAGAGACCCTCTGCAAAACTCCCTGCCGTGGTCTGAACGCGGTCTCGGGCGATCCGCTGCGTTGTCTTCCTTGTCAATAGCTACGGCTATTGACTGCAAAAGACGCCTTGCGTCTCATCCCGATCCGCGTCCATCCCGCTTGGCGAGGGTTTTGCAGCGCATCCCTAAGCGTTCGGCCGCTTTGTGTGCTGGCGCCCTGGCGGTCGCCACCTTGGTGACCGGCTGCGTTGTCGCACCGGCCGAGCCCTATGCCTATGGCAATAGCGGGGCCGTGGTCGTGTCCAGCGAAGCGCCACCGCCCCTGCGCTATGAGCCCGCCCCGGTTGCGGTGGCGCCGATCGCGACCCAGGTCTGGATTGGCGGCTTCTGGGACTGGAGCGGTGGCCGCTATGTCTGGCGTGAAGGCCGCTGGGCTGCGCCGCCTCACCATGGAGACCGCTGGGTGCCCCGCGAATGGGTGCGCGGCCCCCACGGCTGGCAAGCGCGGGGCGGGCACTGGGAACGCCGCTGAGGCGCTGGTGCCGCGTGGCTGGCCCCCGGTCTCCTGCCCCCTCTATCCCTTGCCTGCCTGAGTCCCGCTTGGGGCCTGGGCCGCTGCGCCGGTCAGCGCATCGTGTAGTTCAGCTGAAACATCAGTGCGGACTTGCCCAGCACATTGAGCTGGCCGCCCCAGTGTTCGTTGTAGTTCCAGCCCACCGCAGGGATGGCGGTGACGCCCCAGCCGTTCTTGTTGTTGAGCGGGATCTTGCGGTGGTAGGGGAAGCGGTAGCCGTGGATCACTCCGCCGGTCAGCTTGACAAACAGCTGCGGCGAGCTGGACAGCGGCTGGAACTGCCAGCCGTAATAGGCGTACTGGCTGGGCTGGCCAAAGGAATTGCTGAAATAGGCGAAGCCGGCCAGCTGGTGGTCGTCGAGCTTTTTCTCGGCATTGATCAGCCACACATATTTGTGCCGCTCGTCATCGGGCTCGAAATCACGTTGCTTCTTGGCGTTGGAGTAGTGGTAGGTATAGGGTGAATAGCCAACGCTCCAGCCCGACAGTGCAGATGGGTTGCTGGGGGTCTGGCTGTCATGGCTGGAGGCCCCGGCCATCGCGCAGCTCAAGCACAAGGCCGCGCCCAGGCAGGCGCTCAGCGCGGGGTGGATCGGTACGGACATGGGGCTCCCTCCTTCAGCAATATCGGCAGAACAATCCAGAATTCTAGGATGCGCTGAGAAAGGATAGCTGCGTTTGTAGCGTATAGGCCTCAACGAACCAAGATGCGGTTTGTTAAGTTGTTCTTAAGTGTTTTTGCCGGATTTTGGCGGAACCTGCGCTGGCCGCCGAGGTCGAAGACCGCCACGCCGACACGGCGCCGTAGCCATGCTCGAATCGCTACCAACGCCTTGAACACTACAGTGCGCCGCCCGAGCCGCGCGAGCCCGACGACGGCACGGCCAGCCCCAAAATGGCGCAGGCCACCGCCTCACCCACCTTGATGCCATCGACGCCGGCTGACAGAATGCCGCCCGCGTAGCTGGCGCCTTCCCCGGCCGGGTACAGGCCGCGTGTGTTGTCGCTCTGAAAATCGGCACCCCGGCCGATCTTCACGGGCGAGGAGGTGCGGGTCTCGACCCCCGTCAGGATGGCATCGCGCATGTCATAGCCGCGGATCTTCTTGCCAAAGGCGGGCAGGGCCTCGCGCATCGCCTCAATTGCGTAGGCCGGCAGGGCCTGGTGCAGGTCGCCCAGCGTGATGCCGGGTTTGTACGAGGGCTCTACGGTGCCAAAGGTAGTGGACGGCGTGCCTGCGACAAAATCGCCCACCAGCTGGCCGGGCGCGCTGTAGTTCTGGCCGCCCAGCAGATAGGCTTTGGACTCCAGCTGGCGCTGCAGCACGATGCCCGAGAGCGGATGGAAGGCGCCCGGCGCCTGCGTCTCCACGCCATAGGTCTTGCCGCCAAAGGCCCAGGCAAAGCTCTCGGCGTCCTGCGGGTAGTCTTCGGGGCTGATCGCGCAGACCATGCCAGCATTGGCATTGCGCTCGGCGCGCGAGTACTGGCTCATGCCATTGGTCACGACGCGCTCGGGCTCGCTGGTGGCGGCCACCACGGTGCCACCCGGGCACATGCAAAAGCTGTAGACGGCGCGGCCATTCTTGGCGTGGTGCACCAGCTTGTAGTCGGCCGCGCCCAAGAGCGGGTGGCCAGCATCCTTGCCCCAACGCGCGCGGTCGATGACGCTTTGCGGGTGCTCGATGCGAAAGCCCACCGAGAAGGGCTTGGCCTCCATCGCCACACCGCGCTCGTAGAACATCGCAAAGGTGTCGCGCGAGCTGTGGCCCAGTGCCATTACCGCGTGGCGCGTGGGCAGGGTGTAGCTATCGCCACTAACCTGATCCAGCACCTGCAGGCCTACCAGCTGGCGGTCATCGCCTTCGACCAGCACATCAGTGACCTTTTGCTCAAAGCGGATCTCACCGCCCAGGCGCACGATCTCCTCGCGGATGCCCTCGACCACCTTGACCAGCTTGAAGGTGCCGATGTGCGGGTGGGCGGTGAACAGGATCTCCGGCGGCGCGCCGTAGGTGACGAACTCCTGCATTACCTTGCGGCCCAGGTGGCGCGGGTCCTTGATCTGGCTGTAGAGCTTGCCGTCCGAGAAGGTGCCGGCGCCCCCTTCACCAAACTGCACATTCGATTCGGGCGTCAAGCGGCGCTTGCGCCACAGGCCCCAGGTGTCCTTGGTGCGCTGGCGCACGGTCTTGCCGCGCTCCAGCACGATGGGCTTGAAGCCCATCTGCGCCAGCACCAGCGCTGCAAAAATGCCGCAGGGCCCAAAGCCCACCACCACCGGGCGATCCTGCATATCGGCAGGCGCCTGGCCCACCGGGTGCCAGGACATGTCGGGCGTTGGGTTCACATGCGAGTCTGCCGCGAAGTGCGCGAGCAAGGCCGCTTCCTGCGCGGGATCTGCCAAGGCCACATCGACGATGTAGACGGCCAGCAGTTCGGACTTGCGCGCATCGAAGCTGCGCTTGTGCACCTGCAGCTGGGCAATGGCTGCGGGCTGCAGGCCCAGGCGCTGCGCTGCGAGCTGGGTGAGCGCCTCTTGGGGCGCGTATTCGGTGTGGTTGTCGGGGTGGTAAGGCACCGCCGAGAGGGGGAGTTTGAGTTCTGCGATCCGGATCATGGCTTGTACCTATCAAGCAAGGGCATGGATGGTAGCCGATATGGCCGCTGCAGCGCGGCCGGGCAGGGCGCATCCCCATGGCGCCCTAAGGTAAATAGCATAGCAAGGGTTCTGCGCTTCAGCCTTGCAGCTCTAAACGCGAATATCCGATTCCCGCCCCCTTCTCCACCCGGATCTGCGCCGGGATGCGCTCCTTGAGCGCCTCTACATGGCTGATGATGCCGATCATCTTGCCGCTGGCATTCAGCGTATCGAGCGCTGTCAACGCGATCTCCAGGGTGTCGCCGTCCAAGGTGCCAAAGCCTTCGTCCAGGAACAGCGAATCGATCGAGGTCTTGCTGCTGACCAGGTCCGACAGCGCGAGCGCCAGCGCCAGACTGACCAAAAAGGCCTCGCCCCCCGACAAGGTGCGGGTGTCGCGCGCGACATCGCCTTGCCAGCTGTCGACGATATCGAGCTCGAGCTCGCCAGTGGTCTTGCGCTGCAGCAGGTAGCGGCCATGCAGCCTGGCCAGATGGCCGTTGGCCAAGGCCAGCAAATGGTCCAGGGTCAGGCCCTGGGCAAACTTGCGGAACTTGTCGCCCTTGGCCGATCCGATCAGGCCATCGAGCCGCTGCCACAGCGCGCTGTCGCGCTCCTGCGCCGCAATCTGCGCGAGCAAATCCTGCTGCCCCGCGCGGCGCTGGTCGTCATCGGCCAGGCGCGCGCGCTGGGCGCCCATGCGCTCTGCCGTCTGGTTGCGCTCGTCCTCCAGCGCCCGCAATTGCGCCGCGAGCGCCTCGGGTGCCTCCTCCGTCAAGGCCTGGGCCTGCAGGTGTTGGTGCTGCTGCGCCGTTTCCTCGGCCACCGTGCTGGCGCGCTGCAATGCCAACTGCAGGCCATCGCGCTGCTGGCTGAGCCGCTCCAGCGCGTCCGCTGGCAACAGCGCATGCGCAAAAGCCTGTGCATCGGCAAAGGGGCTGGCCTCCAAGCCCTGGTTCCAGGCGGCCTGGGCCTGCTCCAGGGCCCACTGCCGCTCGGCCAGTTGCTGGCCCGCTTGCTGGGCTTGGCCTTGCAGGCTGGCGAGTTCTTGGCGGGTCTGTTCCAGCAATGCCGCGCAATCCGCCAGGGTGGCGGGCAGTGCGATGGTCGCAGCACCGGTTTGTGCTGGTGACGGTGCCGGCAGTTGCGCCAGGCGCTGCTGCCATTGCTGGGCCTCTTGCGCGCACTGCTGGGCCTGCTGCTGCTGCAGTGCCAGTTGCTGGGCGGTGGTTTGCAGCTGCGCGCTGTGCTGCTGCCACTGCTGCCATTCCTGCTGGCGGGTCTGCAGCCAGGCATCGTGGCCATCGGCGGGCGGAATCACCAGGCCCAGCGGGGCCAGGCTGGATTGCAAGGCGGCCTCGGCCGCGTCTGCCTGGGCCTGCAGCGCTTGCACGGTCTGCGACAGGCGTTGCTGCAGGCTGCTGTTGTCTTGCTGGGCCTGCTGCAGGCGCGCTTGCGCATGCTGGGCGTCCTGCAGGGTCTGGTCTGCTGCATGCGCGGCATCCTTGGCGGCTTGCAGCGCTTGCTCAGCGGCCTCGGCTGCCGCCAGGGCCTGTTGCAACTGCGCCGCTTGCGCGGCGCTGGCTTGCTGCGCCTCGGCCAGTGTGTGCGGCTGCTGCCAGGCCGATGCGGCGATGGGCTGGGCCATGGCTGTGCAGAGTGTCTGCCATCGCTGTTGCCAGGCGTCCAGCCGCTGCTCGGCCGCTGTCAATTGGGCTTGCAGGCTGGTCTGCTGGCTCAGGGCCGCCGCATGCGCAGCGCCCAACTGCTCGCCCTGCTGCTGCAGCGCGTCGAGCTCGGCCTGGGCCGCTTGCAGCGCGGCGGCGGTGGCCGACACATCCAGCGCGGCATAGGCGGCAATCGCAGGGTGCTCCTGCGAACCACAAAGGGGGCAGGCCTCGCCGGGCTGCAGCGCATGGCGGTGGGCTTCCAGGCTTTGGATGCGCTCTTCCTGCGCCAGCAGGCGCTGTTTGTCGGCCACGCGCTCTTTCTGCGCCTTGTACTGGCTGCGCAGCGCGGCCAGCGTGGCCTGCTGCTGGGCCAGCGGTGCCGAGCAGGCCTGCAAGGCATCGCCCAGTTGCTGCGCATCGCGCGCCAGCGGCTGGCGTTGCTCGGCATGCTGCAGCAATTGCTGCCAGGCTTGCTCGTGCTGCTGGGCCGTCTGCCAGTGGGCGCGCAACTGGCCCAGGCTGCCGCCATGCGGGGCCAGGCGGGTGTGCTGCGCGTGCTGCAGCTCGCGCGCCGCAGCATCGGCCTGCTGCTGCGCGGCCTGGGCCTGCTGCAACTCGGTGGCCTGTCGCGCTATCTGCTGCTGCAGCGACTGGCCCTGCTGCTGGGCTTGCTGCAACGCGGCTTGTTCTTGCGCCCACTGCCGCTGCTGCTGCTGGCGCTGTGCCAGCTGCTCGCGCCAGCCGCTCAGCTGGTCGCCCAACCTGGCATGGGCTGGGTGCTGCTGCAGCCAGTGCTGCAGATCGCTCTGCTGGGTGTGCAACTGGTGCACAGCCTGCTCGGCTTGCTGCTGGGCCTGCTGCGCCAGCGCGCTGGCATGCTGCTGCAGCTGCCACTGCTGGCGCTGGGCATCGGCCAGGCGGCCCTGCAATTGGGTCTGCTGTGCCTGGCTTGCTGCAGCGGCCGCTTGCGCCTGCTGCCAGCCAGTATGCAGCGGGGCAATCGCCTGTGCCGGGCCATGGGCCTGCAGGCGTTGCAGATCGGGGGCGGCAGCCTGCAGCGCTTGCTGGGCCTGCTGCAGGCGTTCCTGGGCCTGGTGCTGCGCCTGCGCCGCTTGCGCGGTGTGCTGCTGCCAGTGCTGCAGGCCTTGCAGCGCGGCATGGCGCGTCTGCAAAGTGGCCAAGGTGTCTTGCAGTTGCTGGGCCTCGGCCTGCAGCTGCGCGCGCTCGGCCTCGGGCAGCAGCTGCATGCCGCCGGCCTGCGCCTGGTCGCGCTCCAGCGCCTGGCGGGCATCGCGGGCGCGCTCAAACACGGCTTGCGATATCTGGCTGTAGATGTCGGTGCCGGTCAGCTCTTCGAGCAGCTCGGCGCGTTCATTCGCCTTGGCCTCCAAAAACGCGGCAAACCCGCCCTGGGCCAGCAGCATCGATTTGGTAAAGCGCGGAAAATCCAGCCCGGTGATCTCGGCCATCTGGCGCAGCTTGTCGTTGCTATGCGTGCTCAGGATTACGCCATCGGCCACGCGCGCCAGCTCCACCCGGGGCGCCTGCAGCGCGCCGCTGGCCCTGTCGCGGGCGCGGCGCTGGCTCCAGAAGGCGCGGTAGAGGATGCCCTTGACCTCGAACACCACCTCGGCCATGCAATCTGCCGTGTGGCGCGTCATCAGGTCATTGCTGCTGGCGCTGAGGGTCGCCAGCCGGGGTGTCTGGTGGTAGAGCGCCAGGCAAATCGCATCGAGCAAGGTTGATTTGCCCGCGCCCGTGGGGCCGGTGATCGCAAACAGGCTGTTATCGGCAAAGGGCGCAGCTGTGAAGTCAATGCGCCATTCGCCTTTGAGCGAGTTCAGGTTTTTAAGCCGCAGGCTGCGTATCTTCATGGCGCCTCCCCGCTGGGGTTGGAGAGCGACTGCAGCACGGCCTGGTAGCGCGCGGTCAGTGCCTGCTGCAGCTCGGCGTCCATCGTCTCCAGCGCCAGGCGGCGCTCAAACACCTGGGCCGGTGTCAGCGCATCCAGTGCTTCGATGGCAGGCCCGCTCCACTGCGCGGCCGCCCGACCGCGCAGCCGTTTGACCCGCAGCAGCTGCAATGGCAAACCTTCGGCAAGTGCCTGCACGCGCAGCGGCAGGTCGGCCAGGTAGTCGTCTTCTTCGATCATGATGTCCAGCCAGACCTTTTTGTCGTCCTGGGCCAGCGCACTGGCCTGCTGCAGTGCGGCCGGCAACGCGGCCAGGCTGCTGCGCAGCGCCGCCATGGGCTGGAAGACCGGCACCGGCAGGGCGGTGACGGCCTGCAAGCCGGGCTCTCCCAACTCGACCAACAGCATCTGCTTGGGCTGGCGCGTCTCGTCAAAGCCCAGCGCGATCGGCGAGCCGCTGTAGCGGATGTGCGCCAGCCCGCCCACCTTTTGCGGCTGGTGGATATGGCCCAGCGCGATGTAGTCCACAGGGGGAAAGGCCTGGGTGGGGAAAGCCTCCAGCGCGCCGACATAGATCTCGCGCACCGATTCGCTGCTGCTGGCGCCGACGGTGGTGAGGTGGCCGGTGGCGATGATGGGCAACTGCCGCCCCAGGCTGGCCTGCAGGGCAGCCTGCTGCTGCAGTGCTGCTGCATACACCTGCTGGTAGGTCGCCTGGATGGCCTGCTGCAGCGCCAGCTGCTTGTCTTGCGCGCTTTGCTCGGCCTGGCTTTGCAGCACATCGCGGGGGCGGATAAAGGGCAGCGCGCAGACGATGCAGCCGGGCGTGCCATCGCGCAGCGGCAAGATGCGCACATGCTGCGCGGGCGTGCCGGTCGCGGCAATCACCTGGGTGCCCAGGTGCTGCAGCAGGCCCTGGCTTTCTTCCAGCACCGCAACCGAATCATGGTTGCCGCCCAGCACCAACAGCGCCACACCGGCCTGGTGCAGGCGGGCGATGAGGCGGTTGTAGAGCTCGCGCGCGTAGCTGGGGGGCGCGCCGGTGTCAAAAATATCGCCAGCGATCAGCACCGCATCGGCGGCTTGCGCCGCCACCTGTTCCAGCAGCCAGTCGATCAGCGCGCTGTGCTCTGCCTGGCGGCTTTGGCCCATGAAATGCTGGCCCAGGTGCCAGTCCGAGGTGTGAATGATGCGCATGGTCGGGGGAGGGGGATGGAGAGATCGCGGGAACCCTGTCGATGGTAGTCGCTGGGCGCAGCGCCGGTCAAAGAAAAAGACCTCGCCAGGGTCAGCACCCGGGCGAGGTCTGGCAGCCGACAAGGCGGTGCTTACTGCGGGGCGCTCACTGCCCTGCGCGCTGCCGCGCGGTTGTAAGCAAAGCCAAACACCACCAGCGCCAGCACCAGGGCCTGGGCCAGCAAGGTCTCCATCGTGGGGAACATGCCCAGCAGCTCGATGCGCGGCGCCGCTAGCGGCGTGGCGCTGACCCAGCCGGCCTCTTGCAGCGAGGACACGCCCTTGCCCACCAGCACGACCGCCAGCACGGCCACCAGGATCGAGGTGGCCGAGAAGAAGCGGCCCACGGGCATGCGGGCGCTGGTGCGCAGCAGCACCCAGGCAATGACCCCCAGGATGGCTACGGCCGCCAGGCCGCCGCCGAGCAGCGCGCCATGGTGGCCGTCCGAGGCCAGCGCCGAGAAGAACAGCACGGTCTCGAACACCTCGCGGTAGACAGAGACAAAGGCCAGTGCGAACAGGCCCCACATCGAGCCCTGGCCCATGCTGGCCGAGAGCTTTTCGCTCAAATAGCTTTGCCAGCGGCCGGCGCTGCTCTTGCTGTGCATCCACAGGCCCACGCTCAGCAGCACCAGCGCGGCGACCACCGAGCCCAGGCCCTCGGTCACCTCGCGGCTGGCGCCGCTGATCTCGACCAGATAGGTCGCAATCGCCCAGGTCATGCCGCCGGCGACCAGGGCCGAGCTCCAGCCTGCATGCACATAGCGCAGTGCATCCTGGCGGCCGGCCTTGCGCAGCAGCGCGACCATGCCGATGACGATCAGCAAGGCCTCCAGCCCTTCGCGCAGCAAGATGGTGAGCGCGCCGACAAAGGTGGCGGTGGCGTCGGAGGCGCCCGCGTTCAGCTCGGCCTCGACCTGGCCAAACATCGCCTGCAGCTGCTGGGCGGCGGCCTCGGCCTCTTGCAGCGTGCCGCTGGCTACTGTGGCGCGGTACTGCACCATGGCCGATTCGACCTGCGTCATCAAGGCCTTGTTGCGCGCAGCGATGGTGGGCTCCAGCGGCTCAAAGCCATCGAGGTAGGCCGACAGGGCCAGCTTCATCGCCTGGTTGCGGTCGCCCGCCTGGAGCGCAGCCAGGCTTTGCGCCAGGCGCTGGCGCGACAGGGCCACGCCGCTGGCCTTGCCTTCGCTGATGACCTCGGGGTTGGCGCGCAGGTAAGCGAGCACCGCGCGGGCCTGCTCGATCGGCATGGCGGGGGTCAGGCTTTGCGCGGTGGTGGTGCTGAGCGCGGCCAGGTCACCAAAGCGTGCACGCAAGCCGGCATCGCTCTGCCACAGCGCCTTGCCGGTGGCGCGCAGCTCATCGTTGTACGACAGGCCGCCAACAAAATAGGCCAGCGCCCAGCGGTCGTCTTCGGGCAGCGCGCCAAAGGACACCATCGAGGTGCCCTCCACGCCTTGCGAGGTCACCTGGTAGAGGGCCATCAGGCTGCGCGCATTCGCACGCTGCGCATCGCTGAAGGCAATCGGCTGGGGATCCAGGCCTTGCGCGGCCGGGCCATCGCCGCCGCCGGTAGCGCCATGGCAACTGGCACAGATTTGTTGAAAGAGTTGAGAGCCTTTGGTTATATCGGGGGCCTTGGCAGGCGCGACCGGCATCGGGTAGGCCGCCACCAGCAACTGGGCCGCCTGGTGGGCCAGCTGGGCGACTGCATCGGCCGTGGCCTTGGCCTGCACCGCTGCGCGCAACTGGGTTACCAAGCTCACCACCTTGGCCTTGTCGGCATGGGCGGGCAGGGCCTGGGCCTGCTGCAGCGCATTGGCGCTGAAGTCCAGCATCTCGGCATATTCGCCTTCGCTCGCGACCTGGCCGTTCTCGACGGCGCCGCCGTAGTCCACGGCGACATAGTCCAGCAGCTGCCAGAGCTGGCGCGCGTCCGTGGCTTGCGTGGCGGAAGCAGAGTTGGAAGCGGTGGTGGAGGGCGCCGTAGCGGGCGTTTGGGCCAGGGCAGGGCCGCTGAGCAAACCGGCCAAACCGGCCACAAGGGCCAGTGTCCAGCTGAGTGTGGAGCGCATGGAATGTTATGAATAAGAATTATTCGCGCCATTTTAAGCTTGTTTACATTCTGTACTGGCCCAGTCGACCAGTGTGAAAGAAGTGCTAAATCACGTCATTGAGCCCATTTTGCGACCGAAATGGGGCGGCGTTGGAAACGCAATTGGTAACCATTTCTGCATGCCAGATCGCTACACTGCGGCCACGCGCTTGTGCTCATAGGGAGGGCAAGGCGTTGCACGCCGCAAGCCCTGTGCCGTGCCGCAACGAGGAGAAAAAATGGAAAAACTAACAGGATTCGCCGTAGCCGCCGTGGTCGCATGTGCCGGTCTGATGGGTTGCAGCAAGAAGGAAGAGACGCCCAGCAGCCCACCGGCCGCCGCCGCGCCGGCCCCTGCGCCCGCAGCAGCACCGGCGCCAGCACCCGCCGCTGCCGCACAAAAAGTGCAGCCCGGCAAGTGGCAGGCGGTCACCGAGATGAGCGGCCCCATGGGCCAGCAGGCACTGGCCGGTATGGAGCAGGCCTTCAAGACCATGACGCCCGAGCAGAAGAAGGCCGCCAACCTGGATAACGCCAAGATCGAAGGCGGCAAGCTGGTGCAAGAGATGTGCATCACGCCCGAGATGGCCGGCAAGACCTTGCAATCGCTGGCCGATTCGCAGCTCAAGAACATGCCAGGCTGCAGCCCGGCTGACGTCAAGACCGATGGCAACAAGGAATCGATGCGCTTCAGCTGCGGTGAAGGCAAGATGAGCATGGTCCTCGAAGCGGTCTATGTCTCGCCCACCGAGAACACCGTCACCAGCACCATGGACATGGCCGGCCAGGGCATGACCACCACGGTGAGCAGCAAGCGCGTGGGCGACTGCTGATAGAGAAGCTCGCGCGCCGCTGCTTGGGTGGTGGCCTGGGGCTTTTGAATGTGAGAACGCAGCCTGGGTGGCTGCGTTTTTTTATGGGCGCCTTGGATGGGCCCCCAAGCGTCGGGCTTCAAACTTCGGGTGAGGGCTTGCTGGGCCTTGCTGTTTTCTCCCGTTGCAATTCATCCCCATCCGTCCACACAAGGCTATTGCTCCACCCGAATCACCTGAGCCAAATCGACACCCAAAGACTGTGCTTTCTCCAGCAGGGCTTGCCGCTGGGGCTCCGGAATGGTCTTGCTGCGGGACAGGATCCACATGTAGTCCGTGCTGCTGCCAATCACCAGGGCGGTCTGGTACTGCTCATCGAGGCTGACCACGTTGTAGCCACCGTAAAACGGGCCAAAGAACGAGACCTTCAACGCAGCCTCATTGGCTTGGCGCAGGAAGCGTGCCTTGCCTTGCGCTTCACGCCACTGTTGCTTGGCGGGGTCATAGCCGCGGTTCACTACGGTCACGCTGCCATCGGCATTCAAGCTGTAGCTGGCCGTCACCTGGGTCAGGCCTTTTTCAAAACGGTGGTCGATGCGCGCCAGCTCATACCAGGTGCCCATGTACTTGCTGGCGTCAAAGCCGCTGACCGGTTGCACCCCTTGCGGGACAGACACGGCGCAGCCGGGCAAGGCGACTGCGGCACCGGTGATTGCTACCGCCATAGCGGTGGCGCGGATGAGAGCGTTTGCAGAGAAAGGCATCGTAGATTTCCTTTTTGGTCTTGGGCGGTCGGTGAATGAACGGACTGGTGTTCAGGATTGACTGTTTTTGGACCCATCGTCATAGGCGCAGATGCCGTACCGCCGTCGTCCGGGCGCAGGCATCAGGCCTTGGTGATACGCCGTACGCTGGCAAAGTACCAGCGGTCGGGCAGGCAGCGCAGCAGGCGCATCCAGCGGGTAAAGCGGCGGGGGAAGTTCATCTCGAACTGTCCGCGCGCCCAGCCCTGCAAGATGTGCTGCGCCGCTTCGGCGGGGCTGATCAGCGCGGGCATCTTGAAATGGTTCTGGGCGGTCAGGGGTGTCTCGACAAAGCCTGGGTTGATGATGGATACGCCCAGCCCTTGGGGGTGCAGATCCAGGTAGAGGTTTTCAGCCAGGTTGTTGAGCGCGGCCTTGGTGGGGCCGTAGGCGAGCGACATGGGCAGCCCCCGGTAGCCCGCAACACTGCCGACCAGCGCGATATGGCCCCGGCCTGCCTGCAGCAGCATCGGGAGCACGGCATCGAGCACAAGGAGCACGCCGACATAGTTGACCGCCAGATGTTTTTGCATCTCTGGCAGGTCGAAGGCGGTGGCGCGCAGCGGCCGGTAGTAGCCGGCACAATACAGCACCAGGTCGGGCGCAGCACCCAGGGCGGTATGCACCGCTTGTGCGGCAGCCGCCACTGTGCCGGGCTCGCTCACATCCAGCGGTAGTGCCAGGCAGCCAGGGGGGCTGTTGGCAAAGTCCTGCAGTGCAGCGCTGTCCCGGGCCGATACGATGACGCGCGCGCCCTTGGCCCGCAGCGCTTCAGCCGTGGCCCGGCCAATGCCGGTGGAGGCGCCAATGATCCAGACGGATCGGCCCTGCCAGTCGCGCATCGGCTGATTGAGCTTGGCTTGCAGCAGCGGCATCACTCCGACCCTTTGGTGAAGGAGATGGTCAGATCGCCCAGGTGGATGCCGAACTTGCTCATCGCCGTGCGGTTGAGCATGGTGCGCCCGTCCATCAGGTACATCCAGTCGTCCATCCGCACATTCCAGACCCGGCCGTTCACCGGCAAGGCCAGCACATAGTTCCAGTGCAGGGCGTTGCCGGCGGCCTGGCCGGTGGCGGGGCCGACCACATCCCCTGCCTGGCCGCTGTAGCGGCCATCACCCAGGTACTGGATGTGCCAGGTGCGTTCCTGCGTCGTGCCGTCGCTGTAGACAAAGTGCTCTTCCAGCACGCCGTCATTGCCCGTCCACGTGCCGGTCATGTGCACGGTAAAGCGCTTGACCACCTTGCCCTGGCGGTCGGTGAACATGCCCTGCGCCGTGAGCGGGCCGTTGAAATACTGGCGCAGGTCCAGCTGCGGGCGTTCCTGCGCATATTCTTCGACCGAGGGGCCGGCGCAAGCGCTGAGCAAGGCCAGCGTGCCGACCAAGGCCAGACCGATCCCCGCGCGCCGCAGGGTCAGGGAAGGACGGGGAAGGTGCAGTGGTTTCATATCTACCTCCAGGAGGGTTGCAGACGCTCGGCGCGCCAGAGAGAGGCCAGGGCCAACAACTTGAGCAGGCAGGGCAGGCCGCCATAGGCCCAGGCCAGCGCCTGCAGACCGGCAGGGGCGGTGCTGCCGCTGTGGTAGCCCGCAACGGCGAGCAGCGGCAGGCAGAGCCCGGCGGCAAGGGCCAGGTTGAGCTTGGTGGCACAGGCCCACCAGCCCAGGTAGCGCCCGTCGCCGGATCCCCCATGGCCCGATTCGTGGATCACGCCGGTCAGCAGCGCGCCGGGCACCGCCAGGTCGGCGCCCAGCGCCAGGCCGCTGGCGATGCAGATGGCCGCGAAGGCCCAGGCATCCCCCGCACCCAGCAAAGATGCGGAAAAAAAGGCGATAACGCTGGCGAGCATGCCGGCGCGCCAACTGGGCGCCAGGCCCCAGCGGGCCACGGCCCTCACCCACAGCGGCAGGCCCAGCGCGGCAGCGGCAAAGTAGCACAGCAAAAACAGCGGCAGCAGCTCGGGCGCCTGGAGCCGGTCGACGACAAAGAAGGGCAAGAGCGTCGCCGGTATCGCCGCCGCAATGCCGTTGAGCATGAAGACCGCCAGCAGCCGGCGAAAGGCGGCATCACGCCAGGGTGAGGCCTGGGGCAGTGCATCGCGCTGCGCAGCCCCTGTGCCTGCATGCAAAGCTTCCGCGCGCGGATCGCGCAGCCGGTATAAGCCCAGCAAACCCAGACCCAGCGCGGCCAGCAGCACCGCACTGGTCGCATCCATGCCCAGCAGGCTGGGCAAGACGCTGGCCGTGAGCACGCCAACCAAGGTCGCGCCCTCGCGCCAGGCCGTTACCTGCGTGCGCCAGGCTGCCTGGCCACCCCAGCGGGTGCCCCAGGTCTGGTGCAGGATCGCGACCGCGCTGTAGGCCAAGGTGCTCAGCAGCAGGCAGCCGGCGAGCCAGCCCAGCATTTGGAGCGGGTTGCCGGTGGGCGGGTGCCAGAGCGCATAAAACCCCAGGGCCATGGCCAGGCTGCCCAGCGCCGCAGCGAGCCAGGCGGCACGCCGCCCGCGCTGCAGCAAGCGATCCGCCAGGCGGCCCAGCGCCGGGTCCAGCAGCGCATCGAAGGCCCGGGTGGCGAGCAACACGACCCCAAGGCCGGCCAGCGGCGCGCCGGCCACAGCCGCATAGTAATGGGGCAGGGTGACGTACAAGGGCAGCGAGACAAAGGCCAGCGGTGCAGCCAGCGCGCCATAGGCGAGCCCGGTGCGCCAGGAAAGCGTTTGCTGCACAAGGGGGGCACGCATGGCAGGCAGTCCTCAGCCCTGGCCCAGCAGTGCAGCGCGCAGCGCCGGTGCGGAGGTTTGCTCCGACAGCCAGATGCCAAAGAACAGGCGCGCGTACAGCGCGTCGTCAATGGCTGCAGTCTCGCGCCCGTTGTGCAAGAAAACGACCTTGCCCGCACCGTCGTTCAAACCCAGCAGGCGGTCCTGCGCCACCACATCGGGAAAGGCCTGCTTCATCATGCGCAGCCACTGGCGGCCCTGGTCTTCGGAGAAGGGCGCCACCCGGCGCATCTCGGCGATGGAGCGCTCAGCGATGGCCTCGCCCTCGAGCTTGCGGTCATAGACCAGCTCCAGCGCAAAGGGCTGGCGCGCATAGTCCAGCGGGTTGAAGCCGGCAGCCGCCCACAGGCGCGCCTCATACACCCGCAGCCCAAAAAACCGCAGCACTCCGGTGCCCACCAGGCGGGCGCCTGGCAAGGCCGTGCCCAGCTCAGCGGGAGGGGCAGGGGAGGCAGGCGTGGCAGCGAGGAGGTTGTGGGTCATGGCAGTCATGGAGAGAGCAAGAAGGCTGGCGCCCCAGCCCAGGGCTTGGCGACGGCGAATTTCAGGCATGGTCGGGCCTGCGCAGTGTGAACTGGACCACATCGGTATTGCCCATGTCGAACGAGGCCTCGCAGTAGGCGAGGTAGAAGCGCCAGATGCGCACAAAGCGTTCATCAAAGCCCTGTTCGCGGACAGCATCGATCTGCTGCTCGAAGGCCTGGCGCCAGCGCCGCAGCGTCTCGGCGTAGTCGCTGCCAAAATGCAGCTTCTTATCCACGGTCAAACCCGCCTGGCGTGCTTCGTGCTCAAAGGCCTGGACGCTCGGCAGCAAGCCGCCCGGGAAGATGTACTGCTGGATGAAATCGGTCGAGCGCAGGTAGCGCGCAAACAAGTCGTCGCGCAAGGTGATCGATTGCACACAGGCATAGCCACCGGGCTTGAGGCACTGGCGCAGCGTCTGGAAATAGCTACGCCAGTATTCATGCCCCACCGCTTCAAACATCTCAATGGACACGATGGCATCGAAGGGCTGCGACTGGTGCTGGGCGGCCAGGTCCCGGTAGTCCTGGTAGCGCAGATCGACCTGGGCTTGCAGGCCCGCTTGGGCGATGCGCTCCAGACCCCATTGGCGCTGCTCGCGCGACAAGGTCACCCCGGTCACCTGGGCGCCAAACTCGGTGGCGGCCGTCTGCGCCAGTGCACCCCAGCCGCAACCAATTTCCAGCAGACGTTCGCCGGCTTGCAGCCCGGTTTCTTGCAAGGCTCTGCGCATCTTGGCCTGCTGGGCCTGCTGCAGATCGGCCTGGGCCAGCGCATCGCCGCTGCGCCCCTCAAACCAGGCCGCGCTGTAGTTCATGCTCGGGTCGAGAAAGAGGCGGTAAAAGTCATTGCCCAGGTCGTAGTGGGCATGGATGTTGCGCGCGCTGCCCGAGCGGGTGTTGCGGTTGAGCAGGTGGCGCAAGCGAAAACCCAGCCGCCCCCACCAGCTGCCATATACCAGCTGCTCCATGTGGTCGCGGTTGCTGATGCACAGGCGCAGCAGTGCGCTCAGATCGGGGCTGTCCCACTGGCCCTCGATATAGCCTTCGGCCAGGCCGATATCGCCCGAGCGCTGCACGCGTTCCAGCGCCTCCCAATCCTGGATGGCACAGCGCGCATCGGCCTGCGCTGCGGGCTGTTGGCTGAAATGCCGCAGTTGCCCATCGGGCAGCTGCATATCGAGCTGACCGCAGGGCAGGTGCTCCAGCAGCTGCAGCACCTGGCGCGCGCCGCGGGGGATGGATTGCCCGGCTTTGGCGGACGGGCTCGGCAGGGAGGCGGTGGTGGAGTTCATCGTGTGACGAAGCGCTTGGGCGCGGTGGGTTTGCGATGGAAGGGCAGGCGCTTGAACCACAGGCGCAGCGCCTGCCAGTGGATGCGGAACACGACACCCAGCGTCATCAGCGGCATGCCCCAGAATGCGCGCCGCACAGTGGCACGGGTCAAGGGCTGCAGCGTGCCTGCGACGCCGGTGCGCAGCAGCGCGCCGGCCTCGTCATGCAGGTCGACCTGCACCTGGTTGCGGCTGTCGCTGCGCACAAAGCGGAAGCGGTATTCGCCCTGCACATTGCAAAACGGCGACACATGGAAGCATTTGGCCGCCACCTGTTCCGTGCCCCAGGCCAGATCGGGCCCGGCCAGCAGGTAGGCATGGCGTTCGCCAAAGGTGTTATTGACCTCGGCCAGCACGGCGGCCAGCGAGCCATCTGCGCGGTGCGCATACCAGAAGCTGACCGGCTTGAAGGCATAGCCCAGCACACGTGGGAAAGTGTGCAGCCAGACCTCGCCGACCGCGTCGTCGATACCTTCTTGCTGCAGCAGCTGGTCAAACCAGGCCAGGCAGTCGGCGCTGCCCTCGCCATGGTCGCGGTCATAAAAGCTGATCAGGCCGCGCCGGTTGCGGCGCAGCACCGCATCGGGCTGGTCACGCAAGCTGCGCAGGGGCAGCAGCAAGAAATACCCGGGGTAGCGGAAGGCATGCACCACCGGGCGCAAGCGCTGGTGCCAGATGTGGCCAAAGCCGATCAGTGAGGGGCTGGTCATGCGGCCTCCTCCAGTGCCGGCGCCTGCGCGAGCGGCGCGGCGCCCTCCAGCGACTGGCACAGGCTAGCGGCAGCGGCCAGGCCGGACCGCAGCCCGTCCTCGTGGAAGCCATAGCCGCACCAGGCGCCGCAAAACCAGGTGCGCAGCTGGCCCTGCAGCTGGGGCAGCAGGCGCTGGGCGTCGATGGCTGCCTGGTCAAAAACGGGGTGGCTGTACTGGATGCGGGCATGTACCTGGTCTGCCGCAATCGGGCGCGCTGGGTTGAGCGATACCACCACCGGCTGCTGCCAAGGCAAGGGCTGGAGCCGGTTGATCAGGTAGTGCAGGCAGACGCCCGCTTGCTCGGCGCTGGATGCCGCTGCGCGCTCGTAGTTCCACGCGGCCCAGGCCGCCTGGCGCTGGGGCAGCACGCTGCTGTCGGTATGCAATACCGCCTCATTGGGCTGGTAGCGGATGCTGCCTAGCACCGCGCGTTCAGCGGCCGTGGCGCCATTGCCCAACAGCTGCAAGGCCTGGTCGCTGTGGCAGGCCAGAACCACGGCATCAAACCATTCGGCGCCCTGCGCCATCTGCACCATCACGCCTTGCGGGTGGCGCTGCAGGCCGAGCACCGGCGTGTTCAGGCGCGCCTCGTGGCGGCCATCCTGCGTCAAACGGGCCAGCAGGCGGCGCACGTACTGGCGTGAGCCTCCGCGCACGCTGTACCACTGCGGCCGGTCGCGCACCTGGATCAGGCCGTGGTTGTGGCAGAAGCGAATCATCGTGGCGACGGGGAAGTGCAGCATTTGGTCCGTGGGGCAGGACCAGATGCAGCCCAGCATCGGCAGCAGATAGTCGCTGCGGAATGCGGCAGAGAAATGGTGCTGGTCCAGGAATGCAGCGATCGAGGCCGTCATCTCGGCCTCAGCCTGGCGCTCGGCGATCTCGGTGGTCAGGCGGTTGAAGCGGGCGATGTCCCGCAGCATGCCCCAAAAGCGCGGGCGCAGCAGATTGCGTTTTTGGGCAAACACGCTGGCCAGGGACCGGCCGCTCCATTCCAGCGCAGATGCCCCGTTGGCACCGGGCACCTGGACGGAGAACGACATCTCAGCGGCCACCGTATCGACCTGGAGGTCTTGGAAGAGCTGGGTCAGCAAGGGGTAGGTGCGGTGGTTGAACACCAGAAAACCGGTATCGACGCCGTGCGTGATGCCGTTCAGGCTCAGGTCCACTGTGTTGGCATGGCCGCCGAAATGGCTGCCAGCTTCCAGCAGACTGACCCGGTGCGATGCCTGCGAACGGGCCAAGTGGGTGGCAGCAGCCAGCCCAGAAATCCCCGATCCGATGACAGCGATGCGTTGCATGAAAGGCCCCCTGTAGATGCCACAGTCAAACGTTTGAACCTTGTAGATCAATTGTTGAACTGATGAGTTCACACTATAAACCACAAATGTCAAAAATGCACCATTTAGTCTTCTTCATGACCTGCTACGTCATAAAATAGCGGCATGAATGCTCGGTCCGCCATCAAGGAACAAATACAACGTGTGCGTGAAGAGGCCATCGTGACGGCGGTGAACCGCCTTCTCGCGACCAAGGGCTACGACGCGATGACGGTCGATGAGGTGGCGGCGGAGGCGGGCATGGCCAAGGCCAGCCTTTACAAGCTGTTCACGTCGAAGGAAGAATTGGCTGGCGCCGCCATGGTGGGGGTGCTGGATCGCGCCTTGGGTTTTGTTGATGACTTGCGCAATGCGGCCCAGGCGGCGGCAGAGGCAGGCCAGCCCATCGCGGCGCTGGAGCAGTTGAAGGCGGTGGTGCGCTGGGCCATGCGCACCCAGCTGGAAGGGCAGATGCCGTCGCTGCCCGCGCAAAACTCCAACCTCAGCGCCTCGCTGCAGTCCAACGATGCCTATATGGACCGGCTGATTGCGCTGAGCAACCGGCTGAGCATCTGGATCACCGAGGCCCAGACCCGCGGCCAGCTGCCAGCGGCGTTGCCGGCTGAGCTGGTGCTCTACACCTTGTTTGCCCGGGCCTGCGATCCGGTGCTGGGTCTGCTCAAGGACTCGGGCCAGTACAGCGATGACCAGATCATCGACTGGGTGACGGGCACCACCTTTCACGGCCTGGCCGGGCCGGCGGCGGCGCCCGGTGCGGCTCCTAGCGCTTGACCGAGGCGTTGCGCCGCAGCCAGCGCATCAGGGCGCCAATCGCCGGTAATTTCTCGTACAGCTCTTCTGCGGCGTCCCAGTAGTCGCGGTGGTGGGACACGCGCCCTTGCGCATCGAAGCGCAACAGTGAAGCGCCGTAGATGCACTGGGACGCTTGCGCGTTCCAGCGCCGAAAGCGAAAGCGGAACTCCCACTCCAGGGACGCCCGCTCGCCCTGCACCAGCTGCTGGGTGACGATAAAGCGCGGCTCATGCAGCGTCTCAAACATATGCGCAAAAATGGCGGCAATGGCCGGCACACCGCGTACCTCGTTGAACGGGTCCTTGAAAAAAGCATCCGCTGCGTAGTAGCTGCCCAGCTGCTGGAGGCTCTCAGGCGCGAGGGACTCGTAGAACGCCACCAGCCGCTGCACCCCGGCTGCGGTGAGATCGGAATCGGAAGTCATGGCGGACATCGTTGTGCTCCTATGGGGGACGATCTGAGCGGCGTGCGGCAGGCCGCTGCGCGCAGCGGCTAGTCCCGTGATTCTCGCTTGCCGCTGGCCTTGTTCCAGTAGCCAAACTCGTCCTCATGCACCTCATAGTCGAGCTCCTGCAGGCGCTCGTGCATGCGGGCCTGGGCGTCGGCCACACCCTGGTTGTAGAGGCTGGGGCCGATTTCCTTCAGGAAGAAGCCAAGCAGCGCGGCGGCGGTCATATTGCCGATGCGCTCGCCCTGGGTCTGCTCGAAGTAGCGTTCGATGGATTGGACGGCACGGTCGTGCACGTCCTTTTTGAGTTCAATAGCCATATGCAGATTTACAGAGGTCCATCGACCGGCTCGGCCAGGAAGCCGCCGCTCTGGTGGGCCCAGAGCTTGGCATAGATGCCGCCTTGGGCCAGCAGCTGCTGGTGGCTGCCTTGCTCGATGATCTGGCCCTTGTCCATGACGATCAGGCGGTCCATCGCGGCGATGGTGGACAGGCGGTGCGCAATGGCGATGACGGTCTTGCCATGCATGAGGCTGTCCAGGCTCTCCTGGATGGCAGCCTCGACCTCGCTGTCGAGCGCGCTGGTAGCTTCGTCCAGCAGCAGGATAGGGGCGTCTTTGAGCATCACGCGGGCAATGGCTACGCGCTGGCGCTGGCCGCCCGAGAGCTTGACGCCGCGCTCACCCACCTGGGCGTCGTAGCCGGTGCGGCCAAAACGGTCACTCAGTGTGGCGATAAAGTCGGATGCCTCGGCACGCTCGGTGGCGCGGCGCATGTCTTCTTCGCTGGCGTCGGGGCGGCCATAGAGGATGTTGTCGCGCATCGAGCGGTGCAGCAGCGAGGTGTCTTGCGTCACCATGCCGATATTGCTGCGCAGGCTGTCTTGCGTGACCTTGGCAATGTCCTGGCCATCGATGCGGATCTGGCCGCCGGCCAGGTCGTGGAAGCGCAGCAGCAGGTTGACCAGGGTCGACTTGCCGGCGCCCGAGCGGCCAATGAGGCCAATGCGCTCGCCGGGGTGGATGGTCAGGTTGAGCTGGTCGATGACCGGGCGGCCCGCATCCTTGTAGGCAAAGCTGACGTTGTCGAACTCGATGCGGCCTTGCTGCACCACCAGGGGCTTGGCGCCGCTGGCATCGACGATGCTGCGCGGCTTGGTCAAGGTGTTGATACCGTCCTGGATGGTGCCGACGTTCTCGAACAGGCCCGTCATCTGCCACATCACCCAGTGCGAGTAGCCCATCAGGCGCAGGGCCATCGCGATCACGGCGGCGACCACACCGGCGCTGGCCTGGCCATTCATCCACAGGTACAGCGCCGTGCCCGATGCGCCCAGCAGCAGCAGCGTGATCATCAGGTGGTTGGTGATCTCGAACAGGCTGACCAGGCGCATCTGTGCATGGCCGGTCTGCTTGAAGGCTTCCATCGCGCTGCGGGCGTAGTCGGCCTCACGCCTGGTGTGGGCGAACAGCTTGACGGTGGCGATATTGGTATAGGCGTCGGTCACGCGGCCGGTCATCATCGAGCGCGCATCGGCCTGGGCCTTGCCGATCTTGCCCAGGCGCGGCACAAAGTAGAAGCAGGCGCCGATATAGGCGAGCAGCCACAGCAGGAAAGGAAGCATCAGCCGCCACTCGAAGCTGGCCGCCAGGATCAGGATGCCGATCATGTAGACGCTCACGCCTACCAGCACATCAACAATCATGAACACCACTTCGCGCACGGACAGTGCCGTCTGCATGATCTTGGTGGTGATGCGGCCGGCAAACTCGTCGGCGTAGAAGGACATGCTCTGGCCCAGCATCAGGCGGTGGAACACCCAGCGCAGCCGCATCGGGAAGTTGATGGCCAGCACCTGGTGCATCACCTGCGTGTGCAGGCCCAGCAGCAGCACACTGCCCAGCAGCACGCCGGCGATGCCCAGCGCAGTGCCGCCCTGCTCGGCCCAGAAGTTGTTGGGCGACAGGGTCGCCAGCCAATCGACCACATGGCCCATGACGGCAAACAGCAAGGCCTCATAGACGGCCAGCAGGGCCGAGGTGGCCGTGAGCAAGCCGATCCAGCCCCGCATGCCTTGCGTACAGGCCCACATGAAAGCAAAAAACCCCTTGGGTGGAACCTGGGGTTCGGCACTGGGATAGGGCGGCACCCGCCGCTCGAAAAACGAAAACATGCACTGATCTCCTGCAATAGGGCTGGGGCGCTGGGTCTGTGCCAGCCCTGGCGCTGCATGGTAAGCAGCTGTTGATATTAACAGTGGTAACAACCCCGATCCGGCAAGTCTAGCGGCGCCCGCGACCCCCTTGGCGGGCGGCCAACATAGCCCTAGAGGGGCGGGTGTCTTTGTGTCGGCGAACCGTCGCCTGGGCGTCAATCTTTCAACCTATGGGCTTGCAAAAAACCATAGGTGTGTTCACCAATGCGCAGCCCGCACACTGTTTCTAAGATAGCGGCTTTTGACACGAGGTGCTACTGATGCCACACAAATCGACAACAATGCTGCAGGTGTCCCAAGCGGCCCGCTGGCGGTTTCCCGCACTGAGTGCTGTGACCCTGGCGGTCACGCTGAGCCTGGGCGCTTGCGCCAGCGGCCCCCAAAACACCCAAGCCGCTGCGGCGGCCCCTGCCGTTGCCGCCGCACCTGCTGCAGCGCCAGCGGCTGCGCCTCAGGTGGCCCAGCAAGGCCAGCGCAATGTGGTCGTGCTGGCCACCGGCGGCACGATTGCCGGCGCCGGTGCATCGGCAATGAACAGCGCCACCTACAGCGCCGCCAAGGTGCCGGTGGACAAGCTGCTCGCCGGCCTGCCTGAGCTGTCCAAGGTCGCCCAGGTGCGCGGTGAGCAGGTCTTCCAGATTGCCTCCGAGAGCTTTACCAACGACAACCTGCTGGTGCTGGCCAAGCGCGTCTCTGCGCTGGTCAAGCAGCCCGATGTGGATGGCGTGGTCATCACCCACGGCACCGACACGCTGGCCGAGACGGCCTATTTCCTGAGCCTGACGGTGCACACCAACAAGCCCATCGTGGTCGTGGGCTCGATGCGCCCAGGCACCGCGCTGTCGGCCGATGGCGCTCTGAACCTGGTCAACGCCGTGAGCGTGGCAGCGTCCAAGGATGCCGAAGGCAAGGGCGTGGTTGTGACGATGAACGACGAGATCCAGACCGCGCGTGATGTGAACAAGGATGTGAACATCAAGACCAGCGCGTTCCAAAGCCAGTGGGGCCCGTTGGGCATGGTGGTGGAAGGCAAGAACTACTGGTTCCGTGCGCCAATCAAGCGCCACACGATGCAGTCCGAGTTCAACATCGACACCATATCCAGCCTGCCTGCCGTCGAAGTGGTCTACAGCTACGGCAATGTGCCGCGCACTGCGATTGATGCATTTGTCGGCACCGGCGCCAAGGCGATCGTGCATGCCGGCACCGGCAATGGCTCGGTGGCGGACCGCATCGTCCCCGCGCTGCAGGAAGCGCGCAGCAAGGGCGTGCAGGTGATCCGCTCGGCACGCGTGCCTTATGGCTTTGTGCTGCGCAATGCCGAGCAGCCCGATGACAAGTACGACTGGGTGGTCGCGCATGACCTGCGCCCGGAAAAAGCCCGCCTGCTGGCAGCGCTGGCGCTGACCAAGACCAACGACCCCAAGGAAATCCAGCGCATTTTCTGGGAATATTGATCGCCAGCGTGCCCGGCTGAGGCTGGGCACCTGCTTCGACAATGCGCAACCCCATCGCGCATACCAAAGGACAGCAAGCGCTGTCCTTTTTTCTGTCCGCTGCGTTGCTCGCCAGCGGCAGCGGGGGCCGCTGCCAATGTCACAATCGCTGCATTCACAGGAGCAAAGAAGATGGCGCATGCGTGGACCCGAATCAGCTACGAAGGCTTTGCCGCCTGGTGTGCCCAGTGGCCCGACGGGTCATCGGCCGTGGTGGCCGAGCAGGGCGCGCAGCTGCTGTCCTGGAAAACGGCCGATGGCCGTGAGCACCTGTATCTGAGCCCGGCCAGCCTGCGCGATGGCCAGGCGGCGATTCGCGGCGGTGTGCCGGTCTGCTTTCCACAGTTCAACACGCGCGGGCCGCTGCCCAAGCATGGCTTTGCACGCAACCTGCCCTGGCAGATGCGGGAGGGCGATGAAGCCGGCATCGTGATGCAATTGACGGACAGCGAGGCCACGCGCGCTTACTGGCCCCATGCCTTTGATGCGCGGCTGCGCATTGGCGTGCAGGCGGGCAGCCTCTCCATTCGCCTGGATGTGCAGAACACCGACCAGGTCGCCTGGTCCATGACCTGCGCGCTGCACAGCTACCTGCAGGTGGACGATGTGGCGCAAACGCGGTTGTCCGGCCTGCAGGGCCTGGCCTGCTGGGATGCACTGGCCGATACCCGCTTTGTGCAGCCGCCGGGCGATGTGGGTTTTGCCACGACCACCGAGCAGGGCTTTGACCGGGTGTTTTCCACACCGGACGCAGCGGGCACGGCGCTGCAGCTGCGCCAGCCCGAGGTGCCGTCCGGCCGCAGGCTGGAGATTGTCCACAGCAGCACGGCCAGCGAGGTGGTGGTCTGGAACCCGGGCTTGCTGCTGAGCCACAGCCTGGCCGATATGCCCGATGATGGCTGGCGCCAGATGCTGTGTGTGGAGGCGGCCAGCATCGACACGCCGGTGCAGCTGGCTCCGGGCCAGCCATGGTCGATCAGCCAGACCTTGACCTTGGGCTGACGCCAACGCGCCCTCAAGGAAACACGCGCCCTGTGGCGGAATTGTGGGCGGACACTACCGCAGAGCAGGGGAAAACCCGATAATGGCGGCCTTGTCATTGTCGGCATGGCGCTTGTGGCCATGCTTTTTTGTGTATGCCGGGTTCTGGGTCTTCATCTTCTTCCGCGCCAGTCAATGAACTGCGCCGTGATCTCAAGGCGCGCCATCTGTCGATGATTGCCATTGGCGGCTCCATCGGCACGGGGCTGTTTGTGGCCTCGGGCGCCACCATTGCGCAGGCGGGGCCCGGTGGCGCGCTGCTGGCCTATGGCGTCATCGGCCTGATGGTCTATTTTTTGATGACCAGCCTGGGCGAGCTGGCGGCCTTCATGCCGGTGTCGGGCTCGTTTGCCACCTATGGCGCGCGCTATGTGGACGAGGGCTTTGGCTTCGCGCTGGGCTGGAACTACTGGTACAACTGGGCCATCACGATTGCGGTCGATCTGGTGGCCTCGCAGCTGGTGATGGCCTACTGGTTCCCCGATGTGCCGGGCTACTGGTGGAGCGCGCTGTTCCTGCTGCTGATGGTGGCCCTCAATGCCATCTCGGTGCGCGGTTTTGGCGAGGCCGAGTACTGGTTTGCCGCGATCAAGGTGACGACGGTGCTGGTTTTCATCGCGCTGGGCGTGGCGATGATTTTTGGCATTCTGAAAGGCGGGCCTACCGACGGCGTCTGGGGCGCCATCGCCAACTGGCAGGTGGCCGATGCGCCCTTTGCCGGAGGCTTTGCGGCCTTGATCGGTGTGGCGATGATCGTGGGCTTTTCCTTCCAGGGCACCGAGCTCATTGGCATTGCAGCAGCTGAATCCGAGAACCCCGCCAAGAACATCCCGCGCGCGGTGCGCCAGGTGTTCTGGCGCATCCTGCTGTTCTATGTCCTGGCCATTGCGGTGATCGGCTCGCTGGTGAGCTACACCGACCCGCATCTGCTGCGCAATGACATCGGCGATATCAGCGTCAGCCCCTTCACGCTGGTGTTCCAGAAGGCGGGCCTGCTGTCGGCGGCCGTCATCATGAATGCCGTGGTGCTGACCTCGGTGCTGTCGGCCGGCAACTCGGGCATGTATGCCTCCACCCGCATGCTCTACACGCTGGCCTGCCAGGGCATGGCGCCGCGCATTTTTGGCCGCCTCTCGCGCCATGGCGTGCCGGTGATGGCCTTGCTGGCGACAACGGTGATGGCCGGTCTGTGCTTTTTCAGCTTTCTGTTCAGCCCGCAGACCGTCTACCTGTGGCTGCTCAACCTCTCGGGCATGACCGGCTTTATCGCCTGGCTGGGCATTGCGATCAGCCACTACCGCTTCCGCAAGGGCTTTTTGGCGCAGGGCCATGATGTGTCGCAGCTGCCCTATGTCTCGCCCTGGTTCCCGTTTGGCCCCATCTTTGCGTTTGTGCTCTGCCTGGTCATCACGCTGGGTCAGAACTACGAGGCCTTCTTGAAAGACCATATCGACTGGGGCGGCGTGGTGGCCACCTATATCGGCCTGCCGGTGTTCCTGCTGATCTGGTGGGGCTACCGCTGGGCCAAAGGCAGCCGCACCGTGGCCTATGCCGATATGCGCTTTGATGGCCAGGTGGTGGGCGACAAATAAGCGGGGCGCGGGCTGCAGCAGTGGCCCCCATGCAGCAAAAAGCGAGTCGGAGGACTCGCTTTTTTTGTGGTTGATCGCCAGCGGCCTTATTCGCTGCGTGGCACCGGTTGGCGGCCAATCGACACATAGCCCAGGCCATAGCCGGCCACCAAAGCAGGATCATAGAGGTTGCGGCCGTCAAAGACCATGCGGTCGCGCAGGCTCTGGGCCAGCTGGCCAAAATCGGGCGCGCGGAAGATCTGCCACTCGGTGACGATGGCCAGGCAGTCGGCGCCTTGCAAGCAGGCCTCGGGGTCGGCAGCGAGCACCAGGTCGTTGCGTTGGCCATAGATGCGCTGGGCCTCCTGCATGGCGACAGGGTCATAGGCCTGCACGCGGGCGCCAGCGGCCCACAGCGATTCAAGCAGGTTACGGCTGGGCGCCTCGCGCATGTCATCGGTATTGGGCTTGAAGGCCAGGCCCCACAGCGCAATCGTCTTGCCCTGCAGCTGGCCGTCATAAAAGGCGCTGATGCGCTCGAACAGCACATTGCGCTGGGCCTCATTGCGGGCTTCGACGGCGTTGAGCAGCAGGGGATCGAAGCCGATCTCCTCGGCCGTGCGCACCAGGGCCTTCACATCCTTGGGGAAGCAGCTGCCTCCATAACCCACGCCAGGGTAGATGAAGTGGTAGCCAATGCGCGGATCGCTGCCAATGCCGCGGCGCACCGCCTCCACATTGGCGCCCAGGCGCTCGGCCAGATTGGCGATCTCGTTCATGAAGCTGATCTTGGTGGCCAGCATGGCGTTGGCGGCGTACTTGGTCAGCTCGGCACTCTTCACATCCATCACCACGATCTTGTCGTGGTTGCGGTTGAAGGGCGCATACAGCTCGCGCAGCCGCGCCTCGGATGCGGGGTTGCTGGTGCCAATGATGATGCGGTCCGGCCGCTGGCAGTCGGCCACCGCGGCGCCTTCCTTGAGGAATTCCGGGTTGGAGACCACGTCGAAGCCGTGGCTGGCGCCGCGAGCTGCCAGGCCCTCGGCGATCACCGCGCGAACCTTGTCGGCTGTGCCCACCGGCACGGTGGATTTGTTGATGACGATGCGCGGGCCATCCATGTGCTGGGCAATGGTGCGGGCCACGGCCAGCACGTACTGCAAGTCTGCGCTGCCGTCTTCGTCAGGGGGCGTGCCCACTGCTAAAAAGATGACCTCGCTGTGCGCCACGCCCTGGGCTGCATCGGTGGTAAAGCGCAAGCGGCCGTTGGCATGGTTGCTGGTGACGAGCTTGTCCAGGCCCGGCTCATGGATGGGTATCTGGCCGGCCTGCAGCGCGGCGACCTTGGCTGCATCGACATCGACACAGAGCACCTGGTGGCCGACATCGGCCAGCACGGCGCCTTGAACAAGACCGACATAGCCGGTTCCAAAAACAGTGACTTTCATACGCGGTAGAACGAGCGGTACCAGTCGACAAAGCGCTGGATTCCGTCTGTGACAGTGAAAGAGGGGGCGAACTGCACCCAGGCCTGCAAGGCCCGGGTGTCGGCCGAGGTGCTGTGCATGTCGCCCGGCTGGATGGGCAGCATGCGCTTGTTGGCCTGCATGCCCAGGGCAGACTCCAGCGCGGCGATGTAGTCCATCAGCACGGTGGGCTGGCTGTTGCCGATGTTGAAGATGCGGTAGGGCGCGGTGCTGGTGCCCGGGTTGGGCTGCAGCGCGTCATAGTGGCTATCTGGCGTGGCCGGTTTGTCCAGCACGCGCAAAATGCCTTCGACGATGTCGTCGATGAAGGTGAAATCGCGCACCAGCTGGCCATTGCCATAGACGTCAATGGTCTCGCCCGCCAGGATGGCCTTGGTGAATTTGAACAAGGCCATGTCCGGACGGCCCCAGGGCCCATAGACCGTGAAAAACCGCAGCCCGGTAGTGGGCATCTGGTAGAGGTGCGAGTAGGTATGGGCCATCAGCTCGTTGGCCTTCTTGGTGGCCGCGTAGTAGCTGATCGGGTGGTCGACGGCATCGCTCTCGGCATAAGGCATCTTGGCATTGCCGCCGTAGACGCTGGAGCTGCTGGCATAGACCAGGTGCGCCACCTGGTGCTTGCGGCAGCCCTGCAGCACATGGCCAAAGCCCAGCAGGTTGGCATCCGTGTAGTCGTCGGGCTGGTCGATCGAGTAGCGCACCCCTGCCTGGGCGGCCAGGTGCAGAACGCGCTGGGGCTGGACCTCATCAAACAGCGCGGCCATGCCGGCGCGGTCGGCCAGATCGAGCTGGATGAAGCGGAAGTTGGGGTGGCTTTGCAGCTGCGCGAGCCGCGCCTCTTTGAGCGCAACATCGTAGTAGCTGTTGAGGTTGTCGATGCCAACCACGGGCAGGCCGCGCTCGAGCAGGCGCAGCGCGCAGTGCATGCCGATAAAACCGGCAGCGCCGGTGACGAGAACAGGTTTCATGGTGTGATGGGTGCGGGCAGCCACAGATACTGGTAGTGCATGGGCGGCGTGCTGGCACGCATATGGGAAAACGGAAGGGTCAGATCTTGCACGGACGCGCCGGGCGCCGCAGCCAGCACCGGCTCCCACCAGGCGGGCGTGGCCTTGTCCATGCGGGCAATGTACAGCAGGCCGGTGCCGGTGTGAACGGCCCTGGCGCGGGCTTGAGCCAGGCAGTCGGCCATGCGGCCAACCTCGGCCGTGCAGGCCGTGGCATAGGCCCCCGGGTTGCGCGAGCGCAGCATGGCGGCAACCATGTTGTCCGAGCCGACGATGACGCCTTGGCCGTCATAGCCGGCGGCCGCCAGCGCAGCGCTCAGCTGCGCAACGGGGTGGTTGAGCTCGTCGGGATCCTTGCGCAGGTTGGACTGCCAGGGGCGCACCGTTGCCAAGGTCAGAAAGACCAACGCAAACACCAGCACCGTGGTGGTGTAGCCCCGGCCCACGCCATCGGCCAGCAGGCGCGGGCGCCAGACATACAGGGCCAGAGGTGCCACGGCCGTCAGCGGCAGCACCCAGCGCTGCTTGAAGCTGCTGACATCGCCCACCAGCACCATGCCCACGAGGATCGCAAACACCAGCGCCAGGTAGCGCCACAGCAGCGGCCAGGCCCAGATGCGCCATTCAGGTGTAGCGACATCTGCGGCGGGCAATGGGGTGGAGGCATCCTTCCACAAGCGGCTGCGGTAGCTGGCCAGGCTGACCAGCAGCCACAGCCCCAGCGTGGAGAACACGGCCGTCGCCAGCGCGCCCAGGCCCTTGAGGTGGGAGACCTGGGTGGAGATATCCATCTTGTGGATGGTTTCGGTCGTGGCCTCGCGCCAGTGCTGCAGCAGCCAGTAGCCGTGCGGCGCAAAGATCAGCAGGCCAATCAGCGGCGCGAGCCACCAGCCCCGGCCCAGCAGCGCGCGGCGCACCTGGGGCACGCTGAACGCGGCTACGGCAAACACGCCAATCAACATGGCAAAGCTGTACTTGGCCAGCATGCCCACGCCGCAAAAAATGCCCAGGCCGACAAAATTGACCAAATCTGGCGCGCGCACCTGGCGCAAGGCCATCCACCAGGCGCCAAAGGCCATCGCGGTGACCAGGATGGTGTGGGTCTGGTCGCGCACGCTGTCCCAGCCAAAGGGCAGCATCAGCAGCAGGCCGCCGGCGACCCAGAAGGCGCCCTTGGCCGGCAGCAGCGCGCGGCCGGTTTGCCAGGCCAGCACATAGGTCAGCACGATCAGGCTGTGCTTGACCAGCGACAGCGACAGCACCGTGGGCCCGAGCACCTGGCCCACCAGCCATTGCAGCCAGCTGTAAGCAGGAGGCTGGGCGCCATAGCCCAGCAGGAACTGCTGGGACCAGAGGATTTGTTCGGATTCGTCCCATTTCATGCCGTCCGAGATGGCCACGCGCGAGAGGACATGTGCACAGGCCAGCACCAGCACCCAGGCCAAGGGGTGGCGGTAGAGCTGGGACTGCCAATCTTTGGCGGAGGAGGGGGACGCAGACGTCATGGCAGAAACACGAAATGCGGGTGCATACAGGGCCCGCAGCCCTGAGGCGCGGCACCAGCCTGTCGCATCAGCAGCAGAGGAAAGAGCGGATCAGGTAGTATAGGCGACCACTGTTTTACCAATGCCACAAGAGTCGCCAACCCCGGTTGGGCTGCGCCGCATGCCGGTTCCGGTCTCGGTCCAGCCGCCTGTTTGAGCGGCTTTTTGCAATGTGCCCTCTATGTCTCCTGCTGTTTCCATCGTCGTCCCCATCTACAACGAGTTCGACAATCTGATCGCCCTGGTCGACCGGATTGACGCGGCCATGCGCTCGCAGCCGCTGAGCTATGAGCTGATTGCCGTGGACGATGGCTCCAAGGACGACAGCGCCAAGCGCCTGCTGGAGCTGGCTGCCACGCGCCCCTGGCTGCGCCCGGTGATCCTGGCGCGCAACTACGGTCAGTCCAGCGCGCTGCAGGCCGGTTTTGACCGCGTGCAGGGCCGCTATGTGGTGACCCTGGACGCCGACCTGCAAAACGAGCCCGATGACATCCCCCTGCTGCTCAACCGCCTGGAGACCGACCCGAGCGTGGACATGGTCTCGGGCTGGCGCAAGGACCGCCAGGATGCGGCCATCTCGCGCAAGCTGCCCTCCAAGATTGCCAACCGTTTGATCTCCAACGCCACCGGCGTGCAGCTGCACGACTATGGCTGCGCGCTCAAGGCCTACCGCCGCCACATCATTGACCGCGTGCACCTCTACGGCGAGCTGCACCGCTTCATCCCGTCGCTGGCGCGCGATGCCGGTGCCCGCATCACCGAGGTGCCGGTGCGCCACCATGCCCGCACGGCGGGGGTTTCCAAGTACGGCATTGACCGCACCTTCCGCGTGATTCTGGATTTGATCCTGATGGTGTTCCTGATGCGCTACCGCCAGCGTCCGCTGCACGCCTTTGGCGGCCTGGGCCTGTGGCTGGCCACGCCAGGTTTTCTGATCCTGGCCTATTTGTTCATCGTCAAGCTGATGGGTGAGAGCATTGGCGGGCGGCCCTTGCTGATCATTGGCGTGATGCTGGTGCTGATGGGCATGACCTTTGTTGCTGCCGGCCTGATCGGGGAGCTGCTGACGCGCATCTACTACGAGTCGGGCGGTGGCCGCCAGTACTATGCGGACGACTATGTGATCGACGAGACGGGCGACGCCCCCCGCATGGTGCGCCTGGACGCCCATGCCGGCCGTATGCCAAGCGTGCAGCCCGCTGCCGCTCCGAGTCTTTAAGCGCCCCTGGTGTGAACCGTACACAAAAAGCCTGCATCAAGGCCTTGTGTGGCGCCGCGTTGCTCGGCGCCGTGGCCTACTTTGCCGACCCTGCTGCTCTCTGGGCCCGGCTGCGTGCGGCCGATGGGCGCTGGCTGCTGGCGGGGCTGGCGGCGGCCATCGCATCGAACGTGGTCTCTGCCTGGCGCTGGCGCGCGCTGGCGCAGTGGCTGGGCGCGCCGATGCACTGGCCCGATGCGCTGCGCTGGTATTTCCAGGCCATTGGCCTCAATGCGCTGCTGCCCGGCGCTGTGGTGGGTGGCGATGTCTACCGCGCCGTGGTGCTGCAGCGCAGTGGCCAGGGCAAGGCCGCCGCTTCGCTGTCGGTCCTACTGGACCGTTTCAGCGGCCTGTGGATGCTCTGCGCCATCGGTGCCATCGGCGCGGCGCTCTCCGCCAACGCCTTGGCGCCCGTACTGCATATTTCTCCAGCGGCGCTGCAGGCTTTGATGCTGCTGGGCACCATCGTCTGGATCGCTCTGCCCTGGCTGCTGCTGTGGTGGCTGGGCCGGCGCCAGGCGGCCAGCCTGCCGGGCTGGTTGCAGCCCTTGCTGCAGGCCGCTGCGCGGCCGGACTTCAACCGCCAGATGCTGGTACAGGCGGGCTCTTCTGCGCTGGTGCAACTGCTGTCTGCCGCTGCCCTGGCGCTGGGCGGGCTGGCGCTGGGCATTCATCTCGACCTGGCCGCCTGGGCCTTTGCGATGGCGCCCATTTTTCTGATGGCGGCCTTGCCGGTCAGCGTGGGCGGCTGGGGCACGCGTGAAGCGGCCAGTGCCGCGGCCTTGGCGCCCTTTGGCGTGCCAGCGGCCTTGGCAGTCGGCGTGGGGCTGATCTATGGCGTGTATGCGCTGGTGCAGGGCGCGCTGGGCGCCATCGCCTTTGGCCTGCCCAGCCGGCGCGAGCGCGAGGCGGATGCAGCATCCTGAATCGGCTGCGGCCTGATGTTTGAGCCCAAGAAAAAAGCAAGTCCGCAGACTTGCTTTTTTTGTACCCAAGGCCTGCGCACAGGCCTTGGGACGATCTTTAGACTGCAGTGATCGACACGGCCTTGGAGTTCAGGTAAGCCTCCATGGCTTCGGGGCCGCCTTCGCTGCCGTAGCCGGAGTCCTTCACACCGCCAAAGGGGAACTCGGCCGTTGGCGTGGCCGCCTGGTTGATCCAGACCATGCCCGCTTCGATCTGGTTGGACAGCAGCTGCACGTTCTTGTACGAACGGGTGTAGGCGTAAGCTGCCAGGCCAAAGGGCAGGCGGTTGGCTTCGGTGATCGCGTCTTCAAGCTTGTCGAAGGTGCGGATCGCGGCGATCGGGCCAAAGGGCTCGTCGTTGAACACCGAGGCGTTCATCGGCACATCGGCCAGGATGGTGGGCGCGAAGAAGTTGCCTTCGCTGCCTACACGTGCGCCACCGGTGGCAACCTTGGCGCCCTTGGCAGCGGCGTCTTCGACGACCTGGGCCATGGCGGTCAGGCGGCGGGCATTGGCCAGCGGGCCCAGGGTGGTGCCGTCCGTCAGGCCATCACCCAGCTTCAGGCTTTCGGCATGCTTGACGAAGGCGCTGACAAAGGCGTCCTTCACATCGCGGTGCACCAGGAAACGGGTGGGCGAGATGCAGACCTGGCCGGCATTGCGGAACTTGGCAGCTGCCGTGGCCTTGACGGCCAGTTCCACATCGGCGTCGTCGGCGACGATCACCGGGGCATGGCCGCCCAGCTCCATGGTCACGCGCTTCATGTGGGCGCCGGCCAGCGCGGCCAGCTGCTTGCCCACCACGGTCGAGCCGGTGAAGGTCACCTTGCGGATGATCGGGTGCGGGATCAGGTACTCGGAGATCTCCGAAGGCGAGCCAAACAGCAGACCCAGCACGCCCTTGGGTAGGCCGGCATCGACAAAGCACTGCAGCAGCGCAGCAGGCGAGGCGGGGGTTTCTTCTGGGGCCTTCACCAGGAAGGAGCAACCGGTGCCCAGTGCCGCGCCCAACTTGCGCACCACCTGGTTGACAGGGAAGTTCCAGGGCGTGAATGCGGCGATGGGGCCGACCGGCTCCTTGATCACCAGCTGCTGCACATTGGGCACGCGGGCGGGCACGATGCGGCCATAGACGCGCAGACCTTCATCGGCAAACCACTCGATGATGCCGGCGCCAGCCAGCACTTCACCCTTGGCTTCGGCAAAGGGCTTGCCTTGCTCCTGGGTCAGCAGGCGGCCGATCTGCTCGGCGCGCTCACGCAGCAGGCCAGCGGCACGGCGCATGATGTTGGCGCGCTCGATCGCGGGGGTGGCACGCCAGACCAGGAAACCCGCCTGGGCGGCTTCCAGTGCACGGTCCATGTCTTTCTTGGTAGCGTGGGCCACCTTGCCGATGGGCTTGCCCGTGGCGGGGTTCACCACATCGATGGTCTTGCCGTCGGAGGCATCGCACCATTCGTTGTTGATCAGCAGTCGGGTATCCGGATATGCAGTGGTCATTGCCATTTTTCCTTGCGTGTCTTGGAGGTATCCAGTGGTCGGGCCGTCGCGGGCAGCCGATGGATGGCTGCGGGCGAACAGCTGTAAATCCTAACCGTTCATGCCGGTGTGCGTAGTCGCGCACGGCAATTTCGACATGCTGGGGCGGGCATGTACCGGATTTCTCCACAATAGAGCCGCAGGCCCGTGGTAAAACATGGGGTTTGCCGCGCGGGCAGCGTTGTTGCGCCACGCCCTGTGCACGCCAGGGCGGCCTGGGCCGCACCACCATGAGACTTTTGGAAGCTTCAGACCATGCCATTGATCCGTACCAGTTCTGCCGTTGTCACCGTTCTTGCCGCACTGCTGGCAGGGTGCGCTACCAATGCGCCGGCTCCCACGCCTGATGCTGGCGCTGCTGCGACCACGGCCCCTGCCGCCAACGCGGCCCCTGCAGCGGCCGGCTGCGCAGGCAATGCCTGCGACTCGGCGCCCCAGCTGTTGACCGGTGCATCGCCCCGCTTCCCCTACCCCGCAGGCGCCCAGCCACAACCGGCCAGCGTGCGCGTGCAGTTCGTCGTCAACACCGATGGCGCCGTCAGCGATGTGAAGACCTTGACCACCACCTCCCGCGATATGGCCACCGAGGTGGAGCGCGCGGTACGCCAGTGGAAGTACCGCCCCGCGATGAAGAACAACCAGCCGATGAAGGTCATCCTGCAGCAGCAATTCGACTTCAAGCCCTGAGACAGACCACGCTTTCGCGCGTTCTGCACGGCAAAACGCCCGCTGCACCTGAAGTGCCGTGGGCGTTTTTGCAGTGGAGGAGCGATCAGTTTGTAGGCGAGGCGCTTACTTCAGCGCGCAGATGCGCTCGGCCAGCTCGATAAAGCCAGCGCCGCGCTCGCCGCGCGTCACATAGCGCGGCAGGTGCTGCAGCTGGGGCACAAAGCGCGCGATATTGGCCACGCCAAAGCTGTTGTCGAAGTGCTGGAACATCAGCTGGTCGTTGGTGGAGTCGCCGATATAGCACCACTGGCCGATTTCCGCGTCGAGATTGCGCCCAAACAAGGTCTTGACGATCCAGCGCGCGCCTTCGAGCTTGTTGTGCCCGCCAAACCAGCCATTGATGTGGATGGAGCTGACGGTGGCGTTCATGCCGGCCGCCTGCATGAGCGCCACGCAGCGGTCGATATCGGTCTGCGGCATTTGCGTGAACTCGCTGTGGTCCACGGCGATATCGCATTCGCGCCCGGCCGAATCGGTGGCGCGCTGCGCCCCCGGCACCGTTTGCTCGATCTGCGTGAGCACTGCCTGCATCTTGGCAAAGTTGGCCATGCGCGTGGCCTCGTCCTGCTGGTAGAGCTTGTCCAGCCCGCCGCTGGCATTGCGGCGCAGCGCCACGGCACCGTTCTCCGCCACGATCGCGTCGACCGGCCAGGCGGCAGCAAAAGGCTCGCTCCAGCCCACTGGGCGGCCGGTGATGGGAATCACCGCCAGTCCCTGGGCCTTGAGGGCAGCGATGGCCTGCACCACGTTGTCAGGGACGGCGCCCTCTGTTGTCAGGGTGTCGTCGATATCGGTCAGCAGGCCGAGGATGGGGGCAGTCGGCTGCCATTGGGTCAGAGCTAGCATAGAGAGGGGAACAGCGAGAGGTCAGCGTAAAAAACGTTTGAGGCGAAGGGTGGGCGCTTCTACCAGCTGCCAGGACAGCCAGCCGGCCAGCAAGGTCAGTGTGGCCACCAGCACCAGACTGCTGGAAAAACCGAGTTCGGGCCAGAGATGGCGAACCGTTTGCTGGATGGGAAAGGCGTACAGATAAACCCCGTACGATACATCACCCCAGCCTCCTGCGTGGCGAAGCACTGGCCAGGACAGGGTGCCCACCCCCACAAGAACAGCGGGCAGAAACAGCAGCAACGCCGAATAGGCAAAGCCGAAAGCCCACAATAGCCCGCCGGCAGCACAGGCAGCAGTGCAGCAAGCGAAGCGATGGCGCAGAAACCAGCCGTTGACCGTGGCGATCAGCGACCCAAAGACAAAATAGGCAGGAAACTCCCACCAGTGGGTCATGACGCCCCGCAGGTCCATGGTCATCTGGGTCAGGAACCACAGCAGGTAGGCCAGGCAGCAGCAAGCCCATACCCAACGCCAGCGCAACAAGCCCAAAGTTCCGGCTGCCGCCAGTGCGGCATAGCAACTCACCTCCATGGGAATGGTCCACAGGGAACCGTTGACGGTGTTGGGATAAGTATTGGCTGCAAAAACATCAGGCAGGTTAAAGCGAATATCAAGCAGTAGGTTGTGCAGGTAGTTCCAGGTCATGGGATGGCAGAAGTACTCGCGTAGCGGCAGGGTGGTAATGCTGGGGCCCAGCACCAGCATCGCCAACAGCACCACGGTGGCTAAGGCAGGCCAGATACGCAGCGCTCGCTTGGCGCAAAACGCCCACAGGCGCGGTTGGGAAAACCAGCTGATCGTCACCAGGTAGCCGCTGATGACAAAGAAAGCCATGACAGCTACGCCGCCAATCATTGCCACATTCATCCAGCTGGGCGGCACGGTAGCGGTCACCGGGTAATGGTGGCTGAACAACACGGCGAAAGCGGCCACTAGGCGCAATGCGTCAAAATTGTTGGCCTTGTGCAGGCGCTGCGGTTCTATGCGTTCCATATTCTCTAGAGTTTTCTAATTGTTTCACAGCCTGCATGCCGCACGCATTGGCGTTATGGCTGCCCAGCCTGCATCAGTGCTCTTGGCTCTGGCGGTACAACAGCCGGGTCATGCTCAGGTAATTCACTGTCATCGCGAACAAGATGCCCGTAGCCACCTACAGAATCAGCCACAACGGGCCTTGGGGAAAGGTCCAGGCCAGCAACGAATAGACCGCAATGTTGACAGCACCGCCGCCCAGCATCAGCCCCAGATAGCGCAGGTACTCGGTCAGCAGGCTGCCGCTGGTGTTGCGTCCCGCAAAGGAGATATTGCGGTTGATCAGCCAGGTGGTAGTGGCCGCGAGCCAGAACGATACGGCCCGTGCTGCATACACCCCCAGCACATCTCGCACGACATCAACCACAAAGGCGAGCGAGCCGGCAATCAGGAACCAGAGCACCGAGCGTTTGATCTTCGCATCACTTGCTCGGTGTGTTGGTCACAGAAGCCCAATAGCAAACTGCTTGATCTCGCGCCGCGTAAAGGTGATGGCTTACAGGCTCAAGCAGATCGGTCGCAAAACATAGCGCGCCATGAACAGCGGATAGCGATTTTTATCTACGCAATCATCCGGGATGCGACAGTGAGGCTGAGCTTCGGCGATCACTTAGCGGCTGGCTTGCAATAAGGCAGAGAAGCAGGATTTTCCATGAGCAGCCGATCGCCTGTCTTTTGATCAACCGTAATCAGGGTCATGCAGCGGGGCATATTCCCTGAATTTCCCGGAATGGTTAGTCTAAAGCCGTTAAATACTGAGATTAAATTACCAGTGTTGATAGGCAAGTCGGCTCGAGTCATGGTCACCCATTCAATCGGCTGTGCAGGAGTAGGTTTCACCATGATTTCCATACTGCGTGATGCCAATTCACCCTGCCACCCTCCCCATCCATTGAAAACAACGGCATTAGAATATGTTTTCTCCAAATTATAGAGCCCCTGCTTTTTGAGGTCCGAGGCGTAGTTTTCAATAGCCAACGCGTTGTTCACTTTGGCAAAACGACGGTAGGGGACTTCCAGCGAATCAGCCTGCCGAAGCGATGGTTCCAACGCCGGATAGGGATTGATATGTGAATACCTATTGAAAATATAGTTGAATTCCTTTTCAGGAAGCTCAGGAAAGTGCTTTTTCCAAAAATCAAGGTGCGGTACAGGCGTAACGTGGCTCAAAGAGCGAAAGCCCAAACCATTGGCGGTAGCGCCGGGTAAATCCATGGCGACCAAAAGGTTGTTGTTGGATTTTTCCTGCTCGCGCAGGTACTCAATAATTTTATTGTCTTTGAGATTGAATATAGGCCATGCCGACTGTAATGGATTGAATCTGCCGAAGAACAGTGCTCCAAATATCACCGATGTCATGAGAATGGCTGTGTTGGCATGCTGTGTTTTATTTTTAACTACTAGGTATGCTACTGCAATCATGGGTAAAAAGGCCAAATCCTCCCAGCGTTTTGGAGCGACGGAGTATTTGAAGAAGAACCAGCCACAAGCAGCAATAATAAGGATTGCCAAAAGGCGTTGCCAAGAAAAGACAATGCCTACAATGTTTGCGGTATAAAATACTAGGAGTGTGAGTATGACGCCGCTTGCAAATTGCATTCTGAGGGGCTGGACATTGTCCCATAGCAAGATTATTCCGATATTGGCCGGAATGGGTAGAAACATCCAGGCGCACTGCATAAAGAGCGCAATGCTCAGGCCTATAAAAATTTTGCGATGGGTTCCATCATTCCAAAGGCTATGGAAGTTTTTGTAGTTCAATAAGCATAAAACGGAAATGTAGTAATACATGCCTACCGTTCCGATTTCGGACATGTTCATGCCTACAAGGTCTTTATAGCTCCAGGAGAAATTGATCGCAGGAAAGAACCAGGATAGCCAAAAACGGGTTGGCACACCTCCACCCGTTATATGTCGTCCACCAGGATACAGAGTCGCACTCGTCTCTTTGAGATAGTCATACTGGTAGAGCGCTGCGGTAGCGGCTGCAAGTGCTGCAAATATCAGAAGATAGACCAGGTTTGGAAACTTGAAGAGCTTGGGGAGCAGTAAAATCAATATGATGAAGCCAACAAAGGCCAGAGATATCTGTACTGGAGGGTAGAGATTCGTCAACAGCCAGGAGACAGCAGCGTAATAAAAAAGAGAAAGTTGCCAGATTGGCTTTATCTTCAAGAAAAAGGGGATGATGACCCAGGGGAAAAGTGCGACCAGAGGACCTTTTTCATTCCACCAGAATTGGCTGAATCCCGTGAAGTAGAGGCCAAATGAAAGCAGTACAGCCACCTTGTCACTGGCGCCGAATTTTTTGAAGAGAAATGCATACCCAGCAATGAATAGCGCGAAGATAGCAAACCAATGGAGTGAGTAAGCATAGGCCGGATTGACAAACCCATACAGCCACATGGTGGGTTTGAAAATGATGCCCCAATCTGCAATGGGTAAACCGTAGTTGATGCGCAGGTCTTCCTCGTACAACGATGTTTTGTTGTAGCGTTCGAAATTATTATTGACTGTTGCCTGGGTCAAAGGGGTGACCACGGCCCATTCATCACTGCGTACTTGTCTAGATTGTCCAAAATCAGGTTTAATCTCTTCATAGCCAAGATGGTATTTCAAAAAATAGCCATAGGCGGAAGGAGACCAAGTTTTGCCAACGTACACAATGCCAGCCAGCAGGAAAATTAATACTAGTAGATATCTAAATCGTATGGTTTTCATTTTATGCTCCAGTTTTCTGCTAGATCGATAGATGTGGTCTAGGGGCATGAGCCCTAGGTCACCCCGTATTCCATATCGAGGACTATCTGCACCTTGACAATGGATGCAGCCAAGTGCGGTATATATTCATGCCGCAGTGGGCATGAAAAATTGCAGTGCCGATACGGCTCAGTTTTCCGTACGCTGGCGGTACAACAACCGGGTCATGCTCAGGTAATTCACCGTCATTGCGACCAAGGTTCCCGCAGCCACATACAGCATCAGCCACAGCGGGCCTTGGGGAAAGATCCAGGCCAGCAACGAGTACACCGCCAAGTTGACTGCGCCCCCGCCCAGCATCAGGCCCAGATAGCGCAGGTACTCGGTCAGCACGCTCCCGGAGGCGCTGCGTCCCGCAAAGGAGATATTGCGGTTGATCAGCCAGGTGGTGGTGGCCGCGAGCCAGAACGATACGGCCCGTGCTGCGTACACCCCCAGTACATCTCGCAGCAAGGTCAACACCACGACATCAACGACAAAGGCGAGCGAGCCGGCAATCAGGAACCACAGCACCGAGCGCTTGATCTTGAACCGCATCACTTGCTCGGCGTGTTGGCCACAGAAGCCAGATATGCAATCTGCTTGATCTCGCGCCGCGTCAAGGTAATGGCTTGCAGGATCAGTCCGGTGACAAAGGACACACCACCGCACACTACCATGGCGGACACCAGGCCCAAGGTCGGGAAGCGCCGCACCATGCCCGTGTGGCTGTACTCCATCACGATGGGGATGGCCAATGCAATGGCTACCACCGCGAGGACGGCGCCTAGCCAACCAAAAAACTGCAAAGGTTTTTCGCTGACCACCAGGCGGCCGATGGTCTTGAGGATGCGCCAGCCGTCGCGGTAGGTGGACAGCTTGCTGGCCGAACCTTCGGGCCGGGCGCCATACGGCGTATCGACCTCGGTGCAAGGCATGCGCAGCTCCAGCGCATGAACGTTGAGCTCGGTCTCGATCTCAAAGCCGTGTGAATGCGCGGGGAAGGATTTGACATAACGGCGCGAAAACACCCGGTAGCCCGAGAGCATGTCGCGAAAGCTGCCACCAAAGATCTGCTGCACCGTACCCGTCAACAGCTTGTTGCCCCAGCGATGGCCGGGACGGTAGGTGATACCTGTGTCGCCGGGCTCGGGCTCAGCCTCGACGCGCGCACCCACCACCATGTCCAGCTGCTGGTCAATCAGCATGTCGATGAGCTTGCGGGCCGATGGTGCGTGGTAGGTGGCATCGCCATCGGCCATCACATAGATATCGGCATCCACATCGGCAAACATGCGGCGCACGACATTGCCTTTGCCCTTGAGATGGACATTGCGCAGATGTGCGCCCACTTCAACAGCGATCTCTGCGGTGCGGTCCGTCGAGAGGTTGTTGAAGATGTAGATCTCCGCCTCCGGCAACGCTTGCCGAAAGCCTTCCACCACCGGGCGCACCGTCAGCTCTTCGTTGTGGCAAGGGAGGATGACGGCGATACGCTGGTTGCGGTAAAGGCGGGATGGAAATTCGGTCATGTCAGAAATTATTTTTAATCATTCACACGGCTGCCGCATTGTGCCTGAGCCAGAAAGTTAACCTGCAAAGCCTGCTCCAGAAAATGGCAGGGAGTAAGGAGGGAAAACGGCCATGGGGCAAAGGCGTCGTGCATGTTATTGCTGGATCAATGCATTTAATCAATATCATCTTTCGATATGCCAATGCGTGTTTGGCTCCAAGCCTCACAAACGCCAAAGAGATGCAGTACTGCCCTCCCTTAGCTAAGGCCTCAAACGATACAGGCTGACCTCGTCATCGACCAGCATTAATTCAAAATATTGCAGAAATGCAGATTGCTGCGCCACAGTCGGCGCCCGACCTGTGTGTATTACCAAGGCAGTGAAGCCCTCAGACTTGAGTTTATGATGCAGCAGCTGGGCACCGAGGTGTTGGTAGTCGCGGTAGCGCCACGGTCCAAACACATCGCCCCAGGTGGGGCGCGGTGCATAGTAGAGGCTGTCTTCCAGGTTCATCTGGTACAGCTTGGCCTCAGGGTGTTCTTTCAGGTAGCGCCAGATCTGGTAGCCGGCAACTTGCTGCTGCAGGACGGTATCGCGTGCGCCCGGAGTCGAAGCGATCAAAGGCCAGGATTTGGCGATGCTGCGTGCGCCCATGAACCCCAACGCCAGTACAAGCAGTCCTACCAACATGGTCGCCAGTGCCCGATACAGCTTGGCAGGCAGTTGCCGCAGTAGCTGAATGCATACCGCAGCCGACAGCAAACTGAGCAGGGGATAGGCGGGCAACAAGTAGCGCGGGTAGCGCGAGCTCAGCAGCCAGACCAACGCCATATAGGCCGCCACCAGCCAGGCAGCGCGCAGCGCCGGAACGCGTCGCAGAGACGGCAGCAGCGGTGCGGCCAAGGCTGGCCACAGTGCCCAATGCGGCCAAGCCGCATGGTTGCGCAGGTCCTGCAGCTGCCAAAGGTAGTCGCCCAGATTCCAATCCGTAAAGCCAAGCAGGCGCCCGCCGAGCGGGTTGAAGGGATCGCCTGTGAGCAAGGCGTTGCGGGCATACCAGTACAGACATGGCAGCGCAAAGCACAGGGCTGTAACCAGCCAGGTGTCCCATTCGCTGCGGATGCGCCAGCCAGGGCCTTGCATGCGGTGGCGCCACAGCAGCGCAGCACCAAACAGCGGCAGCAGCCCCAGCACCTGGTATTTGCTGCCAGCGGCTACGCCTAGCAGAAATGCCGCCAGCCATACTGCTCGTCGGCCAGCGGGCCGGATGCTGACCTGCATGGCGGTGAAAGCAGCGGTCAAAAACATGGCCACGGCCATGTCCACATAGGCGGCGCTGTAGTGGCTGCGGCTGGTGACCAGCCAGGTCACGGTGGCAAGAGCAGCTGCGGCGCCAGCAGGCGCAGGCAGGTATTGCATAGCCAGCCGGTAGAGCAACCAGCCTGTTACCCAGCCAGTGCTCGCATGGATCAGCTGGGGCAGCACATCGTTGCCCAACACCAGCGCGGCGGCAAACAGCAGGTCAAAGTTGTAGGGGAACCAGGGGTAGCGCAGCCATTCGTGCACACCCAGATGTCCGGTCAACGCCCACTCCCGCGCATGGGGCAGGTGGTACATCAGCGCATCCCAGGCCAGGGGCGGGCGCAGCGGGGCGAACAAGGTTGGCAACGTGGCCAGCAGCAAGAGCAGCAGCGGCCATCCCGGTGCAAGCCGGGGCCAGGCCATCTGACGGATTTGCAGCGCAGCAGCCACCAGCCCGCAGCCGATGACGAGCAGCACCGATGCGGTGTTGAGCAAGCCTGCAATGGCCAGCCCCTGCAGCGCACAAATGACCAAACCCATACCCAGCGCGATGCGCAAAGGCTGCCGTGTGGGCAGATCGGAGGCGGGCCAGAGCAGGGTGCCAATCCCCCAGCAGGCAGTTATGAAAACCAGCAGCTGCGCGTACTGGCCAAGGACAAAGCCGATCAGCGCCATCCTGATCGGGGCAGGCTTCTCGTCACCCGTCGGCCACCCTCCAAGGCCTGCAAGTCGCTATGCCGGGTGACATAGGCTTGCAAAGGCAGTTGGGGGCTGGCGTGGCGGTAGGCCATCGGTATCTGGTACCGGCGCGATCAGGAGGTCTGCAATTCCAACCCCGCATGCTCGCGCAGCGGATGGAAGTGGATCTTCGGAAAACGCTCTTGCGCCAGGCGCACGTCATACGGGCTGGTGCACAGATAGGCCAGGGTATTGGCGGCATCATGCGCCAGGCGCAGCGGGTAGGCGTGTTCAAACTCCCGCAGCTCGGCGGGGGTGTCGGCGGTGATCCAGCGGGCGCCGGTGTACTGGCAGCCTTCCAGGCGGACTTCGCAGTCGTACTCGGTCTTCAGGCGGTGCTGCACCACTTCAAACTGCAGCTGGCCCACGGCGCCCAGCAGCATATTGCCGCCGGCATCGGGCTTGAAGACCTGGATGGCGCCTTCTTCGCCCAGCTGCATCAGGCCTTGCTGCAGCTGCTTGGTGCGCAGCGGGTTCTTCAGCACCACGGTCATGAACATTTCTGGCGCGAAGAATGGCAGGCCGGTGAACTGCAGGTTGGGCCCATCGGTGATGGTGTCGCCCAGCTGCACGCCGCCGTGCGTGGTAAAGCCGATGATGTCGCCGGCATAGGCCTCGTCCACGGCTTCGCGGCGCTGGCTCATGAAGGTCACCACGCTGGTGGGGCGCAGTTCCTTGGCGGTGCGCTGCACCTTCATCTTCATGCCGGGGGTGTACTTGCCCGAGGCCACGCGCACAAAGGCGATGCGGTCGCGGTGGTTGCTGTCCATATTGGCCTGCACCTTGAACACCACGCCCGAGAAGCTGCTGTCTTCCGGATGGATGGTTTTTTCTTCGCGATTGCGGTTGACCTCGGTGTAGGCGATGCGCGGGCCGGGCGGTGGCGACATGTCCACCACCGCGTCCAGGACTTCCATCACACCGAAGTTGTTCACACCGGAGCCGAAGAACACGGGGGTCAGCTTGCCGGCCAGGAAATCCGCATGGTTCCATTCGGCAGAGGCGCCCTGGGCGAGTTCCATCGAGTCGAGCGCATCGTCAAAGGCCTGGCCAAAGCGGCTGCGCAGCTTGTCGGCCTCGCTCAGCGGGATGACTTCAAAGTCCTTGGGGCCGCGGTCGCTGCCTGGCGCGAACACGGTCATGCTTTGGGTCAGCAGGTTGATGATGCCGCCAAAGCTCTTGCCTTGGCCGACGGGCCAGGTGATGGGGCAGCAGGGCATGCCCAGCTCGCGCTCGACCTCGTCCATGATGTCCAGCGGATCGCGCACTTCGCGGTCCATCTTGTTGACGAAGGTGATGATGGGCGTATCGCGCTGGCGGCAGACCTCGATCAGGCGGCGGGTCTGCGATTCCACACCGTTGGCCGCATCAATCACCATCAATGCCGAGTCCACGGCGGTGAGCACCCGGTAGGTGTCTTCCGAGAAGTCCTTGTGGCCGGGGGTGTCGAGCAGGTTGATGACATGGTCGCGGTAGCTCATCTGCATTACCGACGAGGCCACCGAAATACCACGCTGCTTTTCAATCTCCATCCAGTCCGAGGTGGCGTGGCGCGAGGCCTTGCGGCCCTTCACCGCTCCTGCGATCTGGATCGCACCGGAGAACAGCAGCAGCTTTTCGGTCAGGGTGGTCTTACCCGCGTCCGGGTGGGAGATGATCGCAAAGGTGCGGCGGCGTTGGGTTTCGGGAGCGTAGGACACAGTACGGAAGAGCAAAGGGCGCAGACCCGGGACTGGGCTGCCAAAAAACAAAGCCAGCAGGTGCTGGCTGGGACTGCGGGCATTTTAACGGAAAGCGTTTTACCCGGGCTTGGGGGGGGCGGGCTACAGATAGCGCTTCAGGCGCAACGCGGGCGACTCGATCAAATGCCACAGCGCATAGCCCAGCAGCATGGACAGCAGCATCGACAGCCCCATGCTGGCATAGAAGTCCATGCCCGGCGAGACGGCAAACACTGCCTGCGCGATCGGGCAGCCTGAGAGGTAGACCCCGTAGGAGGGATCACCCAGGCGGCTGACTCCACCTGAAAAGCTGGAACTGCAGCTGCCCAGAAAGATCAGCAAAGCCGGCAGCACCACCAGGCCCGACGTATGCTGTAAGCCCGTCAGCCAGAAAAACAGGGCCACCGGAATCAGCCCGAACGTGATGGCAGCGCCATGGGCCAAAAAGCGATCCCGGTGCAGCGCGATCAGCGCGCCGCAGGCAAAGTAGGCCGGGTACTCCCACCAATGCATCATCGTGCCAGTGAAGTCGGCGTTGTAGCGCGCAATGAACAGCAGGATGTAGGCCACCAGCACCAGGCTGGCCAGCCAGCGGTAGCGGAAAACGCCTACCAACCCTGCAACCGCCAAAGCGGCATAGCACATGGTCTCGATCGGAATGGTCCACAGCGGCCCGTTCATCAAGTTGCTCAGCGGATTGCTGGAAAACACCTCGGGCAGGTTGACGTAGGCGCGGTAGAGCAGCAGGTTCTTGAAGTACTCCAAGGTCTGCCCATGGGTCAAGAAGCTGCGTGCGGGCAGATCGGTAAATGCCACGCCAAAGACATAGATATTCAGCACGACGGCAGCCATCATGCCCGGCCACAGGCGCAGCAGGCGCTTGGCGCAGAACTTGACGACATGCGGCTCACGCAGCCAGCTGGTGGTGACCAGGTAGCCGCTGATTGTGAAGAACGTCATCACGGCCACGCCGCCGATCATGCCCACATTCATCCAGGCAGGGCCCTCACGGCCGCTGATGTAGTAGTGGTGGCAAAAGATCACCGCCAGCGCCGCGCAGATTCGAAGAATGTCAAAAGAGTTGCTGCGATGGGGCATGGAAGGCTGCATAGGTGGGGGGCGGATGAGAGCGCGGCACCACTATACATGGCCCTGTCGGGTCGCCATTGCCTTTGCGCAACACCATCTTGATGCCATCTTGATATCCCCCCGCGCATTCTCAGCGCCTGCTTGATGCGCGCAAACCTACATTGGCTCTACGGCAGGCGTTTTGCCTGCGCAACACCACCGCGCCGCCGCTCCGCATTGGGCGGCCCGGCGGCGCAAGAGGAGAGAGCGATGTTGTTCCATGGAGTGGAGGTGCTGGCCGCGCTGGTCAGTGCTGCGCTGTTTGTCTATCTGGGTTACGCGCTGTTGCGGCCCGAAAAATTCTGAAAAAAGGGGAGAGGGCCATGTACATGCTGCAAGACCTCGTATTTGTCGGGCTCACGCTGGCCTGCTTTGTCGGCCTGCTGGGCTTTGTTCGCGCCTTGGTGCGCATCTGAGCGGGGGCTGACATGGGTTTAGTCTGGATCGAATATGCCGCCTTTGTGGCGGTGCTGGTGCTGCTCACCATCCCTATGGGATGGTGGCTGGCACGCTGCTTTACCAGCGCGCACGACAGCCGGTTGGAGCGCTGGACCTACGCCGCCATGGGCGTGGATCCGCAAGAGCGCATGGGCTGGCAGCGCTACGGCGCGGTGCTGGTGATGAGCAATGGCCTGCTGATGCTGCTGGGCTACCTGCTGTTGCGGCTGCAGGGCAGCCTGCCGCTCAATCCGCTGCAGAACGCTGCGCAGACGCCGGATCTGGCGTTCAATACCGCAGCCTCCTTCATCACCAACACCAACTGGCAGGCCTATGCGGGCGAGAGCAGCCTGAGCAATGCCACGCAGATGGTCGTGATCACCGGACTGATGTTTGCAGGCTCCGCCGCCGGCCTGGCTGCGGCTGCCGGCTTTGTGCGTGGGCTGGCCCGCGCGGGCAGCCAGGACATTGGCAACTACTGGGTAGATTTTGTGCGCATGCTCTGGCGTGTGCTGCTGCCGCTGTCACTGCTGCTGGCGCTGGTCTATGTCTGGCAGGGCGTGCCGCAGACCCTGGGCACCGAGGTGTTGGCCCATACCATCGATGGCGGCCGCACGCAGCAGCTGCTGATGGGGCCGGTCGCGAGTCTGGAGAGCATCAAGCACCTGGGGACGAACGGGGGCGGATTTTTCAGCATGAATGCGGCCCATCCTTTTGAGAACCCCACGCCGCTCACCAATATGCTGCACATCCTGGCGATGCTGCTGATCCCGGCGGGCATGACCTATGCGCTGGGATCGATGCTGCTCAAGCGCCGCCAGGGCTGGGTGTTCTTTGGCGCCAGCCTGATCATCTTCCTGGGCTTTCTGGCGCTGGTCTGGACAGGCGAGCAAAACGGCAGCGCCCTGCTGGCCCGCGCCGGTGCCGACCAGCAGTGGAGCACCACGCAAGCGGGCGGCAATATGGAGGGCAAGGAGCTGCGCTTTGGCATTACCGATACCGCCTTGTTTGTCACCACCACCACGGCTGCCACCACCGGCTCGGTCAATGCCATGCATGACTCGCTCACGCCGCTGGGCAGCATCACACCGCTGGCGCTGATGATGCTCAACTGCGTGTTTGGCGGCGATGGCGTTGGCCTCATCAACCTGCTGCAGTACGCCATCCTGACGGTGTTCCTGGCCGGCATGATGATCGGGCGCACGCCAGAGTTCCTGGGCAAGAAGATCGAGGTGCGCGAGATGAAGCTGGTGATGCTGTCGGTGCTGGCGCACCCGGCCTGCCTTTTGGGCTGGACGGCGCTGGCCATGCTCTGGCCGGGCGCGGCCGACAGCCTGAACAACCGGGGCCCGCATGGCTTTTCGGAAATTCTCTACGCCTATGCCTCGGCCACCGCCAACAACGGCTCGGCCTTTGCCGGCCTCAATGCCAACACGCCCTTCTTCAACACCACCTTGGGCCTGGCAATGCTGATGGGGCGCTACCTGACCCTGCTGCCGCTGCTGGCTGTCGCCGGCAGCATGGCCAGCAAGGCCAGTGTGCCCGCCGGAGCCGGCACCTTCCCCACCGCCACGCCGCTGTTCACCGGATTGCTGGTGTTTGTGGTGCTGGTGGTCGGCGGGCTCACCTTTTTGCCAGCGCTGGCGCTGGGGCCGGTGGTCGAACACCTGCAGATGCTGGCTGGGCAGCTCTACCCCTGAGCCCCCTCTCTTTGACCTGACATCCCAACTGATTTGACGCGAACCGGGGCACGGCCAGGCCGTGCCCGCAGGAGAAAAACATGACAAGCCTTGATTCCGATAAACGCCTGCCTACGCCCAGCGCGCAGCAGGCCGCCGCCCCCGCCGACGCAGGCTGGGGCCGCACTTTTGGCCGCACTTTGGGCAGCAGTGCCCGCGCCGCCGTGCTGGTGCTGCTGCTGTGCGGCGTGGCCTACCCGCTGGCCACGACCGGCGTCGCCCAGGCGCTGCTGCCCCATGCCGCCAATGGCTCGCTGGTGCTGCGCGATGGGCAGATCGTGGGCTCGGCCCTGATCGGCCAGTACTTTGACAGCGCCCGCTACTTCCATGGCCGGCCCAGCGCCACGACGGCGCCTGACCCCAATCAGGAGGGTGCCAGCATCGCTGCGCCCTATAACGCGGGCCTGTCTGGCGCCAGCAACCAGGGCGCCAGCAGCCAGGGGCTGGCCGATAGCGTGGCCGAACGTGTGGCGCAGTACCGCACGACCAATGGCCTGGCTGCCGATGCCGCCGTGCCGGTCGATGCGGTAACCGCCTCGGCATCGGGCCTGGATCCGCATATCTCGGTGGCCAATGCCAACTTGCAACTGGCCCGTGTGGCGCGCGAGCGGCAGTTGCCCCCCGCCCAGGTGCAGCAGTTGCTGGACCAGGCCACGCAGCAGCGCACCGGCTACTTGCTCGGTGAGCCGCGCGTGAACGTCCTGGCGCTCAATATGGCGCTCGATGCGCTGCCTACCCGGAGCCAACCATGAACACGAAAAAACTGACGGCCTCGGCCGGACTGGGTGATCTGGCGCTGCTGCAGGCCGCCGCCTGGGATGCGCTGCGCAAGCTCTCGCCCCGCCTGCAATGGACCAATCCGGTGATGTTTGTGGTCTACCTGGGCGCCTGGCTCACCAGTCTGCTGTGGCTGCAGAATCTGCTGACGGCACAGGGCAACAGCGGGTTTACGTTGGCCATTGCCGGTTGGCTCTGGTTCACCGTGCTGTTTGCCAACTTTGCCGAGGCGCTGGCCGAAGGGCGCAGCCGCGCGCAAGCGGCCAGCCTGCGCGGCATGAAGCGCGACACCGTCGCCAAGGTGCTGCAGCAAGCGCAGCATGGTGCCGCCTGGACGGCCCAGCCCGCCAGCAGCCTGACCAAGGGCACGTTCTTGCTGGTGGAAGCGGGCGATGTGATTGCGCTCGATGGCACCGTGGTCGAAGGCGTGGCCTCGGTCGATGAGAGTGCCATCACCGGCGAATCGGCCCCGGTGGTGCGCGAGGCCGGTGGCGATTTCTCGTCGGTGACCGGTGGCACGCGTGTGCTGTCCGACTGGCTGGTGGTCGAGGTCACGGTGAACCCGGGCGAGTCGTTTCTGGACCGCATGATCTCGATGGTCGAATCGGCCAAGCGCCAGAAGACGCCCAACGAGCTGGCACTGGGCATCCTGCTGGTGGGGCTCACCCTGGTGTTCCTGATGGTCATCGTCACGCTCTGGCCGTTCTCGGTGTTTGCCGTGGCGCAATCGGGCAGTGGCAGCGCCGTCAGCGTGGCCGTGTTGGTGGCGCTGCTGGTCTGCCTCATCCCCACCACCATCGGCGGCCTGCTGTCTGCGATTGGCGTGGCCGGCATGGGGCGCATGATGCAGGCCAATGTGATTGCCACCTCGGGCCGCGCGGTGGAGGCCGCCGGTGACGTGGATGTGCTGCTGCTGGACAAAACTGGCACCATCACCTTGGGCAACCGCCAGGCGAGCGAATTTTTACCAGCGCCTGGCGTGAGCGCCACGCAGCTAGCCGAGGCCGCCCAGCTCTCGTCACTGGCCGACGACACCCCGGAAGGCCGCAGTGTGGTGGCGCTGGCCCAGGAGCGCCATGGGCTGAGCCCCGCGGCTCTCGATCCCGCCCAGGCCCAGCCGGTGCCGTTTACCGCCCAGACCCGCATGAGCGGCCTGGACATCGCCACAGCCCAAGGCCAGCGCAGCCTGCGCAAGGGCGCGGCCGATGCGCTGCGCCGCCATGTCGAGGCGCTGGGCGGGCAGTTTCCGCAGGCGGTGCAGCTGGCGGTGGAGAGCGTCTCGCGCAAGGGCAGCACGCCGCTGGTCGTCGCCGATGGCGCGCGGGTGCTGGGCGTGATCGAGCTCAAGGACGTTGTCAAACCCGGCATGCGCGAGCGTTTTGCACAGCTGCGCCGCATGGGCATCCAGACCGTGATGGTGACCGGCGACAACCCGCTGACCGCTGCTGCCATTGCCGCCGAGGCGGGGGTGGACGACTACCTGGCCGAGGCCCGGCCCGAGGACAAACTGCAGCTGATCCGCAGCCACCAGGCCGCTGGCCGCCTGGTGGCCATGACGGGAGACGGCACCAACGATGCGCCCGCGCTGGCCCAGGCCGATGTGGCGGTCGCGATGAACAGTGGCACGCAAGCGGCCAAGGAAGCTGCCAACATGGTCGACCTGGACAGCAACCCCACCAAGCTCATCGAGGTGGTGGAGACCGGCAAGCAGATGCTGATGACGCGCGGCGCGCTCACCACCTTCAGCATTGCCAACGATGTGGCCAAGTACTTTGCGATCATCCCGGCTGCCTTTGTCGCCACCTACCCGCAGCTGGCCTCGCTCAACATCATGGGCTTGCACAGCGCCGATTCAGCGATTCTGAGCGCTGTCATCTTCAACGCGCTGATCATCATCGCGCTGGTGCCGCTGGCCTTGCGTGGCGTGCGCTACCGGGCGGTGGGCGCGGCTGCGTTGCTGCGCCGCAATCTGCTGGTCTACGGTCTGGGCGGTTTGCTGGTGCCGTTTGCCGGCATCAAGCTGATCGACATGCTGCTGACCGCCACTGGCTTGGTCTAAGGGCTTGGCCCACAATAGCGCCACCATGCCCAACCCCAGCAACACCCCCAGCGTACCTGCAGCCAGGCCCGACCCGGACGCACTGGTCGCCCAGCTCAAGGCCGACCAGCAGCAAGCGGCCCGCGGCAAGCTGCGCATCTACTTTGGCTCCAATGCCGGGGTGGGCAAGACCTATGCGATGCTGGCAGCGGCGCAGCGCGAGCGCCAGGCCGGCCGCCAGGTGCTGGTGGGCCTGGTGGAGACCCATGGCCGGGCCGAGACCGTGCAACAGCTCCATGGCCTGGAGCTGCTGCCGCGCCGCCTGTTGCCCCACCAGGGCCGCCAGCGCGAGGCCTTTGACCTGGATGCCGCGCTGGCGCGCCACCCGCAGGTGCTGCTGCTCGACGAGCTGGCCCACAGCAATGCGCCCGGCTCGCGCCACCCCAAGCGCTGGCAGGATGTGCAGGAGCTGCTCGATGCCGGCATCGATGTCTGGACCACGCTCAATGTGCAGCATCTGGAGAGCCTCAACGATGTGGTGGGCGGCATTGTCGGCATCCAGGTGCATGAGACCGTGCCCGACCACATCTTTGACGATGCCAGCGAGGTCATCGTCGTTGACCTGCCGCCCGAGGAACTGCTCAAGCGCCTCAAGGCCGGCAAGATCTACCCGCTGGAGCAGGCCGAGCGGGCCTCGCACCATTTCTTCCGCCTGGGCAATTTGCTGGCCCTGCGCGAGCTGGCGCTGCGCCGTACGGCCGACCGGGTCGATGAGGACATGCGCGACTACCGGCGCGAGCGCTCCATCGGTGATGTCTGGCCCACGCGCGAGCGCCTGCTGGTTGCAGTAGGCGGCCAGGCGGGGGACGACGCGCTCGTGCGCCAGGTAGCGCGCCTGGCCCGGCGGCTGGAGGCCGACTGGATGGTGGTCTATGTGGATGCGCCCGCGCGCCAGCACCGCTCGGCGCAGTCGCAGCAGGCCGTGCTCAAAACCTTGGCGCTGGCCGCGCGCCTGGGGGCCGATACCGCAACGATACCCGGCGCCCAGGTCGCCGCGGCGCTGGTCGATTTTGCGCGCGAGCGCAATGCCAGCCACCTGGTGCTCGCCCGCGTGCCGCCAACGGCGATGCGCTGGTGGCCCTGGGCGCCGTCGGGCCTGCCCGAGCAGATTGCGCGGCTGGACCCGGGCCTGGACGTGCTGCTGCTGTCCGTGCCCCGGCCGCGCAACCGGCCAGAACCCGCGCCGGCGCGCGAGGCGCCCTGGCCCTGGCGCGGCTACCTGGGCGCCAGCCTGGCCTGCGGCGCGGCGGCGCTGCTGGCGCAAGCTTTGCTGCAGGTGTTTGACCCGGCCAATGTGGTGATGCTGTTTTTGCTGGTGGTCGTGCTGTCGGCCTTGCGCTGGGGCCGGGGGCCGGGCGCCTGGGCGGCGCTCTTGTCGGTGCTGCTGTTTGATTTTTGCTTTGTGCCGCCGCGCAACTCCTTCGGCGTGAACGACACGCAGTACATCTTCACCTTCTGCCTGATGCTGGGCGTGGCCCTGGTCTGCGGCCAGCTGATGGCCAGGCTGCGCCATGAGGCGCGGGTGGCGGCCGAGCGCGAGCGGCGCGCGGGCGCGCTGGCGCGCCTGGCCCGTGATCTGTCGGGGGCGCTCACACAGGCGCAGGTGGTGCAGACGGCGCTGACGACGGTCTCGGGCGTGTTCGATGCGCGCACCGGCCTGCTGCTGCCCGATGCACAAGAGCAGCTGCATGTGGCGCCCGGTAGCGAGGCGGCGATTGATGCCAGCGTGGGCCGCTGGAGCATGGAGCACAGCCAGATGGCGGGCCGGGGTACGGACACCCTGGCCGCGTCGGACGCGCTGTATGTGCCGCTGATGGCGCCGGTGCGGGCGCGCGGCGTGCTGGTGCTGCAGCTGCGCACACCCGAGCGCTTGCGCGTGCCCGAGGAGCGGCGCCTGCTGGATGCCTGCGCCAGCCAGATTGCGCTGGCGCTAGAGCGCGTGCATTTTGTCGAGGTGGCCCAGCAGACCCAGGTGGCGATGGAGGGCGAGCGCATGCGCAACACCTTGCTGTCGTCGGTATCGCATGATTTGCGCACGCCGCTCACCAGCATCCTGGGTGCCGCCCAGGCCGGCCTGCCGCATGCGCCGCCGGGCCCGGCGCAAGACATGCTGCTGCAGATTCGCAACCAGGCCCAGGCCTTGCAGCAGCTGGTGGACAACCTGCTGGCCATGGCCCGGCTGCAGCAGGACGGTGTGCACCTGCAGCGCGCCTGGATCCCTGTCGATGAACTGGTGGGCAGTGCCTTGCGCCAGCTCGGCGGCCGCCTGGCCGATCACCCGGTGCAGCTGCAGCTGCCGGCCGACTTACCGCTGCTGTGGATCGATGCGGCGATGATGGAGCGGGTGCTCGTCAACCTGCTGGACAACGCCAGCAAATACACCCCCGTGGGCACCGCCGTGCGGGTGACGGCGCAGGTCGAGCGCGACCAGCTGCTCTTGCGCGTGCAGGACAGCGGGCCGGGACTGCCCGCGCACCTGGCGCCCGAGCAGCTGTTTGCTCCTTTCAGCCGGGGCCATGCCGAGTCCAGCATCTCCGGCATTGGCCTGGGCCTGGCACTGGCCCAGCGCATTGTGCAAGCCCATGGTGGCCATCTGGATGCCGCTGCGGCCGAGCCTGGGCCGGGGGCCGTGTTCAGCGTGGCGCTGCCGGTGTTGCCTCAGCCGGCGCTGGATTGATGGGTATGCGGCGCAGCAAGTAGATATCCATGATCCAGCCATGCTGGGCGCGTGCTGCGGCGCGGGCGGCCACAATGCGCTCGGCCGCCTCGGCCAGCGGGCCATGCGCCAGGCACTGCTGGGCCATGCCCAGGTAGGCGCCCCACCAAATGTAGACATCGCGGGCCTGCGCCGCCGGCAGGCTGCGAAAGCTGCACTGGCCGTCCAGCATCACCACCAGCGTGTCCACGCCGGCCGGCCAGCCTTGCTCGCGCAGCTGGCGGCCGGTGGTGACGGTAAAGGGCTGGCCAATGTCATTAACGGCGATCGCGTGCGCGGCGGTGAGCGCCTGCATCGAGGTGATGCCGGCGATGACCGTGACTTGCAGCGGTGCCGGCTGCATGCGCGCGGCAATGCGCAAGGTGCTGTCGTAGAGCGATGGATCGCCCCAGACCAGCAGGGCCACCTGCAGCACGCCGTTACCCGCACGCGGCTTCAAGCCGCTCTCCAGCGCCTGCGCAATCGCGGCCTGCCAGCGCAGGGTGATGGCCGCATGCCATTCGTCGACCTGGTTCAGGTAGTCATCGCCCTGGCTGCGGCGCTCGGGCATGTCAAAGCCATCGGTCTGCGGCGCGGGCTGCTGCAGCACGGCATCGCACAGCGACTGGCGCAGGGCCGCCAGCTCGGCCTTGTCCTCGCCCTTGTGGGGCAGCAGCAGCAGGTCGGCAGCATTCATCGCGGCGATGGCCTGGCGCGTCAGGTGGTCGGGGTTGCCGGTGCCAATGCCGATCAGGCTCAGCGCGACCGGCGGCAAGCTGCTGCTCATGCCTGGCCTTCAGCGCTGATTGGGTTTGAGGTGAGCGGCCGGTCGGTGGCGGTATCCACCGCAGCGGCGGGCGCCGGAAAGCGCGGCTCCGTGCCCTGGGGCCGGTAGCGGCGGTCGTAGTCGGTGGCGTAGAGGCGGCTTTCGCCAAAGTCCTCGGCGCTGATGCTGCGGCCCACCAGGATGATGGCGGTGCGCTCCATGCTGGTGGCCACCGCCTGGGCCAGTTGGCCCACGGTGGTACGCACAACGGTTTCATCGGGCCAGCTGGCGCGCCAGACGATGGCAGCCGGGCAGTCGGCGCCATAGTGCGGCAGCAGCTCGCTTTGCACTTTCTCGGCCACATGGATGGACAAATGGATCGCCAGCACCGCGCCCGTGGCGGCAAAGGCGGCCAACTGCTCGCCCTCGGGCATCGCAGTGGCGCGGCCGGAGGTACGCGTCAGCACTACCGACTGGCACAGGCCTGGCAAGGTCAATTCGGCGCCCAGGGTGGCGGCAGCCGCCGCAAACGAGGGCACGCCCGGCGTCACGCTGTAGGCAATGCCCAGCGCGCGCAGGCGGCGCAGCTGCTCGCCCATGGCCGACCAGACCGACAGGTCGCCCGAATGCAGGCGTGCCACATCCTGGCCCTGCGCATCGGCGGCGCGGATCTCTTCGACGATCTCGTCCAGGCTCATCGATGCGGTGTTGACGATGCGCGCGCCCGGCGGGCAATGGGCCAGCAGCTCGCGCGGGATCAGCGAGCCCGCATACAGGCAGACGGGGCAACTGGCCATCCGATCGCGGCCGCGCACGGTGATCAGGTCGGCAGCGCCGGGGCCGGCGCCGATGAAATGCACGGTCATGCCGTAACTCCTTGGGTTTGTGGATCAGCCGGGGGCAGGCCCGCTGCCAGACAACAATAGGGGGTGGTGCCACGCTCGCGCAGCGCGGCGGCCAGGGTGGCACTGCCATCGCCGGCGACCAGGCGGGCCAGCAGCAAGCGGGGCGCGGGTGCGGCCGCAGACAGGGCCACGGCCTCGGCCACGCTGCCGGTGCCGTAACGCGCCAAGAGGCGCGGCGACTGCGTGACCACCGGCTGCGCGGGCAGGGCCTCTTGCGCCACCGCCACCATCGCCACCGCAAAAGGCAGCTGCGCGGCCCACTGCTGCAGCGCGGGCCGCTGCTCCTTGCCTTGCAGCACCGCCACTGCGCAAAATTCGGCCAGCGCAGGCTGCTGCTGCTGGGCCTGCAGCCACAGCGCCTGCAGGTCGGCGGCCTGGGCCTGCGCACGCAAACCCAGCCCCAGCACCACACAGCGGTGGGGCGCTGCTTGCGTCATGCCTGCCAGCTCCACTGCACCAGCGGGCGCGCCGCCTTCCAGCTGCGCATGCGGCCCAGTGCTGCCGCGCTGGACAGCTCCAGCTGCAGCAGCTGGCCGCCCAGCTCGCCATGCAGCTGCACCAACAGCGCCTGGGTTTCCAGGGTCACGGCATTCACCACCAGGCGGCAGCCTGGCGGCATGTGGGCGCGCAATGCCGCAAACAGCGCCGCATCAAAACCGCCGCCGACAAACACCGCTTGCGGCGCCGGCAGGTCTTGCAAAGCTTCTGGCGCCAGGCCGTGCACCACCTGCATGCGGGCCTGCAGGCCAAAGCGCTCGGCATTGCTGCGGATATTGGCCACGCGCGTGGCATGCTGCTCAATGCTGGTGGCCAGGCCACCGGCCAGGCACCATTCGACGGCGACCGAGCCGGAGCCGCCGCCAATGTCCCAGAGCCGCTCCCCGCGCCGGGGGGCCAGCGTGGCCAGGGTCAGCGCACGCGCAGGCGCCTTGGTGATCTGGCCGTCGTGGGCATACCAGTCGTCGGGCCTGCCGGGCACGGTCGGCAAGGCGGGGCCGCCCTGGGCGATAAAGGCCACGGTCACGGGTGCCTGCGCAGGCTCAGCCTGCAGCGCAGCGGCGGCCGCATCGGCGCGCAGCATGCGGCAGCGCTCGCGCGGGCCGCCCACCGCTTCCATCACCCACAAGGGGCTTTGGCCCCAGCCTTCGTGGCTGAGCCAATCGGCCAACTGCACGACGGCCGCGCCATCGCGCAGCAAGGTGATCAGCTGGCGGCCAGGGGCCAGGCGGGGCAGCAGCTGCGCAATCGGGCTGGCATGCAGACCCACGCAGTCGCAGGCTTCCAGCCGCCAGCCCAGGCGGGCGGCGACCAGTGAAAATGTCGAGGTTTGGGCATGGCAGCGCCATTCCTCAGGCGACAAGTGCGCCGCCAGGCTGCCGCCCACGCCATACCAGAAGGGGTCGCCCGAGGCGAGCACCACCACCGGCCGGCCGCGCGCGGCCAGCACCGGGGCCAGATCAAAAGGCTGGGGCCAGGGGCGGCCGCGTGCATCGATGGCGGCCAGCTGCAGATGGCGGGGGCCGCCAAATACCAGCTCGGCCTGGTCCAATGCGTCTTTGGCCGCAGCGCTCAGGCCTGACAATCCATCCTCGTTCAACCCTATCAATGTCAACCACGGATCAGCCATGACGCATGTTCTCCTGCTGGGCGGCACCAGCGGCGCCAGCGAGTTGGCCCAGGCCCTGCACCAGGCGGGTGTGCGCGCCTGCTTCTCGTATGCCGGCGTCACCCAGCAACCCCTGGCCCAGCCCCTGCCCACGCGCAGCGGCGGCTTTGGCGGGCCCGAAGGCCTCGCCGCCTTTATCCGCGCCCAGGGCATCAGCCATGTGGTGGATGCCACCCACCCCTTTGCCGCGCAGATGAGCCGCCATGCCTGCGCGGCCTGCGCCGCCACCGGCACGCCCTTGCTGGCGCTGGAGCGCGCGCCCTGGCAGGCGCAGCCCGGCGACCGCTGGACGGAAGTGGCCAGCATGGCCGATGCCGCCAGCGCACTGCCCCAGGCGCCCAGCCGGGTGTTTCTGGCCGTGGGGCGCAAACAGCTCGATGCCTTTGCCCCCAACCCGAAGCACCACTACCTGCTGCGCCTGGTTGATGCACCTGTGCCCGGCAGCTTGCCGCTGCCCCGGCACACCGTGGTGCTGGGCCGGGGCCCTTTTGGCATGCAGGACGACCTGGCCTTGCTGCAGCAGCAGCGCATCGCCTGGCTGGTGGCCAAGAATGCCGGTGGCGCCGCCACGCGCGGCAAGATCGATGCCGCCCGTGCGCTGGGCTTGCCGGTCGTAATGGTGCAGCGCCCGGTGCTGCCCTTGCGGCCGCGCACGGAAAGCGTTGCGGATGTGCTGCATTGGCTGCGTCATGGCGCGTTGCCATCCACTGCGCCGTAGTAGCGCGGCGTGTAGGTGTAGCGGCCCACGCGGCGGGTGAGGCGGTTGCCCACCAGCACGACGGTGCGCATGTCGGCCATCTCGGGCTGGGCATCGGCGAGGCTGCAGACCTGCAGCGATTCCTCGGGCGTGGAGACGGCGCGGGCAAAAATCAGCAGACGCTCGGGCTCGCAATGCTGGCGCAGCAAGGCCAACAGGCGGTTGAAGCCTTCGGGCCGGCTGTGCGAGCGCGGGTTGTAGAAGGCCATCGCAAAATCGGCTTCGGCCGCCAGTTCCACCCGGCGGGCAATCACCGGCCAGGGCTTGAGGTTGTCCGACAGATTGATGCAGCAAAAATCATGGCCCAGCGGCGCGCCTGCGCGGGCGGCAGCGGCGAGCATCGCGGTAACGCCAGGCAAGACCTGCACGTCCAGTGCCAGCCAGTCCTGCGCTTGTGGTCCCTCAGCGCTTTCGATGGCTTCAAACACCGCCGATGCCATTGCGAACACGCCCGGGTCACCAGACGACACTACCACGACCTGCCGGCCTTGGGCGGCCAACTCCAGCGCCTGCCGGGCGCGGTCGAGCTCCACCCGGTTGTCCGAGGCGAGCCATTGCGGCTCGCGGCTGCCAGCGGCTGCGCTCTGCGCCACCAAGGCCTGCGCCCGCGCCACATAGGGGAAGTAGCCCACGACATCGTCGGCGGCCAGCAAGGCCTGCAGTACCGCAGGCGTGATCTGGTCCAGGTCGCCCGGGCCCAGGCCGGCAATGGTCAGTTGGCCGCTGCTTACCATGCGGCCTCCGGGCGGCGGCCCTGGCCGTGCACCAGCACGATCGCGAAATAGGGGCAGACTTCGTCGCCCACGTCACTGAGGCGGGCGACCAGCTGCTGGTCGGTGGTGCCGTTTTGCACCAGCCAGGCGGCATCGGCGCGGCCCGCGCGGGCGAGCGCGCGGCGGATGCGCGGCAGGTTGCGGCCCACCTTCATCACCACCAGCGCGTCGGCCGTGTCCATGCGTCGCACCAGCTCGTCTTCGGACAAGGTGCCGGTCATCACGCTCAGCACATCGTCGCCCCAGGTGATGGGCTCACCGGTGGCATGCCAGCAGCCCACCATGCCGGGGATGCCGGGCACCACCTGCAGGTCCACATCGCCGCGCGCACGCAGCCGGGTGTAGAGGTGCATGAAGGAGCCGTAGAGAAAGGGATCGCCCTCGCAGAGCACGATGACCTGTTCCTGCCGGGCCAGTTCGGCCAGGCGCAGGCACCAGTCGTCGTAAAACTGCGCCAGCTGCTGCACATAGGCGGGGCTGTCCACCGGGATTTCGGTGGTCACCGGGTACTCCATCGGGTACTCGGCGGCCTGGCCGCTGAGCATGCCTTCGACCAGCTGGCGCGCCTTGCCGGGCCGGCCTTTTTTGCGGAAAAAGGCCACATGGCGGGCGCCGCGCACCAGGCGGTCGGCCTTGATGCTCATCAGTTCGGGATCGCCCGGGCCCAGGCCCACGCAGATGATGCCCGTTGTGGCGACGCTGGTCTTATTCAACATGGCTGGCCATGGCATTGACGGCGGCCACGGTCATCGCCGAGCCGCCCAGGCGCCCGCGCACGATCATCGCCGGCACCGGCAGGTCCTGCATCAGCGCCTCTTTGGACTCGGCCGCGCCGATAAAGCCGACCGGGAAGCCGATGATGGCCGCAGGGCGGGGGCAGCTCGGGTCCTGCAGCATGTTGAGCAAGTGAAAGAGGGCGGTCGGCGCATTGCCGATGGCCACCACGGCACCGGCCAGGTGCGGGCGCCACAGCTCCAGCGCCGCAGCGCTGCGGGTATTGTTCATTTGCTGCGCCAGCTCGGCCACAGCGGGCTCGTGCAAGGTGCAGATCACCGGGTTGCCGGCGGGCAGGCGCGAGCGGGTAATGCCTTCGCTGACCATGCGCACATCGCAGAGCACGGGCGCGCCGGCCTCCAGCGCGCGCTGGCCTGCCGCGACTGCGCCGGCGGAAAACTGCACATGCGCGGCCAGCTCGACCATGCCGGCGGCATGGATCATGCGCACCGCCACGCGCTCCTCACCGGGGGTGAAGCGCTGCAGATCGGCCTCGCGGCGGATCGTGGCGAAGGACTGCCGGTAGATCTCGGCGCCATTGGTTTCGTAGGTATGAACCATTACATTTCTTCAAACAACAGCCCGGGATTGTCGCGCAGACTGCGCGCGCTCCAGCGGGAATCGGGGACGGCCTGGGCCGTGGCATGGCGGCCGCGCCCATAGACGGGCCCATCGCCGCCCGCTTGGGCCACCAAGGTGACAGTGGCGGGCAGCTGGCGTGCGCAGCCTTTGCTGCAGCCCGAGACATGCAGGTGCGCGCCCTCGGGCACATGGGGGGCCAGGGCGAGCGCTAGATCCTGCGTGGGCGCCAGGGCTTGGCGGCAACCGGGCGCGCCGCTGCAGGCCGAGACGCGCAGCCGCGCATCTTGCGCGTCGCAGATCCAGTGGTCGTGGTCGGTCAAGCCCGCCCCTGGCATGCCCTGGGGCGCAAGGCCTTCGACCAGCAGCATGCGCCAGGGTGTGAGCCGCAGGCCCGTGATGCCGCTGCGCGCCAGGCGCGCCAGCGCACTGGCAGCAACCCGGCCCAGCGGCGCGGCCACCAACAGGCCAAGACCGCACTGCCAGCCCGGTTTTGGCTGGCTCGCTGCGGCCAGGTATGGGGGCGCTTCGTGCAGGCCAGCGGGCAAGGCCAGCGGTGGCAGCGCGCCTGTATGGGCTTGGGCCTGGCGCAGCAGCTGGGGCAGGCGGCCGGGGTGTTCGCCGGCTGCACGCCGCGCGCATGCCTGCGCCGCACACCAGCGGGCCAGTGTCAGGGCGGCTTGCACGCTGAGGATGGCGTTGTCTGCCCGCCAGGCGATGGGGTAGCCGGGCACCTGCAGCAGCCAGCCTTGGGCGCCATCGCGAACCAATTGCACATCCGCCGCGACCTCGGCGAGGCCGCCATGGCGGCCGCTGGCCAGCGAGACGCCAAATTTGGCAGGCAGGCCTTCCAGCGCGGTATCGGCCAGCAGCGCCTGCTGCAAGGCCTCGGCCAGTGCGAGTACGCCGTCACCGGGCTGGCACAGCGGGTCGATGACCAGGTTGCGCAGCTGCTCCTGGCGGGCATCGCCATCGAGCAGGCCCTGCGCGGCCAGGGCCGCCAGCAGCGCGCCATGCCCCGCAGGGGCGACGCCGCGCAGCTGGATATTGGCGCGGCTGGTCAGCTCCAGCAGGCCGGCGCCATGCTCGCTGGCCAGCTCGGCCAAGCGCAGCGCCTGCCCGGCCGACAGCCTGCCCAGCGGTGGGCGCACCCGCACCACCAGCCCATCGCCAGAGGCCATGGGCTGCCAGGCGCCAGGACACCAGCCTTGGGTCTGTGGAAGGGGGGAGGGTGGGGTGGCAAACATGGAGCAGGCGGCAGCGCAGTCGCAATGCCGGGGTGCTGAAGTGTAGCGAAGTGCCCGCTTGCTGCCGGCCAGCAGGCACAAACCACCCCGGTTTTTTGTCACAATCGGGCGCATGACGCTTGCTGCCCCCCGCATCCTCTTGGTGGACGATGATCCGCATATCCGCCGCTTTGTGCGTCTGGCCATGGAGGACGAAGGCTGGCAGGTCTTTGAGGCCGACAGCGCAAGGCGTGGCCTGATTGAGGCGGCCAGCCGCCAGCCCGATGCGCTGGTGCTGGACCTGGGCCTGCCCGATGCCGATGGCAAGACGCTGATCACCGAGCTGCGCGGCTGGAGCGGCCTGCCGGTGCTGGTGCTCTCGGCCCGCGACCAGGAGGACGAGAAAGTGGCGGCGCTCGATGCGGGCGCTGACGACTACCTGAGCAAACCCTTTGGCGTGCCCGAGCTGCTGGCGCGCCTGCGCGTGATGCTGCGCCGCAGCCAGCGCAGTGGCGGCGAGCAGCCTGGCAGTACGGTGCACTTTGGCGATGTGGAGGTGGACCTGGCAACGCACGAGGTGCGCCAGGCGGGCGCTGCCGTACACCTGACGCCGATCGAGTTCCGGCTGCTGGCGGCGCTGATCGCCGGCCAGGGCCGGGTGCTGACGCACCGCCAGCTGTTGCTGCAGGTCTGGGGGCCGGAGTACCTGGACCGGCCGCACTACCTGCGCGTGCACATGGCCAACCTGCGCCAGAAGATCGAGGCCGAGCCGGCCCAGCCCCGGCACCTGCTTACCGAGCTGCAAGTGGGCTACCGTCTGGTGGGGTTACAGGGCTGATGCCCTTATAATCGCGTTCCATCCGAGGAGCGTTGCAGCGTTTCCCAGTCTGGCCAGGCGCCAGACCACCATGGGGCGTGAGGCTCGGATTTCATCTCGCAACGACGCTCACCCACGCTTTCTGTGCGGTGAGATGGTTCTTCCCTTCTTCCGCGGAACGTGGTTTTTCATTCAATTTTTGGAGAAAACCATGAACGCTGCTGTTCGCTTCAATCCCGCTGACTCCGCGATTACCGATATTTCCCTGGCCGCTTGGGGCCGCAAGGAAATCAAGATCGCCGAAACCGAAATGCCTGGCCTGATGGCCGTGCGTGAAGAGTTCGCCGCTGCCCAGCCCTTGAAGGGCGCGCGCATCACCGGCTCGCTGCACATGACCATCCAGACCGCCGTGCTGATCGAGACGCTGACGGCGCTGGGCGCCCAAGTGCGCTGGGCCTCGTGCAACATCTTCTCGACCCAGGACCACGCAGCAGCGGCCATCGCCGAGACCGGCGTGCCCGTGTACGCGATCAAGGGCGAGTCGCTCAAGGACTACTGGGACTACACCCACGCGATCTTTGAATTCGGCGCCAAGGGCACCGAAGGCGAAGGCCCGAACATGATCCTGGACGACGGCGGCGATGCCACCATGCTGATGCACCTGGGCAAGAAGGCCGAGAAGGACATCTCCGTGCTGGCCAACCCCGGCAGCGAAGAAGAGAAGATTGTGTTTGCCGCGATCAAGGCCAAGCTGGCCGTCGATCCGACTTGGTACAGCCGCAAGTCGGCCCAGATCCTGGGCGTGACCGAAGAGACCACTACTGGCGTGCACCGCCTGAACGAAATGTCGGCCAACGGCTCGCTGCTGTTCCGCGCGATCAACGTCAACGACTCGGTGACCAAGTCCAAGTTCGACAACCTCTACGGCTGCCGCGAATCGCTGGTGGACGGCATCAAGCGCGCCACCGATGTGATGATCGCCGGCAAAGTGGCCGTGGTCGCTGGCTACGGTGACGTGGGCAAGGGCTGCGCCCAGGCGCTGACTGCGCTGCGCGCGCAAGTCTGGGTGACCGAGATCGACCCGATCAATGCCCTGCAAGCGGCGATGGAAGGCTACAAGGTCGTGACCATGGAGTACGCCGCTGACAAGTGCGATATCTTCGTGACCACCACTGGCAACAAGGACATCATCCGCCACGAGCACATGGTCGCGATGAAGGACGAGGCCATCGTCTGCAACATCGGCCACTTCGACAACGAAATCGATGTCGCATCGATCGAAAAGTACGAGTGGGAAGAGATCAAGCCGCAAGTCGACCACATCACCTTCCCCGATGGCAAGAAGATCATCCTGCTGGCCAAGGGCCGCCTGGTGAACCTGGGTTGCGCCACCGGCCACCCCAGCTTTGTGATGTCCAACTCCTTTGCCAACCAGACGCTGGCGCAGATCGAGCTGTTCACCCGCCCCGACGCCTACGAAGTGGGCAAGGTCTATGTGCTGCCCAAAGTGCTGGACGAGAAGGTCGCACGCCTGCACCTGAAGAAGGTCGGCGCCCAGCTGACCGAGCTGACCCAGGCGCAAGCGGACTACATCGGCGTGAAGAAGGAAGGCCCTTACAAGCCTGAAACCTACCGTTATTAAATTGAGCGGTAATCCCAGCGCCTGGTGACACCGTTGTGTGCCGCTAGGCGCTGCAGCCCTGTTGGGCATTTGTTGTGAAGACGGGCTGCTCCGCTTGGGCGGGCCAGCCGGTCGTTTTGATTGAAGGAACGCGCATGCGCGCAGATGTGTTTTTGGTGGAAACGGGCCTGGCGTCGACCCGCTCGCAGGCGCAGCGCCTGATTGCTGCGGGTGTGCAATGGCGCACCACCTCGCTGGCCCCCTGGATCAAGGTGGCCAAGAACGGGGACGAGATTCCAGGAGGCGCCCAGGTGGAGCTGCTCGATGACTCGGAAGCCAAGTACATCTCGCGCGGCGGCTTGAAGCTCGAAGGCGCGCTGGTGGCGACCGGCCTGGTGGTCCGGGACCTGCGCTGCCTGGACGTGGGCCAGAGCACCGGTGGCTTTACCGACTGCCTGCTGCAGGCCGGTGCCCAGCAGGTGATCGGTGTCGATGTCGGCACGGGCCAGCTGCACGAGCGCCTGCGCGCCGATGCGCGCGTGGTCTGTGTCGAGGGCTTCAATGCCCGCGCGCTGACGCCCGAGTCCTTGCAGGCGGCCTGCGATCTGGCTTTGACCGAGATCGTCTTGGAAGAAGAGGACAACGACACCCAGCCGGTGGCCCCTTATGCCTGGATGCGCAATGGCGGCCAGATCGATGAGGAATACGACGACAGCCAGGACGCCAAAGAGCAGGAGATCGAGGACTTCAAGGCAGAGCGCAATGCCAAGCAGCGCGCCAAGGCAGAAGGCACGGCTCCGGTCGAGCGCCGCCGCCGCGCCGGCACCGAGAACGTCGATATCCGCCCCGAGTTTGACTTTGTCACCGGCGATCTGTCCTTTATCTCGCTGACCCTCGTGCTGCCAGCGGTGGTGAGCGTGCTCAAGCCCGGCGGCCAGCTGCTGATGCTGGTCAAGCCCCAGTTCGAGCTGCAGCCCGGCCAGATAGGCAAGGGCGGCATTGTGCGCGACAAGGCCTTGTACGCCGAGGTGGAACAGCGCATCCGCGCCTGCCTCGCCGAGCTGGGCCTGGAGGTCAAGCAATGGCTGGATTCGGTCATCGATGGCGGTGACGGCAACCATGAGTTCTTTGTGCATGCCCAGCAAGGCGCCGTGGTGAAGCTGCCTGCGCCTGCGGCAGCCGATGCCAGCGATGAGGCCCCTGCCGCGCCTGCCGCGCCAGCGAAGAAGGCCGCAGCCAAGCGCCCATCGCGGGCCGATATGCGTGCCAAGCGCGATCTGCAGGAGCTGTATGTGGACCCAGAAGCGGCCAGCTTTGGCCAGCCCGGCCCGGCACGCAGCAAGCAGAAAAAACGCAACGAGCGCTGAGTATTGACGACCTGGAAGACGGCCATGACCTTTCCCATCAGTTTTGAATTTTTCCCGCCCAAGACGCCCGAAGGCGCTGACAAGCTGCGTGTGGTGCGCCAGGCGCTGTATGCGCGCAAGCCCCAGTTCTGCTCGGTGACCTATGGGGCCGGCGGCTCCACGCAAGAGGGCACCTTTGGCGTGGTCAAGGCCATCCTTGATGAGGGCGTGGATGCGGCATCGCACTTCTCCTGCGTGGGCGCGACCAAGCAGACGGTACGTGCGCAGCTGCAGCAGCTCAAGGACATGGGCGTCAAGCGCCTGGTGGCCTTGCGCGGCGACTTGCCCAGTGGCTATGGCCTGGGTGGCGAGTTTCACTACGCCAGCGATCTGGTGACGTTTATCCGCGACGAATTCGGCCAGGATTTCCACATCGAAGTGGCCGCCTACCCGGAGATGCACCCGCAGGCGCGCAACCCTGAAGCGGACCTGCAGGCCTTTCTGGCCAAGGTGAAAGCCGGTGCCGATTCGGCCATCACGCAGTACTTCTTCAACGCCGATGCCTTTTGCAGATTTCAAGAAGATTTACAAAAACGCGGGGTAGACCTGCCGGTCATCCCGGGTATTATGCCGATCACCGGATCGACGCAGCTGATGCGCTTTTCGGATGCCTGCGGTGCCGAGATCCCGCGCTGGATTCGTCTGCGACTGCAAGGCTATGGAGATGATGTTGCCAGCATCCGCGCCTTTGGCCTGGATGTGGTGACCCAGATGTGCGAGGACCTGCGCCGCCGTGGTGCCGTCGGCCTGCACTTCTACACCATGAACCAAAGCGCAGCCACACTGGCGATCTGCGACCGGCTGGGGCTGTAGCCAACAGCGCTGTGGTCTTGCAGCGCGGTGGCCCCGAATGTGCCGAACGCGGAAAGACCAGGAGTTGCTGTTGCCCTCATCCACACGATCGCGATGCCGAGGCTGGCTGGCCGCTGTCAGCCTGGCCGCGCTCGCCGGTGGCTGCGTGCATGTGCCCAGCGACAGCGACGGCGCTGCGCCCGATGGCACGGCGCCCGATGGCGTGACGCAGAGCACAGCGCAAGGCCCTGTGCATCCCGAAGCCGCATTCACAGCCCCCGAGCGCTCGGCCGCCGAGTCGGCCATCACCTCCACCGCGCCTGAAGAGCTGGCCGCGCTGTCCGGTGAGCGCCGTGGCCTGGGCCTGGTGCTGCCGCCGTCGGCGCCGCTCAGCAGCATCGATGGGCTCTCGCGCCCTTGGGATGTGCCCGATATTCCTCCCGCCCTCAAGCAAGACCCTTACCGCTCGGCCGACCAGCAAGGCATGGCCTCCTGGTATGGCGGCCAGTTCCATGGCCGCAAGACGGCCAATGGCGAGCGCTTTGACAAGGAAGGCCTGACGGCAGCCCACAAGACCCTGCCTTTTGGCACCCAGGTCTGCGTGCGCAGCATGGTCACCGGCAAGGCCGTGGTGGTGCGCATCAATGACCGGGGCCCTTATGCCGGCGACCGCATCATCGACCTGAGCCAGGGCGCGGCCCAGGAGCTGGGCATGCTGGGCCTGGGCATCAAGCCGGTGGAGCTGTGGACCCTGGATGACGATGACGACGACTGCCCCTCATTTGTGCTGGCCGGGCGGCGCGGCAGCGGGGCACTGGCCGGTGATGCCGCGCCCCGCAGTCACCAGGCGGCCAAGGCCGCGGCGCACCCTGGCCGCGTGCGGGCCGTGGTACCCGCCGCCAAGGCCCGGGCCAAGCCTGCCAAGGCCGCACCCGCAGCACGGCGCAAAAAGTAAAACCGCAGCACACAAAAGCAAAAACGCAGGCCCATCTTTGTCGATGGCCTGCGTTTTTCTGTCCGGGGTTGACCCGGGCGGCGTTGTCTTTCCCGCCTGCGCTGCTTACTTGCCGCCGCTCTCCAGCACATAGCCGGCATTGCTGTCCTGCTGCAGCAGCTCGGCCATCTGGGGCAGGGCCACCTTGAGCTGGTCCTTCAGGGTGAACGGCGGGTTGATCAGGAACATGCCGCTGGCGGGCAGACCGGGGCGCTTTTCTTCGCCCTGGCGCATGGCGGTGGTGATCTTGCTGTTCTTGACCGTCAGCTCGGCATTGAGCCAGCTCTTGCCAAACTTGTTGGCCAGGGTCTTGAGGCGGCGCGGCAGGTCATGGGCTTCCTGGCGCGGAATGATCGGGTACCAGACCGCATAGGTGCCGGTGGGAAAGCGCTGCATGCTGTCGGCCACCATGTCGAGCACACGGCCGTAGTCGGTCTTCATCTCGTAGCTGGGGTCGCACAACAAAAAGGCGCGGCGCGATGGCGGGGGCAGAAATTTCTTCACGCCCTCAAAGCCGTCTTCCAGCAGCACCTGGACCTGGCGGCCGGCCTTCAGCTGCGCGATATTGCCACTCAGCGAGCGGCAGTCGGTGGGGTGCAGCTCAAACAGCTTGAGCTTGTCGCGGTCGCCCAGCAGGCGCTGCGCGATAAAGGGCGAGCCCGGGTAGACCTTGTAGGTGTTGCTGGTGTTGAAGGCTTTGACCATGTCCACATAGTCCTGCAGCATGGGGCACAGGTCCTTGGCACCTTCGAGGCGGCGAATGCCCTCGTCGGCCTCGGCGCTGGTGGTGGCGTAGTCGCCGTCCAGGCGGTACAGACCCGCCCCGGCATGGGTGTCCAGTGCAACCAATGCCGCCTCTTTTTGCGTCATGTATTGCAGGGAGGCAATCAGGATGGTGTGCTTGAGCACATCGGCGTGATTGCCGGCATGGAAGGCGTGGCGGTAACTGAACATAGGGCGCCAATGGTAGCGACAAGCGCTGTGCTACGGCGCCAAAGGGGCATGCAGCAGCTGCTACAAGCCCCAAAAACACCGAAAATATGCCTGAACCGAGTCCATTGGTGGGAAGTAAGGAGGCACTTTACGTCTTGCCGAAAAACTTTTATAATGGAGAGCTTCGCAGCGATTTTTATGAATCCCGCGGCGAGGACTTTGTGTGCAGTGCTTACGCGCCGCATGTGAGGGAGTACCGCCTAAGAGGCTTCCTGCGTGACGAGAGTTGCGTCTAGAAGAAGCACCGACCGCGGAAAAGGATTCGCCAAACCCTCTATTGAAAGAGAAAACTCATGTCTACATTCAGCGCAAAACCCGCTGAGGTGCAACACGAGTGGTTTGTGATTGACGCCACCGATAAGGTGCTCGGACGTGTCGCCAGCGAAGTGGCACTCCGTCTGCGCGGCAAACACAAAGCCATTTACACACCTCACGTTGACACCGGTGACTACATCGTCATCATCAACGCCTCCAAGATCAAGGTCACTGGTACCAAGAACACGGACAAGGTGTACTACCGTCATTCGGGCTTCCCAGGCGGCATCACTGCCACCAACTTCCGCGACATGCAAGTGAAGTTCCCTGGCCGTGCTCTCGAAAAGGCTGTCAAGGGCATGCTGCCCAAGGGTCCTCTGGGCTACGCCATGATCAAGAAGCTGAAGGTCTACGGTGGTGATGAGCATCCTCACACCGCCCAACAGCCTAAAGTGCTGGAAATCTAAGGAGTCCCGAGATGATTGGTGATTGGAACAATGGCACCGGCCGTCGCAAATCCAGCGTCGCCCGTGTGTTTCTGAAGAAGGGCTCCGGCAAGATTGTTGTGAATGGCAAGGACATTCAACAATACTTCGGCCGCGAAACCTCGATCATGATTGCAAAGCAGCCTCTGGTGCTGACCGGCAATGTCGAAACCTTCGACATCCAGGTCAACGTGCACGGCGGCGGTGAATCCGGCCAAGCCGGTGCCACCCGCCACGGCATCACCCGCGCTCTGATCGATTACGATGCAGCACTGAAGTCGCAACTGAGCCAAGCTGGCTTCGTGACCCGTGACGCACGTGAAGTCGAGCGTAAGAAGGTCGGTCTGCACTCTGCACGCCGCGCAAAGCAGTTCTCCAAGCGTTAATTGCTGGCTACTTGCCAAGAACCGCCCCTCGGGGCGGTTTTTTTATGGCTGCTCGCTACGGCTTGGCTATTCCCACACTGCAATTGGCGTCACCCCGCTCGCAGGCTGCGAGAAACATGCGATTGGAGTACCATCCTTTGCAGTACATCAAATAAGACAGGAGTCGTCTCCCATGAGCGAAGTTGCTGAAAACACCATGACGGAAATGCCCACCCCGATTGTCTTTACCGACAGTGCAGCGGCGAAGGTGGCCGATCTGATTGCCGAAGAAGGCAATCCGGATCTGAAGCTGCGCGTGTTCGTGCAAGGCGGCGGCTGCTCGGGCTTCCAGTATGGCTTTACCTTTGACGAGATTGCCAACGACGACGACACGACCATGACCAAGAATGGCGTGTCGCTGCTGATCGATGCGATGAGCTACCAGTACCTGCTGGGCGCCGAGATCGATTACAAGGAAGACCTGCAGGGCGCGCAGTTCGTGATCAAGAACCCGAACGCCACGACCACCTGCGGTTGCGGATCGAGCTTCTCGGTATAAGCCGCGCAGTCTGTGATGGAAGGCATTGCTCCTGTGCTTGCCTTCTGGTCCACCACCTTGCCACAAGCCGCTGTTGACCAGCGGCTTTTGTTTTGTCCATGTCCGCTGAACTGACCCCCCGCCCCGTTGCGCCCCACAAGGAGCGCCTGCTCTGGCTGGTGGCGATTGCCTTTTTTCTGCAGTCGCTCGACGCCACGATCCTGAACATTGCGCTGCCGGCCATGGCCCATTCGCTGGGCCAAAGCCCGCTGAAGATGCAGTCGGTGATCGTCGCCTACTCGCTGACCACGGCGATGCTGATTCCTGCATCGGGCTGGATCGCCGACCGCTTTGGCACGCGCCGCGTCTTCATGTGGGCGATTGCGCTGTTTGTACTGGGCTCGGTGCTGTGCGCGCTCTCGCCCAGCCTGGGCTTTTTGATTGCCGCGCGCGTGGTGCAAGGCGTGGGTGGGGCGATGATGCTGCCCGTGGGGCGCCTGGCGGTGCTGCGCAGCCACCCCAAGGGCGATTTCATCCGCGCGATGAGCTTTATCGCCATTCCCGGCCAGATCGGCCCCTTGCTGGGCCCGACCCTGGGTGGCTGGCTGGTGGAGGTGGCGACCTGGAACTGGATCTTCTGGATCAATGTGCCCGTGGGCCTCTTTGGCGTCTGGGCCGCGCGCCGCTGGATGCCCGAGACCACCTGGTCGGTGCCGCGCAAGTTCGATGGCCTGGGCTATGCGCTGCTGTCGTTTGGCATGGTCGCCATTTCGGTGGCCCTGGATGGCATGTCCGGCATGGGCCTGGGCATGGCGATGGTGGTGGTGCTGATGGTCTTTGGCCTGGCCAGCCTGGCGAGCTACTGGATGCATGCGCTGCGCGTGCCCGAGCCGCTGTTTCCGCCGATGCTGTTCCGCGTGCGCTCGCTGCGCGTGGGCCTGCTGGGCAATCTGTTTGCCCGCTTTGGCACGGGGGCTGCGCCGTTTCTGATTCCACTGCTGCTGCAGGTGGGCCTGGGCATGGCACCGATGAACGCCGGCATGATGATGCTGGCCACCGTCATGGGCAGCATGCTGGTCAAGCGCTTTGCGGTGCAGACGGTGCAGCACTTTGGCTACCGCCGCGTGCTGCAGGTCAACTCGGTGATGGTCGCCTTCATGCTGGCGAGCTTTGCATTGACCAGCGCCCAGCAGCCGCCCTGGTTGCTGCTGCTGCAGCTGTTTGTATTTGGCGGCTTCAACTCCATGCAGTTCTCGGCGATGAACTCGGTCACCTTGAAAGACCTGGACGGCGAATTTGCCAGCAGTGGCAACAGCCTCTTGTCGATGGTGCAGATGCTGGCCATGGGCATTGGTGTGGCGCTGGCTGGCGCGCTGCTGTCGGGCTATGCCGATCGCTGGATCACCGACCCGGACAAGTCGCTGCGCGCCATCCACGCCACCTTTTTGACCGTGGCTTTGATGACCTTGGCCGCTACCTTGGTGTTCAGCCAGCTCGACAAGGATGAGCCGGTCAAGCCGGCGCCCGATGGCGGGGATGCTTGAGCGTCAATCCTTAGCCGCTCAACGCGGGTAGATTGCGCCCAGCACCCGGGGCCCGCGTGCACCGGTCACCGCCGGCAGATTGCCCGGCAGGCGCTGCCAGCATTGGCGGGCCAGCCAGGCAAAGGCGCTGGCCTCGACCTGCTGCGGGGGCAGGCCATGTGCGGCCGAACTGTCCACCGCGATGCCGGGCAGCAGATCGGCCAGGCGTTGCAGCAGGTGCTGGTTCAGCGCGCCGCCGCCGCAGACGATCAAGGTCTGGCCCTCGGCTGCGCCATGGCGCTGCATGTCCTGCGCAATCGCCAGCGCGGTGAAGGCGGTCAGGCTGGCCTGCACATCGGCAGGGGCCGCACCGGGCGCATGGCGCTCGAGCAACGGGGCCAGCCAGGCGGGGTTGAACAGGTCGCGCCCGGTGCTCTTGGGCGGTGGCAGCTGGAAAAAAGGCTCTTCCATGAAGGCTGCCAGCAAATCTGGAATCACCTGGCCGCTGGCCGCCCAGTGGCCGCCGTCGTCATAGGGGTTGCCGGTGTTCAGCTGGCACCAGTGGTCCATCAGCGCATTGCCCGGGCCGCAGTCCCAGCCGCGGATGTCATCGCCGTCGAGGCGGCTGATGTTGGAGATGCCGCCGATATTGAGCACCCAGCGCAGACTGCCTCCCGCTTCGCCACCGCCAAACACACTGTGGTGAAAGGCGGGCACCAGCGGTGCGCCCTGGCCGCCAGCGGCCACATCGCGGCTGCGGAAATCGGCCACCACGGCAATGCCGCTCAGCTCGGCCAGCAGCGCAGGGTTGTTGAGCTGCAAGGTATAGCCAGTGCCATCCCAGAGGCCGGGCTGGTGGCGCACGGTCTGGCCGTGGGCGCCAATGGCCGTGATGTCGCTCGGCTGCAAGCCACTGCGCGCCAGCAGCCGATCGACCACCTGCGCATAGCTGCGTGCCAGCGCGTTGCCCGCGAGTGCTGCGCGGTGCAGCTCCTGCTCGCCAGCGCTGTTGAGCGCCAGCAGCTCGGCCCGCAGCTCGGGGGCAAAGCCGGTGCTGGCGTACTGCAGTACCTCCATGCGGCCGTCCTGCCACTGGGCAATCACCCCATCCACCCCGTCCAGCGAGGTGCCGGACATCAGGCCCATAAAGCGTTCAGTCATTGTCTTCAAGGTTGCAAAAGCAAAGGCCCCAACAATACCAAGATTGTGAGGGCCTGGGGGCGGTGGCAGCAGTTGTTACGTGCTGCTTACCGGCGGACGGGCGTAGCAGCTTACTGGTTGGCGCTGGTCTCGAGCATCAGCATCTGGTCGTTCAGCGCCAGGCGCATGCTGTTGGCCAGGTTGTCAAACTTGGCGCGGGCCTGGCGGCTGATCGGTTTGCTGGTTTCGCTCTCGGCGACCATGGCCAGCGGGTCACGCTGCTCCCCAGCGACGCGGAACTCAAAATGCAGGTGCGGTCCGGTGGCCCAGCCGGTCTGGCCGACGGCACCGATCTCGTCGCCCTTACCCACGCGCGCGCCTTGCTTGACGGCGATGCGGCTCAAATGGGCGTAGACGGTTTCGTGCTTGTTGCCGTGGTCGATGTAGATCACATTGCCGTAGCCGTTTTGCACGCCGGCAAAGGTGACCAGGCCATCGCCCACGGTGCGCACGGGCGTGCCTTGCGGGGCCGCCAGGTCGGTGCCCTTGTGGGCCGACCAGGTCTTGTGGATGGGGTGCACGCGCATGGCAAAGGCGCTGGAGACGCGGGTGTACTTGACCGGCGAGCTGATGTAGCTGCGCTCACCGCTTTCACCGGCGAAGTTGTAATAGGCGCCCTTGTCCTTGGGCGAGTCCTGGAACCACAGCGCCTCATGGGTCTTGCCATTGTTGCGGAACTCGGCGCTCAGCAGGCGCCCGGTGCCCAGCACCTCGCCATCGGCTTCCAGCGTTTCGTAGACCAGCGAGAAGCGGTCACCGGCGCGCAGCGCACGGCGAAAATCGATCTTGTCGGCAAACACCTCGACCATCTGGTTCGAGACGTTGTCGGGCAGGCTGGCCGCATCGGTGGCCGCGTACAGCGAGCTGCGGATGATGCCGCCCGACAGGCGCGTGCCATGGGTCAGCGGCAGGAATTCGGTCAGGGTGTCGAACTTGCCATCGGCCTTGCGGATGCTAAAGCGCTGGAACACATCGCTGCTGTCACCGGCCCAGCGCACCGTGAGGGTGGTCAGCTCATGGCTTTGGGTGGTCTCGGCGGTGATCTGGCGGCCAGCTTTGCCGATGATGGCGCTGCGCGCCTTGGCATTGCTGCGGATGAAGGCCGCTGCAGCCGGGTCCGCCACGCCCAGGCGGCGCAGCAGGGATTCGGGCGTGTCGTTGCTGCGCACCTCGTCGGTGCGGTACAAAGAAAAACCTGGTCCGTCGACCAGGTCTGCGATCGAAATGTCCGAAGCCAGCGACTCGACGGGGTATTCCACGGTCTGCACAGGCATGTCGGACGGATTGGGGCCCAGCTCAGCCACGGCAAAAGCGGCGCCGCCACCGGTCATCAACATGACGGCGAGGGCAGCAGCGAGACGCTTGGGGTGTGCTTGGGCGGTATTGACCAGCTGGCGAATGACGAGGCTGCCAGCGGTGATGAATCCGTTGTTCAATGTTCCATCCCGGTTATGGATGGCCGTCTTGCCGGCTGCGTAGTCGGAGCCAAAACAAACCGCGTCTGCAGGCGCGGTAGGGTGTTTTTTAACAAGATGGCACAAAAAAATTCATGAACAGCGTTCGCGGGTCTGGATGAAGTCCCCTTGGGACATCGTCTGACAGACGCGGCTAGAATAAAACGCTGCAACGCAAGGGACGCAGTATAACGCCCTCGGCTTTGCTGGCAACCTGAGAAACCCCATATGAATCAATCGACTGTTACAACTTACCCTGTTACCGACCGTGTGCAAGAGGCTTTGCAGGTAAGTCTGCGTGGGGTGGATGAGCTGCTGCCACAGGAGGAATGGGTCAAAAAACTGGCCAAATCCGAGGCGACGGGCGTGCCCCTGCGCATCAAGCTGGGCCTGGATCCCACGGCCCCGGACATCCACATTGGCCACACCGTGGTGCTCAACAAGATGCGCCAGTTGCAGGACCTGGGCCATACCGTGATCTTCCTGATCGGCGATTTCACCACCCTGATTGGCGACCCCTCGGGCCGCAACAGCACCCGGCCGCCGCTGACGGCTGCGCAGATCCAGGTGAACGCCGAGACCTACCGCGAGCAGGCCTACAAGGTGCTCGACCCGAGCAAGACCGAGCTGCGCTACAACAGCGAGTGGTGCGACAAGCTGGGCGCGCGCGGCATGATCGAGCTGTCGGCCAAGTACACCGTGGCGCGCATGATGGAGCGCAACGACTTCCACACCCGTTTCAACGAAGGCAGCTCCATCAGCCTGCACGAGTTCCTCTACCCGCTGCTGCAGGGCTATGACTCGGTGGCGCTCAAGAGCGACCTGGAGCTGGGCGGCACCGACCAGAAGTTCAACCTGATGATGGGCCGCCACCTGCAGGCCGAATATGGCCAGGAATCGCAGTGCGTGCTCACCATGCCGCTTTTGGTGGGCCTGGACGGCGTGCACAAGATGTCCAAGTCCAAGAACAACTACATCGGCATCACCGAAGACGCCAACACCATGTTTGCCAAGGTGCTGTCGATCTCGGACGACCTGATGTGGGACTGGTTCACGTTGCTGTCCTTCATGGGCCTGCCCGAAATCGCCGCGCTCAAGTTGGAGATCGAAGGCGGCCGCAACCCCAAGGACGCCAAGGTGCTGCTGGCCAAGGAAATCACTGCGCGCTTCCACAGCGCGGCTGCAGCCGATGCGGCCGAGCAGGATTTCATCAACCGCAGCAAGGGCGGAATTCCGGACGACATCCCCGAAGTGGCGCTCAGCGGCGCGCCGCTGGGCATTGGCGCGCTGCTCAAGCAGGCCAACCTGGCACCATCGACCAGCGAAGCCAACCGCCTGATCGACGGCGGCGGTGTGCGTGTGGATGGCGTGGTGATCGAAGACAAGGGCCTGAAGCTGCCTGCCGGCACCTTTGTCGTGCAAGTGGGCAAGCGCAAGTTTGCCCGCGTGACCTTGGCCTAAAGCTACCGCCGTTCCCGCCTAAAGCTGGCTTTACCGGGCTGGTCTGGCCAAGCTGGCTGATCGATCAAAGAGCCGCTCCCCTTCGTTGGGGAGCGGCTCTTTTTTCTGAACGCCTCTTTTTGACAGCTGCTGCCACGCGCCAGCCCGCAAGGAAGACCTGGACCCTGGGAGGCTGACGACCAGCACCAGCCGCTGAGCAGCCGGGTGTACGGGTGCGCGGGCCGCGCGCTGGATCGCTTTGAACCAGGCGGGCCTGCAGCCTTACTGCAGCTCAATCTTGGCCTGGGTCGCAATGCGCTTCCACAGCGCAATCTCATCGGCCTGGAACTGGCGCATCTGCGCCGGGCCGCCGCTCATCGCCGTGGCGCCCAGGTTGGCATAGAACTGCTGGGTTTCGGGCTCGGTCGCAATCTGCATGAACCAGCCCGCCAGCTTGGCGCTGGTGTCCGCCGGCGTCTTGCTGTTGACCATCGCGCCCACCCAGGTGTAGGCCTCGATGCCCGGCAGGCCCGCTTCGCGGGCGGTGGGCACGTTGGGCAGGGCGGCCACGCGGCTGTCGGAGGCGACGGCCAGGCCCGTCAGCCGCCCGGCCTTGATCAGCTCCTGCACCGAGGTGGCCTCGGCAAAGGCGTAGTCCACCGTGTGGCCGGCCACGGCGGTGGCCACTTCGCCCGCGCCCTTGAAGGGCACATGCACGGTCTGCACCTTGGCCACATCGTTGAACAGCTCACCCATCAGCTGGTAGCCGGCCGAGCCCGCGCCAAAGTTGATCTTGCCCGGGCTGGCCTGGGCCTTGGCCACCAAATCCTTGAGCTGCTTGGTATCGGCATCCCCCGGCGCCACGACAATGGCCGGCGCGCGCATCATCATCGTCAGCGGCGCAAAGTCCTTTTGCGGGTCATAGGGCAGCTCCTTGAACAGCGCCGTGTTCACCGCCAAGGTGGAGTTGCTGCCAATAAAGACGGTGTAGCCATCGGCCGGAGCAGACAAGGCCTGCTTGACCGCAATAAAGCCATTGCCGCCGGGCCGGTTCTCCACCACCACCGGCTGGCCGCTGAGCTGCTGCAGCTTTTTGGCGTAGTAGCGCGCCGACGTATCGGTGCCGCTGCCCGGCCCAAAGGGCACGATGAATTTGATGGGCTTGCTGGGAAAGTCCTGGGCCTGCAGCGCCGGGCTGGCGGCGCCCGCGAGCAGCGCCGCACACAGCGCCAGCGCCTGCCGGCGGCCAAAGCGAGGGTTGAACATGGCTGTCTCCTTGTGTCGTTATCGATGGCGGCCTGCGGGTGTGGAGCGCGCAGGCCGCCGCTTTGACTGTAGGGAGGGGGCTCAGGCTTGTCTAATAGTGAATTGGCCGGGGCTGAGAGGACAGGCGTATCAGCGTGCGTGTGATTCAAGCGGCAATCAGCTGCCGGTGGTATCCCCGATGGCGGTGCGGGTAGCGGCGGCCTGCAGCTGCAGCCAGGCGCAAAAGGCCGTCACCTCGGGGCGTTGCTGGCTGCGCGGGCCAATGATCAGCCAGTAGGCCAGTGGTGAATCCATGCGGTATTCGGGCAGCACCTCGACCAGGTCGCCATTGGCCAGTGCATCAGCCACCAGCGGCATGCGTGCCAGCGCCAGGCCCTGGCCGGTCAGGGCGGCCTGCGCGATCTGGTGCGCGTAGTTCAGATACAGCCAGCGTTTGGGTTGCAGATTGCCGCAGCCATGCAGCTCCAGCCAGCGCTCCCAGGTCAGCCAGTCCAGGTGCTGCAGGCGGTGGGCGTCGCCTGCCTCGATCAAGGTGTGGCGGGCCACATCGGCGGGCTGGTGGATGCGCGGGTGGCTTTGCAGCAACCAGGGGCTGGCAACGACGGCCAGTTGCTCGCCAAACAAACGCTGGGCGCCGTTGCTGGCATGCTGGGGCAGGCTGTAGCGCAGCGCCAGGTCCACATCCGAGGTTTCGAGGTCAAGCACGTTGTCGGTGGCATCGATGCGGATGTCGATCTCGGGGTTGTCGCGCTGGAAGGCCTCCATGCGCGGGATCAGCCACATCGAGGCAAAGCTGGCCCAGGTGGTGATGGCCACACTCTTGCGGCCGCTGGTCTGGCGGATCAGGCGCACGGCAGAGTCGATGCGCTCGATGGCCGGCGACACGGCGCGCTGCAGCTGGGCGCCGGCGCTGGTTAGCTCCACCGCGCGGGTATGGCGCAAAAACAGCGCAATGCCGACCTCGTCTTCCAGCGCCTGGATCTGGCGGCTGACGGCCGACTGGGTCAATGCCAACTCCTCGGCGGCGGCGCGAAAGTTCAGGTAGCGAGCTACCGCCAGAAAAGCACGCAGATGGCCCACGGCGATGGGCCGGGTGCGGAGCAGGGAAGGCGGCAGAGGCAGGTCTGGCATGGTGGAGGCACTGTAGCAAGAAGTACACACTGCGCCAGGGTGTATCCCCGAGGCAGGCCAACCATCATGCTCCTGCTTCGATAGCTGCCGCTGGCTTGGTGTGGCCTTGGAGCTGCGGAAAGCCAAAAACCTAGGGTAAACCATTAATGCTGTGGCTGCATCGATCGGCCCTCTTTTATTCATTGGACGCAGGCGCCGCCAAGGCGCAAGATACGCATATCGGGTAAACCCTAGGATCGCAACGACACCAGGGCCCTGCAAAGGAAATCACCATGGCAATGTCTGCATCTCATGTTCTGTCTGCTGGCTCCATCGCTGCGCGCCCTGCGCGTGCCAGCCGCGCTGCCTCGGCCGCTGCCGAGATGCGCATTCTGCCCACCGGCAAGGCCGTCAGCTTTGTGCCCCAGCGCGACGTCGTGCTGCGCATCTCCGAAGGCACCGCCTGGGTCACCCTGGGTCTGGGGCTGAGCAATGAAGCCAGCCTGCAAGCCGGTGACCTGGTGCTGCACGCCGGTCACACGGTCGTGCTCAAAGCCGGCCAATCGGTCGTTATCGAGAGCAAGCGCCAGGACGCGCTGGTCTACCACTTCCCCAAGAACCAGGGCGGCCAGCCCAACCTGGATGAGCAGCCCGCACGCTGGTTCACGCGCTTCCAATGGGGTAAGACCGACGGCAGCATGCTCTACAACATATAGAGTGACTGACACAGCCCTTGATACGTCGTTGTCCAGCCTTGTCGTACGTTTGTACTGCCTGCGGCTGAACGCCTCGTCTCAACTGCAAACCTTCGGTTTGCTGGGCTGTCTAAGTCCCTCATTCGAACACTTGCCCACAACAGTCTGCCTTGCGCAGGCTGTTTTTTTGCCCAAAGACAGTGGCTGCTGCGGAAGCTGAAAGCCTGTAGAGCGCGCGATAATCACAGGGTTTTGTCTATTAGAGGCGGTGCCCGGCGCCGCCTCGCTGATTCACCATGACCGCTCCACTCGACATCATCATCATGGCCGCTGGCAAGGGCACGCGCATGAAAAGCCGCCACCCCAAGGTGTTGCAGAAGCTGGCCGGGCGCGCGCTGCTGCAGCATGTGCTCGATACCGCTGCCCAGCTGCAGGCCCGCTCGGCGGTGGTGATCACCGGCCATGGTGCTGACCAGGTGGAGGCGGCCATCGGCCAGAGCAGCGCCGGCATCAGCCAGCTGGCCTTTGCGCGCCAGGAGCCGCAACTGGGCACGGGCCACGCGGTGCAGCAGGCGGTGCCGTTGCTGGCCGATGAGGGCATGGCGATTGTGCTGTCCGGCGATGTGCCGCTGACGCAGGCGGACACCTTGCAAGGCCTGCTCAATGCCGCGGGCAGCGACCGCATGGCCCTGCTCACCGTCAACATGCCCGACCCCACAGGCTATGGCCGCATTGTGCGCAATGCCGAGGGCACGGTGCAGCGCATCGTCGAGCAAAAGGATGCGAATGCGGACGAGCGTGCGATCACAGAGGTTTACAGCGGCATCATGGCCGTGCCGCTGCGCTGGCTCAAGCCCTGGCTGGCCCAGCTGAACAACCACAACGCCCAGGGCGAGTACTACCTGACCGACGTTGTGGCGATGGCCGTTGCCGACGGCGTGGCGGTGGAAGGCCATTGCATTGCCGATGTGCTGCAGGTGGCCGGCATCAACAGCCCCCAGCAGCTGGCCGAGCTGGAGCGTGCCCACCAGATGCGCCAGGCCCAGGCGCTGATGGCCCAGGGTGTGCGCATGGCCGACCCGGCCCGTTTTGACCTGCGCGACGATGCGCGCGGCGGCAAGGCGCAGCTCATCTGCGGCCAGGATGTCGAGATCGATGTGGGCTGCATCTTTGGCGGCCAGGTGCGCATTGGCGATGGCGCGCGCATTGGCGCCTACTGCCATATCAGCAATGCCGAGATCGCGGCCGATGCGGTGATCCACCCGTTTACGCATATCGACGGCGAGGCTACGGGCGCCCAGGTGGGCGAGGGCGCGCTGGTCGGGCCCTTTGCCCGCCTGCGCCCGGGTGCCCAACTGGGCAAGCAGGTGCACATCGGCAATTTTGTCGAGGTCAAGAACTCGCGCCTGGCCGATGGTGCCAAGGCCAACCACCTGGCCTACCTGGGTGATGCCGAGGTGGGCGAGCGGGTCAACTACGGCGCGGGCAGCATCACCGCCAACTATGACGGCGCCAACAAGCACCGCACCGTGATCGAGGCCGATGTGCATGTGGGCAGCAACTGTGTGCTGGTGGCCCCGGTCACTATTGGCGCCGGTGGCACCGTGGGCGGCGGCTCCACCATTACCAAGAGCACGCCGCCGGGCGCCTTGAGCGTGGCGCGCGGCAAGCAGGTCAGCATTGCCAATTGGGCGCGGCCACAGAAGAAGTCTTGAGCCCCAGTGCGCCTGAGCATGTCCGCACAGGCGTCTGGCGTGGACCCGGGATCCACTATGCCCGGCGCTATGGGATGAGGGCTGCGGTCAAGCGCCTGCGGCTGCTCCAGGGCCGGGCATGCTGGCCAGCTCGGCCAGGTGCGCCGCCGAGATCGGTTCCAGCTCGGCATAGCTGCCGTACATGCGCGGGGCGCCCCGGGCCTGTTCCAATGCCGCTTCGGCCTGCACAATCCAGTCGTCCACCGACTGGTGGTACTTGGCCAGGCTGGCAATGCCGATGCTGACGCTGATCTGCACATCGGGCCAGTCGCGCAGACGGCGGTTGAGCGCCTGGCTGTGGATGCGGTCGGCAATCTGGTTGGCGATGTCCAGGTTCACACCCGACAGCAGCACGGCAAACGAGTCGCCGCCAAAGCGGCAGGTGGCATCGCCCGGGCGCACGCAGGTGCGCAAGGTGTTGGCCACGGCAATGATGACCTCGTCGCCAGCGGTCTCGCCATGGCGGCTGTTGAGCTCGCGGAAGTTATCTACATCCACGACGATCAGGAACGCCGGAATGTCTTTTTGCTTGGCATAGGCGAACAAACGGGTCGCCAGATCCTGCCAGTACATGCGGCCAAAAAAGCCGGTCATCGCATCGACGCGGCGCATCACCATCAGCATCTGTTCTTTGTGGGCCAGGCTGCGCAGCAAGTGGCCGGTGGCAATGCCTTGCATGGCCAAATACAGGGCGACGGCCAGCAGGCTGCCGACAATGGTGTAGGTGCTGGTGTGGTGCTGGACCTCGAACGAGGTGAGCAGACCGGTGACGGCCAGGCCTGCAATGGCGCCGACCACGGCCAGCATGGCATGGCGAACGCTTTGCATGGCGTAGGTGCAGTGCACCAGCACCATCAGCATGATGGCACTGGTCAGCAGGTGGAAATGCACCAGCGCCACCCAGACGCCAATGACCAGGCCGTCGACAAAGCTGAGGATGACATCGTTGACGTCCGACCCACCGGTGCGCCGGGTGCGCCAGCGGGCCAGCAGGGGCCAGGCCAGCAGCGGCAGCGCCACGGCCAGCCCGACGGGCCAGGAGGCATTGCGCTGCCACAGCGCGCCTGCGGCAGCGAGCGCACAGGACGCCAGGAAAACAATGCGGCCCCAGTCACTGCGCTGCTGGGTGCTGTCCATTTTGATATGCACCATGTATTGCCTCTCTTACCCAGTGAGTCACAGTCTGCGCAGGATGGCCTCGCAATGTTACTGTTTGATACTCACGGTGCAAGTATGAGGCCGGACTATCGCCAAGACAAGCCAGTCCGGGCTTATTACATTTGTTGAATGTTTTCGTCCACAACGACTGCCTGAGAGTGGTCATGCACATCGCGGCCATGCATCGTGGCTGCAGCGGGCCGGGTGGCAAGGCTGTGGCGCAATGCCCGTTTTTACCAAGCGGGTAATCGCAGGGCTCCAGAGGGCGCCGGAGCAGGAGCAGGAGCCGGAGCCGCAACCCCGCGGTAAGGGCGTTAGCCGTGGTGCGACAGGTGCGGCCCCTTGGGCAAGGGGATGCGGGTGATGAACTTGCTGCGCTTGGTGGCGAAGTAGGTTTTTACATTGCGCACATTGCTCTGCGAGGTGAAGAGCTTTTGCGTCAGCGCCAGGTAGCCGGGCATGTCATGGGCGTAGACCACCAGCACAAAGTCCGGCCCCGGGCTGACCCGCCAGCATTGCTGCACCTGGTCGTTCTGCACCACGGCGGCCTCAAAGGCATCGAGCTCTTCGGAGCCCTGGCGATCCAGGCTGACCTCGACCAGCGCGAACAGGCCAAAGCCCTGCACCTTGGCCAGCACATCGTGCGAGAGCAGGGCCACCTCGGCGGCGATCAGGCCCATCTCGCGCAGGCGCTTGATGCGCCGCAGGCAGGTGGGGGGCGAGACATGCACCTTGTCGGCCAGCGCGTGGTTGCTCACCGAGGCATCCTTTTGCAAGGCATCGAGCAGCTGCAGGTCGATGATATCCAGTGTGAAATCATTCAAATTCTCATTCATTTTGAAATTTTATTTCAATAGATATTTAATAAGAAATATTATTTCAAAATCTCGCAAAAATGAAAAGAAAATTAAATGCTGACCTGTCTACACTGCAGCCATTGTTGATCAAGGAGTGAACACTATGTGCGGCATTGTTGGTGCAGTCTCTACGCGCAATATCGTCCCGGTGCTGGTGCAAGGTCTGCAGCGGCTGGAGTACCGCGGTTATGACTCCTGCGGCGTGGCCGTGCATGAGGCGAGCCTTGATGGCCGCCAGCCGGCAGGCCTGCGCCGCGCCCGCAGCACGGCCCGCGTGGCTGAACTGATGGAGCAGGTGGCCAGCGAGCAGGTGCAGGGCGCCACAGGCATCGCCCATACGCGCTGGGCCACGCATGGTGCGCCCGCCGTGCACAACGCCCACCCGCATTTCAGCGCAGGCCCGGGCGTGGCCGATGTGCAGGCCGTCGGCCGCGTGGCCCTGGTGCACAACGGCATCATCGAGAACCACGAAGCGCTGCGCGCCGAGCTGCAGGCCAAGGGCTACCAGTTCCTGAGCCAGACCGATACCGAAGTGATCGCCCACCTGGTGGACAGCCACTACGACGGTGACCTGTTCACGGCCTTGCAGCAGGCCATCAAGTCCCTGCGCGGCGCCTATGCGATTGCTGTCATGCACAAGGACGAGCCCCACCGCGTGGTCGGCGCCCGGGCTGGCTCGCCGCTGATCCTGGGCGTGGGCAACAACGAGAACTTCCTGGCCAGCGATGCAATGGCGCTGGCTGGTGTGACCGACCAGATCGTCTACCTGGCTGAAGGCGACATGGTCGACCTGCAGATTGGCCGCTACTGGGTGGTGGACCACAACGGCAAGACGCTGGAGGCGGCCGACCGCCCCGTCAAGACCGTGCATGCGCACAGCGGCGCGGTGGAGCTGGGCCCCTACCGCCACTACATGCAAAAAGAGATCTTCGAGCAGCCGCGCGCGATTGCCGATACGCTCGAAGGCGTGCAAAGCGTGGTGCCCGAGCTGTTTGATGGCGTGGAGGGCGATGCCGCCTGGCGCGTGTTCAAGGAGATCGACGAGGTGCTGATCCTGGCCTGCGGCACCAGCTACTACAGCGGCTGCACCGCCAAGTACTGGATCGAAGGCCTGGCGGGCATCCGCTGCAATGTGGAAGTGGCCAGCGAATACCGCTACCGCAAGAGCGTGCCCAACCCCCGGGCGCTGGTCGTCACCATCAGCCAATCGGGCGAGACGGCCGATACGCTGGCAGCACTGCGCCATGCCCAGGGCCTGGGCATGACCAACACTCTGACCATCTGCAATGTGGCCACCAGCGCCATGGTGCGCGAGTGCAAGCTGAGCTACATCACCCGTGCGGGCATGGAGATCGGCGTGGCCTCAACCAAAGCCTTTACCACCCAGCTGGCGGGCCTGTTCCTGCTGACCCTGGCCCTGGGCCAGAGCAAGGGCCACATCACCGAAGCCCAGTCCGACGCCTACCTGGAAAAAATGCGCCACCTGCCGCTTGCCCTGCAAGCCGTGCTGGCGCTCGAACCCCAGGTGGTGAGCTGGGCCGAGGACTTTGCGCGCAAGGAAAACGCGCTCTTCCTGGGCCGTGGCATCCACTACCCGATCGCGCTGGAAGGCGCGCTCAAGCTCAAGGAAATCAGCTACATCCACGCCGAGGCCTACCCGGCCGGCGAGCTCAAGCACGGCCCGCTGGCGCTGGTGGACAGCGAGATGCCCGTCGTCACTGTCGCCCCCAACGACGAGCTGCTGGAAAAGCTGAAAAGCAATATGCAGGAAGTGCGCGCGCGCGGCGGCGTGCTCTATGTGCTGGCCGATGCCCACACCAATATCGAGAATGCCGAAGGCATGCACGTGATCCGCATGCCAGAGCACTACGGCGTGCTCAGCCCCATCCTGCATGTGGTGCCGCTGCAGCTGCTGTCCTACCACACGGCCGTGGCACGCGGCACCGATGTGGACAAGCCGCGCAATCTGGCCAAGTCGGTCACGGTGGAGTAAGAACCTGTTCAAAGTCTCCTCGCGCCGCGACAGTGTCTTTGCGAGATGGGATGCTAGGGGGGGCGCCCAGCCGCGCAATACCGCAGCAATAGCCCAGCTATTGCGAGGATTTGCAACGACGCAGACCGCCCCTGCCCGGGTGGCCCTCGCCGGGCGCCCCTTCCCGGGCAGCGCAAAGCCACTGTCCCTGCGGGTTGGAGTGAAATCGGGCGATTTCTGCGCGCTGGCCCTTGCTTGCACCCCGGTGCAAGCTGCGGACCATCCCTTCGAACTCATCCCGATTGCACTCCAACGCGGCTGCGTAGAGCCTTTGAACAGGTTCTAAGACATGCCTGCATGGTTTGCTCAGCGCACCCAAGGAGGCCTGGTTTGACGGAACCGGTGAACCTGATCGTCACGCTGCAGCCGCGCGCGGGCTGTTTGCCGGATGTCGTCTCGACGCTCACGACGCTGGCGCAGGCCAGCCGGCAAGAAGCTGGCTGCCTGCGCTACGACGTGGCGGTGGGCAAGGAGCTGGTCTATCTCTTTGAGGCATGGACCGACCGCCAGGCTTTGGCTGCGCATGAGAAGGAGGCGCACTTTTTGCTGGGCGTCGCTGCGCTGAACCGCTTGTGTGAATCCCAAAGGGTGGAATTTGTCGAGTGGCAGGGGCCAGGCTAGCCGGCCTCGGTACCCATCTCCCTGGCTACTGAAGCGGCTGCGGTGGGCCGGTGCTAGCTGTGCCAGGTACTGAGCCAGGCAAAACAGGTCATCACCGCGAATGCCGTCAGCGCAAACGGCAGCAGGAACAGGTAGACCGACCGCTCCTCTGAAGCCCCATGACTGAGCCTGGCCGCAATCGACATGCGCACCGGTGAGAAAAAGCCCAACGCGAGCCCGGACACATGCACCACCGCGCCCGTGGCCAGCAGGCTGATGCCGGCCTGCGACGCGAGCGTGGACAGCGGTGGCAGCAGCAGGCTGTTGCCAGCGTTTCCGGTGTTGGCAATGATGCCCAGCGCGCCAGCCAGTGCAGGGGTGAGCATCACCGCATCCCGCCCCCACGCGGCAAAGAGGCCATTGGCCAGACCTTGGGCGATGCCCGATTTATTGAGCATTTCCGCCATCATCGCAAAGAGAAGTACTGTCCGCACAGCCTGCTTGCCGGTGGACCAGGAGGCTGCGACCTCGGCCTTGAGCGTATGCGTGCGCTTGCGCGAAGCCGCCGTCAACAGCGCGGCCACCAGGAACCACAGGCCGGAATGCATCAGCGGCAGCAAGGTGGGCAGGTCGGGAAAGGGCCGGAACCATAGCAGCGTCGACAGGCATTCTCTGAGGCTGGGTAGGAGCCTGGTCGCGGCCAGCCATCCAATGATCAGACCATAGGGCAGGCAGGCGATGGCACGTTGGCGAACTTGCTGCCCATTGGGGCGCTCATCCACCAGGTAGCGAAGAATGATGAGCAGGCTGAAGGCGGCAAGTAGTGCGGTCTCCGGACCCAGCAAGTAGGTGCAGGCAACGAGGCTCACCAGGCTTGCCGCCACCCAGAGCAACTCCCGCGCGCACTCGCGGAGCGACATGTGCTCTTTGCCTTGGTGCAAAGTGACCCAGAACAGGGTGAGCCACAGCAGCATCAAGGTCGCGACAGGAACGGCTGAATACAGGGCCAGGTCCGTGGGCGACACCCGCAGGTAGGCTGCACCCAGCAGCGTGCCGCTGCTCATTGCACCCCAGGGAATGAAGGTCTGGCTGAGCAAGGCAAACACCATCAGGTGGCGAGGCGCCAGGGCCAGGTGGCGCAGCATCATCACCGTGCCCACCATTCCGACGCCAAACCCAGTCGCAGACTCGGCAAAAGGGCCGACCAAAAAGCAGGCAAAGAAAAGCCTTCTGCGGCGCGCATGGGGGTCGAGACCCGCAGAGGGAGCTTCAGCGCCGCCGAGCGCATGTTTGCTGGGCGCAACGCGCCAAAAAAGCAGGCCGCCCAGAATATAGGGCGCGATGGTCCCGCCAATCCAGGCCCCCCGCATGAGCGACTCACCGAGCTTGTCGATGGAAAACGGAATGGGTCCGCTGAAAAACGCAATGGGCACCGTCAGCGCCAGACCCAGCAGCGCCGCCCGGCTCGCGTTCCACTTCAGAAAGGCAATGGCCAGCGCCACCACCAAGGTAGGCGTCGCCCAAAGCAGGTAGCTATGCATCACCGCGCTGTTGCTGTGGGGCGGCTGGCTGCAAACGCAGCGCTTTTAGGGTCATGCCTGGCATAGAAAAGATGTCGTTATTTATTACAACGATTCTCCGACCTTCCAGGGGTTTGCCCAGTCACCTTGGCTGCTCACGTCTGTTGAGAAGCCGGTCAGAGCGCACGGCGATAAAGCGCCAGTTCTGCATGTTATAGGGCGACGGGGCACGCGTTGCCTGTGCGATCAAGGCCTGGATGCGGGCCTCACCGAGCGGCGGGCCATCGACATAACGGTGGACGGAGACGCGGCTTTCAATGGCTTGTTGTACGGGATTGGTCATGGTCAGGTTGAGTGGCTAAGGGGTGAAAAAACGGGCAGGTCGGCATCAGCGAGAAGGCGCCGCCGTCCACTGCACGGCCAGCACGCTGACCAGCACCACCACCAGGCCGGCCAGCGCCATGCCGGTCATCGATTGGCCCAGCAGCGCCCAGCCCAGCACGACGGCGGTGAGGGGGCTGAGCAGGCCCAGCGATGCGACGGCCACGGTGGGCAAGCGTGCAATGCCGCGAAACCACAGCGCATAGGCCAGCAGCGCGCCTGCCAGGCACAGATAGGCATAGGCCAGCCCTTGTGCAGCGCTGAGCGACGGCAGCGGTGCATCCAGCCACCAGGCCAGCGGTGCAAGCATCAGGCCACCCAGCAGCAGCTGCCAGCCGGTGAGCGCCATCACCGGCAAGTCCAGCTGCCAACGGCGCGTGAGCCAGACCCCGCTGGCCATGCAGGCGGCGCCCAAGAAGGCCGCGGCAATGCCGATGGGCTCGAACACCGTTTGCGGCGATACCAGCAGCAGCGCCATGCCCAGCACCCCGGCCACGGCCGCCGCCAAGGTGCTGCGGGCGGGGGATTTTCCGTCGGCCCACCAGGCCAGCGCCATCACCATCAGCGGCTGGATGGCGCCCAGCACGGCGGCCAGGCCACCGGGCAGACGGTAGGCCGCCACAAACAGCAGCGCCTGGAAGGCGCCGATATTGAGCGCACTCAGGATCAGCAGGCGCAGCCAGTGCTGCTGCGCGGGCAGCCGGCGCATGGCCAGTACCAGCAGCAGGCCAGCGGGCAGCACCCGGATCAGCGCGGCGGTGAAAGGGCGGTGGGGTGGCAGCAGCTCCGAGGTCACGATATAGGTGGAGCCCCAGACCATAGGGGCCAGCGCGGTGAGGGCGATGTCTTGCCAGCGGGAAGGGCGTGGGAGGGTTTGCATAGGTTTTATCTTCAAATCAAGATAAAATGAATGCTAACCTTTAAATATCTTGATATCAAGACAAATGCTAAAAAAACCTTTGTCCTCTGCGGGTGATGCCGTGGACGCGATCCTGGCGCAATGGGCGCGCGAGCGGCCCGATCTGGATGCCAGCCCGATGGGTCCGATTGGCCGCATCAAGCGCTGTTCCGCACTGATCGAGCAAAGTCTGGATGTGAACTTTGCGCAGTTCGGCCTGAGCTTTTGGGAGTTCGATATGCTGGCCGCGCTGCGGCGCTCGGGCGCGCCTTACCGGCTCAGCCCCACCGAGCTGTTTTCCACCTTGATGGTGACCTCGGGCACCATGACCCACCGGCTCAAGCGCCTGGAAGCCAATGGCTGGATCGAGCGGGTGCCCCATGCGCAAGATGCGCGCAGCATGCTGGTGCAGCTGACCAAGCCCGGCCTCAAGCTCATTGATGCCGCCGTTACCGCCCATGTGGACAAGGAACGTGCGCTGCTGCAGCCCTTGCCCGCAGCAAGCCTGGCGGCGCTCAATACGCATCTGTCGGCGTTGCTGGCGGTGCTGGAAGGCGGCGCAGGCAGCTCAGAGGATGAGCAGGGCAGTTGATGCGTTGTTGAGGGGGCAGTGTTTAGAACCTGTTCACAGTCTCTACGCAGCCGTGTTGGAGTGCAATCGGGATGAGTTCGAAGGGATGGAACGCAGCTTGCACCGGGGTGCAAGCAAGAGCCAGCGCGCAGAAATCGCCCGATTTCACTCCAACCCGTAGGGACAGTGGCTTTGTGGGCGCCCGGCAAGGGGTGCCCGACTAGGGCCGCCCGGGCAGGGGCGGTCTGCGGCGTTGCAGTGCTTGCCAATAGCGGGCTATTGGCAAGCACTGCGCGGCTAAGCGCCCCCTCGCATCCCATCCCGCAAAGACACTGTCGCGGCGCGAGGAGACATTGAACAGGTTCTTGGATCAACGGACTTTTAATCCGCTGGTCTAGGCTGCCTCCCAGACGTCTCAGATCGCTGTGCTGCTGGTGGTCGGGGCGCCCGCCAGCCGCTCATACAAGGTATAGCTGCGGTAGGACTTGTGCGGCCCACGCACCTGGTGCTCGATGACAAAGCCGCCGCTGCGCAGGAACTCGTAACTGCTGTCATAGCGGTCCGCAATACACAGGTGCGAGCTGCTGGCGCTCAGCTGCCCGTCCTGGTCGACGGCAGGATGCAGCCGGTGAAAAAGGCGCTGCTGCTGGGCATCGAAATAGATGCACAAATGGGCCCCTTGCTGGCTGAAGAAATAGCTGCCGCTGGCGCGAAACGAGCCGCCGCTTTGCAGCACCATCTGGCCGCTCTCGGTGTAGTGGGCCGCGCTCGCCCCTTCGGGCGTGAAGCGCGCCTGGCCCTGCACGGTGCCAATGGGGTTGCGGGTCACCAGATCTTGCAGGCTGCGGGAAAAACGCCATTCGCCTTGCAGCGCGGCAAGCAGGTGTTCTGCCACCCAGGGGAGGGGGTGCTCGGTAGTCATTGCGGTGTTTTCCATAGGCGGAGCATCTCTGTTGCAGACCCTCTCAGCGCCTGACGCCCTTGTGCCGAGGTGCCGTGGGCAGCGGCAGATTTTGCCAGGGTTTTCTCGCCCGCCCTATCGCTGCCAACGGCTTGGAGCCGCTCGTTTGGGCGGTAGGTGAAATCTGACCATGTGTCCGTCCTGCCACCCACAGCCTGCGCGGTTGGGGCTGCTGATAATTCATTCACGCCATTGAGGCCAGCAACGCAGCCATTGTGGCGGTATTGCATGAATGACATGCCAGGAGACTATTTTTTGCGCTTCATTGATAGGCCCAAAAAATAGTCAGCTCTTTCACCATAACGATCCAAGGAAAAAACCATGAAGCTCCAACCTACCATCGCCGCCCTGTGTGCAGCCGCTTTCTTCTCCGGTGGCGTTTTCGCCATGACCTCTGCCGAGCAAAAGGTCGAGAAGGACCGCATTGAAGCCGAGCACAAGGCGGCCAGCGACCAGTGCAAGCCCATGAAGGGCAATGCCAAGGATGTCTGCAAGAAGCAGGCTGATGGCCAAAAGAAGGTTGCCATGGCTGACCTGAAGCACCGTGCAGAACCTACCGAAAGCCACCGTCACGACCTGGCCAAGGCCAAGGCAGATGCCGAGTACGATGTGGCCAAGGAAAAGTGCGACGACGCCACGGGCAACACCAAGGACGTCTGCCAGAAGGAAGCCAAGGCAGCCCATGTGAAGGCTTTGGAAGCCGCCAAGGTCGCTGAGGTGAGCGCCAAGCCATCGTCCAATCCATCGGATGTGGCCGATGCGCGCAAGGACGCTGCCGACAAGTCGCGTGAAGCCGACTACAAGGCTGCCAAGGAACGCTGCGATGCCATGGCCGGTGATGCCAAGGATGCCTGCGTGACCGATGCCAAGCGCAAATTTGGCCAATAATTCACGTTGATGCTGCGCCTGCGAAGGCGTTGTCACCAGCCCCTGATGCACCATCTGCGATGGCCATCAGGGGCTGGTTTTGTGCGGTGATAGCAAGTGCCTGCTATCGCTGCCAGGCTCTGGAGCAGAAAAAAGACCTCAGCCGGCACTCACCCGCCGAGGCAAGCAGTACATTGCATACATATTGACAGCGAAAGTGCAGCCATGCCTTCTTTTCTCCGATCCCTTCTCTACACCAGCAGGCTGGCTGCCGGCTATGGACCCACCGAGGTGGGGCGCATCGTCAAGCAGGCACGTGAGATGAATGCCATCCATGGCATCACCGGCGTGCTGGTGTTTGATGGCGACTGGTTTGCACAGTATGTGGAGGGCGCGCCCGAGGCCATGCTGGTGCTGGAATCCCATCTGCAGGCAGACCCCCGGCATTCCGATTTCCGGGTCATCGATTCGGGGCTGTCCGGCCCCGAGCGGCGCTTTCCCAACTGGGTGATGGGTTATGCGGATGGCGATATCGACAGCACCGGTTTGAACATCTCGGCGCTGGCCCAGGCAGATACCTATGAGGCGCTGGAGCGCTTTGCCCAAGCGGTCAAGACCTTGGATATTCTCTGACCGGAAGGCCTAGCCGCCCTCGCTGATGGCGAGCGCGCTCGATGGTGGTGGCGGACCCTTGGCCAGCAAGATGCCCCAGGCCCATCACCGTGCGCTGACCCTGTTTTTGCGGATGCGCATGCAGGCCGACAGGCCCTGCGGTTCGCGGCTGTGCAGCAACAGCACGCCGCCATGCGCCTGCGCAATGGCATCGACAATGCTCAGGCCCAGGCCGTGGCCACCCGTATTCTGGTTGCGTGATGCGTCCCCGCGCTCAAAAGGCTGGCGCATGCGCTCGAGCTGCGCGGGCGCATGCCCGGGCCCCGGTCCTCCACGCAGACCTGGGCAAGGTCCTCATCTTCATCGAGCACCAAGCTGGCGCTGCCGGCATAGCGCAGCGCGTTGTCGATCAGGTTGTCCAGCGCGCGTCGCAGGCTCAGAGGCTGGCCCATCACCGGCGCGCGGATGTGGCCGCGGATATCGACGGGCTGGCCCAGCTCCTGCCGGTCCTGGCAGATGCTGCGGGCCAGTGCATCCAGGTGAATCTGCTGCAGCGGGCCCTGGTGCTCCCGCGCCTGGATAAAGCCCAAGGTGCTGTCGATCAGGCCTTGCATGCAGCTCAAGTCGCCGCGCAGCTTTTGCTTGCCATTGTCCAGGTCGGCGCTGTCCAGCAGCTCCAGGCGCAGCCGCATGCGCGTGATGGGCGTGCGCAGATCATGCGATACGGCGGCCAGAAAATGCGTGCGCTCGGTCAGGTTGGCGGCAATGCGCTGCTGCATGCGGTTCAAGGCATGCGCGGCCTGGCGTACTTCGCGTGGGCCGTCCTCGTCCATGCGCGGCGCGGCGACCACATCGCGCTCCAGCGCCTGCGCGGCCTGGCCCATGCGCAGCAGTGGGGTCACCACCCAGCGCACCGCCAGCAGCACCAGCAACACCACCACCAAGTACCTGCAGTGGACGCTCAACGGCCCCTTTGAGGCGCTGGGCCGGCGCCACCAGTTCATGATGGGCGCGAACTACAACGACAACACATCGACCGCCTATGGCCTGGACTGCTTCAACAGCGCCGGCCAGTCGGTGGCCTGCATGAACGGCATCAGCAACGGCTTTGCGATCGGTGACTGGCGCGAATTTATCCGCACGGGCCAAGGCATTGGCGAAGTGACCACCGCCCGCAACGGCAAGGACACCGTCACGCGCATCAAGACCTATGGCAGCTATGCGGCCACGCGCCTGAGCATCACCGATCCGCTGTCGGTCATCGTCGGCGCGCGCCTGAGCTGGCAGCGCAACTTCTCCAACGGCGTCGTCACCTCGGACTTCAGCCACCAGGTCACGCCCTATCTGGGCGCCGTCTATGACCTGAATCGCAACTACTCGCTCTACGCCAGCTACACCGATGTGTTCGAAGCCCAGTCGCAGCGCCGCGTCGATGGCACGTATCTCGATCCCAAGTCCGGCACCGCGATGGAAGTGGGCGTCAAGGGCGAATGGCTCGATGGCCAGTTCGATGGCTCGCTGGCGGTGTTCCGCAACCAGCAAAAGGATGTGGCAACGATTGCGCGTGATGCTAACGGCGACCCGCTCTAAGTGACCGGCGACGAGGGCGTGACCACCTATCTCAACGGCGCATCGGGCTTGACCACCAAGGGCTTTGAGCTGGACTTCTCCGGCCGCATCACGCCAAGCTGGAACGTCTATGGCGGCTACACCTATCTGTCGGTGAACAACCCCAACGCCACCGGCGCAGAGGATGATCCCAAGCACCTGCTGCGCCTGAACACCAGCTACCGCCTGCCCGGCAGCTGGAACAAGCTGACCCTGGGCACGGGCCTCACGGCACAGAGCAAGATGCACCAGGTCGCCACCGGCACCAGCCACCCGACCGAAGGCGCCAATGTCAATATCGACCTGAAGGCCTACACCTTGTTCCATGCGATGGCGCGCTATGAGATCAACAAGGACCTGGTCGCCACCCTGAACATCTCCCACCTGTTCGACAAGACCTACTACCGCCAGTACGGCTTCTACTCGGGCGCCATCTATGGCGAGCCCCGGACCGTGCGTCTGAACCTGAAGGCCACCTTCTAAACCAAGGACCGCGTTCCTAAGGCAGATCCGCCAAGATCTGCCATGCTGCAGCCCACTCTGCAGCCCTGGACTTTGCAGTGCCAGCCTGTGCTGGCGCTGCAGAGTCCTTTTTTGTGGCCGTCTGCGCTATCGCTGCTGGAGCTCGTCCGCGATGCGCTGGCACCAGGCCTGGGCCTCTGCCTGCAGGCCAAAGCTGCTCAGGTGCATGGCGCGCTCGCCCCGTACACGCAGGCGCACGACATAGTAGGGCCCATCTTCGGCACTGCGCTCCAGCACGCTGGGCGGCTCGATATCAGCATAGGGAATGGCACGCGGGCGCAGCGGCAGGCGCCCATGTCGCACCAGGCAGTGCTGGCGCTGGTCAAAATGCAGCCGCAAGCAGCGCCCGCATGCCAGGCAAAGAAAGAACACCCCCAGCACCACCGGCGCCGTGATGCAGGCGGCCAGCAGCAGCAGTTGCCACCAGGGCAGGCCCCAGTGGCCATGCTGGACAAAGGGTACCGGGATCAGAAACATCGCCAGGCCCATCACCGCGACAAACAGCCGCATCGGCCAGCTGATGTGCTCCTCGTAACGGAGGCCATCGGCGCTGTCGCGGAATCCATGGGTCATGTCATGCCTTTTGCGCGGGGCGCGGATGGGGCGCTGAAGTGGAGAACCCACCAGCGGGGTCGCCAGGGAGCTGCACAGATTGGATCTGGATTCTACGGGGCGGCTACGTATTCGGAACATGGCCACGATGCCCCATGCAAAAAGTCCCGGGCCTGCATGCGATTGCAGGCCTGGGACTTTTCAGTCGCCGAAGGTGCTGGGGGCTCGTCAAGCCTCAGGCAGCTGGTACACAAAGCGGTAGGAATGCTGGCCGTTGTCGATCGTGATCTGCATGCTGCCGCGCAGGCCCTGCAGTGCATCGGTGGCCGAATCGGGTACGACGCTGATGCTTTGCGTGGACTCGCCCTGCGCCATGCTGGCGCTGTGCTGCAGCACAAAGCTGCCGCTGCGGCCATGCAGGCTGCCTTGCACGTGCTCCATCGCCACATAACCGGCCGAGCCGGCGGTCGTGCTGCGGAACGACAGCATCTCGCCCTGGCTGGTCGCCTGCAGGTCGCCGCTGAATTGCTTGTCGAGTGAGAGCCGGCCCAGGCCGGTGGCCTCGGCAACAGAGCTGAGGCCTTCGGGTTGCAGCTTGATGTCAAAGCGTCCGGTGGCGATGTGGTCCATGGCAGTGTCCTGGCAAAAATGGCATTTTCATCTATCACTGTATTTATGTACAGTCATGGGTCGTGATCGTGATCTCCAGGGTGATGAGGCTGTGCGCTTCGGGGCAACCCGTCGTTGGGACGGTGCCCCGGCGATCCTGTCCGGGCCTTAATTCTCCGAGGAGGGCTTGGCGGGCGGGTTCGGTGGCGTTTGCAGATGCTCGCTGTAGCCCTTGAGCATGTCTTGCAGCGCCTGGTCATTGCGCGTAAAGGCGCGGCAGCGAAAGCAGATCATGCGGTGCTGCCAGGCGGCGATTTTGCCGGCCGTGCCGGCCTCTTCCATTTGCCCGGAGGTAAGTTGAAAAATGTATTCACGGCATTTCATGAAGCAGTCTCTTTGTCAAACCAGTTTTGGTGCAGGCACAGCTGCAGCTGCTTGCGCGCGCGGCTCATGCACTGCCAGTAATCGGCCTTGGTGATGCCCAAGGTGCTGCAAATCTCCTCGGCCTCGCATTCCAGAAACTCCTTCATGGAAAACACCCGCGCTGGCTTGGCCGGCAGCTTGTGCACACACAGGTCGACGACGATGAAGAACTGGTCGTTTTGCAGCTGCTGCTGGGGGTTGACCCAGGTAGTGGGCGCAACGCCCTCAACCCAATGGCCCCGCTTGTCAAACAGGACTTGGTCGAGGTCGTCCTGGAAAGCCTCGTCATAGCTCACGGGCGCGCGGTATTTCTGTCGCAACCGGTCGCTGATCTTGTTGCGCAAAATGCCAAACAGGTAGCTCTTGGCCTGGGCGGCGTCAAAGCTGCTGCGGTCCAGCTGCAGCAGCGCCGCCAAGGTATCTTGCACGGCATCCTCAGCCTCTTCACGCGAGGGCAGGTGCAGCATTGCAAAGCGCAGCATGGCGCTGCGCCATTGGACGGTGATCTCTGCTGCGATGGTGTGCATACACTCCTTGGCTTATCGATGGCAACAACGGTCCAGGGACCAGCGGCCCGCCCCCTGGCTGACAATGGCGACCAGCATGATGCCCAGCATCAAGGGCACCTTGAAGCCCAGGCCGTCATCGCTGTCGATCTGGTTCCAACCGGCCCAGCCCAGGTCGAAATGCACGCTGTACACCGCCACATAGGTGATGAAGATCAGCCCCAGCGCGGCAATGCGCGATGCCAGCCCGATGATCAGCGCCACGCCCAGCACCAGCTCGGCAAGCCCTGCAATGCCCCAGTTGAGGCTGGCAGGCAGCCAGCTCACCGGAATGGGAAAGTCCAGGCCTGCAAACCAGGCCGGTGCCTCCCAGCCCGATGACAGTTTACGAAAACCCGCCAGCACAAACTCCTGCCCCACCCACAGGCGCAGCAGCAGCAGACCCAGGCCATCAATCTTCTCGCGTGCTTTCACGTGCAATGAATTCAAGGAATGCATCTTTCATATCTCCATAGTAGGGCGAGCTCCAGCGCGAGTCGCGCACAAAGGCGGTGATCAATTCCCGCCAGGCCTCGTCGCCCAGTTGCTCGCGCAGTTCCGGAAAATGCGCCTCCACCATCTGGCTGGCGCCCAGGTGGACCAGGTGGCGGTAGGCACGCATGCCGTTGTCGCTGTAACCCGCAGGCACCTGGTCGGACAGACCTCTTACATAGTCGTAGAAGTGCGCAGACATGCCAGCTCCTGGTTGATGACCTCCATACCGGGGACATCGTTGTCCCATTCCAGCAGCACGGGGGTGCCATGGCGCTCGGCAAGGCTGCGTGCGAGCTGCTGGGTGTGTGCTTCCACCGGCTGGCTGTGCGTGTCCATGAACAGGTCAAAGCGCGCATCGAACTCATGGCCCGCCACATGCATGTAGCTCACGCGGCCCATGTCCAGGCCTTGCACGAATTCGCTCGGGCTGGGGCCGCCATGGTTCTTGTGGTTGACCGACAGGTTGTTCAGGTCCAGCAGCAGATGGCAGTCCGCCTGGTCGAGGACCATGCCGAGAAAATCCGCTTCGGGCATCGCGCCCACATTGGTGTACCAGGTCGTGTTCTCGACCGCGATGCGCATGCCCAATGCATCTTGCACGACGCGGATGCGGTCGGCCACCCGGCGCGCATGTGACTCGGTAAAAGGCACGGCAAACAGGTCATAGAGCTGGAAGCTGTCGCCGCTGGCGGCCAGGTGGTCGGAGTACAGCGGGGTGCCCAGGTCATCAATCAGCTGGCGCAGATCGCGCAGAAAGGACCTGTCCAGTGGTGCGGCGCCGCCCAGATTGAGGGCCACGCCATGCAGGTTGACCGGGCGTCCCGAGTCGATCAGCGCCTGCAGCGGCGCCAGATCCCGGCGCACCCAGTTCTCGGGTGCGACCTCAAAGAAGTCGGCATGCACGGCGGACATGTCCCAGTCGAGCATTTCACGTCGAAAGCCAAGGCCAATCATGTGGTGTCCTCATTTCTGTGGAGGCACGAGTTGGCGCTTGGCCAACCCGCATCCAACGTTACTCTCCAAAGCTGTCACCCTGTGGCAAGGTGCCGGCCATGCGGGCCTGGGAAGCGGCCTCGATGACCTGGGCACGGCTCAAGCCCATGCCGGGTTGCTGGGTTTTGAACTGCGGCGCATCAAAATTGCCGTCGAAACGCAACGTGCCGTCCATGCGGGCCTGGGTGAACTGCATCCGGACCTGGTCGCGGCTGAGGCTGCTGTTGGAGGGGGCATAAGCCGGGTAGTCCGAGCCGTTGCCCACGGGGGCGGTGCTCATGGCCTGGGCGCTGCCGGCAAAGGCCAGGCTGGCGGCCAGAAGAAGACGGGTAGTGATCTTGGTAGTGGTCGACATGGTTGGAACCCTTTCTGTGGTGGGGGCGGGTGAGCGTGGAGGCTCACCCTGGTGTTGTGTGGTGTGTTACGGAGTGGGTCAGTGGGTACCCGCGCCATCCTTCTTGGAGCAGCCGCCGTCCTTCTTGGAGCAACCGCCGTCCTTCTTCGAGCAGCCGCCATCCTTCTTGGAGCAGTTGGCGTCCTTGGTGCTCGATTCCTTCTTGCCGCAGCTGCCTGCGCCGCATTTGCTGTCCTGGCTGCCAGCGGCCCAGGCGGAGGTGGCGAGGACAGCGGCGGCCAAGGTGGTGAGGGTCTTGATGTTCATGGTGTCGTTCCTGTGATGAAAGGTTGAAAGTGCACAGCACAGCGCTGCCACGTTGATGAAGTCGTTCGACCTGATCGATTCCTGACATATTTTTGAAAATATTTATCGAGACCGCCAAAAAAAGCAGGCGCAAGGCTGCGCCCGCCCTGCCAAAGTGGCCAGGGTGTGGATGTTTTCAGGGAGAGTGAGTGCTGCTGGTGCTGCGGGCTAGCAACTAGCTAGTGGCTGCAGAGCTCGCGCCCATGGCATGGAAGCGGATAGCGATGAGGCACAAGGCGTTTTTTGGAAGGCGAGCCGTAGTCATGGCCAAGGCTGACCATGCAGCGGGTCAGCAGGGCCGGCGTTCAGACTGTAGCGGGGCGCATGGCAGAGGGCGCCTGGGGCAGACCCGAGAGCGTCAGGGCTGCAGCTGCGGATCGAGCTGCAGCTGCAGCAGCGCGCCGGCGATCAGCGCATGCATGCCCTGGGCCAGATCACCTTCCATCTCGGCGGTCTCAGCCTCGTAGCTGGTGGGCACCACGCTCTCCTGGCGCGCGGCCGAGTACACCGAATCGGCAGCGGCCAGGCCGTGGAAGGCGATGGTCGCCAGCAGCCAGCGCGACTGCTCTTTGCCAATGCGGTAGGCCTGCGCCACTTCTTCCTGGTGGGTATCGATCTTCTCGAGCATCGCCGGGGTGGCGACCAGCCTGCGGATCACATAGGGCGTCACGCCCGGGTAGGTCTTGGCGAACTGGCGCACCGAATCGCTGAAGCGGACCAGGTAGTTCTGCAGGCCCTCTTGTTCGCCCACCTTGGGCAGAGAAAACTCCCAGCGCCGAAAAATCTCCTCGGCCACCATGTGCTTGAGCTCGGCCAGGCTGGGCACATGCTTGTACAGCGCCATATGCGTCACGCCCAGCGCGCTGGCCACGCCCACAAAGGTGATGTTGGGCAAGCCCATCTCGATACCTGCATCGGCGATGCGCTCTTGCGTGATCAGGCGCGGGCGCCCGCGCGGGGCTGCTTTTTTCTCAGGGTCCATGTTCTCTCCAGGTGCCAGGCCATTGTCAGCCAAACCGCTGCTGCGATAGCTGTAAAAGATGTACGGTAATTTATTAGTTTAGTATTATTAAACTAACTATTGTTCCTATTGCGTTTCGCGTTGGGGCGGGCTGTCTATCGTGTGCCCGGCGCCGACTGGACCACCAACCTCTACAACCCGGTATGGGGCCCGGCTGCCGACTTTGTCGCGCCCCACATCGATGGCGCAAGACCGCGTGCAGCTCACCTTGGGCGTGCGCCGCCAGCAGGTGGTCAGCGACAGCTACAACATCACCTCGGGCGCGCGTACCTCGCGCTATGACGAAAGCGCCACCTCGCCCGCCGCTGCGCTGCTGGTCAAGGCCAGCGACAACCTCTCGCTCTACGCCAACTACATCGAAGGACTGAGCCAGGGCGCCACCGCACCGATGACCGCCGCCAACGCCGGCGAAGTGTTTGCGCCCTGCAAGAGCAAGCAAAAGGAGATGGGCCTGAAGCTCGGCCTGGGCGACTTCGCCCACACCGTCAGCCTGTTCGAAATCACCCGGCCCAGCAGCTATACCGACCCTGTGACCAACGTCTTCTCGTTCGGCGGTGAGCAGCGCAACCGAGGCATTGAGTGGAGCTTCTTCGGCAGCGCCATGCACGGCCTGCGCCTGATGGGCGGCGTGGCCTACACTGCCCCGAAGCTGACGCAAACCGCTGGTGGCGTCAACCAAGGCAAGCTCGCCACCGGCATCCCCAAGTGGCAAGGCAAGCTGGGTGCGGAGTGGGATGTTCCTGGCGTGCAAGGCCTGGCCCTCAGCGCCAACGCCACCGCCGTGTCCCGCCAGTACATCAGCGCCGACAACAGCCTCTGGGCCGCCGGCCGCACCACCTATGACCTGGGCGCCCGCTACATCACCAAGGTGGCCGACAAACCAGTCACCTTGCGGGCATCTGTTCTGAACGCGACCAACAAGTCGTACTGGGGCATGCCCCAGCTGTCCAGCCTGGCGCTGGGCGCGCCGCGTACGTTTGCGCTGTCGGCGTCGGTGGATTTTTAATTAAGTTAGTAGCTAGCCCGCTGCAGCGCTTGCCGCTGCGGTGGGTGATGTGAGTGAGCCCAGATTGCTGCTGCCGTTGGCAGGGGGCGTCTGGGCTTTTTGTTGGGTTGGCCCGGTTTGAAGCGCGCAGATGCCGTCAACGCGAGGCACTGTGCAGACGTAAAAAAACATGCCCTCAGCATGTGTGTAGATAGAGAGAGATCAGGGGAGGGTAGACAGAAGGTCTGGTGGTGCTGGCTTGCCAAACATTGGCAGGGCAGAGCAAAGGCGTTTTCAGAGACTGGATCGCTGCGCTGCAATGGCGCTATCGAAGCCGGTGTTCATCGCAAAAAAATGCGTGGCTAGTGTGAACCATTGGCTGGCAAAAACGACTTCCGGACAGTTCCGGTAAGTCGCCCCACGATGAACCTTGGAGTAGCCGCAATTGCTACGCCATGGGTGCAGTATATGATCAATTGAGAATCATTCGCAAATAAGCTTTGGGGTTGTGGGGGGATTGGGGTGGGGTGCAGAGAGCCGATGAATCGTAAACGGCAATTCTTGGAGTTCGGGTTGGCGGAGGCCGGGAGATCTTCAAAGGGGTAGACGTTGCATCGAAGTTGGTATCGAGCTTCTGATGGCAGTGCTCAGCCATTGATCGCTGTTTTAGGCTGGATGCGGTCTATCAATTTGACTAGGCGTTATGGTCGCCATCGGGTGGTCGGCAGTCTTGCATCTCCGCCATACATGCGCCCTCGATTCATGTCCTCACTTGCTGGCGCATTAGACCGCTTGGCCACCCATGCCATATACAAGATTCCCAGAATGCAAAGAATCAGCGCCGGCCAGCCAACAACAAACACTCCCAAGACCCCTTCAAAGAAAAACAGCAGACAGATCCATAGCTGTGTAGGCCTGAACCGTCGCAGCGCTTGTTGGTGCATGCGAGCATCATCCTGCTCATCCACTCCGGAACCAGAGGGATCAAGCACTTCAGCTTCGATAAGGCCTTCACCCAAGGAAGTTTGACTGACGACTTCATCGGTCACGACAAGGAGCTTGTGCTCGTGCTCCATAGCAATAAATCCTTTCAGGTTGATGCATAAATGCGGACGCTCGGGTGGCGTGCTTGCAAGCATTCAGAGGGCGGTTTGGTTGCAGAAATAGTCCATTTCAGACTATTCCAGAACGGACTTTAACTTGTGAGCAGTTTCATGTCCATCCACCATGTACCGCTCCACCCACAATCCCAACTACCAGCTCTTACTGTCCGTTCTCACTGCCACGCGCAAGCGTATGGGCGTGTCGCAAGTGGAGCTGGCACAGCGTCTTGGTAACACGCAGACTTTTGTGTCCAAGTGCGAGCGTGGCGAGCGGCGCATTGATGCTGTGGAATTGGTGGAGTTCGCGGAGGCGCTTGGTGTGCCACCGTTGGAGGTCCTTGCGGAATACCTCGAAAGACGGGATAGCAACCTATTCGCAGCTAGCAAGAAGACGAGAAGCCGAAGCTAAAAGGGGGCAGACTACGCAGCGTTGGGTTGCGGAAAACTGCGTGTGCGAGCGAGCGTGGAGAAAGTCAGATAGCCCGGTGTATCTGGTGCCTTTGCCTGTTCTTTCCTGTTAAGGAGCAGAGATAGAGGCTCTCCTCGATTGGAGCGTAAATTCGCCGTAAACCTTCTCCCTTGAAAGCACCTCACTTATGCCTTTGTATGTGGCTCACTTCCTCATAAAGGAGGAAAACCTTTGGTTGAACAATCAACCACCGTACGAGGTTCTTCGCAGTGAAGAACATCACTTTCTCGCATTGCATATGTTCGCAGCCGGCGACCCAGAGGCGGCATACAGCCGCGCTTTGGACATGCTCCCTGGCTTGAGCGATGCGAACCACGAAGGGCCCGGCGATCGAACACATTTCGAAGCGATTGGTATCTTCGATCTCGACGAAGTGTTCGTCGCTGAGGATCTTTCAACCAACCTGAACGACATCTATGGTGTTGATATTGGGGTGTTGGACATTGAGGAACTGCTGCATAAGCGATCTAGGGCCAAGCATGAGTTGCGCCTCTTCAAATATCAGACGGGCTTAGCTGCAACCGCAGCGAGTTAGCAATCTTCCCTAAATCCGCTGGGCCATTTAGCTCGCCGCGTGCAGTATTGACGCGTATCTCTAACGCGCCCGCTACCCCCTCACCCCAGCGCCGTATCCAACACCATCATCAAAACAAACCCCACCATCAACCCCGTAGTCGCAAAAAACTCATGCCCCTTGCGGTGCGATTCCGGGATGATTTCGTGGCTGATGACGAAGAGCATGGCGCCGGCGGCGAAGCCCAGGCCCCAGGGCAGGAGCAGGGCGGAGCTGCCGATGATGGCGGCGCCGGCGACGGCGCCCAGGGGTTCGACCAGGCCGGAGGCAATGCCCAGCAGGACGGAGAAGCCTCGGCTGTAGCCGACGGCCAGCAGCGCGGCGGCAACGACAAAGCCTTCGGGCACATCCTGGATAGAGATGCCGATGGCCAGCGCATTGGCGCGCATGCCTTCATTGCCGGCGTAGCCCACGCCAATGGCCAGGCCTTCTGGCAGGTTGTGCAGGATGATTGCAAACACAAAGAGCCAGGTGCGGCGCAGCTGCTGGGCGCTGGCGCCTTCGCGGCCTTTGATGAAATGTTCGTGGGGCAGCAGGCGGTCCATGGCCAGCAGGGCCAGGCCGCCCAGCAGGATGGAGGTGCCAACCACGCCGCCGGCAGCCCAGGCGCTGCCGCCCATCAGGTTGGAGGCGCGTGCGGCATCCAATGCGGGGATGACCAGCGAGAACGCGCAGGCAGCCAGCATCACGCCGGCGCCAAATCCAAAAAGAGTGTCCCGTGTGCGTTCAGATGGGCGTTGGGCCAGCAGCACGGGCAAGGTGCCCAAGGCAGTGGCGAGGGCGGCCATGCAGCCGCCCAGCAACGCGTTGCGCACCGAGGGCTGGTTTTTCAAGCCATCCCAGATCAGTGCGGCCAGCGCAAATACCCCCAGGGCACAGATCAGCAGACCGATGCGGGTTTGCAGCTTGAGCGCCGGTTTGGGCGCAGGGCTGGCGGTGCTGCGCGATGCGTCATCGCGCGGGTCGGGCTGGTTGTCCATTTCCATCGGTTGGTTGCCTGGGGTCATGTGCGTGCTCGCGTGCTCGAAGAAGGGAGTGACTTACTTGCCCAGTGCAGCGGCGTACTTGCGGGCAACGACGCCCCAGTCCACCACATTGTAGAAAGCGGCAATGTATTCAGGGCGGCGGTTTTGGTACTTCAGGTAGTAAGCGTGCTCCCACACATCCAGGCCCAGGATGGGGGTGTTGCCCGAGCCAATGCCCTTCATCAGTGGCGAGTCCTGGTTGGCGCTGCTCTCCACCGCCAGCTTGCCTGCAGGCGTCACTGTCAGCCAGGCCCAGCCGCTGCCAAAACGGCTCAGTGCCGCCTTGGTGAACGCGTCCTTGAACGCGTCAAAGCCACCCAGGTCGGCATCGATGGCCCGGGCCACATCGCCTTGGGGCAGGCCCCCGCCGCTGGGCGACATCACTTCCCAGAACAGGCTGTGGTTGGCGTGGCCGCCGCCGTTGTTGCGCACGGGCAGGCGCAGCTTCTCGGGCAGCGATTCCACCTGGGCCACCAGCGCTTCGACGGGCAGGTTGGCAAACTCCGTGCCTTCAACCGCCGCATTGAGGTTGTTCACATAGGTCTGGTGGTGCTTGCTGTAGTGGATCTCCATCGTCTGGGCGTCAATATTGGGCTCCAGGGCATCGTAGGCATAGGCCAGCTTGGGCAGGGTGTAGGACATATCGTGTGTCAGTTGTTGAGTGGAGAACAGGGAGGTCAATGCCGGTGCGGCGGCTGTCAGTGCAGCAGCGTGCCCGGCGGCGGGTTGCCCGAAGGCATGGGAACGCTGTGGGCCTGCCGCTCCATCGCATCCTCGCGCTCGCGGGCGGCGCAGCGGTTGTGGTGCTCGGTCAATGCGGCAAAGGTGTGGTGCAGGTGCTTGCAGGCGGCCGATCGCAGATCGGCGCTGGCATGGTCGTCACGCGTCAAGGCCAGCAGCTGGTGGTGGGCGCAGTTGATGCACTCGCCGGCCGATATCGGCTGGCTCAAGGTGTTGAAGCAGTCGGCCAGGTTCAGGTGCGCGACCACAAAGGCAGCCAGGCGATCATCGGCGCAGACGCCGGCCGGTGCATCGTGGAACAGCTGGTGCGCCACGCGCAGCGCATGCTCATGCCAGGCCAGCGCTTGCTCAGGGCGGTTGTCGCGGCTGGCTTCCACGCCGGTCTGGGTCAGGCGCTCCCATTCGCGCAGCAGCAGCGGGCCCGATACGGAGGACGGAAAACGCGAGCTCATGGCAGCTCCTTGGCGGGCACGCTGGCCGCCGTCATCACCCAGGCGTGCGAGGCCTTGGCGGTTTCGGTGGGGACAAAGCCCTGGGGGTCTTCCAGCAGGCAGGTGCTGCCCAGGCGCTTGCACTGGTCATGCTCGCGCCAGTAGCCGCCGTGGCTGATGCAGCCGGTCTGGCAGATCACCAGGTTGGTGGCATGCTGGCCCAGCTCTTGCAGATAGGCATCGGGTGGTGGCGGGGGCACGGCGGCCACTTCCATCGTCGCGGCCGGGTCCACACAGCGGCGCACGGCCGTGACGGCCGCCCGGTTGGCGATGGCCGACAGGTGCACCAGGCGGTCTTCGCGCTCCCAGATGAGGGCGCTGTCGCGCATGATGACCTGAGCCCGCAGCTGGGTGACCTGGGCGCGCAGCGCCTCGACTTCCGCGCGCAGTGCATCGACCTGGGCCGTGCAGCGCGCTTGCAGTGCAGCATAGTGGCGCAGCATCACACCGTGCTCCTGCACCAACGGATGGATGTCACTGTCTGGGTTTGGCACGGTTGGCTCGCCTCCACGGGATAAACGGAAAACACTTTGCTCGGCATCAAGGCAGCGTCAAATAAAAACATAATAAATGAGAATCGTTTCTATTCGCAAACTCATTTGTATATGGCCTGCCTGCAAGCAGTGGAATAGTGCAATCGGCTGCGCGAGCCTGACGGCCAGAAGGGGACATGGCGGCAAAGTTAAAATAGCTGTATAAAAATACAGATCGGCTATCACTCACCCACACCGCATCCGACCCCCATGCTGGCCCCCCACCGCTACTACTACCTGCACAACTTCGAGCGCGCGCTGCAGTGGCTGGGGCAGCGCTATGGCGATGTGCTGGACGCGCAGGAGCAGCAGTTTCTGGCGGACTTTGCCCAGGCCCCCATGCCGTCGCAGGCGCTGATGGTGCGCATGCTGATGCGGCGCGGGCCCTGGTTCCGCGCGGACAAGCTGGTCTACGACGAGATTCCCGATGTACATGCCGCCGCGCAGCCCTTGCTGGCACTGGGCTGGATCGATGCCGATGCCGATATGGCGTTGGCCGAGCTGTTTGCGCTGCACACCAAGCCCGAGCTGCTGCAGATCTTTGCCAATGCCGGCTTGGCGCGCTCGCTGCGCAAGGCGGACATGCTGGCCCAACTTGCGCAATGGGCTCAGCAGTCTGATCCAGGTACCGAGCAAGAAGCCCAAGGGCAGCTGCAGCCCTACCACCGCTGGCATCCGCAGGCCGAACATGCCGCCTGGCGCGTCACCGTCGGCGAGCTGGCCGAGGGCCTGCGCCTGATGTTCTTTGGCAATCTGCACCAGGACTGGTCAGAGTTTGTGCTGGCCGACCTGGGCATCTTCAAATACGAGACGGTGGCCTTTGATGCGCAGTCGCGCGCCTTCCAGACCCGCGCCGATGTGCAGGGCTACCGCCAGCTGCAGCAGTGGCGCCAGGCGGTGGATGAGGACGAAGACCGCCAGGCGCTGATGGACGCGTTGACCACCTGGCGCAGTGCCAACCCCTGGCTGCAGCAGCGCCATGCCAAGGTGCTGCTGCGCCTGGGCCAGGCCTGTGAGCGCAGCCAAAGCTGGGCGCTGGCCGAGCAGGCCTATGCTGCCAGCCCCTACCCGGGCGCACGCCACCGCCGCATGCGCGTGCTCGAACGCATGGAGCGCTTTGACGAGGCCCTGGCCTTGGCCAGCGCCGCTGCGCAGCAGCCCGAGAGCGATGAGGAAAGCCAGCGCCTGGCCCGCATGCTGCCGCGCTTGCGCCGCCACCTGGGCCAGCGCAGCGCCAGCCGCCGCGCGCTCAAACCCGAGGTGGCGCAGCTGCGTGAGGATGTGGCGCTGGACCGGGTGCTGCGCATGCCACGCATGCAACACGATCTGGCGGCGATGGATGCGCTGAGCGATGCCGCAGCGTTGGAGGCCGCCTTGCGCGCTGGCGAGGCCATGAACACCGCCGAGGTCACCGAAGGCCTGCGCCTGATGCCTGTGGAATACGCCTTGCGCGACCACTGGCACCGCGACGATGCGCCGGTGTTTTATGTCGAGAACGCGCTGGTCAACTCGCTGTTTGGCCTGCTGTGCTGGCCGGCGATTTTTGCGCCTTTGCCAGGGGCGTTTTTTCATCCGTTCCAGGCGGGGCCGGCCGATGTCTATGCGCCCGATTTTGTTGCGCGGCGTGCGGCGCTGTTTGAGGCTTGTCTGGCGACCTTGGACGACGGCAGCTATGCCGAGGTAATCCGCCAGCGCTTTGCCGACAAGGCTGGCCTGCAATCGCCCTTTGTGTATTGGGGCACGTTGACGCAGGCGCTGCTGGACCATGCACTGGCCTGCATACCGGCGGCCCACCTCCAACTTCTGTTCCAGCGCCTGCTCGGCAATCTGCAGGCCAACCGCACGGGCTTTCCGGACCTGGTGCGCTTTTGGCCGCAAGAGCGGCGCTACCAGCTGGTGGAGGTCAAAGGCCCGGGCGACAAGCTGCAGGACAACCAGATCCGCTGGCTGGAGTACTGCGCCGCCCATGGCATACCCGTGGGCGTCTGCCATGTGCAGTGGCGCGAGGCGGGCGCATGAGCTACACCGTGGCGGTGCGCGCCTTGTGCGAGTTCACCGCCCGCGCGGGCGACCTGGATTTGCGCTTTACGCCTGCGCCATCGGCGCTCGAAGGCATCGAAGGCCATGGCCTGGTGCGTGCCCGCCGGGGCGCCGGCTATGAGGCAGAACTGCGCCTGGCAGGCAGCTTTGAAGACCTGCAGGTACGCGGCCGCGCCGATGGCTTTGACCCGGCTCTGGGTCAGCTCGAAGAAATCAAGACCTACCGGGGCCAGATCGACAGCGTGCGCGACAACCACCGCGCCTTGCACTGGGCGCAGGCCAAGGTCTACGGCCATCTGCTGTGCCTGGAGCGGGGCCTGCCCCGCTTGAAGGTGGCGCTGGTCTATTTCAACGTGGGCACGCAGCAGGAGACGGTGCTGGCCGAGCCGTACAGCGCCGCCGAGCTGCAGGCATTTTTTGAGCAGCAGTGCCGCTTGTTTTTGGACTGGGCGCGCAGCGAGGCCGCGCACCGCAGCGCGCGGGATGCGGCGCTGGCGGCGCTGCGCTTTCCGTTTGCGCAGTTCCGCACCGGGCAGCGGGCGCTGTCGGTGGCGGTGTACCGCACGGCCCAGGCGGGCTTGCAGGCGGGCGGCGGCAGCTGTTTGATGGCGCAGGCGCCCACCGGCATTGGCAAGACCGTGGCCACCATCTTCCCCATGCTCAAGGCCAGTGCGCAAGAGGGGTTGGACAAGCTGTTTTTTCTGACCGCCAAGACCACAGGCCACCGGCTGGCCTTGCATGCGCTGGGCCTGTTGCAGACGGCGCTGCAGGGCCAGACGGGCGCGGTGCCGCTGCGCGTGGTCGACCTGCAGGCGCGCGACAAAAGCTGCGAGCACCCGGACAAGGCCTGCCATGGCGAATCCTGCCCGCTGGCCCAGGGCTTTTACGACCGCCTGCCCGCCGCCCGCGCCCAGGCCCTGGCGCAAGAGCCGATGCTGACGCCCGACAAGGTACGTACGCTGGCGCTGCAGCACCAGGTCTGCCCCTATTACCTGACCCAGGAGCTGGCGCGCTGGAGCGATGTGGTTGTGGGCGACTACCACTACTTTTACGACAGCGCCGCGATGCTGTATGCGCTGACCCAGGCCCACCAGTGGAAGGTGGGCGTGCTGGTGGACGAGGCCCACAACCTGCTCGAACGCGCGCGCCGCATGTACACGGCCGAGCTGCCGCAGCACACCTTGGCGGCGGCGCGCAAGGCGGCGGCCGGCCCGGTCAAGAAATCGCTGGATGCCTTGAACCGGCAATGGAACGCGCTGAACAAGGCCCAGCACGAGGGCGGGCAGGACTACCAGGTCTACGCCGAGCTGCCGCCCGGCCTTCTGGGTGCCGTGCAGCGCGCCGTGGCGGCCATTGCCCAGGCCCAAGGCGACAGCCCCATGCTGCCGGGCGACGCGGTGCTGGGCTTTTACCTGGAGGCGCTGTCCTGGCTGAACCTGGCCGAGCAGCTGGGGCCGCATGCGCTGTTTGATATCAGCCTATGGGGCAGTGCATCTGCCGGCCGGCGGGGGCCGATGTCCACGCTCTGCATCCGCAATGTCGTGCCCGCGCCGCACCTGGCCGCGCGCCATAGCGCCGCCTGCGCCACGGTGCTGTTCTCCGGCACCCTGGGGCCGCAGGCCTTCTACCAGGATCTTCTGGGCCTGCCACCTGCCACGCAGTGGGTCGATGTGCCCTCGCCCTTCCTGGCCGCACAGTTGCAGGTGCAGATTGCGGGCCATATCTCCACCCGCTACCAGGACCGGGCGCAGTCGCTCGTGCCGATTGCCGAAGTGGTGGCGGCGCAGTTTGCCCGCCAGCCGGGCAACTACCTGTGCTTTTTCAGCAGCTTTGATTATTTGCAGCGCGCGGCCGAATGCATGCAGCGCCTGCAGCCGCAGCTGCCGCTGTTCTGCCAGACCTCGGCCATGGACGATGCCGGGCGCGCCGCCTTTTTGGCGCGCTTTGACGAGGCCGGGCAGGGCATTGGTCTGGCCGTGCTGGGCGGGGCGTTTTCGGAAGGGGTGGACCTGCCGGGCAACCGGCTGATTGGCGCCTTTATTGCCACCCTGGGCCTGCCCCAGGTCAACCCCGTCAACACGCATATGCAGCAGGCCATGGCCCAGCGATTTGGCGCCGCCAAGGCCTATGACTACACCTACCTCTACCCGGGGCTGCGCAAGGTGGTGCAGGCGGCCGGGCGGGTGATTCGCAGTGAGGACGACCGGGGCGTGGTGGTGCTGATCGATGACCGCTTTCACCGCGCCCAGGTGCGCGCGCTGCTGCCCAGCTGGTGGCAGCCGCAGCGGTGGTAGTGTGGGGTTTCTCAGAGGAGAGCAGGGGTTTATGTACCAAATTTCCCATAGCTTGAGACGCTGTAAGAAAATAGCGGCCTCTATGCCGATCCAAGCCTTTTCTCTCTCGCCCCTGCGCCCTGTGGCCGGGGCCGCTGCGCTGCTGTGCGCCCTGTCCGCCGCTGCGCAGACCGCACCAGCAACACCTTCCACCGCTGAAACCCCCGCTGCCGAAGCCACCTTGCCGACCGTGTCGGTGCGCTCGGCGGTCGGCACCGCCGATCTGCTGCAACTGCCGGCATCGGCCAATGTGGTGGAAGGCCGCGAGCTGCAGGATCGGCAGATGCAGGTGAACCTGTCCGAAGCGCTGGGCAGCGTGCCGGGCCTGACCCTGAACAACCGCAACAACTACGCCCAGGACTTGCAGCTGAGCGTGCGCGGTTATGGCGCGCGCTCCACCTTTGGCGTGCGCGGCGTGCGCCTGTATGTCGACGGCATCCCCGCGACCATGCCTGATGGCCAGGGCCAGACCTCGAATGTCGATATCTCCAGCCTGGAGCGGGTGGAGGTGCTGCGCGGCCCGTATTCGGCGCTGTACGGCAATGCCTCGGGGGGCGTGCTGAGCTTTTACACCGAAGACCCGCAAGGCCAGCTGAAGCTGGAGACCGGCGTGAGCGTGGGCAGCGATGGCCAGCAGCGCTACAGCCTGAAGGCCAGCGGCCAGACGGAAGGCGGCATGGGCTATGTGCTGAGCACCAGCCGCTTCATGACCGATGGCTACCGCGAGCACAGCGCGGCCGACCGCAACCTGCTCAATGCCAAGCTGGTGATTCCGCTGGCGCATGACGACAAGCTGACCCTGGTGGCCAACCACACCCGGGGCGATGCGCAGGACCCGCAGGGCCTGACCATGGCGCAGTGGCAGGCCAATCCGCGCCAAGCCAGCAGCGTGGCCGAGCAGTACAACACGCGCAAATCGCTGGAGCAGCAGCAGCTGGGCGCCACCTATGACCTGCGCATCAACGCCCGCCAAAGCCTGAGCCTGTCGGCCTACTACGGCCACCGTAGCATGCTGCAGTACCAGTCCATCCCCAAGGCGCCGCAGCTGGCGCCGGGCCACGCCGGCGGCGTGATCGACATGGCGCGCGACTATGCGGGCGCCCGCCTGGTCTGGGTGGGCGAGTTCGACACCATCGTGCCGCTGCAGCTGAGCGCGGGGCTGGATCTGCAGCAGATGACCGAAAACCGCCAGGGCTACGAGAACTTTATCGGCGACACCTATGGCCTGCGCGGCCAGCTGCGCCGCGATGAGAAAAACAAGGTCAGCAGCACTGATCCCTTTGTGCAGGCGCGCTGGCAGCTGGCCCCGCGCTGGAGCCTGGACACCGGCCTGCGCTATAGCCGCGTGCGCTTCAGCTCGGACGACTACTACATCACCCCCGGCAATGGCGACGACAGTGGCAGCAGCCGCCACAGCAAGCTGCTGCCTGTTGCCTCGCTCTCCTACCAGCTCAGCCCGCAGCAGACCATCTACGCCAGCGTGGGCCGGGGCTTTGAGACGCCGAGCATCACCGAGATGTCTTACCGCAACAGCGGCTCGGGCCTGAACACCGATCTGCGGCCCACCAGCAGCACGCAGTGGGAGCTGGGCTACCGCCAGCAGCTGCGTGGCGATGCGCTGCGCGGGCTCTGGAGTGCGGCGCTGTTCCAGTCGCACAGCAGTGACGAGATCGTGACCGACCAGAGCGCTGGTGGCCGCACCACCTACCGCAATACCGGCAAGACCCGGCGCCAGGGGCTGGAGCTGTCGGCCCAGCTGGATCTGATGCGTGACTGGCAGCTGCGCGCCGCCTACACCTGGCTGGATGCGCGCTTTCGCGAGGAGTCGGGCAGCGGCACCGCCGGCCAGCGCCTGCCCGGCCTGGCACGCCACAACGCCTTCCTGGGTGCCGACTGGCGCTTTGCCCCTGCCTGGACCGTCGGCATGGGTGTGCAGGCCAGCTCCAATGTGCAGGCCAACGATGCCAACACCCAGGCCGCCCCGGGTTACGCCACCACCGCGCTCAGCCTGGGCTACCGCGCGCAGATCGCCCCGCGCTGGACCTTGGCCGCCTTTGCACGCGTCAACAATGTGTTCGACAAGAACTACATCGGCTCGGTCATCGTCAATGACGGCAACCAGCGCTATTTTGAAAGCGCGATGGGACGTAACTGGGCAAGCGGCGTCAACGTCAGCTACCAGTTCTGAGTACTCACCCCGCCCCGCCGGCGCTCCCGGCTTGCTGGTGCATAGCGCGGGGGCATAGGGCCAGCCGGTAAAATCCCCGATTTTGCGGGCTGGCCGCCAGCTATAGCGGCTGTCCCCAGCGCCTGCCGCAAACCCCCATTTTTTAAAACCACCCGCCTGCGCTCTGCAGCTGCCCCGGCCCTGGCCCCGCAGCCCCCGCGCCTTGGCGGGTGTCTGTTGGTGCCTCCATGAACAACACCCCCCCATCTTTTTTCAGCCGCATCGCCATTGCGATCGGCAGCTTCTTCGCCATTCTGGGCAATGGCCGCCTGGCCGCCGATGTGCAGCGCGTGCGTGGCGGTGAGCGCCTGGCGGCCGATGTGCCTCCGCAGGAAGTGCGCGTTGAAGTGCCGGTCGAGAAGATCGTTGAAGTCCGCATCGAAGTGCCGGTCGAGAAAATTGTCGAGAAGACGGTAGAGAAGCGGGTCGAAGTACCGGTGGAAAAGCTGGTCGAGAAGGTCGTCGAAAAAACCGTCCAGCTGCCCACTGAGACTGCGGCACTGCAGTTGCTGGGTCTGCTCCAGCGCGAGGCCCGCTTTGTGGACTTTATCCAGGAAGACGTGGCGCCCTACACCGATGCCGAGATTGGCGCCGCCGCCCGCGTGGTGCATGAAGGCTGCCGCAAGGTGCTGCGCGAGCATTTCGCGCTGGCCCCTGTGCGTGCTGAGGCCGAAGGCAGCCGCATCACCTTGCAGGCCGGCTTTGATGCCGCTGCCGTGCGCCTGACCGGCCATGTGGTGGGCCAGGCCCCGTTCAGCGGCACCCTGGGCCACCGGGGTTGGCAGGTGACCGAGGTCAAGCTGCCGCAGCTGACCGACACGGCAGCAGCCAAGGTGCTGGCCCAGGCCGAGGTGGAGCTCTAAACCATGCAAACACCTGCCCAATTCAGCATCGGTATCGACCTGGGGACCACGCACTGCGCGCTGTCCTATGTGGACAAAAGCGCCAGCGATGGCGAGAACCTGGTCCAGCATGTGCTGGCCATTCCCCAGCTCACGGCGCCCGCCAGCATCGAGGCGCGGCCTTTGCTGCCGTCGTTCTTGTACCTGCCCCATGAGAGCGAGCTGAGCGCCGCCGATATGGCGCTGCCCTGGGGCGCGCAGCAGGATTTTGTCGTCGGCGAGTTTGCCCGCGCACGCGGCGCGGCCACTCCGATCCGCCTGGTCTCCAGCGCCAAGAGCTGGCTGTGCCACCCCGGTGTGGACCGCCGCAGCCCGCTGCTGCCGGCCGATGCCCCGGCCGAGGTGCACCGCGTCTCGCCACTGACGGCCTCGATCCGCTACCTGTCGCACCTGCGCTGGGCCTGGGAGCAGGCCCACCCTGAGGCACCTTTTGATGCGCAGGACATCACCGTCACCATCCCCGCATCCTTTGACCCGGCCGCGCGCGAGCTGACGGCCGAGGCCTGCAAGGCGGCCGGCTTCCAGAAGCTCAGCTTGCTCGAAGAGCCGCAAGCCGCGCTCTACAGCTGGATCCAGGCGAGCGGCGGCGACTGGCGCAAGCAGGTGCAAAGCGGCGATGTGATCCTCGTCGTCGACGTGGGCGGTGGCACCACCGACCTGTCCTTGATTGCGGTACTCGAGCGCGATGGCAACCTGGCCTTGCAGCGCGTGGCCGTGGGCGAGCACATCTTGCTGGGCGGCGACAACATGGACCTGGCCCTGGCCTATGCCGTAGCGCGAAAGCTGGCGCAAGAAGGCAAGCAGCTCGACGCCTGGCAAACCCGCGCGTTGGCCCATGGCTGCCGCGCCGCCAAGGAGCAGCTGCTGTCCGATGCAGCCCTTGAGTCAGTGCCCGTGGTGGTGCCCAGCCGGGGCAGCAAGCTGATCGGCGGCAGCATCCGCACCGAGGTGACCCGCAGCGAAGTGCTGGCCACCCTGGTCGAAGGCTTCTTCCCGCAAGTGGCTGTCAGCGACAAGCCCATCAGCCGCGCGCGTGGCGCGCTGACGCAGCTGGGCCTGCCCTATGCGCAAGACGCCGCCGTCACCCGCCACCTGGCCGCCTTCCTGTCGCGCCAGGCCGGTGTGACCGAGCAGATCGATGGCCTGCAGGGCACCCAGCCCGAAGGCGCGAGCTTTTTGCACCCCACCGCGATCCTGTTCAACGGCGGCGTGCTCAAGGCCCCGCAGATCGAGCAGCGCATCACCCAGGTGCTGAACAGCTGGCTGGCCGCCGAAGGCGCCGCCCCCGCACGTCTGCTGGATGGCGCCAACCTGGACCTGGCTGTCGCCCGTGGCGCTGCCTACTACGGCCATGTGCGCGAAGGCCGGGGTGTGCGCATCCGCGGCGGCACCGCACAGTCCTACTATGTCGGCGTCGAGTCCAACATGCCGGCGATCCCCGGCATGGAACCACCGATGTCTGCGCTGTGCCTGGCACCGTTTGGCATGGAAGAGGGCAGCGAGGCAGCCCTCGATACGCAGGAGTTTGGCCTCGTCGTGGGCGAGCCGGTGCGCATGCGCTTCTTTGGCTCCAGCGTGCGCCGCAGCGACACCGTTGGCACCATGCTCGACTTCTGGGGCCCCGAGGAGCTGCTGGAGCTGCAGGAGATCGAGCTGAACTTGCCCGCCGAAGGCCGCGCCAATGGCGAGGTCGTGCCCGTCACCCTGCATGCCCGCGTGACCGATATCGGCACGCTGGAACTCAACGCCGTGCCCGTGGGCGGCAGCGAGCGCTGGAAGGTGGAGTTTGATGTGCGGGCGCAGGCGGCGGCGGAGCAGTAAATTGAACTAGGCTGGCCAACGCAGCACCGCCCAAAAAAAATGCCACCAGGAGGTGGCATTTTTGCGTCTGGCCGCAGCAAGGCAGCGCGATCAGGTCGTGCGTCGGCGCATGCGGCCCAGGCCCAGCAGTGCCATGGTGAGCGACAGCGCGCTGACGGCCCAGGTGCCCAGGGTCGGCACTTGCTTGAGCGTCCCGGCATCGGTGGGGGTGGCGTTAGAGACCAAGGTGTTGGTAATGGTCGCAGTGTTGGCACCAGCGGCAATGGCCGCAGGCTGCGTGTAGCTGGGTTCGGCCCAACGGTAGCCCGCAGGGGCAGTGGGCAGCGCGCCTTCGGCCACCGTGCAGGCGCTGCCTTGCTGGATGGTGATGGGGGCAGCGCTGCCCTGGTTGGCCGCCACGACCAGGCTGCCGCTGAAGGACGTTGCCGGGCCGGTGCAGCTCACGGTAAACGGAATCTCACCGGCAAAGGGCGCCGCGCCTGCAGGCCCGGTGACCACCTTGTTCACGGTCAGCTGCGCAGCGGCGACAGAGCGCAGGTACCAGTTGCCATCGTCTGCGTCACGCACCAGTTCATAGCGGATGCCGCCGGCGTCCAGGAAACCGTCTGGCAGCGCAAAGACACTGGCCGCCGAGCTGGCTGCGCCGCCGGTCACGCGCACCACCAAAATGCCTTTGCCGGTGGTGAAGGCCGGCGCGCTGGCCGCATCGGGCAGCACCGAGAGCAGGGTGGGGCTGCCACCTGCCGCTGTCGCATTCACCTGCAGCACATCACTCACCGAGGTGGAGCCATCGTTGAGCACGGTGTTGAGCACCAGGCTGCCGCCATTGGCGGTGTAGGTACCCGCCAAGGCCAGGGTGTTGTTGGGGCTGGCATCGCTGCGAGCGAGCGACACGATGCCCCCGGCATTGCTCAGGTTGCCCGTGGCTGCCAGGCTGGGCAGCAAGGAGGCATCGAGCAGCGCATCGCTTTGCAGGTTCAGCACCGTAAAGGACGAGGCGGCGGTGGCCTCCCACAAGGCGGCGCGGTTCAGGTTCAAGGTCAGCTGACCGCCGCTCGCCAACTGGCTGCTGCCCTTGTAGTGGCCTTCGTTGCCGGTGTAGGTGGCCGTGCTGGTGGCATCGGCGTTCCAGACCACCGGGGCCGTCGTGGCGGTGACTGCATCCAGGCTGGTACTTCCGCTGGCCGAGAGGTAGTTGAAAGAGCTGCCCTGCGCGTTGACGACAAGGCCCGAGCCTGCGCTAAAGCTGCCATTGCTGCGCAGTTGCAGGCCAATGCCTGCGGCACCCGATGCGGTGATGGTGTTGCCCGCCAGCGGCCACCCGGCAACGCCGCCGATGCGGATATCCACGGCTGCAGCACCTGTGCCTGCCACCGTCACGCTGGTAGCGCCATTCAGGGTGACTTGGGAATTCGTCACCACGACGCCTGGCGTGAGGCCCGAGGCGGCTGCCGTGTTGACCGTGGTGGTACCTGTTACGGTGGTGGTGCCGCCCTGGCTCCATAGCGGTGCGTAGCTGTAGCCGGCGTAGTAGGTGGATTGGAAATCGAGCGTGAGATTACCGCCCACCGTGACCGTGCCCGCGCCCACATACAGGCCCGAGCGGGTGCCGCCTTGGCTGGTGATGCTGAGGTCTTTTTGGTAGTTGGCCGTGCCTGCGTTGTTGCGCACTCCATCGCGGGTGTTGATTCTGGCCGAAGGCGCTCCGGTGTTGGAACTGACCGTGACATTGCCCTGGAAGGTGACCACGCCGGAGCCGGCTTTCTCAATCCCAGCGGCATTGTTGGCACCGCTGGGTTTGTTGATCGTGACGTCCTTCAAAAAAGCGCCATTCCCAGCACCAGACAACAGGATGCCCCGGCTGTTGTCGCCGTTGGTGTCGGTGACGGTCAGCACGCCATTGACGGTGGTGTTGCCAGTGATTTGCACCAAACCGGTGGCCAGCCATCCATTGACGGTAACGGCCATGGGGTCTGCGGTGTAGACGCAGGTCAGACCATTGTCCGAAGCCTGCGTGGTGTAAGTCGATGCGCTGAGGTTGGCTGGGCAGGCCAGCGCTATCTGAGGTGCTGCAAACAACCCTGCGAGCAAGCTGCCATGGAGGGCAGCCTTGCCCAAAGGCGTAACGGAGCGGGACAAGTTCAGATGCGAAGTCGCGGATTCGGAAGCGAGGTGCATGGCGTATTTGTAATAAATATACTGAATAAGTAATTTCTACAAGATAACCGCAACAATTTAATTACGCTAGAGCGTTGCTCCCCAAACGACTCTAAAAAATGTGAACTTTAATAAAGTCATTCGGTTTGTTTATGGAGTGTTTGATTTGTGCGTCGGCTGGGGCATGCCTGCGGTCTTGCTCGCCGGTGGCCGCCCTCAAAACACCCGCCCTTCCTCCAAATGCGTCCGCGTGCCATTGAGCACATAGTCCCCCACCACCCGGGTCTTGTGCAGCAGCGGGTTGTGGCTAAAGATGGTGCGCAGGTTGCGCCAATGCCGGTCTAGGTTCAGCTGGCGCGAGGTGGCGGAGGCGCCGCCCACTTCAAACAGGCGCTCGCCGGCATTCAGCGCCAGGCGGCTGACGACCAGCTGGGTCTGGGCGGTGGCCAGAGCCCCTTGCAGCACGACATCGTCCGCGCTTTGCGGCGCGTGCACGATGGCATAGGCGCCCTGGTCCAGTTGGCGGGCGTTGGCGGCGATCAAGGCATCGATCGCATAGCTGGCGGCCGCCAGCTCGCCGATGACGGCCTGCACAAAATGGTCGTCGCGTGAGCGCTCGGCGGGGCTGTGCATCGCGGGCCTGCCCAGCTGCAGCACATAGTAGCGTGCATCGGCTAGGATATTGCGCACAATGCCGGCGGCAGTCGCCACGAGGATCAGCTGGCGCAGCGCAGAGGCATGGCGGCCGGCCAGGTGGTTGCGGGCGCCGGGGCTGATTTCGTCGTCATAGACCAGCACGTTGTTCAGCTCCAGGCTGCCGCTGGCGGTCAGCCGCTGGCCCATGCCATCCCAGTCGTCGAGCACCCGCACGCCTTCGCGCTGCACGGGGATCACGGCATTGACGCCCTGGCCCTCGTCATTGGTGGCAAAGACGTTGAAGTAATCCGCATAGGCCGTGCCGGTGGCGTAGTACTTCTTGCCATTCAAGCGGTGGTGCAGGCCCTCGCGCAGCAGGGTGGAGGTGCTGATGCCGGCGCGTGCCGTGCCCAGCTCGGTAAAGGCACCGCCAAACAGCTTGCCCTGCAGGGCCCAGGCGTTCTGGCGCTGGGCCAGCGCCGAGGGCTTGGTCTCCAGCCGCAGCAGCTCGGTGGTGTTGAAGTGGGTGCGCAGCGCATGGGCCACGTTGGAATCCGCTGCGGCCAGGGTGCTGACCACCTCGACCACATCGGCCACTGACCCGCCCGGCCCGCCCTGTTCGCGGCCAATGCGCAGGCCGCCCAGGCCCGATGCGCGCAGCAGGTCAAAGGCCGCCCAGGGCGGCTCGCGCAGCAGCTCGCGCTGCGCGGCGCCTTGGCCAATATCGGCGGCCAGCTGGGGCAGGCGGGCCAGCAGGTCATCGCGGCTGGGGTGGCGGGAGCGCAGGGGGGGAACCGAGGCATTCATGGCGGTGGACCTGTTGGGTTAGGCGGCCGCTGGCGCGGGGGCCTGCGTAGCTGCCACATAAGGCACCCGGCCTTCGACCGGGTGGCCGGGGTCGGTAAAGCCCAGGGTCGAGGGGTGGCCGGCAGCCACCAGGCGGTTGACCAGGGCCTCGTCATCGGCGGTGAACTGGTAGTCCAGCGCGCGGATATAGCCATCCCATTGCTCGGGCGTGCGCGGGCCGGCGATGGCGGCGGTCACCAGGCGGTTGTTCAGCACCCAGGCCAGCGCAAAGTCCACCGGGCTGATGCCACGCGCGTCGGTGTGCGTTTTGATCTCGGCGGCAATGTCGATGGACTCGGGGCGCCACTCGGTCTCGAGCATGCGCTTGTCCAGCCGCGCGGCGCGCGAGCCGGGCTCGGCCGCTTCCACATTCGGGTACTTGGCCGTCAGCACGCCCCGGGCCAGCGGGCTGTACGAGACCACGCCCAGGCCATAGGCGGCGGCAGCGGGCAGCTGCTCGGCCTCGGCCGTGCGGTTGACGATGTTGTAGAGCGGCTGGCTGGCAATGGGCCGGTCAATGCCTTCGGCGTCCGCGAGGTGCGCCACCTCGGCAATGCGCCAGCCGCGAAAGTTGGACAGCCCAAAGTAGCGCAGCTTGCCCGCGCGCACCAGGTCGCCAATCGCGCGCACCGCCTCGCCCAGCGGCGCATCAAAATCGGCGCGGTGAAAGTAGAGCAGGTCGATGTAGTCGGTGCCCAGGCGGCGCAGGCTGTTGTCGACCGACTCGATGATCCATTTGCGCGAGGTGCCGCGCCGGTTCGGGCCCTCACCCAGCGGGTTGCCAAACTTGGTGGCCAGCACCCAGTCATGGCGGTCCTTGGCCAGCGCACGGCCCACCACCTGCTCGGTCAGGCCCTTTTGGTAGACGTCGGCCGTGTCGATGAAGTTGATGCCCTGGGACTTGCCCTTGGCGATGATGGCGTGCGCGGTCTGCTCGTCGGTCGGGCCGCCAAACATCATGGTGCCCAGTGCCAGGCGGGAGACTTTGAGGCCGCTGCGGCCGAGATAACGGTAGGTCATGGCAAAAGAAAAAACGAAGGGTTAGTGAAAGGAAATCACGGAGGTCTGCGTGCCAGAGGCCGGTGGCAGCTGCGGATGGTGGCAGGCCACCAGGTGGCCATTGCCGCCGTCGCTGAGCAGCGGTTCCTGCGCAGTGCACAGCGCCGTGGCGCGCGGGCAGCGCGGATGAAAGCGGCAGCCCGTGGGCAGGTTCTGCGGGCTGGGCAGGTCGCCGCCCAACGGGGCGGCCTGGCGGTGGCGGGTGGGGTCAGGCACGGCATCGAGCAGCGCCTGGGTGTAGGGGTGGCGCGGGCTGCTCCAGAGGCTGCGGCGGTCGGCGCTCTCGACGATGCGGCCCAGGTACATCACCAGCACCCGGTCGGCAAAGTACTGCACGACCGACAGGTCATGCGAGATGAACAGGTAGGACAGGCCGAACTCGCGCTTCATCTCAACGAGCAGGTTCAGGATCTGCGCCTGGATCGACAGGTCCAGCGCCGAGACCGGCTCGTCGCAGACCACCAGATCGGGCTGCAGCATCAGCGCGCGGGCAATGCCCAGGCGCTGGCGCTGCCCGCCGGAGAACTCATGCGGGTAGCGGCCCAGCGCGTTGCGCGGCAGGCCCACGCGGTCGAGCAGGCGCTCGACCTGGCGGCGGCGCTGGGCGCGGTCGCCCAGGCCATGCACCTGCAAAGGGGTCTCCAAGATCGTGCCGATGCTGTGGCGCGGGTTGAGCGAGGCGAACGGGTCCTGGAAGATCATCTGCATGCGCTTGCGCAGGCTGCGCAGCCGCGCGCCTTGCAAGGGCAGAATATCTTCGCCGTCGAGCGCCACCTGGCCGGCGGTGGGCGTCTCCAGCCGCAGCAGGCTGCGGCCCAGGGTGGATTTGCCGCAGCCCGACTCGCCGACCAGGCCGACGGTCTCGCCCTTGGCAATGTGGAACGACACGCCATCGACGGCGCGCAGCACGCCCTTGGGCAGTTTGAAATGGGTCTGAAGATCGCTGACAGTCAGCAGGCTCATGGCGGTCCTAGGCAAGGTGGGCGCTGCGCGCAGACGCAGGCAGGGTGATGGGGCAGGCGCTCAGGCGCTGGGGGCCTGCTACTTGCAAGGGCGGCACAACGCTGTGGCAATAGGCCTGGGCGCGCGGGCAGCGCGGCGCAAAGGCGCAGCCGGTCTGGCCAATGGCCGAGGTGATGCTGCCGCGAATCTCGGTGAGCGGGCCATCGAGGTAATGCGCGCCGGGCTGCAGCCGGGGCGATGCCGCCAGCAGGCCCTGGGTGTAGGGGTGCAGGGGCTCGTCAAACAGTGGGCCAGGGCGGGCCTGCTCGACCTCGCGGCCGGCATACATCACCACCACGCGGTCGGCCCATTGCGAGACCACACCCAGGTCGTGGGTGATCAGGATCAGGCCCATCGACAAGTCCTTGCGCAGCCGGTCGAGCAGGTCCAGCACCTGGGCCTGGATGGTCACATCGAGTGCGGTGGTGGGCTCGTCGGCGATCAGCAGGCGCGGGCGGCAGGCAATGGCCATCGCAATCATCACGCGCTGGCGCATGCCGCCCGAGAGCTGGTGCGGAAAATCATCGACCCTGCGCTGCGGATCGGGGATGCGCACGGTATCGAGCAGCTCGATGGCGCGCAGCCGCGCGGCCTTGGCGCTCAGGCCCTCGTGCTGGCGCAGCACCTCGGCAATCTGCCAGCCAATGGTGTAGACCGGGTTGAGCGACGTCATTGGCTCCTGGAAGATCATGCCGATCTCGCGCCCGCGCAGCTGGCGCATCGCCGGCTCGCTCAGGTCCAGCAGGTTCTGGCCGTTGAAGCGGATCTCGCCCTGCGCAATGCGGGCCGCGCGTGGCAGCAGGCGCATCAGCGCGAGGGCGGTGAGCGATTTGCCCGAGCCGGACTCGCCGACGATGGCCAGGGTTTCGCCAGCCTGTACCGAAAAGCTCAGCCCACGCACCGGATCGAGCTGCGGAAAGCGGATGCTCAGCCCGCGCACATCCAACAAAGAGGTTTCGGACATTCAGCGCTCCTGCGACAGACGGGGGTTGAGGGCGTCGTTCAAGCCATCGCCAATCAGGTTGAAGGCGAGCACGGCAAACACGATGGCCAGGCCCGGAGCCGCAGTCAGGTACCAGGCCGTGCGCAGCAGGTCGCGCCCCATGCCGATCATGCTGCCCCAGCTGACGACGTTCGGGTCGCCCATGCCCATGAAGGACAGGGCTGATTCCAGCAAGATGGCCGAGGCCACCATCACCGATGAGGTGACGATGATGGGCGGCAGCGCATTGGGCAGCATCTCACGCAGGATGATGCGGCTGTGCGAGTAGCCCAGCGCGCGGGCGGCCAGCACAAACTCCTTGTGGCGCAGCGCGCGGAACTCGGCCCGCACCAGGCGTGCCACCGTGGGCCAGGTCACCAGGCCAATCGCGACGACGATGGTGCTGATCGCAGGCTGGGCAATCGCCACCAGCACCACCAGCAAGATAAAGCTGGGAATCGTCTGGAACAGTACCACCACGCGCTGCAGCAAGTCATCGACCCAGCCGCCAAAGTAGCCGCTGACGGCGCCAATGCCAATGCCCAGGCTCAGCCCGATCAAGGTAGCCGACACGCCCACCAACAGCGACACCCGCGCGCCATGGGCAATGCCGGCGGCCACATCACGGCCCATCGAATCGGTGCCGAGCAAATAGGTCCCATCCTGGCCGGGCCAGAGAAAGGGCTGGGCCACCATGTCCAGCGGGTCACCGGGGAAGAGCCAGGGCGCTGTCAGCGCCAGCAGCAGCACGGCCAGCAAAAAGCCACAGCCCAGCATGGCCGTGGGGTTGCGCAGGAAAACGCGCAGCGCGCGGTAGCCCTGGCTGCCACTGCCGGCGTTGGCGGCACTGGTGCTGGTGCGCACCGCATCGGGCGCATGCAGATTCGGCCAGGGCGCGGCATCGGGCTCGGCGTTGCTGGTGGTACTGTGCGCCGCTTGTGCGGCCGCCAGCGGGTGGGCGGCGGCCGGGGGGATCGGCAGCGCCTGGGTAGAGGAAGACAAAGACATCAACGCACCTCGATTCGGGGATCCAGCCAGGCATGCAGCAGATCGACCAGCACATTGGCGGCGATCACGAGCAGCGAAGAGAGAAACAGCACACCCATCAGCACGCTGAAATCGCGGCTGAGCACGGCCTCAAAGGCCAGGCGCCCGAGGCCGGGCCAGCTGTAGACGGTCTCGACGACGACCGCGCCGCCGAGCATGCCGCCCAGGTGCATGCCGGCCATCGTGGTGACCGGCAGCAGCGCATTGCGCAGCACATGGCGCACGGTGATGCGCCAGGGCGAGAGGCCTTTGGCCGCCGCGGTGCGCACAAAGTCCTGCGACTGCACCTCCAGCATCGCCGCGCGGGTGAGGCGGGCATAGATCGCCACATAAAAGAGTGCGAGCGACGTGGCCGGCAGCACCATGTAGCGCAGCTGGTCGAGCACAGCGGCCAGGCCGCTCAGCTCGGAGCCAATGCTGGCCGAGCCACCACTGGGCAGCCAGCCAAGCTTGACCGAGAACAGCACGATCAGCATCAGCCCGGTCCAAAAGCCCGGCACCGAATAGAACAGCAGCGACAGCACGGACAGCAGGCGGTCGGGCAGGCGGCCGGCAAAGTAGGCCATGGCCGTGCCCAGCGCAATGCCCAGGCTCAGCGCAATCGCCAGCGCCAGCCCCATCAGCAGCAAGGTGCTGGGCAGGCGCTGGCCGATCAGCTCCATCACCGGCATGTTGTAGCGCGGGGAGAAGCCCAGGCTGAAATGCGCCAGGTTGCCCAGGTAGGCCTGCAATTGTTCGAGCACGCTCAGGTCCAGCCCAAAGCGCGAGCGCAGCGCCGCCAGGGTCTCGGCCGTCGCGGCCCCCGATTCGCCGGCCATCACATCGGCCGCATCACCGGGCGTGAGCTGCAGCAGCAAAAAGTTCAAAATCGCGACGCCCAGCACCGTTGGCACTGCATATTTGGCATTGAACCAGAGCGATCGCAATAAACGTGGGGTGGTATTCATGCGCATTATTCATCGGGAGGTGACCTGTGCATGATAGGAGCGTTCCTGCGTTATCAACGGTATTTGCAGCATGCCATTTCATATATCAAAAGGCGTAAATTAAATAACAAATATCGGTATCTGATTTTTATCGGTTGGTGGCTGCTCGCCAAAGTTTTTTGTGGTGATTCGCACCTGAGACGGCATATTTTGTTTGGCTTGCTGCATATTTTCGCAAGCTATAAGCGCGGATGGAGGCTGTGCAGAGCGCTGGCATTGCGCCTGCGGCTCTGTTTGTATGCCTGCGCCAATGGCTGATTTTTAAATATGCAAATGCAAAATCGGCGCAAGAGCGGGGTGGTGATTCATGGGATTATTCAAGCCAATGCGGATGCTGAATAGCTGGTTATCTCAAGGCTGGTTCGGCTTCCTTTGTATTGACAACCTTGGCCGCCCCATGAACTCTGCAATACCGCTGGAAAAACTCGCTGATAGAGAGACATTCGCCTCACCGCTGGATTTTCCGGACAGCCCCCTGTCGCAGGCTTTTGCGCAGCCGATTCTGCTGGGCCTGTTTCTGCCGATCCAGGCAGGAGGCTGGAGTGCCTCCACCTTGCCGCGCAGCACCGACTGGCGCTTTGACTACAACAAGGACCTGGTGCTGAAGGCCGAGAACCTCGGCTTCGATCTGGTGTTTGCGCTGTCGCAGTGGCTGCCCAAGGGCGGCTATGGCGGGGTGTTCAATGGCGATGCGCTGGACTCCTTTGCCACCACGGCGGCGCTGACCTCGGTCACGAGGCGCATCATGCTGATCTCGACCATCCATGTGCTCTACGGCCCGTTGCACCCGCTGCACCTGGCCAAGTGGGGGGCTACGCTGGACCATATCTCGGGCGGGCGCTGGGGCATCAATATCGTCACCGGCCACCGCGAGGTGGAGCACAGGATGTTTGGCTGGGACCAGATCGAGCATGACCGTCGCTATGACCTGGCCTCGGAGTTCATCGAGGTGGTGCAGCGCCTGTGGTCTTACGACGAGAACTACTCGTTTGAAGGCATCTCGCCCTGGAAGCTGGGCGGCGGTTTTGTCAGCCCCAAGCCGCGCTTTGGCCGGCCCGCGCTGGTCAATGCCACCGGCTCGGACGCCGGCATTGCCTTTGCAGCCAGGCATTCGGACCTGGTCTTTATCACCAGTCCCGGCGCATCGGACTTTGCCCGAGCCATCGAGGTGCTGCCCGCCCATGCCGCCCGCGTCAAGCAAGAGGCGCGCAATGCCGGCCGCACGGTGCGCACCTTGCTCAACCCCATGGTCATCAGCCGCGATACCGAGGCTGAGACCTGGGCCTACCACGATGCCATCGTCGCCCACCAGGACCAGCGCACGCCCGAGGGCTTTAGCAGCTTGAAGAGCGATGCCCATGCCTGGCGCGGCCGCACCGCCCTTGATGCCCCCAAGCGCCGCGCCATCGGCGGCAATATCGAAGTGATCGGCACGCCCGAGCAGGTGGTCGAGCAGTTTGTGCAGCTCAAGCGCGCCGGCATCGATGGGCTGCAGCTGAGCTTCTTCGACTTCAAGCCGGATCTGGAGTTTTTTGGCGACCGCATTTTGCCGCTGATGAAGCAGGCGGGTCTGCGCTTCTAGCCGCAGCACCTGCGCTGCACTGCACTGTGCACCGCACTTATCCACAGACTTTCTCCGTCCCTCCCGTTTTTACTTTGCGCTTTTGCGTGCTACCCGCGCCTTGTCTGCGCCTTTTCTCCTGGACCATTGCCCATGCGAACTCTCTACAAAAACCTGGCCTGGGGCCTGCTGGCTGCCAGCAGCTTTGGGGCTGCCAACGCCCAGGCGCCGGCCACGCCCGTCAAGGGCGGCACCGTCACGTCCGTGGTCGCGCAAGAGCCGACCTCGCTGGTGTCCTTTCTCGACACCAAGACCGACAACCGCGATGTCAGCGCCAAGATCACCGAAGGCCTGCTGCGTTATGACGCCAAGTTCCAGCCCCAGCCCTTGCTGGCAACATCCTGGACGGTCAGCCCCGATGGCCTGCAGTACCGCTTCAAGCTGCGCGAGGGCGTCAAGTTCCATGATGGGCGCGACTTCAGCTCGGCCGATGTGCGCTATTCCTTCCTGACCCAGAAGAAGCTCGGCCCGCGCGGCCGTATCACCTTGCAGAACCTGGAGCGGGTCGATACGCCCGATGCGCACACGGCGGTGCTGGTGCTGTCCAAGCCCGCGCCGTTTTTGCTCAAGTCGCTGTCATCGGCCGAGCTGCCCATCGTGCCGGCGCACCGCTATGGCGATGGCGACCCGCTGGGCAGCCCCAACGCCAATGCGCCAGTGGGCACGGGCCCCTTCATCTTTGAGCAGTGGGTGCGTGGCAGCCATGTGATCCTCAAGCGCAACCCCCACTACTGGCGCCCGGGTGTGCCCCATGTGGACCGGGTGGTGATCCGCTTTGTACGTGACCCTGCTGCCATCTCGGCCGCCATCGAAACCGGCGAGGCCGATGTGGCGCAGAACCTGGCCTTGGCCGACCTGGGCCGCTTGCTGCAAAAGCCCACGCTCAAGCTTGACGCCAGCTATGACGCGTTCCTGAACAATGCCTCCTTCCTGGAGTTCAACGTCGAGAACCCGGTGCTGTCCAAGCCCCAGGTGCGCCATGCGATTGCCCATGCGGTGGACCGCAATTTCATCGTCAACAACGTCTACTACAAGCAGGCCGAGCTGGTGAACTCGCCCATCCCCAAGGTGCTGGGCGCCTACTACGACGACAGCGAGTTCAACTACGGCTTTGATGTGGCCCGCGCCAACCAGCTGCTCGACAGCGCCGGCTACCCGCGCCAGGCCAATGGCCAACGCTTTGCGCTCAAGCTCACCTACATCCCGGGCGCGCAGTTCAAACAGACTGCCGAGTACCTGCGCTCGGCGCTCAACCGCGTGGGCATCAAGGTGGACATTCTGGACGGCGACCTGCCCACCTTTTTGAAGCGCGCCTACACCGCGCGTGAGTTTGACCTGAACCTCAATGGCCTGGGCCGCTTGTTTGATCCATCGGTCGGCGTGCAGCGCATCTACTGGTCCGACGGCATCAAGAACCCGCTGATCTGGATCAACGCCTCGCATTACAACAACCCACAGGTCGACAACCTGTTCCGCCAGGCCGCTGTCGAGGTCGACGAGGCCAAGCGTGCCGCGCAGTTCCGCGAGATTCAGCAGATCGTTGGCCGTGATCTCCCCGTCTACCCGATCGCCACCGTGCCCTCTGCGCTGCGGGTACACAGCACGCGGGTGCATGGGCTCAACAACAGCATTGACCTGACGTCTGGAGATTTTTCTGACCTGTGGCTGGAGGCTAGCAAATGACGACGACCATCGACTTTCCCAACGAAACCACCCTGAGCGAGAGCGCAGTAGCGTCGCCCGGCATTGCCGCCAGCCTGGCCTTTGCCAGCGCCCGTGCGCAGTTGCAAGCGCTGGCCGATGGCCGCGTCAGCGCGGTCGAGCTGCTGGAGCAGGCGCTGGCCCGCATCGAACGCCATGATGGCGAGCTCAATGCGATCCCGGTGCGGGCGATAGAGCAAGCCCGGCGCGATGCCCAGGCGGCAGACGCCGCCTTGCAGCGGGGCGAGCGCAAGCCATTGCTGGGCCTGCCGATCACGGTGAAGGAGAACTTTGATGTCGCCGGCCTGCCCACCACCGTGGGCAACCCGGACTACCGCAGCAATATCGCCCGGCAGGATGCGCCGGCAGTCGCGGCCTTGCGCGCGGCGGGGGCGGTGCTGATCGGCAAGAGCAATGTGCCGCTGGCGCTGAGCGATCTGCAAAGCTACAACGCCGTGTACGGCAGCAGCAGCAACCCCTGGGATCTGCAGCGCACACCGGGCGGCTCATCGGGCGGCAGCGCGGCGGCCGTGGCGGCCGGCTTTGTCGCGCTGGAGCTGGGCACGGATATTGGTGGGTCGGTGCGCATCCCCGCGCACTTCAACGGCGTGTTTGGCCACAAGACCAGCTATGGGCTGATCTCGATGCGCGGCACCGGCGCGCCGCAAGGGCGCTTTAGCGCGCGTGATCTGTCGGTGGCCGGGCCGCTGGCGCGCACTGCGCTCGACCTGGAGCTGGCGCTGGAGCAGCTGCTTAACCTTGATCCGCTGCAGGCCAAGGGCTGGCAGGCGAGTCTGCCGCCACCGCGCCACCAGCGGCTGCAGGATTTTCGGGTGCTGGTGCTGGATGCCTGGCCGGGCCAGGAGGCGAGCCTGTCCGAGCAGCTGGTGATCGCGCGCGTCGTCAGCGCCTTGCAGGCCCAGGGCGTGCAGACCACGCAGTGGCGCGATCTGCCGCCTGCGCAGCGCCCTGATCTGAGCGAGCAGCACCGCACCTACCGCAGCCTGCTGGGCTCGTCGGTGGCTAACGCGGCCCCGTTGACCGAGGCGCAGCAGCAGCGCCTGGCCGAGCTGGAGCCCGACGACCGCAGCGCCGAGGCCGCCTTGCTGCGCGCGCCCAGCCTGCCCCATGCCACCTGGCTGCAGGACAACGAGCACCGCCATGCGCTGAGCCACCAGTGGGAGCAGCTGTTCCAGGACTATGACGTGGTGCTGACCCCCGTGGCACCGACGCCCACTTTTGCGCACCAGCAGCAGGGCCACAAGGAGGAGCGCCGCTTTCCCGTGGCCTATGCCGATGGGGTGCGCGAGATCGGCTTTCGCGAGCTGTTTTACTGGGCCGGTTTGCCGGTGCTGCCAGGCCTGCCTGCGACCAGCTTTCCGGTCGGGCTGGACGATGACGGCCTGCCGATCAGCGCCCAGGTGGTCGGCCCCTATCTGGAAGACCGCACCACGATTGCCTTTGCCCATGCCTGGGAGCAGGCCCAGGGCGGCTTTGTGGTGCCGCCCCGCTATGCGCAGGGGGATGCATGAGCGCCGTGCTGCAAGTGCTGCAGCCGCCATTGGACACGGCCACCACCGCCCCAGGCCCGGCGCTGGACGAGGCCAGCTTGCTGGCCCGCGCCCAGGCGCTGATCGGCGAGCTGGCCGCACTGGCGGAGGCGCATGATGCCAGCGGCGCTGCACCGGCGCCGCAGTTTGCGCTGCTGCACCAGGCCGACTTGCTGCGGCTGACCATTGCCCGCGAGGCCGGTGGCCATGGCGCCGGCCTGGCCAGCGCGCGTGCAGTGGTGGGAGCCATTGCCCAGGGCGACCCGGCAGTCGCTTTGATTTTGGCGATGCACTACAGCAACCATGCGGCGATTGCCCGCTCGCAGCGCGCGGGGCAGGGCGAGTGGCCGCCAGCGCTGGCGGACGAGCTGATCGCAGCCAGCCTGCAAGGCCCCGCCTTGCTCAACGCCGCCCAGGTGGAGCCGGAGCTGGGCTCCCCCTCGCACGGCGGCCTGCCAGCGGCGCGGGCCAGGCGCGTGGCCGGTGGCTGGCAGCTGAGCGGCCACAAGGTCTATGTGACCGGCGGCCCGCTGCTGGCCTGGATCAGCGTGCTGGCGGTGACTGATGAGCCCGAGCCGCGCCTGGGCAGTTTTGTGCTGCCCCGAGGCACGGCCGGTGCGCGCCTGGTCGATACCTGGAACCCGCTGGGCATGCGCGCTACCGCAAGCCAGGACCTGGTGCTCGACGGCGCCTGGGTGCCCGACCACCATGCGGTCGGCCTGCGCCCAGCCAGCCTGGGCCTGCAGCGCGAGGCCCATGGCATTGCCTGGTACTTCAGCCTGGTGGCAACGGTCTATGACGGCGCGGCGCGCTCAGCCCGCGACTGGCTGGGCGCTTTTTTGAACCAGCGCCGCCCCAGCGCGCTGGGCGGTGCCAACCTGGCGTCGCTCGCCACTGTGCAGGAAAAGTTTGGCGAGATCGAGGTATTGCTGCAGACCAGCGACTGGCTGCTGGACAGCCATGCCCGCGCCTACGACAGCGGCACGGCCCCCGATGGCCTGGTTGCCGTGGCCAAGCATGTGGCGGTGGACAACGCGCTGCGCGTGGTGCAGCTGGCGCTGGAGCTGGCCGGTAACCACGGCCTGGCGCGGCGCAATCCGCTGGAGCGCCATCTGCGCAATGTGCTGTGCAGCCAGATCCATTCACCGGCCAACAGCCTGATCCGCAGCAACACCGGCCGCGCGGCCTTGCAACGGCACCAGGCCGCTGCCTGAGCGCCGCCCTGTTTTTACCCTTGGTACCTCGCATGTCTATTGATTCCGATTTCTCGCTCGCCACGCGCCGCCACTTTATGCTGGCCGCTGCTGCCTCCGGCATCGGCACGGCAGTTCCCAGCCTGGCCTGGGCGCAGGACAAGCCGCAAAAAGGCGGCACCCTGAACCTGCTGCTCTTTCCCGAGCCGCCAACCCTGACGACGATTGCGCACACCGCCGGCTCGTCGGTGACGATCTCGGGCAAGGTCACCGAGGGGCTGCTGACCTATGACTTCAACCTCAACCCGCAGCCGCAGCTGGCTGTTGCCTGGTCGATCAGCCCCGATGGCCTGGTCTACCGCTTTCAGCTGCGCCAGGGCGTCAAATGGCATGACGGCAAGCCTTTTACCTCGGCCGATGTGGTGCACTCGATTGCCTTGCTCAAGGAGTTCCACCCCCGGGGCCGCGCCACCTTTGCGGGCGTGGCGGAGGTGCAGGCGCCCGACGCGCACACCGTGGTGCTGCAGCTGAGCCGCCCCATCCCCTACCTGATCACGGCACTGGCGGCCTCAGAGTCGCCCATCGTGCCCAAGCACCTCTATTCCAGCGGCCGGGCCGATACCAACCCGTCCAACAATGCGCCGGTGGGCACGGGCCCCTTTGTGTTCAAGGAATGGGTACGCGGCAGCCATGTGATCTACGAGCGCAACCCCCATTACTGGGATGGCGACAAGCCCTATATCGACCGCCTGGTGGTGCGCTTTATCCCCGATGCCGCCGCGCGCACGGCGGCCATCGAAAGCGGCCAGGTGCAGATTGCGCCCAGCTCGCCGGTGCCTTTTGCCGAGGTGGAGCGCCTGCGCGCCAAGCCGGGCCTGCAGTTCGAGACGCGGGGCTACGAGTACATCAACAGCGTCTACCGGCTGGAGTTCAACCTGGAGAGCGAGCTGCTCAAGGACCTGCGCGTGCGCCAGGCCATTGCCCACGCGCTGCAGCGCGAGAACCTGCTCAAGGTGGCCTGGTACGGCCAGGGCAAGCTGACCACCGGGCCGGTGCACCCGGCGCTGAAAAAGTTCTATGTGCCCGATCTGCCGGTGCTGCCCTATGACCTCAAGCGTGCCGAGAAGCTGCTGGACGACGCGGGCCTCACGCGCGGCAAGGCCGGCGGCCAGTGGCGCGCGCGCTTGAACCTGACCCCCATCCCCAACGAGGGCGGCCAGCGCACGGGTGACTTCCTCAAGCAGGCCTTGGGGCGCATCGGCATCGATGTGCAGATCAACAGCCAGGACTTTGCCACCTACATCAAGCGCATCTACACCGACCGCGCCTTTGACCTGCATGTGAGCGCGATGAGCAACACCTTTGACCCGACGGTGGGAATCCAGCGCCTGTACTGGTCCAAGAGCTTTCAGCGCGGGCTGCCATTCTCCAACGGCTCGCACTACGCCAGCCCTGAGGTGGACCGCCTGCTGGAGTCCGCCGCCGTCGAGATGAACGAGGCCCAGCGCATCCGCGAGGTGGCCGAGTTCCAGAAACACATCGCTACCGACCTGCCCGACATCACCCTGGTCGCCCCCGACATCTACACCATTGCCGACAAACGCGTGCGCAACCACACCGTGGGCGCAGACGGCGTGGCCGGCAACCTGGCCGGCGTCTGGCTGGCCGCGTCCTGATCCCGTTCCCCCAAGGAGAAACCGATGACAAGCCTTTCCGAAACATCGAACGTACAAGGTCAACAACCCAGCTCCCTTTGGTACACCCGCTGCCCGGTGCCGTCGCCACTGGGCATTGCCGCGCAACACGGCTGGCTGCAACAGGCCTTTGCGGCGCTGGGCATTGGGGTCGAGTCCATCTTTGACTCCAAGGACCGCAGTGTGCGCGAGAGCCATTTCGACCACCGCCTGCCCTGGTCCTTCCGCCAGGGCGGCAATATTCCGCCGATCTGGGCGCGCGCCAAGGGCAGCGATACACGCCTGGTCGCCATTACCTGGACGGACGAGTTCCAGGCGCTGGTGACCTTGCCGGGCCGGGGCATCGACAAGCCCGAGGACCTGGCGGGCAAGCGCTTTGGCGTGCCCCAGCGCGTCAATGACCTGATCGACTTCCACCGCGCCACCGCCCTCAAGGGCCTGGTCTCGGGCCTGTCGCTGGTGGGCCTGCAGCACAGCGATGTGCAGCTGGTCGATCTGGTGATCGAGGAGTCGGTGATCCAGCAGCATGGCACGCCCAGCATGTTTGGGCTGCGCCGCCGCCACCCGTATTTCCGCGAGGCCGATGCCCTGGTGCGCGGCGAGGTCGATGCGATCTTTGTCAAAGGCGCCGAGGGACTCTTGGTGGCCAACCTGATTGGCGCGCAGCTGGTGAGCGAATTTGGCCGCCACCCCGACCCGCGCGTGCGCATCAACAATGGCACACCGCGCACCTTGACGGTGGACGCCGCACTGGCCGACCAGCGTCCGGACCTGGTGCTGGCGCTGCTGCGCGTGGTGCAGCGCGCCGGCCGCTGGGCCCAGGCCCATCCCGACGAGACCCTGCGCTTTGTGGCCCGCGAGATCGCCACCAGCGAAGAGGCCATCCTGGCCTCCAATGGCGCTGATCTGCACCAGCACCTGGGCATCAGCCTGGAGCCCGAGCTGGTCGATGCGATCGGCTACTTCAAGGACTTCTTGCTGGAATGGGGCTTTTTGCCGGCCGATTTCTCGGTCACCGACTGGGTCGATGCCCGGCCGCTGAACCGTTTGCTGGCCGAGAATGCGCCTGCGCAAAGCGCGGCGCAGCCAGAGGCGCTGCGGGCATGACTGCGCACCCGCACCCCCGCGTGCTGGTCTGCGGCGCGAGCGGCCGCCTGGGCCAGCTGCTGGTGCCGCGCCTGCTGGCCCGGCAAGCACGGCCCCGGGTGTTCGTGCGCCATGCCGCTACTGCGCAGGCGCTGTGGGGCGATACCGTCGAGATAGCGCAGGGCAGTTTTGAGGATGCGGCCGCCTTGGGCCAGGCCCTCGTCGGCATTGAGCGTCTCTTCCTGCTCTCCCCGATCAGCCCGGCACTGGCCGAGCAGCAACTACGTGTGGTCGAAGCCGCGCGCGCTGCCGATGTGCAGCACATCGTCAAGCTCTCCGGCTCGGACTGGACCATTGAGCCGCCTGGCCATTCGCTGTCCGGCGATGCCCACGGCCGCATCGAACAGGGCCTACAGGCCAGCGGCATCTCCCATGTTGTGCTGCGCCCCAACGCCTGGATGCAGGTGGGCCTGTCGCGCATTGCGGCTGACCTGCGCAGCGGCGATGTGCTCCGCTCCCAGCACCTGGGCGCAGGTGTCTCCTATATCGATGCCCGCGATATTGCCGATGTGGCCGTGGAGGGGCTGCTGAACCCCGAAGCCGCCCAGCAGCGCCTGGGCGCGCCCGGCCCCTGGGTATTGACCGGCAGCCAGGCGCTGCGCCCACAAAAACTGGCCGAGATCGCATCGCGCCTGTTGGGCCGGTCCATTACCGCTGCCGCTCCCGTATCAGCAGCGGCTGTCGACCCGTTTATTGCGCAGGTGCATGGCGAGTTTTTTGCGCTGATGCGCGCGGGGCATGCGGCTGCGGTGACTGCGACGGTGGGGCAGGTGCTGGGGCGGGAGGCGCGGACGGTGGAGGGTTTTTTGGGGGAGGAACTGGGGGCTTTGGCTGTGACGGCTTGAGGGGGAGCGCAGTGAGCCGGCAGTGCCCGGTGTGCATTAACGTCACCCCATCGGTTGGACGGATATCCAACTTGTGGGGATGCTGTTCAATCAGCGGGCAGGTGCAGACCTGCTTGGCATCTGGCGCCGCCTTGTCAGTTGACCATTGCCAAGCAGGCCTTGGAACAGGCCCTGCAGGCTTCTGCACATCGCACGCAATGGTCATGCTGGTGATGGGCGCACTCGTTCGCGCAGGCGAGGCAGATCTCGCTGCATAGCCTGCAGAAGTGTTTCGCCATTTCGCTATTGCGTGCCATGGCACCCACGGCGAGCGAGCAGATGGCTGCGCAATCGACATCCAGCGCCATGCAGCGTGCCATCATTTTAGGATCGTCCTCTTTGAGGCAGCCTGCAAAGCATTCGTTGCACGCAATCACGCAGGCGTTGCATGCATCAATACAGGCCTGATAAGGGTTGGCGGTGGTGGTCATCACAGTCTCCTGTTGCAAAACCTTGTTGTACGGCTTGTGTGCAGCTGAAGCTGTAGGAGTGACGCGTTCATTTCCCTATATCCAGTTCGGCATGCGTCTGCGCTAGGCTTCTACTTTGGATTTAGGGGTGCTTGGCAAGCATGTCCTTGGTCCGGAGGCCGCCTCAGGCCTCCGGAGCCTCGATCGCCTCATCAAGCTTGACGACGGTTTCGAGCATGCGCCGAACAACCACGGCGTCGAACTCTTCCTTTCGTTCCTCTTCATGGGTGCCCTTGTTCATGCAGTTCCACTCGATTGGGTACTTCTGGCCGAGTCCAATCATCTCACCCAGGTGGGGCATGGTTTCTTGGAACACAGCGACGTCCTTCCTGCCGAGAAACTTGTGGAGCCCAATCGCCAGGCTCATGAGGTCCGGGTCTCCAGGCCCCCTCATGCCAACACTTATCTGCGCAGACAGCCCTTTATTTGAGATCTTTTTCCAGAGACGGTTGAGTTCTTCTTCAAAGGCCTTTCGGACGTAACTCAGTGAGTCGCGCACGCGTCCTTCTTCGTAGCTTCCGTTCGCCACAACAAGGTAGTGGCGAGGAGAATCGAGCTTTACGGTGATCTTCTTTGCTGCGAGCGGCTGAAGGAAGTCGATTCGGGTCACCGTTTCCTTGTACTTCTTCATCGGCACGGCGTTCTCGAGGCGCTTTACGAAATCCTCACCGTGGGTCGTGACGATGAGTTGCCTATTGCCGAGCTCCTCTGGATTCAAGATAAGGTCGATGATCGCGCCTCGATGCTCGTCGTCGATAGAGTTCACGACATCGTCAAATATCAGGAACGGGAGGGAGTCCCTAGTAATCTTAGCCAGCAGGATCGCGAGCCCGAGGCACCTAATGTGACCTTCGCTAAGAACCTGAAGCGCGTCGCACCTATCCCCGTTCTCGAACTCAATCGCTATTTTCTCCCCAGCGGCCGTCGGTAGCCTCAGGGACTTGAGCCTGTCGGAAGGGTGGTCATTCTTGTTGATCTCGTTGTAGAACTTAAGAGTTTTCTCATTAAGATCTGCGGCCAAAGCCAAGGGCAATTCGGCGTTGTAGGCGAGGAGCTTCGCGCGGAAAGAGTCGTAAGCGATGCTGTATCTCAGGTTTCTTGCGACTCCCGGTTTCTCGGCTTCCGCCTCCTTGATTAGCTCCTCGTTCTCCCGGTTGAACTTCTCAATAGCCTGAGTCGCGTCCGCTTCGCTCTTCGCATTTGCAGCGACAAGAGTCGAGATGGTCACGATCTCCGCGAGGTCCCTGGAGATCGCAAGGTTTTCGTCCTCGAGCTTAATGATCGCGGCCTTGGATTGTTCGATCTTTTCGTTATGGGTCGTGGTCGCGTCTTTCAGGGCCTGAAGGAGCTCGCGCTTTGCCGGCACGGCTCGGAGGAAGGCTTCGATGCCTGCCGCCTCCTTGGAGTTGGACGCGTCGGCGCTGAACGAGCCAACCTCAAGCGCTCCGACAAACCCGACAGCCGCGGCGGAAGCTGGAAGCTTGACGATTTTCGAAAGCAAGTCCCGCCATCCAAGGTTGAGGGTCCCTCGGATTTCCTTGATCCGACTTTCGGCCCTAAGGGCTGCATCGAATTGCTTCAGCTTTTCCGCCGCGTTATCGTACGGATCGACGGGAACTGCGAGTCGACCGTCGCGGTAGAGCTCAGAGGCGCACGCGGGACACTCGTTCTCGAACCTTTCACGGTTCCCCAGAATCGCACCATAAAGGTCCCGAAGGGAGAGTTGGTCCTTGTATTGACCGAGGAACTCTTCTGATTCCACCTTCTCTTTGATAAGCCGTAGCAGTCCTTCTGCGTCAGTTAGGATGCCGTCCGTCCCAGGATCAGCGGCCGTTTTAAGGTTTTGTAGGCGGCCGATTTCGGTGTTATTCGCCTTTTGCTTGCCCCCGTTACCTTCAGAGCCGGTTAGAGTTACCTTGATTTCCTCAATATCCTTGCAATCCGAATATTTTGCGAGAAGTGCGGCTACTCGCGTTTCGGCGGCTTGGGTTTTCACTGGTAGGCCTTCGAGGATCGACTTGTGTCCGGCAATGCCCTTCGCTAGGTCCGCGATATCCTTCCCCTTTTTTCCGACGCAGTCCAGGTAAGGGTCAAGACTCTCGTTGAACTGCGTTGCGAAGCCGTTGAACTCTTCTAAACCAAACAGCGCCGCCAACCGTGCCTGCTGGGCGGCCGGAGTATTGGCTGCCACCCGCGCGAATCCGTCGATTCGGTTCTTCTCGATGAAGCAGAATTCGAAACTTCGGGGATCTGCTCTCACTACGACCCCCTTCTCCTTCGCTGTGTCTCCGAACAGAACAGGTTGCGAAGACTTCCTCGATGCTGCGTTCCTGATGTAGTCCGCGACGGGGATCCGCTTGGAGTCTGCTTCGTGGATCGAGCCAAGCAGTCCGTATTCAAGCGCCTCGCATAGGCTTGACTTCCCCGTCCCGTTTGGCCCGTAGATGAACGTGTACGGGTTTTTGAATTCAAAAGTGTGCTTCTCGGAAAAACCACGAAAATGCTCGACTTCTACTTTGATAAGCCGAACGACCTCTCCCTCCTTTGCAGTTGCTTCGTCGGCCACAATTTCTAGTGCGGGAAGAGCTGCGTTCCCCTTTTCGACGATCAATTTCGCCAACACTTTTCCGCGTCGTCCTCCAGCCGTTCCAACCGCAGCGATTTCGTCAAATCCCTCCAAAATCAGGTTGGCCAGCCTTTTCTCGTTTTCAGACATAGCCGGAGCCGATTTAGTCAAGAAACGTTTCAATTCGACTAGAGACTTGGACATACTCATTCTCCGAGAGGTTTTTATCGGTTATGCGGTCAAGCGCGGGTTAGTGGTCAAATGTTTCCATTCTATGCGAGCGTAATTTTTAGTAAAAGTATTCGACTTTTGCCGAAGACGACTAGGTGTCAAGCGTCGACTTTTAGCCGCGACAGGCACTTAACCCGGTACGGTCGCCAGCTCACTTCAGACTTGGTGACAAAAGTTGGGCTCTCTGTCCGCTCGTCTCAGTTTCCTGTCATTGGGAGCCTAAATCGACGAGCGTGCGTATTGGGTCGACAGCACCACTTCAACCCCTTCCAAAGCAGTCATTCGGCCTACATAGGTTTCCGATGACGGCTGAAAGGCGTAGAACCTAGCTTCAACGCAGACTACGGGAAATGACTGCTTGAAACATCTGCCCCTGGCAGGGCGTTCCGCACACTTTAGGGAATGAATCCAAAAGACGTATAGCGGCGTATAGCGCACATGCCCATTTCTTCTAAACTTTCCACCCCCATGAGTCGCCGTCTGAGCCTCCTCGGCATCGGTTCCGCCATCGCAGCGCTGCTGTCCGGGTGTTCTGGTGCCCAAGTACTGGACCACTTGGTGGCACATGACACCTACCACGGCCCCACAGGCGTGCGCTATGGGCCCGATCCGAGGCATCTGCTGGATGTGTACCAGCCAGCGACAGGCACGTCGCCCGGCCATGCACCGGTGGTGCTGTTTTTTTACGGCGGCAACTGGACGAGTGGCGAGCGGGCCGAGTACCGGTTTGTCGGCGAAGCGCTGGCTGCCAACGGCATCATCGCTGTAGTAGCTGACTACCGGCTGAGCCCCCAGGTGCAGTACGAGGGCTTTCTGGGCGATTGCGCCTTGGCGCTGCAGTGGACTTTCGCGCACGCCGCCAGCCTGGGTGGCGACCCTTCGCGGGTGATGGTGATGGGCCATTCGGCTGGGGCCTACAACGCAGCGATGCTGGCGCTGGACCCGCGTTGGCTGACGCCTCTGGGCCTGACTCCCGATCGGCTTGCGGGCTGGATTGGGCTGGCCGGGCCCTACGACTTTTTGCCGATTGTGGACCCCAAGGTGCAGGTGGCTTTTAACTGGCCGCACACCCCGGCCGATTCCCAGCCCATCTTCTACGCCGACGCCAAGGCCCCCCGCACCCTGCTGCTGGCCGCACGCAACGACAAGGTGGTGGACACGCAGCGCAACACCGTCGGCCTGGCAAACCGCTTACGGGCTGCCGGTACCGACGTGGATATACGGATCTTTGACCACCTCAGCCACGTGACGACCGTCGCCGCCCTGGCCCGGCCGCTGGACTGGCTAGCCCCGGTACTGCCGACGGTGCTGGACTTTGTACGCGGGGATCCGAAACGGGTGCAATGACCTCTCAAGTGATAGCAGCCGTGGCCGGTTGTGTCGCGGCGACAGACTTGCTTAGCAGCCGGTCCCTAGGTTGCTCCATCGTGGCGGGAGTCGCATGGTGACGGGCTGCTGGCGCTAATATGGCGCTTTCGGCCAGAACCGGCCTTTAGCCATCACCGCGCAACGGTGCCAGCCAGCGCTGCTGACTACCGCTTCCATGCATCACCTCTACACACACCCGTACAACGGCAGGTTTGGCAATGGCCTGGCCAAGTTGCTCAATTCGCGTCGCTTTGCCAGCTATCGGCGAGCCCTTATGTCTCGTCTGCCCTTCATGACCTTGGACAGCGATGTGGTGGATGTGGTCTACATGACATGGCTGGTGGACGAAGCCCTGGCCGCACCGTTTGCCCCACCGGGCGCGCGCCTCTGGTCTTACCAAGGCCGCACGCCTCTTACGGTGCTGACCTATCGGCATGGCCATTTTGGTCCTCGGTGGATGGGGCCCCTGAGGCGCGTTATGCCTTCGCCGTTGCAGAGCAACTGGCGCCTGTACTTGGCGGAGCCGCTGGCTGATGCGCCGCCCATTCCCACCGTCGCCTTTGTCTACAACGTGATGGACAGCCTCGCTCACGTGGCCGGGACGCGCCTGTTCAGTGATGCCTTGCCATCCCATTGGCCAGCAAGCTTTGATTTGCGCGTGAACGCTGATGAGGCCATTGTCGACATCGCGCCCGGCGATGGCAGCGCGCCAAGATTGGCGGCGAGGGCGGTGAGGGCAGGGGAGGCCGTTTTGTCGCCTCCCTGGTCCGGGATGTTCAGTGGCTGGTCGGATGCGATCGTTCGCTTGGCCTCCCAGGACGCTGCGGTGGTGGAGGTGCCAACAGTGGAGGGCGCCCCTGGCAGGTCGGCCTTGGCCACAATTGACTTGTCGGTGGATGTCGCCTCGGTGCAGCCCTTGCTGCTGGACACGCAAACCCTGGACTGCCCTGTGCTGCAGAGGCTGGATGCGGACCCGGAGGCGCTCTGCTTTCTGCTGCCCAGCGTGCGCTTTTCTGCCTTGTCCGAACGGCTTTTACGCGCTTCTGTGTGAGCTAGGGCTGCTGCGACAGCGTGGCTCGGCCAACAGCCAAAGAGGCTTGACGCTAACCGATCAACTAGTAGAATGGCTCATCTTTGAAAGCGCTAGCTGCCCACCCGATGACTGTTGAACTCTCCCCCCGCGCCACTGAATTGGCAGAACATGCCCGCCAATTGCTGGCCGCTGGCGGCTATAACGGCTTCAGCTATGCGGATCTCTCTGAAAAGGTAGGGATAGGAAAGGCCAGCATCCACCACCACTTCCCCAGCAAGGCGGATCTTGTGTTGACGGTGGTTCAACGGCATCGGCAGCAATCTGTGGAGGGCTTGGCAGCGATGCAGCAGCATTTGGGCGATGACCCACAAGCCCAATTGAGCGCTTATGTCGATTACTGGGCGCGCTGCATACGCGACGGTTCATCGACGATGTGCATCTGCGCGATGCTGGCCGCGGAAGCGCCGATGATCCCGTCAGACATAGCGGCGGAAGTGCGCGGCTATTTCCAGGATCTGACCGAGTGGCTGGCAGCGGTGATCTCGCGAGGCCAGGCCAAAGCGCAGTTCAAGCCAGAAGCGAATGCGCCGGTAGAAGCGCTCGCCTTGATGTCCACCGTGCACGGCGCCATGCTGACGGCCCGCGCCTTGGGTGATCCCGATGCTTTCCAGACGATCGTGCGCGCGGCGATACATCGGCTGGCCGTTTGAAGAATGGCCCGATCACCCAGGGTGTCGGGCCCTCTATTTTTTACCCATATAACCAATCAACTAGTCGGTTGTTTTTAGAAAGACCACCCCATGCCTCATCCCATCTCCACGCTTGGCGCCTTCCATACCGCCATCAGTGTGCTGCCGCTCGCTGTCGGCTTGTACAGTTTTATCCGCTACCGCGCCATTGAGCCGGCCAAGCGCTCGGGTCAGCTGTACCTGGTCGGCTTGCTGCTGTCGGTGCTGACGGCGTTCGGTCTGTCCAGCACCGGAGGATTCAACGCCGGCCATGCCTTGGGCATTCTGGCGCTGTTGGTGATCGGCGGGTCATTGCTCATCCGGCAGCTGCCGCTGTTCCCTCGCCTGGCTCCTTACCTGTCGCAGTTCGGGTTTTCGTTCAGCTTCTTTCTGCTGCTGGTGCCTGCCATCGGCGAAACCTTGACGCGTCTGCCGGTCAGCCATCCCCTGGCCTCAGGCCCTGAATCGCTTTTGGTGCGCGGCACGGTGCTCGCTTGGCTGGCGATTTTTGTGGTGGGAGCCGCATGGCAAATGTGGTGGATGCGGTCACAACGCAAGCGCTGAATAGGCAGCGCATTTTTTGCCTTGCTTGTCTTGCTTGACTTGCGATAGGCAGGCCCTCGTTGGCATCGGTCGGCTGTTACTGCTCTCTCACCAGCCCAGCGCGCTGCGTGTGGCCGAGATCACATCGCGTCTGCAGGGCCGGCCGATCACCGCTGCCGCGCAGGTTCAGGGCTGCAGCGGCGCCCGACCCCTTTATCGCCCAGCTGCATGGCGAGTTTGCGCAGTTGCGCGCGGGGTATGCGGCTGCGGTGACGGCCACGGCGCGCCAGGTGCTGGTGCGCGAGGCGTGGACGACGGAGCGCTTTTTGGCGGAGGCGCTGAGCGCACTGGCGGTGGCCGCTTGAGGGGGATGATGCGGGATGGGCGGGCGGCTGCGTTGCCCGTCTGGCTTGCCAATGGCTGGCTATGGATTGGGAACGGTGCCTTGCTGTCGGTGCCGGGTCGAACTCCTGCTGCATGGTTCCTGGTGCACATCACAAGGATAAAACACCCGATGATGCGCGGACCCTCGCGCAACCGTTTTCAGCGCATTCCCCACGGACTGTGCACATGGTGAAAATTTAAGCGGAAAGGGTGGCCGAATAGACGCTCAGCGTGTCTACGGCCAGCCAGGAGCGGCTCTTCGCCCCTGCGGCAGAAACTGGCCAAACTTCGTTATCTAGGCAGGGGCCCGCAACTCAGTCAGAATGCCGAACTAGGCATTGCACGGGGACACTATCCTCACCCTTCAAAGGAGCACTCCATGGCCGAGACATCCAAGGTAAAAGGACCTGCCTCTTACTTTCCTTCCATCGAAAAGACCTACGCCAAGCCAATAACGCATTGGATGGAGATTCTTCAGAATGCGGGTCCGTTGAAGCACATGGAGCTGGTCAATTGCCTCAAGACCCAGCACCAGATCGGTCATGGGCACGCGAACGCCCTGGTTGCAGCGTTCCTCATGAAGAAGTAGCACGACTAGAAACCTGCCCCAGGCTGCATCTGGGCCACAAACGGACACTTCCACCACACATGCATCGCGCCACTGCTTATGCCGCACTCGCTACCGAGCTTGAGCCTATGGACCCAGCCATATGCGGATGGAGCAGCTCCAAGAGGCGTTAATTGTGCCAAAAGGGGAATGAGGCCAAGCGTTGCGGGCACGGGTGCATCCGGCCAGTTGCTGCCGTTCAATCATTTGTTTACTTCCACAGTAACGAGCTCCTACTAGGAAGGCGTCATGGTTATGTCGCAGTAAGCCACGACTGGTCGGATGATGTGATGAAATCCTGCGCACAGCCCACGCCAGAAACCCTCAAGCCAGTGATCAAACGCAAGCGTTTTCCGCTGGAGATCATGCTCATCTGCGTGCGTTGATATTTGGCCTAGCCACTCAGCTTGCATTCAAGATATGAATGATTCTTTTGATTTTCGTGTCTCAACAAATAAAGACGTCACTGCTGAAGAGTATGCGCAAATCGCTCGCTCTGTTGGTTGGGGAAGCGAAGAGGACAGCAAATTGTTCGTTGTCTCCAATGCTGCATACCCCTTGGTTGTTCATGCTCGTGAAACTTCAGGACTGCTCATCGGATATTTGTCTGCTTTCAGCGACGGAGCTTTTAGCACCATGCTCGGTGTATTGATCGTACACAACCAGTTTCAGGGTCATGGAGTTGGGCGGGCGATGCTTGAGGTAGTCGAAAAGCAATGGCCGGGCGTGCCAATTTATATCAAAGCCCTGGGTGAGGCGAAGCACTTTTTTAAAGCTTGTGGCTACAAAGTTCCGCTGGCTGAAATGACTATTCTTTTCAAGCGTCCTTAAATCAATGCCATTTCCACAATCCTATTTCGGGATAAGTCGAATTCCAGCTACGGAATAGGCTGAGCGGCAGCATCGGATCGTTCAGAGACCGTCAGAAGCAACCCATAGGGCTACGGGGATTGAGCCCCCACGCCATCAGCCTTCACCGCACTGATCTCCGCCTCTCCCTGCGCGGCCCCCGTGGCGGCACATCCCGATCCGCGCCCATCCCATAAGTCAGGGTTCTGCAGAGGCCCCCCAGGTCTTTGCAAGAATTGTTACGATTCGCCTACCCGGCAGGCCTTTGCCGGGTGTTGCCGTCTCGCTTGGCCGTTTATGAATTCTTCGTCTCCCTCTTATGTCATTGGTATTGATCTGGGCACCAGCCACACGGTGGTGGCCTATGCACCACTGACGGGGACGGGGGACGAGATTGCGCTGCTGACCATTCCCCAGCGCAGCAGCGCGGGGGAGATACAGGCCCAAACGCTATTGCCCTCGGTGCGCTACCAGGCGGCAGCCGGCGAGCTGGGTGATGCCTGGCAGCAGCCCTGGCCGCCACAAGGCGCGAGCGATGCAGCGCCCGCAGTGGTGGGGCGCTGGGCCCGGGATTTGGGCACAGCAGTGCCCAACCGCCTGGTGGCGAGCGCCAAAAGCTGGCTGTCGCACACGGGGGTGGACCGCAGCGCGGCCATCCTGCCCTGGGGCGCGGGTGACGAGGTCGCCAAGATATCGCCGCTAGCGGCATCGGCCTCCTACCTGGCCCATGTCAAGGCGGCCTGGGAGCAGGCGCATCCAGAGGCGCCGCTGGACGCGCAGATCGTGGTGCTGACGGTGCCGGCCTCGTTTGACGAGGGCGCGCGTGCGCTGACCCTGGAGGCCGCCCAGCTGGCGGGCCTGCCCCAGGTGCATTTGCTCGAAGAGCCCAAGGCCGCTTTCCACGACTGGCTGGTGCTGCAGGGGGAGCAGCTGGCCGCACGGCTGGCGGACAGCCGGTTGGTGCTGGTGGTCGATGTGGGTGGAGGCACGACCGACCTGACCTTGATCCAGGTCGAGTCCGCTGCCGATGGCGGCCTGCCCAGCCTGACGCGCACTGCCGTGGGCGAGCACCTGATGCTGGGCGGCGACAACATGGACCTGGCCCTGGCGCATCAGCTCGAACCCCAGTTTGCACCCGAGGGCCAGCGCCTGCCCGCTGCCCGTTTTGCGCAGCTGGTGCATCGCTGCCGCATCGCCAAGGAGCAGTTGCTGGCCGCCGATGCGCCCGAGCAGGTGGCGGTGACCCTGCTGGGCGGCGGCAGCCGGCTGCTGGCGCAAAGCAAGACCGCCCACCTGAGCCGCGCCCAGGTGCAGCAATGGGTGGTTGAAGGATTTTTGCCGCTGGCCGAGCGCAGCGCGGTGCCCGGCAAACGCCAGGGCGCCTTGCGCGGCTTTGGCCTGCCCTATCCGGCCGATGCGGCCATCACCCGGCACCTCGCGCAGTTCTTGGCGCAGCATGCGAGCAGTGGCGCGGCGCAGGCGCTGCCCGATACCGTGCTGCTCAATGGCGGCGTGTTCCATGCGCATGCGGTGGTGGAGCGGCTGACGCAGCAGTTGTCAGCCTGGCGCGGCGCGCCGGTGCGCGTGCTGCACAACCCGCACCCGGATTGGGCCGTGGCCCGGGGCGCGGCCGCCTATGGCCTGACCCGTTTTGCGCCCGAGCCTGAGCCAGCTGTAGCAATGCCCGCAACTGACGATGCAGCAGCGCCGCCTGCGGCCAGCCTGCGCAGCCGTTTGCCGCAGATTGGTGGCGGATCGGCCCGCAGCTACTGGCTGCTGCTGCCCGGTGCCCAAGGCGCAGCGCCCCAGGGTCTGTGCCTGCTGCCACGCGGCACGCAGGAAGGCGTGCGAATCGTTCTGTCGGGCCGGCGCTTTGCGCTCAAGCTGGGCCAGGCGGTGCGCTTTGACCTGCTGGCCAACAGCCTGCCCAGCCTGCCGGCCCAGGCCGGGCAGCTGGCAGCGTTGCAGGGGGAGGGTTGGGTAGAGCTGCCACCGCTCGCCACCGTGCTGCCCGCGCCCGAAGGCCAGAACAAGAGCCAGATCGAGGTGCAGCTGCAAGCCAGCATGACCGAAGTCGGCACCTTGGAGGTGCGCTGCCTGGCCGTCGATGACCCCCGCCAATCCTGGCTGCTGCCACTCAGCCTGCGCGGCGCCGTGCAGGCAGCGGATGACAGCGCAGCCACCAATGACAGTGCCGACGATGCACGGGCCAGCGCGCGCCGGGAGCAGGCGATTGCGCAGATCGACCGCATTTTTGGCAACCAGGCGCAGGCGGTGGACGCCAAGGAAGTACGCCAGCTGCGCCTGGTGCTGGAGCGGCTCTTGGGCCCGCGCACGAGCTGGGACCTGGCCCTGCTGCGGGCCATGTTTGATGCGCTGCTGGCGCGTGCCAAGCGCCGCCGCCGCACACCCGAGCATGAGCGCGCCTGGCTGAACCTGGCCGGCTGGTGCCTGCGCCCGGGCCTGGGCGCGCAGCTCGATGCCTGGCGCGTGGAGCAGGTCTGGGCGCTGTACCCGCAAGGCCTGGGCCATGGCAAGGAGCCGGGCAACTGGACGGAATGGTGGGTGTTCTGGCGCCGCGTTGCTGCCGGGCTGAATGAAGCGCAGCAGATGGAGCTGCTCGAAGATGTGGCCGGCCACATGCAAAAGGCCGTGCAGCAAACCGCCCGCAAGCGCGCCGATGGCAGTGGCGGCAAGAGTAGCCATGGCAGCTATGACGACATGCTGCGCCTGTTTGCCGCGATGGAGGCTGTCCCCTGGCAGTACCGCCAGGAGATGGGCCAGTGGATGCTGCAGCGCTTGAAGCGCGAGGGCGAAACCGTGCAGACCTGGTGGGCCATTGGCCGCCTGGCCGCCCGCCAGCCAATGGCCGCCAATGCGCACTTGGTGATGCCGCCTGCCGCAGCCCAGGAATTTGTGCAGGCCACGCTGGCCCAGGACTGGCGCCGCAACGAGACCGCCATGTTTGCTGCGCTGCAGATGGCGCGCATGACCGGCGACCGCGCCCGCGATCTGCCCGATGCGCTGCGCTCGGACGTGCTGGACAAGATGCGCAGTAGCGGCGCGCCCGAGCGCTGGATCACGATGGTGAGCCAGGTGGTGGAGATGGATGCCGAAGACCAGCAGCGCAGCCTGGGCGACAGCCTGCCGCCGGGGTTGGTGCTGCTGTAGGCCTAGCCGGGAAAGCGCTTAGGATGCAGCATCGCCTCCCATTTCTGAGCCTTTGTGATGTCCCATCCTTCTTCCCCCTTGGTCATTCGTCCGCTGGCCCTGTCTGACCTGACGGCGCTGCTGCAGCTCTACACCCATCTTCATCCGCAGGATGAGGCGCTGCCAGCGCAGGACCAAGTGCAGGCCATTTGGCAAGGCTTGCTGGAAGACCCACGCAACCACTATTTGGGTGGTTTTGTCGATGCACAGCTGGTCAGCAGCTGCCTGCTCGTCGTGATTCCCAACCTCACGCGCGGCTGCCGCCCTTATGGGCTGATCGAGAATGTGGTCACCGATGGCGGCCATCGCCAACGCGGCTACGGCAAGGCCTTGCTGCATGCGGTGCTGGACCGGGCCTGGGCCCAGCACTGCTACAAGGTGATGCTGATGACCGGCAGCAAGGAAGAGGCGACCCTGCGCTTTTATGCCAATGCCGGTTTTGACGGCAGCAGCAAGCAGGCCTTTGTCGCCAGGCCGCCGCAGTAGGGCGGGCGCGGCTGGCCTTCGCCATCCGAGCAGGATGGGCTCTTGGTTGGCGATAGCCAGGGCCCAGTGCGCAGCGGGCCGGCTGCGCAATGCAACAATGTCGCCATTTACCGACAAAGCCAATCCAAGGAGTGCCCCGGCCATGCAACAACAAAACCCCCATCACCACAAAGCGCAGGGCGCATGGCGTGCCGGCACCGCAGGCAAACGGCGTGTGCTGCTGGCGGCAACGGCTGCGCTGGCATGGGCAGCGGTGGGCGCTCCCCAGGCCTGGGCACAGGCCAGCACCGCCAACTGGCCGAGCAAGCCCATCACCTTTGTGGTGCCCCAGGCGCCCGGCGGTGCCAATGATGTGATTGCCCGCGCGATTGCGCAGGGCCTGGGCCAGTCGCTGGGGCAGCCGGTGATTGTGGAGAACCGGGCAGGGGCCAATGGCAATGTGGGCACCAGCCAGGTGGCGCGCAGCGCGGCCGATGGCTACACCTTTTTGGTGACCGCGCAAAGCGCCTACACGATCAACCCGGCGCTCTACAGCTCGGTGCCGTTTGACCCGATCAAGGATTTCACGCCGGTGATGCAGCTGGCAGTCGCCCCGTATTTGCTGGTGGTGAACCCGAATTTTCCGGCCAAGAACCTGGACGAACTGGTGGCCTATGCCAAGCAGCACCCCGGCAAGGTCGAGTACGCATCGGCCGGCAATGGCACCTTGAACCATTTGCTGGGCGAGATGCTGAAAAAGCAAAAGGGTGTGGACCTGCTGCATGTGCCCTACAAGGGCGCCTCGGCCGCTGCCACCGATGTGGTGGCCGGCCAGCTGCCGATGACCTTTGGCAGCTTTCCCGGCGTGATGCCCTTTGTCAGCAGCGGCAAGCTGCGGGTGCTGGGCGTGGCCTCGGACAAGCCCACGCAGCTCGCGCCCGAGATCGTGCCACTGGGCAAGGGCCTGGCTGTTACCAGCTGGTATGGGCTGTTTGCGCCGGCCGGCACGCCCGAGACCGTCGTCGTGCGCCTGCATGCCGCCATCACCAAGGTGCTGGCCACGCCGGTGATGACCGAGCGCCTGAAGACCTTGGGCGCCGAATCGGTGGTGTCCACGCCGCAGAGCTTCAAGGCCAGCCTGCCGGCCGAGCTGGCCTACTGGAAGCAGGTGGTGCAGGACTCGGGAGCGCACATTGACTGAACCCCAAGACTCGGCGCCGCTGGCCGCCTGCCAGCAACTGCCCGTGGTCGGCCTGCTGCCTGCGGGCCCGCGCAATGCGATCACCGATGTGGCGGGCCTGCGCCTGGGGCACTGCACGGTGGCCGATGGCGATCTGCAGACAGGGGTAACCGTGCTGATACCGCCGCTGGACAACCCCTTTATGCACAAATTGCCAGCGGGCCTGGCCGTTATCAATGGCTTTGGCAAAAGCGCCGGCCTGGTGCAACTGGCCGAGCTGGGCCAGATTGAAACGCCGATTGCGCTGACCAACACCTTTGGCGTCTCGGCCGTGGTGCAGGCGCAGATTGCGCAGTGCATTGCCGCCAACCCCGAATGCGGCCGCAGCCTGCCGACGGTGAATGCGCTGGTGCTGGAATGCAATGACGGTTACCTGAGCGATATCCAGCGCATGGCAGTGGGGCCGGAACACTACCAGGCGGCGCTGGACAGAGCCTCACCCGAAGTAGTGCAGGGCGCGGTGGGCGCGGGCCGGGGCATGTCGAGCTTTCAGCTCAAGGGCGGCATCGGCAGCGCATCGCGCCTGGTCACACTGGGCGAGCAGCGCTATACCGTGGGCGCGCTGGTGCTGGCCAATATGGGCAAGCTGGCCGATCTGCGCTGGGGCGGCCAGGCGGTGGGCGCGGCGCTGGAGCGGCGTCTGCAGGCCAAGCTGGCGGCGGGCATACCAGCTGGCAGCGCAGCGGGCGATGGCGTCGACAAAGGCAGCATCATCATGCTGCTGGCCACCGATGCGCCGCTGGACAGCCGCCAGCTCAGCCGCGTGGCGCGGCGTGCCGCTGCCGGCCTGGCCAATACGGGATCCTGCTACGGCCACGGCAGCGGCGATATTGCGCTGGCGTTCTCGACCGCCTACACCGTGCCGGCCGATGCGGCCGCGCCGATGCCGGCGCTGGCGATGCTGCATGAGGCGCAGCTCGACCCGCTGTTCCGCGCGGCGGCGGATGCGGTGGAGCAATCGATTTTGAATGCGCTGTGGCATGCGCAGAGCGTGCAAGGGCGTGACGGCCACCAGCGTTGGGGTCTGCAAGAACTGTGCAAGGACTGAGGCGATGAAAGTACTGATTTCTGTCGATATCGAAGGCGTGGCCGGTGTCTACCACCCCGAGCAGGTGCGAGCGGGCAACCCCGAGTATGAGCGCGCGCGCCGCCTGATGGCCCAGGAGGCCAATGCCGCCGTCGAAGGCGCTTTTGCCGCTGGCGCGCTCGAGGTCTATGTCAATGACTCGCATGGCGGCTTTCGCAATATGCCGCCCGATCTGCTCGATGCGCGCGCCCAGGTCATCCAGGGCAAACCGCGCTACCTGAGCATGGTCGCTGGCGTGGAGCTGGGGGTGGAAGCGGTCTGCATGGTCGGCTACCACTCACGCGCGCAGGGCCGGGGCATTCTGGCCCACACGATCAACAGCTTTGCGTTTGCCAGCATCCATATCAATGGGCAGGAGGCCAGCGAGGCCAGCCTTTACGGCGCCTTGGCAGGCGCCTATGGCGCGCCGGTGGTGATGCTGGCTGGCGATGATGTGCTGCGCGAGGAGAACCAGGCGATCTTCCCGCAGGCGGTGTTTGTACAAACCAAGCGCGCCACCGGCCAGGGCAGCGGCATCAGCCTCTCGCCTGAGCAGGCGCAAAAAGCCATCCGCGCCGGGGTGGAGCAGGGCCTGGCCGGGCGCGGGCGCTGCCAGCCACTGCACACCGCCAGCCCGGTGCAGGTGCAGATTGTCGCCACCTCGCCCGGCATGGCCGATCTGTTCTGCCAGTGGCCGACGCTGGAGCGGGTCGATGGCCGCACGGTACGTTTTAGCGCGCCGGACATCGAATCGGCGGTGCGCATGACCAATTGCCTCTCGGCCATGTCCAGCATGCTGCGCTGAGCGGCGCTGGGGCAGGCCTCCGGCTGGCATGGCATGAAACCTGCTGGGTAGAGCGCTCAACATCGGTGGTGCGCGTTTATGAAGTCTTCCCTGCATTTTCTGGTCGCTGCTCGCCAGCATGAGATGGCCGCGCTGGAGCAGCTGGGTAAGGCCTGCTCGCTGGTGGTAGCGATGTCCTCGCTGGTGCATGCGCTGCAAAAGGAGCGCGGGCTGTCGAACATGGTGCTGGCCAGCGGCGGCGCGCAGGGCGCCGAGCTGCTGGCGCCCCAGCGCCTGCTGGCGGATGCGCAGATCGCCCACGTGCGCGATGAGCTCGATCGCCTGGGCCCACACCCCTCCGGCGGCAGCGGCGCGCGGCTGTGCAATGCGATTGCCTATACCTTGCAAGGCGTGGCGGCGCTGCCTGCGCTGCGCGCCCAGGTGCAGGCCGGGCGGCTCACGCCCTCCGCCTGTACCGACGCCTTTGCGCGCCTGATTGCCGGCTGTCTGTCCGTCGTGTTTGAGGCGGCCGACAGCGCCAATGAGCCCGAGATATCGCGCATGCTGGTGGCCCTGTTTCACCTGATGCAGGGCAAGGAGCTGGCCGGGCAGGAGCGCGCCTGCGGCACCAGCGCCTTTGCCTCAGGCCAGCTGCAGCCCAGTGCCCGGGCGCAGTGGCTGCATTTGATCGAGTCGCAGGAGCGCTGTTTTGAGGTGTTTGCCAGCCTGGCCACGCCGCGCGTGCTGGTGCTGTGGCAGGCCCATATGGCGGGCGACACCGACATGGCGGCGGTGGAGCGCATGCGCCGCGTGGCCCATACCGCGAGCGGATCGAGCCTGAGCCGCAGCTGGAGCGCCGACTGGTTTGCCGCCTGCAGCCACCGGCTCGATGCCTTGCATGGGGTGGAGACCTTGGTCGCGCAGGAGCTGCAGGTGCTGTGCCTGCACAAGCTGCAGGCGCAGGAACAAGCGCTGGCGGCCTTGCAGGCGTTGCCACCGGGCGCTGAACCTGCCCAAGAGGGCGCAGAGGGCGCTGAGGGCAGCGAAGCCGGCATGGCCTTTTTTGAGGCCTCGGCACCGCCCGATACCTGGTCGCTCGATGCCGTGGGCGCGCCGGCGCTGGGGCGCGATATCCTGTCGCTGGTGCAGCAGCAATCGCAGCGGCTGCAGACCATGCAGAGCCAGATCCAGGAGGCGCGCACTGCGCTGCACGAGCGCAAGACCCTGGAGCGCGCCAAGGGTCTGCTGATGGCCCAGCACCAGCTCAGCGAGAGCGATGCCTACCAGCTGCTGCGCCAGACGGCGATGAACCAGAACAAGCGCATGCTGGAGGTGGCCGAGGCCGTGCTGGCGATGGCGGCCTTGGTGCCCCAAGCCCCTGCAGCGCCCGCAGGCCCTGCTGCAGCTGAGCGCTAGCAGCTTTCCGCCCGCGCACCAAAGCATGGCAGCCGTTGGCCCGCAGGCTGCTGCAATGCACCATTGCAGGGATCCGGGCCGGTGTGCAGCGCCGGCCCAGGTTGGCTCTTCAGAGGGAAGCACTGCAATTTTTGAATTGGCATGGAATATGCATTGATCTTCCCAACCAGGCCAAAGGCGGCCTGTTTCCGGTAATCGCGAGTTATTTCGGGACAACGGCGTCCCTTTCCTGATGGTGCAAGCCCTCAGCGAAAGGACGCCGTTTTTTGTTTTTGGAATCTGCAACGCCTTCGATGGAGTTTGACAAGAATGACGATACGCCCCACCCCTGACACCGCCCCGGCGGCAGAGGCTTCGCCCGCTTCTTCGCCGCTGGCCGGCCGCCGTCAGTTCTTGCGCCATGGCGCCCAGGCAGCGGCAGCCACCTTTGTCTACAGCGCGCTGGGCCACCAGGGCGTCTGGGCCGCCGGCTCGGATGCGCCGGAGAAAAAAGAGGTCAATATCGGCTTTATCCCGCTGACCGACTGCGCCAGCGTGGTGATGGCCTCGGTGCTGGGCCTGGACCAGAAGTACGGCGTCAAGATCACGCCGACCAAGGAAGCGAGCTGGGCCGGCGTGCGCGACAAGCTGGTCAATGGCGACCTGGACTTTGCCCATGTGCTCTATGGCCTGGTCTATGGCGTGCAGCTGGGCGTGGGCAGCCCGCAAAAGGACATGGCGGTGCTGATGACGCTCAACCGCAATGGCCAGGCGATCACCCTGTCCAAGAAGCTGGCCGACAAGGGCGCCGTCGATGCGGCGTCACTGGCCAAGCTGATGGGCGCGGAAAAGCGCGAATACACCTTTGCGCAGACCTTTCCGACCGGCACCCATGCGATGTGGCTGTACTACTGGCTGGCGAGCGCGGGCATCCACCCGCTCAAGGATGCGAAAGTGATCACCGTGCCGCCGCCGCAGATGGTGGCCAATATGCGTGTGGGCAATATGGACGGCTTTTGCGTGGGCGAGCCCTGGGGCCACCGCGCGATCATGGATGGCATCGGCATCACGGCCGTCACTACCCAGGACATCTGGCGCGACCACCCGGAAAAGGTGCTGGGTTGCACACAGGACTTTGTCAGCCGCCACCCCAACACCGCGCGCGCGGTGACCATGGCAATTCTGGAGGCGGGCCGCTGGATCGATGCCAGCCTGCAGAACAAGCAGAAGATGGCCGAGACCATTGCCGGAAAGGCCTATGTGAACACCAGCGTCGATGCCATCAACCAGCGCATTCTGGGCCGCTACCAAAATGGCCTGGGCAAGACCTGGGACGACCCCAACCACATGAAGTTTTTTGCCGAGGGCGAGGCCAGCTACCCCTACCTGTCCGATGGCATGTGGTTCCTGACCCAGCACAAGCGCTGGGGTTTGCTCAAGAGCCACCCCGACTACCTGGCTGTGGCCAAGAAGATCAACCAGACCGCCCTGTACAAGGAAGCGGCTGCGCAGCTGAAGATCGCCGTGCCCAAGTCGGACATGCGCAGCAGCCCGCTGATCGACGGCAAGGTCTGGGATGGTTCGGACCCCGCCAAATACGCCGACAGCTTTGCGATCAAAGCCTGACAAGGAGAGCCCCATGCCCGCTGCATTGCGAGAGAGTGTTTCGCCCCTGCCCACGCCGGCCCCGGCCGAGCGCAAGGTGTTGTCCATCCATGAGCACATGGCGCGGAGTTTGCCGGTGGTAGCGGGCAGCCAGCCTGCTGCTGCCACGCCTGCCGTGCCTGCCGCCGCCAAGCGCGATATGGCTGCCCTTTGGCAGCAGCGCTTTGGCGCGCTGGTGCAAAGCCTGCTGCCGCCGGTAATGGGCTTTGGCCTGCTGCTGGTGCTGTGGTCCATCGTCGCCCAGGGCAACCCCGGCATTCCGGGCCCGCAGGAGACCTGGGCCCAGGCGCAGGAGATCTTCCGCGATCCCTTCTACCGCAACGGCCCCAATGACCAGGGCGTGGGCTGGAATGTGCTGGCCTCGCTGCAGCGGGTGAGCATCGGCTTTGGGCTGGCGGCACTGGTCGGCATTCCGCTGGGCTTTGTCATTGGCCGCTTTGACTTTCTCTCGCGCATGTTCAACCCGGTGATCAGCCTGCTGCGCCCGGTGTCGCCGCTGGCCTGGCTGCCCATTGGCCTGCTGGTGTTCAAGGGCGCGAACCCGGCGGCAATCTGGACCATCTTTATCTGCTCGATCTGGCCGATGGTGATCAACACGGCGGTGGGCGTGCAGCGCGTGCCGCAGGACTATATGAATGTGGCGCGGGTGCTGAACCTGAGCGAATGGAAGATTGCCACGACCATCCTCTTCCCCGCCGTGCTGCCCTATATGCTGACGGGCGTGCGCCTGGCAGTCGGCACCGCCTGGCTGGTGATCGTCGCTGCCGAGATGCTGACCGGTGGCGTGGGCATTGGCTTCTGGGTCTGGGACGAGTGGAACAACCTCAATGTCAAGAACATCATCATTGCGATCTTTGTCATCGGCCTGGTCGGCCTGCTGCTGGAATGGGCGCTGATCCGCCTGGCCTCGGCATTCACTTTTGAGGAGGTCAAGGCATGACGCCCAATACGCCCAACATTCCCGCGACGCCCCAGGGCAAGTACATCGAGATCCAGCAGGTGGCGCAAAGCTTCAAGACCGCCAAGGGCCTGTTCCAGGCGCTGCAGGGCATCAACCTGGAGATTGCCCAGGGCGAGTTTGTCAGCCTGATCGGCCACTCGGGCTGCGGCAAATCGACCTTGCTGAACCTGATTGCCGGCCTCACCAGCCCCAGCGAAGGCACCTTGCTCTGCGCCAACCGCGAGATCAAGGGGCCGGGGCCGCAACGTGCCGTGGTGTTCCAGAACCATTCGCTGCTGCCCTGGCTCACCTGCTGGGCCAATGTGCACCTGGCGGTGGAGCGGGTGTTTGGCGGGCGTGAGCGCAAGGCCCAGTTGGCTGCGCGTACCGATGCCGCGCTGGCACTGGTGGGCCTCACCCATGCAGCGCACAAGCGCCCCGGCGAGATATCGGGCGGCATGAAGCAGCGCGTGGGCATTGCCCGGGCGCTGTCGATGGAGCCGCAGGTGCTCTTGATGGACGAGCCCTTTGGCGCCCTCGATGCCTTGACCCGCGCCAAGCTGCAGGACGAGCTGCTGGAGATCGTTGCGCGCACGCGCAGCACCGTGGTGATGGTGACCCATGATGTGGACGAAGCCGTGCTGCTGTCCGACAAGATCGTGATGATGACCAATGGTCCTGCTGCGACGATTGGCGAGGTGCTGCCGGTGCCCTTGGCCCGCCCGCGCAACCGGGTCGCCTTGGCCGAGGATGCGCAGTACCAGGCCTGCCGCAAGGCGGTGATCGACTTTCTCTACACCCGCCAGGCCCATGTGGTGAAGGTGGCCTGATAAAGCCTACTTCGCTAGCAACAGGCGCTCCATATGGAGCGCCTTTTTTGTGCACGCAAATGAGGCGAGGCGGCGCCCGAGCCGCACAAAAAATGTGCAGCGCTGAGTTCGGCTGCTGGGCGCTCCCCGCATGTCAACTTGGTATGGAACTTGCATAGTCCTTGGCGTGGCCATGGCGGCCACCGGGTGGCGGTGCACAGTGGCGCTGCCGTCCAAAGACAAAGACGTCTATGCGCGCATGCCTGGCATGCGGCGCCTAGACGTCTTTTTTTTGTGCTGCCCACGGGAAACGCTATGAAAAAAATCAAGTTGGTCATGGTTGGCAACGGTATGGCGGGTGTGCGTGCGCTCGAAGAGCTGCTGGCGCTGGCGCCGGATCTGTACGAGATAACGGTATTTGGCGCAGAGCCCCACCCCAACTACAACCGCATCCTGCTGTCGCCGGTGCTGGCGGGCGAGCAGACCTTGGACGACATCGTGCTCAACGACTGGCGCTGGTACGAGACGCATGGCGTGCGCCTGCATGCCGGCTGCACGGTGCATGCGGTGGACCGCGCCCGCCGCGTGGTGCATGCCCGCAATGCCGTTGGTGAGGCGGTGACGGCCGACTACGACCGGCTGATTCTGGCAACAGGCTCCAACCCCTTCATGCTGCCCATTGCCGGCAAGGATCTGCAGGGCGTGCTGGCCTACCGCGATATTGCCGATACCCAGGCGATGATCGATGCGGCCCAGCACTGGCGCCATGCGGTGGTCATTGGCGGCGGCCTGCTGGGGCTGGAGGCGGCCAATGGCCTGATGAAGCGCGGCATGCAGGTGGCAGTGGTGCATGCCGGCGAGTGGCTGATGGAGCGGCAGTTGGATGACCAGGCCGGGCAGCTGCTGAAGAAATCGCTGATCGAGCGGGGTATGCAGTTCTTCATGCAGGCGCAGACGCAGGAGCTGCTGGGCAATGCCGAAGGCCGGGTGCGTGCGCTGCGCTTTGCCGATGGCCGCGAGATCGAGGCGGACCTGGTGGTGATGGCCGTCGGCATCCGCCCCAACACGGCGTTGGCCGAAGCCATGCACCTGCATGTGAACCGGGGCATTGTCGTCAGCGACACCATGCAGACCATCACCGACCCGCGCATCTATGCGGTGGGCGAGTGCGCCGCGCACCGGGGCATTGCCTATGGCCTGGTGGCACCGCTGTTTGAGCAGGGCAAGGTGCTGGCCAACCACCTGGCCGAGATGGGCATCGGCCGCTACCAAGGATCGCTCACCTCCACCAAGCTCAAGGTTACCGGCATTGACCTGTTCTCGGCCGGGGATTTCCAGGGTGGGGAGGGCACCGAGCAGATCGTGCTGAGCGACCCCTACTCGGGCGTCTACAAAAAGCTGGTGATCAAGGAAGACCGGCTGGTGGGCGCGTGCCTGTATGGCGATACGGTCGATGGCAGCTGGTACTTCAAGCTGCTGCGCGAAGGGCGCAGCGTGGCCGATATCCGCGACAAGCTGATGTTTGGCGAATCCAACCTGGGCGATGCCGGCCACCAGGGCCAGAACAAGGCCGCCGCACTGGCCGATGGCGACGAGGTCTGCGGCTGCAATGGCGTGAGCAAGGGCGCCATCTGCAAGGCCATCAAGGACAAGGGCCTGTTCACCCTGGACGAGGTGCGCAAGCACACCAAGGCCAGCGCCAGCTGCGGCTCCTGCACCGGCCTGGTCGAGCAGATCATCATGTTCACCGTCGGTGGCGACTATTCGGCATCGCCCAAGACCAAGCCCATGTGCGGCTGTAGCGAGCACGGCCACCAGGCGGTGCGCGATGCGATCCGCGAGCAACGGCTGCTGACGACCGACAGCGTCTTCCGCGTTATGGAATGGAAGACACCCAATGGCTGCGCCAGCTGCCGCCCGGCCATCAACTACTACCTGATCAGCACCTGGCCCAAGGAGGCGCGCGACGACCCGCAAAGCCGCTTTATCAACGAGCGCAGCCACGCCAATATCCAAAAGGACGGCACCTACAGCGTGATCCCGCGCATGTGGGGCGGAGAGACCACTGCTGCCGAGCTGCGCCGCATTGCCGATGTGGTGGACAAGTACCAGATCCCCACCGTGAAGGTGACCGGCGGCCAGCGCATTGACCTGCTGGGCGTGAAAAAGGAAGACCTGCAAGGGGTGTGGAACGACATAGGCATGCCCTGCGGCCATGCCTATGCCAAGGCGCTGCGCACCGTCAAGACCTGTGTGGGCAGCGAATGGTGCCGCATGGGCACGCAGGACAGCACGCAGATGGGCAAGGACCTCGAACGCGCGATGTGGCGCATGTATGCGCCCCACAAGGTGAAGTTTGCCGTCAGCGGCTGCCCGCGCAACTGCGCCGAATCGGGCATCAAGGATGTCGGCATCATCGGCGTGGATTCGGGCTGGGAGATGTACATCGCGGGGAACGGCGGCATCAAGACCGAGGTGGCGCACTTTCTCACCAAGCTCAAGACCGCCGAGGAAGTGCTGGAGTACACCGGCGCCTTTATGCAGCTGTACCGGCTGGAGGGCTGGTACCTGGAGCGCACGGTTCACTACGTGAGCCGCGTGGGGCTCGACCATGTCAAGCGCCGCATTCTGGATGATGCCGCTAGCCGCCAGGCACTGTGGGCCCAGCTGCAGCAGGCGCTCGACGGCGAGCCCGACCCCTGGTTCGAGACCGACAAGGCGGCCGTGGATCTGCGCCAGTTCCAGCCGCTGCCGGTGCTGCCCGCACTACAGGCTACGCCTGCGCTGCCAGCCCTTTCCTCACCCCTCACCACCGCCGGCGCATGATGCCGCGCCGCCAGGAGACCGACATGAATGAATGGATCACCATCTGCGCCATCGATGAGATTCCGGTGCTGGGCGCCCGCCGCGTCGCCCGCGCCCAGGGCCTGGATGTGGCGGTATTCCGCACCGCCAGCGGCGAGGTGTTTGCGCTGCTCGACCGCTGCCCGCACAAGGGCGGGCCCTTGTCGCAAGGCCTGGTGTTTGGCAGCAGCGTGGCCTGCCCCTTGCACAACTGGACGATTGCACTGGCCACCGGCGAGGCCGCTGCCCCCGATGAGGGCTGCACCCCACGCTTTGCGGTACGGCTGGAGGGCAGCGCGGTACAGCTGCGCGCCGATGAGCTGGCCGGGCATGCGCTAGCGCAGACCCGGCCGCTGGCAGGGCCGGTGGGCCTGGGGCGCTGCGGTTCTGCCGCCTCCAGTTGCAGCCCGTCGCCATCCACCGTGGCCGCTTAAGGCTGCCCCACCGGACGGAGCCGCCCATGCAAGAGACCCGATCGACCTGTCCCTATTGCGGCGTGGGCTGCGGCGTGATCATCACGTCCGACGGCCAGCAGATCACCGCCGTGCGCGGCGACCCGGCGCACCCTGCCAACCTGGGCAAGCTCTGCACCAAGGGCAGCAGCCTGCACCTGACGGCAGCGCCCGCGCTGGCGCGGCAAAGCCGCTTGCTGCAGCCGATGCAGCGCCTGCAGCGCCGCGCCGCACCCGAGGCCCGCAGCTGGGACACGGCGCTGGACAGCCTGGCCGCCCAGCTGCTGCAGATCCGCGCCGACCATGGCCCCGATGCGCTGGGCTTTTACCTGAGCGGCCAGTTGCTGACCGAGGACTACTATGTGTTCAACAAGCTGGTCAAAGGCTTGCTGGGCACCAACAACCTGGACACCAACTCGCGCCTGTGCATGAGCAGTGCGGTGGCCGGCTACAAGGCCACCCTGGGCGCGGATGCGCCACCGGCCTGCTACGAAGACATCGACCTGGCCGGCTGCCTGTTCATCAGCGGCAGCAATATGGCCTGGGCGCACCCGATCCTGTTCCGGCGCGTGGAAGAGGCCAAGGCGCGCCATCCCGAGCGCAAGATCATCGTTGTTGACCCGCGCCGCACCGAGACCGCCGAGCTGGCCGATCTGCACCTGGCCTTGCAGCCGGGCAGCGATGTGATGCTCTGCCACGGCCTGTTGCACATCATGCTGGCCGAGGGCTGGACTGATGCGGCCTTTGTCGATGCGCACACCAGCGGCTTTGCGCAGCTGCATGCGATCGTGCGCGAAGCGACGCCGGAATGCGTGGCCCAGGTCTGCGGCCTGGCGCTGGCAGATCTCTACCTGGCCGCCCAATGGTTGGCCTGGGGCGGGGCCGATGCGCCGGGCAGCAATAGCGAGCGCCAGCCCACGCTCAGCCTGTACTGCCAGGGGCTCAACCAAAGCAGCAGCGGCACGGCCAACAATGCGGCGCTGATCAACCTGCACCTGGCCACCGGCCAGATCGGCAAGCCCGGCGCCGGCCCCTTGTCCTTGACCGGCCAGCCCAATGCGATGGGCGGGCGCGAGGTGGGCGGCCTGTCCAACCTGCTCAGCGCCCACCGCGACATGGCCAACCCGCAGCACCGGGCCGAGGTGGCCCAGCACTGGGGCGTGGATGCGGTGCCGGCGCTGCCAGGCAAATCGGCGCTGGAAATGTTCGAGGCCGCAGCCGATGGCCAGATCAAGGCCTTGTGGATTGCCTGCACCAACCCGGCGCAAAGCCTGCCCGAGCAGGCCATGGTGCGCCGTGCGCTGGAGCGGGCCGAGCTGGTGGTGGTGCAGGAGGCCTTTGCCCAGACCGAGACGACGGCCTACGCCGACTGGCTGCTGCCCGCCACCACCTGGGGCGAGAAACTGGGCACGGTCACCAACAGCGATCGCCGCATATCGCGGGTGCGCGCTGCGGTGGCCGCGCCCGGCCAGGCGCGGCATGACTGGCAGATTGGCGTGCAGCTGGCCCAGCGGCTCGAGCGCCATCTGCGCCCTGGCCGCCCCAGCCTGTTTGCCTATGACACCGAGCAGGCCGAGCGCGGCTGCGAAGCCATCTGGATGGAGCACCGCGACAGCACGCGCGGGCGCGACCTGGACATCACGGGCCTGAGCTGGGCGCTGCTGGAAGCGCAAGGCCCGCAGCAGTGGCCGCTGCCCAGCGGCGCGGCCCAAGGGCGCCAGCGCCTCTACAGCGATGGCCGGTTTGCCACCGGCGATGGCCGCGCGCGCTTTGATGCCCAGCCCTGGAAGCCGGTGGCGGTGCCGCGCGATGCGCAGTTTCCCTTCAGCCTCAACACGAGCCGGCTGCGTGACCAGTGGCATGGCATGAGCCGCACCGGTCAGCTCGGCCGCCTGTTTGCTCAGGCCAGCGAGCCCAGCGTGCAGGCCCACCCGCAGGACATGCGCCGGCTGCAGCTGCAAGACGGCGACCTGGTGCAGCTGCACAGCCGCTACGGCAGCCTGGTGGTGCCGGTGCAAGCCGATGCCGGCCTGCAGCCCGCGCAGCTGAATCTGCCGATGCACTGGGGCAGCATGCACCTGAGCGGCAGCACGGTGGACGGCCAGCGCCTGGCAGGGGTGAATGCACTGACCACACCCGAGCGCTGCCCGCGCTCCAAGCAGCCCGAGTTGAAGCATGTGGCGGTGCAACTGGAAAAAGCCGAGCTGCCCTGGCAGTGCCTGGGCATGGCCTGGCTCGATGACCGCCAGGTGCTGGCCACGCGCCAGGCGCTGGCGGCCTTGATGGGCGAGTTTGACTTTGCCAGCAGCGTGCTGTTTGGCCGGGCCGTGCCGCTCGATGGCGCTGCCGGTCAGGGGCGCAATGGCGTGCAGTTCCGCGCTGCTGCGCGCCAGGCGCCGCCGGCGGCCTTGCTGGCGCGTTTGCAGCAGCTGCTGCAGCTCGATGGCCCGCAGACCCTGCGCTATGCTGATGCGCAGCGCCAGTGCAGCCGCGCCATCGCCATGGGCGAGCAGGCGGGCGAGCCGGTGCTGCAGGCCTTTTTGCTCTGCGGCGATGCCAGTGCCGGCCAGTGGCTGGCGCCAGTGCTGCGCGATGAGCAACCCACGCGCAGCTTTGGCCGCCTGCTGTTGGCCTCGGGCAGCCAGGCGCCAGCTGCTTTGCCGACCCGTGCGCGCCAGGTCTGCGCCTGCATGAATGTGGACGAGGCCGCCATTGGCGAGGCCCTGGCCACGATGGATGGCGCGCCGGAGCAGCGCCTGCTGCAGCTCAAAAACACGCTGGGCTGCGGCACACGCTGCGGCTCCTGCATTCCCCAACTCAAGCAGCTGGTGCAGCGCGTGGCCCCAGCCGCATTGGCGCCTTCTGTTTGATGCTCTTGAAAGGTCTTGCCATGCATGCCATTGCCACCACTCCCTTTGTCGCCGGCCGCTGCTACCTGGTAGGAGCCGGCCCCGGCGACCCCGAGCTGCTGACGCTGCGCGCCTGGCGCGCGATCCAGGCGGCCACCTTGCTGCTGGTGGATGACCTGGTCTCCGCCGACATCGTGGCGCTGGCACCGGCTGCCACCCGCACCATCTATGTGGGCAAGCGCGGCGGCCGGGCCAGCACCTCGCAGGCTTTTATCGAAAAGCTGATGGTGATGGCCGCCCGCCAGGGCGAGACGGTGGTGCGCCTCAAAGGGGGCGACCCCTTTATCTTTGGCCGGGGCGGTGAGGAGGTCGCGCACCTGCAGGCCCAGGGCGTGCAGGTGGAAGTCATCAACGGCATCACCTCGGGCCTGGCTGCCGCCACCAGCCTGGGTGTGCCGCTGACCCACCGCGACTATGCCCACGGCGTGGTCTTTGTGACCGGCCATGCCAAGCCCGGTGGCGCGCCTCTGGATTGGCGGCAGCTGGGGGCGACGGCAGAGGCGATGTCTCTTAGCTTGGTGGTGTACATGGGGGTGGCGGCAGCTCCTTTGATCGAAGCGGGCTTGCTGGCCGGTGGCCTGGCGCCGGATACGGCGGTGGCCTTGGTGCAGAACGCCAGTTTGCCGAGTCAGCGGGCGGTGTTGACGTCCTTGTCTTGTTTGGTGAGTTGTTTGCAGGGGAGTGGGTTGGGGAGTCCTTGCATGATGGTGATTGGTCGGGTGGCTGGGTTGGCGGATGCCAGTCTGTTGTGGCAAGGGTTGGTTGAGCCTCTTGAGCGGCAGGCTTGATTTTTTGTTTTTCGGCAGCGCTTGTTTATTGGCTCTGGTTACTACTGGCGTAGGGCAGCTGGCCGGGTCTCGCCCGCCGGGCGAAATCCGGCCAGCAGCCCTACGCAGTAGTAAAAGCGCCAATAAATAAGCGCTATTCAAAACGACCACCAGCACCAGGTGCACTTTCGGTCAATGGTTGAAATGTATTCAATAACAGTCCTTAAATAAATGTAAGACTGAAATTACGTACATAAACTACCTCTTCTTAAAGGGGCAAGCACCCGATTTATTGTTGTTAAATTCAGTCCTAACTTAAAATAGCGACTGTTATTAAAAACATTAAATGAGCGACTTCATGCAAGCGGCCCATTGCGGCACTCAGAGGCGATGCCATGAAATACGACGAAACCACCCGGACCTCCAAAGACAGGCTCAGCGAAGCATCCATGCTCGGCAAAAAGCTGCACGCACTGCGTATGGCCATGCGCATCACCCAGGCGGAGGCAGCAGCACGGGCAGGTCTGTCGCGCTCCACGGCGGTGCTGATTGAAGCCGGGGACGAGAGTCGCACCTTGAGCCAGTTGCTGCGGTACTTGGATGCAATTTCACCGCGCACTTCCTTGTTGGCGCTGCTCACCGACGACATCGCCGCCATGAAGAACATGCAGGCGGACTTGCTCGGCAAGCGCGTACGCATGCCCAGACGCAACCAAGTCCATGAAGGGCAACCACCGCCGTCACCGACACCAGCAACGCCCAGAGGCAAAGGAGCCCCAAGCGCCCGTCGTGGAAAAACGGAGAAGACCGATGCCTACGATTTCTAAGCGCAGCAAATACGCGCACCCGCCTGAACAAGTCGCAGTGTTCGCGCATGTCGCAGGCGCGGGCGTTCGCCAACAGAATGCGTTCGTGCCCGCCGGCATGCTGGAGAACCTTGCGGAGGACCGCAGCCCCACCTTTGCCTACGGCAAGAAATATGTGAAACGCCACAACGCGATCGAAGTGGACCCTGTTGCGTTGCCGTTGGCTGGCGAGCAAGGCGGCCAGCAGCGCCATGTGTTGCCTGGGCTGGCGGAGTTCGGTGGCATACGCGATGCCGCACCCGATGCCTGGGGCCGACGCGTAATTGAGAACAAGCTTCGCAGCGGTACGCTCCCGGAAGTGGCTTATCTGCTGGAGGCTGGCAGCAACCGTGTTGGCGCGCTGGATGTACGGCTGGCGGTCAACTCCCCGGAGAGCGATGAGGCTTATGGGGTGGTGGACCTGGAGCGTCTGTTGGATGTCGCCGATCGCATAGAAAACGACGAGCCCGTGCCCGAGGCATTCTTTCATTATTTCAACGGGCTTGGGTCTGCCGGTGGTGCGCGCCCGAAAGCGACGATCCGCGATGAACAGGGTGTTCTCTGGTTGGCCAAGTTCCCCTCCAAGGGCGACAAGGCCTGCAATGCCGTGCTGGAAGCCGGAGCCTTGGAGCTGGCGCGGGCCGCTGGCCTGCGCGTCCCTCCGGTCAAGCTGCTTGATATCGGCAGCCAACGTATCTTGTTGATCCGCCGCTTTGACCGCTACTGGGCAGAGCCGGGACAGGTGTTGGCCGAAGGGGAGGAAAGCTGGGCCTATGACCCCCAAACCCCGACGGCCGGAGGCAAGCGCGAAGAAGGCCGGATTGCCTATTGTTCTGCGTTGACGCTGATGGGGTTGCACGAGCACGATGCGCCCAACAGCTCGTATGCGGACATCTGCCAGGCCATCCGCAGGCAGGTGGCCATGCCATTCATCGACCGCGATGTGAAGGAAATTTTCCAGCGCATGGTGTTCAACATCATCGCCAATAACAACGATGACCATCTGCGCAATCATGCCTTCATCTACGACGTGGCAGCCAAGGGCTGGCGGCTGAGCCCTTTGTACGATGTGCTGCCGATGAATACGGTGGCCCATACGCGCTATCTGCATCTGTCGGTGGGGGACGAAGGCCGGGTAGCCACCCTGGACAACGCCTTGTCGCAATGGTCGGCCTTCCATAACTCGCGTGCTGAAGCCGTTGAGGCGATGCACCATGTGTGGGTGGCTACACGCGCTTCGCTGGAGAAGTTTGAGCAATTTGGCGCATCCGATCGTGACTTGGCGTATGTGAGGGCAGCCTTTCGGCGGTTGGATGACTTGGCGAGTCCAGTGTTGCGGCGGGAATTGCGTGAGCTTTAGGCTCTGTCTTGGTTGGTCTCACCGTTGTTTTTGGGTGGTGATTGTTTATTGGTGTTATTTACTACTGCGTAGGGCAGTTGGCCGGGATATGCGCCCGGCGGCGCAGTCACTTTCATTTGGCGCCAAATGAAAGTAACCAAAGCAAAGGCGCCCCTGCTGCTTGCGACCCTTCGCGTTGCGAAGGGCAACCTGTGTCGTGGCATTTGTGGGGTGTGCCGCGAAACTCTCTACGCGCCAAGGCGCTCCGTTCGAACAGACGCGGCAAGCTAGTTGACGAAGCGCTGGCACTCTGCGGTGCCAGCGCCACCCCACAAACACCACGCCCCAGGCGCATGCAAAAGGGGTATTTGGGATAGCGTCTTTGGGTGGTGGAGGGGATGCTGTCTTTGTCTGGTTGGCTGGCCGTTGTGCTGGTTTATTGGTTTTGTTTACTACTGCGTAGGGCTGCTGGCCGGGATGTGCGCCCGGCGGCGCAGTCACTTTCATTTGGCGCCAAATGAAAGTAACCAAAGCAAAGGCGCCCCTGCTGCTTGCGACCCTTCGCTTTGCGAAGGGCAACCTGTGCCGTGGCGTTTGCGGGGTGTGCCGCGAAACTCACTACGCGCTGAAAGCGCTCCGTTCGAACAGACGCGGCAAGCTAGTTGACGATGCACTGGCACTCTGCGGTGCCAGTGCCACCCCGCAAACACCACGCCCCAGGCGCATGCAAAAGGGGTGGGGCGGGACAGCTTCTTTGGACTTTTTTGGGGCGCGGCTCTTGCAGGCTGTTGGGTATTGGGCGCCTGCTTGTCCCCTCTCGCAGCGCCGAGGAGATCAGAGCATGGGGTGGTTTGGCTGCCGAAGAGCAGCCAAACTTCGTGAACTGACTTGCGGCCGCTGTTTGAACGGAGCGCCTTGGCGCGTAGTGAGTTCGGCCGCACAGCCCATGCTCTGGTCCCCGCAGGTTGCCCCGGGCACTTCGCTTGGCGAAGTGTTCGGGGTCGCTGGGAGTGGGGCAGCCTTCTTTTGGGTACTTTTCTTGGCTGGGCAAGAAAAGTACCTCGCCCGCCGGGGCGAGACCCGGCCAGCAGCCCTACATCAGTAGTAAACAGCGCCCATTAATAGGCACTGTTAACAGCCAGCAGAAAAGCGCAAATCAAGAAGCGCAGTTCAGGTACCGGTCACTTGACCGGAATAACCGTAGAAGCAGGCACCGCCACCGCCGTCACACTGTTCTGCGGCGAGCCCTCAATGACCTTGTCCGAATACGTCATGTACACCAAGGTATTGCGCGCCGCATCCACCATGCGCACCACCCGCAACCGCTTGAACAGCAGCGAAGTGCGCTCGCTGAACACCTCCTCTTGCTGCTTCAAAGGCTTGTCGATACTGATCGGCCCGGCCTGCACACAGGCAATCGAGGCTTCGGAGCGGTCTTCTGCCAGGCCCAGTGCGCCCTTGACGCCGCCCGTGCGGGCGCGGGAGACATAGCAGGTCACGCCCTTGACCAAAGGGTCGTCATAGGCCTCGACAACGATCTTGTGGTCGGGGCCGATGAACTTGAACACCGTGTCCACCGAGCCGATGGTGTCCGGTTGGGCCCAGGCGGCGGTGGCGGCCAGGCAGCCTGCGGCGGCGAGGGTGCGGCGCCAGGAAGAGGTGATCAGCATGGAGGGCGTCCGAAAAAGAAGAGAGGGCTGCACCGGCGCGCTGGCCGGTGCATGCGGGGTCCGGATCAGGCCTGAGCGGCGGCTTGGGCCACGTGGCGCTGCAGGTGCTCGAGCGCTTCTTCGACCTGGTCGACCAGCACCAGGCAGAGGTCGCCCGGTTGCAGGCGTGCGAGCGCGTGGTCGATGGCGATGAACTCGCCGTGGATATCGGTCACGTAGCTGGTGCGGCTGGCGCCTTGCAGGCCCTGGCGCAGCAGCGCGATGACTTCGCCGTCGGCGCGGCCGCGCTGGGCGGCATCCTGGTAGAGGATCACATCGTCAAAGGCCTCGCCCAGCATCTCGGTCTGCACGCGGATGTCTTCGTCGCGGCGGTCGCCGGCGCCGCTGATGACCACGCTGCGCTTGTTGGCGGGCATGGCTTCCACGGCCTGGATCAGCGCGCGGATGGCATCCGGGTTGTGGCCATAGTCGGCAATGATCGTCGCACCGCGGTAGTCCATCACATTGAAGCGGCCCGGGGCGTTGTCGCTGTCATTGACAAAGCCGGCGAGGCCTCGGCGGATGGTCTGCCAGGGCAGGCCGGCGGCCCAGGCGGCGCCAATCGAGGCCATGACGTTCTCGACCTGGAAGGTGATCGCGCCATTGCGGGTGATCGGGATCTCGCGCAGCGGGATCGACTCGCGCCAGGAGCCTTCGGCGGCCACGATGCTGTCGCCATCGACATACACCACGCGGCTGCCTTGGGCGCGGTGCGTGGCCATCACGGGGTGGTGACGGTCAGCGGCAAAGAAGATCACCTTGCCGGGGCAGACATGGGCCATCGCGGCGACCAGCGGGTCGGCGGCGTTGAGCACGGCGTAGCCAGTGGGGGCGACGTTCTGCACGATCACGCGCTTCAAGACCCCCACATCTTCCTTGGTGGTGATGAAGTTCAGACCCAGGTGGTCGCCTTCGCCGACGTTGGTGACCACGGCCACCTGGCAGCGGTCAAAACCCAGGCCTTCGCGCAGAATGCCGCCGCGTGCGCATTCGAGCACGGCCGCATCGGTCTCGGGGTGGGCCAGGGCGTTGCGCGCGCTGCGCGGGCCCGAGCAGTCGCCGCTGTCGATCTGGCGGCCGTTGACGTAGACGCCATCGGTGTTGGTCATCGCGGTGCGCCAGCCGTGCGAGGTGAACAGATGGGCGATGACGCGGGTGGTCGTGGTCTTGCCATTGGTGCCGGTCACGGCGACGAGCGGGATGCGGCCGTCGTTGCCGGCGCTGAACATCTCGTCAACCATCGGCACGCCGACATGGCGCGGCTTGCCGAACGAAGGCGCCAGGTGCATGCGCAGGCCAGGGGCGGCGTTGACTTCGACAATGCCGCCACTTTGCTCTTCGAGCGGCTTGAGCATGGTCTCGCAAACCACGTCCACGCCGCAGATGTGCAGGCCAATGGTCTGGGCCGCTTCGATCGCGCGGGCGGCAATTTCGGGGTGCACGTCATCGGTCACATCGGTGGCGCTGCCGCCAGTGGACAGGTTGGCATTGTTGCGCAGCACCACGCGCTGGCCCTGGCCGGGCACGCTGTCGGGGGTCATGCCTTCGCTGGCAATGCGGGCGATGGCGATGTCATCGAGGCGGATCTTGGTGAGCGCCGTGCCGTGGCCGGTGCCCCGGCGCGGGTCCTGGTTGACCAGGTTCACCAGCTCGCGGATGGTGTGCTGGCCGTCGCCCAGCACCTGGGGCGGCTCGCGGCGGGCCGCGGCGACCAGTTGGCCGCCCACCACCAGCAGGCGGAAGTCGTGGCCGGGCAAAAAGCGCTCGACCATGATCTCGTCGCCAAATTCGCTGGCCGTCTTGTAGGCCGCTTCCAGGCCTTCGCGGGTGGTGATGTTGACCACCACGCCCTTGCCCTGGTTGCCGTCCTGGGGCTTGACCACGACGGGCAGGCCCACTTCCAGCGCCACTCGCCAGGCCTCTTCCACATCGGCCACGGGGCGGCCCATGGGCACGGGCACGCCGGCGGCATGCAGCAGGCGCTTGGTCAGGTCCTTGTCCTGCGCAATGGATTCGGCCACGGCGCTGGTCGAGTCGATCTCGGCCGCCTGGAAGCGGCGCGCCTTGGAGCCCCAGCCCAGCTGCACCAGCGAGCCGCTGGTCAAACGGCGAAACGGGATGCCCCGAGCGACAGCGGCATCGACGATGGCGCCGGTCGAGGGACCGATGCGCTCGTCTTCATCCAACTCGCGCAGCGCCGCAATGGCGGCGTCGGCATCGAAGGGGCTGTCGTTCAAGGTGGCCTGGATCAGCGCTTCGGCCTTTTCCATCGCCAGCTTGCCCACCGCTTCTTCGGTGTATTCGACGACAACCTGGTAGGTGCCGGGCTCAGTGGTTACATGGGTGCGGCTGAAGGTGACCGGGCAGCCGGCCTGCGCCTGCAGCGACAGCGCGGCGATTTCGAGCACATGCGCGAGCGACAGCGCCTGGTCGGCGCCATGGGGCTGAAGCGGGGCGATATTGGGGAAGCGCGCACGCAGTTTTTCTTCAAAACCAGGGATGGTGCTGTAGCGCTGTTCGCTGTCTTCACAGCGCACGATGGTCTCGATGGCGGTGCTGCGGGTCCAGAGGTTGGGGCCACGCAAGGCACGGGTGCGGGAGAGCTGCATAGTGTTTCTTTCAGATGGAGGGCCCGCTGAATCAGCGGGCCGTGCATGCTTGTCGTCGTGGAGAGCCGTGTCCGGCGTATCAGGCGTTGTACTCGAAGGTCTTGATACCGGCGCCGATCAGATCGGGGGTGATATCCAGCGCCCAGGCCGTGGCGATGGCGGCAAGCAGGGCCGAGGTGTCGGGCTTCTTGCCACCCGGCAGGCTCAGCGCATCGAGGGTTCCCAGCACGCGCTCTTGCGCGCCGGTGGCCAGCACCACATTGTTGCCCTTGATGAGAACGGCGCGGCCGCCTTCGTGCTGGGCTTCGGTGTTGGCGCGGTGGGTGGCCACGGCTTCGTTGTTCGCATCGGTGGTGTACAGCACCACTTCGCCGTCGCACAGCTCGGCCAGGTCAGCCACTTCGGGCAGGTCGGCATTGAGCACGCCGGCGCCATCGCTCAGCACCACATCGATCTGGGTGCGCATCACGCGGCGCATCTGGCCGGCTTCGAGCACATCGTGGTCCGCCAGGCTCTCAAAGCCTTGCATATCGGTCACCACACCGACCAGGCAGCGGTCGTAGGCCAGGCCTTCTTCCAGGATGGAACGGGCCGTCGTCTGGATCACCGCAGCCTGCGCCAGGCGGTTGGTCAGCAGGCGATGGGCGCCGGCCCAGTTGGCGGTATTGGTCTTCTGGGTCTGGCGGTTGGACAGGAACATGCCCTCGTCGCTGGCCACGCCGGTGAGCTTGCCCGACAGCTGCAGCAGCCAGCCTACGAGGCGCGCGATGAACGCATTGTTCTGCGTGCCGACAATGCCGACGATCGGGATACGGCCCGCGCCGGCACCTTCTTCGCGCGGGAAGAGGTGGTCGGCAATGGCCATGCCGACCGGGCGCGGCGCGCCGCTGGTGGGCTTGAGGTGCATCAACAGGCCCGGGCCAGCGTTGACTTCGAGAATCGCGCCCTGGCCTTGCATCGGCTGGGAGACGTCCTTCAGGATCATGTCCATGCCGGCGATGTCCAGGCCGACGATCTTGGCCGCCAGCACCGCGTAGTAGGCCACATCCGGGTGCACGTCATCAAGGCAGTCGATGGCCATGTTGCCATTGCGTTGCAGCAGCACGCCCTGGCCTTGCGGAATGACCGAATCGGGCGTGACATGCTGGCGGTTGAGTTCGAGCTTGACGGCGCCGGCTTCGAGCTTGATCCAGTCGAGCGGGTACTCCTGCTCGGGGCCTCGGCGGGGGTCTTCGTTGAGCACAGCCACCAGCTCGCGCAAGGTGGCCTTGCCATTGCCGTAGACGCTGACGGTCTCACCCTTGGTGGCCGCGACCACCTTGTCGCCCACCACCAGCAGTCGGTGCTCGACGCCGTCGATGAACTTCTCGACGATGACATCCGAGCCTTCGGGCTGGGCCAGCGCAAACGCGGCCTTGATATCGGCCTCTTGCGACAGCTCCAGGGTCACGCCCCGGGCATGATTGCCGTCAGACGGCTTGACGGTGACGGGGAAGCCGATTTCCTGGGCCACTTCCCAGGCTTCTTCGGCGGTGGCCACGATCTGGCCTTCGGGCACCGGCACGCCGCAGGCGGTCAGCAGGCGCTTGGTGAAATCCTTGTCCTGGGCAATGCCTTCGGCAATCGCGCTGGTCTGGTCTGACTCGGCCGTCCAGATACGGCGCTGCGCAGCGCCATAGCCCAGCTGCACCAGGTTGCCATCGTTGAGGCGGATATGGGGAATGCGGCGCTCGCTGGCGGCATCGACGATGCAGCCGGTCGAGGGGCCGAGGTAGCGGTCATTGATCGCCGTCTTGATCGCATGGACCGCCGGCTTGATGTCGTAGGGCTCGTCGTTGATCGCGGCCATCAGCAGCTGGTGGCCATGCTCCAGCGCGACGCGGGCCACGGCCTCTTCGGGGCAGCGGAACACCATGCGGTAGACGCCGCGCTTGGAGATCTCGCGCGTCTGGCCAAATTCGGCCGGCATGCCCGCCAGGTTGAGCAGCTCGATGATCACGTGCTCCATCACATGGCCCATCCAGGTGCCGCCTTCGAGGCGCTGGATGAAACCGCCGCGTTCACCGACGCCGCAGGTGTGCTCGATCAGGTCGGGCAGCCAGGTGGTGAGACGCTCGTTCAGCCCGGGGATCTTGTTCGAGGGATAGTCCTCCAACTCTCCAAGGTCCAGCCAGACCTCCAGTACGGGGCGGTAAGTCCAGACGCTGGGGCCGCGCAAAAACGTGGTGCGCAAGAGTTGGATGGTATTGAATTTCGCCATATCGATCAACGGATAAACATAAGTAACAATTCCGGGGGGAATCGCCGTAGATGGGAAAGCATTGTGCGCCCAAATGAGGCAGATTAATCGCTGTCAGCCTATTGGGGCTGTCAGACGTTAAAGACAGATGAGGGCGGGGCGACCCATGCCGCCGTTCGCCACAATAATATGCGGTTGTTCACCGGACCACTGCCACCGCCCCGTGCGGAGAGAAAAAACGCCATATGCAACATCTTCATTCCGCGGACGCGTCAGCATTCTTTGCGGGTCCGCTAGGAACCCAATTGCGAGCCAAGCTCAACACCCTGGAAAACGTGCTTGCCGTCACTCCCGTTGACCTGACCTCGGATTTGCGCTTCGGCAGCGGCCAGGTGGTACTGACTTCTGAACGCCTTCTGGCCTTTGATCCCGATGCCCAACAGTGGAGTGAGTGGGCGCTATCGCCCGATTTGAGTCTGCGTTTTTTTGACCATGGCGGCGTAGGCAGCCTGGAGCTCCATGACAGCGCGCAGCGCCTGGGCCTGTGGCGCATCACCTTGAGCCACCAGACGGCGGTGCTGGGCCTGATGCAGCAGTTCGAGCGCCAACGTGAGCGCTTGCTGCGCAACGAGGCCTACCAAGTGGCCGAGGACGAGCGCTCGCTGTGCCCGGTCTGCGGCAGCGTGCTGCCCCCCGACAGCGAAGAATGCCCGGCCTGCGCCCGCCAGCAGAATGCACCGACCTCGAGCTGGGTGCTGCTGCGCCTGTGGCGCTTTGCCAAACCCTACAAAATGCAATTGTTGTTGGGTTTCGTCCTGACGCTCTGCACCACGGCTGCCCAGCTGGTGGCGCCGTACCTGACGATTCCGCTGATGGACAAGATCCTGATCCCGTTCCAGAACGGCGAGAAGATCGATGCCGGCCTCGTGCGTTTCTACCTGGGCGCGCTGCTGGTCTCGGCACTGATCGCCTGGCTGCTGGGCTGGGCGCGTACCTTTGTGCTGGCACGCGTCTCCGAGCGCATTGGCGCCAACCTGCGCACCACCACCTACAACCACCTGCTCAAGCTCTCGCTCGATTTTTACGGCAGCAAACGCACCGGTGACCTGATGGCCCGTATCGGCGCCGAAACCGACCGCATCAACCTGTTTCTCTCGCTCAACGCGCTGGATTTCGCGACCGATGTGCTGATGATCGTGATGACCTCGGCGATCCTGTTCTCGATCAACCCCTGGCTGGCCCTGGTGACCCTGGTGCCGCTGCCCTTTATCGCCTGGATGATCCACACGGTGCGCGACAAGCTGCGCACCGGTTTCGAGAAGATCGACCGCGTCTGGTCCGAAGTGACCAATGTGCTGGCTGACACGATTCCCGGTATCCGCGTCGTCAAGGCCTTTGCGCAGGAGCAGCGCGAGGCCGACCGCTTTGCCGCTGCCAACCAGGTCAACCTCGAAGCCAATGACCGCGTCAACAAGACCTGGTCGCTGTTCACCCCCACGGTCACCTTGCTGACCGAAATCGGCCTCTTGATCGTCTGGGCCTTTGGTATCTACCTGGTGGCCGGTGGCTCGATCACTGTCGGTGTGCTGACCGCCTTTATCGCCTACATCGGCCGCTTCTACACGCGTCTCGATTCGATGAGCCGCATTGTGTCGGTCACGCAAAAGGCCGCTGCCGGCGCCAAGCGCATCTTCGACATCCTCGACCATGTCAGCAACGTGCCCGACCCGGTCAACCCGGTCAAGCTGGGCAAGGTGCAGGGCGCCATCACGATGGAGAACGTCGGTTTCCGCTATGGCAGCCGCACCGTCATCAAGGACCTGAACCTGCAGATCCGCCCCGGCGAGATGATTGGCCTGGTGGGCCACAGCGGCTCGGGCAAAAGCACCCTGGTCAACCTGATCAGCCGCTTCTACGACGTGACCGACGGCTCGATCCAGCTCGATGGCGTCGATGTGCGCCGCATCGCCGTGTCTGACTACCGCAGCAATATCGGCCTGGTGCTGCAGGAGCCCTTCCTGTTCTTTGGCACCATTGCCGAGAACATTGCCTACGGCAAGCCCGATGCGACGCGCGAAGAGATCGTCGCCGCAGCGCGCGCCGCCCATGCGCATGAGTTCATCCTGCGCCTGCCCCATGGCTATGACTCGCTGGTTGGCGAGCGTGGCCAGGGCCTGTCCGGCGGTGAGCGCCAGCGTATCTCGATTGCACGTGCACTGCTGATCGACCCGCGCATCCTGATCCTGGACGAGGCGACCTCGGCGGTGGATACCGAGACCGAAAAGGAAATCCAGCGTGCGCTGGACAACCTGGTGCAAGGCCGCACGACGATTGCGATTGCCCACCGCCTGTCGACCCTGCGCAAGGCCGACCGCCTGGTGGTGATGGACCGTGGCGAGATTGTCGAAGTCGGATCGCATGACACGCTGATGGCCCAAGAGGGCGCCTACTGGCGCCTGTACATGGCGCAGGCGCGCCGCGCCGAGGAAGATGCCGAAGCCGCTGGCGTGGTCACCGCGCGCGCTGCGGGCGTGACCTATGACATGCAGCCCCTGCCCAAGTCCCATGTGGACGGGTCCGATGACAACCGCTGATCAGCAGCCCAGGAAAGCCCTTTCATGACAACCATTTCCTCTCCGCTGGCGCTCAGCCGCAATCCCTTTGGCCGCCTGGTTCTGGACAAGGACGGCAGGCCCCACCAGGTCAACCCGGTGCGCGCCTTTCCGCTGTCGGCCCCATCGCTGGGCATCTCCCTGGTCGGCGAAGACGGCAAGGAGGTGCTGTGGATCGCTGACATGGACGCGGTGGACCCGGCGGCCCGCGCACTGCTCAACGAAGACCTGGCCGCGCGCGAGTTCCAGCCGCTGATCGAGCGCATCGTCAGCGTCTCGACCTTCTCAGTCCCCAGCATCTGGACCCTGGAGACCGACCGGGGCCCTGTCCACATGACCTTGAAGGCCGAAGAAGACATCCGCAAGCTGCATGGCCGCCAGAACCTGCTGATCACCTCGGCCGATGGCGTGCACTACCGCCTGCCCGATACCAACCGCCTCGACAAGGCGTCGCGCAAGCTGCTGGAGCGCTTTTTGTAAGCAGCCTCTACCGCAAGCTGCAGTGCGGGGCCTGGAATTGCGGGCCCTTGCCTTTTTGCGGGCCTTGTCCCTTTCGGTGCTGCTTTGCCTGGCATTTACAGGCATAATGCAATTCATTTGCAATAGTGGCCGTCGTCTGCGCGGCCACTGGTTTGATTGTCTGCCCGGCCTGTGTCTTCCCTGCGCGCTCTCCACCCCCTGTCTGTCTCGGCGCATGCGCCGAGGCCGCTGCGTGGCTGGGCGATGGCGCTGCTGTGCTGGCTGTGTTTTGCGCAGCTGTGCCTGCCGCTCTTGGGCAAGGTCCATGACATCAGCCACCTCCATGCCCGCGCGCTGCAGACGGCTGCGGCCACGGCATCGGCTGGCGAGCGTGACGGCAGCGATACCGTGGTCAGCCCCGGCCATGGTGCGCATGACCTGTTTGGCAAGCATTCCGAGGCCGACTGCCAGGGCTTCTCGCACATGGCGCTGGGAGCTGGCCTGCTCTGCGATGCGCTGCAGGCTCCGTTGCTCGCGGCGGCGCAGGAAGCGGCACCCACCGTGCTGGCCATCTTGCTGCGCCAAAGCCCGGCGCTGTTCTTTGCGCGCGGCCCTCCCTCTCTCTCCCCCTCTTCGTTCCAGTGACACGGCCCCTTAGCCCTTGACCTTTGATGGTGCAGGGCAGCGCAGGCCGGTCTGTCTTGTTTTTTCGCGCAGCTGCCCGGCGCCACTGCGCCGGGCCGGTTCAGCCAGCAGTGCTGGGCTGCGCGCGCACATGCGCTGGATGCATGTGCTTTTCGAGGGGTAGACCATGGGTTTCCATGCACAACAGGCGCAGCCGCTGGTGGCGCGCACAGCAATTTTGAAGCCACAGGCGCGGGATCTGCGCCCGGTCGCAGCCGCCGTGATCGGCCTGCTGCTGGGCAGCGCCGCGCTGGCGCAAAACGCCGAGGGCAGCACGCCGGCAACGGCCACAAACACCACCACCTTGCCCGAGGTGACGGTATCGGCCAGCGGCACCAACCGGACGGTCGACGACATGACCACGCCGGTGACGGTGCTGCAAGGCGATGAGCTGGTGCAAAAACGCGGTGCCAGCCTGGGCGAGACCCTGGCCAATGAGCCCGGCATCCAGGCCACGCACTTTGGTGCCGGTGCCAGCCGCCCGGTGATTCGCGGCATGGATGGTGCGCGGGTCAAGGTGCTGAACGATGGCGCGGTGATCCAGGATGCCTCGACGATCAGCCCCGACCATGCCGTGGTGAGTGAGCCCATGCTGGCCACGCAGATTGAGGTGCTGCGCGGCCCCTCGGCACTGATCTATGGCGCCGGTGCGATTGGCGGCGTGGTCAATGTGCTGGACAACAAGATCCCCACCAAGGTGCCCGAGAAGGGCTATGAAGGCCAGGTCGAAGTACGTGCCGGCACGGGCGCCAACGACGCGGCGACGGCTTTGTCGCTGACGGCTGGTTCGGGCCCCTTTGCCCTGCATGTGGAGGGCATGGCCCGCAATGCCGATGACTACCGCGTGGGCAGCGGCTGGGGCCTGGGCAACAAGGTGGATGGCAGCCGCGCGCGCAATGCCGGCGGCAGCATTGGCCTGTCCTGGATAGGCGACAGCGGCTATGTGGGCCTGGCCTACACCCGCACCCAGGCACGCTACGGCCTGCCCGGCCACAACCACAGCTTTGAAGGCTGCCACACCCACGGCCTGCACCTGCACTGCGGCGGCCATGATGGCCATGACCATGGGGATGACGACCATGACCACGACCATGACCATGAGGAAGAAGGCGTGCCGGTGGTGGACATGCACAGCGAGCGCTATGACCTGCGCTCCGAGTGGCGCCAGCCGTTTGCCGGCGTGTCGGCCATCCGTGTGCGCGGCGGCGTGACGCGCTACCACCACGACGAGATCGAGGGTGGCGAGATCTCCACCAGCTTCAAGAACCGCGCGCATGACATGCGTGTCGATGTGCTGCATGAACCGATTGCCGGCTGGACCGGTCTGGTCGGCTTTGAGGCCGCGCAGCGCCGCTTCAGCGCCACCGGTGAGGAAGCCTATGTGCAGCCGACCCGCACGCAAAGCCAGGGCGTCTACCTGCTCGAAGAGCGCCGCTTTGGTGACTTTGGTGTCGAGGCCGCACTGCGCCACGACTGGCAAAGCGTCTACGCCAACGACGACGGCCTGGTGCGCAAGCACAAGGGCAATTCGGTGTCGCTGGGCGGCAGCTGGCGCTTTATGCCGGGTTACCGCCTGAGCGCCCATGTCACCTCGGCCAGCCGCCTGCCCACGGCCGAAGAGCTGTATGCACGCGGCCTGCACATGGCCACCTCGACCTATGAGCTGGGCAACCCCGACCTGCGCAAGGAGCGCTCGGGCAATATCGACATCGGCATTGCGCGCACTGCGGGCGACACGACCTACTCGGTCAATGTCTACCGCAACCGCGTGAACAATTACATCTATGGCCGCACCGTCGATGAGCATGAAGGCCTGCAGCTGCTGCAGTATGCGCAGCAGACCGCCACCTTCACCGGTCTAGAGGGCCAGATCCAGCACCGCATCAATGCGAACTGGACGGTGGGCGCCACCGGTGACCTGGTGCATGCCAAGCTCGAAGACGGCAGCAAGATCCCGCGCCTGGCTCCCGCCCGCGTAGGCTTGCGCGTGGCCGGCAAATGGGCCAACTGGAGGAGCGAAGCGCAGTGGCAGCTGGTCAAGCGCCAGAACAAGGTGGCCGATTACGAGACCGAGACCCCAGGCTACGGCATGCTGAACTGGCGCGTGAGCTACCACCAGACCTCCAGCGATGGCACGCCATGGCAGATTTACCTGAAGCTGGACAACCTGACCAACAAGCTGGCGTACGTCCACACCTCGTTCATCAAGAACGCGGCGCCGCTGCAGGGCCGTGCAATTTCTCTGGGCTTTATCAAGCAGTTCTAAGCCTCTGAAAACCCAGGCCTGAACGCCAAAGCCGCTGTCTCGATCAGGAGCCAGCGGCTTTTTTGCGTCTGCGGTGGCTAGAGCGGATCAGAGGTTGGAGATGCCGCTGCTGACATGGCCGGCCGGCACATGGGCCGCCGCGCTGGTGGCATGGCCCGTCTGGTCGTCAAAGAAGAAATCGGGCTCGAACTCGCGCAGAAATTCGCCCTTGGCCAGGCCGCCCAAGAACATGGTTTCATCAACGCCGATGTTCCAGTCCATCAGGGTGCGGATGGCGCGCTCATGCGCGGGGGCGCTGCGGGCGGTGACCAGCGCGGTGCGGATGCGCATCTGGCTTTGCGTATCTTGCTGCAGCCGGTGGAGCGCCGCCAGCAGCGGCTTGAAGGGGCCATCGGGCAGCGGACGGGTGGCATGCTCGATCTCATGGCGCTGGAACGCATCCAGCCCCTGGGCCTGGAAGACACGCTCGGCCTCGTCCGAGAACAGCACGGCATCGCCGTCAAAGGCAATGCGCACTTCATCGGGGTTGCCGTCCTGCGCCTGGGCCGATTCGGTCAGCACACGTGCGGCCGGAAAGCCCAGCTGCAGCGCCTGCTGCACATCGGTGGCATTGGCCGAGAGGAACAAATGCGCGCCCAGCGGCTTGAGGTAGCGAAAAGGATCGCGCCCCTGGGTGAACACGCCCCGCTGGATGGAATGGAGCCCATGGGCCTTGCAGCTGCGGAACACCCGCATGCCGCTGACCGGGTCATTGCGCGAGAGCAGCACCACCTCGACCTTCTGTGCCGTGCCGCTGTTGAAAGCCAGCAGCTTGCGCACCAGCGAGAACGCCACCCCGGGTGGCGCGGGGGTCTCCAGCCGCTGCAGCTGCAGCCGGGCATAGGCCTGGTCCTTGTCCTGCTCGAAAACCCGGTTTTCTTCTTCAAAGTTGAACAGCGCCCGCGACGAGATCGCGACCACCAGCTTGTTTTCGAGAGTGGCAGCCATGGCCGTCCTTGTTGCTGAACTGAGGGCCAATATAGCGCAGTCTTCCCAATCAACAGAGGTACTTTCTCCAGGGGCTAATACGGCCCAGCCAACCCAAGGTTGGCGGTTGAAGCTAGGCGCTCCCAACGACGCGTGAAGCCGCAGGCAGTACTGAAAGTACGACAAGGCTTGGCGCGGCCGGCCAGGCAACGACGTATCAAGGGCTGTATTAGTCCCTCTCAATACCAGGCCTGGGAGAACTGCGAGATCACCCGCCCCAGATGCTGCTGCATCGCCTGGCGCGCCTGCGCGGGCTGGCGCTCGGCAATCGCGGCAAAGATGGCCTGGTGGTCCTTGAGGCTGGCCTCGCGCAGCTGCTCGGAGTGGAAATGCTGCTCGATCTTGTCCCAGCGCGGGTCCTGGCGGGCGTTGTCCCACATGGCCTCCACCATGTGCTGCAGCACGCGGTTGCCGGTGGCCTCGGCAATGGCAAGGTGAAAACGCCGGTCGGCCGCGTCGTAGGCGTCCTTGTCGGCCAGCTGCAGGCGCATGGTGGCAAGGGCGTCGAGCATGCGGTCCAGGTCGGCATCGCGGCGCTCGCTGGCAGCGGCTGCGGCAATCTCGGCCTCGACCAGCACGCGGGCGCGCAGGGTTTCCAGCGGGCCGGGGCCCGTGGGCACATCAAAGGCGGGCAGGCGGCTGGGGCCGCTGGCACCCGTGGGCTGCAGGTAGATGCCCGAGCCCAGGCGCACCTCGACGAGGCCTTGCACCTCCAGCGCAATGATGGCCTCGCGCACGGCAGTGCGGCTGACGCCAAACATATCGGCCAGGGTGCGCTCCGAGGGCAGGCGCTGGTCGGCCGCCGCGCTGTCTGTGGCAGTTTCTTCCAGGATTTTTCTGGCGAGGTCCTGGTAGGACCTGACACCGGTGGTGCGGCTGTCGTCGTCAACCGTCGGGACCAGCTTGTTGGGCATCTTGCGCGTATTCCGTATTCCGTTCATCGGCCGGTCCGACAAAACCGGAAGGGCCAGCAGCAGTGTAAGCCGCCGTCCGGCCCCAACGCGGCAAATACCGGACATAGTGGTAAACCATCAATCTAAATGGTCTAGCCAGTTTGTAGAATTGGTCTAACCAGATTTTTGATTGCAGCAAAAGGTTTTTCATGAAGATGTCGTTTCGTTGGTTTGGCAGCGCAGACCCCGTGTCCCTGGCCTATATCCGCCAGATCCCCGGGGTCACGCATATCGTCTCGGCGATCTACGACGAGCCGGTGGGCGCCGTCTGGCCGCTGGCCAAGATCGAGGCGCTCAAGCAGCAGATTGAAGACGCTGGCCTGGCTTTTGAGCTGGTGGAATCGGTGCCGGTGCACGAGGACATCAAGCTCGGCCGCGACAGCCGCGACCAGCTGATCGCCAATTACCAGCAAACCCTGCGCCATCTGGCCGCCGCCGGTGTGCAGGTGGTTTGCTACAACTTCATGCCAGTGTTTGACTGGACGCGCACCGAGCTGGCCAAGCAGCTGCCCGATGGCTCCACCTGCCTGGCCTTTGACAGCCGCCAGGCCGACAGCATCGATGCGGAAAAAGGCATCTCGCTACCCGGCTGGGACAGCAGCTACCGCAGCGATGAGCTGCAAGGCCTGCTGCAGGCCTACCGCCAGGTCGATGCCGAGCAGCTCTGGCAGAACCTGGCTTATTTTCTGCAGGCCGTCATCCCGGTGGCCGAGGAATGCGGCATCAAGATGGCCATCCACCCCGATGACCCACCGCGCCCGATCTTTGGCCTGCCGCGCATCGTCAAGAACCGCGATGACCTCGCCCGCATCGTCGACCTGATCGACAGCCCCGCCAATGGCCTGACCTTGTGCTCGGGCTCGCTGGGCGCTGGCCCGCAGAACAATGTCGAGGCGCTGGTGCGCGAGTTTGGCGGGCGCGGCCGCATCCACTTTGCGCATATCCGCAATGTCAAGGTATCGCCCGAGGGCGACTTTGAAGAAACCGCGCACCTCTCGACCTGTGGCTCGCTCGATATCGCGGCCATCGTCAAGGCCTACCACGATGTGGGCTTTGCAGGCTATGTGCGCCCGGACCACGGCCGCATGATCTGGGGCGAAACCGGCAAGCCCGGCTATGGCCTTTACGACCGGGCGCTGGGCGCCGTCTATATCAATGGCCTGTGGGAGGCGGTGGACAAGTTCTCGCCCGAGCAGCAAGACAGCGCAGTGCCTGCTGCAGTCTGATTTCACACCAAGGAGACATAACAATGACGACCGTTCAACTATCGCACGCCATGCTGCGTCGCAAACTGACCCTGGGTCTGGCGCTGGGCGCCAGCTTGATCGGCGCGGGCGCCCCGGCGCTGGCGCAGACCGCCTACCCGACCAAGCCGGTCACCCTGATGGTGGGCTTTCCGCCAGGGGGGCAGACCGATTTTGCCGCCCGTGTGCTCAGCAACAGCCTGGCGGCCAATCTGGGCCAGGGCGTGGTCATCGAGAACAAGGCCGGCGTCAACGGCAACCTGGGCTCGGCCGACATCATGCGCTCAGCCCCCGATGGCTACCGCATGCTGGTGGGCAATGGCTCGATGACGGTGACCCCGCACGTCTTCCCGACCTTGGGCATTGTGGACCCGACCAAGTTTGTGCCCGTGGGCATCTTGCTGCAGTCGCCACTGGTGCTGGTGGTGCCCACCTCGTCGCCTGTCAAGGACTTTGCGCAGTTTGCGGCCCTGGTCAAGGAGCGCGCCAAGGCTGGCAAGGGCGTGGACTATGGCACGCCCGGTGCCGGCTCGCTGGTGCATGTGACTACCGAGCTGATGCGCGAGCGCCTGGGCAGCCCGGCGATGAACCATGTGCCCTACAAGGGCAGTGGCCCTGCCGTGATCGACCTGATGGCCGGCCGCATCGAGGCCATGTTTGATGCGACCTCGGTGTTTGATCCGTATATCAAGTCCGGCAAGGTGCGCCCCATCCTGGTCACCAGCAGCAGCCGCGTGGCCTCGCTCCCCGATGTGCCGACCCCCGCCGAAGTGGGCCTGAAGGATTTCGAGATCATCTCCTTCATCGGCATGTACGGCCCGCCCGGCACCCGCCCTGAGGTGGTGCAAAAGCTCAACGCTGCCATCAACACGGTGCTGAAGGAACCTGCGGTGATCCGCAGCTTTCAGGAGCGCGGTGACCAGCCTGGCGGCGGCACGCCCGAGCAGCTCGACGCGATGACGCGCGCGCAGTACAAGCTCTGGGGCGATGTGGTCAAGGCCAACAAGATCCACGCCGAGTAAGAGTCGCTAACACAACCCTTGATACGTCGTTGCCCTGCCTTGTCGTACTACTGTACTGCCTGCGGCAGGACGCCTAGTCTCAACCGCAAACCTGCGGTTTGCTGGGTCGTGTTAGCGACTCTAAAGGGGGCCCCGCTGGCCTTGGCAGAGCCAAGCGGGGTCAGACCGGTGGCTTAACGCACAAACTGGTTGAGCTGGATGATCGGCATCAGCACCGCCATCACGATGATGCCGACAATGATGCCCATGCCGACGATCAGCAGCGGCTCCAGGATGGTGGCCAGGCGCATCGCGCGGCGCTTGACATCGCCAGCCAGCTGGTTGGCCACGCGCTGCAGCATCTGCGGCAACTCGCCGGTCTGCTCGCCCAGGCGGGCAAACATCGACAGCAGCGCGGGGAAGCGCTTTTTCTGCGCCAGGGCCGAGGCGAGCGGCGCGCCCTCGCGCACCTGGTCCAGCGCATCGATGGCATCCTGGCGCATCGCCTGGTTGGAGACGGTCTGCGCAGCGGCCTGCAGCGCCTTCAAGATGGGCACGCCGGCATTGCTGAGCATGGCCAGGGTCGAGGCAAAGCGGGCGGCGTTGTAGTTGCGCGAGAGCTTGCCGACGAACGGCAGCTGCAGCCAGCCGGCATCAAAGCGCTGGCGAAAGGCGGGCTGGCGCAGCGACAGGCGCAGCAGCACGGTGCCGACAACCGCCAGGCCCGCGCCCAACCACCACCAGTGGCGGATCAGATCGCTAAAGCCCAGCATGATGCGGGTGAGCAGCGGCAGCGCATGCTTGGTGCCCGAGAACACCTCGGCCACCTGGGGCACCACATAGCTCATCAGCACCATCACCACGACAAAGGCAAAGCAGGTGACGATGGCCGGGTAGAGCGAGGCACCGATGAGGCTGTTCTTGAGCTGGTCGCGCTCTTCCAAATCATCGGCCAGCCGCGACAGCACCTGGTCGAGGTGGCCGCTGTGCTCGCCCGCATCGATCACGGCGCGGTATATCTGCGAAAAATCACGGGGGTAGAGGGCCAGCGACTTGGCAAAGGTGGAGCCGCCATTGACTTCGGCGCGCAGGCTGGCCACCAGCTGGCGCTGGGGCTCGCTGTCGATCTCTTCCATCAGCGCGGTCAGCGCGCGCTCGAGCGGCAGGCCCGAGCTGATGAGGCCGGCGAGTTGGCGCGTCCAGACCGCCAGGCCCGTGGCATTGAAGACCGCACGCCGGCTGCGCACCATGCTGGCACCGCTGTCGTCGACATCGCCCAGCGGCTCGACCGCCAAGGGCACCATGGCCTGGGCACGCAGCAGGCTGCGCGCGGCCTTGGCGCTGTCGGCTTCGATCATGCCCTTGCGGGTCTGGCCCTGGGCGTCTAGAACTTCGTACGAAAAAGCGGGCATGGGGCAGGTGGATAAAACAAGGTGGCTCCATGGCCACCCCGGGCTATTGTGCCTGATCCCCATGGCATGCAGATGGCAGTGGCCCGATCAGGCAGCGGCTGCGGCGGGCATCTCTGCGGGGCCATCGAGCGCATCGGCGCGCTGGGCAGAGGGGCGCTGCAGCAGCGGCAGCGCGTAGTCCTGGAACTCGGGCAGGCTGGGCAGGGTGCCTTCGTGCATGCTCCAGCCGATATAGCTGGCCAGGTACAGGTCGGCGGCGGTGAAGTGGTCGCCACAGGCATAGCGCTTGCCGGACACCGCCAGCTGCAGGCTGCGCAGCACATCGTCAAAACGGCCATAGCCGGCCGACAGTGCCTGGCGCTCGGTCTGGTTCTGCAGCCAGCCTTCGGCCTTGGCGGTGGACACCGCCTCGACCGGGCCCGCCACCAAGAACAGCCAGCGGTAGTAGCTGCCGCGCTCGGCGCTGCCCAGCGCCGGTGCCAGCTTTTTCTCGGGATAAAGATCGGCCAGGTAGGCGAGGATGGCGCCCGTCTCGGTCACCATGGTGTTGCCATGCTGCAGTGCCGGTACCTTGCCCATGGGGTTGAGCGCCAGGTAGTCGGGCGACTTCATCGTGCCGCCAAACTCCAGCCGCACCGGCTCGTAGACGGCATCGCACTCCTCGAGCATCCAGCGCACCATGCGGGCGCGGGACTGGGGGTGGTAGAAAAAGCGCAGCGGGGCGTTGTGGGGGGTCATGTCTTGGTCCTTCGGGTGACTGGCAAAATCGCCATGCCCGTAGGTTAGGCAGGGAGGCTGACAGAAACTGTCAGCAGCTGGCATCAAGCCGCAGATCAGCGCTTAGGACCAGCCGTCCAGCGTATAGCCGGTCTCTGCCAACCACTGCTGGATCAGGCTATGCCGGCTTTGCGGGTAGCGCTCCTGCAGCTCCTGCATCGCATGCACCCGGTCGGCGCGAAAGTGGCGAAAGCCCTGGCGCAGCTCGCACCAGGCAGAGACCACCCGGCTGCGGTCGAAATAGGCCATCGCAAAGGGCCAGACCAGGCGCTCGGTCAGGCGGCCGTGCTGGTCCTCATAGTGCAGCACCACCTTGTGCTCGGCACGGATCGCGCGGCGCAGCCCGGTCTGCCAGTGCTCGGGCGGGGGGCTGGGCTGCATGTTGGGGACCATCAGGCCGCTGGTGTCGACTGCGATGCGCAGCTCCAGCGGCAGGGCGCTGCGGATGCGGTCCATCGCGGCGCTCGCCGCACTGGCCAGCTGCGGGTCGGCCTGCAGGCTGGCCCAGCGCGCGCCCAGCAGCAGGGCTTCGAGCTCATCGGCGTTGAACATCAAGGGCGGCAGCAAAAAGCCAGGCCGCATCTCAAAGCCAATGCCTGGATCACCCTCGATGGCCGCGCCTTGCTCGCGCAGGCTGGCGATATCGCGGTAGAGGGTGCGCAGGCTCACTTCCAAAGTCAGGGCCAGCGCCGGGCCAGTTTGGGGCTGGCGGGCGCGGCGCAACAGATCGAGCAGGCGGAGCAGACGGGCAGGGCGGGACATCGCGCAAGCATAGCCGGTCTGCCAGGCCTGCCATAGACTCAGGCTGGCGCTTTTTGCCCGATCTCGAAATTGGCCTGGATCTCCAGCGCGCGCACCAGGCCGGAATGGTCCCAGCCCGCGCCGCCATGGGCCACGCAGCTGTTGAACAGCTGCTGCGCCTGGGCGGTGTTGGGCAGCGCCACCCCCAGCTGGCGCGCGCTGGCCAGCGCCAGGTTCAGGTCCTTTTGGTGCAGCGCGATGCGAAAACCGGGATCAAACGTGCGATTGATCATGCGCTCGGCATGCACTTCGAGAATCTTGGACGAGGCAAAACCGCCCAATAGCGCCTGGCGCACCCGCGCTGGGTCGGCACCGGCACGCGATGCAAACAGCAGCGCCTCAGCCACTGCCTCGATGTTCAGCGCGACGATGATCTGGTTGGCCACCTTGGCGGTCTGGCCGTCGCCATGGCCGCCGACCAGGGTGATGTTCTTGCCCAGCGTCTCGAACAGCGGTTTCACCCGTTCAAACGCCGCCTCCGGCCCGCCGACCATGATGGACAGCGTCGCATTCTTGGCCCCCACTTCGCCGCCCGATACCGGCGCATCCAGGTACTGCGCGCCCAGCGCGCTGATGCGTTTGGCAAAGTCCTTCGTAGCGACCGGCGAGATCGACGACATATCGACCACGATCTTGCCGCTGCTGCCCTTGAGGCCGGCGGCCAGGCCATCGGGGGCAAACAGCACCTGCTCGACGTCGGGGGTGTCGGGCACCATCACAAAGACGATATCGGCCCGCTCGGCCACGCCGCGCACCGATGTGCATTGGGTGGCGCTGCTCTCTGCGATGGGGGCCGGCACCTTGCCACGCGTGTTGATGAACAGCTGGTGTCCGGCGGCAATCAGGTGGCTGCACATGGGCGCGCCCATGATGCCCAGGCCGATAAAGCCCAGTTTGAGTGGCGTTGCATGCATGCAGAAATCTCCTTGGTTTTTATGGAAAGAGGTGTGGGTTTCGGGCCGCGATCACGCGGTAGCCGTCGCGCGCTTCTGGCCCGCCACGGTCTGCAGCCAGTGCAGGCCCGCCTCGGTGCCCTGCGCGGGCTTGTATTCGCAGCCCACCCAGCCGCTGTAGCCGATGCGGTCCAGGTGCGCGAACAGGAAGGGGTAGTGGATCTCGCCCGTGCCCGGCTCGTGGCGGCCCGGGTTGTCGGCCAGCTGCACATGGCCGATGCGCGCCAGGTGCTTGTGCAAGGTGGCGGCCAGCTCGCCTTCCGTGCGCTGGGCATGGTAGATGTCGTACTGCACAAAGGCATTGGCGGCGCCCACCTCATTCAGAATGGCCAGCGCCTGGTCGGTGCGGTTCAGGTAAAAGCCGGGAATATCAAAGGTATTGATGGGCTCAACCAGCAGGCGCAGCTTGGCCAGCTTCAGCGCCGCTGCGGCAAAGCGCAGGTTGTCGACCAGGGTGCGGCGCAGGGTGGCAGCATCCACATCGGCGGGCGCTTTGCCGGCCAGGCAATTGAGCTGGGGCACGCCCAGTGCATGCGCATAGGTGACGGCCTGGGCGACGCCGGCGCGGAACTCGTCCACCCGCCGGGGATCGCAGGCGATACCGCGCTCGCCCGCCTCCCAGTCGCCCGCAGGCAGGTTGTGCAACACAATCTGCAGGCCCGTGGCATCGAGCCGCTGCTGGATCTCTTCAACCGTATGGGCATAGGGAAACAGAAACTCCACGGCCTCAAAACCGGCCTGGGCGGCGCGCTCAAAGCGGTCGAGAAACGGCACTTCGGTAAACAGCATGCTGAGGTTGGCAGCAAAACGGGGCATGGCAAAACTCCGGTGAAAAAACGAGGGGTGCATCAATCCAGCAGCGCAAGGGCGCTGGGCGCATCGGCCTTGCCGCTGGCCAGGTCCTCGAACTCAATGACGTTGTCGATCTCGGTGCCCATCGCGATATTGGTCACCCGCTCCAAGATGCATTCGATGACGACCGGCGTGCGGTGCTCGGCCATCCAGGCCTCGGCCTGCTGCATCGCGGGGGCAAAGTCTTCGGGGCGGTGTACGCGGATGGCCTTGCAGCCCAGGCCTTCGACAACCTTCACATGGTCCACGCCATAGCCGCGTGCGGCCTCGTCGGGCTCCATGTTGATGTTGTCAAAGGCCAGCTGCACGCAGTAGTCGATGCTGAAGGCGCGCTGCGCCTGGCGGATCAGGCCCAGGTAGCTGTTGTTGACCAGCACATGGATATAGGGCAGCTTGAACTGCGCGCCCACGGCCAGCTCCTCGATCATGAACTGGAAGTCGTAGTCGCCCGACAACGCGACGATCTTGCGCTGCGGATCGGCCACGCGCACGCCCAGCGCGGCCGGGGTGGTCCAGCCCAAGGGGCCGGCCTGGCCGCAGTTGATCCAGTTGCGCGGTTTGTAGACATGCAGAAACTGCGCCCCGGCGATCTGCGACAGGCCGATGGTGGAGACATAGGTGGTGTCGCGGTCCAAGCTCTGGTTCATGCACTGGTAGACGCGCTGGGGCTTCATCGGCACGTTGTCGAAGTGGGTCTTGCGCAGGTAGTCGATGCTGTTCTTGCGGCCCTGGCAGTCGGCGACCCAGGCGCTGCGATCGCGCAGCTTGCCAGCGGCCTTCCAGTCCTTGGCGACAGCGATGAACTGCTCCAGCGCGGCCTTGGCATCCGAGACGATGCCGTAATCGGGCGCAAACACGCGGCCAATCTGCGTGGGCTCGATATCGACATGGATGAATTGGCGGCCCCGGGTGTAGACATCGACCGAGCCGGTATGGCGGTTGGCCCAGCGGTTGCCAATGCCCAGCACAAAATCCGAGGCCAGCATGCTGGCGTTGCCATAGCGGTGGCTGGTCTGCAGGCCGCACATGCCAGCCATCAAGCGGTGGTCATCGGGGATGCTGCCCCAGCCCATCAAGGTGGGGATCACCGGCAGATTGAGGATCTCGGCCAGCTCCACCAGCAAGTCCGCCGCATCGGCGTTGATGACGCCGCCGCCGCTGACGATCAGCGGGCGCTCGGCCGCATTGAGCATGGCGATAGCCTTTTCGGCCTGCTTGCGCGTGGCGGCAGGTTTGTAGACGGGCAAGGGCTCGTAGGTGTCGATGTCGAACTCGATCTCGGCCAGCTGCACATCGATGGGCAGGTCAATCAGCACCGGGCCGGGGCGGCCCGAGCGCATCAAATGGAAGGCCTGCTGGAAGGCACCGGGCACCTGGGCGGGCTCCAGCACGGTGGTGGCCCATTTGGTCACAGTCTTGGCGATGGAGGCAATGTCCACGGCCTGGAAGTCTTCCTTGTGCAGGCGCGCGCGCGGCGCCTGGCCGGTGATGCACAGGATCGGGATCGAGTCGGCGCTGGCCGAGTACAGGCCCGTGATCATGTCGGTGCCGGCCGGCCCGCTGGTGCCGATGCAGACCCCTATATTGCCCGCCACGGCGCGGGTATAACCCTCGGCCATGTGGCTGGCGCCTTCGACATGGCGGGCCAGGATATGGCCGATGCCGCCATGCGCCTTCATCGCCGCGTACAGCGGGTTGATGGCAGCGCCAGGAACGCCGAATGCGACGCTCACACCTTCTTTTTCCAGCACGCGGACTGCGGCTTCGATCGCTTTCATTTTGGCCATGGGGTCTCCTTTACAGCTGGGATCGACTGTAGGGAAGGCAGGCGTTTGCCGGAAGGCGCAGGCGGGCCATAAAATTTATTCCACCCAGGAATGGACGGCACGGCGCAGCATGCCGCATCATCGGGCGCAGAGGCGCTGCAAACCTGTTCAAAAAGCGCCCAGCGTGTGACGAGCGGCATGCCAGGCCGCAGCAATCCCAGGAGACACAACCATGGACCGACTCGATGCCATGCACATGTTTGTGCGCGTGGTGGAAACGGGCAGTTTCACCAAGGTGGCGCAGGAGTTTTCATCGACCCAGCCCACGGTGACCAAGCAGGTGGCAGCGATGGAGGCGCGGCTCAAAGTGCGCTTGCTCAACCGCAATACGCGGGGCGTGAGCCTGACCGAAGCGGGCGCGCTGTACTACGAGAAATGCAAGCGCATCGTGAGCGATGTGGCCGATGCCGATAATGTGGTGCAGGTGCGGCAAACGCAGGTGCAGGGCCAGCTGCGCATTGGCAGCTCGGTCGCGTTTGGGCGCCGCGTGCTGATTCCGCTGGCGATGGAATTCATGCAACACAACCCGCAGGTGCAGGTGGACCTGAGCTTTGAAGACCGCTACACCGACCTGGTGGCCCAGGGCATTGATGTGGCGCTGCGCCTGGGCAAGCTGGCCGATTCATCGCTGGGTGCGCGCATGCTGGGCGTCAATCCCTGGGTGCTGGTGGCCTCGCCCGCTTACCTGCGCAAGCACAGCACGCCGCGCCGGCCATCGGATTTGAAAGAGCACTCGGCGCTGATCTACAGCAGCGTGCAGGGCAATGATGTCTGGCGGCTGCGCAATGCCAGCGGCGAGTCCGTCTCCGTGCCGGTCACGGGCCGGCTGCGCTCCAACAACCTCTCGGCCCTGCTGGCCGCTGCGCGCTCGCACATGGGCGTGGCCGCACTGCCGCGCTATGTGGCGCATGAGTCGCTCAAGGCGGGCCGCGTGGTCGAGGTGCTCAAGACCTGCCGCCTGCCCGAGCAGGAGATCCACGCCGTCTACCCCTCGCCGCGCCTGGTGCCGCAAAAGGTGCAGTCCTTTATCGCGTTCTTGCAGGGCAGCTTTGATGCCGCTTGGTGGGAGAACTTGCCCCAGGGCGGCTAGGCGCAGAGGGCCTGCCAAGCTTGGCCGCCCGCATTACAGGATCAAAATGGCGCGAAAATCGTTGACGTTGGTGTGCGTGGGGCCGGTCACCACCAGGTCGCCCAGCGCCTCGAAAAAGCCATAGGCATCGTTGCGGTCCAGATGGTCGCTCAGGCGCAGCTGCAGCGCCGCCGCGCGCTGCAGCGTATCGGGCGCCAGGCGCGCGCCGGCATTGTCTTCGACGCCATCGATGCCATCGGTATCGGCCGCCAGCGCCCAGACACCGCCCTGGCCTTGCAGGGCCTGCGCCAGGCCCATGCAGAACTCGCCAGCGCGCCCACCGCGCCCCTTGGCAGCACCGGGCTGGCGCGGGCGGATGGTGACCGTGGTCTCGCCCCCGGAGAGGATGACGCAGGGCTTGGCAAAGGGGCTGCCGTGGCGGGCCACGGCACGTGCCAGCGCCGCATGCATCTTGCCAATCTCGCGCGACTCGCCCTCGATCTCGTCCGACAGCACATGGGCGGCGATACCGGCCGTGCGTGCGGCGGCGGCTGCGGCATCCAGCGATTGCTGGGGCGTGGCGATCAGGTGCACTTCATGGCCGGCAAAGCGCGGATCGCCGGGCTTGGGGGTTTCCAGCGAGCCATCCTCCAGCGCGGCGCGCAGGCGCTCGGGCAACGCGATCTGGTAGCGGTTCAGAATCGCCAGCGCCTCGGCGCAGGTCGAGGCATCGGGCACCGTGGGGCCGCTGGCGATGACCGAGGGATCGTCGCCGGGCACATCGCTGATAGTCAAGGTCACCAGCTTGGCGGGGTAGCAGGCAGCAGCTAGGCGCCCGCCCTTGATGCGCGAGAGGTGCTTGCGCACACAGTTCATCTCGCCAATGGCGGCGCCGCTCTCCAGCAAGGCCTGGTTGATGCGCTGCTTGTCCTGCAGGTCCATGCCGTCGGCTGGCAGGGTCAGCAGGGCCGAGCCGCCGCCTGAGATCAGGCAGAGCACCAGGTCATCGGCGGTCAGGCCCTGGGTCAGCGCCAGTATGCGTTCGGCCGCCGCCAGGCCGGCGGCATCGGGCACGGGGTGGGCGGCTTCGACCACCTCCAGGCGCTGGGCCAGCCCAGGGGGGCGGGGCGGAATATGGCCGTAGCGGGTGACGACCAGGCCGGACAGTGGTGCGTCCTGCGGCCAGAGGGCTTCGAGCGCCTGCGCCATCGAGCCGCCGGCCTTGCCGGCGCCCAGCACCACGGTGCGGCCTTTGGGCGGTGGCGGCAGGTACTGCGCCATGCTGTGCAGCGGCTGGGCGCGCTGTACCGCGCGCTGGTACAGGTCCAGAAGAAACTGCTGGGGATCGCGCCGGGGATCGGCCAGCGCTGGTGGTGGAATGTGGCTCATGCGGTAGGTCTCCGCTGGCCATTATGAAAGCAGGCAGCGCGCGCAGGTGGAATAGACGTTATTCCCGGCCACGGCTGTACAGCTGCGCGATCTAGCCCGGCGGCGTGCGGTTGCCCCAGTCGGTGTAGAACACGCCCGCCGCATCCTTGCGGATATAGACATAGGCCGGGCCGGCATGGGTGTCGCCATGGGCATGGGCCTTGTCGGGAATGCGCCAGTAGTAGACGGTGCCATCCAACTCGGCAAACTGGCCGACGTACTGCAGATCCTCGGCACGCACCGGGTCGGCGCTGGCGAGCGACTGGCCCAGCTCCATGCGCACATAGCGGGGCACGGAGCGCTCCTGGGCGTCCGACAAGCCGGTGCTGCCCAGCCAGGGAGCGCTTTCCTGCACCTCGGCCTCGGTCTGCAATTGCTCCTGCTTGCTGCGGTATTCGCGGCGGAACTCGGGCGTTTGCATATGCGCGGCCAAGGCCGGGTCTTCGCTGCGGGCGCTGGTCTGGGGCTGCGCGGCTACGGCAGGCGGGGCCACGGCCGGTGCGGCCTCCTGGGCCTGGGGCGTGGGAGCTGGGGGATCGTCGGGGGGCTGCTGCATGCAGCCGGCCAGCAAGCTGCAGGCCGTCAGCGCTGCTGGCAGGGTGGTTCTATAGGAGACAGACATGGCGCAAGCATAGCCTGGGTGGGACGGGATCGGCGTCGCTTTTGCTGAAAAAAGGGTGCTGATCCCGCAGTAATGGCCGTGGTTAGGCTGCGTAGCCGGCCCGCAGGGCTTGCGCCGCAATATCGAGCGAGCGCAGACGCAAATCGCCATCATAGATATCGCAGACCAGCATCAGCTCGTCGGCCCCGGTGTGCTGGGCCAGCACCTTGAGGCGCTGCTGCACACGCTCGGGCCCGCCGATGGAGGCCACCGCCAAAAAGCCTTCGATCGCCTGGCGCTCGGCCATGTTCAGGCCCTCCATAAAGCCTTCGACCGGTGGCGGCAGCAGGCCGCGCTTGCCCGTCACAATGCCCAGCACGCGCTGGTAGGTGCTGCTGGCAAGGAACTCGGCCTCGCTGTCGGTAGGCGCTGCAATCACCGGCGCGCCGACGATCACATAGGGCTTGTCCAGCGTGGCCGAGGGCTTGAACAGGTCGCGGTACAGCTGCACCGCCTGCTGCAGCATGCGCGGCGCAAAGTGCGAGGCAAAGGCATAGGGCAGGCCCAGGTGCGCGGCCAGCTGGGCCGAGAACAGGCTCGAGCCCAGCAGCCACAGCGGCACGTTGGTGCCAGCACCCGGCGTGGCTACCAACTTTTGCCCGGGTTGGGTGGGGCCCAGCAGGCGCTGCAGCTCCATCACATCGCGGGGAAAGTCTTCTTCGGTCTCGACCCGGTCACGGCGCAGTGCCCGCATCGTCATGCCATCGGTGCCGGGCGCGCGGCCCAGGCCCAGGTCGATACGGCCCGGGTAGAGCTCGGCCAAGGTGCCAAAGGCCTCGGCCACCACCAAGGGGGCATGGTTGGGCAGCATGATGCCGCCCGAACCCACACGGATGTGCCGGGTGGCGCCCGCCACATGGCCGATCAGCACGGCCGTGGACGAGCTGGCAATGCCCGGCATATTGTGGTGTTCGGCCATCCAGTAGCGCGTAAAGCCGAGCGACTCGACATGCTGCGCCGTGCGCACGGCCAGTTGCAAAGCCTGGGCAACGGTGCCGCCTTCGCGCACAGCCACCAGGTCCAACATCGAAAGCGCGGGGGGTGTTTTTGTCTCAGTCATGCGGACATTCTTGCCTAGGCAAATATCCTTTGCTGACTGTGGGTATGGGGGAAATGCGAAGGTCGGAGCCTTGTTCTTGCCCGACCGGCCCCTTGTACAAGGAGCCTGAATTCAACGCTGCCGAATCGCCCGCGCGCAGCTGATGCCCACCAGAATCCCCCAGAGCAGCACCAGCAGCGCGGTCGCCAGGTAGCGCTCGCCTTGCTGCATCGCAAACCAGGAGATCACCAGCGCCATCAGGCCGGCGATGCGCATCAGCCGGCGCAGCTGTGCGGTGGACATGCGCGGCTGAAAATGGCGCAGCGCTGCCAGGCTGGCGATGGCCAGCACGGTGAGCCAGAGAAACAACATGCCGCCGTAGGGCGCGACGAGGGTATTGAGCGATTCCAACATGGGGCGATTGTGTCAAATCGCCAATACCCGTTGGCGTGGGCGGCGCCTACGGGGTATTCGGCGAATTTTGGTTAATCGCGGGTGACGCGCACGACCTCTTCTGCACTGGTGATGCCTTCGCGCACCAAGCGCTCGCCATCCTCGCGCATCAGGTGCATGCCGGCGGCCATCGCCTGGTTGCGGATTTCGGTTTCCGGCGCCTGGGCGTGGATCTGGGCGCGGATGGCCTCGTCCACCACCAGCAGCTCGAAGATGCCGGTGCGGCCCCGGTAGCCGCTGGGGTCGCTGTCGTCGATGCGGCGCACCAGGCGCTGGGCCAGCACGCCCAGCAGCGACGAGGACAGCAGAAAGGGCTCGACGCCCATGTCGGTCAGGCGCGTGATGGCGCTGGTCGCATCGTTGGTGTGCAGGGTGGCGAGCACCAGGTGACCGGTGAGCGAGGCCTGGATGGCGATCTGCGCGGTCTCGAAGTCGCGGATTTCGCCAATCATGATGATGTCCGGGTCCTGGCGCAGGATGGCCCGTAGCGCTTTGGCAAAGGTCAGGTCGATCTTGGGGTTGACCTGGGTCTGGCCGATGCCCGAGAGCTCGTACTCGATCGGGTCTTCCACCGTCATGATGTTGCCCTGGCTGGCGTCGAGGCCGCTCAGCGCCGCATACAAGGTGGTGGTCTTGCCCGAGCCGGTGGGGCCGGTCACCAGCACGATGCCGTGCGGCTGGGCCACCAGTTTTTCAAAGCGCCGCAGGGTTTCGCCCTGCATGCCGACCGAGCCCAGGCTGAGCTTGGATTCGCTCTTGTCGAGCAAACGCAGCACGGCGCGCTCGCCATGGGCGCTGGGCAGGGTGGAGACGCGCACATCAATGGCGCGGGTGCCCAGGCGCAGGCTGATGCGGCCGTCCTGGGGCAGGCGTTTTTCCGAGATGTCCAGATCGGCCATGATCTTGAGGCGCGAGATCAGCGCCGCATGCAAGGCGCGGTGGGGTTGCACCACTTCGCGCAGCGAGCCATCGATGCGAAAGCGCACGCTGGAGTGGCGCTCATAGGGCTCGATGTGGATGTCCGAGGCGCCGTCGCGTGCGGCCTGGGTGAGCAGGGCGTTGAGCATGCGGATGATGGGCGCGTCGCCCGCCGATTCGAGCAAGTCCTCGACGGCAGGGATGTCCTGCATCATGCGCGAGAGGTCGGTGCCTTCTTCGACCTCGCTGATCACGGTGGCGGCATTCGATTCGCTGTGCGAGTAGGCAGCGCTGATGCGCTGGGCCAGCTCGGCATCGCCCAGCTGGGCCAGGTGCTGCACGGGGTACTTGCGCAGCACCTCGGACAGCGCCGAGCCCTGGGGCTGGGCGCCGTGCCACAGCAGGTGCTGGCCGGCATCTTCTTCGAGCAGCAGCTGGCTGCTGCGCGCAAAGGCATAGGGCAGGGGGTGGCGCATGGCTTCGGGTCTCTGTGGGCGCTATCAGGGCTCGAAGCGCATGCCTTGCGGCGTCACGGTCAGGGGGCGCGATTCGATCACCGGCGTCTCGGACGCACCCAGCGGCAGGCCGGAGGTCTGCTGGGCCAGCGGCGTGATGATCGACGACTCATTGATCGGCACGCGGGTGCTTTGCTCGGGCTGGGCGGCGATCTGGGCGCCGCGCATCAGCTCGTAGCGGTCCATGCTGACCTGCTGGGTGGCGGCGGCATCGCGCATCACCACGGGGCGCAGGAAGACCATCAGGTTGGTCTTCTTGCGCGAGCGGGTGTCGCTGCGGAATAGCGCGCCAATGCCGGGGATATCGCCCAGGTAAGGCACCTTCTGCACCGAGCCGGAGTACTGGTCCTGCAGCAGGCCGCCAATGACGATGACCGAGCCATCGTCCACCAGCACGGTCGATTCGATCGAGCGCTTGTTGGTGGTGGGGCCGTTGGCATTGGTGGTCGTGCCGGCGAGCACGTCAGACGTCTCCTGGTAGATCGTCAGCTTGACGGTGCCATTGGCATTGATCTGCGGGCGCACGCGCAGGGTCAGGCCCACATCCTTGCGCTCCACCGTGGTGAAGGGGTTGACGGTGCTGCTGCCGGTGCTGTTGGCGTAGGAGCCGGTGACAAAGGGCACATTCTGGCCGACCAGGATCTGCGCTTCCTGGTTGTCCAGGGTGAGCAGGTTGGGGGTGGCCAGCACATTGCCATCGGCATTGGACTGCAGCAGGTTGGCCAGCGCGCCCAGCACATACTCGCCGTTGTGCTTGAAGGCGATACCGGCGTTCATGCCGGCGCTGGGCAGGGTGCTGTAGGTGTTGTTGGCAATGCCGGCGGCCAGGTTGAACAGGTTGGCCCCGCCCACGGTGAAGTTGTTGCCGATGACGCCGACAACATTGTTGCCCTGGCCCAGCAGGCTTTGCCACTGCACGCCAAACTGCGCGGCCTTCTCGGCGCTGACTTCGACGATCAGGCTCTCGACCAGCACCTGGGCGCGGCGGCTGTCGAGCTGGTCGATGACCGAGCGGATCTGGCGGTACAGCGGCTCGGGCGCGGTGATGATCAGTGAATTGGTGGCCGTGTCGGCCTGGATGATGCCGCCGGTGGCGCTGCCGCTCTCCCCCGAGGTGCCCAGCGAGGTGCCGGTGCCCAGGCGTGCGCCCGAGCCCAGGCCGCCCGCACTGCTGCTGCTGGCGCTGTTGCCCAGCGTGCCGCTGGTGCTGCCGCCCAGCGACGTGGCGCCGCTGCGCGTGTTGCTGCTCAGGCCCCCGCTGCTGCCGCTGCTCGACAGGTTGGTGGCGGGGCTGGCGCTGTTGCCGTCCTGGCCGGCGAGGGCCGCGCGCAAGGTGGTGGCCAGCGCGGTGGCATCGGCATTGCGCAGGTAGACCACATGGATGTTGCCCGAGGCATTGCCGCCACGGCTGGGGCTGTCGAGCTTGCCGATCAGCATCTTGGCCTGCGACAGGCGCGCCGGGTTGGCTGCGCGCAGCAAGATGCTGTTGGTGCGCGGGTCGGCCAGCACCGAGGTGCGGTAGGCATTGTCGGTCTGCGCGGCGCCGGGGGCTGCACCGGCGGTGGCGCTGCCGCTGGCAGACACGGTCTGGCCGCCTTCCAGCAGGCGCTGCAGCATGGGCACGATGTCGGTAGCGACCGCGTGTTCGAGCTGCACCACTTCGACATCGCTGGCGTTGGCCACATCCATCGACGCGATGATGCGCGAGAGGCGCTGCAGGTTGTCGGCGTAGTCGGTGATGACCAGGGAGTTGTTGCCCGGGTTCACATTGATGGTGTTGTTGGGGCTGATCAGCGGGCGCAGCACCGGCACCAGGTTGTTGGCGCTCTCGAAGTTGAGCTTGAAGATCTGGGTGACGATCTGGCCGCCACCGGGCACCTGGCCGCCCGCGCCGCCCTGGGTGATGCGCACCGTGCCGCCTTGCAGCTTGGCATCGGCCTCGGGCACCACCTTGTACAGGCCTGCGGCCTCGACCACGGTGTAGTTCTGCAGGCGCAGCGCTGCCAGGAACTGCTCGAACGCGGCCTGGGGCGAGACGGGCCGGTCGGTCACCAGGTTCATCGTGCCCTTGATGCGCGGATCGACCACCACGCTCTTGCCGGTGATGGTGGCCATGGTGCGCGCGATGGACTCGATGTCGGCGTTGGCGAAGTTCAGCGTCACCGGCTCGCCGGCGCGAATGCTGGCCGTGCCGGTGTTGATGGCTGTCTGCGCCAGCGCCGCGCCGTTGCCGCCCATTAGAAGGACGCTCGCTGCGATGGAGTGCAGCGCAAATCGATAAATGGGAGAGTGGTATTGCATCATATGTTCAGCCAACCGAGAGCAGCACGCGGCTTCCGCTGCGCTGCCCAATCATAGTCAATAGATTCGCAAGAGCCGCCTCGCGCCCTTCGGCAGCCCAGGCTTCTCCCTGAAAACGCAGGCGCTGGCCCACCCATTGGCCCTGGCCTTTGAGCTGGAGCGCGCCGTCCAAGGTGGACAGCTGCAAGCTGGTGCTGTCACCGCCTTGCAGTTGCAGGCGGTAGCTGCCCAGCGGCTGTATCGTGGACAGGCGTGAGGTCACCGCCATCACATCGAGATCGGCGCCGCCCTCGACCTGCAGGCGCCCGGCGTTGAGTGCCAGCGACAGCTCACGGGTCTTGAGCAGCAGCTGGCCCTGGGGCTGGATGGTGTTCCAGGGCGTGCCCAGGCCCACCAGCAGCGATGCCGGCCAGCGGCTTTCATGGGCGCCCAGCTGCACCTTGGCGCCACCCCAGTGGGGCTGGATGCGGATGGGCATCGGCGCGGCCATGCAGCAGCTGGCATTCCAGCGCATGTTGAGGCCGCGCAGGCTGGGGCGCAGTGCCCAGTCCACCCGGCCGGGCAGGGCCATCTGGTCACGGCTGGCCTGGCCACCAGTAAATACCCATTGGGCTGAACCGTTCCAGACGGTGCCACGCGGCTCGCGCAGCTGCAGCTGACCCTGGCTGGCCCAGGCCAGGCCCTGCGCCAACCAGTGTGCGGGCGCAAACAGCAGCAGGGCGGCCAGGCCGCCGGTGCAGGCGCCCACGGCGGCCCAGCGCCAGGGCGCACGGGCGCTGCCGTGGGGCAGGGTGGGGTTCGAGTGTTGCCGGGCCATGCGCTGTGTGCCGCTTATTGGGCCGGCAACTGCAAGACGATATTGCCCGACCAGGTGGGCGCGGCAGCCGGGCCTGCGCCCTTGGCCGGCTCATCGCGGGTCAGGCGCAGCTCGGTGGCAATCGCATGCGCATTGGCACGCACCTGGCCCAGCCAGCGCTGGGTGGATGCGGCCGAGGCGCGGCTCAAGGTGACGGTCACGCGCTCGCCGAGCACGGCCAGTTTGGCGCTGGTGCCCAGCTGCTGCGTGAGCGAGGCTTCGAGCTGCTGGCGCGCTTGCGTGGTGGTCACCGTGGTGGCCGATTGCAGCTGGCGCGCTTCGGCCTGCAAGGCTTGCATGCGGGCGAGTTGCTGGTCGAGCTGGGCATGCGCGGCGGGCGCGCTGCGCCAGGTCTGCAGTACCGGCGCAATCGCCAGCCACCACAAGAGCGCCATCAGCACCAGGGCAGCGGCCAGGCTGACGCCCCGGCGCTCACGCGCATCCAGCGCGCGCCAGCGTTGGCGCAGCAATTGGGCTGCGGGGGACGAAGCCGCTGCAGATGCCGACGGTCGGGAGGAATTTTTCTTCATGGCTGGGCCTGCGCGCGGATGATCCACTGGTCGTTTTGCATCTGGGCCTGCAGGCCCTGGGCTTGCAGTTTCTGGCTGAAGGCATCAAAGCCATCGGTGGGCAGGCCGCGCAGGCGCAGCTCGCCGCCACTGTATTCGACCGTGCTGGGCACCGTGCCTGCGGGCAGGCTGGCCAGCGCCTGGCCGGCGGCGGCCAGCAGCGGCTCGGCGTCCGATGGCGACAAGCCACCCGAGGCCTGGCGCAGGTTGGCGACTTCGCGCGCCATCTGCACGGGCGCATCGACGACCACCTGCACCTTGGGGAAGGCCTGCGTCAAGCTGCTGCGCACCAGTGCGGCCTTGGCCTGCAGCTGCTGGCGCTCTTGCCACGCCCAGATATTGGCGCCCACCAAGCTGAGCACGACCAGGGCCAGCAGGGCCCAGCGCGCCGGGCGCCAGGCGGGGGTATGGAGCACATCATTGAGGCCGCTGCCCAGGCGCCGCTGCAGGCGGTTGCGTCCACTGTTGGCAAATTCGAGCTGCGCCAGGTCCCAGTCGCTGCGCGCGGCATCGCGCATGGTTTGCGCCGGGCTGTAGAGCTGTACCGGGCGTTGAAGCCAGTGCTCGGCGGTGCTGACCACGGCCGGCTCGGCATGGACGATGCTGTCGGGCCCGAGCGGGGGCAGCAGCGCTGCGCTTTCGCGCGAGACTGGCAGCACCAGCACCGCGTCGGCGCTGTCCGTGCCATAGACCACGGCCTGCGCCAGCTCGGGGCTGCCGGTGACCAGGATCTGCGCGCCATCAGGTGCGGGCTCGCCCGGGGCATGGCTGGGCACCACGCGGGCCACGGCGCGGCCTGCGGCTTCGAGCGCCTGCAGGTGCTCGCGCAGCCACTGGCGCGGGCAGCAGGCGATCCAGATCGGCTCGCCCTGGCCGGCGGCACGGGTGTCGGGTTGCAAGGCAAAGTGCAGTTGGGCGGGGTCGTCGAGCAGGCGCTCTTCCAAGAGACCTTCGAGCACCGCTCGCAGCCGGGGCGAGCCCGGGCCGACGCCCTGGGGCAGGCTGACCCGTTGCCACGACAGCATGGCCGCGGGCACCACGGCCACCACTTCACCGGCGCGGCCGGGCTGGGGCAGCAGGCCGGCGGTGGTGCTGCCTTGCTGGCCGATGGTCACGCCATCGGGCGACAGGGCATAGCTGTAGCTCCAGGCCGAGCTGGGCCCTGTATCTGGCCCCGAGGCCAGCGGCAGTGAAATCAGTAATGTACTCATGAGCGTGTTGTGCGCTGCATTGTAGAGGGCCCGGCTTCACCAAACTGCAATACGTTTGTCATCATGTTCCTGTTAGCGCGCCGCCACCGGGTTGGCGCTGCCATCGCCCATCAGGCTGGTGGCCAGTGCGGCACCACGCTCACGCACCACGGTTGTTACATTCAGCCCCTGGCGGTAGACCAGGGATTTCTCCTGCACCACCAGGTCGTCAAAGCGCAGCCGCGCCCAGACCTCGAAATACACCGATTTGACATCGAGCACTGCGTTGGCATTGTTGAGCGCGGTGTTGCTGCTAAAGCGCTGCTGCAGCTCGGCGCTGCTCTCGAAAGCCTTGTTAAGGCGCAGCTGGGCGATCTGCTGGGCAGTTGCAAAATCCATGCCCTCGACAGCGGCCCAGATCACGGTGGCCGAGGCGGTGTTGACGTTGACCTTGCTCTCCTGGGGCAGCAGCACCACATAGGGCTCCAGCTGGGTCAGGGTGGACGGCGACAGGCCCCACCAGGCCAGCTCCTTGTAGGTGCGCGGCAGCAGCGGCGCATTGGCCGCCTTCCCCTCGGTGCGCAGCGCGGCCAGTGCCTGCTGGCTGAGGACGGTCAGTTCGGCGCCGGGCAGGCCCAGGCGCTCGAACAGGCGCTGGAACTGGCGCAGCGCGACGCTGTTGATCTGGTTGTTGGAGACCAGGTTGCGGATATTGAGCCGCGCCTGGGCATCGACAATCGCACCCGACAAAAACGCCTGGGCCGCATCGATGCTGCTGTCGTCGGCATTGCTCTGGTTGTTGGAGGCCTGCAAGAAGGTGGACAGGCGCGCTTCGGCCAGCGGCACCGACCAGGGCTCGGAGAGCGAATCGGGGCCGCCCACACGCGCATCCTGGCGCAGCACCTGGCGCGAGAAATCCAGCCCGCCCAGCAGCAGCCAGGCGGCCTGCACGCGGGTGCGCTCGGCGCCTTCGACCTCCAGATTGCGCCACTGCTGCCAGACGGCGCTGGCGGCAATCGTGGCCACCAGGGTGACGGTGAGCATGGCCGCCAGCAGCGCTGCGCCGCGCTGGCCACGGCGGGGAATGCGGAGCCGCTTCATGATTTGTTGCCCGACACGATGGGGTTGACCCAGTCGTTGGTGATGACCCCGGAGAGCGCACCGGGCGCGGGCAGCTCCAGACGCAGGCGGATGCCGTCGGGCAGCGCCACCGTCGTGGGGTTATTGGCATCGGCCTGGGGATTGGCGCCCTGGCTGGACAGCGGATTGCTCCAGCTGTTGCCCCGGAAATACAGCAGCTGCCAGCCGCTGATGGGCATCAGCACCGTTTGCTGCGGGCCGCCATCGGCGTTGTTGGTCAGCGCGCTGTTGGTGACCGCATGCGCGGCCATGTCCCAGGCCTGCTGCCACTGCTGCAGATCACGCACGGGGGCCGACTGCCAGCGCACCCAGTAGTCGCGGTTGCCCAGGCGGCGCTGGGCCCAACTGACCACGCGCAGGCCTTGTTCATTGATATCGCTGCTGCGGCGCGTCAGGCGCAGCACGCGGCCATCCCAGTCGATCGGGGTGGTGGCTGCGACGCGCTCGATGCCATTGAGGTCGGTGTTCCACTGCGACAGCGCCGCCTGCACCACCATCACCTCTTCGCTGTAATCACGGGCCTGCTGCTGGGCGCGCACCATGCCATCGATGCCGCGCCAGCTGGCGATGGTCATCACCGCCAGAATGGAAATCGCGATCAGCAGCTCGATCAAGGTAAAGCCCTGGCTGCGTGGCTGGCTACAACGGGGGAAGCGCTGCATCAGTACCTCCCCACGATGGTGCTCAGGCGCAGCAAGGGCGCGCCGCCGGAGAACACATGGGCATCGATGCGGCGGAAATCCGGGTTGGGCGTGGCAAACACACCCACGCGCACATCGAACATGCGGCCGGCCTGATCGCAGGCCACGCTGGTCGTGCCCAGGCCCGGCAGCTGTTGCGACAGGCGCGCGGCGATCAGCTGGTTTTCGGCGCAGATCTGCGCGAGCATCACATCGCTTTGCCGCCCTGCCGTCTGGGTCAGCGCGTTCATCGCCTTGCCGCCGGCGAGCAAGGCGATGGCGACAATGGCGAGCGCGACCAGCACCTCTATCAGGGTGAAGCCGGAATGGGGAGAGGGCTTGCTGGACACGCGGGGCTGGTCGGGAAAGGGTTCAGGGGGCCTGTAGTTCAAACGGGCGCACACCATCGGTGGCCACTGCAATGCTGCCCGCGTTGCGACTGGGGTAGGCCAGCACCACCGTCTGCGGGCCGATCAGTGCCTCGGGCCCCAGGATGATATCGCCACTGCTGCGCACCGCCACCGGCGGGTGCAGCCAGGCGCCCTGGCGGGTGCCGCCTTGCAGGCCTTCGATGACAAAGCCCTGGCTGTCGGCCCGCCAGCGCACCGGCTGGCCACTGGCGCGGGACTGGGCACGCGCGGCTTCGAGCTGGGCGGCCAGGCGCTGGCCTTCGCGCTGGAGCTGGTCCTGGCTGTTGTCACCTATCGCAAACACCACGCCGGCGCTGGCCAGCGCCATCAAGGTGATGACGACCAGCAGCTCCATCAAGGTAAAGCCGCGCTGGCGGCGCGGCTGGAAGGGGTGGGCAAGGGCGCAGGGCATGGGGCCGGAGAGCGGGGCAGCGGGAAAAGGCAGAAAGCAGCGATCAGGCGGGCTTATTGCCGCTTATTGCCAGCTGCCGATGTCGGCATTGTTGCCTTCACCACCGGCCTGGCCATCGGCGCCAAAGCTCATCACATCGACTTCGCCTTTGACGCCGGGGTTCAGGTACTGGTAGGGGTGGCCCCAGGGGTCATTGGGCAGCTTTTCCAGATAGGGCTTCCAGTTCATCGGCGCGGGGCCGCTGCTGGGGCGGTTGATCAGCGCGGCCAGGCCCTGCTCGGCGGTGGGGTAGCGCTGGTTGTCCAGGCGGTAGCGCTTGAGCGCACCACTGATGTTGGTGATGTCGGTGCGCGCTGCGGTCACGCGCGCTTCGTCGGCAGCGCCAATCACATTGGGCACGATCAGCGCGGCCAGCACGCCGATGATGACCAGCACCACCATCAGCTCGATCAGGGTAAAGCCGCGCTGGATATTGGCTTGGATGCGGCGTGCAGCCGACTGCGGGCGGAAGGAAAACATCATGCTCTCAGGTCAAAGGGGGTCAAAGTGGTGAAACTGACATCTGGCTGCATCATAATCTGCGAATGGTGACACTATCACGCAACCCCTGGTCTCCTCGGCTGGCGGCCGGCCTTTTGTGGGCTGGCGCTGCGGCGTTGGCGGTGTTCTGGGGGCTCAAGCTGTCGGCGCCACGCCAGGTGCTGTCGGCACCGCAGGCCGGTGGCCCCGCCCAGGTACAGGTCGATGGCGCTGCGATGGCGCGGCTCTTTGGTGTGCAGGATGGCGCGCCCGTTGCAGCCCCGGCTGCCCCCACCCGCTGGCGCCTGCTGGGCGTGATGGTGGGCAAGGACAGCGGTGGCGGCGCGGCCGTCATCGCCGTGGATGACCAGCCTGCCAAGGTGTTCCGCGTGGGCACGGTCGTGGCCGATGGCCTGGTGCTGCAGGCCTTGCGCAGCGATGCGCCCCGTGCCGTGAGCCTGGGCGCCGGTGTCGATGGCCCGGCAGCCGTCACGATCAACCTGCCGGCCTTGCGCCCAGTGGATGCGGTGGCTGCGCCGATCCCGGCCAATGCTCCAAATGCTGTGCTTGCAGCCCCGCAAGCTGCTGCACCCGCGCCAGTGCCCGCGGCTGCGGCCAATGTGGACCGCAGCACGGGTTCCCTGCGCGACTGATTGCCTAGGCTTTACGTAAAAGTTTGTTGAGGGCCTGAAATAGCGCTCACAGTTCGCCGAACAGCGGCAATCGGAGCCATTCCCCATACGTGAGCTTGACCGAGGGCCAGTCCTTGGCCAGCGGTAGCCTTTGGCCCCGGGTCAGCAGCCAATGCGCGCATTGCGCAACACCTGCGTGGCTGATCCACAGCACGGGCTGGCCGGTGTCCAGCGCCTGTTGGCGCGCGGCATCCAGCGCACGCGCCACGCGCGCCATCATCGTGGCCAGCGCCTCACCACCGCCTGGTGCATAGGCCATAAAGTCGGCCGTCCAGGCCTGCATCTCTTCGCGGGCGATGTCGTCCCAGCGCTGGCCTTCCCAGGCGCCAAAGTCCATTTCTGCCAGATCGTCGCAGGCGCGCAGCGCGAATGCTGGTGCCTGCGCCTGCAAGGCGGTGGCCAGCTGGCTGCAGCGCTGCAGTGGCGAATGCCAGACGGTGCCGGCCGGCAGTGCCTCAGCCGCCCAGGCACTTTGCAGGGCCAGTGCGGCGGCAGCGGTGGCCTTGTCATCGGCGGCCATGTTGGTGCGGCCGTAGCAGATGCCCGGCGCCACCAGGGGCTGGGCATGGCGCTGCAGCCACAGTGCGCTCATGCCACAGCCTTGGCTAACCACAGGCCTGCGGGGCCCAGCGACAGCGCCGCGCCCAGGTAGAACGCCATCTCGCTGACCTGCTCGGCAGCGCCCAGGCCATCACCGGTAAAGCCTTGCAGGCGGCGCTGCAGCCACTGGCGCATCCACAGCGCAGCGGCGGCGCTGAGCACCAGAGCCAGCAGCAGAACCACCCAGCCTTGGGCGAGGCCCAGCAGCAGGGCAGCGGGCAAGGACCAGGCTACGCAGCAGGCCAGGCCTTGGCGGCTGATAAAGGCAGCCAAAGGCTTGCTTTTCGATGAGGCGTTGTCGCCCACATGGGGCAGGCTGCGCACAACAAACATCGGCCAGAGCCGGGCGATGACATGGGCTGTGACCAAGGTCGCCATCGCCAGCGCCAGGCTGTGACTGGCCAGCAGCGCGACAAGAGCCGTCTTGCTGAGAACGGCCAGCACCATCGCCATCGCGCCATAGGCGCCGATGCGCGAGTCCTTCATGATCTCCAGCGCGCGCTGGCGCTCGTGGCTGCCGCCCAGGCCATCGACCACATCGCTCAAGCCATCCTCATGGAAGCAGCCGGTGAGCAGCACGGTGGCCAAGGTGCTGAGCACGGCGGCGACCAGCGGGCTGTAGGCGTTGCCAGCTGGCAGCAGCAGGCTGCCAGCGGCGAGCACCCCGGCGGCCACCAGGCCCACGATCCAGCCCACGCCCGGGAAGTGGCCGGCGCTGGCGCGCAGCATCTCGGGGCTGTAACCCACCCAGTCGCCCAGCTTGCCAGTGACCGGGATGCGGGTGAAAAACTGCACCGCGAGCAGAAAATGGCGCAAGGCTTGCATGCTGCGGCTGGGCCCGTTTGGCGTTAAGCCTGCAGGAACAGCTTGTAGGCCGGGTTCTGGGTCTCTTCGATCCAGGGGTAGCCCAGGTTGTTCAAGAACTGCTCAAAGCTGTGAGAGTCTTCCTGGGGCACCTGCATGCCCACGAGGATGCGGCCGTAGTCCGCGCCCTGGTTGCGGTAGTGGAACAGCGAGATGTTCCAGTTCGGCGCCATCAGGCTCAGGAACTTGAAAAGCGCGCCGGGCCGCTCGGGGAAGATAAAGCGCAGCAGGCGCTCGTCCTGCGCGAGCTGCGAGCGCCCGCCCACCATGTGGCGCACATGCTCCTTGGCCAGCTCGTCAAAGGTCAAATCCAGCGCTTCAAAGCCGTTCTTCTGGAAGTTGCGGCAGATTTTTTCCGACTCACCCTTGCTGTTGGTCGAGATGCCGACAAAGACATGGGCGCGCCGGTCATCGCTGATGCGGTAGTTGAACTCGGTCACGCTGCGTGCGCCACCGGGCAGGTTGCCGATGACTTCGCAAAAACGCTTGAAGCTGCCGCGCTCTTCGGGGATGGTCACGGCAAACAGCGCTTCCTTTTCCTCGCCCACATCAGCCCGCTCGGCGACAAAGCGCAGGCGGTCGAAGTTCATGTTGGCGCCGCTCAGGATGGCGGCATAGGTCTCGCCCTTGGTCTTGTTCTTGGCAACGTATTGCTTGATACCGGCCACGGCCAGCGCGCCCGAGGGCTCGACGATGGAGCGGGTGTCGACAAAGATATCCTTGATCGCGGCGCAGACGGCATCGGTGTCGACGGTGATGTATTCATCGACCAGGCCATGGGCGACGCGGAAGGTCTCCTCGCCCACCAGCTTGACGGCCGTGCCATCGGCAAACAGGCCCACATCGTTCAGTGCCACGCGCTTGCCTTCGCGGGCCGACTGGATCATCGCGTCCGAGTCGTTCATCTGCACGCCGATGACCTTGATCTCGGGCCGCACTGCCTTGATGTAGTTGGCAACACCTGCAATCAGGCCGCCGCCACCAATCGCGACAAAGACCGCGTTCAGCGGCGATGAGCCGATTTTCTGCACCTGGCGCATGATCTCCATCGCAATCGTGCCCTGGCCGGCGATCACGTCCGGGTCATCAAAGGGGTGGACAAAGGTGAGGTTCTGTTCCTTTTGCAGCTTGAGCGAGTGCTCATAGGCATCGCTGAAGCTCTCGCCGGCCAGCACCACCTCGCCCCCCAGGCCCTTGACGGCATCGATCTTGAGCTGCGGCGTGGTGGTGGGCATCACGATCACGGCGCGGGTGCCCATGCGGCTGGCCGACAGCGCGACACCCTGGGCATGGTTGCCAGCCGATGCACAGATCACGCCGGCCTTGAGCTGCTCGGCCGTCAGGTGGGCCATCTTGTTGTAGGCGCCGCGCAGCTTGAAGCTGAACACCGGCTGCTGGTCTTCGCGCTTGAGCAGCACCTTGTTGTGCAGGCGGCGGCTGAGGTTCTTGGCCGAGTCCAGGCTGGATTCAATGGCCACGTCATAGACACGCGCAGTGAGGATTTTCTTCAGGTAATCGGCCGGCGTCAGCGCGGCTGCAGTCTTGGAGGGCATAGGGATGCACGCTAGAGAAAGGAGGCAACGAGAAGGTAGCGCATGCGGATGGCGCGCCTGGTTGATGTGCCAGCCAGCAGGGCATGCGCGGGTGGCGGCATGGGCGGGGTGGCGAACATCAGGTGATCGAGAGACCGATGCACTATAACCGCTGGCATTCACTGGAGCGGACCGGCGGTGGAATTGCGCCGGCGCCGGGCAGAAAAAAAGCCCCTGATGTGAATCAGGGGCTTGAAACCACCATTTGAGAGGTGGAGGAGACAACTTGCAAGCTGCATCCCGCAGTGGGGGCTTTCGCCTGGCTGTGGAGCAGCAGATGAGTCCAAGTATAGCGATGTTTCTGCTGCGTTGCAGCAAAATAATGCCCGCAACCATTTTTTTTCCCAATGCTGTTGATAGACAGCAACAAGTGGCAGGGGAGAGGGCAGATCTGCCACACTGGTGGCGTTTGATTTTTGGAGTCTTGCAATGGAATGCACGGTAACGTGGACGGGCGCGAGCGGCGCCCGCTCGGGAATGGGCTTTGTCGCAGAAACGGGCAGCGGCCACGTGGTGGCCATGGATGGCGCGCCTGATGCGGCCAATCCTGCCAACGGCGGCCAGAATCTCGCCGCCCGCCCGATGGAGCTGCTGCTGGCCGGCACCGGCGGCTGCACCGCCTATGATGTGGTGCTGATCCTCAAGCGCGGCCGCCACGATGTGAAAAACTGCACTGTGGCGCTGAAGGCTGAGCGCGCCGACACCGAACCCAAGGTCTTCACCAAGATCCATATGCAGTTCACCGTCACCGGCAAGGGCATCCCCGCAGCGGCGGTGGAGCGCGCGATCGCGATGAGCCATGAGAAATACTGCTCGGCCAGCATCATGCTGAGCAAGACGGCCGAGATCACCACGGGGTTTGACCTGGTGGAAGCCTAAGCACGGGCGTAGACCTCCCGCAATGCCCAGGTGGCCATTGTGCGGGATGTCAACCTGACTGGAAGTTCGATGCAAAAAAGGCGACAATTGACGCCTTATATGAATCAATCTCTGATTGCCTTGTTGCTGCCGGAGTACCGGCGACGTGTCCTGGGGTTGCTGCTGCTGCACCCTGATGCACAGCTGCACGGGCGAGAAATTGCCAGGCGCACGGGGCTGCCGGCAGGCACCATCACCAGAGAGCTTGGCAAGCTGACATCGGCGGGCCTGTTGCAATGAGAAAAACGGGGCAACCAACAGCTGTACCGCGCAGACTGGAGCTGCCCCGTTTATACAGAGCTGGCCCGTATTTTGCGCAAGACATCAGGCGTGGCAGATGTCTTCGCGACCGCCCTGGCACCTGTCGCCGACAAGATCGATGTGGCCTTTATCTATGGCTCTGTGGCGCGCGGGCAAGAGACTGCGGGCAGCGACATTGACCTGATGCTGGTCGGTACACTAGGCTTTGACGAGGCGGTGCATGTGCTGTGGCCGCTGCAAGCGGAGCTGGGCCGGGAGATCAATCCGCAGGTACTGGGCCAGCAAGAGTTCGCGGCGCGCGCCCAGGCGGCGTTCATGCGCGATGTGCTGTCCAAGCCCAAGATCTTTGTGATGGGGGGTGACGATGAGCTTGCAAAACTTAGTCGGCATCAGTCTTGAGACCGTGGAGCCCAACGCAGCAAGTGCAGTCTTTGCTGGCTGCGCCTGACCGCAATATTGCCGATGCGCACATTGCCGGCTTAAGTGAAGAAAACCAGTTTGATGCCGCCTACAAGGCCATCATGCAGTTGGCCATGCTGGGCCTGATGGCCAATGGCTACCGCACACTGAAGAGCAAGCCCGGCCACCACCAGACCGCCATCCAGACGCTTGCGCTCACCGTGCAGTGGCCCAGCGAGAAGATATGGCCGCTGGATGCCTTGCGCAAACAGCGCAATTTGACGGACTATTCGGGAGACTTGGTCTCCCAGGCGGCGGTAGGCAGCTGCCGGAGCAATGCGATGGCCTTGCTCGCCCATGTGCATGCCTGGCTGCTGGCGCAGCGGCCTCACTGGCTCGATTGAGTGCTTTTGCAGGCCACCTCTGAGACAGCCTTTGCATGGGGTCCCCGTCCGGGCCCTATCTATCTCTCTATCTCTATATATGGTGCGCCGTCACGGTCATCACTTTGGAGGCGATCTTCATCAGCATCCGGGCGGGCAGGGGCACGGGCAAGGCGCCGGCGTCCACCGCAGCGGCCGCGTGGCGCTCCTCGTCGGCTTTCATCTGGCTGACGACAGCCCGCGATGGTGCGTCGTGTGCTGGCAACAGGTCCAGGTGGGACTGCAGGTGCAAGGACACCTGGTTTTCCGTCTCCTCGACAAAGCCCAGGCTGGCGCGGTCGCTGACCTTGGCGGCCACAGTGCCAATCACAAAAGCGCCGGCAAACCACAGTGGGTTAAGCAGGCTGGGGCGTTCGCCCAAATCCTGCAGGCGCTGGTGGGTCCAGGCCAGGTGGTCCATCTCCTCCTGGGCCGCTTCCAACAGGTGCTCGCGCAGATGCTCGTCGCGCGTGACCATGGCCTGGGCGGTGTAGAGCGCCTGCGCGCAGACTTCGCCCACGTGGTTGACCCGCATATAAGAAGCGGAGAGCTTCTTCTCCTCAGGGCTGAGGTCCGCCTCATCGATGCCCGCAGCGGGCGAGGGGTTGGCCGCACGGGGCGTGGCAAACAGGGTGCGCAGCGCAGTATCTGCTGCGCAAAGGAGTCGATCTTGCATAGGGTGCCATGCTAACCAGTAGAATACACCCCGCTGCAAACATGGCGAATCTCCTCTGGAGGGGCTTGTTTTGCAGCAAATTTTTGTCGAAAAATTGGACGGCGGCTGACATTCGTTAAACGTTGCACTCAAGCAACGATTTACAGCGAATAGGTCCTCAAGTGGGGGAATTTGTTTGCGCAACCGCCTGCGGTCTGTTGAAATAGAGAGAACTTCCACACTAGGAGGTTGGCGCGGGAGCAGGTAGAAGTTGTGCAGAACCGTGAGGCTGACATCAACCCCCCCGTACCAGCGCCGTCTGTTAAACCTTGGAGTAACTCGCAATGAAAAAATCTCTTGTTGCCTTGGCAGTGCTGGCCGCTTCCGGCGCCGCAATGGCTCAATCTTCCGTGACCCTGTTCGGTATCGTTGATGCTGGCGTGACCTACGCTAAGACCAGCGGTGGCGAAAGCAACTACGGTCTGACCAACTCCGGTAACGCCACCAGCCGTCTGGGCTTCCGCGGCGTGGAAGATCTGGGTGGCGGTCTGAAGGCTGGTTTCTGGCTGGAAGGCGCAATCCAGAACGACAGCGGTACCGCTTCCGGCGGCGGCGCTGCAGGTCCTGGCTTCGAGTTCAAGCGTCGTTCCACCGTGTCCCTGATGGGCAACTTCGGTGAAGTGCGTCTGGGTCGCGAACTGACCGCAGCTTACAACACCGTGTCTGGCTACGACGTGTTCGGCCAAGTCGGTATCGGCCAAAACTTCAGCTTCGGCAACGGCACCTACGGCTTCGGCGACCCAGTTCGCGTGGGCAACATGGTTTCGTACTACACCCCTAACATGTCCGGCTTCACCGCTGGCGTGAACTACGGCTTCGGCGAAACCGCTGGCGACAGCTCCGCTAAGCGTTACATCGGCGTGTCCGCTGGTTACAACAACGGCCCTCTGAGCGCCGGTATTGCTTACGACCAGCAAAACGATCCTACCGCCAGCTTCGAAAAGGCTCAAGGTCTGGGTCTGGGCGCTGCTTACAACTTCGGCGCTTTCAAGCTGTCGGGTCTGATCCGTCAAGTGCAAAGCACCCCAGTGGGTGGTGGCAGCAAGGCTAAGTTCCAGTCCGCTGGTCTGGGCGCAACCGCTGCTGTCGGCGCTGCTGGCGAAGCCCGTCTGGCTTACAACTACTACGACAACAAGGAAATCGAAGGCAAGGCTCACCAGCTGTCGCTGGGCTATGTCCACAACCTGTCGAAGCGCACCGCTCTGTACGGCACCTACGCTTTCCTGAAGAACCAGAAGAGCGAAACCATGAGCCTGTCGGCTAACGGCCTGGGCATCGACCCAGCCCGCGCCGGCAAGAACCAAAACGCTATCACCGTTGGTGTGCGTCACGCTTTCTAATGAATGGCTAGGGTTTCCTAGCTACTCAATCTGAAAAGCAAAAAGCCCGTCGAAAGACGGGCTTTTTTTATGCCTGCTCGCCGCTGCCCTGTCCAGGCGCTCGGCCTTGTTCTGGGTAGATGGGGTCACTGCAGCGGCGACAGCGGCTGCGCCCGCTCGTGTTATCAGCCTGTCAAAGGTCCCATCTTGAAGCCCCACGCCGTGGGAAGCGCGAGACCCGTTGTGCTTTCCTGCCGATGCGGCAGGAGCGCTGCGGCGCTGGCTTGTGGCAGGCTTGATACATACCGCATGCTGTATCGGCGCTGGTAGCCGCCAAGATGCGCCTGTATCGCTTTTTTGACATGTGGGAATGGAAGGGCAGGCGTGGTCTGGCAGGCAGCGCGTTTTCATAATTAGCAGATGAAGCCGTGTTTTGCCCGACAAAACACCTGCTTTTGCCGGTCACCTAACAGAAATAAACGCGACTCGGGAATATCCCCGCCCTGGGGGAAGCACCATGCGGAAGATCGATTCCTTGCGGCATAGTGAAGCACTACTATTCTGCGAGGACTTATGAAACAGCCTTCTCTTGCTCTGGTTGCGATAGCGGTAGCCACCGTTTTGTCAGCTGGCGTGGCCCAGGCCAAGCCCTTCAAGTGGGCCAGCCAGGCCGACGTTGCCAGCTGGGATATCCATGCGCAAAACAATGGCCTGCACAACGCCATTCATCCCTATGTCTACGAGACCCTGGTCACCTACAACAGCAAGACCTTTGCGGTCGAGCCGCTGCTGGCTACCTCGTGGAAGGAAGTCACCCCCAAACAGATGCGCTTTTCATTGCGCCAGGGTGTGAAGTTCCAGGATGGCTCGAACTTCACCGCCGATGATGCGGTGTTCTCGATCACCCGTGCGATGGCCAAGACCTCGAACTACGGCCCCTTTGTCCAGGGCATCGAGAAGGTCGTCAAGGTCGATGATGGCACCATCGATATCTTCATGGTGGACCCCAATCCCGTGCTGCTGCGCCAGATGACCGAGCTGCGCATGATGAGCAAGGCCTGGTCGGAGAAGAACAAGTCCACCGAGCCGATGGACATCAAGAAGTCCGACGAGAATTTTGCCCACCGCAATGCGATGGGCACCGGCCCGTTCATTCTGGAGTCCTGGCAGCCCGATGTGCGCATGGTGCTCAAGAAGAACCCCAACTGGTGGGGCCAGATGCCGGGCAATGTGACTTCGATCACCTACACCCCGATCAAATCGGCGCCGACCCGCATGGCGGCGCTGCTGTCCGGTGAAGTGGACATGGTGCTCGATCCAACGCCGCAAGACTTGAACCGCCTGCGCGCCAGCCCGGACCTGAAGATCCTTGAAGGCTTGGAGAACCGCACAATTTTCTTTGGCATGGACCAGTTCCGTGACGAGCTGCCCGGCTCCAGCGTCAAGGGCAAGAACCCGCTCAAGGACCAGAAGGTGCGCCAGGCGCTCTACCAGTCCATCGACATCCAGGCGATCACCAAGACCATCCTGCGCGGCCTGGGCAAGCCCACTGGCACCCTGGTGGCGCCCCAGGTCAATGGCTGGACCGAGACCGTGGGCCAGCGCCTGCCCTATGACCAGGACGCCGCCAAGAAGCTGCTCACGCAAGCGGGCTACCCCGATGGCTTCGAGGTCGACTTTGCCTGCCCCAACAACCGCTATATCAGCGACGAGGCGATCTGCCAGGCGGTCACCGCGATGTGGGCCAAGATCGGGGTCAAGGCCAAGCTGCGCACCTTGCCAATGGTCACCTACTTCCCGATGATCCAGCGCAACGAAGCGAGCATCTACATGCTCGGCTGGGGTGTGCCGACTTTCGATTCGCTCTACAGCCTGCAGTCACTGGTGCGCACCGTCGGCAAGGGCGGCGACGGAAACTACAATGTCGGCCGCTACAGCAACGAGCGCATGGATTATCTGGTGGACCGCGTGAAAACGGAAACCGACCAGCCCGTGCGCACCCGCATGCTGACCGAGGGTTTGCAGCTGTCCAACGACACGGTCTCGCACCTGCCGCTGTATGACCAGGTGATCCCCTGGGCGATGAAGAAGAACATCGACCTGGTGCACCGCGCAGACAACCGGGTGGACATCAAACTGGTGACGGTCCGTTAACCAACGGCGAGCGGTGCGCAGGCCGGCTGCCCGATGCGGCAGCCGGCCATTTCATAAAAAGCGAAAGAAGAATAGGCAGACAACACGGGTGCCAGGAACGCTCTGCAGAACCCTCACCAACTGGGTTTTGCAGAGAGTTCCTAGGGCACCTTCCCTCTGTTTGTCACGATGAGAGTCAGCCATGTTTGCATTCATATTGCGCCGATTGATACAGGCGGTGATCGTGATGATCGCCGTGGCGTTCATTTCCTTCATGTTGTTCCAGTATGTGGGTGACCCGGTCACCTTCTTGCTGGGCCAGGATGCCACCCCACAGCAGATTGCCGAGTTGCGCAGTGCGCTGGGGCTGGACAAACCGTTTTTCGTGCAGTTCTGGCACTTTTTGCTCAATGCTGCCCAGGGCGAATTCGGCATCAGCCTGCGCCAGGGTGCCAAGGTCTCGTCCCTGATTGCCGAGCGCTTCCCGGCGACCTTTGAGCTGGCTATGGTGGCTGCGTTGCTGGCCTTGGTCATCGGTGTGCCGATGGGCGTGTATGCCGCGCTGCGGCGCGGCAGCTTCATGAGCCAGGTGTTCATGACCTTGTCGCTGCTGGGTGTGTCCCTGCCTACCTTCCTGATCGGTATCTTGCTGATTTTGATCTTCTCGGTGCACCTGGGCTGGTTCCCGAGCTTTGGCCGTGGCACGACGATGCAGCTGGGCTTTTGGAGCACCGGCTTGCTGAGCGCCAAGGGCTGGCACCACATCATCTTGCCGGCCATCACCTTGGCCGTGTTCCAGCTCACGTTGATCATGCGCCTGGTGCGCGCCGAGATGCTGGAGGTGCTGCGCACCGACTACATCAAGTTTGCCAAGGCTCGGGGCCTGAGCAACCGCACGATCTACTTTGGCCATGCCCTCAAGAACACGCTGGTGCCGGTGATGACCATCACCGGTCTGCAGCTGGGAGGCCTGATTGCCTTTGCCATCATCACCGAGACGGTGTTCCAGTGGCCGGGCATGGGCCTGCTGTTCATCCAGGCGGTGACCTTTGCCGATATCCCGGTCATGGCCGCCTACCTGTGCCTGATTGCGCTGATTTTTGTGGTGATCAACCTGGTGGTCGATCTGTTGTATTTCGCTGTCGACCCGCGCCTGCGCGTCGAAAAATCGGGAGGGCACTGAGATGCCACGTCTGCCTTATAGCGCGAGCTCGCGCGCCTTTTCTCACCTGGCCCAGATCCATCCGGAGCTGACGGCCTTCCGCCGTGACCTGCATGCCAATCCGGAGCTGGGTTTCGAAGAAAAATACACCGCTGCTCGCGTGAGCGAGGCCTTGCGCCTGTGTGGTGTTGATGAGATCCACCAGGGCATCGGCAAGACCGGCGTGGTCGGTGTGATCCGTGGCCACAAGCACGGCAGCGGCCGCATGATCGGCCTGCGCGCCGATATGGATGCACTGCCGATCACCGAGCAGGGCAACTGCAGCTGGCGCTCGGGCAAGCAGGGGCTGATGCATGCCTGCGGCCATGATGGCCACACTGCGATGCTGGTGGGCGCGGCGCGCTATCTGGCCGAGACGCGCAATTTTGACGGCACCGCCGTGCTGATCTTCCAGCCCGGCGAGGAGGGCTATGCCGGCGCGCGCGAGATGATCCAGGATGGCCTGTTCGAGCGCTTCCCGGTCGATTCGGTCTATGCGATGCACAACTGGCCTGCGATGCGCCAGGGCATGATCGGCATCAACCCCGGCGCGATGATGGCCGCGGCCGACCGCATCCAGATCAATATCACGGGCAAGGGCGGCCACGGCGCCCATCCTTACCAGACCAATGATGTGGTGCTGGCGTCGGCACACCTGATTACGGCGATCCAGTCCATCGTCTCGCGCAATGTGCGTGCCATCGACTCGGCCGTCATCAGCATCTGCGCGCTGCAGTCGGGGGACCTGGCTGCGTTCAGCGTCACGCCGGGCTCGTCGACCTTGGTGGGCACGGTGCGCACCTTCAACCCCGATGTGCAGAACATGGTCGAGCGCCGCCTGGGCGAGCTGTGCCAGGCGCTGGGCCTGGCCTTTGGCGTGAACGCGCAGCTGCAGTACGAGCGCTCCTACCCGGCGACGATCAACACGGCCGAAGAAGCGGTGTTTGCCGGCGATGTGGCCTCTGACCTGGTGGGCGAAGCCCTGGTGGTGCGCAACATGGACCCGAGCATGGGCGCTGAGGATTTCTCCTTCATGCTGCAGCAAAAGCCCGGGGCCTATCTGCGCCTGGGCCAGGCCGTCGGTGACGACATCATTCCGCTGCACAACAACCGCTACGACTTCAATGACGATGTGCTGCCGCTGGGTGCGGCGCTGCACGCCGGCATTGTCGAGCGTGGCATGCCACTTGCTTTGGGCTAAAGCCTCCGCACCCGGCCCTTGCGGGCCGGACTTCAGAAAAGGGGAAAACGATGAAACACACGATGAGCAAGACCTTGTTGGTATCGATGTTGGCGGCCGCCTATGTTTGCGCCGGCGCGCAGACGGTGCGCATCGGTTCCCAGGGCGACGCCCTGTCCATGGATCCGCATTCCTTCAATGAGACGGTGCAGCTGAGTGTGACCGGCAATGTCTACGAGCCGCTGGCCGGCCGCAACAAGGACCTGAGCCTGCGCCCGGTGCTGGCCACCAAGTGGGAGCAGACCTCACCGACCGTCTGGCGCTTTACCTTGCGCAAGGGCGTGCAGTTCCATGATGGCACGCCGTTCACCGCCGATGATGTGGTGTTCTCGATGATGCGCACGCAGCTCGAAGGCTCGGACATGAAGTCCTACACCAACCCCATCAAGGAGACGCGCAAGGTCGATGACTACACGGTGGACATCGAGACCAAGGACCCGGCCCCGATCCTGCCGAGCATGATCTCGCAGGTCTACATCATGAGCAAGGCCTGGTCCGAGGCCAACAATGCCGTCAACCCGGTGGACCGCCGCAAGGGCATCGAGAACACCGCCTCGTTCAAGGCCAATGGCACCGGCCCCTACCGCGTGCGCGAGCGCCAGCCCAATGTGCGCACCGTCTTCAACCGCAGCGCCAACTACTGGGACAAGGTCGAAGGCAATGTGCAGGAAGTGGTCTACACGCCAGTGGCCAATGATGCGACCCGTGTGGCCGCGCTGCTGTCGGGCCAGGTCGATGTGATCGACCCGGTGCCGGTGCAGGATCTGGACCGTGTCGCCAATACCGGCGGCACCCGTGTGGTGTCCGGGCCTGAGCTGCGCGCCATCTTCATGGGCATGGACCAAAAGCGCGATGAGCTGCTGAACTCCAGCGTCAAGGGCAAGAACCCGTTCAAGGACAAGCGCGTGCGCCAGGCCTTCTACCAGGCCATCGATATCGAGGGCCTGCACAAACAGGTGATGCGCGGGGCCTCGGGCAATCTGGCCACCTTGATCGGCAAGGGCGTCAACGGCTACACCGACGACATCAAGCGCCTGCCCTACGACCCGGCTGCGGCCAAGAAACTGCTGAGCGAAGCGGGCTACCCCGATGGTTTCTCGCTGACCTTGAACTGCTCTAACGACCGCTATATCAACGACAGCCGCATCTGCCAGGCGGTATCGGCCAACCTGGCCAAGATCGGCGTCAAGGTGCAGCTCAATGCCGAGACCAAGGGCACCTATTTCCCGCGCATCATGCGCCATGAAACGGCCTTCTACATCCTGGGCTGGACGCCGTCGACCTACGACGCCCACAACCCGCTGCTGGCCTTGATGAACTGCAATGACGGCAAGGGTGCTGGCGCGTTCAACTACGGCAACTACTGCAATCCCAAGGTCGATGCCTTGACCCGCCAGGTGCAGTCGGAGACCGACACCACCAAGCGCAACCAGGCGATCCATGAGGCGCTGCAGACCGTGGCCGACGATGTGGGCTACCTGCCGCTGCACCAGCAGTTCATGAACTGGGGTGTCAGCAAGAACGTCGAGCTGGTGCAGATGGCCGATGGCTTCATGCCCTTCAAGTGGATGACCGTGAAGAAGTAAATGCCCCGGGCCGCTGCGCTGCAGCGGCTGGCGACTAGAGAGAGAAGATGACGATGAAAAACCGAATCAGGCGCTGGATGGACAGCGATGTGGGCTACAGCTTTCGCAATTCGCCCACAGCCATCGTGGCCGCCCTCATTGCGGCGGTCTGCGTGTTTTGCGCGCTGTTTGCCGGCTGGGTGGCGCCGCACAACCCCTTTGACCTGACCACGCTGGAGCTGAGCGATGCGCGCATCCCGCCGGTGTGGAGCGAAGAGGGCGGCTGGAAGTACATCCTGGGCACCGATGACCAGGGCCGCGACATTCTGTCGGCGCTGATGTATGGCGCGCGCATTTCGCTGATCGTGGGACTGGCCTCAGTGGCCCTGTCCGTGGTCGTCGGGGTGGGTCTGGGCCTGCTGGCTGGCTTCAAGGGTGGCTGGATCGATTCGGTGCTGATGCGCCTGTGCGATGTGATGCTGTCCTTCCCGGCCATCCTGGTCGCCTTGCTGATCGCCGGTGTGGGCCGCGCGGTGTTTCCCAATGCCAATGAATCGCTGGCCTTTGGCGTGCTGATCATCTCGATCTCGCTCACCGGCTGGGTGCAGTACGCACGCACGGTGCGCGGCTCGACGATGGTCGAGCGCAACAAGGAATATGTGCAGGCCGCCCGCGTCACCGGCGTGGCGCCGCTGCGCATCATGGTCAAGCATGTGCTGCCCAATGTGCTGGGCCCGGTCATGGTGCTGGCCACCATCCAGGTGGCCACAGCCATCATCACCGAGGCGACCCTGTCTTTCCTCGGCGTGGGCGCGCCGCCCACGTCGCCCTCGCTGGGCACCCTGATCCGCGTGGGCAATGACTACCTGTTCTCCGGCGAATGGTGGATCACGATCTTCCCGGGCCTGATGCTGGTGCTGATCGCGCTGTCGGTCAACCTGCTGGGCGACTGGCTGCGCGATGCGCTCAACCCGCGCCTGCGTTGATGGTGCGGACACAAGACGAACAAGGAACAACCACGATGTCATTGTTGGAAGTTAAAAATCTGGTGGTCGAGTTTCCCAATCGCCATGGTGTGCTGCGGGCGCTGGACAACATCTCCTTTTCCATCGCCCCCGGCGAGATCCTGGGCGTGGTCGGTGAATCGGGCGCGGGCAAGTCGCTGACGGGCGCGTCCATCATCGGCCTGCTCGAGCCGCCAGGCCATGTGGCCTCGGGCGAGATCGTGCTCGAAGGCGAACGCATCGACAACCTGTCCGCCGACAAGATGCGCCATATCCGGGGCCGCCGCATTGGCGCGATCTTCCAGGACCCGCTCACGTCGCTGAACCCGCTCTACACCGTGGGGCGCCAGCTGATCGAGACCATCCAGACCCACCTCAAGCTCTCGGCCTCGGAGGCGCGCCAGCGCGCGATCGAACTGCTCAAGGACACCGGCATTCCGGCAGCCGAAGAGCGGATTGACCACTTTCCGCACCAGTTCTCCGGCGGCATGCGCCAGCGCGTGGTGATTGCGCTGGCCCTGGCGGCCGAGCCCAAGCTGATCGTGGCCGACGAGCCCACGACGGCGCTCGACGTATCGATCCAGGCGCAGATCATCAGCCTGCTCAAGAACATCTGCCGCACCCGGGGTGCGGCGGTGATGCTGATCACCCATGACATGGGCGTGATTGCCGAGACCTGTGACCGGGTCGCGGTGATGTACGCCGGCCGTGTTGCGGAAATCGGCCCGGTGCATGAGGTGATCAACCACCCCGCGCACCCCTATACCCGGGGCCTGATGGCGTCCATCCCCGATATGGAAGCCGACCGTGAGCGCCTGAACCAGATCGACGGCGCGATGCCTCGGCTCAATGCCATCCCCAAGGGCTGCGCCTTCAACCCGCGCTGCCCCCAGGTGTTTGACCGCTGCATGGAGCAGCGCCCCGAGCTGATGGCCGCGGGCGCCACCCAGGCCGCCTGCTGGCTGCATGCAGCCGATTACCAGCCCCAAGTGGCTGCCACCGAGGACACGGTATGAGCGAGATGGCAACCATGACGAACAAGGACACAGCAGCGCTGCAAGGCGCGGGCGACAAGCAGCCCCTGGTGCAGGCGCGTGACCTGGCCAAGACCTTTGATGTGTCGGCGCCCTGGCTCAACCGGGTGCTGGAGCGCAAGCCGCGCAGCCTGCTGCGCGCCGTCGATGGCGTGAGCTTTGACATAGAAAAGGGCAAGACCCTGGCCTTGGTGGGCGAGTCCGGCTGCGGCAAGAGCACGGTGGCGCGCCTGTTGGTGGGCCTGTACGGCCCCACGCGCGGCACCTTCACCTTCGATGGCCAGGACGCGCATGCCGCATTCCGCGACCCGAATGCGCGTGCGATGCGCCGCCGCGTGCAGATGATCTTCCAGGATCCCTATGCCAGCCTGAACCCGCGCTGGTCGGTCGAGCAGATCATTGGCGAGCCGCTCAAGGAGCATGGCCTGATCACCAACACCGAGCAGCTCAAGGCGCGCGTGGCCGAGCTGCTGGTGCAGGTGGGCCTGGCGCCGATGGACATGATCAAGTACCCGCACCAGTTCTCGGGCGGGCAGCGCCAGCGCATCTCCATCGCCCGCGCACTGGCGACCGAGCCGGAGTTCCTGGTCTGCGACGAGCCCACCTCGGCGCTCGATGTGTCGGTGCAGGCCCAGGTGCTCAACATCATGAAGGACCTGCAGAAAAAGCGCGGTCTGACCTACCTGTTCATCTCGCACAACCTGGCCGTCGTGCGCCATGTCAGCGACCAGGTGGGGGTCATGTATCTGGGTAGGCTGGTAGAGCTGGCCGATAAGCAAACCCTGTTTGCCAAGCCGCGCCACCCCTACACGCGCATGCTGCTCGATGCCATCCCGAAGATGCACGACACCGGCAAGGCGCGCACCCCCGTGCAGGGCGAGGTGCCCAATCCACTGAACCCTCCGACCGGCTGCGCTTTCAACCCGCGCTGCCCGCTGGCCAATGAACGCTGCCGCAGCGAGCGTCCACAGCTGCTCGACGATGGCGGCGTGAAGGTGGCCTGCCATGCGGTGCAAGAGGGGCGCATCCCCGTTGTGTGATGCACTGGCGACCGCCTGCGCTGTGCGCGGGCAGCCCTCCCAACCGGCGTCCTGGACGCCGGTTTTTTCTTGGAGCGGATGCCTTGACAAGCCCCTTGGCTATTACAGAAAGTCACACCTGCGTCATCTGGCGGACAAACCATAGAGCTCTTTGTCAAAACGGAGAGAGCAGAAATGGTTGCATTGTCAGTGCGAGAGGGTGCACGTCAGGTGATGGTTTGGACCGTGTGCGGCGTGGCAGCCGCCGTGTTGGTGGCTTGCGGTGGAGGCGGCTCCAGCGACAACGACAGCGAAAAAGACGATGTGCTGACGATCCTGCACATCAACGACCACCATTCCACCTTGGCCAGCAAGACGGCGACGCTGCAGTTGCCGGTGGACGGCAAGACCACGGCCGTCACCGTGGACGCCGCAGGTTTCCCCCGCGTGACGGCCGCCATCGAAGCGATCGCTGCGCAGTCGACCCATGTGCTCAAGCTGCACGCCGGTGATGCGGTGACCGGTACCTTGTACTTCAACCGCGCAGGTGCCGATGGCGAGGCCGACATGGCCATGCTCAACACCGTGTGCTTTGATGCCTACACCTTGGGCAACCACGAGTTCGACAAGGGCGACACGGGCCTCAAGGGCATCCTCGATCGCCTCAAGAGCGGCAAATGCACGACCCCGGTGCTGAGCGCGAACGTGCAGTTCGGTGCCAGCTCGGCGCTGAACCCCAGCCGCGCACCGAACATGGTCTCGCCCTCCACCGTGGTCGAGCGTGGCGGCCAGAAGATCGGTATCGTCGGCCTGACCATTGCGCAAAAGACCAAGGCCTCGTCCAGCCCGGACAAGGACACCTTGTTCGAAGACGAAGCCGTGGTGGCCCAGCGCGAAATCGACAAGCTGCAGGCCCAAGGCGTCAAGCGCATTGTGCTGCTCAGCCACATCGGCTACGACAACGACCGTGCCCTCGCCAAAAAGCTGCGCGGTGTGGACGTGATCGTCGGCGGCGACTCGCACACCCTGCTGGGCCCTGACGCGATGAAGACCATCGGCGTGGGCACGCCAGGCGGCGCCTACCCCACCAACACCACCGACCTCGACGGCAAGCCCGTCTGTATCGTGCAGGCCTGGGAATACTCGCAGGTCGTCGGTGAGCTCAAGGTCAAGTTCGACAAGGACGGCGTGGTCAGCCAGTGCGAAGGCACGCCCCATGTGCTGATCGGCGATGACTTCAAGATCGCCGGCACTGCCGCGACCGAAGCGCAGCGCACGTCCATCATCAGCAGCGTGAACGCCGCCGGCTTCCTGCGCATCACGGCGCCGTCCGCCCAGGCGGCCGCCGTGCTCAAGCCTTTCACCGAAAAGGTCGCCAGCTTCAACGTGACCAAGGTGGCCTATGCCCCGCAAGAGCTGTGCTCGCGCCGGGTGCCGGGCGGCGAAGGCAGCACCGACTACAGCCGCTCCAGCGCGGCCTGCAATGCCGAAGGCAGCGTCAGCCTGCGCGGTGGCGATATCCAGCAGCTGGTGGCCCAGTCCTACCTGGAAGTGGCCAACGCGCACTACGGCGGTGCCGACATCTCGCTGCAAAGCGGCGGTGGCGTGCGCATTCCGCTCAATGGTGAAGTGACCGCGGCCAATGCGATCCAGGTGCTGCCGTTTGGCAACATGCTGTTCCGCCTGGATGTGACCGGCGCGGAAGTCAAGGGCATGCTTGAAGACGGCCTGGAAGCTGTCTACGGCGCAGGCGGCTCGACGGGCCCTTACCCCTACACCGGCGGCATGCGCTTTGATGTAAATGCCAAGGCCGCCTTTGGCAGCCGTGTCACCGGCATCGAAGTGCGCGACACCACCAGCGGCCAATGGACTGCGCTGGACCAGGGCAAGACCTATCGCCTCTTTGTGCTGAGCTTCAACGCCAACGGCGGTGACGGCTACAAGACCTTGGCCTCGGTGCCAGCAGCGCGCCGCCTCGATATCGGCGTGCTCGATGCCGATGTGTTCTTCAACTACATCGAATCGCAGCCCAAGGATGCCACCACCGGTCTGCCAGCGCTCAAGCGCCTGTCCACCGACCTGTACAGCACCAAGAGCTTTGTGGATGTGCGTTAAACACTGACGCCGCATGACGAAGGGGCAGCCTAGGCTGCCCCATTTTTCGTTCCGGCCAGGCAAAAACGCCGTCAGGTATAGCGCTTGGCGTGCAGGTTGTCCTTCATCTGCTGCAGCACCGGCTGCAGCGGCTCGCCGATGCGCAGCGCCACGCTGGTGGCCAGCACATCGAGAATCAAGAGGTGCAGCAGGCGCGAAACCATGGGGCTGTAGCGGTCATAGCCTTCGGGGTGGTCGGCGGCCAGGTGGATATTGGCCGCGCGTGCCAGCGGCGAGCCGCTGGCGGTGATGACAATCGTCGTGGCGCCATTGCGCTTGGCAATGTCGGTGGCATCCATCAGGTCGCGCGTGCGGCCGGAGTTGGAGATAACGATAGCGCAGTCGCCCGCACCCAGCATGGTGGCGCTCATCACCTGCATATGGCCGTCGCTGGTCGCCAAACTGGTAACGCCCAGGCGGAAAAACTTGTGCTGCCCATCCTGCGCGACGATGCCGGAATTGCCCACGCCATAGAACTCGATGCGCTTGCCCGCCTGCCAGGTCGCCACGATGGCGCTGGACGCGGCCTCCAGCGCCGTGGTGCTGGCAGCATTGCGGTAGGCCAGAAAGGCCGCGACCGAGTTGTCCACCACCTTGACCAGCACATCGCTGGTCTTGTCATCGGCATCGACACTGCGGTGGATAAAAGGCACGCCTTCGCTGACGCTGCCAGCGAGCTTGAGCTTGAAATCGGCCAGGCCGTCATAGCCCATGCTGCGGCAAAAGCGCACCACGGTGGGCTTGCTGACATGGGCGAGCTCGGCCAGCTCGCGCACCGGGCGCGAGGCAAAGGCGCGCGGGTCGGCCAGCACCAGGCGGGCCACGCGCTGCTCGGCCGGTGCCAGCGAGGGGAGAGAAGCGGTGATGCGGTCTAGCATGGGGATCCCTTGTGGGTGGTAGCGGTGCTCAAAACTCTTCCATCCAGCTGTGGCCGTCGCGCGCGACCAGTGCGCTGGCAGCGCCCGGGCCCCAATGTCCGGCCACATAGGGGCGCGGGCTTTCGCCGCGGGCATTGGCCTGCTGCCAGGTCTCCAGAATCGGCTCCACCCACTGCCAAGCGGCCTCCTGCTCGTCGGCACGCACAAACAGGTTCAGGCGCCCAGCGATCACGTCGAGCAGCAGGCGCTCGTAGGCGCCCACGCGCTCGGTGCCAAAGCGCTGGTCAAAGTCCAGATCCAGCGCGGCGGGCGACAAGGTCTGCACACCGCCGGTATCGGCCTGGCTTTGCGCAGCAGCCATCAGCTGCAGGGTCAGGCCATCCTTGGGCTGCAGGTGGATGGTGAGGCGATTGGCCGCGCCCAGCGGCGTGCGGTAGATGGCATGGGGCACCTGGCGGAAATGAACGACGATCGAGGCCTCGCGCCCGGCCAGGCGCTTGCCGGTGCGGATGAAAAAGGGCACACCGGCCCAGCGCCAGTTGCTGATCTCGGTGCGCAGCGCGACAAAGGTCTCGGTCTGGCTGGTGGGCGAGACGCCTTCTTCCTGGCGGTAGCCCGGCACCGGCTTGCCGGCAATCTGGCCTGCCGCGTACTGGCCGCGCACCACGTCGCGGCTCACCGTCTCCGGTGTCCAGCGCTTGAGTGACTGCAGCACCTTGAGCTTTTCATTGCGGATCGCATCGGCGTCAGCGCTGATGGGTGGCTCCATGCCAATCGCGCACAGCAGCTGCAGCGCATGGTTTTGCACCATGTCGCGCAGCGCGCCGGTACTTTCGTAGAACTCGCCGCGCTTTTCCACGCCCAGCTGCTCGGCCATCGTAATCTCGATGCTGGCAATGTTCTCGCGCCGCCACAGGGGCTCGAAGATGGCATTGCCAAAGCGCAGCGCCAGCAGGTTCTGGACCGAGGGCTTGCCCAGGTAGTGGTCGATGCGGAAGATCTGCGCCTCGGAAAACACCTCGCGCACCGCTGCATTGATCGCGCGGTTCGAGGGCAGGTCATGGCCCAGCGGCTTTTCCAGCACCACGCGGGTGCGCTCGGTGGCCAGGCCCGCTGCGCCCAGCTGCTCGCAAACGGTGGTGAACAGCGAGGGAGCGGTAGCCAGGTACATCACGACGGTGTCGGCATCGCGCGCCTGCAGCAGCTCGCGCAGCGCGGCATAGTCGGCCGGTTGCGACAGGTCCATGCGCAGGTAGTGCAGGTGCTGGGCAAAGCGGGCAAATTCCGCGTCGCTGGGCCGCTTGTCGGCCTCGACCTCGGCCAGCCGCTGGGCGATCAGCGCGCGGTACTCGTCGTCACTCATTGCCCCTCGGCCCACGCCGATGATGCGCCCGCCCGCAGGCAGGCTGCCGTGGCGGAAAGATTGAAACAGCGCGGGCAGCAATTTGCGCCAGGCCAGATCGCCGGTGCCGCCAAATAAAACCAGATCAAAACGCATGAAACTTCCTGAACATCAAGGCAGGGATTAATGTAACTCAGTTTCATGTTCGGGGAGAAGACGTAGAATGCATCCACCCCTCAACCGCACATAAGTTCGGTTAAGCTTGAGCGCCCCCCGTGTTGGCTGCAACGCGTAGGGGCAGACAAGCACGGCTAACCGGATATGGACCAAGAGCAGACCATGAACCAACTCGATGCACTCAAAGCGCTGACCACGGTGGTGGCAGATACCGGTGACTTTCACCAGCTGGCGCAGTTCCAGCCGCAAGACGCGACGACCAACCCGTCCCTGATCCTCAAGGCTGTGCAGAAGGCCGAATACGCGCCGCTGCTGACGGAGACCGTGCAAAAGTTCCGCGGCAAGCCGCTCGATGAGGTGATGGACCGCCTGCTGGTGCGCTTTGGCGCCGAGATCCTGTCCATCATCCCGGGCCGTGTGTCGACCGAGGTCGATGCCCGCCTGTCATTCGACACAGACGCGACAGTGGCCCGTGCCCAGCGCATCATCGCGCTGTACGAGGCCGAGGGCGTGCACATCGACCGCGTGCTGATCAAGATCGCCTCCACCTGGGAAGGCATCCAGGCGGCCAAGGCGCTGGAAGCGCAGGGCATCCACACCAACCTGACCTTGCTGTTCGCCCAGTGCCAGGCCATCGCCTGCGGCCAGGCCCAGGTGCAGCTGATCTCGCCGTTTGTCGGCCGTATCTACGACTGGTACAAAAAGCAGGCTGGCAGCAACTGGGACGAAGCTGCGATGGCCGGTGCCAACGACCCGGGTGTGAAATCGGTCAAGGCCATATTCGATTACTACAAGCATTTCGGCATCACGACCGAAGTGATGGGCGCGAGCTTCCGCAATATCGGCCAGGTCACCGCGCTGGCGGGCTGCGATCTGCTGACCATCTCGCCCGAGCTGCTGGCCCAGTTGGCCGCCGCTGACGCACCGCTGCAGCCCGCGCTGAACGCCGAAGCGGCCAAGGCGCTGTCGCTGGAGCATGTGCAGTATGACGAGGCGGGCTTTCGCTTTGCACTGAACGAAGACGCGATGGCCACCGAAAAGCTGGCCGAAGGCATCCGCGCTTTTGTCGCCGATGCCATCAAGCTCGACAAGTTGTTGCAATCGGCCTGATCGGGTGGCTGCCAGCCCGCCTGGCAGCCCCGTGCAGCCATTTACACTGCCCTATGAACCGAGAATGTGCGACACAGCGCAAGCGCTGCGATGAAACCCCCGCGTGGCAAGAACTGCAAAAATACTACGACGCTGAGGGCCGAGGCCAGGACCTGCGCGCGGCCTTTGCCGACGATGCGTCCCGACTGGACCAGTTCAGCCAGCAAGCGCCCCATCTGTTTGCCGACCTGTCCAAGAACCTGATCGACCGCCACAGCCAGCAGCTTTTGCTGCAGCTGGCGCGCGACTGTGACCTGGAGAAGGCGCGCGATGCGATGTTTGCTGGGGCAGAGGTCAATGCCTCCGAAGGCCGCGCCGCCATGCACTGGCTGCTGCGCCAGCCCGCCCAGGGCCTGGAGAACTGGCTACCGGGCAGCTCCGCCGAGGTGCATGCGGCGCTGGCCGATGTGCACAGCAGCCTGACCCAGATGCTGGCGTTGGCCGAGCAGGTGCGTGCCAACCCGCAGATCACCGACATCGTCAACATCGGCATTGGTGGCTCGGACCTGGGCCCGGCCATGGTGGTCAATGCGCTGGAGGACTGGCGCATTGCCGGCAAGCGCTTCCACTTTGTCTCGAATGTGGACGGGCATGAGCTGGGCCATGTGCTGGCGCAGACCCGGCCCGAGAGCACCTTGTTCCTGGTCGCATCCAAGTCTTTCACGACCCTGGAGACCATGGTCAACGCGCATTCGGCGCGCGACTGGTTCATTGCGCAAGGCGGCAGCGAGGACCGCAGCGCCGCGCTGTCGATCTCCAAGCACTTCTGGGCGCTGACCACCAACACCGAGGCGGCCGCTGCCTTTGGCATCGACACCACGCTGGGTTTCTGGGACTGGGTCGGCGGGCGCTATTCGCTGTGGTCGGTGATCGGCCTGCCGATTGCGATTGCGGTGGGGGCCGAGTCCTTCCGTGCGCTGCTGCAGGGCGCGCATGACATGGATGTGCACTTCAAGACCGCGCCGCTGGCGCAGAACCTGCCGGTGCGCCTGGGCCTGCTCGATGTCTGGTACCGCAACTTCCACGGCTTTGCCACACGCTGTGTAGCGCCCTACAGCCATGGTCTGCGCCGGCTGTCGGCCTATTTGCAGCAGCTGGAGATGGAGAGCAACGGCAAGGGCCGGGATGTAGACAACCAGCCGCTGCCCTATGCAACGTCGCCGGTGGTCTGGGGCGAGCCCGGCACCAATGGCCAGCACGCCTTTTTCCAGATGATCCACCAGGGCCGCGATGTGATCCCGGTGGAGTTCATCGCCGCGCGCGAGGGCGGCAAGAACCTGGCCAGCCACCAGAACAACCTGGTGATCAATGCGATTGCGCAGGCGCAGGCGCTGCTGGTGGGGCGCACCGAAGAGCAAGGCCCCAAGTACTGCCCGGGCAACCGCCCCAGCAGCTTCTTGCTGATGGACAAGCTCACCCCCACCTCGCTGGGCGCGCTGATTGCTTTGTACGAGCACCGCGTGTTTGTCAGCGGTGCCCTTTGGGGCATCAACAGCTTTGACCAGTGGGGCGTGGAGCTGGGCAAGCAACTGGCCAAGGACCTGTTTGCGCGCCGCGACCAGGGTGACTGGCAGGGCGTGGATCCCTCGACCGTGGCGCTGGTGAGCCGGCTGGCGCCCTGACGCTGCTCGCCAGGCACTGCCGTGTGGAGATACGGCAGTGCAGCACGGTGTTTCCAAAACAGCAACACATGCTTCTAAATACGCGCTAGGGATTGGCGCGACTCTCTGGAATACTCGGAGGCTGGATGCGCTGGCGCAAAACCGGCGCATCCTTTTTGTTTTAAAGCGCATGTGCAGCGCACCAAGACCAGCGCAATCGCAAAGCTGGTGAGGCATCTTGGCCCGGTGCCGGGATACCCGTTCGTTCATTCCAAGGAGTACACAATGACATTCAGCATCAAGATGGTGGCTGCGGCGGTGGCTTTTGCCGCAGGCGGCGCGGCGTTTGCGCAAAGCACCTTTGACAAGATCAACAGCACTGGCAAGGTGGTGGTGGGCGTGCGCGAGAGCTCGGCCCCGATGGCCTATGCGATTGGCTCCAACCAGACCTTTGGCGGCTACCACGTTGAGCTGTGCGAGCGCGTGCTCAAGGAAATCGCGCCCAAGGCCAAGATCGAATACATGGCGCTGACGGCGCAGAACACGATGCCGCTGGTGCAAAACGGCACCGTGGACATTGGCTGCGGCCCCACCACCAACAACCTGAGCCGCCAAAAGCAAGTGGCTTTTGCCGTGACCACCTATGTGAGCCAGGTGCGCGCAGCCGTCCGTGCCGATTCGAACATCACCAGCGTCAAGCAGCTCGATGGCAAGACGGTGGCGGCCTCGGCCGGTACCACCGCCGTGCAGCTGCTGCGCAAGTTCGCCAAGGACAACAGCATCAACCTGCCCACCACCTTGGGCAAGGACCATTTCGAGAGCTTCATGCTGCTCGAATCAGGCCGCGCTGACGCCTTTGTGCTCGACGACAACCTGCTCGCTGGTGTGATCGCGAACTCGGCCAACCCGGCTGGCTACAAGATCGTCGGCGAGGCGCTGGGGTCGGAGCCCATTGCGCTGCTGTTCCGCAAGGACGATCCGGCCTTCAAGAAGGCCGTGGACGACAGCCTGACCAAGATGATGAAGTCCGGCGAGCTGGCCAAGGTCTATGACAAGTGGTTCATGCAACCCATCCCGCCCAAGGGCCAGGCGCTGAACCTGCCGATGAGCGATACCCTGAAGAAGCTGCTGCAAGAGCCCAACGACAAGCCACTGGAAGCCTACGCGGACCAGTAAGCCGCGCGCTTGCACCCTGCACCCCACCCAGCCCCGGCTGGGTTTTTTATGCCCGCAGGCCGCGCCTATCAGGCAGCGATGGCTGCGCCAAACATCGCATTTTTCATCGCAGGCACCGGCCCCCGCCATGTTGTGCGTAATTGGAATAATTTGCCGCGCTATTGTCGTTTGACCTGGCACAAGGCTCTGCCTAGCATGACGCGCAGTGTTGTCTTGGTGCCCAGCCGCTTTTTGGCCGGCCGCCAAGGCCCGGTTTTCCCGTTTTAGTAGCTATTGATCTGGTACCCACGATGACCCACTTTGTGCACCCCGATGAGGTTCGTTCGCGCTTCTCCCGCGCCATGTCCGATATGTACCGCGACGAAGTGCCGCAATACGGCAACTTGATGGCGCTGGTGGCCCAGGTCAATGCTGAAGTGCTCAAGGCCCAGCCCGCACTGGCCAATGCAATGGCGCAGGCCGACGAGCTGGACCGCCTGGATGTGGAGCGCCATGGCGCCATCCGCGTGGGCACCAAGGAAGAGCTGTCCACCCTGCGCCGCCTGTTTGCCGTGATGGGCATGGAGGCCGTGGGCTACTACGACCTGTCGGTGGCGGGCGTGCCGGTGCACTCCACCGCCTTCCGGCCGGTCTTGGGCAGCTCGCTCAACCGCAACCCTTTTCGCGTGTTCACCTCGCTGCTGCGCCTGGACCTGCTCGCCGATGAAGCGCTGCGCGCGCAAGCCGCGGAGATTCTGGCCCGCCGCCAGATCTTTACCGAACGCGCGCTGGCGCTGATCGCCCAGTGCGAAGCCGCTGGTGGCCTGAGCGATGCAGAGGCCGACGAGTTCGTGCGCGAAGCGCTGGAGACCTTCCGCTGGCACAGCGAGGCGACCGTGGATGCCGCCACCTACGACAAGCTGCACAAGGCGCACCGCCTGGTGGCCGATGTGGTCTGCTTCAAGGGCCCGCACATCAACCACCTGACGCCGCGCACCCTGGATATCGACGCCGCCCAGCTGGGCATGCCCGCCCATGGCATGGATGCCAAGGAGGTGGTCGAAGGCCCACCCCGCCGCGCCTGCCCGATCCTGCTGCGCCAGACCAGCTTCAAGGCGCTGCAGGAGCGCGTGAACTTCCCCGGCAGCGGCGACCAGGGCACGCACACCGCCCGCTTTGGCGAGATCGAGCAGCGCGGCGTGGCCCTGACCCGCAAGGGCCGCGCGCTGTATGACAGCCTGTTGGCCAATGTGCGCAGCATGGGCAATGCCGGCAGCGCCAGCGCCAACTACCAGGACCGCCTGGAGTCATCGTTCGCCGCCTTCCCCGACAGCCATGACGCCATGCGCCAGCAAGGCCTGGCCTTTTACCGCTATGTGCTGCAGCAGCCGGTGGGCGATGCCTCGGCCGATATCGAGACCCTGATTGCCGATGGCGTGGTGCGTGCCGAGCCCATCGTGTACGAAGACTTTCTGCCGGTGAGCGCGGCCGGTATCTTCCAGTCCAACCTGGGCGGCGAAGAGCAAAAGCACTACGAGGCCAACCAGGCCCAGCAGGCCTTCGAGGCCGACCTGGGCGCCCAGGTGCATGACGAGATCGCGCTGTACCAGGCGATGCAGGATGCATCCTTGCAAGCGGTGCGCCAGGCCCTGGCACAAGCCGACGTGGCAGAAAGCGTGGCCTGAGCGATGGCCGCCTCTGACCTGGACATCCGCGACAACAGCGAACTGCTGAGCGCGCTGCACGCGATTGTGGGCGAAGTCGGGGTGCTGCAAGGCGCCGATATGGCCGCCTATGAAGAAGGCGCGCGCTACGGCCAGGGCCGTGCGCGCCTGGTGGTGCGCCCCGCCGATGTGGCACAGGTGCAGGCCGTCGTGCGGCTGTGCGCCGAGCGCGGCATTGCGCTGCTGCCCCAAGGCGCCAACACCGGCATGGTGGGCGCCAGCACGCCGGACATGAGCGGCAGCCAGCTGGTGCTGAGCCTCTCGCGCCTGCGCAGCCACTGCGCGGTCGATGTGGCCAACCGCAGCGTTGTGGTCGATGCCGGCGTCACCCTGCAAGAGCTCAACGAGCAGCTCGAAGCCCATGGCCTCTGGTTCCCGATCGACCTGGGGGCCAACCCCTCGATCGGCGGCATGGTGGCCACCAACACCGGCGGTACGCGCCTGATCCGCTACGGCGATGTGCGCTCCAACCTGATGGCGCTGCAAGTGGTGCTGATGGACCCGCCCGGCGAGGTGGTGGAGCTGGGCCGCGCGCTGCGCAAGAACAATACCGGCGTGGACTGGAAGCAGCTGTTTGTCGGCGGCTCTGGGGCCGGCGCCATCGTGACGCAGGCCACCCTCCAGGTGCATGCCCGCCCGGCGCAGCGCGCCACGGCGCTGGTGGTTCCGGCCTCGGACGAGGCGGTGATGGAGCTGCTGCAGGCCTTTGAGCGCGACCTGGGCGATTGGCTTGCCGCGTTTGAAGGCATCTCGGGCAACGCGATGCAGGCGGCCATTGACCATGTGCCCAACCTGCGCAACCCCTTTGCGCCCGACGATGCGCCCGAGTTCGCCATCCTGGTCGAGCTGGAGGCCAATGCCGCTGCCAAATACAGCCAGCTGGATCTGCAAGAGGCGCTCAACAGCTTCTTGGAAGACCAGTTCGAGTCGACCATCGTCAACGCAGCCTTGGGCAATGCCACCGAGCTGTGGCACCTGCGCCATAGCATCAGCGAAGGCGCGCGGGCGCTGGGCAAGCCCATTGCGTTTGATGTGTCGGTGCCGCGCTCGCGCATCATGGAGTTCTGCCGCAAAGGCCGCGAACTGGTGGCGCGCGACTACCCCTTCCTCACGGTGGTGGACTTTGGCCATATCGCCGATGGCGGTGTGCACTTCAACGTCATCTGGCGCAAGGATGCCCCCGAACAGTACGACCCGGCCGTGGTGCAGCGCCTGCGTGATGCCATCTATGGCATGGTGGTGCAGGACTTTGCGGGCAGCTACAGCGCCGAGCATGGCGTGGGCCCCCACAACCTGGCCTATTACCAACGCTTTACGCCGCCGCTGCTACAGCAATGGGCCGATGGCTGGCGCGACCGGCTAGACCCCCAGCACCTTTGCGGCACCGTGGATTTGGGCACGGCCAAAAACTAAGACCCTGGCCATGCCTGCGTTGGCAGACATGGCCAACAACAACCAGAGACAACCCAGCGAGACAAGGCCATGTCCTTTTTTCAATTCACTCCCGCATTCGCCAACCCCCAGGGCTCGCCCATCCGCGAGCTGTTTCCCTACCTGAGCCGCCCGGGCATGATCTCGCTGGCGGGTGGCTATCCCTCGCCCAGCCTGTTTGACCAGGAAGGCCTGGCAGCGGCGGCCGCGCAGGCGATGACCACCGGCGCCACCGCGCTGCAGTACGGCGCCACCGAAGGCTCGCCCGCGCTGCGCGAGCAGCTGGCAGCCCAGTGCCAGGCCCGGGGCATCCGCTGCACAGCGGCCGACATGCTGGTGACCACCGGCTCGCAACAGGGCTTTGACCTGCTGCTGCGCGTGCTGATTCAGCCCGGCGATGCCGTCTGCGTGGAGACCCCGGCTTACCCCGCCACCCTTGCGGCGCTGCGCCAGGCGGGCGCCAGGATGCTGAGCACGCCGGTCGACGGCGATGGCCTGGATGTCGAAGCGCTGGCCGCCATGCTGGCTGCGCTGCCGGTGGCCGAGCGCCCCAAGCTGCTCTACACCGTGCCCAACTTCTCCAACCCCTGCGGCACCTTGCTGACACAACAGCGCCGCGAGCGCCTGGTGCAGCTGGCGCTGCAGTATGGCTTTGTCGTGGTCGAGGACGATCCTTACGGCGAGCTGGCCTTCACCGACGCCCGCCCAGCCCCCGTCTATGCCGCAGCCCAGCAGCAAGTGGGCGAGGCTGAGAACCCGGTGGTCTACCTGTCGAGCCTGTCCAAGACCGTGGCCCCCGGCCTGCGCGTGGGCTGGATGGTGGCCGACCCGGCCGTGCTGCGCCGCTGCACGGTGGCCAAGCAGACCAATGACCTCTGCACCTCGCCGCTGGCGCAAGCCGTGGCCGCCAGCTACCTGCAGTCGGGCCGCTATGGCCAGGCCGTCGCCAAGGCCTGCGCTGAATACCAGCGCCGCATGCTGGCCTTGACCCAGGGCCTGAAGGCGCGCCTGGGTGACCTGGTGCAGTTTGTGCAGCCCGCTGGCGGCATGTTTGTCTGGTTGACGTTTGATGCCCGCATCGATCCGCAAAAGCTGTTTGATGCCGCCGTCGCCGCCAACGTGATCTTTGTGCCGGGCAAAGCCTTTTATGCCGACAACGCCCATCTGCATTCGATGCGCCTGTCATTTGCCGCGCCCGATGTGGCGCAGATTGAGCAGGCGGTCGATAGGCTGGCAGAAGCATTTGATAAAGCCGGCTAATCGCTAGGCAAGCCATAGCACCCGAGCCCGTTGGCATCGAAGCTGACGGGCTTTCTTATTGACGTTTTGTGCTTGGCGCTGAGGCTGTCAGCCATGCGTTTCTGCATTCCGCAGATGTTGCTTTGGTATGTTGCTGTTAATTCAGGAGATTTTGGCAAGAATGCCGAGCAGAATGGCACTGTCTTGGACGCTATGCCGTGCAGGACTCAAGGCTCAACCGGGGGCGTGTGAGGGATCGGTCGGCATACCAGCCTGTTCTTTCGCCTGTACTCCGATCTTCTGGAGAAACGCCATGGCTGCTGCACTGTTTTCACGTCGTTCGCTGATGGTCGCTGCGGGCTTGCTGGCTTATAGCGCGCACGCGGCCTACCCTGATAAACCCATCAAGATCATTGTGCCCAGCGTGGCTGGCAGCAGCCCCGATGTATTGGTTCGCTTGGTCGGCAATGCGCTGTCGCTGCAGTTGGGCAAGCCGGTGGTGATCGAGAACAAGGGTGGGGCGGGGGGCAATATCGGCATGCAGGCGCTCGCCAACGCGGCGCCCGATGGTTACACGCTTGGCTACGGCAACAATGCGACGTTGACAACCAATGAGTTTCTGTTCAGCAGGCTGCCCTATGACCCGCGCAGCCTGGTGCCGGTTGGGGGCATTGCCACGACCAGCAGTTTCTTGCTGGTCAACAACCTGGTGCCCGCCACATCGGTGACGGAACTGGTGACCTATATCAACAGCTCGGATGCGCCGGTGCATTATGGGTCCGGCGGCATTGGTACCACCAGCCATCTGGGCGCGGAGTGGTTCAAAACCAAGAGGGGGCTGCAATCGGCAGTGCACGTCCCGTACAAGGGCTCACCTCAGGCACTGAACGATTTGGTCGGTGGCACTTTGCAGTTTTACTTTGAAAACATCGTTACCGCTGCGCCGCAGCTGCAAGCGGGCAAAGTACGCGCGTTAGCCGTGACAAGCGCCGAGCGCTCCCCCCAGTATCCAGACATACCGACTATGCAGGAAGCGGGTGTCCAGGGATTTGTAATGAACGCATGGGGAGGGTTGCTGGTACCACCGGGCACACCGCAGAAGGTGCTGACGCGGCTGAACACGGCATTGAACCAAGTGCTCCAGATGCCCGAGATCAGGGCGCAGCTGGAAAAGATGGCCTACATCCCGCTGGCGGGGGCTCCTGAGGATTTCGGGGCGCTGGCCGACTCAGAGCGTGCGCAATGGGGGGCCGTGGTGAAAGCAAGTGGTGCCAAGGTGGAATGAGGTCGCGCCTGTCTACTGCATTCCGTTGGTGCAGGGAATCCATCCATCCTCTTTGGGCGAGCAAGCATCTTTGGGCGAGCAAGCAAGATATGACGCAGGCATTTGATGTGGTAATCCGAGGCGGTGTGGTCATCGACGGCAGTAACTGCCCCCGCTACAGAGCCGATGTAGGCATTCGAGGCACGATGATTGCCGCCATGGGTGACCTGTCCTCAGCCACCGCCCATCGGGTTATCGACGCCAACGGCAAGATAGTGGCACCCGGCTTTATTGATGCGCACTCGCATGACGACCAGGCGCTGCTGCTGCAGCCGCAGATGGAGTGCAAGCTCTCACAAGGGGTGACGGCAGTGGTGACCGGCAACTGCGGTATTAGCGCTGCGCCGCTCTACCCGGATTCGCCGATGCCCGCGCCGCTGAACCTGCTCAGCGATGCTGCCATGCGGTTCACGACCTTTCAAGCCTATGTGCAGACGCTGCGCACATCACCGCCTGCGGTGCATGTGATTCCGCTGGTGGGCCATACCAACCTGCGGGTGTTGGCAATGGCAGACCTGAACCGGGCGGCCACTGCGGAAGAAATTGTTCAAATGCGGGCATTGCTGCGTGAGGCGCTGGTGGCTGGAGCAGTGGGGCTGTCATCGGGCACCTATTACCCGCCCGCTGCAGCTGCGACCATGCAAGAGGTGTGCGATGTAGCCCAACCCTTGGCCGAATTTGGCGCGCTGTATGTGAGTCATATGCGTGACGAGGCTGTGCACAGCCAGCAGTCGATTGATGAGACCTTGCAGATTGGACAGCACGCGCAGGCCGCCGTCGTCATTTCGCACCACAAGCTGCAGGGTCAGGCCAACTGGGGGAATTCGGCGCAGACATTGCCGCAGATCGAAGCGGCCATGCACTGCCAGTGCGTGGCACTTGATTGCTATCCCTACCACGCCAGCTCCACCATGCTGCACCTGCAGGAAGAGCGCTTGTCCGGCAAGATCGTGATAGCCGACAGCGGACCTCATCCCGAACTGCAAGGCAAGGAGCTGGGCGACATCGCCAGGGACTGGCAGGTGTCTCGCGCCGAAGCCTCCAACCGCCTGCAACCGGCCAGCGCCATTTATTTCAACATGGATGAGGGTGATGTGCAGCGCATTTTGCAGTTTGCTCCCACCATGATTGGCTCAGATGGCGTGCCCTCCAACGAGCGACCGCACCCGCGCCTGTGGGGTACCTTCCCCCGCGTGCTGGGGCACTACAGCCGTGATCTGGGCCTGTTCCCGCTGGAGACCGCCGTCTGGAAAATGACGGGCCTCACTGCCCAGGTCTTTGGTATCGAAAAGCGAGGTGTGTTGGTCGAAGGCCATTACGCAGACCTGTGCGTGTTTGATCCCCAGGCCGTGCGTGATACCGCTACCTATGACGATCCGAAACAGCCCGCTGTCGGCATCGACTGTGTCATTGTCAATGGCGCCATCGCCTACGAGCAGGGTGCTTACCAAGGAAGTCGGACGGGCACCGTGTTGCGGCGCACGTTGCCTGCCAAGACAAGCCCAGGCTTGCAGATACTGGCTGAGCCAGGGAGCCGCCTGTAAGCCGTACCTCGGTCGCTGACATCGCCTTCGAAAACCATGGCACACCATCGCGCCAGAGCCCACAGAATGTGGGCTGTGGCATTTGTCACCAAGATGGGCGCAATGGTTGGCCACCCGGCCCAGGTACCGCTATGGTGACCGCTTAGAAGTCGTAACGCATGCCCACATTCACGCTGCGCGGCGCTCCCCAGGTGTAGTACAGGCCAATGGCGCTGAAGTTGTTCACACCCGCTTTGTAGTGCTTGTCCAGCGCGTTGTTGACGTTCAGGCTGAAGGACAGTTGCTTGTCGACCTGGTAGCGGGCCATCAGGTCCAGCACCGCGTAGCTGCTTTGTTCCAGGGTAGCAGCGCTGTTGCTGACGGAGGTCTTGTCCTGCCAGCGGGTGGAGGCACCGACGGTCAGGCCACGCAGCGCGCCTTCGTCAAAGCGGTAGGTGCTGCCCAGCTTGAACTGGTACTCGGGGTACTGGCTGGTGTTGCTCAGCGAGCTGTTTTGCCGCACCAGGCTGCCCTGGGCCTGCCAGCCGCGCGCCAGCTCGCCCGACAGCTCCAGCTCCCAGCCGTGGCGGGTGGCAGAGGCGACGGAGCGGTAGGCGGTGTCGCCACCAGGGGTGAGGCCACCGGTTTCCTCGGCGGTATTCTTGGTCTTGATCCAGTAGTGGCTGATGCTGGCGTTGAGGCGCTTGTCAAAGAACTCGCCCTTGATGCCGACCTCATAGGTGTTGCCTTCTTCGGGCTTGAGGGTGCGGCCCTGCTCGTCCTGCGAGGTCTGGGGCTGGAAGATGCTGGCGTAGCTGGCGTAGGCCGACATGTTGGGGTGGAAGTCGTAGACCAGACCGGCGTAGGGCGTGTAGACCGCGCTCTCGTTCATGTCGTAGTTCCACCAGTAGGGGGTGATGTCGCGCTCCTCGAACTTGGTCACGCGCAAGCCGGCAATCAGCTGCAGCGGATCGCTGAGCTGAAAGCGGCCAGCTGCATAGGCGTAGCGCTGTTTTTGGCTGAAGCGGTTGTTGCCATAGGTCCAGCTGCTGGTGTCGGGCTCGGGCAGGTAGGCGCCGCCCTGGTCGTAGCTGGTGCCCAGGCCATCGAGCGGCAGCAGGGTCAGCGCGTTCAACGGCAGCTTGACGCTGCTTTGGAAGCGCGAGATACCGATGCCGGCGAGCAGCTCATGCTGGCGGCCCAGCAGACTGAACGGGCCCTTGATGTCCAGGTTCACGGTCCAGTTGTCGTTGCGCATGTCCAGCCAGCGGCCATAGTTCAGCCGGTCCTGGTCGTAGAGGTAGCCGGCAAACATGTCATCCATGCGCACCTGCTGGTGCGAGAACTTGAGGCTGGTGGACCAGCCATTGCCCAGGCGCTGCTCCAGGCTGCCGAAGAGGTTGAGCGCGTTCTGGTCATAACCGCCCCAGGGCGCGCCGGTGTTGAACGAACGCGGACGGTCGGGCGTTTTGACACCGGCGCGGGTGTAGCCCTGGATGGGTTGGGTGGTGCCGATGCCGTTGGCCGCACGCTGGCGGTAGGTAAAGCCGACATTCAACAAGGTGTCCGGGCTGAGGTCCGCTTCCAAGGTGCCGAACAGCATCTTGCTTCTGCTGTCTTCATGGTCGCGAAAGCTGCCCGCATCGGTGGCTGAGGCGACCAGGCGGCCACGCAGGGTGCCCGCTTCGTTGAGCGGGCCGCCGATATCGGCCTGCGCGCGGTAGCTGTCCCAGCTGCCGGCGCTCGCCTGCACGCTGGCCTGGAAGGTCCGTGTGGGGCGCTTGCGCACCATGTTGACGGTGGCGCCGTATTCGCCCTTGCCAACCACCAGGCCCGACGAGCCCTTGAGCACATCGATGTGGTCGATCTCGGCCATGTCGTCGAGCGAGAACAGGGTGCTGGTCAGGTAGTACCAGCCACTGCGCACTTGGGCCATGCCATCGGTCTGCAGGTTGACCGAAGTGCCGCGCGCCTGGAAATCAGTGGCATTGCCCTGGCGGTAGGTGCCGATGCCCGGGGTCTGCTCCATCACATCGGTCAGGGTGTCGAGCTTGAAGTCGTCCATGCGCTGCCGCGTCATCACGCTGACCGACTGCGGGGTTTCGCGCAGGCTCAGGCTCAAGCCCGTGGCGGTGGCGCTGGGGCCGCGCTGGGTATAGCTGCCCGTGCCTTCGGTGGCGCCATCGCGCTGGGCATCGGCCGTCACGGTGACGGTCGCCAGGGTCGCGCCTTCCTCCCCCATTGAGGCGGCCTTGATCACCACCGCCTGGCCTTCCACCGTGGCCACCAGGCCGGTGCCGGCCAGCAGGCGGTCCAGCGCCTGGTTGGGCGTCAAGGTGCCGACGATGGCCGGTGCCCGCTTACCGGCGACCAGGCCTTGCTGGGCAATCAGCTGGATGCGCGTTTGCCGCGCCCAGTCATTGAGCGCCTCGGCCAGCGGCTGGGCCTGGATGCTGAAGGCCAGTGGGGTGGTCGGCAGCGCGGCGCTTTGCGCATGGGCTGCTACGGAGCCCAAGGCCAGGGCCATGGCCAAAGCCAGCGGAGCGGGACGCAGAAGGGGGTACGACATGGAGGTCCTCAAAGTAGTCAATGCAAATCATTCCTACTGAGGTAGACGCACGAGTTGCGAGAAATACGGTAGTCAGCGCGAAAAATATTAAAAATTTTCTGGGGCTTGGCGACGTCAACGCAGCGCGCGTATTTCCAGTCCGCCCGCCACCTGCTGCAACCGCACCGGTAGCGCATGGGGCAGCACCTTGCGCAAGGTCTGGATATCGCTGGGGTCAAAGGTGCCGCTCAGGCGCAGCGCGGCCACGGCCGGATCGCTGATCGTCAGGCCCGTGCTGCCGTAGCGCTCAAACTCGGCCAGCGCCTGCGCAAGCGGCGTGTTGACAAAGCTGATGCGATGCTCGCGCCAGGCGGCAATGCCTTCGGCGGCGACCGCTTGGATGGGGCTCAGGCCACCTTCGGGGTTGGCGCTGATCTGCTGGCCGGCCACCAAGGTCTGGGCTTCAGGGAGCTGCGCTAGCGCGGGGCCGGGCGCGCCATCGCGGCGTACCACGCGCACCTTGCCTTCTTCGACGGCCACGCGCACGCCATCGCTGCCAGCCAGACCCGGTGTAAAGCGCACCGAAAACCGGGTGCCCACCACGGTGATGCCGACCGGGCCGCTCAGCACATGGAAAGGGCGCTGCGGAGCGGCCTGCACGCTGAACAGGGCCTGGCCTTCGTGCAGCAGCACTTCGCGGCGGTCGCGGTAGTAGGCCACCTCCAGCCGGGTGGCGGTATCGAGGCGCAGCTCGCTGCCATCGGGCAGCTGTACCTGCAGTTGCTGGCCGCGCTGCGAGGCATAGGCCTGCTTGAACACGGGTTGCGCCTGCCAGTGCTGCCAGGCCAGCAGGCCCGTGCCGCTGGTCATCACGATCGCAGCGGCCATGCCCAGCGATGGCAACAGCCAGCGGCGGCGCAAGGCTGGCAGGGCTGCGGCAGGCGCAGGCGCAGACGCTGCTGCGGCCGGGCGCGGCGTGGGGGCAGCAGCGGCCGTGGCGCTTGGCAGCGCCTTGTCATGCGCCAGGTTGCGGCGCAACTGGGCGATGGCATCGGCGGGCATGGCATCGATCGCGCGCCAGTGCTGCTCCCACTGCACATAGGCGGCGCGGTGCGCGGCATCGGCCGCCAGCCACTGCTGCAAGGCCTGCTCTTCCGCCGTGCTCCAGCTCTCGCGCTGGCGCCGGACAAACCAGTCCAGCACCTGCTGGCGCAGGCCGGCGGTGTTCTCTGGTGGCAGGGGCGATGCGTTCATCTCGTGGTCAATTCTGGAGTCGGAGGCGGGCATGGGCGGCTCATGGCTTGGCGCGTCTGGTGCGGGCGCGTCCATGGCGGGCATGTGCAGCACCGTCGAGCCGGTCCTGGCAACGCCAGCAGGCCTCCATCGCGATTTGCAGCTGCATCTCGACCGTGCGGGTGGAGATGCCCATGTGCTCGGCGATCTGGGCATAGCTCAGGCCGTCGAACTTGTAGAGCATAAAGGCTTCGCGGCAGCGAGGGGGCAATTGGTCGATGGTGGCGACCAGGGCCGCCAGACCTTCGCGCGAGGCCAGGATGGTCTCGGGCTCCAGGGTGCGCGGGCCCGGCAGGTGCTCCAGCGCCGGCTCATCGCCGGCTGCGGGCGCTGCGGTCTCCAGCTCGGCGCGAATGCTGCTGCGCCGGTGCTGGTCGATGACCAGGTTGCGGGCGGTGCGGTAGAGCAGCGCGCGCGGGTCATGCACGGCCTGGCCGGTCTGCTGGGCCGCCAGCACGCGGGCATAGCTCTCCTGGGCCAGATCGGCCGCCGTGTCGCGGTCCTGTACCGATCGGGACAGAAAGTTCAGCAGTTCGCGGTAGTAGCGCTCAAACACCAGGCGGCCGTTGCAAAAAGGGAAAGAGGGGACTTCGCAACCGGTGGACGCCGTCGCCGTGGCCAGGAACGCAGTCCTGCCATATACGCAAATGGGAATTGTTATCATTATCGCTGATTGCTGGCCCCGCTCCACCAATGCCGCTGGGCTTGGAGGGGGATGGCGCACGCTTATCCCAAGGGACTGGATTTGCACCGCCAGCTGCATGCAGATCTTCCGCTGGCACTGCTTGCTGCGCGGGTGATGGCGCCTGGCAGATCGGCGCATGCGCCGATGGATCGCCCCTTCATGGCAGGCCAGCTTTGCGCACTTTCGCAAAAGCCCAGAACGCCAGGTTCGCGCCAGGCCAGCCCCGCCTCGTGGCCGGACTGAAGCGTCAGTCGTAGCGTATGCCTAGTGTTTTTACCAGTGCGTAAAACTTTAATCGGGCATTTAATGGTTCCCTAAGTGCTGCGGCAACAGCAGCACAGGACAGATCAAACACCCACGATGAGGGCCTGATGAACCCTCCCTGGTTGGTGCAGCTTTGGCGGTGAATGGATGGCGCAGCCATGCCATTGGCCGGACTTGTTGTAGAGGCAGTGGCGCGGTCGCAGGCGGCATGGTGATGGAGCCGTTCGCACTCGCGCTGGTAACCCAGTCGAGGAGGATGAGTCATGAACGGACCCACAGGATGCGGTGTGCGCGCAGGACGGCTTGGCGCGGACCAATACGCTGAAAATTTCTCGGATGCGCACCCGCCGCTGACATGGGCGCAGGCATCGATCGAAGCCGAGCGCTGTTACTACTGCTACGACGCGCCCTGCGCCACCGCCTGCCCGACCAGCATCGATGTGCCCAGTTTCATTGCCCGCATTGCGCAGGACAACATCCGGGGCGCGGCCAAGACCATTCTCGAATCGAACCCGCTGGGCGGCATGTGCGCCCGGGTGTGCCCGACCGAGGTGCTGTGCGAGCAGGCCTGCGTGCGCAACACCCATGAGGACAAGCCGGTGGAAATTGGCGCGCTGCAGCGCTATGCCACCGACCGCTTCATGGCAGCGGGCGGCGCGCCGCTGTTCCAACGCGCCGAGCCCACCGGCAAGAAGGTGGCCGTTGTGGGCGCTGGTCCGGCCGGGCTCGCCTGTGCGCACCTGCTGGCCTTGCAGGGCCATGATGTCAGCCTGCTTGATGCCAAACCCAAGCTCGGCGGCCTGAATGAGTACGGCCTGGCCAGCTACAAGACCACCGATGATTTTGCGCAGCGGGAAATTGACTGGCTGCTGTCGGTGGGTGGCATTGCCCCGCGCAACAACCAGCGGCTGGGCCGAGACTTTAGCGTGGACAGCCTGCTGGCCAGCCATGATGCGGTGTTTCTGGGCCTGGGCCTGGCAGGGGTCAATGACCTGGGTATTGCCGAGCCCGCCGCCCAGGGCCTGCGCAATGCGGTCGATTTCATTGCCGATATCCGCCAGGCGCCCGACAAATCCACGGTGCCGGTAGGCCGGCGTGTGGTGGTGATTGGCGGGGGCATGACGGCCGTGGACGCGGCCGTCCAAGCGCGCCTGCTGGGTGCCCAGGAAGTCACCATCGTCTACCGGCGTGGTCAGGATGCGATGTCGGCCTCCGCGGTGGAGCAGCAATGGGCGCAGACCCATGGCGTGACGATCCGGCTGTGGGCGGCGCCGCAGGAAGTGCTGGTGGACAACGGTGCCGTCAGCGGCATCCGCCTGGCGGCCACGCAGCAGGTCGATGGCAAGCTGCAAACCACCGGCGAGACCGAGGTGCTGGCGGCCGACATGGTGCTCAAGGCCATCGGCCAGAGCTATATCGCCGAGCCCGCCGGCGCACGTATCGCCCTCAAGGCCGGGCGAATCGAGACGGACGAAGATGGCCAGACCAGCCTGGAGCGGGTCTGGGCGGGAGGCGACTGCCGCTGGGGCGGCCGAGACCTGACGGTGGAAGCCGTGGAGCACGGCAAACGCGCCGCAGCGGCCATGCACCGCATGTTGATGCGCGAAGTGGGTGTCAGCGCCTAAGCGCACGCCCAGCCCTCTTTCCACCGAACCTAGGAGTCGCCATGGCCGATATTCGCAGCAATTTTCTGGGCATCCGCAGCCCCAACCCTTTCTGGCTGGCCTCTGCGCCGCCGACCGACAAGGAGATCAACGTCACCCGCGCCTACGAGGCGGGCTGGGGCGGTGTGGTCTGGAAGACGCTGGGCGAGGACCCGCATGTGGTCAACGTCAACGGGCCGCGTTACTCCACCTTGATGTCGCAGGACCGGCGGGTCATGGGCCTGAACAATATCGAGCTGATCACCGACCGCCCCTTGCAGATCAACCTGGAGGAGATGACCCGGGTGAAGCGGGCCTGGCCCGATCGCGCGCTGATTGCGTCGCTGATGGTGCCCTGCGTCGAAGAGAGCTGGAAGCGCATCCTGCCGATGGTGGAGGACACGGGTGCCGATGGCATTGAGCTGAACTTTGGCTGCCCGCACGGCATGAGCGAGCGCGGCATGGGCGCTGCGGTGGGTCAGGTGCCCGAGTACATCCAGATGGTCACCGAATGGTGCAAGCACTACAGCCGGCTGCCGGTGATTGTGAAGCTCACGCCCAACATCACCGATGTGCGCTTTCCGGCGCGCGCGGCCAAGGCGGGCGGGGCGGATGCGGTGTCGCTGATCAACACCATCAACTCGGTGATGGGCGTGAACCTGGACACCTTGGTGATGCACCCCAGCACCGATGGCAAGGGCTCGCACGGCGGCTACTGCGGCCCGGCAGTCAAGCCGATTGCGCAGAATATGGTGGCCGAGATCGCCCGAGATCCGCAAACCGCTGGCCTGCCGATCTCCGGCATTGGCGGCATCACCACCTGGAAGGATGCGGCCGAATACATTGCGCTGGGCTGCGGCACGGTGCAGGTCTGCACCGCTGCGATGGTCTATGGCTTCAAGATCGTGCAGGACATGTGCGATGGCCTGTCGCATTACATGGACGCGCATGGCTTCAAGACCATCGAAGACTTCCAGGGCCGCGCCGTGCCCACCGTCAGGGACTGGAAGGACCTGAACCTCAACCACATCGACAAGGCCGTGATCGACCAGGACAGCTGCATCCAGTGCGGGCGCTGCCATGTGGTCTGCGAAGACACCTCGCACCAGGCCATCTTCTACCAAAAGGGTGCGGCCGGTGAGCGCCGTTTTGAGGTGAACGAGGCCGAGTGCGTGGGCTGCAACCTCTGCGTGTCGATCTGCCCGGTGCCCGACACGATTTCGATGCGCAGTCTGCAGCCCGGCGAGGTGGATGCGCGTACCGGCAAGACCGTCACCGGCGAGTATGCGAACTGGACCACCCACCCCAACAACCCGTCACGGGTGGACGCGCAGATCTCCCCTTGAGCGGCGAGCGCGCCATCCGTTGTGGTGGCGCGCTTTTTGCATGACCCGATGTGCTACAGGATGGAAACCAAGACTTTGGATTTGGACGCTTAGAACCTATCGATAACACCTCTCAAGGAGTGAGCAATGTCCCATGACGCGCAAGCAAGGGGTGCCGCCGGCAGCGAAGCCGGTGGCCTTTGGAACGACGACCTCGCACCCACGCAAGCCTCGCAGCGAACGTGGACCTGGTACCACTTCACGGCGTTGTGGATAGGCATGGTGATGTGCATTCCGGCCTACACCTTGGCCGCCAGTCTGGTCGAAGGCGGCATGTCGGCGTTCCAGGCGGTCATGACGGTGTTTCTGGCCAACCTGATTGTGCTGGTGCCGATGCTGCTGATCGGGCATGCGGGCGCCAAATACGGCATCCCCTATGCGGTGCTGGCCCGCGCCTCCTTCGGCACCCGGGGCGCCAAGCTGCCTGCAGTGCTGCGCGCGCTGGTGGCCTGCGGCTGGTATGGCATCCAGACCTGGTTTGGCGGCCTGATGATCTATACCTTGCTCGGGGTGATCCTGGGCCATCCGCTCGAGAGCGAGAAGATCTCCTGGCTGGGCATCAATGTGGCGCAGTTGGTCTGCTTCCTGGTCTTCTGGGCCATCCAGTTCTACTTTGTGGTGCATGGCATCGAGTCCATCCGCAAGCTCGAGACCTATACGGCGCCGGCCAAGATCGTGATCTGCTTTGTGCTGCTGTGGTGGGTGTATGACAAGGCGGGCGGCTTTGGTCCGATCTTGAGCAAGCCGTCGGCCTTTGCGGCTGGCGAAGCCAAGGCCGGCCAGTTCTGGGGCACCTTCTGGCCGTCGCTCACGGCCATGATTGGTTTTTGGGCCACCTTGGCGCTGAACATCCCCGACTTCACCCGCTTTGCCCGCTCGCAGCGGGACCAGATCGTGGGCCAGGCCATTGGCCTGCCGGTGCCCATGGGCCTGCTGGCGGCCCTGGCGGTGATCGTCACCTCGGCCACCGTGGTCATCTATGGCAAGGCGCTGTGGGACCCCGTGGATGTGGCCGCGCGCATGACCGGCGCTGCAGTGCTCATCGCCCTCATCGTGCTGCTGGTCGATACGGTGAGCGTCAATCTGGCGGCCAACCTGGTGGGCCCCGCCTACGACTTTTCTGCGCTGAACCCCCAACGCATCAGCTACCGCACCGGCGGCTACATCACCGTGGCGATTGCCATCCTGATGATGCCCTGGAAGATTCTGGAGTCCACCCAGGGCTATATCTTCACCTGGCTGATCGGCTACTCGGCACTGCTCGGCCCGATTGCCGGGATCTTGATGGTCGATTACTTCCTGATCCGCCGCACCCAACTCGATGTGGACGAGCTCTACCGCGAGGGCGGCAAATACAGCTATTCCGGCGGCTGGAACTGGGTGGCTGTTGCCGCATTTGCCTGCGGCGTGGCGCCCAATATTCCGGGCTTTCTCAATGCCGCGTTTCCTGCCAGCTTCCCCGATGTGGCAGCGATCTTCAAGGACCTGTACGCTTATGCCTGGTTCATCGGTCTGTTCATTGCCGGTGTGGTGTACCGCATCGGCATGGCCAGCCATGTGGTGGCGTCGCAGGCCATGCTGCGGCGCGCTTGAGCGCAGCAGCCGCCGTTTTTGTGATTTGAACCAAGGAGAGACATGATGAGCACAGCCAGCCACCCCCTTCTGATCCGTGGTGGTACCGTCGTGAATGCGGACCGTGAAGAGCGCGCCGATGTGCTGCTGGTGGACGGCAGGATTGTGGCCGTCGGTGAAGGGGCTGCGGCCCAAGCACCGGCCGGCACCGAAACGCTGGATGCCAGCGGCCAGTATGTGATGCCCGGTGGTATCGATCCGCACACCCATATGCAGCTGCCCTTCATGGGCACGGTCACCGCTGATGACTTCTTCACCGGCACTGCCGCGGGCCTGGCCGGTGGCACCACCAGCATCATCGACTTTGTGATTCCCGCGCCGCAGGAGCCGCTGATGGACGCCTACCGCAAGTGGCGCGGCTGGGCTGAGAAGTCGGCGGCCGACTACTCCTTCCATGTGGCGGTGACCTGGTGGAGTGAGCAGGTGCGCGAGGACATGGGCGTGCTGGTGCGCGACGAGGGCATCAACAGCTTCAAGCACTTCATGGCCTACAAGAACGCCATCATGTGCGATGACGAAACCCTGGTCAACAGCTTCCGGCGCGCGCTGGAGCTGGGTGCCATGCCCACCGTGCATGCCGAAAACGGCGAGCTGGTCTACCTGCTGCAGCAGGAGGTGGCGCGCATGGGCATCACCGGACCGGAAGGCCATCCGCTGTCGCGCCCGCCGATGGTGGAGGCCGAGGCCGCCAACCGGGCGATTGCGATTGCCGATGTGCTGGGCGTACCCATCTATGTGGTGCATGTGAGCTGCATCGAGGCGGCCGACGCCATTGCCCGTGCCCGGGCGCGCGGCCAGCGCGTCTACGGCGAGGTGCTGGCCGGCCATTTGACGATTGACGACAGCGTCTACCGCCATCCTGATTACGCGACGGCCGCTGCCTATGTGATGAGCCCGCCGTTCCGCCCCAAGGAACACCAGGAGGCGCTGTGGCGCGGCCTGCAGGCCGGGCATCTGCACACCACGGCGACGGACCACTGCACCTTCTGCGCCGAGCAAAAGGCCGTGGGCAAGGACAATTTTGCCAAGACGCCCAATGGCACCGGAGGCGTCGAAGAGCGCATGGCCGTGGTCTGGGATGCCGGGGTGAACACCGGGCGCCTGACGCCCAGCGAGTTTGTTGCGATCACCTCGGCCAATACGGCCAAGCTCTTCAATGTGTACCCGCGCAAGGGCTTTGTCGGCGTGGGCGCCGATGCCGATGTGGTGCTCTGGGATCCGAAGGCGACCAAGACCTTGTCGGCCAAGACCCAGCACTCCAAGGGTGATTTCAACATCTTTGAAGGCCGGCAGGTGACAGGCCTGCCCAGCCACACCATCAGCCGGGGCCGCGTGGTGTATGCGAACGGCGACCTGCGCGCCGAGAAGGGCGCAGGCCAGTATTTCAAGCGGCCGGCCTTCGGCCCCAACTTCCAGGCAGTGCAAAAGCGGGCGCAAGAGACGGCGCCCACGGCCGTGGCCCGCGCGCAATGAAACAAGGAGACCAAGCATGGACACGAAAGTGAAGACCGATACCAGCCAGCTGCGCATCAATGGCGACCGGCTCTGGGCATCGCTGATGGAGCTGGCCCAGATTGGTGCCACCGCCAAAGGCGGCGTGTGCCGCCTGGCCCTGACCGACCTGGACCGCCAGGGGCGCGACCTGGTGACACGCTGGGCCCAGGAGGCGGGTATGACGGTCACCATCGACAAGATCGGCAATGGCTTTATGCGCCGCCCAGGGCGCAACAACAGCCTGCCGCCGATCATGACCGGCAGCCATATCGACACCCAGCCCACGGGCGGCAAGTTCGACGGCAACTATGGCGTGCTCGCCGGCATCGAGGTGGTGCGCACGCTCAATGACCATGGCATTGAGACCGAGGCGCCCATTGAGGTGGCGTTCTGGACCAACGAGGAGGGCTCGCGCTTTGTGCCGGTGATGATGGGCTCAGGCGTGTTTGCCAAGGCCTTCAGCCTGGAGCATGCCTATGCGGCCAAAGACACCGACGGCAAAAGCGTCAAGGACGAGCTTGCGCGCATCGGCTACATCGGCCCGCAGGAGCCCGGCGACCACCCTATCGGCTACTACTTTGAAACCCATATCGAGCAGGGCCCGGTGCTGGAGGACCATGACAAGACGATTGGCGTGGTGACCGGGGTGCTGGGCATCCGCTGGTATGACTGCACCGTCACCGGCATGGAAGCGCATGCCGGCCCCACGCCGATGGCGCTGCGCAAGGATGCGCTGCAAGTTGCCACCCGGGTGATGCAGGAGGTGGTGGCCTGCGCGCACCGCCACCCGCCGCACGGGCGCGGCACGGTCGGCATGGTGCATGTGCATCCCAACAGCCGCAATGTGATTCCGGGCGAGGTGAAATTCAGCATCGACCTGCGCAATGCCACCGACGCCGACTGCGAGGCCATGGACCAGGATATTCGCGCGGTGGCCGCGCGCATCAGCCAGGAGACGGGGCTGACGATCAAGATCGATCTGGTGTCCAGCTACACCGCGCAACCTTTCAACCCCGATTGCATCGATGCGGTGCGGCGCGGCGCGCAGATGCTGGGTTACTCCCACATGGATGCCGTCTCGGGCGCGGGCCATGATGCCGTCTACATGGCGCGCCTGGCGCCAGCGGGCATGATCTTCATCCCCTGCAAGGATGGCATATCGCACAACGAGATCGAAGACGCCAAGCCCGAGCACATCACGGCCGGCTGCAATGTGCTGCTGCATGCGATGCTGGAGCGCGCAGGCCGTTGAGCCGGTGAGAGGCTGCGCGGCGGGTCTCCACCGCGCTGCAGCAGTCCAACCGCAAGGCGCTGTGAGCCTGAGGCACAAGCCATAAAAAAACCCGGCCACCTTGACGGTGCCGGGTTTTTTGGTGTCTGGCACCAAGCCCGCAAGGGGTCTTGCAGGCTTGATGGTGCGCTATGACAGCCGGGGCAATTACATGCCCATGCCGCCCATACCACCCATGCCGCCCATGTCGGGCATGGCAGGAGCGGATTCAGCCTTGGGGGCTTCAGCGATCATGCACTCGGTGGTCAGCAGCAGCGAAGCCACGGACGCAGCGTTTTGCAGTGCGGTGCGGGTCACCTTCGTTGGGTCCAGGATACCCATTTCCAGCATGTCGCCGTAGGTGTCGTTGGCAGCGTTGAAGCCGAAGTTGCCCGTGCCCTTGAGCACGGCATCGACCACCACCGATGGCTCGCCACCAGCGTTGGACACGATTTCGCGCAGAGGCGCTTCGATGGCCTTCATCACCAGCTTGATACCAGCGTCTTGCTCGGCATTGCCGGTAGCCAGCGCGCCCACGGATTGCTTGGCGCGCAGCAGCGCCACGCCACCACCGGCCACGATGCCTTCTTCCACTGCAGCGCGGGTCGCGTGCAGGGCGTCTTCCACGCGGGCCTTCTTTTCCTTCATTTCGACTTCGGTGGCAGCGCCCACCTTGATCACGGCAACACCGCCGGCCAGCTTGGCCACGCGCTCTTGCAGCTTTTCACGGTCGTAGTCGGACGTGGCTTCTTCGATCTGAGCGCGGATTTGCTTGACGCGGGCTTCGATTTCAGCAGCTTGGCCAGCACCGTCGATGATGGTGGTGTTTTCCTTGCCGATTTCGACGCGTTGGGCTTGGCCCAGGTCTTCCAGGGTCACCTTTTCCAGCGACAGGCCCACTTCTTCAGCGATCACCTTGCCGCCGGTCAGGATGGCGATGTCTTCCAGCATGGCCTTGCGACGATCGCCAAAGCCTGGAGCCTTCACAGCCACGACCTTCAGGATGCCACGGATGGTGTTGACCACCAGCGTTGCCAGTGCTTCGCCTTCGACGTCTTCTGCAATGATCAGCAGAGGACGGCCGGCCTTGGCCACAGCTTCGAGCGTAGGCAGCAGGTCACGGATGTTGCTGATCTTCTTGTCGAACAGCAGCACGAAGGGGTTGTCCAAAATAGCGGCTTGCTTTTCTGGGTTGTTGATGAAGTAGGGCGACAGGTAGCCGCGGTCGAACTGCATGCCTTCAACGACGTCGAGTTCGTTGTCCAGCGACTTGCCTTCTTCCACGGTAATCACGCCTTCCTTGCCGACCTTGTCCATCGCGTCAGCAATGATCTTGCCCACGGATTCGTCGGAGTTGGCGGAGATCGAGCCGACTTGGGCGATTTCCTTGGAGGTGGTGGTGGCCTTGGATTGCTTCTTGAGCTCTTCCACCAGGGCGGCGACAGCCTTGTCGATGCCGCGCTTCAGATCCATCGGGTTCAGACCAGCGGCCACGTACTTGGAGCCTTCGCGCACGATGGCTTGGGCCAGCACGGTAGCGGTCGTGGTGCCGTCACCAGCGATGTCATTGGTCTTGGAGGCCACTTCCTTCACGAGCTGAGCGCCCATGTTCTGCAGCTTGTCCTTGAGTTCCACTTCCTTGGCCACGGACACACCGTCCTTGGTCACGGTAGGGGCGCCGAACGAACGCTCGAGCACCACGTTGCGGCCCTTGGGGCCCAGGGTCACTTTGACGGCGTTAGCCAGAATGTTCACGCCTTCAACCATGCGTGCACGTGCTTCACCGCCGAATACTACGTCTTTTGCTGCCATTTTTGGCTCCTAAATACTTGAAAACTTGAAATGAGAATGAATGCTCGGGAGAGAAAGCGTAGCGAGCAGGTGTCAGGCTAGGCGCACGGATCGCAGCAACCGGAACGTACTTGGGTACGTGAGGATTGCGAGCACCGCGCAACGACGCCTGGCGCCTGCGCAGTAGCTTTATTTCTCGACGACGGCGAAGAGGTCTTCTTCCTTCATCACCAGCAGTTCATTGCCGTCCACCTTGACCGATTGGCCAGAGTACTTGCCGAACAGCACGCGGTCGCCGACCTTCACACCCAGGGTGATGGACTCGCCCTTGTCGTTCTTCTTGCCTGGGCCGACGGCCAGCACTTCGCCTTGGTCGGGCTTTTCAGCAGCGTTGTCGGGGATGTAGATGCCCGAAGCGGTCTTGGTTTCGTTTTCCAGACGCTTAACGATCACGCGATCGTGCAGAGGACGCAGGTTCATAACAACTCCTTCAATATCAATACCAGGTTTTGATGAAAGATGGCCCGGCAGATGCCGCGCCAAATACGCAAAAATGTCTGAGAAGTGGTGGTTTTAGCACTCTACCCCTTCGAGTGCTAATAATAAGGTCATTTGATGACAGTTCAAGACTGCGGGGGCTAAAAAATCGATCCAGGGGCACTGCCCGATCACGATACCTCTGCGCAAGAATCACGAAAGCGCTGGTGGGGACTGAAGATGCTGCTATTGAAAGAGGTGCATCTCATGGCGGCAGCCGATCCCGCGCAGCGCACCCATGCTGCGAAGCCCGCACGGGGGCCCGGGCCAGATCACCGCAGCTGGAACTTCCATTCATCGGCCTGGAGGCGGCATGCCCCGGGTCAGTCCGGCAGCTCGATCTTGAGCGTGGCCGACAGCATCTGCACCAGCAAGGCCTCGGCCTGGGCGAAGTCACCCGCGTCCAGCGCGGCCTTGTTTTGCAGCAGCGCAAACTGGGTTTGCTGGTCGACATAGCCTTGGGTGATGGCCCAGATGCTGAACATCAGGTGCTGGAAATTGACGGGCGCAATCAGGCCTTGTTCGGCCCAATGCGCAAACGCTGCCACATTGGCTGCCAGCAACGGGGCGATGCGCTCGCGCACGGCCGAGGCGGCAAAGGGCGCGCCAGCAATCATCTCCTTGGTGAACAGCTGGCTGCCATAAGGGCGGGTGCGTGCAAATTCGAACTTCTCGCGGATGTACTGGCGGATCTGCTGGGCCGGGTCGCCGTCCTTGGACAGGCCTGTCATATGGCCCAGCCAGTCGTCGATCACCGATGCCAGCACGGCCTGGTACAGCGCCTCCTTGCTGGGGTAGTAGTACAGCAGGTTGTGGCGGCTAAAGCCGGCATCCTGCGCGATCTGCTCCAGCGGAGCACCTTCAAAACCCAGCAATGCGAAATGCCGCTCTGCCGAGCCCAGGATCAGGTCAATCTTGCGCAGACGGGCCGCACTGGGTTTGCGTGCCATCTCTGCAGTGGCTGCCTGCGAGAGCGCTGGCGGTGTGGGAAGGGCATCATTCATGAGCCTGTATTGTCTGGCATTTGCGATCGCCGATGGCGCGGCTGCATGAAGAACCTGCTGGTCGCGGGCGATCTCCTCGCGCTGTGACGCTGTCCTGGTGGACTGTCTGGCAGACCCGTCTGCTGCCTTGCTCACCGAGCCGGCTTGGATGACGCATCCATCGAAGGCGTGGGCAACGATGCGCGCTCTGGACCGTGGCAACTGGGAGCGGTTGTTGCGGCGTCATTGGCTTTTTTGTGCGCACCAAGCAGCGGACACCAGGCATAAAAAAAGGCAACGCATTGTGCGTTGCCTTGGATACCAAGTGGTGCCTTGCGGCACCCGGGCATGCTGCCCGGCTTGGGGTAATTATTGTGGGCGGCTGTTGGTTGGGAAAGGCCATGCCGCATTGGTGCTGAGCACGGTCTTGACAGGCTCTGCAGCAGCAGGCGCAGCTGCTGGGGCCTTGGCAGGAGCAGCAGCCTTCTTGGCGGGAGCAGCCTTCTTCGCGGGTGCTGGAACCTTGGCAGGAGCAGCGGCCGTCTTGGCGGGTGCTGGAGCCTTGGCAGGAGCAGCAGCCTTCTTCGCAGGAGCAGCGGCCTTCTTGGCGGGAGCTGCGGCCTTCTTGGCTGGAGCTGCGGCCTTCTTCGCGGGAGCAGCGGCCTTCTTCGCAGGAGCAGCAGCCTTCTTCGCAGGAGCAGCAGCCTTCTTGGCAGGAGCAGCGGCCTTCTTGGCTGGAGCTGCAGCCTTCTTGGCTGGAGCAGCAGCCCTCTTGGCAGGAGCAGCGGCCTTCTTGGCAGGAGCAGCGGCCTTCTTGGCAGGAGCAGCGGCCTTCTTGGCAGGAGCAGCGGCCTTCTTGGCAGGAGCTGCGGCCTTCTTGGCGGGAGCTGCGGCCTTCTTCGCAGGAGCGGCAGCCTTCTTGGCAGGAGCGGTAGCCTTCTTCGCAGGAGCGGCAGCCTTCTTCGCAGGAGCTGCAGCCTTCTTAGCTGGAGCAGCGGCCTTCTTCACGGCAGTCTTGGCAGCTGCTGTGGATTTGGTTGCGGGCTTGGCGGCGGCTTTCTTGGCGGCTGGCTTAGCAGCGGCCTTTTTGGCGACGGCCTTGGCAGCAGGCTTTGCCGCTGCCTTTGTGGCGGCTGGCTTGGCAGCGGCCTTGGGCTTTGCAGCTGCCTTGGGGGCGGCTGCCTTGGTTGCAACTGCCTTCTTGGCAGTTGCCTTGGTGTCAGCAGTTTTCTTGCTTGCTTTGGACGTTGCCATGCTCTTCTCCTTCGGTCAATTTAGAAAGCAGACTTCATGCCTGATTGAATTCGACACGAAGTTTTGATAGCAAACTGAATTGTGCATCAGCTGCTAGCAACTGGCATAGTGCAAACCTCAATAAAGACGCCAAATTTCACAGTTTTCTCTCAGGAAAACCACATTCTGACGAGGTTTGCACATCAAGGTCGGCGTCAATCCCAGGAAAGCGCGCCACCGGACTGGTATTCGATGACCCGTGTCTCGAAGAAATTTCGCTCCTTTTTCAGGTCGATCATCTCGCTCATCCACGGGAAAGGGTTGTCCTCGTTGGGGTACAAAGCATCCAGGCCGATCTGCGTTGCGCGGCGGTTGGCGATGTAGCGCAGGTAGCCTTTGAACATCGATGCGTTCATGCCCAGCACACCTCTTGGCATCGTGTCTTCGGCGTATTGGTATTCAAGTTCGACTGCCTGAATAAACAAGGCCTTGATCTCGTCCTTGAACGCGCTGGTCCACAGCTGCGGGTTCTCCAGCTTGAGCTGGTTGATCAGGTCGATGCCGAAGTTGCAGTGCATGGACTCGTCGCGCAGGATGTACTGGTACTGCTCGGCTGCGCCCGTCATCTTGTTCTGGCGGCCCAGCGCCAGGATCTGCGTGAAGCCGACATAGAAGAACAGGCCCTCCATCAGGCAGGCAAAAACGATCAGGCTTTTGAGCAAGGTCTGGTCGGTCTGCGGCGTGCCGGTCTGGAAGTGGGGGTCCATGATCGCCTCGATGAAGGGGATCAGAAACGCATCCTTGTTGCGGATCGAGGGAACCTCGTTGTAGGCGTTGAAGATCTCGGCCTCATCCAAGCCCAGCGACTCCACGATGTACTGGTAGGCATGCGTGTGGATGGCTTCTTCAAAGGCCTGGCGCAGCAGAAACTGGCGGCACTCCGGCGCAGTGATGTGGCGGTAGGTGCCCAGCACAATGTTGTTGGCGGCCAGCGAATCGGCGGTGACGAAAAAGCCCAGGTTGCGCTTGACGATGCGGCGCTCGTCCTCGGTCAGGCCATGGGGCGATTTCCACAGCGCGATGTCGCGCGTCATGTTTACTTCTTGAGGCATCCAGTGGTTGGCGCAGGTGGCCAGGTATTTCTCCCAGGCCCATTTGTATTTGAAGGGCACCAGCTGGTTGACATCGGTCTTGGCGTTGATGATTCGCTTGTCGGCGGCATGGACGCGCTTGAATGTGGCGGCTGGGGATGCGGCAGGCGATGCAGAGGGCGAGGCCGCAGAGGTGGCCGGCGCGGCTGGTGTGGCCAGCGCGTCCATCGAATCTTCTTCAAAGCTCAACATGAATGAATGCTCCTGGTGGGGGCCGCGGCTGCGGCCAGGTTCAGACGGTTAGCAGCTCTTACTGGCAGGCTTCGCAGCCGGGGTCATCGATGGCGCAAAAGCGGATGTCGGTGCCGGGCGCGGCGGACTGCGATGCAGCAGCGGCGGCGTGGGCGACAGCCTGGGCGACGGGCGACGCATAGCTGCTGGGCACGGCATTGAGCACGCGGCTTTGGATGGTGGATTTCTCGGCCTGCGTGGCGCTGGTGGTGCGCAGGTAGTAGGTGGTCTTGAGGCCACGCACCCAGGCGAGCTTGTAGGCATCGTCGAGCTTCTTGCCCGAGGCCCCTGCCATATAGATATTGAGGCTTTGCGCCTGGTCTATCCATTTCTGGCGCCGGGAGGCCGCTTCCACCAACCAGACGGGGTCGACCTCAAAGGCTGTCGCATACAGGGCCTTGAGTGCGTGGGGCACGCGGTCGATGGGGCGCAGCGAGCCATCGAAATGCTTGAGGTCCATGACCATCACATCGTCCCACAGGCCCAGCGCTTTGAGGTCGCGCACCAGGTACTGGTTGATGACGGTGAACTCGCCCGAGAGGTTGGACTTGACCGAGAGGTTGCCAAACGAGGGCTCGATCGAGGCATCGACACCGACGATGTTGGAGATGGTGGCGGTGGGCGCAATGGCCACGCAGTTGGAGTTGCGCATGCCGTCCTGCGCGATCTTGCGGCGCAGCGCCTCCCAGTCCAGGCGCATGCTGCGGTCGACCTGCACATAGCCGGCCTGGCCGCGCGCCTGGGCGAGCAGGTCCAGTGTGTCCAGCGGCAAGATGCCTTGGCTCCAGAGCGAGCCGGGGTAGCTGCTGTAGACGCCGCGCTCGCGCGCCAGCTCGGTCGATGCCCAGTAGGCGTAGTAGCAGACGGCTTCCATCGAGGTGTCGGCAAACTGCACGGCCGCATCGCTGGCGTAGGGGATGTGCAATTGGTAGAGGCTGTCCTGAAAGGCCATGATGCCCAGGCCCACCGGGCGGTGGCGCAGGTTGGAGTCGCGTGCCTTGCCCACCGCGTAGTAGTTGATGTCGATGACGTTGTCGAGCATGCGCATGGCCGTGGCGATCGTGCGCTTGAGCTTGTCATGGTCAAGCGCCAGGCCGCCTTGGCCGTCGTCCTTCAGGTGGCGTGCCAGGTTGACCGAGCCCAGGTTGCAGACGGCGGTTTCCGTGTCGCTGGTGTTGAGCGTGATCTCGGTGCAGAGGTTGGACGAGTGCACGACGCCGGCATGCTGCTGTGGGGAGCGCAGGTTGCAGGCATCCTTGAAGGTGATCCAGGGGTGGCCGGTCTCGAACAGCATCGACAGCATCTTGCGCCACAGATCGACCGCGGGCACGGTCTTGCTCAGCGCCAGCGCGCCGCTGGCCGCCTGGGCTTCGTAGGCGGTATAGGCACGCTCGAAATCCTGGCCAAAGCGGTCATGCAGATCGGGCACATCGGAGGGGGAGAACAAGGTCCACATGCCTTTTTCCATGACCCGTTGCATGAACAGATCGGGGATCCAGTGGGCGGTGTTCATGTCGTGGGTGCGGCGGCGGTCATCGCCGGTGTTCTTGCGCAGCTCCAGAAACTCCTCGATGTCCAGATGCCAGGTCTCCAGGTAGGCGCAGACGGCGCCCTTGCGTTTGCCGCCCTGGTTGACGGCCACGGCCGTGTCGTTGACCACCTTGAGAAAGGGCACCACGCCTTGCGACTCGCCATTGGTGCCCTTGATGCGGGCGCCCATTGCACGCACCGGCGTCCAGTCATTGCCCAGACCGCCGGCAAACTTGGACAGCAAGGCGTTTTCGCGGATCGCATCGTAGATGCCGCCCAGGTCATCGGCCACCGTGGTCAGGTAACACGACGACAGCTGCGAGCGCAGGGTGCCGCTGTTGAACAGGGTGGGCGTGGATGACATGAAGTCAAAGGACGAGAGCAGGTCATAGAACGCGATGGCGCGTGCATTGCGGTCGTCCTCCTTCAGCGCCAGGCCCATGGCCACGCGCATGAAGAAGGCCTGGGGCAACTCGATGCGCTGCTGGCGTACATGCAAAAAATAGCGGTCGTACAGGGTCTGCAGACCCAGGTAGTCAAACTGCAGATCACGCTCGGGCTGGAGAGCGGCGGCCAGCCGGTGCAGGTCAAAGTCCAGCATCTCGGGGGCGAGCAGTTCGTGCTCAACCCCTTGCGCGACAAAGCCGGGGAAGTAGCTGCGGTAGGCCGCGCCCATATCGGCACTGCTGACGTCCTGGCCGATCACTTCGCGCGTGATGGTGTGCAGCAGCAGGCGCGCGGTGACAAAGCTGTAGTCCGGGTCCTTTTCGATCAAGGTGCGGGCAGCCAGAATGGAGGCCTTGAACACCTCGTCCATGTGGACGCCGTCATAGAGGTTGCGCAGGGTCTCGCTGAGGATGGGCGCGGGGTCGACGTCCTGGCCCAGGCCCTGGCAGGCTGCGGCAATGCGGTCATGGAGTTTTTTGACATCAAGCACCACCTGCTGGCCCCGGTCCTGCACATGCAAGCTGGCATGGGCCGGCGTGTGCTGGGCCTGGAGCTGGGCACGCTCCTGGTTGCGGCGCTCGCGGTACAGCACATAGGCGCGTGCCACCTCATGGTTGCCGCCGCGCATCAGGCCCAGCTCGACCTGGTCCTGCACATCTTCGATATGGAAAGTGCCGCCGCCCGGGCGCGAGCGCATCAGCGCGCGCACCACCGTGTGGGTCAGGTTCTCGACCACTTCGCGCACACTGGCCGATGCCGAGCCCTGGCTGCCATGCACGGCCAGGAACGCTTTCATGATGGCGGTGGTGATCTTGGGGGGCTCGAAAGGGACGACTGCTCCGTTGCGCCGCATGATCTGGTAGTCCGGCAGTACGGTAAATCCATCCAGGGTGCGCGAGCTGGCGGCCGGTGCGGCTCGTTGCTCGGAAAGCGAAGCAGCGCTCATGATGTCCTCTCTGTGGTGCGTGAAAAGCCGGAGAAACAGCGCTGTGCATGCCGGTATCACTGAGCCGCTGGATACCACCTCACACTACATATAGTGTTTTATTAAGCGCTGGACACTACCTGTAGTGTATGGCGCAATGCATGGTTTGTGTGTAGTGCCGATGACCATGCTGCGCAGCAAAACGGCGGCTACTGCGCATGGCGTCGTGGTTTGCGCCTGCAAACCACCACTGTGCGTGTGTTTCTGCGCCATCTGCGTTGCAGAGCCTGCGTAAAACTTAGGCATTGCATCTGAAAAAAAATTTTTCAGATGTGGGGAAATTGCTGTGTTTTTGAAGTGCGCATGCCATCAGCTGCATGCGGATGCGTGAAAAATGCAGGCTGTTTAGAGGGTTGGCCTATAGCCTGATTTAGAGCTGCCAATACGGGCCAGCAAACCAACGGTTTGCGGTTGGAACGAGGCACACCGCCGCAGGCCGTACAAGCGTAGGGCAAGGTGGGGCAACGACGATCAAGGGGGGTGTTGCTGGCTCTCAGAGATGCAGTGAGGCAGGAAACATGGATGCCGGCCAGGCCAGATCCTGCTGCAGCTGGGGCCACAAAAATCCTGGGCCCGGGTCGTTCTTGCGGCCTGGCGCAATGTGTTCGTGGCCGGCGATATAGGCGATCGCATACTGGGCGCGGATCTGCTGGCACAGCTGCACCAGACTGTGGTACTGGGCGGGCTCGAAAGTCTCGCCCTCCAGGCCTTCGAGCTCGATGCCGATGGAGTCGTCATTGCAGCGCGGCCGGCCGCGCCAGAACGACTGGCCGGCATGCCAGGCGCGCTGGTCGGCGCTGACAAACTGCCACACCACGCCTTGGCGCGTGATGAAGAAATGCGAGGACACCTGCAGGCCCCGGATGCTCTGGAAGTAGGGGTGCGCATCCCAGTCGAGCTGGTTGGTAAAGAGCCGCTGCACATCCCCCGTGCCGTAGATGCCCGGCGGCAGGCTGATCGAGTGGACGACCACCAGATCGATGCATGCCCCCTCGGGCCGGGGACTGTAATTGGGCGAGGGGCAGTGCATGGCCGTGCGCAGCCAGCCTTTTTGCCAGAGCGCAGCTTGCGGCGCGGTGGCAGCGTGGGGAGCGGGGGCGCCGGGCGGCGTCTCGGGCAGATCTTGGGGCATGGCGTTGGGCCCCTAGGGCTGCACCCCATCGCTGGGGTCATGGATCTGCAGCCGCTCCATGCGGTAGCGGATCTGGCGCAGGCTGATGCCCAGGCGGTTGGCCGCTGCGGTGCGGTTAAAGCCAAACTCCTGCAGCGCGCGCACGAGGATGTCGCGCTCGATGCCATCGAGCCAGGCCTGCAGATCGGCGGGCAGATCCTGTGGCGGCGCAAAGCCGTGGAGGCGCTGAGGCGCGACGGCTGCGGCCTTTGGCGCGGGCGTGGGCTGCTCATAGGCAGGGGCCGGCTCTGCAGCCTGGCTGTGCACGGGCGCCGGATGCGCGGCATCGGCCCGGGCCGGCTCCACATCCAGAAACGCGCCATCGCTCAAGGCGACCGAGCGCAGCAACAGGTTTTCCAGCTCGCGCACATTGCCCGGCAGTGCATGGCCTGCCAAGGTGTGCAGCGCCTGGGCGCTGAGCTGGGGCACCGGCTGGCCGCTCTCGCTGGCGATGCGCTCGAGCAGCGCCTGGCACAGCGCAGGCACATCTTCGCGGCGCTCGCGCAGCGGCGGGATGAAGATGTCAATGACGTTGAGCCGGTAGTACAAGTCCTGGCGAAAGCGCCCGGTCTGCACGTCGGCCGCCAGGTCGCGGTGGGTGGCACTGACGATGCGCACATCGACCGCTTCTTCCTGTTGCGAGCCCAGGGGCCGCACCTTGCGCTCCTGGATCGCACGCAAGAGCTTGGCCTGCATCGACAGCGGCAGCTCGCCGATTTCATCGAGGAAGAGGGTGCCACCATGGGCTGCCTGGAAAAAGCCTTCGCGGTCCTGGTTCGCGCCGGTGTAGGCGCCTTTGCGGGCACCAAAGAACTCCGCTTCGAGCAGGTTCTCGGGGATGGCGCCGCAGTTGACGGCCACCATCGGCCCGCTGGCCCGCTGGCTGTTGCGGTGCAAGGACTGGGCCACCAGCTCCTTGCCGGTGCCCGATTCGCCGCGCACCAAAATGGGCGCCATGCTGCCGGCCACCTTGGCAATGCGCTCGCGCACCTGCTGCATCACCAGCGACGGGCCGATCAATTCGCGCTGGGCCGGGGGGGCAGGCCGGGTGGGCGTGCCGGGCTGCGGCGCCGCTTGAAAAGCGGACTGCGCCGGGGCCAGCGCAGCGGCATCCTGCAGCCCCTGGCAGGCGGACGCCACCACCTGGCGAAACTGCTTGAGGTCCACCGGCTTGGTCAGGTAGTCAAACGCGCCTTCGCGCAGGGCCGCGACGGCATTGTCGGCCGAGCCATAGGCGGTCATGACGATGGCGCGCTCGCTGCGGCCCTGGCTGCGCAGGTCCTGCAGCAGCTCCATGCCCAGGCCATCGGGCAGGCGCATGTCGGTGATCAGAATCTCGAAGCGGCGCTGCTGCAGCTGGGCGCGCGCTTCCTGCACCGAGCCGGCCGTGTAGACCCGGTAGCCTTCGCGCAGCAAGGTCAGCTCATAAAGGGTTCTGAGGTCGGGCTCATCGTCCACGACCAGAACAGTGGTGTTTTCAAAACTCATGCCTGGTGGATCAAATCAGTCTGCTGGGGATGCGCGGGGCTGGCGGCCCGGCGAAACTGCACTATGAAGGCATTGCCCTGTGCCAGCTCGGGCAGCGCTGCGCTCTGCCTTTCATAGCGGATCATAGCGCCATGGCGGGTGCACAGCTCGCGGCAGATGTACAGGCCCAGGCCGCTCGATCGGCTCTCGGAGGAGAAGAAGGGCTCGAACAGATGCTTTTCGATGGTCGGCTCGATGGGCGCGCCATCGCTCCACACGACCAAGGTGGTGGTGCCCGTCAGGCTGCTGTGCGTGCTGACACGCAAGGAGTCTGCACAGTCCCGGCGGTAGCGCTGGCCGTTGTTGAGCAGGTTGTAGAGCAGCTGGCGCAGGTGTCCGGTATCAAAGGCCACCAGGCTGTCCTCGGCACTGAGCGACAGCGCCACGGTGTGGGCGGCGGGGGCCAGCGCCATCCAGTCATGGCAGATGTGCAGCACGGTCTCATTGAGGGCAATGGAGTCGCCATCGCCGGGCTGGATCTGGTTATGTACGCGGGCAATGTCCAGAATATCTTCGGCAATGCGGCCCAGGCGCTGGGCATTTTGCTCGACCATGTAGGTCAGGCGCTTCTGGCCCGGGTCGGTCAGCTCCTCATCGAGCAGCGCATTGGCCTGGGTGATGGCCGTCAGCGGGTTGCGGATTTCATGGGCCACGGCCGCGGACATACGCCCCATTGCCGCCATTTTCTCGGTGCGCAGCCGCGCCTCTATCTCACGCAGGTCATGCAAGAACACCAGGCACAGCGGGTCATTGTCATGGCTGCCAATGTTGCCGAAGGTGGGCAGCGGGTGGGTCAGCCAGGTGCGCACATGCAGGCCAATGGGGGCCATCTGCGGCGCGGTCAGCGCCAGGTCTTGCGAGAAGGGCTTTTGCTCTGCAAAGGTCTGGGTGACCTGCTCGACCACACCGCGCCAGGCGGGCAGCTGCGCCAGCGCCAGTGGCAGGTGAGGGTGACCCAGCAAGGTCATGGCGGCCGGGTTGGCAATACGCACCTGCAAGGCCTGATCGGCCACCAGCACGCCATCGGGCAGGTTCTGCAAGATGAGCGCATTGATTTGCTCTTGCTGGTTGGCCGCAGCGGCATTGCGCAGGCCCTGCAAGGTCTCGCGCTCCACCCGCGAGGCGAGCAGCCGCACGAGAATGCCCACCAGAAAATAGGCCGCTCCGGCGAGCCCGGCCTGCACGGTGTTCTGCGTGCCATCGGGGTCAAACACCGACAGGCGAAAACTCAGCGACTCGACAATCAGGAAAATCGTGATATAGGCGCAGCTGCCCAAGGTCACCAGCCAGCCACCCAGGGTCCCGGCAAACAGCACCGCCAGGCCGAACATCGGCGTCAAGGTGTAGGTGCCGGTTTTGGTCACTTCCAGCAGCGAGATCAGCAGCAGATCCATGCCGATCGTGGGCAGCCAGGCGTAGACGCGGCGCTGCGGTGGCGGCTGGTGGCTGAGCGCGGCATACAGCATGGCCGAGATGCCATAGGCGCCCAGCAGCGCCAGCTGCGACAGCAAGGGGCCCGATTGCGCCGGCGTGATGGCCATGGCCCCCAGAGCCAGCAGCAGGGCCACGAAGACGCGGGCCACCAGGTAGCCGCGCCACAGGCGCTTGAAGGGGGTTTCCATCAACGCCAGCGCGGCCATCGTGGCGATGCCCAAAGCCTAGCGCTGGCCAGGCGGCAGCGCCTGGGCGAGATGGGCTTGCGAGCAGTAATGCGCGCCCTGGTAGCCGATGGCATCGGACTGCGGCAGGTGCACGCCGCAGTGCGCGCAGTGCACCATGGGCTCAGGCTTGCCCAGGCCTTTTTTGGGCGGTGGCGGCGGCGCGTTCTTGACCCGTTGGCTGCGCCACATGTGCCAGCCCACGGCCAGCACCAGCAATACCAGCAAATACTTCATGGCAGCTCAGTGTTTCAAGATGACTTCAAGGACAAAGCGCGAGCCCACGTAGGCCAGCAGCAGCAAGGTGGCGCCCACATAGAGCATGTTGACGGCGCGCTGCCCGCGCCAGCCAAAGCGCTTGCGGCCCACCAGCAGCACGGCAAAGGTCAACCAGGCGAGCAGCGAGAACACCGACTTGTGGTTCCAGACCCAGGCCTTGCCGTACAGCGCCTCGCCAAACCACCAGCCGGCCAGCAAGGTTGCGGACAGCAGGATGAAGCCGGCCGTGACAAAGCGGAAGGTCAGGCGCTCCAGCGCCAGCAGCGGCAGGCCGCCGTCGTGGCTGCCATCCTGGCGCATCTGGCGCTCGGCCCGGGTCATCAGTGCGGCATGCACGACGGCTGCGGCAAACAGGCCATAGGAGGCAATGCCCAGCGCCAGGTGCAGCGGCAGCCAGGGCGAGGCATTCACATGCAAAGGGCTGCCGGGGTAGACGCCGGCCAGCAGGACCGCGATGCAACCCATGGCCGACAGTGGCCAGCGTGAGCGCAGCTGCGGGTAGAGCTGCTGCTCGACCACATACACCGTCAGCACCAGCCAGGCGGTGACGGACAGCGCCGGCGCAAAGCCGAAGTGGGGCATGTCACCGATCAGGCTCCAGGCGATGGCCGCCAGGTGCAAGGCCCAGGCCGCGCGCAAGCCCAGCCGCGCGCTGGGCTCCTGCAGGCGTCGGGCCGCAAGTGCGGGAATGGCGTAGGCAATAGCTGCAGCAATGGCCAGTGCCCAGCCGATGGGGCTGGTGCTGGCTGCGGCAAAGGCGGGAGAGAGCATGCCCGCTATCATAGCGGCGGCGAAAGGCCTGTGTGGTCTGCGCGGGCGCTAGCGCCTCGCCATCTGCTGGCTATTGCCGGCAATAGGCCGCAGAGGCTTCCTGGGGTGCGCTACAGGCCGATGCTGGTCGCGCAGACCCGGTTGCGGCCGCTGGTCTTGGCCTCGTACAGCAGTTCATCGGCCCGGCGCAGGCAGTCCTCCAGGCCGTCGGTCTGGCCGCAGTGGATGGTCAGCACCCCGCAGCTCACCGTCAGCTCAGGCGCCGTGGTGGAGGCCGCATGGGCAATCGCCATCTTCTGCACTTCCTGGCGAAAGCGCTCCACCACGGCCACGGCATCGGCGTGGCCGGGCAGGATCAGTGCAAACTCCTCACCGCCAAAGCGGGCGGCCAGGTCATAAGGGCGGCGGGCATGGCGCGCCAGCGTACCTGCTACTTGCTTGAGCGCCTCATCACCTTGCACATGGCCGTAGTGGTCGTTGTACAGCTTGAAGTGGTCGATATCGATCAGCGCCAGGCCCAGCGGGTCGTGCCTGCGCAGGCACAGGCGCTGGCTGCGCTGCAGCATGTCATCAAAATGCCGGCGGTTGGCCAGGTTGGTCAGGCCGTCGACCTGCGCGAGGCGCTGCAAGGCTTGGCGCTGCAGCGCCAGGTCGATCTGGTTGCGTACCCGCACACTCACCACTGCCGGGCGGATGGGCTTGGAGACATAGTCGGCCGCGCCCAGGCGCAGGCCATACTCTTCGGCCGCGGCATCGCTCTGGCCGGTGATGAAGATGATCGCAATGCCGGCCGTCGCCTCCTGTTTTCTCAGCTGGGTCAGCACCTCGTAGCCATTCATGCCGGGCATGCTGACATCGAGCAGCACCAGCAGCAGGCGGTGCGATTCGCGCGCGGCGATCGTGAGCGCACTGGGGCCGTCCTTGGCCAGCAGCACGCGGTACTGCTGGCCGAGCAACTCGGCGAGCATGGAGCGGTTGACGCGCTCGTCATCCACAATCAGGATGGTGGGTTGGTCGTTATCGGGCTCAGCTTGCATGGTGCGATGGTAAGGGGTCTCAAGGGGGCTGGCAGCCAGATGGTCAGGGCAGTATGTGTTCGAGCCGCTCGATCGCCGCCAGCGCGGCGTCGCCGTCCAGGTCTTCCACATGCTGCAGGATCTGCTGGAGCAGCGGCGTCCAGCGCGCCGCCGGGCTGGCCAAGAGCATCCGCTCGAGCTCGCTGACAGCCGCATAGTCGCCGTCAGCCACCAGGCGCTTGAGGTGCTTGAGGTCCTGGCGCAGGCTGGTGGCAGCGGCAGGCGGGTTGGCCGCAGGCGGCGCGTCCAGCGCTGCGCTCGGCGGGGCTGGTGCAGGCTGGCGCGTGGCCAGGCCTTGCAGCAGCGTCTGCAACTGGGCGGCAAACTCGGCCGTCTCGGTATGCAGCAGGCGCTGGGGCTGGGGGGCGGGCGGTGGGGCCTGCATCCACTCCCGGGCCTGGTTCTCGATGGTTTCGGCCGCCTGTACCAGGGAGGTGGCATCGAGGTAGCCCAGTGCCCCCTTGAGCGAATGGGCGAGCATGGACAGCGGCTCCCAGGCCGACTGCTGCACATGCAGCACCAGGGTCTGGGGGGCATCGGCAAAGTCGCGGTAAAAGCCGGCCAGCACCCGGTCGACCCGCTCGGCATTGCCGTGGAAGCGCTGCAGCATCTTGGCGTGGTTGATGCCGGGCGTGGCTGCCACGCGGGCCTCGTCGCGCAAAAATTCGGACTCGGGTGCATCCAGTGCTTCGGCACTGTTGCCAGGGCCTGCGATCCATTCGCTCAGCGTTTCGTACAGCTTGCGCTCATCAATGGGCTTGGTCAGGTGGGCATTCATGCCCGCCTCTTCAATGGCGCTGCGGTCTTCGACGCGGGCCTGTGCGGTCAGCGCAATCACCGGCAGTTGCTGCAGATGGGGCAGCTGGCGCAGCGCGCGGGTGGCGTCCAACCCATCCATCTGCGGCATGTGCACGTCCATCAGCACGGCGTCGAAATGGTGGTGCTCGAGCATGCTGAGCGCTTCGGCGCCATTGGTGGCCAGGCTCACCTGCACGCCCACGAGGCTGAGGAAGTCGGCGGCCACCTCGCGGTTGAGGGCATTGTCATCGACGACGAGCACATTTTTGCCATGCAGCTGGGGATAGAGCTGGATCGGGTTGCTGTGAACCACCTGCGGTGGGCCCGAGGCACCGGGCAGTGCGCGCCGCGAGATGCTGCTGCCTTGCGACTGCAGCGCTTCCAAAATGGCATTGAACAGCACGGACTGTGTCACCGGCTTGATCAGCAGGCCTTGCAGACGCAGCTCCTCGGACCTGCGCATGACCTCGTCACGGCCGTAGGCAGTCACCATCAGCACTGCCGGGGTGGCCGAGAGATGCTCTTCCTCGCGGATGCGGCGCGCCACCTCCAGCCCGTCCATGCCGGGCATGCGCCAGTCCATCAGCACCAGGCCATAGGGCGTGCCTACGCGTGAGGCGAGCTGCAGATCGAAGAGGGCTTGCTCGCCGGAATCCACCGTGTCGGCGCGCATGCCAAAGCCGCGCACCATCTCGGCGAGGATGTCGCGTGCGCTGGCGTTGTCGTCGACGATCAGCACGCGGTCGACCGGCGTGCCGTGGTAGCGGGCCGGCTTGGGCGCCTGCTTGAGTTGCGCGGGGTGCAACTGCACCGAGAAGTAGAAGGTGCTGCCCAGTCCCGGGCTGCTCTCGACCTTGAGCTCACCGCCCATCTGGCCCACCAGGCGCTGGCAGATGGCCAGGCCCAGACCCGAGCCGCCATAGCGCCGCGTGGTCTGGCTGTCGGCCTGCGAGAAGGGGCGAAACAGCTGGCTCATCTGCGCCGGGCTCATGCCGATGCCCGTGTCCTTGACGGTGACCTCCAGCCCGATCTTGCCAGGGGCCACGGGGCGGTTGCCGGCGGTCTCGGTGGTCTGGATGCTGATGACCACCTCGCCCAGGTGGGTGAACTTGATGGCATTGCTCACCAGGTTGTTGAGCACCTGGCTCAGGCGCAGCGGGTCGCCGCTCAGCTGCCGGGGCACATCGGGCGCGACCGAGTAGACCACCTCGATGCCCTTTTCCTCGGCGCGCAAGGTGGTGACGGCCGAGACGGTCTCGAGCACATCGTCCAGCGCGAACTCCACGTTCTCCAGGGTCAGCATGCCCGCCTCGATCTTGGAGAAATCCAGGATGTCATTGATCACCGACAGCAGTGCGTTGGCCGACAGCTCCACCTTCTCTAAGTAGTTGCGCTGCTTGGGCAGCAGCGGGGTCTGCTGGATCAGGCGCGTCATGCCGATGACGGTGTTCATCGGCGTGCGGATCTCGTGGCTCATCGTGGCCAGGAACTCGGACTTGGCGCGCTCGGCCGCTTCGGCCATCTCCTTGGCTTTTTGCAGCGCCAGCTCTGCCTCGCGCTCGCGGGTGATGTCAAGCATGATGCCGTCCCAGATCGTGCCCGCTTCCTGGCGGCTGGGTGCCGAGCGACAGCGCAGCCAGCGCAGTCCGCCATCAGGGCGGATGATGCGGAAGCTGCAGTCAAACAGGCTCAGGCGCTCCAGCGCTTCGCGCTGGTGCTGCCGGTACATCGCCAGATCTGCCGGATGGATGGTTTTGATATAGGCATCGTTGTTGGCCATGATGGCCTGCGCGCTCACACCGATGAGCTTTTCAATACCGGCGCTGATGTAACTCATGCGCAAGGTCGTGGCTGAGCCTTCAACGCGGTAGATCGCGCCACTGGGGAGGTTGTCGGCCAGAGCTTCCAGCCGCTGGCGCGCCTGTTCACGCTCGGACAGATCCTGCAGCGTGCCGCTGAGGCTGACGATGCGGCCACTGCTGTCATAGTCCGCCTGGCCCAGGATGCTGGCCGGGAACTGGCCGCCATCGGGCGTGTAGTGGGTCACATCAAGCCGGTAGGGCTGGCCGGTCTGGGCGCATTGCGCAATGGCCGCAGTCACCTTGGCATAGTCCTGCGGCGGCATCATGTGGGCTATGTTGTCCTGGGTCAGCTTCGGCCCCTGCGGGTCCAGGCCATTCATCTCGTACATCATCTCCGAGGCCTCGATCTCACCGCTGGCCAGGTCCAGCGTCCAGCTGCCGATGCGCGAGAGCCGCTCGGCGCGGCGCAGCGAGTCATAACTTTGGCGCAGCTGGTTTTCCGACTCGCGCATCTGCGTCATGTCACGCGAAATACCCAGAAGGCCGATGACCTCACCGTTCTCGTTGCGGTACTGGCTCTTGATGGACTGGAAGCTGAGCCGGCGCCCATCGATCAGTGCGTGCGACTCCGACACCACGGGCGTGCTGCTCCGATAAACGGCGGCATCGTCCTCGGCAAAATTGTTGTGTCCGCCAAGGATTTCGGCGTCGGTCTTGCCAATCAGTCCCCCGGGCGGCATCTTTGTGATGGCCTCGGCCGCAGGGTTGGCAAACACATAGCGGCCCTGCCTGTCCTTGACAAAGACGATGTCCGAGGTGCCGCGCATCACTGCATCGAGCAGATGGGTGGAATGGCGCCACTGCTGGGTGCTTTTCTCGACCTGCTGCTCGAGCGCGGCGTTGAGCAGCTGAATTTCCTGGTCGCGGCGCACGCGCTCGGTGATGTCGTGGGAGATGGTGAAAAAGCGCTTCTCGCCCTCGACCAGCTGGCAGGTGATGTGCACCTCCACGGGGAAGCAGGAGCCATCCTTGCGCTGGTGCGTATTGGTGGCCACGGTGTGTTCACCGGGCTCCATTTTCTGCCACAGGGCCAGCAATTCATCGCGGGTGTAGTCCAGCGCAAAATCGGCCACGTTCAGGGCCATCAGCTCTGCCAGGCTGTAGCCCATCTCCCGGTAGGCCTGGCTATTGACATCCAGGATCCGGCCTTGCGTATCGGTCACAAAGAAGGCGTCCGAGAAATGGTCTAGCAAGTGGCGATACGGCGTATCTGGCATCGGTGATCCTGGTCAAAGAAAGCGCCACCTCAGGGTGGCGGGCAGGGCTTTGGCATTGCGGGAGGCCATGCAAGCGCGGGCACGCCCAGGCCGCGGGTGCATTGTCGCGGCTTCGGGCAGGCATTTGCGCAGCCTCAAAGGCTAAATTCGTTTGGCGCTTTACGGGCAAACATTTACCTATTGTAGGAAGCGGGCCATAGTTTCTTGCGCTGGCGGGAGAGCTGCCAGCCCTGGTCCCGCGTCAGTTTTGGGGCGAGCGGGTAGAATCAAAGGTTTGCAGGGCTGTGGCTTACAGCCCCTGGCGCCAGCCGTTTTTAGCCCGGGCTCCGGCTAGCGGCTACACCTGGGCGCCTCCTTTGCCACGATTACTCAAGACTCCACCCTATGGCTTCCGCACTGACCGATAAACTCTCGCGCCTCGTCAAGGAAATGCGTGGCCAGGCCCGTATCACCGAATCCAACGTCCAGGACATGCTGCGTGAAGTGCGCATGGCCCTCTTGGAGGCGGATGTGGCCTTGCCCGTGGTGCGTGACTTCATTGCCCGCGTCAAGGAAAAAGCGCTGGGCCAGGAGGTTCTGGGCAGCCTCAAGCCGGGCCAGACCCTGGTGTCGATCGTCAACAAGGAGCTGGCCGCCACGATGGGCGAGGGCGTGGCCGACATCAACTTGCAGGCCCAGCCGCCTGCGGTGATCCTGATGGCCGGCCTGCAAGGTGCCGGTAAGACGACCACCACGGCCAAGCTGGCCAAGCACCTGATCGAGCGGCGCAAGAAAAAGGTGCTGACCGTCTCGGGTGACGTCTACCGCCCCGCCGCTATCGAGCAGCTCAAGACTGTGACCCAGCAGGCGGGCGCGGAATGGTTCCCCAGCACACCCGACCAAAAGCCGTTGGATATTGCCAACGCGGCGCTCGATTACGCCAAGAAGCACTACTTTGATGTGCTCCTGGTCGATACCGCCGGGCGCCTGGCCATCGACGAAGTGCTGATGACCGAAATCCAGCAATTGCATGCGGCCTTGAAACCGGTCGAGACCTTGTTTGTCGTCGATGCGATGCAGGGCCAAGACGCGATCAACACTGCCAAGGCCTTCAAGGAGGCACTGCCGCTCACCGGTATCGTGCTGACCAAGCTAGACGGCGACTCGCGCGGCGGTGCGGCGCTGTCGGTGCGCCAGATCACCGGCGCGCCCATCAAGTTTGCCGGTGTGTCCGAAAAACTCGACGGCCTGGAAGTGTTCGACGCCGAGCGCCATGCGCAGCGCGTGCTGGGCATGGGCGATATCGTGGCCCTGGTCGAGCAGGTCTCCAAGGGCGTGGACATGGAGGCGGCCCAGAAGATGGCCGAGAAGATCAAGTCCGGCGACGGCTTTGATCTGAACGACTTCCTGGGCCAGCTCCAGCAGATGAAGCAGATGGGGGGCCTGTCGACCCTGATGGACAAACTGCCCTCGGAGCTGGCGGGCAAGGCTGGCAAGGTCGACATGGACAAGGCCGAGCGCGAAGTGCGCCGCAAGGAAGGCATCATCTGCTCGATGACCCCCTATGAGCGCGCCAAGCCCGAATTCATCAAGGCCACGCGCAAGAAGCGCATTGCCGCTGGCGCTGGCGTGCAGGTGCAAGAGGTCAACCGCCTGCTCAACGAGTTTGGCCAGATGCAGCAGATGATGAAGAAGATGAAGGGCGGCGGCCTGATGAAGATGATGAAGAAGATGGGCGGCATGAAGGGCATGATGGGCGGCGGCATGCCCAAGCTGCCGTTCTAAGAACCTGTTCAAAGTCTCTACGCAGCCGCGTTGGAGTGCAATCGGGATGAGTTCGAAGGGGTGGAGCGCAGCTTGCACCGGGGTGCAAGCAAGGGCCAGCGCGAAGAAATCGCCCGATTTCACGCCAACCCATAGTGACAGTGGCTTTGCGCTACCCGGGAAGGGGCGCCCGGCGAGGGCCGCCCGGGCAGGGGCGGTCTGCGTCGTTGCAAATCCTCGCAATAGCATGGCTATTGCTGCGGTATTGCGCGGCTGGGCGCCCTCGCATCCCATCTCGCAAAGACACTGTCGCGGCGCGAGGAGACATTGAACAGGTTCTAAGCCCATACCGGCTTTATCGCGGCCCCAACCACAACGCCTGCATCCAGCAGGCGTTTTTGCATCCAGGCGCTGCGGTGTTACGACACCACGACCTGCGCCTCGCCGGCCTGCATATGGCCGACTACGCAGGCATCGGCAAAGCCCTGTGCTTTGAAGAGTTCGAGCACCTGACCGGCAGCCTCCGGCGCGCAGGAGACCAGCAGGCCGCCGGAGGTCTGCGGGTCGGTCAGCAGGCTGCGCATCGCATCGGGCACTTGCGCGCCCATTGCCACATCATGGCCGTAGGACGCCCAGTTGCGGCCCGATGCGCCGGTCACCACGCCTTGCTTGGCAAGATCGAGGACGCCAGGCAGTAGCGGCAGCGCCTGGCTGTCGATCACGGCTGTGAGCTGCGCGCCGCGTGCCAGTTCCAGGGTATGGCCCAGCAGGCCAAAGCCAGTGACATCGGTCAGCGCATGCACATCGGCCAGTTGCGCCAGAGCAGCGCCAGGCCGGTTGAGCTGGGTGGTGGTGCGCACCATGCTGGCGTAGTCACTGTCGCTGAGCAGGCCTTTTTTCAAGGCCGCGGACTGGATGCCCACGCCGATGGCCTTGCCCAGGATCAGCACATCGCCCGCCTGGGCATCGCGGTTGCGCTTGAGCTGCGCTGGGTTGACGATACCGATGCCGACCAGGCCATAAATGGGCTCGACCGAGTCGATCGAGTGGCCGCCGGCCAGCGGAATGCCGGCATCGCGGCAGACGGCCTCGCCGCCTTCCAGAATCTTGGCAATGACGTCGTGGGGCAGCACATTGATCGGCATGCCGACAATGGCAAGCGCCATCAGCGGCGTGCCGCCCATCGCGTAAATGTCCGACAGCGCATTGGTCGCAGCAATGCGGCCAAAGTCATAGGGATCATCGACGATAGGCATGAAGAAATCGGTGGTCGCAACAATCGCCTGCGTGTCATTGATCTGGTAGACCGCCGCGTCATCCGCTGTCTCGGTGCCCACCAGCAGCTGTGCATAGAACTGCTTGGGCACCGCACTGCGGCTCATCAGATCGGCCAGCACCCCAGGGGCAATCTTGCAGCCGCAGCCGCCGCCATGCGACAGCGAGGTCAGGCGTGGCGAGGTGGGCAGGGTGGCGGTAGGGGCATTCATACGGGCATCCTCAGGGCTAACAGACTGGCGAGAAAAGCGGTGCCGCCCATGGCGGCCCACCATTATCGGCATTTGGCGGGCAGGCGTGCGCCATGCTGCATTGCGCGTGAGGGGCAAAGCGGCAGCACTCGCCGATGGGGCCAAAAGTGGCTCCGATGAATTCAGTGCCACCTTGGCTGTGGCAACCAGACAGCTTAAAAGCCGAGCATCGATAGTCGTCAGGGAAGCGCTGACCCGTGTCGCATCGGGTATGCTCTCGGATTTTTCTGCGGGATCCTATTGAGGCAGGGGTATGCGAGAGAATAACTTTGACCTGCTGCGACTGATGGCGGCCCTGGGCGTTTTCTGGGCCCATGGCTCGCTCTTCTACGACCTGCAGATCACCCCATTTTTCAACAATACCTACAGCATGGGCTCGCTGTCGGTCTATGTCTTTTTCTTCATCAGCGGCTATCTCAATGTCCAAAGCTGGAGCCGAACGGCGCAATGGACTGCGTTTGGCATCAAACGGGCGCTGAGAATTTTCCCTGGGCTGCTGGCGGCAGCCTTCGTATCCGTGTTTGTCATTGGTGGGCTCATGACGACGCTGGACCTGAAAAGCTTTCTGTCTTCGGGGCAGACCTGGGGGCTGTTTGTCAACTATGGAACAGGCCTTGCGACACTCAATGACCTCCCCGGGGTGTTTGCGCACAATCCAATTCAGAACGCGGTAAACGGCTCGTTGTGGACGATCAAGTACGAGGTCTTGATGTATGTGCTGCTGGTTTTATTCGGCATGACGCTAGGGCTCTCTCGCCGGATTCTTGTGCTAGTAGTGGCCGTGTCGGCCGCTGCTTTTCTGTTGGTGAAAATCCCCGCGCTGGATGAGGGCGCGATCAGCTGGCGAGATTTCTGGCAATTCGCCACGATGTTCTTCGCAGGAGCCGCTTTTAACTACATCCCGGTGGACCGCAGGCTATGGCTGGTACCGCCAATGCTGGTGGGCTTTGTCATTGCTTGTACCAGCACCACCCTGGCGATCGTTCAGGGCAGTGTCTTCCTTTGCTTGCCCTGTGCCGTTTTTCTGCTTGCCTATTGGAAGCCTTTGACCCGCATTCGGCTGGACCAAGATCTGTCCTACGGCATCCACATTTATGCATTCCTGGTGCAGCAGGCCATCACCGAGATCAGTCAAAGGCATGGGATTTCCAAACCGATATATATATCGTCGTGGCGCTGGTCATCGTGTTGATGCTGGCGCTGGCTTCCTGGGTCTTTATCGAGCACCCGGCCATCGCCTGGTCCCGGCCTCTGGTGCCGCCTACGCGTCGGTCCTCACATCCCCATGTAAAACCGTGAAATGATTAAACAGATACAAATACTCCGGCTGATGGCAGCCCTCTGGGTAGTAGTTTTTCATGGTGCAATACTCGGTATTTTTTCGGATGCGACACCTTTGGTGGCTGCTGTCATCAACTTTGGCTATGCCGGGGTGGATGTTTTCTTCGTCATCAGTGGCGTGATCATGGCGCATTCCACCAAAAATATGGGCCATGGGCCACGCACTGCCACTGCATTTTTGCTGGCTAGATTTTCAAGAATCTATACAGGCTGGTGGCCGGCCATGCTGCTCTATGTCATTTACTTAAAACTAACGCAGCAACTCGATCCCCACATTCAGCTGCAAGCATCTTTTTTCTCTACTTTTCCGATCTTGCAGGCCTTGTCAGTATTGCCATCTGGTCACTGATGTTTGAGCTGTATTTTTACGTGGTCTTGTCACTGGTCTTGTTGTTTCCGAAATGGCATCGCCAGCGCTTTATTAAAACTCTGTTTGCGGCACTCGTTGTGCTCAACCTCTACTTGTTGGCGCATCGCTCTGCCGCAGATGGAGGCATCGAGCAAAACTGGATTCGGCTCTTTTATGTGGCTCCCCTTGTGGCAGAATTTTTCATGGGCTACTTCCTCTACCAGTACCTGCAACGCCCTTCGCGCGCATCATGGAAGTTTTGGGCCTTGCTGGCTGCAGCATGGATTGCCTTGATTGTCTATTTCATGCCCCATTTTGAAGATTATCCCTATGGTTTGGCCAATTTTCACTATTGGCCTGAGCGCGCAGTATTGATGGGCGGCGCAGCAATGGCGATCGTAGGCATGGCGTTGAAGCTGCCCTCTCCGCGCAGCCAGATCGCACTGGCGCTGGCAAAATTTGGTGACTATTCTTACGCCATCTATTTGCTGCATATCCTGGTATTCAGCATGATGTTGACGCTATTGCCTTGGCACAGCTGGCATAGCCAGGTGCAGCTTTTGATTGTCGTTGGTGTCCTCGTTGCATTGCTACTGGTGTCAGCCGCTTACTACCACTGGGTGGAGCGGCCGGTCTACATGTTTTGCCGCCAAAAAATCAACCACTGGTTGCACCCCACTGTCCCTGCCCAGCCTGTTCTTCAACCACTCTACAAAAATCAACAGTTGCGATAACGCATTTGCAGAGGGTCCTTTGCATAGCCCTCGCCATGCGGGTTGGATGCGGATGGAGATAAGACGCAAGGCGTCTTTTGACGGTGGAGCCGTGGGTAGCTATTGCGGAGGAATGCGTCCCTAAGGTGCATGAAGCCAGAAAACTTGCCTTGGATTTGAGAAATTCCCGGCGCAAGCATCAGGACTAGGAGCCATGCGCTGCAGTGCTCATAAGCGGGGGATCAGAAGAGCGCTACCTGACTGAGCGCATACCACCTGTACGGAGACCGAGATGGCGGAAGACAGCTGGAGTCGAACCAACCCAGGAGTGGCTGACACCCCTCACCGGGTTTGAAGCCCGGCCGCGCCACCGGGCACGATTGCCTTCCCTGCAACACGTGCGTGTTGGGCAAGATGGCCGATTGTAGCGGCTCTGCGTGGCGCCTGCGGCTGGCGCTGCCGCAGACCCTTGGGTGGCTTACGAGGTTGCGCCCGCCTGCCAGCGCACACCCGGGCGCAGCACATGCGTATCGCGCACGCGGCGGGTATAGCCCACGCGGTCGAAGAACTCCAGGATCTGGATGGCGCGCTTGCGGCCCAGGGCCGTGGCATCGCGGAAGGCATGGGCCTGCACTTCGCCGCGCTCGGCCTGCTGGGCAAGCTCTGCGGTGAGTGCCGCCAGCGCATCCATGGAGGGGGCGGCATAGAAGAGGTCCTTGACCACCTGGAACACGAGGCCCTGGCGCGAGAGCTTTTTGAGCAGCTGGCGCACCAGCTCCTCCCCGGCGCCATGGTCGCGGGCCAGGTCGCGCACCCAGGGCGGGTCAAAGCGGCCTTCGGTGATCGCTGGCATCAAGCGCTGGGCGAGGGCCTGCTCGGCCTCGCTCAGCTGCACCTGGTGGCCGGGCAGGTGCAGCCAGGCGCCGCTGCTGGCGATCTGGCCGGCGGCGATCAGCGCATCGAGCAGGCCGTGGTAGAGCGCATCGTGCGGGCCATGCTGCAGCGCGGGCAGGGCCATGCGGCGCAGCCGGGCTGCGTTGATGCCGTGCTCATCGGGGGCGACTTCATGAAAGCGGTGCAGCGCCTGCAGCAGCTGGTCTTGCAACGTCTGCCAGGCCTGGCTGTCTACCAGCAGCGCATCGCCATCGGGCAGCGGCAGGTGGGTGCAGTGCTCGGCCACGACCGGTGTCGCCGTGCCAGTCAGCCGTACCAGTAGTGAGCGGGCCAGGCCCAGCGGGGCTTCGGCCAGCAGCGGACCGGTGTCGGCGGTATCAATCCAGTGCGCCAAGGCGGCCAGGTAGGCCATGCGGCTGTCGCTGCGGCGCTTGCGGGCGGGCGCATAGGGATCGAGCACCATGGCGCCGGCAATGGTACGGCTGGCCTGGGCATTGCGCACGATGACGCGGTCACCCGGCAGCACCAGGGCGGGGGCATCCAGCACCAGCTGGGCCAGCGCTTCGGTGCCCGGGGCCAGGTCGCCATCTTGCAGCAAGGCGATATGGCCGGTGCAGCGCATGGTGCCCAGGTGCAGGTGCACAGCCGACCACTGCGCCAGCGGCGCTGCATCGGCGAGCAGATGCAGGCGCACATCGATACGCTGGGTGGGTTGGCGCAGGCGCGCGTCCATGATCCAGTCGCCGCGCGTGATGGCCTCCTTGGCAATGCCTGCCAGGTTCAGCGCGCAGCGCTGGCCGGCCAGGCCGTGCTCGCTCGCCTGGTTCTGCACATGGATGCTGCGCACGCGTACGGGCGCGCCGCTGGCCGAATGCACGAGGCTGTCGCCCACGGCCACCTGGCCATTGAAGACGGTGCCGGTCACCACCGTGCCCTGGCCGGGCAGGCTGAAGACCCGGTCCACTGCCAGGCGGAACAGCCCGCTGTTGGCGCGCTGGGGCATGGCCTGGGCCTGCTGGTGCAGGTGCTGGCGCAGCGCCCGCACGCCCGGGTCATCGGGCAGCGCGGCTGCGGTTTCAAAGACGGGCGCATCGGCCAGATTGCTGCGGGCCAGGATGGCGGTGATCTCGTCCCGCACCTCATCGATGCGGTCGCGGGGTACGCGGTCGACCTTGGTGAGCGCCACCGTGCCCTGGCGGATGCCCAGCAGCTGCAAAATTTCCAGATGCTCCAGGGTCTGGGGCATCACGCCGTCATCGGCAGCCACCACCAGCAAGGCATGGTCGATGCCGACGGCGCCGGCGGCCATCGTGTGCACAAATTTCTCATGGCCGGGCACATCGATGATGCCCAGCACATCGCCATTGGCCAGCGGGGTGTAGGCGTAGCCCAGCTCGATCGAGATGCCGCGCGCCTTTTCTTCCTTCAGGCGGTCGGTCTCCACGCCGGTGAGCGCGCGCACCAGGGTGGTCTTGCCATGGTCGATATGGCCTGCGGTGCCGATGATCATGCCTGACCGTCCGCTGGGGTGCTGCCCAGGGCCAGCTGCTGCAGATTGGCGGCAAAGTCGGCCTGGTCAGCGGCTTCGAGGCAGCGCAGATCCAGCCAGAGCGCATCGTCGCGCAGCCGGCCGATCACCGGGCGCGGCAGCTGGCGCAGCGCGGCTTCGAGCTGCAGCAGCAGGCGCCCGGCGCGTTTGCGCTCTTGGGGGCGCACGACCAGGCCGTGGCTGGGCAGGCTCTCGACGGGCAATGCGCCGCTGCCGATCTGGCTGGTCATCGCGGCGTGCTCCACCCGATAGTCCGGCCCCAGCAAGCTTTGCAGTGGCGCCTGCAGCGCGATCGCTTGCTGCTCCATGGCAGCGGCCGGGCGGGTGAACAGGCGCAAGGTGGTCAGGCGCTCGGCCAGTTTTTCCGGGTGCAGATAGAGGCGCAAGGTCGGCTCGAGCGCAGCCAGGGTGAGCTTGCCCACGCGCAGTGCGCGCTTGAGCGGGTTCTTCTTGATCTGGGCGATCAAGGCCTTGCTACCGACGATGATGCCCGCCTGCGGGCCGCCCAGCAGCTTGTCGCCGCTGAAGGTCACGACATCGGCGCCAGCCTCGATGGTCTCGCGCACCGTCACCTCATAGGGCAGGCCCCAGTCGCGCATGTCGACCAAGGTGCCGCTGCCCAGGTCCACGATCAGCGGCAGCTGGCGCGCATGGGCGATGCGCGCCACATCGGCTTCGGCCACCGACTTGGTAAAGCCGCTGATCGCGTAGTTGCTGCAGTGCACCTTCATCAGCGCAGCGCTGTGCTCGCCCAGCGCGGCCTCGTAGTCTCTCTCATGGGTGCGGTTGGTGGTGCCTACCTCCACCAGGCGGGCGCCGGCGCGCGTCATCACATCGGGGATGCGGAAGGCGCCGCCAATCTCGACCAGCTCGCCGCGGGAGACCACCACTTCCTTGTCGCGTGCCAAGGTGGACAGCACCAGCAGCACGGCTGCCGCATTGTTGTTGACGATGGTGGCGGCTTCGGCGCCAGTGAGGCGGCAGACCAGGTCTTCGACAAGGTCATCGCGGTCGCCCCGGCCGCCGTCGGCCAGGTCGTATTCGAGATTGCTGGGGGTCGCCAGCGCCTGCACCACCGCGTCAATAGCCTCTTGCGGCAGCAGCGCGCGGCCCAGGTTGGTGTGCAGCACCGTGCCGGTCAGGTTGTAGACCGCCTTGAGGCGCGGCGCAAACAGCTGCTGGAGCTTTTGCTCGGCAGCGTCCAGCAAGGCATCGGCACCCTCTGCGTTGCTGCCCGCCTCTGCCAGCCAGCGGCTGCGCGCCTCGCCCAGCGCTGCGCGGATGGCCTGCGTGCACTGGGTCTTGCCATAGCTGTCCACCAGCGCAGCGGTGCGCGGGTGCTGCAGCAGCTTGTCAACAGAGGGCAGGTGGGACGGTGCGTTCATGGGCAAACAAGCTCAAACAAGGGCTGAAACAAAAAAACGATGGGCTGCAGCGGGCAGCGCCATCGTCCAGTATGGCATGGTGCCAAAACGTTCAGGTGCTCGGCACGCGCTCAGTGCAGATCGGGCACGCTGCCATCGGCATCGGCCGCTTGCGGCTCGGCCACGGCGACAAACAGCAGCGGGTTGCCGCTGGCGCGCGAGAACGCGGTCTGCTCGCTCATCAAGAGGTCCAGCATCAGGCTGGCCAGGTCATCGGCCAGCGGCTCGGCCAGCGGGTCTTTTTCCTGGTTGACCAGCTTGCGGTAGCTGCCGCATTCGGTGCAGGTTTCGGCCAGCACCACATCCTTGCCACCTTCCAGGCCCTGGTAGCGCACGCCCTTGGTCGATTCGCAGTGGCTGCATTTGACGCGCACCATATGCCATTCGGTGGCGCAGCAGCCGCAGTGCAGGTAGCGGTGGCCGGCCATCTTGCCGCCAATGCGTACCACGCCGGCGACCGGCTCGCTGGCGCAGACCGGGCAGATGGTGGCCGGGTCGGTGAAGGGGATGTCGGCCAGGCGCAGCTGGCTGGCGCGGGTGGCAAACACCACTTGCAAGGCCGCCATGACAAAAGGTGCCAGGCCCACATCGCGCGCGGCCAGCTCCTTGGTCAGCAGGCGCTTGGCCAGCGCATTGCGGTCGTCGGTGTTGCAGCGCTGCAGCTCGCCAATCAGCGGCTGCAAGGCCTCGGGCAGGCCATCGGCACTGGCCAACTGGGCGAGCATGCCGTCCAGCACCTGGTGCCAGATGGGGTCCAGGTGGTCAGCGGCCGGCAAGAGCGGCGACGAGTACTGCTGAGCCTGGGCGATGGCCGCTGCATCGGGGGCAGCCACCTGCAGGCCCTGGGCTGCTTTGTGCTGGGCATCCACCAGCTTGGCGATGAACAGCAGGTAGTCTGCAATCGGGTTGCCGTCGGCCAGTTGGCGAATACGCTGCGCACGGTCGAGGAAAAGACTGCTGGTATTGGGCAGCAGCACGCGTGGAAAACTGGTGTGGTCGAGCGACTCGATCTCACCGGGTTGAAGAATGCGTTGCATACGGGGATTTTCTCAAAAATCAACGCCGATAGACCTGGCGGGGCTATCGGCGTTGGGGAGCAGGGAGGGCCTGGCCCGGCGCAGCGCTGGGCTGCTCGCCGGGGCATGCCCAGGGGGCGCATCAGGCGCCGTGCTTGTGGCTGGCGGGCTTGTCCAGGTCCGCCGTGTCACCCGTCATGCGGCGGTACCACAGCGGGTGGTGAAAGCGCGCCCAGGCGCGGGTCACCGTGCCGCGCGTCATCGCGCGGATCGTGCCCTGGGTCCAGATGGCCGCGTAGATGTGGGCGATGATCAGACCGATCAGGCCGAAGGCCGACAGCGCATGCAGCAGCGCCGCAGCGCGCACCACGTTCACCGGCAGGTTCCACCAGGCGCGCCACATCAGCACGCCGGTCACCAACAGGCCCGCCATGCACACCACCAGCATCCAGAACAGCACTTTCTGGCCGCCGTTGTACTTGTCCACCGGTGGCATCTTCTCGTGCTCGCCGTTGACCAGCGCGGGCACATTCCTGAGCCACTCGACATCGTTCTTGCGGATGATGTTGAGCTGCCAGAAGCGGAAGAACATCAGCACGAAGCCGACGGTCATCACCAGACCGATGTAGGGATGCAGAATGCGGGTCCAGGGGCCGCCACCGAACAGGTTCGTCATGAAGAAGAACGAGGGGTGGAAGAACGCTAGGCCCGACAAGGCCAGCAGCACAAAGCTGATCGCGACCACCCAGTGGTTGACGCGTTCGCCAGCGGTGTAGCGTTGGAGATCACGGGTCTTGCTTTTCATCGTCCAGACTCCTCGTGGTGGTCGGCGCCCTTGTCCGCGCGCGCCTTGGCGGCCTCTTCCTCTTCCAGCTCCTCGGGCACTTCGATCGGGCCCTTGGTGATGTAGTGGAAGAAGCTGCCGACAGCGGCCACGCCCAGCGCTGCCAGCGCCAGCGGCTTGGCCACACCCTTCCACAGGCTCACCATGGGGCTGATCGATGGATCATCGGGCAGGCCGTGGTAGAGCGAGGGCTTGTCGCCATGGTGCAGCACATACATCACGTGGGTGCCGCCCACGCCTTGCGGATCGTAGAGGCCAGCCTTGTCAAAGCCGCGCTCCTTCAGGTCGACAATGCGCTCCTCGGCACGCTCTTGCATGGCGGTCTTGGTGCCAAACATGATCGCGCCGGTCGGGCAGGTCTTGACGCAGGCGGGCTCCTGGCCCACGGCCACGCGGTCCGAACACAGCGTGCACTTGTAGGCCTTGTGGTCCTTTTTGGAGATGCGCGGAATGTTGAACGGGCAGCCGGTCACGCAGTAGCCGCAGCCCACGCAGTTTTCCTCCTGGAAATCCACGATGCCGTTGGTGTACTGCAAGATCGCACCGGGAGAGGGACAGGCCTTGAGGCAGCCCGGGTCTTCGCAGTGCATGCAGCCGTCCTTGCGGATCAGCCATTCGAGGTTGCCGGTGGCTTCGTTTTCGTACTCGGAAAACCGCATCACCGTCCAGGAGTTGGCCGTCAGGTCGGTCGGGTTGTCGTACACCCCGGCCGCTGCCGTGCCCACATCGTCACGCAGATCGTTCCACTCCATGCAGGCGGTCTGGCAGGCCTTGCAGCCGATGCACTTGGAGACATCGATCAGCTTGGCCACCTCACCGCCATGCGGGCTGCGCACGCTGGGCGATGGGGTGGTGGTGGCGGAGCGGCGCTTGATATCCAATGATTGAAGAGATGACATCGCTGCTCCTTAGATCTTCTCAACCTTCACGAGGAAGGTCTTGAACTCTGGCGTGTTGCTGTTGCCATCACCCACAAACGGGGTGAGGGTGTTGGCGAGGAAGCCAGGCTTGGTCAGGCCCTTGAAGCCCCAGTGGATAGGGATACCCACGTGGTGCACCGTCTTGCCTTCGATCTGCATGGGCTTGATGCGCTTGGTCACCACCGCAGCGGCCTTGATGTAGCCACGCTTGGAGCTGACCTTGACCATCGCGCCCGTCGCGATGCCGATCTCCTTGGCCAGCGCCTCGCCGATCTCGACGAACTGCTCGGGCTGGATGATGGAGTTGAGCAGCGCGTGCTTGGTCCAATAGTGGAAGTGCTCCGTCAGGCGGTAGGTCGTGCCCACATGCGGGAATTCGTCTGCCTTGCCGAAGGTCTCCCAGATGGCCGGGAAGACGCGGGCGGCCGGGTTGCTGACCGCCTTGTCGTTCTTCGGGTACATCGGGTTGTAGCCCAGCGGGTTGTCGAATGCCTCGTAGTGCGTCGGGAACGGGCCTTCGTTCATGCCCTTGCGGGCAAAGAAGCGTGCCACCCCTTCGGGGTTCATGATGAACGGGCCGGTGCCGGTCTCGGGCTTGATGGTCGGGCCGTAGTCGGGCACGTCCGCGCCGCCCCAGGTCGAGCCATTCCACTTGACCAAGGTGCGGTTGGGGTTGAAAGGCTTGCCTTCCAGATCCGCCGATGCGCGGTTGTACAGCACGCGGCGGTTGGCCGGCCAGGCCCAGGCCCAGTTCAGCGTGTTGCCGATGCCGGTCGGGTCGCTGTTGTCGCGGCGGCCCATCTGGTTGCCCGCCTCGGTCCAGCTGCCCGTCCAGATCCAGCAGCCACTCATCGTGGAGCCGTCGTCACGCAGCTCGCCAAAGCCGGACAGCTGCTGGCCGGCAGGGCGCAGCACCTTGCCATCGGGCGCCGTCAGGTCGGTCAGTGCGCGGCCGTTGTACTCCTTGGCAATCTCTTCGGACGAAGGGTGCGCGGGCTGTGCATATGGCCACCACAGGTTCTGGATCGGATCGGGGAACTTGCCGCCGTCCTTTTGGTAGGCCGCCTTCATGCGCAGGTGCAGCGCCGACATGATCGCGATGTCGGTCTTGGCCTCGCCTGGGGGCTCGGAGGCCTTCCAGTGCCACTGCAGCACACGCGAGGAGCTCACGACGGCGCCATCTTCTTCTGCGAAGCAGGTGGTGGGCAGGCGGAACACCTCGGTCTGCACCGATGCGGTATCGATGTCGTTGTACTCGCCGTAGTTCTTCCAGAACTCCGAGGTCTCGGTGGCCAGCGGGTCCATCACGACCAGGAACTTGAGCTTGGCCAGCCCGTTGCGCACACGGCTCTTGTTGGACAGCGCCGCCAGCGGGTTGAAGCCCTGGGCGATGTAGCCGTTGACCTTGCCTTCGTTCATCAGCTCGAAAATCTGCAGCATGTCGTACTGCTTGTCGAGCTTGGGCAGGTAGTCATAGGCCCAGTTGTTGTCCTTGGTTGCAGCCGGTCCCCAGAAAGCCTTCATCAGGCTGACGTGGAACTTGGGGTAGTTCTGCCAGTAGCTCATCTGGTTGGCACGCAAAGGTTTTTGCGTGCGCGCGTCGATGTACTTCTGGTAGTCCTGCTCCCCTTGGTTGGCCAGCGTCAGGTAGCCGGGCAGTGCGTTGGACAGCAGGCCCAGGTCGGTCAGCCCCTGGATGTTGGAGTGACCGCGCAAGGCGTTCATGCCACCACCGGCGACACCGATATTGCCCAAGAGCAGCTGCACCATGGCGCCGGTGCGCAGGATCTGCGCGCCGATCGAGTGCTGGGTCCAGCCGAGGGCATACAGGATGGTTGCCGCGCGGCCCGCTTGTGCCGTCGATGCGAGCTTTTCGCAGACATGCAGGAACTTGGCCTGGGGCGTGCCGCAGACGCTCTCCACCTTCTCAGGCGTGTAGCTGGCGTAGTGGCGCTTGAGCCATTGGTAGACGCAGCGCGGGTGCTGCAGGCTCGGGTCGGTCTTGACGTAACCGTCCTCGCCCAGCTCGTAGTCCCAGCTGGCCTTGTCGTAGGTGCGCTTTTCCGGGTTGTAGCCCGAGAAGATGCCTTCGTCGAACGCAAAGTCTTCCCGCACGATGAACGTGAAGTCGGTGTAGTTGCGCACGTACTCGTGGTGGATCTTGTCGTTCGTCAGCAGGTAGTTGATCACACCGCCGAGGAAAACAATGTCCGAGCCGGAGCGGATAGGGGCGTAGAAATCTGCCACCGATGCCGAGCGGTTGAAGCGCGGGTCGACCACCATGAAGTGAGCCTTGTTGTGCTCCTTCGCCTCGGTCACCCATTTGAAGCCGCAAGGGTGGGCTTCAGCGGCATTGCCGCCCATGATCAAAATAACGTCCGCGTTCTTGATGTCGACCCAATGGTTCGTCATCGCTCCACGGCCAAACGTCGGGGCAAGACCTGCCACCGTCGGGCCGTGTCAGACACGGGCTTGGTTATCGAACGCCAACATGCCCCAAGAGCGGGCCACTTTGTAGGTGATGTAACCGGCTTCGTTGCTGGAGGCCGAGGCGGCCAGCATGCCGGTCGAGGTCCAACGGTTCACCGTCAGGCCATCATCGGTCTTCTCGAGGAAGTTCGCGTCGCGATCGTCCTTGAGCAGCTTGGTAATGCGGGTCAGGGCCTCATCCCAGGACAGGCGCTTCCACTCATTGGAGCCGGGCGCGCGGTATTCGGGGTAGAGCAGGCGGTTGGGGCTGTGGACGATGTCCAGCAGCGATGCGCCCTTGGGGCACAGGGTGCCGCGGTTGACGGGGTGGTCGGGATCGCCTTCGACGTGGATCACCGAGAGTTTGGCGTTCTTGCCGCCATCGCCCAGCGAGTACATCAAAATGCCGCAGCCAACAGAGCAATACGTGCAGGTTTGCCGTGTCACTGTGCTGCCGACCAGCTTGTACTGACGGACTCCGGCAAGCGCAGTGGCGGGCGAGAAGCCCATCACTGCCAGGCTGGAACCCGCCAGAGTCGAACCAGTCACTTTCATGAACTGGCGTCTGGAGAATTGCACCATGGGGTGTCCTTTCAATGAAGGATGCTTGTTTTCTATGCTTACGACACAAATTGTAGTCTTCTCCCTCTGAAAGCAGAATAGTTGGGCATTCCGGGTATTCATCACGTTTGACAAATTGGTAAAAATACGAGTGGGACCATCTGTCAGCGAGAAATACCAATACATTTCACAAACTTGCATGAAATTGTGAATAATATGCTTTATGAATTTTTTGCGGCCTGAATCTAAGGGGGAGACCATGGACCACGAAGACGCGGCTGCGCGCCGTCCCTTTTTGCTCTGGGCGCTGTCGGCATCGGCATCGGCATTGCTGGCGGGCTGCGGCTCGTCGCCGCCGCGCAGCGCCCGGCGAGAGAGTGGCCAGCGCACGGCAGGTGGCGCGGGGTCCTCGCCCCGGGTGGACACCGGCGTGGTACCCGTCAACCTGGGCTTGAGCGGCGAGCTGCGCGAGGCGCTCTATGCACGGGTCATGCTGGTGGTCAACACGCCCTACACCTATGGCGGCAATACGCCCGAAGGCGGCTTTGACTGCAGCGGTCTGATCCAGTACGCGATCCAGGGCATCACCACGCGCCGCTTGCCCCGCACCACGGCGCAGTGGGCGGGCGTGAGCGCCGAGATCGACCGGCGCGACCTGCAGCGCGGCGATTTTGTGTTCTTCAACACCATGGGCGGGCGCTACTCGCACATGGGCATTTATGCCGGCAACAACCAGTTTGTCCATGCGCCGTCGAGCGGCGGCGTGGTCAAGACGGTGAGCCTGGACAATCCCTATTTCTCACGCCGCTTCACCGAGGCACGCACGATTTTTGACGCATGAGAATATTCATCGGCTGAATAAAACAAGAGGCAGCGCGCCCAAAACGGCGGCAAAGGCGGGGTCAGCGCCAGGCATAGGCACTCCAGGGATGCGAGGCATCCTGCAGCCATTGCTGCAACTCCTCCGGGTCCAGGCTGCGGCCCAGCGCGTCCGAGCGGCCCTTGGCTACCCATTGCGCCCGGCCCTGGACATAGGCGGTGCCCAGCTCCTGCCAGCTGCCAAAGCAATCGCGGGCGCGCGCGGCATTGAGCTGCAGCAGCTGCCACTGATGCTCGGCGCTGAGCCAGCCCAGCATGGCGGCGGTACGCACAAAAAAGGCAGTCCGGACGCAGGCAAAGGCCATCGCGGCGCGGGCGTCATCCCCCGCCTGCAGCCGCTCCACATCCAGGCACCACCAGCGCGTGCGCATGCGCTCGGGCAACTGCTCGCGCACCTTGGCATCGTCCAGGTCGGTGCGCAGGCCAAAGGCATGCAAGGCCATGGGCCGCAAGGATGCCGCCAGGCTGCTGGTGGGCGCGGGCATGGCGCTGTCGGCAAAACCATCCTTGAGGGCATGGAAGGCCATCGGGTGGGCGAGCGCCAGTGCCCAGTTCTGCTCGGGCGTGAGCCGGTAGTGCCCCAGGGGGCCCGAGGGCGCAGGCGCCTGGCTGCCCCATTGGCGGCGAAAGGCCTGCACGCATTGCCACACCAGCCACAGCCCGATCGCTGCCACCACGATCTGGATCATCGCTGTGCCTCCGGCTGCATGCCCGGCGGCATGTTGGCGGGCGCCCTGCCCGCTTGCGCCAGGCTGTAGGCCAGCGCAGGGGGCAGCTGCTGGCCGGCCAGCAGGCTGCTGTCGTGCGCGGCTGCCAGCCATTGCACCAGTGGTGAGGTCTGGGGCACATGGGCCAGCAGCCTGGGCTGGCGCTGCCACAGCTGCAACTGCTCGGCCTCGCTGAGCAAGCTCTCCACCGCATGCCAGCCCGCCTGGGCACCGGTGGTGCGCAGCAGGCGCATGCCCAGTGCATCGTCTGGCGTGTCCTCGCTGGTGTTCAGCTGGTTCAAAAAGGCAATGACGTCAGCGCGGTAGCGGTCCACCGGCGGGCGGTTTTGCTTGCCCTTGATCTGGTCGATGCGCAGGCGCCCATCGGGCTGCAGCCAGGCATTGATGGTGATGCGCGGCTGGCCCTGGCCGGTGCGGTAGCTGAAGATGCGCATGCGGCCTTGCTCGCAACCCTCGGCATAGTGCTCGCCATAGCCGCCGCTGAGCTGGCGGCGGTTGGCAAACTGGCCCAGGCAGTGGCGCATCATCTGGCTCTCGTAGGCCATCTCTTCGCGCAGCACGCCGCTGCCGGGCAGCAGCTCGACAAATGCGCCCTGGCTACCTTGCCAAACCGTCTGCACCGCATGGGGCTGGTGCTGGCGCCAACCGGCCAGTTGCTGGGCCTCGAAAGCCTGGTGCTCCTGCGCCCAGCGCTCCAGCGCCTGCGGGCAGTTGATGCGGGCGAGCTTGCCCTCCAGCGAGGTGCCCTGGCGCGACTGCAAGAACTCCAGCAGCTGGCGCTCCAGTGCCAGGACACTCTGATGGGCAGGGCTGATCCACCACAGCGCCGTGTCTGCCGGCGCAGCCTCAGGCCCGGGTTTGCGCGCCAGCAACGCGAGCGCCCAGGCCGGCGCACCGGCGGCATAGCGCTGCTGCAGTGCCTCGGTCGTGGGGATGGCCTGAACGGCCTCGGGCGGCGACTGAAGATTGCCCACCAGGTAGCGGTAGAAATGGTTCTGCAGCCAGGCGGCGATCTCGGGCGTGTCGCCGCGCTCGCGGCTGCGCGCGATGATGCGGGCCTTGAGCTCGGGCGCGTTGACCACATTGCGCGCCAGGTACACCGTGCTTGAGCGCATGAACGGGCTTACCAGAACTTCCACCAGGGCCTGTCGCCCGCGCCAGGCGCAGCGGTGATCAGCTGGGCATGGAGCTTGTCGATCGTGGTCTGCAGCTTCTCGCGCTCGGCCGCGTCATCGGCAGGCGCGCAGGCCAGCGCCTGCTGGTAGATCTGCAAGGCCTGCTGGTCTGTGCCCGAAGTCTGCATCGCGTCGCCCGCGCGGCGCAGCAGGTAGGGGTTCTGGCGCTGCTCCAGCTCGGGCAGCAGCGCTTGGAGGCGCGGCAGCACCTCGGCGCCATGCGTAGCCGAGTAGTAGTCGAGCTGGTTGAGCAGGCTGCGCAGGTAGTCATAGCGCTCGCTGCGCTGCTCGTCTTCGTCCAGCTGGCTCCACCACTCGTCCAGGCGCTCCAGCCAGATGCTGTTTTCCACATTGCGGTCTTGCTGGTAGAGCGCGTAGGCCACCTTGGGGAAGTAGTCGCAGGGGCTGTGTCGGCTGTAGCCATTGTCCTGGCTGTAGTGCCACAGCTGCTCGGCGGCGCCGATAAGCTGCGCGTAGTTGTCGCTGTCGATATGGGTCGAGACGATGCCGTTGTAGTGCTCGGCAAAGGGGCTGGTCGCAATGCCTTTGGCATGCAGGGCCAGCGCGCCGTCGTAGTTCTCGTCGTTGTAGCGGTACTTGATGGCCAGGTTGTTGCACAGCATTGAGTAGTCGTGCAGGTTGCCATCCTTGTAGCTGCCCTGGCCAGTGGCAAACCAGTGCTCGAAGCGGGCCTGGCCAGTCTCGTAGTAGTGCTTGATCCAGCGCAGCAGCTCGTCGTAGGGCCAGTCGGCGGGCAGCTCGTCACCTTCACCGCCAATGGCCTTCATCAGCTCTTCGTCGTCATCCAGCTGCACGCCCATCGCATAGCACCAGCTGCCGCTGTCGCAGCGGATATAGGGCGACTGCAGCGCGCTGGCGAGGCCCGCCACGCGGGCGCGGCAGACAAACAGGCGGTAGGCGAGTTCGCCATTGGCGTACTGGGGGCGCTCGGCCAGGGTTTCCAAGAGCGGCAAGGCCTGCGCATAGTCCTGCTGTTCAAACAGATGGTTGCCCTGCAGCAGTCGCCACATCGGGTGGTTCAGCGACTGCTGCTGCACCAGCGCGCTGTAGTGGGCAAAGGCCTGCTCGGCGTCCATGTCGGCAGGCAGGAATTCGGCCAGGTCCTCGTCCTGGGCTGCGGCCATCAGGGTCAGCGCCCAGTACGGCGCACCGCCCGGCTCACCCAGGTGGGCCAATGCCTGGCGGCAGGCAGCTTCGCGCGATCCGGGGCGGCTGTGCAGGGTACTCTCAAAGCACATGTGGGCCGCCTCGGGCAGGCGCGCTGCCTGCACCAGCCAGTCGATCAGCAAGGCACTGCTGCGGTCGTCGCTGTCGCGCACCAGCGCAAAGCGGCCTTCCTGGCCTTTGCTGATCGCGGCATCGAGCGCGCCTTGCTGGTGCAGGCTGCCAGCAGCCAGGCGCGCGAGCTGGGCGCGGGTATCGCGCCAGGCGGCGGGCGAGGCGGTGCTGGGCAGGCTCGCCAGCGTCAGCTCGCTGTGCTGGGCCAGCGCATCCGGGGCCAGCGCAATGATGTCCTCGCCCAGCAGCAGCCAGTCATCGGTGTCGATGTCCTGGCCCGCTTCGGCGCGCTGGAGTTTTTGCAGTGCGTAGTGGCCCAGGTCGCGGGCTGCAGCGCTGTTGCCCCTGGCCGCTTCGATGCGGCCCAGGCGCGTGGCCAGCATCGCATCGTCCCAGGCGCGCAGATGGGCGCGGTCGGCCTGCTGGCTTTTGTAGTGGTGCTGCTTGCGGGTGATCTGCTCTTGCAGGTCCAGCGCCTGGGCCTGGTGGGCATGGTGGGCCAGATGGCGCCAGGCGCGGTCCGGATCGCCCAGGTCACCGGCCTGGTCCACGGCAGCCATGGCCTGCGCGATTACCGCGCGGTACTGTTCGGGGGGGAGGTCGGGCACATCCTCGGCGGCATCGGCTTGCAGCATCGCCATCGTGACGGCGGCGTCGCGCTGGGCGTCGGCGGTCAGCTCCTGCAGCAGGCGGGCCTGGTGCTGCTGCACGGCGGCCAGGGCCTGGGCGGGCTGGCCGGCCATGCTCCACAGCCGGTAGAGGCGGCGCAGCTGGTCCAGGTCTTCGGGCTCCAGCGCGCGCGATGCGAGCTGCTGGGCGGCAGCGGCCTGGCGGTCAGGCCACTCCTGCGTCTCGTCCTCGGTGTTGAAGAGGGCATCAACATGGTCCAGAAAGGCGTCAAGCGCCTCGCTGCGCAGTGCGGTGGACGGGTCGGACACGGATGCCATGGTGATGATGCCTTTCTGGTGATGGCGCATCCCTCATGCGCCCCCTGCATGCTAACGGGCCCCAAGGCAGATATGGCCTTTGCGGGCCACAAAAGCAGGGCAGAGGGCTATTTTCACCGTGTTTGCTGCGGCTGACCAGCGCGGCATCAGCAGACCGGCTCTATGCCTCAATGGGTGATCAGCACTTCGCCGCGCAGCGTATAGGTCATCGTCTCGGTAATGCGCACATCGACCATCTGGCCAATCAGCCGCTCCTGGCCGGGGAAGTTGACCACGCGGTTGCACTCGGTGCGGCCCATCAGCTCGCCGTTGTCGCGCTTGGACTTGCCCTCCACCAGCAGGCGCTGGACGGTGCCCAGGCGCTCTTCGCTGATGGTCTTGATGTTGTGGTTGATGACAGCTTGCAGATCCTGCAGGCGGCGCAGCTTGACCTCGTAAGGCGTGTCATCGGGCAGGTTGGCAGCGGGGGTGCCGGGGCGCGGGCTGAAGATAAAGCTGAACGAGTTGTCAAAGCGCACGTCATCGATGAGCTTCATCATCTTCTGGAAGTCTTCTTCGGTCTCACCGGGGAAGCCGACGATGAAGTCGCTGCTCATCGCCAGATCGGGGCGAATGGCGCGCAGCTTGCGCACCGTGCTCTTGTACTCCATGGCGGTGTAGCCGCGCTTCATCGCCATCAGGATCTTGTCGCTGCCGTGCTGCACCGGCAGGTGCAGGTGCGAGACCAGCTTGGGGATCTTGGCATAGGCCTCGATCAGGCGCGGCGTGAACTCATTGGGGTGGCTGGTGGTGTAGCGGATGCGCTCGATGCCGGGGATCTCGGCCACGTATTCGAGCAGCAGCGCAAAGTCGGCAATCTCGGCCGTGGCGCCCATCTTGCCCAGGTAGGCATTCACGTTCTGGCCCAGCAAGGTGATTTCCTTCACGCCTTGCGCGGCCAGGCCTGCGACCTCGACCAGCACGTCCTCAAACGGGCGGCTCACTTCTTCCCCCCGGGTGTAGGGCACGACGCAGTAGCTGCAGTACTTGGAGCAGCCTTCCATGATCGACACAAAGGCCGATGCACCTTCGACGCGGGCAGGGGGCAGGTGGTCGAACTTCTCGATCTCGGGGAAGGAGATATCGACCTGCGGTTTGGCCTTGGCCGCGCGGGCATTGAGCAGCTCGGGCAGGCGGTGCAGAGTCTGGGGGCCAAACACCACATCCACATAGGGCGCGCGCTTGATGATCTCGGCGCCTTCCTGGCTGGCCACGCAACCGCCCACGCCGATCAGCACGCCTTTTTCCTTCAGGTGCTTGATGCGGCCCAGGTCGGAGAACACTTTTTCTTGCGCCTTCTCGCGCACCGAACAGGTATTGAACAGGATCAGGTCGGCCTCGTCCATGTCCTGCGTGGGTTCATAGCCCTGGGCGGCGCCCAGCACATCGGCCATCTTGTCCGAGTCGTACTCGTTCATCTGGCAGCCGAAGGTTTTGATAAATACTTTTTTGGACATGGTGCAAATCTCGTGGGGGCCCGGGGCTGCCATCGCAGGCCTGGGTGAATACAGCAATACGGCAACAAGCCAGGCGCCCGGCGGGCGCACTGCTGCTGATGGGTGTCGATGCGCGGGCGCCGAGCCGGGCTTGACCGGTGCGGTCAGGCCATGCGGCGGCGCTGGGGCGCGTTATTTAAAGAGTCCGCTCCAAAAGCCGTTGTCGGCGCGGTCGCGCTTGAGGGCGGCTTCTTCGCTGTTCAAGATCCAGGCGGCATGCACACGCCCGCTGGTTTTCTCGATCACATAGTTCACCGTCAGCCGCTCGTTGAGCACGGTGCCGGGGCGTATCGTGGTGTTGCGCGGGTTGTAGAGCTTGAAGGCGGGAGCGAGGCCCACGGTCTGGCCATCGATCGTGGCCTGGCTGGTGCTGGTGACCACCAGGTTGCCACGCAGGGCCTGTGGAGGAAAGGCGCGGACGGGGCCTTGGAACGGGGCAAAGGTGGCGGTCTGGGCCAGGCTGGGCAGGGCACTGATGCCGCCCAGTGCCAGCGCAAGGGCCGCAAGGCTGGCGCGGGCCGTGCGTCGCAGGCGATGGTGGTGGGATGTGTGGGGTTTGGTGCAGCGGTTCATGGTGTATATCCAGGGGCTGGAGGCCGCATTCTACAAACACTGGCGGTGCCACAGTCCAGCACTGGGGCAAGGCTGCAGCTTGAGGGCGCCAAGGCCGGGCTTAGCGCGCGGCTGCCTGGGTGCTCACGACCAGGCCCGCCAGCACCAGGACCAGGGCGGCCAGCAGCGCAGGCGATGGCAGGCGCTGGTGCAAGGCCAGCTCCAGCAGGGCCGCAGTGACAGGGCCCAGCGCCTGGAAGGCAATCACCAGCGATGCCTGCAGCCGGCCCAGCGCCCACAGCAGGCAAAAGTAGCCCAGGCCGCTCGACAGCCCGACAAAGACCATATGGCCCCACTGCGTGGCAGAAAACACCGGCCACAGCGGCTGACCCTGCCAGCTGCAGTAGAGCGCCAAAAACAGCACCGATGCCGCCATGGCCAGGCCGCAGGTGGGCAGCGCCGGGTAGCGCCGCATATAGGGACCGTAGAGAATGCTGGTGGCCGCACCCACCAGCGTTGCGGCGAGCAAGGCCGCCATGCCGCTGCCGCCCAGCAGGCCCAGGCTGCCTGCGCCACCCCCGCCGCTGGCAGCGCGCGCACTGCCGAGCAGCAGCACGGCGACGCCGCCGACGGCCAGTGCCAGGCCCGCCAGCCGGCGGCGGCCCAAAGGCTCGCGCCCCGACAGCGCCGCCAGGCACCAGGTAAAGAGCGGCATGGTGGCGAACACCAGTGCGCAGGTGGAGGCGGGCAGGCGCGCCAGTGCATGGTTGAGCAGCAGGATCAGCAGCGCAAACTGCGCCACGCCAAGCAAGGCAATGGCCAGCGCATCGCGGGCGCGGTAGCGCGGCCAGGTGGCAAGCAGCGCAGGGCCCGCGAGGATCGCCAGCCCGATGGCATAGCGCAAAAACGCCAGGCTGGCTGGCGAGGCAGCCGATGACAGCGCACTGGTGGAGACCATGGCCGCGCCCACCAGCATGCCGGTGGTAGCGGCCGCCCACAGCGCTGGCTGGTGCGCCTGCATCGCGCACCTAGGCGCCGTGCCGGCGGCGGCTGAACTGCTGCTCGACCACGGCCGAGCCCCATTGCTGGCCGGTCTCTTCATGCACCAAGGCAAAGCCCAGCGATTCATAGAGCTTGCGTGCCGCATCCAGCCCCTGGAAGGTCCAGAGCTCGGTGCTGGCAAAGCCGCGCTGGTCGCAAAAGGCGAGGGCCTGCGTCAGCAGCTGGCGGCCCACGCCGCCACCGCGGCAGCCATCATCCAGAATGAACCAGCGCAGATGCGCCTGGTTGTTGCCCAGGTCCTGACCGTCAATCGCGACGGAGCCGACGATGCGCTCGTTGTGCACCGCCGTCCAGATCTGGTTGCAGGGCTCGCCCAGGCGGCCGCTGAATTCGGCAAGGCCCGAGGCCACCTTGCTTTCAAAGAAGGCGCCAAAGCCCCAGTGCCGGGCATAGAACACGGCATGCATCTCGGTCACGCGGCCGATGACGCCGGGCCGGTAGCCGCTGTGGATCTGGATACTGCTCGTGGCCAAGGTGGCAGCGCTGTCCTGGCCCGCCGCGCTGCCCAGCCGGTGCGCCTGCAAGGCCTGGGCATAGGCCATCAAGCCCTGCGCCACGGACTGCTGCAGCGAGGGGTTGAGCTGCGCCAGCGCACTGCGCACCTGGGTCTGGCCGTAGGCGTGGATGCCTGCGACGGTGCGTTGGCCTTGGGCCGTTAGCAGCAACTGCTTGGCGCGGGCATCGTCTGCGCAGGGCTCTTCTTGCAGCTCGCCGTTGGCGATAAGCTTGGCGAGCATGCGGCTGACGCTGGATTTGTCCAGCCCCAGATACTCTGCCAACTGGGCGGCGGTGACCTGGCCATGCGTATCGATTTCCAGCAGCGCATGGACGGCTGAGGCCGAATAGGGCGTACCCGCCAAGGTGCTCGCCATAAAGCCCAGCTCCCGCACCATGGCGCGGGAAGCGCTGCGGATGTCGTTGACCAAGGGGGTGTCGGTAGCGGCTGCCATGCGTCTCTCCAGTATTTGGTTGCAATATACAACTTTTTGGTTGTATGGTGCAACTTTTTTGGACAGGGAGCCAGCATCCCGCCCTCAGCAGCGCTTAGGCGGCATCCAGCCGGTAGCTCGACACGGCGAGCCCGCCCATGAAGTTGTCTTCATGGTACACACGCACGGCGCGGTCAGCCTCGGCGGCGCCGACCGCCACCATCAGCGGCAGCAGATGCTCTTCGCGCGGGTGCGCAATGCGTGCGGCGGGGGCGTCTTCCCAGTCCAGCAGGCGCTGGCTGCGGCGGGCGCTGTCCGCCTGCAGCATGGTCTCGGCCAGCCAGTCGTCAAAGGCTTTGGAGGGCACGCGCGCCTGGGGCCCAAAGGCACGCAGGTTGTGGTACGACAAGCCGCTGCCGATGATCAGCACGTCCTCATCGCGCAAGGCGGCCAGCGCCCGGCCCAGCGCCAGGTGCTCGGCCGGGTCCAGGCCCCGGCGCAGCGACAGCTGCACCACCGGCACATGGGCCTCGGGGTAGATCGCGGCCATCGGTGAGAACATGCCGTGGTCATAGCCGCGCTCGGCGTCCTGCTGCACCGCAATGCCGGCCTGGGCCAACAGGCCAGCGACCCGCTCGGCCAGCGCAGGCGATCCGGGCGAGCGGTAGTGGATCTGGTAGGTATGGGCCGGAAAACCGCCGTAGTCATAAATTATGCCGGGCTGGGGCGTGGACTGCACCGTAAACGTATCGGCCTCCCAGTGGGCCGACACCATCAGGATCGCGCGCGGTGTGCGGCCGATCTGGCGCGGCATATCGGCCAGCGACGCGGCCAGCTGCGCATAGTGGTCGTGCATCTCGGGCATCCATGGCCAGGGGCCGCCGCCGTGCGAGATGAAATAGACGGGCAGGCGGCTGCTGCTGGTGCTGACGGGGGTGGTGGTCGTCGTCGTGGTCATATGGAAAACTCCTTGTCTCCAATGTAGTAGCTGCCTAAAAGGAAACCAAGTAGCTAAAATGCAGCAATTGATTTCCTACTAAGAAACTATGGACCAGCTCACCAGCATGCAGGTATTCCAGGCGGTGGTGGATAACGGCAGCTTTGCGCAGGCTGGCGAGCGCCTGGGCATCTCGGCCCCGATGGTCAGCAAGCATGTGGCCCAGCTCGAGCAGCGCCTGGGTGCGCGCCTGCTCAACCGCAGCAGCCGCCATGTCAGCCTGACCGAGGCGGGCCAGCGCTGGTATGCGCAAAGCAGCCTGGCGTTGGAGATGCTGGACGCTGCCGCCCAGGAGATCGGCCAGCACCACCAGGCCCCCAGCGGTCAGCTCAAGATCAGCGCGCCGGTCTGGTGCGCTACCCCGCAGATGGCGCGCATCCTGGCGCGCTACCGCGCCCGTTATCCGCAGGTGCTGGTCGATATCCACCTGGACAACCACAAGATCGACCTGGCCACCGCCGGCTATGACATGGCCATGCGCGCCTCGTCCGACCCCGCCCCGCATCTGATTGCCCGCCCGCTGTGCCAGGTGCCGTTCTACCTGGTGGCCAGCCCCGCTTACCTGGGGCAGGCTGGCCCGCCCCAGCAGCCTGCCGACCTCGCCCAGCACCCTGCCGTGTTGCCCAGCTATGTATCGCTCAGCCCCTTGCAGCTGAGCCAGCCCGGCGCACGCAGCGCGCCGCTGCACCTGCAGCCGGCCCTGCTGTCCGATGATTCCAACCTCAGCCTGCATGCGGTGCGCGCCGGCATGGGCCTGGGCTTTTTGCCATCCTGGTTGGTGGAGGACGACCTGCGCAGCGGCCAGCTGCAGCGGGTGCTGCCCCAGTGGGAGGCGCTGACGGTGACCCTGTATGCGATCTACACCAGCCGGCGCTACCTGGCGCCCAAGGTGCGCAGCTTTATCGATTGCCTGTCGCAGGAGCTGGGTGGCGCGGCCCCTGAGCCAGCGGTCTAGCTTGCGCGGCGGAAGGTCAGGTTGATTCTTTGGCCATCGAGCAGCGGATGCGCCACAGCGCTCACCCCATCCTTGACCGGCATCACCCCGTGGTAGCGCATGCGGTCCACGCCACCCCAGACCACCACATCGCCATGCTGCAGCGGCAGCTTTTGCGTGGCATCGGCGCGGGCATCACCACCCCACAAAAAGATGGCGGGCAGGCCCAGCGATACCGACACGATCGGGTGGCGGGCATCACCTTCGTCCTGGTGCAGGGTCAGGCGGGTGCCGACGCTGTAGCGGTTGATCAGGCAGGCATTGGGGGCAAAAGGCGGCAGCTCGGCTGCCTGCGCCGCCTGGGCGGCCAGCGCTGCGAAGGCGGGTGGCATGGCGGGCCAGGGCTGGCCGCTCAAGGGGTCGGTGGCGCTGTAGCGGTAGCCGTGCTGGTCGCTGTACCAGCCAAATGCGCCGCAGTTGCTCATCGCCACCTGCATAGGGCGCCCGCCGGGGGTGCGCAAATGGCGAAACGGCGCCTGCTGCACGATGGCCTGCACCTGGCGCAGCAAGTCATCCTCCCAGCGCAGCGCAAAGCCGCGCAGCACACAGGCCTGGCGGCCAATGGCAATGCGCTCCCAGTGCGTCTGGTCATCGTTGGCGGCGGGGCTGAACAGGTCTTGCATGGGGCTATTGTGCCCCTGTGGGCATAAAAAAACCGCAGGGCCTGTGGCAGGCACTGCGGTGGGATGTGGTGGTCGTAGTGGGACTTGAACCTACGACATCAGCATTATGAATGCTGCGCTCTAACCAACTGAGCTATACGACCGGCAGACTCCATTGTAGGGGCGGATGGGCGGCGTACCGGCTGCTGGCTGCGACTTTTTCGGCGCGACTTGCAGCCATCAAAACGGATGCGCCAAAGAGAAAAGCCGCAGTGATCATGCAATCACTGCGGCTTGAAACCTGGTGGTCGTAGTGGGACTTGAACCTACGACATCAGCATTATGAATGCTGCGCTCTAACCAACTGAGCTATACGACCGGCAGAACGAAATTATATACCGAAAATTTGGCTCGGCGATCAATGTCGCCAGGTTTTGTCAAAAACAGTCATTTTGCGTGGCGGGTGCTGGCAAGGACCATGGCCCCTGCACCAATGGCACCGTAGCGCCTGATCAGCTGTTGCTGAACTGGGCCGGGCGCTTGTTGACGAAGGCGTCCATGCCTTCTTTCTGGTCATTGGTCGCGAACAGCGCGTGGAACAGGCGCCGCTCGAACATCACGCCGTCGTTGAGGCTGCCCTCGAACGCGCGGTTCACCGATTCCTTGGCGGCCATCACGGCCAGCTGCGAGAAGCCGCTGATGATGATGGCCGCGCCCAGCGCCTCTTCCATCAGCTTGTCCACGGGCACCACGCGGCTGACCAGGCTGGCACGCTCGGCCTCGTCGGCGTTCATCATGCGGCCGGTGAGGGCCAGGTCCATGGCCTTGGCCTTGCCCACGGCGCGGGGCAGGCGCTGCGTGCCGCCGGCGCCGGGGATGACGCCCAGCTTGATCTCGGGCTGGCCAAAGCGGGCGTTGTCGGCGGCGATGATGAAGTCGCACATCATGGCCAGCTCGCAGCCGCCACCCAGTGCGTAGCCGCTGACGGCGGCAATGACGGGCTTGCGGATGCTGCGGATCGCTTCCCAGTTGCGGGTGATGTAGTCGCCGCCATAGGCATCGGCAAAGCTGTACTTGGCCATGGCGCCAATGTCGGCGCCCGCGGCAAAGGCCTTTTCGCTGCCGGTGATGATCATGCAGCCAATGTTCTTGTCGGCGTCAAAGGCCTTGAGCGCCTCACCCAGCTCGTTCATCAGCTGGTCGTTGAGCGCGTTCAGCGCCTTGGGGCGGTTGAGCGTGATGATGCCCACTTTCTCGGCTTCGACGCGCACTTCGATCATTTCATAGGCCACGGTCTATCTCCTTGGGTTGTGGGGCAGCAGCGGCCTGCTGGCGCCCGCATGGTCGACAGGCATCCTACACCAAGCGGGCTGTTGCGGCGTAGCGAGCTGCGCAAGATGGCGCTTTTTGGGTGCAGGTGGGCGGGTCACTGCCCGCGATCAACGCCCGTCCAGCCAGAGATTGACCAGATTCGCATCGGTGACAGCCAAGGTGACGGTGTCGCTCTGGCTGGCAGTTTTTGGGGCTTTCTTGCGGCCTTTTGCAGGGGCGGCGTCTGCGCGGGCTGGCAAGGCCAGCGGCAGGCGCAGCAGGCGCTTGTCCCGGGCTACCAGGGCCAGCACCTGCTGGGCATCCCCGGCGTAGAGCAGCAGGTCGTCGAGCTTGTGCAGGCGCCAACCGCCGCTCTGGGCACTGGCCTGCAGCGGCTCGATGCCGATCCATTCGTCGCCCGCCATCATGCCGGCGGCCTCGGCCGCGCCGCCGCGCAGCACCACCTTGATGCTGATGCCCGCAGCGCCCTCGGCCACGCGCAGGCCCAGCTGCTGGGCGATCTGGGGCTTGTCGGGCTGGCAATCGACGCCATGGGCCTGGAGCAGGGCGGCCACGGGCAGATCGAGCTTGCCATGCACCCAGGCGCTGATGTCGGCGGCCCAGCTGCGGTCCGTCAGCTCGTGCAGCACATCGAGCAGGTCCTGCTCGCGCATCGGGCCGGCCTTGCAGCGCCGGTACAGTGCCCGCATCACCCCATCAAGCCCGCTGTGGCCTGCGCGGCGCAGGCTCAGGTCCAGGCACAGGGCCACCAGCGAGCCCTTGGTGTAGTAGCTGACGGTGGCGTTGGGCGTGTTCTCGTCCTGGCGGTAGTACTTGACCCAGGCGTCATAGCTCGCCTCGGCCACGCTTTGCAGATGGCGGCCCGGCGTCTGCAGCACCTGGTTCAAGGTCTTGTTGAGCAGCTTGAGGTACTGGCTGTTGTCCAGCAGGCCGGCGCGGCGCAGGACCAGGTCGTCGTAGTAGCTGGTAAAGCCCTCGAAGAACCACAGCAGCTCGGTGTAGTTCTCGCGTTCGTAGTCGTAGCTGGCCAGCTCCATCGGGCGCAGGCGCTTGACGTTCCAGGTGTGGAAATACTCGTGGCTGATGAGACCCAGCAAGGTGATGTAACCGCTGCTGGCCTGGGCCTCGCCCTTGCGGGGGAGGTCGCGCCGGCTGCAGATCAGGGCGGTGGAGTTCTTGTGCTCGAGGCCGCCGTAGTTGTCGTCCATGGCGTTGAGCATGAACACATAGCGCTCGAAAGGCGGCCTGCCCCGGGGGTGCCAGAGGCGGATTTCGGTCTCGCAGATCTTTTGCGTATCGGCAATGAGGCGTGCGCCATCAAAACTGGGCGGTGCGCCGGCCACCACAAAGCGGTGCGCCACGCCGTGCGCGCTGAACTCGGCGCTCCAGAATGGCCCCATCTCCACCGGGCAGTCCACCAGCTCGTCATAGCTGCTGGCATGGTAGCGGCCAAAGCCTTGGGGGTTGGTCTGCGCGGCCAGGAGGCCGGTGGCCACCTGCCAATGGGGCTGCTGGGCCGGCGGCTCGATGTGCAGCACCTGCAGCAGGGCCTCGCTGCCATGCACACGCAAAAATACACTGGTGCCGTTGAAAAAGCCGCGCTGGCTGTCGAGCCAGGCAGTGCGCACCGAGCTGTCATAGGCGCAGATCTGGTAGCTCAGGGTCAGCGGTTCCGCTGCGCTGCAGTCCACCACCCAGGTGTTCTTGTTCTGCTGCTGGATATCGACCAGCTGCGCGCTTTGGCTGGCGCTCAGGCCCTGCAGCGATTTGGAGAACTCACGCACCAGGTAGCTGCCCGGGATCCAGACCGGCAGCGACACGGTCTGCATCGCCTTGGGCCGGGGGATATTGAGCACGACCTGGTAGAGGTGGGCGTGCAGATCGATGGGCGTGATGGTGTACTGGATGGCATGGGGTGCCGTGGCGGCTGCGCTTTGGGTCATAGCCCGCAAGCGTAGCCCCAATTGCATGGGCGCGTGCCGACCCAGGAATTCAGCGGGCACAAAAAAGGCCCCGAAGGGCCTGATGGAATGCGGGCAGCAAGCTGCCTGGCTTACTTGACGGCCTTGAGGCGCTTTTCCAGGTCGTCCGAGCCGATTGCGCCGGGAACGCGCGAGCCATCGGCAAAGAAGATCGTCGGCGTGCCGGTGATCTTGTACTTGCGGCCAAATTCCATATTGCGCTGCAGCGCCGTCACGTCGCAGCTCGATGCGGCGGCGGGGGCATCGGTGCCCTTGAGCATGTGGCTGGCCCATTCCTTGGCCGGGTCCTTGGCGCACCAGATGTTGCGCGACTTCTCGACCGAGTCGGGGCTCAGGATCGGGTAGAGGAAGGTGTAGACCGTCACGTCCTTGACGTTTTGCAGGTCCTTCTCGAAGCGCTTGCAGTAGCCGCAGTTGGGGTCTTCAAAGACGGCAATCTTGCGCGAGCCATTGCCCTTGACGGTCTTGATCGCGTCCTTCAGGTTCAGGCTGTTGAAGTCCACTGCCGTCAGCTTGTTCATGCGGTCTTCGGTCAGGTTGCGGTGTGCCTGGGTGTCGATCAGCTCGCCCTGGATCAGGTAGTTGCCCTTGGCATCGCTGTAGAACAGGTCGGTGCCCACGCGCACTTCATAGAGGCCCTGCATCGGCGTGGCGCTGACTTCGTCAATCTTTTGCAGCTGGGGGATACGCTCTGCCAGCGCCTTGCGGATCGCGTCTTCTTGTGCACTGGCGGAGAAACTGGCCGCGATGGCAGCACTGGCCAATACGGTAGAGAGAATTCGCATGAGAAACCTTTTTTTGAATCTTGATGGTGAAAAGCCCAGGCACTGGCAGATACCAGTGCCTACAAGCCGCTTGACCGCACTCCGACGTCTGTCTTCGAAGCAAGCATGTGCCCCGGGACCCCTCAGGCCCGGGCCAGCGCTAAGCCCTCGCAACTATTAACATTTTGCTACCTGCAAGCGGCTTCAGGCCGAGCACAGCTTTGTACCAGATGGGCGCTAAAAGTTCACTCCCATGGCCTGGCGGGTGACCCAGGATTTCAGCGGGCCGCTGCTCTCAAAGCCGCGCATGCCCCAGTTTCTCAGGCTTTGCAAAGGCGTCTCGGGCCTGGTAAACAATTGTTGAATGCTGTCCATCGCCAAGCCGATGGGGGCCAGGCGTGCCTTGCGCTCGCGCTCATAGCGGCGCAGCAGGCGCAGGTCCGACAGGCGGCGCCAGCGCGCATCTTCGCTGGTCAGCAGGCGGGCCAGCGCGGCGATGTCGGCCATGCCCAGGTTCAGGCCCTGGCCGGCCAGGGGGTGCACGGCATGGGCACTGTCGCCGGCCAGCACCCAGCTTTGGGCGCGGGCGCTGTCTTGCAGGGCGCTACCCGGCATGGCGCCGCACCACTGGCGCGCCACCGACTGCTGCAGCGGCCAGGCGGCGCGCTCGGCGCAAACAGTGAGCTGGCCCAGCATGCCCTGGCTGGCCGATTCCAACGCCATCGCCAGGCCGGCATCGTCGAGCGCCTTGACGCCTTCGACCTGGCTGACCGGCAGCGACCAGACGACGGCCACCTCATGGCCGTCCGGGCCGCCCAGCGGCAAAAAGGCCAGAATGTCGCCGGCTGCAGAAAACCACTGGCGCGCGGCCTGGCCATGCGGGCGCTCGCAGCGCAGGCGGGTGGCGACGGCTGTCTGGTGGTAGGGGATCGTGGCAAACTCCACGCCAAATTCTTCGCGGGTGCGGCTGTGCTTGCCCTCGCAGACCACTGTCAGGGCGGCATCGACCGGGCTGCCTACCGTCTCGACCATCGGCTGGTAGCGCACGGCAGCGGCCAGTTGCGCTTCCAGCGCCGGCACATCGACGATCCAGTTCAGCGCCTGGGTATGCTGCTGAGCCGCATCAAAATGCACCTCGCCGCCCTGGTCGCCATAGACATCCATGCGGGTTACCGGCGTGGCGTGCTGGGCCTCGGGCCAGCTGCGCACCGACTGCAGCACCTCGCGCGAGAGCTGGTTGAGCGCATAGGCGCGCACATCGCCGTGGCCGCTGTTGCTGGGTGCAGGCGCCGTGTCCACCAGCGCCACGCGCATGCGCTCGCGCGCCAGCAACAATGCCAAGCTGCGGCCCACAATGCCCGCGCCACGGATACAAACGTCGAATTCTGAAGCCATAAGCGATCTATTGTAGTGGGGCACCGTGGCAGTGCAGCGCGCCTGTACGACTTGGCGCAGGGGTCTGGTCGCCGTTTGGCGCTCAGCAGGCGGTCCCTGGATGCAGGGCGGCCTTTTTATAGTTACAGTGTGCTTTGCCCCGTATCAACCCAGGCGCAGAGCAGCATGGCAAATAGCGATTTTTTTGATGTCACCGGCCATATTGGCCAATTGTGGGTTTTTCCCATCAAATCCTGTGCCGGTATCGCCGTGCAAAGCGCACGCCTGTTGGCCACAGGCCTGGAGCATGACCGGGCCTTCATGCTCGTCGATGGTCGGGGCGAATTCATCTCGCAGCGCGAAATCGCCCGCATGGTGCTGGTGCAGCCGGCCATTGCCGATGGCGTGATGACGGTCACCGCGCCGGGCATGGACCCGCTCCAGGTGGACATGGCCTTTAGCGGCCCCGAGCGGGCGGTGCGCGTCTGGGACGACCAGGTGACGGGCCTGCAGGCGCCCGATGCGGTCAATGCCTGGTTCAGCGCGTTCCTGCAGACCGAATGCACTTTGGTGCGCATGGCGCCGCAGGCGCTGCGGCTGGCGAGCAAGAAGTGGACAGGCGGGGCCGATGCGCCCACGCAGTTTGCCGATGGCTTTCCGGTGCTGGTGGTCAGCCAGGCCTCCGTCAATGAGCTCAATGAGCGCCTGCGCCAGGCGGGCGACGCGCCGGTGGTGGCTGAGCGCTTTCGCGCCAATATCATTGTCGAAGGCTTTCAGTCGCATGACGAAGACCGCATCGAGAGCCTGTCGGTGCAGCAGGGCGGCCCGGGCAGCCAGCAATGGGCCGATCTGCCGCTGGTCAAGCCCTGCGCACGCTGCCCGATCCCCGATATCGACCCGGCCACCGCTGCGAGCGGCACCAGCGTGACCGACACCTTGCAGACCTACCGCCACGATGAGCGCCTGGACGGCGCCGTCACCTTTGGTATGAATGCCTATGTGCCGGCAGGCACGGGCGGGATATTGCGGGTGGGTGATGCGGTCGGCGGTGCCTTACAGTTTGATTGAGGCTTTCCGTTGAAATACGCCTGGATTCGCGATTGCCATGCAGTCGGCTTAAAATGCCGGGTTTGTCCGAAAGAATAGAGAAAGCACTGCCATGAGCCTCAAATGCGGCATCGTCGGTTTGCCCAATGTTGGCAAGTCCACCCTTTTTAATGCGTTGACCAAGGCAGGGATTGCCGCCGAAAACTATCCTTTCTGCACGATCGAACCCAATACCGGCGTGGTGGAAGTGCCCGATCCGCGCCTGGACCAGCTGTCCAAGATCGTCGAGCCCGAGCGCGTTGTTCCGGCCATCGTGGAGTTTGTCGACATCGCCGGCCTGGTGGCAGGCGCCTCCAAGGGCGAAGGCCTGGGCAACCAGTTCCTGGCCCACATCCGCGAGACCGACGCCATCGTCAACGTCGTGCGCTGCTTCGAAGACCCGAACGTGATCCACGTGGCCAACAAGGTCGACCCGATTGCCGATATCGAAGTCATCCAGACCGAGCTGTGCCTGGCCGACCTGGCCACCGTCGAAAAAGCGCTGAACCGCTACAGCAAGGCGGCCAAGTCGGGCAACGACAAGGAAGCGGCCAAGCTGGTCTCGCTGCTGACCCCCATCCAGGCCGTGCTCGACGAGGGCAAGCCCGCCCGCATCGTGCCCGTGTCCAAGGAAGACGCGCCGCTGCTCAAGCAGTTCTGCCTGATCACCGCCAAGCCCGCGATGTTTGTCGGCAACGTCAGCGAAGACGGCTTCGAGAACAACCCGCTGCTCGACAGCCTCAAGGCCTATGCCCAAGCGCAAGGCGCGCCCGTGGTCGCCATCTGCGCCAAGATCGAGGCAGAAATGTCCGAGATGGGCGACGAAGACCGCGACATGTTCCTGCAGGAAATGGGCCTGGAAGAGCCTGGCCTCAACCGCCTGATCCGCGCCGGCTTCTCGCTGCTGGGTCTGCAAACCTACTTCACCGCCGGTGTGAAGGAAGTGCGCGCCTGGACGGTGCCCGTGGGCGCCACCGCACCCCAGGCCGCTGGCGTCATCCACGGCGACTTCGAGCGCGGCTTTATCCGTGCCCAGACCATCGCCTTTGATGACTACATCCAGTACAAGGGTGAGCAAGGCGCCAAGGAAGCGGGCAAGATGCGCGCCGAAGGCAAGGAATACATCGTCAAGGATGGCGATGTGCTGAACTTCCTCTTCAACGTCTGACCGTTTCGGCAACAACACTGCCCGCAGGCATTCGCTGCGTGCTGGCCGTCAGAACCCCCAAGCCCGCTGCAGGTCAGCGGGCTTTTTCGTGCTGCACTGCGCTCATGCGCATGGGGCAGCGCGATGGCAGAGCAACGCTGCAAGCCGTTATAAGATAGCCGCTGCTTGCGACGTAGCGCCATGTTGGCGGTCACTGCAAGCGCCGCCCCGTCCATCGATTCTTGAAAGCCCCCCTTCGGTGACCCCACCTGCCGCGATCACAAAAACCACTGCTGCGGATGCGCCCCTTGCGCAAAACGCCGCCGAGCGCGAGCAGCATTCGGTGCAGGCCGATCTGGTGGCGGTGCTGGTGGCGGTGACGGGCGGGCAGCCGCGCATATTGACCACGCAAGCGGGCGAGACGCTGCCGGCCGGGCCTTTTACCGCCAACCACCGCTCGCTGCAGGCCAGCCTGCGCGCCTGGGTGGAGACGCAGACCCACCACCCGCTGGGCTTTGTAGAGCAGCTCTACACCTTTGCCGACCGCGACCGCTCGCAGGAGCTGGGCATGCGGGCGATCTCCATCAGCTACCTAGCATTGACGCGCGAGTTGGACGATGCCGGCCAGGCCCAGCGGGGCTGGCAGGACTGGTACCGCTATTTCCCTTGGGAGGACTGGCGCAGCGGCGCGCCGGCGATGCTGGGCCAGCGCATTGCGCCTGCCTTGCAGGCTTGGAGTGAGCAGGCGGCGGACAAGGCGGCAGCCAGCGCGCGCTGGGAGCGGGCCTGTGTGAGCTTTGGCCTCGAAGGCAGCGATTGGAACGAAGAGCTGGTGCTGCAGCGCTACGAGCTGCTGTTTGAAGCGGGCCTCGTGGCTGAGGCCTGGCGCGATGGCATGGCGGCCCCCCAAGGCCAGACTTTGCTGGGCACGGCGATGCGCAATGACCACCGCCGCATTCTGGCTACTGGCATGGCGCGGCTGCGGGCCAAGATCAAGTACCGCCCGGTGGTGTTCGAGCTGATGGCCGACAGTTTCTCGCTGCTGCAGCTGCAGCAGGCGGTGGAAGCGCTGGCCGGGCGCAGCCTGCACAAGCAGAATTTTCGCCGCCTGATCGAGCAGCAGGCACTGGTCGAAGACACCGGCGAGATCAGCAGCCAGGGCGCAGGCCGCCCCGCCAAGCTGTTTCGCTTCCGCCGCAATGTGCTGGTGGAGCGGGCAGTGGCAGGCAACAAGCTGCCGCTGGCACGCGGCTGAGTACCCCAACCCCTTTTTGAAGGCCTGAGCGCAGGTGACAGGTCCCAGGGCTTCAGCGCTTGACAGTATTTATGCTCAGGTTTAGCATAAATACCCGTGCGACTGGTACAAGGCTGGTGCGCCCCTTTTTTTACTCCATAAATACTCAAAATGAGCATTAATCAAACGGCTGCGCTGCCCGTTCCTCCTCTGCCCGATGTGATGCTGGAGCCGCTGGTGCGCATGGCGCTGCTCGAAGACCTGGGCCGCGCCGGTGACCTGACGACTGACACGATAGTGCCAGCTGACGCCAGGGACAGCCTGCGCCTGGTGGCGCGGCAAGCGGGGGTGCTGGCGGGGCTGGATCTGGCGCGGCTGGCGTTCCATCTGCTCGACAGCGGCGTCGTGTTTGAGCCGCTGTGCGGCGACGGCACGGTGCTGGCGCCGGGCATGGAGATCGCCCGCATCCATGGCAAGAGCCGGGCGATCCTGACGGCCGAGCGCACGGCGCTGAACTACCTCTGCCACCTGAGCGGCGTGGCCAGCGCCACCTATGCGATTGCCCAGGCCATCCAGCCCTATGGCACGCGGGTGACCTGCACGCGCAAGACCATGCCGGGCCTGCGCGCGCTGCAAAAGTATGCCGTGCGCGTGGGTGGCGGCAGCAACCACCGCTTTGGCCTGGATGACGCCGTGCTGATCAAGGACAACCACATTGCGCTGGCTGGCGATGTGGCCACCGCCGTGGGCCGCGCCCGGGCGGGCGTCGGCCATATGGTCAAGATCGAGCTCGAGGTGGACACGCTCGCGCAGCTCGATGCCGCATTGCAGCTCGGGGTGGACGTGGTGCTGCTGGACAACATGGACCTGGAGACCCTGCGCACGGCGGTGGCCATGTGCCGGGGCAAGGCGGTGACCGAGGCCTCGGGCCGCATCACGCCCGAGACGGCGCCCCAGGTGGCCGCCACCGGGGTGGACCAGATCGCAGTGGGATGGCTCACGCACAGCGCCAAGGTGCTCGATATTGGCCTGGATGCCTGAGCTGGCCCTCTATTACCCGAACACCTGGCATAACCTGGAAGGAGGCCTGTGATGCCCCGAGTTTTCCAACGCTTTTCCTGGTGGTGGGTCGCAAGCGCCACTGTGGCCTGCATTGCAGCTGGCCTGTGGCTGGGCGGCAGCAGCATGGCGGCGGCCCGCTTTGACAAGCTCATCACCATCGTCGTGACCTTTCCGCCCGGCGGCGGCACCGACCTGCTCGCGCGCAAACTGGGCGCCGCCTTGCAGCAGCGTATCGGCCAGACCGTGGTGGTGGAAAACCGCCCCGGGGCCAGCGGCAATATTGGCGCGCGCCATGTGGCACAGGCCCCGGGCGATGGCAGCAGCTGGCTGATGGTGAACAGCTCGTTCGCGATCAACCCCGCCGTCTACCGCCAGCTCGATTTTGACCCGCGCCAGGATTTCAAGGCCGTGTTCAATGTGGGCACGATCGCGTCGGTGCTGGTGGTGCCGCAGGCCAGTGAGCTGCACAACCTGACCGATGTACGCGCTTCGGCGCAGCAGCTGCAACTGCCGTTTGCCTCTTGCGGCAATGGCACGCCACAGCACCTGGCCGGCGAAATGCTGGCCCAGGCCGCGCAGCTGCATTTGCAGCATGTGCCCTACAAGGGCTGCGGGCCGGCCATCACCGCCGTGGCCGCCGGCCAGGTCGCCATGGGCATGGTCACCGCCAGCAGCGCTGCGCCACTGATCGAGGCGGGCCGCGTGCGCGCCATTGCCATCACCGCGCCCCAGCGCCTGGCGCAGTGGCCCCAGGTTGCCACTGTGGCCGAGCAGGGCAGTGCCGGCTTCAGCGTGGAGCAGTGGCATGGTCTGTTGGCGCCTGCCGCCACCAGTGATGCCGTCGTGCAGCACATGCATGCGGAGCTGGCGCAGATTCTGGCCGAGCCTGCGATGCAGCAGTGGCTGCGCGAGCAAGGCTACACGCCGATGCAACAAAGTGCGGCCGAGTTTGGGCGGGTGATCGCCAGCGACATCGACCGCTATGCGGCCGTGGCGCAGCAGCTGGGCCTGCGGGTGGATTAGTGCGGCAGAGGTGGGCACCAGCCTCAGCGCGACTTCACGAGGGCCAGAAATGCAAAATGGTGGCCGTCATCACCAGATAGCGCAAAAACTTGCCCACCGCCATATAGAACACGCAGGGCCAGAACGGCAGGCGCAGCCAGCCGGCCACAGCGCAGAGCGGATCACCGACGATGGGCAGCCAGCTGAGCAGGCAGGCCTTGGCGCCAAACTTGCGCAGCCAGATGCGGGCCATGCGCTGGTGGCGGCTTTGCTTGTTGGGTGGCGCAGGGGGCTGGCTGGGGTCGGCGAGGTCAAGCCCAACCTTACGCAGGCTGCGGGCCTTGTACCAGGCGGTGCGGGCCAGCGCGCCGGTCCACCAGCTGATGGCGCCGCCCAGGGTATTGCCGGCGGTAGCCACCAAGATGGCCTGCCAGAACAGATCGGGGTTCAGGTGTAGCAGGCCGGCCACAGCGGGCTCGGAGCCCAGCGGCAGCAAGGTGGCCGAGATCAGGGCCACGATAAAGACCGTGCTGAGCCCGAACTGCGGCAGGGCCAGCCATGTCAGCAACTGTTGAATCCAAGCTTCCATGGCTGCCAGTGTAGCGGCTGGGGGGCGCCCGTCAGCGGCGCTGCGGGCCGCTGCCGTGTCAGCCAAGAGGCCGAAAAATCCCATCTGGACAAGCGCTTGCGGCAGCGGCGCTGGAGCGCCCACTGCGGCCGCCAAGTGCGTTGTTGGGACCTGGCCAGCGGGCGTCCCGTCGCCCATTTTTTGGGCATTCCCAAATGTCAAGCGGGTAGATTGGATGTTTGCTACTTTTTTAAGCAGTACAATCTGCCCCTTCCCCTCACCACAACAACCAGCACTTCGGTGGCGAAGTGCTCGCTTTTTGCATTCCATGTCCGTTCGCATCGGTCCCTATACTCTGGCCAACAACGTGTTTGTGGCGCCCATGGCGGGCGTGACGGACCGGCCTTTTCGCCAGCTGTGCAAGGCGCTGGGGGCGGGGTATGCGGTCAGCGAGATGGTGACCAGCCGCAAGGACTTGTGGGACAGCCTCAAGACCAGCCGCCGCGCCAACCATGCCGGCGAGCCCGGCCCGATCTCCGTGCAGATCGCAGGAACCGACGCGCCGATGATGGCGGAGGCGGCGGTCTACAACATTGAGCGCGGCGCGCAGATCATCGACATCAACATGGGTTGCCCGGCCAAGAAGGTCTGCAACAAATGGGCCGGCTCGGCGCTGATGCAAAACGAGCCGCTGGCCGTCGAGATTGCTGCAGCCGTGGTGGCGGCTGCCGCCCCCCATGGCGTGCCGGTGACCTTGAAGATGCGCACCGGCTGGAGCGATGACCACAAGAATGCCGTGCAGCTGGCGCGCCAGTTCGAGCAGGCGGGCATCCAAATGCTTACCGTGCATGGCCGCACGCGCGAGCAGGGCTACCGGGGCCTGGCCGAGTACGACACGATCCGTGCCGTCAAGCATGCGGTGTCGGTGCCGGTGGTTGCCAATGGCGATATCACCAGCCCGGCCAAGGCACGTGATGTGCTGGCCTTCACTGGTGCGGACGCGGTGATGGTGGGACGGGCGGCCCAGGGCCGCCCCTGGATTTTTCGCGAGATCGTGCATTTTCTGCAGACCGGCGAGCTGCTCGCGCCCCCCTTGGTGGCCGAGCTGCGCCGCCATCTGCTCGAGCACCTGCAGGACCACTATGCGCTGTACGGCGAGAGCACGGGCGTGCGCTCGGCGCGCAAGCACATCGCCTGGTATGTGCGCGATCTGCCGGGGGGCGATGCGTTTCGGCGCGAGATGAATGTGATTGACAACAGTGCGGCGCAATGGCAGGCCGTAGCCGATTACCTGTTAGCCCTGGGGCAACAGATGGACCGGCTGCCTGGCATGGCACCAGCACCAGAGGCCAGCGGGAGTGCGATGGCCCAAGCAACAACAATGAGTGATGACTTTGTATGAGTAAGACGACGATTGAGCAGTCCGTGCGGGACAGCCTGCAGACCTATTTTCAGGATCTGGAAGGCGAGGTGCCGGACCGCGTGTACGAGATGGTGGTGCGCATGGTGGAGCGCCCGATGCTGGAGGTGGTGATGAACCACGCCGACAACAACCAGTCGCGGGCCGCCGAATGGCTGGGCCTGAACCGCAACACGCTGCGCAAGAAGCTGGTCGAGCACAAGATGCTCTGACTCGCGCCCTGATTTCAGTGCTGCTTGCGCCCGCTGCGCATGCGGCACAAGCCTGTTTCTATCTTTGAAGTGATTGACATGAAAGCCCTGATTTCCGTTTCCGACAAAACCGGTATTGTCGAGTTTGCCCAGGCCCTGCATGCGCTGGGTGTGCAACTGCTGTCCACCGGCGGCACCGCCAAGCTGCTGGCCGACAAGGGCCTGCCCGTGACCGAAGTGGCCGAGGTCACCCGCTTCCCCGAAATGCTCGACGGCCGCGTCAAGACCCTGCACCCCATGGTGCACGGCGGCCTGCTGGCCCGCCGCGACCTGCCCGAGCACATGGCTGCGCTCAAGGAACACGGCATCGAGACCATCGACCTGCTGGTGGTGAACCTCTACCCCTTTGAAGCGACCGTTGCCAAGGCCGGCTGCACCTTGGCCGATGCCATCGAGAACATCGACATTGGTGGCCCGGCGATGGTGCGCTCCGCTGCCAAGAACTGGAAGGATGTGGGCGTGATCACCGCCGCCGACCAGTACGACGCGGTGCTCGCCGAGCTGAAGGCCGGCGGCAAGCTGAGCAACCAACTTCGCTTTGCACTGTCGGTTGCCGCTTTCAACCGCATCAGCCAGTACGATGGCGCGATCAGCAACTACCTGTCGTCGGTTACCTTCGAAGACGAAAAGCTGTCGGAAGAATACGTGCCCGAGCGCTCCGCCTTCCCCGGCCAGAGCAACAGCCAGTTCATCAAGATCCAGGACCTGCGCTATGGCGAAAACAGCCACCAGCAAGCGGCCTGGTACCGCGATCTGTACCCCGCACCCGGCTCGCTGGCCACGGGCGTGCAACTGCAAGGCAAGGAGCTGAGCTACAACAACATCGCCGATGCCGATGCCGCCTGGGAATGTGTCAAGAGCTTCGAAGTGCCCGCTTGTGTGATCGTCAAGCACGCCAACCCCTGCGGCGTGGCCGTGGGTGCCGATGCGTTCGAAGCGTACTCCAAGGCCTTCCAGACCGACCCGACCAGCGCTTTTGGCGGCATCATCGCCTTCAACCGCGCCGTCGACAAGGCTGCAGCCGAAGCCGTGTCCAAGCAGTTCGTCGAAGTGCTGATGGCCCCGGACTTCAGCGCCGAGGCGCTGGAGATCTTCAAGTCCAAGGTCAATGTGCGCCTGATGAAGATCGCACTGCCCGCTGGCGGCAACACCGACTGGGAGCAGGGCCGCAACGCCATTGAATCCAAGCGCGTGGGCTCGGGCATCCTGCTGCAATCGGCCGACAACCACGAGCTGCAACTGGCGGATCTGAAGGTCGTGACCGTCAAGCAGCCAACCCCGCAAGAACTGCAGGACCTGCTGTTTGCCTGGAAGGTGGCCAAGTTCGTCAAGTCCAATGCCATCGTGTTCTGCAAGAACGGCATGACCATGGGCGTGGGCGCGGGCCAGATGTCGCGCCTGGATTCGGCCCGTATCGCGTCGATCAAGGCGGAAGCGGCCAAGTTGTCGCTGCAGAACACCGTTGTGGCGTCAGATGCCTTCTTCCCCTTCCGTGATGGCCTGGATGTGGTGGTCGATGCCGGCGCCAGCTGCGTGGCCCAGCCTGGTGGCTCAATGCGCGACCAGGAAGTGATCGACGCCGCCAACGAGCGCGGCGTGGCCATGGTGTTCACCGGCGTGCGCCACTTCCGCCATTGATGGCACGGGCGGCGCCTGTGAGGGCGCTGCCGCTTTTCACCCAGGGCCGCGAACCTGCGCGTTCGCCCGCCCGTTTCCAGCGCTGGCCCCCGGGCCGATTCCAGCATGAGCGATTCGCAGCAACCAGACCCGCACCTCCATCCCGATTCAGAGACCGAAGCCCCGCGCCGCTCGCGCTGGCTGGGCGTGCTGATCGTGGCATTTGCGCTGGTGGTGGGCCTGGGCATGTTCAATATCGGGCGGCTGATCATCCGGCCCAAGCCCGAGGTGACGGCCGCTGACCGCCTGATCGAGGCCAGCCCGCAGCTGCAAAAGGGGCGTGAGCTGGTCACCCGCAGCAGCGACTGCATGCGCTGCCACACGATGGAGCTTGATGTGGTGGGCCCCGGCTTTCGCAATATCGCCAAGCGCTATGCGGGCCGTGACGACGCCGTGCCCTACCTGGCCGGCAAGATCCGCGAAGGCAGTGTGGGTGAGTGGGGCCGCATCGTGATGCCGCGCCACCCGCAGATCACGCAGGAGCAGGCCGAGCTGATGGCCGGCTGGCTGATGGCGCTCAGCCCCGCCAAGACGCCCGCTGCCAGCCCGCCTTGATGGCCTGCTGCACCCACGCTCTTGAGCCCGCTGTGACTGCGGGCTTTTTTATGCCCGGCGGCAATGCCCGTAGGCAGGGCCTGGAAAGGCCCAGCTTTGTAAAGCAAATCTGCGATACTGCTCCGACATAGACCTGAAGGAGGACGCATGAACTTTCCCGAATACGCCGGACACGGCGGAGGCCTGGCCGAGGCAAACAGCCGTGGCCAATTCATCAAGGCGGCCTACAGCCATCTGGCCGTAGCCATCTTGGCTTTTGCCGTGCTGTCGTTTGGCCTCTACGCCAGCGGCGCATCGTTTGCGATGCTCAAGATGCTGGGTGTCAGCAAATGGGGCTGGCTTGCGGTGATGGGCGCGTTCATGGTGGTGGGCTGGCTCGCCACTAACGCGGCGGACAATTCGGAAAGCACCGGCGTGCAGTACCTGGCGCTGGGTGGCTTTGTGTTCGCCGAGTCGCTCATTTTCGCGCCGATGCTGGCGATGGCCAGCATCATTGCGCCGGGCTCCATCCAGGCGGCATCGATCGCCACCCTGGCACTGGTCGCGGGCCTGACCTTCACCGCTTTTACCAGCAAGAAGGACTTCTCCTTCCTGGGCGGCTTCTTGAAGATCGGCGGCCTGGTGGCGATCGGCATCATCCTGGCCGGTGTCGTGTTCGGCTTCAAGCTGGGCATCTGGTTCTCCGGCGCGATGGTGCTGTTTGCCGGCGCTTGCGTGCTGTATGACACCTCGCAGATCATGCGCCACTACCCCGCAGACCGCCCCGCTGGCGCGGCCCTGCACCTGTTCGCATCGGTGGCGCTGCTGTTCTGGTATGTGCTGCGTCTGATCATGCAACTGGGTGGCAGCGACGACTGATCGCCTGCGACAGACCACAAAAAAACCTCGGCATGCCGAGGTTTTTTTTATGCCCGCCAGAAGCGCTGGCAGAGGAGGGGGACGTGGCTTACAAGGTCTTGAAGACTTCGCGGGCCGCGTCGATGGTGGCTTCGATGTCGGCATCGGTGTGCGCGCTGCTGACAAAGCCGGCCTCGTACAGTGCCGGCGCAAAGTAGTGGCCGCGCGCGAGCATGCCGTGGAAGAACTTGTTGAACAGCGGCTTGTCGCTCTTCATCACTGCCTCGTAGTGGCTGGGCAGCTCGGGCAGCAGGAAGAAGCCGAACAGGCCGCCCTGGTGGTCCACGCTGAAGGGGATGCCGGCGGCATCGGCCTCGGCCTTGAGGCCGGCCATCAGCTGGCCGGTCTTGGCATGCAGCGCTTCATGGAAGCCCGGCTGGCTGATCAGCGCCAGGGTCTGCAGACCGCAGGCGGTGGCAATGGGGTTGCCCGACAAGGTGCCGGCCTGGTAGACCGGGCCCAGCGGCGAGAGCTTTTCCATGATCTCGCGGCGCGCGCCAAAGGCGGCCATCGGCATGCCGCCGCCAATCACCTTGCCCAGGACCGTAATGTCGGGTTGGAAGCCGGTGATCTGCTGCGCATACAGGCTCTGCGCGCTGCCCAGGGCCACGCGGAAACCGGTCATCACCTCGTCGTAGATCAGCAGCGCGCCATGTTCCTTGGTCAGCTCGCTGATGCGGCGGGTAAACGCGGTGCTGGCGCGCACAAAGTTCATGTTGCCGGCAATGGGCTCCATGATCACGCAGGCGATCTGGTCGTCGTACTTGGCAAAGGCCTCTTCCAACTGGCCGATGTCGTTGTACTCCAGCACTATGGTGTCCTGCACCACATGGCTGGGCACACCGGCCGAGGACGAGGCGCCAAAGGTCGCCAGGCCCGAGCCGGCCTTGACCAGCAGCGCATCGGCGTGGCCGTGGTAGCAGCCGTTGAACTTGATGATTTTGTTGCGGCCGGTAAAGCCGCGCGCCAGGCGGATCGCGCTCATGCCCGCTTCGGTGCCGGAGCTGACCAGGCGCACCATGTCCATCGAGGGCATCAGCTTCAAGATGGCTTCGGACAGCGCGATCTCGCGCTCGGTTGGCGCGCCGAAGGAGAAGCCTTCGAGCAGCGCGGCCTGCACGGCGCTCAGCACCTGCGGGTGGCCATGGCCCAAAATCATCGGCCCCCAGGAGCCGATGTAGTCCACATACTGCTTGTCATTGGCATCGAACAGGTGCGCGCCCTGGGCGCGGGCAATGAAGGCCGGCGTGCCGCCCACCGCATTGAAGGCCCGCACGGGCGAGTTCACGCCACCGGGGATCACCTGGCGGGCACGTTCAAACAACTGGGCGTTTTTATCGATCGTCATAAGGGGCTCACATCTACACTGGCCTTGGATTGTCGGCCAAGCGGGCGCTTGGGGCTGTCAAACCGGTATTCACTGCACTGGAATGCGCAGGCTTTTGAACAGGTTTTAGAGCGGGCGGGTATCGATACCGCCACCCTCATCGGCCGCTTCGCTCTCGTCTTCTTCTTCGTCTTCGTCATCGGCATGCACCCAGAAGAGGCGGTCGGGCACAGTCTTGCCCATGCCGGGGCGCAGGCCGCCTTCGAGGCACTTGTCCAGGTAGGTCATCGCTTCGGCGGTGGCGTCGCTCAGGGGCACCTCGGTGGCCAGCAAGGCGGTGAGGGCGGCGCTCAAGGTGTCGCCCGCACCGATGTATTCGGTCTCGAACAGTTCGAACTCGCCGCTGCCGTAGATGGTGTCGGCCGAGGCGAGGACGTTTTCCACATGCTGGTCGTGGGCGGGGATGCCGGTGACCAGCACAAAGGGCACGCCGTGGTCGGCGGCGGCTTTGGCAATGTCACGGGGGCTGGGGCGGTGCTCGGAAGTGCGATCGGGCAAAAGCCAGCGCCACAGCAGGCCATAGGCACCCACCAGTACGGTCACCTGGGGCAGCAGCAGCTCTTGGTAGGCGTCCAGGTAGTCGTCGATCAGTTCGCTGTCCCACCAGGCCATGCCGGCCACATAGGCCACCACCGGAACATCCGGGTAGTCGTTCGTTACTTCTGCACACACCCTGATGTTTTCGATCGAGCCCAGGAAGCCCAATTTGATCGCGCGGATGGGAATATCCTGCAATATGGTCTGCGCCTGTTGTTGTACCGCATCATCAGAGAGCGGATAAAAGTCGATGGTGTCGAGGGTGTCACGGATCAAGGCACCGGTGACCACGGTGCAGGGGTGGCCGCCCATGGAGGCCACGGCCAGCGCATCGGCATTGGTGCCGCCTGCGCCACTGGGGTCATTGGCGTTGATGCACAGGATACTGGCGGTATCGATCGTGGCGGCCAACGTGCTCTCACTCGGGCTGGATTCTGGCTGGTTTGTCAAGGAGGATGTCATAGGTCAACGAGATAAGGCACATTGGTACGGGAATCACCGTTAAATCTGTGTTGAAAAGCTACAATCGTTGCATTCTATGTAAAGCCTCTGTAAGCTTTTCAAAATTAGGAGCAGGGACGACGGATGCAGTGTACGCGCTGTGGTGCAAAATGCATCTCCAGCACATGCGGATTCGTCGAAAGAAAAATTGCCATAGGGCGTATGTGTTCAATGCAAACGGGTGGGAGGGGCTTTGTCAGCCTTGGCTGCCGCGTGCATTCACATTTCATGACATGCAATGAGGAGGGTGGCCGGTGACAGTTTCCGCAGACAACTTCAAGGTATTGGTGGTCGACGATAGCAATACCATTCGCAGAAGTGCTGAGATTTTTCTCAAGCAGGGCGGCTATGAGGTGCTGCTTGCCGAAGACGGCTTCGACGCCCTCTCCAAAATCAACGATTTCAAGCCGGACATGGTGTTTTGCGACATCCTGATGCCAAAACTGGACGGCTACCAAACCTGCGCCATCGTCAAGCGCAATGATGCTTTTGCATCGACACCCGTGGTCATGCTGTCGTCCAAGGACGGCGTCTTTGACAAGGCCCGGGGACGAATGGTGGGGTGTGAAGACTACCTCACCAAGCCATTTACCAAAGATCAATTACTGGAAACCGTCGGACGTTTCGTTGCCGAGCGTTAAGGAGGGGTCGTGCCTATTCAAAAAGTTCTTATCGTTGATGACTCAAAAACTGAATTGATGTTTTTGAGCGATCTGCTTGTACGCCAGGGTATGGTGGTGCGCACTGCGCAAAACTCGGACGAGGCGATGCTGCGCCTGTCGGAAGACCGCCCTGACCTGATTCTGATGGACGTGGTGATGCCCGGACAGAACGGTTTTCAGCTGACCCGTCTGATCACCCGCAGCCCCGAGTATGCGGATATCCCGATCATCATGTGCACCAGCAAGAACCAGGAAACCGACCGGGTCTGGGGCATGCGCCAGGGCGCGCGTGGCTATGTGACCAAACCGGTGGATCCGGCCGAACTCAAGGCCAAGATCGAGGCACTGGGATAAGGCATGGCACAGCGCGAAGACTTGCGAGAGCTGCAAACCCGGCTGGCCGATCGTCTGAGCCAGGCACGCAACCAGACCGCAGTAGGTGCCTCGTGGTTGGCCGTCAAGATCAGTGGCAAGAACTTTCTGCTGCCTTTGAGCCAGTCTGGCGAAGTGCTGGGCTGGAGCGGGGTGGAGCCTGTACCCTACACCAAACCCTGGATGCTCGGCGTGACCAGCATTCGGGGTATTTTGTTGACGGTGGTGGATTTGGCCCGCATGCTGGGCCTGCCCGTCGCGCGCAGTGAGCAGGTGTTTGCCGGGGCCTCGGTGGTCGCGCTCAATCCCATGATGGGCGTCAATGCCGCACTGTTTGTCGAGCAGCTCGAAGGCTTGCGCGGCAGCAATGATTTTTCGCAATCCAAAGACAAACCGGCCGATGCGCCGGAATTTTTTGGTGCGTTGTACCTATCCGCCAATGGCGAGCAGTGGCAGGAACTCAACCTGCAGCTGCTGGCCAATGCGCCCGATTTTCTCGATATCACGGTTTAGTGCGGGGCTTCCGCGGCTTCATCCTTTTCGGTATTTGTATGTTCAACAAATTATTCAAACGCAAAGAAGACGTGGCAGACCCAGGTGTCAGCATCTTCCCAGATGGTGACCAGGTAATGCTCTCCGAAGGCTCGACCGGTGACGGCGTGCCGCCCGCCAAGACGGCGGCAAGCGCCTCGGGCGCTGCGGTGCAGGATGACTACATGGCCCAGCTGGTCGAAGGCGATACCGCCAGCGAAGACCTGGTGACCTTGCCCATTCTGGGCGCCGCGCCGGCTGCCAAGCACCAGAAGACCTTGCTGACCATCGTGGTCGTCGGTCTGGTGGTGTTCTTTGGCCTGGCGGTGTGGGCGATTTTGCAGTCGCGCACCACTGGTGGCCAGCTGGCCGCGACCGGCCAGGCTCTGACCCAGTCGCAGCGTCTGGCCAAATCGGTGGGCCAGGCCGTCAACGGTAACGAGCAGGCGTTTGCCGAAGTGGCAGAAGCCTCGTCGATTCTGAAAAAGAACATCGACGGCCTGAACATGGGCTCGGACGACCCGGCCATCAAGGCGCTGGGCAGCTCCTACGCCGATGTGCTGGCGCCGCTGGTGGAAGCCTCTGACCGTACCGCAAGCAAGAGCGATGCCGTGGTCAAGCAAAAGGCCTCGCTGGTCGCGATGAACAAGGACTTGCAGGCGATTCACAAGAACACCCAGACCCTGCTGGAGCTGAGCGAGGCGGTGGTGAGCCTGAAGCTGCAGCAAGCAGCACCGACCGCTGAAATTGCCGCCGCCAGCCAGCTGGCCATGCTGACCCAGCGTATCGGCAAGTCGGCCAACGACTTCCAAAGCGCCTCCGGTGCCAATGCCGAAGCGGTGTTCCTGCTGGGCAAGGACTTGAACACCTTCAAGGAAATCGTCGCCGGCCTGCTCAACGGCAGTGCCGAGCTGCGCCTGAGCCCCGCCCGTGACGGCGCCGTGCGCGACAAGCTGCTGGAGCTGTCGACCCAGTACGACATCACCTTGAAGGACGGCTCCTCGGTGCTGAGCAACCTCAAGGGCATCTCGGAGGCCCGTGAGGCCGAAGTCTCGATCCAGTCGGCCAGCGATCCGCTGCGCAAGGGCCTGGAAGTGTTGCAGGCAGATCTAAACAGCTGGTCCGACCGCGTCTGGCTGTACCTGGTGGGCATTGTGCTGGCCGCCTTGCTGGTGGGCCTGGGTGTCTGGGGCCTGGTGCGTCTGCAGCTGGCAGACAGCTTGAACCGCCGCCGCTCTGCCGAATCGCTGCAGCAAGAAGCAACCCGCCAGGAGCAGGAGGCCAAGCGCCTCAACGACGCCAACCAGGCGGCTATTTTGCGCCTGATGAACGAGTTGCAGTCCGTCGCTGAAGGGGATCTGACCCAGGAAGCGACCGTGACCGAGGACATCACCGGCGCGATTGCCGACTCGGTGAACTACACGGTGGAAGAGCTGCGCATGCTGGTGGGCAGCGTGCAGAACACGGCGACCCGCGTGGCGCAAACCACGTCGACGGTGGATGCCACCTCGACCGAACTGCTGGCCGCCTCGACCGAGCAGCTGCGCGAGATTCGCGAAACCGGCAAGTCCATTTTGGACATGGCAACCCGTATTAACCTCGTGTCCTCGCAGGCGCAGGAATCGGCCTCGGTGGCGCGCAAATCGCTGATGGCTGCCGAGTCCGGTCTGCAGGCCGTGGAAAACGCGATCGGTGGTATGAACTCTATCCGTGACCAGATCCAGGACACCTCCAAGCGTATCAAGCGCCTGGGCGAGTCCTCGCAAGAGATTGGTGAAATTACCGACCTGATCTCGGACATTACCGAACAGACCAACGTGCTGGCGTTGAACGCGGCCATTCAGGCTGCGTCCGCAGGTGAAGCCGGTCGCGGCTTCTCGGTGGTGGCCGAAGAAGTGCAGCGCCTGGCTGAACGCTCTGCGGATGCAACGCGCCAGATCTCGGTGCTGGTGAAGGCGATTCAGACCGACACCCAGGACGCGGTGGCCGCTATGGAACGCTCGACCCAGGGTGTGGTGGAAGGGGCCCGTCTGTCAGACAGCGCCGGTACGGCACTGGCGGAGATTGACCGTGTGTCGCGTGAGCTGGCAGATCTGATTCAACAGATTTCGCGTTCCGCGTCCGATGAAGCCGTTCAGGCCAATGATGTGGCGGAGAATATCCAGCATATTTTTGCGGTGACGGAGCAGACCAGTGATGGCACCCGTACCACGGCGCAGCAGGTGCGTGAGCTGTCGCAAATGGCCGAGGAGCTGCGCCAGTCGGTGTCTCGGTTCAAGATTGCCTGACCCCATGCCTGCTGTTTAATTTTGACCCGCAATCGGGGACTGTTGCATGTCTATAGCTATTGAAAATAAAGCGGAAAACGCACAGCCAACAGAAGAGAGGGATCTCGGGCCATTGGCGTGGATCAATGACGAGGTACGCCGGTCATTGGAATCCACGGTCAAGGCATTGCTTCGCTACAGCCGGGATGTGGAAGCGGCCAAGGTATCGGATCTGGAGGCTATCGACACCACCGGTATCCGCGTGGCCAAGCAGTACCTGCACCAGGTCAAGGGTGCCTTGCAAATGGTGGGTGTCGACCAGGCCGCCGAGCTGGTGGGTTTGATGGAGGTGGCCGCGCAGCGCTTTGCGGCCAAGCCCCATCTGTGCACCGAGAAATCGGTGGCGCTGATGGAGAAGACCTCGTTTGCGCTGCTGGAGTACCTGAGCCATGTGCTCAAGGGCCGCAACGTCTCCTTTGTGGCCTTGTTTCCGCAGTACAAAGAGATGCAGGCCTTTGCCGGCGTGGAGCGCGTCCACCCGGCAGACCTGTGGCATGGCGACCAAGCGCAGCAGGAGCCGCTGACCCCGGCCGTGGCCGCGCTGCCGCTGGACCGCAGCGCGCGTGAGCGCCTGGACTCGGACATGCTGCAGATCATCAAGTCTGCCGACAGCCGCGCCGCGCAGGATTTGACAGCCGTCTGCCTGGGCCTGGCCCAGGGCCAGACGCAAAAACCCCTGAAGCTGTTTTGGAAGGTGGCCGCAGGCTTCTTTGACGCGCTCGCGTACAAGTTGCTCGACCCCGACCTCTATGTGAAGCGCTCGGCGTCGCGGGTCATCATGCAGTTCGCAGCGCACGCCAAGGGTGGCAGCGATGTGGACCAGGGCCTGCAGCATGAGCTGAATTTCTTCTGTGCCGTGGCCCAGGGCCCCGATGAGGCCAAGGCGGCGGTGCTCCAAGCGGTGCGCGTCAGCCTGCAGACGGAAGCACTGCAAGGCGTCAACTACGGCCAGGAGCGCTTTGGCCAGTATGACCCGGCCGTGCTGGCGCAGGCGCGCAAGCGCCTGGAGTCCGCTGCCGAGCTGTGGTCGTCGCTTGCCGATGGCGACCGCTACAAGATCAAGCCGGTGGCCGACCAGTTCCACCTGATCCGCGAATCGCTGCACAAGCTGCATATCGGTGCCGACGAGCTGGGTGCAGCGCTGGGCCGCGTCACCGAGCGGCTGGTGAGTACCAGCACGCCACCGTCGACGCCGATGGCCATGGAAGTGGCCACGGCCGTGCTGTACCTGCAGGCCAATCTGGAGTCGCTCGATGTCAAGCCCGCGCTGATGCGCGAGCGCGCCGACCGCCTGGCGCAGCGCCTGGACCATGTGCTGGCCGACCAGCCACCCGAGCCGCTGGAGACCTGGGTCGAGGAGCTGTACCGCCGCGTCAGCGACCACCAGACCATGGGCAGCGTGGTCGATGAACTGCACTCCACCTTGGCCGAGGCCGAAAAGCACCTGGACCAGTATTTCCGCAACCCCGACGATGTCTCGATGCTGGGCACCGTCACCGGTTCGCTGTCGCAGATGCGCGGCGTGCTGTCGGTGCTGGGCCTGGACCAGGCCGTTGCTGCCACGCAGCACCTGCGCACCGTGGTGGACCAGCTCGCGGCCGGCCAGGTGGCCGACGATGACAAGCCAGTCGTGTTCGAAAAGCTGGGCAACAGCCTGGGCGCGCTGGGCTTCCTGCTCGACATGCTGGGCTACCAGCGCACCTTGGCGCGCAAGCTCTTTGTGTTTGATGCGACCAGCGGCGAGCTGCGCATTGTGATGGGCACGCAAAAGGCCGGCGATGTCGCACCTGCCCCTGTGCCTGTGGCAGCAGCGCCGGTCGCAGCGCCTGCGGTGCCTGAAGAGCCGGAAGACGATTCCGTCTACTTTGCGCCCACCATTCCGGCGCCGCTGTTCGATGCCAGCCCTGCTCCGGCGCCCAAGGCGCCTGCGGTGCTCGCGCCCGATCTGCAGTTTTTTGCGCCCACGCCGGTGCATGCACCAGCGCCGGCGCCCGCGCCGGTGGTGGTCGCTGCAGCACAGCCAGAGGCATCGGATGAATCGCTGGACGAAGAGCTGCTGGAGATCTTTTTGGAAGAGGCCCAGTCGGTCGTGCAGACCGGCGGCCAGGCGCTGCAGTCCTTGCGCCGTAACGCGGCCGATGCCGAGGCGCTGACGACCCTGCGCCGCGCCTTCCACACGCTCAAGGGCAGCTCGCGCATGGTCGGGCTGGTCCAGTATGGCGATGCCGCCTGGTCGATGGAGCAGGTGCTCAACAGCTGGCTGGCCGAGCACAAGCCGGCCAATGCGCCGCTGCTGGCGCTGAGCGCCGAGGCACTGACCGGCTTTGGCCGCTGGGCCGAGGACATTGGCGCGCAGCGCCAGTCCACCTGGAACCCCGAGATCTTCCGCATCTCGGCCGATGCCATGCGCATCGATGGCCTGCACCTGCCACTGGTGGTGCCCGCCGAGCCAGGCCAGGCCCCCGAGGCCGAGGAATGGCCCCACGATACGCAGCAAATGGCGCTGGAGGCCGATGCCCCTGATGCCCCTGACGCGGTAGAGACTGCCCAGGCCCTGGCCGAGCTGGAGCTGCCGGTGGAGGACGATGCCCCCGCGCTTGTGGCCCAGGCCGAGGCAACGCCCGCGCTGGTATGGCCGCTTGACGGCATCGACCTGGAGCTCAATCCACCCGCTGCACTGGCGCCCGCGCCGGAACTCATCACGCCTTCGGGTCTGGTGCCGCTGGCCATGGCGCCCGAAAGCGCCGAGGAAGTGGACTTCTCCGAGTTCGCGCAGGCCATGGCCAGTGCCGAGGCCAAGACTGCCCCTGTGCAAGCGCCCGAGTCGCTGCAGCCCCATGACAGCGCGCTGGACTTTGTCTCGATGGACGCCGGCCTGGAGTTTGTGGCCGAGGACGAGGCAGCCAAGCTCGATCCCGCACCGACCCGCTTGCCGCTGGAGCTGCCTTCGCTGGATTTGACGGAGCTGCCCCTTGCCCCTGAGTCATCTGCGCCCCCCGCGCAGCCTGTCTCCACCGCTTTCGACTCCATAGAGTTTGCAGACACCATGCTGCCCGAGCTGGAAGCGCTGCCCGAAGAACCTGTGGCCGAGCCCCAGACCTTGCTGGAAGTGCCCGCCGACCTGGTGCTGCCTGCAGTGGCCACGGGCGCGGTGGAAACCCCGCTCGTTGCACAGCCCGAGCAAGCGCAGCACGTGGACACCGCGGCAGAAAGCCTGGGCGAAGCGCTGGCCCCTGCCGCTGTGCCGGAGCCTGAGGCGGTGCTGCAGCCCGAAGCCGTCGCCGAGCTGGAAGCACCCGCCGAACCGAAAGCCCCTGCCGAAGTGGCTGCAGCGCAGGAAGCACCCGAAGTGCCTGTGCAGCCAGAGGCTTTGGTAGAAGCGCTGGCGCCGGATGCCGCCCCGACAGCCCCGGCCGTGGCGGACAACGAGGAGCCTGCCGAGGTGGCCAATGTGCTGGGTGTCAGTACCGCGCTCTTCAATGTCTACCTGGCAGAGGCGGAGAACTGGTCGCACAACCTGGAGAAGGTGCTGTACGCCTGGGCCCAGGCGCCCAACCGCAACTTCCCCGAAGATGCGATTGCCTATGCCCATTCGCTGGCGGGCAGCTCGTCCACGGTGGGCTTTGGCTCGCTGTCTGAGCTGGCACGCGCGCTCGAGCATGCGCTCTCCCATATCCACAACTTCTCCAACCCGGAGGTCTCCTGGCTCAATACCTGTCAGGCGGCGGGCTCGGAGATTCGCAAGCTGCTGCACCAACTGGCAGCCGGTTTTGTCAAACCTGCCAGCGAGATCGTTGTGCAGGACCTGGTCGATATCGCCAACCAGGAAGTCAACTCGCAGCTGCATCCTCCTTACGGCATGGCCGAGTTCGACGCCGAGCCCTCGGGCCTGGCCGAGCTGCGCGAGCACGCACCTGCGGCGGCCGAGCCGGTGCGCACGTTTGCGCCTGCAGCGGTATCCTCAGCCGCCTTGCCCGATATGCTGGAGCTGCGCAACGACGATGCGATCGAAGTGGTCGACGTCATCGACCCGGACCTGTTCCTGATCTTCGAGGAAGAAGCGCAGGAGTTGCTGCCCAAGCTAGGCGCGGCCTTGCGGGAATGGTCGGCCGACGCGCAGTACCTGCCCCCGCGCGGCGAAGTGCTGCGTCATCTGCACACCCTCAAGGGCAGTGCACGGCTGGCGGGCGCGATGCGCCTGGGCGAGATGTCGCACCGCATGGAGTCCGAGGTCGAGGACATTGGCACGGAAAACCTGACCAGCCAGGACATCGAGATTCTGCTGGCGCGCTATGACGGCCTGCAGCACGAGTTTGTCGGCCTGCAAGAGCGTGGCAACCAGGTGCTGGCAGAAGGCGCCTTGCCCCAGCAGGTACCACCCGCGACCGAGATGGGTGAAGTGGTGGCTGAAGTGGCCGCCAGCACGCCAGCTGCCCAGGAAAGCGCTGGTGCCGAGCAGGCTGCGCATGCGGCAGATACGGCCGACGCAGGCGCTGGTGTCCAGCACAAGCCGCTGATGCTGCGCATGGCGCCGGTGCGCGCCGCGGCCGGCCAGTCGGTGCGTGTGCGCTCGCAGCTGCTCGACCGCCTGGTCAACGAGGCAGGCGAGGTGCTGATTGCACGCTCGCGCCTCGATATGCGCCTGAGCAACATCCGCTCGTCCATCAAGGACATGTCGAGCAACCTGGAGCGCTTGCGCACCTTGCTGCGCGATGTGGAGATGCAGGCCGAGTCGCAGATGCAGTCGCGCATGGCGCTGGCAAAGGATTCGGACTCGGGCTTTGACCCGCTGGAGTTCGACCGCTTCACCCGCGTGCAGGAACTCACCCGCATGATGGCCGAGTCGGTCAACGACGTGGGCACCGTGCAGCGCAATCTGCAGCGTACGGCCGAAGGCGCCGAAGACGATCTGATTGCCCAGGGCCGCCAAGCCCGTGAGCTGCAGCGCGACCTGCTGCGCACGCGCATGGTGGAGTTCGACTCCATCTCCGAGCGCCTGTATGCGATCGTGCGCCAGATCTCCAAGGAGCTGGGCAAGCAGGTCAAGCTCGACATCACCGGCGCCTCGATCGAGATCGACCGCGGCGTTCTGGACCGGGTGACCCCGGCGTTCGAGCACTTGCTGCGCAACAGCGTGGCCCACGGTATTGAATCACCCGAGGAGCGCAAGGCCCAGGGCAAGCAGCCGGTGGGCACCATCGCCATCGATGTGCGCCAGGAAGGCAACGATATCGCCGTGTCCATCCACGACGACGGCGCCGGCCTGCAGCTCGATGCCATTCGCCGCAAGGCGGTGCAGTCGGGCCTGATCACGGCCGACGAGCCGCTCGATGTGGACCAGGCCGCGCAGCTGATTTTTGCGCCCGGCTTCTCCACCGCCTCCGAGGTGTCCGAGCTGTCGGGCCGGGGTATCGGCATGGACGTGGTGCGCACCGAGATCCAGTCGCTGGGTGGCCACATCGTGACCACCTCGGAGACGGGCAAGGGCACGCGCTTCCAGATGGTGATGCCGCTGACCACCGCCGTCACCCAGGTGGTGATGATGCGAGCGGGCGACATCAAGTTCGGCGTGCCGGCCAACCTGGTGGAGTATGTGCGACGCGTGCCCAAGGCCCTGATCGAGCAGGCCCATGCCAACAGTATCTACACCGACAACGAGCAGGCGCTGCCGTTCTACTTTGCCGGCGCGCTGCTGCAGGGCAACCTGCGCAGCAACGAGGAGCCGGAGAAGACCAGTGCGGTGGTGATCCTGCGCTCAGCGACCAAGCGGGTGGCGGTCCACGTCGATGAAGTGCTGGGCAACCAGGAAGTCGTGGTCAAGAACCTGGGCCCGCAGCTGGCGCGTTTGCCAGGCCTGGCAGGCATGTCGGTGCTGGCATCGGGCGCGATTGTGCTGATCTACAACCCGGTGGCTTTGTACACCGTCTATGGCGATCAGATCGCCGAGCGCATTGCCCAGGCGGCCGTGCACCCCGAGGTGGCCAAGGCACCGGTGCGCGAGCTGGCCGAGCAAGTGGTGCAGACGCCGTTGGTGCTGGTGGTCGACGACTCCATCACCGTGCGCCGCGTGACGCAGCGCCTGCTGCAGCGCGAAGGCTACCGGGTGGCACTGGCTGCCGATGGCCTGCAGGCACTGGACCGTCTGCGCGAAGAGCGCCCGGTCATGGTGCTGTCGGACATCGAGATGCCGCGCATGGACGGCTTCGAGCTGGTGCGCGAGATCCGTGCCGATGCGGCGATGAACGACCTGCCGGTGGTGATGATCACCTCGCGCATTGCCGACAAGCACCGCGAGCACGCCGCCAGCCTGGGCGTGGACCACTACCTGGGCAAGCCCTATGCCGACGAGGTGCTGCTGTCGCTGGTACGCCAGTGCGTGCTGGACCACGAGATCAAGGCGGCCGACGCCGGCACGCTGCACTGATCGGGTGGAGGGCTCCTGCCAGAAGGGCTGCCTGCGGGCAGCCCTTTTTTTATGCGCGCCAGGCAGCGCATGCAGAGGGCTGTGCAGACAAAAGGGCGGCAGCCTGCCCGTACAATGGTTCCCATGAGCGCTGAGACTGACACTTCCGGGACCATGAACCTCACCCACCACTTTCTGATTGCGATGCCTGGCATGCAAGACGAGATGTTTGGCCGCAGCGTGGTCTATGTGTGTGAGCACAGCGAAAAAGGCGCGCTGGGCATCATCATCAACAAGCCCTCGGACATCACGATGGGCAAGCTGTTTGACAAGGTCGACCTGCCGCTGCGCCGTGAGGACCTGGAGCTCGAGCCCGTGTTCCAGGGCGGCCCGGTGCACACCGAGCGCGGCTTTGTGCTGCACGATCGGATCGTGATCGAGTCGGGCGCCGTCGATGAGTCGGCGTACTCGGCGACCCTGACCATTCCCGGCGGGCTGGAGATGACCACCTCGCGCGATGTGCTCGAAGCGCTGTCCACCGGCGCCGGCCCGCACCGGGTGCTGGTCTCGCTGGGTTATTCGACCTGGGGCGAAGGCCAGCTGGAGTCGGAGATCACCGAAAACGCCTGGCTCACGGTGCATGCCGATGCCGGCGTGATTTTTGACACCCCTGTGGCCGAGCGCTATGACACCGCGCTGGCGCTGCTGGGTGTGCAGCCCTGGGCCCTGTCTGCCGCCGCAGGCCGCGCATGACGGACGCGGCCACCAAGCCTTTGCTGGCCGAGGCTGCGCGCATGCAAAGCTTTATCGCCTTTGACTTTGGCATGAAGCGCACCGGCGCTGCCTTTGGCACCCGCATGCTGGGCACGGCCCGGCCGCTGCCGACGATCCATGCCGAAGGAAAAGCCCGCTTTACCCCGATGGAGAGCCTGATTGCGCAGTGGCAGCCCGATGCGCTGGTGGTCGGCATTCCCTTTCACCCCGATGGCGCCGCCCATGAGAACACGGCGCTGGCGCTGCGTTTTGCGCGCCAGCTGCGGGGGCGCTTTGGCCTGCTGGTGTTCGAGGTGGACGAGCGCTACAGCACCACCGAAGCGCTGGCCAACGGCGCGCGCGACGCCGATGCGGCCTCGGCCTGCATCATTCTTGAACAGTTCATGCGCAGTCTGGATGTGCCTGACGTGGGCCACCCGAACTGAGCCGCTATAGACCCTCCATGCCCGTACTGACTCGCTCCCTCATCGGCCTGTGGCGTCTTGCGCGCATGGGCGGGCATATCACCACCGGGGTCATCACGATCTGGCTGAAATTTGGCCGCATGGGCCATGAGGAGCGCAACCGCGCGGTGGAGCGCTGGGCCGGCAAGCTCATGCAGCTTTGCGGCATCGAGCTGCGCGTGCTGGGCGCCGTGCCCCAGCAGGGCCCCTTGCTGATTGTTGCCAACCACCTGTCCTGGCTCGATATTCCGGCCATCCATGCGGCCCGGCACTGCCGCTTTGTCTCCAAGTCCGACGTCAAGGCCTGGCCGGTGATTGGCGGGCTCGCCAGCGCTGCGGGCACCTTGTTCATCGAGCGCAACTCCCGGCGCGATGCGATGCGCACCGTCAGCCGCATGGAAGAGGCCATGCGCAACGGCGATATGGTCGCCGTGTTTCCCGAAGGCACCACCGGTGATGGCCAGCAGCTGCTACCCTTCCATGCGAACCTGCTGCAATCGGCGATTGCCGCTGAGGCCCCGGTGCTGCCGCTGGGCCTGTGCTTTTACGACAAGCACAGCGGCCGCATGAGCAGCGCCCCCAGCTATGTCGGCGATGAGAGCCTGCTGGGCTCCATCTGGCGCACGGTGACGGCCCCGCCGCTGGTGGCCCAGCTCAACTATGGCGAGCCGCAAAGCAGCGCAGGCCGCAACCGGCGCGACTGGTCGGCCGAGCTGCAGGCGGCAGTGGACCAGTTGCGCCAGGTGCAGCGCTGATACGGACGAGATTTGTTGGGCTTGAGACCCGCGCGTAACGGGGCTTGAGTCATTGAACAGGTTCTCAGTGCTCGGGCGCAAAGCAGACCAGGTGCTCGGGCTGGGCGCGCAGGCCAATGCTCTCGCCCAGCGCATGCTGCAGCTGGCTGGAGACCTGGGCGTAGACCAGCTGCTGGCTGGGCAGCTGCAAGGTGTACAAAAACTGCGATCCCCGAAACGACTTGCGCAGCAGGGTTGCCCGGTAGGGCGATGCCGGGTCAAACACCACCTCGCTGGCGCGCAGCAGCACATCGCAGGCCTCTGGGGCCTCAGGCGTGGCAATGGAACCGAGGGGGGTGTCCAGCTGCCAGCCCTGTGCAGAAGGCAGCGGGCTGGCCGGCAGCAGGCTGCCATGGCCAATAAAGTTGGCCACAAAGCGGCTCGCCGGCTTTTGGAACAGGGTCGTGGCATCGGCCCATTGGTGCAGATGGCCGCTTTCCATCACGCCGATCTGGTCGCCAATGGCAAAGGCTTCGAGCTGGTCATGGGTGACGAAGAGGGCGGTCGCCCGTGCGGCCTTGAGGATGTCGCGCAGCTCATGGGCCAGGCGCTCGCGCAGATCCACATCGAGGTTGGAGAAGGGTTCATCGAGCAGCATCAGCTGCGGCTCGGGTGCCAGCGCCCGGGCCAGCGCCACGCGTTGCTGCTGGCCGCCCGAGAGCTCATGCGGGTAGCGCGCAGCGCTGTTCTCCAGCCCCACCAGGCGCAGCACCTCTTGCACGCGCGCTTGTTGCTCGGCCTTGGGCCGCTGGTGGATGCCAAAGGCCACATTCTTGCCGACGCTCAAATGCGGGAAGAGGGCGTAGTCCTGGAACACCATGCCGATGCGGCGCTTCTCAGGCGGCAGGCTGGTGCTGGTGCTGCTGACCACCTGGCCTTGCAGCCGGATCTCGCCGCCGCTGATGGGCTCCAGCCCGGCCACGGCGCGCAGCAAGGTGGTCTTGCCGCAGCCCGAGGGACCAATCAGCACCCCGATATCGCCAGCTTGCAGCTGCAAGGACACCTGCGCCACGGCAGGCTGGGGGCGCCCGGCGTAGCGCACATTCAGTTGGGAGACCTCAAGAAACATGGCGGCATTGTAGAGGGCCGCCCAATGGCAAGGGCATAAGGATGCTTTGCATAACCCTCGCCCGATGGAATGGACGCGGATCGGGATGAGCCGCAAGGCGTCTTTCGCAGTGAATAGCCGAAGCTATTGACAAGGGAGACAACGCAGCGGATCGCCCGAGACCGCGTTCAGGCCATGGCAGGGATTTATGCAGAGGATCCTTCGCAAGGGCGCAGGTAGAATCGCCAGCTTTTGGCCCGTCAGTGATTCGCATTTGCAAAACCTTGCCCGCTTCCGTCGTCAGCTGCTGCTCGTAGCCATTGCCCTGGTGTTGGTGTTGCCAGTGCTCACGGTCTTTAGCGCCTGGCTGCCCGGGGCGGGCAATGACGCCGATGCCTTTGCCGTGGTGCGGGAGATGTTTGCCACGGTGCTGCCCGGCTATATCCGCACAACGGTGGCGCTGGGCCTGATGGTGGCGCTGGGCGCGGCGGTGCTGGGCAGCTTGTGCGCGGCGGCTGTGACCTTGTTCGATTTTCGCGGCCGCAAGACCCTGGAGTGGCTGCTGCTGCTGCCGCTGGCGATGCCGGCCTACGTGACGGCCTATGCCTATACCGACTTTCTGCAGTTCAGCGGGCCGCTGCAGGTGTGGATGCGTGCCAGCTTTGGCTGGGAAGGGCGCTTGCTGCCGGAGGTGCGGTCGCTGGGCGGCGCCGTGCTGGTGTTTGTGGTCTCGCTCTACCCCTATGTCTACCTGCTGGCGCGCACGGCGCTGAGCGAGCGCGCCGCGCACCTGATGGAGGCCGCGCGCCTGCTGGGCGCGTCGATGCCGCGCCGCATCTGGACGGTGGCCTTGCCGATGGCGCGACCTGCCGTGGTGGCCGGGGTGGCGCTGGTGATGATGGAGACCCTGGCCGATTTTGGCGTGGTGAGCTACTTTGGCATCCAGACCTTTACCACCGGCATCTACAAGGCCTGGTTGGCGATGGAAAACCGCAGTGCTGCCGCCCAGCTGGCCACGATGCTGCTGGTCCTGGTGCTGGTGGTGCTGCAGCTGGAGCTGCGCGCGCAGCGGCGCATGCGCTTTGTCACCAGCGGGGTGGGGCGCGCCTCATCGGCCGAGGCCCAGCCCTACCGCCTGCAAGGCGCGCGCTGCCTGGCTGCCTGGCTGGTCTGTGGTCTGCCGGTGCTGCTGGGCTTTGTGCTGCCGGTCCTGTTCATGCTGCGGCCTCTGGCGGCCGATTGGTCGGTGATTCCGCTGGACCGCTTTGTGCAGTGGGCGGGCAACAGCATCCGCTTTGGCGCCATCACCGCCGTGCTGGCGGTGGCCATTGCGATGCTGGCCGCCTACGCTGCACGCCGCAGCCAGGACTGGGTCACACGCAGCACCGTGGGCCTTATCAGCCTGGGCTATGCGGTGCCTGGCGCGGTGATTGTGGTGGGCTTGCTGCTGCCCGTTGGCTGGGTGCAGCAGGCGTTTCCGCAATGGGGCTTTCCGGCGCTGATCACCGCCACCTCGACCGGCATCATCTGGGCCTACCTGGTGCGCTTTACCGCCATTGCGCTGCAGGCCTTGCAAAGCGGCTACACCCGCATTCCCAAGAGCCTCGATGAATCGGCGCGCATGCTGGGCGTGGGCAGCGCCGGCCTGCTGGCCCGCGTGCATGGTCCGCTGCTGCGCCGCTCGGCCTTGACCGCTGCCTTGCTGGTGTTTGTCGATGTGATGAAGGAGCTGCCCGCGACGATGGTGCTGCGGCCCTTCAACAGCGACACCTTGGCCGTCGTCGCCTACCAGCTGGCACGCGATGAGCGCCTGGGAGAGGCGGCGCTGCCATCGCTGGCACTGGTGCTGGTGGGGCTGGTGCCGGTCATCTTGCTGATCCGCACCATGCGCAGCTCGGCTGCGCGCTGAGAGTCCTCGGCTCCTGGGTCTTTGCCTGTCTGTTGACGCAGCGGGCAGGTCCGGCTATACGCTTGCCATGTGCTGTCGACCCACAGCGCGCTGTGGCCGCAATAATTGGCAATTCTGTGGTGTTCTCGCCGGATCCATAGCGGACCTATATCGCATTTGATCTGGATCAAACAATCACTTCGGGTTTCCCCCTAAACTTCATTTTTGAAACATTAATTGACTATTGGTGTTTCGTTTTTTGAATCACCGGGATGGTCACCATCCGCTCGGTCGGATGGCAGGCGCGCTGAGGTCGTGCCCGGCTTGGCTCCCTGTCCACCTCCCACTGCCGCCCAGCGGCTCCCATCGCGTGCAAACACCAACACCCGTTCTGGAAACAGACAACTGGGGCGTGGCCTATGGCGACAAGGTCATCCTCTCCGGCTTGCAACTGCAGATTGCGCCCTGCGCCGTGACAGCCCTTATGGGGCCGGTGGGCGGGGGCAAGTCCACCGCGCTGCGCAGCCTGGCCGGTCTCAATGACGAGAACCCGCGCTTTGTGCAATGGGGGCAGCTGCGCTATGCCGGCCAGCCGCTGGCAGGCACGCACCGGCCCCAGCTGGTGCGCCAGCATGTGCGCCTGATGCAATCGAGCGTGCTCGATTCGCTGACCGAACTGCTGCAACACAGCCATCCGCGCTCCGGCCTGGACCGGCGTGCCTGGTGCGAGGCCTATCTGGAGCGCATGGGCTTTGCCGATATCCAGCCGCTGCTGGCGCGCACGACGATCGAGCTGTCGGCAATGCACCAGCGCGCCATTGCCATCTTGCGCGAGGCCGCGGCCGAGCCTGCGCTGCTGATGTGTGACGAGCCCACCGCCGACCTGCAGGACTACGACAGCTACCTGCTGCTGGAGCTGCTCAAGCGCATTTCCCAGGAGCGCGCCGTGCTGCTGGTGACCCACAACCAGCGCCACGCCCAGCGCGTGGCCGACCATGTGCTGCTGCTGGCCGGCGGCGCGGTGCAGGAGACGAGCCGCGCCGAGCGCTTTTTCTCTGCGCCTTATTCACCCGCCGGCCAGCAGTTTGTGCGCAGCGGCAGCTGCGCGGTGGTGGCCCCGCAGCGAACGGTGCAAGAGGCCATGCAGGCCGAGCCAGCCCCTGTCACTGTTGCCGCGCCGGCGCCCACCGCTGCGCAGGCCGCACGCCAAAGCCAGCGCGCGGTATTGCCCGATCTGGTGCTGGCCAATCCGGTGCTGGCGGCCGAACATTTTGTGCCTGGCGCACGCGGGCCGCGCGGCTTTGCCTGGCTGGTGCCCGGCAAGCTGGCGGGCACGCCGCTGCCAGGGGTGGTCAACGACACCGATGTGGACATGCAGGCCTTGAAGCGCTGCGGCATCACCGTGCTGGTGTCGCTCACCGAAAACGACATCGACCAGGCGGCGCTGGCGCGCAACGGCCTGCGCAATGTGCATCTGCCCGTGCATGACCGCGAGCCGCCCTCGGTGTCGCAGCTGCAGATGCTGATGCTCAAGATGAAACGCCTGCTGCTGGCCGGTGACGTGCTGGCCGTGCACTGCCTGGCAGGCCTGGGCCGCACCGGCACCGTGCTGGCCGCCTGGCTGGTATTTGAAGGCGTCACCGCCGAAGAAGCGCTGCGCCGTGTGCGCGAGATCGAGCCGCAGTACGTGCAGTCCGAGCAGCAGGAGAGAGCGCTGCTGGCGTACGAGGAAATGCTGCTGGAAAAAATGGGCTGATCGCCGTTTGGCGTCGGCCCTTGACCTACCCACTTTGAAGGAACACAACTCATGTCCATGGATACCGTTTTACAGAAAGTCGCCACCTTTGTGCCTGAATGCCTGGCTGCCGGCTATGTCGACGTGGCCACCGGCATGCTGCTGGCCATTCGCACGGTGGATTCGCACCCGCGCGAGGTGATCGACCTGGTGGCCGCTGCAACGGCCGACCTTTTCAACGGCCCCAATGTCTCGATGATCGAGCGCATGTTCAAGAAGTCGCGTGGCCTGCAGGACGACGGCCACCACTACTTCCAGGAGATCATCGTCAACAGCGACAACCTGATCCACATCTTCATGCGCGGCAAGACCAACCCCGAGTATGTGGCCGTGCTGGTCTGCCGACGCACTGCCAATCTGGGCATGGCGCTGACCAAGGCGCGCATCATCATGCCCGAGCTCGAAGCCTCTCTGTAATAAGATCGGGGCCATGGCCCCAGAAGACACGATCACCATCTACCACAACCCGCGCTGCAGCAATTCGCGCGGCGCGCTGGCGCTGATTGAGGCGCGCGGCATCCAGCCCCGGGTTGTTGACTACCTCCATGCCCAGCTCGATGCCGCCCATCTGGCGGCGCTGATCGCCCAACTGGGTTTGCCAGTGCGCGAGGTGATGCGTAGCAAGGAAGCCATTTACCAGGAACTGGACCTGGGCCTCGAAGGCCTGAGCGATGCCGAGCTGATCGCGCAGATTGCCGCCCACCCCGAGCTCCTCAACCGGCCGATTGTGGTGAGCGCCAAGGGCGCCCGTTTGTGCCGCCCGCCCGAGCGGGTGCTCGATCTGCTCTGATGGGCCCGGCCACCTGCCTGCCAAGCCGCAGCCCTGCACCAGCAGACGGGGGCTAGCAGATGCTGCGCGTGACCGTCCTGTCCGGCCTGGGCCACACGATTGCGGTGATGGTGGCGCTTTTGGTCTACACGCTGGTCACACGCGCCGGCCACCAGCGCCGCCACCCGGCATCGGCCATTGGCTGGGTGCTGGGCATGGTCACCTTTCCCTATCTCTTTTTGCCGCTGTTTCTGGTGTTCGGGCCGCGCAAGGCGGTGCGGCCCCCGGCGCATGCGGTCATCCCCAACAGCGGGCAGCGCCGCAGCAGCGTGCCCAAGCTGGTGCCGGCCTGGGCCGGCCAGCTGCTGGCGAGCATGGAGCTCGATGCCGCCCAGCCCAATGCCAAGGTGGTGTTTCACCAGGATGGTTTGCAGGCCCTGCAGCAGTTGCTGCGTCTGATCGAGCAGGCCCAGCGCAATCTGGACCTGTGCACCTATGTGTTTGCCGACGATGTGGTGGGGCGCCAGATTGGCACGGCGCTGCAGCAGGCAGCGGCGCGCGGCGTCAGGGTGCGCTTGCTGCTCGATGGCGTGGGCTGCTGGCGCCTGCTGCCGTCGCGGCTGCGCCAGTTGCGGCGCTCGGGCGTGCTGGTGCGCCGTTTCATGGTGCCGATGCTCCAGCCCATTCGCGGCGGCAGCAACCTGCGCAACCACCGCAAGCTGGCCGTGGCCGATGGCGTGCATGTCTGGAGCGGTGGGCGCAATCTGGCCGATGAGTATTTTTTGCCCAGCAGCGCCGGGCACCCGGCCTGGGTGGACCTGAGCTTCAACGTGCAAGGGGCCTTGGCCGGTGTGGTGACGGCGCAGTTCGAGGCGGACTGGCGTGCAGCCCGAGGGCGGCGCCGCCCGGTGTGGCTGTCGCCGGCGATGGCGCTGGGTGGCGGGGACCAGGCCTGGGCGCAGTGGCTGCCCAGCGGGCCCGACCATGCCGACGACACCTTGCATGCGCTCTACCTGGCCAGCGCCTTCCATGCGCAGACCTCCATCACCTTGGTGAGCCCGTATTTTGTGCCCGATGACGCGCTGATCGAAGCCTGGTGCCTGGCCTGCCGGCGCGGCGTGCACCTGCGCGTGGTGGTGCCCCAGCGCTCCAACCACCGCCTGGCCGACTGGGCGCGCGAGCGCGCGTTGCGCGCCTTGGTGCTGGCGGGGGCAGAGGTATTTTGCTCCCCCCACATGGTGCATGCCAAGGTGGTGGTGGTGGACGACCGCATGGGGCTGTGCGGATCGGCCAACCTCGACGGGCGCAGCCTGTTCTTGAACTACGAGGCGATGACCGCCTTCTACAGCGCCCCCGACATCGCCTGGCTGCAGCAGTGGTCTGAGCAGCAGATGGCGCAAAGCTCCCCCTACGCCTACCGCGCCCCTGGCTGGTGGCGCGATGTAGGGGAGGGGCTGGTGCGCGCAGTCGCCTTTCAGCTCTGAGGCGCAACGCAGCGCCAGCGCCACCACAAAGCCACCCGCAGGTGGCTGGCATCAGGCCTGCGGTCGTTTGCGTGCACGCGCCAGGCCCCATCCGGCAACCAGGCCCGACAGACCGAGCAAGGCCCAGATATCGAGCAGCGGAACTGCCTTGGGCGTGGCCGGTTGCGGCGGCGTCGTGGTCTTGATCGGCCCAAAGGCGGCACTGCAGACCTCGGCACCCACCAGGGTGCCACGCTGGGCCACGGGGGTGACGCAGTAGTACAGATAGGCCTTGTCGTCGGCCGCTTGCGTGGTGTAGGTCACCGTGCCCGATGCGCCCATCGTGTTGCCTGACTGCAGCACCGTACCCTGGGCCGCCTGGGTCAGGTCGGCATTGGCACTGCGCACCCATTGGTAGCGCGTACCTGCCGTGCTGCCATCTTCAGGGTCGGTTTCGGTGTCGGCATAGCTGTAGCTGCCGGTCAGCGTCTGGCCGACCTCGGGCTGGCCATTGACGGCAGGGATGGCGCTGGGCGCCTCATTGGCGGTACAGGCATTGGCCCCTGCGATGGCGGCGGCAAAGCCCATGGCGGGGTTGCCGCTTTTGACATAGACCGTGATGGTGTTGGCCCCTGCCTGCCAATCGGGCGAGGCCATCGCAATGGTGAGCCAGCGAGAGCTGCCAAAGCCGTTGTAGCCAAACTGGTTGGCGCTGCCCGCTTGGGGCAGACCCCAGGTTCCCGCACCGCGTGCCAGCTGCGATTGGCCGTTGATGAAGATATCCACCACCGAGTTGTCGGCGCTGTAGGTCATCGAGGGCTGAAAGCTACCCAGAGACACGCTGGGGTCGAGGTTGAACTGCACCTGGAACAGCCCATCGATATTGCCAAAGTTGGCGCCATCGATGTAGGGCTGGCCGCCCCAGGCATTGAGGCCAATCCACTGCGCGGTGCTGCTGTTGGCTGGCGTGCTGGTCCAGCTCGCGTTGCGGCTGGTGACGATGGCTGCATCACCAAAACTGCCCCAGTTGGCAGGCGAGCTGCCCGCGTAGGCCGCCAGGTACTGGAAGCGCCAACGTCCGTCGATGGCTGGGTTGGATGCACTGGGCTGGCCGGTGTTGAGCTGCGCCAGCGAGTTGGGGCTGCAGTCGATGGTGACGGGGCTCTGGGCTTGCGCCGGCAGGGCACAGACGGCCATGGCTGTCGCCAGCAGCGAGCTGGCAAGCCAGGCTTGGGGCTGTGGTGTGGACCGGAAAAACATCGTAAATGGCATCCAAGAATTCAATTGATTTTTTATTATTCCAAATCGAATTGTCCGCGTCTGTTACCAACGCTGCCCAGGGATGCCTTTTGATAATTGTCCACAGAGTTGTGGCATTTTGCTGCTGCTCCGGTGCGGGCAGGCTGCCTGCAGTGGCCTTGTCAACGGTGGAGGGTGGGGTGGGCGTGGCTTGCGGCTGCACCGAAGGTGTGGTCTGCGATGCAGGCAGCCATTGACAAGTAAACCTGACATTTGCTAAAGTCAGGTTTACTTTACATCTCGCTTTATCCTGACCATGCATAACGCTCCTCCTCCCCCTTACCCCAGCCCCAGCATGCGCGCCTACTTCCTCCGCACAGCGCTGTGGATGGGCCTGTACTGCGCCCTCCATGCGCTGGTCATCGTGGGCGTTTTTGATGCCATCCTTGGCACGCCCGCGGCCTGGCTGCTGGCGCTGGCCGTTGCGCTGCCGATTGCCGCGCAGCTGCGTGCGTCCTTGCAGTGGATACAGGCAGCGGACGAGTACCAGCGCGCGCAGGCCGTCCGCAGCGTGGTGATCGCCTGCGGCCTGGTGCTGATACTGTGCAGCGTCTGGGGCTTTGGCGAGAGCTATGCCGCAGCGCCCCATGCACCGGCCTGGCTGGTGGTGCCGCTGTTCTGGCTGGTCTGGGGGCTCGTCACTGGCGTAATGCGGCTGCGCAGCTGAGATGGACAACCATCTGCGTACGCTGCGCGCCCAGGCCCAATGGACCCAGGCCGATCTGGCGCAGCGCCTGGGGGTATCGCGCCAGGCCGTCAACGCGCTGGAGACGGGCAAGCACGACCCGTCGCTGGACCTGGCCTACCGCATCAGCGTGGTGTTTGAGCTGCCGGTCGAGGCGATCTTTCAGAACCCTTACCGCAGCGCGCCGGGCTTCGATCGCTGATCTGTGTCAAGCATGGGCGTGCCTAGCCCCCTATCGTCGGCATTGGCTGACAGGGTTTTCTCTGCTTTGGTATGAAGCTAGTGGCTCTCTGAATAAGAGAGCTGAACAACATGCGCGCCGCCATCTGGCTGCCATCATCGGGCCAGATACTGGCCGCTGGCGCCACTCGCTCTCGCTTCGTTTGTCTTCAATGCTTGTTTGAAAGGTACACCATGGCCAAATCTGAACGCAGCACGAAAACGGATATCAAAGCCCGCCGCAAGGCCCCGCTGGCAACGCCCAGCGATCTGGATGCCGGGGCCACCAAGGACATCAGCGCGGCCCTCAACGGCATCCTGGCCGATGTGTTTGCGCTCTACCTGAAGACCAAGAATTTCCACTGGCACATGAGCGGCCCGCACTTCCGTGACTACCACCTGCTGCTCGATGAACAGGCCGACCAGCTCTATGCGATGACCGACGCGATTGCCGAGCGCATCCGCAAAGTGGGCGGCACGACCTTGCGCTCCATTGGCCACATCGCGCGCCTGCAGCGCATCAGCGACAACGATGCCGACTATGTCGATCCGCTCGATATGCTGGCCGAGCTGCGTGAGGACAACCAGCAGCTCGCCGCCCGCCTGCGCGAAGCCCACAACGTGACCGACGAGCACCGCGATATTGCCTCGTCCAGCCTGCTGGAAAACTGGATTGACGAGACCGAGCGCCGCACCTGGTTCCTGTTTGAATCCAGCCGCAACGCCGGCTAAGCGCCCCAGGCTATCCCCGTTGCAGTAGCCGGGGACCGTGCCTGGCTCAGCGCCGCGCTGGCTTTGCCACTGCGCGTTGGCGGCGTTGCTGCATCCAGGCGATGGGTGCCAGCACCAGCGACAGCAAGGCCAGGCTCCATGGGGGCAGGGTGGGCACCGGTGTGGGAGCCACGGCAGGCACTACCACCGCACGACCGACCACCTCACCCGAGGCGATAAATCGCATGGCGCCTGGGCCTGAACAGGTGGCATCGGGGCAGAAGGTGGAAAAGGCCTTGTTCCGTAGTGCCACCGTGACTGCCGCTTCTGCTTCAGGCGGCTTGATCGCAATCGTGCCACCGGCATCCGTCATCGGGCTTTGCAGGTCCAGCAAAATGACTTGCTTGCCCGTCAGATCGCTGGTGTCAGCAGGCACAAAGATCATGTTTTGTGCCGGGTCGGGCAGGTAGGCGTCGCAGTTGGAGCCATCGCAGGTATTGCTGAAGCTGGCAGCCGGTATGCCCTCCGTGCCCGTGGCGGTCACATTGATGGCGCTAAAGGTCTGGGTGGTGGCATCAAACACATAGGAGCCAGAGGCGGTGCCGCCATCGACAAACTTCACGTCTGTCAGGGTCCACTGCACCAACGCTGCATTCGCGGCCGAGGCAAAGCCCCCGATGGCCAGGGCCAGGGCGCCGGCGCACAGCAATGTTTTCATCGCAATCTCCATGTGTGTGGAATGCAAACAAATGTATCGCATTTGCAAGTATTTACTATCCCGTATTCTGGGGATTTCATGGGCGTTGAAGCTGTGTTAGACGCTATTGTCAGACGCCACGCCTTTTTGCTGAGAGTTGGCCTGGCGAGGGCACCAGTGCACGTAAAGATTGCTACAGTTTGAGCCTGCATCAATTTTTGTGGTGGATCTATGGATAACCAAGAAACAGTCACCATCCATACACCTTTTGCGATCTCGCCCCGGGGGGCTGAGGTTCTGGCAACGGGTTGGAGCGTCAGGAAAGAGTTCATCGGCGAGCCGGTGCACGATACCAACGGCCAGGAAATTGGTACCGTGGATGATGTGATCGTCGGCAAGGAAGACAATCTTATTTTTGCCATTGTCGGCATTGGCGGCTTTATGGGCCTGGGCACCTACGATGTCGCCATTGAGTTCTCGCGTTTCAAAGTGGGCAAGTACGGCTTGCTGCTCCCCGATGCGAGCAAGGAGACCTTGCAGGGCCTGCCCCAGTTTGTGTATCCGAAGGCCACTGCTTAAGGTCGATCATGTCGCGCAGAGCGCCGTGTGCTGTGCAACACAGCTCCGGCGCTTTTGCCTTGGTGGTCTTTGGGTCAAGGTGCCTGCGCCCGACCAGAAACTACCCGCAAAGGAACATGCGGGCTGAGCCAGCCGCCGGCACATCTGCCCAGCATGCGTGGACATGAAAAAGCCACCTTGCGGTGGCTATCCGTGATCGGCGATGGTATTTAGCCGATGTGCTTGCGCTGGCGCCGGATCCCCAGCAGGGCGATCAGCGGTGTCAAGCCCATGAGCGCCCAGGGGCCCAAGCCTGGCACCGGTGTAGGCGCCTGCTGCACCACGCGGGTGGTGACCGGCCCTACAGGGCTGGTGCACACCTCCAGCCCAGGGCTTGCACCGGTTTGCGCGGCAGGCTTGACGCAGAAGAAGACATATTGGTTCAGGTCTGCGGCTTGCAGGGTATAGGTAGGCGTCTGGCCTGCCCCCCCGGTGGTGCCGCTCGCTACTACTGTGCCGTCGCTGGAGCTGCTGATGCTGGGGTTGGGGCTGGTCACAAACTGGTAGGTGGTGCCGCTGGGGTTTTCAACGTCGCTGTTGTTGTCCGCATAGGTGTAGCTGCCGGTCACGGTGGAGCCGACCTGGGGTGTGCCGGTGATCGACGGGACGGCCGTGGGCACCACATTGGGTGGCAGCTCGGTCACCGGGCCCAGCGCGGTAGTGCAGACCTCCAGCCCGGGGGTTGCGCCGGTTTGTGCATCTGGCCTGACGCAGAAAAAGATATTTTTATCCTGGTCCGCTGGCTGCAAGGTGTAGGTGGGCGTCTGGCTTGCACCTCCGGTGGTTCCGCTCGCCACTACCGTGCCGTCGCTGGAGCTGCTGATGCTGGGACTGGCGCTGGTCACAAACTGGTAGGTGGTACCGCTGGGGTTTTCAACGTCGTTGTTGTTGTCCGCATAGGTGTAGCTGCCGGTCACGGTGGAGCCGACCTGCGAGGTGCCGGTGATCGTCGGCTCGGCAATCGGTACGGTGTTCGGTGGTGCGCGTTCGATCAAGGCCACCATGTGCTGGTAGGCAGGATCGCGATTGCGAAACAGGTCCATCGTGTAGGTGCCGGACCGGTAGGAGGTACGCAGCGTCGGCAGACTGGCCTTCATGGCGTCGTACAAGGAGTTGTACGCGCTTACAAATGCGGCTTGGTCCGAGCCGCCATACTCAATGACGTTCTCTGAAGCAGGACGGGATGCGCCTGCACTGATGTTGATGCTGGCGGCGCTTCCGTCGTAGTCGTTGCCAAGCTCCCACAGTGCATACTGGAGGGCTCGCCGCTGCTCCACGCTCCCATTCTTGTAATAGCTGAGGTAGTACTGGTCGAGCAGCCAGTAGATCGCCGCCTCGCCCGCCGCTCCTGAGGCGCCCTTGATGGCGCTGGCGCCCGCTTCCGTGTCAAATTGGGCTTGAGGGACGGGTGTGGCGGCGTTGGCAAAAGGCGGTTGTGTGGAATGGTCAATGCAAATCAGCAGTACTGGCTCATCGCTATACAGCGCCCCGTCGGCATCGTATGTGAGGTTCTCCGAGGTCCCGGAATAGATCGAACTGAAGTTGTAATTCACCGGGCCAGAAACGAACGCGGCGCTGGACAAGCCAGGCACCGCCATCGCAAGCGCTGCAGCAAGGGTCAGCATTTGTTGTCGCATGATTCAATTCCATTCTCTAGGGGAGGCGAAAATCTGCCTCGGTTGAGAAAAATACCCACCATTCATTCAATGCGGCAGGGTATGGGGCTGCCTTTATGGCTGCACAAGCAGATAACCCGGTGGAGATAATTGCCTGATAACTGCTGGCTAATAGGTCAAGACCCATATATTTGACATGAATGTGCAGAAAGTTATGGGTTCATGTCTCTTAAGGGCTTGGCGGCAAAACAAAACTTACAGTTGGAACTGTACAACGCAATACCATACAGGCATCTTTGGTTTTATTTAAAGAAGTTTGTTATTTGTATTTTTTGGCGGGCGAAGGTGTAAATAGCGATGGAAATTCATATTGTTCACAATCAACGCAGCTTTTATTCAATGGCAAGATAAACCAAAACAATTAATAATGGTTGTTTAATAATTGTCTGACCGTGGGTATGAATAAGGCCCTGAACCGGTTGCTCATCGATAGAGCCCGCGCGTGCTCACTGAGGATGCTGCTTGAGCAGGTGGCCATCACGAAGATGGCCGTAGGTGTGACCTTGGGGCTGCGCCGTCCGTCCCATTGTTTGGCAGGCCGCCAGCCCGCTCTAGCGGTGTCAGCCGCTGATCGGGCCAAAGCGATGTGCGGCCATCGTGGCTGTGCGCAGCCCATAACCCCAGGCGCTCGCGCAATACAAAGCGCAGCTGGCACCTGTGCATGACCTGGCGCGGGTCACAGTGACGCTGGAGCGCGGCAGTGGCAATGGCGCCACCGGGATGGACAGCGCTACCTACGGACCTGGGCCAGGGCGATCTGGATGATCAGGATGAAGCGGCTGGCTTTTGCACGGCCTGCTCCGCTGGCGTGGGCGCTGCGCTCTGCACCTGGCTGAGCATGTAGTTGGCCAGCGTCTCATACAGCGGCCTGGCGATCATGCGTGAGACCAGGCTGGCCAGCATCGCGGCGGCCATCAGACTCAGCACCATCGAGTGCCCATCGACCATCTCCATCACGATGATGAAGGCCGTGAGCGGGGCTTGTGTGACGGCGGCCAGGAAAGCGGCCATGCCCATCGCAATCAACGCGGGGGCGATGTCGCTGCCCAGCATCAGCGAGACGTTGTGGCCCACACCTGCGCCAATCGACAGCGAGGGCGCGAAGATCCCGCCAGGCACGCCCACCCAGGCAGACAGCCAGGTGGCGATGAATTTGAGCGTCACATACAGCGCAGGCAACTCGGCCTCTCCCGCCAGCATGTGCTTGACTTCTTCCGAACCGGCGCCAAAGGTGGCGCCGCTGGTGGACAGGCCGATGACGGCAATCAGCAAGCCGCCAGCAGCTGCAAAGCGGATGGGATACTGCGCGCGCAGGCGGTTGAGGCGCTCTGGCGCGCCGGTCAGGGACGCGGCCATGAGCTTGGCAAACAGGCCCCCCAATACGCCGCAGCTCAAGGCCACACAGATGCCGGGCAGCAGTGCGTGCCAGTTGAGGCTGGGCACCTGGATGCGCCCAAAATAGTTCAGGTTGCCAAATGCGGAAACGCCCATCAGACCGGCCAGCACGATGGCGGCAATGATCAGGCCGCTGGCGCGAGATTCCAGCTTGCGGGACAGCTCCTCAATGGCGAAAACGATCCCTGCCAGCGGCGCATTGAAGGCGGCTGCAATGCCCGCTGCACCGCCTGCCACCAGCAGCGCATGGCTGGTAATGCCTGAGCGCGGACCAAACCAGCGCTTGGCATGGTGCATGACGCCGGCGGCCACCTGCACGGACGGCCCCTCGCGGCCAATCGACAGCCCCGCCAGAAACCCCAGGCCAGCCAGCGCAATCTTGCAGGCAGACAACCACAGCGAGACAAAGCGGCTGCGCTGCAGGTCGTTGAGCGCCGTCTCTTGCGCGGCCATGACCTGTGGAATGCCCGAGCCCGCAGCGCCAGGCGCCCAGCGGCGTGTGGCCCACACAATGGCTGCTGTCAGGCACGGAGTCCAGACCAGCACCGCCCAGCCACCTTGCGAGTGGTAGATGTGCATGAACCAGTCAAAGGCCTTCTCGGCCACCATCGTGAAACCGACCACGCACAGGCCCGCTGCCGCAGCGTAGGCCAGCACAATGCAACGCTCCACCCAGCGCCATCCATCCCCGAATTCTTGCCTCAGGTTCTGTACGAAATCGGGTTCTTGCTGCATTGCGCCCTCATGGAGTGAGGGTGCCAGTCTAGTCAATTCGACTGTGGCCAGTCAGGCCGCCTTCCAACCCGTGACCATAACGCTCAGGTTTTTGGGGCGAAAACGGATGTGTATGTAAAGGAAGCCTGACATGCGTCATTCAGTCCCTGACTCCCATCGCGCTTCGGATGCGCTGGTCGGCACAACGCGCCGCGATCCAGGTATGAAGTGGGGCGCAATGTACGCCACCGCGCTGAGCGTGCAGCGAACAAACCTTTTGGGAGGCGGCAGCGGCAGCCCGCGCGCTGAACTGCAGCAAAGGTGCCTGTCGCTCAGTGGCTGTTTAACAGCAACTATTAAAAGTATTTCCACATAGCTTGTTTTTTGTTACATTGCGGGTGCTCATTACAGAGAAACATTTATGTACATAAAACGCCTTCTGTTTCCTTTGGTCATTGCGGCAGTAGCCGCCACCAGCAGCTTCGCCCAAACAGGCATTTTTACCAATGGCACGCTGAGCTCTGACCTGTCATTCAAAGACGAACTGGCCAGCACCTCGATGACGCTGGCGTATGACGGTAGCCATTACTGGTCTTCTTCAGGCGGCAGCGCAAGTGGCGAACGGCTGGCGCAGTACAGCAGTGCCGGTGCACTGGTCGCCAAGTTTGCCTCCGGACTGGACTTTCGGTCGGTGTTCACGCAAGGCGCAAACCTGTACGCGAGGCAATTCAACGACGCGACTATTTACCAGCAGGCGGCTGCCGGCACATTTGCACCACTTGTCACTCTGACGGATCTGACGGAGCAGCAGGTGGGGGTGGTGCTGAACGGCGCCGGCAACGAATACATTGCACTGGTAGAAGGAAACGTCTATCGTTGGAGCCTCGCGGGTAGTCCGTTGGGCAGCGTTGCCTTGGTTGGCTTTGGCACCCAACCGGGCGAGAACGAGTATCCCCAAAACCGAGGCATCAGTGCATCGGGGAGTTACTGGTTTACCTATTCCCAGGGCGTTGTATCGGCTTGGGATGCTTCGGGGCAGCGGGTTGGCCAGACTTCCCTGGCGGGTGCGGGCACCTCTTTTGATTCCCATTTCAGCTTCAGTTTTGCCAATGGTCGCTTTTGGGTCGTAGACCAAGCCGGTGCGGCCTGGCGTGGCTATCCCCTGGTGGTGTTGGCGATTTCACCGGCGAGTTTGCCCGCCGGCAAGATCGGCGTGGCCTATAGCAGCACGATGACTGCAGGTGGGGGGACTGCTCCTTATACCTGGTCGGCCAGCGGGTTGCCGGCAGGGTTGAGCATCGGCGCCGAGACGGGAGTTATCAGTGGTGTGCCGTCGGAGGCGACCACTGCGCAGGTCACCATTTCGGTGGTTGACAGTGCGAACCGGGACAAGAGCACAAATATCACGCTCGTCATTGATCCACTGGATCTGACCGTCAACCCCAGCTTGCCCAATGGTCAAGTCGGCAAGACGTACACCGCCAGTATTGGGGTTTCAGGGGGCGTGGCGCCCTACCACCTGGTGCTCGATGGTGAACTGCCAGAGGGCTTGAGCCTGGATCTGACAACGGGAGCGATCACAGGCACACCCACAAAGACCCAGATCAGTACCTTTAGTGTCACGGTGTCGGATAGCACGGCCATCAGCTTGGCTAGCGCGACCAAGGCTGCCGTCAACAGCGTGACGCAGAGCTATACGATCACCATTTCCGCGCAGGCTGCCCCTGCTCCAGTGCCAACACTGGGCGCATGGGGCTTGGTGTGCCTGTCGTTGCTCTTAGGGGTGGTGGGCAGGGGCCGAAGCAGCAAGCGCACCGCGTAGGTTAACGGCAAGCTGGGAGCTTCCAAGGTCCGCAAGACCGAGTGGCGGCTCTTTTCGCATTCTGCATTGCGCGGGCCTACAACATGGCTCGCTGCAGGCGCCCATGCAGCAAGATATGGCCCGTACCGGGGCACAAACCGCGTCCACCGAGCGGAAAGCTATGAACTTCAGGTCGTGTCTGCGTTAGCGCCTTTTCGCGATCTCGGCGCCCATGTACTCGTTCAAGTCCCGCAAATCCTTCACCCGCCAGGCAAAGGCTGGCAGCTTGACGCCGTTCTCGCGCAAGGTTTTCGGAATCAGATCGCCGTTGGGCCGGAGCACCACCGGTGAGACGATGACACCGGGGTAATCGTGCAGGCGCTTTTTGAAAGCTGCCGTGGTGAGATCGGGTGTGGGCGGGTTGCTTTTGCGCGCCAGCGGCCCGCTGCCTTGGAGGTCAGCGCCATGGCACATGGCGCAGCGCTGCACAAAGATATTTTTGCCATTGCTGTTGTCTGCCTGTGAGCAGGTGGCGTGTGCCAGCAGCAGAAGGCCGAGCGAGGCGAGGACGGTTTTATTCATGGGGTGTTATCGAATTTGTAGCCCGCGATATTGTGTCGCAGGCCGCAGGCGTTCTGCTGTCACTGGGCGGTGCCCGGCGGATTTTCGTTGCCAGATGACGCGGCCCGCATAAAGCCACTGGGCGCCCTGCCCAAGCGCTTGCGAAACATGGTCGAGAAGGCGCTGGGGCTGTCATAGCCCAGATCAAGAGCGACCTGGGTGACCGACTGACCGCCCGCCAGGCGGGGCAGGGCCGCGAGCAAGCAGGCTTGCTGCCGCCAGGCGCCAAAACTCATGCCGGTCTGCTGCCGAAAATGCCGGTTAAAGCTGCGCAGGCTTTTGTGCAACTGAGCAGCCCATGCCTCAGGCGCGGCCCGGATCTGTGGCGCCTTCAAGAAGGCCTTGCACCGCGCAGCCAGCAGCAGGTCCTGCGGGATCGGCGCGAACAAGGGCATAGTGGGTGCCTGGCGCACTTCGTGCATCAGCAACTGGGCCAAGGCGCCGTCCCGCCCTTGTTCGTCATACAGCGCCTCCATCGTGATCGAGGCCAGCAGCAGCTGGTGCAGCAGCGCGCTGACCACCAGCGCTTCGCAATGCAGGCCTTGGCGGGGCGCAGCAGCGGGCTCGATATACAGGCTGCGTGTGCTCACGCCCTGCATGCGCACCCGGTGGGGCTTGCCAGCGGGAATCCAGACACCGCTAAACGGCGGGATCACCCAGGCACCATCGTCCGTTTCCACCTCCATCAGGCCGCTCATGCCGTACAGCACCTGCGCGCGCCGGTGGCTGTGGGTGTCCAGCAGGGTGCCGGGTGCATAGTCGGTGCTGATGGCCAGGAGCGGCCGGGCCACGGCATCTACCGATGCGAGAGGGATGTTGTGCATCGCCCGATTTTGGCCTAAATGCAAGGATGCTTGGCTTTTAATCGAAAGTCAGCCGCAGCCTGGCGCTCTATCGTGGCGCTTTGCAACCGTTGATGGTCCTTGTCCATGTATTTGCTGCTGCTGTGTTTTGGGGTTCTGGCTGGTGTGACCACCGTGCTGTTTGGTTTTGGTGGCGGCTTTGTCGTCGTTCCGGTGCTGTATGCGGTGCTGGTGGGGGTGTATGGCGCAGACAGTGCGCTGGGGCTTGCCGCCATGCACATCGCGGTGGCCACATCCACCTGTGTGATGGTCTTTGGCGCCGGGCTGGCCAGCTGGCGGCACCACCGGGCCGGCACGGTGCCCTGGGGCCAGGTGCGGCCGCTGCTGGGCTATGTGGCGCTCGGGGCCATCCCTGGGGCGATGGCTGCGCTGGTGCTGAGCGGCGGCTGGATCCGCTGGGCGTTTGTCGGCTATCTCGCGTTGACGATTCTCGACAGCCTGCTGCGGCCCGGTTTTACCCAAGAGCGCAGCAGCCGGATGCGCCCTCTGGCCAAGCCAGCGGCCGCTGCGCTGGGGCTTTTTATCGGCGCAATCGCCGCCTGCCTGGGAGTCGGCGGCAGTGTCATGACCGTCCCGCTGATGCGCCGGCGCGGCGCCAGCATGACGGCCGCTACCGCTGCAGCCAATCCGCTGTCATTGCCGATGGCCATTGTGGGCACCGCCACCTACGCGCTGCTGGCGTCCAACACGGCGCCGTTGGGCGCATGGCATCTGGGCTACATCGATGTGCGCGCCTGCCTGGTGCTGGTGGCGGGCTCCTGGTTGGGCATCCGGCTGGCGTCGCGCTGGATTGGCAAGATCCCGGACCGTATCCATGCCAAGGTCTATATCGCCTTGCTGTGTGCGGTGCTCTTGGCCATGGTGGTGCATTGACGGCCGCTGGATGATGGGCGCCGGGGGAGGGGTTGCTCAGCCATGGAGCTGCGCAAACCAGCGTAAAAAGCCAGCGGGAAAGCTCTTCATACCTTGGGATCCTTTGCCTCACCCGCGCCTGCGTTTAGACCACAGCAGACTGTGTTGCAAAGGGTTCCTAGACCTTGCGGCGCCTCGAGAATCCCAAGAAGCCAGCCAGACCCATGATGGGCGAGAGCGCGAGCAGGCCCCAGGCTGTCATCGTGGGCACGGGGGTGGGCTCCACGGGCGTTGTCGGTGGATCCGGCTCCACGACAAAAGTCATGCGGACCATACCGGCCTGCCCCGGTTGCCCACCGTCGCCGCCAGCGCCGGCCCCGACGTTGAGTCCTCCGGCAGCGCCGCCGCTTGCCCCCGATCCATTGGCGCCTGCGATGCTTTCTCCTTCGCATGCTGCCACGGCCAATGGGCCTGTCAGGATCAGGCCGTCTGCTCCCGGCATGCCGGGCACTCCAGGTACGCCATTGGTACCTATGTTTCCGTACCCATAGCCGGGAGAGCCCGAGCCACCGTTTCCACCATGGCCTTCGTAGCCCGCCTGTCCGCCAGCGCCGCCTATCCCAGCTATGGCACCGTCGCCGCCGTTACCGCCATCCCCGCCATTGCCGCCGTCCGTCCCATTTCCTCCGGGTATGCCGGGCCCTTCCCAGCTGCCATCCCAATCAGGTGCGCTACTTCCGTCCACTCCATTGGCGCCATTGCCACCTGCGCCACCCGAGCCTCCGATGGAGCCAGCGCCTCCGCCTCCGCCCAGGCCGCCAGGGCGCCCCAGGAAATTGGCACCTCCAGCACCACCGGTGCCGCCACGGATTGCGGTCGCACCTTCCCCCGGTAAGCCGCGTGCGCCATCGTAATAGTTGAGGTCCACGGTGCTGCCGCCGCCACCGCCGCCGCCATTGGCAGTCACACCGACCACACCGGGCCCCGTCACTGCAGAGAACCCGCCTCCCGTGCTGTGCGTTCCGGTGGCTGTCCAATCTGCGCTGTTGACCAAGCCAGGCGTGCCGCCGGCAGCGACGATGACCAGCAGCTCGTTGCCTGCAGTCACTGCAAGACGGGCTTTGCAATAAGCCCCGCCGCCGCCACCGCTGCCGCCCCCTGCGATGCCGTTCCAGCCCTGGTCATTCGAGCCCCCACCACCGCCGCCACCCCAGGCCTCAAAGCTGATGTGGGTTACCCCTGCAGGCACCGTGCAGGTGCCCGCCGCATTGACGCCATTGACGCAATCTGCGGCCATGGCATGGCCCGCAACCCCGAAGCAGGCCACGGTTGCTAACTTTGCGAGTATTGGATTCTTCATGTTTTTCCAGTGAAAGCATGGGAGAAGGCCGGCCCATTGAGCGAGGGTGATGCAGAGAATCCCTCAGGGGTGTTGCTGCGTGATCGAAGGCCTTGAAGCTTTCCGCTGCACGAGCTCCAAAAAAAAGAGCCTCGCTGGGGCCAATAAGGCACTTACGAAGCTCTTTTGTCGCAGCTGGGCTCAGCGTGTACGTCCGTATGCGGAGGTCAGACCTTGCGGCGACGAGACATGGCCATCAAGCCCGCCAAACCCATCAATGGAGACAGCACGAGCAGGCCCAGCGCGGTCATCGTGGGTACCGGGGTAGGTGCCGCAACGGGGGGAACGGTGGCAGGGGTATCGGTGTCCGTTGCCGTGTCGTTGGAGGGGTCCGGGTCGGGATTGGTATTGACTGCGCTGGCGCTGGAGCCATCGGCTTCGACTGTGGCGGTGTTCACCAGATTGCCCGTGAAACTGGCTGGGATGGCCATCGTCAGCGTATAGGTCGCGGTCGCATTCACCGCCAGATTGATGGTGTCATCAATGCCGCCTGCGCCACTGGCGGTGCAGCTTCCACCGGCCGAAGCGCTGCAGGACCAGTTGGCGGTGCTGATGCCGCTGGGCAATACATCCGTCACCTTGGCGCCGACGGCGGTGAACGGACCGTTGTTGCGCACGGTAATGGTGTAGACGACATTGGTGCCCGGCACATAGGTGGTTTGGCCGTTGGTTTTGGTGATGCTCAAATCCGCAGGAAACCGGATGGGCGCATTCGGGCAGTTGGCGCCATCGTTGGTGCCCGATCCGGGCGAGCCGGCAATGAGCGTTTTGACGCCGGTGAGCAGGTTGATCTGGTAAAAACCGCTGCCATTGTTGGCCGAGCCAAACATGCCGTTGGTGGCACCGAATTGCGCGCCAAGCACACCACCGGTGCCGTCTGGCGTACCCATGGCCGAGACGGCTCCAGTACCCACATCGATGGCATAGAGCTGGCCTGCGTCAGACACTGAATACAAGCCCCCGGAAGCGCCACCGACCCAGGCGATGTCCGAGGCCGTGAATGCCGTATCCAAGGTGATGGTGGTAGCCGTCAGTGCGCTCGTATCAATGGCATAAATCACCGAGGTGTTGCCAAAGGGTTTGACATAGTAGGTGCCATCGCTGCCCACCGTGCCCGAGTTGTAAGCGGGACTCGCTGGCAGCCCCGTCACAGCGCCCACAACGGTGACAGCGCCAGTGCTCTGGTTGACGCTCAGCAGATTATTGCCATTGGCATCGGTGCGCATGGCATAGATTTGGCCATCGGTGGGGGAATAGCCCAAGGCATTGTAGGAAACCGCAGAAGCCCCCCCAATGCCGGTAAACACCATCGGATTGGTATCCGTAGACACGCTGTTTAACGAGGTCGGTGCGTTTTGCGACAGAAAAAGCCGGCTATCGCAGGCGACTTGTGCCATCGATACGGCTGGTAATAGCAAAGCGGCCGAGATAAGCAGCTGCTTGAATGTCTTTTTAAGGTCGGGAGAATTCGTCAGTGGCGACGAAAATGCTGGAAAGGCTGAGCCAGGCGGCATTTTTTTAGAATCGGTCATATTCACCCTTTACTGAATTGAAGCAAATGCAGTAATAAAACAAAAATGCAAGTTCTCTTGGCTTTGAATGATGGAAGGATCACGATAGCGGAATTCTATGCCCTTCTATTCACTCGGTCACGCTGTTTACAATGCCACACACCTAAATCATGGTCAAGGCGCAGGTGGACATGGGTAGCATTTTTTTTTGTGAGCTGTTTCAAATCGGATGGTGTGCAAATTCAAAACCTTTGCTTTTTATCCATTTTCTTTGTTTTTATTTAATTCCCTTTGATTTTTTTAATTTTTGTAGATAACTTGGGATTGGCCATTGTCAATACCCCTTTTCAACCAAGCGGGTGCGAATGATGGGGCGGTACGGTTTAACAGTGCAGCGGGAATGGGGTTATCCAGCTATTTTTTGAGGCAGATGGATGGTCCGCTGCGTGATGCGTGCCGAATACCGGTTCACGGCAGGGATGTGATATAGGCTGTGAGCCTAGGGAACTTCTGCACAACTCCCCGCCATGGTCTGAACGTGCTCTCGGACGATCCAATCCCATGTCTTTCTCGGCAATACCTCCGGTTCGCCTTTAAGGGGCGCGTTGAGCGTTTTAACCCGATCGGTGTCCGTCGCGCTTGGTGAGGCTTGTGCAGAGGCAGCCCAAAGAGGGCGGTGTCTTGTCTGGCTAAAGCGCTTGGTCAATGTCTTGGCAAATGCCGCTCGTCATACCGGTTTGTGGGGGCGGCCTGTCAGCAATGGCCGAGTCGGCTGTTGGTATTGCATTGTCGAAAGGTCTTGGAATAAAAAAAATCGCCTCCAGCTGGAGGCGATCAGTAGTAACTCGCTAAGTCTTCAGGCCCTGAGACTTCTAGCCCTCACTGGCTGCGTTGGCGGCGGCGCAGTGCCAAGGCACCGATACCGGCACTCAATCCGCCCAGCAGTGCCAAGCCAGCCAGGTCCAATGCGGGGACTGGGGTGGCAGAGCCAGGGGTGGCGATAACGCTGTTGGCGGTTGCACTGTTGTTGGCCGGAGTGGGGTCATCCATGCCCGCTGGAGCCGCGATGCTTGCCGTACTGGCCAGCGAACCGGTGGCATTTGCAGCGACCTTGGCGGTGACGGTGTAGGTCACGCTGGCGCCGACGGGCAGGTTGACCGTGTCGCTGATATTGCCGCTGCCCGATGCACTGCAGGTGCCGCCGCCTGCGCCCACACAGGTCCAGGCGGCATCTGTCAATGCGGCAGGCAGGGTGTTGGTGACCGTGGCGCCCGTGGCTTCCACCGGGCCGGCATTGCTGGCGGTGACAGTGTAGGTCACCGTTGCACCAGGTGCTACGCTGGTCGCGGCACTGGCGTTGGTGATGGACAGGTCGGCACTTGGAGGCTCACCCGTGCAGGCTGCGGTGACATAGAAGTCAGCAATGGCACCCAACGCACAAGTGCCGCCGGCGCAATCGTTGGTTTTTTGACCGCCATCCAGGCGGAAGCCCACGGTGTTATTGCCGCGTGCAAAACCAAGCGCTGCGGACGTTGTATAGGTCGAGAATGCACCGTAGCCATTGGGCAGATACACGGGTCCCGCAGCAGATTCCGCACCAGCTGCAGGCTTCACATAGACGGAGCTTCCATAGTCATCAAAGGCAAACCGCCCGGTGAGCTTGATGCTGGCCAAATCGACATTGCTGCCAATATTGACAGGCTGGTTCATCACGAACGTGGAGCCGTCCTGGATGCCGCGTGACTGGCCGGTAGCCACTGGGTAAGGCACACCAGGAATGTCGCTGCTCGCAGGGTTTGTCGTTCCCGGGCTGATCCAGCGGGCGTCGGTAGCCGTTGCCAGCGATGCTGGATCGAAATAGCTGCGATACCGGTAGCTGTCAAACAAAGGCTGCTCGACGTTCTCCAGGGCGGTTCCTGCCGCATTCATGCGCTGCGTCCATTTCCAGTCTCTGGCGTTGGTGGTGAATGGGCCAACACGGACTTCATCACCAGCTTGGCTGCCGGCGGGGCAAGCCAGAATGGTGGCGGGCTGGGCGGGAGGCTCATCCTGGCAATCGGCCGTGATTTCAAAATCTGCAATGAGGCCAGTTGGATTTCCAGAACTGGCGGTGGTCGATGCAGTGTTATACACCACAAAACCGATGGTGTTGTCTCCATAATAGAAACCCAGACCGTTGTCATTACCGTCCAGATTAATAGTTCCTGGAGAACCATAACTCATTCCCAGATTCTGCATCTGCAACCAGGTCGTGCTGCCAGAAGGCGGGCTAGCGGGGCGAACAACAAATTCCGAGCTGTCATCTACTCCGCCACTACCGATGATCTTGATACTGGAAAGCTTGATATTGCTGGGAATGGTGATAGGCTCGTTGTAGTAGAAAGTAATTCTGTTTTCAACCCAGGCACCATTTGCCACCACACCGCGCGCATTCACTGCCGGATAAGGTCCGTTACCCGTAGTAGCCCCTGCACCCGCCGGATACTCGGCATCGCCAAAAGAAATCCAATCCCCTTGGAGCGGAGTGCCGGCAAGATCGCCTGCTCCGCTGGTATGCACCGCTGTCGTTTTATCAAACCAGCCGCGCCATTTGTAGTCGTCCACAATGGCTGCTGCACCTGTGGCGGTGCCGCTTGGAGGAGGTACGTATTGGGCATCCGTTGACCAGGTCGCCTTAGCGGTGTGAATGCGTAAGGGCGCACCACAAGCCAATGTCGCAGCCTGTACGCCAGCAGCAGCCGTCAGCCCTGCAAGCGACACTGCAAAAAGAGCAGCCTGTCTGTGAATTAATCTCATCTTGAAAACTCCATCCCCATTGAAAAATATCCCATATGCACCTGTAAGATAAACTAAATCAATTGAATATTATCTAGCATAACTTACATCTATCGTGTATATGCGAACCGCAAAACAGGGAGAAATCTAGCAGATGGTTTCAAACTGCATCTTTGCTTAATTTAAATATTTTTTGGATTTATTGAGATTTCTTTCAATCCTCCATTATTTCGTTTGATGCGTTGTGTTTCTGAATGTAATTTTTAAAAATTAACATATCTTGATGGCGAACCCGCTACATTGCATGTAGATTTTCTTGATTCATTTTTCGTTGTTGAAAAATGAATATCAAAAGTTCGTTGAGGGGTTCAATATGTTGCATCGAAGCATAAGCGTCACCGTCCTGGGTTTGCTTGGCGCCTTGTTCATGGGCAGCGCCACTGCCGCGCCGGTGGAATGGGACTACACCGTCTCGGCCCGGTTTGTGACGACTACGGGTGCCACCACATTCAATGGCGCGGGCCCAGGTTCCGCCAATGGCTGCGAACTGGTCTTACCCACTGATATCACCTGGGGAGCATGTCCCAGCGGGCCTGCTGGGACCGGGCGCAGTGGTATCGGTGTCTCAGCCAGTGAGCAGACGGGTACCTTGGTGGCCAATGGCGCCGCGCAATATGCCAATGTCTACACCCATACCAACAATATCGTGGCTTCAAGCTATGCCACCTTGGCCAGTGCCACGATCAGTACCACGCTCGGTCTGAGAGCCAAAGGCAGCAGTGATCCCTACACCTATGAGAACTTCATCTACACCATCAAGTTCTCTGAAACTCCTAACGGCAGCGACCCGACCCTCTGTGTGGTGCCAGGCGGCGTGCCCTGCAGCGACATCTGGGTGCTCGACGGTTCGGTCAACCGCACCGTGGTGATGAACGGCCAGGAGTTTACTTTCAGCTTTTTCCCTGAGCCTGCAGCCATTCCGCTGGATCCGGAGATTTGCGAGGCGGCAGGCGCGGAGGACGGCTGCATCGGCTTTACCACGCAGGAGAACATGGTCAACGCGATCCCCTTCATGATGAACCTGACCCAGGTGGCCAATGTCTCGGGCCGGGTATATGCAGAGGGTAGCGACCCCGCCAACACGCAAGACGATGGCAACGGCCTGGATGCCGGTATGGCCGTGGCCGTGTCTTTGCTGTGCACCGGGCCGGATTACAGCGCAGGCCCGGTGGATGCGGCAGCCGATGGCAGCTTCAGTTTTGAGAATGTACCGACCGGTGCAGACTGCGCCATCACGACGACGCCGCCCGCTGGTTACCAGATGGCCTATACCCAACAGGGCACGACCGGAGAGAGTGGCGCGCCAGGCGCGCTCAACACCAGCGTGGCGGGTAGCACGGGTGTGCAAAGCATTGCGATCAGCGTGCCGCCCGATGGATCGAGTGGCAATCTGTTTGCGCTGCGCGCTGTGACCGATATGCTCAGCACCACGGTATGCACCCCGGGCACGGCAGCGGCCGGTGCGGCTGTCAGCTGCACAACCACCTGTACCAATGCCGGCAGCGCCGCTGCACTGCAGGCTTTTTGCGCCATCCCCAACGCCGCCAGCTTGCCCGGCAGCCCCACGCCTGTCTGCAGTGCGCCCGCTGATCTGCCGCCCAATGGCACGCTCAGCTGCACCCTGAGCTTTACAATGGCCGGCAACGCCAGCATCACGGTCGTGGGCGGGGCTGGTGCTGACAATGACAGCAATGGCGGGGGCGATGCAGCGGCGGGCAACAATGCATCGAGCGCGGCGGTTGCCCCGCAGGTCACGACGCCGACCAACCCTACGAATCCCAGCAACCCCACCCCCGTGCCTGGTCTCGGAGGCTTTGCGCTGGCGGTGCTGGCGGCCTTGATGGGGCTTGTGGTGTGGCGCCGACCACGGCTTGTGGCAGGCGGCCGCATGCGATGAGCGCGGCAGGGCAGTGCGCGAGGCTGCCTCCGTGCTATGCGCTCGCGGTTCGGGCCCTGATGATGGGTCTAGAGCCATGGCAATGGGTCTGTCTGCGACAGTCGCCGGTTGGCCAGGAGCAGTCGCTGGATGAACGCTGTCCAGACCGATTCACCAACCCCAATGGCAGTTCAAATGGACGATGTGCAGCGCAGCACTTGAGGGTTGCTTTTGCGGGCCCTAACTGTGAACTGTCAAGAGGTTGTTTGCAGATTTGAGCCTGGCCATCGGGGTAATTCGACCAATGCCGCTGTGAGGCCTGTGCCAGTTGTAGTAATGCTGCCAGCGATGTAAGGCTTGTGCTCGCTCAGCTGAATTCTGGTATGTCCAACCATAGGCCCACTCGCGCAGCGCCGATTGGATGAATCGCTCGGCCTTGCCGTTGGTCTGTGGCCGGTACGGCCTGGTGAACTTGTGCTGCACGCCCAAGGCGTTGCAGGCCGCAGCGAACTCCCTTGAGCGAAATGCCGCACCGTTGTCCGTCAGCAGGCGTTTGATGCTCACTCCAAGCCCCGCGTAGTACGCCACGGCGTTGCGCAGAAAGGCGACGGCTTGCGGCGTTTTCTCGTCCGGATGCATAGCGGTAAAGGCAATGCGTGCGTGGTCGTCAATGGCCACGAACAGTGTCTCCCATCCCGCACCATCGACCGAATCGCGCCGATTGCCTGTGACGCGGTGGCTGGGCCGAACGATGCGCCCGAGCTTCTTGGTATCGATGTGCAGCATGTCTCCAGGCGCATCGTGCTCATAGCGAACCACGGGCTCGGACGGCTGCAGATCGCTGAGTCGAGACAGGCCCGCACGGGCCAATACCCGGCTCACGGTGGACGCCGAGACGCCTGCGTAGCTGGCAATGCGCGACTGCAGCATGCGGCGTTTGCGTAGCTCAACAATGAGTAAGGCCTTGGACTCGCAGATGGCTTTGGGAGAGCAAATGGGCCTGGAGGAAGCATCGGCCAGGGCTGCTTCGCCGCCCCAGAGGTAGCGGCCCAGCCACTTGCGAGCGGTCTGTGCGGTGACGCCTTGAAGGGCTCCGGCCTGAGAGGCATCCAGGCCTTGCAAGGTCATCTGTTTGACCATCTCCAGTCTCCGGGCAAAGGTAAGTCGGGCATGCTTATGAGTGTTCATCCGGTTGGCTGTCCTGAGTGGGTTGGGTGTTTGGCGACTTCCAGTCTCTCAAATCCAACCCGGATGAACACCGGATACAACCTATTGAACCTTCACACCTAACCGGCTTATTTCGATGAAGTCTGACGCCATTTGAGCCATGACTTGGCTGGGTAGACCGAAGCAGGTGTTCTATCGCTGTCTATGGATGCGTTGCATTCTCGACACCCCGCGATGCCAGCGCATGTATGCCGGAAAAATCGAAATTCTCCAGCATGTCTTTGACGAGGACAGTCATGGCTCCTGGCGAACCTCAAGACAGGCGTTGATTTTGATGAGCGTGCTGGGCTTGCGCGTGCTGAGCGCCTGCACCGCAACACCGACAGTCGAGCCGCCACTTATCGCGCGCAAGCCCAAGCCGACGCCGCTGCCCGCGGCGATCTTGCAGATAAAGCCGCAGCCCTCGACCGACAGCTTGCAGAAGGCCTCGGTGTGGTCGCAAGCCTCGGAGGCGACCTTAAGCGACGAGACGCCGAAGTAGCCGCGCTGTGCGACCAGGTGCAGTTCCTGCCTCGTACAAGCGCATCAAGAGCGAGGCACTCTTGGCAAAAACCATCGCCGAAATGGAGCGAGCAACGTTGTCGTCAGGATAGCAAGCGTGGCCGTGGAAGGTCCAAAATCTAGACCTGGTGCCGTGTCGCCAGGAGAGTCGTCCTGCCAATCATCTGCTGTCACCCGATATATTTGGCCCACAGTCAACCCAGACATGTTGCGGCGCATCTCACCTCTGGCGCGAGACGTAGCCGTAACACTGTCAAAAGAGGCTTCGTTTAGCCAAGCCGCTTTAATGCGCCACCTGGAAACACAGTGGCTCCATGTGGTGTGACAAGGTAGGAAGCGCCATCGAACGCCCAGGTGCCTCCGCATGTCGGCTGTCCATACTCTGCCGCTGGCTCAGCACGAGGGTAGAACATGTTCGCGGGGCGGAAACCAGTTGCCATGGGAGATGCGCGGTTCAATCCCACAGTGCAGAATTGCAGCTGATCTAAGAAGGCGAGCGTTTGCGCTTTGACTGGCTGGATGGAACCGATTGCTGCAAAAAACATAACACACAGCAGCTGGCGCATTGGCCGAAGAAATCTTGAGGGCATAAATCACTAACTTTGTTCTTACGCGTTTACGCACAATCAACACGAAATCATCAATCTTAAACAACTGATCTTTTACGTAAATTTGGAGGATTGTGTTCCCTCAACTGAGTGTTCCAATTTGTATTATTCATTCGCCTGCAATTGCATTAGAGGTTACACCTTCCAACCTACTTATGTAGCCTCCTACTAACCAGGTTTTGAGCAAAGTCAGCCAGTTGCAATAGCACCCGTGATCTGCTTATAGCGTGGTTGAACGGTGGCTGCGGCAACCAGGCCTGCAGCCAAAAATAGAAATAGCCTCCCCGGCGCCACTACGGCACTGGCGAGGCTATTTTTTGTTTGGGGGCCATTGCACCTTGGCTAAACTGTATTTTATCCAGTGATAAGGATGACCCTATGCAGATCGATCAGGTTGCCATCGCGGTGCTAGGTACAAGTGCCGCTTGGCTGTCGCAAGCCCGCGCTGAGAGCTTCCCGCGCTGGGCGTGCATCTTCGCATGCCGGGCCAGCCGTTCTGGTTCTACGGCTCTTGGAAGTCCGAGCAATAGGGAATTTTCGCAGTCAGTGTGCTCTATGCGCTGGCCTGGATGAAGGGGCTGTGGATCCATTGGATTTGGCCTACAGCCAGCACCGTGGCGGTGGAGAAAATAAGCTCCGTTGATCCAATCCGGAGTAACAAATGATCCAGAGCCTGCACATCGAAAAAAGCGCGCCCGGTCAGTATCTGGCCAGGGTCATGAATGAGTATTCAGAGGCCTTGAGTTTCACCGCCAGCTCAATCGCTGGAGCGATCAGGGACACCGCTCAGATGCTGCCCAAAGCCCGCGCATTCCACATTTGGTATGAGCATGTGAGCATTGGCACAACCCCTGTCCTGCACATGCAGCACGATCCCGAAACGCTGGCGTCCCGGCTGAAGCTGTTGCACGGGCAGTTCTGGGGGTGAAGGTTGACAAACACCAGTTTTAAATTGACAAAGCCCTGTTCTGGGTTGACGCACTGAGGTTTTGCTGGGTTGGCTGAAACCGGCAGTGTGCGCACAATCGCAAACCGGCACTGTCGAGCCTGACCCGACACCCCCATGTTGCTTTTTCCCGCCTACACTGGAGGTCACGGAAATCAACATCAGGCGGCTAACGGCCAGTAGCAGAAGTCGCGAGGTGGCGGACGAAGAAGCGCCAAGCGCTCACGGTTTTGCTGTGACTCAGCAGCATAGGCGGCTCCCTCAGCTACTCGCTCTGCTAGCGCGCGTACCGCATGCTTCAGTTTCTCCCGATCGCCAACCCCACGTCCATGATCCTGTCCGTGGACATGTGGGTCTTATCGTTCTACGTTCCCGCACCCACTTCGCAGTGGCTTTCATTAGTGGTGCCTGGAGCAGGCGTTAAAGGTGCCGCTTTTCGGGCAGTCGCACCAGCGCTGGTGCGGATGAGATTTTGAAGTACTCCACATTTATACTGCCGACGCGGCGTACGGTGCGCTGCAATTCTCTTCACTCACGTAATACGCACGCCATGTTCAATATTTTTCGCAGCAAGCGCACGAAGGTGCAGCAACTCATTGCAGACCACGGGTTTGATGAAGCCGTGAACGTCGTAGCACAGGACGTAATTGCGAAGCTGCCAAGTAGAGCATCGGCGTACCAATTCCTGCTCCAAGAACTTGACGGTGCAAGCAGAGGGAATGAACAGTCGCAGCGAATGGCAAGCGAAAGTGGCATCCCTGAGGAACACTACAGAGGCGCGCTGGAGCGTGACGCTCCAGAGGTGAATGAGGCTCATAACCATATCACAAACTACGCGATGCAACTCATGCCCGAACAAGCATTGACAGCACGCTTCAGAGTAGCAATCGATGTTGAGGTCATGAAGCACTTCGAATTTGGCCGATTCTCGCATTTATTTGGACGGGAGGAAGTTCATGCGTCGGCCGGGCGAAAGAACTACACGATAGAGCCGAACGGCTTCACAGTGCAGGACTCCGATAGCGGCGACGAACTTGTTGCGGTAATTAGGGATGGAATGTTCCACGGCGTTATCCGTATGAGCCACACGGGCCAACAAGGCCCGCTCGCACCATGGCCAGTGGGCAAGAATCCTTTCGAGGACGAAAACCATTTCTTCGGAAATGGCTTGAGCCCCCAAGGGCCGTGGTCGTTCTCAATCAAGCCCTCTGCACCATTCAGTCAAATATTGAACGAGGCTAGGGCCGCGTATGCTGCAACAGAGTCCAAGAAGCTTTTCCGGGAGAAAAAGGCGATTAAGAGCGGACCGACACTTACCGACGTGGTTCAGAAAAGTACGCAGACCGGCTTCTGTTTTTGGGACATCAACGACGACCTGGGCAAGAACGCTCATCACATCATGGCTTCTTCGAAGCAAGTTCAGATGGCGTATGCGTATGCCAGGCTTGCTGCTATGACTGCTCTGTACCTTCAGGGAGTAGCCCCTAAAGAAGCCCGCGACCATGCGAACGCCTTCTTCGCGTCAGTTCAGCAGCAAACTGATTCGTCACTTGAATTTCAAGAGCGTGCGGGGGCTGAGGCAGTGAGTTACATGAGCACGTACCATCACGGCTTCACGGGACTCTTCATCAAGGCAATTTACAAGATGTTTAGAAGCTGCGAGCCGGCAAGTGAGCGCGTACCTGATGAGATTTTCATTCCTGCGGTGCTCGACTTCATGTATGCGCAACAGCAGGCAGCCCGCACATAGGTGCTCCAAGGCCCAGATCACATCCCTCCTCTTGGCCAGTCAACTCACCGCGCCCAGCTTCGCGGGTTGCTCGTCCTCCACGGAGAGCGCCTTGAACGAGCAGCGCAGCCCGTAATGTTTTAACGACTGCTATTGAGTATCGGCAAGGACTGCAGTGGGTCGATAGCCGGCGTCCGATAGCCTCAAAACAGTACACCTCGGCCATAGAGTTGCGCCGCCTGCATGCTCCATGCCGGCCATTCCCGCCGAGACCCCCGTTGTCTCCCAGCCACATGAAGCTCTAACTCTGCAAAGGCCAGGGGGCGATGCACGAATCGCGCTGCCAGCGGGGTCATCCCGGCGAAGGGTGGGGGGCTCGCCGGGTTGGGGCGGCAGGCGCCTCGCTCTGGAGCCGCACCAGAGCGGCGATAGCCTGGCGCTGGGGCCGGGGGAAAGCGGCGCAAATAGTGCCCGTCAGAACGAAAAAAGGCTCCAAAAGGAGCCAGCAAAATTAGACGGAAATCGGCGGTTCATGTCCCCGCAATGTCCCCGAAGGACTTTTGAAAAAGAGAGCCACTTGATTTTATTAAGAAAAAGTGGCCTCCCCGACAGGAATCGAACCTGTATCTAGCGCTTAGGAGGCACTCGTTCTATCCATTGAACTACGGAGAGGGACAGCGGTGTATTGTAGAGGACTTGCAAAGCTCCCAAGCCAATCTGCGACCTCACGACGCTGGTGCCTTCCGTTTCGACATGGTTGGGGCGCAGGGGCTCAGCGCCGCCTGCCGCGAGAGCGTCTCTGCACCGCTGGCCATTCCCAGCATGGGAAGTGCAAAATGGCAGCACATGTTCCCCGTTCATCCCCTCCCACTTCCCTCCTTGGCCGATCTCCAAGACAGCTGGCAGCCCATGGGTACGCTGCAGGCGCTTTACGTCAGGATGGGTGACGAGCCTGAACCCCGTTCCGTGGCCGAAGTCCGGGCGCTGGACGGCTATGGGCTGGCTGGCGACCGGCATGCTTCCTCGTTATCCCCCCGGCAGTTGCTCGTCGCCGGCACCGATGCCTACCAGCGCTGGGGCTTGGCGGAAGGCTCGCTCCGAGAGAATATACGGGTGGATTTCTCCACCAGCGAGCTGGCCTCCGGTGATCTGTTGCGCATGGGCAGCGAGGTCGTCATCGCGATCACCTTCCTCTGTGAACCTTGCCGGTTGCTGGAGCGCAGGTGCTCGGGGACGCTGGCTTCGATCGGCCGAGACAGAGGCATGCTCGCTCGCGTGTTGAGAGGCGGAACCATTCGCCGTGGTGCCGGGGTATCGCTGTGCCGAGCCAAGGGGCCAGCCTTTAGCGACCAGTGGCAGGAGAGGGTTCAACACGTGGCCTGCGCGGTGCCGGAGGGTTCCTGGATCAGCTATCGGCAGCTCGCTGAGATGGCAGGCGTGCAAACGGCCTACTGCAGAGCTTTCCCCAAGGTACTGTCCCAGCTCCCAGAGCGCATGGCCGCCAGAGTGAGGAGCCAGCGCGATGCGCCGGGCGTTGCGCCGTGGTCCGGTGCTGGATTCTTCGATATGGGCATGGATTGATGCCTACGCTGCCAGCGCAACGCTGAGCCTAACGTCTGCGGAACCCCTGGCAAACAGGCCCCCGCCGTTTGGCAACTGCAGGGGCCTGTCATAGGTCACATCGCGCATGGCACGCGCTCATGGGCTCCATCAGTCATAGCGCAAGGTATAGATCAGGTCCAGCGCGCTGGTCGTACCGGCTGAGCCGCGCAGCTGCAGGTTGCGTGTGAAGTCGTAGAAGATGTACAGCGCACCCAAGGTGCCGGCCAGGCCCGCTTCGTAGGTCACGTACAGGTCTTGCGACAGGCGCTTGCCGACGGACAGGCTGGCGGAATCGCGGTCGGTGCCGCCAATGCCGATCTCGTCAAAGCCCAGGCTCTTGGCGATATTGCCGGTCACGCTCTCGCCCGAGCCTCCGCTCAGCAAAGCCAGTGCGGCCTGCTGTATCAGCGCACTGCTGGCGCCACCTTGGCCAGGATCACGGCCCATGACCACCCAAGAGATCTTTTCCGCATCGGGCATCTCCGGGTTGGAATACAGGCTCACGCGCGGCGCCTGCGCCGAGCCGCTGACCTGCACGCCGGCCTTGACGGCGATATTGGGGCGCAGCGCCAGAATATCGAGTGAGGGGTTGTTGTAGAGGCCGTTGAAGCGGATCAGGCCGGTTTCCACATTCAGCACCTGGCCCCAGGCGCGGTAGCGGCCTTCTTCGGTGCTGATGACGCCGGTGATGCGCGGCATGCCGATGCCGGCGCTGCCGCTGCTTTGCACATTGAGTGTGCCAGTGAGGCGCGTGGTGATTCCATAGCCTTGCAGCGCAAAGTCACGGCCCATGTCCAGCTTGATATTCAGGATCAGCGGCTTGGCGGGCTCGACCCGACCGGCGGGGGCATCGAGCTTGGCCTGCGCGGCCTTGGCCGCTTCTTGCTTGGCTTTTTCTGCGGCGGCTGCGCGGCTGGCCTTGGTGCTGACCACCACATCGCTGCCCAGCTTGGGCGAGGATTCATCGGCCAGCATGATGCTGGCGCGGTCCACCTTCAGGTCGCCAGTGATGCTGAGCTGGCCCTGCTGCAGCTGGCTGCGCACCTGGCCCGAGACGCTGACCTGGCGGTCGGCGCGCACCAGCACCTGCAGCGCCTTGGCCTGGGTGCGGATGTCCATGCGGATATCGGGCGCGGCGCCGTTTTGCGGCATGGTCCAGCTGATGGTGCCGGTGGCATCGAGCGTGCCGCCGCTGGTGGGCGCGGCCGTCAGGTTGCCGCTGTAGCCGGCAATGCGCGCGCGGCTGCCTTCGCCGCCGTCAAAGTGCAGGCTTTGCAGCTCCAGCGTATTGCCGTTAAGCTGGGCGCGCAGGCTGCCGTTGCGCAGGTCCACGCCATCCAGTTGCGACTGGATATGCATCTTGTCTGCGGTGATGGTGCCGCTCCAGCGTGGGTCTTGCAGGTTGCCCGCCAGCTGCACATTGGCCGCCAGGCTGCCGGCCACGCGCCAGCCCGGTGGGGCAAAGCTGGCCCAGATGCCCAGGTCAGGCATTTGGGCCTGCACGTTGCCGGACAGCGGTGCATCGGGGGCCACGGTGGCGCCCAGGTAGTTCTTGCCATCGTACTGCAGCGCGGTTTGCACATCGGCCGTGAGCTGGCCGGCGTTGACCGAATCCCATTGCACGCGGCTGCGCACTTGGCGGTCCTGCACGGTTAGCTCGACCTTGGCGGTGCGGATGCGGGCGATGATCGTCTGGCCTTCGGCCGAGAAGGCCTTGGAGACCGCGCCTTCCTTGCCGCTCGAGTGGAAGGTGACGTTTGTGGGCGCGCTGCCCTGGGTGTGCAGCTGCAGATCGCCGCTGGCGCGCTCGATCTCGACCTTGGCGTTGAGGCCGTTTTGTGTGTTGACATCCCAGCGGCCCTGGACCACCAGGTCAGAGTCAAAAGGGCTGTGCTTTTGCGCCTGGCTGGGGTCGGGCTTTTGGAAAGCACGGATCCAGCGCAGGGGCAGGCCTTGCAGGCTGCCGGTGCTTTGCAGCTGCACGGCCTGGTCGGCGCCCTGGCTGAACTGCAAGGGGTTCCATTGCAGGGTGACCGTGCCGGGCTCGGGCCCGGTCAGCTGCAACTGGCTGGCGCCGGTGCTGGCGCGCAGCGGTTGGTTGCCGGCAGGCAGCTGCAGTTTGAAGTCCAGCGGCTGCTGCAGCTGCAGCTGCCAGGGCGCCTTGTTGGGCGGCAGCGTGGCGCGCGCTTGCAGCTTGCTCAAGGCGCCGCTCCACTGTTTGGCCGCCGTGCTGTTGGCGGCCAGGCTGAGCTGGGCGGCCATCTGCTGCTCGCCGTGCTGGGCTTGGGCGCGCAGATCAAGCTGCACTTTTTTGAGGTTGCCGACCAGCGCCAGCTCGGTATCGCGCAGCTGCCACAGGTCAGCGGCATCGGCGCTGGTGCGCACGCTCAGCTGCGGGGTGCTGATGTTGGCATCGAGCGCAAAGGGCTGGCCGCCTGTGGGAATGTCCGCAGGCAGCTGGGCCAGCAGCCCCGCTTGCTGCAGCTGGCGCAGCGCATCGCCATAGCCGCCGCTAAAGCGTAGCTTGGCGTCGAGGCTGCCCTGGGCCAGCATGCCCTCGGGCAACGCCTGGGCCATGCCGGGCAGCTTGCGCAGCCATTGCAGCAGTTGCTCGGCGCTGCTCAGGCGCAATGCGATAGTGCCCTGGCCTTGCTGGGGCGCGGCCTGGGCCTTGGCATCCAGGTTGGCGCCGGGCGCCTGCACCGACAATTCACCGGCGCCGCCGCGCTGGTCGATGTTGGCCGTCACCTGCTTGGCGCTGATATGCGCGCCCAGCGCATCGATCTGCGCGCTTTGCAGCTGCAGCTCGGGCGCCTTCCACTGGCCCTTGGCGATCACGCGGTCGATCGGCAAGCTGGTGCTCGCTGCGGTGGCCTTGGCCGGCGTGCGGCGTTCGGACGTGATGTTGGCGTCAAACACAATGGCGTCGTTTTGCGACCGGGCCGACAGGCTGCCGGACAGCGGTGCACTGTCGATGCGGGTGTCGACCAGTGCGGGGTTGATCGCCCGCAATGCCGCCTGGATACCGGCATGGTGGTCCGCCAGGCGGTAGTGGCCTTGGGCACTCAGGCTGCCGCTGCCCAGTTGCACCTGGCTGCCGCCTAGCACATCAACACGCTGGCCATCAAACAGCGCATGGGTCTGCACGGCGCTAACGGGCAGGTGCTGGTGGTTGATAGGGCCGGGCAGGGCGTTGCTGAGGTCGATCTGGATATCGAGCGGCACCGGCAGCAGCGCAGGGGGCGCGGCGGGCTTGGTATCTGAGGTGTCGGAATCTGCTGGTGCTGCGCTGCTGGAGGCCATGGGGTCCACCGGCGCATCCACCAGCGCCGGCGCTGGATGGGCGGTATGGGTGCTGCTGAGCAGATCAGCGGCCGCCTCCGTCACTGCCAACTGGCCATTGAGCAAGGTGGTGGGCAGGCTGGGCAAAAAGGCAGCCAGGTTGACGCTTTGCAGCTGGGCTTGCGCGGGGCCCAGCGGCCAGGGGCGCCAGGGGTAGACGGTGGCATCGACATCGGCCTGCATCGGCGCGGCGCCCGCCAGCGCCTGGGCGGAGCGGGCGGCCTGGGCCTTGGCGGCTTTCTCTTGCGCCGATGGCGCCTTGGCGGCCGTCTTTTTGCGGGCGGCGGTGGGTGCCGGTGCATCGGCAGCGGCAGGCTTGGCGGCCACTGCTTCAAACTGCGGCTTGACCTGGGCCTGCACGCGCAAGGCGGCATCCAGGCCGGACAAGGTGCCGGTCACCTGCACACCGGCATCGGCCAGGATGGCGGGCAGGGTGTCGGTGGCTGGCTGGTCCAGCTGGGCTTTCAGATCGGCAGCGATCTGCATGGGCGCCAGTGCATCCACATCGGCTTTGAGCTGCAGGCGGCTGTTGAAGGCCTCGACCTTGTCGATCTGCAGTTGGTGCTTGTCAGCGGCATAGCGGTAGTGGCCCTGCAGTTGCGTGACGGTGATGGGCTTGGGCGCAGCCCAGACGATCTCGTCCACCGAGAAGGGCACCTCCAGCACGCGCAGAGGCAGGGGCAACTGCTCCAGTGGCTGGCTGGGTTCCTTGGGCTTGTCGATGCCCGAAGGGGTGAGGGTGACCTTGGCGATATGGATGGGCGCCAGGCGTAGCTCGCGGTCCCAAATCTTGTCCAGGCTCCAGCCAATGGTGGCTTGGTCCACCTGTACGCTGATCGACGGATTGCTCCACTGCAGCTGGCCAATGCTGCCGCCGCCGCGCAGGCTACCTTGTACATCCTGGGCTTGCAGCTGCATGTCGGCCGGCAAAAAGCGCTGGGCCAGGGTGATAGTGCGGGCGAGCGAGTCGTTCTGCCCGCTCCACCACCAGGCGCCGCCCACGAGGGCGGCCAGCAGCACGATGAGGGCAATGAACAACCACAGCAGTGCGCGCGCGGCGCGCCACAGGCCGCTGCGCTTTTTTGGGGAGGAAGGGCCGCTGGGCGGCGACGCCGCCGGCTGCGCTGCGCTGGCGGTGGGTGCGGTTGCGTGTGTATCTGCCATGTTTTAGAAGCTGTATCCCAGACGCAAATGCAAGCGGAAGCGTTCGTCTTTCAAGCCATAGGCCACATCGGCCTGCAGCGCGCCCACGGGGCTGCGCCAGCGCAGGCCCGTGCCAATGCCCCAGTAGGGCGACAGATCACCGGCCTTGTCGGCGACCGAGCCCACATCGGCAAACACGGCCGATTCCCAGGCGCTGATCTCGCCATTGCGCACCAGGGGGCGCTGGTACTCGACACTGCCCACATACATGTAGCGGCCGCCATAGACCTGGTCATCGGCCACGCGGGTGCCGATCTTCTTGTAGCCGTAGCCGCGCACGGTGGTGTCACCACCGGTGATGAACAGCTGGGTGGCCGGGATCACCGCAGAGTCCTTGGCCAGGATGGCGCCGCCTTCGGCCCGCAGCGCAATGCGGGCGCTGCGCGAGCTGCCGTTGGGTGCGGTGACCTTGCCTGCCGGCACAAAGCCTTGCCAGCGCAGCAGGCTGCGCACAAAGGGGTCGCGGTCCGGCGTGATGGTGTAGCCCGCGCCCAGCTCGGCGGCAATGCCGTAGCCGCGCGTGGGGTCGGTGTTGTTGTTGAAATAGCGGCCCGTCCAGCCGTAGTTGACGCTCAGGGCGCTACTGGACGGAATCTTTTCCTGGCCCTGCACCGACGAAAAGTCGTACTGCAAGAACGCGCTGCGGTCGATATGGTCGCTGCTTTTTTTGTGGCCGCCGCGCAGCTGCATGGAGTTGACGGTGAAGTCGCCATTGAGCTCGCGCTTGACCTCGCCCGCGCCAAAGTAGGCCCAGCCACTTTCCTTGGGCAGATCGGTCCATTCGGTGGACAGCAGCTTCTTGTCACGCTCGAAAGAGAACTTGCTCACCGCCCGCCAGCCCAGCCAGGGCATCTTGTTGTGCGTGTGGTCCAGGCTCAGGCGCGGCCCGGTGTCGGTGGACATACCGATACCGAACACCACCTTTTGCATCTTGGCCTCGCGCACCTGGGCGATCACCGGTGCTTCCTTGGGGTTGGCGGTGTCGGTGTCCAGCGTCAGAAACACCGAGTCGTAGTAGCCGCTGCCCGCCAGCCGGGTCTGGGCGTCGAGCATGTCGGCCTCACTGTAGTTCTGGCCGCTGGGCAGGCGCGCAATGCGGGCTATGCCTTGGGCGTCGTAGCGCTCGGCGCCTTCGATGCGCAGCGGACCAAACTTGTAGAGCGGGCCGCTGTCGTAGCCCACCGAGAGCTTGGCCTCGTTGGTATCACCATCGATATTGGCCTGGCTGTTGCTGATCTTGGCCGTGGGGTAGCGGTTGCGCTGCAGGCTGCGCAGGCCCTCGGACTTGGCGCTGCTCCATTCTTTCTGGGTAAAGCCCTCGCCGGGCTGCAGATCCCAGTTGCGCTCAAAGCGCGCGCGGCGTGCGGGAAAGTTCTTCTCCTGGGTCACTTCGCCGCTGTAGTCCAGTTCCACCTCGGTCACCTTGGTCTGCGGGCCGGGTTCGACCTCGATGACCAGCTGCGGGCGCGCCTGGCTGTTTTCTGCCGATATGCCGCTGTCGGCGGGAGCCGCTCCGGTGTCATAGGCATCGATCTTGATCTCGGGGCTGAAGTAGCCCAAGGTGCCCATCAGCTCACGCACATCTTCATCGGCGCCGCCCAGCAGGCGCGTCATCTCCGTCATTTGCAGGCCGGGAAAGTTGCGGTAGCGCTTGAGCTCCACATACTGCTCCAGGTATTCGCGCACCTTCTTGGGGGCCTTGACGGTGATATCAAACGCGGGCTCACTGCTGGCATGCGTCGCAGAGTCGTCCGCGTCATCGGCCTTGGGAGTGCTGCTGCAGCCTGCGAGCAGGGCAGCAGTAAGAATAAAAAACGCCGGCAGAACCGGCGTTGTCAGACGGTGTCGCATGGTCACTTTGACAGCAAGCGCATGGTGTCCTCCAGCCCTTTGAGTGACAGAGGGAACATACGATCGCCTACGAGTTGTTGTATCAGGCTGATGCTTTGGCGATATTGCCACACGCCTTGCGGCTCCGGATTGATCCAGGCGTGTTTCGGAAAGGCATGGGTCAATCGCTTCAGCCACTCGGCCCCAGGTTCCTCATTGTTGTACTCAACAGAGCCCCCGGCTTGTAGGACTTCGTATGGACTCATTGTGGCATCGCCCACAAAGATGAGTTTGTAATCTTTGTTATATTTTCTGATGATGTCCCAGGTGGGGAATTTCTCAGCGTAGCGGCGTTTATTGTTCTTCCACATATAGTCGTAGACGCAATTGTGAAAATAATAAAACTCGAGGTGCTTGAACTCGCTTTTGACGGCGCTGAATAATTCCTCGACGCGTTGAATATGGTCGTCCATGGTGCCGCCCACATCCATCAGCAGCAGTACCTTCACATGGTTATGGCGCTCGGGCACCATCTTGATATCGAGGTAGCCGGCATTGGCGGCGGTCGCGCGGATGGTGTCTGGCAGGTCCAGCTCCAGTTCATTACCTTCACGGGCAAAGCGGCGCAGGCGGCGCAGTGCCACCTTGATATTGCGGGTGCCCAGCTCCTTGGTGTCGTCGTAATCGCGGTAGGCGCGCTGCTCCCAGACCTTGACGGCGCTGCGGCTCTTGCCCGGGCCGCCAATGCGCACGCCTGCCGGGTTATAGCCACCATGGCCAAAGGGGCTGGTGCCGTTGGTGCCAATCCATTTGTTGCCGCCTTCGTGCCGGCCTTTTTGCTCTTCCAGGCGTTTTTTGAGCGTCTCCATCAGCTCGTCCCAGCCCATCGCCTCGATGGCAGCCTTTTGCTCGGCGCTGAGCTCTTTTTCCAGCACCTGCTTGAGCCAGTCCTCGGGCAGCTCCTTCTTCCAGTCGGTGAGCATCTCCATGCCCTTGAAGTAGGCGCCAAAGGCCTGGTCGAACTTGTCGAACAGCTTTTCATCCTTGACCAGGCATAGCCGGGCCAGAAAATAAAAATCGTCCAGGCTCCAGGCGTCCTCGGAGCGGGGCCCGGCCAGGCCCTTGTCCAGGGCTTCGAGCAAGGTGAGCAGCTCCTTGACCGACACTGGCAACTTGGCCGCGCGCAAGGTGTAGAAAAAGTCTATCAACATGGTCTTGTAAACAATCCGTAACAGTTTGGCGCTAGCCTCTCCAGTCTAACGGGTACTCAAAAGGCAAGCTGTCATGGTGATGATCAAAACGGACAAGGCACGCCAGGCGTTGCGTGACCGCGGCAGCCTGTCCGTGCAGGAGCGCCAGATTCTGATCTTGTGCGATGGCAACCGCTCGCGTCAAGAGATCGCGCGTTGGGTCGGGGACAGCGCTGGCAGCGTGCTCGATGCCTTGGTCACGGCAGGTTATCTGGCGATGCAGCAGCCACCCGCTCCACCACCTCCGCCTCCCGCACCGCCACTGCCACCGCCTCCCGTCGCAGCACCTGCGCCCGTGCCTGCGCCAGTGCAGGTGGCACCCAGCCCGGCTGCCGCGCCCGTGTATGTCGAGCAAACGCGAGCCAGCCAGGGCAGCAAACGCTCGCTGGCGGGCTGCAAGATGTATGCGGTGGGGATTTTGCAGATGCAGCGCAGTGCCGATGCAATGGCGCTTGCCGTGCGGGTGCAGCAGGCCAGCGACGAGACAGAGCTGCTCCTGGGCCTGGTGGACATGGTCACCTTCCTCGAGCAGATGACCAACACCGGCTATGCCGACAATGTCAAAACCCATCTGCGCCAGATTCTGCCGGAGCAGTACCTGGGCGTGCTGAACCTGCAGACGGCTTAAATCAGCCGTTTCTTTAATCTCAGCGCGGCTGGTTCAGCAGGTAAAGCAGCTGCGCCTTGGCCTCGGGCCATTCACCGGCGAGCATGCTGTAGAGCACGGTGTCGCGCACGGTGCCATCGCGGCGCGGTGCATGGTGGCGGATGACGCCGTCCTTCTTGGCGCCCAGGCGCTCAATCGCCCGCTGGCTGGCAAAGTTGTAGTTGTCGGTGCGCCAGCCCACGACGGCGGCGCCCAGCGTCTCAAAGGCATGGGTCAGCAGCAGCAGCTTGCAGGTGGTGTTGACATGGCTGCGCTGCACGCTGCGGGCGTACCAGGTGTAGCCAATCTCCACGCGTTTGAGCGCCGGCACGATGTCGTGGTAGCTGCTGGTGCCCAGCAGCTGGCCGCTGGCCTCGTCCACCACCGCAAAGGGCATGCGGCTGCCCGCTTCGCGCATCGCCAGTGCCTGCTCGATGTAGGCGCGGGTGTTCTCGGGCTCGGGCACCGAGGTGACGCGGATGTTCCACAGCTCACCGTCTTGCGCGGCGGCGCGCAGGCCCGCCTCATGCGCCAAGGTCAGCGGGGTCAGCAGCACGCCAAGGGCGCGCAGTTCGGTGGGTTCTACAAAGGCCATTGCCTCGTCCTATTCAGTGTGGTTGTTGCGGCGGATGCGCCAGCGCCGGGCCAGTTGCAGGCCGGCGCCGCCGCCCAGGCCCACCAGCGCAATGGCGGCGATGCTGCTGGCGCCATAGCCTTCGGAGAACAGCTGCCAGCCCAGCAGTGCGCCAATGCCCCAGCCCAGCAGCGCGCCGGCGAGAAAACCGGCTGCGTCGCTCAGCCCTTCGATCAGCAGTTGCTGTGGCGTTGCCATGGCGGTTTTAGCGGTTGCGCTGGTTCATGAACACCAGCTTTTCAAACAGGCTCACATCCTGCTCGTTTTTCAGCAACGCGCCCACCAGCGGCGGGATGGCGATTTTCTGGTCGGCCGTCTGCAGCACTTCGGGCGGAATGTCCTCGGCCACCAGCAGTTTGAGCCAGTCGATCAGCTCGCTGGTGGAGGGCTTTTTCTTCAGGCCAGGCAGGTTGCGGATGTCAAAGAACACCTTCATCGCCGCCGACAGCAGCTCCTGCTTGAGCGCAGGAAAGTGCACGGCCACGATCTGCTGCATGGTCTCGGCATCAGGGAACTTGATGTAGTGGAAAAAGCAGCGGCGCAGGAAAGCGTCCGGCAGCTCCTTTTCGTTGTTCGAGGTGATGACCACCAGCGGGCGGTGCTTGGCGCGGATCATCTGGCGCGTCTCGTAGCAGTAGAACTCCATGCGATCGATTTCGCGCAAGAGGTCATTGGGGAATTCGATATCCGCCTTGTCGATCTCGTCGATCAGCAGCGCCACCGGCGCGTCGGCCGTGAAGGCCTGCCACAGCACGCCTTTGAGGATGTAGTTGTTGATGTCCTTGACGCGGGCTGCGCTCTCGGGGTCGGCGAGCTGGCTGTCACGCAGACGACTGACCGCATCGTACTCATACAAACCCTGCTGGGCCTTGGTGGTGGACTTGATATGCCACTGCAGCAGCGGCATGCCTAGCGCCTGTGCAACCTCCTCCGCCAGCATGGTTTTCCCTGTCCCTGGTTCCCCCTTGACGAGAAGCGGTCTTTGAAGGGTAATTGCCGCATTGACCGCCAGCATGAGGTCATTGGTCGCGACGTAGTTCTGTGTGCCTTGGAATTTCATGGAAGTGGATGCAGAATCGTGATGACGGGGCCAGTACAGCGTTGACTATAAACCCAGATCTCCGCATCACTGCGGCGGCCTGAACCACACGATTGTGCGCACAATGAATAAAAGATGGACCACGATATTTGCCTTGCTTGTCGCCTCAGCGACCGGCGCAGTCTGCGCGCAGGAGATCAAGGGCAATGCCAAGGCGGCTGAGGGCAAGGTGGCGATGTGCATCGGCTGCCACGGCATTGTGGGCTACAAGGCCAGCTTCCCCGAGGTCTACCAGGTGCCCAAGATTTCGGGCCAGAGCGAAAAATACATCGACGCTGCCTTGCATGCCTACAAGAAGGGCGACCGCAAACATCCGACGATGCGCGCCATTGCCGATTCGCTGAGCGAGCAAGATATTGCCGATCTGGCCGCCTACTACGCGCAGCACACGGTGGGCGCGACCCAGCTGGCGGATAAACCGTCCAAGGTGCCCAGCGCCGAGGTGGCCGAACTGCTGAAAAAGGGCACCTGCGTGAGCTGCCATGGCGACAACTTCTCCAAGCCGCTCGATCCCTCGTACGCCAAGCTCGGCGGTCAGCACCCTGACTACCTTTACGCGGCACTCAAGTCCTACACCATCGAGAAAAACGCCCGCATCGGCCGCAACCACCCGATCATGGTGGGCATGGCCAAGCAGCTGACCCACGCCGAGATGAAGGCGCTGGCCAACTACATTGGCAGCCTGGATGGCCCGCTGCAAATCGTGCCCGAGTCGCGTTTTCGCAGCAAACAGGCGTCCAACTGATACCTGAGTCTGGCCAGTCGTTGGCCGCTCAGTCTTTGGTGGCCTGGCGCTGCACGGCCGCCACATAGGCATTGCCGTCCGGTGGGCGGCCCGAGCGCTGGCTCTCCCACAGCATCGTGCCCAGGCATTCCATGGCCACATGGTGGGCGTCGTGCAAGGAGCCGAGGCGCTTGGCCAGCAGCTCCACCGCCTGGCGAATGCCGCGCGGCTGGTCAATGCTGCACTGCTCGCTGATCGACAGGTGCATCGACAGGTGCAGGAAGGGATTGGTCTTTTCCGGCGTGAGGTCGTAGTTGCGGGCAATGGCCGCGTCTACATCGCTCAGGTCTTCGCGGTATTTCGGGTGCTCATCGATCCACAGGCTGGCCAGGGTTTCGATGGCCTCCATGGGCTGGCCCGCCTGGTGCTTGGCATAGGCGGCGCAGAAAAATCGCCGGACATCGGCTTGGGAGGGGTTGAACATAGGGCGCATAGCGTAGCATGCGCTTGGCAGCGACGCTGGGCTGTGGTTAAGGCGGTGGAGGGATGGCCGGCGCTCAGATCTGGCTGTGCGGGTCTTCAGGCGGCGGCGGGTAGGGGCTGCTTGGCGCGTCCTTGGCTTCCTGCACCTGCTCTTGCCTTTCCTGCCGCTCGCGCGCCATTTGCTCGACCAGTTGCTCACGTCCCTGCTTGGCAACAGCCAGCATGGTTTCGCGGTCATGGTGGTGTTCGTACATCTTGTCCGACAGCTCGATGTTGTGCGCGCGGAACACCGTCACCACGTACTGGGCGTCTTCGGCGCTGTAGCCCATCAGCTCCAGCGCCTTCTCGGCCGTCTGCAGGCTGGAGTCAAACACCTCGCGGTCGACATGGTGCACGCCCATGTCGCGCAGCGCATACCAGTGCGCCACGTCCTTGGCCCGGGCGACGATCTTGAGGTGCGGAAAATGCTGCTGCACCAGGCGCACGATCTGGTTGGTCTGCAGCTCGTCGTCGACCGCAATCACCATGACTTCGGCCTTCTCGGCGCCGGCAATACGCAGCAGGTCCTGGCGCGTGGCATCGCCGTAGAACACCCGGTAGCCAAAGTTCTGCGCCACTTCCAGCATCTCCACGCTGTGGTCGAGGATCACCGCCTTGATGCCCTGGCTCAGCAGCACGCGGGTGACGATCTGGCCGTAGCGGCCAAAGCCGGCGATCAGCACGGTGGCCTCCTGCTGCTCACTCAGCTCAGGCGGCACATCGTCGCCCTTGGCCAGGTTGGCAAAGCGGGGCATCAGCCAGCGGTCCATCGCCGCCACGATGAGCGGCGTGGCCACCATCGAGATGGCGACTGAGCCGATCAGCAGGGACGACTGCTGGGGCGTCAAGATGCGCTGCGCTTGAGCCGCGCTGAACACCACAAAGGCGAACTCGCCGCCTTGGGCCAGCAGCAGGGTAAACAGCGGGCGCTCCTGCACCGGCATGCGCAGCAGCTTGGCCAGCCCATAGATGACCACGGACTTGATCAGCAGGAACATCAGCACCAGCACCAGCATGGTGAGCGGCGCCTGCACGATGACCGCGAAATCGATGCTCATGCCCACCGCGATAAAGAACAGGCCCAGCAGCAGGCCCTTGAAGGGCTCGATATCGGTCTCGAGCTCGGCGCGGAACTCGCTGTCGGCCAGCAGCACACCGGCGAGAAAGGCGCCCAGCGCCATCGACAGGCCAATCTGCAGCATCAAAAAGGCAATGCCCACGACCAGCAGCAAGGCGGTGGCGGTCGATATCTCGCGCGACTCGCTTTGCGCAATCCAGCGCAGCACCGGGCGCAGCAGGTAGCGGCCCACCAGAATCACGGCCACGATGATGGCCAGGGTCTTGCCGATCTCCAGCAGGATGTTGCCGTCGTTCTGCGCCGCCTGGTGGCCCACGGCCAGCAGCGGAATCATGGCCAGGATCGGGATGGCGGCCACGTCCTGAAACAGCAAAATCGCAAAGCTGGTCTTGCCGCTGGTGGTGGACATCAGGTTGCGCTCGGCAATGCTTTGCAGTGCGATCGCGGTCGATGACAGCGCCAGGCCCAGCGCGGCAATCAGCGCCAGATGCCAGTCATAGCCAAAAGCCAGGCCCGCTGCAAAGAGCCCGGCGGTGCACAGCAGCACCTGGGCGGTGCCCACGCCGAAGATGGGCCGGCGCATGCTCCACAAGCGGCTGGGCTGCAGCTCCAGCCCGATCAGGAACAGCATCAGCACGACGCCGAATTCGGAGAAATGCAGGATGTCCTGCACATTGCTGACCAGCTGCAGGCCGCTGGGGCCGATGATGATGCCCGCGACCAGGTAGCCGATGATGGTGCCCAGGCCCAGCGCGCGGGAGATCGGCACCGCGATGACGGCTGCGGCCAGGTAGAGAAAGGTATAGGTAAGCCAGGCGGGAGCGTGTTCCATGCTTGCGTTTTGTTATCGGTGTTTTGTCGTTGCGGTGCACAGATTACTTTTATTTGCCGGGTCACGGTAATTTATTGCAATGTTTTGCGGTTGGCGCAGGTGGGTATTGCCGCCTTAGCTATCAAAAAGGGATGTGTGGATGCTCGGCAATGGCAGCGGCGCCCACGGGCCTGGCCGGGCCGCGCGATAATCGCCGCTTTGCCCCGCAGGGGCTGCGTTGGTGGCAGACGGCTCTGCTGCCTCAGGATGGACCATGGATTTGCATACTTGGATGGCGTATCTCGTTGCGGCTTGCATCATTGCCGTATCTCCCGGATCGGGCGCCGTGTTGTCAATGAGCCACGGGCTCTCGTACGGCGTGCGCAAGACCAGCGCCACCATCCTGGGCCTGCAATTGGGCCTGCTCCTGATCCTGCTGATTGCCGGGGCCGGTGTCGGCTCGCTGTTGATCGCTTCGGAGACGGCTTTCAATGTCGTCAAGATCGTCGGGGCCTGCTACCTGATCTATATCGGCTTTTCCCAGTGGCGCGCCAAGGGCGGCATCATGGACACCCAGGCCGAGCAGCCCGCCAGCGGCAGCTGGCAAAAGCGGGCGCTGAGCGGCTTTTTGACCAATGCCACCAACCCCAAGGGCATCATCTTCATGGTGGCGGTGCTGCCCCAGTTCATGACCTCCGAGCGGCCGCTGTGGCTGCAGTTGCTGATTCTGGCGGCCACCACCTTGGCCGTCGACACCGTGGTGATGCATGGCTACGCGGGCAGCGCCAGCGTGCTGCGCCGCCTGCTGCGCGACAGCCGCGCCATGCGTATCCAGAACAAGGTGTTTGGCGGACTGCTGATGCTGGTGGGCATGGGCCTGTTTTTCGTCAAGCGCTCGCAAAGCGCGGCTTGAGCCTAAGAACCTGTTTAAAGTCTCCTCGCGCCGCGACAGTGTCTTTGCGAGATGGGATGCGAGGCACAGCGCGCAGCCAATAGCCAGCTATTGGCAAGCGCTGCAACGAAGCAGACCGCTCGCAAAGCCACTGTCCCTACGGGTTGGAGTGAAATCGGGCGATTTCTTCGCGCTGGCCCTTGCTTGCACCCCGGTGCAAGCTGCGTTCCATCCCTTCGAACTCATCCCGATTGCACTCCAACGCGGCTGCGTAGAGACTTTGAACAGGTTCTCAGACATGCCCCGCTGAGGTTGTGGGGCAGGTGGGTAGTTACTGCGCTGGCGTGCCGTCCGGCATCGCAAAGCCATTCTGGCGCCAGGCCTCGAACACCGTCACCGCCACCGCATTGGACAAGTTCAGGCTGCGCTGGCCCGCCACCATCGGCAGGCGCACGCGCTGGCTGGTGGGAAAACCCTCGCGCAGCGCCACCGGCAAGCCCCGGGTTTCACAGCCAAACACCAGCCAGTCGCCGGGCTGAAAGCGCACATCAAACGCCGGGCTGCTGCCATGGGTGGTCATCGCAAACATGCGGTCGGCGGCAGGCTGCATGCGTTCGATAAAGGCGTCCCAATGGGCATGGCGCTGGGTGGCGGCGTACTCGTGGTAGTCCAGGCCGGCGCGGCGCATCAAGCGGTCTTCCATCGAAAAGCCCAGCGGCTCGATCAGGTGCAAGCGGCTGCCGGTATTGGCACACAGGCGGATCACATTACCGGTGTTGGGAGGGATTTCGGGTTCGACCAGGACGACGTTGAACATGGCAAATGCGCAAAAACAAGGGCGCCAGTGTAGCGGCCCCGCCAAACAAGGGTGGACCGCTGCGCTATTGGCCGGGCGCCGGCGTTCTGGCAAACACCAGCGCCTGCACCGCTGGCGCGCCTTGCGCCTGCAGCAGCTGCGCCACCGCGCCCAAGGTGGCGCCGGTGGTCATCACATCATCGATCAGCAATGGGCACGCACCCAGATCCTGCGCTTGCAGGCCCGGGCGCAGCGCAAAGGCATGGCGCAGGTTGCGCAGCCGGGCAGCGCGCCCCAGGCCGGCCTGGGCGGGCGTGTCCACCAGCCGCTGCAGGTAGCGCGGCTGCACGGTTGCCAGTCGCAGCGAGACAGGGGCCTGGCGGCGCAGTGCCTTGGCCAGCAGCAGTGCCTGGTTGTAGCCGCGCTCGCGCATGCGGGCAGCAAACAGCGGCACGGGCAGGATGACGCTGGCCTGCTGCAGACTGGCCAGCACCCCCGGCGTGTGCAGCAGCAACTGCGCCATGCGGTTTGCCCATGCCAGCTGCTGGTGAAATTTGAGCCGCAGCACCAGGGCATCCCAAGGCGGGCTATAGTCCACGGCGGCATGGCAGCGCTGCAACAGCGGCGCATCGCGCAGGCAGCCGGCGCAGACCTCGGTGCTGGCCGGCAGCGGCAGTGCGCAGCGGCTGCAGCGGCGCAGACCCGGCTGCCAGCAGACGCTGGCGCAGGCCGTGCAGATCCAGTCACTGGGCCAGCTGCGGCAGACCAGGCACTGGCTGGGCCAGTGGCCCAGCACCTGGGCCGCACGCTGCCACAGGCTGGGCCGGTGTTTCTCGGGTGTGGCTGCTGTCATCGCTTTAATACCAATCAATAATCTGCGCGCCAAAGCGCAGGTGTTCCCCCATGGCTGAATTTACCGCACCTCCGTCGATCGACCCCAACGCCGCCCATGCCTGGCAGCGGCGCGCGCCTGCGCACAGCCCCTGGCTGCACGAAGAGGTGGGCCGTCGCATGCAGGACCGGCTGCAGTGGATCGTGCAAAAGCCCGAGGCCTGGTGCAGCTGGGAGCCCGTATACGGCGGGCTGGAGGCGCACCAGCAGGTGGCAGAGCGCTACCCGGCGGCCGATATCCATATCGTGGAAAGCCGCCCGGCCCATGCCGCGCTGCTGCGCAGCCAGCTGGACAAGCCCTGGTGGGCGCTGAGCCGCTGGCGCCAGGCCAAGCTGCACTGGGGCCTGCCGGCGCCCGGAAGTGTGCAGATGCTCTGGGCCAATATGGCGCTGCACCAGCATCCCAACCCCCAGCAGCTGCTGCAGACCTGGCACCAGAGCCTGGCGGTCAACGGTTTTGTGATGTTTTCCTGCTTCGGGCCCGATACGCTCAAGGAGCTGCGTGCGGCCTATGCCAGCCAGGGCTGGCCCGCTGCCAGCCATGAGTTTACCGATATGCACGACTGGGGCGATATGCTGGTGCAGGCCGGCTTTGCCGAGCCGGTGATGGACATGGAGCGCATCACCCTGTCGTACTCAGGCGCCGCCCAGTTGCGCGCCGAGCTGCGCGAGCTGGGCCGCAACCTGCACCCGGCCCGCTTTGGCGGCCTGCGTGGCCGCCAGTGGCGCAACCAGCTCGATGCCCTGCTGACGGCCAAGCTGGCCGATGCCCAGGAGCAGGGGCGCCTGGTGGTCTCGTTCGAGATCATCTACGGCCATGCCTTCAAGCCCACGCCGCGCATGAAAGTGCAGGGCGAGAGCAGCATCAGCGTACAGGACATGCAGCAGATGCTGCGCCAGGGGCGCCCAGGTGGCGCCTGATGGCTGGGGCCGCTGCCGGCTCTGCTGATGTGTTGTGCGCAAGCGATTGGGTGATTCAGCAAACCACCTAACATATGGGCGCGCTGTCCAGTGGTGGACAGCTGCTGTTGTCAATCTCCTATGATCCCGGGATTGCATGGGTTGCAATCTTGCGCGGTTGCGGCCATGCTCGCTGTAATGACCAAGTGGCATGGGTGCAAGCGGAGATGCACCCGGCGGTGTCTGCACCACGCGGCTGGATGTCTTCCCCCCACAGGACACCCCAGCCTGCCCTACATAACGATGAGAAGATGAGAAGTAAGTGACAACTATGAAAAGTGATTCTCATAAGCTGGCTTCTTGGCTGCTGCTGGTGGCATCTGGCCTCACCTCGGCAGCACATGCGGTGCAAAGTCTTCCCGGCGGCCCGGCCGTTGGGCAGATGAACCTGGCGCCTCCCGTCACCCGAATTGCCCAGGAGCAGCACACGCTGCACTGGATGATGCTCTGGATCTGCACCATCATCTTTGTCGGTGTGTTCGCGGTGATGTTCTATTCCATCTGGAAGCACCGCAAATCCAAGGGGGCGGTGCCCGCCACCTTCCATGAATCGGTCACGGTCGAGGTCACCTGGACGGTGCTGCCCTTCATCATAGTGATCCTGATGGCCTTGCCGGCGACCAAGGTGCTGGTCGCACAAAAGGACACCACCAATGCCGACCTGACGGTGAAGGTGACTGGCTACCAGTGGAAATGGGGCTACGACTACCTGACCGGCGAAGGCGAGGGCCTGAGCTTTATCTCTACGCTGGACAGCGGCCAGCGCGCGATGTCCAACAGCGGCGATGTCTCCAAGGCGCCCAATGACTACCTGCTGCGCGTCGACAAACCTTTGGTCGTGCCCGTCGACAAGAAGGTGCGCATCATCACCACCGCTGCCGATGTGATCCACTCCTTCATGGTGCCGGCCTTTGGCATCAAGCAGGATGCGATCCCCGGCTTTGTGCGCGACACCTGGTTCCGCGCCGAGAAAACCGGCGACTACTATGGCCAGTGCGCCGAGCTGTGCGGCAAGGAGCATGCCTACATGCCCATCCATGTGAAGGTGCTGTCGGCCAGCGATTACTCCGCATGGGTCGCCGAGCAAAAGAAACTGCTGGCCGCGCAGGCCGATGACCCCAACAAGGTCTGGGAGCTGGCCGCGCTGGTGGCCCGGGGCGAGAAGGTCTATGCCGCCAACTGCGCCGCCTGCCACCAGGCCAATGGCAAGGGGGCCGGCCCCATCAAGGCCTTGGATGGCAGCCCGGTGGTGCTGGGCGCCACGGCCGACATGATGCACACGGTGCTCGAAGGCCGCGCCAATGGCGCCATGCCGTCCTGGAAGCAGCTGAGCGATACCGACCTGGCAGCGGTCGTCACCTTTACCAAGAACCACTGGAGCAACAAGACCGGCACCATGGTGCAACCGGCCCAGTTTGTCGCGGCACGTACCGGCAAATTCCCGGAAGGCGGAGGCTCAGCAGGTGCTGTGCCGGCTGCAGCCCCCGCTGCGGCGTCTGATGCCGGCGCTGCTGCCGCCACTGCTGCAACCGCTGCTGCAACCGCTGCTGCAACCGCTGCGCCTGCCGCGCCTGCTGCGGCATCGGCATCGGCATCGGCATCGGCATCGGCCACCGCAGAGGCGCCGATCTCCCAGGTGCTGTTTGCCAGCGGCAAGAGCGAGCTCGACAGCCAGGCCCAGGATGCCGTGAAGAAAGCCGCCGCCGCGCTGGCCGGCCAAAGCGGCAAGGTGGCGTTGTCCGGTTTTGTCGATGGCACCGGCAATGCCGACCAGAATGCCGAGCTGGCCAAGAAGCGCGCCCAGGCCGTGGCCGAGCTGCTGGTGGCCCAAGGCGTGGCAGAGGCGCGTATCGAGATGCGCAAGCCGCAGACCATAACCGCAGGTGAGGGCGCTGACAGCCAGGCGCGCCGTGTCGATATTGTTGCTGCACCCTAAGGCGTGCAAGCCCTAGAAGAGCCATCGGAGTCAAGATTTATGAGCGCTGTTCTCCCCACAGACCCCAGCCATAGCGACCACGGCCACGCCGACCATGCCCATGACGACCACCACCATGGTGCGCCCACGGGCTGGCGGCGCTGGGTGTTTGCCACCAACCACAAGGACATCGGTACGCTCTACCTGCTGTTCTCGTTCACCATGCTGATGGTGGGTGGCGTGCTGGCGCTGCTGATCCGTGCCGAGCTGTTCCAGCCCGGGCTGCAGCTGGTCAACCCCGAGCTGTTCAACCAGCTGACGACGATGCACGGGCTGATCATGGTGTTTGGCGCGATCATGCCGGCCTTTGTCGGCTTTGCGAACTGGATGCTGCCGCTGCAGATTGGCGCGAGCGACATGGCCTTTGCGCGCATGAACAACTTCAGCTTCTGGCTGATGATCCCGGCCGGCCTGATGCTGGTGGGCTCGTTCTTCATGCCCGGCGGCGCGCCCGCTGCGGGCTGGACCTTGTACGCGCCATTGACCCTGCAAATGGGTCCGTCGATGGACACCAGCATTTTTGCGATGCACATCATGGGCGCCTCGTCCATCATGGGCTCGATCAACATCATCGTCACTATTTTGAACATGCGCGCGCCAGGCATGACCTTGATGAAGATGCCGATGTTCGCCTGGACCTGGCTGATCACCGCCTACTTGCTGATTGCCGTGATGCCGGTGCTCGCTGGCGCAATCACAATGACCCTGACCGACCGCCACTTCGGCACCAGCTTCTTCAACCCCGCAGGCGGTGGTGATCCAGTGATGTACCAGCATATCTTCTGGTTCTTCGGCCACCCCGAGGTCTACATCATGATCTTGCCGGCCTTTGGCATCATCAGCCAGATCGTGCCGGCCTTCAGCCGCAAGAAGCTGTTTGGCTATGCCTCGATGGTCTATGCGGTGGCAGCGATTGCGATCCTGTCCTTTATCGTCTGGGCGCACCATATGTTCACCACCGGCATGCCGGTGACCGGCCAGCTGTTCTTCATGTACGCAACCATGCTGATCTCGGTGCCCACAGCGGTGAAGATCTTCAACTGGGTGGCGACGATGTGGCGCGGCTCGATGACCTTCGAGACGCCGATGCTGTTCTCGGTGGGCTTTATCTTTGTGTTCACGATGGGGGGCTTCACCGGCCTGATCCTGTCGATGGCGCCCATCGACATCCAGCTGCAGGACACCTACTACGTGGTGGCGCACTTCCACTATGTGCTGGTGGCCGGTTCGCTGTTCTCGATGTTCGCTGGCTACTACTACTGGGCGCCCAAGTGGACAGGCGTGATGTATTCGGAGTCGCGCGGCCGCATCCACTTCTGGGGCTCGCTGATCTTCTTCAACATCACCTTTTTCCCGATGCACTTTCTGGGTCTGGCCGGCATGCCACGCCGCTATGCCGACTACCCGATGCAGTTTGCCGACTTCAACATGATCGCCTCGATCGGCGCCTTCGGCTTTGGTCTGATGCAGGTGTATTTCTTCGCCTTTGTGGTCTGGCCCGGCATGCGCCACCGCGGCGAGAAGGCTCCGCAAAAGCCCTGGGAAGGTGCCGAGGGTCTGGAGTGGGAGGTGCCATCGCCCGCGCCATTCCACACCTTTGAGACCCCGCCCAAGCTGGACGCCACTGCGACCAAGGTGATTGGATGATCACGCCGGCGCAGCGCAAGGCCAACCGGCGACTGGCATGGATTCTGGCGTCGATCGCGCTGGCGTTCTTCATCGGATTTCTCGTAAAAATGACGGTGCTCTAGCAGCACAGGGAGCAGCAGGTGAGCAGACACGCAGACAACGCGAAGATGGTGGGCAAGCTGGCCGTGGTCGCCTTTGGCATGTTTGCCTTCGGCTACGCGCTGATCCCGCTGTACAAGCGCATCTGCGAGGTCACCGGCATCAACATCCTGGCGCTGACTGAGCGCGATGTGCCCGGCAACGGCACGGCCGGCAAAAACGTCAAGCTCAACAGCCAGGTCGACGAGAGCCGCACTATCACCGTCGAGTTCGACGCGAATGCGCGCGGGCCCTGGAGCTTCAAGCCGGCGGTGCGCACGATGCAGGTGCACCCCGGCGCGCTGAGCACGGTGATGTACGAGTTCCGCAACGAGCAGGACCACCGCATGTCGGCCCAGGCGATTCCCAGCTATGCGCCCAAGCAGGCCGCACCGTATTTCAACAAGCTCGAGTGCTTTTGCTTCAACCAGTACACCTTGGAGCCGGGCGAGCGCAAGGAATGGCCGGTGGCCTTTGTGATCGACCCCAAGCTGTCCAAGGATGTGACGACGATCACCTTGTCCTACACCTTCTTTGAGGTCGGTGGCCGCATCCCGGCGGCACCTGCATCGACGGCGGTGCTGGCGCCTGCGGTGCAGGGTGCTGGCGCACCGGCAGGGGCATCCTGATGGCCAGCGCGCCCGGCCCGCAACCGCCGCGCAAGGGCAATCTCTGGCGCACGGTCAAGGCCGTGGCCTGGTCGTTTTTGGGCGTGCGCAAGGGTTCGGAATGGCAAGAGGATGGCGTGCAGATCACGCCACTGCAGGTGATCGCCGTGGGTTTGGTGGCGATCTTCCTGTTTGTGCTGGGGTTGATGGCCCTGGTGCAATGGTTGGTTTGATGCCAGTATTGGCATAGCGGAAGAATGAATCAATAAACGAAATACCAGGAGCAGCGATGAGTGCGACTTCCCATGGCACCACACCGTACTACTATGTTCCGGCCGAGTCCCGCCACCCGGTGATGGCGGCCATTGGCCTGGGCTTTGTCATTGCCGGCGCCGGCAACTGGGTCAATGGCCACACCTGGGGCATGTACCTGCTCTTTGTCGGCATTGCCTGGTGGCTGTGTGTGCTGTACCAGTGGTTTGGCGATGCGATCCGCGAAAGCGAGCAGGGCCTCTACAGCCACCGCATCGACCTGTCCTACCGCTGGAGCATGAGCTGGTTCATCTTCTCGGAGGTGATGTTCTTTGGCGCCTTCTTCACCGCGCTGTGGTGGGCGCGTGCCCATTCGCTGCCGGCGCTGGGCAGCCTGGACAATGCCATTCTCTGGCCCGACTTCAAGGCCGTGTGGCCCAGCGTGGAAATGGGCGCGACCGCCTCGCCAGCGGGCATCGTCGAGCCGTTCCAGACCGTGGGGCCCTTCTGGCTTCCCACCATCAATACCGCGCTGCTGCTGACCTCGGGCGTTACCTTGACCATTGCCCACCATGCCTTGCAGGCCGACCAGCGCAGCAAATGCATCCGCTTCATGTGGATGACCGTGGTGCTGGGCATCGTCTTCCTCTGTGTGCAGGGCTATGAGTACTTCCACCTCTACACCGAGCTCAACCTCAAGCTCAACTCCGGCACCTACGGTTCCACCTTCTACATGCTGACGGGCTTCCACGGCTTGCATGTGTTCATCGGCATGCTGATGCTGCTGGTCATCACCTTGCGGCTGCAAAAAGGCCATTTCACCGCCAAGAAGCACTTTGGCTTTGAGGGTGCTGCCTGGTACTGGCACTTTGTCGATGTGGTCTGGCTGGGCCTCTATATCCTCGTGTACTGGATGTAGTTGGGGTGGGGGTGCTGCCGAGGGCCTCAAGCCCCCAGCGGTATGCCATGGGGCTGCAGGTAGCCCAGCTTCCAGGCCAGCAAGATGCCGGCAAACACCAGCACCGACAGCGCAATGCGCAAGGTCAGCGCCCAGGCCATGCGCTTGCTGCCGGCGCCGGACTGGTTGCCGCGCAGCATGAAAATCCCGGCCGCTGCCAGGCAGGCCAGTATCACGACAAAGGCGAGTGCGATGAGCAGATGCATGGTGCTGTCCTCAGGGTGGTCTCGGTGTTCTTGGAGTGCGCTGCGAGTCGCTTCGAACGGCCCTCTGGCGCCCGGCGCAACAAACCCATTGTGCGGCAGCGCCAGACGGGGCGCTATCGGCCTGCACCCCAATAGCCTCTCCTCGCAGCATTGTGGCCAGCGTGCTGCTGGCTGCCGCGCTCTGCACCGGGTATAAGCAGCGTATGCCCGCGCCTTCTGCTTCCTCCTCCATCCCCAAGACCCCTACGGAGCGCCGCGCCCAGCTGCGTTTTGTGCTGATGACCGTTGCGGCAGCAGCCTCGATGCTGCTGACCGCCTCGCTGGGGTTCTGGCAGCTGCGCCGCGCCGATGAGAAGCTGGCCTACCAGGCCCAGCTCGATGCGCGTGCAGCCCTGCCGGCGCTGGACGGGGCCAGCCTGTTGCAACCCATGAATGAGGCCGAGCGTTCCAGCCTGCAGCACCGCCAGGTGGTGCTGCGAGGCGAATGGCTGCCACAGTACTCGGTCTACCTGGACAACCGCCAGATGCAGGCGCGCCCCGGTTTTTATGTGCTGACACCGCTGCGCCTGGCCGGCTCGGTAGCGCCAGGCCAGCCGCAGACCGTGCTGGTGCAGCGGGGCTGGGCGCCCCGCAATTTTGAAGACCGCCTGGCGCTGCCGCAGGTGCAAACGCCTGGCGGTACCGTGCAATTGCAGGGCCGGGTGGCGGGCCAGCCGGCGCGCCTTTTGGAGCTGCAGACGTCCGCCGCGCAGCCAGGGGTTTCCCGAATCCGGCAGAATCTCGACACCGATGCTTACGCGCAGGAGACCGGACTGCCCTTGGCAGCACTGACCGTGGTGCAGACCGGGCCGGCCAGTGAGGGCCTGCTGCGCGACTGGCCCGTAGTAGGCAGCGGCGTGGAAAAGCATTATGGTTATGCATTTCAATGGTTTGGTCTGTGTAGCCTGATTGCGATCCTCTATGTCTGGTTCCAAATTGTCCGACGTGTCCTTCGACGCCGCAGCCACCCAGGCGCCGCCGCCCGCTGACGAGGCGCTGCTGGGCCTGACCGTGCATGGCCTGCCGCCTGCCGAGCAGGCGGAAGCCGCACTGGAGGAGGCCGAGCGCTCGCGCAGTGGCCGCCTCAAGATGCTGCTGGTGCTGCTGGTCTGTGCGGCGCCGGTGATCGCGTCCTACTTCACCTACTACGTGATCCGTCCCGAAGGGCGGCGCAATTTTGGCGAGCTGGTGGGCCAGCAGCCGACGATTCCGGCCGCGCAGGTCAAGACCCTGGACGGCCAGCCCTTTGAGCTGCAAAGCCTCAAGGGCCAGTGGTTGCTGCTGAGTGCCTCGGGCGCGGCCTGCGACGAGGTCTGCCAGAACAACCTCTACCTGCAGCGCCAGCTGCGCGAGAGCCTGGGCCGTGAGAAGGACCGGCTGGACTGGGTCTGGCTGGTGACCGATGACGGCGAGCCGCCGCCAGCCTTGCGCACGGCACTGGACCAGGCCACCGTGCTGCGGGTGCCCCAGGCGCTGGTGGCCCAGTGGCTGCAGCCGGCGGCCGGCCAGCAGTTGGGCGAACATTTGTACGTGGTGGACCCGCTGGGCCACTGGATGATGCGTTTTCCCGCCCAGCTCAGCCGCTCCGATGCGGCCAAGGCGCGCAAGGATCTGGAGCGGCTGCTGCGTGCGTCGTCGAGTTGGGACAAGGAAGGGCGGTAGTGGATAGCTAGCATGACATCGCAGGATTTATATGATTTCGCGCCGCTGGCGCGTGTGTTGCTGACCGGGGCCATCATTGCGCTGGGCCCCATCGTCTGGATTTGGTGGCGCCACCGCGGTGCCACGCCGCTCAAGCGCCTGCAGGTGCTCGCGGTTCTGACCCTGTTCCTGTCCTTTGACCTGGTGATGTTTGGCGCGTTCACGCGCCTGACTGATTCGGGCCTGGGCTGCCCGGATTGGCCCGGTTGCTACGGCAATGCCAGCCCGATTGGCGCGCATGCCGAGATCTCTGCCGCGCAGGAGGCGATGCCGACCGGCCCGGTGACCCATGGCAAGGCCTGGGTGGAGATGATCCACCGCTACCTGGCCACTGCGGTGGGCGGCCTCATCATTGTGCTGACGGCCAGTGCCTGGTTGCAGCGCAAACGCGGCGGGCCGCAGCCGATCAGCCCCTGGTGGCCGACGGTCACCCTGGTCTGGGTGCTGATCCAGGGGGCCTTTGGCGCGCTGACGGTGACGATGAAGCTGTTCCCGGCGATTGTCACCTTGCACCTGCTGGGCGGCACCGTGCTCTTGATGCTATTAACCGTGCAGGCAACGCGCCACACGCAATTTGCCGATAATCTAGGGTTAGTCCCAGTGCCGAGCCTGTTGCGCGGCCTGGTGGCGGTCACGGCGCTGCTGGTGTTTGCACAGGTGACCCTGGGTGGCTGGGTCAGTACCAACTATGCGGTGCTGGCCTGCACCAGCTTTCCCATGTGCAATGGCGCCTGGTGGCCGGCGATGAACTTTGACGGGTTCCAGATCTGGCGCCCGCTGGGCTTTCTGGCCGACGGTGCGCATATCAGCTATGAAGCGCTGGTGGCCATCCACTACATGCACCGGCTGTTTGCCTACCTGGTGATTGCCGCCTTGCTGTGGCTGGGCTGGGCCCTGCGCACGGTGCCGCTGCTGCGGCAGCAGCGCCGCTGGCTGGTGGGCCTGACGCTGCTGCAATTTGCCACGGGACTGTCGAATGTGGTGCTGGACTGGCCGATGCTGGCGGCCGTTTTGCACACCGGGGGCGCTGCCGCCATCATGGTGGTGCTGACCTGGATCTGGTGTACTGCGGGCCCTGAACCTGCCCGCAGTGCTGCGAGTTGATGACGCTGTATGGAACAAAGACTGAGTGCCCCGATGACCGAACTTGCCGCAACGCCAATGCCGAACCGCTTTGCGCAGTTCTATGCATTGACCAAACCCAAGGTGGTGCAGCTGATTGTGTTTTGCGCACTGATCGGCATGGTGCTGGCCGTGCCCGGTGTGCCCACCGGCGCCGAGCTGCTGCGCATGGCCGTCGCGTGTGTGGGCATCTGGCTGGTGGCGGGGGCCGCTGCCGCCTTCAATTGCCTGGTCGAGCAAAGCATCGATGCGCGCATGAAGCGCACCGCCTGGCGCCCCACAGCGCGCGGTGAGCTGTCCAACCTGCAGACCCTGATGTTTTCTGCCGGGCTGTGCATCGCCGGCTCGGCCATTCTGATCGTCTGGATCAACGCCATCACGATGTGGCTGACCTTTGCGACCTTTGTCGGTTATGCCGTCATCTACACGGTGATCCTCAAGCCGCTGACACCGCAGAACATCGTGATCGGTGGCGCATCGGGCGCGATGCCCCCCGTGCTGGGCTGGTCCGCGATGACCGGCGATGTCTCGCCCCAGGCGCTGCTGCTGTTTTTGATCATCTTCCTGTGGACGCCGCCGCACTTCTGGGCACTGGCGCTGTACCGGGTCGAGGACTACCGCAAGTCCGGCCTGCCGATGCTGCCGGTCACGCATGGGAACTATTACACCCGCGTGCAGGTCTTGCTCTACACCGTGGTCTTGTTTGCCGCCGGCCTGCTGCCCTTCATCATCCAGATGAGCTCCTGGATCTACCTGGTGGCCGCAGTCGTGCTGGGTGCCGGGTTCTTTGGCTATGCCTTTGCGCTGTGGCGCAATTACTCCGACGCGCTGGCGCGCAAGACTTTCCGTTTTTCGCTGGTCTACCTCAGCCTGCTGTTTGTGGCGCTGCTGGTGGACCACTATGTGAGCTGGTAAATCTGCAATGAACAAGCGCAATGCCCTTCGCTGGCTGGCGGGCTCGGCCATGCTGGCCTCGGCCGCCGGTGTCCTCACCGCCTGCAAATCCAAGGCCGATTTCAACGCCATCGACCTGACGGGCAGCAAGGAGTATGGGCAGGATTTCTCCATGCCCGACCAGCATGGCCAGCGCCGCAGCATGGCCGACTTCAAGGGCAAGGTCGTGCTGGTGTTCTTTGGCTTTACCCAGTGCCCCGATGTCTGCCCGACCACTTTGGGCGACCTGGCCGCCGTCAAGCAAAAGCTCGGCGCAAAGGGTGACAAGCTGCAGGTGATCTTCGCCTCGGTCGATCCATCGCGCGACACGCCCGAAATCTTGCAGGCCTACCTCGCCAACTTTGACCCCAGCTTTCTGGCGCTGCGCGGCAGCGACGAGGAAACGGCCAAGATGGCCAAGGACTTCAAGGTCTACTACAAGCGGGTCGAGGGCCAGACCCCGGGCAGCTACACGATGGACCATACCGCTGGCGACTACATCTTTGACCCGCAAGGGCGCCTGCGCTTGTACAGCCGCTATGGCACCCCCGTTGAAACGCTGGCCAAAGATATCGAGCAGCTGATCGACGGCGCTTAAGCGCTTACACGCTTAACAGCGCTGGGCAAGCGCTGCACTCACATCGACCAGATACGCGGCCGCTGCGCCGGCAGGCCCCAGAGGCTGCTGCGCCAGTGGCCCCAGACCGTCTTCCACAGCTGCATCGCCGGCTCCACCACGGGCGCCAGGCCACGCAGCACCAGCATATGCTCGTTCGGCGCGGTCACCCCGGCCATCAACCCCGCTGGGCCTGCGTCCAGCAGCTGCTGGGTGCTCTCCAGCAGCGCTTCGCGTTGCGCGCGGTTGATGGGCGAGCCGCTGGCGTAGATCAAACTCCCCAGGCAGCGCTGGCCCGCCAGGCCCAGCTGTGCGTTGAGCAGCAGCCCATCATCGGCCCGGATACGGCCGCGTTCCAGAAAATGCCCCGGCCATGCGATGTGCTGCGAAAACACGCCCTGGGTAAAGGGCTGACCCGCCAGCGGCAGGCCCAGCGCGGTGATGTCCCAGGTCAGCAGCTCTGCATCCGGTGCCAGTTCCATCTGCAGCTCATTGGCCGCATCGCAGGCGTTGTAGGCAACGGCTTCCAGCGGCAACCATTCCAGCCGGGCGCCGGCCTGCAGTTTGAGGCGGGTGCGCTGCAAGGCCGGCTGGCCATTGCTCTTGTAAAAGCGCGTTGCGCCCGGCGTGGTGACGAGCGCATGGGCGCCTGCCGCCACCTCGACCGAGATATCCAGCATATCGCCACCCACCAGGCCGCCGGGCGGGTGCACCAGCACGTTGTGGCAAATGCCCGGGCCTTCGGGGTAGAGGCTTTTGAGAATGCGCAGCGGGCCATCGTGGCTGAACTGCACCGACGTCTTGCCGGCTTGCTGGCCGTAGCGCAGGTCTAGTTGGGCATGCCAGCTCATGGCTGCGGCGGGCGGTGGGTGCCTGGCGGGCAGCAGGGCGCAAGGGCCGGGATCGGGAGCGGGAGCAGGGGGACGAAAGACATGCGTGGGCTTTTGCAAGCCACGTGCCAGGAACTGCACTGCTCTGGGGTGTGGTCTGTGCCGAATTGGTGCATGCGCGGCTGCTGTGCATGCATGTGGTGCAAGGCGGGCGGGTGGCGGCACGGAAAGCGTGCATGCCCAGCCGTTGTAGCCCCTTGGCATGTGCCTTGCTTTGCACTAGGTATGGAACTGACACCTCGCGAAAAAGACAAGCTGCTGATCTTTACCGCCGCCTTGCTGGCCGAGCGGCGCCTGGCCCGGGGGCTCAAGCTGAACTACCCCGAGGCGGTGGCGCTGATCAGCGCCTTTGTGATGGAGGGCGCGCGCGATGGCAAGACCGTTGCCCAACTGATGAGCGCCGGCCGCACGGTGCTCACGCGCGCCGACGTGATGGAGGGCATTCCCGAGATGATTGCCGATATCCAGATCGAGGCGACCTTTCCCGATGGCACCAAGCTCGTCACCGTGCATGAGCCCATTGTCTGAACCTCCCATTTTTCTCGCGCACTCGACCACTATGAACTTCAAGAAATTCTCTGCCGCGCTGGCCACCGCCGCTGCGGCTTTGCCGCTGTCAGCCATGGCCCATGTGGGCGCCGATGGTGGCGGCCACCATGGCTTTTTGAGCAGCTTTGGCCATGCCTTTGCCCATCCGTTTACTGGCGCCGACCATATGGCCGCGATGTTGGCCGTGGGCGCCTGGAGTGCGCTGACGGTGACGCCCGCCTGGCGCGCACCGGCCGCCTTTGTGGCCCTGCTGGTGGCGGGGGCGCTGGCAGGTTTTGCCGGTCTGTGGGTGCCCGGCGTGGAGCCGATGATTGCCGCATCGGTGCTGGTGCTGGGCCTGCTGGTGGCGGTGCAAAAGCAGATGCCCTGGGTGCTGGCCGCTGCGCTGGCCGGGGTGTTTGCGTTTTTCCATGGCGCGGCCCACGGCTTTGAGCTGGCGGCCGATTCTGCGCTGGCATCGGCGGGCGCGCTGGCGGGCATGGCGCTGGGCTCGGCCTTGTTGCATGTGGGCGGCATGGTGCTGGGCAAGGCCCTCATGCAGCGCCACCGCTGGCTGGCCAAGCTGGCGGGCGGGGCCACCGCGGTCTTGGGCGCGGCCATGCTGACGCGCCTGGCCTGACGAGGAGCGGCACCATGATCCCAGGTGAACTGCTGCTGGACGAGGGCGAACACACGCTGAACCCCGGGCGCCGTACCACCACGCTGGTGGTACACAACGCGAGCGACCGGCCCATCCAGGTAGGGTCGCACTACCACTTTGCCGAGACCAATGCCGGCCTGAGCTTCGACCGCCAGGCGGCGCACGGCATGCGACTGCATATTGCCAGCGGCATGGCGGTGCGCTTTGAGCCCGGCCAGCAGCGCACGGTGGAGCTGGTGGATGTTGGCGGCGAGCGGCAGATCTACGGTTTTCGCGGCCTGGTGCAAGGGGCGCTGGAATGAAGCCCGGCATGCTGTGCCAGCGTTCTAAGACAGGATGGTTCTGATGGCAACAATGGACAGACGCGCATACGCAGAGACCTATGGGCCCACGGTGGGTGACCGCCTGCGCCTGGCCGATACCGAACTGGTCGTGCAGGTGGAGCAGGACTTCACCCTGCGTGCGGGCGGCTACGGCGAAGAGGTGAAGTTTGGCGGTGGCAAGACCATCCGTGATGGCATGGCGCAAAGCCAGCGCAGCAGTGCGCAGGGCGCGATGGACACGGTGCTGACCAATGCGCTGATCATCGACCACTGGGGCATCGTCAAGGCGGACATTGGCCTGAAGGCCGGCCGCATTGCCGCGATTGGCAAGGCCGGTAACCCGGACACGCAGCCGGGTGTGGACATCATCATTGGCCCGGGCACCGAGATCATCAGCTGCGAAGGCATGGTCGTGACCGCTGGCGGCATCGACACGCACATCCACTTCATCGCGCCCCAGCAGATCGAAGAGGCGCTGACCAGCGGCGTGACGACGATGATTGGTGGCGGCACCGGCCCGGCCACCGGCACCTTTGCGACCACCTGCACGCCCGGCGCCTGGAACATGGAGCGCATGCTGCAGGCGGCCGATGCCTTCCCGATGAACCTGGGCTTTCTGGGCAAGGGCAATGCCAGCCTGCCGCTGGCCCTGCATGAGCAGATCGATGCCGGCGCGATTGGCCTCAAGCTGCACGAGGACTGGGGCAGCACGCCGGCGGCCATCGACAACTGCCTGGATGTGGCCGAGCTCACCGACACCCAGGTGGCGATCCATACCGATACGCTCAACGAAAGCGGCTTTGTCGAAGACACGGTGGCCGCGTTCAAGGGCCGCACCATCCACACCTTCCACACCGAAGGGGCGGGCGGCGGCCATGCGCCCGATATCTTGAAAGTGGTGGGCGAGGCCAATGTGCTGCCCAGCTCGACCAACCCGACGCGGCCCTACACGATCAACACCTTGGATGAGCATGTGGACATGCTGATGGTCTGCCACCACCTTGATGCCGGGATTGCCGAGGACCTGGCCTTTGCTGAAAGCCGCATCCGCAAGGAAACCATTGCGGCCGAGGATATCCTGCACGACATTGGCGCCATCAGCATGTTCAGCTCCGACAGCCAGGCCATGGGCCGGGTGGGTGAGGTGATCCTGCGCACCTGGCAGACGGCGCACAAGATGAAGCTCCAGCGCGGCGCCTTGCCCGGCGACAGCGAGCGGCATGACAACTTCCGCATCAAGCGCTACATCGCCAAGTACACGATCAACCCGGCCATTGCCCATGGCATCAGCCATGAGGTGGGCAGCCTCGAAGTGGGCAAGTGGGCCGATATCGTCATCTGGAAGCCGGCCTTCTTTGGCGTCAAACCCAGCTGCATTCTCAAGGGCGGCTTTATCGCGATGGCGGCCATGGGTGACCCCAATGCCTCGATCCCGACACCCCAGCCGGTGCACTACCGCCCGATGTTTGGCGCCTTTGGCGGGGCGATTGCCAGGACCTCACTGACCTTTGTCTCGCAAGCGGGCTTGGCTGCCGGCATTGGCCAGCGCTTTGGCCTAGCCAAGACCTTGTCGGCTGTCAAAGGCATACGCGGCTTGCAAAAGCAGCACATGGTGCACAACGACCTGGCGCCGCACATGGAGGTCGATGCCCAGACCTATGCGGTGCGCGCCGATGGCCAGCTGCTGACCTGCGAGCCAGCGAGCAGCCTGCCGATGGCCCAGCGTTATTTTCTGTTTTGAACCGGTAAGGACCCATGGCAAGCCCATTGATTTTCAAGCTGGACCCCGTGACCGACGCGCGCGTGCTGGCCTTTTTGGAAGCGCACCTGAGCGATATGCGCCGTATCTCGCCGCCCGAGAGCGTGCATGCGCTCGACCCCGCGCAGCTGCGCGCGCCCGGGCTGCAGCTGTGGACCGGCTGGACCGCTGCGCAGGAGCCCAAGGCCTTGGTCGCCACCTGCGCGCTCAAGACCCTGGATGCCGGCCACCTGGAGCTCAAATCGATGCGGGTGGAGGCGGCGCAACGCGGCTCAGGTGCTGCCCAGCAGGTGCTGGACCATGTGCTGGCCCAGGCCCGGGCGCAGGGGGCCACGCGCATCAGCCTGGAGACGGGTACCGAGGCCTTTTTTGCGCCGGCGCGCCGTTTTTACGCGCGCAATGGCTTTGTCCCCTGCGCACCGTTTGGCAGCTACCAGCCCGATCCGAACAGCTGCTTTATGCGCCTGGAGCTGCCATGACGGACGGGGCGATGCTGCAAGTCTCCAAATGCCTGCCCGCTGGCCAGGGCCTGGCACCGGCCCTGCGCAAGCGCGCGAGCTTTGTCGAGCTGGACTGGGATGTGCGCCAGAAATCGCGCTTTTCGGCCACCGACAGCAGCGGCCGTGCGCTGGCGATTTTTCTGCCACGCGGTCAGGCCGTGCGCGGAGGCGATGTGCTGGTGGCCGAGGACGGCTCGGTGATCCAGGTGGTGGCCGCGCCGCAGAAAGTGCTGCATATCAGCGCTTGCGCGCAGCATGACTCGGCTTTTGACCTGATGCGCGCCGCCTACCACCTGGGCAACCGCCATGTGCCCATCGAGCTGCAGCCCGACCACCTCAAGATCGAACCCGACCATGTGCTGGCCGACATGCTGCGCAGCATGCATATGACCGTGGTCGAGGCGGAACTGCCTTTTGAGCCGGAAGGCGGCGCCTATGGCGGGCATGTCACCAACGATGGCCACAGCCACCATGGGCATGGCCATGGGCACAGCCATGACCATGGGCATGGCCATGCCCATCCGCATCCGCATCCGCACCACCTCGGATGAGCACGCCGCTCCTCACCCTCTCACCCGCCAGCTTTTTGCAGCTGATGTGGCTGGCTTCGCCGGCTTTGCCGATCGGCGGCTTCTCCTATTCGGAGGGGCTGGAGGCGGGCGTGAATGCCGCGCTGGTGGGCAACGAGGCGCAGGCGGCCGACTGGATTGCCGAGCAGCTGCAGCTCAGCCAGGCCCGGTGCGATATGGCGGTGCTGGCCCAGGCCATGCAGGCCTGGCACAGCGATGAGCGTGCGTGCCTGGTGGCCCTCAACGCCTGGGTTCTGCAGACGCGCGAGAGCAGCGAGCTGCGCCTGCAGACCGAGCAGATGGGGCGCTCGCTGGTGGCCTGGTTGCAGAACCGCTATGCCGATGATGGCGAAGCGCTGGCCCGGGTGGCCTGGCTGGCTGGCCAGGATGCAAGCTACCCGCTGGCCTTTGCGCTGGCCGCGCACCTGGCAGGCGCAGGCGCGCGCGATGCGCTGCTCGCCTATGCCTTTGGCTGGGCCGAGAACATGGTGCAGGCAGCGATCAAATCCGTGCCGCTGGGCCAGAGTGCCGGCCAGCGCATTCTGGCGCGGCTGGCAGAGGCGATACCGGCGGCGGCCGAGCATGCGCTGGTGCTGGGCGATGACCAGCGCCAGGCTTTTTCCCCGATGCTGGCCATTCTTTCGGCCCGGCATGAACACCAATACTCACGGCTTTTTCGATCATGAGCACTGCACTGCACCACATCCCCCACCGCAGCAAAAAGCTGCCTCCGCTGCGCGTTGGTATCGGCGGGCCCGTGGGCTCGGGCAAGACCACCATCTTGGAGATGCTGTGCAAGGCCATGCGCGACAAATGGGACCTGATCGCCATCACCAACGACATCTACACCAAGGAAGACCAGCGCCTGCTGACCGTCAGCGGCGCGCTGCCAGCCGAGCGCATCATGGGGGTGGAGACGGGCGGCTGCCCGCACACGGCGATCCGCGAAGATGCCTCCATCAACCTCGAAGCCATCGACCGCATGCTGGGCCAGTTTCCCGATGCCGATATCGTGTTTATCGAATCGGGCGGCGACAACCTGGCTGCCACCTTCAGCCCCGAGCTGTCGGACCTGACGATCTATGTGATCGATGTGGCGGCCGGCGAGAAGATTCCGCGCAAGGGCGGCCCCGGCATCACCAAGAGCGATCTGTTTGTGATCAACAAGACCGATCTCGCCCCCTATGTCGGCGCCAACCTGGAGGTGATGCGCAGCGACACCGAACGCATGCGCAGCGGCCCCAAGGGCACCAAACCCTTTGTGATGACCAACCTGAAGACGCTCGATGGCCTCGATGAGGTGGTGGCCTTTATCGAAAAGCAGGGATTGCTGCTGGGCTGAGTTGCCGTACCGAGGGCATCAGCTCTGGGGCGTATTGAGGCTAAAAGCCGTATGGGGGTGATCGCGTCCCTGCTCTGCAATCCAGGCCAGCCAGTCCTGCGCGCTGATCTGTGTGCGGCCTTGCAAGGCCGGGGGCAGGGCCTCGTACACGAGTGCCTCCAGCGGCTGCTGTTCGCCATCGGCTAGTTTCACATCCAGGGTCAGCACGCGCTTGGTGTACTCGCCCACATCCTGGGGCCAGATGCCTTCGATGCGGTCCATCGCCTGCTCCAGCGCATCGTTCAAGGGGTAGACCTCGGCGAGCACCAGGCCGCTGCCCTGCAACTGCAGGCCCGGGTACCAGCCCAGGTCAAACAAGGTGCCGGTCAGCAAGCTGCGGCCCAGGCAGCTGATGCCAGGCTGCAGCCGGGCAATGTCGTTGACGCCCCCGGCACGCAAGGTGCCATAGACGGCGACATGGCCCGCGCCGCAGGGGTGCCAGGGCGGGTTGCGGATGGGGTGTTCTGGGGGCGGAGTCTGCATCGAATGCTGTGGTCGGTATGGATCAGCCGGCCTGCGCAGGCCGGCCGGCTGCCTGCCGGGTCTTGGCGATTTCGCGGCTGGGCAGTGGGGTCTCGCCGGTCGCCATGCGCATCAGCAGGCAGTGCAGCATCTCGGTGGACAGGCCATGAAGCACCAGGCGGTGGCCGGCGCGCAGGGTGGACAGGGGTACCAGCGGGTGCTTGTTGTTGAGCATCACCAGGTGCTCGGGCGAGGACAGGATCTTGGCCGCATAGATGGCAACGGTTTCATCGAGCTGCAGCGAGTTGCTGGCGCGCCAGAAGTCGTTGTCGGTCAGCAGTAGCTGGTAGACCGGCGTGTAGACCTCGATGGCGCTTTGCAGATCGAGAATGTTCAGCCGGCCATGGGGCATCGCGGCCAGCTGCAGCGGCGGGTCACAGAGCATGCCAAAGTCGGGCTCGGCCACCGGGCCCATGTGCTGGCCGTGGCTGCGCAGCGTGGTGTTGAGCCGGATGACAAAGTTGAACAGGTTCAGGTCGTGCTTCAGGAACAGCTCGTCCTTGATGTCATCGATCTCCATCGGGGCCAGCGGCTTGGTGGGCACGGGCGTGGGCGCATTGGCGCCGATAAAGCTCAGGATCTGCGAGCCCAGGTGGAAGTGGCGCATGATGAGCCAGTTCGCCTCGGGCGAGACAAAGCGGTTCATGCTGAAGGCCAGGGTGCGGTGCAGCAGCTTGGAATGCGCCCAGCGCTTGGGCAGCAGCACCTTGAGCACCTGGATCAGAATGATGCTGATGCGCGCAAGCGGCCGGATGAAGGGCAACAGAAACTGGCGCGAGCGGCTGCTCGAATCCTTGAGCCAGGCGGCCTTGACATGGTCGGGCAGCGGCGTGCTGTCGTCCAGGTAGAGCGCGAGCCAGGGGTTGGGGTCGCGCTCGTCGTGGGGGATGTCCCGAAAATCGGTCATCGTGCGCGCTCCGAGGCCGTGGCTTCCAGAATGTGCCGGAACTGCATCAGGTAGAGCGCAGAGGTATGGCGTGCGGTCGCGGCAATCGCTGCTGCGGCGGTGCCGGTCTCGTCCAGCGCCATCACCATCTGCACCGCCAGCAGCCAGCGCTCCAGGTGGTCTTCGTCATTGGCGCCGTGGTACTCCAGAAAGCGGAAGCACTCTGGGCCCAGCGCCAGGTGCTGGCGCAACAGCGGCAGCAGGCTGGGAACGATGCGCTGGCCCGTACCTTCAATGATGTAGATGGCGCCCAGGAGGCCAATCGGGTTGGGAGTGGCTGCCAGGCTGTGCAGGTAGCTGTTGAGCGCCTCGCCGCCGGGGTTGCGGCGCAGCTGCTGGATGTCGGTTTCGGTGCCCCCGGCATTCAAGTAGTCCTGGTGCAGGATCTTGAAGTCGTTCTGCTCCTCGCTGGCATGCACGCCCATCAGCGCAGCCAGCTCGGCATAGGCCCCTGTGAGCGAGGTGGCACCTTCGCGCATCCACAGGCTGCCTTCGCGCACCTGCGGCACCCATTGGCTCATCCAGCGCACATAGTCGGCCTGCTGGATCTGGCCGCTGTGGATGCGGTGCACCAGCGGCGTGCGCCAGACCTGGGAGCGGTAGTCATGCCAGATGCTGGCCAGCTCGGTCAGCAAGGGCGCCAGGCCCGCTGGGGCTGCGGCCGGATCATGGGGCGGGGCGATCAGCGCGCTTTCTGCAGCGGCTGCGGCCTGGGGCGCGCGTTGGGCCGGGGTGCTGGCGCTGGTGGCAGACGTGCCAGCAGGCGTGCTGCGCTCCACCTCCAGCAGCATATAGCCAGCGGTAAAGCGGCCGGACTCGGGCACAAAGCACAGCATGGTGTCGCCGGGTTTCAAGCGCTCATGCTGGGTCTGCAGGTATTCGGCGATCATCACAAAAATCGAGGCCGCGCCGGTATTGCCGCGCCAGGCCAGGTTGCTCCACCAGCGCTCCCGCGGGATCGACAGCTGCGCCTTGTTCAGCAGCTCATCGACGACGGGAATGAATTTCTCGGACGAGTAGTGGCACAGAAAATGGTCAATGCCGCGCTCGGGCAGCCAGCCCTGGTGGGCGATGCGGGCGTACTCGTGGATGCAGACATCGAAGAGGTGGGGCAGCAGGCGGATGTCCTGGCGCAGGGACAGCGCGCCTGCGGCCTCGGCCTCGGCCCAGGAGGGGAAATCGAGGTGGCTGCGCTGGCGGTCATGCGTGAGGCCCAGCTGCATGCACACCGGGTAGTCGCCGGCAAAGCTGCGCTGGTGGGTCCAGCGCAGTTTGAGGCGCAGGTCGGGGCGCTGGGGCAACGCGGCGCCCTGGCCCAGCAGCACGGCGCCGGCGCCATCGCTCAGCATCCAGCGCAAAAAGTGCGCATCGAAATCGGTGTTGTAGTCCTGGCCCGCGTAGCGCGAGCGCTTGAAAAGGCGCGAGGGCATCTCGCTGGCCACCGCCAGCGCATGGGCATGCGTGCCGTGCTCCACCGCCAGCGCCGCGCTTTGCAGCGCACCCACGCTGGCCGCGCAGACGCCCTGCACGCTGAGCAGCTCCATCGGCGGGGCGGCCATCTCGCCCTGGATCATGCTGGCAAAGCCGGGCATCAGCGCGTCGCCGCCAGAGGACCCGCTGGCCAGAAAGCCAATGTCGGCCAGCGGCCGCGCGGCCTGCGCCAGGGCCGCTTCGATGGCGCCCTTGGCCATTTGCGCATTGCTGTAGCGGGTGCTGCCATCGGGCGCAATCGCGTAGTGGCGCTGCTGGATGCCGTTTTCCGCCAGGATGCGGCGCTTGATGCGTTCGGACAGGCGGTTGAGTGGTGCGACATAGGCATCCATGCCGTCGTTGGCAATGGGGGCGCCGGGCATGAAGTGACCGGCGGATTCGATATAGACCTGCGAATAAGCGACTGGCATAGATGACTACTTTTTCTCCATAGGCGGCATCAGCGACCGGCTGCGGGCCGATCGGCAAACCATCCCTCCAACAAAGACCCGTGCCATATAGGGCAACAGGCCTGCCTCATTGAGCGCCGGGTGGACCCGGTGTCGGTATTCTTCAGCATGCAAACGGGTCAACGCGGACCAGTGGGCATGCGGGCATTCATGGTGGGCGGTGTGCAGGCCAATATTAAAGAGCAGCGGGTTGACCCAGCCTTCAAAATTGCGCGCGTAGTTCAGCATGCCACCGTCGGTATCGTTTTTGGACTTTGGGGACTTGCGGCCATCGGCATGTGCATGCTGCAGGTAGTTGGTGGCCAGCAGCCAGTGCAGGCCATGGAGCTGGGGCAGGATGACAAAGACCAGCGCCTTTTTCCAATCCAGCGCCAGCAGCCCCGCCCAGTTGCCCAGCCACAGTGCGTACTGGCCCATGCAGTAGCGAAAGGCGCCGGGCTGGCGCCGGCGCAGCCCCGCCAGCCAGCGGATGAACAGCGGGTACAGCACCCAGGCCGCCTGCAGCGGGTGGAGCAGGTAGCCCCATAGGTGGTTGCTGTCACCGCCAAAGCGGTAGGTGCGGGCGATGTCCTGCTCGCCATGCTTGTAGCGGTGGTGGTTGGCCACATGGGCGGGCCAGAACACAAAGGTAGGGTGGCCCTGCAGCAACGTCAGCGCATAGTCGGTGGCGCGGTTGGCCCAGCGGCTGCGGGGCCCCGTCCACATGCGCAGGTGCGTGTGGTTGTGGTGGATGACGCCGATGCCCAAGGTCAAAAATAGCTGGACCAGATAGAGCCACCAGACCAGGCCATGCTGCCACTGCCAGGTGGCGATCAGCGGCAGGGCCAGCATGTAGAGCAGCGATTGCCAGTCACGCCAGTGGCGCAGCCGGGGCAGTGTGCGGGAGGCGGTGGCGGGCAGGGGCGGGCTGTCGTCGCGGGTCATGCCAACCGGGTCAAGCAGCGGGGCGGCCTGGGGCCGGGCGTGGAGGGCGCGGGGGCAGCGGGTCTGCTTCGCTGCGCATCAGGCGGTCCATAAAGGCCAGTGCAAAGCCATAGTTGCCGGCGGGCCGGGCATGGTGCAGGTGGTGGCGGCGGCTGGCAGCCAGCGGGTGGCGGGGCCCTACGCGCGGGAAGAAGTCGTAATTGGCATGGCCTACGGCGTTCAGGAAGATGCTGAACACCGGCACCGAGGCCAGCGACCAGAAGGCAAAGTCATGCAGCACCATCGGCAGCAGGATCACATTGCCCAACATCATCGCCTCGATGGGGTGAAAGCTGTAGGTCGACCAAGGCGTGACGACGACCGAGCGGTGGTGGTCGCCATGGAAGCGCTTGAACCAGCGCGTGTGCAGCAGGCGGTGGTTGATCCAGAAATGCACATCGTTCCAGATCAGCAGCACCCAGATCTCGATGGCGATTTGCCAGCCGCTGGGCGCCACTGCAAAATGCGCCCAGCCCAACTGCACGAAGCCCCAGGGCACGACCATGCCCAGGCCAAACACCAGGATCGAATGGAAAGACTGGCGCCACTCGCGCCGCAACTGGTCGGGCTTGAGCGGCCGGGTATCGAGCACCTGGCCGATGCCGCGTCGTTGTAGAAAGCCGGTGAGCGCCGTCATGCCCAGGCCACCCGCCACATACAGGACACTGAAAAATGCCAGGCCCCAAGCCATCACCTGCCAGGCGCTGAGGTCGGAGAAGACTTGGGCGGCCGTCATTGCGCGCGGATGTTCTGCTCTTTGATGATGGCGCCCAGCGCCTTCACATCGGCATCAATGCGGTTTTTCAGGCCTTCGGGCGAGCTGCCCACCGCCTGCCAGCCCTGCAGGGCGAGCTTTTGGCGCATCTCGGGGCTGCGCACGATCTCGCCGACGGCCGCAGCGAGCTTGTCGACATGGGCCTTGGGCATGGCCTTGGGGGCGGCCACGGCGTTCCAGATTTCCATGTCGTAGTTGGCAATACCCAGCTCCTTGAGGCTGGGCAGGCCGGGAGCCAGCGGGCTGCGGGCGGCCGAGCTCACGCCAATGCCGCGCAGCTTGCCGGCCTGGATCTGGTTCATCGCCAGTGCTGGTGGCAGCATCGAGAGCTGCAGATCGCCGCCCTGGATGCCGTTAAATACCTGCGGGTAGCCGGGGTAGGGGATGTGCTCGGGCTTGATCTTGGCACGGCTCTTGAGCAGCTCCATGCCCAGGTGGCCGATGGTGCCCACGCCAGGTGAGCCATAGCTCCAGCTGCTGCCCGCCTGGCTGGCGGCCTCGAAAAAGGCCTTGCCCTCCGGGGCCTTGGCCGGGGCGACCAGCACCAGCGGGGCCACGCCAATCAGGCCGACAGGCTGCAGATCGGTCAGCGGGTCGTAGCGGATCGCGGGGTTGAGCAGCTTGGCAATCGTCATATTGCCGTTGATCATCACGCTGAAGGTGTAGCCGTCGGTGGCGCGCGCCACGTATTCGGCGGCGATGTTGCCGCCAGCCCCGACCTTGTTCTCGACGATGATCGGTTGGCCCAGGGCCTTTTCCAGCGGCTCGGCCAGCGCGCGGGCGGTCAGGTCAGGCGAGGATCCTGCCGGGAAGCCCACGATCAGGTGCAGGGGTTTACTCGGCCAGTTGTCCGCAGCCAGGGCGCCGGTGCTGGCGAGGGTGGCCAAAGTGGCTGCCACCAGGCAGCGGCGGGACAGGGAAAAATGCATAAAAGCTCCAGATTCGCATGGCTGCCCGCATGGGTGGAGGTTTATCCGTCTGTACGTCCGCCGGGCTCATACGGGCCATAAAAAAAGCGCACAGGCCGGAGGCATGTGCGCTTTGATTATCGCCAATTGCGATATGGATGTGTGCTGCGATAGCAGATCGTTGCAATACGGCTTAAGCGTATTCGGCCAAGGCCTTGCGCATCTTCTTCATCGCTGCCGATTCGATCTGGCGAATCCGCTCGGCGCTGACGCCGTAGACAGCGGCCAGGTCGTGCAAGGTCATGCCGCCCGAGCCATCGTCGTTCACCTTGAGCCAGCGCTCTTCCACAATGTGGCGGCTGCGCTCGTCCAGGGTGGCCAAGGCTTCCTGAATGCCATCGGTGGCCAGGTAGTCGCGCTGGCGCGACTCGATCATCGCGGTGGGCTCATGCGAGGCGTCTGCCAGATAAGCGATCGGGCCATAGGCCTGCTCGCCGTCATCGGAGGGGCTCGGATCGAGCAGCACATCGCCGCCCGACAAGCGGGTTTCCATCTCGATCACGTCTTCGCGCTTGACATTCAGGTGCGCGGCCATCGCGTCGATTTCGCTCTCGGAGAGCGTCTCGCGCTGCATCGCGCCGTCTTCCATGCCCGCTTCGGCCTTGAAGCCCTGCTTCATCGAGCGCAGGTTGAAGAACAGCTTGCGCTGGCTCTTGGTGGTGGCCACCTTGACCATGCGCCAGTTCTTCAGAATGTATTCGTGGATCTCGGCCTTGATCCAGTGCATGGCGTAGCTGACCAGACGTACGCCCTGGTCCGGGTCAAAGCGCTTGACGGCCTTCATCAGACCGACGTTGCCTTCCTGGATCAGATCGCCGTGCGGCAAGCCGTAGCCCATGTACTGGCGGGCAATGGATACCACCAGGCGCAGGTGCGAGAGCACCAGGCGGCCGGCGGCCTCTACATCACCGTTTTCCTTGAGTTTCTTTGCATAGCCCAGCTCTTCCTCGGGGGTGAGCATGGGGATGCGGTTGACCGCAGTGATGTACGCGTCCAGATTGCCCAGGGGTGGCACCAACGACCATGGGTTTGCAGGAGCCAATGCGGTAGAAATGGTGGCGGCTCCAGAATGAGTTGTCACGCTAGAAGTCCTTTCGTCTATGCGATACATAGTAACACCGGTAGGAGTCCCTTGATGCTGTGGGAGTTCCCATGCTGCAGTGCGGTAATCTCGGGTTTAAGTTCTGACTAAGAACGGCGAGGATTGGCGTAGATAAAGAATAGCTTGCTCCTGATTTTGATGCTATTCACATTTCTTTATCGCGACCATAGCGGCTGGCGGGGCGCTGTCTGACACCCGTTTCCGCTTTCAGGGCAGTTGGAGTGGGCAGTCTGTGGATAAGTTCCATACTGGCGACTAAAAATCTGGATATATTCTCAGTGGTTGGGGTGCTGTCAAGCAGCCTTTCAAATGCAGCGTGTTTGATAAAAATCATGGAGTTGAATAATGCATCCCTTGGCCATGAACCCCGGCCCGGCCGGCCACTACCTGGTGGCATGGGCCAGCACGACGGTGGACAGTGAAACGGCGGCCCAGGCGCTGGCCCAGGCGGGCGTGAAGGCCCGCCTGGCGGCCTGCGCCCAGGTCGAGAAAATCCATTCGCACTACTGGTGGGACGGTCAGTTGCAGCAGACCGATGAATGGCGCATTACCTGGAAGACCACGCCCCCCAGCCTGCTGGCCTTGCAGCGTTTGCTGCTGCCGCTGCACCCCTATGCGCTGCCGCAGTGGCTCTGGGGTGAGAGCGCGGCCAGCCCCGCCTATGCGGCCTGGGTCGCGGCGGAAGTGGGCTCTGCGCTGCAGGTGTGAAGGGCTACGGCGTCTGGTCAGCCTTATCAGACGGGCAGCACAGCCACGCCCTGGGCGCCGAGCGCTGCCAAGGCCTCGGTGTTGGCGGGGTGGGCATTGGTGATCAGCGTCTGCTGGGTGGGTGGGCAGGCGACGGCGTAGCGGCTGCGCAGTCCTATCTTGCTGTAGTCGGCCAGCACCAGCATGGACGAAGACTGCTCGGCCATGGCGCTGGCCAGGCTCGCTTCATGCTCGTTGCCAAAGGTCACGCCATCCTGCGCGCTGATGCCCACCGGCGAGAGCAGCGTGACATCGGCGCGGTAGCGGCGGATCTCATTGAGGGTGACCTCGCCATAGGTGCAGGGGATCTCGGGGTTGGTATCGCCGCCCAGCAGCACCACGCGCATGCGGTTCGCCGTGCCAGCGGGCGCCTGGGTGCCAGCGAGCTTGAGGGCCACGGTGATGGAGTTGGTGACCACGACCAGGCGGCTGATCAGGCTGAGCTCTTCGGCCAGGATGGCCGTGGTGGTGCCGGCATCGATAAACACCATCTGGCCCGGTTGCAGACGCTTGACCGCCGCCTTGGCGATCGCGCGCTTCTCGGCCACGCGCAGCGCCTGGCGTTGCACAAAAGGGGGCTCGTCTTGCGTGACGCGGGCGACGCCGCCATGCACGCGCCGCACCAGGCCCATGGATTCGAGCGCCAGCAAATCCTGGCGCACCGTTTCGCGGGAGACCTGCATGTCCTGGATGAGTCTTTCGGTGCTGAGCCGGTCGATCGAGGCGAGCAGCGACTGGATGCGGACAAAGCGGTCTTCTTGCAGCATGGATGCGTTTCCTTCAAGGGCAGTCCGGCAGCGCGGCCTGCGCTATTTTGCAGTAGCGGCCTGGACGGCCGTGTGTAATCAAAAAGGCCCCCTGCATGACCCATGCCCAAGGGCAGAAGGTGGTGCAGAGGGCCCGGAGGCTGCCAATCAGCGTTGACGACGTGCGAGCGCAGCGCCTGCCATCAGCAGCATCGACACCAGCAGCAGGGCCAGCGGCTGGTTGGTGGGCACGGGCGTTGCCGCTTGCGATGGCGGCACCACCACATCGGCAGGCACGGCGACCAGCACCGGATCGACGATGGCGCCGTTGACCAGGCCGTCTTCGTCGAGCGGGCCGCCGTCGGTCACGGTATAGCGGACCACGCCGCCGGCCATGCTGGCGCCGGCGATCTCGCTGACCTGGCGCTTGCCGTCTGCTGCGGTATGCACCTTCATCACGCGGCTGTTGGCGGGCAGGTCGGCGGGCACCTCCAAGCGGACCTGGGCGCTGAAGCCTTCATGGGCGCAGCCCGACAGCGTGAAGGACAGCAGACCGGTGGCGGCTTTCAGGCCGGCGGGCAGCAGGTCGGCAGGCACTGCGCTGACGCTGGCGTTGGACTGGTCGCAGCGGGTGGCGGCCTGGATGTTCAGGGCCATCGCGGGCAGGTTGCCGCCGGGCGTGGGCAGCTGGGTGTCGATGAGGTCCTGCACCGGTGGCTCGGGCTCAGGCGCAGGGTGGCCCAGCTCGAAGGAGCCGGTGGCGCTCCAGTCGGACCAGTTGAGGTGCGTATCGCGCACGCGCACCCGCCAGTACCAGCGCTCATCCTGGCCCAGCTGCAGCACCTGCGGGGCCTGGCCCTGGAAGGGGTCCCAGGCCGAGCCCTTGCTGCCATCGGCCTTGGCCAGCTGCGCATAGCACTGGCGGCCGCCCTGGCGCTCAGCGCCGCTGTCACCGTCTTCATCCCACTTGTAGCCGCAGCTCCAGCGGTCACGCAGGCTGTTGCCGCCGGCAATGATGGCGCTGGTGAGCTTGCCGCGCTCCGTGCCCGCATCCACATTCGGGTAGACGCGCTGGGGGTTGGCCAGCAGGTAGCCCAGCGGCAAGGTCGCAATATCGGCATCCTTTTGCGTGTTGACGCGCACACCATTCAGGTAGGTCCAGTTCTCGCTGCGGGTGTCGTTGCCCCAGACGTCGTAGACCGGTTGGCCGGCGGCAAACTGCGGGTCCTTGGAGACCTGCCATTGCGCCTCATAGAGCGCCGGGCCTGCGCCTGTGCGGTAGGCGAGCTTCAGGCTGGCCGGGTCGACCTGGCCGAGCTTGGCCTGGACCAGCTCCGGCTGGAAGGACCAGGCCTGGCTGGTGATCGCGATGCTGTCGTCGGGCGTGCTGCTGGTGGTGGACGCACCCAGGTCGTAGCGCTTCCAGGTCAAAGCCGGGGTGGCGCTGCCAAAGCTGGCTTCCAAGGTGCCGTAGCCAAAGCTGAGCTTGGTGTTGGCGATGACGTCCAGGTCGCTGTCATCGCTTTGCTTGGCGCCTTCGAGCGCGCCGCTGCCCGAAGCCACATTCAGCCAGAGGTGGCGGCTGTTCATCGAATTGCCGCGCTCGTAGAAGTGCACATGGCCGTTCAAGTTGGCGGTGATGGCGCCGGTCGTGCGGCCATAGTCTTCCATCTGGGCGATGAAATCGCAGGTGGCCATCACCTCGCCTTGGCGCCATTTTTCGCTCAGGCAAGGGTGGTGGTTGAGCAGCACCATATAGGGCTTCTTGTCCACACGGGTCTGGGCCATCAGGCCGGTAAACCAGTTCAGGTGCTCTTGCATGTAGTCGGCGCGAAAGAGCCCGCGGCCGTTGTCGTAGCCGGTCCAGCCGCCGGTGTTGTGCATGGCCGAGGCGGGGTTGAAATCGCTGCCGACAATGCGCATGCCCAGGTAGTCCAGCTGGTACCAGTGCAGCGGGTGCTTTTGAGAGCCATTGGCGGGCATGCGGTTGAAGTACTTGCGGTAGGTCTTGGCCCAGCTTTTCTCGCTGCCGGCGCTGGCCTGCTCGCCGCCAAAGTACTCGTGGTTGCCGGGCGAGGGGATCAGCGGCACATAGGCCGTGATGGCGGCGAGCGGGCCGAAGAACTGGTCTTTCCAGTTGCTGCGCGTACCGCCCGATCCGACCAGGTCGCCGGGCACCATGAAGCCGGCCAGGCTCTGCGCGCACTGGGCAGCAGAGCCCGCGCAGTCGTTGTTGATCACGCCCAGGGTGATGTTCTTGAGGCGGTTGGCCAGGCCATCCTGGGTGTCCGAGACCACGGCGAACTTGGCGCTGGCAACGCCATCGCCCTCGCGCGGCCAGGTCTTGAACTGGAAGGGGCCGGCCAGCTTGGGCGCTGCACTGGTGCCGGTGACCACCGCGTACTCATAGAGCGTGTTCGATTGCAGGCCGGCAATATCGGCAAAAAATATGCTGCTGTCAGCAAAGTCACCCACCGGGTTGATGGCGGGCGCCAAGGTGTAAGGCCCGCTGCTGCCGGCCAGGCGCCACCAGATGGTGGGGGCCGGTTCGCTGGTCTCCAGCATCACCGCCATGTGGTCGGGGCCGGGGTTCTGCAAGGTGGGGCCCACGGTCAGCGCGGGCGCGTTGGCAGTGCTGGGCAGCTTGGCGGGGTCAAAGGGCTTGGGTGGTTCGCTGCTGGTTTGCGTCAGCACCACATCATCGAGGCCCCAGTACCAGTTGTTGTCGGTGTTCAGGTAGCTAAAGCGCAGGCTGACTTTTTTGGCGCCGGCCGGGGTACTGAAGGCCAGGCTCTCGGTCTGGTTCAGGCGCGAGGCACTGGTCTCATGCAGCAGGGTCTGCACGGAGCTGTCATCAAACACGGCCTCGACCTTGATGCTCTCCTTCTTGGTCGAGCCCATCTGGAAATGGTTGAGAAAGCCCAACGCGTAGCTGCCGCCGCCCAGCACCGCAATGCTGGGGCTTTCCATCACGGTGTTGAAGAACAGACCGCTGTTGGGCCGCAGGCCATCGGATTCGGCCACCGCGATCTTGCCGCTGGCCTTTGTCAGCTTGGCGCGATCGCCGCCCGAGACCTGGGCGGTCCAGTAGGCGGGCGTGACAAACTTCCAGCCCAGCCAGGGCAGTTTGGCGGCGGTGGAGCGGCCACTGGTGGCCACTGTCTCGGCATTCTCTAGGCGCATTGTCCAGCCAGCTGGCCCGGTCGTGCCCAGGCCGCTGGGTGCATCGGCGCCCGCCGCATTGAAATTCTCGCTAAAGACCACCGTTTGGGCCAGGGCCAGTCCGCTGACTGCCCAGAGCCCGGCGGCACACAGCTGCCGCAAGCTTGCTATTTTCATGAAACCTCCTGCCGTCAAGGCCGATGTGGTGAATGCATGTCGTCACCAGGAAGTGCAAAAAATAACAAGATTGCATGAAACTACAATGACGCGGGCGCAAAAAAGCCCTGCGCCAGAGGGCAGGGCTTGGAACTGCGATGGGGCTGCTGGGCGATCAGGCGAGCAGCGCCTGGGCAAATTCCTTGGCGCTGAAGGTCTCGAGGTCTTCGACCTTTTCACCCACACCGATGAAGTACACAGGGATGGGGCGCTCCTGCGCGATGGCGGCCAGCACGCCGCCCTTGGCCGTGCCGTCGAGCTTGGTGACGATCAGGCCGGTCAGCTGCAGTGCATCGTCAAAGGCGCGCACCTGGTTGAGCGCGTTCTGGCCGGTGTTGCCATCAATGACCAGCAGCACCTCGTGCGGCGCGCTGCCATCGGCCTTGGTGACGACGCGTTTGATCTTCTTGAGCTCTTCCATCAGGTGCAGCTGCGTGGGCAGGCGCCCGGCGGTATCCACCAGCACGACATCCTTGCCCCGGGCCTTGCCGGCGGTCACCGCATCAAAGCTGACGGCCGCGGGGTCGCCGCCTTCCTGGCTGATGATCTCGACGGTGTTGCGGGTGGCCCAGACGCCCAGCTGCTCACGCGCCGCAGCGCGGAAGGTGTCGGCCGCTGCCAGCAGCACGCTCTGGCCGGCATCGGCCAGGTGCTTGGTCAGCTTGCCGATCGAGGTGGTCTTGCCAGCGCCGTTGACGCCAGCCACCATGATGACCGTGGGGCTGTGCTCGCCAATGACCAGTGGCTTTTCCAGTGGCGCGAGCAGATCTGCCAGCGCGCTGGCCAGCAGGTCCTTGACAGCGGCGGGGTCGGTGGTCTTGCTGTCCTTGACGCGCTGCTTGAGGTCTTTGAGCAGATGCTGGGTTGCCTTGACGCCGGTATCGGCCATCAGCAGCGCCTCTTCGAGCTCTTCGTAGAGCTGCTCGTCGATCTTGGTGCCGGTGAAGACCGTGGCAATGCTCGAGCCGGTTTTGCGCAAACCGCTCTTCAAGCGGTTCATCCAGCTGTCGCGGCTGCTGGCGGGCTCGGATGCTATAGTGATAGGAGCTACCGGAGCCTGCGGAGCTTGTGTAACTGGGTTTTTCGTGACCGTTTCTGCAGCCGTGGGTGCCGGGGCTGCGGCCTTGCCGCCCATGCCCAGGCCACGCAGCCAGCCCGTCTTGGTGGGCTCGGCAGCCACAGGGCGGATCGGGGTCAGCGGCGCGCTGGGCACCTGGGGTGCGGGCGGCGGGACATCGGCCGCTGGAGCGGGCGCAGGCGCTGGCTCGGCGGCGGAAGGGCTGGGGGCTGCGTCGGCAGCGGGAGATTTTTTCTTGAAAAAACTGAACATTGTGCGCTACGTAGAATCAGCCTATTTTATGAAACGTTCCACCATTTTGCTGGCCTTGATGGCCTCCCTGGGCGCTGGGGCTTCTCCAGCCTGGGCCGCATCGCCTATGCCCACCACTGCCATCGCCTCCAATTCTGCTGGGGCCCAGCAGTTCAAACTGTCCAATGGCATGGACCTGATCGTACAGCCTGACAAGCGCGCGCCCACGGCGGTGCACATGGTCTGGGTGCGCGTGGGCTCGATGGACGAGGTCGACGGCCGCTCGGGCCTGGCCCATGCGCTCGAGCACATGATGTTCAAGGGCACGGCCACCGTAGCGCCCGGCGATTTTTCGCGCAAGGTCGCAGCGCTCGGCGGGCAGGACAATGCCTTTACCAACCGCGACTACACCGGCTACTACCAGCAGATTCCGTCGGGCAAGCTCGAAGAGGTGATGCGCCTGGAGTCAGACCGCTTTGCCAACAACCAGTGGCCCGACAGCGAGTTCAAGAAAGAGATCGAGGTCATCAAGGAAGAGCGGCGCATGCGCACCGACGACAACCCGCGCGCCAGCCTGATGGAGCAGCTCAACGCTGCGACCTGGCAGGCCTCGCCCTACCACCGCCCGGTGATTGGCTGGATGGGCGACCTCGACTCCATGCACCCCGATGATGCCCGCGCCTTCCACAAGGCCTGGTATGTGCCGGAGAACGCGGTGGTGGTGGTCGCTGGCGATGTGGATGTGGACAAGGTGCTTGCGCTGGCCGAGAAATACTACGGCAGCATTCCAGCGCGTGCCTTGCCGGAGCGCAAGCCCCGGCCCGAGCCACTGCAAAAGGGCGAGCGCCGGCTCGACTACAAGGCGCCTGCCGAGCAGGCCTATGTGGTGATGAGCTTCAAGGTGCCCGACCTGCGCAACCTGGTCGAGCCCAAGGACAGCGACAAGGATGCGATGGCGCTGTTGATGCTGGGCTCTGTGCTCAGTGGCTATGACGGCGCGCGCCTGGACCGCCAGCTGACCCAGGGCCCCGGCCGCGTGGCTGACGCCACCTTCAGCGGTGCCAGCGTGGTCAACCGGGGGCCTTCCACCTTCTTGCTGGGCGGCGTGCCATCGCAAGGCAAGACCGCCAAGGACGTGGAGGCGGCTTTGCGTGCCGAGGTGGCCCGCGTTGCCAAGGAAGGCGTGGGCGAGGCCGAGCTGGAGCGGGTGCGCACCCAGTGGCAGGCCTCTACCGTGTATGAGCGCGACTCGGTCTTTGGCCAGGCCAATGACCTGGGCTCCAACTGGGTGCTGGGCTTGCCGCTCGATGCCAATGACAAGCTGCTGGCGCTGATGAAAACGGTGACAGCCGCGCAGGTGCAGTCGGTGGCTGCGCGCTATTTTGGCGATGACCAGATGACAGTGGCGACCCTGGTACCCCAGCCGCTGACCGATGCCGACCGCGCCGCGCAAAAGCGTAGCGGTGCCGCGACCAAGGACGGGGCGGTGCACTGACCAAACCCCGTGGCGGATGCACTGTTTGACGCACCCGCCAACGATTGTTTTTACCAGGACCTGCCGCAGATGGCAGCGGGCCCTGGCTAGCAGAGATACCCATGCGAACCTCTTTTTGCAAAACACTGGTCGGCGGCGCAGCCGCCTTGCTGGCCTGCCATTCGGCCTGGGCCTTGCTGCCCATTGAGCACTGGACCCAGGACAGCGGCGCCCAGGTCTGGCTGGTCAACAGCCCCACGATCCCGATGGTGGATGTGCAGCTGAACTTTGATGCCGGCAGCCGGCGCGACCCGGCGGACCAGGCAGGCCTGGCGAGCGCCGCGGCCATGATGGCCTCCAAGGGCGTCAAGGCGCAGGGCAGTGCGCCTGCGCTTGACGAGAACGCGGTCGGCGAAGCCTGGGCCGATCTGGGTGCCAGCTTTGGCGCCGGCGCCAGCAGCGATGCGCTGACCTTCTCCTTGCGCTCGCTGACCGATGGCAGCCTGCTGGGCCGCGCCGCTGACCTGGCGGCCCGCCAGATGGCCCAGCCCAGCTATGACGATGCCGTCTGGCAGCGCGAGCGCGAGCGCTGGAATGCCGCGATCAAGGAGGGCAATACCCGCCCTGCGGTGGTGGCGGGCCGCGCCTTCAACCAGGCCGTGTTTGGCAGCCACCCTTACGGGCAGCGTGCCACTGAAGAGACCCTGGCCCGGATCAGCCCGGCGGTGATGCAGCAGTACCTGGCGCGCTCGGTCGACGCCTGCCGCGCCAAGGTGACGCTGGTGGGCGCGCTGGACAAGGCCCAGGCCGATGCGCTGGTCAAGCGCCTGCTGGCCCAGGTGCCGGCCACGCCCAAGGCGCAGTGCGCGGCCCCCGCTGAGGTGCCGGCCGTGCAGCCGCTGGCCAAGGCCGATGACATCCAGATCGCGTTTGACTCGGCCCAGGCCCAGGTGCTGCTGGGCCAGCCCGGCATCCGCCGCGCCGACCCGGATTTTCTGGCCGTGCTGGTGGGCAACCATATTCTGGGCGGCGGCGGATTCGCGTCGCGCCTGATGGAAGAGGTGCGCGAAAAGCGCGGCCTGGTGTATGGCGTGTACTCGTCGTTCAACCCGGGGCTGGATGCCGGTGCCTTCCAGATCGGTTTGCAGACCCGGCCTGACCAGGCAGCCGAGGCGCTCAAGGTGACGCGCGAGGTGCTGAGCGATTTCATCGCCAAGGGCCCCACCGCCGAGGAACTGCGCGATGCCAAGGACAACCTGATTGGGGGCTTTGCGCTGCGCGTGGACAGCAATGCCAAGCTCTTGGGCAATGTGACCAATATCGCCTGGAATGGACTGCCTCTGGACTACCTGGACCACTGGACGGACCGGGTCGAAGCCCTCAGCGCCGACGATGTGCGCAAGGCCATGGCGCGCATGGTGCAGCCCGACAAGCAAGTTACCGTGGTCTTGGGAGCAAAACCATAATGGGACGCAGTGCCATCAAAAGCGAGGGCGCGCTGCGCGCCCTGGTGCAAAAGGCAGCCGCTGCGGCCGACGCCGCGCCTGACGCGGCGCCCGCCCGCAAGCGCGGCACTACCGGAAACTCGGGCAATGCCGCCCGCGTGGCAGCGTCCGCTGCCGGAGAGATCCGCATCATTGGCGGCCAATGGCGCCGCACCAAGCTGGCGGTGCTGACCCGCCCCGATCTGCGGCCCACGCCCGACCGCGTGCGCGAGACCTTGTTCAACTGGCTGGGCCAGGACCTGGCTGGCTGGCGCTGCCTCGATGCCTTTGCGGGCACCGGCGCGCTGGGGCTGGAGGCTGCATCGCGCAACGCGACCCAGGTGCGCATGGTCGAGTCCGATGTGCAGCTGGCCGCGCAGATCAAGCAGCTGGCGCAGAAGCTGGGTGCCACGCAGGTGGAGGTGAGCCGGGGCGATGCGCTGGCTGCGCTGCAGGCCTACACCGCGCACTGGGATCTGATATTCCTCGATCCACCATTCTCCGGCCAGCTGTTTGTGCCAGCGCTCAAGGCGGCGCAGGCGGCGGTGACGGCGCAGGGCTTTATCTACCTCGAAGCGCCCCAAGCCTGGAGCGACGAGGCCCTGGCCGAGCTGGGCCTGGTGCGCCACCGCTACCTGAAGGCGGGCGCCGTGCATGCGCACTTGCTCAAGAGGGCTGAGGACGCAGCCGGCTGAACGGGAATGCCTGCCCGCTGGCAGGGTGGTGGCAGAAATGGTTTATGCTGCGCTGCAATGTGCCAGGAGACTGGCACAACGATGATGCTTTGCAGGAGACAGACATGACACTGGCCATCTACCCAGGCACCTTTGACCCCATGACCCTGGGCCACGAAGACGTGGTGCGCAGGGCTTACCAGCTGTTTGGCAATGTGATTGTGGCCGTGGCCGAAGGCCACCACAAGAAGACCATGTTCTCGCTCAAGGAGCGCATGGACATGGCGCGCGAAGCGGTCAAGCACTACCCCAGCGTGCGGGTGGAGAGCTACTCGGGCCTGCTGCGTGATTTTGTCGTCGCGCAAGGCGGCAATGCGATTGTGCGCGGCCTGCGCGCAGTCACCGACTTTGACTACGAGTTCCAGCTCGCTGGCATGAACCGCTCGCTGATGCCCGATGTGGAAGCCGTGTTCCTGACGCCCAGCACCCGCTACCAGTTCATCAGCAGCACTTTTGTGCGCGAGATTGCGATGCTCAGCGGTGAGGTCGACAAGTTTGTCTCGCCCTATGTCGCGCAGGAGCTGCAGCGCAAGGTGGCGCAGCGCCGGGCCGAAGAGGCCTGATGGCCGCGCGCAACCCGCTCAGTGCTGGTGCATGACAGGGGGGCGACCACTCTCGAGCGGGTGGGGCCGCCGCACAATGTCATGCACATAGCGCAGCTTTTGCAGCGCCCCGGCCGATAGCGCAAAAGGATAGGCGTCCTGCTGGCCCAAGCTGCGGTTGAGGCTGTTGAGCAGCAAGGTCACCGGCACCCACTGCGCCACCATGTCTTCAAAGCGGGGGGGCGGCTGGACAAAGGGGTCGCTGATGGTGACCGAGGGGCGGCCTTCGGCCATCGTCAAATCGGTTTGGTAGCTGGCTGCGGTCTCCAGCATGTCGACCATGTGCAGGTAGTGGGCCCAGGATTCGGCCCAGTCTTCCCACGGGTGTGCGCTCGCATAGGCGCTGACGAATTGCGCACTCCACTGCGAGTAACCCGGCGGGTTGGCATAGTAGTCTTGCAGCGCTTGCGGATAGCTTTGGCGCTCATCGCCAAAGAGCTGGCGAAAGCTGTCGAGCTCGCCGCCATCGCGCACCAGCTTGTCCCAGAAGAAATGACCCGACTCATGGCGCAGATGGCCCAGCAAGGTGCGATAGGGCTCGTGCAGGGCCACGCGGCGGCGCACGCGCTCGTCATCGTCGGCCTCTGCGATGTTGATGGTGATGAGCCCGTTGGAATGGCCGGTGATCACCGGCTGGTCGGGCACATCGGCGAGAAACTGGTAGTGGGGCGTCCAGTTCGGCTGATCGGGGTGCAGCCCCAGGCGCGCCAACGTAACGTACAGCCGCCGCTTGGCGTTCTCCAGCTTTTGCCAGCGCAAGGTGTTGCCGCTGACAGAGAGATCGGGCAGCACCAGCGTCTGGCGGCAAGAGCTGCACAGCCTGTTGGGCTCGTCAGCAGGGATCGCAAAATTGCAGGCTTGGTATTGGTCGCGGTTGGCACACATGCGGTAGCGCTGGCTGCTGTGCGTCGCCTTGGAGGGAATGCGTTGCCACAAAGCGGCTGGCCCGCCGTCTGCAGATGCCGTGCCATCGGTGTTCACGGCTGCCATGGCCCCGACATCGTCGCAGTCCGGCAGGTAGGCCAGCGTTGCGCCGCAGTTGACGCAGTGCACGCTTTCAAAAAATACCAGGTGACCGCATTGGTCGCAGTGGAAAAGGCGCATCGGCCAAGCTTAACGCATCGCCGGTCAATTGACCATGGCCTTCAAGTCGGACACGGACGGGTGTATATGCGAAAAAAAACCAGCCGGCATGCACCAGCTGGTTTTTTGGCGAGCCAGGCTCGCGCCGCTTATTGCTTGACGATCAGGCTGTTGCGCACTTCGGTCACGCCCTTGACGCCACGAGCGATCTGACCGGCACGGTCCTTTTCCATTTGCGACTTGGCAAAGCCGGACAGCTGAACAATGCCGCCGTCCATGGTCTTGACATTGATGGAGCTGGCCGAGGTTTCCTTGTCTTCAGCCAGCTTGGCCTTGACAGCGGTGGTCACAGCGGAGCCATCGATGTATTCACCCACGGTTTCTTGCTTGCGAGCCACGGAGCAGCCAGTGGCTATCACCAGGGTTGCACCAGCAAAAGCAGCGATAGCGATAGTACGGGAGAGTTTCATTTTTTGTTTCCTCGCAAAGTGTTGTTAGGGTGCTTGAAAATCGATCGGCATCTGCACCGCACTTATCCGTTATATGCCGATAGATGCTTGAAAATCAGTCGCGACGGCGGGTCGCCATGATGACCAGGGTTGCCAATGCGGCACCTGCTGCCATGGCAATCGCCATCGACTTGCCCGGCTGGTCAGAGACGTACTCGTTGGCACGCTCTTGGGCACGGTAGAACTGCTCACGGGCACGGTGCGAGGAGTCAGCGGCGAGGCCAATGCCGCGCTCTGCCCAGTCCTGTGCACGGGAGGCAATGTGATCGATGGAATGGTTCTTTTCATGGCCGTATTCATCGATCGCACGCTCGGCCTTGTTGGCCGCGGACTTCACGGCACGGCGCGTGTGGCCCACCGCCTTTTCAGCGCCATCGAGCACGTCGTTGGCGGTGTCTTCTACCTTGTCCACAGCGTCCTTGGCAATTTTTTCGGTATCCATGAAATAGCCTCTTTCTATGATGTTCAATGAAGATCTTGCAGTGTACGTTGACCTGCGCGTACCGGATAAATGTATCGTGTGGTGAGCACAGGTTCAAGGGTTGTCAAAGCGCTACTTCTTCAACAATCCCATCAGGAACGATGCGACAGCGAGCACGATGAAAATCACAAACAAGATCTTGGCAATGCCGACCGCACTGGCCGCAATACCACCGAAGCCGAAGACGGCCGCAATCAGTGCGATGACCAGGAAGACAACAGCGTAATGCAGCATATTTTTTTCCTCATGTTGTTTGCTGTGCAAGAAGGTGCGAGCAATGACTGCATTCTGGCCGCTGCCCGCATGCAGCCTTGCCAGTAGGTGCGAAGAACAGGTGTAGGACAGCTCCCGCGATGTGTGGATGCGCGGCGGCGAAGACGCGGTTTGCAGGGGTGCAGCAAGGGCACCGCGCGTGGCTTTCGCGCGGTGTTTGGTGGACTGCTGTGCGGATGGGGAGGGAGGGGAGAGGACGCCAGGCTGCTGGCCGCAGCCCGGGCCCTTAGTTCTGCGGCAGATTGGCCGAGATGGTGGTGCCTTGCTGCGGGGCAGAGGCGATGTGCAGCCGGCCGCCACTGGCCTCGATACGGTGGCGCATGCCCGCCAGGCCGTGCGAGTTGGGGTGGGCCTGGCTGGGGTTGAAGCCGACGCCGTCATCGCGCACCTGCACGAACACATGCTTGGGGTGGCTTTGCAGGCTGATGAGCACATTGCGCGCCTGCGCGTACTTGCCGATATTGGTGAGCGACTCCTGGATCAGGCGGTAGATGCTCAGCTGCATGGCTTCGGGCACATTGATCTGCTCCAGACTCAGCTCGACGGCCACATTGCTGCTTTCGGAAAACTCCTTGGCCAGGATCTCCAGCGAGGCGGTCAGGCCCAGGTTGGACAGCGATGAGGGGCGCAGGTTTTCGATGATGCGGCGCTTGAGCGCGATGCCGCTGTTGAGGGTCTCGATCAGGTGCTTGATGCGCTCTTGCACATCGGGCGCTGCCATGTCGATCTTGGATTTGAGGCGCGCCACATCGAGCTTGGCCGTGGTCAGCAAGGCGCCCAGCTCGTCGTGCAGCTCGCGCGCCAGATGGGCGCGTTCGTCTTCGCGCACCTGCTGCAAGTGGGTGGCCAATTCGCCCAAGGTGGCGGTGCGCTGGCGCACCTGCTTTTCGAGCTGATCGCGCTCGTCCTCGAGCATGCGCTGCTCGCGCAGCATCAGGCCGGTAAGGCGGTTGGATTGGCGCAGGTACAGGTAGAACGCGAGCAGGCCCACGATACTGACGATGGCAATGCCCAGGCGTGCGAGGGTCAGGGACTTGAGAATCTCGGCCTCGTTGTGCATGCGCCGCTCGTTGCTGTGGATCACCAGCTCGTTGCTGAGCCTGCGCATGCTGTCCATCGTGGCCTTGGCTTCCGGGCTTTTGACCAGGAAACGCCAGGCCTCTTCCAGGCCCTCGCGCCGCAGTGCAATGCCCGTATCCATCTGGGTCAGGCGTTTGGCCACTTCACGGCCAAGCATCGACGAGGTCTGCAGGTCCTCGGGGAAGACGCTGTAGATGGCGCGCAGCTCATCGACCGCGTTGTTGACGTTGGTGCAGGCCTGCTGGTAGGCCGTCAGATTGCTGTCTTCGCCACTGAGCAGATAGCCGCGCGCATGGGTTTCTGCATCCACGACCTGCTGCATCAGCTTGTCCAGCGTGGTGCGCGTCTGGTAGGTGACCGTGAGGTTCTGCAGCGAATCGTGCGAGCGGTAGTAACCAGCTTCGTTGATGCCGATCAGCACGGCAGCGGCCAAAAAGGCGGCTGGCAAACTGATGGCCCATTTGCGCAAGCGAGACCAACGCATGGAGCTTCCTTTTTTGATGGTTTTTGGTTTATGCGAGTGATAATAGAGCAAACTTCGGGCAGCGCCAGCATGGGGCCGGTGCTGCAGTCTGCGCTGCATGAGGGGATATATGATTAAAGTTGGTATCGTCGATGACCACGCGATTGTGCGCTCGGGCCTCAAGCAATTTTTGGCCGAGCATGTCGATCTGCGCGTCGTAGGAGAGGCGGCCAACGGCCGTGAAGCCATTGACCTGGTGCGCAAGGAAGAGATCGACGTGTTGATCATGGACCTGTCCATGCCCGGCCAAAGCGGTATTGATGCGCTGGCCATGCTGCGCGCCAAGGCGCCCGACATGGGCATTCTGATCCTGAGCGGCTACCCCGAGGCCCATTATGCGATCAACCTGATCCGCCAAGGCGCCAGCGGCTACCTCAACAAGGAGTGCGACCCATCCGAGATTGTGGAGGCGCTGCGCACGATTTCGCTGGGCAAGCGCTACCTGACGCCGGCAGTGGCCGATCTGCTGGCCCAGCAGCTGCATCGCAAAGAGGATGCGCCCCCGCACGAGCAGCTCTCGGAGCGCGAATTTCAGGTGTTCTTGAAGCTGGCCAAGGGTGAGACGGCCGGCAATATTGCCGACCAGCTCTCGCTCAGCGTCAAGACCGTGAGCACCTACCGCACGCGTTTGATGGAGAAGATGGGCCTGGCATCGAACAGCGACCTGACCTACTACGCGCTGAAAAACGGGCTGATCGACTGAGCGCGCAGCGCCGTGCAAAACCAGCGGCCCATTTGGGCCGCTTTTTTGTGGTTGTCTGCAGGGCCAAATGGTGGGCCTCATGGTGGCCTCACTGCAGCTGGGATGTACGCTCCACGCAGTAGTCGATCAGCGCATCGATGTCTTCGGATTTGTCGAAAACCCGGTTGGCGCCAAGCTGGGCGCAGCGCTCGCGCATACTGGGTGTGGCGTAGTTGCTGAGGATGACCAGATGCTGGTGTGGCGCGCGTTCCTGGAGCTTTTCCAGAACACCCAGGCCACTGCCTTCGAGCAAGAAGATATCGACCACCGCCAGATCCCAGTCGGTCGAAGGGTTGCTGAGCCAGCTGGTGGCGTCAGATTCGGTGCTGGCATGCCCCACGGTCTCCACCTGGGCCAGGTCTTCCAACGTGGCTATCAGGTTGTCGCGGATGGTCTTGTTGTCTTCAACCAAATAAGTTTTCAAACGGCGATGCATATACGGCTACACGGGTGTGTCTTACCGTAACAATGATAGCAACAAGCCGTAGGCACGCCATCGGTCTGAAAGGATGGCCTAAGTAGGACAAGGCCTCGTAGGTTTATTGTTTGTCTATTATTGTATACATAAAACAAATAATAAGCTGAGATATCAAAGGTGTTGCTCACCGCAGACGGGGCATTGCGGGTTGCGGCTGACCCGCATCGTGCTCCATTCCATGTCCTTGAGCTCGAGCATCATCAGACGCCCATCGAGGCTGCGGCCAATGCCGGCAATGAGTTTGAGCGCTTCTGCAGCCTGCATCGTACCGATAATGCCCACCAAGGGTGCAAATACCCCCATTGTCGAGCAGCTGGCTTCCTCGAACTGCTCTTCGGGCGAGAACAGGCAGGCATAGCAGGCAGCGCCTTTGTGGCGCCTGTCAAACACGCTGATCTGGCCATCAAAGCGGATGGCCGCGCCGCTGACCAAAGGCTTGGCCAGCGCCACGCAGGCGGCATTGATGGCCTGGCGCGTGCGGTAGTTGTCGGTGCAGTCCAGCACCACGCTGGCATCGCCCACCAAGGTCTGCAGCCGCTTGGCATCGACCCGCTGCTGCACCGTATGGATCTGGACATGCGGATTGATGGCCTGCAGGCTGGCTGCGCAGGAGCTGACCTTGGCCTGGCCCACGCGCTCGGTCGTATGGGCAATCTGGCGCTGCAAATTGGTCAGGTCCACCGTGTCGTCATCGACCAAGGTGATGCGGCCCACGCCGGCCGAGGCCAGGTACATCGCTGCCGGGCTGCCCAGGCCGCCCGCGCCAATCACCACCGCATGGGCGGCGAGGATGGCCTCCTGGCCTTCGATGCCGACCTCATCCAGAAAGATATGGCGGGAGTAGCGCAAAAGTTGCTCGTCGTTCATGGGCTTATTGTCGGAAAAAACAAAGGCCGCAGCAGGAACTCTGCTTGCGGCCTTTTGACGCAGCGCAACGAAGGTTGGGCGCTACAGCTTGACGGCTTTACTTCTTGGGCTCGCTAGCGGGCGGCAGCTTGGTGTCGTCCGTGGTGGACTCTGCGGGCTTGTCGCTCGTGCTGGTCTTTTCCTCGTCCTTTTTCTCGGCCGGGCGCTCGGTCTTGGTCTGGCTCACCTGCACGGGCTCACCCTTGAGCTGGTGCAAGGCCTGCTGCAGCTGGAAGTCCTTGTCCGAGCCGAACTCGGGCGGACGGCGCTCGGAGGCGGGCTTCTTGCTCTCTTCGTCCAGGCGCTTGAGCGCCGCTTCACGGGCCTTCTCGCGGGCTTCGTCCTTGACTTCGGGGCCTTGGCCGCTGGAGAGGTGCTTTTCCAGATCCGCTTCGCGGGTGCGCAGCGCGGCAAACAAATCGCCTTCGGCCGACTCGTCGACCATGATGTCGGGCACGATGCCCTTGGCCTGGATCGACTTGCCGCTTGGCGTGTAGTAGCGCGCCGTGGTCAGCTTGATGCCGGTGTCCGGACCGAGGGGGCGCACGGTCTGCACCGAGCCCTTGCCAAAGGTCTGGGCGCCCATGATGGTGGCACGCTTGTGGTCCTGCAGCGCGCCCGAGACGATCTCGGAGGCCGATGCCGAACCTTCGTTGACCAGCACCACCAGCGGAATGTTCTTGATGGCAGCGGGCAGCGACTTGATCGGGTCACTGCCGCGGCGCGCGTAGAACTCGGGCGATGCGCGGAAGATCGCCTTGCTCTCGGCCAATTGGCCATCGGTGGTCACCACGGTCACATTGGGCTGCAGGAAGGCCGCCGAGATGGCCACGGCCGCATCCAGAAGGCCACCGGGGTCATTGCGCAGGTCCAGCACCAGGCCCTTCAAGTTCGGGTCCTGTTTGTACAGGTCATCGACCTTGCGCACGAAGTCGTCGACCGTGCGTTCCTGGAACTGCGAGACGCGCACCCAGCCGTAGCCCGGCTCGATCATCTTGGCCTTGACCGACTGGGTCTTGATCTCGGTGCGGGTGATCGTGACGGGGAAGCTGCGGCTCTCGTCCTTGCGCAGAATCGTCAGCACCACCTTGGTGTTGGGCTCGCCGCGCATGCGCTTGACCGCATCGTTGAGCGACAGGCCCTTGACCGCCGTGTCATCGATCTTGGTGATCAGGTCGTTGGTCTTGAGGCCGGCCAGGTCCGCCGGTGAGCCTTCGATGGGCGAGACGATGCGGATCAGCCCGTCTTCCTGGGTAATCTCGATGCCGACGCCGACGAACTTGCCGCTGGTGCCTTCCTGAAACTCGCGGAAAGACTTCTTGTCGAAGTACTGCGAGTGGGGATCGAGCCCGGAGACCATGCCCGAGATGGCATCGGTGATCAGCTTTTTGTCATCGGCCGGCTCGACATAGTCGGTCTTGATCAGGCCGAACACCGCCGACAGCTGCTGGATTTCTTCCAGTGGCATGGGCGACATCACGCCCCTTGCGACCGTCTGCAAAGACACAGTGGTGAGCGCGCCGGCGACCACGCCCAGTGAAACCCAACCGGCAATCTTCAATTTTTGGCCCATATGCTCGCAACTTTCTATAGCGTGCCAATATACACCCAAGCGCCTGCGCTGGTGCGGCGCAGCAGCGGTTTTCGGGTGCTAAGACAAGTATTTACTTTCGCCGGCCGCCCGCTGGCGCGGGCAAGCGGCATCGGCTGACACCAAGAACTTCTGCGCGCCTGCCGATCAGGGCGGGGGCCCGATCTGGTTCGGCGGCGCTGGCATTTTTTGCCGCGATGGGGGCTGCGTGCCCCGCCTGTCTACCGCACCGACGCTGCCTGGCTCGGACTCCAGGCATGGCCAGTAGTTCCCGGCGGGGCCTACGGGGCCGCCCTTGGGTGGGCTGCCCGTCGGATCAGGCCTTGCCCTGGGAGGCGACTGCAGCAGCGGCCTTGGCGGCAGCTTCGGCGTCACCCAGGTAGTAGTGGCGCAGCGGCTTCAAGCTGGCGTCCAGCTCATAGACCAGCGGGATGCCGTTGGGGATGTTCAGGTTCACGATGTCGCTGTCGGAGACGCCATCGAGGTACTTGATCAGCGCGCGGATGGAGTTGCCGTGGGCGGCGATCACCACCCGCTCGCCGCGCTGGATGGCTGGCGCAATGGCTTCGTTCCAGAACGGCACGACGCGCTCGACCGTGTCCTTGAGGCATTCGGTCAGCGGCACCTGGTTGGCAGCACCGGCGTAGCGGCGGTCGGTTTTCTCGCTGCGTGGATCGGTAGACTCCAGCGCGGGCGGCGGGGTGTCATAGCTGCGGCGCCAGACCAGCACCTGCTCATCGCCAAACTTCTTGGCGGTTTCGGCCTTGTTCAGGCCTTGCAGCGCGCCATAGTGGCGCTCGTTGAGCTGCCAGCACTTTTGCACCGGCAGCCAGGTGCGGTCCATCTCGTCCAGGGTGTGCCACAGCGTACGGATGGCGCGCTTGAGCACGCTGGTGTAGGCCACATCGAAGTCATAGCCCTCGGCCTTGAGCAACTGGCCAGCCTGCTTGGCTTGCGCCACGCCGGTGTCGGTCAGGTCCACATCGGTCCAGCCGGTGAAGCGGTTTTCCAGGTTCCAGGTCGATTCACCATGGCGAATCAGGACAAGCTTGTACATGCAATCCTCGTGCGATAGTCAAAAATCGGTGCGTGTCGCTGGCGGGTGGCGCTAGAGGGGCCTGGGCAGCCCGCCGCATTCACAATGGCGCCGATTGTAGAGGCAGGCTTAAATCCCAGGGCGCTTGCAGAGCTTGCCAGGCAGCGCCTGGTGCGCGTTGGGGGTGGTGCTAAAGGCTTTTGCCGCGCAGCGGCATGGTGGCCCTTTTAGAATGTGCGGCTGTTTGAGCATTTTTTGACAAGGGACTTGTGTGAACTTTCTGATCGACAACTGGTATCTGATCGTGCTGGTACTGGGCTCGGGCGCGATGCTGATGATGCCCGCCATGAAGAACATGGGAGGCGGCACGCTCAGCCCCGCCAACGCCGTGGCACTGATCAACCGCGAAAAAGCCGTGGTGGTGGATGTGTCGGACGCGCAGGAATTCGGCGCCGGCCATATCGCCAATGCCAAGAATGTGCCGCTGGACCAGCTCGAAGCGCAACTGCCCTCGGTCGTCAAGAACAAGGCCTTGCCGCTGATTCTCGTTTGCGCACAGGGCCAGCGCTCGCAGCGTGCCGTGGCCGTGGCCAAGAAGCTGGGCTACACCAATGTGCAGGCCCTGGCCGGTGGCATGAAGGGCTGGCGCGCTGCCAGCATGCCGCTCAAGAAGGCTTGATTTTTGGGGTTCATGGCCCCAGATACTGGCTTTAGACACCCACTACAGAGCTGGCGGCCTTGTGCAGGCCGCCGCCGCAGGACACTCCGATGCAAGCTGTAAAGATGTATACCACCGCCGTCTGCCCCTACTGCATTCGCGCCAAGCAAGTGCTCAAAGCCAAAGGCGTGGAGCAGATTGAAGAAATCCGCATCGACACCGATCCGGCCCAGCGTGCGGTAATGATGGAGACGACCGGCCGCCGCACCGTGCCGCAGATCTTCATTGGCGAGACCCATGTCGGCGGCTGCGATGACCTGATTGCGCTGGACCAGCGCGGCGAGCTGACCCCCTTGCTCCAAGCCTGAGCCCGCGCATCCCTTCACTGGCCGGCGGGCGCCCGGGCTTTTCCATGCTGACACTTTGCCATTGCATAATGGCAGGCTGCATGCGAGGGGCGCACACACCGGGCGGCATCGCAGCTGCACTCCATTCCTTTTTCTAGCGAAAGACAGACAACCATGGCGGATCAAGAAAATCCCGTGTTCCAAATTCAACGCGTGTACCTGAAGGACGCGTCGCTGGAACAGCCCAACTCGCCAGCTATCTTGCTGGAGCAAACCCAGCCGAGCGTGGACATCCAGCTGGGCGTGGAAGCCACCCCGGTGGCCGATGGCATTTTCGAAGTGGCGGTCACCGCCACCGTGCAGACCAAGATCGAAGACAAGACCGTGTTCCTGGTGGAAGCCAAGCAAGCCGGTATTTTCGAGATCCGTGGCATCCCTGACGACCAGATGGGGGCCGTGATCGGCGTGGCTTGCCCACAGATCGTCTACCCTTACCTGCGCGGCAACGTGGCAGACATCGTGACCCGCGCCGGCTTCCCGCCTGTGCACCTGGCGGAAATCAACTTCCAGGCCATGTACGAACAGCAACAAGCCCAGGCCAATGGCGCTGGCGCAGGTGCCGCACTGGCCCAGTAATCGCTTGCTGCCAACGCAAGGGCCTTGCAGTCTCGGTTGCAAGGCCTTTGTTGTATCTGCTGGGTAAGCAGCTGCAGGCAGCGCCACCGTTTGAGTTGATGTAAGAAGGGGTTGTGGCTATGAAGATCTTGGTGATTGGCGCCGGTGCCTGGGGAACGGCTTTGGCCATGCATGCTGCCGCACGCCACCGCGTGCAGCTGTGGGCGCGCGATGCGCAGCAGGCGGGCCAGTTGCAAACCAGCCGTGAGAACCAGCGCTATTTGCCAGGCATCCGCTTGCCCGATGCCTTGGAGGTGACGAGCGGCGATCTGCAGCCCCTGGTGGCCCAGGCTGAATTGATCGTGCTGGGCACGCCGATGGCGGCACTGCGCGGCGGCCTCACGATGCTGCGCGACTGCCAGGTGCCGGTGGCCTGGCTCAGCAAGGGTTTTGAAGCCGTGCCCGCCGATGCCCCTGCCGGCAGCCATGGGCTGCTGGGCAACGAGGTCTGCGCCCAGGTGGCGCCCGCGCTGCACGCCGGCGTGCTGAGCGGCCCAAGCTTTGCGCAGGAAGTGGCCCAGCACCAGCCCACGGCCCTGGTGGCGGCCAGCCGCCATGGCGATGTGCGCGATGCGCTGGTCGCGGCCTTCCATGGCGACAACCTGCGCGTCTATGCCAATGAGGACATCAGCGGGGTCGAAGTGGGCGGCGCCGTCAAGAACGTGCTGGCCATTGCCACAGGCTTGTGTGATGGCCTGCACCTGGGGCTGAATGCCCGCGCCGCGCTGGTGACGCGCGGCCTGGCCGAGATGACACGTCTGGGTGTGGCGCTGGGCGCGCAGACCGATACCTTCATGGGGTTGTCGGGCCTGGGCGATCTGGTGCTGACGGCGACGGGCGACCTGTCGCGCAACCGCAAGATCGGCCTGTTGCTGGCGCAGGGCCAGAGCCTGGAGCAGGCGGTGCAGTCGCTCGGCCATGTGGCCGAAGGCGTCTACAGCGCCCGCACGGTGCTGCAGCGCGCCCAGAAGCTGGGCGTGGAGATGCCGATCACGGCCGCCGTCGTGGCCTTGCTCGACGGCAGCCTGTCAGCCCCCGATGTGGTGCAGGCGTTGATGGGGCGCGAGCCCCGCGCTGAATAAGCGGGGCCCTGAACAACGCGCTTCAGGCCTTGGCCAGCAGACCGATCAAGGCCGGCAGCATGGCATCGCCATGCCGGGCCTGGACCTGGTCCTGCAAGGTGGTCGCAGCCGCATCGGCAATCAGGCTGGGCGCCTGCGCATCGTGGGCCATCGTGGCGTAGTAGCTCAAATCCTTGGCGGCGTTGGAGATCGAGAACGCAATGCCCGAGGGGTCATCGGCCAGGATATAGGACTGCAGCCGGTCCAGCGCCACGCCCGCGCCGCCGCCCGCAGCCAGTACGCTGTGGAAGGCCTGCATGTCCATGCCCTGCTTGCGCGCGCAGGCGGTGGCCTCGGCCAGCAGGCTCATCTGGCCCACCGAGACAAAGTTGTGCAGCAGCTTCATGCGGTGTCCGTCGCCCAGTGCACCGACATGGGTGACCTGGCTGGTGAAGGTGGCCAGCACCGGTTGCACCTGGGCCAGCACGGCCGCATCGCCACCGACGAGCAGATTGAGCTGGCCGTCATGCGCCTGCTTGGAGGTCTTGGTCATCGGTGCATCGATGAACTTGCCGCCCGCAGCCTGCACGGCCTGGGCCATGCGCACCGTCGATGCGGGCACGGCTGTCGAGCAATCGATCACCACGGTGCCGGGGCGCAGTGCCGACAGCAGGCCTTGCTCGCCAGTCAGCACGGCTTCGACCTGGGGCGAGCCAGTCACGCAGAGGATCACCACATCGCAGTGGCTGGCCAGTTCGGCCGGGCTTTGGCAGGTGCGTGTGCCCAGGCTGAGCAGCTCGGTCAGCGGCTGGTTCCCAGGATGCTCCAGCACATAGAGTTGAAAGCCTTTGGCGGCGACATTGCGGGCGATGCCGTGGCCCATCAGGCCGACCCCGATCAGGCCGACGACGGGCTGGGCTGTTTGCGATGACATGGAAATCTCCTGGCGGTGCGCAGCAATGCGCAAAGGCTCCCAGCGTACCGCAAGCCCTGTGCGCCAGGGGGGCTGCGGGCGCGGCCGCAGTCAACTTGGTGACCGGCGGGACCGCAGCCCGATTCAGCGCGCGCGCAGTTCGGCCAGCACCTCCAGCGCGCGGTCGGTGCGCACATCGTGCTCGGCGGCCAGGCGCTTGGCGACCTGGTCGACCTCGGCACCCACGGCCCCGGCCACCAGCGCGATATTGCGGGCATGCAAGGCCATGTGGCCGCGCTGGATGCCTTCGGTGGCCAGCGCCCGCAGCGCGCCCAGGTTTTGCGCCAGGCCGACGGCCGCGGCAATCTCGCCCAGCTCCTGGGCCGATGTCACATCCATGATCTTCAGCGCCAGGCGCGCCAGCGGATGCGTCTTGGTCGCGCCGCCCACCAGGCCCACGGGCATGGGCAGCTCGATGGTGCCCACCAGCGCGCCGCTGCCGTCTTTCTCCCAGGTGGTCAGCGAGGTGTAGCGCCCGTTGCGGCTGGCATAGGCATGGGCGCCGGCCTCCACCGCACGCCAGTCGTTGCCGGTGGCGACGATGACCGGGTCGATGCCGTTCATGATGCCCTTGTTGTGGGTGGCGGCGCGGTAGGGGTCGATGGCGGCAAAGGTGTAGGCATCGAGCACGCCCTCGATGATTTCTTCGCCGCTGCGCTCGGCAGTCGCCAGCGTCTTGGGCGTCAGGCGCACGCGGGCGCGGGCCAGGCGCAGATCGGCCAGGTTGGACAGAATGCGCAGCCGCACCGCGCCGCCGGTGATCTGCTCGACCAGCGGCGAGACCGATTCGGCCATGGTGTTGACGGTGTTGGCGCCCATCGCATCGCGCACATCGACGATCAGATGCATGACCACCATGGGGCCCCGGGGTGAGTCGGGGAAGACATGCACCTCGATGTCCTTGCAGCCGCCGCCCAGGCCGATCAGCACCTTGTCGCGGCTGTTGGCCAGCGCCAGGATCTGCTCGCGCGCCTGGTACAGCGCCAGCCGCACGCCATAGGGGTCCTGGATGCCGACTATCTGCACCTGGGCGCGCATCAGCGGCTGGGTGCTGGAGGTCTGAAACCCTCCGTCCTCGCGTGCCAGCTTGGCCATGTACGAGGCCGCCGCGATGATCGAGGGTTCTTCGACCGCCAGCGGCACCAGCACATCGCGGCCATTGATCTGGAAATTGCTGGCCACGCCCATCGGCAGCTCAAAGGTGCCGATCACGTTTTCGATCATGCCGTCGGCCACGTTCGTGGGGAGGGCCCCTGGCTGGGCCAGCAGCGCGTGGTCTTCGGCGCTCAGCTGGCAGGCCTTGGCGATGACATCCCAGCGCTGGGCGGGGCTGAGGGCGCGGAACTGCGGCAGACGGGAATCGGTGGCCATCGGTGTCTCCTGGTGATTTTTTGAGGAATGCGAAACGCAGAGCCACCAATCTACCTAAACTGTACCCTTCTAGACAGGTACAGTTTGCCGGGACAGTGCTGCTGCATTGCAGCATCGGCGCCTGGTCTTCCCCAAGGAGCGCCCATGCCCCCAGCCTCTGGCCGCAAGGCCTCGATTGCAGAAAAGCTGGCCGCGATGCTGGGCCGGCAGATGGCCGATGGCGTGCTGCGCGCGGGTGACAAGCTGCCGTCACTGCGCGCGTTGGCGCAGCTGCATGGCTATGCCAAGAACACCGTGGTGGCGGCCTTTGAGCTGCTGGTCTCGCGCGGCCTGGTCGAGGCGCGGCGGGGATCGGGCTTTTATGTGCTGGCCCAGCGCCCGGTGGCAGCCGTGCCTGCGGCCGAAGACAGCGCCCCGCTGCAGCGCGCGATGGATGTGGTCTGGCTGATGCGCGAGCAGCTCAAGACCCAGCCCGATGCGCTGGCGTTGGGTGATGGTTTCCCGCCGGTGGACTGGCTGGCCGATATGCGCCTGGACCGTTACCACCACCAAGTGGTGCGTACGGGGCTGGGCGCGCTGTTCCGCTACGGCAGCCGCCTGGGCTATGCGCCGTTGCGGGACAGCCTGGTGCGCAAGCTGGGCATGTTCGGCCTGGCGGTGACGCCCCAGCAGCTGCTGCTGACGCAGGGGGCCAATGACGCGCTGGACCTGGTCATCCGCCACTGGGTGACGCCGGGCACGACGGTGCTGGTGGACGACCCGGGCTACTACCTGCTGTTTGGCAAGCTCAAGCTGGCCGGCGCGCGCGTGCTGGGTGTGCCGCGCCAGGCCGATGGCCCGGATGTGCTGGCGCTGGAGCGGCTGCTGCAGAACGAGCGCCCGCGCCTCTTCTTTACCCAGTCGCTGGCGCACAACCCCACGGGCTCGGACCTGAGCGCCGCCAAGGCCTGGCGCATCTTGCAGCTGGCCGGCCAGCAGCAGATGCTGATCGTCGAAAACGACCCGCTGGCTGATTTCAAACCAACTTCGGCCACACGCCTGTCGGTGCTGGACCAGCTGGCGCGCACGATCTACATCGGCAGTTTTTCCAAGTCGTTCTCGGCTGCGCTGCGGGTGGGCTTTATCGCCTGCCACCCCGATCTGACCAGTGACCTGGCCGATCTGCGCAGCCTCATCCACGTGAGTGGTTCGGAGTACTGCGAGCGCATGGTCGATGTGATGCTGCGCGAAGGCCAGTACGAGCGGCACCTGGTGCGGCTGCGCGGGCGCCTGGGCCAGGCCACGGCGCAGGCGCTGGCCTGGATGGACCGCCAGGGCTGCGAGGTGTTTGCGCGCAGCGAGCAGTCTCTGTATCTGTGGGCGGCCTTTCCCGGCTGCGAGGATTCCGCGCAACTGGCCGAGCAACTGCGGGCCCGGCAGGTGACGATGGCGCCGGGCCGGGTGTTCAGCCTGGACAGCAGCGCGACCTCGCGCTGGTCGCGCTGCAATGTCGGGGCCATGCAGTCCCCGCGCCTGGACGCGGCAATGGCGCCATGGCACGCGGCCCCGCGCTGATCAGAGGCCCAGCTCCAGCGCCAGCAGCTCTTCGACCGTCTGGCGGCGGCGGATAAGGCGCGCCTGGCCGTTGTCGACCAGCACCTCGGCGGCCAGTGGGCGGCTGTTGTAGTTGCTGGACATCGAGGCGCCGTAGGCGCCGGTGTCGTGGATCACCAGCAGATCGCCCACCTGCGCATCACCCAGCGGACGGGGCAGCACCACGCCGGCCTCGCCCTGGGTGAAGACATCACCGGATTCGCACAGCGGACCGGCGACAACGGCCTCGCGCTGCACAGGCAGCACGCCGGCGCCACGGCGCTGCACATGCATCGCGTGGTAGCTGCCGTACATCGCCGGGCGCATCAGCTCGTTGAAGCCGGTATCGACCAGCACAAAGTGGTTGCTGCCGGCATCCTTGGTCGCGCGCACCGTGCCCAGCAGCACGCCCGATTCAGCCACCAGGTAGCGGCCGGGTTCAAGCTCCAGGCCCAGGTGGTGGCCCACCAGCGCCTCGGCCTGCTTGCGCGCCGCATCCCAGAGGCCAAAGTAGTGCTGGGTGTCGATGGTGGCGTCACCGTCCTTGTAGGGGATGGACAGACCGCCGCCGGCCGAGATGGCCTGCAGGCGGTGGCCGGCGGCGTGGGTGCGCTCGACCAGCTGCACCATCGCGCCGCAGACCTCTTGCAGGTGGCCGTAGTCCACGCCCGAGCCGATGTGCATGTGCAGGCCCACCAGCTGCAGGCCGCGCTCGGCGATCACCGCCAGCGCCATCGTCAGGTCGCTGTGCCAGATGCCGTGCTTGCTGTGCTCGCCGCCGGTATTGGTCTTGTTGCTGTGGCCATGGCCAAAGCCGGGGTTGATGCGCAGCCAGACCGCATGGCCGGGCGAGGCCTGGCCCAGCTGGTGCAGCATGTCGATGGAGCCGGCATTGACGGGGATCTGGTGCTCGACCACGGTGGCCAACGTGGCCTCGTCCATCACATCGGCGGTGAACACGATGTCGGAGGGCTCGCCAAAACCGCCCTGGTAGCCGGCTTCCAGCGCGCGCAGCACTTCGCCGCGCGAGACCGCATCGACCTTGACGCCTTGCGCCCGCATCAGCTGCAGCACATGGATGTTGGAGCAGGCCTTTTGCGCAAAGCGCACCGTGTCGAATGCCTGGAGCTCGGCGATGCGTTGGCTGATGGTGGCCGCGTCATAGACCCACAGCGGGGTGTTGAAGTCATCGGCCAGCTGCCACAGCAGATCGGGGGAGAAGGGGTTGCTCATAGTCGGTGTGCCGGAAGGCGTGGAATCGGAAAAACAGCTTGCCAGTGTGCCTGGGGCAGGGTATTTGGTCTAATGCTTATTTATCGGGATGTCATTCATAATGGATATGTCTTTCTCGAGTTGCCCAGCCGCCATGCCCCGTCCGCCAGCCCCGGTCCCATCCGCTTCCGATCTCCATCCGGAGCCCAGCCCCTCAGCGCCGCGGCTGCAGCACCGCCATATCGAGGTGTTCCGCGCCGTCATGCTGGCCGGGGGCGTGACCGGCGCGGCGGGACTGCTGTTCAGCTCCCAGCCGACGGTGAGCCGCGATCTGGCCCGCATGGAGCAGCTGCTGGGCTACCCGCTGTTTGAGCGGGTGCAAGGCAGGCTGCGGCCCAATGCACGCGCCTTGGCGCTATGGGAAGAGGTGCAGCGCAGCTGGCAGGGGCTCGACCGGGTGATTGACCGGGCAGTGGCCCTGTCGCGCCCACAGGCGGCGCGTATCAGTGTGCTGAGCATGCCTGCGCTCAGCCATGCGCTGCTGCCGGCGGCGCTGGCGCGCATGCAGCAGGCGCAAGGGCCGGTGGCGGTCAGTGTTGCCACCCAGGAGGCGCCGCTGTTGCAGCAGTGGATGGCTGCCCAGCGCTATGACCTGGGGCTGACCGAGCAGGGCGAGGCGCCAGCGGGCACGCGCGCGGTGGCGCTGCCGGCGGTCGATGAGGTGGCCGTGCTGCCCGCAGGCCACCCGCTGGCGCGCAAGAAGCGGCTGCAGCCCGCCGACTTCGCGGGCCAGGCCTTTATCAGCCTGGCCGAGGGCGATCCTTACCGCATCCAGATCGACCAGGTGTTTGCCGATGCCGGCGTGGGCCGGCAGATGCTGCTGGAGACGCACAGCGCAGTGGCGGTATGCGCGATGGTGCAAAACGGTCTGGGCCTGGCGATCGTGAACCCCTTCACCGCGCAGGCCTGCATGGGCCAGGGCCTGGTGCAGCGGCCGCTGGCTTTTTCGATTCCGTTCCGCACCCAGGTGCTGCTGCCGCTGCACCGGGCAGCGGTCCCCGAAGTCGATGCCTTGCTGACCGCGCTGGCCCAGGCTGCAGCCAGCCTGCCGGCCTACAATGCGCAGCATGCCGGGCCGCAGTGATAGGCCGGTGATCTGACCCAGGAGAAATGCCCCATGTCCCGTGCCCCGCTTCGCTCTCTCGCCCGTCCGCTGTGCGCCAGCGCCTTGCTGCTGGCGCTGCTGTCCGGCTGCGCCAGCACCGGCCGCAGCGCGGCCCAGACCGCGCAGGCCGCGCCGCCGGTCCAGGTCAAGGTGTTTGTCGCGGCCATGTTCGAGATCGGTGCCAACACCGGTGACCGGGCCGGTGAGTTCCAGCACTGGTATGAGCGCTATTTCCGCGATGCCCGGCCTATCCAGGTGCCCGGCGCGCTGGGGCCGGTGTTCTGCAATGCCGATGGGGTTTGCGGCAGTGTGCTGGGCATGGGCAAGGTCAATGCCTCGGCATCGATGCAGGCCATCGTGCTGAACCCGCAGTTCAATTTTGACCGAGCCTACTATGTGATCAGCGGCGTGGCCGGCACCCCGCCTTCGCGCGGCACCATTGGCGATGTGACCTGGGGCAGCTGGCTGGTTGACTACGACTTGGGCCACCGCTGGGCGCCCGAAGAGGGCCAGGCCGGTGCGCCAGTGTTCATGCCACGCAAGGGCTATGAAGACTACCGCCGCTTTGCGCTGAACCCGGCCCTGACCCAGGCCGCCTATGCGATGAGCCGCGCCGTGCCGTTGCAGGACAGCGACGCAGCCCAGCGCTACCGCTTGCGCTACCCCGATGCGGCCGCGCGCAAGGCGCCCAGCGTGCATGTGGGCACGCACATGACGGGCGACACCTTCTTCCACGGCCCTGGCCTGTCCCAAGAGGCGCAGTACATTGCCAAGCTCTACGGTGCGGACGACTATGTCGCCACCGAGATGGAGGCCGCCGCCATTGCGCTGGTCTTGAAGCGCAGCCATGGCACGGACCGCGTTCTGAGCCTGCGCGGCTCGGTCAATTTTGACCAGGGCAACCCGCAGGAAACCACCCAGGCCCACCTGGACCCCAAGCCCGGCGAAACCGCGGGCGGCTTTGCCGAGACGGTGGCCAATGTGGCGGCCGTCGGCGGCGTCTTTGTCGACACCGTCGTCAAGGACTGGCCGCAATGGAAGGATGGCGTGCCGGCCCAGCGCTGATCAGAGCGGGGTTGAGCTGGATTGAGCTGGGCTGAGCGCCCCGGCCCGGCCCGGTACCGCAGGCCCCCCATGCACTTGGGGGGCCTTTTTTTGTGCTTATTTCCAGGGCTGGCTCAGGATGGACGCCAGGCTCTTGACGCCATCGAAGTAGTTGCCCAGGCGCATGTTCTCGTTCTTGCTGTGCTGGTTGTTGTCGGCATTGACCATGGGCACGATCACAAAGGGCACCTTGAGCGCCTGCACCGCTGCGCCGGTGGGGACCGTGCCGCCCATCATGCGGATCTGCACAGGGGCCTGGCCCCATGCCTGCTGCATGCCTTGGCGCAGCCAGTCGCCAATGGGAGCGTTCAGATCGGTGCGCACGGCGCTGGACGAGGCCGACACGCCGCCCATCTTCAGGCTGGCGAGCTTGGGGTGTTGGGCGCGCTGCTCGGCGCTGGGCTCGCCCTCGATCAAGGTAAAGCCCTGGCCTTCGATATGGGTCTTGAGCAGCTGCAGCAGGCGCTCGGGTGGGGTCTCGGGGACCGTGCGCAGGTCCAGCTCGGCAATCGCCTGGGCGGGCACCACGGTGCGGGCCTTGGCGCCTACATCGGCGCTTTGCAGGCCGCGTACATTGAGCGAGGGGTACTGCATCGACTCCTGGTAGTTGTTGCCCACCTTCTCGGCCTGGGCAATGCCCAGGCGCTTGCGCAGCGCGACTTCGTCATCGGGCACGGCCTGCATCACGGCCTGGGTGGGGGCATCAAAGCGGATGCCGTCGTAGTAGCCCTTGACGAGCACGCGGCCATCGGGCGCCTTCATCGAGGCGAGCAGCTGCGCCATCGTGAACGCGGGGTTGGCGGCATAGTTGCCATAGTGGCCGCTGTGCAGATCCTGGCTCGGGCCATAGATGGTCAAGGTGGCCTGGGCCACGCCCCGGTTGCCAAATACCAGGGTCGGGCGGTTGCTGGCATGCATGGGGCCATCGAGCACCAGCAGTGCATCGGCCTTCAAGGCATCCAGGTTCGCATTGATGACACCGCCCAGCGATGGCGAGCCCTTTTCCTCTTCGGAGTCGAGCAGGATCTTGATATTGGTGCTGGGCGCCAGGCCCTGCTGCTTCAGCGCATCGAGGGCGGCCATCAGCATGATGATGGGGGCCTTGTCATCGGACGAGGAGCGGCCAAACACACGCCACTCGGGGTTGGGCTCGGCGCCGTAGAGCTGGTCGAGCGCAATCTCTTTCCAGGATCCATCGGCCTGGCGTTCCTTGAGCACCGGCTTCCAGGGGCTCTCCTGCTGCCATTCGGCCGGCGTCACCGCCTGGCCATCCATATGGGCGTAGAACAGCACCGTCTTGGTGGCGCCGGGCACGGGCGGCAGGGTGGCCAGCACCATGGGCTTGCCCTGGTTGGGGAGCAGCTGGGTCTGGAAGCCGCGCTTGTCCAGCGCCGCCTTGAACCACTGCGCATTCTTCTCGATGTCGGCCGCCACATTCGAGTCATTGGGCAGCGCCAGCACCTCGATCCATTCGCGCAGGCTGGCGCTGCTGGCCTTTTGCACGCTGGCATCCGAGGGGGCAGCGGCCTGTGCCAGGCCGGCGGCGCACAGCGCAGCGCTGAGCAGGGTGAGGGTCGAGAACTTCATGCAAGGGCTCCGTCAGAGATAAAAAAACAGCTTGGTCTGGAGTATGTCCGAGTGCGCGTTCACCCACGGGGGCGCAGGCGGGCGCATTGTCGCCAGGGCGCCAATCGCTCAGTGTGCCGTGCGCAGGCGTTCGTATTGTGCGATCAGCCCGTCAAAGGACTGCTGCAGCGCCTGCAGCGGCGGCGCGCCACCGGGCCAGGCCTCCAGCTGCTGCAGCGCCAGCGCGGCGGCCTCCAGGGTCGACAATTGGCCCGCGCGCGGCGCCTTGCGGATGCGGTAGCCGGCCGGCCCGGTGTCCGTCAGCGCCAGGCGGGGCAACTGGGCCAGCAGCGGGTTGGCGTAAAGCATCTTGCGGCTTTTGCGCCAGGTGCCATCGATCAGTACCAGGCGCCGAATGCCTGCTGGCGCATCGCTGCCCGCCGCCGTGCTCAAGGCGGCGGGCTGGTCGGGCGTCTGGGGGTAGAGCAGCAGCGTTTGCTGCGGTGCCTGCGCGCCCGGCCAGGGGCCATGCAGCCATTGCTGCAGCTGCACTGGGTCAAAGGCCTCGCCCACTACCAGCTGGCTGCCCGGCAGGCACAGGTGCAGCAGGCGCGCGGTGCCCTTGGCCTCTTGCAGCTCCAGCGGGTGTTGCAGGATCAGCACCTGGGTGGCAGCCTGCACCGGCTGCGCCAGCGCGCAGATGCAGGCGCTTAGCGGACGCAGGCAGTTGGGGCATTGGGCGCGGCGCGGGGCGGAGGGCACAGGTGTGGCGTGAGAAGCGGACAAGATGGCTATTGTGCTGCAAGGACAAGGCCAGGCAGCTATGCTGGCGCCCCTATGACAGCGCACAAGCCCTTTTCTGCCCGCATCGACATGGGCCAGCCTTTGTCTGGCGAACGGGAGCGCCTGCGCCTGAGCCTGACGGGTCCCGACCGCGTGCTGGAGGCGCAGGATGCGCCATCGTTGCGCGCCTTGCTGGATGCTGTGGAGCAGGCCGCGCGCGCCGGGGCCTGCTGCGTCGGTGGTCTGCGCTATGAGGCCGCCACCGCGCTGAACCCCTATTTGCCCACACAGGCAGCGCTCAGCGGCGAGCCCCTGGCCTGGTTTGCGGTGTGGGATGCGCCAGCTGCTGACATCGCGCAGCTGCCTGAGGCACAGACGCCTGCCGTGCAGGTGCAATGGCGCAGCACGCTCGCCCGCCCGCAGTTCGATATGCAGATGGCACGCATCCATGCCGATATCCGCGACGGCGCTTATTACCAGATCAACTACACCCAGCAGCTGCAAGGCGATAGCGCCTTGCCTGGCGGCGGCGATGTGGACGGCGCCGCGCTGTTTGCCGCGCTGCAGCAGGCCCAGCCCGGTGGCTATGCGCTGCATATCGACCGGGGTGAGGAGCAACTGCTGTCGGTGTCGCCCGAGCTGTTTTTCGACTGGCATCAGCCGGAGGCGGGCGCAGGCGACATCCTCACCCGCCCGATGAAGGGTACCGCCGCACGGGGCGCCAGCCCCGCGCAGGACGAGGCCCAGGCCCAGGCCTTGCGCGCATCGGCCAAGGAGCGCGCCGAGAACGTGATGGTGGTCGACCTGCTGCGCAATGATCTGGCGCGCATCGCCGAGCTGGGCAGTGTGCAGGTACCCCAGCTGTTTGCGCTGCAGGCCCTTCCCACCGTCTGGCAGATGACCTCGGACGTGCGTGCCCGCCTGCCCCAGGGCACCGGCCTGGTCGATGTGCTGCAGGCCTTGTTTCCCTGTGGCTCGGTCACCGGCGCGCCCAAGCGGGCGGCGATGCAGGCGATTGCTGTGTTGGAGACGGAGCCACGCGGCTGGTACTGTGGCGCGCTGGGCGTGGTGCGCTCCGATGGCGCAGAGGGCATACGCGCTACTTTCAATGTACCGATCCGCACCGTGGCCTTGCGCGGCACGCAACTGCAATGCGGTATTGGCAGCGGCATCACTGCCGATGCGACGGCCGACGGTGAGTGGCGCGAATGGATGCACAAGCGCGCTTTTCTGGAGCGGGCCAGCATGCCCTTTAGCCTGATCGAGACCTTGGCGCTGGACGGTGGCCAGCTGCGCCATGCCGCGCTGCACCTGGAGCGCATGGCCGCTGCGGCCGCGCATTTTGGCTACCGCTGGGATGCGGTGGCCGCGCAAGCGGCTTTGGACGCGCTGGCTGCATCCCACCCGCAAGGCCTGTGGCGCCTGCGCTTGCTGCTTGATGCCCAGGGCACTTTCCAGGCCGAAGCCTTTGCATGCCCGCCATCGCCCGCGCAGGTGGTGCTGCAATGGGCGCCTGTGCCACTGGCCGAGGCGCATGGCGAGTTTGTGCGCTTCAAGACCAGCCGCCGCGCGCACTATGAGCGCTGGGCGCCGCAGGACAGCAGCGTGTTCGACACCCTGCTGTGGAACGAGGCTGACGAGATCACCGAGACCACCCGGGGCAATATCGCCATGCAACTCGATGGCCGCTGGGTCACCCCCGCGCTGCATTGCGGCTTGTTGCCCGGTGTAGGGCGCCGCCTGGCGCTGGAGGCGGGTCAGGTGGTGGAAGCGGTGGTGACACTGAGCGATGCGCCGCGTGTGCAAGCCTGGGCTTTTCTCAACAGCCTGCGCGGCTGGATTCCGGCTCGGGTGTTGGGTGAGGCGCCGGTGTGGCCGCAGGCCGGAATGGCTGGCTGAGCCCGGCAAAAAGGCCGGTGCCTGCAGAATCACAGCATGTCGCCACCGTGACGAATGGGCCAGAGGCCCAAGGTTTTTTTGCCGCACGCTACCATGGAGGCTGTTTAGCAACCCTTCGGATTTTATGCCCGACAACCCGGACCCTGAGCCTCTCCCGTGTGCGACCACGCTGTCGCTGTTCTTTCGTTCTAGCCCCAGTACACCGCTGACGGTGTCTCTGCCCGTTGAAGGGAGCGCCGCATGATCGAGCTGCTCTCCGACCCGCAGATATGGATTGGTCTTCTCACCTTGGTGGTGCTGGAGATCGTTCTGGGCATCGACAATCTCATCTTTATCGCGATCCTGGCCGACAAGCTGCCGCCCCACCAGCGGGACAAGGCGCGTGTCATCGGCCTGTCGCTGGCCCTGGTGATGCGCCTGGGGCTGCTCACCGCCATCTCCTGGCTGGTCACGCTCACGCAACCGCTGTTTTCCGTCGGGCCGCTCAGTTTTTCGGGGCGCGACCTGATCTTGCTGCTGGGCGGTTTGTTCCTGCTGTTCAAGGCCACGACGGAGCTGCATGAGCGCATGGAAGGCGTGAGCATGAGCAAGTCCAGCAGCACGGTCTACGCCAGCTTCTCGGCCGTGGTCGCGCAGATCGTGGTGCTCGATGCGGTCTTCTCGCTCGACGCGGTAATCACGGCCGTGGGCATGGTCAACAACCTGGGCGTGATGATGGCAGCGGTCATCATCTCGATCGGTGTGATGCTGTTTGCCTCCAAGCCGCTGACCCGCTTTGTCAATGCGCACCCGACCATCGTCATTCTCTGCCTGAGCTTCCTGCTGATGATCGGCTTCAGCCTGGTGGCCGAAGGCCTGGGCTTCCATGTGCCCAAGGGCTATCTGTACGCCGCCATTGGTTTCTCGATCCTGATCGAGACCTTCAACCAGGTGTCCTCGCGCAACGCGATCCGCCATGAGCAGCGCGTGCCGCTGCGCGAGCGCACGGCCCTCAAGGTGTTGTCGCTGATGGCCGGGCGCAGTGGCAATGCCCAGGCCGAGCATGCGCAGGACGACCCGGCCGCCGCCGAGGCCGAGCTGACCTTTGCGCCCGAAGAGCGCATCATGGTGAGCGGCGTGCTGGCGCTGGCAGACCGCAAGGTGCGCTCGATCATGACGCCAGTCTCGGACGTGGACTGGGTTGATTTGGATGACGATGCCGAGGCCATCCAGCGCTCGCTCGCTGACAATCCGCACAGCCATTTGCCGGTGTGCCTGGGCCATGTGGACCAGCTCCAGGGGGTGGCGCGCGCCAAGGACATGCTGATGGACCTGATGCGGCATGGCGCCATCCAGCCGGCCACCATCCGCAAGCCGCTGATGGTGCCCGAGGGGGCTGGCGTCATCGCGCTGATCAACGACCTGCGCCAGTCCAAGGGCCATATGGTCATCGTGATCAACGAGTTCCATGTGATGAGCGGCGTGGTGACGCCCGTCGATGTGCTCGAGGCGATTGCCGGCGAGTTTCCCGACGAGGACGAGAGCTTCACGATCCAGGCGGTGGACGGGGAGCCCGACACGTGGATTGCCAGCGGCGCGGCCGATGTGCACATGGTGCAGCAGCTGCTGGGCTCCAGTGAGTTGGTGTCGTCGGCCGATGCCTTCACCACCTTGGGCGGGTTGCTCACCGAGTTCAACGGCGCGCTGCCCCAGCAAGGCGATGTGGTGGTGATCGATGGCTGGCAGTTTTCCGTCACCGAGGCCACCGATGGTGTGATGCGCAAGATCCGCATAGAGAAGGAAAACAAGGGCCAGATGCCTCTGGAGCACTGACCCCTGCGTAGGCGGCTGCCTGGCACCGCCTCTGCATGAATAAGGCCTGCCGTCTTCAGAGAGACGGCAGGCCTTTGTATTGGCGGTGCCGCGAAGCTCGCGGCCCCTGAAGGCTGCTTACAGCGTGCCCTTGTAGTACGCGCCCCGGTCCATGTCGACAATGTCCACGCTCAGCTGCACCAGCATGCCTTCGGGGTGGGGCGTGAACTCGCGCAGCACCGCGCCGATGCGGTCGGACAGGTCACGCTTGGCCTCGGGCGTGCGGCCGGCCAGCAGGCGCAGCTCGGCATGCACAAAGCCGCGCAGGGCGGTGGGGTCGGCGCCAATGACGAACTGCTCGGTGCGCACGGTGCGGCTCTTGAGGTCCTGCTCGTTTTGCACCTGGCCGCTGGCGATGACGGCGGCGTTGAGGGCATCGAGCAGATGGGCCTCGGGGAAGTTCTCCAGGTTGCTGGTGTATTCGATGACGAGATGCGGCATGGTGTGTCTCCGATGGAATAAAGGGCAGTGAAAAGGGGCTTGGGCAGCGGCTCGGTCCGATCCCGCCGTGCTAGACGGGCGTATAGGACAGCCGCACATAGATGGGCGCAAAGGCTTCTGCCTGGGTGATCTCGATCAGCGTTTCCTTGGCCAGCTCCAGCAGCGCGATGAAGGTCACCACCAGCACGGTGCTGCCTTTTTCCGGCTCGAAGATGTCCTCGAACTCAACAAAGCGCCGCCCTTGCAGTCGCTTGAGGATCGCGCTCATGTACTCGCGCACCGAGAGCTCCTCGCGGGTGATCTTGTGGGTCTGCACCAGCTTGGCGCGTTTGAGGATGTCGCGCCAGGCCTCTTGCAGCTCGGACATCTCCACATCGGGAAAGCGCGGCTGCAGCGCCTGCTCGATAAAGACCTGGGCCTTGATGAAGTCGCGCCCATACTGCGGCACGGCACCCAGGCCCTGGGCGGCGAGCTTCATCTGCTCGTACTCCAGCAGGCGGCGCACCAACTCGGCACGCGGGTCTTCGGCCTCTTCGCCCTCGGCCTGCTTTTTGGGCGGCAGCAGCATGCGCGACTTGATCTCGATCAGCATCGCGGCCATCAGCAGGTACTCGGCGGCCAGCTCCAGGTTGCGGCTGCGGATCTCGTCGACATAGCTCAGGTACTGGCGGGTGACGCTCAGCATCGGGATGTCGAGGATGTTGAAGTTCTGCTTGCGGATCAGGTAGAGCAGCAAGTCCAGCGGGCCTTCAAACGCCTCCAGGAACACCTCCAGCGCATCGGGCGGGATGTACAGGTCGGTGGGCATGGCAAACAGCGGCTCGCCGTAGAGCCGCGCGAGCGCGACCTGATCCACCACCTCGGGCATGGCGGCAGCCCCAGCGGCGGGGCGCACGTCGTCCTCAGCCTGGGTCAGGTTGCCGGGTGTTGCCATGCGCGGGGGCTATGCGGGATCGAAAGCCGCTGCGGGCCAGGCGGCCGGCAGCGGGCAGGGCGATCAATCGTGGTTGGTTTGGTACACGTAGGGCTTTTGCGCCACACGTGCGGTTTGGTACTCGGCTTGCTGCTGGCGGTCCAGATCCTTGTCCCAGAGCAGGGCACGGCCTTCGCGCTGGCCTTGTTCCAGCTCGGGCTTGTCGGCCTTGAGCTTGAGCAGGAACTGGGTGGTGTCGGATTGGTAGTCGGGGCGGCGGAAGAAAGACATAGCGTATATTTACCTCTTGTGCCTGGATTCTACCGAACCTGACCATGTCCTTCTTCACCAAGCTTGCAATCGCCACCTCTGCGCTGGCCGTTTCCGTGTTTTTGGCGGGCTGCGACCAGCAGCGCATCAAGGAACTGGAAGAGCACGTCTCCACCGAGCAGGACGTGCGCGACCGCTTTGGTGAGCCCAACCAGATCTGGGACGAGGCCGATGGCTCGCACACGCTGGAGTACACGCGCCAGCCCGCCGGTGCGCAGAACTACATGATCACCATTGGCACCGACGGCAAGATGAGCGCGCTGCGCCAGGTGCTGGCCCCTGCCTACTTTGCCAAGGTGCAGCCGGGCATGGATCAGCAGCAGATCCGCCGCCTGCTGGGCCAGCCGGCCAAGCGCACCAGCTATCCGCTGAAGAACGAGGCCGAATGGGACTGGGGCTGGATCGACCCGCCCAGCACCAAGATGCTGTTCACCGTGGTGTTTGACGCCCAGGGCAAGGTGCTGCGCAGCAACAGCACCCAGGTGGTGAATAGCCGCTGAGCGCTGCCTTCATTTGCACTGAAGGGCCCTGAACTGTTGCGGATATGCCTAACCGTAACGGGCTGAAACTCTTTAAAATTCGGGTTTATACCTAGCATTACCCATGCCAGGCAGCCCCGCGCACCACCCTTGTGCGGGCATGAAACTTGCTGTCAACCCGACATGTCCTCACCGCTATCCCGCCCTGATGGCCCCACGGCCCTGCCTGGCCCTGTCGCCGCTGCGCCCGCGTCGCTTGGCCCTGCGCTGCGCCATGGCCGCTTTGAAGATGCACAGGCGCTGTTCACCGGCTCGCTGTTTGTCTCGATCACCCTGGGGCTGTTTGCGCAGGCCGGGCTGCTGACGGGCAGCACGGCAGGCTTGGCGTTCTTGCTGCACTACGCCACAGGCCTGCCGTTTGGCGCGATTTTCTTTGCGATCAATCTGCCCTTTTACTGGTTCGCCTGGACGCGCATGGGGCCGGAGTTCACGATCAAGACCTTTGTCTCGGTGGCGCTGCTGGCGCTGCTGGTCGATATCGGGCCGCGCTTTATCCATATCGATTACCTCAACCCGCTGTATGCCGCGATTGCCGGAGGCCTGTTGATGGGCACCGGTTGCCTCTTCCTGGCGCGCCACCGCTCCAGCCTGGGCGGCGCCACCATCGTGTCGCTCTACCTGCAGGACCGCTATGGCATCCGCGCCGGCAAGGTGCAGATGGTCATCGACTGCACGGTCGTGCTGCTGGCGCTGTGGGTCGTGCCCCTCGAGCGCGTGGCGTACTCGGTGCTGGCCGCCATCGTGATGAGCGTGTTCCTGTGGATCAGCCACCGGCCCGGGCGCTATGCCGGTAACTGACCCGGCCTGAGCCCGCGCCATTCAGGGCCCGCTGGGGATGGCTCTTTCTGGGGGCATGGCCGGTGGCGCTGGCTGTGTGGGTGCTGGCAGCGGCTGGGCCTGCTGCTGCGGCGGGAAGGTCTCGCCCGGCTTGGGCTCCCGGTAGCGCACGGTGATGCCGCTGTTGTCCTGCTCCTCGCCGGTGGCCATGTCATAGGCCTTGCCGACGCCTTTGCCCACCACCTTGGCCGTGCCCACAGCTGCATCGGCCGCCAGCCCCACGGCAGTGGCGGTCACGCTGACGGCAGCGGCGCCCACGGTCACCACGCTGCAGCCGCCCAGCAGCGATGCGCAGATGCAGTAAAAAGCCCCTGCGGCTAGGGAGCGCAGGGGCTTGCAGCGGGGGCGGTCAGCAGCCATGCAGATCAATGGATGCGCATGCCGGGCAGCGCGCCGGGGAAGGGCTCGAGCACATAGATGCCGGGGTGGGCCTTCTCATCGGCGTGGCTGGCGGCCAGCACCATGCCTTCGGAGATGCCGAACTTCATCTTGCGCGGCGCCAGGTTGGCCACCAGCACGGTGAGCTTGCCTTGCAGCTGCTCTGGCGTGTACATGCTGCTGATGCCGCTGAACACATTGCGCATCTTCGGCTGGCCGTCATCGCCCTTTTCGCCGACATCCAGGGTCAGCTGCAGCAGCTTGGTCGAGCCTTCGACGGCCTTGCATTCGACAATCTTGGCGATGCGCAGGTCGATGCGGGCAAAGTCGTCAATGCCGATGGTCTCGGCCAATGGCTCGCCGCCGGGGGCGTTCGGGTCCACCACGGCCTCGGCTTTTTTGTCTGCCTTCTTGGCCTTGGCAGGCGCTGCAGCGGCGGCGGCCTTTTCCTGGCTGGCAGGGGTCTCGAACAGCGCCTCGAGCTGCAAGGGGTCCACGCGTTGCATCAAATGCTGGTAGATGCCAATCTGGTGGCCGGCGCCCAGCGCCTTGTCTACGTCGCCAAATTGCTCGGGCGGCACGATCAGGAAGTTCGCCACTTCGGCGGCGACGCCCGGCAGCATCGGCTTGAGGTAGATGGTCAGGATGCGAAAGGCCTCGATGCAGACCGTGCACACGTCGTGCAGGCGCGCCTGCATGTCGTCCTTCTTGGCCAGCTCCCAGGGCTTGTTGGCATCGACATAGCTGTTGACCTTGTCGCACAGCAGCATGATCTCGCGCGCGGCGCGGGCGGTGTCGCGCACCTCGTAGGCGGCCACAATCGCCTCCTTTTGCGCGCGCAGCACGGCCAGCAGCTCCTGGCCATCAGCGCTCACTTCGCCCAGGCGGCCTTCAAAGCGTTTGCTGATAAAGCCAGCGGCGCGCGAGGCGATGTTCACGTACTTGCCGATCAGGTCGGAGTTGACGCGCAGCATGAAGTCTTCGGCAGTGAAGTCGATGTCCTCGTTCTTGCCATTGAGCTTGGCGCCCAGGTAGTAGCGCAGCCACTCGGGGTTCATCTTGAGGGCCAGGTACTTGAGTGGGTCCAGGCCCGTGCCCCGGCTCTTGCTCATCTTCTCGCCGTTGTTCACCGTCAGGAAGCCATGCACGCAGATCTTGGTCGGGGTCTTGCGGCCGCTGAACTTCAGCATCGCCGGCCAGAACAGGGTGTGGAAGGTGATGATGTCCTTGCCGATGAAGTGGTACTGCTCGAGCGCCGGGTCGGCCATGTAGGCGTCGTAGTCTTCGCCGCGCTGGGCCAGCAGGTTCTTGAGCGACGCCAGGTAGCCCACGGGCGCATCGAGCCAGACGTAGAAGTACTTGCCCGGTGCATCGGGGATCTCGATGCCGAAGTAGGGCGCATCGCGCGAGATGTCCCAGTCGTCCAGGCCTTCGCTGGTCGAGCCATCGGGGTTGGTGCGCACGCCAAACCATTCCTTGATCTTGGCGGCCACCTCGGGCTGCACATGCTGGCCGTCCTGGGTCCAGCTGGTCAGGAACTCGACCGCGCGCGGGTCGGACAGCTTGAAGAAGAAATGCTCCGAGCTCTTCATCACCGGCTTGGCACCAGACAGCGCCGAGTAGGGGTTGATCAGATCGGTGGGCGCATACACCGAGCTGCAGACCTCGCAGTTGTCGCCGTACTGGTCCTTGGCGTGGCAGCGCGGGCATTCGCCCTTGATGAAGCGGTCAGGCAGGAACATGTTCTTCTCGGGGTCGAAGAACTGCTCGATGGTGCGCGTCTCGATAAAGCCGGCTTTTTTCAGGTCCAGATAGATCTGCTTGGACAGCTCGTGGTTCTCGGGGCTGTCGGTATTGCTCCAGTTGTCAAAACCGATGTGGAAGCCGTCGAGGTACTGCTTGCGGCCGGCGGCGATGTCGGCCACAAACTGCTGGGGCGTCTTGCCGGCTTTTTCGGCGGCAATCATGATGGGCGCGCCATGGGCGTCATCAGCACCGACAAAGTTGACCGCATTGCCCTGCATTCGCTGCGCACGCACCCAGGTATCGGCCTGGATGTACTCCATGATGTGGCCGATGTGGAAGTTGCCGTTCGCATACGGCAGGGCGGTGGTGACGAAAATCTTTCGTTGAGACATAGGGTTGCGGAACTTTCTAATCACAGAGAGGACGCAGGCCAGCGGCCGTTGCGGATTCTGGTCACAGGCAGGGCGGCGCGCGGCCAGCCCTCGCGCCCGCGGGCGCTCCAGAACCGAGCAATTCTAGGCGCTTACGGGGCCAGCTGGCGCGACCAGGGGTTTGGCGGGGCCGGTGGGGCGGCTGCCCCAGCCAAAAAAGGCACAGACCTCGTCGCGCTGGGCCATGGTGTCGGCTCGGCCCAGCGCCATCAGTGCCCGGGTGTAGCCCGGCTCGAACAGCAAATAGCTGGCCAGTGCTGCGCTGCCCACGTTCTGGCTGTGCATGGACACGCCCATCGCGCCCAGCAGCGTGCGCACCGGCGTAGGGAGCTCTTGCAGGTGGGCCAGCGCCAAAGCGTCCAGCGACTGCGACGGCGTGATTACCAGCAGGTCCAGCGGACGCAAGGCACTGCGGGCGCGCTCGGCCTCGGGGATCAGGCTCAAGGTGTGGTTGATGCGCTGGGCCCGCTCCACATCGACCGACAGCGCATCGAGAAAGATGGTGGACAGCGCGTGGCCGGCCACCTGCGCGAGCGAGGGGTACGGCGGGTGTTCGCCCTGGGGCAGGTTCAGCACCTCGTGTGAGCGGCCGACGCCGACGACAACGATGCGCTGGGCGCCCAGGTGCACGGCTGGGGCGAGCGGCGCGGTCTGGCGCATCGCACCATCGCCCAGGTAGTTGTACTGGCCGCGCAGCATCAGCTCGGCGGGCGCAAAGATGAAGGGGATGGACGAGGAGGCCATCAGGTGCTGGTGGCTGATGCGGTCCTGGATGGCGCGGCGCTGCGTGCGCGACCAGGCGGGCACATGCGGGCCGGCTTCATAGAAGGTGATGTGCTCGCCTGTGGTGTAGCTCGATGCGGTGATCGCCAGCGCCGACAGCTTGCCGCTGTGCAGCAGGTGCGGGATTTTCTCCAGCGGCAGCTCGGCCTTGAGCAGCTCCAGGAGCGGCGCGTTGTCCAGCAGCGAGCGCGGTTTGCTATGGTGCCAGCGCGTCAGCGCCCAGCCCAGCGTCAACAGGCTCAGCCAGCGCGCGCCGCTGCGCATCACGCCAAAGGCATCGGCACGGTAGACCTGGCTGGTGGAGAAATTGCGCCACACCCGCGAGAGGCGCTGCACGGCCAGGTCGAAATGGTCAGCGCCGCAGGCAAGACCTGCGGCATTGATCGCGCCGGCCGAGGTGCCAACCGCGATGGGAAAGGGCGTTGGTTCATGGTCGGCCCCGGCGTTCTGGCGCAGGCGCGAGAGCGCCTGCAGCACTCCCACCTGGTAGGCGGCACGCGCGCCGCCGCCGGAGAGCACGATGGCGGTGGCGGCGGAATGGGGGCTGTAGTGCAGAGCGGGCGACATGGCCTGCACCATAGCCGAAACTGCAGGCCGTCGCCAAGCGGCCCTGTCGCTCAATCGCTACTGCGGGCGCAGGCGGTGCAGCATCAGCGCGCCGCGCCCTTTTTCAGCAAGGTCGCCAGCTCCAGGTTCTGCAGCAGCACGATTTTTTGGTCACGGGCAAACAGGCGGGCATTGTCGCTTAGCTCGCCTTGCAGCAGCACATAGACGCTGGCGGCGCCGGCCTGGCTGGCCGCGTCATGCAGCGCGCGCAGCGGCTCGATGCCGTGCACGCCGGCCTTGCTGCGCTTGGTCTGCACCAGGGTCGTCTGGCCGTTGCGCGCCAGCTGCAGATCGGCCGCGCCTTGCTGCACGGGGGTGACAGCGTAGCCCTCGGCCTGCCAGGCGCGGCTGAGCCAGGCCTGCAGATCGCGGCTGGACATGGCGCCAGCTTGCGCGAGCAGCGCCTCGGTGGCCGCAGCGCTGGGCTGGCTCCACTGGCGCTTGGCGGCCATGGCGCCGATCACGAGGAAAGGCAGGCTGCCGGCAGCGCCGACAAAGCGGATGTCCTTGGGCAGCAGCGCCAGGCACAGCACCACGATGATGGCTCCGACCACCACACTGATCCACCACGACGAGCGCAGCAAGATTGCAAACACGGAGTTCTCGGCCATTTTCAGTTTCACGGGTGCAGGTCTTTCAAGAGGTGCAGGGGCAAAAGCCCAGATTGTCGCTGGTTCGCAAGGGCAAGCGCGGTTCGCTAGACTTATTGCTGTCTCAGGAATAGAAAACACGATGACAGTGACCGAACCAACGATACTGGCCGCGCTGGCCAGTGTTCAAGACCCGCATACGGGCAAAGATTTTGTCAGCACGCGTGCCGTGCGCAACCTCCAGATCAACGGTGGCGACGTCGCCTTTGAGGTGGAGATGGGCTATCCAGCCAAAAGCCTGGTGCCGCAGCTGCGCAGCCAGTTCGTGGCCGCTGCCAAGACGGTGCCGGGCGTGGACAACGTCTCGGTGAGCATCAGCAACAAGGTGATCTCGCATGCGGTGCAGCGCGGTGTGCCGCTGATACCGGGCGTCAAGAACATCATTGCGGTGGCATCGGGCAAGGGCGGCGTGGGCAAGAGCACTACCACCGCCAACCTGGCGCTGGCCCTGGCGGCCGAGGGCGCCAGCGTGGGCGTGCTGGACGCCGATATCTACGGCCCCAGCCAGACCATGATGATGGGCGTGGACGGCAAGCCCGAGAGCAGCGATGGCAAGACCATGGAGCCCAAGCTCAACCATGGCGTGCAGGTGATGTCGATCGGCCTCTTGGTCGACCAGGACCAGGCGATGATCTGGCGCGGGCCGATGGCCGTGCAGGCGCTCGAGCAAATGCTGCGCCAGACCAACTGGGCGGGGCTCGACTACCTGCTGATCGACATGCCACCGGGCACCGGTGACATCCAGCTGACCTTGAGCCAGCGCGTGCCGTTGACCGGTGCGGTGATCGTCACAACGCCGCAGGACATTGCCTTGCTCGACGCGCGCAAGGGCATCAAGATGTTCGAGAAGGTGGGCGTGCCCATCCTTGGCGTGATCGAGAACATGGCCATGCATGTCTGCACGAACTGCGGCCATGTGGAGCATATCTTTGGCGCCGATGGCGGCAAGCACATGGCAGCCGATTACAAGCTGGACTACCTGGGCGCGCTGCCGCTGTCGATGCAGATCCGCGAGCAGGCCGACAGCGGCACTCCCACCGTGGTGGCCGCGCCCGACAGCGAAGTGGCCGCCATCTACCGGCAGGTGGCGCGCAGCATTGCGGTCAAGATTGCGCAGCAGGCCAAGGATTTCTCGTCGAAGTTCCCGACGATCTCCGTGAGCAGCAACACCTGATGAACCTGCTCGCTGCCATGCGCTACCTGGCCGCGCTCCATGCGCATGGCCATTTCGCGCGGGCAGCCCAAGCCTGCCACATCACCCAGCCGGCGCTGTCCAATGCGCTGCGCGCGCTGGAGGCCGAGTTTGGCGTGGCCATCGTGCGCCGGGGCCGGGTGTTTGCCGGCTTTACGCCCGAGGGCGAGCAGGTACTGCAAACCGGGCTGGAGATGCTGCAAAGCGAGGCGCGCCTGCGCCAGCGCCTCTCGGCCCAGGCGGGGCAGTTGCAAGGGCAGCTGCGCATGGCGGCCGTGCCCACGGCCATGCCAATGCTGCTGCGCTTTGCCAGTCTGCTGCGCCAGCAGCACCCGGGCCTGGTGCCGGCGCTGCATGCGATGAGCTCGCCCGACATCGAGCGCGGCCTCGAAGAGCTGAGCCTGGACCTGGCGCTGGGCTACAGCGACCGCATCCGCCGCCCGCGCACCCACTGCGCGCCCCAGTACCAGGAGCACTACTACCTGCTGCAGTCCGCGCCAGCACGCGCCTGCGTGGCCGATACCCTGCATGCGGCCGAGCCCCTCACCTGGGTGCAGGCTGCGCAGCAGCCGCTGTGCCTGCTGACCCCCGATATGCACAACCGCCAGATTGTGGAGCGCAGCTTTTTGGCCGTCGGCGTGCTGGTGCAGGCGGCGATGGAGACCAACTCGGTCCAGGCCTTGCTGCAGGCGGTGGGCGAGGGCCAGATGGCCAGCATCGTGCCCGGCGCCGTGCTGGCGACCGTGCGCCATACACCAGGTCTGCGCGCCTGGCCGCTGGCCGAGCCGGTGGTCGTGAGCGAGGTGGCCTTTCTCTACCAGCAATCCCAGCAGGCGATGCCCGCTATGGAGGCGGCGCGCGCACTGATGGCGTTGGATGAATGGCAGCAGCAATGCCTGCAGCATGCCGGGGCTTTGCAGGCCTTGGCAACTGCGCCGCCACCCCAGCCATAGTTTGTCGAATGCCGGCATTGCCGCATTGAATTTGACGGCCAGCGGGCAGCGGGTTGAAATGCAGGGCTGAGAACGTGTTCACGATCTCTACGCAGCCGCGTTCTAACCAGTCCCTGCCATGCAAGAACAGAAAATCGCCTTCTACAAAGGCCCAGCCGGTGGCTGGGGCGCTTTGAACAGTGTCAAGAACACGCTGCTGCACCACGACATTGCGCTCAAGGGTGCCAAGACGCTGCTGTCGGCCAACCAGCCCGATGGCTTTGACTGCCCGGGCTGCGCCTGGCCCGACCGCAACCATGCCTCGACCTTCGAGTTCTGTGAGAACGGCGTCAAGGCCGTCGCCGCCGAGGCCACGGCCCGGCGTGCGGGCCCCGAGCTGTTTGCCCGCTACAGCGTGCGCGAGCTGGCCCAGCACAGCGACTTTTGGTTGGAGGACCAGGGCCGGCTGACGCATCCGATGGTCTATGACGCGGCCAGCGACCACTACCTGCCCATTGCCTGGGACGATGCCTTTGCGCTGATTGCCCAGCACCTGAATGCGCTGCCCAGCCCGGACCAGGCGGTGTTCTACACCTCCGGTAGGGCGAGCAACGAGGCGGCTTTTCTCTACCAGCTGTTTGTGCGCGAATACGGCACCAACAATTTCCCCGATTGCTCGAACATGTGCCACGAGCCCAGTGGCTCGGCGATGCGCGAGCAGATCGGCGTGGGCAAGGGCACGGTGACCCTGGACGATTTTGAACAGGCCGATGCGATCTTCATCTTTGGCCAGAACCCGGGCACCAACCACCCGCGCATGCTGGGCGAATTGCGCGAGGCGCACAAGCGCGGCGCGCGCATTGTCAGCTTCAACCCCTTGCGCGAGCGTGGGCTGGAGCGCTTTGCCGATCCGCAGGACAAGCTGGAGATGGCGACCCTGGGCTCCAGCCCCATCAGCACGCACTATTTTCAGCTGCGTGTGGGCGGCGATCTGGCAGCGCTGCGTGGCATGCTCAAGCATGTGCTGGAGCAGGAGGCGGCGCGGGGCGGCGTGCTCGACCATGCGTTTATCGCCGTGCACACCACCGGTTTTGAGACGATGGCGCAAAGCCTGCAGGCTGAAGACTGGGCGCTGCTGGTGCAGGAATCGGGCCTGAGCGAAGCGCAGATGCGGGCGGCGGCTGATGTCTACCTGGGCGCGGACAAGGTGATTGCCTGCTGGGGCATGGGCATTACCCAGCATGCGCATTCGGTGGCCACCATCCAGATGATTTTGAACCTGCTGCTGCTGCGCGGCCATATCGGCCGGCCAGGAGCGGGGCCGTGCCCGGTGCGCGGCCACAGCAATGTGCAGGGCGACCGCAGCATGGGCATTTGGGAAAAGCCGCCGGCGGCCTTGCTCGACCGGCTGCAGGAGGTCTATGGCTTTGCGCCGCCCCGCGCCCACGGCATGGACACGGTGGACGCCATTGCCAGCATGCGCGATGGCCAGGCCCAGGTGTTTTTTGCGCTTGGGGGCAATTTTGCCGCCGCCACGCCCGATACCTATGAAACCTGGAAAGGCCTGCAGCGCTGCGCGCTGACCGTGCAGGTCACCACCAAGCTCAACCGCAGCCATGTGGTCCATGGCCGCGAGGCCTTGCTGCTGCCCTGCCTGGGCCGCACCGAGATCGATCTGCAAAACGGCCAGCCCCAGGGCGTGACGGTCGAGGATTCGATGAGCATGGTGCACCTGTCGATGGGCATGAACCCGCCCGCCTCGGCCCATCTGCTGTCCGAGCCGGCGATTGTGGCGCGCCTGGCCCATGCCACCTTGGGCGCGCGCAGCCGGGTGGACTGGCTGGCGCTGGCCGCCGACTACGCGCTGATCCGCGACGAGATCGCCAAGGTCTTCCCCGATTTTGCCGACTTCAATCAGCGGGTGGCCGTGCCCGGTGGCTTTCGGCTGCGCAACACCGCCAGCGAGCGCATCTGGGCCACGGCCAGCGGCAAGGCCAGCTTCCACGCCCATGCGGTGCCGGTCGATACCCCCACGCACCGGGCGCGTGTGCGGCTGCGTGACCAGCAGGTGTTTACCTTGCTGACCACCCGCTCGCACGACCAGTACAACACGACGATCTATGGCATGGATGACCGCTACCGGGGCGTGTTTGGCCAGCGCCGGGTGGTGTTCATCCATGCCGATGACATCCGCGCGCTGGGCCTGGCCGATGGGGACTGGGTGAATATCCGCACCGTTTGGGACGATGGCCAGCAGCGCTGTGTCGAGGGCTTCAAGCTGGTGGCCTATGACATTCCGCGCGGTAACCTGGCTGCCTACTACCCGGAGACCAATCCGCTGGTGCCGCTGTCGGCCGTGGCGGCCCATGCCGGCACGCCCACCTCCAAATCGATCCCCGTGGTGCTCGAGCCCGGACAAGCACCGCAGTGATGGGGACGTTGAGCACCGCCCCGGCCCTCTCGCCGCTGGCGCAGCATCTGCTGACGGCTTTGGCGCAAGAGCAGGCCCGCACCGGGCAGGCGGTACCGCTGGTGCGCATCGCCAAGCGCCTGGATGCCCCTGCCAGCAGCCTGCTGCGCGAGCTGGCGATGCTCAACCTGCTGTTGGAGCAGGCCCAGCAGCCTGCCTGGGTGCTTGCCCAGGCGGTGGATGGGCGCTGGATGCTGGCGCTGACGGCGGCCGGCGCAGCGGCTGCGGCGCAGATCGGCGAGGCTTGATCGCCGCCTCAGGGTTTGCTGAGGCGTTGGATCAAGCGGCGACCGGATGGCGGGCTTTACGCGCCTGCTTGGTCTGGTACATGGCCAGATCGGCCTGCTGCAACGCGGTATCGGCATGGGTGCCCGGCGTGACGGCCACCAGGCCCACACTGGCGCCGGTGTAGTTCAGGCTCACGCCCTGGCCCAGGCACAGCGACTCGGCCCGGGTGCTGGCAAACAGGCGCGCCTGTGTCTCGCTCAAAGCCGGCGCAATTGGCTCATGCAGGTGGGGGCCCAGCCCGGCAAAAACGAACTCATCGCCGCCCTGGCGGGCGATCAGGTCCGAGCCGCGCATCGCCTGGCGCATCTGCTCGGACAGCAGCTGCAAGAAGCGGTCGCCCGCTTCATGGCCATAGCCGTCGTTGATGGCCTTGAAGCCATCCATGTCGATCATGCCCACGAGCACATAGCGCTCCTGGCGGCGGGCAATGGCCTGCAGCTGGTCGAGCTGCTCGATCAGTGCGCGGCGGTTGGGCAGGCCGGTCAGCGCATCGGTGCGCGCCAGGCGCTGCAGCTCTTCGTTTTGCACCTGGATCTGCACGAGCAGCTGCTCGCGCTCGACCTGCTGGCCCAGGAACTGGGCAAACAGGCGCATCACATCCCGTGTCTCGGGCAGCAGCGGTTTGCGCGATGCACTGGCGCCGCACAGGGTGCCGTAGAGCATGCCATCGGACAGGTGCACCGGCGTGCTGGCATAGGTCTGGATGCCCAGCGCCTGCGCGGCCTGCGAGTCGCCCCAGAGGTGGCTGACATCGTCGGTGTAGAGGCAGTTCTCATCGATGGCGCGTTTGCACAAGGTGTCTTCCCAAGGCACGCTCAGGTTCTCGGGAATCTGCAGGCTTTGGGTATTGCGCGCGAACAGCACCTGCTGGACACGCTGGCCCAGGTCAATGCGTGTGAGGTAGGTGGATTCCAGACTGGTGACTTTTTGCAGCATCTCCAGCAGGGGGCGCGTCAGCTCCTCCAGACTGCGAGCTTTAGCAAACGTCTGGCCCAATTGTGAAATCAAGGCATTCATAGGATGGCTCGTTGGGAGATTGTTGTTTCATATCGTAACTCGCAATCGACTGCTTGGGGATGATCTCTTTCAATGGGGCCGGTAGGGTGCGTCTACAAAATCTGCTGGCACGGGTCTGCAGGGGGCAGGGTAGGTGTTGTGCCAGCGTAGGCAGTGGTGCTTCGGGGAAGCGCTTTTGCCACTTTGACTCTGCTTGCAGCATGCCCCTTGGTGGCGGTGGCGGTGGCGGCCGCCGGGCTGCGGGGAAATCCGGCAAGGGCTGGGGGTAAACGCGCATCAGTTATGTTTGCTGCATGAAACACAACTTTTTTGCGTTGGGCTGGCGCCAATTGCTGCGCGACTGGCGTGCCGGTGAGCTGCGGCTTTTGTTGGTTGCGGTGGCGCTGGCGGTGGCCGCGCTGACCTCGGTGAGCTTTTTCTCGGACCGCCTCCAAGCGGGGCTGCAGCGCGATGCCAGCCAGCTGCTGGGCGGCGACGTCGTGGTGGTGAGCGACAACAGCACGCCAGCGGCCTTTGCCGACAAGGCCCGGTCGCTGGGTTTGCAGGGCGTGACGACAGTCACCTTCCCGACGATGGCGCGCTCGGACGATGCCGATGGCGGTGAATCGCGCCTGGTGGGCCTCAAGGCGGTGCAGGCCGGTTATCCGCTGCGCGGCAGTCTGCGCACGGCCGCCGCTGCCGGCCAGCCCGATGCGCCGACCCGCGACATTCCAGCGCGCGGCGAAGTCTGGGTGGACCCGAGCCTGATCGAGGCGCTGGGCCTCAAGACCGGCTCGGTGCTGTGGCTGGGCGACAAGCGCTTCACCATTGGCCGCGTGCTGACGATCGAGCCGGACCGGGGCGCCGGCTTTCTGGGCTTTTCTCCGCGCGTGATGCTGGACTGGAGCGACCTGGCCGCGACCGGCCTGGTGCAGCCGGCCAGCCGCTTGCTCTACCGCTTTGCCGTCGCCGGTGAGCCCGCTGCAGCGGCGCAGTTTTTGCAATGGTCCGAGACCGAAGTGGCCCAGCCCCACAGCCATGGCGTGCGCATCGAGTCGCTGCAAAGCGGCCGGCCCGAGATGGAGCAAACCCTCGAGCGCGCGCAGAAGTTCCTGAACCTGGTGGCCTTGCTGGCCGCGCTGCTGTCGGCGGTGGCCGTGGCCTTGGCCGCCCGCACCTTTGCCAGCGCCCACCTCAATGGCGCGGCATTGCTGCGCGTGCTGGGCCTGGCCCAGCGCGCCATTTCCGGCGCCTATGTGGTCGAGTTTGTCATCATCGGTCTGGCCGCCAGCCTGCTGGGCGTGGCGCTGGGCTATGCGATGCACTATTTGTTTGTCTGGCTGATGGCCGGCCTGCTGGCCGTCACCTTGCCCGCTGCCAGCGGCTGGCCCCTGGTGCTGGGCGTGGGCATGGGCATGACCTTGCTGCTGGCCTTTGGCCTGCCCCCTGTGCTGCAGCTGGCCCAGGTGCCGCCGCTGCGCGTGCTGCGCCGTGATCTGGGTGCGCTGCGCCCGGCCTCGGCCTCGGTGCTGCTGCTGGGGGTACTGGGCTTTGCGGCGATGCTGCTGCTGGTCAGCGGGGATGCCAAGCTTGGTGGTATTGCGGTGGGCGGTTTTGCGATGGCGATCGTGGTGTTTGGCCTCTTGAGTGCTGCGGCCATCACGCTGCTGCGGCGCATGGTCAATGAGCGCACGGCGCCGCGCTGGTTGCTGCTGGCCACGCGCCAGGTCGCCGCCCGGCCCTGGTTTGCCGTGGTGCAGGTCAGCAGCCTGGCGGTGGGCCTGATGGCGCTGGTGCTGCTGGTGCTGCTGCGCACCGACCTGATCCAGACCTGGCGCCAGACCACGCCGCCCGATGCGATGAACCGCTTTGTCATCAACATCCTGCCCGACCAGGCCGATGCCTTCCAGCAGCGCCTGCGCCAGGCCGGCATCGACAAATGGGACTGGTACCCGATGGTTCGCGGCCGCCTCATCCAGATCAATGGCAAGGATGTGGGGCCGGGCGACTACAGCGAAGACCGCGCCAAGCGCCTGGTCGACCGCGAGTTCAATATCTCCCACAGCGATGTGCTGCAGGAGCACAACCAGATCGTGCAGGGCCAGTGGACCCCAGGCGAGGCGGGGGGCGTCAGTGTCGAAGAGGGCATTGCCCAGACGCTGGGCCTGAAGATGGGCGACCGCCTGCTGTTTGACATGGGCGGCGTGCAGCACGAGAGCACGATCACCAGCCTGCGCAAGGTGGACTGGGGCTCGATGCGCGCGAATTTCTTTGTCATGTACCCGGTCGCGCAGATGAACGATGTGGCCGTCACCTACCTGGCCGCCTACCGCGCGCCCGATACGGCGGGCTTTGACAATGGCCTGGTGCGCGAGTTTCCCAACATCACCAATGTGGACCTGCGCGCCACGGTCGCCCAGCTCCAGCAGGTGCTCAACCAGGTGATCCGCGCGGTGGAGTTCCTGTTTGGCTTTACCTTGGCCGCGGGCCTGGTGGTGCTGTTTGCCGCGATCACCGCCACGCGCGAGGAGCGCGCCCGCGAGTACGCGATCATGCGGGCCGTGGGCGCGCGCAGCCAGTTGCTCCAGCAGGTGCAGCGCGCCGAGCTGGCCGGTGTGGGCCTGCTCGCCGGTGTGCTGGCCAGCGTGGTGGCCATGGCCATTGGCTGGGCGCTGGCCCAGTTTGTGTTTGACTTTGCCTGGGTGCCGCGCTGGTGGGTGCCGCTCGCTGGCGGCGCCTGTGGCGCCTTGCTGGCGCTGGTGACCGGCTGGTGGGGCCTGCGCGAGGTGCTGCGCCGCCCGGTCGTCGTGACCTTGCGCGAAGCGGTGTGAATGCCGCGCCATAGAGCGGTAATATCGCGGGTGGCAGGACCGTGGGCGCTGTGCAGGCGCAGCGCCCGCTGCCTGATCCTCTGCCCCTGCGTACCCTGAGAGCCCTCTATGCACATCGAAGAAAAGCCCCCGTTTGACACCCCTTTTGACTGGATAGGCGGCGAGGGCCAGGTGCGGGCGCTGGTGGACCGCTTCTATGACCTGATGGACCTGGAGCCCGGCTACAAGGAGTTGCGTGACGCCCATGGCAGCACTTTGCAGGATGCGCGCGACAAGCTGTTCTGGTTTCTCTGCGGCTGGCTGGGCGGCCCTGACCATTACCAGCAGCGCTTTGGCCACCCGCGCCTGCGCATGCGCCATATGCCGTTTTCGATCGGCATTCTGGAGCGCGACCAGTGGCTGGCCTGCATGGACCAGGCGATGGGCGATGTCGGCGTCGATGAGAAACTGCGCAGCCGCCTGGGCCAGAGCTTTTTCCAGACTGCGGACTGGATGCGCAACCGCTGACTCCAGCCCGAGCCGCTGGTGGGTTGCGCAGGCATTCTGTGCAGCGCCCCGTCTGCGGCGGGAGGCTTGCCGCCCATTACCTGATTTCTTGACTTCTGTCATGCACCAGGTTCGCAAAATGCAACGTCCACGCTGGTTTGCATTCCCTATGGGGGCGCCGCAGCGCTTTGGCCCATAATCAAGCCACTAAAAACGATGAGGGTGGATGAGGGTTATGAATACCAATTTGATGGTGGTCTCGGCGGTGGTTGCTGCCTTGCTGGTCTGGGGCGTGCTGGTCTACAACCGCTTGATGGCCTTGCGCAACCGCACCAGCAATGCCTTGGCGCAAATCGATGTGCAGCTCAAGCGCCGCTACGACCTGGTGCCCAACCTGGTGGCGGTGGCCAAGAAATACCTGGAGCACGAGTCCCAGACCTTGGAGGCCGTGATCCGCGCGCGCGGCCAGGCGCAGGCTGCAGCCAGTGCGCTGCGCGCAGCCCCTGGTAAACCCGAGGTGGCGGACGCCATGGTGGCCGCGGAAGGGGCGCTGGGCGGTGCCCTGGGCCGCTTGATGGTGCTGACCGAGAGCTACCCGGACCTCAAGGCCGATGACACGATGCGCTCGCTCAGCGAAGAGCTGGGCAGCACCGAAAACCGCATTGGCTATGCGCGCCAGGCCTATAACGACCAGGTGCTGGCGTTCAACAACGCTTCGCGCGCCTTCCCGGCGATTGTGGTGGCCTCGATGCTGGGCTTTCATGCGATGCCGATGCTGCAGTCCACGCAAAATGCCCAGGAGCGCGACACCGTCCGCGTGCAGTTCTGAGCCGATGAAGGCCGCAGCCCGCGACCATGGCCACGCGCTGCGCGGTGAGCCTGCAGCGGCGCAGCCATGAACTTCTGGGATTTCCAAGCCAGCGCACGGCGCCGCACCTGGGGCCTGGTGGCCGCTTTTGCGCTGCTGGTGCTGGGCATTGCGGTGGGCGTGCACCTGGTGCTGGCGCTGGTGTTCTGGACGCCGGCGCTGGTCGCAGTGCTCTTCAGCCAACTGCGGCTGGAACAGGTCGCAGTGCATTACCCGGCCGGCTTTCTGGCCACCAATATCGGCATCGTCAGCCTGATGGTGCTGGGCGGCGCCTGGATCAAGCGCAGCAATCTGCGCCAGGGCGGCCTGCACCTGGCTAGGCAGCTGGGCGCGCGCGAACTGCGCCCATCGGTGTCTCATGCCGAGCAGCAGTACCAGAACATTGTCGATGAGCTGTGCATTGCCGCCGGTGCCCAGCGGCCCCAGGCCATGGTGCTGCCACGCGACCGCTCGCTCAATGCCTTTGCCGCTGCCTGGGAGGCCGAGGATGCGGTGATCGTGGTGTCCATGGGCGCGCTGGAATACCTCAGCCGCGATGAGCTCAAGGGCGTGGTAGCGCATGAGCTGTCCCATCTGCACGAGGGCGATACGCGGCTCAACATGGAGTTGGCCGGCTATGTGTTCGGGCTGGAGATGCTGTTCAACTATGGGCGCGACTGGGTCGAGCGCGGCGTGTCGCTGTTTGGCCGGCCGCTGATGGCCGTGGGCTGGCTGGGCTGGTTGGCGGCGCAGGCGCTCAAGGCTGCCGTATCGCGCCAGCGCGAATACCTGGCCGATGCCCGCGCCGTGCAGTGGACCCGCAATCCCGATGGGCTGGGCCGCGTGCTGCGCAAGGCGCTGTGGCAGCAGGACTACCCGTTGCAGGCCGATGCCCTGCAGCCCCGTGGCGGCGCAGCCGGGGCCTATTCGCCGCTTGTGGAGCACATGCTGCTGCTGGAGGTGCACAGCATCGAAGAGATGCATGACTTCTGGCACCTGGGCGGCGCGCGCTGGCTGGCCAGCCACCCCAGCCTGGAAGCGCGGATCGCCCGCATCTATGGCGAAGACGAAGCGCGCGAGGCGCTGCCGCTGCAGGACCCGGACCAGCGCTGGGTAAACCCTTTCAGCGCTCCCTTGCCGCAGGGCAAGCCCGGGGCTTCTTAAGGCCTGTCAATCAGCGCTTGGGCTTGTCACTGCGGTACTGCGCCGCCCAGGATGCGACCTGCTGGGCCACCGGGTCGGGTGCCGGCACGGCCGCTGCCTGCTGGGCCAGTGCCTGCATCTGCAGCAGCGCATCGGCCACATTGACGGCGCTGGCCGCCATCGATGCGGCACGCAGCAGCACCACCAGGGCGCCGGCGCCACCATCGGCCGGGCGCGCCTGTACAAAGGCCAGCACCTCGTTTTTCTGCACCAGCCAGCTGTGCACCCGGCCTTTGAGCACCGGCATGCGCCCGGGTGAGCCCAGGCCCTTGCCATGCACCACGCGCACGCAGCGCAGCCCCTGGCGCTGCGATTGACGGATAAAGCTGCCCAGCGCCTGACGCGCCTCGTCGGTGCGCAGGCCATGCAGGTCGATCTGGCGCTGGATGGTCCAGTGCCCGGCGCGCAGCTTGTGGACCACATCGCGGCCAATGCCCTTGCGCCGAAAGCTCAGCTGGTCGTCGGTGTCGAGCAGGGTGCTGGCGTCGAACTCATCGCTCATCGCTTCGAGCAGCACACGCTGCTCGTCGGCCCAGTGCTGCAGCGGTAGCGGGTCGGGCGGGGGCGTTTCGGCGCTGATCTGGCCGCTGCTGGGCAGCGGGCGCACGGCGCCTACGGTCTGGCGAAACAGCTGGCGGTCGCGCTCGCTCTGGCGCAGCGCCTGCTGGCGGGCGGCTTCTTGCAGCTGGCGCTGGGCTGCCTGCTCGGCCTGCAAGGCCGTCAGCGCCTTGCGCAGCTGCTTGAGCTCCCGCAGCGATGCCACGCTGCCGGTTTTGTCCTGCTTACTCACATCTCACCTTCCTCGGCCATCGACAGTGCTGCTCCGGGCCCAACAATAATATGGTCCAGCACACGCACATCGACCAGGGACAAGGCGGCCTGCAAGCTCTGCGTGAGTTGCTGGTCCGCCTGGCTGGGCGTGACCTGGCCGCTGGGGTGATTGTGCGCCAAGATCACCGCTGCAGCGTGGTGGTGCAGGGCCCGCACGACCACTTCGCGCGGATAGACGCTGGCCTGGCCCAGGGTGCCGCGAAACAATTCCTCCAGCGCAATCAGCTGGTGCTGGCTGTCGAGAAACAGCACGGCAAACACCTCATGGTGCTTGTGCGCCAGGTGCAACTGCACATAGGCTTTGACAGTGGAGGCACTGCCAAGCAGGCTGCGCTGCTGCAATTGCTGGGCCATCGCGCGGCGGGCCAGCTCCAGCACCGCGATCAGCTCGGCGCGCTTGGCCGGGCCCAGGCCCTTGACCTGTGCGAGCTCGGCGCTGCTGGCCTGCAGCAGGCCGTTGATGCCGCCAAAGCTGCCTGGGGCATCGGGCTGGCGCGGGGCCAGCAGTTCAGCGGCCCATTGCAGCACGCTCTTGCCGGCCATGCCGGTGCGCAGCAAGATGGCCAGCAGCTCGGCATCGGTCAGCGCGCCGGCGCCCTTGGCGAGCAGTTTCTCGCGCGGCTGGCAGTCGGTAGGGATGTCTTTGAGGGGCATGGCGTCCTCTCAGTGCAGCTGGCCCGGCAGCGGCTGGGCGCGAGACGGGCAGGGCAGGGGCCGTGCATGCCTTGCGCAAGCGCGGGCAGCGGCAGGGGCAAGGCAGCAAAGATGGGTGTTCATAGGCACTCCTGGAGGTTCGCTGTCGGCCGGTGGCCTGGGGACCGGGCAAAACCACTGCCTGGGGCGCGGGCTCTGCCTGGGATCTTTTGATGCAGGTTGCATGCAGGGGTTTCACCCTACAACCTACAATACACCCCAGTTTATAGGGATTTGCATGACTACTCCGATGGCCCCCGTGACGCCGCTGCCTGCCGATGCGCCAGTGGTACAACCCGGATCGTTTCTGACCTTGCACTACCGCCTGGCTGGCCCGGCGGGCGATGTGATCAACACCTTTGAAGGCAAACCCGCGACCCTGTCGCTGGGCATGGGTGAGCTGTCGCCGTCGGTCGAGAACCTGCTGCTGGGTCTGCCCGAGGGCACGCATGCGACCTTCCACGTTCCCGCCGGCGAAGCCTTTGGCGAGCGCAACCCGGACATGGTGCAGTGGGTGGCGCGCCGCCTGCTCAATGAGCTGGGCGATCCGATGGAGCAGTACACCCTGGGCGATGTGGTGCAGTTCCCCACCCCCGATGGTGCCAGCACCTATGCCGGTGTGGCGATGCAGGTGCGCGACGATGGCGCAGTGCAATTTGACTTCAACCACCCGCTGGCCAGCCAGCCGGTGACCTTTGAAGTCCAGCTGATCGGGGTGCTCTGAGCATGTTGCGGCCCCAGGAAATCGTATTGGCCGAGCCGCGCGGCTTTTGTGCGGGCGTGGATCGGGCGATCGAGATCGTCGAGCGTGCGATCGAGAAATTTGGCGCGCCCATCTATGTGCGCCACGAGATTGTGCACAACACCTATGTGGTCAACGACCTCAAGGCCAAGGGCGCGATCTTCATCGAAGAGCTCGATGACGTGCCGCCCGGCGCCACCTTGATCTTCTCGGCCCATGGCGTGAGCAAGGCCGTGCAGCTGGAGGCCGAGCGCCGAGGCTTTAGCATTTTCGACGCCACCTGCCCGCTGGTGACCAAAGTCCATGTGGAAGTGGCCAAGCTGGCCAAAGAGGGCTATGAGTTCATCATGATCGGCCACAAGGGCCACCCCGAGGTCGAAGGCACGATGGGCCAGCTGTCCGAAGGCATCCACCTGGTCGAAGAGGTGGGTGATGTGGCCCATGTCCACCCCAGCCAGACCGACAAACTGGCGGTGGTGACCCAGACCACGTTGAGCGTGGACGATGCCGCCGAGATCACGGCTGCCGTCAAGCTGCGCTTTCCGCAGATCCGCGAGCCCAAGCAGCAGGACATTTGCTATGCGACGCAGAACCGCCAGGATGCCGTCAAGGTGATGAGCAGCCAGGTGGACCTGGTGATCGTCGTGGGCAGCCCCACCAGCTCCAACAGCAACCGCCTGCGCGAGCTGGCCGTCAAGTTGGGCACGCCGGGCTATATGGTGGACAACGCTGACGAGCTCCAACCCGAATGGTTTGACGGCATCGCCCGCGTGGGCCTGACGGCAGGCGCCTCGGCCCCCGAGGTGCTGGTCAAGCAGGTGATCGAGCGCATCAAGGTGCTGGGCGCGACCTCGGTGCGCAAGATGGATGGCATCGAAGAGACCGTGAAGTTCCCGCTGCCCAAGGGCCTGAAAATCGATGTCGGCGGGCTGGAGATTTCTGCACGATCTCCGGAGACGGGTCGCTGAACGAGGCCTGGTGGCCTGGCGGCTCGTCCACTCCCGTTGATCGCGGTGGGCAGTGCCCACCCCCACCCCCTTTCATTGGGCAGGCCTAGGCGCTGCCCCACCCCAAGAGGTAATTCATGCTTGATATTTTGTTGCTACGCAAAGACCTGGACTCGGTCATCGCCCGTTTGCAGACCCGCAAGAGCCCCCAGGCGTTTTTGAATGTCGAAGCCTTCAAGGCCTTGGAGGCCGAGCGCAAGACCATCCAGACCCGCACCGAAGAGCTGCAGGCCAAGCGCAACCAGCTGTCCAAGCAAATTGGCATGCTGATGGGCAAGGGCGAGAAGGACGCGGCCGAAGCGGCCAAGGCCGATGTGGCCGCGATGAAGACCGAGCTGGAACAGTCGGCCACGCGCCTGGATGAACTGCAGGCCGAGCTGCAGGCCATGCTGGTGGCCGTGCCCAACCTGCCGCACGAGAGCGTGCCGGTGGGCGAGGACGAGTCGGCCAACGTCGAAGTGCGCCGCTGGGGCACGCCGCGCAGCTTTGATTTCGAGATCAAGGACCATGTCGATGTCGGCATGCCGCTGGGCCTGGACTTTGAGGCTGGCGTCAAGCTGACCGGCTCGCGCTTTACGGTGATGAAGGGTCCGATCGCCCGCCTGCACCGTGCGCTGGCGCAGTTCATGATTGACCTGCAGACCGAGCAGCACGGCTACACCGAGTGCTATGTGCCCTACATCGTCAACAGCGACTCGCTCAAGGGCACGGGCCAGCTGCCCAAGTTCGAGCAGGACCTGTTTGCCGCCAACAAGGGCGGCCAGGATGCCGAGCCGGTGCCCGATACTGCGGCGCTCTACCTGATCCCGACCTCGGAAGTGCCGCTCACCAATCTGGTGCGGGACGAAGTGCTGAGCGAAGACCAGCTGCCCATCAAGCTGACGGCGCACAGCCCTTGCTTCCGCTCGGAAGCGGGCTCGGCCGGCCGCGACACGCGTGGTCTGATCCGCCAGCACCAGTTCGACAAGGTCGAGATGGTGCAGGTGGTGCATCCGGACAAGAGCTACGAGGCGCTCGAAGAGATGACGCGCCATGCCGAAGACGTGCTGCAGCGCCTGGGCCTGCCGTACCGCGTGCTGGCGCTGTCGACCGGCGACATGGGTTTTGGCGCTGCCAAGACCTATGACCTGGAAGTCTGGCTGCCCGCGCAGAACACCTACCGCGAAATCAGCTCGGTGAGCAACTGCGAAGCCTTCCAGGCCCGTCGCATGCAGGCCCGCTTCAAGAACGCGCAAGGCAAGAATGAGCTGGTCCACACCTTGAACGGCTCGGGCCTGGCCGTGGGCCGCACCCTGGTGGCCGTGCTGGAGAACTACCAGAATGCTGACGGCTCGGTGACGGTGCCAGAAGCGCTGCAACCTTACCTGGGCGGCGTGGCCGTGCTGAAGGTCTAAGCATTTTAGGCTTTCCCTCGTCCAAAGCCGGTGCAGCAATGCCCCGGCTTTTTTGTGGGTGCCGGCTTATGCCAGCGCCAGGCGCGCCTCTCCCCACACCGGCATATAAAACAGGCGCGGGCGCGGCAGTTGTGCCGTCCAGGCGCTGTAGCTGCGCGCGGCAATCTGGTGCAACTGGCGGATGTGCTGGGGCAATTGCGCCAGGATCTGCGCCCGGCTTTGCACGGCGGGGCCAGCTGCGCTGCGCAACTCGGGCGCACCTTCATCGCACCAGTCGCGCACGCTTTGCGCGGTGACCTCCAGATGGCCTTGGAAGGCCCAATGGCGTCCATGCACAAAGCCCTTGTTCAGGCAGTGGCGGCCGTACATGCTGCGGCTTGCGCCTGGCGGAATCTCAAAGCTGTCGTAGTGCCAGTTGAAGATGGTGGCCTCGGCGGGCAAGTCCATCTGTTCTTGGGCTTGGGGCGTGACCCAGACGCGACCCCAGCCGATGTTGGCGCAGGGGTTGCGCCAGACGCGCGCGCCCATCGCACGGGCCAGCATCTGCGCGCCAAAGCAGTGGCCGAGCACGGGCACGTCCGCCGCCAGGGCGCTTTGCAACAGGCAGCGCTCCTGCTCGATCCAGCGCAGCTGCTCATTGGCGCAATGGTTGCTGCCCAGCACAATGATGCCGCGGTAATCACGCGCGCGCATGGCTGCGATGCCCTCGTTGCAGGGCCTGATCAATGCATAGGGGATGCCGTGCTGCTGCAAATGCGCGAGCAGCACGCCTGGGCCCTGCGAGGTTTCATGCTGGAGGATGGCGACAGGTTTCATGGAGGCTGGCTTGCAGGTCAAGCCCTGGGTGGAGAGGCCTCCACTGTAGAAAGCCTGGCATTGAGCGCATATCTAGACTGCGTGGGCTGGCATCAAGATGGCGTCAAGGGGCCGCAACCTGCGTTGTGGTCTTTTTCGGCACTGCTGCAGCGCGCTGGGCTCCTCTCTATGATCGGCAGCAGGTGGCCTTACCGCACTTGCGCCCGCACCCCGCCGGGCCGCAGCGGTGGGCCCCAGCCCTACACAGAAAGCTGAGGTAAAGCATGTCGGATCAAGCCTACCAACCGCCCAAGGTCTGGACTTGGGACAAAGGCAATGGGGGCGCATTCGCCCATATCAACCGCCCCGAAGCGGGCGCCACGCATGACAAGCTGCTGCCGGTGGGCAAGCACCCCTTGCAGCTGTATTCGCTGGGCACGCCCAATGGCGTCAAGGTGACGATCATGCTCGAAGAGCTGCTGGAGCTGGGCATTGCCGAGGCCGAGTACGACGCCTGGCTGATCAATATCGGCGAAGGCGACCAATTTGGCAGCGGCTTTGTCGAGGTCAACCCCAACTCCAAGATCCCCGCGCTGCTCGACCGCAGCGGCAGCACGCCTGTACGCGTGTTCGAGTCGGGCTCCATCCTGCTGCACCTGGCCGAGAAGTTTGGCCAGTTCCTGCCCAAGGAGGGCGCAGCCCGCACCGAGGTGCTGAACTGGCTGTTCTGGCAGGTGGGCAGTGCGGCCTTTCTGGGCGGCGGCTTTGGCCACTTCTATGCCTATGCGCCAGAGAAGATGGCCTACCCGATCAACCGCTATGCGATGGAGGTCAAGCGCCAGCTCGATGTGCTCAACCGCCAACTGGCCGAGCAGCGCTTTATTGCTGGGCAGGATTACAGCATTGCCGACATGGCCGCCTGGCCCTGGTATGGCGCGCTGCTGAACAACGAGGTCTACAACGCGGCCGAGTTCCTGGATGTCGAGTCCTACCAGCATGTGCGCCGCTGGACCGATGAGATCGCGCAGCGCCCTGCGGTGCAACGCGGCCAGCGGGTCAACAAGGTGCGCGGTAGCTCGCCGATGCCCGAGCGGCACAGCGCAGCGGACTTTCTGCGCTGATTCAGAAGCTGGCGTGCTGGGCCGATCAGGCGCGCCAGAAGTACCAGCCCGCCAGCACCAGGGCCAGCACCACCACGAATACGGCCGTCCAGGCGCCCGAGCTTTGCACCCGGCCGGGTTCATGGCCGGGGGCCATCCAGGCTGCGGTACCTGCGGGCGCGGGCGCTGGGTGGCTGGGGGTGTGGGGCAAATGGGCCTCGACCAGCCATTGCTGCGGGTCGCCCGATTCAATGCGGTCCTTGGCGTCCTTCAAGCCGATGCCGGTCGCATCCCGCAGCAGCTTGATGGCGACGATCTTGTCGCCCCGGGCCAATGCCGTCTCGATGGCAGTTCGCAGCGCGGCACCCTCGCGTGGCGGCTCATGGCCGTCGCCGCCATCCAGCTGTGATTCCAGCACATGCTTGGCTTCTGCCAGGCCCATGCCGGTTTCTTCGCGCAGGCGCTTGATGGCGGCAATCTTGTCGTTATTGCGCCAAAGCGACGCGATATGGGCAGGGATGGGAGCGGACATGGGCAAGGCTGCGGATGGTGGAGCAGCAGCCTTTGTACCCCGTTTGCGCGGCTGCGGCCATAGGACGGAGGCTGACATTACCGCCTCCTGGGTGGGCGCCTTAGCCCGGTGTCCATCCCTTGGGTACGCGCGGCTTGTCAATGCCGGCCAGGCCGCAGAGCACATCGGCCATGCCTGAAAAATCGAGACCGCCATGCTGGCTGGCGCGGGCCAGGCTGTAGGACTCGTGCACGGCCGCGGCCACCGGCATGGGCACCTTGCTGGCATGGGCGGCAGCGACGACCAGCGACATGTCCTTGTGGGCCAGGTCGATCGTGAAGCCCGGCGTGGTGTCACCCTGCAGCACCTTGTTGGCAAAGTTCATGCGCAGCTGGCCATTGGTGGCCGAGGTGCCCAGCAGCACCTGCAAGGTCTTGGTGATATCGAGGCCAAAGCGCTGCGACAGCGCCAACGCCTCGGCATTCACCTGAGTCAGGGTGACAGCCAGGTAGTTGTTGACCAGCTTGGTGCGCCCGCCCGTGCCCACCGGGCCGCAGTGGTGCGTGGTGGTGCCCATGGCGTCGAGCAAGGGCTGCACGCGGGCCAGATCGGCGTCGCTCGCGCCCACCATGAAGAGCGACTCGCCCCGGTCGGCATGCTCGGCCAGGCGGCCCACGGGCGCATCCACCATCGTCAGGCCCTTGGCAGCGGCCTGCTGGGCCAGCCGGTCGGTGGCCAGCGGGTCGATGGTGCTCATGTCCATCAGAATGCTGCCGGGCTGGGCATGCGCAAAGATGCCGCCATCGCCCAGCGCCGTCTGTTCCACCTCCACCGACGAGGGCAGCATGGTGACGATGATGCTGCAGTCGCGGGCCAGCTCGGCCACGCCGGCGCTTTGCGCGCCCATCGCGACCAGGTCCTTGACCGCTGTCGGGTTCAGGTCATGCACAACCAGTGCAAAACCCTTTTTGACGAGGTTGGCGGCCATGGGCTTGCCCATGCGGCCCAGGCCGATAAAACCGATCTTGTCTGCCATGCATGTCTCCTTGTTGGTATGCAGCCATGATGGCAGGCGTGAGGTGCTGCCCCCTGTCAAACACAGGACATCAGCGGGGTAGTGCAAAAGCGGCCAGCACCTCCAGCACTGCAGCGGCTGCCGGGTTGTGGCTGCCATCGCGGCGGTGGGCCACGGCCATGGGGCGCATCAGCCGGGGCCAGAGCTGGCGCACCTGCACGCCAGGCAGGTGCAGCTGGTCTTCCACCTCTTCGAGCGGCAGGATCACCGCACTTTGGCTGGCCGCTGCCAGGCTTTTGAGGGCGCCGGGGTAGCTGAGCGTGAGAAATGGCCGGGGGTGGTGGCCTGCCTGGCCGAACCAGCCGGCAATCAGCCCATGCATTTGCGTGGCCGGCGCAAACGAGGCCCAGCGCTTGTCCGCCAACCAGTCCGGCGTCACTCGCTTGGGCGCCTTCCAGGCCGCGGGCAGCAGCACCACCATCGGGTCATTGCGCCAGGGCGTGAGCACAATCTCGGCGCTGCTGGGCTGGGGGCTGGCCACAATCGCCACATCGAGCGATCCCGCGCGCAGGCGCTGCATCGCATCGGCCGAGCCCACCGCTTCGAGCTTGACCTCGACGCCCGGGCTGCGCTGGCTGAGTTGCTCGAGCATCATCGGCAAGAGGCGTGTGCTTACCCCTGCCGAGACGCCCACCTTGACCAGGCCTTCGCGGCCACTGGCGCGGCGCTGCACCAGGTCGATCAGCTCATCGCTGGCGTCGAGCAGTTGGCGGCCCTGGGCCACCAGCACTTCGCCCGCTGCCGTGAGCACCGCCTGGCGCCGGCCGCGCAGCAGCAGGGCCGTGTCCATGCGCGCCTCCAGCTCCTTGATATGCAGGCTGATCGCCGGTGGCGACAGGTGCAGCGCTTGCGCGGCTGCGGCAAAGGTGCCCAGGTCGGCGATGGCGACCAGGGTTTGCACCTGGTCGAGGTTGAGGTTTCGCATCAGTTTTTCTGAAGTGAATGCATAGGAAATTCAACTTTACAGAAGTCTGGCCGGCGCCGAGCATCGGTGTCCATGCAAAACCCTCGACCACTCCCCGATTCCACGCTCCAGCAGCCGCCACCTATAGCTGCCCAGCTGCCGCTCGGCTGGCTGGCCAGGCGCTGGCGCCGCTGGCTGGATCTGTGCCAGCGCGCCGAGCAGCGCATCAGCGAGAACTTCCGGGTACCACCAGGTGGTGGCTAAATGGGTGCATCGTTTCTCCATGGCGCCATCTGCCAGCGGTCGCTATCGAGCGCCAACCGGTGCGTCAGCGCCAGCGCATCAAGCAGCGCCTCATCGTGCGAGACAACAACCAGGCAGCCCGGGTAGCTGCGCAGCATGTCCTCCAGCGCTTGCAGTGCGGACAGGTCCAGGTGGTTGTCCGGTTCGTCCAGCAGCAGGAGCTGCGCGGGCGCATCGCGGTACAGCGCGCAGGCCATCGCAGCTTTGAGCCGTTCGCCACCGCTCAGCTGGCCGCTGGGCTGCAGAATGCAGCGCGCATCGAGCCCCAGCTGCGCCAGGCGCATGCGCAGCACGCCTTCCGGTGTCTGGCAGTTGCTTTGCTGCAGCTGGGCGAGCAGGCTTTGCGCCGGGTCCAGCCCGCTTTGCTGCTGGTCCAGCATGGCCCAGGGCACATGCACTTGCCGCTGTCCGGCGCTGGGGGCCAACTGGCCGGCGAGGATCTGCAGCAGGCTGCTTTTGCCGCTGCCATTGGGCCCTGTGATGGCCAGGCGCTGGCCCGCGCGCAGCTGCAGGTTCAGGGGCTGCGCGCCGGGCAGGCGCGGTGACTGCAGCGCCTGCAGCTCGGCAACGATGGCATCGCTGCTGCGGCACCGATCAAAGGCCTCGGGCGGCAGCTGCCAGTGGATGGGGCCGGCCTGCCAGTCGATGGCCTGGGCCGCTTCGCTGACGCGGGCGTTCAGCGCCTCGCGGGCAGTGGCATGCTGGGTCAGCAGTTTGCCTGACGATGCCTGGGCGCGCTGCTTGGCGCCGCCCAGCAGGATCTTGGCCTGGTTGGCTTGCTTGCCCTCTTTTGCGCCTCTGGCCTGCCTTCGCTCCTGCCGCTCTTGCTGCGCGCGCAGCGCCTGCTCGCCGCGTTTGCGCTCCTGCTTGCTGCGGGCCAGCGCATCCGCCGCCAGTTGCGTGCGCTGCTGCTGGGCCTGCTGGTAGCCGCCAAAGGAGCCGCTGTACAGCTGCAGTCCCTGGCTGCTCAGCTCGGCAATCGTCTCCATCTGCGCGAGCAGGCGCCGGTCATGGCTGATCAGCAGCAGGCCGCCGGGCCAATGCCGCAGGCGCTGCGCCAGTGCGGCGCGGCCCGCGGCATCGAGGTGGTTGCTGGGCTCGTCCAGAATCAGAAAATCGGCCTGGGCCCGTTGCGCGCCCAAGAGCGCCAAGCGCATCGCCTGGCCGCCGCTCAATGCGCTGGCCGGGGTCTCTGCGGGCAGCGCGGGCAAGCCGCTGTCTTGCAGCAGGGTCTGGAACTGCTGGCGCAGATCCCAGCGCTCGGCCACCAGGGCAAAGTCCTGCGGGTCGCTGCTGCCTTGCTCGATGCGCTGCAAGGCCGCCAGTGCAGGCGCCAGCCCAGCCAGCGCGGCAATGCTCTGGCCGGGGTGCTGCACCAGCAGGTTCTGCGCCAGGTAGTGGATGCGGCCTGCGCGGCTGATGCGGCCACGCGTCGCCTCGAGCTCGCCGGCCAGCAGCCGTGCCAGCACCGTTTTGCCCACGCCATTGCGGCCGACCAGCGCGGTGTGCTGGCGGTCAAAACGGGCGTGGAGATCGGAGAAAAGCGGCCGGCCTTGCGGCAGCGAATAGGAGACGCCATGCAGCGCCAAATGTGTGTCTGTCATACCCGTGCGATGTCATCGATGCCGAACATCCCCGAGCCATGGCTGGTGAGCCTTGCAGCCTTGGCACCCGTTGGACAGGGCAGCCGCTGCCATCAAGGGGCGGGACGTGGGGCCGTCAACAAGACGGCAGCATCAATGGCGCATGGGTAGAAGACCTCGCACAGGTAAAGAAGCGGCCCATTGTAGGCCGCATGCCGCAGCGGTCAAGGCTGCGGTTTGGCAGACCCTCAGCCCATCATGGATGCAAACGCTTGCTGGTACTGCTGCAGCTTGTGCGGGTAGTGGGCGGCACCGGTGTCAAACACCCAGTGCCCGATCGCAGGCGCGGGCGCCAGCCCCAGGCTGTGCAGCTGGTGCAGCGCATCGAGCTGGGTCTTGAAGCCATGCAGCATGGGGCCGTTGACGTCTTCATCGGAGTGGATGCCGGTGTCCAGAATGCTGGGCGCGATCGCAATGCTGCGGGCATTGCGCAACTGGCCGACGCGCAGTGCGCAGGCCACGGCCGCTGCGCTGGTCGCCGGGCTCCAGTCTTCGGGGTGGCCCATGCCGATGACCAAGATGGCAGCGGCTTGCGCGGCGCCCGCAGGCGGGGTGATGAGCAGCGTCTCGAGCGGCTGGGCGCGGAAGGCGCCATCGCGCCGGGCCTGGGCCAGCTGGCCGCCCAGGGCGGCATCGAGGTTGGCCAGGCCGCCTGCCAGGGGCTGGTGGTCCACTTCATGCGTGAACATGCAGGCGCAGGAGAGGTCGACCTGCGCCCCGGTGGCGTCCACCGTGACAAGTTCTATCTTTACGCCACGGTACTGGCCGATCTCGCCACGTTCTACTGCTGCTGCCATGCTGGGGTCTCCTGTCAAGCGGGGTTGCACTGCGGCCCGGTGCCGCAGGCGTGATCGATCGATCGTACCCAGCTCCTCAATGGGGTGCAGCGGACGGCCCATTTTTCGGAGTGTGGGGGCCTTCGTCATGGGTCTCTTGCTGCGCCAGCTGCTCTTGCAGCAGTTCGACAAAGGCACGCACCTTGACTGGGCGAAAGCGCGCGGCAGGGAACACCGCATGGATGCCGCCCGAGGGCAGCTTCCAGTCGGGCAGCACCTGCAGCAGCCGGCCGCTGTGCAGGTCGTCCGCCACCGCATAGTCGGGCAGCACCGACAGGCCCGCGCCGTGGCGCACTGCCTCGCGCACGGCCATCGTGGCGTTGAGCGACAGCACCGAGGGCATATTGACATTCTGGCGCTCCAGCGCGCTGCGCGAAAAGCTCCAGTGCAGCGGTTCGCGCAGCGCCGTGTTGGCAACAAAGGGCAGGGCGCGCAACTGCTGGGGCTCCTGGATGCCGGACAGCTGGCTGCGCCAGGCAGGTGCGGCCACCAGCAGCTGGCGAAAGCTGCCGATCTGGCGCGCCTGCAGATGCAGCTCGGTGAGCCAGCCCACGCGGATGGCCAGCTCCACCTGGCCGTCCATCAGGTCCAGCGACTGGTCGCTGAGCGACGCATCGACCTTGCACTGCGAGTAGCGGCGGCAGAACGCGGTGATCGCCGGCACGATGGCCGCGATGCCGTAGTCGAGCGGTGCTGTCAGCCGCAAGGTGCCCGAGGGTGCCTGGGCCGACTGTGACAGTTCATCAAAGGCGTCTGCGGCTTCCTTGAGGATCAGTGCGCAGCGCTGGTAGAAGGCCTGGCCCGCATCGGTGGGGGCCACCTTGCGCGTGCTGCGGGTGAGCAGACTGGTGCGGAAGTCCGCCTCCAGCCGGGCCACCTGCTGGCTGACCACGGCCTTGGTGATGCCCAGGCGCTCGGCGGCGGCCGTGAAGCTGCCGGTCTCGACCACCGCACTGAAATAGGCCAGGCGCTTGAGGTTGGAGAAGTGGCCAAGGCTGGTATCGTTCACATTGTTTGCTTTTTGCATACGAATTATCTATTTGATATCTATTTATTTGTCAATCCAAACCACCTACTATGGCGGCATTGCATCCGATATGGAATAGATATGAAACGTCTGTACTACCTTTTTGACCCCCTGTGCGGCTGGTGCTATGGCGCGGGCCCGCTGCTGGAAACCCTGGTGCAGCGCAGTGGCGAGCAGCTGCAGCTGCTGCCCAGCGGCCTTTTCTCGGGCGAAGGTGCCCGCCCCATGGATGAGGCCTTTGCGGCCTACGCCTGGAGCAATGACCAGCGTATCGAGCGCCTGACCGGCCAGCCCTTTAGCCAGCGCTACCGCAGCGAGGTGCTGGACAAGCCCCAGCAGATGTTTGACAGTGGCCCGGCCACGGTGGCGCTCACTGCCGTGCACCTGACCGCGCCGCAGCGCGAGGCCGAGGCGCTCAAGGCGATCCAGCATGCGCGCTATGTCGATGGGCTGGACAACACCGCCATCGCCGTGTTGCTGGAGTTGCTGCGCGGCCTGGGCCTGGATGACGCGGCCGCCCGGCTGGCGCAGCCCGATGCCGCTTTGCTGCAAGCCAACAGCGCACGCGTGGCGCAGGCCCGGCAGCTGATGCGCGAGCTGGGCGCCCAAGGCGTGCCCAGCTTTGTGCTGGAGCGCGATGGCCAGCGCCAGCTGCTCAACGCAAGCACCGCTTTTTCCAACCCCGAAGCCTTTGTGGCGCAATGGCTGGCCGCCTGAACCTGTACGGAGACTGTATGACCACCAGCAACCTGGACACCATTGCTGCCACCTATGAAGGCAGCCCCGAGGACAACGCCCGCCATTTGATGGCCGCGCTCGCGCCCGAGGTGCTGTGGATCGAGGCTGCAGGCTCGCCCTATGCGGGCCAGTATGTTGGCGCGGCGCAGATCGTGGAGGGCGTATTTGCGCGGATTGGCAGCGACTGGGCGGTGTTCAGCGCTCAGGTGCATACCTACCTGGCCGATGGCGACCGGGTCGCCGCTTTTGGCCGCTACACCGGCACGCACCGCGCCAGCGGCAAGGCCATGGTGGCGAGCTTTTCGCACCTGTACCAGCTGCGCGATGGCCAGATCATCCGCATGGAGCAGGTGGTGGACAGCGCCCCCATGCTGCAAGCCATGCAGCCATGACGGCCATGTACAGCGCCGACGAACTGCGCCAGCTGCAAGTGCTGGCGGCCCGGTTGCAAGCGGGCGACTGGCATGCCGCCCACGATGGTGTGCAGCGCTACTCCGGCCTCATGGCCGCCTGGCTGCATGGCATCGTGCATTTGCAAGAAGGCGATCTGGAAGACGCCGAGAACTGGTATGAGCGCGCGGGAAAGCGCTTTCGCCAGCGCGAGAGTCTGGCCCGGGAGCTGGAAAAACTGCAGGCGGCGATTGCGCAAGCTATTGCAGAGCGCATCGCTGCCGATGTCTGAATCCCTGGGGTGCAGCCTCGCCTGCGCCCACCTTTTTTCACTTCTCTTTTGAAAGCAAACACGACCATGAAACAACGCTACTACACGCTGTCGGCCTGCGCACTGGCCGCTGCCCTGTTGGCCGGCTGTGAGCGCAGCAGCACGGCATCGGCGCCTGCTGCGCCAGCCGCCAGTGCGCCGGCAGCCCCCGCGCCGGCCGACACCCAGCAAGTTGCGCTGACCACCGAGGTCTTCAACCCGGGCGAGCAGGCGATCTTTGCCGTGTCCTCGGTGCTGGTGCAGGGCAAGAGCGAGGTGCTGCTGATCGATGCGCAGTTCTCGGCCGAGCAGGCGCGCAAGCTGGCCGACAAGATCAAGGCCACCGGCAAGCGCCTGACAACCATCTATATCAGCCATGGCGACCCGGACTTCTACTTTGGTCTGGACACCCTGCAGGCCGCGTTCCCCGAGGCCAGGATTGTGGCCACACCGCAGACCATTGCCCATATCGAGGCCACCAAGGACGCCAAGCTCAAGGTCTGGGGGCCGCAGCTGGGTGAGAACGCGCCCAAGCAGCTGGTGGTGCCCCAGCCGCTGCAAGGCGACAGCCTGCAGGTGGATGGCCAGGCCTTGCAGCTGATCGGCCTCGATGGCCCGACACCGGACCGCACCGTGGTGTGGATTCCGTCGATCAAGACCGTGGCCGGTGGCATCCCGGTGCTGGCCGGTGAGCATGTCTGGATGGCCGATACCCAGACGCCGCAGTCGCACAGCGACTGGCTGGCGATGCTGGCGCGCATCAAGGCATTGAACCCGGAGGTCGTGATCCCCGGCCACTTTGCCGGCGTGATGCCCGCTGGCACGGCGGCGCTGGACTTCACCGCTGACTACATCCGCGCCTTTGACGAAGAAACGGCCAAGGCCAAGGATGGCGCGGCGCTGGAAGCGGCGATGAAGCAGCGCTTCCCCAACCTGGGCGGCCTCGAAAGCCTGGCGCTGAGCGCCAAGGTGGCCAAGGGCGAGATGCAGTGGCACTGATGAAGGCGGAATAGGTCGCATCGAGTGGCACCCTGGCGGGATCGAGCCATCCCCGCCGGGGTGCATTGCTTTTTGCCTACAATGCGTGTTTTGGCTGGAATCTCCAGCCCCTTTGGCGTGCGCGCCAGATTCCAGGCCTTTTTCCGTTGTTTGTTAATGCAGCACATTCGTAATTTTTCCATCATTGCCCATATTGACCATGGCAAGTCGACCTTGGCGGACCGCCTGATCCAGTATTGCGGAGGCCTGGCTGAGCGCGACATGGAGGCACAGGTGCTGGACTCGATGGACATCGAGAAAGAGCGCGGCATCACGATCAAGGCGCAGACGGCGGCCTTGCAGTACAAGGCCAAGGACGGCAAAGTCTATAACCTCAACCTGATCGATACCCCCGGCCACGTGGACTTCTCCTATGAAGTCTCGCGCTCGTTGTCGGCCTGCGAAGGCGCGCTGCTGGTGGTCGATGCCTCCCAAGGCGTCGAAGCGCAGACAGTGGCCAACTGCTACACCGCGCTGGACCTGGGCGTGGAAGTGTTTGCCGTGCTCAACAAGATGGATCTGCCCAATGCAGACCCGGACAATGCCAAGGCCGAGATCGAGGATGTGATCGGCATTGATGCGAGCGATGCGATTCCCTGCTCGGCCAAGACCGGCATGGGCATTGAAGAAATTCTGGAAGCCGTGGTGGCCAAGGTGCCGCCACCCAAGGGCGAGCCCGAGGCACCCCTGCGCGCGATGATCGTGGACAGCTGGTTTGACCCCTATGTGGGCGTCGTGATGCTGGTGCGCGTGGTCGACGGCCAGCTCAAGAAGAATGAGCGTTTCAAGATGATGGCCACCGGCGCGGCCTATGAGGCCAACAGCCTGGGCGTGTTCACGCCCGCCAACGAGTCGCGCGATGTGCTCAGGGCCGGCGAGGTGGGTTACATCATTGCCGGCATCAAGGAGTTGAAGGCCGCCAAGGTGGGCGACACCATCACCCTGGAAAAGAAGCTGCCCAACAACCTGGGCCCGGCCAGCGCGCCGCTGCCGGGCTTCAAGGAAGTCAAGTCCCAGGTGTTTGCCGGCCTGTACCCGACCGAAGCGTCCGAGTACGACCAGCTGCGTGATGCGCTGGAAAAACTCCAGCTCAATGATGCGGCGCTGCACTACGAGCCCGAAGTCTCGCAGGCGCTGGGCTTTGGCTTTCGCTGCGGCTTCCTGGGCCTGCTGCACATGGAAATCGTGCAGGAGCGTCTCGAGCGCGAGTTCGACCAGGACCTGATCACCACCGCGCCCAGCGTGGTCTACCAGGTGCTCAAGGCCGATGGCGAACTCGTCGATGTGGAAAACCCCTCGAAGATGCCAGATGCCGGCCGTCTCGAAGAGGTGCGCGAACCCATCGTGACCGTGCATCTCTACATGCCCCAGGACTATGTCGGCCCGGTGATGACCCTGGCCAACCAGAAGCGTGGTGTGCAGATGGACATGGCCTACCACGGCCGCCAGGTGATGCTGACCTATGAGATGCCACTGGGCGAGATCGTGCTGGACTTCTTTGACAAGCTCAAATCGGTCTCGCGTGGCTATGCCTCGATGGACTACGAGTTCAAGGAATACCGGGCCTCCGACGTGGTCAAGGTCGACATTCTGCTCAACGGCGAGAAGGTGGACGCGCTGTCCATCATCGTGCACCGCTCGCAGTCGGTCTACCGTGGCCGCGCCGTGGTGGCCAAGATGCGCGAAATCATCAGCCGCCAGATGTTCGACGTGGCGATCCAGGCGGCGATTGGTGCCAACATCATCGCCCGCGAAACGGTCAAGGCCATGCGCAAGAACGTGCTGGCCAAGTGCTATGGTGGCGACATCACGCGTAAGCGCAAGCTGCTGGAAAAGCAGAAGGCCGGCAAGAAGCGCATGAAGCAGATCGGCTCGGTGGAAGTGCCCCAAGAGGCGTTCCTGGCGATTTTGCAAGTGGACGATTAAGAAGAGAAGAAGCCAAGAACAACGCTATGCAACTCCTGACAACACTGATTCTGGCCGCTTTTGTGGCCTATATGGGCGCCTGGTACAGCGGCGCCATTGAAGGCAATTTTGCACTGCTGCTGTTTTTGGCCACGGTGATCACCGGCGCCTACTGGCTGGCAGAGCGCTTTTACTTCTTCCCCCGGCGCCAGGCGGCCGCTGCCCAGCTCGAGGTCTCGGCGGCCGAGCGGCGCCGCCAGCTCGATGCCCAGGGCATCGACAAGGTTGACGGCGACGATGTGCAAGAAGGCAAGGCGCGCCTGTTGATGCAGCCCTGGTGGCTGGATTGGACCGCGGGCCTCTTTCCGGTGATCGCGGTGGTCTTCATCCTGCGCTCTTTCCTGTTTGAGCCCTTCAAGATTCCGTCGGGCTCGATGATTCCCACCTTGCAGGTGGGCGACCTCATCCTGGTCAACAAGTTCACCTATGGGGTGCGCCTGCCGGTGATCAACAAGAAGATCACCGAAGGCACGGCGCCCAAGCGCGGCGATGTGATGGTGTTCCGCTACCCCCCGCAGCCGAGCATGGACTACATCAAGCGTGTGGTGGGTGTGCCCGGTGACGAGGTGTCCTACATCAACAAGCGCCTGACCATCAATGGCAAGGCGGTGCCGACGACCAACCAGCCCGATTACTTCGAGCAGGATGCGATGCGCTACTTCAAGCAGATTGAAGAGCAGCTGGGCGACAAGCCGCACCGCTCCATCATCAACCCGGACGTGCCCAACTTCGTGCAGGGCGTGACGGATTTCAAGTACAAGGACAACTGCCGCTACAGCGTCGAGGGCGTGACCTGCAAGGTGCCCGAAGGCCATTACTTCATGATGGGTGACAACCGCGACAACTCGTTGGATTCCCGTTACTGGGGCTTTGTGCCGGATGCCAATATTGTCGGCCGGGCCTTCTTTGTCTGGATGAATTTCGGTAACATCAAGCGTATCGGACCGTTTAACTAAAAAAGTTTTCTAAGAGGGATTGACTATGCAGGCTATGAAACAAGCACCCCGGCAGCGCCAGCGCGGCATGTCGTTCATCGGTGTGGTGCTCTGGGGTTTCATCATCGTGGCCCTGGCCATTGTGGGCAGCAAGGCAGTCCCGATCGTGATCGAGAACATGAACATCAAGAAGGCCGCCGTCAAGGCTGCCCGCCAGGGCACGACGGTGCAGGAAGTGCGCGCCATCTATGAGCGCTCGCAGGCGATTGATGACATGACCTCGGTCAATGCCAAGGATTTGGAAGTGACCAAAGACACGGACGGCAAGATTGTGGTGTCCTACAGCTACGAGCGGGACATCCCCTTGTACGGGCCAGCCTTTCTGGTCTTCCGTTTTAACGATAGTGTGAAGTAGGTGGAATCAGAACTCAGTCGATTGCAGGAACGCCTGCAGTATTCTTTTGCGAACGGTGCGTTGCTGCAGCGAGCGGTAACGCACCGTAGTTTTTGTGCGGATCACAATGAGCGCCTGGAGTTTCTGGGCGACTCGGTGCTGGGCCTGGCGGTATCGACGATGCTGTTCCAGAAGCTCAAGGGCACCCCGGAGGGCGAGCTCTCGCGCATGCGCGCCAACCTGGTCAAGCAAGACACCTTGCACCAGATTGCGCTGCGTCTGCAGCTGGCCAAGGTGCTGCGCCTGGGCGAAGGGGAGTCTAAATCGGGGGGGCGTGAGCGCCCCTCGATACTCGCCGATGCGGTCGAGGCGATTATTGGAGCGGTTTACTTGGATGCCGGCTACACGCGGGCCGAGGCGATCGTGCATCATCTCTATGAGCGTGTCGAAATCTCGCAGCACATGCCCGCCGCATCCAAGGATGCCAAGACGGCGCTGCAGGAGTGGCTGCAGGCACGCAAGAAATCGGTGCCGGAGTATGTGGTGACCGGCACAACCGGGGCTGCGCATGCGCAGACCTTCCATGTCGACTGTGTGGTGCCGGCCTTTCAGGCCCGCAGCGAAGGCGCTGGCGCATCGCGCCGTGCGGCCGAGCAGGCGGCAGCCGCCATCATGTTGCAACAACTGCAGACCCAGCATCGCTAAGCTTTTTATGACCTCGAAAAAACCCCTATCTCCAAGCGCTGCTGGCCAAGACCCTGCAGAGCTGTTGCCTTCGGGCCAGACCCTCTCTGACCTGGATGCGATGCTCGCGGCCGCCAAGCCCGGCGCGACTGTGGCACGCGTCAGCGCCCCCGATGCCGACCAGGCCGAGGCGCCTGCCGCGCCCACCGGCCCGCAGCGCTGCGGTCTGATTGCCATCGTCGGCAAGCCCAATGTGGGCAAGTCCACGTTGATGAATGCCCTGGTCGGCCAGAAGATCTCGATCACCTCGCGCAAGGCGCAGACCACACGCCACCGCATCACCGGTATCCGCACAAAGGACAACACCCAGTTCGTGTTTGTCGATACGCCGGGCTTTCAGACCCGCCACTCGCGCGCCTTGAACAAGTCGCTCAACAAGACGGTGATGGGCGCCATCGGCGATGTGGACCTGATCCTGTTTGTCGTGGAGGCGGGCAGCTTCACCTTGGCCGACGCCAAGGTGCTGTCGCTGTTCAAGCCCGGCATTCCCACCTTGCTGATCGCCAACAAGCTCGACACCGTGCACCGCCGCCACGAGATTGCGCCCTGGCTGCGCGACATGCAGGAGCGCCACCCCTTTGCCGAATTCGTGCCGATGTCGGCCAAGAACAAGGGCGATATCGAGCGCCTGTTCGGCATCTGCGAAAAGTACCTGCCCGAGCAGGCCTGGTTCTACGGTCCTGAAGAGCTGACCGACCGCAGCGAGAAGTTCCTGGCGTCCGAGACCGTGCGCGAGAAGCTCTTTCGCTTCACCGGTGATGAGCTGCCCTACACCTCGACCGTTGTCATCGACAAGTTCGACGAGGAGCCCAGCAAGACGCATGGCCGCTTCATGCGCATTGCAGCGACCATCGTTGTCGAACGTGATGGCCACAAGGCCATGGTGATTGGCGAGAAGGGCGAGAAGCTCAAGCGCATCAGCACCGAGGCACGCCAGGAGCTCGAAAAGCTGCTGGGCGCCAAGGTGTTCCTGGAAGTCTGGGTCAAGGTCAAGTCCGGCTGGGCCGATGACGAGGCCCGGGTCAAGTCCTTCGGCTACGAATAAGCGCAAGCCTGGCGCATACCGGCGCACCGCCTGCTGTGCCCGGTCGGCGCCCAGTGCGTGATACCCGATCTCTTCTCTGGCCCCAACGGGGTCACGTACTGCACCCCCTGAGCCATGGCTGTCAAGCGCGTCAATGAAGAACCGGCCTACATCCTGCACCGGTATGACTGGAGTGAATCCAGCCTGGTGCTGGAATGCTTTACCCGGCACCGGGGACGCGTAGCCCTGGTCGCCAAGGGCGTTAAAAAACCCACGTCCAACTTTAGGCCGGTGCTGCTGGCCTTGCAGCCGCTGCGCCTGTCCTGGGGCATCGCGGGCGAGGGGGCCTCGGACATCCATACGCTCAAAAGCGCCGAGTGGGTAGGCGGCCACACGATGCCGGTGGGCGCGGGCCTGCTCTCGGGCCTGTACCTCAATGAGCTGCTGATGCGGCTGCTGGCGCGCGAAGACCCGTTTGCCAACCTGTTCGACATCTATGCCGGTGTGGTGCGGGTGCTGGCCACCGACCATGGCGAGGTGCTCGAGCCCGTGCTGCGCGCCTTTGAGCTGCTGCTGCTGCGCGAGCTGGGGCTACTGCCATCGCTGGCGGCGCAAACCCTGTCGCTGCAGCCGCTCCAGCCCGCCACCCGCTATGTGCTGGTGCCCGACGCCGGCCTGCGCGAGGCCCATGGGCAGGACAGGGCGGGGCTCAGCGGTGCACAATGGGAGGGCTTGGAGCAAGCGCTGTCCGCTGCAAACCCCTATCCCGCAGTGCTCAGGGCTTGCGTGTTGTGCGCCGCAGAGTTAAAAGTTCAGTTGCGTACGCTGCTGCAACACCATTGTGGTCAGCCGGTATTGCGTACGCGCCAGTTGATGATGGATATCCAATCACTATGACTACCCCCGTGAAAACTGCCCTGTCTATCAACCTCAACAAGGTGGCACTGGTGCGTAACACCCGCCACCTGGACATCCCCAGCGTGACGCGTGCGGCACGTCTGTGCCTGGAAGCGGGCGCGCAGGGGATCACCGTGCACCCGCGGCCGGACGAGCGCCATATCCGCCCGGGCGATGTGGAGCGGCTGGCCGATGTGATCGCCACCTGGCCGGTCAAGCGCGAGTACAACATCGAAGGCAATCCTTTCCAAAATCTGATGACCTACGTGCGCCAGTACCGCCCGCACCAGGCCACCTTTGTGCCCGATGGCGAGGACCAGTTCACCAGCGACCATGGCTGGAACTTTCCGCAAGACGCCGAGCGCCTCAAGCCGCTGGTGGACGAGTGCAAGGCACTGGGTGTGCGCGTGAGCCTGTTCATGGACCCGATCCCCGAGCAGATGGCCGCTGCCAAGGCGGTGGGCGCCGACCGGGTCGAGCTCTACACCGAGCCCTATGCGGCCGCCTTTGGCACGCCGGAGCAAAGTGTGCAATTGGCGCGCTACGTGGCCGCGGCCAAGGCGGCGCAGGCTGTGGGCCTGGGCGTCAATGCCGGCCATGACCTGAGCCTGCGCAACCTCACCCCCTTTGTGACCCATGTGCCCCAGGTGCTGGAAGTGTCGATTGGCCACGCCTTTGTCACCGATGCGCTGGAGATGGGCTACGCCGAAGCCGTGCGTGCCTACCGCCGCTCGCTCGATGCCCGCGCCGATGGCGTGCTGCTGTAACCGCACGCCCAGGTCTGTGACAGCATGATCTACGGTATTGGCACCGACATCTGCGATATCCGCCGCATCCGCGCTACGTTGGAGCGCCAGGGCGAGCGCTTTGCCCACAAGGTGCTGGCCGAGGGCGAGCTGGCCGTCTGGCGCCGCCGCAGCGAGCGCTGGCCTGACCGGGGCGTGCGCTACATGGCCACCCGCTTTTCGGCCAAGGAGGCCTTCAGCAAGGCCGTGGGCCTGGGTATGCGCATGCCGATGACCTGGCGCAACTGCGAGGTCATCAACCTGCCCAGCGGCAAGCCGGGCATCCGGCTGCATGGCGAGCTGGCCGCCTGGTTCGAGGCGCAAGGGCTGACGGCCCATATCACCGTGACCGACGAGGTCGACTATGCCGCGAGCTTTTGCGTCGTCGAAAAGCTCTGATTCCCGCTCCCCGGGCCCTGCCAGGGCCCGTTTTTGAATTGTCCGCATCCCTCCCATGCACGCTCCTCTGATCATTGATATCGCCGGCAAGGCCCTGACCGATGCCGACCGCGCCCGCCTGGCCCACCCGCTGGTGGGGGGCGTCATCCTGTTTGCCCGCAACTGGGAGAGCCGCTCGGCGCTGGTGCAGCTGTGCGCGCAAATCAAGGCCATCAAGCCCGATTTGCTCATTTGTGTGGACCATGAGGGCGGGCGCGTGCAGCGCTTCCGTACCGATGGCTTCACGCACCTGCCATCGATGCGCCATTTTGGCCAGATGTGGATGGACGACGGCCAGGGCCGCCAACACCGCATGGGCAGCGGCGCGATGCGCGCGATGAATGCCGCCACTGCAGCGGGCTATGTGCTGGGTGCCGAGCTGCGCGCCTGCGCGGTGGATTTCAGCTTTACCCCGGTGCTGGATCTGGACTATGGCGAAAGCTCGGTGATCGGTGACCGCAGCTTTCACCGCGACCCGCGCGTGGTGGCGATGCTGGCCAAGAGCCTCATGCATGGCCTGCTGCAGGCGGGCATGGGCAACTGCGGCAAGCATTTCCCCGGCCACGGCTTTGTGAAAGCCGATTCGCATGTGGATATTCCCGTCGATGGGCGCAGCCTGACTGCCATCCTGGCCGAGGATGCCGCGCCTTACCCGTGGCTGAGCAGCGTGCTGACGGCCGTGATGCCCGCCCATGTCATCTACCCCAAGGTGGACAAGCGCCCGGCCGGCTTTAGCGAGAAATGGCTCAAGGATGTGCTGCGTACGCGCCTGCGCTATGACGGCGCGATCTTCAGCGACGACCTGAGCATGGAAGGCGCGCGCCGCATCAATGGGAGCTTGATCAGCTACACCGAGGCCGCGCTGGCCGCCTTGTCCGCCGGCTGCGACATGGTGCTGCTGTGCAACCAGAGCCTGGGCCTGGGCGCCCATGTCGATGAGCTGCTCGATGGCATGGACGACGCGTTGCGCAGCGGCCGCTGGCAGCCCGACGAGGATTCGGAATCGCGCCGCCTGGCGCTGCTGCCCGAGACCGTCCCCCAGCCCTGGGATGAGCTGATGCGCCAACCCGCCTACCAGGACGCGCTGGACCTGCTGGGCTGCCCGGGTAGGGCCACCCGGGGAGGGCTGCCCGGGTAGGGTCACCCGGGGAGGGCCGCCCGCATTGCTGGCTGCGGCAGCGGTTTAAGCCTCGCCTCAGCCCCGTCCTCTAGATTGCTCTTATCCCCTAGATGGCTGAGAGCATATGCCCCTTCACAACCCCTTGCGCCGCGTGGCGCTGGCCGGCCGCGAGGCCCTGACGCTGACGCGGCCCTATTTTGTCTCCGAGGAAAAGCTCCGCGCCTGGGGCCTGCTGGCCGCCATCGTCGCGCTCAACCTGGCAGCGGTGTTCATGCTGGTGCAGATCAACAGCTGGAACCGGGTGTTCTACGACGCGCTGCAAAACAAGCAGGCCGATGTGTTCTGGCACCAGCTCTGGCGCTTTTTGTGGTTGGCGCTGGTCTACATCGTCATTGCGGTCTACAAGTTCTACCTCACCCAGCTGCTGCAGTGGCACTGGCGGCGCTGGCTCACCGAGCACCTGCAAGGCCGCTGGCTGGCCCACAAGGCCTTCTACCGCATGGAGCTGGGCCGCTACAGCAGCAGCGAGCAGATGCCGGACAACCCCGACCAGCGCATCCAGGAAGACATCAACCTGTTTAGCAGTTATACCGTGGCGCTCAGCATGGGGCTGTTGAACGCCCTGGTCACCTTTGTCAGCTTTGTCGGCATCCTCTGGGGGCTGAGCGCGGCGATGGATCTCAGCCTGCCTGCTGTGCTGGGTGGCGGCAGCCTGCATATTCCCGGCTTTATGGTCTGGATGGCCGTCGTGTATTGCCTCGTGGGCAGCGCCCTATCGCTTTGGCTGGGCAAGCCCCAGGTGGGCCTCAATATCGCGCAGCAGCGCCTGGAGGCCGACTACCGCCACCACATGGTCCGGGTGCGTGAGCATGCCGAGGCCATTGCGATGGACGGGGGCGAGCGGGTGGAGGGCGCGCAGTTGCGCCTGCGCTTTGGCGATGTGCTGGGCAACTACCTGCAGCTGATCCGGCAGCAAAAAAAGCTTGCCTGGTTCACCAATTTCTTTGGCCAGGCCGCCGTGGTGTTTCCCTTCATCATTGCGGCGCCGCGCTTTTTCAGCGGCGCCATCCAGCTGGGCCAGCTGATGCAGATTGCCTCAGCCTTCAACCAGGTGCAGGACTCGCTCAGCTGGATCGTCAACAACTACAGCGATATAGCCGCCTGGCGCGCTACCACGCGGCGTCTGGCCAGCTTTGAGGCCGGTCTGCGCGCCCAGGCCCAAGCCCAGGGCCCGTCGCTGGAAGCGGCCGACCATCTGCAAACCCAGGGCCTGCAGGTGGCGCTGCCGGGGGGCCGGGTGGTGATCGAGGATGCGGCCTTGCAACTGGCCGCCGGCCAGGATGTGCTGATCAGCGGCCGCTCGGGCAGCGGCAAGTCGACCCTGCTGCGCAGCCTGGCCGGCATCTGGCCGTTTGCGCGCGGCCGGGTGCAGCGGCCGCTGGACAGCATGTTCATCGCGCAGCGCCCTTATTTTCCCGATGGCAGCCTGCGCCAAGCCTTGGCCTACCCGCAGCCTGCTAGCGACTATGGCGATGGCCAGCTGCAGGCAGCCTTGCGTGCAGCGCAGTTGGCGCCGCTCATGGAGCGGCTCGATGAGGTTGCCGCCTGGAACGCCGTGCTCTCCGGGGGCGAGCAGCAGCGCCTGGCGATTGCACGGGTGCTGCTCAAACGCCCGGCCTGGGTGTTTGCTGATGAGGCCACCAGCGCGCTGGACCAGGCGACCGAAGCCGAGGTCTATGCGCAGCTGGTGCAGCTGGTACGTGAGCGTGGTGGATCGCTGGTGTCGGTCGCCCACCGCGACAGTGTGCAGGCCTTCCATCGCGGGCGCTGGCAGCTCGATCCGGCGCAGCGTGCGGTAGTGCCAGGTTCCGTCACGCGCTAGCCTGGATCGCCTTCAGCTCTCCAGCTGCGATGGGCCAAAAAAATGCCTGCACAAGGCAGGCATTTGTCAGTGTCATGTGGTTAATGCACAGGTCAGGCGACGGCGCCCACACCCAACAGGGCAATCACCAGGAAGATCACCGTGATGGCAATGAAGATGAAGAACAGGATCTTCGCAATACCCGCCGCGCCCGAGGCAACACCGGTAAAGCCGAAAACGCCGGCCAGCAACGAGATCACCGCAAAAATAATGGCCCACTTAAGCATCGAAAACCTCCTGTTGTCATGTGATGGTTCATCTTAAGCAGGGGGCCCGGTAGCTGCCGTGGGCCGAAGATGTAAGTAGCGGTAGGCTGGCGCTGACAGCGCTTGGTGGGCGCCTCACGGGGGCTGTATCAGGGAGCGGCCGGCCTATCGGCTGGCACAGCGGGGCTGGCTTCAGGGGGCTGCTGCGGTGGCGGATCATCGGTCCAGCGGCGCACCACCTTTTGGAAGATATGGGTGTTAGGAATCTGCAGCACCACGCTCTGGCTGCGGTCGGCTGCGAAGTCTTCGATGGTGGTGTAGAGCATGTTGATATCGACCACGCGGCCCTTGGCCCCGGGCTTGTCCAGGCCATCGAGCACCTCGATGTAGTCGCCCAGCCGGTAGGGCCGCACGGTGAAGATCAGCACCGCACAGAAGAAGTTGGACAGCACGCTCCAGGCGGCGAAGAAGGCCACAGCGCCAACGGCGGCAAAGCCCGAGAACGCCGTCCACAGCACGGTGGCGCTCACTCCCAGGCGCTCCAGAATCAACAGGCAGGTGCCGCCAATGATGAGCCAGCGCACCAGGCCCTTGATCGGCACGGCCAGTTCCAGCGGCCAGTGGTAGTGCTGGGCCACGCGGGTGATGAGCTTGCGGGTGACATAGTTGAGCGTGATGGCCAGCAGCAGGATCAAGGTGATCTGCATCGCCGGCACGATGATGTCCACCCATTCGGTGGCCCAGTCAGGGATCAGGAGTTTGAGTCGGTTCATGGCAGGCGTCGGGAGCGCAGCGGGTGCAAAGCAGCCCGTGGTGGTGGATGCGCCGATTATCGGCGACGAGGGGCCGCGTTGGGGCCGCGTTCAGGCCAGCGGCAGCTGGCTTTCTTCGGCCCGGCAGGCCTCGTCATGCCAATCGACCAGCGCCTGGATATCCATCGCAATGCGGGCCTGGCCCAGCTGCGCAACGAAGCGGCAGGCGCTGTACTGCGCCGCTTGCTTGTCGTAGACATGCGTCCAGTCTGCGCGCGCTGCCAGCTGGTTGGCCGCGACCGGCCAGCGCCGCACCTGCGGGCTGGGGCCGGACATGCCCATGCGCCAGGGCTTGCCGGTGACGCGGGCACGAAAGCACTGCTGCTGCAGGCACAGGCGCTGGTAGATCGGATCGACCTGCAACGCAGAGAACAGGTCCTGCACTGCGCTGTCGCTGGGCGCCATGGCCTCATGGGTGACGATGATGCGCAGGCCCTTGGGTGTGCTGTAGACGCGCAGACCCCAGTCGGGGTGCTGCTGGCTGAAGGCGGTGACCCGCTCCAGCGCCAGCTGCCGGGGATCGGCGCTGCCGGCCTGCTTCTGCCGCGCATTCAGCAAGCGCCGGAGCCACAGCGCCATCACCACCACCGTGCCTGCCAGCACCACCATTGCGGGCAGCGCGCCGCCCTGCGCAAAGATGACAAAGCAGGCCGCCAGCGCAAAGAAAGCCGCGATCAGCAGTGGTGCCGCGCTGGGGGGCTTTGGCTGCGGCGGGAAGTCCATGTCGGCAATGGCGACATCGGGGGTGTTGAGGCAGTGCGCGCCGTAGCTGTTGCGCGTCATCACCGCCCGGCCGCGCTGGCCCAGAATCTCTTCGCGGATGGGGGTCTGGTCGTTCAGTCCGTATTCGCCGAGCCGCTCCATGCGCTGAAAGCGGGCATCGAGGTTGCGCGCCTGCGGGGCGCTGAGCACCTGGTCGAGCGCGGCCTGGGCGCGCTGCTGCGCGTGGGCTTGCGCGGCATCGGGGCTCTGGTCGGACCAGCCCCAGCGCTGGACGGTGGCGCCATGGCGGGCGCTGGTTTCATGGCGCAGGCGCGCTTGCGCCCAGTAGCGAGGTATCTGCATGCAGGCCAGTATATCGGCGGCGGCTGGCCATGAAAAAGCGGCACAGGCTCTGGGCAGAACCTGTGCCGCTGGGCGCTGCTGGCAGGCCGGGGGCCTGCGGGGCGCCTTATTGCTCCCGGCGCAGCGCGGGGAACAGGATGATGTCGCGGATGCTGGCGCTGTCGGTCAGCAGCATCATGAAGCGGTCGATACCGATGCCGCAGCCGCCGGTGGGCGGCATGCCGTACTCGAGCGCACGCACAAAGTCGTGGTCGTAATACATGGCTTCGTCATCGCCGCCATCCTTGGCAGCGACCTGCGCGTTGAATCGCGCGGCCTGGTCTTCGGCGTCGTTGAGCTCCGAGAAGCCGTTGCCGAACTCGCGTCCGGTGATGTAGAGCTCAAAGCGCTCCGTCACTTCGGGGCGGTCATCGTTGGCGCGGGCCAGCGGGCTGATCTCGGTCGGGTGCTCCATGATGAAGGTGGGGTTCCAGAGCTTGTCCTCGACCACTTCCTCGAAGTACAGCACCTGCAGGCTGGCCAGCGTGCGGCCAGCCAGCTTGTCTTTCTCCTCCTTCATGCCCAGCTTCTTCAAGGCATTGGTGAGCCATTCGCGGTTGCCCACGTTCTCGCCGGCATCGGTGTACTTGACGATGGCTTCGGTAATCGTCAGGCGCTCGAAAGGCTTGCTCAGGTCCACCGGCTTGCCGCCATAGGTCAGCTCCAGGGTGCCCACGGCCTTCATCGCCGCGTCGCGGATCAGCGCTTCGGTGTAGTCCATCAGATCGCGGTAGTTCCAGTAGGCCGCGTAGAACTCCATCATCGTGAACTCGGGGTTGTGGCGCACCGACACCCCTTCGTTGCGGAAGTTGCGGTTGATCTCGAACACGCGCTCGAAGCCGCCCACGATCAGGCGCTTGAGGTAGAGCTCAGGCGCAATGCGCAGGTACATCTCCTGGTCCAGCGCATTGTGGTGGGTGATGAAGGGCTTGGCATTGGCACCACCGGGGATGGGGTGCAGCATGGGGGTTTCCACTTCGAGGAAGCCGTGCTCGACCATGAACTCGCGGATGCCGGAGACCGCCTTGGAGCGGGCCACAAAGCGCTTGCGGGCCTCTTCGTCGGTCATCAGGTCGACATAGCGCTGGCGCACCTTCTGCTCCAGATCGGCCATGCCGTGGAACTTGTCGGGCATGGGGCGCAGGCTCTTGGTGAGCATGCGGATCTGGGTCACCTTGATCGACAGCTCGCCGGTCTTGGTCTTCATCAGCTGGCCTTCGGCACCGATGATGTCGCCCAGATCCCACTTCTTGAAATCTGCGTACAGCTCTTCGCCCACCGCATCGCGGGTGACGTAGAGCTGGATGCGGCCGGTGGCATCCTGCACGGTGGCAAAGCTGGCCTTGCCCATCACGCGCTTGAGCATCATGCGGCCGCCGACGCTGACGGTCAGCGCAGCCGCGTCCAGGTCAGCGGCGTCTTTTTCGGCATGGGCCGCAATCAGGTCGGCAGCGCGGTCGGCGGGCTTGAAGTCATTGGGGAAAGCCACACCTTTGCCTTGGCGCTGTGCTTCGCGCAGGGCTTTGAGTTTTTCACGGCGCTCGGCAATCAGTTGGTTTTCGTCGTGCGCAACCGGCGCGGTCTCGGGAGTGGTGTGGTTTTCAGACATGAAGAGGCCAGCATTGCGCTGGTAAACGGCCAAAACCTGTCATTTTAAGATTTTTAGCGCACCCCTTGCCGGCAATTGCCGTAGTGTCCGACTGCTGCACCGCTTTTCGTCCCTGGCCGCCAGGGGGATTTGCGGCCACTGGCGCACACTGCGAGCCTAGAATAACTGCTTCAAGCCCTTTGCAATGGGCCTGTCAGCTTCATTTTTAATAGCAAATTCAATAGCAAATTTTGCGCAATCGGGACCGATCCCGACTGGAAACACCGATGCTTTTTCAAATCCTGTCCCTGCTGCTCAATATTGCAGGCGGTCTGCTGACCGGCGCATGCCTGCTGCGTTGGTACATGCAGTACCAGCGCATCTCCTTCAACAACCCGCTGGGGCAGCTGGTGCTGGCGCTGACCAGCTGGATGGTGCTGCCCTTGCGCAGGATCACCAAGGGGCTGCCCGGTGGCGACTGGGCCAGCATCCTGGGTGCCTGGCTGGTGCAGGTGGTCCAGTTTGTGCTGCTGTGGCTGGTCTCGGGCGGCCTGGCATCACTGCTGTCGGTGCTGGTGGTCGCCACCATTGGCGTGGCCAATATCGCCATCTCCACGATGGTGGTGGTGACCCTGGTGCACGCCGTGCTGTCCTGGCTGTCCTCGGGCAATGCAGTGATGAATGCCGTGTTCCACCAGCTCACCGCGCCGCTGCTGCGCCCCTTGCGCAAGGTCATTCCGCTCATTGGCGGGGTCGATCTGTCGCCCATCGTGCTGCTCGTGGGCTTGCAGATCATCTCCATCATGCTGGCCCACCTGCAGTCGCGCCTGTTGATGGCGGTGTGATACGGTAGTGGGGCCGGAGCCCAGACGCAGAAAAACCGCCAGAGGCGGTTTTTTTGTGGGTGTTTAGCGCCCCAAGCGGGGCCACTGGGCCGCGCCGGGCCGATCAGGCCACCGCGTCAGCGGGCAGGCGCTGCAGCATGGCCAGGCTGCTGGCAATGCGGTCGCGCAGCTCGCGGCGGTCGACAATCATGTCCACGCCACCCTTTTGCTGCAGGAACTCGGCGCGCTGGAAGCCCTCTGGCAGCTTGACGCGCACGGTGTTCTCGATCACGCGCGGGCCGGCAAAGCCGATCAGCGCCTTGGGCTCGGCCATGACGATATCGCCCATGAAGGCAAAACCGGCAGACACGCCGCCCATCGTCGGGTCGGTCAGCACGCTGATGTAGGGCAGGCCCTTCTTGGCAAATCGGGTCAGCGCGGCATTGGTCTTGGCCATCTGCATCAGGCTGAGCAGGCCCTCCTGCATGCGCGCGCCGCCGGTGGCGGTAAAGCACACAAACGGCACCTTTTGCTCGATGGCGGTTTCAACGCCGCGCACAAAGCGCTCGCCAACGACCGAGCCCATCGAGCCGCCCATGAATTCAAACTCGAAGCAGGCGACCACCAGGTTGATGCTCTTGACCGAGCCACCCATGACGACCAGTGCATCGGTCTCGCCGGTGTTTTCCAGCGCTTCCTTGAGGCGCTCGGGGTACTTGCGGCTGTCCTTGAACTTCAGCGCATCGACGGGCAGCACTTCCTGGCCAATCTCGTAGCGGCCTTCGGCGTCGAGGAACTGGTTCAGGCGCGCGCGCGCCGACATGCGGTGGTGGTGGCTGCACTTGGGGCAGACATTGAAGTTGTGCTCCAGGTCGGCCTTGTACAGCACGGCTTCGCATGCAGGGCACTTGATCCACAGACCTTCGGGCATCTGGCGACGCTCGGCCGGGTCGGTGTGCTGGATCTTGGCGGGTAACAGTTTCTCTAGCCAGGACATGGTTGTTTTCCTTTGCTCTCGCACTCAAGGGGCTGCGCACGGCGCAGCCCAGGAGGCGCATTATGCGTCAAGCGCCTTGCGGATGCCACGCAAAAAATCGGAGACCAGCGCCACGACTTTCTCGTGCGGCTGGTTTTCGATCAGCTGGATGATGCGGGTGCCGATCACCACGGCATCGGCCACCTTGCCGATGGCCTGGGCCGTCTGCGCATCGCGAATGCCAAAGCCCACGCCCACAGGGATGTGCACATGCTGGCGGATCAGCGGCAGCATCGCCTCGACGGCGCCGGTATCGAGCGTGCCCGCACCGGTGACGCCCTTGAGCGAGACGTAGTACACATAGCCACTGGCCACGCGCGCCACCTGCTGCATGCGCTCTTGCGTGGAGGTGGGCGCCAGCAGGAAGATGAGGTCCATGCCATGCGCACGCAGATCGGCCGCAAAGGCTTCGCATTCTTCGGGCGGGTAGTCTACCACCAGCAGGCCATCGACTCCGGCGGCAGCGGCATCGCGCACAAAGGCGCCCTTGCCATGCAGCTGGTCATAGCGCTCGACCGGGTTGGCGTAGCCCATCAGCACCACAGGGGTGGTGTTGTCCTTGACGCGGAACTCGGCCACCATGGCCAGCACCTGCTTCATGCCGATGCCCAGCGACAGGGCTTTTTCTCCGGCCTTCTGGATGACGATGCCATCGGCCATCGGGTCCGAGAAGGGCACGCCCAGCTCGATCACATTGGCGCCGGCATCGACCATGCCATGCATCAGCGCAGGCGTGATGTCGGCAAACGGAAAGCCGGCAGTGACATAGGGGATCAAGGCCTTGCGGCCGGCCAGTTTCAGCTGGTCAAAAGTTGCGGCGATACGGCTCATTTGGTGTAGCTTCCCTTGACGGCCACGCCGCGGCTGGAGGGTTGGGCATAAAAGTCGACGCCCGAGAGGTCGGCCACCGTGCCAATGTCCTTGTCGCCCCGGCCTGACAGGCTCACGAGGATGGACTGGTCGGCGCGCATGGTCTTGGCCAGCTTCATCGCATAGGCCACCGCATGGCTCGACTCCAGCGCCGGGATGATGCCCTCGGTATGGCACAGGTAGTGGAAGGCGTCAAGCGCCTCCTGGTCGGTGATGCCGACATACTGGGCGCGGCCGATTTCCTGCAACCAGGCGTGCTCGGGGCCCACGCCGGGATAGTCGAGACCTGCACTGATCGAATGGGTTTCGGTGATCTGGCCGTTGTCGTCCTGCAGGATGAAGGTGCGGTTGCCATGCAGCACGCCAGACGAGCCGCGCTGCAGCGACGCCGAGTGCTTGCCGCTGTCCAGGCCTTCACCGGCCGCTTCCACGCCGATCAGGCGCGTGTTCTCATAGGGGATATAGGGGTAGAAGATGCCCATCGCGTTGCTGCCGCCACCCACGCAGGCGATCACGGCATCGGGCTGCTCGGCAGCCATGTTCTGTTCCTTGAACAGCGCCGGCATCTGGGTCAGGCACTCGTTGCCGATCACGCTCTGGAAATCGCGCACCATCATCGGGTAGGGGTGGGGGCCAGCGACGGTGCCGATGATGTAGAAGGTGTTGTCCACATTGGCCACCCAGTCGCGCATCGCTTCGTTGAGAGCGTCCTTCAAGGTCTTGCTGCCCGACTCGACCGGCACCACGGTGGCGCCCAAGAGCTTCATGCGGTAGACGTTCGGGCTTTGGCGGCGCACGTCTTCGCTGCCCATGTAGACCACGCATTCGAGGCCATAGCGGGCGCAGATGGTGGCCGTCGCCACGCCGTGCTGGCCGGCGCCGGTCTCGGCAATGATGCGCGGCTTGCCCATGCGCTTGGCGAGCATGGCCTGGCCGATCACATTGTTGATCTTGTGGGCGCCGGTGTGGTTGAGGTCCTCGCGCTTGAGGTAGATCTGCGCGCCACCCATCTCGCGCGACATGCGCGCTGCGTGGTAGACGGGCGAGGGGCGGCCGACATAGTGGGCCAGCTCGTACTGGAATTCACGCAGGAACTCCGGATCATTCTGGTACTTGTCATAGGCCTCGCGCAGCTCGACCAGGGCGTGGGTCAGGGTTTCGCTGGCAAAGCTGCCGCCATAGGGGCCGAAATGGCCCGCGGTATCGGGTTGCTGGTATTCAAACATGGAAGGGATTCTTGGCAAGTAGTGTGTCAGCGGCACGCACGGCAGCGACAAACTGTTGGATTTTTTCGGCGTCCTTGGTGCCCTTGATGGGTTTGCCATCGGCACCAGTCATCTCAACGCCGGAGCTCACATCCACCGCGAGCGAGATGCAGCGCGGTCTGACTTGCACAATGCCATCGGTCACGTTTGCAGGCGTGAGTCCACCAGACAAAACGAGATGAGAGGCTACGTTTGTTGGAAGCAGTGACCAATTGAATGCTTTGCCGCCGCCGCCGAACCCCTCGACATGGGCGTCGAGCAGGATGGCCTTGGCGTGTGAATATCGATGGGCATATTCTACGAGGTCGAACTGCACCGCAGCGTCGCCAAGGGGTATGCGTGCGGCGCGCAAAAAGCTGCGCTCGCCGCCGCCCGTCGACGCCAGGCATTGCTCCGGGCTCTCGTCGCCATGGAACTGGGCGATGGCGCCGGGCACGCGGGCGCAGGCAGCCATTACCTGGGCCGGGGTCTCGTTGACAAACAGCAGCACGGGGGTGACGAAGGCGGGCAGGCGGCGAGCCAGCTCAGCGGCGCGCTCGGCGGTCACGGCCCGGGGGCTGGCGGGGTAGAGCACAAAGCCGATGGCATCGGCGCCGGCGGCCACGGCCGCGTCCACATCCTGTTCGCGGGTCAGGCCACAGATCTTGATGCGGGTGCGGCCCGCAGTTGCTTGCATGGCGGTCAATGGAGCTCCTTGTTCAGGCAAACCAGTCAAACGATATGGCCTCGCTGGGCAGGCCCCAGTGCGCATCGTACTGCGGGCCCAGAAAGTACAGGCCATCGGGCGAGAAGGTGGGGGCGGCGGTCTCGCGGCTGCGCGCGTCGAGCACCTCTTGCATCCACTCTGGCGGCTTGGTGCCCTGGCCAATCACGACCAGGCAGCCCATGATGTTGCGGATCATGTGGTGCAGGAAGGCGCTGCCCTGGAAATCAAAGCGCCAGTAGCAGGACGGCACGCCATCGCGCGAGGCACTGGCGCGCTGGGCGCTGCGGCCAATATTGATCGCATACAAGGTCTTGACGGGCGACTTGGCCTGGCAGCCGGCGGCGCGGAACGAGGAGAAATCATGCTCGCCCAGCAGATACTGCACCGCGCGCTCCATGGCCTGCAGATCCAGCGGCTGGAACACCCAGCCGACCCTGCCATGCTCCACGCTGGGGCGCACCGGCGACTGCAGCAAGGCATAGCCATAGCGGCGTGATGTGGCGCAGGCGCGGCTGTGGAAGGCATCGGGCACGCTGCGCGCCCATTGCACGGCTATGTCCTTGGGCAAGAAGGTGTTGGTGCCCCGCACCCAGGAGGCTTCAGTACGCTCGACAGGGGCGTCGAAATGCACCACCTGCATGAGGCCGTGCACACCGGCATCGGTGCGGCCAGCGCAAATGGTGGAGAGGGGGGAGGCGGCAAAGCGGCTCAGCGCCGCTTCAAGATGGTCTTGGACAGTGTTGCCGCTGGGCTGGCTTTGCCAGCCCTGGTAGGCCTGTCCGTTGTAGGTGATGCCCAGGGCGATTCGCATGGCGCCATCATAAGGCTGCCGGCCCACCCGGCCATGAAAAAGCCCCGCAGAGCGGGGCTGGTGCCAAGGAGCGGCTGCGGGTTAGCGGCTTTGGTCCAGCAGGCGCTGGGCCTGGGCCTTGACCGTGGCGCTGGACGACTCGGCCATGACTTCTTCGGCCAGCGAGCGCGCGCCTTCCTTGTCGCCGATGGCCAGGAATTCCTGGGCCAGGGTCAGCTTGGTGGCCAGCGGATCGCTGTCATCGATCTCCAGACCGGCCATGTCATCGGCCAGGGTGACCGGATGGGTGTGGTCGGGCTCGCCACTGCTGGGCAGGTCCAGCGACAGCGAGGTCATGTCAAAGTCCATCGTCGGCATGGTCTTGTCGCCGATAGGCATCTGCGCCGTGCTTTGGCTGTCGAAGTCGCTCAGCTGGAAGTCTAGCGAGCCAGGCTGGGTCTCCAGGCTCTGCGCGGCGCTGTGGTTGGCACTGGGCGAGAGCTCGGACGGAATGCTCAGCGCTTCGGCCAGCTGGCGGTCAAAGTCTTCCATCGACAGTGCGGGCTTGCCTGCGGCAGGCGCCAGCGCTTCGAAAGCCAGGCCCGCATCAGCGGCCGGCGCAGGTGGCGCGGCCACCGGGGTGGCGGGCGCTGCCGGTGCCTGGAACTGCGAGGCGGCATCCGGGGTCTCGGTCAGCTGGCTGCTCATCGCGAAATCCAGACCGGTGGAGGGGCTGAATGCGCTGGCAGGGCTGGAGGCCGCCATCGTCGTGGGCGGTAGCGTGTTCTCGAATGGAATCGGCTCGGCGCGCGCAGCAGCGGCGGCGGCGGCCAGCGCGGCAGGCGTGGCGATCTCGGCCGCAGAAGGCACCGCAGCGGTGCTGTTCTGGTAGATCGGGTTGGCCGCGTCCAGCTCCTGGCCCAGCGCGGCGATGCGCAACCAGTCGGGGCCGGTGCCACCGGTCAGCTGGCGGGCATCCTTGGCGATGCTCTCCAGCGCCAGGCGGTCCTTGCGCTTGGCGTAGATCTCGGCCAGCTTGGCATGCAGCGCGCTGCGGGTTGGGCTGGTGCGCAGCGCTTCCTTGAGGATTTCCTCGGCCTGCAGGTCACGGCCGTAGGCCAGGTAGACATCGGCTTCGGCCACCGGATCGACATCTCCGGCATCGAGCTGGCTGGGGGTGTAGGCCAGCGAGGAGTTGCCGGTGGTCATCGCGCTCACCGAGGTGTCGATGTGCTGGCCACCGCTGGCGCCAAAGAACGAGTCCTGGGCCAGGCTGCTCTCGAGCACCGAGTCGGTCGCGGCGTTAACGCCTTCGTTGCGTTTTTTGTTGCGGTACCACAGGCCGCCGAGCAGCGCGAGGATGACCAGGCCGCCAGCCACGGGCATCAGAGGGTTGCCCAGCAGCTCATCGACAAAGCTGGGCTCTTCGACCGGCGCGGGAGCTGGAGTGGGCTTGGGTTTGGGTGCCGGGGCAGGAGCGGGCGCTGCTGCAGGCGCAGCGCTGTCACCGGTGCCAGCAGCAGGCGCTGCGGCGGGCGCGGTAGCGGGGGCTGCTGCCGGTGCTGGGGCCGTTGCCGCAGGCGTTGCGGGTGCAGCAGGTGCAGTCGTGCCTGCAGCAGGCGCCGGCGTAGCACCAGGTGCAGCGGCTGCAGGCCCATTGCCCGTGGCAGCAACGGTGGCCGTAGCGGCAGGCTTGGCGTCTGCCGGGACGCCCGCGGATGCCGCCGAGGCTGCGGTGCCCGCAGCGGCTTGCTTGAGCTTGTTGAGCTCTTCGATGTTCTTGTTCAGCTCGGAGCTGCGCTCCTGGACCGCATTGGCCTGCTGGGCGCTGGCGACGCTGGCTTCGGCCGACTTCGTGCCCTTGGCCGCTTCCTTGCTCAGCTTGAGCTGGTCCGGTGCCACGCTCTGGGGCTTCTTGTCGTCCACCGAGGCCTCGACCTTGCCGCTGGCAGCGCGCGTATCGGTGGCGACCTGGGCGGGCGCGGCCTTGGCCGCGAGCTGGCTGCGGTAGCTGTTGAAGTCGCGGCTTTGTGCGGCCACCATCTGGCGCGCCTGGCGGGGCGATACCGCGCGGGCCTGCTCGGCCGTCGGCATGGTCAGCGTGACACCTGCCTTCATGCGGTTGACGTTGCCACCGACAAAGGCGTGCGGGTTGCTCTGCATCACGGCGATGAGCATCTGGTCGAGCGAGATATCAGCGGGCTTGTTCTGCGCGGCGATGCGGCCCAGCGTGTCACCCCGTTGGGTGCGCACGGTGTCGCCACCGCTGTTGTTGCTGGCGCTGGGCGGAATGTTGGCGCGTGGTGCTGGTGCAGGGCGTGGTGCTGCAGCACTGCGGGTGGCCGGGGCAGGCGCTGGCGTGGCCGATGCCAGGGGTTCTTCGATCACGCGCACAGGTGGCGCCGGTGGGCGCGCTGCTGGGGCGGCGGCTGCGCTCAGCTGTGGGGCCACCGTGACGGCGGGTTCGGGCTTGCGCAGGTTGGGCGGGTCGAACAGCATGGTGTAGCTGCGCACGACTTGGCCGGAATTCCAGTTGGCGTCGATCACATAGTCGACAAAGGGGTCGTTGACCGGCCGCTGCGTGGTCAGCACGATCACGGCTGTGCCATTGGCGCGGCGCTGCAGCTGGGCGCGCACGGCGCTGGCCGTGCCCGAGTAGTCCATGCCCTGGGTGCGGAAGACGGCCGACGAGGCCGTCTTGACCTGCAAGGTATCGGCTTCGGCGTCGGTGATCTGCGGAACTTCGATTTCCGCGCGCAGGGGCTCGCCCAGCGCGGATTTCACATTGATCTTGCCCAGCGCGAGCGCTGATGCTTCCCCTGTGTACAGGCCAAAGGCTGCCATGGCGGCGGCAAGCGCAGTGATTTTCCAGCGATGCATAGTGCTATTTGATTGAATAGTAGAAGCGCGCGGGGTTGTTTTTGTACCCATGAGAAAGCCCTCCCCCTAAGACGCGAAATCGGTAATTATCAGTAAAAAGAACCTTAACAGTAATGTGTTGGGGTGACAAGTTAAGGAATGGGCATCTCATTTGATAGGGTGCTTGGGCTCGCTCCGGCCTGTTCGATTGTTGTTCCGGAGCAACTCTCCAGAAGGCGGGTGCCGAGCAGCGCCGTGCCTGAGGCCTGCGCCAACGCACTATGAAAAACACCTTCCAGCTGCTGGGAGCAGATCCGGAAGGTGGGATGGTTGGGCTGCTGACGAATCAGGCGGGCATCAAGCGGCCAGCAGGATGCGCAGCATGCGGCGCAGCGGCTCGGCAGCGCCCCACAGCAGCTGGTCACCGATCACGAAGGCCGAGACGTACTCGGGGCCCATGTTCAGCTTGCGCACCCGGCCGACGGCCACTTCCAGGCCACCGGTCACGGCAGCCGGGGTCAGTTCCTGGACGGTCACGGCGCGCTCGTTGGGCACCCACTTGACCCAGTCGTTGCCGCCCTTGATCAGTGCTTCGATCTCGGCCAGCGGCAGGTCCTTGTTGAGCTTCAGCGTCAGCGCCAGGCTGTGGCAGCGCATCGCGCCAATGCGCACGCACAGGCCGTCGACGGGGATGGTGGCATCGGTGCCCAGGATCTTGTTGACCTCGGCCTGGCCCTTCCACTCTTCCTTGGACTGGCCGTTGTCCAGCTGGGCATCGATCCAGGGGATCAGGCCGCCGGCCAAGGGGGCGCCAAAGAATTCGGTGGGCACATCGCTGCGGATGGTTTGGGCGACCTTGCGGTCGATCTCCAAAATGGCCGATGCGGGCGTAGCCAGCTCATCGGCCACGGCAGCGTGCACCACGCCCATGCCCTTGAGCAGTTCGCGCATGTGGTTGGCGCCGCCGCCGGACGCGGCCTGGTAGGTCATCGACGAGACCCATTCGACCAGACCGGCGTTGAACAGGCCCGACAGGCCCATCAGCAAGATGGAGTTGGTGCAGTTGCCGCCAATCCAGTTCTTGCCGCCAGCGGCCAGCTTGCGCTGGATCAGCGCGTCATTGACGGGGTCGAGCACGATGACGGCGTCGTCCTGCATGCGCAGCGAAGAGGCGGCATCGATCCAGTGGCCATTCCAGCCGGCAGCACGGATCTGGGGGAAGACTTCCTTGGTGTAGTCGCCGCCTTGGCAGGTGATGATGATGTCGCACTTGGACAGCTCGGCAATGTCATTGGCATCCTTGAGCTGGGTGTGCACGGTCGCCATCGCCGGGGCCTTGCCGCCTGCGTTGGAGGTCGAGAAAAACACCGGCTCGATCAGCGCGAAGTCACCTTCTGCCTGCATGCGGTCCATCAACACCGAGCCGACCATGCCGCGCCAGCCCACCAAACCTACCAATTGCTTGCTCATAAAACGCCCTTGTGTACCTAAAGGAAATACCACGTGGGGCTGAGGGCCTGGCTCGTCGGCCAGGGGGAGGCGCACGACGAACCAGGCTGGATCAGCCGGTAATCTTCGTGGTGGTTGTGAATGTGTATGCGCGCGCAGCCATACCCGCCTCAATGGGGGTGATGGGGTTCAGCCAAGAAATAGGGCAGTGCGCAGACATAGGAAGCTATTCTAGCGCCAAATTTTAAAACCTGTGCAGAAATTTTTATAAATTTCGAGTGCTGGCGCATCGAAGCGCATGCATATACGATATTAAAAACTATTTTTCGACCATTTATGGTTTTTTATTTCGTCGAAATGACTAAAGTAGAAAGAGCGCCGTGCTTCTGTCGTCGTTTTGTTGTTGAAACGGGGTGCTTGCTTGCGCAGTACCAGCGATTTATCGATCTGCAGGCGCAAAAAAGCGACCCGCAGGTCGCTCTTGGAGACTTGTGAGGTCGCTTGATTACAGTGCCGCCACCACGGCATCACCCATTTGCTGCGTGCCGACCTTGGTCGTGCCTTCGCTGTAGATGTCTGGCGTGCGCAGGCCCTGGGCCAGCACCTTTTGCACAGCCGCTTCGATCTTCTGGGCAGCGGCTTCCTGGCCCAGGCTAAAGCGCAGCATCATCGCCGCCGACAGGATGGTGGCCAGCGGGTTGGCAACACCCTTGCCGGCGATGTCCGGTGCCGAGCCGTGGCTGGGTTCGTACAGGCCTTGCTTCTTGTCGTTGAGGCTGGCCGAGGGCAGCATGCCGATCGAGCCGGTCAGCATCGAGGCTTCGTCGCTCAGGATGTCGCCAAACATATTGCCGGTGACGACCACGTCAAAACGCTTGGGTTCCTTGACCAGCTGCATCGCGGCGTTGTCCACATACATGTGGTCCAACTGCACATCAGGGTACTGCTTGCCCACGTCGGTCATCACGTCCTTCCACAGCTGGAAGGTTTCCAGCACATTGGCCTTGTCCACGCTGGTCACGCGCTTGCTGCGCTTTTGCGCGGCCTGAAAGGCGACATGGCCGATGCGCTCGATCTCGGGGCGGGTGTAGCGCATCGTGTCGAAGGCTTCTTCGGCGCCGGGGAAGTGACCGTCCGGTGCGCTGCGGCGGCCGCGCGGCTGGCCGAAATAGATATCGCCGGTCAGCTCGCGGATGATCAGGATGTCGAGGCCGGACACCAGCTCGGGCTTCAAGCTGGAGGCGTGGGTCAGCTCCTTGTAGCAGATCGCGGGGCGGAAGTTGGCAAACAGGCCCAGCGCCTTGCGCAGGCCCAGGATCGCCTGCTCGGGGCGCAGCGCGCGCTCGAGCGTGTCGTACTTCCAGTCGCCCACGGCGCCAAACAGGATCGCGTCCGATGCCTTGGCAAGCTCCAGCGTGGCGGGTGGCAGCGGGTGGCCGGAGGCCTCATAGGCGGCGCCACCGACAGGTGCGCTTTGCAGGTGCAGGTCGAGCTTCAGGGCGTCGAGCACCTTCACGGCTTCTGCAACGATTTCTGGACCAATGCCGTCTCCGGGCAATACAGCGATTTTCATGGTTTTTTCTCAGTCAGGATGGCAGGGCTGCGCCCGGGGGGGCGCAGCGGGGATGGCGTGAAAGGGATGCGCGCGGCGCTCAGGCCTAGGCTTGCACCAGGCTGTGTGCCAGCCAGGGCTTGGTGGCCAGGCGGTTGGCTTCATAGGCCTGGATCTTGTCCTTGTGGCGCAGCGTCAAGCCAATGTCATCAAAGCCGTTGAGCAGGCAGTACTTGCGAAAGGCGATCACATCGAAAGGGATGGTTTCGCCACCGGGGCGCAGGATGACCTGCTGGTCCAGGTCGATGGTCAGGCTGTAGCCGGGATGCACCGCGACTTCGTTGAACAGCATGTCGATCGTGGCCTCGGGCAGCACGATGGGCAGCAGGCCGTTCTTGAAGCAGTTGTTGAAGAAGATATCGGCAAAGCTGGGGGCGAGAATGGCGCGGAAGCCAAACTGGTCCAGCGCCCAGGGCGCGTGCTCGCGGCTGGAGCCGCAGCCAAAGTTCTTGCGGGCAATCAGGATGCTGGCGCCCTGGTAGCGCTGCTGGTTGAGCACAAAGTCCGGGTTGGGCTTGCGGGCGGACTCGGGCACGCCTGGCTGGCCGGGCTGGTCCAGGTAGCGCCATTCGTCAAAGGCGTTGACGCCAAAGCCGGTCTTCTTGATCGACTTGAGGAACTGCTTGGGGATGATGGCGTCGGTGTCGACGTTCTCGCGGTCCATGGGTGCCACGAGGCCGGTGTGGATGGTGAATTTTTGCATGTTCAAGCCTTTGGGCTGGCCACGTTCATGGGCTGAGCGTGGCCAGCGGTGTATGGGATGGGGTTAGCGTGCTGCGCGCGAGATGGCGTTGCCCGCCCCCTGCACGTCCTGGCCAATGCCGTGGACAGTGTTGCAGCCCGACAGCAGCGCGGCGAGCGCGATGGTGAAGAAGGCAAAACGGTTTTTCATCGCATAGCTCCTGGGGTCATGCAAAACGGCGGATGTCCACAAAGTGGCCGTGCACGGCAGCGGCTGCAGCCATCGCGGGGCTGACCAGATGGGTGCGGCCCCCGGCGCCCTGGCGGCCTTCGAAGTTGCGGTTGCTGGTCGATGCGCAGCGCTCACCGGGCTCGAGGCGGTCGGCGTTCATCGCCAGGCACATCGAGCATCCGGGCTCGCGCCACTCAAAGCCGGCGGCGGTGAAGATCTGGTCCAGGCCCTCGGCCTCGGCCTGGGCCTTGACCAGACCCGAGCCCGGAACCACCATCGCCAGCTTCACATTCTTGGCCACTTTCTGGCCCAGTTTCTTGACCACGGCAGCGGCTTCACGCATGTCTTCGATGCGGCTGTTGGTGCAGCTGCCGATGAACACCTTGTCGACGAAGATGTCGTTGATCGGCTTGCCTGGCTCCAGGTTCATATAGGTCAGCGCGCGTTCGATGGCGCCGCGCTTGTTCGGGTCCTTTTCCTTGTCCGGATCGGGCACGGTGGCATCGACACCCAGCACCATCTCGGGGCTGGTGCCCCAGGTGACCTGGGGAACGATGTCTTCGGCGCGCAGGGTGACCACGGTGTCGAACTTGGCATCGACGTCGGAGTGCAAGGTCTTCCAGTAGCTGACGGCCTGGTCCCATTCGACGCCGGTAGGCGCCAGCGGGCGGCCCTTGACGTAGTCGATGGTCTTGCTGTCCACCGCGACGAGCCCTGCGCGGGCGCCGGCTTCAATGGCCATATTGCAGACCGTCATGCGGCCTTCGATGGACAGGTCGCGGATGGCCGAGCCGGCAAACTCGATGGTGTAGCCGGTGCCGCCTGCGGTGCCGATGCGGCCGATGATGGCCAGCACGATGTCCTTGGCGGTCACGCCCGGGGCCACCTTGCCATCCACCTTGATCAGCATGTTCTTGGCCTTCTTGGCCAGCAGCGTCTGCGTGGCCATCACGTGCTCGACCTCGGAGGTGCCGATGCCGTGGGCCAGCGCGCCAAAGGCGCCATGGGTGCTGGTGTGGCTGTCGCCGCAGACCACGGTCATGCCGGGCAGGGTGGCGCCTTGCTCGGGGCCCATCACGTGGACGATGCCCTGGCCCTTGTCCATGAAGGGGAAGAAGGCGGCGGCGCCGAATTCGCCGATGTTGTCATTCAAGGTGACGATCTGCTCCTTGCTGATCGGGTCCTCGATGCCGTCATAGCCGCGTTCCCAACCGGTGGTGGGGGTGTTGTGGTCGGCGGTGGCGACCACGGAGCTCACGCGCCAGAGCTTGCGGCCCGCCATGCGCAGACCTTCAAACGCCTGAGGGCTGGTGACTTCGTGCACCAGATGGCGGTCGATATACAGCACGGCGGTGCCATCCTCTTCGGTGTGGATGGTGTGCTCGTCAAAAATCTTGTCGTAGAGGGTGCGTCCGGTCATCGTGGTTCTCTTTGGGTCAAGGGTCTCATCAAGGGGCTAAATGCTGGATATCAAAGATGCGCAAAGGTCTGCAGGTGCACGGCCAGGTCCGCGTCCTGCTGGTCGGTGGCCTGGTCCTCATTGGCAGACCGGGGGCTCAGGTGCTCGACCAGCAGGCGGGCGGTGACCGGCAGCGCCTCAAAATCACGCGCCATCAGCCGCAGCTCGCGCTGCGCCCAGGCGTCGGCCAAGCGGATGCCGCGCAGGTTGCCCACGCCATGCATCAGCGCAAAGGCGCGGTCGGGCAGCAGGCCGATGCCCAGGCCGTTGTCGATCATGCGGCACATGGCGTCCAGGCTCGTGACCTGGATGCGCTGGCGCAGCGGCCGGCGCAGCTGGGCCGATGCGGTGCGCATGGCCTGGCTGATGCTGCTACCCGATTGCAGGCCGACAATGTCCCATTCCAGCGCTTCTTCAAAACTGATGCTGTTGCGCTGGGCCAGTGCATGGTCCAGCGGCACCACCAGCATCAGGTGGTCGCTGCGGTAGGGGCGCGACTGCAGATCGAGCTCGGCGGTGTTGGCAACGGCATCGGGGTTGCAGATGCCCAGGTCGGCCGTGCCTTCGTGCACCGCCTGGATCACCTGCGCACTGAGGTGCTCCTGCAGGTCGATCTTGATCTGGCTGTGCGAACGGGCAAAGCTGCCCAGGTCCTCGGGCAGAAACTGCACGATCGCCGAAATATTGGCATGGATGCGCACATGGCCGCGCACGCCATCGGCGTATTCGCTCAATTCGCCTTGCATGCGCTCCAGCCCGAACAGCACATTGCGGGCATGGTGCAGCAGGCTCTCTCCCGCTGGCGTTAACGTCACACCCCGGCTGTGGCGGTACAGCAGCTGGGTGTCGACGGCCGTTTCCAGGTCGGACAGGCGCTTGCTGACGGCCGAGGCCGCGATGAACTCCCGCTCCGCCGCCCGGCCAATGCTGCCCAGCTCGCACACCGCCACAAACAGCTGGAGCGAGGTCAGGTCAATGCGGCGCGCAAAACTGCGCTCTGAGCTTTTCATGGCGGGGGAGGTATCGTGTTTTTAGAAATCAGCAGCCATTTTATCGCCAAATATCGCGTTTGGTATCGCGGATGGCGATGGCTGATGTGTCATTTGCATGAAAACGTAGCCGCTTGCGCCAACAACGGCCTTCACAAATCTGCGCTGAATGTGTTCGTTTTTGTAAAGGCATCACCCCATTGGGCAGTCTCACCGCGATTGAGCAGACATCGCAAGCAGCGATGCTCTAGAAACGGAATCACCCATGTTTTCTCGCTCCCCTTCTGTTGGCCTGTTCAATGCGCGTCCTGGTGGCCTGGCGGCCGTTGCCATCGCGGTGGCGGCCCTGCTGGCCGGCTGCTCGCCAGATGCCGGGCAGGGCGCATCGACGGCCGAGGCCCACATGGCCACCCCGGCTGCGCCCGCGCCGGTAGCGCCTATGGCGGCCCGCTCCATGGCCAAGATGGCGACGATGGAGGCAGCGCCCGCTGCCGATATGGCCATGGGCCAGGGCGGGGCGGCCGCGCCCAGCGAGCGCTTCTTGGCGATCAGCCACCGCATCCAGGTGGAGACGCCGGCGGCCGATCTGGCCGAGCTGTGGGAGGAGGTCAAGGCGCGTTGCGAGCGGCTGGACTGCTATGTCGAGGGCTCGCAGCTGCGCCGCGAAACCCCGCAGTCGGCGGCCGAGGCTATGCTGGCGATGCGGGTCAGCCCTCAGGACTTTGCTGCGCTGACCGCGTCGCTGGGCGCTGGGGCCCGCGTGCTCAACCACCAGACCACGACCGAGGACAAGACCTATGAGGTGGTCGATGTGGAGGCACAAATCAAGAACCGCACGGAATACCGCGACAGCCTGCGCGCGCTGATGCTGGAGAAGAATGTCAAACGCAGCCTGCAGGACCTGATGGCCATCCGCGACACGCTCTCCCAAGTGCAGGCCGAGATCGATGCGTCCAACACGCACCGCGCGCTGCTGCATCGCGATACCGCCAAGCAGTTCGTGCAGATGCGCTTCCAGCCCACGCGCGCCATTGTCAGCGGCACCTACAGCCCCTGGCAGCAAACCTGGCAGCGCAGCTGGGATGGCCTGACCCGCAGCGTGCAGTCGCTGATTCTGACTGCGGCGCAGTCGCTGCCCTGGCTGCTGGCGCTCGCGCTGGTGGTGCTGCTGCCGCTGCGCTTCGCCATCCGGCGCTGGATGCGCCGCAGCGCCGCGCGGGCGCAGCGTGCAAACCAGGCAGAAAAGCAAGACTGACAAGCGCAGCGGCCATGAAAAAAGCACCAGCGAGGCTGGTGCTTGGCTAGGCTTGGCGAAGGAAGGAGGCGCCGCATCGGATGGATGCGGCGTTTCTTTCTATCAGGTGAACAGGTTCTTCAGACGGTCGGCCCAGGACTGGTTGTTGGGTGTGTGCTTGGCGCCGCCCTTTTTCAGCGATTCATCGAGTTCCTTGAGCAGCTTGCGCTGGTGCTCGGTGAGCTTGACGGGGGTCTCGACGACGATGTGCACATACAAGTCACCAGGGTAGCTGGCGCGCACGCCCTTGATGCCCTTGCCGCGCAGGCGGAACTGCTTGCCGGTCTGGGTGCCTTCGGGGATGTCAATCGCAGCCTTGCCACTGAGCGTAGGCACTTCGATCTCGCCGCCCAAGGCAGCGGTGACCATGCTGACCGGCACTTCGCAGTGCAGGTCATCGCCATCGCGCTCGAACACCTCATGCTTGCGCACGCGGATCTCGATATACAGATCGCCGGGCGGGCCGCCATTTTGGCCAGGCTCGCCGTCACCGGTGGAGCGGATGCGCATGCCGTCGTCGATGCCGGCAGGGATGCTCACTTCCAAGGTCTTTTGCGACTTGGTGCGGCCCTGGCCGTGGCAGCTGGTGCAGGGCTCGGGGATGATCTTGCCGGTGCCCCGGCAGTGCGGGCAGGTCTGCTGCACTGCGAAAAAGCCCTGGCGCATCTGCACCTGGCCGCTGCCGTGGCAGGTGCTGCAGGTCTTGACCTGGGTGCCGGGCTTGGCGCCGTTGCCATGGCAGGTATCGCACTCGTCCCACGAAGGAATCTTGATCTGCGCGTTCTTGCCTGCGGCTGCCTCTTCAAGGCTGATGTCCATCGCGTAGGACAGGTCGTTGCCCCGGTAGACCTGGGGGCCACCGCCGCCACGGCGCCCACCGCCAAACATCTCGCCAAAGATGTCGCCAAACGATTCGGCAAAACCACCAAAGCCCTCGCCGCCCATGCCCGAGCGCATATTGGGATCGACCCCGGCGTGGCCGTACTGGTCGTAGGCGCCACGCTTTTGGCTGTCGGAGAGCATTTCGTAGGCTTCTTTGCACTCCTTGAACTTCTCTTCCGCTTCCTTGGCCTTGTCGCCCTGGTTGCGGTCGGGGTGGTACTTCATGGCCATCTTGCGGTAGGCCGTCTTGATTTCGACTTCCGTGGCGGATTTGCTCAGGCCAAGGACTTCGTAGTAATCACGTTTGGACATGGTGTTCTTGAATTCTGTGGGGGTTCAACCAGCGGCGTTCAGGTACGCCCAGGCATGGGTGCCCACAAAGCTGCGGCCGGGATTGTCGCCGTCAATCCATTGCTGCGGTGGAAATAACTCAAACAAGCCCACCTTGAACAAGGTGGGAATCGCCATCTTCAGCTCTTGTTCAACAGCGCCGCGCTCGCCGGCATTGTAGAGCGCGATGTTGTAGAGCATGGTGGCCACGGTGCCGGTCTGCACCCGGCTGCCGTCCTTGAGCGTGACGGCGGGCAGGTCTGCTGCGCCATCGGTGATCTTCTGGTTGACACGGCTGAGCTCTGCAACATGCAGTGCGTCGCTCGCAGGTGCTGTAGTAGATGTCATCGTGTGCCTTTGGATGCTTGCGTGAAAGGGAGACTGGGCCTGCAGCCCACTGACCGGAGCTACGTGCTACAGAAGAAAGAGCGACTCTGTAGAAAAGCCATGCCGGAGTGCGGCAATGCGAACTCCGGCATGGGTGCGTGGGCCAGTCGGAAGGCGATTAGTCCTTCTTGACTTCCTTGACTTCGGCGTCGACGACATTGTCATCGGCTGCCGCGGCGCCGGCCGCGCCAGCTGCTGCACCGGCGGCTCCGGCCTGTGCAGCCTGGGCGTCGGCATACACCTTCTCGCCCAGCTTCTGGCTGGCGGTCATCAAGGCCGTGGTCTTGGCTTCGATCGCGTCCTTGTCCTCGGTCTTCAGTGCTTCTTCCAGCGCTTGGACCGCAGTGTCGATGGCCGACTTCTCAGCAGCATCGAGCTTGTCGCCATGCTCGCCCAGGCTCTTCTTGACGCTGTGGACAGCGGCTTCGCCTTGGTTGCGGGCCTGCACCAGCTCGAGCTTCTTCTTGTCGTCGGCAGCGTTCAGCTCGGCGTCCTTGACCATCTTCTGGATCTCGTCCTCGGACAGACCGGAGCTGGCCTTGATGGTGATCTTGTTTTCCTTGCCGGTGCCCTTGTCCTTGGCAGAGACGTTCAAGATACCGTTGGCATCGATGTCGAAGGTCACCTCGATCTGTGGCGTGCCACGGGGTGCGGCTGGAATGCCTTCGAGGTTGAACTCGCCCAGCAGCTTGTTGGCGCTGGCGATTTCACGCTCACCCTGGAACACCTTGATGGTCACGGCAGGCTGGTTGTCCTCGGCGGTCGAGTAGGTCTGCGCGAACTTGGTCGGGATCGTGGTGTTCTTCGTGATCATCTTGGTCATCACGCCGCCCAGGGTTTCGATACCCAGGGACAGAGGCGTCACATCCAGCAGCAGCACGTCGGAGCGGTCACCGCCCAGCACCTGGCCTTGCACGGCAGCGCCCACGGCCACGGCTTCGTCAGGGTTCACGTCCTTGCGTGGGTCCTTGCCGAAGAATTCCTTGACCTTCTCTTGCACCTTGGGCATACGGCTCATGCCGCCCACCAGAATCACGTCGTCGATGTCGGACACAGCGATGCCTGCGTCCTTGATCGCGGTGCGGCAAGGGGCGATGGTGCGCTCGATCAGCTCGTCGACCAGGCTCTCGAGCTTGGCGCGGGTGAGCTTGATGTTCAGGTGTTTGGGGCCCGAAGCGTCAGCGGTGATGTAGGGCAGGTTGATGTCGGTCGCTGCCGAGCTCGACAGCTCGATCTTGGCCTTTTCAGCCGCTTCCTTGAGGCGTTGCAGCGCCAGCACATCCTTGGACAGGTCCACGCCTTGCTCTTTCTTGAACTCGGCAATGATGTATTCGATCACGCGTTGGTCGAAGTCTTCGCCGCCCAGGAAGGTGTCGCCATTGGTCGACAGCACTTCGAACTGCTTTTCGCCGTCCACATCGGCAATTTCGATGATGGACACGTCAAAGGTGCCGCCGCCCAGGTCATACACGGCGATCTTTCGGTCACCCTTGCCGCCCTTGTCCAGGCCGAAGGCCAGGGCTGCAGCGGTCGGTTCGTTGATGATGCGCTTGACTTCCAGACCGGCGATACGGCCAGCGTCCTTGGTGGCCTGGCGCTGTGCGTCGTTGAAGTACGCAGGCACGGTGATCACCGCTTCGGTCACGGGCTCGCCCAGGAAGTCCTCGGCGGTCTTCTTCATCTTGCGCAGCACTTCTGCGGAGATCTGTGGCGGGGCCAGCTTCTGGTCACGCACTTGCACCCAGGCGTCGCCGTTGTCAGCCTTGACGATCTGGAAAGGCATCAGGTCGATGTCCTTTTGCACTTCCTTCTCGTCAAACTTGCGGCCGATCAGGCGCTTGGCAGCGTAGATCGTGTTCTTGGGGTTGGTGACGGCCTGGCGCTTGGCAGAAGCGCCCACCAGGATTTCGCCGTCTTCCTGGTATGCAACGATCGAAGGCGTGGTGCGTGCACCTTCGCTGTTTTCGATCACGCGGGTGGTGTTGCCTTCCATCACGGCCACGCAGCTGTTGGTCGTGCCCAAATCAATACCGATAATCTTTCCCATTTCTCTACTCCTGTATTTGTTGGGGCGGCTCAGCCGCCCTGATTGACTGTTATCTGTGGCTTTTTGGCCGTTGTTCAAGTGCGCAGCGCAAAAAAGCCGGGAGCTGCGTTTTATTGTGGTGCCGCAACGGTCACCAGCGCCGGGCGCAGCACGCGCTCGGCAATGGCATAGCCCTTTTGCAGCACGGCGACCACGGTATTGGGGTCCTGCGCCGCAGGCACGGCCGAGATCGCCTGGTGGTGGTGGGGGTCGAACTTGTCGCCGGCAGCCGGGTTGATCGCGACCACCTTGTTGCGCTCCAGTGCGGAGACGAGCTGGCGCAAGGTGGCGTCCGAGCCTTCGCGCAGTTGCTCGGGGCTGGCGTTCTGGATCGCCAGCGCGGCATCGAGGCTGTCGATCACCGGCAGCAGGCTCTCGGCAAAGCTCTCGACGCCGAACTTGCGGGCCTTGGCCACTTCGTCATCGGCGCGGCGGCGCGCGTTTTCAACTTCTGCCTTGGCGCGCAGGTACTGGTCGGCGAGCTCGGCATTCTTGGCCTTCAACTCCGCCAGCTCTGCTTCCAGTTGCGACTGGTTGGCAGCGGCAGCGGCTTCCAGCTCTTCGGCGGACATGGGGTTTTGGCCTTCGGGGTGGAGGTTGTCTGACATGGTGCTGTTCGTATTTCGTTAACAAAAAGGACTCTTGTCGCCGCACCTGGGGGCATTTCCTTGCTTTTCAAGGGGCTTATTTGGCATTTCCGCTTGGGAAGATGCACGCCGAGGCGTCTGCAGCGGCCCGTGTTTATAAACCATGTTTGACGGTTTTTGAATTGGTTTGTATAATCGTTGGTTTCCCTTGCCACACCGCGCTGTATTTGCAATCAAGTGCACTAGCGGGTGGCGCAATCCACAAGGAGTTTGCATGCGTCACTATGAGATCGTGCTGCTGATCCACCCCGATCAGAGCGAACAAGTTCCAGCTATGCTGGAGCGTTACAAAGGCATGATTACCGCCGGCGGCGGTAAGATCCACCGCGTTGAAGACTGGGGCCGCCGTCAACTGGCCTACATGATCAACAAGCTGGCCAAGGCCCACTATCTGTGCCTGAATATCGAAGCCGACCAGGCTGTGATGGCTGAACTGGAACACGCGTTCAAGTTCAACGACGCTGTGCTGCGCCAACTGACTGTGCAGAAGAAGAAGGCTGACACCGCTCCTTCGGCCATGATGAAGACCGTGGAACGCGAAGAAGCGCGCAAGGCCAACCAGGCTGAGCACGCCGCTGCAGAGCGTTAATCACACAGGAGGTGGAGAACCGCGTACTTGTCACCGCCGTCATCGCTGAAATCAAGATTTTGCGATACACGCCGGCTGGGCTACCTGCTGTAGATGTTGTGCTGGAGCACCGCTCCACCCAGACCGAAGCAGACCAACCCCGACAAGTCAATGCCGTGCTCAAGGCGATTGCCTTTGGTGCACTGGCAGAGCGAATCGCTCGGCAGGCTGTAGGGAGCACCTGGACATTCCAGGGCTTTTTGGCCACACCGCGCAACAGCAAATCGCTGGTTCTGCACATCCAGGATATTCAACAAGATACTTATTGAGAGGTCCGAAAATGGCCACGTTCAAGAAATTCAACAAAGACAAGCGCCCAAAGCGCAACACCCAGTCGCTGCTGTTCAAGCGCAAGCGTTTCTGCCGCTTCACCGTGGCTGGCGTCGAAGAAATCGACTACAAGGATGTCGACACCCTGCGTGACTTCGTTGCTGAAAACGGCAAGATCATTCCCGCTCGTCTGACCGGCACCCGCGCCATCTACCAACGTCAGCTGAACACTGCCATCAAGCGCGCTCGCTTCCTGGCCATGGTTCCTTACTCTGACCAACACAAGATCTAAGGAGCACGAACATGCAAATCATTCTGCTCGACAAGGTCGTGAACCTGGGCAACCTGGGTGAAATCGTGAAGGTCAAGGACGGCTACGCACGTAACTTCCTGATCCCTTCGGGCCGCGCACGCCGCGCTACCGAAGCTGCCAAGGCTGAATTCGAAGCCAAGCGCGCTGAGCTGGAAAAGGCTGCTGCTGAAAAGCTGGCTGCTGCCCAAGCACAAGGCGAGAAGCTGTCCGGCCAGACCGTGAAGCTGACCCAAAAGGCAGGTGTGGATGGCCGTCTGTTCGGCTCCGTCACCAACCACGACATCGCTGATGAACTGGGCAAGATGGGCTTCCAAGTGGTCAAGTCGCAAGTGCGTCTGCCCAACGGTCCTATCAAGACCGTGAGCGAGACCGCTGTGGAAGTGGCTCTGCACACCGACGTGGTGGTGGAAGTGAATGTGTCCGTCTACGGCGAACACGTTTAATTCCTACGCTCTGCGTTGACAAGCCGCCCTCGGGCGGCTTTTTCGTTCCCGGCCGCAGCGTTTCCGGGATGCGGGTTTTGTTTGTCGCTGCCAGCCTTGCGCGGCATCTGCGCTATTCTTGCGGATTGCTGGCTGCCGGGCCAGCGTTTGCTCATTTGGATTTCCCATGTCAGAGACCTTTCCCCCCCTGGATGACACTGCCTTCATCACCCCCGACAAGCAGGTGGCGCAGCTGCGCATTCCGCCGCATTCGATCGAGTCGGAGTCCAGCGTGCTGGGGGGGCTGCTGCTGGACAACAACGCCTGGGACCGGGTGGGCGATGTGCTGGCCGAAGACAACTTCTACCGCCATGAGCACAAGCTGATCTTCGCGGCCATGGCCAGCATGATCAATGCCGGCAAGCCCGCCGATGTGATCACGGTCTATGAGCACCTGCAAAGCATCGGCAAGGCCGAAGAGGTGGGCGGACTGGCCTACCTGAACCAGCTGGCCCAGTATGTGCCCAGCGCCACCAATATCCGCCGCTATGGCGAAATCGTGCGCGAGCGCTCGATCCTGCGCAAGCTGGTCACCGCCAGCGACGAGATCGCTACCAATGCCTTCAACCAGCAGGGCAAGACGGTGGACCGCATTCTGGACGAAGCCGAGCAGAAGATCTTTGCCATTGGCGAAGAGGGCTCGCGCATGAAGCAGGGCTTCCAGTCGCTGGACAACCTGGTCGTGGATCTGCTCGACCGGGTGCAGGAGATGGCGGACAACCCGGTCGATGTGACCGGTGTGCCCACCGGCTTTGCCGACCTGGACCGCATGACCAGCGGCCTGCAGGCCGGTGACCTGGTGGTGCTGGCCGCGCGCCCCTCGATGGGCAAGACCTCGTTCGCGGTGAACATTGCCGAGCATGTGGCGCTCAATGAAGGCCTGCCGGTAGCCATCTTCTCAATGGAAATGGGTGCCGCCCAATTGGCGGTGCGTATCGTCGGCTCGATCGGCCGGGTCAACCAGGGCAATCTGCGTACCGGCAAGCTGACCGATGAGGAGTGGCCGCGCCTGTCCGAGGCGATCGAGCGGCTGCGCACGGTCTCGCTGCACATCGATGAGACCCCGGGCCTGACGCCGTCGGAGCTGCGCGCCAACTCGCGCCGCCTGGCCCGCCAGTGCGGCAAGCTTGGCCTGATCGTGGTCGACTACCTGCAGCTGATGAGCGGCTCGGGCTCGGCCGCCAGCTCGGACAACCGGGCGACGGAGCTCGGTGAAATCTCGCGCGGATTGAAGATGCTGGCCAAGGAGCTGCAATGCCCGGTGATTGCGCTGTCGCAGCTCAACCGCTCGGTCGAGCAGCGTACCGACAAGCGCCCGATGATGTCCGACCTGCGCGAATCGGGCGCCATCGAGCAGGATGCGGACATCATCATGTTCATCTACCGCGATGACTACTACAACAAGGAGAGCAATGAACCCAACGTGGCCGAGGTCATCATCGGCAAGCAGCGTAACGGCCCGACCGGCACGGTCAAGCTGTTCTTCCAGAAGAACCAGACCCGCTTTGAAAATCTGGCGGTGGGCGGCGACGACTATTGATGCACGCCAGCGCCGGGCAGGCTGGGGTGGGGCTCAGTCCTGCTGCCCCTGGCTTTGCTGGAGCACCCATTGCTCAAAAGCCTGCAGTGCGGCCGAGGGCTCGCGGTAGGTGGGGTAGCTGAACCAGTAGCTCTGCGTGCCCGGCAAGGTCTGGGTATGGGCGGGGATCAGCTGGCCCGCATCAAGCGCCGGTTGCACCAGCACCTCGGGCACCAGGCCCACGCCCAGGCCGGCGGCGGCGGCCATGATGACCATCGAGAACAGCTCATAGCGCGGCCCGCGCGAGGCCTGCACCGAGTAGTCCCAGCCCAGGCCGTTGTACCAGTCGCGCCAGGCAGCGGGCCGGCTCTCCAGCCCGATGTGCACCAGCGGCTGCCAGTCCTCCTGCGTGGCCAGCGCATGCTGCGCTGCAAAGGCCGAGCTGCAAACGGGGATGCAGGCGCCATCGCGGGCAATGCGCTGCCCCTGGGTCTTGGACCAGAGGCCGTCGCCCGAATAGATGGCACCGTCAAAACCGCTTTCCTCGAACGCAAAAGGCTCGGAGCGCACCGACAGGTGCACATGGATGTCCGGGTGCAGCTGCGCAAAGGCCGGCAGCCGGGGCACCAGCCACTGCGTGGCAAAGCTGGAGACGACGGCCAGGTGGATGGCATAGCCCTGGGCGCGGCTGTTGGCGATCTCTTGCGTATCGCGCTCCAGGCCGTTGAGGTGCACACGCACACGCTGCGCATATCGTTTACCCGCATCGGTCAGCATGACGCGGCGTTTGTGGCGTACAAAAAGCGGCACCCCCAGCCGGTCCTCCAGCGCCGCGACATGGCGGCTGACGGCACTGGCGGTCAACGCTAACTCATTGGCAGCGCGGGAGAAATTGCCGTGCCGGGCCGAGGCTTCAAAAGCCATCAACAGGCCGATATTGGGAATCGCGTTGCGCATGGGTGGGGACTTTGTTCAAAAAACGCACTATGTCTCACCATTTTCTCATTTTGTTGTTCCTGATAGTTCACATAGTATTTTTAAGTTTGGTGCTTCTGCCCCCGCCCCGCACTGCCGCAGGCGGGCCCTGTGCAGCCCTGTCACGGGCAGGGTGTACAAAGTGCTGTGCCCGTGTCCGGGCGCGCAGCGCTTTAAGCTGCGATGGCAGCACCCCCCCATCATGGTCCGGGCCCGCACAGAGGGCCGGACAGTTTCTGTTGTGATAGTGAATAGGAAAGACGAGCGATGACGCAATCCACCCAACGTTTGAACGAAATTCTCAAGGCGCTTGCGCTCGACCTCCAGCCCCTGGCAGGCCAGGACATCACCAGCCGCTCGCCCGCCGACGGCGCCACCCTGGCCGTGTTGAAGGCCCACAGCGCGCAGCAGGCGCAAGAGGCGATTGCCGCTGCCCACCAGGCCTACCTGCAGTGGCGCACCGTGCCCGCCCCCGTGCGTGGCGAGTTGGTGCGCCGCTTTGGCCAGACCCTGCGCCAGCACAAGGCAGCACTCGGCGCCTTGGTGTCGATTGAAGCGGGCAAGATCACCTCCGAAGGCCTGGGCGAAGTCCAGGAAATGATCGATATCTGCGACTTTGCCGTTGGCCTGTCGCGCCAGCTCCATGGCCTGACGATTGCCAGCGAGCGCCCCGGCCACCGCATGATGGAAACCTGGCACCCGATGGGCGTCGTGGGCATCATCTCGGCCTTCAACTTCCCCGTGGCCGTCTGGTGCTGGAACAGCGCTTTGGCGCTGGTCTGCGGCGACGCGGTGGTGTGGAAGCCTTCCGAGAAGACCCCGCTGACGGCCGTGGCCTGCCAGCACCTGCTGGAGCAGACGATGGCTGCCTTCAACCAGGAGCAACCCGGCGCCGTGCCAGCGGGCCTGGCCCAGCTGCTGATTGGCGCCCGTGAAGTGGGCGAAGTGCTGGTGGACAGCCCGCTGGTGCCCGTGGTCAGCGCCACCGGTTCGACCCGCATGGGCCGCCAGGTCGGCGTCAAGGTGGCCGAGCGCTTTGGCCGCTCCATCCTGGAGCTGGGTGGCAACAACGCGATGATCGTCACGCCGTCGGCCGACCTGGAGCTGGCCGCCCGCGCCATCACCTTTGCAGCCGTCGGTACTGCCGGCCAGCGTTGCACCACCTTGCGCCGCCTGATCGTGCACAAGTCGGTGGCCGACCAGCTGGTGACACGCCTGGAAAAGATCTACGGCAGCGTTACCGTGGGTGACCCGCTGACCGACGGCACTTTGGTGGGTCCGCTGATCGACAAGGCCTCGTTCGACGGCATGCAGGCCGCACTGGCCCAGGCCAAGGACGAGGGCGGCACCGTCATCGGCGGCCAGCGCGAGCGCGAAGACCTGGGCCAGGACGCCTACTATGTGCGCCCGGCTCTGGTGAAGATGCCTGCGCAGACCAAGGTGATGGAGCACGAAACCTTTGCGCCCATCCTCTACATCGTCACCTACGAAGGCAGCGCCGACGACGCGATCGCGGTGCAGAATGCGGTGCCCCAGGGCCTGTCGTCCGCCATCTTCACCAGTGACCTGCGCGATGCAGAGCGCTTCATGTCGCCCGCCGGCAGCGACTGCGGTATTGCCAACGTCAATATCGGCACCTCGGGCGCGGAAATCGGTGGCGCCTTTGGTGGCGAGAAGGAAACGGGAGGCGGCCGTGAATCGGGCTCGGACGCCTGGAAAGGCTATATGCGCCGCGCCACCAACACCATCAACTACAGTGGCGCGCTGCCACTGGCGCAAGGCGTGCGCTTTGACGTGTGATGAGTGGGCAGCCGCAGGCTGGCGCCGTGGGCATGCTGCCCGCTGCCCGGGCCTGCAGGTTTCGCCACCGGGGCGGCCACTGCGCCGCCCGGTGTGTGCTGCCAGCGCAGGCCACTGATATGCGGGTGCCCCATGCGGCTTCCCACCCAGACAGGGGCTTGGCGCTCCTGTCTCCAACCCCACCAGCATCTGCCAAGGGCTGGCCTGCCACCGTTGCAGGCCAGCCCTTGTTGCATCCGATGCTGCCGTTATTTGTGGCGCTGCGCAGCCATTTGCTGCGCTGGCGCAATGTGTAGCCAGGCCAGATCGGGTCCAATGCCCCGCTTCTGGCGCATCGATGACAAGACCAAGGAGACAAGACATGGCAGACAAGCAAGCAACACGCACCGGTGGCCAGCTGGTGGTGGACCAGCTGCTGGTGCACGGCGTGCAGCAGATTTTCACGGTGCCGGGCGAGAGCTTTCTGGCGGTGCTCGATGCGCTCTATGACGCGCCCATCGAGACGACGATCTGCCGCCAGGAGGGCGGCGCCGCGATGATGGCCGAAGCCCAGGGCAAGCTCACGGGCCAGCCGGGGATCTGCATGGTCACGCGCGGGCCAGGTGCTACCAATGCCTCGGCCGGCTTGCACATTGCGATGCAGGACTCCACGCCGATGATCCTCTTCGTCGGCCAGATCGAGCGCTCGGCGCGCGGCCGCGAGGCCTTCCAGGAGCTGGACTACCGCGCGGTGTTTGGCAGCATGGTCAAGTGGGCGACCGAGATCGATGATGCGGCGCGCATCCCCGAGACCATTGCCCGTGCCTTTGCCGTGGCCACCAGCGGCCGCCCCGGCCCGGTGGTGATTGCGCTGCCCGAAGACATGCTGCGCGACACCGTCAGCGTGCCCGATGCGCGCCGCTACCAGCCTGCGCCCGCCCATGCGGCCGATGCCGATGTGGCTGCCGTCGTGGCCCAGCTGGCCGCCGCGCAAAACCCCATCATCATTGCCGGTGGCTCGCGCTGGACTGCGCAGGCCCATGCGGATATCGCCGCCTTTGCCGCCGCCCATGCCGTGCCGGTGGCTTGCTCCTTCCGCCGCCAGATGGTGTTCCCCGCCCACCACGGCAACTATGCCGGCGATGTGGGCCTGGGCGTGAACCCCAAGCTGATCGAGCGCATCAAGCAGGCGGATCTGGTCGTGCTGCTGGGCGGTCGCATGTCCGAGGTGCCATCGCAGGGCTACAGCCTCTTGGGCATTCCGGCCAGCAGCGGCCAGCGGCTCATCCATGTGCATCCGGATCCCGATGAACTGGGCCGGGTCTACCAGGCTGACCAGGCGGTGGTGGCGGCGCCCGACTCCTTTTGCGCAGCCCTGGCACGCCAGCCTGCCGCCGCGCCGCGCGCCGAGCGCCAGGCGCTGGTGCAGCAGGCCCATGCCGACTACCTGGCATGGAGCAATCCTGCGCCCATCCAGGTGCCTGGCGCGCTGCAGATGGGCCAGCTGATGGCCCATCTGCGCGAGGTGCTGCCGGCCGACACGGTCTGGTGCAATGGCGCGGGCAACTTTGCCACCTGGGTGCACCGCTTCTGGCCGTTTACGCACTACGGCAGCCAGCTCGCTCCCACCAGCGGCAGCATGGGCTATGGCTTGCCGGCCGCCGTGGGCGCCAAGCGCCTGGACAAGCGGCGCAGCGTCGTCTGCATTGCCGGCGATGGCGACTTTCTGATGCATGGCCAAGAGTTTGCGACCGCCGTGCAGTACCAGTTGCCGGTCATCGTGCTGCTGATCGACAACGGCATGTACGGCACCATCCGCATGCACCAGGAGCGCGACTACCCCCATCGGGTCAGCGCCACCGAGCTGCGCAACCCCGACTTTGTCGCCTATGCCAAGGCCTTCGGCGGCAATGCCGCCCTGGTCGAGAAGACCGAAGACTTTGCGCCCGCGCTCGCTGCCATGCGCAGCTGGGCGGAACAGCACCAGCTGCCGGTGATCCTGCACTGCAAGCTCGATCCGCAGGCGATCACGCCGGCGCGCAGCCTGGACCAGATCCGCGGCACCGGCGTTTAAACGCAGGCTGAAGGCACGAAAAAAAGGCACCGAGTGGAGACTCGGTGCCTTTTGTGCTTAGGCGCGTTGGCAGCGGCTACAAAGCCCCCGCTGCAACCTAAAGTGGTTTACAGCACATCGCTGGCAAAGTCGGCCAGGCGCGAGCGCTCACCGCGTGCCAGCGTGATGTGGCCGCTGTGTGGCCAGCCCTTGAAGCGGTCCACCACATAGGTCAGGCCCGAAGAGCCTTCGGTCAGGTAGGGCGTGTCGATCTGGGCCAGGTTGCCCATGCAGATGATCTTGGTGCCGGGGCCGGCACGGGTGATCAGGGTCTTCATCTGCTTGGGGGTCAGGTTCTGCGCCTCGTCGATGATCACGTACTTGTTCAGGAAGGTGCGGCCGCGCATGAAGTTCATGCTCTTGATCTTGATGCGGCTGCGGATCAGGTCATTGGTGGCAGAGCGCCCCCATTCACCGGGGTTGCCGCCGTCGCCCTTGGCCAGGAACTCCAGGTTGTCATCCAGCGCGCCCATCCAGGGGCCCATCTTCTCTTCTTCGGTGCCGGGCAGAAAACCGATGTCCTCGCCTACGCTCACGGTGGCGCGGGTCATGATGATCTCGGTGTAGCGGCGCTCGTCGAGCACCTGGTTCAGACCGGCGGCCAAGGCCATCAAGGTCTTGCCGGTGCCTGCCGTACCAGCCAGGGTGACAAAGTCCACATCCGGGTCCATCAGCAGGTTCATCGCGAAGTTCTGCTCACGGTTGCGCGTGGTCACGCCCCACACATTGTTCTTCTGGTGGCCGTAGTCCTTCAGCGTCTCGAGCACGGCGGTCTTGTCGCGGATCTCGATCACGCGGGCAAACAGGCTGTTCTCGCCCGGTGCCTCGTAGAAGACGAACTGATTGATGTGCAGCTGCTGGGTGATGGCGCCGCTGATGCGGTAGCAGGTGGACGCACCCGACTGCCAGCTCTCGACCTTCTTGCCGACCTTGGCCCAGAAATCCAGCGGCAGCTGCAGCATGCCGGTGTAGAGCAGGTCGCCGTCTTCCAGCGTCTTGTCGTTCTGGTAGTCCTCGGCCTCCAGGCCCAGTGCGCGCGCCTTGACGCGCATGTTGATGTCCTTGGACACCAGCACGACGGGCCGGTCAGGGTGGCGCTGGCGCAGGGCCTCGACCACGCCCAGGATCTGGTTGTCGGCCTTGCCCTGGGGCAGGCTCTGGGGCAGCTGGTAGTTCAGCGGCTCGGTCTGGAAGAACAGGCAGCCGCTGGCGCCCTTCTGGCCGGTGGCATCGAGGCGAATGCCCTGGGCCAGGTGCGCTTCCTGGCTGGCCACCAGCGCGTCGAGCGTGCGGCTGGCCTGCCGGCCGTTGCGGGCCACTTCGGTCATGCCCTTCTTGTGGCCGTCGAGCTCTTCGAGCACGATCATCGGCAGGTAGATGTCGTGCTCTTCAAAGCGGAACAGGCTGCTGGGGTCATGCAGCAGCACATTGGTGTCGAGCACAAAGAGCTTGGCCTTGTCGCTGCGCGGCTTGGTGGCCTTGGCAGGTTTGCTAGCCAGCACCGGGCTGGCTTCGGCCACGGCAGGGCTGCGGGCCGGTTGCGCAGGCTTGGCTGCTGCTGGCGCCTTGGCGCTTGCGGCCACGGGCGCTGGGGCTTGCACGGGAGCAGGGGCGGCCGCCGCTTTCTTGCTGCGGCTGCTGGTCCTGGGCGCGGCAGCGGCTTGCGTGCCACGGCGCGGCGCAGGGCTTGCGGCCACGGTGGCGGGCGCCGTGTCCAGGTCTAGAAGATCGTTGTCTTGTTCATCGCGCGCAGCGGCCGCGGATGCACGGGATGGGGTGTTGGTCTTGGCGGAAAAGTCACCAGCGGATAGCTGGCTGCCACGGCGGGTAGGTGCGGGAGGCAAGGGCATGGAGCTCGGGGCCTTTATCTAAACACTCGCCAAATGGGCGAACTCACTCCGAACGCCTGCCACCCCGGATGCAAAAAAGGCCATCTCGCAAGCAAGACAGCCTTTTTCATGGGGAATGACAGAACAATCCGGACTCACATACATATGGAGCCCATTATGCACATTCTGGGCGTCCCGAAACCAGCAATCGCAGTCATGGATCGCGGTGTCGGCCCAGAAAGACGGAAACAGCAACGGCGCGCATCCGCAGATCGCGCGCCGCCGCACGGTCGCCGCCTGGCGCAGCGGCTTAGGCAGCCTTCTTTTGCGCAGCCTTCATCGACTTGACGGCCTTGAGCACTTCTTCGACATGGCCCAGCACCTTCAGGCCGCGCCATTCTTGCACCAAGATGCCATCAGGGCCGACCAGGAAGGTCGAGCGCTCGATGCCCTTGACCTTCTTGCCGTACATGATCTTGTTCTTGACGACGCCGAACATGTGGCACAGCTTCTCTTCGGTATCAGCGATCAGCTCGAAGGGCAGTTCGAGCTTTTCCTTGAAGTCGTCGTGCGACTTCATGTTGTCGCGCGACACGCCGAAGACGGCTGCACCAGCCTTGACAAAATCCGCGTACTTGTCGCGGAACTGCATGGCTTCGGTGGTACAACCGGGGGTGTTATCCTTGGGGTAGAAGTACAGCACCAGAATTTGCCCCTGATGCGACGCATTGGAGACCTTCAGGCCTCCCGTCGCTTGTGCTTCAAATTCTGGCAAGGGTTTGTTGACAACAACAGCCATAGCTCTCTATTTTCTCCGGAGTAATCGCAAAAAGGCCGCAGGAATCAAAGTATTCATCTAGTTGTTATTCAGGCCCGCGGCCGCAAGCGAGTATTTTAACCCGAATCGAAATATTTATCGAGCCCCACTGATAAACACAGGCTATCGATTGTGGTTATAGCGCAGGAGCCTCCAGCAGCACAGCCAGCAAGACCTTGCGTCCTTCACCAGCCAATACGTTGTAGGTACGGCATGCAGCGGGCGTATCCATGGTCTCGAAGCCGATACGTTTTGCAATCAGCGGAGCGAGCCAGGCCGGCGAAGGAAAACGTAACCGATTGCCACTGCCGAAAATGACCGTTTCAACATCGGCCTCCGCCAGCTGGGCGAAATGGGCGGGCCCCAGGTCTTCGAAGCGCGCGCAATCCCAGCGCTGCAAGGTACCGTTGGAGCCGACCACCAGGCTGTATGCGTAGGACTGCTGGTCCACGGCCAGCCAGCCCGGGCCATAGCCTGTGATGGTCAAGGTGTCGGATTTATCTGGCTGGAACTTCATGGCGCGGGCTTTCGGCAAACGGGGCAAGGACAGGGCAGGGCCCGGTGCCGCAGGCACTGGGAGCCACTACAGGGCGATCAACGCAAGGATCTGTGGTCAAATTATAGTTTTCACCTAGTTGGGTTGTGGGTTCGAGGTATTGGCATGGTTGCCAGCCGGCTGCAATCCCGTGTTTTCAGAGGTAGTGGTTTCTGTCATGAAGACGATTCAAAAATCCGCCAAGCTGGCCAATGTGTGTTACGACATTCGAGGGCCGATCATGGACGCGGCGAAGCGGATGGAGGACGAAGGACAGAAGATCACCAAGCTCAACATCGGCAACCTGGCGGTGTTCGGCTTCGATGCCCCTGAAGAGGTGCAGCAGGACATGATCCGCAACCTGCCCAACTCGGCAGGCTACTCCGACAGCAAGGGCATCTTTGCCGCGCGCAAGGCGGTGATGCACGAAACCCAGCGCCTGGGCATCAAGGGCGTGGGTCTGGACGACATCTACCTGGGCAATGGCGCCTCCGAGCTGATCAGCCTGGCCACCAATGCGCTGCTCGATACCGGCGACGAAATGCTGCTGCCGGCCCCCGACTACCCGCTGTGGACGGCCGCCACCAGTCTGTCGGGCGGCACCCCGGTGCACTACCTATGCGACGAGGAAAACGGCTGGATGCCCAACCTGGCGGACATCCGCGCCAAGATCACGCCCCGCACCAAGGGCATCGTGGTCATCAACCCCAACAACCCCACCGGTGCGCTGTATTCCGACGCACTGCTGCGTGACATCGTGCAGATCGCGCGTGAGCATGGCTTGGTCATCTTTGCCGATGAGGTCTATGACAAGGTGCTGTATGACGACGCCAAGCACACGCCGATGGCTTCGCTGTCGCAGGATGTGCTGACCATCACCTTCAATTCGCTCTCCAAGGCCTACCGCAGCTGCGGCTACCGCGCAGGCTGGATGGTGATCTCTGGCGACAAGAGTGGCGCTGCCGACTATATCGAGGGCTTGAACATGCTCTCGAACATGCGCCTGTGCGCCAATGTGCCCGGCCAGTGGGCCGTGCAGACCGCGCTGGGCGGCCACCAGAGCATTGACGAGCTGGTGCAAGAGGGCGGGCGCCTGCGCAAACAGCGTGACCTGGCCTGGGAGCTGATCAATGCCATCCCCGGTGTCAGCTGCGTCAAGCCCCAGGGCGCGCTCTACATGTTCCCCAAGCTCGACCCTGCGGTCTACCCGATCGAGGACGACCAGGAATTCTTCCTGCAGGTGCTCAAGGAGACCCGCGTGATGCTGGTCCAGGGCACCGGCTTCAACTGGCCACGGCCTGACCATTTCCGCATTGTGTTCCTGCCCCATGAGGCGGACCTGCGCGAAGCGATCAACCGCCTGGCCGCCTTCCTGGCCAAGTACCGCCTTCGCCACGGAACCGAGCAGCTTGCGCAAGCCCATAAGGCCGATATCAAGCTGGTCAAGACCAAGGCAGAAAAATCCGCTGCCTGAGTCGCCGCTTTTCCTATCTGACAACAACAGGCGTCCGGCTGGGCGCCTGGTTGGTTATTCAACGTATCCAAGAGAATTTATGAAACCGATCCAAGTAGGCTTGTTGGGCATCGGCACCGTCGGTAGTGGTGTCTTCAACGTGTTGCAACGTAACCATGACGAGATTCGCCGCCGCGCTGGCCGTGATATTGCCGTGACCATGGTGGCCGATCTGGACGAAGCCCGTGCCCGTTCGGTGGTGGGTGACCAGGCCGTCGTTGTCAAGGACGCGCGCGAGGTGATCGCCAATCCCGACATCGATGTGGTCATCGAGTTGATCGGTGGTTACGGCATTGCCAAGGCCCTGGTGCTGGAGGCCATTGCCGCGGGCAAGCATGTGGTGACGGCCAACAAGGCCTTGCTGGCCGTGCATGGCTCGGAGATTTTCAAGGCAGCGGCCGACAAGGGCGTGATGGTGGCCTACGAAGCGGCCGTGGCCGGTGGCATCCCGATCATCAAGGCGCTGCGCGAAGGCCTGACCGCCAACCAGATCCAGTGGATTGCCGGCATCATCAACGGCACCACCAACTTCATCCTCTCCGAGATGCGCGACAAGGGCCTGGACTTTGACGTGGTGCTCAAAGAGGCGCAGCGCCTGGGCTACGCCGAAGCCGACCCGACCTTTGACATCGAAGGCGTGGACGCCGCCCACAAGGTCACCTTGATGAGCGCCATCGCCTTTGGCGTGCCGGTGCAGTTCGACAAGGCCTATGTCGAGGGCATCACCAAGCTGTCGTCGGTCGATATCCGCTATGCCGAGCAGCTGGGCTACCGCATCAAGCTCCTGGGCATCACCAAGCGCACCGACAAGGGCATCGAGCTGCGGGTGCACCCCTCGTTGGTGCCCACCAAGCGCCTGATCGCCAATGTGGAAGGCGCGATGAATGCCGTGGTGGTGCATGGCGATGCCGTGGGCACGACCCTGTACTACGGCAAGGGTGCAGGCTCCGAGCCCACCGCCTCGGCCGTGATCGCCGACCTGGTCGACATTGCCCGCCTCGAAGGCGCCGATGTGGCCCACCGCGTGCCGCCACTGGCCTTCCAGAGCAGCACCTTGCGCGAAGCGGGGCAGGAGCTGCCCGTGCTGCCGATGGCCGATATCACCACCAGCTACTACCTGCGCATGCGCGTGGCCGATGAGGCTGGCGTGCTGGCCAAGGTCACCGGTCTGCTGGCGGGCGCCGGCATCAGCATCGATGCGGTGCTGCAGCGCGAAGCCGACGAAGTCGGTGGCGAAGGCTCGACCCAGACCGACCTGATCATCCTCACGCACGACACGCGCGAAGGCGATATGGACAAGGCGCTCGCCGAAATCCAGGGCCTGCCCACCGTGCTGGCGCCGATCACCCGTATCCGCAAGGAAGAGCTGAACTAAGCCGAGCGCTAGAGCCGCTGCGGCCGCAGGTCGCACCGCCCGGCGCCTGCCGCCTACCCAACCGCCTGTGGCCGATTCGGCCCAGGCGGTTTTGCCTTTTTGGGCCCAACGGCTGCGAACACATCCGCATCATTCTGTTACTTGTGGGTATTTGTTCACGTCATTATTTTTCTAAATAATGGCCGCTCACAAATGCAGCGCCCCCGGGGGCTGCAGATCGATAACAAAGACGGGGAGTTGCACTATGTCGGACACCGACAAGAAATGGCTGGCGCTGGCCAAGCGCTGGGGGGTGTTGTTTGGGATTCCGCTGCTGATGCTGGCCATTGGCATCTGGCAATGGTCGCGGGCAGATACGCCGGTCTCGGATGTGGGCGCGCAGATCGCCCAGTACCAGCAGGTGGTGCGCCAGCTCGAGGCGATCGAGGCCGAAAAGCCCGGCCGCCGTGCGACGGTGCGGGACAGCGAGGGCAAGGAATACCCGGTCTGGAAGGTCAAAAACGAGTACCTGATGGCCATCCAGGACCTGCAAAACCAGGGTCTGAATGTCACCACCCGTAACTTGCAGCCGGTGCTGGCGGGCTGCACCATCGCCTTCAGCGTGCTGGCACTGCTGTGGTCGGCGCTGGGGGTGGTGTACCAGCGCGGCATGGGCGCCAAGGCCCTGCAATCGCGCGAGCAGCTGCTCGCGACCTTTCAGAAGGGCCGCAAGCTGTTGCCGACCTATATGGTGGTCATGGTGCTGCTGCTGTTCGGTGCGGCCATCCCGCTGCTGGTCTACGAGATGATGCCCATCCTGCGCCACCGCAACTACAGCAAGGGCGACATGAAGCTGATGTTCATCCTCGGCGGCCTGGCGCTGTTCCTGCTGTACTCGGGCTGCAAGGTGCTGATCGATGTCTGGAAGGCATCGCGCAAGCCGCTGGAGAACGCGCCCATTGAGGTGATGGGGCAGACCGTCAGCCGCCCGCAGGCGCCCGAACTCTGGGCCTTTGTGGACCGCGTGGCCGCCAAGACGGGCGCCGGTATGCCCGATGCGCTGGTCGTGGGCCTGAACGAAGGCTTTTTTGTGACCGAGCACCCGGTGCAGCTGGCCAGTGGCGCCTTGCTGCCCCAGGGGCGGGTGCTGTACCTGCCCTTGCCCTATATGGCCTTTCTCAATGCAGGCGAGGTCGCTGCGGTGATCGGCCACGAGCTGGGCCACTTCATCGGCGAGGACACGCTCTACAGCCAGCGCTTCTCACCGATCTACAGCGCCACCCTCCACCACCTGGTGGCCATCAGCGGCGGTGAGCGCCATGAGGGCTCCTGGATGGACATCCTGCGCCGGCCAGCCACCTTGTTTGGCGAGATGTTCTTGGACAGCTTCCACGAAGCGGTGCGCTACTGGAGCCGCAAGCGCGAGCTGGCCGCCGATGCGGTGGGCGCGCAGGTCGTGAGCCCACAGGCCGTTGCGTCGTCCTTGCTGCGCATCAGCGCGCTGGCCCCGCTGGTGGATGAGGCGCTGCAGGCCAACTGGGACCGGGGCGAGACGGTCGCAGGCGGCGTGCTGGGCCATGTGCGCCAGCTGGTCGCTGCCAAGGGCATGGCCGACCCGAGCGAGCACCTGGACCAGCGCCAGGCCCACCCGACCGACACCCACCCCGAGCTGGCCGAGCGCCTCGCTGCGCTGGGTGTACCCGTCAGCCCCGAGCTGCTGGCCCGGGCGATGGATGCCCAGGGCAGCCAGCTGCTGCAGGAGTTTGGCCTGGAGCAGGGCGCGCCCGCTGCCGGCAGCCGCACCCTGGCCGGGGCGGTCGCACCGGCCCCGGTCGCCGATCTGAATGCCGCCTTGCAAAACGAGCTCAGCAGCGCAGCCGCGGCCAACCGCAGTGCCAAGCTGGCCGAGCTGCGCGAGATCGCGGCGCTGGCTGCGCCCGAGACGGTGATCCATGAGCGCTCGGCCTTCATGGTGGGCTTGTTCGGCTTTCTGGCCCTGGCCTGCTTTGGCGGCGCGGTGGCCTTGTTCATGGCGGGTCTGCACATGGCGGTCGGTGCAGGTGTGCTGGCCGGTGGTCTTGTCTGCGTATGGGTGGCGTGGCTGTTCTGGCGCGACAGCCAAAGCCCGGCGATGGTGCTGCAGCCCGCGGGCCTGCGCCTCTTCAATGCGCAGGAGCTGCTGCCCTGGTCGGCGATCGATGATTTCGAGTTCAACCAGGCCAACCACATGCTCACCGTCATCATGGCCCTGGAGCCCGGTGTGCAGCCGCCCGCAATGGGCGTGGGCAAGCGCCGCGCCCAGTTCCAGAAGAAAAAGCAGCGTGTGGTCGTGATGCTCAAGGGTGTCAAGAAGATGAAGAACCAGGCCTTTGCCGAGCTGGTGCTGAACCAGTGGCGCGCCTACTACGCCCGCCAGGAACTGGCGCGCATGGGAGAGCAGGTCTAACGGCTGCTCCACAACCCAGCCAGGCCTCGGACCCAGTCCGGGGCTTTTTTATGCCAGCGGCTGCCATCGGTGTCGCAGCCTGGCCGCTGCTGCTGGCTGCTGCGCCCCACATTCCTGCGCAAGCTGTGCCAGTACTGGCGACTGCAGGATAATAAGCAGTTGCTCCTTGCCCGTGCGCGGGCTGTGTCCACTTATTTCGCACCCTCCATGCTGTATCTCTCCACGCGCGGCCATGCCGAACAAAAACGTTTTTGCGACATTTTGCTCGAGGGCCTGGCGCCCGATGGCGGTCTGTACATGCCGGTGCAGTACCCGCAGATTGACGATGCCAAGCTGACGGCGCTGCGCGAGACGCTCAAGAGCAAGGGCTATGCCGCGCTGGCGTTCGAGATCCTGTCGCTGTACATCGACGACATCCCCGCCGAGGACCTGCGCGCGCTGTGCAACAAGACCTACACCGAGGCGGTGTTCGGCACGGCGGCGATTGTTCCAGTGCGCCAGCTCGAAGGCCCGCTGATGATCGAGGCGCTCTCCAATGGTCCCACCTTGGCCTTCAAGGACATGGCGATGCAGCTGCTGGGCAACCTGTTCGAGTACGAACTGGCGCGCCGCGGCGAAGAGCTCAATATTCTGGGTGCCACCAGCGGCGACACCGGCAGCGCGGCCGAATACGCGATGCGCGGCAAAAAGGGTGTGCGTGTGTTCATGACCAGCCCGCACGGCCGTATGAGCCCCTTCCAGCAGGCGCAGATGTTCAGCCTGCAAGACGAGAACATCCACAACATCGCCATCGAAGGCGTGTTTGACGACTGCCAGGACATCGTCAAGGCGGTCAGCAATGACCACGCCTTCAAGGCGCAGTACAAGATCGGCACCGTCAACTCCATCAACTGGGCTCGTCTGCTGGCCCAGGTGGTCTACTACTTTGCCGGCTACCTGCAGGCCACCAGCCAGAACAGCGAGAAGGTGAGCTTCACGGTGCCCAGCGGCAACTTCGGCAATGTCTGCGCCGGCCATGTGGCGCGCCAGATGGGCCTGCCGATTGCCAAGCTGGTGGTGGCAACCAACGAAAACGATGTGCTGGACGAATTCTTCCGCACCGGTGTCTATCAGGTGCGCGGCGCTGCCCACACCTTCGAGACCTCGAGCCCCTCGATGGACATCTCCAAGGCCAGCAACTTCGAGCGCTTTGTGTTCGACCTGGTCGGCCGCGATGGCGCCCGCCTGCAACAGCTGTTTGCGCAAGGCGTGGCCCAAGAGGGCCGCTTTGACCTGCAGGCTGATCCGGCCTTCCAGGATGCGGCCGGCCGCTACGGCTTTGTCAGCGGCAAGAGCACGCATGCCGACCGCCTGGCCACGATCCAGGACACCTTCCTGCGCCTGGGCCAGATGATCGACACCCATACCGCCGATGGCGTGAAGGTGGCACGCGAGCACCTGGGTGCCGAGCCGATGATCGTGCTGGAGACGGCCTTGCCGATCAAGTTTGCCGCCACCATTGAAGAGGCGCTGGGCCGCACACCCGAGCGCCCGGCCAAGTTTGACGGCATCGAAGACCTGCCCAAGCGTGTGGTGGTGATGCCCGCCGATGTGGACCAGGTCAAGACCTATATCAAGGACCACTGCCGCTGAGCCGGCTAAGCTGCCGCTACCGCCGCGTGTCTGGGTGCCTTGGCGGGCCGTGGAATCATCAAGGAGGCGGGTATGCAGGTCGTGTGTTTTGCAGGCTATTCGGGCAGTGGCAAGACGACCTTGATCGAGCAGGTCATCCCCGTGCTGATCGCGCGCGGCCAGCAGGTGTCGGTCATCAAGCATACCCATCACCGCTTTGACATCGACACCCCTGGCAAGGACACCTGGCGCCACCGCCAGGCCGGCGCCTTTGAGGTGCTGGCTGCCTCCGACCAGCGCGTGGTGCTGATGCGCGAGCTGCCAAAGACGCAGGAGCCCGATGTGCATGCGCTGATCGCCCAGCTCGACAGCCGGGTGGACTGGGTGCTGGTGGAGGGCTTCAAGGACTGCGACCTGCCCAAGCTGGAGGTGCTGGCCAATGCGCCAGAGGCCAACGGCAAGGCACCGCTTTATCCGCAGGATGCGGCCGTGCAGGCCGTGGTGCTGTCACCCGCCCGCCAGCTGCTGCCCGCCACCGCCCTGCCGCAGCTGCCCCGCGATGCACCCGCTGCCGTGGCGCAGTGGCTGCTGGTGCACAGCGCCCGCTTTGCCTATACCCCGCCTTGTGTATTTGCAACCGATACCGCCGGGTGAGCGGGCCGTTGCGATGGTCGGCCCGATTGCAGGCGGCCGATAACCAAAGGAATGATTGAGATGAACAGCCAGCCCCGTCCCCCCCTGAAATCCCTCGATGCCGCCCTGGCCGAGCTGCTGGCCCATGCCCAGCCGCTGGCGGGCCATGAGCTGCTGGACACCTTTGATGCTGACGGCCGCGTGCTGGCGCAGGACCTGGTCGCTGCCTTGCAGGTGCCGCCTTTCGACAACAGCGCGATGGACGGTTATGCGCTGCGCGCGGCCGACCTGAGCGGGCCCGCACTGGCCCTGCCGGTTAGCCAGCGCATTCCAGCGGGCAGCATCGGCGAGCCGCTAGCTGCCGGCACCGCCGCCCGCATCTTTACCGGGGCAGCGGTGCCTGCGGGCGCCGATGCGGTGGTGATGCAGGAAGAATGCACCGTGCTGGACGATGGCCGGGTGCAGATCAACACGGCCGTCCAAGCCGGGCAGAACATCCGCAAAAGCGGCGAAGACATGCAGTTGGGCAGCACGGTGTTGACGGCCGGCACGCGCCTGGGCCCGGCCGAGCTGGGCCTGGCTGCCAGCATGGGCTGCGCCCGCCTGCCACTGGCCCGGCGCCCGCGCGTGGCCTTGTTCTCCACCGGTGACGAGCTGGTCATGCCCGGCGACGTGGCGCCCCAGGACCTGCCCTTGGGCAGCATCTACAACAGCAACCGCTTCTTTTTGCGCGCCATGCTCCAGCGCCTGGGCTGCGAGGTACGCGACCTGGGCATCGTGCCCGACAGCTACGAGGCCACCGTCGCTGCGCTGCAGACCGCCGCGCAGCACAGCGACCTGGTACTGACGAGTGGTGGTGTGTCGGTGGGTGAGGAAGACCACGTCAAGGCGGCCGTGCAGGCCTTGGGCAGGCTTGACCTGTGGGCGATTGCCGTCAAGCCGGGCAAGCCCTTTGCCTATGGGCGCGTGGGCCAGGCCCATTTCATCGGCCTGCCAGGCAATCCGGTGTCCAGCTTTGTGACCTTTGCGCTTTTGGTGCGGCCTTTTCTGCTGCGGCTGCAAGGCGTGCAGGCGCTGGCGCCGCAGGCGATCGATATGCGTGCCGATTTTGACTGGCCGCGAGCCGACAAGCGCCGCGAATTCTTGCGCGTGCGCGTCAATGCGCAAGGCGGGCTGGACCGTTTTGCCAATCAGGGCTCGGGCGTGCTGACCTCGGCCGTCTGGGCCGATGGCCTGGTCGACAACCCGCCCGGCCAGACCATTGCGCAGGGCGATACCGTGCGCTTTGTGCCCTTTGCCCAGCTGCTGGGCTGAGGAGGGCGAGGAGATGACGATGAAGACTTTGCAACTGCGCTATTTTGCAAGTATCCGCGAGGCCATTGGTAGCGGCAGCGAGGCCTTTGCCACCGAGGCCGGCACCGTCGCAGAGCTGCGCGAGGCCCTGCTCGCGCGCGGCGAGCCCTATGCCAGCTGCCTGGCGCGGGGGCGCGCGGTGCGCACCGCCGTCAACCAGGTGCTCAGCGACGACAGCGCGGTGCTGGAGGCGGGGGCCGAGGTGGCGTTTTTTCCGCCGGTGACTGGCGGTTAGGAATCCTTAAGCAGCGCCATCTTCTGCGGGGTTGGGCAGCAGTAGCTCGGGCGCTTTCCATTCCAGCAGTTCGGCCAGGCGCAGCACCACCCAGCGCGCTTCCTCCGCGCTGACGCCCGCGTCTGGCGCCTGCAGGCCGCTGTAGATGGTCTGCAGGATGGCGCTCTCGGAGGGCGCACTTTGGTGGTAGAGGATCTGCGCCTGCTCGACCAGCATCTGCGCCAGGTCTTCGCACAGCTCATAGCGCTGGGCGATGTCAGCGAGCGGCTGGCGCAGGCGCTGGTTGCGGCCCTGGAACAGGGCGATGAAGGAATCAGGGACAAAGATTTGGCTGCCGTCTTGCATGGGTATCCATCAGGTGAGGTGCGCGTTCAGGGCGCAAAGCGCTTTTCAAAGCGGGCCACATCTTCTTCCAACTCAAAGGTCACGACCTGGCCCATTTTCCGGTCGCTCTCGCGGCAGGCGGCATAAACGCTGGTCTTGCCGACCAGGTCCATCGCCGGGATGTCGATGATCGCGTAAGGGTAGGGCACGAACACGTGGTGCTCAAACACAATGCGGTGCTGGTTGCGCGGATTGGGGTAGAGCAGGAAGCCGTGGGCATTCAGGGTCTGACTGGGCATGGAAAGCATCCAAAGAGAAAACAGGTCCTGCAAGCGTGCGGGCAGCCGGTGGAGCGTGGGCATTCCAGCAGCCCAAAGCTTGCAGAGGGCCACCAGTGTGCCGCAATCGCGAAGCTGGGGTGGCCTGCCATGGTTTGTGGCAGGGCCCGGTGGGCATGCTAGGCTTCGGCCTTGATGCTTTTTTCGCCGAGATACCGCCATGCTGCACACCCATATCGCCGTCCAGACCGCTGACTTTGATGTGAGCGAGGAGCTGCGCCTGCTGCGCGCCGCCGATGGCCGCATCGGCGCGGTCTGCAGCTTTGTCGGCACGGTGCGCGACCGCAATGCGGGCAGCGAGGTGGCGACGATGGAGCTGGAGCACTACCCGGGCATGACGGAAAAATCGATCGCCCAGATGGTTGAGGCCGCCAGCCAGCGTTTTGACATTTTTGGCGCCCGCATCATCCACCGCGTGGGGCTGCTCGCGCCTGGCGACCAGATTGTGCTGGTCGCCGTCTCCTCGGCGCACCGGGGCGAGAGCTTCCAGGCCTGCGAGTTCTTGATGGACTACCTCAAGACCGAAGCGCCATTCTGGAAGAAAGAAGACACGCCCCAAGGCGCGCGCTGGGTCGATGCCCGCGTCAGCGACGAAGCGGCGATGGCGCGCTGGGGCCTGCCCCAGCACCAGAGCTAAAAAACGGGCCCCATTGCAGCGGCATTGACCGGGCGCAAGCTTTCTCAGCCCTATAGCTGCTGCAATGGGTGCGGGGAGCGTGGCCGCCTCGCTGCGATGTCCGCAGGGCGTAGGAGGCGGCGCACAGCACTTGGCGACGTGGGCCGACAGAAGCTATATGTGCGGCGAGGTTCTTGAAAATACGGCGTCCAGCGCAAAATATTCCCCAGTAACAATTGTTGAGTGGGGAACATTCATGCGAATCGACAAACTGACAACCAAATTTCAAGAAGCGCTGGCCGACGCCCAATCGTTGGCCCTGGGCAATGACAACGCCTATATCGACCCGGTCCATGTGCTGGCAGCCATGCTGCGCCAGCCCGATGGCCCCAAATCGCTGCTGGCGCGCGCAGGCGCCAATGCCACGGCGATGAGCACGGCGGCAGAACACGCGATCAAGCGCCTGCCGCAGGTGCAAGGCCAGGACCAGGTGACGGTGGGGCCCGATCTGCAGCGCATGCTGCAGGCCACCGAGAAGGAAGCCATCAAGCGCGGCGACCAGTTCTATGCCAGCGAGCTGTTCTTGCTCGCCCTCACCGATGACAAAGGTGAGGCCGGCCGTATCGTCAAAGAGGGTGGCCTCAGCCGCAAGGCGCTGGAGGCGGCGATTGACGCCGTGCGCGGCGGCCAATCCATGGACAGCGCTGACGGCGAAAGCCAGCGCGAAGCCTTGAAGAAATACACGCTGGACCTGACCGAGCGCGCCAAGCTGGGCAAGCTCGACCCGGTCATTGGCCGCGATGACGAGATCCGCCGCACCATCCAGGTGCTGCAGCGCCGCAGCAAGAACAACCCTGTGCTGATCGGTGAGCCTGGCGTGGGCAAGACAGCCATCGTCGAAGGCCTGGCCCAGCGTATCGTCGCAGGCGAAGTGCCCGACACCTTGCGCGACAAGAAAGTGCTGGTGCTGGATATGGCCGGCCTGCTCGCTGGTGCCAAGTACCGGGGAGACTTTGAAGAGCGCCTCAAATCCGTGCTCAAGGAAGTGGCGCAGGAAGAGGGCCGGGTGATCCTCTTCATTGACGAAATCCACACCATGGTCGGCGCTGGCAAGGCCGATGGCGCGATGGATGCGGGCAATATGCTCAAGCCCGCGCTGTCGCGCGGCGAGCTGCACTGCATTGGCGCGACCACCTTGGACGAGTACCGCAAGTACATCGAAAAGGATGCGGCGCTGGAGCGGCGCTTCCAGAAGGTGCTGGTCAACGAGCCCTCGGTGGAAGACACCATTGCGATCCTGCGCGGCCTGCAGGAAAAGTACGAAGCCCACCATGGCGTGGACATCACCGACCCGGCGATTGTGGCTGCGGCCGAGCTGTCGGCGCGCTATATCACCGACCGCTTCCTGCCTGACAAGGCCATCGACCTGATCGACGAGGCGGCTGCCAAGATCAAGATTGAGATCGACTCTAAGCCCGAGGTGATGGACAAGCTTGAGCGCCGCATGATCCAGCTCAAGATCGAGCGCGAGGCGATGAAGAAGGAAAAGGACGAGGCCTCGCAAAAGCGCCTGTCGCTGATCGAAGAGGACCTGTCCAAGATCGAGCGTGAATACGCCGACATGGAAGAGATCTGGAAGGCCGAGAAGGCCGACGCGATGGGCTCGGAGCAGCTGCGCAAGGAGCTCGACCAGGTGCGCTTCCAGATCCAGGAAGCCACGCGCAGCGGTGACTTCAACAAGGTCGCCGAGTTGCAGTACGGCAAGCTGCCCGCCCTGGAGAAGCAGCTGGCCGAAGTGCAGGCCGACGAGAAAAGCGAAGGGGCCAAGGACAAGGGCCACAAACTGCTGCGCACGCAAGTGGGCGCCGAAGAGATTGCCGAGGTGGTCAGCCGCGCCACGGGCATTCCGGTCTCCAAGATGATGCAGGGCGAGCGTGACAAGCTCTTGCGCATGGAAGACAAGCTCCACGAGCGTGTGGTCGGCCAGGATGAGGCGATCTCTGCGGTGTCCAACGCCATCCGCCGCTCGCGCTCGGGCCTGTCCGATCCGAACCGGCCCACCGGCTCCTTCCTGTTCCTGGGCCCCACGGGCGTGGGCAAGACCGAGCTGTGCAAGGCGCTGGCGGGCTTTTTGTTTGACAGCGAAGACCACCTGATCCGCATCGACATGAGCGAGTTCATGGAGAAGCACTCGGTCTCGCGCCTCATTGGTGCGCCTCCAGGCTACGTGGGCTATGACGAGGGCGGTTACCTGACCGAGGCCGTGCGCCGCAAGCCCTACAGCGTGATCTTGCTCGACGAGGTGGAAAAAGCCCACCCCGATGTGTTCAACATCCTGCTGCAGGTGCTCGACGACGGTCGCCTGACCGATGGCCAGGGGCGCACGGTGGACTTCAAGAACACTGTGATCGTGATGACCAGCAATATCGGCTCGCAACTGATCCAGGCGATGGTCGGCGAATCGTATGAGGATGTAAAAGACGCGGTCTGGGGGGAACTGAAAAACCATTTCCGGCCCGAATTCCTCAACCGCATCGATGAAACCGTGGTGTTCCACGCTCTGGATGCCCAGCACATCGAGTCGATTGCACGCATTCAGCTGCACCAGCTCGAAAACCGCTTGGCGAAGATGGACCTGCACCTGCAGGTGTCCGATGCGGCCATGGCCGAGCTGGCCAAGGTGGGCTTTGATCCCGTGTTTGGTGCGCGGCCGCTCAAGCGGGCGATCCAGCAGCGCATCGAGAACCCGCTGTCGCGTCTGCTGCTCGAAGGCGTCTACCCGCCCAAGAGCCGTATCCCGGTGACAGTGGATCCGGTGCAGGCACCGGGCGAGTTCCATTTTGGCAAGGCCGAGGTGCAGTAATGCACGCAGCGGTGGGTGGTGCATAACCATGCATGGCCCACCATCTTTACGCTGCGATATGCTTGTTGACAGTGCAAGGGGCTTGAAAAAGCCTGCCATCGGCATAACATGGGTAACAAGCGCTGTCATACAGCGATGAAAGGAAGTGCGTTGAACGAGTTGTTGGCAACTGTGGTGAGCTGGACTTTGCGAATTGCGATGGTGCTGGCTGGTCTGGTGTTTTTTGTCAGCCTGATGGTGGTGGCCGCAATCGCTGCCATGCTCTGGGCTGTGCGCCTGCTCTGGGCCAAAGTCACCGGCAAACCTGTGGCGCCTTTTGCGTTCAAGATGAACCCCGCGTCGGGCTGGACCACGGTCTACCGCAGCACGGCGCGCTGGTCTGCCAACAAGGGCGCACGCGCTGCTGAATCGGCCGCCAGCCCCTCGGGCATGCGTGCTTCCGTGATTGATGTGACGGATGTGGAGCCTCGTGAAATCCGTTCACAACACTGACTGACCTGATGCAGGCTGCGGCCTGCCTTGTGTACAAAGCCCGGTTGTGCCTGATGCAGACCGGGTTTTTTTATGGGGCCATGCTATGGATGTGAGCGAGTTGCACAGCCGTTTTGAGGCCATGCGCGCGGCCAGCCGCGCGCAGGCCGATACGCCGCTGCTGCTGCGGCGCGAGCGCTTGCTGCGGCTGCAAAAGCTGCTGCAGGACAACGAGGCGCGGCTGTGCGCCAGCGTGCAGGCCGATTTTGGCCAGCGCTCGGCGCGGGTGACGACCTTGACGGAATTGCTGCCGCTGCACAGCCAGCTGCGCCAGGCGCTGGGCGCTCTGCGGCGCTGGGCAGCGCCCCGGCCTGAGGCCACGCCCTGGCATTTGTGGCCTGCGCGCGCCTGGGTGCAGGCGATGCCGTTGGGCGTCATCGGGGTGATCGCTCCCTGGAACTATCCCCTGTTGCTGTCCTTGGGGCCGCTGGTCAGCGCGCTGGCTGCGGGCAACCGTGTGATCATCAAACCCAGCGAGTACACCCCGCAGACTATGGCGCTGCTCGCCCAGCTGCTGCCCAGCTATTTCGCAGATGACGAGGTGGCGCTGCTGGCGGGAGACGCCGGCGCTTCGGCCGAGCTGGCGGCTTTGCCGCTGGACCACCTGCTGTTCACCGGCTCGGCCGCCACTGGCCGCAAGGTGGCGCTGGCCGCTGCCAACCAGCTGGTGCCCACCACCTTGGAGCTGGGCGGCAAATCGCCCTGCCTGCTGGAGCAAAGCTGCGATATCCAGGACGCGGCCAGCAAGATTGCCCATGCCAAGCTGCTCAATGCGGGCCAGACCTGCATTGCGCCCGACTATGTGCTGCTGCCACGCAGCAGCGCTGCCGCCTTTGTCGAGGCCTATACCCAGGCCGTGCAACGCATGTACCCACAGCTGCAGGGCAACCCCGATTACACCTCGGTCATCCATGCCGCCCATGCCAGCCGGCTGCTGGGCATGCTGGCCCAGGCCGAGCAGGCCGGCGCCCAGGTGATTCGGCTGCAAGGCGGCGGCGCGGAGGTCTCCCAAAGCCGTATCGGTGATGGCATCAGCCGCCAGCTGGTGCCGGCGCTGGTGCTGGGCGTGGGCGCGCAGATGCAGCTGATGCAAGAGGAAATCTTTGGCCCGGTGCTGCCGGTGCTGCAGTACGACGACCGCGAGGAGGCGATTGCGGCCATCAACCACGGCGAGATACCGCTGGCGCTGTACTGGTTTGGCCAGGACCGCCGCCAGGGCCGCGATGTGGCGCAGCGCGTGCGGGCTGCTGGCATGTGCATGAATGACTGCCTGCTGCAGTTTGCCCATGGGGCCCTGCCGTTTGGTGGCTGGGGCAAGAGCGGATGGGGCGCACTGCATGGCTACCATGGATTCATGCGCTTTTCTCATGCCAAGCCTGTGCTGCGTCAAGGCAGCTGGTCGGGTGCGGCCTGGCTCTATCCGCCTTATGGCCGGCGCTTTGATGGGCTGATGCGGTGGTTGGCTCGCAGCTTCATGCGCTAAGACCTTGATTTATAAGCAGGGGTGTACTTCGGGTAAACGCCTAGCGCAAATGCAGTCATTTGCAAACCCCTGCACAAATTGACCTACAAGCCTATTGTGGGGCTACCCAAATGATGTCAGGAGTGAGACAATGGCGGGCTTTCGCGCACCATACTCTCTAGCGCGCTGTTCACGCGCTGACTCTTCCATATGCCCTTAAAAAAGCCTTCAACAGTGCCTTGTTGCCTGCTGATGCTGCGTGAGCCATGGTGTGTTGCAGGTGGGTGGATGTTGAGCCTCAGGGTGCTCCATCCCCACTTGACACCCGGCCGGGCGTGATGGTCGCAGTGTACGACGAGATATACGTGCTTTTTGGTTAATTCATTGATTTTTGTTTTCGGTTATCCATGTCTGAAACTATCCAGGTTCGTCCCGCAACTCTCCGTGATGCCAAAGCCATTGCCCAAATCCATGCCGCCGCTTCGGTGGAGAGCTATCGCGGTGTTTTGCCCGATGACCAACTGAAGTCCATCTCTTCCGTCGAAAAGCGCCAGGCTTACTGGCGCGAAGCCATCGAATACTGTGAGCCGCAGGTGCAAGTGGCCGTTGAAAACGACAAGATCGTCGGTTTCATCGGTTTTGACCGCTCGCGCGATGCCAAGACCCGCCCCACGACCGGTGAGATCTGGGCGATCTATGCTGCGCCTACCCACTGGGACCAGGGCGTAGGCGTGGCGCTGTGGGATGCCGCGCGTGATGGCCTGTCCGAAGAAGGCTGCACCTCGGTGACCGCCTGGGTGCCGCTGCGCAATGAGCGCGCACTGCGTTTCCACGAGTCTGCCGGTTTCAAGCGCGAGATGTCGACCGCCAAGACGGCGACGGTGGGTGCCATCAAGATCGAAGAAGTGCGCATGCAGCGCTCCTTGATGAACCGCTGATCCTTGCTGGCCGGGCATGCACCGGCCCTGCGTTGGCAGGGCGGGGCAGCCTTGCTCTCAAGAGGCCGTCTTGGACGGCCTCTTTGTTTTTCCCCCTTGGCAGCTGGCGCCTTGCCGCTCTGCCCCAGAAAGCATTTGTATGACCACTGCCCAGCCAGAGAGTTTTCCCACCATCCACTGGGAGGAAGGCGGCGAGCCCCGCAGCGCCCGCTGGCGCTGCGAGCGCGGCACTGGGCCTACTGCCCGTGTGGTGCTGGCCGATGACACCATGCCCGCCGATGTGGCCTACCGCCTGGCCTGCGAGGGCTCGGCGCTCTTGTGGCGCGGTGACTTTCAAAATGCCCGCATGCTGCTGCAGTCGCTGGCCCGCCGTCTGGACAAGACCGGCGAGCGCAAGGCCAAGAAAAAGCCTGCCGCAGCCAGTGCCACCGGCATGCCCACCCCCCAAGTGGCTTTGCCCTTCCACCAGCAGCGCCACCTGCAGGCGCAGCGCGCCCGTGTGCTATCGATGGTGCTGATCGAGCTGGACCCGCAGTATGCAATCAGCCTGCGTCGCGCGCCGCAGGTGCAGGCCGCTTGTGTGGATGCCTGGGGCGAGCCCGCAGGCGACCTGCCCCAGGTGGTGTCCCTGCGCGAGCTGCAGGCCCTGGTGGGCGCGCATGAGTGGCGCAAAAAAGGCGTGGAAATTCCCGCGCTGGCCAAGCTTGCGCCCAAGGCCTATGACCGCATCCACCCGCACTACGGCGTGTTCTCGCCAGTGCGCGGCGAGTATGTCGACCTGATTGCCCAGGCACCGTTGCCCACCGCGCTGGCCAAGCAGTCGTTGGCCTATGACATCGGCACCGGTACCGGCGTGATCGCAGCGGTGCTGGCGCGCCGCGGCATCCAGAAGGTGCTGGCCACCGATACCGACCCGCGTGCCCTGGCCTGTGCCAAGGAGAACCTGCAGCGCCTGGGCGTGGACCAGCGCGTGGAGCTGGCGCAGACCGATCTGTTCCCGGAGGGCAAGGCCGCGCTGGTGGTCTGCAACCCGCCCTGGGTGCCGGCCAAGCCCAGCGCGCCCGTGGAGCGCGCCGTGTATGACGAAGGCAGCCGCATGCTGCGCGGCTTTCTGGCCGGGGTGCCCGCCCACCTGGTGCCCGGTGGCGAGGCCTGGCTGATCCTGTCCGACTTTGCCGAGCACCTGGGACTGCGCAGCCGCGAGGAGCTGCTCAGCTGGATCGCCGAGGCCGGCTTGCAGGTGGTGGGCAAGAACCAGATCCGCCCGCGCCACGCCAAGGCCCAGGATGCGGCCAACCCGCTGCACCAGGCCCGCGCGGCCGAGATGACCACGCTGTGGCGCCTGCAGGTGGCCTGGTGATCGGCCCGATGGTCTGAACGGGGCCCACATGCGCTTGTTGCTCGCGCCCATGGAGGGCCTGCTCGATTTTGTGCTGCGCGATGTGCTCACCAGCATTGGCGGCGCCGACCGCTGCGTCTCGGAGTTCATCCGCATCACCGGCAGCTTGCTGCCCGACAAGGTCTACCTGCGCACCATGCCGGAGTTGCGCAACGGTAGCTGCACGGCAGCTGGCACCCCGGTGCGCGCCCAGCTGCTGGGCAGTGATGCCGCCAGCATGGCGGCCAATGCGGTGCAGCTGGCGGCGCTGTCGCCCGAGGGGATCGATTTGAACTTTGGCTGCCCGGCCAAGGTGGTCAACCGCCATGGCGGCGGCGCCGCCTTGCTGCAGGACCCGGTCGCCATCCATGCGGTGGTCAGCGCGGTGCGCGGTGCCGTGCCCGCCGCCATGCCGGTGTCGGCCAAGATGCGCCTGGGCTTCAACGACCGGGCATTGATGCTGGACTGCGCGTTGGCGATGCAGGAGGCAGGCGCCTGCGAGCTGGTCGTGCATGGCCGCACCAAGCTCGATGGCTACCGCCCGCCTGCCTACTGGGACCAGATTGCGCGGATTCGCGAGGCAGTCAGCATCCCCGTCGTGGCCAATGGCGAGATCTGGACCGTGGAGGATGCCTTGCGCTGCCAGGCCGAATCCGGATGCCAGGATCTGATGCTCGGCCGCGGCATTGTGGCCGATCCGGGCCTGGCCTGGCGCATCCGCAAAGCGGTGGCCGAGCGTGATGGCCTGCCGCTGCCCGCCGGCATGCGCGATGTGCAATGGCCGGATCTGGTGCCCGCCTTGCTGCGCTTTTGGCAGCTGGTCTGCGAGGACCTGGAGCCGCGCCAGCGCGCTGGCCGCTTGAAGCAGTGGCTGAACCTCATGCGCCGGGCCTTCCCCGAGGCCGAGGACGCCTACCAGCATGTGCGGGTGATGACCGACCAGGCAGCGATCACCCTGTGGCTGGACGAGCTCCAGCAGCAAACGCTGGTGGGCGTGACCGCTTAAAACCGCGCTTAAAGCAGAGAGTCGGGCGTAAAGGGGCTGATGATCTTGAGCATCAGCCGCAGCGGCAAGCTGGCATCGGGCTCGGTGGTCTGGTCCTTGAGCCGCGTGTTCTGCGGCGCCTGCCACAGCAGCTTGCCGTCTTTGAGCACCACATGCCAGGCGGCGCTCTCCAGCCCCTTCTCGATCATGCCGGCAGCCTGCCCCGAGAGCTTGCGGCTGCGCACCAGCACGGCGATTTCGGTATTTTGCAGCTTGGAGCGCTGGTCCAGGTTCATCGACCCCACCACCAGCAACTGGCCATCGAGCACCAGCACCTTGCTGTGCAGCATCACACGCCGCCCTTCGCGAAAACTGTTCTGGCCGCTGCCCAGGCCAAAGGCGGCGCGCAGATCGCTCTCGTCGCTGACCAGCTCATACAGCTCCACGCCATCGCGCAACAGGTTCTCGCGGTGGCGGGCGTAGCCGATATGGGCAATGGGCGCGTCGTTGGACGACAGCGAGTTGGTCAGAATGCGCACGCGCACCCCGCGCTGCACGGCATCCTTGAACGCCTGGCGCATCGATTCGCCGGGGACAAAGTAAGGCGAGACGATCAGCAAATCCTTTTTGGCATAACCTAGCAGCTGCACAAGGCCGTCCACCACCGAATCGGCACTGGGGCTGTGGCCAGGGTTGCGGGTTTCAGCCAGCGCTCGCAGCTGCGCCAGGCGCTTGTTGTCCAGCACGCCGGGCGCGGCGCTCAGCGCGTTGGTCTGGCCGTCGGAATCGACCGCCGGTATCTTGCTGGGCGCATCGGCCATCACCACCGAATGGGCCCAGACCAGCGGGACGGTCTGGAGGTCCACTGGCTGCATGTCCCAGGCGCGCTCGCGCTGCTCGTCGGAGATGGCGCCGCCCGGGCGGGGCTCGCCATCGGGCGGCGAGGGCAGCGCGCCGCCGCTGCTGGCGCTGCGGGCAGCGGGCTCGGATGCCGCATTCGTCGTATCGTCATCGCCCCCTTTGCCGGGGCGGGCCTGGTAGGCCTGCTGCATATCTTCCAAGGTCTTTTTGCTGATCAGCGACTGCACCGGATAGGCGCGCTCGTTGTTCCAGTAGCTGTCAAAGCTGCTCGACAAGTCCTGCACCGCGGGTCCCATGACGAGCACATCGGTGTCCAGGAAGTTGGAGCTCTCGTCGTTGTCGAAATAGGCATCACCCAGGTTGCGCCCGCCCATGATGCCCATCACATTGTCGGCCAAAAACAGCTTGTTGTGCATGCGCTGCTGCGCGCGCTGGAAATCGGTGGCCGCGTTCCACATGCGGCTGATCGGCGAGTCGCGGTCACCGGGCAGCGGGTTGAACATGCGCATCTCGATATTGGGCTCAAAGGCCAGGCGCATCACCTGGGCGTTGCGCCCGGTGCCATGGAAGTCGTCGAGCAGCACGCGCACGCGCACGCCCCGGCGCGCGGCATTCACGACGCTTTCGAGCAGGCGCGCGGTGCTGGCATCGGCATGGATGGCGTAGTACTGCACATCCAGCGTGTGCTTGGCGCCTTGCACCAGCGCCAGGCGTGCGCCGTAAGCGGCTTGCGCACCGGCCAGTATCTCGAAGCCCGACACCCCGGGGCCCGCCTTGCTCTCGGCCTTTTGGCGCTGCTGGCTGATCTGCACCAGCGGGCTGCTGGCCGCTGGCGGCTGGGCCGATGAGACCGGCCTGTCGACCTGGGTGGGCAGCTTGCTGGCGCAGCCGGCGAGCAGCACGGCCGCACACACCATCACCAGCCCGCGCCGCAGCTTGGGCCAGGATGTTGTCTCAGGGGGGCGTAATGGAGACAGGGCAGAGGTTGGCAAAGCAGTCGGCATGGCGGCAGGTTCAATCAGTGGGCTGGCGCTATTGTGCGTGAGCGCAAGCCCTTGCGGTGGCCGCGTGGCTGCTTTGGCGGTGCTGTCGTACAGCCAGATGCTGCTCCTGCGTCGTGGCGCAGCAACGCTGCAGCAAGCGGGGTGGCTGCTCAACAGGGTTTGTGCCTGGGCCGTTGCTGCAGGCCTGCCGCTAGGATTGCTGAAAACATTCGAAGATATTGCATCGATAGCCAATAGGAGGCCTGCTTATGCTGCGATCACTGCGCTTTTCCACACTGGTGCTGCTGCTGGCGGCCATGGCCATGCCGCCCGAGAACGCCTGGGCCGCGCGCAAGAAAAAGACCGAGGCCACGCAGGCGGCCAAGAAGCCGGCCAGAGTCAAGGTCAAACGCCAGCGCAGCAGTGCCGAAACCCTGGCCGAGCGCGACCGCCGGCTGCTGCGCGAATGCAAGGGGCTGCCCAATGCGGGCGCCTGCCTGGGCTACGCCAAGAGCCCCTAACACCACCCTTGATACGTCGTTACCTGGCCGGCCGCACCAAGCCTTGTCGTACGCCTGCACTGCCTGCGGCTTGGCGCCTCGTCTCAACCGCAAACCTTCGGTTTGCTGGGTCGTGTGAGAGGCTCTAATGCGCTTGAATCAGAAAGCCCCATGGCCCTGGATCCGGGCGAGCACGCGCAGGTCGGCGCCCAAGGGCTCGATCGAGCGAATATCCAAGGCGGGCGCCTGATCTAGCTTTTGCAGCGCCATGCCGGCAAACGCGGGCAGGCCCTGGCCGAGCAGCTTGGGCGCCAGGTAGAGCAGGCACTCGTCGACGAGGCCTGCCTGCAGCAGCGCGCCATTCAAGATGCCGCCCGCTTCGACATGCAGCTCGTTGACTTCCCGTTGGCCCAGGTCTTGCATCAGGGCGGCCAGGTCGATGCGGTGGGCAGGGCCTGCGGCGTGTGGAGGCGGTAGGCGCACGATGGTGGCGCCCACGGCTTGCAGCGCCGCCTGGCGCGCGCTGTCTTCGCTGTGGGTGTAGACCAGCACTTCGCGCTCTGCGGCAAAAATGCGGGCCTGCGGGGGGGTGCGCAGCTGGCTGTCCAGCACCACCAGGCGCGGTTGCCGAGGCGTCTGCACATAGCGCACATCCAGCGCCGGATCATCGGCCAGCACGGTGCCCACGCCCGTCAGGATGGCGCAGGCCCTGGCGCGCCAGTGGTGGCCATCGGCCCGGGCTGCTTCGCCGGTGATCCACTGGCTGCTGCCATCGGGCAAGGCGGTGGCGCCATCGAGCGACATGGCGGCCTTGAGCCGCACCCAGGGTTGCTTGCGCACCATGCGGCTGAAAAAGCCGATGTTGAGTTCGCGCGAAGCCTCGCCGCCGTCCTCGGGCGCGCAGACCACGACCTCCACCCCCGCTGCGCGCAGACGCGCAAAACCCATGCCCGCGACCAGCGGGTTCGGATCGGTGATGGCGCCCACCACTTTGGCAATGCCGGCGGCGGCCAGCGCATCGCAGCAAGGCCCCGTGCGGCCCTGGTGTGCACAGGGCTCCAGGGTGACATAGGCGGTCGCGCCTGCGGTGCTGTGGCCGCGGGCGGCCGCATCGCGCAAGGCCATTATTTCTGCGTGCGGCCCACCCGCGCGCTGGGTGTGGCCCTGGCCGATCACCTGGCCGTCTGCGGCGACCAGCACGCACCCTACGCGGGGATTGGGGGAGGTAATGAACAGGGCGCTGGCAGCCAGTTCCAGCGCGGTTTGCAGGTGTGGATCAGTCATGGAGCTTGGTCGCAATAGGGCTGGTACGGAGGGGCAGGGCATGGAGGGTCAGCCCTGCTCGATGATTATCGGCGCAACACCGCGCCGGCTCTGCATTGGCACTGCTGTCAGCCCCAGCGCATTTAATTTTTAAATCGAAAAAAGACTTTACGCCGCCGTGTAAAGCGTAAATAATCAATCACATGAATTCAATAGTTTTAATTAATTTATTGAAGCATCAACGCGGGCGCCGGCACAGCGGGTTGACCGCGGTCGAGCTGATGGTAGTGGTCAGCGTGCTGGCCATTATCGCGAGCCTGGCCGTGCCCAGTGCGAGCGGGCTGCTGCAGCGCTGGCGCGTGCGGCAGTCGCTCGAGGCCATGCATTCTGCGGTATTTCTGGCGCGCTCCGAAGCCATCAAGCGCAGTGGCCTTGTGGCCTTGCAGAGGATTGCCGGCAGCGGGCATTGCCGGGCACAAGCCACCAGCAGTGACTGGAGCTGCGGATGGCAGGTCTGTGTGCATGCGCTGGGCCAGCAGCAGTGCGCCGACGATGCACCAATAGTGCAGCGCTTTGAAACGCCGCCGGGCCTGCAGGTGCAGCGCAACAGCCTGGGTGAAGGTATCCGCTTTGACCGCTGGGGCATGCCGGTGGCCGGTTTTGCCTTTGCGCTGCTCCCCGAGGGAAAAACGCTGGAGCACCCAGCCACCAAGGGCCTGTGCACCAGCCGGGGTGGGCGTGTGCGAGTTGTGGACGGCCCCACTTGCAGCCCCAGGATCTAGGCGATGCCCATCTTCGTGCCCACCCACCCGCAGGCCTCATTCTCACGTGGCATCAGCTTGCTGGAGTCACTGGTGGCCATGGTGGTGCTGGTGTTGGGCGTGTTGGCGATGCTGGCCATGCAGCTGCGCACGCTCGCCGATGTGCAGACCAGCACCCGGCGTGTGCAGGCCATTCGTTTGATCGAAGATCTGGGCGAGCGCATACGCGCCAACCCCCATGCCTGGGACCAGTTGGAGCACTATCTGAGCGATTGGCAGCATGCAGCGGCAGCGCCGCCCAGGTCCTGCAGTGCGCAGGCTTGCAGCGCCGCCGAGCTGGCCCAGCATGAGTTGGCGCAATGGCGCCTGCAGGTGGCGCGCAGTTTGCCACTGGGGCAGTCCCGGATTTTTCTGGCGCCCGGCGAAGCGGTGGGCGCCAACCGGCGCCAGCTGGGCGTGATGGTCCGCTGGCGTGACAGTACGCATGCCCCCTTGGGTGCCTCCGATCCGGCGCTGTACTGGGACTTGGTCGATGCCACCCGCCGAGTGGGCGAGGGAGGGGGCGCAGATGCAGTGGAGGAACGCGGCGGCGAGGTAGTCTGCCAGGATGGCGATGGCGGTCTGCGCTACAGCTGCCACCTGCAGTACCTGGCCTTGAACGCACGCTGCACGGCAGAGCGCATGGGCAGCGCCGTGCACTACCACTGCGGAGGGACTTGATATGCTGGACCAGCGTCATTCCGCATGGGCCTTCGATCTGATCGGCACGCGGCGCCGCGCCATGGATCGCGGACAGCATGGCTTTAGCCTGGTCGAGCTGATGGTGGGCCTGGCGCTGGGCCTGCTGGTGGTGGCCGCGGCCAGCGTCGCCTTGCTGACTTCGCGCAGCCTGGCAGGCACCGTGAGCGAAGCCAGCCATCTGCAGCAGCAGGCCAGTTATGCCTTGCGCGTCATCGGCCAGCAATTGCGCCCATCGGGCAGCCTGTACCTGAACCTGCAGCTGCCCGCAGGTGCGGACCCCACGCTCAGCGCCGCGTTGACGCCAGCAGCTTTTGAGACGGCAGCCCCGGCGGTTGGCAGCGCCCGCGGCTATGCGCCGCGCGCCGATGCCTTGCGGGGCAGCGATAGCAGCCTGGCGGCCGGCTTGCGGCGCTACAAGCAGCCTGTCTTTGCCCAGGCCGGCCTGGCTGCGCAAGCGCGCAACTGCCTGGGCGGGCCTGTGGACGCCAGCCCCGATCTGCGGCTGGAATCGCGCTTTAGCCTGCGTGGTCAGGTGCTGCGCTGTGGTGGCAACGATACCGCTGCATCGCCGCAGCCCTTGGTGGACAACGTCGCGGCCTTTCGCCTGCGTTATTTGCGCATGCAGGCGGCGGGCGCGGCGCAGCCGCAGCTGCAGTACGTCAATGCGCAGCAGGCAAGCGGCGATTGGTCGCAGGTTGTTGCGGTCGAGGTCTGCCTGGTGCTATTTGGCCGCCAAGCTGGCCCACTGCCTGCCGGCAGCGGCTACACCGGTTGCGACGGTGAATGGGTGGAGCTGGCCGACCTGCCCGGCGCGCGCCAAGGGCGCATGCACCGCAGCTTTCGCAACCTGTTCCAGCTGCGCAGCCAGGGCAGCCTATGACAAGGCCCCGCCACGCTCGCTATTGCCATGGCCGTCACCGCGCCCGGGGCGCAGCCTTGCTGACGGTGCTGGTCTTTGGCATGTTGTCGATGCTGCTGGTCCTGTGGTCGGCGCGCACGGCCTGGTATGGCGAGTTGGTGGCCGGCAACGATGCCGATTACCAGCGGGCGTTCGAGGCGGCAGAGGCCTTGCTGCTTGATGCCGAACTGGATATCCGTGGCGAACGGGCCGATGGCCGGCCCTGTGCCTATGGCGGCCTGCCCCAGGGTGCCTCGGCCCAGGTGTGCCGCAGCGGCGGCACCACCCGTGTGCCGTTGGAGAACGCCGACGTGCCGGTGTTTTTGGCCCAGCTCAGCGCCCAGCCGCAGCGCTGCATCGACGCGCTCTGTGCCAAGCGGGTCGGCCGCCAGGATATCTGGAATGCGCCGGCAGCGGGCACAGCAGTCCGTCGCGCGGGCGAGCAGGACCTGTTTGCGCTGATGCGGGCCGGCACCGGCGCGCGCTATGGCCAGTACACCGGCGCGCAGCTGGGCGATGCAGACCACCCGGCCCATCCCATCCTGGCGGACAGGAGCGCGCCCGACACCGGCGGCTGGTACTGGATCGAAGTCATCCCCTATACCGACAGCAAGCCCGGGCTCATCAGCAATGCGCCGGCCCACCAGCTGGAACTTGCCGGGCTGACGCCGCATGTGGTCTACCGCATCACCGCGGCGGCCTTTGGCAGAAAGCCGGACACCTTGGTGGTGCTGGAGCAAAGCTACGCACGTCCCAGGCGCAAAGATTGAGAGGCAGATATGGATGGCACCAGAGCAAGCATCGTTGCACACCGCAAACCCCCAAGCCAGCGGCAGGCCGCACTGGTCAGCCTGGCGCTGCTGCCCGCTGCTGCCTGGCCCTTGGAGCTGGCTACCGCGCCTGCCGGTGGTGCCAGCGTCTTTGTTGCGCCCAATATCATTGTCTCCATCGATGACTCGGCTGCGATGCAGCGCCGCATGGGCAGCGCCGAGCCTGGAGTCGCCAGCATCACGGCGCCGGGTGGCGACGGCCGCTGGGATGCGCGGGCGCAGCGCATCGCCGTGCTGCGCCATGCCCTCAAGGAGGTGCTGGGCGATGGACAGCAACTGCCCGATGGCACCATCCGCCTGGCCTGGCAGGCGATGTGGAACCATGGCGCTGCGCCTGGTGGCGGGCCCGGTGGCATGGTGCAGGGCCAGCGGCGCAGGCCCGGGGCCAGCACGGTCAACAGCCCGCGTTTGGCCACCAATGGCATGCAGGCGCTGCAGGGCCGCCATCGTCAGCATTTTCTGGCCTTTGCCGATTCGCTCCGCACCGGCCACCGCAGTGACCTGCACCACCTGCTCGGCCAGGCCGATGCCTACCTGCGCCGGCCGCTCGGCCCGCAAGGGCCCTGGGCCAGCCAACCGGGCGCTGTCACTGCGGCCAGCAGCACCTACCTGGGCTGCCGCCGCAACTACCACATTGTGCTGGCGGGCAGCCGCTGGGCTGGCCCGGCCAGCGGCGGTGCGCAAGACGACCACACCCGCGCCAGAACCTTGCCCGACGGCCAGGTCTACGGCAGTGGCAGCGCCGCGCAAAGGGCTGCCACCCAGCTCTACAGCGATGCGGTTCCAAGCACCTTGGCGGACTGGGCGTTTCGCAGCTGGGCCGACCCTTTGCAGCGGGCAGGCCTGAGCGGCAGTCTGGCGCCTGACGCCGGTTACCGCCAGGCACCGCCCCGGGAGCGTTTTGGGGATGGAAGCGGCCGGAATGCCGTGCTGGAGCGCTACTGGAACCCGCGCTACAACCCCGCCAGCTGGCCCCATCTGCAGACCTACACGGTCGGCATTGGCCTGGATGCCAGCACCTGGCCGGGTGCGCAGCAGATTCTGGCGCCCACGCAGCAACTGCCATTGGGCTATGACGGCAGCTTTGCCGCGCTGGCCAGCGGCGACGTCCGCTGGCCCGATATGCAGGCGCAGGGCGAGGGCGTGCGTGCGCTGGATTTGTGGCATGCGGCGCTCAATGGGCGGGGCCGCTTTTATGCCGCAACGCATGGGCAGGATGTGGCCCATGCGTTGCGCAGTATTTTCAGCGAGATACAGGCCCAGCAGGCAGGCGGTGCGGCCGGCAAAGGTGCGGCCGGCCCAGGCGCAGTCACGGCCAGCACTGGTGCCGCCAGCGCCAGCCAGGCGATTGCCCAGGATGCCTTGCTGTTCAGCGCCAGCTATGACCCGGGCCGGGCCTGGTCCGGCGCCATCCAGGCCCAGGCCATGGGCAGCAATGGCCGCTTGCAGCCGGCGCTCGGCTGGCGTGGGCAGACAACGGCTGACAAGCTCGATGCCATCGCCTGGCAGCAGCGCCTGGTGCTGACTTGGGGCGATGTGCAGCAGCGCGGCGTGCCTTTTCGCTGGGCGGCAGATGACATCTACTTGAGTGCGGCGCACAAGCAGGCCCTGCAAGGCCCTGCCGATAGCGCGCAAGGCCAGGCCAGCGGCGAGCAGCGCCTCCACTACCTGCGTGGAGAGCGCCGCCATGAAGTGCAGCATGGCGGTAACCTGCGCAACCGGCATTCGCGCCAAGGCGATATCGTGCATTCGCAGATCTGGTACCTGGGCAAGCCTTCGGCCCGCTACCACGAGGCGAGCTATCTGGACTTTGTGCTGCGCCACCAAAACCGCCTGCCCATGCTCTATGTCGGCGGCAATGACGGCATGCTGCACGGCTTCTCGGCCCATACGGGCGAGGAAAAAATAGCCTATGTGCCCCGGGGCGTGATCCCCAGCCTGCAGGGCTTGACCAGCCCGGCCTACGATGGCCAGCACCGCTATTTTGTCGATGGCTCGCCGCTGGCGGGTGACGCCAACCTGGGCAGCGCCAGCAGCCCGCGCTGGCGCAGCTTGCTGGCCGGCACCCTGGGCGCCGGGGGCAAGGGCTATTTTGTGCTTGATGTCACTGAACCGGAGACGGCCTTTGCCGAGGGGCAGGCGGCAGAGTTGGTGCTGATGGACCGCAGCTGGAATGCGACGGAATCTGCGCCGCGCTGCGATGCGGAGACGGGCGCCGCGCTGCAGGCTTGCACACAGCTGGCCGAGGCCTTTGCCGATATCGGCCATATCACCGCCAGCCCGTCCCGCGATGACATCGACCCGCAGCGCACAACGCAGATCGCACAACTGAACAATGGCCGCTGGGCGCTGGTGCTGGGCAATGGCTACAACAGCGCCAATGGCCGCCCGGTGCTGTTGATCCAGTACCTCGATGGCGGGCGTGAGCTGCTGCGCTTGGTGGCGACGGGCAATGCATCGGCGCAGGCCTGCAGGCAGCAAACGCCGCCCCAGGCGCATTGCAGCCAGCTGGAGGACAACGGCTTGTCTGCCCCGCGCCTGGTCGACATCAATGGCGACGGCCGCCCCGATGTGGTCTATGCCGGTGACAACCAGGGCAATCTCTGGAAGTTTCTGATCAGCTCGGACGATGACACGCAATGGGGTGTGGCGCAGTGGGGTGCACTGGCGGCAACGACCAGCAACCATGGCACTGCCGGCGTGCCACTCTACCAAGCCCGGGGCGGCGCGCGCAGCGCGCCTGGCCAGCGCACATGGCGCCAACCCATCAGCACGGCGCCCTTGGTGCGCAGCAATGACCGTCTGCGCACGCTGCAGCAGGCGGGCGGCCAGCGCCAGGTGCCTGTCGGTGGCTTGGTGGTCGCCTTTGGCACCGGCCGCAATGCCAGCCGCCAGGATCCGCAAGACGACCGCGTGCAGAGCCTCTATGCGGTGCTCGATACCACCCGCTACAAGCGCGTGGGCGAGCGCGGCGAGCGGGTGGCGGTCTGCGCGTCGGCGGCCGATGCGGATTGCCAGTCGGCGCTGGGCAGCGATGCCGATCTGCCCGGGCCAGTGGCGCACAGCCAGCTGCTGCAGCGCCGTATCCACCCCAATCCTGTTCAGGCCCGCAGCAGCGACCGCCGCATGTTCTGGCGCACCGACGAAAGCGAAGGCGCCGATGCGCTGGATTGGAACCGCCACCGGGGCTGGTTTATGGATTTGCCCGAGGCAGGCGAGCGCCTGCTGCAGCCGCTGCGCTTTTACAGCGGCAGCAACCTGCTGGCGGTGATCAGCGAAGTGCCGGCGCATGCCAGCCATGGCGCCCAGGGCGAACCCGGCGATGAGCGTTGCGAGCCCGGGCCAGGCACAGCGCAACGTCAGTTTTTCAGCCTGCTCAATAGCATCGATGGCCTGCGGCCGCGCCTGCAGCTGCTCGATACCGATGGCGATGGGCTCTTTGATCCGCAGGCCGATGGCCAGGCCTCGCGCATGTCACTGGGCGCGGGCGCGCATTCGATGCTCCGCGTGCGCGATGACGTGGGCCAGCAGCGCATCCGCATCGATGGCGAATCGCTGCGCGACCTGCCCGAAGTGCCAATACGGCCCACCTGGCGCCAAGCGCGATGAAAGGGGGAACCATGCGAAAACACCTTTTTACGGCGCGCGCAGGTTGGACCTTGGTGGAGCTGATGGTGGTGCTGGCCATCATCGGCATCCTGAGTGCGGTGGCCTGGCCCAGCTACAGCGAATATTTGCGCCGGGGCCACCGCACTGAGGCCCGCACGGGGCTTTTTCAGGCCGCGCAATGGCTGGAGCGTGCCGCGACGGCCAACGGCGTCTATCCGCTGGAGCTGCCCACCCAGCTTAGCTGGCAGGACCTGCCCGACAAGCGCTACACCATCGGCTTTGCCCAAGGCAACAGTGCTGCGCGCTATACCCTGGTGGCCACGCGCCGGCCCGGGGCGCAGCAGCAGGACCGCTGCGGCAACTACACGCTGACCCAGGACGGCCGGCAAGGCAATCTGCAGCTGGCGCAGGGCAGCAGCACGGCCGATTGCTGGCGCTGATCTGCAGCGCAGGTCACCGCATGCTGCGCATGCAGACGCTTATTGCGCGCTCCAGCGGTCGTTCCAGCTGCGCAGCTCCTGCATGTCGCGGCGGTCTTTCTTGGTGGGGCGGCCGGCTTGCAGGCTGTTGGCGGGCTCGGGCGCCAGGCGGCGCTGCTCGCTGAGCACTTCGCGCTGGCGGATGCTGTCGGCTGTTTCCTCGTACATCTGCTGGGCCACCGGGGCCGGGCCGCGTGTCGCCGCCATGCCCAGCACGGCTACGGTGCGCGGTGTCTGCGCCTGCAGCAGCTCGACGGTGTCCTGCGCGCGCACTTCCTTGGAGGGTTTGGCCACCGTGCCATTGACCTTCACATGGCCCTTGTGGATGGCCTCGACGGCAATCGCGCGGGTTTTGTAAAAGCGGGCGCACCACAGCCATTTGTCGATGCGCATCGTGGGAGTCTGTTCGGTCTCAGTGTGGGCCATCTTCGGCGGGTGGTTGGACATTCGGTTTGAACTCTACTACAGCATCGAAACCTTGGACAAGCCCCTGGTGCAGGCGGTTGTGCAAGGACAGGCGCGCGCCCAGCGCGGTGACGATGGAGTGGCAGATCGCCAGGCCCAGGCCCGAGCCGTCGCGCAGGTTGCCGCTGACAAATGGCTCGGTCAGGCGCGCCTGCATCTCGGCGCTGACGCCTGGGCCCCAGTCGCTGATGCGCAAGGTGGCTGCCGGGCCTTGCTGCACCAGCTGCAGCAGCAGTGGTGCGTCGGGCGGCGAATGCTGGATCGCATTGTGCAAAAGGTTGCGCACCAGCTCGCGCAGCATCCAGGGATGGGCTGCCAGCAGCACCTCGTCGCTTTGCAGCTCGAACTGCAGGTTCTTGTCGGCCAGCAGCGGCGACAGCTCAATCACCATGTCGCGCACGATGGCCGTCAGGTGGGCGGTCTGGGGGTGCTCGGACTGGTGCAGCTGCTCGACCTTGGCGAGCGACAGCATCTGGTTGGCCAGCAAGGTGGCGCGGTCCACGGTGGCGGCAATCTCGCGCAGCGCCTGCTCGGGCTCCACATCACCACGCTGGGCCGACTGCACCTGTACCTTGAGCACCGCCAGCGGCGTGCGCAGCTGGTGCGAGGCGTCGCGCACAAAGCGCTTTTGGTGCTGCACCAGGTGCGAGAGCCGCGCCATCACGCGATTGGTCGCATCGACCAGCGGCAGCACTTCCGAGGGCGTGGCCGCCGGGGTTTTGAGGGGCTGCAAGGCATGGTCGCTGCGCGCATTGAGCTGGTCGCTCAGCTGCAGGATGGGCAAGGTCGCGCGCCGCACCACGACTACCACCACGGCGGCAATGCAGCCAAACAGCAAGGCCTGCTGCACCAGCGTGCCCCAGAGAATGTCGCGCGCCAGCGATTCGCGGATCTCCAGCGTCTCTGCCACCTGGATCAGGGCCATGCCCCTGCCGGTGGCGCTGGCCACCGGCTGCAGCAGGGCGGCCATGCGCACCGGCATGCCCCGGAACTCGGCATTGTAGAAATCGACCAGTGCGGCATAGGGCGGCTGCTGGGCGATGCGCCCGCGCCAGATGGGCAGCTCGGCAAAGCCGCCGATGAGCTCGCCGCTCATGTTGGAGACGCGGTAGAACAGCCGCGACTGGTTATCGGCCTCGAAGGCCTCCAGCGCCGAATAGGGCACGGCCGAGTCGACAATCGCCAGGTCGTCATAACCGGCCACGGTCAGCTGCTCACCAATTACCTTGGCTGAAGCGAGCAGGCTGCGGTCGTAAGCGGTATTGATGGCCTGCAGCGACTGGCGGTAGAGGCTGCTGGTGTTGTAGATGATGAAGACCACCACCGGCAGCAGGATGCCCAGCAGCAGATTGCGGCGCAGCGAGCGTATGCGCGGCGCCTGGGATCGGCCGCTGGCCTTGCCGGTGTCAGGCGCCATCGGCGGCACCGGGCTTGAGCAGGTAGCCCAGGCCGCGCAAGGTCATCAGTTGCATATGCGTGGGCGCCAGCTTTTTGCGCAGGCGGTAGGCCACCACTTCCACCGCTTCGAGCTGCACATCGCTCTCGCCGGCAAAGACGGCGCTGAACAAACGCTCCTTGGTCACGGCCTGGCCCATAGGTTGGCTCAGCACGCGCAGAAATGCCACTTCGCGTGGCGTCAGCTCAAACAGCGTGCCGCGCCAGTAAAACGATTCGGAGGCCTTGTCATAGCGCAGCGCCATGCCGGAGGGGGGCGCGGCCGGCGCGGCGGGTTCGGCCACCAGTGGCTGCGCGCGCCGCACCAGCGCGCGGATACGGGCTTCGAGCTCGTCCAGGTCAAAGGGCTTGGCCAGGTAGTCATCGGCGCCTGAGTTCAGGCCCAGAATGCGGTCGCCGACGGTGCCGCGTGCCGTCAGGATCAAGGTGGGGGCGGCCAGGCCTTCGCTGCGCGCCTGGGCGATGATCTCCAGCCCGTCCATTGTCGGCAGGCTCAGGTCCAGCACCACCACATCGGGCTCGAGCTTGCGCCAGGCCGGCAGCGCTGCACCGCCATCGGTGATGGGCGTGACCTCCATGCCCCGCCGGCGCAAGGTGCGCTGCAAGGTGGTCTGCATGGTGGAGTCGTCTTCGATCAGCAAGAGGTGCATGGCGGGAGTGTGCACCAATTCGCCAGCGCCTCCGGGCTCGGTGTTTTCCCTAGCTTCGGACGGCCTGGCTGACAGCCATTTGACAGCTAGCGCAGCGATGATGCAAGCACTAACAACACGATCAGGAGACAACCATGCGCCGTGATGCGTTCCTCAAATCCATGCTCGCTCTGGCTGCTGCCGGCAGCTTGCCCCTGCACGCCTTGGCCGCCACCAATGTCAAGATGCTGCTGCCCGCCAACCCTGGCGGCGGCTGGGATACGACTGGCCGCGCGCTGGGCAAGGCGCTGCAGGATGCCGGCGTGGCTGGCTCCGTCACCTATGACAACAAGGGCGGCGCGGCAGGCGCCATCGGCCTGGCGCAGTTCGTCAATGGCAGCAAGGGCGATCCCAACGCGATGATGGTGATGGGCGCGGTCATGCTGGGCGGCATCATCACCGGCAAGCCGCCGGTGGACCTGAACCAGGCCACCCCGCTGGCGCGCCTGACCAGCGAATACAACGTCTTTGTGCTGCCTGCCAACTCGCCCTACAAGACCATGGGCGAAGTGGTCGCCCAGCTCAAGAAGGACCCCGGCTCGATCAAATGGGGCGGCGGCTCGCGCGGCTCCACCGAGCACATTGCTGCGGCAATGATTGCCCGCGCCGTGGGTGTCGATCCAGCCAAGATCAACTATGTCGCCTTCCGGGGCGGCGGCGAGGCGATTGCTGCGGTGCTGGGTGGCAATGTCACCGTCGGGGGCAGCGGCTTTAGCGAGTTTGCCGAGTACATCGCCACCGGCAAGATGCGCCCGATCGCGGTCACCTCGGCCCAGCGCCTTGAAGGCTCGACCGTGCCCACGCTCAAGGAGCAGGGCATCGATGTGGAAATCGGCAACTGGCGCGGCGTCTATGGCGCGCCCGGCATCTCGGCCGACCAGCGCGCGCAGCTGATTGCGATGCTGGAAAAAGCCACCAAGAGCGCCAGCTGGGCCGAGTCGATGAAGAAGAACGACTGGACCTCGGCCTGGCTTGCCGGCGACGCCTTCAGCCAGTTCGTCACGGCAGAGTTCGCCAATCTCAAGGACACCATGACCCGCGCAGGCATGGTCTAAGCGCAGCAGGCATGGCCCCTGGCGGCCATGCCGCGCGCGTTGCGCTCTCTATAGCAACCCGCCCGAGGAACCGGCCTGGCCCGGTGCCCGGCTGGGCTGTTGCCGCCCGCAGGGCGGAGGGGCGCCACGGTCATCTTTTTCAGGAGTTTCGATATGAGCAACACCGCAGATTCTTCGGAGCCGGCCGCCAACGGCGCAGCCGCGCCTGCGCCAGAGGCTTTCGAGCATGCGCACACGCCGCGTACCACCTCGCAGCTGCTGGTCGGCATAGCGGTCTTGGTCATCGCCGGCCTGTTGTCCTGGGGTGCTTTGCACATCCCCTCGCAGGCGGGCTACAGCGGCGTGGGGCCGGATTTTCTGCCCTGGCTGTCGGCCAGCGTGCTGGGCCTGTGCGGCATCTGGCTGTGCTGGGAGGCCCTGACCGGCGGTTTTCACCACCTCGATGCCCCCGATGGCGCCCAGCATGGTGACTGGGGCGCGCTCACCTGGGTGTGCGCGGGGCTGCTGAGCAGCGCGGCGCTGATCACCACCTTGGGCTTCATTCTCAGCTGCACCTTGTGCTATGTGCTGGCCACGCAAGGACTGCGCCGCGCCACCGGCCAAACGCAGGCGGGCTCGTTCAAGACCATGGGCAAGGACCTGGTCACCGGCCTGCTGATTTCTGCGCCCGTGTTCTGGGCCTTTACCCAATTCCTGGCAATCAACTTGCCTGGACTGACCGAGACAGGGTGGCTGTGATGGAAATTTTCAATGCACTGATTCAAGGCTTCATGACGGCGGCCACGCCGGTGAACCTGCTCTGGGCGCTGGTGGGCTGCGCCCTGGGCACGGCGGTTGGCGTGCTGCCGGGCATTGGCCCTGCGGTGGCGGTGGCCATGCTGCTGCCCATCACTGCCAAGGTCGAGGTGACCGCCTCGATGATCTTCTTTGCCGGCATCTACTACGGCGCCATGTATGGCGGCTCGACCACCTCGATCCTGCTCAACACCCCGGGAGAGACAGCGAGCATGGTGACCGCGATGGAGGGCAACAAGATGGCCAAGAGCGGGCGCGCCGGTGCGGCGCTCGCGACCTCGGCCATCGGCTCCTTTGTGGCCGGCACGATTGCGACCGTGGTCGTGACCCTGTTTGCGCCCACCGTGGCCGAGTTTGCCGTGCGCCTGGGCCCGCCCGAGTATTTCATGCTGATGGTGCTGGCCTTCACCACAGTGAGCGCGGTGTTGGGCAAGAGCAGCCTGCGCGGTCTGACCGCCCTGTTCCTGGGCCTGGCCGTGGGTTGCATCGGCATGGACCAGATCACCGGTGCGGCGCGCTACACAATGGGCAAGCCCGAGCTGCTCGACGGCATCGACATCGTGCTGGTGGCCGTCGGCCTGTTCGCCGTGGCCGAGGTGCTGTACTTTGCGCTCTATGAGGCCAAGACCCGCGATACGCAAAACACCATGGGCCGCGTGCACATGACACGCCGCGACTGGAAGCGCTCGGTGCCCGCCTGGATCCGTGGCACGGTCATCGGCACGCCCTTTGGCTGCATCCCTGCAGGTGGCACCGAGATCCCGACCTTTCTGAGCTATGCGGCCGAGAAGAAGCTGGCCAAGGGCGACGACAAGGCCGAGTTCGGCACGAGCGGCGCCATCGAAGGCGTGGCCGGCCCCGAGGCCGCCAACAATGCGACGGTGACGGCGGCGCTGATTCCGCTGCTGACCCTGGGCATTCCCACCAGCAACACCACGGCCGTGCTGCTGGGCGCATTCCAGAACTACGGCATCAACCCCGGCCCGCAGCTCTTTACCAGCTCGGCCACGCTGGTGTGGGCGCTGATTGCCTCGCTCTACATCGGTAATGTGATGCTGCTGGTGCTGAACCTGCCGATGGTGGGCATGTGGGTCAAGCTGCTCAAGATCCCCAAGCCGCAGCTGTACGCCGGCATTCTGATCTTCGCCACCGTTGGGGCCTACGGCATGCGCCAGAGCACCTTCGATCTGTTCCTGCTGCTGGGCATTGGCGTGCTGGGCGTGGTGATGCGGCGGTTTGACTTCCCTACCGCGCCGGTGGTCGTCGGCATGATCCTGGGGCCGTTGGCCGAGGCTCAGATGCGCAACGCGGTCGCCATTGGCGAGGGCAGCTGGACCATCTTCCTGCAGCGCCCCATGTCACTGACTCTGATCATCATCGTGCTGGCGGTGCTGATCGTTCCCCGGGTTCTGAAGTGGATGGGCCACAAAAAGGCGCTGCAGGCTGCAGCGGCCTGATGCCCGGCGCTGGCAATGCATCCTTCTCTTGGCACCCTGCGGGGTGCCTTTTTTATGGCGTTCGCTGCGCGAGCGTTCTAAAGCTGCAACACTGTATTGCCCATTTGCGGGCTAGGCAGCAGCTATTGCATGGCCTACCATCCATGCATCAAAAACTGTCGCTGCGCCTGCAGCATATGAACGGCTTGTCTCCATGGATCTGATTGTCGCCCTGGTGCGCGAATACGGCATTGGCATCGTCTTTCTCAATGTGCTGATCGAGCAATTGGGCGCGCCCATTCCTGCCTATCCGGTGCTGATGGTGACCGGCGCCATCCATGGCCATTCGCTGGCGCAGCAGTTGCTGCTGATTGCAGTGGCCGTGCTGGCGGCGCTGATCGCCGATAGCGTCTGGTATGCCATGGGGCGGCGCTATGGCCGGCGTGTGCTTGCCAGGGTGTGCAAGGTCTCGCTCTCGCCCGATTCCTGCGTGCAGAACACCGAATCGCTCTATGGCCGCTGGGGTGCCAAGTCGCTGCTGATTGCCAAGTTTGTGCCCGGCTTTGCATCGATTGCCAGTGCGCTGGCCGGGGCCGTGGGCACGACGCCCGCCCGTTTTGTGCTGTTCGATGGAATAGGCGCGCTGCTGTGGGTGGGCTCGGCCGTGCTGCTGGGGGGGCTGTTCAGTTCCACGGTCGAGGACCTGTTGGCGGTGCTCGCGCAACTGGGCCAGTGGGGCTTGCTGCTGCTGGGGCTGGCGTTTGCCATTTTTATCGCGCGCCGCTGGTGGAGCCGGCGCCAGGTGATCCGTTCGCTGCGCATGGAGCGGCTCACGGTCGACGAACTCAATGACATGCTGGGCGGCGGCGATCTGCCTGTCATCCTTGATGTGCGTGCCGGCACCGCGTTCGAGGCATCGCATATTCCCGGGGCGCATTCCTATGACCCGCATGCCAGGGGGGCGCGGCTGCCGGCCATCGATCCCGACGCTGCGGTGATCGTGTACTGCGCCTGCCCCAATGAGGTCTCGGCAGCCCGTATTGCCCAGCTGCTGCGCCGCGCGGGCATCCAGCGGGTGCGGCCGCTGCTGGGCGGCATCGATGCCTGGATCGATGCGGGCTACCAGGTGCATGGCAAGAGCGCTGCCCCGGCCTTATAAGCCGAGCTTTATAAGCAGAGGAAGGCCAGCGCCGCAATGGCCGTCGGCAGCAAGGCGCCCAGCAGCAGGCCGCCAATGCTGATGGTTGCGTTGCTGAAGCCGTGCTTGAGCAGCGCCACACCGGCAGGGTTGGGCGCATTGGCGATCACCGTCAGGCCCCCGCCGGCGACGGCACCGGCCATCAGCATGTACTTGGCCGCATCGCTCATGCCTTCGATCTGCGAGCCCAGGTAGGTGAGGGCGGCGTTGTCGGTGATGGCGGTCAGCCCCAGCGCACCAAAGAACAGCGCGAGCGGCACCATGCTGGCCACCAGTGGCTGCAGCCACCAGCTTTGCAGGCCGCCCAGCACCACCAGGCCCGCCAGGAAAAAGCCCACCAGCAGCGCCTCCTTGAGGATCAGCGGGCTTTGGTACCTGGCATAGGCATGGGTGTAGCCCAGAAACAGCAGAAATACGCCCAGGAACAGCACCGGATGGTGGGCCAGCACCACCACGGCCGCCAGCAAGGCCGCATGCACGGCCACCACGCCCAGCGGCATGGACGCTTGCGCATCGCCGCTTTGCGGTGCTGCCGTCAGATGGCCGCGCATGCACCAGGTCGCAATGCTGGCGTTGATCAAGACGGCAATCACCGCTTTCCAGCCAAAGTGGCTCAGCATGAAGGCGCTGTCCCAGCCCCAGGTCGCAGCGACCATCAGCACCGGCGGCGCTGCGTAGGAGGTGAGCGTGCCGCCAATGGAGATATTGACGAAGAGCACACCCAGCGCCAGGTACTTGAGGCGGGTGGGCATCAGAGGGGTGAACACCAGCGGCGCCAGGGTCAGTGCGGCAATGGTCATCGCGGCCGGCTCGGTGATCAGCGAGCCCATCAGCGGCACGGCGGCCAGGCCCAGCCAGGCCAGGCTCAGGGCCGTGGGCAGCGGCGTGGCGCGGGCCAGCGCCGCCAGGGTGCGCTGCACCGTCATCACGATGGGGCGGGAGGCGGCCATGACCATGACGACAAAGACAAACAGGGGCTCGGTGTAGTTGCGCGATTCGGCGTAATCCACCGCCTGGGCCGGCCCGCTGGCAAACGCCATGACGCCGATCAGCACCATGGCCCAGAAACCGAAGACGATCTCGACCTCGCCCAGCAGATGGAAGACGCCCGCATGGCGCGGGTAGCGGTGCGACAGGCGCTCGAACTGCTTGGCAAGAAAGGTGTGGGCCAGCGCGATGGCAAAAATGCCAGCTGCCAGATGCTCGATGGCAAACATGGTGTGCTCCGATGCGAAGCATGCAGCCGTTTGCAGGCCATTGGGCGCGCACGGGGGGTGTCAGCGCCCCGCAGGCCAAACGGTGCAGGCAACAGGGTTCCAGCGAGGCGGCCCGACCTTCGCTAACAACCTGCCGCTACACCCTATGTGACGACACCCAAGCCTTCTATTTTACAAAAAAATAATCAGTGATGGGTTTTCAATGTCTTTTTGCAGACGCTGAACAGCTTCTCAGGCCGGCGGGTTGCGGCGCTTGCTGCGCAGCCACCAGGCCGCGATCAGCGAGAACAGCACGATCACCCCCACCAGCAGCCAAAAGCCCAGCGGGTCCTGGCTGAGCGGGATGCCGCCCACATTCATGCCGAACAGGCCGGCCATCATGTTCACCGGCAGGGCCAGCACGGTGATCATCGTCAGCGTGTAGAGCGAGCGGTTGGTGTCTTCGTTGATGCCGGCGGCAATCTCTTCTTGCAGCAGCTTGATGCGCTCTTCGAGCGACTGCATGTCGCGCAGAAAAACGGAGAACTCTTCGCTGGCCGCGCGCAGCGCATGCAGGTCTTCGTCCAGCATCCACTGCGGGGGCATCTGCAGCAGGCGGAACATCGCCGAGGGCTCGGGCGCGAGCAGGCGCTTCAAGCGCACCAGCAGGCGGCGCAGCGCACCCAGCTGGCGCGGCTGCATGCGCGTGCGCCCGCCCAGCATGGTGTCCTCGATCTGGTCGACGCGCTGGGTCACATCGCGCACGATGCGCACCAGCACATCGGCCTGGGCGCGCAGCAGGCGTTCGAGCAGCTGGGGGCTGGAGCCGGGCGTGTCGCCCTGGCGAATCTGCTGGCGCAGCGCATCGACCGAGCGCAGCGGGTGGGCCCGGGCCGATATCACCCACTGGGGCGAGGCCTGGATCCACATCGTGTGGATATCGCTGGATTCGAACTGGAAGTCGAAATCGATGTCGTTGATGACGGCCAGCAGCGCGTCATCCATGCGCTCGATACGGGTTGAGGCCAGGCCATCGCGCAGCGCCTCAAAGTACTGCTCATCGAGCGCCGCATACTGCTGCAGCCAGCGCAGGCAGTGGGCATGCGAGAGGTTGAAATGCAGCCAGACAAAGCCGGTGCTGCTGGGCGGTGCGGCCAGCCAGGCCTGCGCTTGCTCGGCGGTCAGCGCCGTGGCGGGGCCCTGGCCGTCAAAGGCATAGCCCCAGATCAGGCCGCTGTTGTCATGGGGGGAGACCAGCGGGGCCGTATCAGGCGTGCGCGGCAGGGGTTCAGTCAAGATAGCACTCCGGGGACGGGCGGATGCCCCGCGCCAAACCCCGTATTTTTGGCAGCTACCGTGACTGTTTCATGACAAAGCCATGACGCGCGCGGGCGTGCTCAGTCGGGCATCGAGCAGTGGCCGCCGCTGGCATGCTGGCCCGAGCCCGCGGCGATCAGCGGCGCCTCGTAGCGCAGGTCCACGGGCTGGCTGTGGACGTAATCCCAGGCGATGAAGGCGACCAGCAGCAGCCAGAAGCTGCTGCGCAAAAGGGTGGTGTTCATGTGCGGCTCCTCGCGCTTAAAAACCAAAATGGCGGCGAATGCGCAGCCCGAAGATCGTGCCGGCAAAGGCGAGCGGCACCCAGATCCAGCCATGGATGCTGCCGGTGCTGATGCCAGACAGCATCGCGCCCACATTGCAGCCAAAGGCCAGGCGCGAGCTGTAGCCCAGCACCAGGCCGGCGACCAGGGCCACCAGCCACTGCGTGCCGGTCAGCGCCTTGGCAGCAGCCGGCTTGCCCGCAGCAATCCACAGCGCACCGGCCAGAATGCCGATGTTGGTGATGCTGGTGATGTCCAGCAGCACGGTCTCGTGCAGGCGCTGGGCATTGCCCGGCTGGCTCCAGAACCAGTTGCCCGCCAGGTCCACGATGCCAGCGCCATTGGCCACCTTGGCGGCCCAGAGGCCAAAGCCATAGACCACGCCCCAGGGCTGGCCGGCAATCACCAGGTTCAAGGTGGCGAAGATGGCCAGGCCAATGGCGCCCATCACCCACTTGCGCTGCCACAGGCCGGGCATGCTGCGCTGCTGCGCGGCATGGGCCTTGGCGCAATAGGCCTTGACCGCAAAGCCGATGACGGCCAGCGCCGCCAAGGTGGCGAGCAGGGCCGGCAGCCAGCCCCAGGTGCTGACCAGGCCGACTGCCGGCATGCGGCCCAGGTCCAGCCACCAGCCCAGGTGCAGCGACCCTAAGAAGCTGCCAATCGCAAACATCGGCAGGATGGCCGTGTTCATCGGGATGCCCATACCGGCCTTGTACAAGGTGCCGCTGCCGCAGCCGTCAGCAATCTGCATGCACAGGCCAAATACAAAGGCACCCACCAGCAGGCTGATGCTGGGCGGGCCCAGCGCGGCCGTCAGCTCCGGGTAGTGGCCCAGCAGCGGCATGGCCATGGCAGCCGCCAGTGCCAGCAGCAGCAGCTGGCCAAACACGCCGCGCGGGTCCTTGTCCTCGACCAGCATGCGCCAGCCGGTGGTAAAGCCAAAGCGCTGGCCAGCCAGGATGGCACCCAGGCCGATGCCGACCAGGAACAGCGCCGCCTGGCGCAGCGATACCGACCACAGCAGCCAGCCAAAAAAGGCCGCCATCAGGATCGACAGGGGAAGTCGTTTCATCACGATCACCGTTGAGAGTCAATACAACAAAAAGCTGCCAGCGCTTCTGCAGAAGTGCTGGCAGCCAAAGAACCGGGTCCGGCTTATTTGAACTTGCGCTGCCACCATTGCTTGGCGTCATAGGCCAGCGATTCGGCGCGGCCGGGCTGGTTCTCCATCGCCGGGGCGTCGGGCTGCTGGGTCCAGTCCACCATCGAGCCGGCATACAGCTTGACATTGGGCAGGCCAGCCATCTCGCTCAGGCCAAACCAGTCGGTAGCGGCCCAGTGGCCGGTATTGCAGAAGGCGACGGTGTCCTGGCCGTCCTTGCGGCTGACCTTCTGCGCAATCTGCCGGGCGGTGGCCGGGTCCACAAACTGGGCCGTGCCCTTGACAAACCACTGGTTGAAATCGAGCTGTTGCGCGCCGGGCAGGGTGCCCGAGAGCTTGGCCGCTGGCGCGCGGGTCTTGCCCTGGTAGAACGCATCGGGGCGGGAATCGACCAGCGCGGCATTGCTCAGGTCGACATGTGAGCGCACCTGGTCGCGCGTGGCGATCAGGCTCTCGTCCAGCACGGGCTGGTAGCTGCTGGCCTGCACCTGGGGCGTCTCGGTGCTGACGGGTTGGCCCTCGGCCACCCAGGTCTTCATGCCACCGTTGACGATGGACAGGTCCTTCAAGCCCAGCACCTTCAGGCTCCAGTAGACACGCGCCATCGCACCAAAATCGGTGGCATCGGCGCCGGTCGATACCACGACGGCATGCGTGGCAGGGGTCAGGCCCAGCGACTGCACCAAGGCCGTGAGCTTGGGCAGATCGGGCAGCTCACCGGGGTTGGTGGCCGGGCCGCGCCACTTGCCATAGGGCGCGTTGAGTGCGCCGGGAATATGGCCTTCGGTATAGAGCTTGGGCTCGCGGATATCGATGACGACAGGCGCGGCTGCGCGTTGCTGGGCGCTGGCCAACTCGGCCGGGCTCAAAAGGGGCTGGGCGGCATGGGCTGCCGTGAGCCAACTGCTGGCAAACAGGGCGCTGGCCACAGCCAGCTGGCGAAAGGTTGTCATGGCAATAGCGTGTGGGGGCAAATCAATGGGCCTATTGTCCCGCGATTGCGGTCTGCAAGCATGCTATGCGCGGATTGAATATATGGCGGTAAGGTTATATGCTCCCAGGGAATATGGATGGTGCTGCACCAACCCCTGCCTGTGTTAGACCCACAGGCCGGCGCGAAAGCCGCGCGCCGCGTAATAGGACTGCACGCCATTGTGGTAGGTGAACACGCGCTCATAGCGCCGGTCGCCAAACAGCGCGCCACCCAGGCGCCGCATCTCGTCAGGCGTGGCCAGCCAGCTGGAGGTCTTGCCGTCAAACGCGCCCAGGGTCTGCAGATGGCGGTACTGCGCCTCGTCCAGCAGCTGCACACCCATTGCATCGGCCATGCCCTGCGCACTGCCTGCGGGTTTGTTTTCCTTGCGCGCGGCCAGCGCCTCTTCGTCAAAGCACAGGCTGCGCCGCCCCGTGGGGCTTTCGGCGGCGCAATCGGCAAACAGCAGCTGGCCGCTGGCGCTGTCCTGCAAGATCACGTCGGGCTCGCCGCCGGTCGCCTCCATCTGGGCCAGCGCCTGGTGGGCGGCCGTGTTCTTGTCCAGGCGCTGTAGCACCAGGGCCCAGTCCAGCGACGGGTGGCGGGCGGAGTGGGCCTCAAAGCGGGCTTGGAGTACGGCGATCAATGCCTGCAGTTCGGTCTTGTTCATGGCTGTCAAATCCTTGTCAAGCGGCTGCCACTTTTGCGCACTTCTACAATCGGCGCAAGCTTTTTTAAGGATTACCAGCGGCGGCACCCTGCCGCCGCTCTGCATTATGGATATTGTTGTCAACGAAGAACTCAAGGCCTACATCGACCCACTGACCCCGGACGAGCATGCCTCGCTGGAGCGCAGCATTCTGGCCGAAGGCTGCCGCGATGCGCTGGTGCTCTGGGGCAATGTACTGGTCGATGGCCACAACCGCTACGGCATCTGCCAAAAGCATGGCCTGCCTTTCAACACGGTGCAGAACACCCAGTTCCAGTCGATGCAGGATGTCTACCTGTGGATGATTGACCAGCACCTGGGGCGCCGCAGCGTCTCCGATTTTCAGCGTGGCGTGCTGGCACTGCGCAAGCGCGAGATTCTGGAGCACCGCAAGCTGGAGAAGGCCCACCCGGTGCCCGCGCAACAGGCCGAAGGCGAGGCGCCAGCCGTCAGCAATGCCGATGATGCGTTCTCGCCGGTCGATGCGGCCGAGCTGGAAAAAGTAGCCACGCGCGAGGCGATTGCCAAGGCGGCGCGCTTGTCGAGCAGCCAGGTTGCGCAAATCGAGAAGATCCAGAAAAGCGCCGCGCCTGCGCTGGTCGAGGCTTTGAAGGCCGGCGATATCTCCATCAACGCCGCGGCCGTGGTCGCGACCCTGCCGCACGAAGAGCAGCAGGCCGCTGCCCAAGGCGGCAAGGATGGCTTGAAGCAGGTGGTCAAACATGTGCGCGAAGCCAAGCGCAAGCCCAAGGAAGAGGCGCCCGAGTCCGCCGAGCCGGCCAGCGCCCCCTCGGCCGCGCATGGCGCCGAGGCGGTAGATGCTGCGCTGGACAAGGCCCAGCAGCAGATCAGCGACTTGCGCGCCCGCGTGCAGGCGCTGGAGCTGGAAAACGCCCAGCTGCGCCTGCAGCTGGCGGCAGCGTCGTCACAGGACCTGCCCGTCCCGGACGAAGCCTGAACGACCCAGCGCTCAATCCAGCGGCGGGCGCTTGACGGGCTTGGGCATTTGCCGTTGGCGCGCCCGTTGGGCACGGGGCCGCGCCGCATCGGCACGCTGGCAGGCCAGGCGGTACTGCAGCAAGGTCGCCTCGGCCGCCTGTAGCACGGCGATCGGCAGGCGCTGTGCTTCTTCCACCGCGTGCGCGGCGTTGGCGGGCAGCTCGCACTGGCCCGTCAGCAAGGCCAGGCCCTGGCCCACATGCTCGGCCGTGTAGACATGGAACTGCCCGGCCTCGACGGCCTGCACCACGCGCTCGGCCAGCATCAGGTGGCGCTGGTTGCGCGCCGGGATCAGCACCCCATGGCTGCCGTCCAGGCCCTGCGCGGCGCAAAGGTCAAACCAGCCTTCGATCTTTTCATTGAGGCCGCCCACCGGCAGCACCTCGCCATGCTGGTTGAGCGCGCCGGTCACCCCGATGCTCTGGCGCAGCGGCATGCCCGACAGCGATGACAGCAGCGCGTAGAGCTCGGCGCAGCTGGCAGAGTCGCCCTCGACACCGCTGTATTCCTGCTCGAACACCACCGAGGCATTGAGCGCCAGCGGGGCCAGGTGGCCAAACAAGGCCGTCAGATAGCCCTGCAAAATCAGCACGCCCTTGTCGTGGATGGGGCCGGACATGGCCACCTCGCGCTCGATGTTCATCACCCCTTCCTGGCCGGCATGGGTGAGCGCGCTGATGCGCACCGGCAGGCCAAAACGGTGGTCACCGGTGTCGATCTGCGAGAGCCCATTGATCTGGCCGACCTGGCTGCCGGCAAACGAGATCAGGTGCTCGCCGTCGGTGATGGCGGCATGCAGGTCCTGCTCCATCGCGTTGTGGCGCAGGCGCTGGGCGGCCAAGGCGGCCTCCACATCGGCGGCCTGCACCAGGCGGTGCTGGCCCGATGGCTGGCCGGATTGCCGGGCGCGCTGGGCGCTCTCCAGCAGCAGGGCTTCGAGCTGGTTCAAGCGGCCGCTTTGGCGCTGCTGGTCATCGGCCTCCCGGTGGGATTGCTCCAGCAGCCGGGCGACTGCGCCGGCGTCGCAGTGCGGCATCTGGTAGAGCTTGCAGCGCTGCGCCATCAGCGCCGCAGTGGCGCGGTAGGTGGCGAGCGAGGCCTGGAACTGGTCGGCAAAATCGACCTTGACGCGAAAGCGCCGGGCCATGTCCGGGTCGCTCTCCTGCAGCTGGTAGTAGGCCTCTTCGGAGCCGACCAGCACCAGCTTGAAGTTCAGCGCCAAGAGCTCGGGCAGCATCGCGCCGCTGCTGCTGGGGCCTTGCGCGGCATGCGCATCCTCAATGCGCAGCTGGCGCGTGCGCAGCACCCGGCGCAAGGCCTGCCAGCTGTCTTCGTCGCCCAGCAGATCGCGCAGGTGCAGCATCAAGAAGCCGCCGTCGGCGCGCAGCACGCTGCCCGCGCGGATGCAGGAGAAATCGCTGCGGCGCTCGTCGTCTTCCGGCGGGTCGATGGTGCCAAACAGGTTGCGCAGGCTGGGCTGGTCCTCCAGCACCACAGGGGCATGGGCCTCGCCATGGTGGTCCACGATCAGGTTGAGCTGGCTGAGCGCGCGCAGCGCCTTGCGCTTGGCCTCCAGCAGGGCGCGGGCATCGTCGCGTGCGTCCTGGCTTTCGCCTTCGCCCTCGATGCTGTCGGTCTGGTCGAGCAGCGCATCGGCGTCTTGCGCAATGCTGCCCGGCACCCACAGCGCCATGTTCTTGAGCCACTCGGCCTGCATCTGCGACAGCCAGCGCTGCAAGGTGGCCCCATGCTCGGCGCTGGGCGTCAGGCCATCGAGCACCTGCGCGGATGCAGCCTGCCACAGCGGCGTGGCCAGCGATTGGTAGAACAGGTTGAGCGCCGCATCGCGCGCCATCTGTGCCTGCCGCACCAGGCCGCGGAACTGCGCCAGCTGCACACGCAGCTGGTATTCCAGGTCATCGGCAGGTGCCGTGGCACTGGGGGCCTCTGCGCCATCCTCGCCTTCTTGCTCTGCGCCGTCGCCAGGCGACAGCAGCAGGGCCGGGTCGGCCTCGGTGTCGGCTGGGCGCTGAGAGTCGCTTTGCAGCGCTGGCGGCAGCTGATCGGCGTCAGCGGCGGACGGCTGCTGCAGCCGCTCTGCGGCAGTCAACGCGGCAGGCGCATCGGCAGCGGGCTGTCCGGCGTCCGGGCATCCGGCATCCCCTGGGCCGGCAGGGCCGCTGTCCTGGCTCTCCACCACCAGCTGGCCCTCTTCACGGCGGATGCGCAGCCCGGAGCCCTGGGCCCAGTCGTGCAGCGTGCCAAAAGCGGCCTCTTCGGCCTGGCGGGCCTGGTTGTAGAGCTGCTCGATCTGGCTGCGGTGCTGCGCTTGCTGCACGGCCTTGTCGAGCTGCTCGGGCAGCTTGTCCACCATGGCCTCGATGCGGCGGCGCAGGCTGCGGCCCTGGCCGGCGGGCAGGCGCAGCGCCTGGGGACGCTCGGGCACGGCAAAGTTGTGCACAAAGGCGATGTCCTGCGCGGCGGGGCGGCGCTGTGCCTCGGCCTGCATGGCCTGGCGCAGCAGCGATGTGCGGCCGCTGCCTTCTTCGCCCAGCACAAACAGGTGGTAGTCGGGCGGGTCCATCGCCAGGCCAAACTCGGCCGCCGCCTGCGCGCGCTGCTGGCCGATCCAGGAGAAGGGCTCCTGCACCAGTTCGGCCGTGCTGGCAAAGCCGAGTTGGGCCGGGTCAATGCGCAGGCGCAGCTCGTGGGCCTGCAGCAGCTCGGCGCAGAGCAAGGAGGCGGCAGGTGGGGAAGGGGTCAATGGCGTGTCGGACAAGGGAATCTTTTTTTGGAGGGCCACAGGCGCGCGGGGCGGCAGGGGCCTTGTGGTGGGTCAATGTGGCTGTCTGGGCAAGGCGAAAGCGCTGCGTTACAGCGCCAGCCGCATGATGTGCTGTGGGCCGTAGCCGCCGCCCAGGTACAGCTCGCCGGTGTCTGCAAAACCGCACTGGCGGTACAGCGGGATGGCGGCGGCGTTCTTGCAGTTCACCGTCAGGAACACGGCTGTGGCGGCCATGCCTTGCGCCTGCAGGTAGGCGGGCAGCGCCTGCAGGCTGCGCTTGGCCAGGCCCATGCCCTGAAAGCGCTGGTCGACAAAGAAGCTGCGCAGGCCCACGCTGTCCGCCGAGGCAAAGGGGTAGCGCTGCGCGTAGTCCTGGTCGATCAGGAAAAAGCCGGCGATCTGCTCGCCATGGCCGATCAGGTGGGCGCTGAGCCGTGGGTGGAGCTCGGCCAGCGTCTGGGCCATTGGCGCGACATAGGGCTGCTGCGCCTCGTGCAGGGACAGGGCCAGCACGCGCTCGCGCTGCTCGGGCCGGTAAGGGGTGAGGAGGGTCATAGGCTACGGTCTCGGGCAGCGTGGGCGGGTGTTGTGCGGGTGGGCCGCTCAGCGCGGATGGGGCGGCGGGGCGCTGGTGTCCCAGCCTTGCAGGTGCTGCAGGGCCAGCTCGCGCAGCGCCTGGATCCAGCGGGGCTGGTCGTTCAAGCAGGCAATGTAGTCGAACTGCTGGCCGCCTGCATGGACAAAGGCTTCGCGCACCTCCTGGTTGATCTCCTCGAGCGTCTCCAGGCAATCGGCGGGAAAGCCCGGGCACATCACCTGCACATGGCGCAGGCCTTGCTGGGCCAGCGCGATCAGGCTGGGCTCGGTATAGGGCTCCAGCCATTTGGCCTTGCCAAAGCGCGACTGGAAGGTCAGCAGGTACTCGCTCTCGGCCAGGCCTAGCTCGGCGGCCAGCAGGCGGGCCGTCTCCTGCGATTGCTGCTGGTAGGGGTCGCCCAGGCGCACATTGCGCTCAGGAATGCCGTGGAAGCTCATCACCAGCTTGGGCGCGCGGCCATCCATCTGCCACTGCTTGCGCACGCTCTGCGCGAGCGCCTGGATATAGCCCGGGTCGCGCTGGTAGCTGCGCACAAAGCGGATCTCGGGGATGTCGCGCGCGCTGGCGCACCAGGCGTTGACCGCATCGACCACGCTGGCCGTGGTGGTGGCCGAGTACTGCGGGTACAGCGGCAGCACCAGCACACGGCGCACGCCCTCGGCCTTGAAGGCATCGAGCTGGCGGGCAATCGAGGGGTTGCCATAGCGCATCGCCGGCCGCACCAGCACCTGGTGGCCCGCTTCGCCCAGGCTGCCGCGCAGCAGTTTGGCCTGCTTGTCGGTCCAGACGGCCAGCGGCGAGCCCTCGGGCATCCAGATGCTGCGGTACTTGGCGGCCGACTTGGCCGGCCGGGTGCGCAAAATGACGCCATGCAGTATCGGCTTCCAGACCAGCGGCGGGATCTCGACGACGCGCTGGTCGCTCAGAAACTCGGCCAGGTAGCGGCGCGTGGCCGCTGTGGTGGGCGCATCGGGTGTGCCCAGGTTGCACAGCAGGATGCCGGTTCGGTCAGGGAGGGGTTGGCCAAGGGGCTCGGGTCGAAAGCGTGAAACCATGGCTAGGATTGTCGCAGCTTGGCGGCCGGCCCCGGTGCATACCCCTGGGCGCAGCGGGCCCGCGCGCGCTTGTCGGGCTGCGGACGGCTGCGGCGCGCCAGGCGGCCGCGATCCGCTATGCTGGGGGCCATGCTCGATCTCTCCCGAATCCGTGCCATCAGCCTTGACCTGGATGACACCCTCTGGCCCGTGCTGCCCACCTTGAAGGCGGCCGAGGCGGCACAGCACGCATTTTTGCTGGACCATGCCCCTGCCACTGCGGCGCTGCTGCAGGACCCGGCCGAGGCCCAGCGCATCCGCCAGTCGGTGCGCGATGACTTTGTACACCTGGCGCATGACATGACGCATTTCCGCCAGCAGTTCATCCGCCGCGCGCTGCAGCAAAGCGGTGGCGATGAAGCGCTGGTCGAGGCCGTTTTTGCCCAGTTCTTTGCGGCCCGCAACCGCGTGACCTGGTTTGCCGAAGTCGAGGATGCGCTGGTTTGGCTCTCCTCGCGCTACCCGCTGGTCGCCGTCTCCAACGGCAATGCGCAGCTGGACCTGGTGGGCCTGTCGCCCTGGTTTGTGGCCAGCACCAGCGCGCGCGAGGTGGGGGTGGCCAAGCCCGATCCGCGCATTTTTGCCGCTGCTGCCGAGCGCGCAGGTATCGATCTGCCGGCCTTTTTGCATGTGGGCGACGACGCCGAGCTGGATGTGCAAGGCGCGCTGGCCTGCGGCATGCAGGCCGCCTGGGTGCAGCGCCAGGAGCTGGACCACCACCAGCGCAGCGAAGCAGGCCTGGCCTTGCGCTGGCCCTTGAGCAGCCCCCCGCCCCAGGCGCTGGTGCGCAATCTGACCGAGCTGTGTGATCTGCTGGGGCGGCGCGCTGCCTGACAGCTCGGTAGCGCCACGGCGGTGATTGCTGCACCCACTGCAGCTATCAACTGCATGCTGCGCTATTTATATATTGCCATGCAGGCTCTAAGCTTGCGCCATCGACTAAACCGCAAGGAGTGATAGATGGCGCAAGTGATTCGTTTGACCGCAGCCGGTGGCCCGGAATGCATGCAAATACAGCAGCTGGATGTGGCCGCGCCCGGCCCGGGGGAGGTCCTGCTCGCGCAGGAGGCGGTGGGCGTGAACCCGCTCGATGCGCTGCAGCGCAAGGGCGTGGCGCCCATCTCGCTGCCATCGGGCCTGGGGCTGGAGGGCGCGGGCACCGTGCTGGCGCTGGGCGCCGGGGTGAGCCAGTTGGCGGTGGGCGACCGGGTGGCCTATGCCACCGGCCCCTTGGGCGCCTATGCCAGCGAGCGCCTCTACCCGGCCGAGCGCCTGGTCAAGCTGCCTGGCGGCATCAGCGCTGAGCAGGCCGCCGCCGTGCTGTTCAAAGGCATTACCGCGCAGTACCTGCTGACGAGCACCTATGCGGTCGGCCCGGGCACCGTTGTGCTGCTCTATGGCGCATCGGGCGGTGTAGGCCAGTTGATGGCCTCCTGGGCCAAGCACCTGGGCGCCACCGTCATCGGCGTGGTCTCCAAAGCGCAAAGCCAGGCGCGGGCGCTGGCTGCCGGTTGCGACCAGGCGCTGGTGTTCGATCCCCAGACCCTGGCCGCCCAGCTGCGCGAGACCACTGCCGGGCGCATGGCCGATGTGGTCTATGACGGCCTGGGCAAGCTGTCGTTTGCCGCATCGCTGGACTGCCTGCGCCCCCGGGGCCTGATGGTGTCCTTTGGCGCCACCACCGGCGCGCCGCCCGCCGTCGAGATGGCCACGCTCAACGCCAAGGGCTCGCTCTACATCACCCGCCCCTCACTGGCCGCGCACACTGCCTCGGCGGCCGAGTACCAGCAGCGCGCCGCTGCCGTGCTGCAGGCAGTGGCGCAAGGCATCCTCCAACCGGCCATTGGGCGCCGCTATGCGCTCGCCGACGTGGCTGCCGCCCATGCCGATCTGGACGCGGGGCAGACACAGGGGGCGGTGGTGCTGCTGCCTTGACGCCAGGCGGCTTGGATGGCGGCATGGCCGCCCAGGCAAGGGCCGCCACCGCGTCTTCGCCTATAGTGCGGACACCAACCACTCCGCCAGCCACCATGCCCTTGCTCGACAGCCAACATGCCGATGAACTCAGCGCCTTGCTGGCGGTGTTCGATGCCGGCTCGTTTGTCGCAGCGGCCGCGCAGCTGCAGCGCCACCCGACGGTGCTGTCGCGCCGGCTGAGTGCGCTGGAGGCGCGGCTGGGGATTCGGCTGCTGGAGCGGTCCACGCGCCAACTGCGGTTTACCAGTGAGGGCCAGCATTTTGTGGCCCAGGTGCGCGAGGCCATGGCCTTGCTGGAACAGGCCCAGCGCCAGGCCAGCGAGGCCGCGGCGGTGGTGCGCGGATCGCTGCGGCTGTCGCTGCCGGCCAGCATGGGGCGGCGCTGGCTCAGCCCCATGGTGGCGGGGTTTGCCAAGGCCCACCCGCAGGTGGTGCTGGATGTGGAGTATGCCGAGCGCTTTGTCGACATCATCGGGGAGCGTTTTGATGCGGCGATCCGCATCGGCTCGCTGGCCGACAGCAGCCTGGTGGCGACCCGGCTGTGTGACCACCGGCGCCTGGTCTGCGCCGCGCCCAGCTATCTGGCAGCGCAAGGCTGGCCGCAAACGCCGCAGGACCTGGCCAGCCACCGCTGCCTGGGTTTTACCGGGCTGCGCAGCTACCCGCAGTGGCAGTTCTCGCGCGCGGGGGAATCCTGCACGGTCAGCATCCGCGCCAGCATGGTGAGCAATGACAACGAGGCCTTGCTGGTCGCCGCGCGCCAAGGGCTGGGCATCATTGCGGGCGGCGACTGGTTGCTGGGCCCCGAGGTGGCAGCGGGCCATCTGCAGGAGGTGCTGCCGCAGTGGCAGCTGCAGGCCGATGCCGGCATTTACCTGGTGCGGCCTTCCAGCCAGTGGCGCAGTGCCGCATCCAGCGCCTTGCGCGACTGGGTGATGGCGCATTTTGCGCAGGGCGCGCCCTGGCGCCAGCCAGAAGGCGCTGCTTGAGGAAGGGTCAGGCCAGCGCGTGGGCGGCGGCAATGCCGCTGCGCACGGCGCCTTCCAAGGTCGCGGGGTAGGGCCCGTCGATATAGTCGCCGCAGGCCAGCAGACCGGGTGCAATGGCCATGCCAGGGCGCTGCAGCCCAGGCGTGCAGGCAAAGGTGGCGCGCTTTTCCACAATGGTTTTGAGGGGCTGCAAGGCCAGGCCCAACTGGGCCTGTGCCTGGGCGATGACCTGCTGCTCGATCTCGGCGCGGTCGCCCTCGCTAGTACTGATGACAAAGGCCAGCAGGCCCGCCGGGTCACCCAGCTGGGCGCGGTCGAACACAAACTGCGCGGGCTGCAAAGGGCTGCTCTTTAGCGCCAGCCAGGGCGCAGTCAGGCTGTGGCCCTGGGCGTTGGGGGCCGGGTTCCAGGCGTAGACGGTGGCAATGGCGGTGTGTGCCAGGCGCTGGGCGTCGTCGGCCCAGGCCTGAGCCTCTGCCTGCTCGGGCGCTGACGGATCGGCAAAGGCCGCTTGCACCAGGCGCGCGGCCTCCCAGGCCGGGCAGGCCAGCAGAATCTGGTCATAACGCTGGCCGTTGACCCGCCAGCCGGACTCGGACCTGGCCAGCTGTTGCACCCGACCGCTCAGGTGGCAGTCATGGCCCCGGGCTTGCAGCCAGCTGGCGGCAGCATCGGGGAAGAGCCTGCCAAGGTCCACCAGCGGTAGCCAGAAATGCGAGCCTTTGTGGGTGGCAAACAGGCTGTCTTGCAGCACGCGCAGAAAGACCTGGCCGCTGGCTTCGTGCAGGGGCGTGTTCAGCGCCGAGATGCACAGCGGGTCAAAGAACTCTGCGAGCAGGCGCTGGGGCAGACCGGCGCAGAGATCGGCCACGCTGGCCTGCGGTGCGCAGCGAAAACCCTGGCGTTGCCAGGCGGCGGCGCGGCGCAGCAGTTGCAGGCGTTCGATCAGCGACCAGCCCCTGGCCGTGGCAATGCCGATCAGCGCATCCCAGGGCGGGGTGGTATCGGGAAACTGAATGCCCCGGCCGTCGGGGTAGCGCATGGCCAGTGGTCGCTTGATAAAGGACGCATCGGTGCTGACACCCACCCGCTCCATCAGCGCGCGGCAGGCGGTGTAGGCACCAATCAGAATGTGCTGGCCGTTGTCGACGGTGATCTCGTCGCCGCCGGGCAAGGCCAAGGCCAGACCGCGCGCGCGGCCGCCCCAGTGGGCGGAGGATTCCCAGACCGTCACCTGGTGGGCGCTGACCGCAGCGAGCTCGACGGCAGCGGCCATGCCGGCCCAGCCGCCGCCGATCACGGCGATACGTTGGCTGCGGTCCACTTACATGCGGCCCAGCGCTTGCATGCGCCAGGCCAGCCAGAGCTTGCGCAGGGGAGTCAGGCTCACGCGCTGGTGCAGCACCTGGAACTTGTCCTGCTCGATCTCGCGCAGCAAGGTGCGGTAGATGCTGGCCATCATCAGCCCGGGCTTTTGCGCGCGGTAATCGGCCTGCGGCAGCAGGGCCAGCGCCTCGTCATAGAGCTGGTGGGCGCGCTGGGCCTGAAAGCGCATCAGCGCTTCGAACCGGTCCGAGTACTTGCGGTTGAGCACCTCATGCGCCTTGACATCGAACTGCTGGAGCTCATTGACGGGCAGGTAGATGCGGCCGCGCATCGCGTCCTCGCCCACATCGCGAATGATGTTGGTGAGCTGGAACGCCAGGCCCAACTTGTGGGCGTACTGCGTGGTTTGCGGGCTGGTCTGGCCAAAGATGCGGGCTGCCACCTCGCCCACCACGCCTGCCACCAGGTGGCAGTAGCGCTGCAGGCCGGGAAAATCCAGATAGCGGGTTTGCTCCAGGTCCATCTGGCAGCCTTCGATCACCGCCAGCAGGTGCTCGGCCTGGATGGAGAAGGCGCTGGCATGGGGCATCAGTGCCTGCATGACCGGGTGGCTGGGCTGGCCGGCAAAGCTCTTGCGCACTTCGCTCTGCCACCAGGCCAGCTTGGTCGCTGCCACGCCCGGGTCGCTTACCTCGTCGACCACATCGTCGACCTCTCTGCAAAAGGCGTAGAAGGCGGTGATCGCTGCACGCCGGTCTTTGGGCAGGAAGAGGAAGGCATAGTAAAAGCTGCTGCCGGAGGCTGCGGCCTTGTTTTGAACATACTGCTGGGGCGTGGTCATAAGCGCCGTATTGTCCCATGGGCCGGATGCCCGGGAAGAGTACCCCAGCGACAGAGATGCAAGTCATCACGGCGCCTTGCCGGGCTCCTCTACATGCCTGGACAAGGCGTGCTGCACTGCCACGATGGCGGGGGTGAGTGCTTGCACAGCTTTGTTGACAATGCCTGCCGGAGTGGCTGGGGTGCGAATAAAAGGGAAAAATTATAAATAAATTCAAAGATCTTTTTCCATATGGCGGAAAGGCAGGGTGCGGCGGGACGGCGGATCGAAGTCTTTTGTTGCAATAGTTGTTGGGTATTGACATGTCGCTCTCCATATAATCGCTGTCGCCATTGAGCACAAGGGGAGATGCATGCCGCCCGGGCACCAGGACCAAAGCCAACAACAAGTCCGGGATCCCACACTGACGGCGGCATGTGTGGAGGGACGCTGCAGGCACCACGATTGACGGGGTGCCTGTGGCGGATCTTTCTGTATTGGATCTAGCGGGTACGGGCTGAGCACCATTGAGGGGTTCAGCCCGTTTTCCTTCTGGGTCTGTCAGCCATCGCGTGATGGGCCGCTTGCATAATGCTGCCATGCGCATACTCCTGGTAGAAGATGATCAGATGATTGGCGAAGTGGTGCTCGATGCACTGCGTGCCGAATCCTGGGCGGTCGATTGGGTCAAGGACGGGGCGATGGCGCAGACGGCGCTGGCGACTGCCGGCTACGACTTGGTGCTGCTGGACCTGGGCCTGCCCAGGGTGGATGGACTACAGGTGCTGCGCGAGATGCGCGCGCGCCAGGTCCGCATCCCCGTGCTGGTGGCCACCGCGCGCGATGCCATTGCAGAGCGCGTCGCGGGGCTCGATGCCGGTGCCGACGACTACATCATCAAACCCTATGACCTCGATGAGCTGCTGGCGCGCATCCGCGCGCTGCTGCGCCGCGCCAGCGGCCGGGCCGAGCCCGAGTACTGCTGGGGCCAAGTGCGCCTGGTGCCCGCCTCGCGCGAGGCCTTTGTGGCCGGCCAGCCGGTGCAGCTGTCGGCCCGTGAGTGGGCGGTGCTCGAGCCCTTGATCGCCCGGCCCGGCCGCGTGCTCTCGCGCGCACAGCTGGAAGAAAAGCTTTATTCCTGGCGCGATGACATCAGCAGCAATGCCGTCGAGGTCTATATCCACGGCGTGCGCAAAAAGCTCGGCGCCGATCTGATCCAGAATGTGCGCGGCCTGGGCTACCTGGTGCCGGTCGAGTCGCTGCCAAGCGGGGTGGCGCCTTGAGCCATGCGCTGCGGGCCGGGCGGCCTTTTTCGCTGCGCGCGCGGCTGATCTGGGCGCTGCTGGCCGTTGTGGTGGTGGCCGCGGGCCTGCAGGCTGTCAGCATCTACCGCACGGCGCGGGCGGAGACCGAGGCGCTGTTCGATGTGCAGATGCAGCGCATTGCGCTGGCGCTGTCGGCCGGGCTCGCGTCCGAGGTCGCGTCGGACGCGCTGGCCGATCCGCAGGCCAAGGCGCAGGACATGATTGTGCAGATCTGGCGCGCCGACGGCATCATGCTCTACCGCTCCAGCAACTCGCGCCTGCTGCCGCAGGTCGCCGTGCTGGGTTTCAGCGATGCGCGGGCGCACGGCGTGGCCTTTCGCATCTATGCGCTGCAGACGCCGACCCAGGTGATCCAGGTGGCGCAAGAAGCGGCATCGCGCGGCCAGATGGCGGGCAATGTGGCCTTGCGCTCCATCGTGCCGGTGCTGCTGTTGGCCCCGCTGATCATGCTGGTGGTGTGGTGGGTGGTGGCCCATACCTTGGCGCCGTTGGCGCGCACCCGCGCGCAACTGGCGGCGCGCCAGGCTGATGACCTCTCGCCGCTGGCCGATGCCGACCTGCCGCTGGAAGTGCAGCCCCTGGTGCAGGAGATGAACCTGCTGCTGGCGCGCTTGCAGGCGGCCTTTGATGCGCTGCAGCGCTTTGTAGGCGATGCTGCCCATGAGCTGCGCACACCGCTGGCGGCCTTGCGGCTGCAGGTGCAAGGCCTCGCCCGCGCGCCCGATGATGCCGCGCGGCGCGTGGCCAGCGAGCGGGTGATGGCCGGCATCGACCGGGCCACGCGCATGGTCGAGCAGTTGCTGCACCTGGCCCGCCAGGAGGCCGGGCAGATGCAGGCGGCGCCTGCGCAGCCGGTTGCGGTCGCTGCGCTATGCGAGATGGCGGTCGATGAACTGCAACCGCTGGCCCAGCAAGCCGGCTTGACCTTGCAGCACCAGCTGGACGACACCCTGGAGCCCGTGCAGGGCCAGGCCGATGCGCTGGGCCTGCTGCTGCGCAATCTGCTGGAAAACGCGCTGCGCTACACCCCCGCTGGTGGCCAAGTGCTGTGCCGCTGGTACGCCGATGCCGAGTGCCAGCGCGTGCTCAGCGTTGAAGACAGCGGGCCCGGTATCGCTCCCGAAGAGCGCGAGCGGGTTCTGGACCGCTTCTACCGCGTGCCCGGCACCACCGCGCATGGCAGCGGGCTGGGGCTGGCCATTGTCAGCGCGGTGGCGCGCCAACATGGTGCGCAGTTGCTGCTGGATGCATCTCCCAGCTTGGGTGGCCTGCGGGTGCGGGTGATTTTCTAAGCCCACACGGCGCAACTGATTCGTTGTAAATATCAGCTTATTCAATCTGCGAACTTCTAGGGTTAGCAGGGGGAGGGGGCTGTCGGTACCTAAGGGATAAAGGAGCGTAAACTTAGGAGACCGGCATGAACCCATGGAACATCGCGCTCAGTGCAGCGCTGTTGGGGGTGTGGGGCGCTGCAGCGCAGGCCCAGCCCAAGGCCTATCCGGAGCAGCCCATCAAGCTGGTGGTGGGCTATTCACCGGGTGGCTCGGTCGATATCGTGGCGCGCCAGTACGGGCAAAAGCTCTCCGAGCTTCTGGGCCAGAGCGTGATTGTCGAGAACAAGGCGGGCGCGAGCGGCACCCTGGCCGCCCATGCGGTCAAAAACGCAGCGCCCAATGGCTACACCCTGTACTTTGTGGCCAGCCCCACGATCAGCATCACGCCGGCGGTGACCAGCACCAGCTTTGACCCGGTGGCCGATTTCTTGCCCATCGGCTCGGTCGTCAAGTACACGAATGTGCTGCTGGTGGGCGCGCAGTCGCCGTTCAAGTCGCTGCAGGAGCTGGTGGCCTTTGGCAAGGACCAGCCGGGCCAGCTGAGCTATGCCTCGGCGGGCAATGGCTCGTCCAACCACCTCTCGGGCGTGCTGCTGGCCAAGTACGCGGGCATCACGATGACGCATGTGCCTTTCAAGGGCAATGCGCCGGCCATGGCCGAGCTGATGGCCAACCGCGTCTCCATCCTGTTCGATCTGAACACGACGGCTGTCACGCAGGTGCAGGGCGGCAGCGTGCGCGCGCTGGCACTGACATCGCCGCAGCGCAACCCGCAGTTGCCCCAGACGCCGACGATGGCCGAGTGCGGCTATCCCGACTTCAATTTCGAGGGCTGGATCGGCCTCTTGGCACCGGCCAAGACCGCGCCCGAGGTGGTCGAGGCGCTGGCCCAGGCCAACCAGAAAATCCTGGCCGATGCCCGCTTTGTCGCCGACATGGAGCGCTCGGGCTATGCCATCGACCCGGTCAGTACCGCTGATCTGAAAAAACGCATTGCCAGCGACTACGCCTTCTTCAAGCCATTGGCCCCGGACGTTCAGGCCAGCCAATAAAACCACTATGCCCCACACCTTCAATATCGGCGACCTGGTCGCCCAGTTCCTGCACGCCATCGGTACCGAGCTGGTCTTTGGCATCATCTCCGTGCACAACATACCGATCATGGACGGCATCGCGCGCCAGGGCGGCATCCGTGTGGTGATGACGCGCGGCGAGATGGGCGCGGCGCATATGGCCGATGGCTATGCCCGCCGCAGCGGCAAGCTGGGCGTGCTGGTCTCCAGCACCGGGCCGGGCGCGGCCAATACCGTGTCGGGCTTGCTGGAGGCCTCGTTTGCCTCCAGCCCGCTTTTGCATATCACCGGCCAGGTGCCGCGCAAGTTCTTGGGGCGCGATACCGGCGCCACCCACAATGTGCGCGACCAGCTGGGCATGCTGCAATCGGTCTGCAAGGCCAGCTACCGCATTGAGCGGGCTGAAGACGCGCTGCGCATCTTGCAGCAGGCGGCCAGCGAGGCGCTGACGGCGCCGATGGGGCCGGTCAGCATCGAGATTCCGATCGATGTGCAAAAGCAGCCCATCCCGCAGGCCGATGCGGACACCAGCCTGGCGCTGCCGACCCTGCCTGCGCGCCCCCGGGCCAGCGATGCCGATATCGCGCAGCTGGCCGAGCGCGTGCGGGCTGCGCGGCGGCCCATGCTCTGGGTGGGGCGCGGCGCCATCGATGGCGGCGCAGCGCTGCAGCAGCTGCTGGACAGGGGCTTTGGCATGGCATCGAGCTGGGCCGGGCGCGGCATCGTGCCCGAGGACCACCCTTGCAATCTGGGCGGCCTCAACGGCACCGGCGCGCCGGAGGTGATTGACTTCTACAAGACCGTGGACCTGATGCTCGTGGTGGGCTCGCGGCTGCGCGGCCAGGAGACCGTGGACCAAAGCCTGGCCTTGCCCGGCCAACGGGTGCAGATCGACCTGGACCCCGCGGCCGAAGGGCGCAGCTATGACTGCGCGCAGTTTGTCTGTGGTGATGCCCGCGATGTCTTGGAGCGCCTGGTCGCGGCGCTGGGCAATTACCAGGCCGAGCCCGGCTACCGCGCGCAATTTGCCGAGATGAAGCAGCGTGCCCGCCAGGCCTTTGCCCGCACCCTGGGCCCCTATGCCGGCTTTGCCGAGCAGCTCCGAAGCCAGCTGCCGCGCAACGCCGTCTGGGCGCGCGATATCACCGTCGCCAACTCCACCTGGGGCAACCGTTTGTTCGAGGTCTATGGCCCGCGCGATGCGATGCACCCGGTGGGCGCAGGCATTGGCCAGGGCCTGCCGCTGGGCATCGGCGCGGCCTTTGCCGCTCGTGGCGCCAAGACCGTGGTGCTGAGCGGTGATGCCGGCTTCATGATGAATGTCTGCGAGCTGTGGACCGCCATGCAGGAAGCGCTGGACATGCTGTTCATCGTCATGAACGACGCCGGTTACGGCGTCATCAAGCACATGCAGGATGCGAACTTTGGCGGCCGGCGCGTCTATGGCGATCTGGCGCCGCCGGACTTTGCGTTGCTGGCCCAGTCGGCGGGCATCGCCTACCGCAAGCTCAGTGAGGCCCATGGCTTGGCAGAGGCCGTGGCGCAGCTGGCGAGGCAACCCGGGCTGGCATTGCTGGAGGTCGATATGCTGGCCATTGGCGAGGCACCGCCGTATTTCCCCTACCAAAAGTCCTGAGGCCGAAAGTGAGGCGCGTCTAAGTTTCTTCTAAGTCTGGGCAGGCACATTAGCTCCATCGACCTCATGCAAGTGGTATTCAGGAGTACAAAATGTCTGTTCCTTCTTTTCAACTCGGTTCGCGCAAACTGGTGGCTGCCTTGCTGACGGCAGGGGTGTTGGGCGGCGTGGGTGCCTCTGCGCTGCAGCATGTGCAGTGGAGCGCCCATGCCCAAGGCGCGCCTGCGGTCATCGCCCAGTCCGCCCCGGCGGCCGCGCCCATGGTGAGCCTGCCCAATTTCAGCGCCATCACCCAGCAGGCCGGGCCTGCGGTGGTCAATATCAGTGTGCGCGGCACGCGCAAGGTCTCGGACGATGAGGACGACGGCGATGATGCCGATGCCGCACCCTCGGCCAACCGGGGCCAGCAGATCGACCCCAATGACCCGATGCTGCAGTTCTTCCGCCAGTTCGGCTTTGGCGTGCCCCAGCAAGGCATGCCGCGCGGCTTTGGCCGCCAGGTGCCGCAAGAGGTGCCGATGGCCGGCGAGGGGTCGGGCTTTATCATCAGCCCCGATGGCACCATCCTGACCAATGCCCACGTGGTCAAGGGGGCCAAGACGGTAACGGTCAAGCTCACCGACCGGCGCGAGTTCAAGGCCAAGGTGCTGGGCTCGGACCCCAAGACCGATATCGCGGTGATCAAGATCGATGCCAAGGATCTGCCAGTCGCCAAGATCGGTGACTCCAAGGCCATCCAGCAAGGCGAATGGGTGCTGGCCATTGGCTCGCCCTTTGGCTTTGAGAACTCGGTGACCGCCGGTGTTGTCAGTGCCAAGGGCCGTGCGCTGCCCGATGACAGCTCGGTGCCCTTTATCCAGACCGATGTGGCGATCAACCCCGGCAACTCCGGCGGGCCGCTGATCAATGCGCGGGGCGAGGTGGTGGGCATCAACTCGCAGATCTACAGCAAGAGTGGTGGCTACCAGGGCCTGTCCTTTGCGATCCCGATCGACCTGGCGGTCAACATCAAGGACCAGATCGTCTCGCACGGCAAGGTCGACCATGCGCGCCTGGGTGTCGTGATCCAGGAGGTCAACCAGGCCTTTGCCGATTCCTTCAAGCTGCCCAAGCCCGAAGGCGCCTTGGTTGCCAGTGTGGAAAAGGGCGGCCCCGCCGACAAGGCCGGCCTGCAGCCCGGCGATGTGATCACCGGCTACAACGGCCAGGCGATTGTCTCGTCCAACGACCTGCCTGCAGCCATTGCCACAGCGCGCCCCGGCACCCAGGCCGAGCTGCAGGTCTGGCGCGGCGGCAAGGCCACGACCTTGCAAGCCACCCTGGGCGGCAATGTCAGCAAGGGCGAGCAGGTGGCCGGCAACGAGAAGGTCGGCAAGGGCAAGCTGGGCCTGGCGCTGCGCGAGCTGACGCCCCAGGAAAAGCAGGCCAGCGGCAGCCAGCAGGGCTTGATCGTCGAGCAAGCGGCCGGGCCTGCGGCGCTCGCCGGTGTGCAGCCCGGTGACGTGGTGCTGTCCGTCAATGGCGCGGCGGTGAAAGGGATTGAGGATCTGCGCAAGCAGGTCGCCCAGTCCGACAAGTCGGTGGCGTTGCTGATCGAGCGCAATGGCCAGAAGATTTTTGTGCCGGTGCAGCTGGGTTAAGAAAGTTGAGAAAGGCTAGACCATGACCAACGTATTGCCCACGTGGGCCAAGGATGGCTGAGCCCTGAGCCGCCTGGCCGCCTGGCCGCAAGGCCCGTAAACACTCTCCTCGGGGGTTCCCATAACCCCTTTAGGCCGGATCGCAGGATTCGGCCTTTTTTTGTGGGGGCGGCAAGGGGGCGAATAGCGGGCGAACAGCGGCTCACATGCGCCAGGCGCGCCACAGCATCAGCGGCACATCGCCCTTGCCAATGGTGCGGCGCTGCCACAGGCTCTGGCCTTGCAGGGCTTCCACCTTGTCCAGAATGCGCAAGCCCCCTTGCACCACCAGGCGCAGCTCCCAGCCGGCGCGGCCGGGCACGCGGTGCACCAGCGGCGCGCCTTCTTCCATCAGGCGGCGCGCCCAGGCGGCCTGGTCCATCACCAACTGGCGCAGCGCCGGGCTGTCCTGGCGCTGCTGCATCGCGGCGGCGCTGATGCCGGCGGCCTGGCAGTCGGCATCATTGAGGTAGTAGCGGCCGCGCGGAATATCGACCCCCAGGTCCTGCCAGAAGTTGATCAGCTGCAGCGCGCTGCAGATGGCATCGCTCTGAGCGAGGGACGGGGCATCGTTCACGCCATACAGATGCAGCAGCAAGCGGCCCACTGGGTTGGCCGAGCGGCGGCAGTAGTCGAGCAGCTCGCTGCGGTCGGCATAGCGCGCGCCTTGGGCGGTTTTGTCGATGTCCTGCATGAAGGCGCTGATCAGGTCATCGAGCAGCGCCACCGGCAGCTGCCACTGCACGATGGCCGCCTGCAGCGGCGCGAACACGGCCTGCCAGCGCGCGAGCGGCGGTTGGCCCTGGGCGATATGGGCGAGCGCATCGCGGTAGGCCTGCAGCTCGGCCAGGCGGGCGGGGGCATCGGCATCGCCCTCGTCGGCAATGTCATCGGCCGTGCGCGCAAAGTGGTAGATGGCCGCAATGGGCGGGCGCAGCGCCGGTGGGCACAGCCAGGAGGCCACCGGAAAATTCTCGTAGTGGGTGACGGGCGTGGTCACAGCGGGCGTGGCGGCGGTCGCAGAAGGGGAGGGCGTGGAATCTTTCACAGCGCCGATGCTAGCGCATACCGCGCTGACCACAGGCAAGCATTGACAGCCGACATCGAACTGTCTAAATTAGTGACCGTTTGGTCATTAAGGATCCTCTGCATAGCGCTCCTCCGGGGTGTTTTGCAGAGGGTCCTTGCTGCGTCTCTCCCCTTTTTATCTGCCGGGCCAGGGTCTTCTTGGCCGCTTAACGCCCGATTGCACACCATGTCCCTACCTCTTCGAGCGCCCAGCGCACGTGCCGCAGTGCTGCTGCTGTCTATTGCTACCGTGGCCACATTGACGGCCTGTTCACGCCAGGAATCCCCGCCCGAGCCGATCCGGGCGGTCAAGCTGCAAACGGTGGGGGCGGCGCCCTTGCAGGCGCAGACGGCGTTTGCCGGCGATATCCGCGCCCGCACCGAGGCGCAGCTGGGCTTTCGGGTGGCGGGCAAGGTGCTCAGCCGCAACGTGGAGCTGGGTCAGGCCATCAAGCCCGGGCAGTTGCTGGCGCAGCTCGATGGCGCCGATTACGCGCTGGCCGCGCAAGGCGCGCAGGCCCAGGTGCAGGCGGCGACCACGCAGCGGGACCTGGAGGCGGCCAACTACCGCCGCTTCAAGGAACTGCGTGACAAGAACTTCATCAGCGCCGCGGAGATGGAGCGCCATGCGGCAGCGCTGAAATCGGCCCAGGCCCAGCTCGACCAGGCCAAGGCCAATGCGGCCAGCCAAAGCAACCAGACGGCCTATACCCGCCTGGTGTCCGATGTGGCGGGCGTCGTGACCGCCGTGAATGTGGAGCCCGGCCAGGTCGTGTCTGCCGGCACCCCGGTGCTGCGTGTGGCCAAGGATGGTGCGCGCGATGCCGTGTTTGCCGTGCCCGAAGACCGCATTGCCCATCTCAAGCCCGGCCAGCCGGTGCAGGTCAAGGTCTGGCCTGAGGAGCAGTCGCTGGGCGCCCATATCCGCGAAGTGGCCGCCAGCGCCGATGCTGCCACGCGCACCTACCAGGTCAAGGCCTCGCTGGATGCGGCGCCCAATGATGTGCTGCCCAAGCTGGGCGCCACCGTGACCGTGCTGCCGCCCGAGCGCGCTGCCGGCGCGGACAAGGCGAGCGATGTGATCAAGCTGCCGTTGTCGGCGCTGTGGGACAAGGCCGGCAGCAGCCAGGTCTGGGTGTTTGACCCGGCCAGCTCCACCGTGCAGCCCCAGGCAGTGGCGGTGGCGCGCATGGACGGCAATGACGCCGTGATCCAAAGCGGTCTGCACGCGGGGCAGCAGGTGGTGATTGCCGGCGTGCATGTGCTCAATGCCGGGCAGAAGGTGACGGTGTTCCAGTCCAAGTATGCGGCTGCTGCGCCTGCGCAAACCCAGGCCGATGCACCAGTGGTCAATGCGCCCGCCGCTGCGGATGCTGCGGCTCCTGCCGCCAAGCAGTAAGAGGTGGCCATGCAAACACCTCCGAACACGCCGCAAGGCGCTGCAACGTCCGCTTCGGCCCCCGAGCCCGATGGCGAGAAGCACAGCAGCAGCAAGGGCTTCAACCTCTCGCGCTGGGCGCTGCAGCATGTGCCGCTGACGCGCTACCTGCTCATCATGCTGCTGGTGCTGGGCATCGGTGCGTATTTTCAGCTGGGTCAGGATGAAGACCCGCCGTTCACCTTCCGCGCGATGGTGGTCTCGGCCGCATGGCCGGGCGCCACGGCCCAGCAGATGGCCGAGCAGGTGACCGACAAGGTCGAACGCACCTTGCAGGACGTGCCCAATGCCGACAAGATCGTCAGCTACTCCAAGCCCGGCGAGATGCTGGTCATCCTGAACCTGCGCGAAGACACGCGCCCACAGGATGTGCCGCAAACCTGGCTGGCGGTGCGCAAAAAGGTGGGCGATATGCGCGCCAGCTTGCCCCAGGGTGTGCTCGGCCCCTTCTACAACGATGACTTTGGCGATGTCTATGGCGTGATCTATGCGCTGCAGGGCGAGGGCTACAGCTACGCCGAGCTCAAGGAATATGCCGACAGCGTGCGCCAGAGCCTGCTGCGGGTCAAGGACGTGGCCAAGGTCGAACTCTTTGGCGTGCAGGATGAGAAGCTCTATATCGAGATCTCGCGCAGCAAGCTGGCCCAGCTGGGGCTGGACATGAACCAGGTCATCGCCCAGCTCGGCCAGCAAAACGCGGTGCAAAGCGGTGGCGAGGTGCAGGCCGGCGCCGACCGGGTGCAGGTCGAGGTGACGGGCGAGTTCCGCCAGTTGGACGACGTCAAGGCCATGCCGATCCGGGGGCCCAACGGCAACCAGCTCAAGCTGGGCGATATCGCCGACATCTACCGCAGCTACCTGGACCCGGCCAAGACCAAGGTGCATTTCCAGGGCCAGCCCACGGTGGCCCTGGGCATCTCGATGCGCAAGGGTGGCGATGTGATTGCACTGGGCAAGCACCTGCATGAGGCGGTGGACAAGATTGCGCCCACCCTGCCGGCCGGCCTGAGTCTGGAGAACGTGCAGGACCAGCCCAAGGCCGTGTCCACCTCGGTCAACGAGTTTGTGCGCGTGCTGATCGAGGCGGTGGTGATTGTGCTGGCCGTGAGCTTTGTGAGCCTGGGCATGCATATACGCAAGGGCAAGGACCCGCTGTGGCGCCGCATCACGCTGGACCCGCGCCCCGGGCTGGTGGTGGGTATCACCATTCCGCTGGTGCTCTGCGCCACCTTCCTGGCGATGTGGTACTGGGGCATTGGCCTGCACAAGGTCTCGCTGGGCTCGCTGATCATTGCGCTGGGCCTGTTGGTGGACGACGCCATCATTGCCGTCGAGATGATGGTGCGCAAGATGGAAGAGGGCTATGACAAGCTGAGCGCGGCCACCGCCGCCTATGACATCACCGCCAAGCCGATGCTGACAGGCACCTTGATCACGGCGGCGGGCTTTATGCCCATTGGCATCGCCAAGTCCACCACCGGCGAGTACACCTTTGCGATCTTTGCGGTGACGGTGATTGCGCTGGTCATCAGCTGGGTGGCCTCGGTCTACTTTGTGCCCTACCTGGGCACGGTGTTCCTGAAGAAGCCCAGGCATGCGCCGCAAGAGAGTGAGGGTGGTGAGGGCGGCGAGCATGCGATGTTCGACACTCCCTTCTACAACCGCTTCCGCCGCACCGTCTCCTGGTGCGTGGAGCACCGCTGGCTGACGATTGGCGCCACCGTGCTGGTGTTTGCGCTGGGTCTGTTTGGCATGAGCCGGGTCCAGCAGCAGTTCTTCCCCGACTCCAACCGCACCGAGATCCTGATGGATGTCTGGCTGCCCGAGGGCTCGAGCATGGCCGCCAACGAAGAGGTGACACGGCGCATCGAGCAGCGCATGCAGGGGCAGGACGGCATCGAGTCGGTCACCTCCTGGATCGGCTCGGGCGTGCCGCGCTTTTACCTGCCGCTGGACCAGATCTTCCCGCAGTCCAATGTGTCGCAGCTGATCCTGCTGCCCCACAACCTGGCCGACCGCGACCGCCTGATGAAGCGGCTGCCGACCTTGCTGGCCCAGGAGTTCCCGGAGGTGCGGGCCCGCGTCAAGCTGCTGCCCAGCGGCCCGCCGGTGCCCTACCCGGTGCAGTTCCGCGTGATGGGCCAGGACCCCAAGCTGCTGCGCACGCTCGCCAGCGAGGTGCGCGCCAAGCTGGAGGCATCGCCCGATATGCGCGGCGTCAACGACAACTGGAACGAGTCCATCAAGGTGCTGCGCCTGGAGGTGGACCAGAGCAAGGCGCGTGCGCTGGGTGTGAGCAACCAGAGCATTGCCCAGGCCACGCGCACCCAGCTGTCGGGCAATACCATCGGGCAGTTCCGCGAAGGCGACAAGCTGATCGACATGGTGCTGCGCCAGCCGGTGGACGAGCGCCAGGCCGTCACCGACGTGGGCAATGCCTATGTGGCCTCGAGCAGCGGCCAGGCCATCTTGCTGTCGCAGATTGCCAAGCCCAGCTTTGTCTGGGAGCCGGGTATTCTCTGGCGCCAGGGCCGGGAGTATGCGATCACCGTGCAAGGCGATGTGGCCGCCGGCCTGCAAGGCCCGACGGTGACGCAAAAGCTCTGGCCCGATCTGCAAAAGCTGCAGCAGGGCTGGGCCGACAAGGGCCTCAACCAATACCGCATCGAGATTGCCGGTGCGGTGGAAGAAAGCGCCAAGGGCTCGGACTCCATCATGGCGGGCATGCCGATCATGGTGTTCATCGTCTTCACCCTGCTGATGCTGCAGCTGCACAGCTTTAGCCGCTCGGTGCTGGTCTATATCACCGGTTTCCTGGGCATTGCGGGCGTGACGGCGGCATTGCTGCTGCTCAACCGGCCCTTTGGCTTTGTCGCCTTGCTGGGCGTGATCGCACTGATGGGCATGATCCAGCGCAACTCGGTGATCCTGATCGACCAGATTGAGGCCAACCATGCGGCGGGCCTGTCGACCTGGGATGCGATTGTCGAGGCCGCCACCCACCGGCTGCGCCCGATTGCGCTGACCGCTGCGGCTGCCGTGCTGGCGATGATTCCGCTGTCGCGCAGCATTTTCTGGGGGCCGATGGCCGTAGCCATCATGGGCGGCCTGGTCGTTGCGACGGTGCTGACCTTGCTGGCGCTGCCGGCGATGTATGCGGCCTGGTTCCGCGTGAAAAAGGAGCACAGCGAGGTGCCACTGTCGGCAGCGGTTTGAACCCGGTGTGGCAGAGGCCGGCCAGAGGCGGCCGGGCCCTTGCAACATGGACGGTTTTCGGCCGGTCTTGCTGAAAATGCCCATGCCTTGCATTAGAATCTTGGATTGACCTAAAAACAGGCGGGTTGGCTCACAAGCTGGCTGCAGCCGCAACCGCGCGGGTGGCGAAATTGGTAGACGCACCAGGTTTAGGTCCTGACGCCAGCAATGGTGTGGGGGTTCGAGTCCCCCCCCGCGCACCAAAATTTGATAGCAGAAGGTATAAGCACCGTCTGATTTTTTGCTGAATATGAGCCGAATTTCCTGCTGGAGATTCGGCTTTTTTGTTGGTGTTTGGCGCCAGCGGCTGCCGGCATCCGGGTTCTGACCCTGCAGCAAGACGGTATTGGCAGCCAGGAAAAGAGCTGGCTTTATATATAATGTTCGGTTTCGGTCGATGGCGCCTTGCGCTGCACCGCTTTCGTGACAACGCTGGTTTTTGCCACGTCACGCCTGGTGTTGCTTGCTACTGAATGCGCTGTCATCGTTTGATTTTTGGGTGTGCTGGGCTTAGGGCCAGTCGCCTATCTACTGGGACCCCAGGTTGTAAAACGGTGCCAATCCCCGTTGATGCCATCCCCGATGTGACACGGACAGTCCTCGCATCGGACGCAAGCTTTGCCGCTTGCAGGCTGGCTTCAATGGCGTTTGCACACCGTGGCCGGAAGGGTTCGTGCCTAACTAGGATTAACCATGGCAGTGAATGTTGAAACCCTTGAAAAGCTCGAGCGCAAAATTTCGCTGAGCTTGCCTCTCGCATCCGTGCAAACCGAAGTGGACAGCCGCCTCAAGCGCCTGGCCCGCACCGTGAAGATGGACGGCTTCCGTCCAGGCAAGGTGCCGATGAACGTGGTGGCACAGCGCTATGGCTATTCCGTGCAGTACGAAGTGCTCAACGAGAAGGTCGGCGAGGCTTTTGCCAAGGCCGCCAACGAAGCCGAGCTGCGCGTGGCCGGTCAGCCCAAGATCACTGAAAAAGAAGGCGCACCTGAGGGTGAGCTGGCATTTGACGCCGTGTTCGAAGTGTTCCCCGAAGTCAAGATCGGTGACCTGGCTTCCGCCGAAGTCGAGAAGCTGGCTGCCGACGTGGATGACGCTGCTATCGAAAAGACCATCGACATCCTGCGCAAGCAGCGTCGCACCTTCGCCCAGCGCCCAGCCGATACGGCTGCCGTGGACGGCGACCGCGTGACCGTGGACTTCGAAGGCAAGATCGACGGCGAACCCTTCGCTGGCGGCAAGGCTGAAGCCTTCCAGTTCCTGATCGGCGAAGGCCAGATGCTCAAGGAATTCGAAGACGCCGTGCGCGGCATGAAGACCGGCGAATCCAAGACTTTCCCCCTGGCATTCCCTGAGGACTACCACGGCAAGGAAGTGGCTGGCAAGACCGCCGACTTCCTGGTGACCGTCAAGAAGGTGGAAGCGGCCAACCTGCCCGAAGTGAACGAAGCACTGGCCAAGTCCCTGGGCATTGCTGACGGCTCCGTCGAAGGCCTGCGCGCTGACATCAAGAAGAACCTGGAGCGTGAAGTCAAGTTCCGCGTTCAGTCGCGCAACAAGCAAGCCGTGATGGAAGCCCTGGTGTCCAAGGCTGAGCTGGACCTGCCCAAGGCCAGCATCGACGCCGAAGTCGGCCGTCTGCTCGAAGGCGCCCGTGAAGAGCTCAAGCAACGCGGCATCAAGGACGCTGAAAAGGCGGAAATCCCTGCTGACGTGTTCCTGCCCCAAGCCGAGCGCCGCGTGCGTCTGGGCCTGGTGGTGGCCGAGCTGGTCAAGGCCAACAAGCTGGAAGCCACGCCTGAGCAGATCAAGGCCCACATCGACGAGCTGGCATCGAGCTACGAGAAGCCAGAAGACGTCGTGCGTTGGTACTTTGGCGACCGCCAGCGTCTGGCCGAAGTCGAAGCCGTTGTGATCGAAAACAACGTGACCGAATTCGTGCTGGGCAAGGCCAAGGTCAGCGACAAGACCGTGTCCTTCGACGAACTGATGGGCCAGCAAGGCTGATAGGACGCGCGCCGGGCGGCCATGGCCGCCAGCGCTGCCGCCAGCTACAAAACAGGGGCTTGTGCTTTTGGGCGCAGGCCCCATTTTATTGGGGTACAGTTAGCGCAGTCACAGTGCATTGACGCTAGCTTCCACCAATCCTGAACGGAGATGTAATGAGCGCACAAGATATTCAGAACTTGGGTTTGATCCCGATGGTGATCGAGCAATCGGGCCGTGGTGAGCGCTCGTTTGACATTTACTCGCGTCTGCTCAAGGACCGCGTGATTTTTCTGGTCGGTGAAGTCAACGACCAGACCGCCAACCTCGTGGTGGCCCAGCTGCTGTTCCTGGAAAGCGAAAACCCCGACAAGGAGATTTCGCTCTACATCAACTCGCCAGGCGGCAGCGTGACCGCTGGCATGGCCATCTATGACACCATGCAGTTCATCAAGCCGCAGGTCTCGACCATGTGCCTGGGCTTTGCTGCCAGCATGGGCGCTTTCCTGCTGGCCGCTGGCGAGAAGGGCAAGCGCTACTCGCTGCCCAACTCCAAGATCATGATCCACCAGGTGCTGGGCGGTGCCCGCGGCCAGGCCACGGACATCGAAATCCATGCCCGCGACATCATTCGCACCAAGGAGCAGATGAACCGCATCCTGGCAGACCGCACCGGTCAGCCTTATGACAAGGTCAAGGCCGATACCGAGCGCGATTACTTCATGACGGCGCCAGAAGCCCAGGAATACGGTTTGGTCGATACTGTGGTAGAAAAGCGCCCATAAGTAGGCTTTTCCGGATAAGCGGCCCCAACCCTACCGGTTGAGGCCGCTTTGTAGTTGGTTATCATTGTTTCCACATAGATTCGATTGAAGGCATTGCCCCCATGGCCGAGAAAAAAGGCTCATCCAGCGAAAAAACCCTGTACTGCTCCTTCTGCGGCAAGAGTCAGCACGAGGTGAAGAAACTCATTGCCGGACCGTCCGTGTTCATCTGCGATGAGTGCATCAACCTGTGCAATGACATCGTGCGCGACGAAGTGGCGGCAGAAGGCAAGGCGGGCGAGAAGGCCAAGGGCAATGATCTGCCGACACCGGCCGAGATCAAGGCCACCCTGGACAACTATGTCATCGGTCAGGATCCCGCCAAACGCACCCTGGCCGTGGCGGTGTACAACCACTACAAGCGCCTGGCGCACAAGGACAAGGCCGGCAAGGACGATGTGGAGCTGGCCAAGAGCAATATCTTGCTGATCGGCCCCACCGGCTCGGGCAAAACCTTGCTCGCCCAGACCCTCGCTCGCCAGCTGAACGTGCCCTTTGTGATGGCGGACGCCACCACGTTGACGGAAGCGGGCTATGTCGGCGAGGACGTCGAGAACATCGTGCAAAAGCTGCTGCAAAGCTGCAACTACGATGTCGAGCGTGCCCAGCGCGGTATCGTCTACATCGACGAAATCGACAAGATCACCCGCAAGGCGGACAACCCCTCGATCACCCGCGACGTATCGGGCGAAGGCGTGCAGCAGGCGCTGCTCAAGCTGATCGAAGGCACGATGGCCTCGATCCCGCCTCAGGGCGGGCGCAAGCACCCGAACCAGGATTTCCTGCAGGTCGACACAACCAATATCCTGTTCATCTGCGGCGGCGCCTTTGCTGGTCTGGAGAAGGTCATCGAGAACCGCTCCGAGGCCTCGGGCATCGGTTTTGGTGCCACCGTCAAGAGCAAGCAGCAGCGCTCCATCTCCGAGGCCTTCCGCGATATCGAGCCCGAAGACCTGATCAAGTTCGGCATCATCCCCGAGCTGGTGGGGCGTCTGCCCGTGGTCACGGCGCTGGCCGAGCTGTCGGAAGACGCGCTGGTGCAGATCCTGACCCAGCCCAAGAATGCGCTGGTCAAGCAGTACAACAAGCTGCTGGGCATGGAAGGCGTGGAGCTGGAAGTACGCCCGGACGCACTGACCGCGATTGCGAAGAAGGCGCTGGCCCGCAAGACCGGTGCCCGGGGGCTGCGCTCGATTCTGGAGCAATCGCTGATGACCACCATGTTTGACCTGCCCACCACCGACAACGTGGCCAAGGTCGTGGTCGAAGAAGCGACGATCAACGAAGGCAAGCCGCCCCTCCTGGTGTACCGGGAAGCGGCCAAGAAGGCCTGATGGGCCCGATGGCAGAGGCCGCTTGGACTCTGCCCTCTGTGTTTACCAGGATCGCCCGGCGCTGCCGGGCTGTATCCAAAGGGTTTGAGGGTGTCTTTCTGGCCTGCACCCGCCCTGGCCCCTGGTTTTTGATGGCCAAGGGTTGAAATATCGCTTTTACGGATCATCTTCGTAGAAGTTTCAAAAGGATTTTCATGTCCGACAACCAAACCCAATCCTCCCACCCCCTGGAATTGCCCATGCTCCCGCTGCGGGACGTGGTCGTGTTTCCGCACATGGTGATTCCGCTGTTCGTAGGCCGCCCCAAGAGCATCAAGGCGCTGGAGACGGCGATGGAAGGCGACCGCAAGATCATGCTGGTGGCCCAGAAGACGGCGGCCAAGGACGATCCCACCGTCAACGACATGTTCAGCGTTGGCTGCGTCTCGACGATTTTGCAGATGCTCAAGCTGCCCGATGGCACCGTCAAGGTGCTGGTCGAAGGCGTGCAGCGTGCCCAGGTGCAGGAAATCGCCGAAGGCGAGGACTACTTCACCGCGCAGATCGAGCCCGTGGAGCCCGGCGACAGCGCCGACAAGGCCAGCGAGATCGAGGCCTTGCGCCGCGCCGTGATGCAGCAGTTTGACCAGTACGTCAAGCTCAACAAGAAGATCCCATCCGAGATCCTGACCTCCATCTCCGGCATCGATGACGCAGGCCGCCTGGCTGACACCATCGCCGCCCACCTGCCGCTCAAGCTCGAGAACAAGCAGGCCGTGCTGGAGCTGCAAAAGGTGCAGGACCGCCTGGAAAACCTGTACGACCAGCTTGAGCGCGAGGTCGACATCCTCAATGTCGACAAGAAGATCCGTGGCCGCGTCAAAAAGCAGATGGAAAAGAGCCAGCGCGACTTCTACCTCAACGAGCAGGTCAAGGCGATCCAGAAGGAACTGGGCGAGGGCGAAGACGGCGCCGACCTGGAAGACCTGGAAAAGAAGATCAAGCTCGCCAAGATGACGCAGGATGCGCGCAAGAAGGCCGAGGGCGAGCTCAAGAAGCTCAAGCTGATGTCGCCGATGTCGGCCGAGGCCTCGGTGGTGCGCAACTACATTGAGACGCTGGTGAATCTGCCCTGGGGCAAGAAGACCAAGGTCAAGAAGGACCTGGTCATCGCCGAGGATGTGCTTAACGAAGACCACTATGGCCTCGACAAGGTCAAGGACCGCATTCTTGAGTACCTCGCGGTGCAGCAGCGCGTGGACAAGGTCAAGGCACCGATTCTGTGCCTGGTCGGCCCGCCTGGCGTGGGCAAGACCTCGCTGGGCCAGTCGATTGCCAAGGCGACCGGGCGCAAGTATGTGCGCATGGCGCTGGGCGGCATGCGCGACGAGGCCGAGATCCGCGGTCACCGCCGCACCTACATCGGCGCGATGCCCGGCAAGGTGCTGCAGAACCTGTCCAAGGTCGGCACGCGCAATCCACTGTTCCTGCTCGACGAAATCGACAAGCTGGGCATGGACTTCCGGGGCGATCCTTCGAGCGCCTTGCTGGAAGTGCTCGACCCCGAGCAGAACAGCAAGTTTGGCGACCACTATGTAGAGGTCGATTTCGACCTCAGCGATGTGATGTTTGTCGCTACCTCGAACTCGATGAACATACCGCCAGCCTTGCTGGACCGGATGGAAGTGATCCGCCTGGCCGGTTACACCGAGGACGAGAAGACCAATATCGCGATGCGCTACCTGCTGCCCAAGCAGATCGAGAACAACGGCGTCAAGGCCGGTGAACTGGAGCTGCGCGAGGACGCCGTGCGCGACATCGTGCGCTACTACACCCGCGAAGCCGGTGTGCGTTCGCTCGAGCGTGAGCTGTCCAAGATCTGCCGCAAGGTGGTCAAGAACATCCAGCTGGGCAAGGCGCAGGCACCGGTGCAGGTGACGGCCGACAACCTGCCCGACTACCTGGGTGTGCGCAAGTTCAGCTACGGCCATGCCGAGCAGAAGAACCAGGTCGGTCAGGTCGTGGGCCTGGCATGGACCGAGGTGGGCGGCGATCTGCTGACCATTGAAGCGGCTGCCATGCCCGGCAAGGGCGTCATCAACCGCACAGGCTCGCTGGGCGATGTGATGAAGGAATCGGTCGAAGCGGCCCGCACCGTGGTGCGCAGCCGGGCCCGTTCGCTGGGTATCCGCGATGACGTGTTCGAAAAGCGCGACATCCACATCCACGTGCCCGATGGCGCCACCCCCAAGGATGGCCCCAGCGCTGGTGCGGCGATGACGACGGCGCTGGTGTCGGTGCTGACCGGTATCCCCGTGCGTGCCGATGTGGCGATGACCGGCGAGATTACCTTGCGCGGTGAAGTCACCGCCATTGGTGGCCTGAAGGAAAAGCTGCTGGCCGCGCTGCGTGGCGGTATCAAGACCGTGATGATCCCGGAAGAGAATGTCAAGGACTTGGCCGAGATCCCCGACAACGTCAAGAGCGGTCTGGAGATCGTGCCGGTGCGCTGGATCGACAAGGTGCTGGAAGTGGCGCTGGAAGTCACTCCCACACCGTTGAGTGACAGCGATGTGCCTGCCGCCGAGCCGGTGCCCGTGGTGCCTGCTGTGGCCGTTGCGGCAACGGCCGCCAAGGCGGCACCTGCGCGCCGCTCGCGTGCCGTCAAGCACTAGATCGGCTACTGGTCTGCACGGAAAACCGGCCCGTCATCAAAAACGGGCCGGTTTGCCAAAAAGACCAAAAAATATGCGTTACAATGCATACCATCGCGGAGCCCGGTATATAATAGCGGACTTCCGGTAAAGCGGATACGCGGGAATAGCTCAGTTGGTAGAGCGATACCTTGCCAAGGTATAGGTCGACGGTTCGAACCCGTTTTCCCGCTCCAAATTGGCTGTGTTGATGGTTTCAGCATGGCAACAATCCATGGCGCGATAGCAAAGCGGTTATGCCCCGGATTGCAAATCCGGTTAGACCAGTTCGACTCTGGTTCGCGCCTCCAGGACATGCTTGTCAGTACGTTTTGGGTTCGTGGTGAAACGAACAATGTATGCGGGAATAGCTCAGTTGGTAGAGCGATACCTTGCCAAGGTATAGGTCGACGGTTCGAACCCGTTTTCCCGCTCCAGTTTTCAAAGCTGGTGTGGATCCGTTCATGCTAGTTTTTGCGGGAATAGCTCAGTTGGTAGAGCGATACCTTGCCAAGGTATAGGTCGACGGTTCGAACCCGTTTTCCCGCTCCAGTTTTCAAAGCTGGTGTGGATCCGTTCATGCTGGTTTTTGCGGGAATAGCTCAGTTGGTAGAGCGATACCTTGCCAAGGTATAGGTCGACGGTTCGAACCCGTTTTCCCGCTCCAACACATTGCGAAAAGAGCCTCAGGGCTCTTTTTGCTTTTTCGGCGCCGGTTTTTGCGTTGCGGGGCGTGCTGCTGCCTCTGCCAACGGGTCGCGCAGCCTCTGCATCGTCATCCCGTCTCTTTCACGTTTTACGCCCTCGGTAGTGCCCGCATGTCCGCATGGGAGTAGGGCGGATCTGCCTGGCGCGTCGCAAAGCGCCACCCCCCCATAGCCTTCATTGAACTGCAGCGTTGCCCAGAGCCACGATCCATGCCTGTCTTGCTCCAACAGCGCAGCGGGAGCAGCTAGAATGGCAGGCTGCGTGCCCCGATGGTGAAATTGGTAGACACCCGGGACTTAAAATCCCGTGCCGCGAAAGTGGCGTGCCGGTTCGATCCCGGCTCGGGGCACCACCGTTCTGATGGCTTCTTGGTCGTTGGCGCCCTGCGCGGACAGACCCTCTGCAAGCCTGGCGCAGTGCTGACATGGCAGCACCATGAATTCAACCGACCGACCATGGTCTGCATTCACCGACGCGCTAACGGTCTTCCTTCGGCGTGGACCGCTGCTCTGGAAAGAACACCCGCTCAATCTCTCGCAGCGTTCCAGTGCCAATCGTGCGAATCTTCAACAATTGGCGGGGATAGGCCTCGCGCAGCTGCTCGGGCGTCTTGATGCCTGCGCGGGCGAGTGCGCGCACCGTTACCAGCGGCAGCTTGCCATTCAATGATGAGTCGTAGGCATACCGGATCGCCGGCGCGGCAAAACCGGGCTCATAGCGCTGGCCGGGGAAGAGCGCCATCTCGATCCTGCGCAACCGCAGCATGCCTATGCCATGCATTCTGAGCAAGCCCAGCGGATAGGCTTGTCTGACGGCTTCGACCGAATCCACGCCATTTTTGGCCAGTATGCGGATGGTGCGCTCGGACAGCAGACCGTCCAGAGGCGTGTGAGACGGGATAGATTTGTTGTATTCATTCGACATCCGGCCAGATCGTAGTGGCTGGTATCGCGGGGCCATGACGGCCAACCCAGGGCAGATTCTGTAGGCGTTGGTAGACAGCAGATGCCAGTGCCCTGCCGCCGCTGCACAACAGGTAGAGGCCTGGCCTGCGCTTGTTGTTCAGCGGTCTTGCGGGCTTTGTTTCACTGCGCCAGTCTGTCTCTCCTGGTGCTCTGTCAAGTCTGTCCCTTCGAGCATATGCAGCGGCCCCATCCACCGAAAGGGCCTGCGGTGCGGGCTTTGCTGGCGGGCCAGCGCGTCGACCGATTGCAGCCACTGGGCGAGTTCCTGGGCGGGCATGGTGGCGCTGCGCTGGTCGCCCAGCCGGCGCAGAAAGCGGCCCAGTTCCTGGTGCCAGGCGGCATAGTCACCGCAGCCATGGGTGCACCAGTGCGGGCGCATGCCCAGCCAGGCTTTGATGCTGGGGTGCTGGCTCAGCGCGCTGGTGTCCAGGATGCAGTGCACATCCATATGGGGCGGCAGCATGGCGTCGACCTCGCGCAGAAAAACCAGAAACTCCTGGTGCCGCAGGCGCGGCTTGCACTGCAGGGCCGGGCTTTTGCAGGCGGTGCTGAGTGCCTGGCAGAGTGCGGCCGATAGCGGGTGCTGGCAGCCCTCGTTGCCGGAGATGCGCTGGGGCTCGCTGGCTTCTGCGGGCGCAGCGGGCAGGCTCAGCGGGCTCTTGGTGTCCAGGCAAATGACCAGGGCCTTGTCGCTGCCGCTCAGGTAGAGCGCTGCAGGTGCCTGCAACTGCTCCATGAGGAGCGGGTCGCTGAACAGCGCAAAGTGGGGGCGGGACTTGGTTTTTCCCAGCAGCTGCAGATAGCGGGCCACGCTGCTTTTGGACATGCCCGTGCGTGCGGCCAGCGCGCGCACGCTGCCCTGGGGCGTGTCTGCGGACACCAGCGCTGCTTTGGCGCTGGCGGCGATGGCTTGCAGCTGGCGCTCATCAATGGTGCGGGGTTTGCCCGGGCGCATGCTGTCATACAGGCCCACCACGCGGTGGCTCGCAAAGCGTCGGCGCCACTTGCCGACGGTTGCCTGGCTCAGCGCCATGCTGTTGGCGATGGTGACGTTGCTGTCGCCTTCCACGCTGCGCAAGATGATTTTGGCGCGGGTGGCGATGTGGCCGTGCTGGTCGGGGTTGCTGGCCAGGTCTTCGAGTTGCTCGCGTTCCCGCGCACTCAGCGTAATCCCTGATTTCGGTCTTCCTTTTTCCATTGTGTTTTCTCCGTCGCCCGCTATGTATTGGGGCAGCAATTAATGCTGCATATTTATTGGACAGATGAAATGATTACTCGCTACTTATGGCAAGTTATTCTGGGACGGTATCGAATATCGATTGCATATTTATGTTGTGTAGTTATGGGACGGGTGGTGGGTTGGCTGCTTTGGGTCATGATTTATATGAAATTATTGTGAAATCTGTGCATCTCTGCCTAGGATTGTTCAATAACCCATGGATGTCATCAATATGACAGTTGAAAAATTTCATCTAGCAACAAATAAATTTTGACAAATAAGCTTATTCAGTCTATTTAGGATCAGAAACACTTTGTTAACATTTTAATGAAAATGGCATGTACATGGGCAAAACAGATAGATACCATTGCGCCGTTCAGTAATTGCGCTGCGCGGTCGCATGGCATGGTTTCTGAAATCACTGAATTTTCATCTGAATGATCCATGAATGAGGAGCTAGCCTTGACTATGACAAATCACACCAATTCCCATAGTGCAACTATTGCCAAGCCTGTCGCCCAGCGCAAATCGCGCGGCCAGGGTATGACGGAATACATCATTATCTTGGGCCTGATTGCGATTGCCGCGATTGCCGCTTTCAGCTTTTTTGGCCAAACCGTTCGCAGCCAGGTCGCAGGTATGGCCAAGGAAGTGGGCGGTGAGTCGGGCAAGGAAGGTATTACTGCTGCACAGGCTGCTTCGGGTAAGGCGCTGACCAATGCCCAGAAGAATATGAATATGTCGACCTATACCGAAGGCGGTAACGACGGCGCCAAGTAAGAGCCGCTATCGCAACCCCGAAACCTTGCTGCCAAGTCGCAGGCACCTGGTATTTCCTTGCGCTGCCAGGGTCTGTGACGGTGTGCCGCATATGCAGTGCATACCCTGGGGTGTGCGGGGTTGAGATAATGGCTTGAGCTTATCCATGGGAGGGAGGGCCTCCGGAATTCAACGAATTACATAACAGTGGCCATCATGCATAAACCATCTTCGTATCGGTCTGGAGATCGCGTACAAAAAGGGCAGGTGATTGTCTATTTGTTGGCCATGATTCCGGTGGTTTGTCTCAGCATATTCTTGGTCTATAACACGGCCATTGTTGCGCGAGACAAAATGAAGCTGCAAAACAATGCCGATGCGATGACCTATAGCGCATCCACGGTATTTGCGCGGCAATTGAATTTTCTGGCCTATACCAATCGGGCCATGGCCGCGAATGAAGCAGGCGTGGCGATGCTGGCCAGCTTTCAGACATCGATTGGCATGGTGGTCAGCACGGCGGCCAATATACAAGTGGCGCGGGTGGAGATCGAAGGCCAGAAGGGCGTGTGGAACCTGGCCCAGGCATCGGCAGCGGCTGCGCGTTATGACTTCATCAGCGCCATCAATTACCTGGTCAAGTGGGGCCGCAATGTGCAGGCCGCGGCCAAGTACCAGCGCCAGGCCAACAACATCGCCAAGGCGATCGAGCCTTCGGCCCGGCCGTTCCAGATCATGGTCGATGCACTGCGGGTGCTCAACACCGCCATTTCGCTGGCCCAGGCGGCCACCACGGGCGTCAGCATTCCCGAGGCCATCGTTGTCGCCAAGGATGTGCTCAACGACAACGACGACAAGGCCTATTTGCCGGTGGCGGCCAATGCACCGCTGATTGCCAGCTCGTCGCTGGAGTTTCTCAACTTCATCAAGCTCTACAGCACCACGTCGGACCGCCGCAACGACGACGACGATTTTTTTGATGCGATGCGCTTTGCCCATGCAGCCCAGGCGACGCGCGATGATTTCACCAAGGACCGGCGCATTTTCCCGGGCCTGATCGGTCAGGGCATCAGCGGTATGCAGAACGATGGCTCGAGCTTTGACCTCTCCAGCGGTCCGATTGCAACCGCCATGCAGGAGCTGCTCAAGGGCACGGTGTCCTGGAAGGGCGGCACCGAGCTGGTCGCCACCCAGGGCTCGGACCTGGCCGCTGAGCGTGGCCGCATCCGCTGGCAATCTGCTGATTCGGTAAACATTTTCGGCGCCGGGGTGCTGCTGGGCGAGCGCTTTGTCGGCGACTTCGGGCTGGGCGCGGCCGCTGCCACGGGCGGCTCCGGCTATGCGGACAAGGGCTGGTCCGGCAACCGCCTGGCCTTGCGCTCCTATGACAAGAACTTCAAGCCGCGCAATGTCGACCCCGAATACCAAAGCGATGAAAAGCGCAACTACGGCAAGCTGACCTCAGACGGCCTGTCCGACAGTGCCATCTACGCCGCAGGCCGTGACCGCGATGGCAACAATTTGCTGGTGCCTTATGCCGTGCTGCAGTTCAACTCGGCCTACAAGTACAAGCCGCGCACCGACATTGGCCTGGTCACCAAGAATTTCTCCTTGCCCCGCTACTGGGATGTGCGCCAGCTGCGCACGCTCAAGGGCCGGGACCAGGACAAGTGGTATGGCGACCTGTCGATGACCAGCATCAACCCACGCAAGTGGGGCAGCCTGACCGACAAGGGACCCACCATCTCGGTGATGGTGGCACGCCGGGGCAGTGATGTGCGCACCGGCGAGCAGGCGGGCTTTGGCTATGCCAAGGATGACTACAGCATCGGTCTTCGCGACCGCATGTTTGGTGGCGACATGAGTGCGCTGTCGTCGGCCCAGCTGTATTTCAAGCGGCCACAGGACCGCTGGCAGCGCCGCGACATGACCAAGGACCAGTACAAGTCGCTGCAGATTGCCGGGCGCACGATCAAGGTCGGCTTTACCGGCGGCTATATCGAGCACAAGAACCTTTTCTCCCCTTACTGGCAGGTCCACCATGTCGAGCCCTCCATCTGGGCGCGTGGCGTGGCCGTGGCTGGCTCGGCCCTGGGCGGGTCGGACGGCCTTTTCGGGGGCGGTGAGCCCGACAACCAGGATGCGGCGCAATGATGTCCCAGACTCCCCCGATGAAGACCCTGCGCCGCCGTGCCCGGCGCCGCGCGCAGCAGGGCAGTGCGCTGGTCGAGGTGACCTTGATCAGCGGTTTTGCGGCATTGCTGATGGCGGCTATCCCCTTGATCGCCGACTACGGCCAGGCACGCATGCAGGTTACCGCAGCGGCCAAGCTCAATGCCTGGCAGCGCTCGGTCTGGTTTCCTGCAGCGACGGAGACCGAGGTCATGTCGGCCGACCAGTACAAGGGCGCGAGCGGGTCCATCCGCAAGTCCGATGCCGAGCTGAGCAATGACTTGCGCCGCCATGTGTTCCGTGATCCGGCGCAGGACACCGACACCGGCGTGCATGGCGAGACCGTGTCCGAGTTCACGTCGGGCCAGGCGCGTATGCCCGACTTCAACGAGTCGCTCACGGCCAAGACCACGGCCGCGCCGCTGCCTTCGGTCGCCGCCTTCATGGACACCATCTTCTCCAAGGTCGGAGAGGTGCAGAACCTGGCCAAGGGCGAGTCGATCGCCAAGTTCCGCTTTGTCACCCAAGGCTATATGCGCACCGAGGTGGCGCTGGAGCGAGGTGCCGGTTTTTCTGCCGAGCGCTTCCCAACCGAATTTGGCAAGGTGGAGTCGGCCTTGCACAAGAACGACACGCCGCTGCCGCTCAAGCTGCAGATCAAGGACCATGTGACCATGCTGTCCGAGCCCTGGAGCGCCGGCGGCACCAACCGCGAGGAATCCAAGATCCAGGGCCTGGTGCCGATGAAGCTGCTGGACCGGCCCGAGTACCAGGATTTCCGCGCGCCACTGGGGCAGCTGGGCAGCACGCTCAAGTGGCTCTGGCCCACCTTCGACCACAACCTGCTCACCATGGGCCTGGCGCCAGGCGATGCGCAGGAGAAGTCGGTACCGCTGGATCGCTACGAGTGGCTGCAGAAGGTGCCGGCCGACGACACCTACAACGACAACCCGGGCGCGCATGAGTGCGGGCCGTTGGAGAAGCCCGACGGCAAGGACTGCTTCCGCTTCTACCGCGCGTTCCCGCCGCCGCCGGTCGTCAACACCTTGCCATGACGATGATGCTGTTGCACCGGCGCACACGGGGAGCGCTGGCAGCCCGCCGGCCAGCAGGGCTGTGGGGCCCATTGGCCTGGTTGCTGTTGACCGCGCTGGCTGCCGCGATGCCGCTGGCAGCGCGCGCTGCACCCGCCAGCGCCATTGCCTGGCCGGCCATCCTGTTTCCCGAGAAGAACCTGTCGCCCTACTGGGTGGCCGAGCTGATCGTGCAGAACAAGATTCCGATGCAGATCCAGGCCTTCGATGTCGATGGCGACACCCGTAAGGCCCAGCGCTTCTACGAGGAATGGCTGGGCGGCAAGGCCGATTTTTCAGAGACCACGCTCGACGGCATTCCGATCCTCGGCGCGCGTGACGGTAATTTCCGCATCACGGTGGAGTTCCGGCCCCTGCCCAGCGGCAAGCAGCAGGTGCGCATCTCCTCGGCCTGGCTGCACGGCGCGGTGCCGCAACTGGTCAGCGACCAGCTGCAGCGCCGCAGCCACCTGGCCGTGCCGATCGGCAGCGATGAGTTCTCCGACACCTTTTCGTTCGATGCAGACCGGGTCAACCGCACCAGTGTCTGGGGCAATACCTTGAGCGTCGAGGCCAATGAGCTCTACATCCGCGAGCAGGCGCTGGTGGCGGGCTGGACGGTGCTGAGCCGCAAGACCATCAAGGGCGGTACGCGCGCCCAGGTGGTGCTGCGGCGTGGCGGGCAGGAGGCGGTGATCGCCATCGCTCACAACGGCGTGGGTTGCTCCATCGTCATCAGCAACACCTTGCCGCAGGCCTAGCCGCGTCCCTCTATGCCGATACCCAAGCACCTCACCCCTGTTCCTCGCGCCAGCCGGCAATCCGGGCAGCTCATGACCGAGTACGTGATCGTCGCCGGCGTGCTGGCCGCCGTTTTTTTTGCACCGATGCCGGGTGCCGACAAGTCTTTGTTTCAGCTGCTGATTGATGCCTTTCGCGCAGCCTGGGCTTCCTATTCCTACACGATCTCTTTGCCATGGTGACCCCAAACTCTCCCAAACCGAATCGTTTCTCACGGCTGGCCAATGGCTCGCGCCGTGCCGCCCCGCTGATCGCCGCCATCACCCTGGGTGTGGTGGCCGCGGGCCTGGGCTGGTACTACCTTAAGACCTCCGAGGCCGAGATTCAGGCCAACCTGGAGTCCGAAGCCGAGCGACTGCGCACCGATGTGGTGGTGCCGATCCAGAACATTCCCGCCGGCACCGCGCTCTTGCCCGAGATGGTGGCCAAGCGCAGCGTGCCCTCGGCCTATGTGCATGCCGATGTGCTGACGCCGGACATGATCGACGGCTTTCTGGGCCGCCAGCTGTCGGTGGACATCAGTGCCGGCAAGCCGTTGCTGGCCAACTTTTTTGTCACGCCACGCAAGCTGTTCTCCGAAGAGCTCGAAGCGGGCGTGCGCGCCGTGACCATTCCGGTCGATGAGGTCAGCACCATCTCGGGCATGCTGCGCGCGGGCGACCATATCGACTTTCTGTTCATCGCCGACAAGGATGGCGGCACCCAGGCCGAAGACGCCATCGTCGTGCCGCTGTTGCAGGACGTGGTCGTGCGTGCCACCGGCCAGATCACCTCCGAGCAGTTCTCCGAGCTGCGCAAGCGCCCCGACATTGCCAACACCGTCGATCCCTACCGACAGCGCAGCTACACCACGGTGACCGTGGGGCTGCCGCCCGTCGATGCCCAGCGCCTCATCCTGGCGCAAAAGCTCGGCAAGATCGTTGCGGCCCTGCGCAATGCCGATGACCGCCAGAAGCTCGACACCGGCACCAACGCCCAGCAGCTGGCCAGCTATATCGACAGCTTCCGTCCCCAGCAGCCCGTCGTGCGCGCAGCGCCCACCCGCGCACCGGCGATGGTCGAGTACATCGTGGGCGGTGGCGGGGTCAAGACCCAGATGCAAACCCCGCTGGCGGCCTTGCTGGGCGCCGCGGCCGTGCCTGGCGCTACGGTGCCCGCGCCCCAGGCGCCTGCCGTCACCGGCTCCTACTGATTCCCACCCCGTCCTGCATTCTTCCCCGGCCACGCTGCGCCATTCGCTCCATAGAGTTGGTAGACCATGAATTCCTCGATGATCTGTATGCCTCGTCCCCGCCCAGCCGTCCCGACCTTGGGGGCAAGGGCCTGCGTTGCGCTCGCCCTGGCCTTGCCCATGGCCCCGTTGCTGGCCGCGCAGGCCTCCACGGGCACCAGCTCGCCCACTGCGGGCGGCGCACTGGGCGATATGCTTCGCGCCGCGCAGCGCGCGTCGCTGCAGGCCGAGGCCGAGCAGCGTGACGGCGATGGCAGTGATTTCGCCCGCGATACCGAGGGGGGCGCGGCGCCTTCCGCATCGCCGGGCTTTCGCACCTTGCCCACTGTCAGCGTCAACACCCAGCCCGCCTCCGATATATCGGGCATCGGCGGTGTGCAGCCCTTGGTCATCAAGCACCTGCCCACGTCGCTGTCGCTCTATGTGGGGCAGATGACCTTGATCGAGCTGCGCGACGTCGTGCGGGTGGCCGTCGGCAACGGCAAGGTGATGGAGGCGCGGGTGGTGGACCAGAAGAGCCTGCTGCTGACGGCGCTGGACGCCGGCGAAAGCACGGTCCATATCTGGCGCAAGGACGGCCAGGTCAGCAGCCTCAAGGCGCGCGTCAATGTGGTCGATCTGGACCGCATCGAAAGTGAGATATCGATGCTGACCGCCGGTATCACCGGTGTGAGCGTCTCCCGCGTGGGCGAGAAGATCATCCTTGATGGCGCCAACCTTGACCCGGCGGCGGTCTCGCGGCTGCGGGAGATTGCGCGCATGTACGGCCCGGCCGTGGTGTCCTTCGCCACCTCCGAGCGCCTGCGTGTGGACCGCATGATCGAGATGGATGTGCGCATTGTCGAGTTCTCGCGCTCGGCGCTGGACGACCTGGGCATGAAGTGGGACACCACGGGTGGTGGCTTCAACTTTGGCCTGTTCTCCGATATCGCCTCCAACGGCGGCTACCGCATCCTGCCGGAGAACTCGCCCTTTCTGAACATGGACAGCGGCTACGGCCAGGGCTTTTTGGACCAGCGCCGGCGCAAGGCGCGCTACTACTTTGGCCTGAGCACGGCGCTGACCTCGGCCATCAACTTGCAGGTGCAGCGCGGCAATGCGATGCTGTTGGCATCGCCCAAGCTCACCACCCGCAGCGGGGGCGAAGCGCGCTTCCTCTCGGGCGGTGAAATCCCCTTGCCCGCGATGAGCGCGCTGGGCACCGGATCGGTCAACTACAAGCCCTATGGCCTGCGCCTGCATGTCAAGCCGATGGCCGATGGCGCGGGCAATATCTCCGGCTCGATCCTGGCCGAGGTCAGCAACATCGACCAGTCGGTCTCGGTCGATGGCATCCCGGGGCTGCTGACGCGCCGCACCGAGAGCGAGTTCAATGTCGATGACGGCGACACCATCATCCTCTCGGGCCTGCTCAGCCGCCAGTCCTCGCGCGCCACTGATGGCCTGCCGGGCCTGCGCAATGTGCCGGTACTGGGCTGGGCCTTCAAGAACAACAACGACAGCGACACCCAGATCGAGACCGTGGTGTTCATCACCCCGCGTGTGGTGACCGCGCGCGATTCGCGCCCCCGCCTGGAGCGCACGCAGCAGATGGAAGAGCAGATCTCCAACGGCTTTACCGACCTGACCGAAGACCTCTACCGCAACTCCAAAAAGGCCGAGCCGCCCCTGCCCGAGCGGGGTCTGGACCCCGAGAGCTATTCGCACAACTGATGGCTGCGGCCGCTGATCCCGGAGAAGACCGTGCATAAGTTACTAGTCAATTCGCCCCGGCAGAAGGCGCAGGAGTTCGAGCTCGGCGCCGAGACCTTCACCATCGGCAAATCCAGCGACCGCTCCTTGCACCTGACCGGCTGGAACGTGGCGCGCGACCATGCGGTGGTGATGCTGCATGACGGCGACGTCTTCATCGAAGACCGGGGGAGCCTGTTTGGCACCTGGGTCAACAACGAGCGCGTGACCCGCTATGGCCCCTGCCGAGGGGGCGAGGAAGTGGTGGTCGGCGGGCATTCGATCATCGTTGTGCTCGATGACAAACTGGGCGGGCAGCGCGAAGAAGCGCACAGCCCGGGCCAGACAGCGCAGCCCGCGCTGGAGCACCAACGCCCCACGCGCAACGAGCCGCGCCCCGAGGACCCGATGCTGCAGTGGCGCCGCCTGCTGCACCGCCAGTTGCTCGAGCAATTGGAAGCGCGCCGCATCGACACCATCAAGATGAAGGACGATGAGCTGCGCTCCAACGTGCGCGCGCTGATTGCCGAGATCATCCGCGACACGCCCAACCTGCCCGAGACCATTGACCGCGCCGAGCTGAGCCAGCAGCTGCTCGACGAAGCCATTGGCCTGGGCCCACTGGAAGTGCTGCTGCAGGACGATTCGGTGACCGAAGTGATGGTCAACCGTTTTGACGAGATCTGGATCGAGCGGCGCGGCCGGCTGGAGCGCACCGATGTGTCCTTCACCAGCGATCTGGCGGTCAATGGCGCCATCGAGCGCATCGTGACGCCGCTGGGCCGGCGTATTGACGAGAGCTCGCCAATGGTCGATGCACGCCTCAAAGACGGCTCGCGGGTGAACGCCATCATCCCGCCGCTGGCGATTCGCGGCCCCAGCATCACCATCCGTAAGTTTCCGAAGAAGCGCATGGGCGCCGAGGGCATGGTGCAGTACCAGTCGATCTCGCAGGCCATGGTCGATTTCCTGCAGCTGGCGGTCGAGAACAAGCTCAACATCGTGGTCTCGGGCGGTACCGGCACCGGCAAGACCACCTTGCTGAACATGATGTCCAACTTCATCCCCAACGACGAGCGCATCCTGACGGTGGAGGATGCCGCCGAACTCTCGCTGAACCAGCCCAACCTGGTATCGCTCGAAGCACGCCCGGCCAACGTCGAAGGCAAGGGCGCGGTGTCGATCCGCGACCTGGTCAAGAACTCGCTGCGGATGCGCCCGGACCGCATCGTCGTCGGTGAGTGCCGAAGCGGCGAGGCGCTGGACATGCTGCAGGCGATGAACACCGGCCACGATGGCTCGCTCACCACCTTGCACGCGAACTCGCCGCGCGATGCGGCAGCCCGTATGGAGGTGCTGGTGACCATGGCGGGCATGAACATCCCTGTTACCGCGATCCGCGAGCAGATCGCCTCGGCCATCCACCTGATGGTGCAGCTCACCCGCTTTCCCTGCGGCAGCCGCAAGATCACCCAGATCACCGAGGTGCTCAACTGCACCGATGGCGTGATCCAGATGCAGGATATTTTTGTCTTCCGCAAGACCGGGCTGGATGCCGAGTTCCGCACCCAGGGCCGCTTTGAGGCGACCGGGGTGATCCCGGACTTTGTTGCCAAGCTGGTTGAGCACGGCGTGCCGGTGAACATGGAGGAATTGTTCTTCCAGGGAGAGCCGGCATGAAGAACTGGCAGTTCCTCGGCTTTTTGCTGGCCGCCGCCGGCTTTGTGGTGCTCTCGGGCTGGCTGGTCTACAGCCGCATGGGGGAGTGGCGCGACAAGTCCAATGTCTACCTGCGCGGCCGTGGCCTCCGGATTCTGGGCATCTCGGAGTTCCATGCGCAAAAGGCGCTGACCCTGGCGACCGGCCATGTGGCCATGGTGGTCGTGGCCGGCATCATCACCTACCTGATTGCGCGCAACTGGTTGCTGGTGGTGGTGGTCTGCGGCGCCGTGTACTTTCTGCCAGCGCGCTGGTTTGCCTGGCAGCGCAAGAAGCGGCGCGAGCGCATCGAGGCCGAGCTGCCCGACGCCTTGCTCTTCATTGCCAGCGCATTGCGCGCGGGCAGTGCGCTGTCGGTGGCGCTGCAGATTCTGGTGCGTGACCAAAAAGGCCCGCTGGGCGATGAGTTCGCGATCGTGCTCAAGGAGCAGCGCATTGGCCTGTCGTTTGACGACGCGGTGCAGAACATGTCGCGGCGCATCCAGATTCCGGATTTTCTGCTGGTGGTGGTGGCCTTGCGCGTGGCCAAGGAAGTGGGCGGCAACCTGTCGGAGCCCCTGCAGCTGCTGGCCGAGACCCTGCGCAAGAAAGCGATGCTGGAGGGACGCATCAAGGCGCTCACGGCCCAGGGCCGCATCCAGGGCCTGGTGATGACCATGTTCCCGGTGGTGCTGGGCGGCATTCTGTACCTGATGCAGCCGACCATGCACCTGCTGTTTGTCACGCCCATCGGCTGGGGGGTGCTGGCCGTGATGGTCGTGATGCTCACCTTGGGCTATATGTCCATCAAGAAAATTGTCGCCATCGACATCTGAGCCATGAAAAACGCCATTCTGCTTGCCGCCATTTTTCTATCCGCTGTGATGGCCGGCATCATCTTGCTGTACTTCGTCGCCATCGTGCGCAAGGCCCGGCCATCGGTGCGCGAGCACATGGACCCGCTGCCCTGGGGCATTCGCCTCATCTGGCCAGCGGTCAACGTGCTGCAGTTCCATGTCTCGGAGATTGCGCCCACCTCCAGCCTGCTGCGCTGGAAGCGCAAGCTGCAGCTGGCTGGCCTGGAGTATGTACTCAAGGCCGAGGAGATCATCGCCGTGCGTGTGATCTCGATGGCATTGGTGGGGCTGGCCTTCACCGGCGCTGCGATGGCGCTGAAGATCGATGGCCAGTGGGTGCGCCTGGCCTGCCTGGCAGGCCTGCTGCTGGGCTGGATGCTGCCGGCGATCTGGGTCAATGACCGCAAGAAGCGCCGCGACAAGGAAGTGCTGCGCACCTTGCCCGGCTACCTCGACCTGATCACCCTGTGCTGCCAGGCGGGGCTGGGTTTGACGGCCGCGATCTCGCAGGCGGTGCAAAAAGGCCCCAGCGGTGCGATGCATGAGGAGCTTGAGCGCCTGCTGCGCGAGATGCGCACCGGCATGAGCCGGATGGATGCGTTCAACGCCATGGCCGAGCGCATGGACAACAAGCATGTGCGCGGCCTGGTCTCCAACCTGACGCAGGCCGAATCGCTGGGTGCCAGCGTCACCGATACCCTGGTCGCCATCTCCGAGCAGCGCCGTACCGAGCGCTTTCAGCACGCCGAGAAGCTGGCGATGGAAGCGCCCGTAAAGATGCTCGGCCCGCTGGTGATCTTTATCTTTCCGGTCACCTTCATGGTGATCTTTTTTCCACTCGCGGTGCAGATGTACCAGACCTTGAAATGAAAGGGCCGGGCATGCCCGCAGTCAAAGTACAGCTGGCCCGGCGCTTTTCCGAGCGCGCCTTTGGCCTGATTTTTCGCCCGCCGCCGGCCAGCGGCGAGGCGCTGGCGTTTGATCGCTGCGCGGCCGTGCACACCTGCTTCATGCGCTATGCGATCGATGTGGTGTTTGTCGATGCGCAGCAGCAGGTGCTGCGCATCAGCGCGGGCCTGGCGCCTTGGCGCATGGCCTGGTGCCGGGGTGCCAAGCGCGTGCTGGAGCTGCGCAGCGGCGAGGCCGCGCGCCTGGGCCTGGCGCCGGGCCAGCGGCTGCAACTGTGTTGAAGGAGCTTTGCCATGTTCTTGAAGAAAGCCAAGCCAGCGCGGCAACGCGGGGTGTCGATGACCGAGACCTTGATCGCGCTGCCGGTGGTACTGGTGTTCACGCTGTCGCTGATCCAGTTTGCGCTGATCTACCGCGCCAGGCTCACCTTACAGTACGCCGCCAACGAGGCCGCGCGCGTGGGCTCGCTCAACAATGCGCTGCCGCTGCCCTATGACCTGCGCATTCCGCTGGCCAAGAAGGGCATGCTGGCCGATGTGAGCCTGGGCAATGTCAAATCGGCGCTCACCAAGGGCAGCGTCTGGCAGGGCTTTGTGCGTGGCATGATGCCGCTCTATGTGGCAGAGTCCAGCGTCTCTGGCCTGCTCAAGGGCTGGGTCAATACCAACACCGACCTGATCCAGGGCAGCTGTATCGAGTACGTCAACCCCACGCAGAACACCTTTTTGGATTGGGCCATGGTGGAGAACTATGGCGAGTCGCGCGGCATCGTGCGCATCCCCAACGACAGCCTGCGCTACCGCAAGCCGCTGCCTTATGAGCGCGATGCCCGCACGGGTGCCACCGACACCTACAACGGCGACACCCCGAACCTGGAAGACACGCGGCTGCGCGGCGCGGTCTCCAACAAGACCTTGGGCGAGACCAATATCCTGCACCTGCGCGTGCACTATGGCTACAAGCTCAGCGTGCCGATTGCCGGGCCCATCATCATCAAGGCCATGCAGGGCTACCGCTATGTCTCCAAGCACATCGGCTCGGTGCTGACCACCGGCGACGATGTGCTCGGTGCCGAAGCCACTGACCTCTCGGCCATCGATGCCTTCTTTCTGGCGAGCGACCGCTTTCCGCTCACGCAGGAAGCCTCGGTGGGCATGCAGTCCTCGCTGTACTGGCATCCGTTCTATGCCTTTGGGCCGGCGCGCGATACCTCGGACCTCAATGCCAGCTTCAAATGGGACGTGGCCGACGGCAACAGTGGGCTGGGCGACTACGCCACCCTGGTGCCGGATCTGGTCGGTAATATCCGCAACGGAGCGCAGTGGGTGACCGCCCATGTGGGCAATGCAGCCATGGATGGCCTCAAGGATGTGGTGGGCCTGCGCAATGCTTTCTGCCCCGCGATCTGGGCCAATCCGATGGGGGTGGAGAATGTTCCCAATCCATTCGATGCGGCGCCTTGATAGGTCACTGGCTGCTGCGGCCGCGCTGCTGCTGGTAGCACTGGGCGGCGCCCCGGCCTGGGCGCAGACGGTGTGCAAGAGCAAGGGCGTTGAATACATTCTGGGCGGTGCCGCTGCCGCCGGACCCGGCTGCAAGGCCGCAGCCGCCGCTGCACCGCCAGCACGCCGCACCTTGCGCACGGCCGCATCCGCACCCGCCCCAGCGCTCACCCCGTCGCAAGGCCCGCGCCCGCGTGAAGGCGCAGATTTTGGCCAGGACGAGCGCCGCCTGATCCTGGAGACCGAGCTGAAAAAGGCCCAGCAGGTGCTGCAGGGCTTCTCGCAGGCGCTGGGCGGTTCAGCCGGCAGTGCGGCACCGGCAGACAAGAGCCGTGCGCTGGCCGATGTGCGGGCCCTCACGGCCGAGCTGGCCCGGCTGCCGCCGGTGGCAAGCCGCTGAGCGCATTAGTCTTGCTCCTCCAGCGATTGCAGCAGCGCGTCCGCGTTCGCATAGCCCGCGGCCTTGGACCGTTGGGCCCAGAACCGTGCGCCGGCCGCGTCATGGGTGTAGATGGCGATTTGCGCCAGGTTGTAGGCGGCGGCGCCATCGCCCAGGTCCGCAGCCAGAACCAGCCAGTCCCGCGCCTGGGCGTCATCGTTGTCTACGGAACGCAGGTGCTGGTAGACATTGAGGGCGGCGCGTTTGTCGCCCGCCTGCGCCAGGCGCTTTTGGCGCAGCAGCTCAGATTCCGACATGCGGGCAATGCCGGCGCTGTTGGCACCGGGCTCATAGCGGATGCCGGTCGGCGGGGCGGGCAGCGGCGCATAGGGGATTTGCTTGCAACCGGCGCTGGCCAGTAGCGCAAGCAATGCCAAGGAGAGGGCGGTGGAGGACAGGCGCATCGCCGCATTGTGGCATTGCGCAAGCCGGCGCCGCCAACGCCCTCAGCGCACAAAGGTGGAGGGCTGCAGATCTGGTGTGGTCGCCTTGCGCCGCTCCAGCCAGAATGCCTCGTTCTTTGTCAGCATCTGGAAGTCCTGCGCATCCTGCAGCTTTTGCGCCGCATCCATCGGCCAGTTCGGGTTGTAAATCAGCTCACGTGCCAGCGCCACCAGGTCCGCGTCGCCGTTGCGCAAAATGGCCTCGGCCTGCTGCGCATGCACGATCAGGCCCACGGCCATCGTGCGCGCGCCGGTGGCAGCCTGGATGGCTGAGGCCAGTTCGACCTGGTAACCATAGCTGGCAGATTGGCCGCTGCGCAGCGGCGAGCCGGCAATGCCGCCCGAGGAGCAGTCGATCACATCGACACCCAACGGCAGCAGGCGTTTGACCAGCGCGATGCTGTCCTCCAGCGTCCAGCCCCCGGGCGCGCCGTCGGTGCAGGACAGGCGCACAAAGAGGGGCAGGGCTGCTGGCCACACGGCGCGCACCGCATCGACGACGGTCAGCAGCAGCCGGCAGCGGTTGTCCAGGCTGCCGCCCCAGGCATCGCCGCGCTGGTTGGCCAGTGGTGACAAAAAGCTGTGCAGCAGGTAGCCATGGCCGGCATGCAGCTCCAGCACCTGGTAGCCCGCCTGCGCGGCGCGGCGGGCCGCAGCGGCAAAGGCCTCCACCACCTGCTGGATCTGCTGCAGCGACATGGGCAGCGGCGTTTCGAGGCCCTTGCCTGCGGGGATGGCGCTTGGGCCCATCGGCATCCAGGCATCCCAGTCGGCGATGTCCGGCTGGTAGGGCAGGGGCCCCCGGCCCTGCGCGGGTGTCAGCTGCCGGGCCTTTCGGCCGGCATGCATCAGCTGGATGCCCGGCGTGGTGCCGCAGTCGCGCATCAGCTGCACGATGCGCTGCAAGGGCGCGACCATGTCGTCCTGCCACAGCCCTATATCGCCCAAGGTGCCGCAGCCGCGCCGCTCCACACCGGTGCCTTCCTGGAACACCAGGCCGCTGCCGCCGGCGGCCAGGCGCCCCAGGTGCATCAGATGCCAGTCCTGCACCTGCCCGTGGCGGCCCTGGTACTGCCACATGGGGGCGGCCACGATGCGGTTCTTGATCACCACATCGCGCAGCTGCAGTGGGCTGAAAAGCTGGTTCTGGGTTTCGCTGTGGGCCATGATGCTGCCGCCTACTTCTTGACCAGCGGGCAGGCCGATTCGGACAGCGGCAGGAAGGCCTTGTCGGCCGGCACCGTGCTGATGACCTTGTAGTAGTCCCAAGGTGCCTTGGACTCCTGCGGCGACTTGACCTGGAACAAGTACATGTCGTGCACCATCATGCCGTCCTCGCGCAGACGGCCGTTCTTGGTGAAGACATCGTTGATGGGCATCTCGCGCATCTTGGCCATCACCGCCTTGGCGTCCGTGCTGCCGGCCGCCTCGACGGCCTTCAGGTAGTGCTTGACCGAAGAGTAGGCGCCCATCTGGCTCATATTGGGCATGGCGTTGACCTTGGCGAAGTACTTCTTCGAGAACGCGCGCGTCTCGTCATTCATGTCCCAGTAGAAGGCCTCGGACAGCAGCATGCCCTGCGCAGTGCGCAGGCCCACCGAATGCACATCGTTGATGTACATCAGCAGCGAGGCGAGCTTTTGCTTGCTCTCGGGGGTGATGCCGAATTCGCGCGCAGCCTTGATCGAGTTGACCAGGTCATTGCCGAAGTTGGCCAGGCCGATCACATCGGCCTTGCTGGCCTGGGCCTGCACCACGGCCGATGAAAAGTCCGAGCCATTGAGCGGGTGCCGGGTCTCGCCGATCACCTTGCCGCCCACGGTGGCAATGGCCTGGGTGGTGGCCTTGACGATGTCATAGCCGCCCGAGTAGTCGGCTGTCAGAAAGTACCACTGCTTGCCGATCTTCTCGGCCGCCGCCTTGCCCACGGTATTGGCCAGCGCGTACGAGTTGTAGGCCCAGTGCGCGACGGTGGGGCCACACATGTCACCGGTGATGCGGTCGCTGGCCGGGCCGCTCATCACCAGCACCTTGCCTTTTTCCTTGGCGATGTTGAGCACCGCGAGCGCGGCCGCGGAGCCGCCCACGTCCTGGATCGCGTCGACGCCGTTGTCATACCATTCGCGCGCCTTGGCCGCTGCCGAGTCGGCCTTGCTCTGGTGGTCAAAGGTCAGCAGCTCGACCTTGCGGCCCAGCACCTGGCCGCCGGCCTCATCGAGCGCCATCTGGGCAGCGGTGATGCTGCCCTTGCCGGTGATGGCCGAGTAGACGCCCGACTGGTCAACGATCAGGCCGATGCGCACCGGCGGGCCCGATTGCGCGATGGCGCTCAATGATAGGCACAGCAGCGCTGCGGCCAGGCCCAGCGGTTTGACGGGTGCGCGCAGCGCGGGGAGGTGAGAAATACGCATCATGGTGGTGTCTCCTGTTCAGCTTGTTGTCAGTACCTGGGATTCGCGGATCATGTGCTGCCAGCGCAGGCGCTCGGCCTGCAAGAATTTTTCATAGGCCTCAGGGCCCTGGGCGGTGACCGAGACGCCTTGCTTTTCCAGCAGGTTCTTGAGCTCAGGCGCCTGCAGCTGGGCCACGGTGGTGCGGCCCAGGCGCTCTACAACCTGGGCACTGGTCTTGCGCGGCACAAAAAAGCCGTTCCAGATCGGCGCGGCATAGCCGGGGTAGCCCAGCTCGGCGACGGTGGGGATCTCGGGCCAGGAAGCCATGCGCTGCGCGCTCAAGGTGGCCAGCACGCGCAGCTTGCCCGACTGCACCTGGGGGCGGGTAAAGAGCGCCGTCATCATGCCCATGTCCACGCGCTGCTGCAGCAGGTCCGGCAGGGCCGGGGCCTCGCCCTTGTAGGGCGCATGGATCATTTGCGCGCCACTGAGCTTGCCCAGGTACTCCATCGCCACATGCAGCGGGCCCAGCGGCCCGGTGGACATATAGCGCAGCTTGCCCGGTGTCTTCTTCGCATCGGCCAGCAGCTCGCCCAGGGTCTGGTAGGGGCTGTCTTGCGCCACCACGAGCACATAGTCCACATTGCAGATCGAGGCCACCGCCGCAAAGTCGCGCTGCGGCCGGTAGCCCAGGTCGGGCATCGTGTGCTCGAGCACGATATTGGTGCCCACGCCGCCCATCAGCACGTTGTAGCCATCGGGTTCGGCATGGGCCACCTGGGTCGCGCCGATGGCGCCGGCTGCGCCCACCTTGTTGTCGACCACCACCGGCTGGCCCAGGCCCGGCTCCAGCGCCTTGGCCAGCAGGCGGCCGAGCACATCGGTGGCGCCGCCGGCGGCAAAGGGCACGACCAACCGCACCGGGCGCGACGGGTAGGGGCTCTGCGCCCAGGCGTGCTGGCCGGCCAGCAGGCTGGCTGCGCCCCAGGCTGCATTGCGCAGCAGCCAGCGTCGCCGGTCCCGGTTGGCGGGTGTTTGGGTTGGGGAAAGTTGGTCGTTCATGGCATTGTCTCCGTGTCCTTTTTGTGGTGTTGCCGTGCCCAGAGGCCCCTTTTGAGAAAGCTATAGCCGGGTTGCGCTGATCGTGAGCCCTCCGTCGATGTGTAAGGTCTGGCCGGTGATGTAGCCGGCCAGCGGGTGCAGCAAGAAGTCGATGGCATGGGCGATCTCCACCGGCTCGGACACCCGCTGTAGCGGCACGGCGGCGAGCAACGCCTCGGTCTGCGGCGCGCCGGGCGGACTGGCGGTCTTGAACAGCTCGGTGGCGACGGGCCCGGGGGCAATCACATTGACCGTTATCTGGTCCGGGGCCAGCTCCAGCGCCCAGGTGCGGCTCATGCCGATGACGGCGGCCTTGGTGGCGCTGTAGGCGGTGCGGTTGGGCTTGCCCAGCGCTGCGCGCGAGGAGATATTGACGACCCGGCCCGCGCGCGCCTGGCGCATGCCCGGCAGCAGCGCCTGCATGCAGACCAGGCAGGCGTTCACGTTCAGCGCCATGGCCTCGTTCATGTCGGCTACGCTGGTGTGGGCCAGGTCGGTGGTGTGGGCGAGCGCCGCGTTGTTGACCAGGCCATAGAAGGGCGCCTGCGCGGCCAGGTCGCTGACCAGCGCCCGCGTGCCTTCCAGGTCCATCAGGTCACAGGCGATGAACTGCTCATCGGGCCGCGCGTCGGCGGGGATGCTGCGGGCCAGGCCAATCGTCTGGTAGCCCTTGTCGGCGAGGTAGCGCATCGTGGCGCGGCCAATGCCCCGGCTGGCGCCGGTCACCAATACCCGGGGTTGGCGGGAGCTGTCTGTCATGCCTGGCCTTTCAATAGTTGTCGACCGATGATGGTCTTTTGCACTTCGGTCGCGCCTTCGTAGATGCGCATAGGGCGCACTTCGCGGTAGAGGCGCTCGACCACGCTGCCGCAGGTGATGCCCATGCCGCCCCAAAGCTGCACGGCGGCATCGACCACCTGGAAGGCGGCCTCGGTGCCCTGCATCTTGGCCATCGCCGCCTCGGTGCTGATGCGGCGCTGACGCACATCGCGCAGCCAGGCGGCCTTGTGCACCAGCAGGCGTGCGGCTTCCAGCTGCGTCGCCATATCGGCCAGCTTGTGCTGCACTGTCTGCATCTCGGCCATCGCCTGGCCATAGAGCTGGCGCTGGCTGACCCGCGCCAGGGTCTCATCGAGCGCGCGCTGGCCCATGCCCAGCGCGGCGGCCCCCACCGAGCTGCGGAAGATATCGAGCACGCCCATCGCCACCTTGAAGCCTTCGCCCGGCTGGCCCAGCAGGCGGCCCGCAGGCACTTTGCACGCGTCAAAATGGATCTCGGCGAGCGGGTGGGGCGCGATGATGTCGATGGCGCGGTGGATGTGGAGGCCCGGGGTGTCGGCATCGACCAGCAAGGCCGACAGGCCGCTTGCACCCCTGGCCTCTTCGGTGCGGGCGATGACCACATAGAAGTCGGCGATGCCGCCGTTGGAGATATAGGACTTGGCGCCATCGAGCAGGTAGTGGTCGCCCTGCAGCACCGCCCGTGTCTTGGTAGCGGCCACGTCCGAGCCGCCATCGGGCTCGGTCAGCGCAAACGCTGCCACCTTGCGGCCCTGGCTGCAGGCCTGCACATAGGGCGCCACCAGCTGCGCATCACCCTTTTGCCATAGCGCAGCACTGCCGATGCCCTGCATGCTGAAGACAAAATCGGCCAGCGGCGCGTAGTAGCCCAGGCATTCGCGCACCAGGCAGATGGCGCGCAGGTCCACCGCAGGCGGCAGACCATCGGCCATTGCCGGCGCCGCATATTCCAGCAGGCCATGCTGGGCGAGGCTGTGCAGCCAGTGGGCGCATTCGGCCTGCAGGTCGTGCGGGGTTTCATCGGCCAGGCGCGCACGGTTGTGGCTGATCCAGTCGTTGAGCCGGGCGATGACCTCGGCATGCCGCTCGTCAAAAAATGGCGTCTCGGCCAGGGTCCAGCTGTGTTTCATGCGCTGGCCTCCTGGGCGAGCAGGCTGTGGGCCAGGTCGCGCAGCTCGTTGCGTTTGACCTTCTTGCCATTGGGCCCCATGGTGTAGGGAAAGGTCTCGACCCGGAAGATACGGATGGGCACCTTGTAGCGCGCAATCTGCTGCTGCAGCTGGGCCTTGATCGCCTCCTCGTCCCAGCGTTGGTCGGCGTTGTCCCGGGGATCCAGCACAAAGGCCACCGGGCGCGAGCTGCCCGAGGCATTGACCGCGACCACCTGGCATGCGCTGGCGCCGCAAAGCGCCATCACCGACTCCTCAATCTCGGCCGGGTTGACCAAAAAGCCGCCGATGCGCAGCACATCGCCCAGGCGCGAGATATGCGTGAAGCCGCCATCGCCATTGAGGTAGCCCAGATCACCCGAGCGCAGGAAGCCGTCATCGGTAAAGGCCTGCTGCGTCGCCTGCGCGTCGTGCAGGTACTGCTGCATCAAGGTGGGGCTGTAGAACTCCAGCTCACCGGGCTCTTGCGCCTCGGCGATGGCGCCGGTCTCCAGATTGCGCACGCGCACCCGTGCCTGCGGGCAGACCGGAAAACCGCCGGACTGGGCGCGCCGGGGCAGAGGCGCCGCCGGGTCCTGGTGGGCAAACAGCGCAAAGGTCTCGCTCATGCCAAAGCAGCCGACCATCGGTATGCCGTACTGCAAGGCACGGGCGGGCAGCGCATCGAGCCCGGGCACAAAATTGGCATGGCCAAAAAAGCGCAGCGCCTGCGGCTGCCAGCCCGAGGGCAGCTCGGCGATGAGTTTGTCGACCATGTCGTTGGTGCCAAACATATGGGTGATGGGCTCGCGCTGCAGGCAGGCCGCTGCACGTGCGGTATCGAATACCTCGTGCAGCACCAGGCACGCGCCAGCTGCCAAGGTGGCCATCGCCGCCGTGTAGCCAAAGGCCCCGCACAGCGGCAGCGCCAGCAGGCTGCGGCAGCCGCTGTCGATGCCAAAGCCGGGTGCCACATCCTGTGCATGCTGGGCCACGCTGGCCTGGCGGTGCACGATGAGCTTGGGCTGGCTGGTGGTGCCCGAGGACGACAGGATGATGCAGGTCTGCGCGCCCTGGCAGTTGCTGCTGTGCGGCGTTGTTGCGGCTGCGGCCATCAGCGCCTGCCAGGGCTGGATCTGCAGCACGCCGCCACCGGCCTGCAGCGGGGCAGAGGCAGCGGTAGCCGGGCTCAGGCTGGCATCGATCAGGCACTGCAGGCTGCCGCCTTGCTGCGCCAGAATTTGCTCCAGGCTATTGCCGGGCAGCAGGCTGGCAGCACTCGCGGCTGCGCCATTCATCACGGCCAGCGCATTGGCGGTGGCTCGGTCAAAGGCCAGCGCCTTGCAGCCGGAGCGGTCGATAAAGCGGCTGATCTCCTTGACGCCCAGCTTGAGGTTGAGGCTCAAGCTGGTGATGCCCAACTGGGCGCAGGCCAGGTGCAGCAGCAGCCAGTGGGGCGTGTTGGGCAGCCACAGGCCCAGCACATCGCCGGCCACCAGGCCTTGCTGGCGCAGGCCGTGGGCGCATTGCTGCACCTGGCTGCGCAGCTGGGCATAGCTGTGGGTGCTGGCGCCAAACTGCAGCGCGGGCGCATCGTCCGCGCCCAGCGCCAGCAGGCTGCGCACATCGTTGGCCCGCGCGCTGGGGGGCGCGCTGGCCATAGTTTGGGAGGTCATAGGTCGGCCTTTAGACGGTGGCCACGGGGGTGACGGGCGAGCCCACGGCGCCGGGCAGGCGCAACGCAGGGGCCGTGAGCATGAAGCGGTAGCGGCCATGGGCCTGCAGCCACTGCGCCAGCGGGTGCAGGTACCACAGCTCGCCAAACGGCATGCCGAGCTTGAACAGGCACAGCTCATGCAGTGGCAAAAAGGCGCAGTTGCCATCGACGGGCCGGCCGGGCACCGATTCGATGCCGTAGTTGTCGGCCACCAAGGTGGTGATGTGGCTGTCGATGATCCACTGCTGCAGCTCGGGATCACGCCCGTCGAGCACCGCGCCGACGGTCTCGGGCATATCGGACTTCGGCGGGCCATCGCAGGCGAGCAGCAGCTCGCTAAAGCCGGTGTAGAGCGCGACGATGTCGCCACGGGTCACCTCGATGCCATCGGCCTTGAGCACCTCCTTGAGCATCTTGCCCGAGACGAGCGTGTGGCCGTCGCCAAAGTGGCGGCGCAGGTTGACCAGCACGCCCCGGCCCTGGATGGCCTGCTCGGCCAGGCGCTCCACACCCAGCGCCTTGGCGCGGGACTGGCCGCCCATGTCCGGCAGGTCATCGGGCGCCAGAATGTCGATACCGGCCTGGAAGCCGTTGTAGTAGACCAGCTCGTCGACGCCATCGCCATTGATGTCGAAATGGCTGCCCACGTGCGAGAGCGCATCCCACTGCGTCGAGTACTGCAGGTAAATCTCGGCATAGTCGTCGCTGACCACATCGGTGTAGTTCGGGTTCTCACGCGAGAGCGCAAAGTTCAGGCCTGGGCCCAGCGGGCGGCGCGAGGGCTTGATGATCGGCGGGTGGCGGCGCGGGTTGAGCGCATTGCCGCCGGGCTTGTCCAGCGGCAGGCTCAGGCAAAAGCGCTCGCCGGTCTGTATCTCCTGCGCCGCTTCTTTGACCTTGTCCGCCGTCAGGTAGTTCAGGCGGCCGAGCTGGTCATCGGGGCCAAAGTCGCCCCAGTTCGATTGCGCGGGGCGCTGGGTCCAGCGCGGCGAGCCGGCGCTGCCGACAACTGGGGCAAGGTGCGGGGCATGTACAGGGCGGTAGGCGTTCATAGGGTTTTCCAGATAACGGGGGAGACAGCGCGCAGCGGCGATCTGCCGTAGCTTGTGCGCACCTCAAGAGGTACCGAGCAACTATGAGACGGGATGTGCCGGGATGGCAAAAGCTGGCAGCACGGATGTTCACGATATGAACTCAGGTTTTCCCGGGGCGCAAAGCCCTGCGCGCTTGGTCAAGGTGCTGCGGCTGCTCACGCGCCACCATGTGCAAGGCCTGTCGATTGCGGAATTGACCGCGCAGTCGGGGCTGGACCGCTCGACCGCACGGCGCTTGCTGATGGTGCTGGCCCAGTCTGGCTATGCGGCCAAGGATGCGGTCACAGGCCGCTACCGCTTGGGGGTCGAAGCCATGCTGACGGGGCTGGCGGCGATGGCCAAGCCGCCCATCTTCGAGGTCTGTCACCCGGTGATGGTCAGCGTGGCCCGGCGCAGCGGCGACACGGTGTTTCTGATCATCCGCGTGGGCGACTTTGCCCACTGCCTGCATGTGCAGCCGGGCAGCACGGTGCTGCATGCCCACAGCCTGATGACCGGGCAGATCCGCCTGCTGGGCCAGGGCACGGCCAGCCTGGCGCTGGCCGCCAGCCTGCGCGATGCCGAGCTGGAGCAGATCTACCAGCGCCGCCGGCTGGACTACGAGGCCGCCGGCATCAGCCAGGAGCGGCTGATGGACATGGTGCGCCAGACGCGCAAACGCGGCCATGCGCTCAGCGTCAACCTGCTCACCTCGGGCGCCACCGGCGTGGGGCTGGCGATCGAGTTCCAGACCGCCCATAGCGCGCACATGGCCGCCATCAGCGTGGCCAACCACGACGCGCAGATGGATGCGCTGCACCAGGCGCAGGCGCTGCAGGTGCTGCGCGAGGAGTTGGCCCAGGCGGGTATTGCGCAGGTGGGCGGCGGCGATCGCGTAGGACGGTAGCGCAGAGTGGCCGCTGGCAAGCCAGGGAGCGGAACCTGGGCCGCGCCCTGGGCTCCAAGTGCGTTCTTTTGTGCACTTTTAACGCGGAGCCCTGATACATGACGACTGAAGAAATTCGTGCCACTTTGACCCTGTGCCTGCTCGCCTCGTTCGCCGATGGCGAGAAGCACGAGCGCGAGCGCGAGCAGATCCGCCAGGTGGCCGAGGGCCTGGCGGCCGACCAGCAGATCAACCTGCCCCACCTCTACCAGGATGTGCTGCTGCGCCGTGTGCAATTGGGCGATGTGCTGGCCCAACTGCAGACCACCGAGGCGCGCCAGCTCGCCTATGAGATGGCGCTGTGCGTCTGCGAAGCCGATGGCAGCACCAGCCCCAAGGAAGCGGCCTTTTTGGCGCAACTGCGCGAGGCTTTTGGTACGGCAGGGCAGGCGCCCACCGCGCCCGGTCCTACCGCAGCGCCTGCAGTGGCTGCCGCGACGGGGATGGCTGCAGCGGCAGCGTTGGCCACGCCGCCTGCGCAGGCGCTGGCCGGCAACCTGGTCGATGCGCCATTGAACGCCGCCTTGCCCGACACCCCGCTGGCGCTGACGGAGCCCGCGCCCCATCCGGCAGCGGCCGACCCGCTGGTGCCGGCGCAGGCCGAGCGCCGGCCTTCGAGCTTGTCGGTGGAGGCGATGGACCAGAAGATCCTCAAGGCCTCGGTTCTCAACGGTGCGATCGAGCTGCTGCCCGAGAACCTCTCGACGCTGGCGATCATTCCGCTGCAGATGCGCCTGGTCTACCAGATCGGGCAGAACTATGGCTACGAGCTGGACAAGGGCCACATCAAGGACCTGCTGGGCGCGCTGGGTGTCGGCTTGACCTCGCAGTACCTGGAGCAGGCGGGGCGCAAGCTGCTGGGTGGCCTGCTGGGCAAGGCCGGCAAAGGCCTGCTCGGCGGCCTGGGCCGGCAGGCCGTCAGCAGCGGCATGAGCTTTGCCTCCACCTATGCGCTGGGCCATGTCGCCAACCAGTACTACGCCGGCGGGCGCCAGCTGTCGACTGACATGCTGAAGAACGCCTACCAGCATGTGATGCAGGATGGCCGCCAGCTGCAGTCGCGCTACCAGGCGCAGATGCAGGAGACTGCGAGCGGCCTGAACACCGCCAAGATCCTGTCGATGGTGCGTGGCGGTCAGTAGCGATATTTCTGAATGTAACTATCGCTGTAGGTCAAATGCTTGAATAAATGCAGGACGACACCGGCAAGGTTGTCAAAATGCATGAATAGTCGCTTGGTGATTTTGCGATGGGGTTCTGCCCAGCCCGCCATTTTGGCGGGCTTTTTTGTCTGACGTCTGCGCGACAAAAAATCATACAAAAACGAGCACTTATCCTATATTTCTCCTCTGAGTTCTGGCGGAGAAAGACCCGAAGTGCACGGCATATTCTGTCGCTCAAGAGGGCGAGGGCGGTAACCCGCACAGGCGGTTTGACCCGCTGGCGCAGCCCGCTTTGGTTATAGACCAGAACTAGCTGCGCTTATAGATTCTTTCAATAAATTAATTTTAGATTTACCAAAGGTTCGCAGTACGGTTGCCCTTGTGAATCGTTGTGTTTGCATGAGTAATCAGCGGCACCTGTCCTCGACCGCCGGGGGGTATGGCCTGGGTTTATCCCACCCATCCTGGCGTCCTGGCTTGGTGCCCAAGGAGACGCTATGAACCCGATTGGTGCGCAGAGGACCCTCCGCCATCTGCTCTACGGGGGGCTCGCGAGCCTGGCCCTCATCTGCAGTTCCGCCGTCCAGGCGGCCTCGGCCGGATCCGGCCGGGCCTATGGCCTGCAGGTCACCGCCGATGTGGTGGGTGTGGGACTCGGTGTCCCGATTGCCGATACCGGCCAGAAAACGGCACCACCGGATTTCAATACCCCCACCTCGGTCGTCAGTGCGTCTGTCGCTGCAGGCGTAGGCAATTTGCTGACCGTGCGTACGGGCGTGCTCAACGCCGCCACGCAAAGCAAGCTGGCGCAAAACAGTGTGGTGTCTTCGTCCTCCGTCAACGGCTTGGCCCTCAAGCTCGCGGGGCTGGCGCTGGGGGCTGACACCATCAGTTCGCAAGCCAAGATGTCGTGCGACAACGGGGTGCCCAAACCAGAGGGCAGCGCACAAATCCTCGGGGCGACGGGATCGCTCGTGGGGGTGAGTGTGGCGGCAAATACCCAAACCAATCTGACGATTGGCGTGCCCACGCTCGGAACCATGGTGGGGGTCGTCCTCCACACCAATGAGCAAATACTGAGCAACCAGGGCAAGACACTGAGCGTCAATGCGCTGCGTGTGGAGCTGGTCGCCTCTGCGCTGGGCGCGCGGTTGCTCGGTGCATCCGTCGTGGTAGGCAACTCCTCTGCAACCCTGTCCGATTGCGCGCCCACGGTCACGCTGGCGCCCTTGCCGTTGATTACCACCAGCAACCAGGCGGCTATATCCGTTAGCGGAACCTGCAGCGCCGGCAGTGGCAATGTGGCCATCAGCTCTACGCCCACCGGCGTGAGCCAGTCGCTGCCTTGCTCTGCCACTGGCAGCTATTCCGGTTCGGTGGACACCACAGCGCTGGCCGATGGTCCCGTGACGCTCACGGCATCACAGAGCCCCGCAGGGCCGACCAGCTCGTCGAGCCAGTCCACCACCAAGAACACGGCCCCGGTCTTGCAACCGCCAGTCGTGACGGTCGTCTCTGCGCCGCCTATCACCGCAGCGAACCAGGCGTCCTACAGCGTCTCGGGCACCTGCTCGGCCAATGGTGCATCGGTCTCCATCCTGGTCGGGGTAGTGCCCGCATCGGCACAGTGCAGCGGCGGCCTCTGGTCCGCCGCCGGCCTGAATGTCACAGCCGTGCCCAATGGGGCGGTCACGGTCATGGCCTCGCAAACTGTCAGTGGTCTGCTCGGCTCGGGCAGCTTGACGACCAGCAAGGACGCCGCAGGGGTTCTGCCCGTGGTGGTCGTTACGTCGGCACCGGCGATCACCGCAGCGAACCAGGCCTCCTATAGCGTCTCGGGCACATGTTCGGTGAACGGCACCAACGTTTCCGTCGTCATCGACACTGTCAATGCCACGGTGCCCTGTACTGGCAATATCTGGGCCGCCGCAGGCCTGGATGTCACGGCCTTGCCCAATGGGGCTGTCACGGTCACTGCGTCGCAAACCGTTGGTAACCAAACGGGATCGGGCAATCTGGGGACCACGAAGGACTCGGCCGGTGCTATCCCCGTCGTGACCATCAGCCTGGCTCCCGCCATCACGCTGGCCAACCAGGCGGCCTATACGGTTTCGGGCAACTGCTCGGTCAACGGCAGCAACGTGGCCGTGCTGGTGGGCTCGGTCGCTGCCTCTGCGCTGTGTGCGAATGGCAGCTGGTCCACGGCCGGCCTGGATGTCAGTGGCTTGCCCAATGGGGCCGTCACGGTCATGGCGTCGCAAACGTTGGGCGGCCAAACCGGATCGGCCAGCCTGGTGACCAGCAAGGACGTGACGGGCGCCGTGCCCGTGGTAGCGGTGACCTCGGCCCCCGCGATCACGGCAGTGAACCAGAGCTCTTACACGGTATCTGGTACCTGTTCGGCCAGCGGCACCAACGTGGCCGTGCTGATCGGCTCCATCTCGGCTGCGGCGCCTTGTAACGGCGGCATCTGGTCCACCGCAGCGGTGGATGTCGGTAGCCTGCTCGATGGCGCGGTCACGGTGACGGCGTCGCAGACGGTGGGCGGCCAGACGGGATCGGGCAGCCTGCAGACCAGCAAGAACACGGTGGTGGACGCCCCCGTGGTGACCATTAGCTCGGCACCCGCCATCACGGCGCTCAATGAGGGCGCCTATACCGTCTCGGGCACCTGCTCGGCCAATGGCACGAATGTCGCTGTGCTGGTCGGCTCCGTGGCGGCTGCGGCGCCCTGTACGGGCAACATCTGGTCCAGCTCAGGTCTCGATGTCAGCGGCTTGGCAGATGGGCCGGTGCTGGTCTCCGCCTCGCAAACGGTAGGCGCGCAAACGGGGTCGGGCACGCTGGTGACAGCCAAAGACACGGCGGGTGTCGCACCGGTGGTGACCATCAGCGCTGCACCCGCCATCACGGCGCTGAACGAGGCAGCCTATACCGTCTCGGGCACTTGCTCGGTCAACGGGTCCAACGTCAACGTCCTGATCGGCTCCATCTCTGCATCGGCGACCTGCGATGCCGGCCTCTGGACCACCCCGGCGCTGAATGTCGCTGCTTTGCCGGATGGCGCGGTCACCGTGACCGCTTCGCAAACCGCCAATGGCCAAATCGGATCGGGCACGCTGGTGATCGCCAAGGACACGGCGGGAGTCGCTCCTTCCGTGGCCGTCACCTCGGCTCCCGCCATCACGGGTTCCAACCAGGCGTCCTATGTCGCTTCGGGCACCTGCTCGGCCAACGGCAGCAACGTGGCCGTTCTGGTCGGCTCCATCGCTGCCACGGCACTGTGCGACGGCGGTGTGTGGGCCACGGCAGGCCTGGATGTCAGTGGCTTGCCCGATGGCGCGGTCACGGTCACGGCCACGCAAACCGTCGGTGGCCAAACGGGATCGGGCAGCCTGGTGACGAGCAAGAGTTCGGCCGGCATCGCTCCTGTGGTGAGCATCACCTCGGCGCCTGCGATCACGGCAGCGAACGAGTTGTCCTATACCGTCTCGGGCACCTGCTCGGTCAACGGCACGGGTGTTGATGTGCTGGTCGGCACCGTCGCTGGCTCGGCGCCCTGCAGTGGCGGCATCTGGTCCACCGCAGGCCTCAATGTCAGTGGCTTGCCCAATGGACCCGTCTCGGTCGTTGCCGCGCAGACGGTGGGCGGCCTGACGGGCTCGGGGAGTTTGGTGATTGGAAAGGACTCCGAGGGAATCGCCCCGGTGGTCACCATTACCTCGGCGCCCGCGATCACCGCGGCCAACCAGTCGGCCTATACCGTATCGGGCACCTGCTCGGAAAACGGCGTGGTGGTAACGGTGCATGTCGGTGACGTTGCAGCGGTGCCGCAGCCTGTGTGCAACGGCGGCATCTGGTCGACCGCAGCGATGGATGTCAGCGCCTTGCCCGATGAGATGGTGCTGGTGACGGCTTCGCAGACGCTGAACGGCCAAACCGGATCGGGCAGCCTGGTGACCGCCAAGGACACGGCCGGCATCGCGCCGGTGGTGGCCATCAGCTCGGCACCGGCCATCACGGCTGCCAACCAGTCTGCCTATACCGTCTCGGGTACCTGCACGGTGGATGGCAGCAACGTGGCGGTACTGGTCGGCTCGGTTGCGGCTTCGGCCCCATGCAGCGGCGGCAGCTGGACCAGCGCAGGGCTGGATGTCAGTGGTTTGCCCGATGGATCAGTCACGGTGACGGCCTCGCAAACGGCCGGTGGTTTGACGGGATCGGGCAGTTTGGTGACCGCCAAGGACACGGCAGGCGTTGCCCCGTCGGTGTCCATCACTTCGGCAGCGGCGATCACGGCGGCCAACCAGTCGGCCTATGTCGTATCGGGCACTTGCTCGGTCAACGGCACGGATGTCTCCGTTCTGGTGGGCCAGGTCGCTGCAGCGGCGCCTTGCAGCAGCGGTACCTGGGTTACCGCTGGCATGGACGTGAGCGGCTTGCCCGCTGGCGCGGTCACGGTCATGGCATCGCAAACGGCGGGTAGCCAAACGGGATCGGTGAGCCTGGTGATCAACAAGGAGCCGGTGGGGATCGTGCCCGTGGTGGCCATCACCCTGCCACCTGACATTACCGTATCTAACCAGGCGGCCTACACCGTCTCGGGCACCTGCTCGGTGGCCGGTACCAACGTGGCGGTTCAGGTTGGATCCATCGCCGCATCGGTGGCATGCGACGGCAGCAGTTGGACCACGGCTCCGCTGGATGTCAGTGGCTTGCCGGATGGATTGGTGACGGTGACCGCCTCGCAGACCGTGAGTGGCGGCTCGGGATCGGCCAGTGTGGTGGTCAACAAGACTGCGGCCGCTACTGCGCCTGTGGTGACCATTGGCTCTGCTCCCGCCATTACGCTGGCCAACCAGGCGTCCTACACGGTCTCGGGCACTTGCTCGGCGAGCGGCATCAGTGTCGCCGTCCAGGTCGGCAGTGTCCCAGCGTCTGCGACCTGTGACGCGGGAGCCTGGACTGCGTCGGGTCTGAATGTCAGTGCCTTGCCTGACGGGGTGGTCGTCGTGACCGCGGAGCAAATCGTTGGCGGCTTGTCCGGGTCGGACAGCGTGGAGACCACCAAGGCCACTGCAGCGATTGTTCCTGTGGTGGTCATCACCTCCGCACCTGCAATCACCGCCTTGAATGAGGCCGCCTATACCGTCTCGGGCACCTGCTCGGTCAATGGTGAAGTGGTGACGGTACTCGTCGGCTCGATACCCGCATCGGCAACCTGCAGCGATGGCATCTGGGCCACCGAGCCCATCAATGTCAGTGGGCTGGCTGATGGACAGATTACGGTGCAGGCCTCGCAAGACGCCGGTGGCCAGACGGGAACAGTCAGCCTGGTGATCAGCAAGGACTCTGCCGGAGCTGCGCCCGCCGTGGGTGTGATCTCGGCACCGCCGATCACGGCAGCGAACCAATCGGCTTACACCGTCTCGGGTACCTGCTCAGTCAATGGCGCAGCGGTGGCTGTTCAAATCGGCTCGGTTCCTGCATCGGCGCAGTGCAATGCCGGTATCTGGTCGAGCACGGCCGTGGACGTCAGTGCCTTGCCCGATGGCCCGGTCACCGTGACAGTTTCGCAAACGCTGGGCACACAAACCGGCACGGGCAGCCTGGTGACCACCAAGGATGCGGCCGGAATCGTACCCGTGGTGAGCGTGACGTCGGCACCTGCGATCACGTTGGCCAACCAGGCAGCCTATACCGTCTCGGGCTCTTGCTCGGTGGGCGGCAGCAACGTGGCGGTCCTGGTCGGCTCGGTATCGGCGTCGGCAGTGTGCAATGCGGGCATCTGGTCCACAGCAGCTGTTGATGTCACTGCCTTGCCTGATGGAGCAGTCACCGTCATGGCCTCGCAAACTGCCAGTGGTCAAACGGGATCGGGCAGCTTGGTGACCAGCAAGGAGACGGCAGGCGCCGCCCCAGTGGTGACCGTCAGCTCGGCACCCGCCATTACCGCAGCCAACCAGGCTTCGTATACCGTCTCGGGCAGCTGCTCGGCCGACGGCATCCCTGTCGCGGTTCAGGTCGGTTCGGTGGCTGCAAGCGCGCCATGCGCGGCTGGCAACTGGTCCGCCGCTGGTCTGGATGTCACTGGCCTGGCCGATGGACCGGTCACCGTAACTGCGGCGCAGACCGTCGGCAGTGTGCTGGGCTCGGGTAGCCTGGTGACCAACAAGAGCACAGGTAGTGTCCAACCCGTGGTGACGATTACCTCGGCTGCGGATATCACGGCAGCCAACCAGTCGGCCTATAGCGTCTCGGGAACCTGCTCGGTCAACGGTACCAATGTGGATGTGCTGGTCGGCTCGGTGTCCGCATCGGTGCCCTGCACCAGCGGCAGTTGGATGACCTCAGCGTTGAATGTCAGTGGCTTGCAGGACGGCACGGTCACTGTGACGGCTCAGCAAACGGTGGGGACCCTGGTGGGGTCGGCCAATGTGCAGGTCAACAAGGGCACTGGCGTAGCTACACCCGTGGTGACCATTACGTCGGCACCTGCCATCACGGCAGCCAATGCATCGGCGTACTCCGTCTCGGGCACTTGCTCGGTGGGCGGCAGCAATGTGGATGTGCAGGTCGGCTCGGTGTCTGCAACGGCGCCGTGCATGGGTGGCCTCTGGGCGACCGAGGGCATGGACGTCAGTGGGCTGGCGGATGGGCCGGTTGCGGTGACGGCGACCCAAGTGGCAGGTGGCCAGACGGGCACGGGCAGCTTTGCCACCAGCAAGGACACCGCAGGCGTGGCACCGGTGGTGGCAATCACCTCGGCGCCTGTGATCACGGCAGCCAACCAGTCGGCCTATACCGTCTCGGGTACCTGCTCGGCGGAGGGCGCCGATGTGGATGTGCTGATAGGCGGCCTCACCGCATCGGGGGCTTGCAACAACGGCATCTGGGCGACTGCGGCCATCGATGTCAGCGGCTTGGCCGATGGACCGGTCTCCGTGTCGGCGTCTCAGACGGTGGGTGGCCAGATCGGCTCCAGCGGTTGGACGACCAGCAAGGATGCGGCTGGCCTGGTACCTGCGGTGGCCATTACCTCGGCACCTGCGATCACGGCGGCGAACCAGTCGGCCTATAGCGTATCGGGCACCTGCTCGGCAGATGGCGCTGCTGTCACGGTGCTGATTGGATCGATCCCGGCATTGGCACAGTGCAACGCGGGCATCTGGGCCAGCTCGGGTGTGGATGTCAGCGGCTTGCCCGATGGCGCGGTCACCATCATGGCCTCGCAAACCGCTGGTGCCCAAACGGGATCGGGTAGCCTGGTGACCACCAAGGACTCGGCGGGCGCTTCACCTGCGGTGGCCATTACCTCGGCGCCAGCCATCACGGCGGCCAACCAGTCGGCCTATACCGTCTCGGGCACCTGCTCGGCCGATGGTGGCAATGTGGCTGTGCTGGTGGGCTCCGTCTCGGCGTCCGCTGTCTGCACCGGCGGCATCTGGGCCAGTCCGGCCATGGATGTCAGTGGCTTGGCTGATGGACCGGTCTCCGTGTCGGTGTCGCTGACGGCGGGTGGCCAGACGGGCACCGGCGGCTTTGTGACCAGCAAGGATGCGGCGGGGGCTATTCCTGCTGTGGCGATTACTTCGGCACCTGCGATCACAGCGGCCAACCAGTCGTCCTATACCGTATCGGGCACCTGCTCGGTCGGTGGTACCAATGTGACGGTTCTGGTTGGCAGCATCTCTGCGACGGCCGTGTGCAGCGGTGGCAGCTGGTCCGTTATGGGTCTGGATGTCAGCGGCTTGCCCAATGGACCGGTGACGGTGACGGTGGCGCAGACGGCGGGAGGCCAGACGGGCTCCGGCGGTTTTGTGACCAGCAAGGACGCGGCTGGAGTAGTGCCTGCCGTGGCCGTGACCTCGGCGCCGGCGATCACGGCGGCCAACCAGACTGCCTATACCGTATCGGGCACCTGCTCGGTCGATGGCACCAACGTCATTGTGCTGGTCGGTTCCATCTCTGCCACAGCACTGTGCAGTGGTGGAACTTGGTCGACACCTGGACTGGATGTCAGCGGCTTGCCAGATGGCGCGGTCACGGTGACTGTCGCACAGACAGCGGGTGGCCAGACGGGAACCGGTGGTTTTGTGACCAGCAAGAGTGCGGGTGGCGGCACGCCAGTGTTTGCCATCACTTCGGCGCCAGCCATCTCCTTGTCCAACCAGGCGTCCTACACCGTCTCGGGCACTTGCGCGGCCAGCGGCAGCAATGTGACCGTCGTGGTCGGCTCCCTGTCTGCCTCGGTGCCTTGCAATGGCGGAACCTGGTCCACGGCAGGGCTGGATGTCCGTGGCTTGCCTGATGGTGCGGTCATGGTGACGGCTTCGCAGACGGTGGATGGTGCAGTGGTCTCCAGTTCCCAGAATGCGGTCAAGGACACCGTGGCACCCGTCGTCTCGATCGGCATGGCGCCGAGCATCGATACGTCCAACCAGGGCGCATACAGCCCTGCGGGCAGCTGCACCTCGGGTGACGGCACCATGACGGTGAAGGTGGGTACTGTCCAGGCTGCGGCAGCCTGCATCAACGGCAGTTGGACGGCGCCTGGCATGGATGTCCGTGGTCTGCCCGATGGAGCAGTTGCCGTGACGGCATCGCAGACGGACCAAGCCGGCAACACGGGCAGCATCACCCGCGAAGTCTCGAAGTCGACGGGCTCTGGCGGCGAGCCGCCCGAGCCTCCCGTTGCCCGGATTGCGCCCCAGAACGGTACCTGGATCATCAGCGATGAGCTCAATGGCGAGCCAGGCCGCGGCATGGGTATCGACATCCAGGACGGCGTGCTGTTCATGCAGGTCTACAACTACCGCCAGTCGGGGGAGGCGACCTTTCACACGGCACTGGGCACCTTGCGCGACAACAAAGTGACCGCTCCGCTGTACTTCTACGAAGGCGGGCGCTACTTTGGCAGCGAGCAACGCGATGGCCATGCGGCCGGCAGCCCTGGCAATGTGGTCATCACCTTCACCAGCCGCAGCACCGGTACGATCCAGTTCCCGGGCGAGCCGGTAAAGGCCATGCACCGCTTTGACTATGAGGGCACGCCCGCTGGTGTCTTCTCCGATCCGGCCTTTGTCGACCGCTGGGCCATGGTCGAGCTCAACAGCAGCAACCAACCGGTGCGCAGCTGGTGGGCCGATATCGGCACGAGCGAGCAGGTCTCGATGAGCGAGGATTGGGCGGCAGCAGCGATGGGCTGGCCATACCCACCTACCGTGGCAACGGCGGTCCATGGCTTTGGCGGCACCTTGTCGGGCCATGTGGTGGCGCAATGCAGCTACGGCGGCCGGGGTCTGGTGTTCAACTGCTCGGGCAACCGTGCGGGGGCTAACGGTGCGCCGGTGATCGCGATGACGATGCAGCGTGGTGTTGACCAGCTCAGCGGCACGGTGAAGGAGGGCGGTGGAGACACCCGGCGCCTGGTGGGCTTCCGCGTGGCCCGTGCTGCCTACTCCTGGCAGGACAACCAGAGCGTGCGCACCAGCTACTACGCGCCAGGCTACCTGCCTGAGTCGGGTACCTGGGTCGTCAGTAGCGAGTTGCGGGGCCTGCCAGGTCGCGGTATTTCCATCGAGCTGCAAAAGCCGCTGAACCAGGAGGAGCATCTGTTGTTCATGTCGGTGTACGACTACCAGAGCGACGGCAAGGCGACGTTCCACAGTGTGCTTGGCGCGCATGACGCATCGACCACACCAGAGCCCAACACCCCCGATCTGCCCACAGTGCAGTACCAGGGCGGGCGTTACTTTGGTGGCCCGGCTGCGAGTGCTCGCTTCAAGGCGGAAGCGGGACCGACCCAGTCGATCCACTTCAGTGCGCCTTCGGTGGGAACGCTGGCCTTCCCCGGCGAGCAGCCGTTGCAGATAGAGCGTTTCTACTATGGCGTCAACAAGGGCTCGGCCCAGTCGCTGCGCGGATCCTGGTCGGTGCTGTCTGCCACGGATGCGATGCCAAGCCGGATCTTCCGCTTCCAAAAGCGCGACGAGAACTCGGTCATCGATACCGACTCGGGCTATGTCTGTGTCGCCGAAGTGCTGCGCCAGTACAACTTCCGCTGCACTGGCCCTGCGGGCACACCGGCCTTCCGTTTTGTCGCAGGCTTCTATGGCGCCAGCTCCGGCATTGTGGGAGACGCCGAAGATGCCCCAGCCATCACCGTGATGCGGGTGACGGATCCGAACGGCGAGATGGTGCAGGCAGGCGACTGAGGCCAATGAGCCACCGCGGGCCGGCCAAGGCGCAGCGGTGGCAACTGAGCCGGGTTGCGGTCCAGATAAAGCATCTACTTGAGGTTTGAAGGCTATGGCGCTGTTGCCAAATCGGCATCGAATCTATGCCAGGATGTAACCGCCGCTGTAAGCCGAGGCCTTGATTTGACGGTAGAAGGCGCTGTCAGATATGTCAGACGGAGCAGAGTTGAGACGGCTCCCGGGGGCTATGTACCTCTCCACCGCACCTGGCCCACCGTGATTGGGGGGCTCTTTGGTGACTGCGAGGGCTGCGAGCGACCTTTGCAAAAAAATGCATTTATGCGCGATTTCTCCTCTGTAAATCCGCAGTGCAGTAGCAAGGGGGGGTCCGACATGGGCGGATTGGACAGGTCTGCTCCCCCTGTGCTGTGCGGCCCGTAAGAGCCGGGGCTGTTGTAACCAGCTATTGGGGGGAGATGGTTGTGCTTATAAGTGTACTCAATAAAATAATTTACCGTTTACCAAAGATTCGCAGTACCTTTGCGCTTGTGAGTAGTTGTGTTTGTATGAGCAATCAGCAGCACCTGTCCTCGGCCGGTTGGTGGGGTCTGAGTGGATCACCCCCAACGGGCGTTATGGCGGTGCAGAAGGAGACGCTATGAACCCGATTGGTGCACAGAGAACTATCCGCCGTCTGCTGTACGGGGGGCTTGCAGGGCTGGCCTTCGTCTGCAGCACTTCCGCCCTGGCGGCATCCTCAGGATCCGGGCGGGCCTATGGCCTGCAGGTCACTGCCGATGTGCTCGGGGCAGGGCTGGGAGTCCCATTTGCGGATACCGGCCAAAAAAGTGCACCACCGGATTTCAACACGCCTGTTTCTGTAGCGAGTGTGGGCGTGACCGCCGGAGCCAATCTGCTGAGCGTGGGCACGGGTGTCATCAACTCCTCCACCCAAAGCAATCTGGCGCAGAACAACGTGGTATCCAACAGCTCCGTGGACGGTTTGAACCTGACGCTGGCGGGGTTGTCTCTGGGTGCCAATACCATCAGCTCTCAAGCCCGTATGGCCTGCGTCAACGGCGTGCCGCAAGGCTCGGGCGATGCCCAGATACTCGGCGGAACCGGCGCGCTCAGCGGAGTCAGCGCAAGCCTCAATGGTCTTGTAAACCTGACGATCGGGGTGCCAACCATTGGCACGGAGGTGGGTGTCAAGCTCTACACCAATGAGCAAAGCCAAAGCGGCACCTCCATGAGCGTGACCGCGCTGCGCATTGAGTTGGTGGCCAAGGCCTTGACCCTGCCTTTGCTCAACGCCTCGGTGATCGTGGGCAACTCCACCGCATCCATGCCCGATTGCAAGCCCACGGTGACCCTGAATCCTCTGCCGCCGATCAACGCGGGCAACCAGGCGTCGGTGCCCATCAGCGGCAGTTGCAGTGCCGGCAGCGGCAATGTGGCCATCAGCTCCAACCCAGCAGGCGTGAGCCAGTCGCTGCTCTGTGCAGCAGACGGCACCTATTCGGGCTCGGTCAATGCACAAGGCCTGCCCGATGGCACGGTGACGATCACCGCGACACAGACGGTGTCCGGACAGCCCCCTGGCTCGGCGAGCCAGTCGACCACCAAGAGCACGGGCTCGGTACCCCAGTTGCCGGTGGTGGCCGTCGTTGCGGCGCCCCAGATCACGGCAGCGAACCAGGCCTCGTACACGGTGTCGGGCACCTGTTCGGCCAATGGTGAGGCGGTGGCCGTCATGGTTGGATCGGTCCCGGCATCGGCGCTGTGCGGCGGCGGTGTCTGGTCGGCCTCGGGCATCAATGTGAGCGGTTTGCCTGATGGATCGGTCACGGTGACGGCCTCGCAGACGGTGGGCGGTCAGACCGGCTCGGGTAGCCTGGTGACCGGCAAGGACGCGACCGCCCCCGCGGTGGCGATTACCTCGGCACCGGTGATCAATGCGGCCAACCAGTCGTCGTATGGCGTGGCGGGCAGCTGTTCTGAAAACGGGGCGGCGGTCACGGTGCGCGTGGGGACCGTGGCTGCTGTGCCGCAGCCTGTGTGCAACAGCGGTATCTGGTCCACCTCGGGCCTGGATGTCAGTGGTCTGCCTGCAGGCGCGGTTACGGTAACCGCGATGCAGACCGATGCGGCCGGCAACATCGGCAGTGCCAGCCGCACGACCAGCAAGGACAGCAGCGCAGCTGCCGTCACGGTGGTGGTGGCGCCGCGTATCAACAGCAGCAACCAGGCCAGCTATGGCGGCGTCTCCGGCGCCTGCAGTGCGGCTGGCGGCATGGTGACGGTGGCCATTGGCAGCATCAGCAACACGGCGGCCTGCACGGGTGGCAACTGGAGCTTGAGCGCTGTCGATGTGCGCAGCCTGCCTGAGGGCACGGTGGTGGTGAAGGCCTCGCAGACAGTGGCTGGCACCGTCATCTCCGGCACGCTCAACACCGTCAAGGACACGACGGCGCCTGCGGTCTCGATCAGCACCGCGCCGACCATTGATACCTCGAACCAGAACGCCTACAGCCCAGCGGGTACCTGCACCAGCGGCGACGGCGCAGTCACGGTGAGTGTGGGATCCATCAAGGTGACGGTGGCCTGCGTCAACGGCACCTGGACGGCGCCTGGCATGCAGGTGGGCGCCTTGCCCAAGGGACCGGTCACGGTGACGGCATCGCAGACCGATGAAGCGAGCAATACCGGCAGCAGCAGCCGCGAAGTGGCCAAGACCTCGGACCCCAATGGCGAGCTGCCTGCCGGTCTGATCGCAGCCCAGAGCGGCACCTGGATCATCAAGGACGAACTCAATGGGGAGCCGGGTCGCGGCATGGGCATCGACATCCAGGATGGGGTGCTGTTCATGCAGGTCTACAACTACCGTGCTTCGGGTGCGCCGACCTTCCACACAGCACTGGGCACCCTGCACGACAACACGGTGACCGCGCCGCTGTATTTCTACGAAGGCGGGCGCTTCTTTGGCAGCGAACAACGCGACGGCCATGAGGCGGGCAGCCCCGGCAATGTGGTGATCACCTTCACCAGCCGCAACACCGGCACGATCCAGTTCCCAGGCGAGCCCACCAAGGCGATGCAGCGCTACGACTATGAAGGCACGCCAGCTGGCGTCTTTTCCGACCCGGCCTTTGTCGATCGCTGGGCGATGGTCGAGTTCAACAGCAGCAACCAACCGGTGCGCAGCTGGTGGGCCGATATTGGCACGAGCGAACAGGTGCCCATGAGTGGCGAATGGGCGGCTGCGGCGATGGCCTGGCCTTATCCCGCTACAGCGGCAACAACCGTGCATGGCTTTGGCGGCACCTTGTCCGGCCGTGTGGTGGCGCAGTGCAGCTACAGCGGCAGCGGTGTGGTGTTCAACTGCGCGGGCAACCGGGCGGGCGGCGCAGGCGGCGGTGCCGTGGTGTCACTGTCCTTGCAGCGCGGCGTGGACCAGATCAGTGGCAGCGTGCAAGAGGGCGGTGGCGAGGCCCGGCGCCTGGTCGGTTTCCGCATCGCTCGTGCCGCCTACACCCGCCAGAACAACCAGAATGTGCGCACCAGCTACTACGCACCGGGCTATGCCCTTGAGTCGGGCACCTGGGTGGTCAGCAGCGAGCTGCGGGGTCTGCCGGGTCGGGGGATTTCGATCGAGCTGCAAAAGCCTGTGACCAGCGAGGACCATATGCTGTTCATGTCGGTGTACGACTATGAGAGCAACGGACAGGCGACCTTCCACAGCCTGCTGGGCGCGCACGATGCCTCCACCACGCCAGAGCCCAACACCCCCGATCTGCCCACGGTGCAGTACCAGGGTGGGCGCTACTTTGGTGGCCCGGCTGCGATTGCCAGCTTCAAGGCCGATGCTGGTCTGACCCGGTCGATCCACTTCACCGCGCCATCGGTGGGAACGCTGGCCTTCCCCGGTGAGCAAGCGGTACAGATCGAGCGCTTCTACTACGGTGTGAACAAGGCCTCGGCCCAGTCGCTGCGCGGATCCTGGGTGCTGCTGTCGCAAACGGATGCGATAGCCAGCCGCAGCTTCCGCTTCCAGACACGCGATGCCAACTCGGTGATCGATGCGGCCTCGGGCTATGTCTGTGTCGCTGAAGTGCTGCGCCAGTTCAACTTCCGCTGCACCGGCCCGTCAGGCTCCCCAGCCTTCCGCTTTGTGGCCGGCTTCTATGGCGCCAGCACCGGCATTGTGGGAGACGCCGAGGATGCGCCGGCCATCACCGTGGTGCGGGTGACCGACCCGAACGGCGAGATGGTGCAGGCGGGCGACTGAGGAGGGGACACATCGCTGGCCCGGCCTTAGCCGGCCGGGCCGGACCTGGCCTCACCAGGCCGGGCACAGCGGTGGCTACTGACCCTGCGGGACAGGTCCGGGGCCAGACCTGTTAAAATACCTGGGCGCCAAGCACTACTGAGCAACGGTTTCGCAGAAAACGCCTGCAAACCGTTGTTTTTTATTGCCTGCGCCCCAGGCGCTGGCCGGGCATTGCGAAGACATGCTGGCAGCGACGACGACCGTTTCGCATCCCCGGCCTGTGCTGTGCGGGATGCGGTGCGCGAGCCAGCAGGCATCCTGCTGGCTTTTTCTTCGTCTGTGGTCGACAAACCGGGCACAATGTCCGATATTGAAGATATTGCGCCGCTCGGGTGGGTGGCGCATGGAGAGTCGCCAACCTGGCCCCGCATCGGTGGCTGTGCTGGCGCCTTGTGCAGAGCGATGCGGTGTGCCGTGTCATCAGGCGTGGGGTTGGCGAGCGCAAGCGGGCAGCCCCCATTTAGGAAGGTACAGAACATGCCCAGTTACAACCCACCCTTTGAGATCCATGTCCACGGACAAGTGCTGCTGCGCGCCGATGTCGGATTTGACCAGCTGCAAGAGGCCTTGAAACCGCTGTGGGGCTATGCGGGCGCCAAGTCCCTGGTCGATGGCGCGGAGAGCGCTTACGAGGAAGAGCCCGGCATTCTGTTCGAGCCCAAGGACCATATGCTGCAGATGTGCTGGACGGTGCGCGGCGATGATGATTTTCGCCAGTCGCTCGACGACATGTGCATGAACCTCAATGAGCTGGCCGACCAGGGCGCGGCGATCGAGGTCACTTTCTATGACGCCGAGTTTGACGACGAGGAGCAGGACCGCAGCGCCGAGTCGCGCGATGACTTCATGATGCTGTTTGTGGGCCCGACGCCTGCGGCCATCATGCAGGTGCAGCGCGACATGCTGGTGCAGGACGTCGTGAGCACGATGGAGCGCCACTTCGATGCCGGTGAACTCGTCGGTGTCGTCGGTGAGATCGACAAGCTGTTCAGCCAGCGCTTTGATGCGCTGGTCGATTCACTGGAGATCGGCAAGCCGCCTCGCGGCACGGGTGGCACCGGCGGCCCTGGTGGTGGCCACGGCGGCGGCGGTCGCCGCCCGCGCCACCTGCACTGAAAATAAGGCTGCGCGCGCCCCAAGCGCAGCGCATGTTGTTTATCCCAAGGCAGCCGCTGTGCTGCCTTTGTTGTTTGCTCGCGCCATGTCCAGCCCTGTCCCGCTTCCCTATTTGCAGTCCTACCCCGCCAGCTTACAGCAGCAGGCCGCAAGCCTGGTGCAATCGGGCCAGCTGGGCCAGTGGCTGCTGCAGCGCCATCCGCAGCCGCACCAGATGCGCTCGGACAAGGCCTTGCATGCCTATGTGATGGGCCTCAAGGGCGAGCACATGCGCAACAGCGCGGGCTTGGCCAAGGTGGTATATGACAGCAAGCTGCAGCTGGTCTACCAGGCGCTGGGCATCCATGTGCGCAGCGGCAAAAACCATGGCGGCAAGACCCAGTCGCGCCACGAGATCCGCATTGGCAGCCTCTTCAAGCATGCGCCCGAGGCCTTTTTGCGCATGATTGCCGTGCATGAGCTCGCGCACCTGCGCGAGTCCGACCACAACAAGGCCTTCTACCAGCTGTGCGAATACATGGAGCCGTCCTACCACCAACTGGAGCTGGAGGTGCGCCTGTACCTGACCTGGCTGGACCAGGGCGGCCACCGGCTGTGGCAGCTGGGTGCTGAATCGGCGGACGGCGCCCGCTGATCAGCCAGCGGCCTGGCAGCGCTGCGGCGGCAGCCCCAGCCACTGCGCGGCGGCGTATTGCAGCGCCGCCAGCTCGCCGGTGGTCACCAGGCTGCAGGCCTCGTCAAGGCTGGGCGCCTGCGCCGGCTTGCGCAGCATGCCGGTGGCGTGCAGCAGGCTGAAGGTGCGGCGGGCCACGGGCCTGGCCGTGTCGAGCAGTTGCACCTGCTCGCCCACCAGCGCGCGCAAGGTGTCGGTGGCAAAAATGTAATGGGTGCAGCCCAGCACCAAGGTGTCGATCTGGCCGGGCTGCGCGCCAAAGCGGCCCATGGCGGCCAGGTAGGTCTGGCACAGGTCCTGGATTTGCGCGGCATCGGCGGCTGCATCACGCCCGGGGCGGGTGCTGTCTTCAATCGCCCGTGCCAGCCCATTGCAGGCCTGCACCACAAAGCGGGTCTGGGCCGCATGCGCCGTCTGCAGGGCGGCAAAGCGGCTGCTGCTGACGGTGCCCTGGGTGGCGATCACGCCCACCACATGGGTCTGGCTGTGCTGGGCGGCGGGCTTGAGGGCAGGCTCCACCCCGATGATGGGCAGGCCCGGGTGCTGCTCGCGCAGGCCCTCAATCGCCGCTGCGGTGGCGGTGTTGCAGGCAATCACCAGCGCCTTGATGTCGTGGCGCTCGCGCATCTGCTGCGTGATGTGGGCGCAGCGCTGCTGCACAAAGGCGTCGCCACGCTCGCCATAAGGGGCATTGCCGCTGTCGGCCACATAGACGAACTGCTCATGGGGCAGCACATCGCGCAGCGCGCGCAGCACACTCAGGCCGCCGATACCGCTGTCAAAAACACCAATGGGGGAGAGAGGGTGGGGCATGGGGGCGAGCAAGGTCAAGGCTGAGAAAAAGGCGCGGGCGCCGTGATTGTAGGCAGGCTGCAGCTTTTATGCATCGACCGCTGCGAGCAGCATCAGGCTGGTACAGACAATGCTGAGGAGCCAAACCCCGAGCACGACGCCCAGCACATGGGGCCAGCGCGACAGGCCCGGCCAGCAGCGCCGCAGCAGGCAGTGCAGCGGCGTGATCAGCAAAGCCTGCAAAAAGCTCGCCGAGATCAGGATGGGCCAGAGGCTGTCGCCATGGATGGCCTGGAGCAGCACGCCATCGCCCGCCCAGACAAAGAGCTGCTCGGCCGGCGCGTAGCTGGCAAAGCCGGGTAGGCCCAGCAGTACCAAGGACAGCACGAGGCCGCCCAGGCTCCAGAGCAGGGGGGTGCGCTGGGCCTGGGTCCAACGCCAAAGTCGCTGCAGAACATGCATGGCGGTATTGTGCCTTTGAACGGCAGGCGCAGCCCGTGCTGCGCCGTCGCCCCAGCGTCGCCTGGCCGCTGCGATGCCCCAGGTTTTTTGGCAAGAATTTCCCCTTATAGCCAGCACAGCCTTGGGCGGCAGTGTATAAATTTGCCCTGTCAATCTGGGCTTTGCCCGGCATTGTTGCCAGCAGCGACCGCTGCTGCCCAACCAACAACTAGGAAAACGCAGCCATGGGCGCGCAATGGAAAGCAAAGGGCAAGGCGCTGGTCGCTGATGCCAAGGGAAAACTCTTTGGCAAACTGGTCAAGGAAATCACGGTCGCGGCGCGTTTAGGCGGGGGTGACCCGGCCAGCAATTCGCGCCTGCGCATGGCTGTGGAAGCGGCCCGCAAGGCCTCGATGCCCAAGGACACCTTGGAGCGCGCGATCAAGAAGGGCTCGGGCGCTGGCGCCGATGCCGTCAACTACTCGACCGTGTTGTTCGAAGGCTATGCACCCCACCGCGTGCCGGTGATGGTCGAGTGCCTGACCGACAACCCCAACCGCACGGCGCCCAATATGCGCGTGTGCTTCCGCAAGGGCCAGCTCACGGCCGTGGCCTGGGATTTTGACCATGTGGGCATGGTCGAAGGCGAAGCGGAGAACGGCGCTGATGTGGAGCTGGCCGCGATCGAAGCGGGCGCGCAGGATTTCGAGCCCGCCGAAGAAGAGGGCGTGACCCTGTTCATCACCGAGCCCTCGGATTTGGATACCGTCAGCAAGGCCTTGCCCGACCAGGGCATCAAGGTGCTGTCGGCCAAGCTGGGCTACAAGGCCAAGAACCCCGTCAGCATGGGCAGCCTGCCCGCCGAGGCGCAGGAGGAAGTGCAAGCCTTCCTGGCCGGCCTGGAAAACGATGACGACGTGCAGAACATCTATGTGGGTCTGGTGGACTAATCGCAGTCCCTGCCAACCCTCTTGAGAACGGCCGCGCAGGCCGTTTTTTCATGGGCGCTTGTGAGGCCGTCGTAGGCAGTTTGCGCTTCTTCATCATCTGCCCATTGACAGGGCGGGCCAGATATGCAGAAATTCGCTTGCGCTGGTCGTCGGCGCAGTTTAGATAAGAGCCCATACCATGAAAAAACTCATCGTCCTTGCCAGCATCGCGCTGGCATCCCAGTTTGCGCTGGCAGCCGACAAGACCCCCACGGCCCAGCAGCAGCTGATGGGTACGTGCAACACCGAGGCCAAGACCAAGGAGCTCAAGGGCGATCAGCGCAAGGCGTTCATGTCCAGCTGCTTGTCTGATGGCCGCAAGCGCCAGCAAGAACGCATGAAGACCTGCAACGTCGATGCCACTGGCAAGAAGGGCGACGAGCGCAAGGCCTTCATGAGCGAGTGCCTGAAGAAGTAAATACTTCTTTCGATCCGGCGCCAACGTGCTGGGTCTGCCGAACCGGCAGGAAAAAACGCCAAGCATGCACACATGCTTGGCGTTTTGCGTGGTGGGCCCGAAGGCCGCACAGATCGCTACAGAAACCGTTTAGAAGCGGTGGCGCACGCCCACACCAAAGCTGGTGCCGTTGCCGAAGTTCTTGACCTTGTCGTACATCACGATCGCGTAGCCATCGGTGCGCTTGGAGAAGTCGTAGTTGTAGCCGACCGAGACGGTATCACGCTTGGAATCGCTGTCTTGCAGCTTGCTGTGGGCCCAGGCGGCGAGGATGCGGCTGGTGGCGCCCAGTGGCACGGTCGCGCCCAGGCTGGCGGTCTTGATCTTGAAGTCGGTGTCCTTGCCAGTGGTCTGGCCGTAGGTCGCGTAGGCCTTGGCAAAACCGGCGTCATAGCTGGTGCCCAGCATCCAGTTGCGGTGGTTCTCGGGCAGCACCACGGACACGGGGTTGCTCAGGTCCACGTCTTCGTAGAAGCCGGTGATGGCAAAGGGGCCGCTCGCGTAGGTGGCGTTCAGGCCGATGTTGTTCTTGCCGCCTTGGCCAGCCTGTTCACCAAACTGGTAGTGCAGGTTGCCGCTGAAGCCGCCGACCTTGGGCGTGCTGTAGATCACCTGGTTGCCCCAGCCGGTGTCGGAGGGGTTGCTGCTCTGCCAGCCGCTCTTGTTGAACAGCGACACGTTTTGGTGCAGCACCAGCGGCGAGAAGGTGAAGGAATCCCCAAAGGGGTTCATCGAGATCGTGGGCACAAAGTTGGGCGCCACGGTGCGGCCCAGGGTGACGGCGCCGAAATCGCCTGACAGCGACACCAGCGCATCGCGCGACCAGAAGATATCGCCGTTGAAGCGGCCGGGTGTGCCGGTGTCTGCGCGCATGAAGCTGGTCAGCACAAAGCTGGCCTTGAGGCCGCCGCCCAGGTCTTCCGTGCCCTTGAAGCCGAACCAGGAGGTGGTCATGCCACCGCTGCCCAGCGTGGAGGTGCGGCCATCATCGCCAGGAGCTTTCATCGAGCCGATATACATATCGACCAAGCCGGTGGCGGTCACCGACGATTGGGCCTGCGCCGCGGAGGCGCAGACGGCCATCACGGCCAGGGCGAGCAGTTTGTTGTTCATGGCATTCCTTTGTTACAAGCGTGTGAATTTGTGATAGCGGTGAATTGTGAAGTCAGTGCCGACCGCTCTGAGCAATATGTGTGCCAAAAGCTAAAAAAACCGCTGGTAAAGACCCGAGGTGTGGCGTGTACGCCGCATATTGGGGGTATATGGTTTTTGCATGGACTTAGCCGCTGTTGCCAGATGAGCACGGTGGATCAGGGCTGAAAGCTGCCGTGGTGGCGGGGCTGATCGCTGGCAAGGATTGATGTAGCTCAATGTGCGCAGGCGTCAATCGGGGCAAAGTGCGGCCCATGCCTGACTTACTCTGCCTGGATGAATTCGCCCCCCACAGCGCCGGCGCCGGTGCCTTGCTGCGCCAGCGCCACCAGCACTTGCTGGATGTGCTGTACCTGGAGCGGGGCTCGGTCGCCTTCGGGGTGCAGGAAGAGGGCCGCATGCGCCACCTCCTCGGGGTCATGGAGGGGCCCTGCTGGCTCGATGCCGCGCCGGCACTGGCCGAGCAGCCCTGTGCGGTGGACATGGTGGCGCGCACCGCCGTGCAATGGCGGGCGGTGCCCGTAGTGCAGCTGCGCAGTTACCTGCTGCAGTGGCCGGCCGAGGCCCAAGGCCTGGTGGCCAGCATGGCCCAGGGCTACTGCCAGCAGGCTGCGCTGGCAGTCAGCCGGGTGGCGCAGGACGCTGTGGCGCGCTGCGCCGAGTGGCTGCTGCAGCATGCCGAGCCCGGCGACCAGGGGCTGCGGGTGCAACTGGCACAATCGAAACGCCAGATTGCCGCGCACCTGGGCATTGCGCCCGAGACGCTCTCGCGCGTGCTGCGCCAATTGCGCGACCAGGGCCTGCTTGACGGCCTGGGAAAGAACCTCTGGCTGCCGCAGCCCGAGTCGCTGCGCCAGCTCGCCAAGTCCTAGCCAACCCTATCGGGCCCTGCCCAGCATGGGCCAGCCCATCGGTGACCCGGGTTTTCTCCGTCCGGTCTTTTCCCGATACCGGCGCCGGACCTAAACAGCGAACATGTGCGCAGCTGAAAGGAGGCGCCGCATGCCAGAGTCTGTTATTTGCTATTGCCGGGCCGACTCGGGCGTTCGCTGCCGCAGGCCATGGGCCATGCAGGTCAGGTAGCGCGGCATGGATGACAGGAAGGTGCATTGGCAGCCAGATCCCCCACCCCCGGTCGACGGCCTGCGCGATACGGCCGGTCCCTGGCTGTGGCGCCTGTGGGTGGTGGTGCCCTTGATGGTGCTGCTGGGCACGGCGCTGGTGCAGTGGCTGGCGATCCATGCCAGCCAGCAGACGGTGATCACCCAGCTGTCGGCCCAGCAGGCCGACGAGACCGAGATGCTGGCCAGGCTGATGGGCAGCAAGTTCGAGCAAAGCCAGAAGGTGCTGGGGGCCCTTGCCGAAGCGGCTGCGCCCTGGGTGCAAGGCCCCGCGTCCCAGCCGCCCCCGCTGCTGGAGCAGGGTCTGGCGGCCACGCGCTACTTTGACAGCCTGGTGTTTGCGCGCGGCACCCAGGTCTTCAGGCGCCATGTGCGCGATGCGGGCGAGGGCGACGAGGCCGTCGAGCCAGCCGAGCGCGATGTGCTGCGCCGCGTGATGGTCGATGGCAAGCCCCTGGTGTCCGAACCTTTCAAAAGTGCGTCCGGCGGGCCCAGCATTGCGCTGGGCATTGCGCTACGCGACAAGCAAGGTGCAGTGCAAGGCGCCATGGCCGGGGTGCTGCGGCTGCAGTCCCAGAGCCTGTTGCCGGTATCGCTGGCAGCCACCCCGCCGGACAGCGGACAACTGGTGCTGATGACGGCAGCGGGCGTGCTGGTCTCCCACCCCGACCCGACGCGCATTCTGGGCACGACCGAAGATGACGCCTTGTTGGCCCCGGTGCTGCAACGCTGGCAGGAGCGCGCTGCCCGTGGCGGCGCCCAGACCGCGCAGTCCTGGTGGCTGGCGCCCAACCTGGTGAGCGTCGCGCAGATGCCTGCGGCCCGCTGGCTGGTGGTGCGCGTCATGCCCCATGACCAGAGCCTGCAAAGCTGGGGGCGCCAGTGGCGCAGCTGGTGGTGGCTGCTGCTCATGCCTGTGGCCCTGGCAGCGCTGACCTGCCTGTGGCTGTGGGCGCACAGCCGGCGCTTCAAGCAATTGGTGGCGCAGACACCGCTGCCCGCTGCACCCACCCCGGTGCTGGCACTGGCCTCGGGGCCGGTCCAGGTGGCCGACCCTGCCAGCGGCCCGCCGCCCGACGAGATTGACCGCATGGGCATGCACCTGCAAGAGCTGGGCCAGCAGCGCGAATCGCTGGCCGAGCAGTTGCGCCAACAGCAGCAACTGGCCGAGAGTGTGCTCGCGCATGCGCGTTTTTCCTTTTTGCTGCTGCAGCGCGATCAGATTCAACAGGTCTCCCAGGCGCTGGCCCATTTGCTGGGCTACAGCCGCCAGGACCTGCAAGGCCAGCCGGTGCGCATGCTGGCGATGGCCGACCAGGACTTCGACCAGGCCTGGGAGCAACTGGCCCCGGATCTGGAGCGCCTGGGCAGCGCTGAGACCAGTGTGGTGCTGCGCCACCAGTCGGGCGCGCCGGTCATGGTCAGCCTGCACCTGGTGAACATTGCGCAGGCGGGGCCGGATCTGCGCTGGTGCTTTGTGCGCGCCGGCCAGGCCCGCGTGGCCGCGCAGTCGCCCAGCCGCATGGACAAGCTCACCCTGCTGCCCAACTACGAGGCCTTGCTGCTGCACCTGACCGCCCTGCTGCAGGCTAGGCGCGAGGGGCTGGACCAGTCCTCGCCCAGCGCGCCGGTGCTGTTCTATGTGAATGTCGACAATATGTCGGCCATCAATGCACTGGCCGGCCATGCACAGGGCGATCTGGTGCTGCAGCATGTGGCGCGCCAGCTGCAGCTGCTGCAGCCTTTCCAGGGCTATGCGGCGCGGGTGGCGGGCGACAAGTTTGCGCTGGTGCTGCGCCAGTGCAGCCCGGAAAAGGCCCATGAGCTGGCTGCCCAGCTCTGCGACACCCTGCAGAATTGGCAGCCCCAGCTGCGCAGCAAGCATTTTGTGGTCACCGTCAGCATCGGTCTGCTTCAGATGGATGCCTCGTTTTCCGATGCGCTGCAGGTGGTGCGTGCCGCCGACATGGCCAGCTACAGCGCTAAGCGCCAGGGCGGCAACCGGGCCTGCTGGCGTGAGGCCAAGGTGGCCTGAAGGCCAGGGGCTGAGGGACATCCGCCACAGCTTGGGGTAACAACCGGGATAGGCTGCAGCCCCCGGCTGATAAGCTTGAATGTCCTCATTCAAAACACCCGCATGCGCGACCAAGCCCTGTTTGACAAGATTGACCTGCACCTGATCCGGGTGCTGCACACGGTGCTGACCGAGCGCAGCGTCTCGCGGGCGGCCTTGCGCCTGGGCATGTACCAGCCGGCGGTGTCGGCCGCACTCAAGCGCCTGCGCGACCTGGTGGGCGACCCTTTGCTGGTGCGCTCGGGCGCGGCGATGATGCCCACCGACAAGGGCCAGCGCATGGTCGAGCCGGCCGCTGCCATCCTGCGCGCTGCCGAAGGCCTGTTCAGCGATGCCCGCGATTTTGACCCGCAGACGGCGACCCGCACTTTCCGCATTGCAGCGAGTGATTACTTCGATCCGCTGTTCCTGCCCGCGCTGGTCGCGCGCATCAAGTCCGAGGCGCCGCTGTGCGTGGTGGAGATCTACCCGCTGTCGTCCGAAACCCACTACCACGCCCAGCTCGCCCAGGGCGATATCGATGTGGTGGTGGGCAACTGGCTGCAGCCCACCGGTGACCTGCACATGACCAGCCTGATGAGCGATGAGGTGGTGAGCCTGGTCAGCCGCCGCCACCCGGCCGTGCGGCGGGGCTGGGATGTCGAGGCCTGGCTGCAGGCCGAGCATATTGCGCCCACTGCCACGCACCCGGGCGCGCGCGGCATCATCGACGCCCGGCTTGATGCACTGGGGGTGGAGCGGCGCATCATGGCGCGCTGCGCCCACTTCAGTGCCATTCCTGCCATGGTGGCATCGAGCTTGCTTGTGCTGACCACGGGGCGCCAGTTCTGTGAGCGCTTTGTCGACACGCATGCGCTGGCCATTTTGGACTGCCCGCTGGCGCTGCCGCCGCTCGATTACTACCTGCTGTGGCACGCCCGGACCCATGCCTCTGATGCGGCCATCTGGCTGCGCAGCTGCCTGAAAAAAACCGCGCTCTCGCTGCGAAGCCCGGCGGGCTATTCGCCGTGAGTGAGCGCATCTTCGCGTTTTATCCCGCGCTCGGGTAACAATTTGAGGGACAATTGCCGCCCATGAAAGAACAGACCCCGACACCGACGACCGATGGCGCGGCCGCGCCCCGGTTACAGCTGATCGGCATCACCAAGCGCTACCCAGCGGTTGTAGCCAATAACAAAGTAGCGTTGACTGTACGCGCCGGGGAAATCCACGCCGTGCTGGGCGAGAACGGCGCGGGCAAGTCCACGTTGATGAAGATCATCTACGGCTCGGTCAAACCCGATGAGGGCCAGATCCTGGTCGACGGCCAGCCAGTGCAGATCCGCAACCCCCAGGAGGCACGCCAGCTGGGCATCAGCATGGTGTTCCAGCATTTCAGCCTGTTTGACACCTTGACGGTGGCCGAGAACGTCTGGCTGGGTCAGAACAAGCGGATGTCGCTCGCGGAAGTGACCGCCCGCATCACCGAGGTGGCCAGCGAGTATGGCCTGGACATCGATCCGCAGCGGCCGGTGCACAGCCTGTCGGTGGGCGAGATGCAGCGGGTGGAGATCATCCGCGGCCTGCTCACCCGCCCCCGCGTGCTGATCCTCGATGAGCCGACCTCGGTGCTCACGCCCCAGGCGGTGGAAAAGCTGTTTGTCGTGCTGCGCAAGCTGGCCGCCGAGGGCTGCAGCATTCTCTATATCAGCCACAAGCTCCATGAAATCCGCGCGCTGTGCACCGCCTGCACGGTGCTGCGTGGTGGCGAGGTGACCGGCGAGTGCGACCCGCGTGAGCAAAGCAATGCCTCGCTGTCGCGCATGATGATTGGCGCCGAGCCGCCGATGCTCAAGCTGCGCCCCAGCCAGGCAGGGGCCACGGTGCTGAGCGTGCAGCAGCTGCGCCTGGCCAAGCAGGACCCGTTTGGTGTGGACCTGGATGGCATTTCGCTGCAGGTGCGGGCCGGCGAGGTGGTGGGGATTGCCGGTGTCTCGGGCAATGGCCAAAAGGAGCTGCTCTATGCGCTCTCGGGCGAAGACATGCGCGCCGAGCCGCAGGCCGTGCTGATGGATGCCACGCCGATGGGGCGCATGGGTCCGGGCCAGCGCCGCGCGCTGGGCCTGCATTTTGTGCCCGAAGAACGCCTGGGGCGGGGCGCCGTGCCCAGCATGAGCCTGGCGCACAACCTGGTGTTGACGCGCAACGAGATGCTGGGCGCCGGCGGCTGGCTGCGCATGGGCCAGCTCGACCAGATGGCGCGGGGCATCATCGCGCGCTTTGGTGTCAAGGCTGGTGGCCCGCAGGCCAGTGCGCAGTCGCTCTCGGGCGGCAACCTGCAAAAGTTCATCGTGGGCCGGGAAATCGATGCCCAGCCCCGCCTGCTGATCGTCTCGCAGCCCACCTGGGGGGTGGATGTGGGCGCGGCAGCGCAGATCCGCGGCGAGATCCTGGCGCTGCGCGATGCGGGCTGCGCCGTGCTGGTGCTCAGTGAGGAGTTGGAAGAATTGTTTGAAATCAGTGATCGCCTGCATGTGATTGCCAAGGGCCGCCTGTCGCCATCGGTGGGGCGGGCCGATGCCTCGGTGCAGTTGATCGGCGAATGGATGAGTGGCCTCTGGGAAGGCCGCAATGCCGCCCCGGCTGCCGCTGCTGCCGCTCTCGCCGAGGAGGGCCGCCATGCTTAAGCTAGAGCAACGCCCCCAGGCCTCGCGCTTTTGGACTTTTGGCTCGCCGGTGCTGGCCTTGCTGATCACCGTGCTGATCGGCGTGGGCCTGTTTGTGCTGCTGGGCAAGGACCCGGTCAAGGGCCTGCAGGCCTTTTTCTGGGAGCCGATCAAGTCTGGCTACGCGCTGGGCGAGCTGACGATGAAGGCCACGCCGCTGCTGCTGATTGCACTGGGCCTGGCCGTCTGCTTTCGCTCCAATGTCTGGAACATTGGTGCCGAGGGCCAGTTTGTCATTGGCGCCGTGGCCGCGGGCGGTATGGCCTTGCTGGCTGACAAGAACACCGGGCCCTGGATCGTGCCCGTCATCCTGCTGGCTGGCATGCTCGGCGGCATGGTCTGGGCCGGCATCGTGGCCTGGCTGCGCGACCGCTTCAATGCCAACGAGATCCTCGTCAGCCTGATGCTGGTCTATGTCGCCACGCTGGTGCTGGGCTACCTGGTCTACGGGCCCTGGAAAGACCCGATGGGCTACAACTTTCCGCAGACCAAGAGCTTCGAGAAAATCACGCAAATCCCCAAACTGGTGCAAGGCATGCGCATGAACATCGGCGTGCTAATTGCGCTGGCCGGTGCTGCGCTGCTGTGGGTCTACCTGTTCCGCACCCGCGCCGGGCTGGCCCAGCAGGTGGGGGGCCTGGCGCCCTCGGCGGCCCGCTATGCCGGCTTTTCGTCGCGCAAGGCCTTGTGGACGGCGCTGATGATCTCGGGCGCCACTGCCGGCCTGGCCGGCGCACTGGAAGTGGCCGGCCCCCTGGGCCAGCTCACCCCCTATGTGCCCGCCGGCTATGGCTTTGCGGCCATCATCGTCGCCTTTGTCGGTCGCCTGCACCCGGTGGGCATGGTTTTCTCCGCGATTCTTATGAGCATGTTCTATATCGGCGGAGAGCTGGCGCAGTCGCGCCTGGGCCTGCCCAAGGCCCTGACCGGCGTCTTCCAGGGGCTGCTGCTGTTCACCTTGCTGGCTTGCGACACCTTGGTGGTCTACCGCCTGCGTTGGGTGGCATCGCGCGCCGCAGTGAAAGGAGGCCTGTGATGGAATCCTATGCACTGCTGTTGGGCGCCACGCTGAGCGCTGGCACCGTGTTGGCGCTCGCCGCACTGGGCCTGCTGATCAACGAGAAGGCCGGCATCGTCAACCTGGGCGCCGAGGGCATGATGCTGTGCGCAGCGATTGCCGGTTTTGCCACCGTCGTCCACACCGGCAGCACCTGGCTGGGCTTTGGCGCGGGCATGCTCGCTGGCGCCGTGTTGGCCGCCATCTTTGGCGTGCTGGTGATCTGGCTCAACACCAACCAGTACGCCACGGGCCTGGCACTGTCGCTGTTTGGCGCCGGTTTCTCGGCTTTTGTCGGCCTGTCCTACGTGCAGGCCAAGCTGCCCAGCCTGCCCAAGTACGCGATTCCGGGCCTGGCCGATATCCCGCTCTTGGGCCCGGCGCTCTTTAGCTTGCACCCGCTGGTATATGGCGCCATGGCGCTGGTGCTGGTGATGATGTGGTTCCTCTACCGCACGCGCGCAGGCCTCGTGCTGCGCGCCGTCGGTGAATCGCCCACATCTGCCCATGCGCTGGGCTACCCGGTGCGCCGCATCCGCCTGATGGCGGTGGTGTTCGGTGGCGCGATGTGTGGCCTGGCCGGTGCCTATATCTCGACCGTCTATACGCCGCTGTGGGTGGAGGGCATGGTCTCGGGCCGGGGCTGGATTGCGCTGGCGCTGACCACCTTTGCCACCTGGCGCCCCGCGCGGGTGCTGCTGGGCGCCTACCTGTTTGGCGGTGTGACCATGCTGCAGTTCCACCTGCAGGCCAGCGGCGTGCAGCTGGCCAGCCAGCTGCTGTCGATGCTGCCTTACCTGGCCACCATCGTGGTGCTGGTGCTGATCTCGCGCAATCCAACCTGGATTCGCGCCAATATGCCGGCCTCGTTGGGCAAGCCTTTCTATCCCGGGTCATAAGCGCGTGTCAGCACGCGCCCATCACAATAACAGCGGCCCGCTTTTTGTCCGTTCTTTATAAAAACCAAGGATTCATCCATGCAAACCATGCGCAAGCGCTCCGTGATCAAGTTGATCGGCCTGTCGGCCCTGTCGTTGGCGACCCTGGCCGCCTGCGGCAAGAAGGAAGAGCCCGCCGCCCCGGCAGCTCCTGCGCCGGCTGCCGCCGCCCCTGCTGCCGACAAGCTCAAGGTCAGCTTCATGTATGTGAGCCCGATTGGTGACGGCGGCTGGACCTTCCAGCACGAGCTGGCACGCAAAGCGATTGCACAGAAGTTTGGCGACAAGATCGAGACCTCGATGGTCGAGAGCGTGCCCGAGTCGGCCGATGCCGAGCGCGTGCTGCGCGACATGGCAGGCCAGGGCAACAAGCTCATTTTTGCGACCAGCTTTGGCTACCAGGAATTTGTGCAGAAGGCCGCTGCCGACCTCAAGGATGTGAAGTTCGAGCACGCCACCGGCTACAAGCAGGCCGACAACGTGGCGGTCTACGACACCAAGACCTTTGAAGGCGCCTACCTCGCCGGTATCGTGGCCGGCTCGATGACCAAGACCAAGACCGTCGGTGTGGTCGCCTCGGTGCCGATTCCGGAAGTGGTGCGCAACATCAACAGCTTTGTGCTGGGCGCGCAAAGTGTCGACCCCAGCATCCAGGCCAAGGTGGTCTGGGTGAACGAATGGTTTGCACCGCCCAAGGAGTCGGAAGCGGCCACCAGCCTGATCAACGGCGGCGTGGATGTGATGTACCAGAACACCAACTCGCCCGCCGTCCTCAAGACCGCCGAAGAGCGCGGCGTCTACGCCTTTGGCAAGGACGGCGACATGAGCGCTTTTGCACCCAAGGCCCACCTGGGCTCGGCCGTGATCGACTGGACGCCTTACTACAGCAAGGTGGTCGAAGACACCTTGGCCGGCCAATGGCAGTCGGGCAACTTCTGGTGGGGTGTGAAGGAAGGCGCGATGGACCTGGTCAAGATTGCCGACCAGGTGCCCCAGGACGCCAAGGACAAGGTCGAAAAGGCCAAGCAAGGCATGAAGGACGGCAGCTTCGCCGTCTGGACCGGCCCGATCGTGGACAACAAGGGCCAGGAAGTGCTGGCCAGCGGCACGGTGGGCGATGATGCCTTCCTGCGCGGCATCAACTTCTATGTCAAGGGCATCGAAGGCGCAGTGCCCGGCGCCAAGTAAGCCGGCTGCAGCGCCAGGTCGGGACTTGGGCGCCCGGCCGGGCCTGCTGGCAAACAAACAACAGTGCCGCGCGGCGGGCCGGGCGGCACTTGGAACCTGGCCCGATTTATGCATATATTGGCCGGGCGATGTTCTACCCGCTGCAGGCCGGCATGGTGGCTTGTAGAGCTCGGCATTCCAACAACATTCGAGGACACACAGATGACTGATTTCCGTAAGCGTTCGCTGATCAAGGTGGCCGCGCTCTCCGCGCTGGCTGCTGCCGCCGTCGTGGGTTGCAGCAAGAAGGAAGAGGCGCCAGCGCCTGCACCCGCTGCTGCCCCGGCAGCCGCAGCCCCTGCGGCCGATCCGCTGAAGATCGCCTTTGCCTACGTGGGCCCGGTGGGCGACGGCGGCTGGACCTTTGCACATGACCAGGCGCGCAAGGCGCTGGAGAAGGAATTTGGCGACAAGATCCAGACCAGCTTTGTCGAAAGCGTGCCCGAAGGCGCGGACGCCGAGCGCGTGCTGCGTGACATGGCCACCCAGGGCAACAAGCTGGTGTTTGGCACCACCTTTGGCTATATGGACGTGATCCAGAAGCTGGCGCCCGAGTTTGCCGATGTGAAATGGGAACACGCCACCGGCTACAAGGTGGCCGGCAATGTCAGCACCTATGACAGCCGCACCTACGAAGGCGCGTACCTCGCCGGTATCATCGCCGGCTCGATGACCAAGTCCAACACCTTGGGCGTGGTGGGCTCGGTGCCGATCCCCGAGGTGATCCGCAACATCAACAGCTTCACCCTGGGCGCGCAAAGCGTCAACCCCAAGATCAGCACCAAGGTGGTCTGGGTCAATGAATGGTTCAGCCCTCCGAAGGAAACCGAAGCGGCCACCAGCCTGATCAATGGCGGCGCGGACATTCTGTTCCAGAACACCGACTCGCCGGCCGTGCTCAAGACCGCTGAAGAAAAGGGCAAGCGCGCCTTTGGCTGGGATTCGGACATGACCGCCTACGGCCCCAAGGCCCACCTGGGCTCGGCCATCATCAACTGGGCGCCGTACTACATCGACACCACCCGCAGCGCGCTGGACGGCAAGTGGACCAGCCGCCAGACCTGGTGGGGCGTGAAGGAAGGCACGATCGACCTGGTGTCCATGGCTGACGATGTGCCGGCCGAGACCAAGGCCAAGGTCGAAGAAGTCAAGAAGGGCCTCAAGGACGGTACGTTCAGCATCTGGAAGGGCCCCATCCTGGGCCAGGATGGCAAGGAAATCCTGGCGGCCGACAAGGTCGCCGACGACGACTTCCTCAAGGGCATCAGCTTCTACATCAAGGGCGTGGAAGGCCAGGTTCCTGGCAAGTGATGCGCGGGCGCTGCGCCGGTGCTCGACGCCCGGCGTTCGATGTCCGTTCTAAACGCGAGTGGCAGCGGTGCTTTTGGCTCCGGTGCTAACATTGCGACCAAAGGCTGCCCCAGGGCAGCCTTGTCATTTATACCAAGAGATTTCCCCCGATGATCGAAGCCCAACAATGGCACCCGGTTGCCTTGTCTGATGTGGTGGTGGATGCCCCGCTGCCGGTGCGCCTGCTGGACCAGGAGCTGGTGCTGTGGCGCGATGCGCTAGGCCAGGTGCAGGCCTTTGTCGACCGCTGCCCGCACCGTGGCGCCCGCCTGTCGCTGGGCCGCGTGCAGGATGGCCAGCTGGAGTGCCCCTACCACGGCTGGCAGTTTGCCAGCGGCGGCCAGTGTGTGAAGGTGCCGGCCGTGCCCGCCTTTGTGCCGCCCGCCAAGCACTGCGTGGCCTCCTATGGCGTGCAGGAGGCCCATGGCCTGGTGTGGGTGCAGCTGGCGCCGGCGGCAGAAGGCCAGGCGCCCGTGCCTCTGCCGGTGTTCGAGGCCGAAGCCGATGAGCGCCTGCGCAAGCTCAACTGCGGCCCTTATGATGTGGAGGCCAGCGCCCCGCGCATCATCGAGAACTTTCTCGATATGTCGCACTTTGGCTTTGTGCACGAGGGCTGGCTGGGCAGCCGCGATGCAACCGAGATGTCCCACTACGAGGTCGAAGCCACCGAGCGGGGCGTGAAGGCCACCGGCTGCAAGGCGATCCAGCCCCAGTCGAACCTGCACTCCACCAAGCCGGCTGAAGTGGACTACAGCTACGAGGTGACCGCCCCCTACACCGCCTTGCTGACCAAGGTGCCCGAGAGCGGATCGAGCAAGCAGGGCTGGCGCGAGGCGATTGGCCTATTCGTCTGCCCGGTCACGCCCGAGCGCAGCCGCGTCTGGTTCCGCCTGGCCGTGGCGGATTTCGACAGCTCGGACGAGCAACTGCAGCAGTTTCAGCATACGATCTTTACCCAGGATCAGCCCGTGCTGGAGTCGCAGATGCCCAAGCCGCTGCCGCTCGATGCCAAGGCAGAGCTGAACTCACCGGCCGACCGCATGTCGGTGGCCTACCGCCGCTACCTCAAGGCCAGTGGCGTCACTTTTGGAGTGTGTTGAGATGTACACCGTCCCCCAGATCGAAGCGGCCCGCCTGCCGGGCCTGCTGCGTGCCATGCCCAAGGCCGAGCTGCATATGCACATCGAAGGCTCGCTCGAGCCCGAGCTGATCTTTGCGCTGGCCCAGCGCAATGGCGTGGCCTTGCCCTATGCCGATGTCGAGAGCCTGCGCGCCGCTTACGCCTTTACCAACCTGCAGAGCTTTCTCGATATCTACTACGCGGGCGCCAGTGTCTTGCTGACCGAGCAGGACTTCTACGACATGGCCATGGCCTACCTGGAGCGGGCTGTGGCCGACAATGTCGTGCACACCGAGATCTTCTTTGACCCGCAAACGCACACCGCCCGTGGCGTGGCGATGGCGAGCGTCATCCAGGGCCTGCACAAGGCCTGCGTGGATGCGGAAAAGCGCTGGGGCATCAGCGCGCAGTTGATTCTGAATTTTCTGCGCCACCTGAGCGAAGAAGAAGCGCTGCAGACCCTGGGTGAGGCCTTGCCTTACCGCGCCTATTTCAGCGGGGTGGGTCTGGACAGCAGCGAGGTCGGCAACCCACCGGAGAAATTTGCCCGCGTGTTTACGCGCTGCAAGGATCTGGGCCTGCGCCGCGTGGCCCATGCCGGCGAGGAAGGGCCACCGGCCTACATCTGGGGCGCGCTGGATGTGCTGCATGCCGAGCGCGTGGACCATGGCGTGCAAGCGGTGCACGATGCCGCGCTGATGCAGCGGCTCAAGGACGAACGCATTCCCCTGACCGTCTGCCCGCTGTCCAACCAGAAGCTGCAGGTGTTCCCCGACCTGGCCGACCACAATATGCCGCAGCTGCTGGCTGCGGGCCTGGTGGCCACGGTCAACTCGGACGACCCGGCCTATTTTGGCGGCTATATCAACGAGAACTTTGTACAGCTGTTTGCAGCCACCGGCATGGGCTCGGACGAGGCCTACCAACTGGCGGCCAACAGCTTTGAAGCCAGCTTTGTGCCGCAGACGCGCAAGCAGGCCTGGCTGGGCCAGCTGCAGATGGCCTTTGCCGAGGCAGCCCGTTGAACTGAAACGCTAAAGCAAACAGGGCGCCGCGAGGCGCCCTGTTTGCTGGCAGGTGAGCGGCGACGTTAAGCGGCGGCTGCTGCGGGCACCGACTCCGACAGCATGGCATTGCGCAGCTGCAGCGCATAGCCTTCGAGCACCGCGCCGCCAGGCTCCTTGCGCGGCCAGCTGAAGCTCACGCCGTCGTCGGCATGGCGCGGCACGACATGCAGGTGGAAGTGCGCGACGGTCTGACCGCCTTCGACGCCATTGGCCTGCAGCAACGTGAGGCCTGCGGGCTCGAAAGCGATCTTGGCGGCCAGTGCCACCTTGCGCGCCGTCTGCATCACCGCAGCCGATTCTTCGTCGGTGATCTCGAAAATATTGGCTGCGTGGCGCTTGGTTGCGACCAGCACATGGCCGGGGTTGACCTGGCCCAGGTCCATGAAGGCGATCGTCAGCGCATCTTCATACACCTTGGCCGAAGGGATTTCTCCTTGCACCAGTCGGCAGAAAATGCAGACACCGGCAGGGGACGGATCAACAAAATGCGGCATGGGCCAAGCCTCCTCCTTGGGCTTTGGCAGCGGCTGCTGTCTGTGCAGTGCCACTACCAGTGGATTTAACCAACAGGTAAAACAAACACTATAGACCGCAGATATGACCCGCGTATACATCTGAGCCTGGGGTTTTCCCTGGTTAACCATCGCGCTGCTGTCAGCCTACAGCCCGAGTTGCAGCGCGGTCAGCAGCCGGCACTGCCGACAGCGCTGCTGCGGCGCATAGAAACTATTGCCAGGTCCATATAACGGCAGACCTTGGCAGACGCTAAGCTTGGCAGCATGCATATTTACCGATCCGCCCTGTTGCGCTTTGCCGATGACGGCCAGGCGCTGTATGAAGAAGATGGCCTGCTGGCCGTGGCCCCGGGCCCCGATGGCCGCGAGCGTGTGCTGGCCGCAGGCAGTTGGCAGGCGCTGTCGGCCCAGCTGCTGGCCCAGGCGGGGGCCGATGCCGTGGTCGAGCAACTGCCCGGCCGCATCATCGCGCCGGGTTTTGTCGACATGCACATCCACTACCCGCAGACCGATGTGATCGGCTCGCCCGCCAGCGGCCTCCTGCCCTGGCTCAATGACTACACCTTTCCCCATGAGTCGCGCTTTGTCGATGCCGCCTACGCGGCAGAAGTGGCGCAATTCTTTGTCGATGAGCTGCTGCGCAATGGCGTGACCACGGCGTTGACCTTTGCAACCTCGCACCCGGCATCGGCCGATGCGCTGTTTGCCCAGGCGCACAAGCGCCAGATGCGGCTGATCACCGGCAAGGTGCTGCAGGACCGCCATTCGCCCGACGGCGTGCGCGATGAGACCGAGCAAAGCCTGGTCGACACCGAAGCGCTGATCCGCCGCTGGCATGGCGTGGACCGCCTGGGATACGCGATCACTCCGCGCTTTGCGCCCACCAGCAGCGAGGCCCAACTGCGCGGCGCCGGCGAGCTGGCAGCGCGCTACAGCGATGTCTGGATCCAGTCGCATGTGGCTGAAAACCTCGACGAGATTGCCTGGGTGCGCGAGCTGTTTCCGGACAGCCGCAGCTACCTGCAGGTCTATGCCGACCGGGGGCTGATGCGTGAGCGTGCCGTCTATGCCCATTGCATCCACCTCGATGCACGTGACCGCGCGCTGATGCACGAAACCCGCACCGCCGCAGCGGTGAGCCCTACCAGCAACCTTTTTTTGGCCAGCGGCTTTTTTGACTATGCCCAGGCCGACGCCGCGCAGATGTTGTACGGCCTGGCCAGCGATGTGGGCGGCGGCACGAGTTTTAGCCCGTTTCGCACCATGCTGGCGGCCTACTTTGTCGGTCGCGAGGGGCGCGACAAGCAGGGCCTGTCGCTCGCGCCCAGCCATCTGTGGTGGCAGCACACGGCCGGTGCGGCGCAGGCGCTGGGCCTGGCTGGGGTGGTCGGCAACCTGCAGCCGGGTTGCGAAGCCGACTTTGTCGTGCTCAACCCGCAGGCCACGCTGCTGATCGCCCGCAAGACGGCGCAGGCCCGCAATCTGGAGGAGCTGCTGTTCAGCCTCATCGTGCTGGGCGATGACCGCCTGATCGAGCGCAGCCGGATTGCGCAGAAGCAGGGCTGATCCTGGTGCAGCGGTAGTGCAGGGGCAGGCCTCGGGGCGGCTGCAGATGCCGCCCGCCGGGGCAATGCCTTTCGCTACAATGCCGCCTAGGAGTTATTTCAGACATGAGCATTCAAAGCGACAAGTGGATTCGCCGCATGGCGGAACAGCACGGCATGATCGAGCCCTTCGAGCCCGGTCAGGTGCGCCAGGTGGATGGCAAGAAAATCATCAGCTATGGCACCTCCAGCTACGGCTACGACATCCGCTGCGCCCGCGAATTCAAGGTGTTCACCAACATCCACAGCACCGTGGTCGATCCCAAGAACTTCGATGAAAAAAGCTTTGTCGATTTTGAAGGCGACTACTGCATCATTCCGCCCAACAGCTTTGCGTTGGCCCGCACCGTCGAGTACTTCCGCATTCCGCGCGATGTGCTGACCGTCTGCCTGGGCAAGAGCACCTATGCGCGCTGCGGCATCATCGTCAATGTGACGCCGTTCGAGCCTGAGTGGGAAGGCTATGTAACCCTCGAGTTCTCCAACACCACGCCGCTGCCGGCCAAGATCTATGCGGGCGAGGGCTGCGCGCAGGTGCTGTTCCTGCGCGGTGATGAGCCCTGCGAGGTGAGCTACAAGGACCGCAATGGCAAGTACCAGGGCCAGCATGGCGTCACCTTGCCAAAGGCCTGACAACGCGCCATCTTGCCCTGCAGCCACTCCCGTTTTGGAGTGGCTTTTTTACGGGGCCTGTTTACAGTGGCCCAGGTCTTTGCAAATTTTCTTCAATGGGGGCGCTGCGGGCCCATTTTCTGCGCGCTCGGGAGCCGGTCTTACGCGCTGGGCCACCGCAAATGCGCTACTGTAGACGGATCAATAACAGAGGCAGTGCCAGGGCACTGCAAGGAGAGCGACCATGAAATGGGAAGGCAACCGCGAATCGAGCAATGTGGAAGACCGCCGCGGCAGTGGTGGCGGGGGCGGCGGAGGCTTTGGCCTGGGCGGGCGCAGCATCGGCATTGGCACCGTGGTGCTGGCGCTGATTGGCTGGGGGGTGTTTGGCATCAACCCGCTCACCACCATCGGCGTGCTCTCGGGGGGGGGCTCGCCCGCGCCCACGCAGCAAGGCCCGGCCAAGGCGCCACCGGCCAATGACCAGGGGGCCAAGTTTGTCTCCACCGTGCTGGCCTCGACTGAAGATGTCTGGAGCGATATCTTCACCAAGGGTGGCGCCCAGTACCGCGCGCCTCGCCTGGTGCTGTTCACCGGCGTCACGCGCACCGCCTGCGGCACCGGCCAGTCGGCGATGGGGCCGTTCTACTGCCCCGGTGACCAGAAGGTCTACCTGGACATGGATTTCTTCAACACCATGAGCCGCCAGCTGGGCGCGCCCGGTGAGTTTGCGCGCGCTTATGTGGTGGCGCACGAGGTGGGCCACCATGTACAGAACCTGCTGGGTATCTCGGGCAAGGTCGACGCGATGCGTGGCCGCATCAGCGAGCGCGAGCAAAATGCGCTGTCGGTGCGGCTGGAGCTGCAGGCCGACTGCTATGCCGGCATCTGGGCCAACCATTCCCAGCAGGCCAAGAGCTGGCTGGAGCAGGGCGACATTGAATCGGCCGTGAATGCCGCTCAGCAGATTGGTGATGACAAGCTGCAGCGCGAAGCCACCGGCACCGTGCGCCCCGACAGCTTCACCCACGGCTCCAGCGCCCAGCGCGTGCGCTGGTTCACGCAGGGCTACAAGACCGGCAGCGTCCAGTCTTGCGATACCTTCCAGGCCGGCAGCCTGTGATGCACTTGGCCCCGGCCGCTAAAAATCGGGCTGGGCCGATCCGCTGCGGCCTTCCGCTGCAGGCTGGCGGCGCCCGTTTCTACGCTGGCCAGCCAGGATTTTCAGGGGCCGCGTGCGAATCCGTAAGGCAAGACAGGGTTAAGCCAAGCGCCGATTTGTCTGCAGTGCGACAATAGGGGGCTTACATGACAAATTCTTTCTCCAACCTTCATCTGGCCGAGCCCCTGGCCAAAGCCATCTCCGAGATGGGCTACGCATCCATGACTCCCATTCAGGCACAGGCCATCCCTGTGGTGCTGACTGGGAAAGACGTCATGGGTGCTGCACAAACTGGCACGGGCAAGACAGCTGCTTTCTCATTGCCGCTGCTCCAGCGGATGATGGTGCACGAAAACAGCTCGGCATCGCCCGCGCGCCATCCGGTGCGTGCGCTGGTGCTGCTGCCGACGCGTGAACTGGCCGACCAGGTCGCCCAGCAGATTGCCCAGTTCGCCAAACACACCAAGCTGCGCAGCACCGTGGTGTTTGGCGGCATGGACATGAAACCGCAAACCCTGGAGCTCAAAAAGGGTGTGGAAATCCTGGTGGCGACCCCCGGTCGCCTGCTGGACCACATCGAGGCCAAGAACGCGGTGCTCAACCAGGTGGAGTACGTGGTGCTGGACGAGGCCGACCGCATGCTCGACATCGGTTTTCTGCCCGATCTGCAGCGCATCCTGTCCTTCCTGCCCAAAAAGCGCACCACCTTGCTGTTCTCGGCCACGTTCTCGCCCGAGATCAAGCGCCTGGCCGGCAGCTACCTGCAAGACCCGGTCACGATCGAGGTTGCACGCCCCAACGAAACCGCGTCCACCGTCGAGCAGCGCTTCTACGCTGCCTCTGACGATGACAAGCGCCGTGTGCTGACCAAGGTGCTGCGCGAGCGCCAGATCCGCCAGGCCTTTGTGTTCGTCAACAGCAAGCTGGGTTGCTCGCGCCTGGCGCGTACGCTGGAGCGTGAGGGCCTGCGTGCCGCAGCGCTGCACGGCGACAAGAGCCAGGACGAACGCCTCAAGGCGCTCGAAGCCTTTAAGCAAGGCGAAGTCGATCTGCTCGTCTGCACCGATGTGGCCGCCCGTGGTCTGGACATCAAGGATGTGCCCGCCGTCTTCAACTTTGATGTGCCCTTCAATGCCGAAGACTATGTGCACCGCATTGGCCGCACCGGCCGTGCTGGCGCATCCGGTCTGGCCGTCACGCTGGTCTCCCATGCCGATGCCCGCCATGTGTCGGACATCGAGAAGCTGATCAAGAAGAAGATCGACGTCGAGAACTTTGCGCTGGACGAGCAGCCCCAGCGCGAGCGCTTCAACGATGGCAACCGCGAACGCCGTGAGCGTGAAGCTGGCCGTGAGCGCGACAGCTCGCGCAGCCGCGACCGCCGCGCGCCGCGCGAGGACGACGCGCAGGACCGCCGTGAGCGCTACCGCCCGGCACCCGTCTCGCGCGATCCGTTCTTTGACAAGCCGTACGAGCCCAAGGCCGCTGAGCCCGCTGCCTGGGATGCGAACGCCAAGCCGGCGCCAGCACGTGGCCCCGGCATCAAGCCACGCCGCAAGGTCGCTGCGCTGTTCAAGCCTTCGCCAGCATCTGAATAATCTCGGTCACGACGATAGACAAAGGCCTCAGCTAACCGCTGAGGCCTTTTTTTGTTGCGCTCATCCCGGCTGCTGGGCCTGCTCGCAATCGACATGGATCAGCTCGCGCTCGGCCAGCGTATTGCCAAAGCGCACCGCGCTCAGGCAGCCACCCCAGACGCAGCCGGTATCGAGCGCCAGCAGATGGGGGCGCTGCAGATCGCCCAGGGTGGACCAGTGGCCAAAGGCAATGGTGGTGTTGGCAGTGGCGCGCCCGGGCAGGTCAAACCAGGCGGTCAGACCTTCGGGGGCATCGGCCAGGCTCTCGGTACTGTCAAAGTCCAGGCTGCCATCGGCATGGCAAAAGCGCATGCGCGTGAGCACGTTGGTGATCATGCGCAGACGCTCCATGCCCGTGAGCTCCGGATCCCATTGCGCAGGGATATTGCCGTACATGGCTTGCAAGAAGCTGGTCAGCTCTTCGCTGCGCAGCACCGCTTCCACCTCGGCCGCATAACGCAGCGTGTCGGCTGCATTCCAGCTGCGGTGCACGCCGGCATGCACCATCAGCAGTTGTTCACCCGCCACTGTGTGCGTACGCGCCAGCGGCTGCTGGCGCAGCCATGCCAAGAGCTGTGCGGCATCGGGTGCCTGCAGCACTTCCAGCAAGGTGTCGCGCCGGGAGAACTTGCGCCGGCCATGGGCAGCCGCCAGCAGGTGCAGGTCATGGTTGCCCAGAAGGGCCTGGATGCTGCCGTCCGCGTCTATGCAGCGGCGCAGGGTCTGGGCCGATTCGGGGCCCCGGTTGACCAGGTCGCCCAGCAGATAGACCGTGTCGCGGCTGGGGGAGAAGTCGATTTTGGCCAACAGACGGCCCAAAGCGCTATCGCAGCCTTGGATATCGCCGATACAGTAAAGTGACATGCTTGTTGAACTACCTGTGAACTATTTTGTTAGACGTACTCTTGATCGCGCTTTTGACCTTGCTCAACGGGGTCTTTGCCATGTCCGAGCTGGCGCTGGCCAGCAGCCGCAAGTCCCGTTTGCTGGCCATGGCCGAAAGTGGCGACAAGGGCGCCAAGGCGGCGCTGGATCTGCTGAGCAATCCTACCCAATTTCTGTCCTCGATTCAGGTGGGTATTACCTCGATCGGCATGCTCAACGGCATTTTTGGTGAAGCGGCTTTCAGCGACGGGCTGGCGCAATCGCTGATCACCTGGGGCATGCCGGCCTCGTTTGCGTCGGTGGTGGCCACCACCACGGTGATCATTGTCATTACCTTCATGACCATTGTGTTTGGCGAGCTGGTGCCCAAGCGCATTGGACAGATGTACCCCGAGGCGTCGTCGCGCCTCATTGCGCTGCCGCTCACCTGGGTGTCGCGCATCGCCAAGCCTTTTGTCTGGCTGCTGGCCATTTCTGCACAAGGCGTGCTGCGCCTTCTGCGCATCAAGGATGAATCGGACCGCGCGGTGACCGAAGAGGAAATCGTCGCCAGCCTCGATGAAGGGCGAGACGCTGGCGTGATCGAGCACCACGAACACCAGATGGTGCAGAACGTGTTCCATCTGGATGACCGCCCCCTGATCTCGATGATGGTGCCCCGGGGCGATGTGGAATGGCTCGATGCCAATCTGACCGTGGCCGAGGCCTTGCATGCGGTGCGTGCCTCCAGTGGCAAGGGAGCGCATTCCTGGTATCCCGTCTGCCGCGAATCGCTGGACAACGTGGTGGGCCTGGTCAGCGTGGCGCACCTGCTCGACGTCGTCGATACGCACAACACCGCGATTGCGAAGGTGGCCTTGGCGGCCAGCTACGTGCCCGAAACGCTCAGCGGCTTTGAACTGCTCGAGCAGTTCCGCGCGCGCGCGGGCCGCATGATTTTTGTTGTCGATGAATACGGGGTCGTGCAAGGCATCATCACGCCGCGTGACTTGCTCGAAGCGATTACCGGCGAGCTCAAACCCGGGGCCGCCAGCGAGGCCTGGGCGGTACAGAACGACGATGGCTCCTGGTACCTTGATGGCCTGATGCCGGTATCCGAATTGAAGGCGCGTTTGGAAATCAAGGAGTTGCCCGATGAGGACAAGGGCCGCTATAACACCTTGGCTGGCATGTTGATGGCCGAATCGGGCCATCTGCCGCCGTTGGGTGAAAAGATTTATTGCGCGGGTTGGGTATTTGAGGTTCTGGCGCTGGAAGGCAAGCGCGTCGACAAGGTAATCGCCAGGCTGGACGTGATGGCACTCGATTACTGAAAGTTACAGGTAGGGGGATCCAGGTTTACCATTCCTTTAAATAGAAAAATGTGTGGACTTACTCGGTTATTGCATTTTTAGGTATACTGCAAACGTTAACCGAATTGAATGGATATTAAACATGCCTACTTTGAAGGAAATCGATGCCCAACTGGCAGCACTGCAACAACAGCGTGAAGAAGTTCGTCGCAACGAACTGAAGACCGCTGTCGACCAGGTGCGCAAGCTTGTGGCAGATTACGGCCTGACCGAACAGGATGTATTCCCTCCTGCACGTGGCCGCTCGGCTTCCGCAGGCTCTAAAGTCGCTCCCAAGTACCGCGACCCAGCAACGGGCGCTACCTGGACGGGCCGTGGCAAGGCGCCAAAGTGGATTGAAGGCCAGGATCGTGAAAAGTTCGCGATTTAAGTGGGGCGTCCTTCAAAGAAAAAACCTGCTTCGGCAGGTTTTTTTTCGTTGCGGGGTCGACTTGTCGGGCAGCTTTATAAAAATTCCTACATCTCTTCTTCATTTCTCCTATTTTTGTAGGAGTGGATTGTTGCTAACTATCCGTTGAGCGATCCATCATATCTGAGCGATGCTAAATGTATGCAATTGCTCATAGTGCCTTGCTATAATTGCATTTGCTAATCTATAGGCTTATTCATTTTTTTTACGATTTTGTAGATTTTATGGAGGCCTGGCAGCGGATTGGCAGTTTGCGGAGTGGGTCGCATTTCGATGCCCATGGTGTCCGGTATGGATGGTTAATGGGAATGCGCAAATCGCATTGCGATCACTCCTGCGATTGCACCTGGGATTGCAGGGCTTAGCCTTTGGATGACATATGCAGGACCAGGCCCGGGAGTAGACTGTTTGCAGCGTTCCGTCTAATACGCGTAAAACAGGAGTCACGATGAAATCAGGTGATCATGAGGCAGCGCAACACGCCTTCGCCTCGACCCTCCAAGCCCTCTCGATCCCTTCGTCCAAGAAGTCTGGCAAAGGTGGCAAGGCCAAGTTCTATTCGCTGCCCGAGCTGAGCAAACAATTCCCCAATATCCAGCGCCTGCCGATGTCCCTGCGCATTGTGCTGGAGTCGGTCTTGCGCAACTGCGATGGCCAGCGCGTGCTGCCCGAGCATGTGGAGCAGCTGGCCAACTGGAAGCCGCAGGCCGAACGCACCGAAGAGATTCCCTTTGTCGTGGCACGCGTGGTGCTGCAGGATTTCACCGGCGTGCCGCTGCTCGCCGACCTGGCTGCGATGCGCAGCACGGCCGAGCGCATGGGCAAGAACGCCAGCGCCATCGAGCCGCTGGTGCCTGTCGATCTGGTGGTGGACCACTCGATCATGGTCGATTACTACGGCAGCAAGAACGCGCTGGACCTGAACATGAAGCTGGAGTTCGAGCGCAACAACGAGCGCTACCAGTTCATGAAATGGGGCATGCAGGCCTTTGACACCTTTGGCGTGGTGCCGCCGGGCTTTGGCATCGTGCACCAGGTCAATCTGGAATACCTCGCGCGCGGCGTGCACCAGGACAAGCACCATGTCTACTACCCCGACTCGCTGGTGGGCACTGACAGCCACACGACGATGATCAATGGTGTGGGAGTGGTGGCCTGGGGCGTGGGCGGCATCGAGGCCGAAGCTGCGATGCTGGGCCAGCCGGTCTACTTCCTCACGCCCGATGTGGTGGGCTTTGAGCTCTCGGGCAGCCTGCGCGAAGGCGTGACCGCCACCGACCTGGTGCTGACCGTCACCGAGATGCTGCGCCGTGAAAAGGTCGTGGGCAAGTTTGTCGAGTTCTTTGGCGAGGGCACGCGCAGCCTGTCGGTGCCTGACCGCGCCACCATCGGCAACATGGCGCCCGAGTACGGTGCCACGATGGGCTTCTTCCCGGTCGATGACAAGACCATGGACTACTTTGAAGGTACGGGCCGCAGCAAGGCCGAGATTGCCGCCTTTGAAGCCTACTTCAAAGCCCAGGGCCTGTATGGCGTGCCCCGGGCGGGAGACATTGATTATTCCCAGGTCGTGCGGCTGGACCTGGGCACGGTGGCGCCCAGCCTGGCGGGCCCCAAGCGGCCCCAGGACCGTATCGAGATCGGCCAGGTGGCTGCCAAGTTTGACATGCTGTTCAGCGCGCCGGGGGCCCAAAACGGCTTCAACCTGCCTGCAGACCAGCTGGCCCAGCCCGTCAAGGTGCGCATCAATGGCGCGGGCGAGACGGCCGAGCCGTCCACCAAGCCCTTGCCGGCCGGCTCGCCGCGCAATGCCGAGGAGATGGTCGCCAACAAGCCCGCGGTGGTGGATGAAGAAGCCAGCCTGGATGCGGCCGATGCCCATGCCGAGCGCATCGACGGGCGCGATGTGGACCTGCACAACGGCGATGTGCTGATTGCCGCCATCACCAGCTGCACCAACACCTCCAACCCCAGCGTGATGCTGGCCGCGGGCTTGCTGGCCAAGAAGGCCGTCAAGGCTGGCCTGCGTGTGCAGTCGCACATCAAGACATCGCTGGCCCCTGGCTCGCGCCTGGTGACCTTGTATTTGACCGAGTCGGGTCTGCTGCCCTATCTGGAGCAACTGGGCTTCAATATCGCCGGTTATGGCTGCACCACCTGCATCGGCAATGCTGGCGATCTGCTGCCGGAATTCAACAGCGCCATCCAGCACCATGACCTGGTCTGTGCGGCCGTGCTGTCGGGCAACCGCAACTTCGAGGCGCGCATCCACCCCAATATCCGCGCCAACTTCCTGGCCAGTCCGCCGCTGGTGGTGGCCTATGCGATTGCCGGCAATGTGCGCAAGGACCTGATGACCGAGCCGGTGGGCCAGGGCAAGAATGGCCGCGACGTCTACCTGGGCGATATCTGGCCGACGACCGACGAGGTGCAGAAGCTGATGAAATTTGCGATGAACGGCAAGGCTTTCCGCGCCAACTACGAAAAGGTCAGCAGCGAGCCGGGCAAACTCTGGGAAAAGATCAAGGGCGTGACCGGCGCCACCTATACCTGGCCGCAGAGCACCTATATTGCCGAGCCCCCCTTTTTCAAGGACTTCTCGCTGGCAGCGCCCGAGCCGCGTGCCGATCAGCGCGACAATGCGGTGCGTAAGGCCAGAGTGATGGCTTTATTTGGTGATTCGATTACCACTGACCATATCTCGCCCGCTGGATCGATCAAGGACAGCTCGCCCGCCGGCCAATGGCTGCTGGCCAACGGCGTCAAGAAGAGCGAGTTCAACAGCTATGGATCGCGCCGCGGTAACCATGAGGTGATGATGCGCGGCACCTTCGCCAATGTGCGCATCAAGAACCTGATGCTGGCGGCCAAGCCGGACGGTTCGCGCGAAGAGGGTGGCCTGACGCTCTACCAAAATCCGGGCGACGAACAAGGCAGCAAGCTCTTCATTTACGATGCCGCCATGCGCTATATGGCAGCGGGCACGCCCACTGTGGTGTTTGCCGGCGAGGAATACGGCACGGGCTCGAGCCGCGACTGGGCGGCCAAGGGCACCCAGTTGCTGGGTATCAAGGCAGTGGTGGCGCGCAGTTTCGAGCGCATCCACCGCGCCAATCTGGTGGGTATGGGCGTGCTGCCGCTGCAGTTCAAGCAAGGTGAAAGCTGGGAGAGTCTGAACCTGCGCGGCGACGAGCTGATCGACATCGTGCCCGACCCGTCGCTGGCGCCGCGCAGCAAGGCCAAACTGGTCATCCAGCGCGCCGATGGCAGCGTTACCGAAGCCGAGCTGGTGTTGCGTATTGACACGCCTATCGAGGTCGAATACTACAAGGACGGCGGTATACTCCCCTTCGTTTTACGCCAATTGCTGTAAGAGTTGACCTACACGCGACTGACACGGGCCTTGTTACGACGAGGCCCGTTTGCATTTGTTGACCGTTACTGGTCAAATAGATGGACGTTAGTTTACTTTTAATTACATTTAGCCAACTATGGCCCATCCCTACACCCCCTTGTCGCTAGGCAGGCGCATGCACGAGATCCACACGCGGATCATGTGGTGTCTGCTCGCTGGCGGGGTGCTGTTGGCGGGGCTGGTGTCTACCGATGCGCAGGGCGTGGGCTTTGCCCGGGCGCTGCAGACCTGGATACAGGTGCTGCTGCTGCTCGCAGCTCTTGCCACCTTGGGTTGGGGCGGGCGCCTGTTGCTGCAGGGCACGGCCGGCAGTGCGTTCATGGGCCGGCCGCTGTGGGTCTGCAGTGCCGTTGCGCTGGGCGGCTTTGCGGTGTTGCTGGCGCTGCCGCTGCGGCTGTCTGAACACGGCAGCCGGCCGGCCTTGTGGCTGGAGCTGGCGGTCAATATTTTGCTATCAATATGCCTATTGATAGTCTCCATAGATTTATTGTCGTCTGCGCGGCGCAATAGCCCGGGCGCCGTGCCCCGAGCCAGCCATTGGTTGCACCTGCAAAGCAATGGCGCGGTGCTCACGGCGCTGGCGCTCTTGGTGGCGGTCACGGCAGGGGTGGCGCAGGGCCTGGTCGATCTGGAAGGCATGCGCCGCTATGTCTTGCCGCTGGGCATGCTGGCCTGCTGCGCCTGGGCTGCGCTGCAGAGCCGCCATTTTGCGGGCCAGTCCGGCCGCTGGACAGTGTTGAGACTCGCGGCCGCCTTGGCCGTGGGCGCAGCAGCCATCTTGCTGGGCGCGGGCAGCCACTGGGCCATGCTGCTGGAGCAGGCGGCCTGGTGCTATGCGTTGTCGGTGCTGGCCCTGGTGCTGGTCATGGCCTCGCTGCGCCACAGCCTGGTGGGCTGGGCCTCGGCCCATCCTGCGCGCCTGCAAGGTGAGGAGTGGCTGGAGCAGGCCCCCATTGGTGTCGTGCGGGTCGACGGCTCGGGCGCCATCGTCCATGCCAACCGCACCCAGCTCGACTGGCTGGGCGTGCCCAGCCTGGTGGACCAGCCCTGGACCGAAGCGCTGGCGCCGAGCCTGCGCAACCAGGCGCCCGATTGGCTCGCACGCTTGCGCGCGGGGCAGTCGCTCGCCTTTGAGCAAAGCATGGATACGCCCCAGGGCCTGCGCCACTTCCAGACCGATATCCTGGTCGCCCCGCAAGGGCGCGATGCGCATGCCTTCATGCTGCTCTCGCACGATGTGTCGATGCAAAAACTGATGGTCGGCCGCGTGCAGGAGCAGCAGTCGCAACTGGTGTCGCTGGTCAGTGCCATCCCGGACCTGGTCGTGCTCAAGGGGGCCGATGGGCGCTTTTTGCACTGCAACCAGGCCTTTGAGCGCCTGGTGGGCCTGGCACACGCGCAGATCATCGGCCGCACGACCTCGGACCTGGGCCTGCAAGGGCGCATGCCCTCCGATTGGGAGACTGATCTGCGTGCGCGCAATGCCAACACGCCGGTGGTCTATGAAGAGACCTTGCAGTTTGCCGACAATGGCTACCAGGGCCGTTTCGAGATCACCAAATCGGCCATCCGTGCTGCCAATGGCGAGGTCACCGGCCTGCTGTGCATCTGCCGCGATCTGGCCGAGCGCAGCCGCGCCCGCAAGGAAATCGAGCGCCTGGAGTTCTTCGATGTGCTCACTGGCCTGCCCAACCGCCGCATGCTGATGGACCGGCTCGAATGGTCGATCATCGCCTGCAAGCAGCGCGGCACCTATGCGGCGCTGCTGTTCATCGATCTGGACAATTTCAAGGACCTCAATGATTCGCTGGGCCACCAAAAGGGTGACCGGCTGCTGTGCGAAGTGGGCAAGCGCCTGATTGCCAGCGTGCGCAGCGGCGATGTGGTGGCGCGCTTTGGCGGTGACGAGTTTGTCGTGCTGGTCGAGAACCTGGGCGCCGAGCGCGTGCAGGCCGAAGCCCATGTGCGCTCGGTGGTCGAGCATGTGATCACCCGGTTCAAGCAGCCCTTTGTGCTCGACGGCCAGTCCCACCACAGCACGCCCAGCATTGGCGTGACCGTGTTTGGCGACCAAGAATCGCTGACGGTGCAGGAGCTGCTCAAGCGCGCCGACCTGGCGATGTACGAGGCGAAATCGGCCGGCCGCAACACGCAGCGCTTCTTTGATCCGCAGATGCAGGCCATCGTCAACGCGCGTGCCAACCTGGAAAGTGATCTGCGCCAGGCCATCCATGACGGCGAGCTGCAGGTCTACTACCAGCCGGTGATGAATGGCAGCGGCAGCCTGGTGGGCGCGGAAGCCTTGGTGCGCTGGCGCCACCCGGCGCGTGGCCTGGTCATGCCGATCGAGTTCATCGACCTGGCCGAGCAGACCGGGCTGATTGTCGACCTGGGCAACTTCGTGATGCGCACCGCCTGCGAGCAGCTGGCGCTGTGGGCCGCCAGCCCTTCCACCCAGGCGCTGACCATGTCGGTCAATGTGAGCCCCCGGCAGTTCCATAACCAGGGCTTTGTTGACGAGGTGCTGGGCATTGTGGCGCAGACGGGTGCCAACCCCGCACGCCTGAAGCTGGAGCTGACCGAGAACCTGCTGCTGGGCGATGTCAATGAAACCGTCAACCGCATGCGCCAGCTCAAGGAGCGCGGCGTGGGCTTCTCGCTCGATGACTTTGGCGTCGGCTACTCGTCGCTGTCCTACCTCAAGCGCCTGCCGCTCGACCAGCTGAAGATCGACCGCAGCTTTGTCAGCGATGTGCTGAGCGACGTCAGCGACGCGGTGATTGTGCGCACCATCCTGGCGCTGGCCCACAGCCTGGAGCTCGAAGTGGTGGCCGAAGGCGTGGAGAACTCCGAGCAGGTGGATTTCCTCGTCAGCAACGGCTGCAAGCGCTTCCAGGGCTTCCACTTTGGCCGCCCGGTGCCGATTGGCGAGTTCGAGCGCCTGCACGGCTTCGCCAGCTTCCGGCCGGCTTGAGCCCCACGGCCGATACAGTGTTGTGGGCTGCTGCAGCCAGGCACGTGGCAGTTGCGCTAGCGCACAAGGCAGGCCCTGCAATCTGGGCACAATGGCGGTATGCATGAACAGATTTTGATCGCCGGCGGCGGTATCGGCGGCCTGGCTGCTGCGCTGGCCGCCCTTCGCGCGGGCACCGAGGTGCGCCTGTTTGAGCGCGCTGCGCAGTTCAGCGAGGTGGGCGCCGGTGTGCAGCTGGGCCCCAACGTCGTGCGGCGCCTGCAGGCCTGGGGCCTGCAAAGGCCGCTGCAGGCGGTGGCAGCCTTTCCGCAGGCGCTGGTCTCGCGCAATGCCATCAGCGGCCAGGAGCTGGCCCGGCTGGACTTGGGTGCACACGCGGTGGCACGCTATGGCGCAGCCTACGCCACCATCCACCGCGCCGACCTGCACCAGCTGCTGCTCGATGCGGTGCGGCCCAGCGCCGATCTGCACCTCAACCTGGACAACGCCGTGGACTACCACGAGGACAACGGCCGCGTCGTCACCCTCACCACCAAGCAGGGCAAGCAGATCGAGGGCGATGCGCTGGTGGGGGCCGATGGCATCTGGAGCCGCACGCGGCTGCGCCTGCTCCATGATGCGCCCCCGCGCGTCACCGGCCACCTGGCCTACCGGGCACTGGTACGCCAGAGCGATCTGCCGGCGGCCCTGCGCACCGACGTGGTCAGCGCCTGGATGGGGCCGCGCTTTCATGCAGTGCAGTACCCCGTGCGCGGCGGCGACATGCAGAACCTGGTCATCATTGTCGAGGGCGCCGCGCCCGATGACCTGGAGCACTGGGACCATGCCGGCAACGGCGCCGATCTGCTGCGGTGCCTGGCCGGTGCGCATCGCCAGTTGCTGGGGCTGGTGGAAGCGGTCAGTGCCACAGGCGCTGCCTGGCGCCTCTGGCCGCTGGCTGATCGCGCACCGATGACCGGCCCCCAGGAGATGGCGCAAGGCCTGGTCGCGCTGCTGGGCGATGCCGCCCACCCGATGCGGCCCTACCTGGCCCAGGGCGCCGGCATGGCGATTGAAGATGCAGCCGAGCTGCAGCGGGCCTTGACCATGCACGACCTGGAGATGCCACTGCGCCTGCGGCGCTATGCGCTCAACCGCTGGCAGCGCAATGCCCGGGTGCAGGCGCGGGCGATCCGCAATGGCGAGATTTTCCATGCACGCGGCCTGGTGGCCCTGGGGCGCGATACGGCGCTACGCGCGCTGGGCGCCAAGCTGATGGATGTGCCCTGGCTGTACCGGGGCGATGGTTCATCGGCCTCGGTGCTGTAGTGCGGGCTTGCCAAGCCGCGCAAACCGCGCAAGTCCCGATGGGGCCTTAACTGCGCGCCGACGCCTGCTGCGCCAGCAGCGGCGACTGCGGCAAAAAGCGGAAGGCCAGGCAGCCGAGCATCAGCATGCCCGCGACAAACAGCATCACATACTGGTAGATCTCGCCGCCGTGCTGCTGCGCGTACGACGCGACGATGCCCGAGAGCCACTGCATCAGCGCCACACCCAGGAACATCGCCATCGTGTAGACCGACAGCGCGCGGCCGGTGGTCTCCTTGGGGTAGGAGGAGCGCACATCGGCGTACTGCAGCACCGAGTAGCCCGAGGCCAGGCCCATGAACATGATCAGCGCCACGGTGGCCGCCGCATGGTGCACAAAGGCCAGCGCGCAGAAGGTGCAGGCCATCACCGCCGCCCCGGCGATGATGCGGCGCCGGCGCCGGGCCGGGCCCGGATCGAGCCGGCCAAAGACCGAGGGCGTGAACAGCGAGATCATCGAGACGATCAGGGCCACGTTGCCAGTCGCCACCAGCGAGAAGCCATAGCGGTCGATCAGCATGGGGCTGAGCCAGAGCCCGCGCACCGTCAGAAACGAGGCATAGCCCACCATACCCATGATGGCGATCGCCCAGGTGTGCGGCACCAGCAGCAGGCCGCCAAAACCCTTGACGGCGGTGAGCCAGCTGGGCTTGGGCAGGTCATCGCTGGGCAGGTGCGGCTCGTGCACGCGCAAAAAGATCGCTATCCAGGACAGCGCGCAGAGCACCGCCAGCAGGCCAAAGCCCCAGCGCCAGCCGTAGTGCTGCACCAGCCAGGCCAGCGGCGTGCCGGTAAACAGCAGGCCCAGGCCGCCCACGCCCATGCCGACGCCGGACATGAACGCAAAGCGGTCGCTCGGGAAATGGCGCGCAATGAACATCGTGCAGGCCAAAAACGCCGGCGAGCAGCCAATGCCGATCAGCAGCTGGCCCAGCATCAGCCCGTGGTAGCTGGGCGCAAGCGCCGAGATCAGCGAGCCGGCAATGGCCAGCGGGAAGGCGGTGAGCACGGTCTTGCGCAGGCCATACAGGTCCATGCCCACGCCCATGAACAGCTGCGTGACGCCAAACGACAGGCCGAACAGCCCGGCAAAGGCGCCCAGCGACTCGGCCGACAGCCCGAAATCGGTGCGCAGCCCATCGGCAATGATGGAGGTGACGGTGCGGAAGGCCTGGCTCAGCGAGAAGGCCGACAGCAAGGTCAGCAGCATGGCCCAGAGCAGGGTGGACGAGGGTGCCGCGGGGCGCCCGGTGGGGGAGGGTGTAGGTGGAACCGGCATGGCTGAGAGTGAGCGAAACAAGCCAGGGCCAGAAGGTGCCGGTCCTATTGGAGTCGCTAACATAACCCTTGATACGCCGCTCTCAAGCCTTGCCGTACGTTTGTACTGTCTGCGGCTTGATGCCTCGTCTCAACCGCTAACCTTCGGTTTGCTGGGTGATGTAAGCGCCTCTTAATATGCGCCATTGGCCAGCAGGGGGCTGGCGCGGCTTGTTATATGCGCCTGTCACTATAGAGGACTCTGGCCGGCTCTGCACGGCGCGGTGTCACTTGGGGCAACCCTGGGTGGACTGGCGGGCCGCCGTGCCTCAGAGGTGGGTGCGCAGCGTCCAGATCTCGGGGAAGAGCACGACGTCGAGCATTTTCTTCAAGTAACTCACGCCGCCGGTGCCGCCGGTGCCGCGCTTGAAGCCGATCACGCGCTCGACGGTGGTCAGGTGGCGGAAGCGCCAGAGCCGGAAGGCATCCTCGATATCGGTCAGCTTCTCGCCCAGCTGGTACAGATCCCAGTACTTGTGCGGATCGCGGTAGACGGTGATCCAGGCCTGCTGGACCCCTTCGCTCTCGGCGTAGGGCTGGGTCCAGTCGCGCTGCAGCGCCTCGGCCGGCACGGCAATGCCTTCGCGGGCCAGCAGCTGCAGCGCAATGTCGTAGAGCGAGGGCGACTCGTAAGCCGCCTGCACCTGGGCCAGCAGGTCTGCCCGGTGTGCATGGGGCTTGAGCATGGTGGCGTTCTTGTTGCCCAGCGAGAACTCGATGCTGCGGTACTGCGCGCTTTGGAAGCCGCTGGAGTTGGCCAGGTAGGGGCGCATGGCCGTGTACTCGGGCGGGGTCATTGTCGAGAGCACGGTCCAGGCATTGACCAGCTGCTCCATGATGCGCGAGACGCGCGCGAGCATCTTGAAGGCCTCGGGCTTGGTATTGTCTGCCGGATTGGCCATGGCCTGCATGGCGGCGCGCAGCTCATGGAGCATCAGCTTCATCCACAGCTCGCTGGTCTGGTGCTGCACGATGAACAGCATCTCGTCGTGCGCGGGCGACAGCGGGTGCTGGGCGTTGAGGATCTCGTCCAGGTGCAGGTAGTCGCCATAGCTCATGTCTTTGCTGAAATCGAGCTGGGCGCGCTCTTCATGCACAATGGATTCGGGCTTGCTGGGGGTGTCTCGCATGGTGTGTGGGGCAGTGCAAGCGGCGTCAATTGCAGCGCAAGAATGGCACTGCACAACCGGGCCGCAAGGCCTAAAGTGGCTGCATCGATTGTACTGAGGTGATTCGCATGAAACCGTCTGTCCCATCCACACCCAGCGCCACTTCTGACACCCCTGCGGCGCGCGGTGCTGCCGCGTTAGCTGCCTCCCGCGCGCAGCAAACCCTGGCCGATCCGCGCTGGGCCGATGTACAGGGCCGCCAGGCCGCAGCCGATGGCCGCTTTGTCTATGCGGTGCGCAGCACCGGCGTTTTTTGCCGGCCCTCCTGCAGCTCGCGCCTGGCCAAGCCCGAGAACGTCAGCTTTTTCGACACTGCAGCGCAGGCCCAGGCCGCCGGCTACCGCGCCTGCAAGCGCTGCCAGCCCGAAGCGGCGGCCAAGCCCGGCCATGCGGCGTTGATGACCCAGCTCTGCGACTGGATCGCCAGCGCCGAAGACGAGCCCAGCCTGGCCGAGCTGGCCGAGCGCGCCGGCATGAGCCCCTTCCATCTGCAGCGCGTCTTCAAGGCGGCCGTCGGCGTATCGCCCAAGGCCTATGCCAAGGCCCAGCGCCGCCAGCGCCTGCAAACGGCGCTGGGCGATGCGCAAGAAGCGCCCCGCGTCATCGATGCGATCTTTGATGCCGGCTTTGCCAGCACCGCGCAGCTCTACCGCGACAGCCAGGCCGTGCTGGGCATGACCCCGCGCCAGTACCGCACAGGGGGCGCCGCGCAGCAGATCCGCTTTGGCGTGGCCGAATGCAGCCTCGGCCCCATCCTGGTGGCCGCCACCGCGCAGGGCATTTGCGCGATCTTGCTAGGCGACGATGCCGATGCGCTGGTGCAGGACCTGCAGCAGCGTTTTCCCAAAGCCCAGCTGGCCGGGGGCGACGCAGCCTTTGAGCGCTGGATGGCCCAGGTCATCGGCTTTGTCGATGAACCCACGCGCGGCCTGGCGCTGCCGCTGGATGTGCGCGGCACCGCGTTTCAGCAGCAGGTCTGGCAGGCGCTGCGACTGATTCCCGTCGGCAGCACCGTCAGCTACAGCGAGCTGGCGCGCAAGCTGGGCATGCCCCAGGCCAGCCGCGCCGTTGCTGGCGCCTGCGCGGCCAATGCGATTGCCGTGGCCATTCCCTGCCACCGCGTGGTGCGCAATGACGGCGGCCTCTCCGGCTACCGCTGGGGCGTGGACCGCAAGCGCGCGCTGCTGCAGCACGAGGCCGAGCTGGCACCGCAGGCGCCACGGGTGGCGCGCCATGGCTAAGCGCACGGCCAGCGCTGCACAGGTTGCATTGCCGCTGGATGCCGAGGCCAGCGCGCCGCTGTTGCAGCCCACCGCCCCCGCAAAACCCGATGCAGATGGCGCAGATGTAGCCAGTGAGGCAAGCCTGCAGCGCTACGACTGGGCCGCTGTGGGCAGCGAGCTGAACCGCCAGGGCTGGGGCCTGCTACCAGGTTTGCTGGATGCCGCGCAATGCCAGCAGATGGCCGCGATGTATGGCGAAGCGGCGCATTTTCGCAGCCGCATCCAGATGCAGCGCCACGCCTTTGGCCGGGGCGAGTACCAGTACTTTGCCTACCCGCTGCCAGCGCTGCTGCAGGCTCTGCGCACGGCACTCTATGCCCGCTTGCAGCCCGTGGCGGAGCAATGGCGCGCGCAGCTCGCAGCCGCCGCGCCGCCTTGGCCTGCGCAGCATGCGGCCTTGCTGGCGCAGTGCCATGCAGCCGGCCAGCGGCGGCCCACACCGCTGCTGCTGCGCTATGGCGCGGGCGATTACAACTGCCTGCACCAGGACCTGTATGGCGCGCTGGTGTTTCCGCTGCAGGTGATTGTGCTGCTGTCGCAGCCGGGCGAGGATTTTGACGGGGGCGAGCTGGTGCTGACCGAGCAGCGCCCCCGCATGCAGTCGCGCGTGCAGGTGCTGCCGCTGCAGCGCGGTGATGCGGCCATCATTGCGGTGCGCGAGCGGCCGGTACGAGGCACGCGCGGCAGCTACCGGGTGCAGCACCGGCATGGGGTGTCCACGGTACTGCGCGGGCAGCGCCACACGCTGGGCATCGTGTTCCACGATGCGGAGTAAACACTGAAACAGCCCTGACTTTATCGCCCGCAGTCCATCCTCTATAGTGGGGATCCACGGCCGCCGCCGCCTTCTACCGACCCCGCCATGCCCCTGCCACTGACGACCCAAGTCGCCCTGCCTGCCAACTACCGCCCGCAGGACATGCTGGCCCTGCATGCCCGCGATGCCTTGCAGGCGTCCGAGAAGGTCGAAGGGTTGCGTGTCAGCAAGGGCTTGGTCTGGCAGGGGCAGCCTGCGCTGCTGCAGCTGGAGATGGTGGACGGCGCGTCCCGCGCGGTCGCCAGCTTGGCAGTCGATGGCACTGCGCCTACTGGCAACGACCCCGCTGCACTCGATGCGATGCTGGCGCGCATGCTGGGCCTGGGTGATGGGGCGGACCAGCTGGCACTGCAGCATGGCAAGCACCCGGTGCTGGGCCCCTTGCTGCTGGGCCAGATGGGCTTGCGTGTGCCCGCCAGCAGTAGCCCGTTTGAGGCGCTGGTCTGGGCCATCACCGGCCAGCAGATCAGCGTGGCAGCGGCCATTGCGCTGCGCAGGCGCCTGATTGCGGCAGCAGCGGTGCAGCACAGCAGTGGCATGCTCTGCCACCCCGATGCCGCCGCGCTGGCGGCGCTGACGCCCGAACAACTGCGCGCGGCGGGCTTTTCGGTCAGCAAGATCGCTACCCTGGAGCGCGTCTGCGCCGCTGTGCTGGATGGCAGCCTGCCACTCGATGCCTGGGCCGCCCAGCCCTTGCAGGCGCAAGATGCCCAGGCGATTGAAGATGCGCTATTGGCCATCAAGGGCATTGGCCCCTGGACGGTGCATTACGCCTTGCTGCGCGGCTTTGGTTGGCTGGATGGCAGCCTGCATGGCGATGTGGCGGTGCGCAATGCGCTGGCCCGCTTGCTGGATGTGCCCAGCGTCTCGCAGCGCGAGGCCGAGCAGTGGCTGGGTGCGTTCGCGCCCTGGCGGGCACTGGTGGCGGCCCACCTCTGGGCCAGCCTGTCGGCCAAAAGCTACTGAGGACTGGCCGCAGCCACCTGCAGCGCATCGCCACTGGCCGGGCGCAGCAGGCCCAAAACCACCAGGGCCGAGACCGTGGCTATCGCCGCCAGCACATACATAAGCTGTGCAAAGGCCTGGCCATAGGCCTTTTGCAAATCTGCTGCCGCACCCGGCTGGGCGGGCAACCGGGCCAGCGCCTGGCGCAGCTCGCCCATCGCCAGCTGCTGGGCGGCCGTTTGCAGGCTGGCCCCATCCAGCGCCGCGGGCAGATGCGGGCTGATCAAACCGGCCAGCAGGGCGGTCACCATCGCCAGCGCTATGCCTTCGCCGGCCACCCGCACGGTGCTGAAAATGCCGGTGGCCATGCCCGCGCGCTCCCGGGGCACCAGGCTCACCGACAGCCCATCCATCAGGCCCCAGGGCAGGCCCGCACCGCAGCCGATCAGCAAGAGCGGCAGCACCCGCGCCATGCCACCCGCATCCACAGGCACCTGCGCCAGCCACACCAGGCCGCCAGCCGCGATCAGCAAGCCAGCGGCAGAAATAGGGCCGGCGTGGAACCAGCGCGTGAGCCAGGCTGCGGCCAGCGGCACCACCAGCATCGGGGCCGACAGCGCCAGCATCCACCAGCCCGCCGCCACCTCGCTGTAGCCGGCAATGCCGATCAGCTGCAGCGGCAGCAGCACCAGCAGCACCACATAGCAGTAGCAGGTCGCAATGGGCAGCACCTGCACACCGATAAAGCGCGGGTAGCGGAACAGGCTCAGGTCCAGCATGGGCCGGGCCACGCGCCGCTCCACGGCGATAAAGAGCAGCAGCGCCGCGATGGATGCCAGCAGCAGTGCGATGACCTGCGGACTGCGCCAGCCCAGCGCGGCGGCCTGCACCATGCCCAGCGTCAGCAAGGCCAGCATGCTGGTGAACAGCAGCGCACCGGGCCAATCCAGCCCCTGGGCCTGCGGGTCGCGCGACTCGCGCATCGCCCCCATGCCCACCAGCAAGGCGACCAGGCCCAGGCCAGCGCAGAGCGCAAAACCGGCCTGCCAGCCGGCTTGCTCGATCAGCCAGCCCGTCAGCAGCGGGCCAAAGGCCAGGCCGGTGCCGAAGGTGGTGCCCAGCAGGCTAAAGGCCTGGGCGCGCTGGGCCGGCGCAAACTCCTGCGCCAGCGCGGCCGTGCCGCCGGCCAACGTTGCAGCTGCGGCCACGCCTTGCAGCGCACGCAGCAGGTCAATCTGCCAGACGCTGCGCGCCAGCACCAGCGCCAGGCCGGCCAGGCAGAAGGTCGACAGGCCCAGCAAAAAGAGCCGCTTGCGCCCCCACTGGTCGGCCAGCGCGCCGGCGGCCATCAGGCAACTGCCAAAGCCCAGCATGAAGGCATTGGTGATCCAGCCCAGGCTGGTGGCGCTGCCGCCCAGTGCGCGGCCAATTGCCGGCGTGGCCACGGCCCCGCCAGAAAAACTCAGCGGCAGCACCAGCGCTGCCAGACAGACGGATGCCAGAACCATCCAGGGCCCGCGCCAGGCGGCGGGTAAAACACGGTGCATAGCCAACTCCTGCAAAAACACGCTGTGGAGCTTAATGAGGAATGAATCGCCGATAAACAGGCCAATCGTTGTTTGATTAACAACCAAAATTCCGTAATATGCGCGCATGGACAACCTCAACCACATCGCCGCCTTTGTGCAGGCGGCCGAGCGCCGCAGTTTTGTGGCCGCCGCCCGCGCCCTGGGCATCTCCGCGTCTGCCGTTGGCAAAAGCGTGGCCAAGCTGGAGGCGCAGCTGAGCACGCAGCTGCTGGTGCGCACGACGCGGCGGGTGTCGCTGTCGCATGAGGGCGAGCTGATGTACACGCACTGGCGCCGCATTCTGGATGACCTGCAGGATGCGCAGGCGCTGCTGTCGAGCACCCAAAGCAGCCCCCGGGGCCTGTTGCGCATAGGGCTGCCCACCATTGGCTACCGCTTTTTGCTGCCGGTGATTCCAGACTTCCGTGCGCGCTATCCGGACATTGAGCTGGACCTGGACTTCAACGACCGGCTGGTGGATGTGGTTGAGGCGCGCCTGGATGCGGTGATCCGCAGTGGGGTGCTGGCCGACTCCAGCCTCAGCGCCCGGCGCCTGGGCCTGTTCCGCTTTGTGCTCTGCGCATCCCCCGCCTATCTGGCGCAGCGCGGCCGGCCCCAGCGGCTCGAGGACCTGGCGGCGCACGACTGCCTGCGTTTTCGTTTTCCCACCTCGGGCAAGCTGCAGCCCTGGCAGATGGGCGGTGACACGGCCGAGGCACAGCAGGATGCCGCAGCCCACCCGCCGGCGCTGACCTGCAACAACATGGAGGCCTTGCGCGGCGCGGCGATCGCCGGCCTGGGCATCGCCTATATGCCCGATTTTCTGGCCCGCGACGCGCTGGCCGATGGCAGCTTGCAGACGGTGCTGGACGACTGTCTGACCTATTCCGGTCAGTTCAGCATCCTCTGGCCTTCGGGCCGGCTGATGTCGCCGCGCCTGCGCGTGTTTGTGGACTTTGTGGCCGAGCGGCTGTTCCAGCCACCGTCGCCATAAAGCCCATCGAGGCCAGGCGCAGGGGCATCAGCCGCCGTGTGCCGGAGCTGCCACCAGCAGGATGAAATGCGCAACGCCCCGGCCTTCGTTGGCAAAGTGGTGCTCGGTGTCCATCGCCAGCTGGGCGCTGTCACCCGCCTGCAGCAGCACCGAATCAGTACCGGTGAAGACGCGCAGGCTGCCGGTCTCGACATAGAACACCTCGCGTGTGCCCGGGCGGTGCGGCGCGAAGTGGCTGGAGCTCTGGCCGGGCGGCACCGCATAGTGCAGCAGCTCGAGCCCCGGCAGCGGGCGGGCCAGCGCCAGGCGCACGATGCCGGTGTCCTCATGCACAAAGCGCGCATGGTCGCCCGCGCGGGTGATCTGCGCCGGGGCAGGGCTTTGCACCAGGTCGCTCAGCTCGCAGCCCAGGCCGCGCGCAATGGCCATGGCGTTGCGCAGGCTCACGCTCAGTAGCCCCCGCTCCACCCGGGACAGCGCCCCGGAAGTTACGCCACTGGCCTGGGCCAATTGGTCCAGGGTGATGGCCAGCTGGGCGCGGCGGGCGCGCACCGCCAGGCCGAACTGCAGGTCGGAGTCCGCGCTGGGTGGGGAGTTTTCAGTCGACATGGATTGACGATATTTCGTGTGGGAAATATTATTTACCTATATGCAATTTCAACAAGAGCTCTCCCAATGTACCTGTTATTGAGTGCGTCGCCGGTCCTGGCCGTTATCGCCGGGTTGCTGCTGGGCCTGCGCTCGCTGTATGCGGCGCTGATCGGCGTGGCGTTGGCGCTGGTCGGCTGTGTGATGGCGTTTCCGCTCAGCGCGCCCGCAGCGCTGCAGGCCCTGGCCAGCTGGATGCCGGTGCTGGTCGAGGTGCTGCTGATTGTTGGCGGGGGCCTCTTGCTGTCCGAAGTGCTGCGCGCCGCCGGCGCGCAAAAGGCGCTGGCGCAATGGGTGATGGGCCGCACCGGCGAAGGCATGGGTGCGGTGTTGCTGGTGGTGCATGGGGTCACGCCCTTTGCCGAATCGCTGACCGGCTTTGGCATTGGCATCACGATTGGCATTCCACTGTTGGTGCACAGCGGTTTGCCGGCGCGCAAGATTGCGCTGATTGGCCTATTAGGCCTGTGCGCCGTGCCCTGGGGTTCGATGGGCCCGGGCACCTTGGTTGCCGCGACGATGGCCGGGCTGTCATTTGACGCGCTGGGCGTGGCCTCGGCGGCAGTGAGCGTGATCCCGATGGTGGTCGTGGGTGTGGCCGCCGCAGGGCTGGCCAGTGCGCCGGGCCGGCGTGCGGGGGCTATGCTGCAGGGCGCGCTGTCGGGCCTGTTGCTGGCACTGGCCATTGGGCTGAGCAATGCGGTGGTAGGTACCTCAGCCGCCGGAGCGCTGGGCGCCTTGCTGATGACCGTGCTCTGGCTTTGGTTGGGCCGGCGGGGCGCAGGCGCTTTTGCGGGCGATGCCGCTGCGCCGCTGGGCCCTCTGGGCTGGCGCGCGCTGGCCGCCTATGGCTTGCTGCTGCTCGGTGTGCTGGTGGCAGGGGCCGTGCTGCGGGCCTTGCAAGCTGCGGGCGCCTGGCATCTGCTGGCGTCACCGGCCTTGTGGCTGTTTGTGGCGGCGGCCTGGTTTGCGCGTGGCCTGCCAGCGCCCAGCAGCCTGCAGCGGGTGTGGCAGTCCTGGCGCCAGGTGGCGCCCGTGACGGGGCTGTTCATCGTGCTGGGTGTCGTGATGGCGGTATCTGGCATGGCCGCGCAACTGGCCCATGCCTTGGCCCAGGGCGGCAGCGCCTATGTGTTTGCTGCGCCTTTTGTCGGCGCGCTGGGCGGCTTTGTGACCGGCTCCAACACGGGGGCGAATGCGATGTTTGCCGCTACCCAGGCCGAGATTGCGCAGGCCTTGGGCGTCGCGGTGCTGCCCTTTATGGCGGTCCACAATGTCAGCGCGGCGCTGCTGCTGATGGCATCGCCCGGCAAGGTGGAGATGGCCTGCCAGCTGGTGTCCGGGACGGCACAGACTGAGCGCGCCTGGGTGCAGTCCCAGGTGCTGCTGGTCACCGGGCTGGCGGTGCTGCTGATGGCGGTGCTGAATGTGCTGCTCAGCGCCGTGCTGCAGCAGCCTTAGGCGCCAGTGTGGCCACCAGTTCGGGCAGCTGTGGCTGGGTCTGGCGTGCGGAGGTGTTGCTGAGCCAGCGGCCCAGGTGCTTGCGCTGGCAGACCTGCAGCTCGCTCAGCAGTGCATGGCTGGGGTCGGGGATATGCCAGCGGCTGCGCAGATCGGCCTGCATGCGCAGCAGCAAATGGGCGGTCATCTCGGCATCGGCCAGCGCCCGGTGGGCCTTGTCGGCCGGCGGCAGTTGCAGATGGCGCACGATCTTGCCCAGCGAGTGGCTGGGCGCCTCGGGGTAGAGGCGGCGCGACAGCAAGACCGTGCAGGCAAACAGGCTGCCGACAGGCGCCGCGGCCGGGCTGGCCGCGCAGCCTGCGCGCTCGAGCTCATCCAGCCAGAACTTGCTGTCAAACGATGCGTTGTGTGCGACCAGCGGCGCCGTGCCGACAAAGTCTGCTGCCTCGCGCATCACCTGCTCAGCGGGCGCTGCCGCCTGCAGCATCGCTGTGGTGATACCGGTCAGTTGCGTGATAAAGCTGGGCATGCGCTGGCCGGCATTCATCAGGTTCTGGTAGCGGTCCACAATGCGGCCGTTCTCGACCATGACAATGCCGACCTCGGCCGCACGCGCGCCATGCGCCGGGCTCATGCCGGTGGTTTCAAAGTCGAGAATGGCGATGCGTTCGGACATGGCGGGGCGGGTGCTGGAGGTGCTCGGCAATCAGGTCACCGCATGGATGCGGTTGAACTCGGGCTTTTGCCATTCGCCCGATTCCAGCACCTGGCGCAGGTGCTCGACCGCGTTCCACACGTCTTCAAAACGGGTGTAGAGGGGGGTGAAGCCAAAGCGCAGAATGTCCTTGTGCGGGCCGTTGCCGCCGTCGCCCTTGCGGAAGTCACCGATGACGCCCCGGGCAATCAACGCCTGCACGATGGCGTAGGCGCCGCTGCCCTGGCCGTCCACGCCCGCGCCGTCGTCGCGCGTCAGGCACACCTGCGAGCCGCGCGCAAAGATATCGCGCGGCGTGGCCAGGCCCAGGCCGTAACCGGCGCAGCGGGTCTCCACCAGCTCGATGAACAGGTCGGTCAGCGCGATGGACTTGCGGCGCAGCGCCGTCATGCCGCCGTATTTCTCGGCTTCGGTAAAGATGTCCAGGCCGCACTGCAGCGCCGACAGCGCAATCATCGGCTGGGTGCCGCACATATAGCGGCGGATGCCGGCAGCTGGCTGGTAGTCGCTGGTAAAGGCAAACTGCTCGGCATGGCCAAACCAGCCCGACAGCGGCTGCCAGAACTTGTCGGTATGGCGCGCATGCACCCAGACAAAGGCCGGGGCGCCGGGGCCGCCATTGAGGTATTTGTAGCTGCAGCCCACCGCGTAGTCGGCGTTGGCGGCGTTCAGGTCCACCGGCACGGCGCCGGCGGCATGGGCCAGGTCCCAGACGGTCAGCACGCCCTGGGCATGCGCATCGCGCGTGACCTGGGTCATGTCGTGCATATGGCCGGTGCGGTAGTTCACGTGGCTGAGCAGCAGCACGGCGACGTCGGTGGTCAGGCAAGCGGGCAACTCTTCGGGCTCGATCAGCACCAGCTCCAGGTTGTGCTGCTTGCACAGTGACTCGGCGATGTACAGATCGGTGGGGAAGTTGCTGCGCTCGCTGATGACCTTGGTGCGCGGCGCCGGGTCGGAGAACTCCTGCTGTGACAGGCGGATGGCCGCGCTCAGCACCTTGTAGAGGTTGACCGAGGTCGTGTCGGTGAACACGACTTCGCCGGGCTTGGCGCCTATCCAGGGCGCAAACTGGTCACCCAAACGTTGGGGCAGGTCGATCCAGCCGGCATCGTTCCAGCTGCGGATGAGGCCCTGGCCCCATTCACGCTGCACCACATCGGCCACGCGCGCGGCCGTGGCCTTGGGCAGTGGGCCCAGCGAGTTGCCGTCCAGGTAGATCACGCCGTCGGGCAGGTCGAACAGATCGCGCAGCGGTGCCAGCGGCTCTTGCTGGTCAACGTCGCGGCAGGCTTCCAAGGTGGTCATGGCTATGTCTCTTTGTCAGTGGTGGCGGGCAGGCGCTGGTGGGCCAGGCGCCTGCCGCAAGGGATGGGGTGGTTCAGACCGAGGCCTGATTGTAGGTGCCGGGCAGCGCGCGCAGCACGGCGCGCACCGGCGAGGCATCGGCCTGCACGAGCTTGAGCGGCAGCGCGATCAGTTCGTAATCGCCCTCGGGCACGGCGTCCAGCACCAGGTTCTCCAGCACACGCATGTCGTGGCGGCGCACGGTCTGGTGGCTGGGGAGGGCCTTGCTGTCGGCCGGGTCGATGCTGGCGGTGTCAATGCCGATCAGGCGCACACCCAGCGCAGCCAGGCGCTCCACGGTCTCGGCCGCGTAGCCCGTCAGGCCCGCATCCCACTGGGTTTGCGGCATCTGCTGGTAGGTGCGCACCAAAACGCGCGCAGGCAGGTCGTCGCTTATCGCGTGTTCGATGTGCTGCCACTCGATCAGCGGGCCGCAGCCAATCGCATGGACCACGCGGCAGCGGCCCAGGTAGGGCGCCAGATCGACCTGGCCGATGGTCGCGCCATCGGGGGCGTAGTGCAGCGGCGCATCGGCGTGGGCCCCTGCATGTGGGGTGCTGGTGATGCTGGCCACATTGACCGGGCAACCCGGCCCGATGCTGGCCACCCATTGCTGCTGGTAGGGCGTGTCGCCGGGAAACACCGGCATGCCGACGTAGACGGGCGGTGAGATGTCCCACAGGGTTGGCGCGGAGTGAGGCGTGTTTGGCATAGCTATGCAATGTATCAGCGCTTGCGGTACCAGATCAGGTAGACGGCGGTCATTACCAGCAGCATGGGCACGCCGATCAAGGTGGTCATGTGGAACACATCGGTGAAATAGGTGGTGATGATCACGGCCAGCATCAGCACGGCGCCCAGCAGGGTCAGCACCGGAAAGCCCCACATGCGGAACTGCAGGCGCTCGCCCGGATGCTCGCGCTGCCAGCGGCGGCGGAAGAAGAGGTGGGTGACAAACACCATGAACCAGGCAAACATGGCGCCGAACATCGAGATCGACATCATCAGGGTGAGCGACTCCTCGGGCTTGAGCACGTTGAGCACCATGGCGACCGCCATGCCCAGGCAGGAGATCGCAATTGCGCCCATCGGCACGCCCCGGCTGTTGACCTTGCCCAGCGCTGCCGGCGCGTAGCCGCCGCGCGAGAGGCTGAACATCATGCGCGAGGTGACATAGAGCTGCGCATTCATCGCCGAGAGGCTGGCGACGAGCACCACAAAATTGAGCACGCTCGCCGCGCCGGGAATGCCGACGATCTCCATCACCTTGACGAAGGGGCTCTTGTCGGTGCTGGCATGGCTCCAGGGCACGATGGCCAGCATCAAAGCCAGCGACAGCAGGTAGAACAGCACCAGGCGCAGCACCGTGGTCTTGAACGCCGAGGTCACCGCCTGGCGCGGGTTCTGCGCCTCACCGGCGGCAATCGCGATCGACTCCAGGCTGAGGTAGCTGAAGATGGCGATGATCACCCCCACCCAGGTGCCCCACCAGCCATTGGGGAAAAAGCCCCGGTCCGCGGTGTAGTTGGAAAAACCCACACCTTCGGGCCGCGAGCCGAACACCACATAGGCGCCGATCAGGATAAAGGCGACGATGGCCACGACCTTGACCATGGAGAACACATACTCCATCTGCCCAAAGGCCTTGACGCTGGTGGCATTGACGGCCGCCAGCACGACCGAGAACAGCGCCACCCAGACCCATTGCTCCACCTCGGGGAACCAGTACTTCATGTACTTGCCAACCGCGGTGACCTCCATGCCCACCGCCAGCACCACGGCCGCCCAATAGGCATAGCGCACCACAAAGCCGGCCAGCGGGCTGAGGTAGTGCTCGGCATAGGCGCCGAACGAGCCGCTGGTCGGGTGCGCGACGGTCATCTCGGCGAGGCACCCCATCAGCAAGAGGCCAATGAGCGCGCCGATGGCGTAGCTGATGAGCACGCTGGGCCCGGCAAAGCCGATGGCAAAAGCGCTGCCCATGAAGAGGCCGGTGCCGATGGCGCCGCCAATGGCGATCATCGTCATTTGGGCTGCAGTGAGTTGCTGCAGCAGCCCGCGTTCGCGGCGGGCAATCGATTCAAAAGGGGACACGGGTTTTTGCTTGTTGTGGCTGGGGTGGCGCTGGGGCGGCTTTGCGGGCCGCTGGTGCGCGGGGAAGGTGGGGATTTTAGGATTTGTGGGAAATCCATGTCGCTTGTTTGTGCCATGGCTGTTAGATGGGCATTTATCTTTGCAAGTTATTGCTGGCCGGGTTTCGCCCCGGCGGGCGAGGTACTTTTCTTGCGCTGCCAAGAAAAGTACCCAAAAGAAGGCTGCCCCTGCTGCTTGCGACCCTTCGCTTTGCGAAGGGCAACCTGTGTCGTGGCGTTTGCGGGGTGTGCCGCGAAACTCACTACGCGCCGTAGGCGCTCCGTTCAAACAGACGCGGCAAGCTAGTTGACGATGCACTGGCACTCTGCGGTGCCAGCGCCACCCCGCAAACACCACGCCCCAGGCGCATGCAAAAGGGGGAGGGCGAACACCCCAGCAGTCAAATACCATTAGGCCATCGCTGCGCTCGGCCGGGTTTGGGTGCCGAGCGCAGCGATGGCACACGTCTGCTCAGTTTCCCTTCTGAATGCGCCGAGGAGCACAGGGTATGGGCTGGGCAGTTGCACCGCAGAGTGCAACTGCATCGTGAACTGGCTCACCGCGTCTGTTTGAACGGAGCGCCTCTGGCGCGTAGTGAGTTTCGCGGTGCAGCCCATACCCGAGCACCACAGGTTGCCCGTAGCGAAGCGAAGGGACGCAGTCAGCAGGGCGACCTTCTTTTGGGTACTTTTCTTCGGCCGGCGATCCGGGGTCGCCAAGAAAAGTACCTCGCCCGCCGGGCGAAATCCGGCCAGCAAAATTCAATCAAACAGCAGTCGCTAAAAAGTATCAATAAAGCAGAGCAGCCAGCTCAACGAGCACCACAAACCACATCCCAACTCAACCCAAACTTCTGCAAATACTTGCGCAACCGATCCGCATCATTGACCACCGCCCGCTGCGCCCGCGAAGCCTGAAACAACTGCCTCCCCGCTTCTGACAAACTGCCAGATGAACGACACACCCGCACCACTGACGCCAACTGCATCCGGTCAAACAAATCCATGGCCTCGATGGCATCGCCAGGCAACAAGGCCTCCAGCGCTACTTCAGCAGAACCATCGACAGACGAGGCCACAGCCTCCGGCCGCTGCCACAGCCACTGCAAGCGCCCAATCTCCGCCTCCACCTGATCCTCGGTGATACGACCACTGGTCGACAAGGTGGCCAGCCGCGTCACGCTCGCGTGCAGATCGCGAAAATTGCCGCTCCACAGCGCTTGCGGGCTCTGGGCGAACTGCAGGTAGCGTTTGCGCGCCTCGGCGTTGAAGCGCTCGGTGCGGTGGGTTTGCTGGGCATGCTGCACCAGCAGGTGGTCGATGTTGGGCTCGATGTCTTCGCTGCGCTGGGCCAGGCCGGGCAGGTTGTAGGTCCAGAGGTTGATGCGGGCAAACAGGTCTTCGCGAAAGCGGCCGGCGCTCACCTCCAGGCGCAGGTCGCGGTTGGTGCCTGCGATCAGCTGGAAGTCGCTGCTCACCTCCTTGTCCGAGCCCATGGGATAAAAGCGCTTTTCCTCGATCGCCATCAGCAGCATGGCCTGCTCGTCAGCGCCCAGCTCGCCGATTTCGTCGAGAAACAGCAGGCCCTGGTCTGCGGTGCGCAGCAGGCCGGCGCGCTCGGTGGCAGCGCCGGTGAACGCCCCTTTCTTGTGGCCGAACAAGGTGCTGGCGGCGCTGTCGCCGCGCAAGGTGGCGCAGTTCACTTCGACAAAGGCGCCGCTGAGCTGGTGGCGTGCCTTTTTCAGCTCGTACATGCGGCGCGCCAGGAAGGACTTGCCCGCGCCCGTAGGCCCCACCAGCAGCATGGGCGCCTGCGAGCGGCCTGCCACCTGCTCGATCTCGGCGATCAGCTGGTTGAAACGCGGGTTGCGGGTGGGGATGTGGCTTTTGAGAAAGGCCACCGCATCCTGCTGGGCCTGCGCATGGCGGGTGGCCAGCGCGTCGTAGCGCGACAGGTCCAGGTCGATCAGCGCATAGTTGCCCGCCGCGCCATCGATCTGCCGCTTGGGCGGCGAGGCCTGCAGGATCACGCCGGGGATCGTGCGCGATTCGGCCAGCAAAAACAGGCAGATCTGCGCCACATGGGTGCCCGTGGTGATGTTGAGCCAGTACTGGGCCTGGTCGCTGTCGAAGTGGTAGCTGCTGGTCCAGTCGTAGAGCGCGCCATAGACCTCTTCAAAGTCCCAGGGGTCGTGGATCGGCAGCTCCACCAGGTGGACTTCGGTCTCGGGGCTCACGGTGGCGATGTCCTTTTGCACCAGCCGCGCCAGGTCCACATGCGCGCACGTGTAGAGCAGCTCCATGCGGGCCACCACCATGTCCTCATGCTGCGTGATGGCCACCGAGGGGCGCCATTTGCTCCAGCGGCCTGCGCCGCGGCCACTGTCGAGCTGGGTGCCGAGAAAGCCGATGACGGTGATGGGTTTCATGCGAGTGCGATCTTGAAGACGATTCCATATTCTAAATAGATTAGATAAAAAGATAAAAATAGCGAGACGATGGTGAAGTGGGAATTGGTGGTGGTGTGAAAATTTATATTTAAATCAATAAGTTAATTTCGTGCGAGTGCTGGATATAAAAGTTGGCACGCTTTTGGCAATAAACCTAACAAGCGCCACGTGGCGTGCGTTGGGGAAAGCAGAGCAGGGTCTCTGCTTTCCCGAGGCGTTGAATGAACAAGAAAGAAGAACACCATGGTCAACCTGCAACTGTTTCAAACCTACAAGGGCTCCCAGCTGGCAACGGCGGATGCCACCAACCAATCGGGTATGGCGGCCTATGCATTTGGCCCGCAGCACCAGCTGGCGCAAATGGCGCTGACCGGTTGCCTGGGCCAGACTTTTTATGCCAGCCCGCAGGACCAGCTCTCGCAACTGATGGACGTGCTGGCCAAGGTCGAAGCGCCTTTTATTGCCAAGACGGCCATCTATGCCCGTGAGCGTGGCTATATGAAGGACATGCCTGCCACCTTGGCGGCGGTGCTGGCCGTGCGTGATGTCGAGCTGCTGGCACAGATCTTTCCCCGCGTGGTGGACAACGGCAAGATGCTGCGCAATTTTGTGCAAATCCTGCGCAGCGGAGTGCTGGGGCGCAAGTCGCTCGGCACCCGGCCCAAGAAGCTGGTGCAGCAGTGGTTGCTGACGGCGACGGAAAAGCAGTTGCTCAACGCCGCCATCGGTAACCAGCCCTCGCTCGCCGATGTGGTCAAGATGGTGCACCCCAAGCCCCAGGAGGCCTGGCGCGCCGCTTGGTTTGCCTGGCTGATTGGCAAGTCGTATGACGAAGCCAGCCTGCCACCCATCACCTTGGCGTTCGAGCGCTTCAAGCGTGCCGTGGCCCAGGGCCAGATGCCCGAGCAGGTGCCGGAGGTGCCGTTCCAGATGCTGACCGCGCTGGGCCTGGGTGCGCAGCAATGGGCGCAGATTGCAAGCCAGGGTTCGTGGCAGATGATGCGGCAGAACCTGAACACCTTGGCACGCCATGGTGTGTTCGAGCTGCCTGGTATGGCTGAGCGCGTGGCCGCCAAGCTGCAGGATGCGGCAGCCGTGGCCAAGGCCCGTGCCATGCCTTACCAGCTGCTGGCGGCCTACCAGGCTGCGGGCCAGCAGGTGCCGGCTGCCGTGGCAGAGGCGCTGCAGGATGCGATGGAGCTGGCAACGGCCAACGTGCCGCAATTTGCGGGCCGGGTCGCCGTCTGCCCTGATGTCTCTGGTTCCATGCACTCGTCGGTGACGGGTTACCGGGCCGGTGCCACCAGCGCGGTGCGCTGCATCGATGTGGCTGGCCTGATGGCGGCTGCCGTGCTGCGCAAGAACCGCGAGGCGCGCGTGCTTCCCTTTGAATGCAAGGTGGTGCCGCTGTCGCTCAACGGCCGTGATTCGGTGATGACCAATGCCAGCCGCCTGGCGGCTGTGGGCGGAGGCGGTACGAATTGCAGTGCGCCGCTCAAGCTGCTGGCCGATGAAAAGGCGGCCGTGGACCTGGTGATCCTGGTCTCGGACAACGAGTCCTGGGTGGATGGCAAGCGCTCGGGTGCGACGGAGACGATGCAGCAATGGGCGCGCATCAAGCAACGCAACCCCGCTGCCAAGCTGGTGTGTATTGACATCCAGCCGTATGCGACGACGCAGGCGCAGGAGCGTGCCGATATCTTGAATATCGGTGGTTTCAGCGATGCGGTATTTGATGTGGTGGCCCGTTTTGCCGAAGGCAAGCTGGGTGCCGCACATTGGGTGGGCGAGATCGAGCAGATCGTGCTGCCCGCCCAGTAAGCTGTGTTTTATCTGCTGTTGGCGAATGCCGGTGTGACTACATTCCAAAACTGTTGCGTCACACCACCTTCTGGTCGCCAACGGTGGATACCGACAATGAATAAGGTTTAAAAGGTTTGGGTGGCTTGCGGCGAATGCCGGTGAAATTACAGCCTTTAACGCTCGAGGGAGCAGGTTCGAGTCCTGCCAACGCAAGTTGTAGCTCATGGGTAGAGCACGAAAAATATTTCACCTTTTTAGTCGCTGCAGGTGGCCCATCTGTACAAGATTTTTGGTTTGCGCGAATGCTGGCAAGACTACATCCGGAACGCCGGGGGTTCGAATCCTCAGCCGGGAAACCGGTGTGGCAGTTGTCTTGCCGACCCTGGTCGCGCTTTTTTTGGGATAGTGTTTTTGGGAAGGTTTGCATCGCTGGCTGCGAATGCCGGTGGAACTACATTGGAATCCGGCGATGCGGGTTGGAATCCCGCCAGGTTCTTTGAACCTGTAGCTCAGTGCCTGAGCTCCGGAAGTGTTTCACCAAACCCTGGTCGCAGCCCAGAGGTGCTCACCGTGTCACCCCTACCAAGTCATCGCTGTCGTACAGCGGTGTGAAGATAAAGAAGAGAGCTAAGAGATGTCGCAATACAACGAAATGCAAGTGCCTAATGGCGTGCCCGTGAAGATGTGGACCAATGGCGTGCCGGTCGAGGCCGAAGCGCAGAACCAGCTGGCCAATATCTCGCGCCTGCCGGTGGTGTTCAAGCACGTGGCGGTGATGCCTGATGTCCACTTGGGGATAGGTGCCACCATCGGCTCGGTGGTGCCTACGCTCAAGGCCATCATCCCGGCGGCGGTGGGGGTGGACCTGGGTTGCGGAATGATGGCCTGCAAGACCACGTTGACGGCCAGCGATCTGCCCGACAACCTGGCGCCGATCCGCGCTGCGATCGAGCGGGCGGTGCCGGTGGGGATGACGCCCAAGCGCTATGGCCGCGACAAGGGAAGCTGGGAGACGCCGCCTGAGGAAACCGATGCCGCCTGGACGGGCCTGGTCAAGGAGTTCGACGAGATCTGCGAAGCGCACCCGCGCATCAAGAACACCAACAACTACAAGCACCTGGGAACCCTGGGGTCCGGTAACCACTTCATTGAAGTCTGCCTGGACGAGAACCAAGCCGTGTGGATCATGCTGCATTCGGGCTCGCGCGGGGTGGGGAACGCCATTGGCACCCACTTCATCGAGCTGGCCAAGAAGGATGCCGAGCTGCACCAGCGCAACCTGCCCGATAAGGACCTGGCCTACTTTGAAGAAGGCGCCGCCTACTTTGGCGACTATGTCAAAGCGGTGGGTTGGGCGCAGAAGTTTGCGCGTGCCAACCGCGAGGTGATGATGGTTCGCGTGATCCATGCCTTGAAGAAGGTGATCACCAAACCGTTCGAGACGCACCTGGAAGCGGTGAACTGCCACCACAACTATGTGCAACGCGAGACGCACTTTGGCCAGGAGGTGTTTGTGACCCGCAAGGGCGCGGTGAGCGCACGCCAGGGTGAGCTGGGCATCATCCCGGGAAGCATGGGGGCCAAGAGCTTTATCGTGCGCGGTAAAGGCAACCCCGAGAGCTTCAACAGCTGCAGCCACGGTGCCGGTCGCACGATGAGCCGGACCAAGGCCAAGAAGCTGTTCACCGTCGAGGACCAGATGCGCGCCACCGAAGGCGTGGAATGCCGCAAGGACGCCGAGGTGATCGACGAGATCCCCATGGCCTACAAGGATATCGACGCGGTGATGGCGGCGCAAAGCGACCTGGTGGAGGTGGTGTACACGCTCAAGCAGGTGGTGTGTGTGAAGGGGTAAAAAGGGGGCGGCCATGGGGCCGCAACCCTGAGGAGAAGGGTGATGAAGAGCAATAAGCAACGTCGACACGAGATCAAGCAGCGCCGTTGGGCGCGCATGGAGGCGCAGCGTGAAGCAGCGTTACGCCCAGCCATGCCGCATGGCGCCTTGGCTGCTGATGTGCAGCGCCTTGAACTGATCCACGGCGCGCCTTTTTGGCTCCCCGGTTACTACGTCGATATCAGCTACCGCTGCTGTGATTGCGGCGCCGCCTGTGTCTGGACCGCGCAGGACCAGAAATGGTGGTACGAGCAAGTGCAAGGCAGCCTGTATGCCAGTGCCAGCCGCTGCAAGGACTGCCGTGCGCGGCACCGCGCCTGGCGCCAAAGCCATTGCGATGCGGCCGAGATGGCAGCCTTGCGTGCGCTATGGCGTGCCCGCCCCGACGCGTCTGCCCGTGCCCGTGTGCATGCCGCCTTGCAGTCCAAGGCGCCGGATCTGCGCAGCCTGGCAGCGCAGGCCCTCGCCTGGTGGTGGGTGCAGTTTGGTGACAAGCCCGCGCATGCGCAGCTGGAGGCGCTGAGCCTGGAGCGCAGCTGGGCGCCGCGTATCGACCGCATCTTGCGGCGCCAGGTAGAGCTGCGTCCCGGTGTGCATCGCGTCTGCCGAGTAGTGGCCTATCCCCGCGTGACCATGGGCGCTGCGCTGTCCGGTCACTGAGCCAGCGCAGGTAAATCAGAAGAAGAAAACAGAGAGAGGGAAACGATTCCAATGCAAATCGCAAGCCAATCCATAGAAAAGGGCCTGGTCGAGATCGACGGCTCGCAAGGCGAGGGCGGTGGCCAGATGCTGCGCACGGCGCTGGCGCTGTCGGTCATCACGCAAAGGCCGCTGGCGATGCACAGCATCCGGGCCAGGCGCTCCAAGCCGGGGCTGATGCGCCAGCACCTGGCCTGTGTGCAGGCCGCGCAGACCATCAGCGATGCGCAGCTGTCGCCCATCGCTGCGGGCGTGACGGAGCTGCAGTTTGCGCCGGTGACGCTCAAGGCCGGGGACTACCGCTTCCCGATCTCGGGCGCGGGCAGCGCCATGCTGGTGCTGCAGACGGTGCTGCCGGCGCTGCTGATGGCCGATGGCGCGAGCACGGTGCAGTTGGCGGGCGGCACGCACAACCCGCTGGCGCCCAATTTCCACTTCATTGAACGCGCCTATGCGCCCTTGGTGGCGCGCATGGGGGCAGGCCTGGATATGCGGCTGCGCCGCTTTGGTTTTTACCCGGCGGGTGGTGGCGAGGCGCTGGCCTGCATCAGCCCGGCAGCGCAGGGTTTGCAGCCTTTTGACCTGCTGGCGCGCGGCATGCTGCAGCATGTGTCGGTGGAGGCGGTCTGCGCGGCCGTGCCGCGCGGCGTGGCGATGCGCGAGTTTGATGAGCTGGCGCGGCTGACCGGTTGGGACCGGCGCGCGATGGAGCTGCTGCCGGTGGACCAGGAGGAAGGCCCGGGCAATCTGCTGCAGGCCACCTTGCGCTATGACCATGTCACCGAGCTGTTCTGGTGCCTGGGCGCGCATGGCGTCTCGTCCGAAGCGGTGGCGCGCAAGCTCTGCCAGGACCTGCGCGATTACCAGAAAAAGCCCGATGCTGCCGTTTGTGCCTACCTGGCCGACCAGCTCTTGCTGCTGCAGGCGCTGGCCGTGTGGCAAAGCGGCCAGCCCGCTGCCTTTAGCTGCAGCGAGGCCAGCGCGCACCTGCACAGCAATATGGCGGTGATTGCGCAGTTTCTGCCGCTGCGCATGTCGATTGAAACAGCCAGTGCGCCGGTGGTGCGGATCGCTCCGCTCTAGCGCCGATGTAGCGCAACGCATCGGGCGGTGGGAGGGCTGGCTAGTACAGCCCGCCTTCCAGCGCCGGCATGCCATGGCGCAGGCGTGCCTTGTTGCAGGCCTCGCTGCCGGTGGCAAACTCCCGGCAGGGCGAGGGGCGCCATTCATAAATGCCGCAGGCGGCTTGCTGGCCGATGGTGCCGGTCAAGGCCGCGCAGCGCGGGCGGGCATAGTCGGTGCCGCGCATGCGGCTGGTGGTGTCGTTGACCTCTTCGGCCAGGCCCGAGGGCACACGCCCCCCGTTGCTGTCGCATTCATGGACCGAAAAATCAACGCGAAAGCTGGCGCAGCAGGCGCCGCAACTGAGGCAGGGATGGGACATGGGGCATGGGCGTTGTTTGGGGGCTATTGTAGTTTTGCGCCGCTGAACGCCACAAAAAAGCCCGCTGGGTGAGCGGGCTCGGGTGGGCACGGCGAGTGCCAAACTTATTTGGCGGCCAGCGCTTGCTTGATCCAGCCATCAAACTTGGCCTGGTTGTTCTTGATCCAGCTGTCCACATGGCGCTGGATATCGGCAGTCTTGTTTTCGCCGTTGCGCATCAGCAGGTTCTGGGCGGTGATGTCTTCAATGGGCACCTGCATGGTGGCAAACAGCTTGGCGGCGGCCGGGTTGGCGTCGGTCCATTTTTTGTTCGCGAGGATGTACTGGTTGTTCACCTTGAAGCCATAGTTCTTGCCGTTGGGCAGGCGGGTGTCGTCATCGCCCTTGGCATTGGGGATATTGGGCACCTGCAGCCAGACGACATCCTGGCCGGGCTTGAGCACGCCGTTGACCCAGTAGGGGGTCCAGACATAGTAGAGCACCGGCTTGCCCGATTGGTAGCGGGCGATGGTGTCGGCAATCAGCGCCGCATAGTTGCCCTGGCGGTGGGTCACGCTGCCTTCCAGGCCCAGGCCCTTGAGGTGCTTGTTGATCGCCAGCTCGCAGCCCCAACCGGGGTTGCAGCCGGTCAGATCGGCCTTGCCATCGCCATCGGTGTCAAACAGCTTGGCGATCTTGGGGTCCTTGAGCTGCATGATGTCGGTGATCTTGTACTTCTCGGCCGTGGCCTTGTCGATCAGGTAGCCCTGGGCTGCATTGGTCGAGAACATGCCCTCACGGTAGAAGACCTTGGCGCCGCCATTGCGCTCATAAAACTCCTGGTGCAGCGGAATCCAGTGGTTGGCCATAAAGGTGGCATCGCCCTGGCCGACCACCACGTGCTCGGTGCCGTTCTCCAGCCCCTTGGGGTCCTTGACGGTGTAGCCCAGCTTTTCCAGCGCGCGCGAGACGATCAGGGTCTGGAACATCTCTTCATCCACGGTGCCCAGCAGCGGCAGCACATCCTTGCCCTTGCCGGGCAGGTCTTGCGCCTGGGCGATGGGCACCCAGGCCATCAAGGAGATGGCGGCGGCGCAGGCCAGGTGGATGGGGCGATTGAGGCGGTTTTTATCAGTCATGGTCTTCTCCTTGGATGGATACGCGATGCACCAGAGGTGCACCGAGAGGGAACATGGGCAGCCCTGGGGCAAGACGGCGCCCGGGCCGGCCGGTGGTGCCGGGTGGTCTGTGTGCAGCTTGCGGGGGGCTTGGGGCGGGCAGCGCTGGCGCTGCAGCGGTGGGCATGGCGGCATGCCCTGAGGGAAGGCACCGGCCCGGCAAGATCCTGCCGGGCTGGTGTTGCCAGCTGGCTTATTGCGCCTTGGCGGCGTCCAGCGCCGTCTTGATCCAGCCGTCAAACTCGGCCTGGTGTGCCTTGATCCAGCCGTCAGCATGGCGCTCGATATCGGCAGGCTTGTTCTGGCCGTCCTTCATCGCCAGGTTCTGCGCGTTGATGTCCGCGACCGGCAGCTTCATGATTGCAAACAGCTTGGCGGCCGCTGGGTTGGCTTCGGCGAACTTCTTGTTGGCGACGATCTTCTGGGTGTTGAGCGGGAAGCCGTAGTTCTTGCCGTTGGGCAGCGCGGTCTTCAGATCGGCCTGGTTGCCGGGCAGTGCGGTGAACGGCACTTGCAGCCAGACAACATCACGGCCAGGGCGCAGCTCGGCGCTGACCCAGTATGGCGTCCAGGTGTAGTAGAGGATGGGCTTGCCGGACTTGTAGCGGGCGATGGTGTCGGCCATCAGCGCGGCATAGGTGCCTTGCACATGGGTGACGGTATCGCGCAGCTTGTAGGCAGTCAGCTGATGCTCGATTGCGCCTTCGCAGCCCCAGCCGGGGGTGCAGCCGGTCAGGTCGGCCTTGCCGTCCCCATCGGTGTCAAACAGCTTGGCGATCTTGGGGTCCTTGAGCTGCTCGATATTGGTGATCTTGTGCTCATCGGCGGTCTTCTTGTCGATCAGATAGCCCTGCACGGCGCTGGTCGAGTACTCGCCTTCGCGGTAGAGCTTGTCGGCGCCGCCGGCATTCTTGTAGAAGTCGGCCTGCAGCGGATCCCAGTGGTCGGCCATGTAGGTGGCGTCGCCGTTGCCGATCGCCACGTGGGCGGTGGCGTACTCCACTTCGCGGATGGGCTGCACGTCATAGCCGAGCTTTTGCATGGCCTTGTTGACCAACAGGGTCTGGAAGGTTTCTTCGGCGATCGAGCTTTGCAGCGGCTGGACCTTGATGCCCTTGCCGGGCAGGTCCTGGGCCATCGCATGGCCGGCGGCGGCGAGGCCAGCGGCCAGCAGGCTGGTGGTCAGCAGGCTTTTGACCAGGCGGGTGGGGGCGGCGAAGGCCTGCCAGGAATGGGAGGTGGATGTCATGGATGCTCCTTGTTAGGGGTTCGGCGGGCACGCGCTGCGTGCCGCCGATCAATGCACAAATGGGGGGCCAAGAGGGCGAGCAGGGCAGCCTTGGCCAACGGGTGTGGGCTGCCCCGCCTGGGCTTAGGCGGCAGGCACGGCGTCCTGGCCGGGCTGCGTGGCTGCCTGTGCCTGCTTTTGGGCCGCTGCCTGGGGCAGGGGCTTGGGCGCAGGGCTGGCTTCAGGCTTGTGCAGGGCGCGGGCGATGAGGCCGGCCGGGCCGGTCTGCCACCAGTGGCGCACGCCACGGCGTGGCTGGCCCATGGCCTGGGTGATGCGGTCGAGCAAAATGGCCAGCAGCACAATGCCCAGGCCGCCAACAGTGGCCAGGCCCATGTCCAGGCGGCCGATACCGCGCAGCACCATCTGGCCCAGGCCGCCCACGGCGATCATCGAGGCAATCACCACCATCGACAGCGACAGCATCAGCGACTGGTTGATACCGGCCATGATCGAGGGCATGGACAGCGGCAACTGCACCTTCCACAGCAATTGCAGTGGCGAGGCGCCATAGGCACGGCTCGCTTCGATCAGGTCAGGCCGGACCTGGCGGATACCCAGGTTGGTCAGGCGCACCAGCGGTGGCAGTGCAAACACGATGGTCACCACGACGCCTGGCACATTGCCAATGCCAAACAGCATCACCACCGGCACCAGGTAGACGAAGGCCGGGGTGGTCTGCATGGCGTCCAGCACCGGGCGGAAGAACTTCTGCGCCCGGTCGCTGCTGGCCAGCAAGATGCCCAGCGGCAGACCGATGATGATGCAGAAGGCCAGCGAGGTCAGCACCAGCGACAGGGTGACCATGGCTTCGTGCCAGATGCCCAGCATGCCGATGATCAGCAGCGACACCACGGCCCCAATGGCCAGGGCGCCGCCGGCAAATTGCCAGGCGATCAGCGCCAGGATCGCCACCATCGCGAGCATCGGGATGGCGGTCAGAAAATGCTCCACACCGGTGAGCGTGGCGTCAATCGGCGCGCGCACGGTCTGGAAGAAGGGGCGGAAATTGGCCACCACCCAGGTCAGGCCACTGTTGATCCAGTCCTGCACCGGCAGGCTGCCGTCCCAGAGCTGGCTCAGGTGGAAACCGCTGTCATGGGCGGCCTGCGCATGCTGCGCTGCGGCCTGGGCAGCGTCCGCGGTCTGGCCCACGGCGTCGGGGCCGCCCAGCCAGTCGGTGTTGCCCGAGACATTGCCCACGGCAACCCAGGGGTCGTCCACCGGTGCGGCCTGGGCGGGTGCTGCTGCCGCGTCCGTAGCGTCGGTGGAGGTCCATGCGGTGGCCGCGCTCGAACTGGTCGATGCGGTATCGGCCCAAGGGTCGGCAGCGGCAGTGTTCTGGGCGATGGTCAGCGTGTTGTCGGTACTCATGCGGCACTCCTGTTGTCGTTGTTGTCGGTATTGGCGGCGTCAGCGGCAGCGGCCTCGGTGGCCGCTTGCATGGCGATCACCGCAGGGTCGGTGGGCGGCACGGGCGGCGTGTCGCGGTCCAGGAAGCGCAGCAAGGTGTTCTTGCTGATGGCGCCGACAAAGCGGCCATCGGCACGCAGCACCGGCAGCGGGCAGGGTGCCTGCGCGACCTGGCCAAACAGATCGGCCACCAGCGCGTCTTCGGCAATGGGCTCGACCTTGTCCAGGTAGGCATGCTGCAGACCCAGCGGGCCGACATGGCCTTTCAAGGCATTGCGCAGGGATTCGGTCGAGACAGTGCCCAGGTACTGCTTGCGGGGCGAGACGACATAGGCGAAATCCCGGTCTTCGTCCTGCAGCAGCTGCATGGCGGCGCGGGCGCCGCGCTGGTCGCTTTCCTTGACGACGGTGATGGCGCGGCGCGCGATATCGGCGGCCTTGAACACGGCTGCGGCATCCACGCCCTGGATAAAGGCGCGCACGTAGTCGTTGGCAGGGTTGCGCAAAATATCGTCGGGCGTGCCGACCTGCTGGACCATGCCGTCCTTCATGATGGCAATGCGGTCGCCGATGCGCATCGCTTCGTCCAGATCATGCGAGATGAAGACGATGGTGCGGCGCTTGATCTCCTGCAGGCGCATCAGCTCGGACTGCATCTCCGTGCGGATAATGGGGTCGAGCGCCGAGAAGGCCTCGTCCATCAGCAGGATCGAGGGGTCCGATGCCAGCGCCCGGGCCAGGCCCACGCGCTGCTGCATGCCGCCCGAGAGCTCATCGGGGTAGCTCGCGCCCCAGCCGGCCAGGCCCACCTGCTCGAGCGCTTGCTCGGCAGCGGTGAGGCGCTCTTCGCGGGCCACGCCGGCCAACTCCAGGCCGAACGCGGTGTTCTCCACCACGGTGAGGTGGGGCATCAGTGCAAAGGACTGGAACACCATCGAGATGTCCTTGCGGCGCAGTGCGCGCAGCTTGCTGTCGGACAGTTGGTTGATGTCCTGGCCATCGACGACGATGGCGCCGCTGGTGGGCTCGATCAGGCGGTTGAGCATGCGCACCAGCGTGGACTTGCCCGAGCCCGACAGGCCCATCACGACAAAGATTTCACCGGCTTCGATCGTGAAGTTGGCGTCAAACACGCCGATGGAGTTGCCGGTCTTCTCCATGACTTCTTGTTTGGTGGCGCCTTTGCGCACCAGCTCGAGCGCGGCTTTTGGGGAATCTCCGAACACCTTGAAGACGTGCTCGATACGGATTTGTTTGGCCATGTGTGGCTCCTCCCTAAGTTGTAGTGGCTACAACGCTGAAGACGCCCATGAAGGGCGTCGTCCAGCACGGGACCGTCAATCTCTCAACCCTGATGCCGATAGCTGCGCCTGGCTGTCGAAGCGACAACCATGGCAAGCCCTCGTGGGGTGGGCAGGCCACGCAATGTGACCAACAATTTCTGCCTGTACCGGGCGTGCATGCCAGCAGCGATGGGCTCCAGGGTCGAGCCGGGTACAGGGTCTCTCGTGCGCATTGAAACCCGATGGTTTCAATCACGCGAGCGCGGCGGACACTGTAAAAAGGCCACCACGCCGGGGCATCAGGGCCGGGAATATTCCGGCCTGTTGACGGACTTTGGCGCGACGCCAAAGACCCGACGGAGACGATCCGCACCTGTCAGAAAGGCACGGATTACCTGCGTTGCAGGTTGTAAAACATCCTTTAAGTATACGTATTGGAAATATAGAAGTCAAAAAAAGCGGGTTTCATCCGGGCGAATTTGGCGTTCTACACGGCCATTTGCAGCATCTGATTTCTGGATTGCTACTTTTTTAATAGCAATAAAAAACCAAATATGGTCGGATCAAGCGGTCAGGACTTTGCATGAACATGAAACATATAGTTTCAATTTTATGCGGAGCCATTGCCGAAAAGACCCCAATTTTAGCAATTGCGAACCGATCGCGTTGCTTGTGCTATGGATGCTGTCTTTTAAGGGTAAATGACTGCTGATATCTGAAAACCAAAGGTTGCCTTGTAGGAATTTCTCGCCAATACGGATCTCCAAAGCGCCCATGAAAAAGCCCCGCACGGGGGCGAGGCTGGAGGGGGCGCGAAGCGGCTGATGGATCAGTGACTGTCCTTGTGTGCAGGGCCTGCTGGGTGCAGGATGCGGTCGGTCCAGGCGATGGCCAGCGCAGACAGCAGGAACACCACATGGATGATGGTCTGCCACATCAGCACCTTCTCGCTGTAATTGGGTGCATTGATAAAGGTCTTGAGCAGGTGAATGGAGCTGATGCCGATGATCGACAGGCCCAGCTTGACCTTGAGCACCGAGGCGTTGACATGGCCCAGCCATTCGGGCTGGTCCGGGTGGCGGTTGAGGTGCATGCGGCTGACAAAGGTCTCGTAGCCGCCGACGATGACCATGATCAGCAGGTTGGAGATCATCACCACATCGATGAGACCGAGCACCACCAGCATGATGATGGTCTCGTTGAGCGCCGTGATCTGGACATCGGGCGAATATCCCACCGAGGTGACGAGGATGCGCAGCGCAGTATCGCTGCCAAAGGCCGCTTCAACCAGGTGCAGCAGCTCGACCAGGAAATGCCAGACATACACCAGCTGGGCAACGATCAGGCCCAGGTAGAGCGGCAGCTGCAGCCAGCGGCTGGCAAAAATCAGCGCCGGCAAGGGGCGCAAAGGAGCATTTTGAGGGAGAGACATGGTGGAGGGGGTAGTGGAGAGAGTGCCCTGCAGCAGGTTTGGAATCTGTGTTTCGGCCGTCCATCGCTGAGGTCCGTGCCAGCCTGTCCGGATGCTGGCTCAGCGCGTGCGGAAATGCCGCTAAAAAGAGCGTCGCGCATTGTAGCCAGCGCCCTGCGTCTGCAGTGTGGCGATTGGGAAAATTCCTCGCCTGGATCGGGTGGTTGGTTTTGTCTATCGCAAGCGGTGGCAGGCAGTGGAGCCTTGTCAGATGCCTGTAAGTGCGCCGGTCCACAGTAGCAGCGATTTTCATACCTACAATGTTTGCAAAGGAGACCCACCCATGACAGCCCCAGCCCAAGGAACCATTGAATCCGTTCTGGTCGAAAACCGCGTATTTCCCCCACCGGCCAGCCTGTCTGCCACGGCCCGCGTCGGCAGCATGGAGGCCTATGAGGCGCTGTGCGCCGAGGCCGAGTCCGACTTTGAAGGCTTTTGGGCCCAACGTGCCCGCGAGCATGTGCAGTGGACCAAGCCCTTCACCGAAGTGCTGGACCAGAGCACGCCGCCATTCTTCAAGTGGTTCCAGGATGGTGAGTTGAACGTCAGCGCCAACTGCCTCGACAAGCACATCGGCACGCCGGTGGAGAGCAAGACAGCGATCATCTTTGAAGCTGATGATGGCCAGGTGACCAAGATCACTTACCGTGAGCTGCTGGACAAGGTCAGTGCCTTTGCCAATGCGCTCAAGGCCCAGGGCGTGCAAAAGGGCGACCGGGTCCTCATCTATATGCCGATGACCGTCGAGGGCATTGTGGCGATGCAGGCCTGCGCGCGCATTGGTGCGACCCACTCGGTGGTGTTTGGCGGCTTCTCGGCCAAGGCGGTCAATGAGCGCGTCATCGACGCCGGCGCGGTGCTTATCGTCACCGCCAACTACCAGATGCGCGGCGGCAAGGAGTTGCCGCTGAAGGCCATTGTCGACGACGCACTGGCCATGGGGGGCTGCGACACCGTCAAGAAAGTGCTGGTGTTTGAACGCACCCAGACAGCCTGGAACAAGGTGGACGGCCGGGATGTGAGCTTTGGTGAGGCGCTGGCCGGCCAAAGCAAGGAATGTGCACCAGTGGCCGTCCATGCCGAGCATCCGCTCTTCATTCTGTACACCAGCGGTTCCACCGGCAAGCCCAAGGGCGTACAGCACGCCAGCGGCGGCTACATCCTTTGGGCCAAGATGACGATGGAGTGGACCTTTGATCTAAAGCCCAGCGATGTGTTCTGGTGCACGGCCGATATCGGCTGGATCACCGGTCACACCTATATTGCCTACGGCCCGCTGGCCGCTGGCGCGACCCAGGTGGTGTTCGAGGGCGTGCCGACCTTCCCCAATGCCGGGCGCTTCTGGCAGATGATCGAGCGCCATGGCGTCTCCATCTTCTACACCGCGCCCACGGCGATCCGCTCGCTGATCAAGGCTGCTGACTCGGACGACAAGGTGCACCCGCGCAACTGGAACCTCAGCAGCCTGCGCATTCTGGGATCGGTGGGCGAGCCCATCAACCCCGAAGCCTGGATGTGGTACTACCGCAATATCGGTGGCGAGCGCTGCCCGATTGTCGATACCTTCTGGCAGACGGAAAACGGCGGCCATGTGATCACGCCGCTGCCGGGCGCGACGCCGCTGGTGCCGGGCTCCTGCACCTTGCCGCTGCCGGGCATCATGGCCCAGATCGTCGACGAGACCGGCAAGGAGCTGCCCAACGGCACCGGCGGTATCCTCGTGATCAGCAAGCCCTGGCCGTCGATGATCCGCACGATCTGGAACGACCCCGAGCGCTTCAAGAAAGCCTATTTCCCCGAAGAGATGGGCGGCAGCATCTACCTGGCCGGCGACGGCGCGGTGCGCGATGCCAAGACCGGGTACTTCCGCATCACCGGCCGTATTGACGATGTGCTCAACGTCTCGGGCCACCGCATGGGCACGATGGAGATCGAGTCGGCCCTGGTGTCCAAGACCGACCTGGTGGCCGAGGCGGCCGTGGTGGGCCGGCCCGATGACATGACGGGCGAGGCGATCTGCGCCTTTGTGGTGCTCAAGCGCTCGCGCCCCACCGGCGACGAAGCCAAGCAGATTGCCAAGGAGCTGCGCGACTGGGTGGCCAAGGAGATCGGCCCGATTGCCAAGCCCAAGGACATCCGCTTTGGCGACAACCTGCCCAAGACCCGCTCGGGCAAGATCATGCGCCGCCTGTTGCGCTCGATCGCCAAAGGCGAGGCGATCACGCAGGACACCTCCACCTTGGAGAACCCGGCGATCCTCGACCAGTTGTCCGATACCCACTGATCGGTAAATGTCAACAAATGGCGCGCTGGATCCTTCCAGTGCGCCAAGCTGTTGTTAAAGCTGAAGAACTGGTAAGAAATTGCCAGCATTGGCTGACAAGCGCTGGTGCATAGATCGTGCTATGGTCTATGCATTCCACTCTTGCCATCAAAATCCACTATGCGCAGCATTCTTCTTCTCATCATCGCCGTGCTCATCGGCGGCCTGGCGGCCCTCAACTGGCAGGTGCTGTCCACCCCATCGGAAGTCAACCTGGGCCTCACGACCATCCACGCCCCGCTGGGAGTGCTGATGCTGGCGCTGACGGTGCTGCTGTGCGTGATCTTCGTTGCCTATGTGCTGTCCTTGCAGGGATCGGTCATGCTGGAGGCGCGCCGCCACAACAAGGAGATGACGGCCCAACGCGAGCTGGCAGACAAGGCCGAGGCATCACGCTTTACCGAGCTGCGCCAGGTGCTGGAGAGCCAGCATGCTGCCGGCCAGTCGGCACTGCTGGCCCGCCTGGCAGAGCTGGAAGCCCACCTGGTGGCCCGTGCCCAGGAGTCGGACAACAGCAATGCCGCTTACCTGGGCCAGATTGAAGACCGCATGCGCCATGTCGAGCCGCCGCGCAATACGTTCTAAAGGACGCACTTGCGCAGCCAGCAAAAAACCACCTCGCGAGGTGGTTTTTTCATCGGAGTGGGCCAGCAGGCCCGACCTGCATGCGAGGCGCTCTTTACTTGAGGGTCAGTACCCAGTCGGCCAGCTTCTTGGCATCGGCTTCGCTGACCTGGGTGTTGGCGGGCATGGGCACGGGGCCCCAGACGCCGGCGCTGCCCTTGATGATCTTCTGGGCCAGCATGTTGGATGCGCCGGGCTGGCCTGCAAACTTGGCGCCAATATCTTTGAATGCGGGGCCCACCACTTTCTTGTCGACCGAATGGCAAGCCATGCAGTTCTTGGATTGGGCCAATGCCTGATCAGCCCACGCAGGTGCGCTGGCCGACAAGGCCAGTGCCGTGGCAATCAGAATACGGTTCATCGTGTTATCTCCTTAGCGCATGAGGTACATTAATTCTAATGGCTCGCTGCGTAAGACTGCGGGGGCGCCAGTATGTTCCACAAGTTTGCATTCTTTACGGGCTTTACGCCACCGACATACAAGGGGCCAAAGCGGATGGAGAGACCATGTATTTTCTGATCCTGGGGATCATTCTGCTGTTGTTGAAGTACCTGGAGATAGGCCCGGTTGCGGCCTGGTCCTGGACTGCTGTGCTGGCGCCCTTTGGGCTGGCTGCGCTGTGGTGGGCCTGGGCCGACTGGTCGGGTTACACCAAGCGCAAGGCGATGGAGCAGGAGGTGCTGAAAAAAGAGCGCCGCCTGCAAAAATCCAAAGAAGCGCTGGGCCAATCGGCCCGCCGGCGCCGCTGACAGCGGCTGCTGGGGCACCAACCGCCGAGCAGGCGGTTTTTTTCTGCCCGGGCGCTGCCCCTACGGCCGTTACTGGCTGGAACCCGAGTGTCTCCGTCATTTGCCCAGCTGCGCGATAATCATCGCTCACATCGGCGTGCACTCAAGAGGTTCTCGCCAACTTGCCCGCTGGCCCTGGCGTATATCCAGGCCCGCACTATGCAAGACAGGCCGCATTCTTATTGTTTACTGATTCGTACACCACGATGCCCGCATACCGTTCCAAAACCTCTACCGCCGGTCGCAACATGGCTGGTGCCCGCTCCTTGTGGCGTGCCACCGGCATGAAAGACGACGATTTCTCCAAGCCCATCATTGCGGTGGTGAACTCCTTTACCCAGTTCGTTCCAGGCCATGTGCACCTCAAGGACCTGGGCCAGCTCGTCGCCCGCGAGATCGAAGCGGCAGGCGGCGTGGCCAAGGAGTTCAACACCATTGCCGTCGATGACGGCATTGCGATGGGCCACGACGGCATGCTGTACTCGCTGCCCAGCCGCGAAGTGATTGCCGATTCGGTCGAATACATGGTCAATGCGCACTGCGCCGATGCCATGGTCTGCATCTCCAACTGCGACAAGATCACCCCCGGCATGCTGATGGCTGCGATGCGCCTCAATATCCCCGTGGTGTTTGTCTCGGGCGGCCCGATGGAAGCGGGCAAGGTGCGCCTGGCCGTGCCGGCGGCTGACGGCAGCAAGACCATCCAGATCAAGAAGCTCGACCTGGTCGACGCGATGGTGATGGCCGCTGACAGCAATGTGAGCGATGCCGATGTGGCCGAAGTCGAGCGCTCGGCCTGCCCGACCTGCGGCTCCTGCTCGGGCATGTTCACCGCCAACTCGATGAACTGCCTGGCCGAAGCGCTGGGCCTGGCCCTGCCAGGCAATGGCACTGTGGTGGCCACCCACTCGGACCGCGAGCAACTGTTCAAGCGCGCAGGCCGCCTGATCGTGGAGCTGGCCAAGCGCTACTACGAGCAAGACGAAGCGACCCTGCTGCCACGCGCTGTTGGCATCAAGGCCTTCGAGAACGCGATGACCTTGGACATCGCGATGGGTGGCTCGACCAACACCATCCTGCATTTGCTGGCGATTGCGCAAGAGGCGGACATCGATTTCACGATGACCGACATCGACCGCATGTCACGCACCGTGCCGCAGCTGTGCAAGGTGGCGCCCAATACCAACAAGTACCACATCGAAGACGTGCACCGTGCCGGTGGCATCATGGCCATCCTGGGTGAGCTCGACCGCGCCGGCAAGCTGCACACCGATGTGCCCACCGTGCATGCCAAGACCATGAAGGACGCGCTGGACCAGTGGGACATCGTGCGTACCGAAGACGAGGCCGTGCGCACCTTCTACATGGCGGGTCCTGCCGGCATCCCCACCCAGGTGGCTTTCAGCCAAAGCACGCGCTGGCCCAGCCTGGATCTGGACCGCGCCGAAGGCTGCATCCGCTCCTACGACCATGCCTTCTCCAAAGAAGGCGGCCTGGCCGTGCTGCGCGGCAATATCGCGCTGGACGGCTGCGTGGTCAAGACCGCCGGTGTCGATGACTCGATCCTGGTGTTCGAAGGCTCGGCCCATGTGGTCGAGTCGCAGGACGAGGCGGTGGAAAACATCCTGAGCGACAAGGTCAAGGCCGGTGATGTCGTGATCGTGCGCTACGAAGGCCCCAAGGGCGGCCCCGGCATGCAGGAAATGCTCTACCCGACCAGCTATATCAAGTCCAAGGGCCTGGGCAAGTCCTGCGCACTGCTGACCGATGGCCGCTTCTCGGGCGGTACCTCGGGCCTGTCGATTGGCCACTGCTCGCCAGAGGCAGCGGCTGGCGGCGCGATTGGCCTGGTGCAAAACGGCGACCGTATCCTCATCGACATCCCCAACCGCACGATCAATGCGCTGGTGAGCGACGAGGAATTTGCCAAGCGCCGCGAAGCGCAAGATGCGCTGGGCTGGAAGCCTGCCAAGCCCCGTCCGCGCAAGGTGTCCACCGCTTTGAAGGCCTATGCCAAGCTGGTGACCTCGGCCGACAAGGGCGCAGTGCGCGATATCTCGCTGCTGGACTGAGCGTGCTTCGCCTTCCATGAAGAACCGCCCCAGGCGCAAGCCCGGGGCGGTTTTTTCATGAGGCCATTGGGGGCATAGGGGGCATAGGGGCAGGCGCCAGCGCGCTTGCCCCGCCGCCACCACTTACCAGTGCAGGCAGATCTTGCCAAAGTGCTGGGCGCTGATCTGGTGCGCAAAGGCATCGGCGATTTTCTCCAGCGGGTAGCTGCTGTCGATGATGGGGCGCAGCGCCAGCTGCTCGAGCGCGCGCACCAGGTCTTGCTGCTGCTCGCGGCTGCCGACGATCAGGCCTTTCAAGGTTTGCTGCTTGCGCATCAGCTCCACGGTGGGTACAGCGCCGGCAAAGCCGGTCAGCACACCAATCAGCGCAATATGGCCGCCAGGCGCGCAGGCGCGGATGGACTGGGGTAGGGTCGCAGGGCCGCCCACCTCCACAACGATATCGGCGCCGCGACCGCCGGTAGCCTGCAGCACCGCATCGCCCCATTCGGGCTGGTCGCGGTAGTTGATGACGGTGTCGGCGCCCAAGGCACGCAGACGCTCTGCCTTGGCGGCGCTGGAGGTGGTCGCAATCACCTTGGCGCCCATCGCATGGGCCAGCTGCAACGCAAAGATGGAGACGCCGCCCGTGCCCAGCACCAGCACGGTTTGCCCCGCTTCGATGCGGCCGTCAACCACCAGCGCGCGCCAGGCCGTGAGGCCGGCGGTGGTCAGGGTTGCGGCTTCTTCATGCGTATAGCCCTTGGGTGCATGGGTAAAGGCCGTGGCGGCCATCGTGACGTGCTCACGCGCAAAGCCATCCACGCCATCGCCGGGCACGGTGGCAAAGGTGGAGGGCACCTGCTTGCCCGATTGCCACAGCGGGAAAAAGCAGGACACCACGGCGTCGCCGACGGCAAACTCGGAAACGCCTTCACCCACGGCCGTCACCACACCGGCGCCATCGGCCATCGGGATGCGGCCATCGGCGGTGGGCGAGCGCCCAGCGGCAATGGCCAGGTCGTGGTAGTTGAGCGAGCTGGCATGCAGGCGCACCTGGATTTCGCCGGCGCGGGGCGCAGCAGGCGCTGGCAGGTCGACCAGCTGCAGGTGGTCCAGGCCACCGGGGGCGGCAACTTGTATGGCTTTCATGGCGTTTCTCTTTCCTGGGTTGCTATCACTTTGAAGAGCGGTTTAGGCTGCACGGCGCAGCCACCCGGCCATCATGCAAGCGCCGGGCTCAGAAAGCCAGAACCAACATATTTGTGGTCTAGTATTAAAAATGTAAGCAATGCATGGGCATTGGCTTGGCGCTAGGATGGCGCCCTGGCCGACTGGCTCGTTGGAGAGAATATGAAGCGTTTGAACAGCAAAAGTGGTTGCGCGGTGGAGGTGACCTTGTCTGTCATGGGCGGTACCTGGAAGCCGATTGTGCTTTTCCATCTGCTCCATGGCACCAAGCGCTTTAGCGAACTGTCCCGGGCCATTCCCAATGTCACCCAGCGCATGCTGACCCTGCAGCTGCGCGAGCTTGAAGAGGCCGGCATTGTTGCGCGCACCGTCTATGCGGAAGTGCCGCCGCGCGTGGACTATGCGCTGACCGACATGGGGCGCAGCCTCAAAGCGGTGCTGATTGCGATGCGCGACTGGGGCATGGACTATGCACAATCCCAAGGGCTGCAGGACGAGGCGCCAGGCGTGCAGGCCAGCTGCGCGGCCTAGTCCCAGTTTCCTGCTCGGGAGGATAATTCTCCTCTCTGATGTTGCGTGCCCACCTGCCATGATGTCCCGCTTTCCATTCCTGCGCGCGTTTGCGCTGCTGTCCGCGCTGTTTTGTCTGGGCCTGGCGTTGGCCGGCGCTGTGACGGCGCAAGCGCAGGAGCGGCGCGCCTACCCGAGCCAGCCGGTCAAGCTGGTGGTGCCTTTTGCGCCGGGCGGCTCGACCGATATCGTGGCGCGCCTGCTGGCCGATGCGATTCGCGAGCCGCTGGGCCAGCCGGTGGTGGTGGAGAACAAGGCCGGTGCCGCAGGCCTCATCGGCGCCGAGGCGGTGGCCCGTGCCCAGCCCGATGGCTACACCCTTGGCGTGGGGACCATCAGCACCCTGGCCGTCAATACGGTGATGCTCAAATCGGTGCGCCGCGATCCGCTGCAAGAGCTGGCACCGGTCATGGCACTGGCGCAGATTCCGTCGGTGTTCTCCACCCATCCCAGCCTGGGGGTACACGATCTGCAGGGCCTGGTGGCGACGTTGCGCGCCAAGCCCGACCACTACACGATCGGATCGGCGGGTGTGGGCTCCATCGGCCACCTGATTGCTGAGGCGATGAATGAAGCGCTGGGCGTACGCCTGCGCCACATCCCCTACAAAGGCCAGGGCCCGGTGATCAACAGTGCGCTGGCCGGCGAGACCCAGGTGCTGAGCGACCAGTACCCCTCGTCAAGCAGCCTGGTGCAATCGGGGCGGCTGGTGCCTTTTGCGGTGGCCGCGCCGCAGCGGTTGCCGGCGCTTCCGGGCGTTCCCACCCTGGCGGAGGCCGGCTACCCGGCGCTCAACCGCCTGGCCATTACCTGGTTTGGCCTGGTAGCGCCCGCTGGCACGCCGCCGGCCGTGATCGACACCCTCAACCGCGCAGCGCAAGAAGCTATGCGCCAACCGGCCGTGCAGGCGCGCCTGGCGCAGCTGGGTGTTGTGCCCATGGGCGGCAGCCCGCAAGCGTTTGCGCTGCTGATCAGCGATACGCGCGCCCAGATCCAGCAACTGGTGCAGCAGCGCAAGCTGGTGCTGGACTGAGGGTTCTGAAAAGCGCAGGTAAAGACTGCGTTGTGCTTTCCAAACCACTGGCGGTTTTGGGGGCGTTGGTCTACAATCCGCCCAGATTTTTTACTAGGAGTAACCCTGTGGACTTACCGAGTTGTTGGCCAGCGGCCAACCGACCACAGGCAAGGTAATCGCAAACGCCCCAGCTTTGCGCGCTGCCTTGCCCAACCAGGCGGGCAGCTGTCAGGCGCCGTAGTTTCTTAGACCTACGCGCCAACGGCATCCCATTCGATCTTCCAGTCTTGCCCCGTGGCGAGCGCCTTTGTTGCGCGCTGCCACGCCGGGTGTGGGAGCTTTTCATGCCACTGCGTATGTCTTCGCTGGCCCCCTTGCGCGCACTGCAGCGCAAGGCTGCGCCATGGGCCATTACGCCTTGCTGCGGCCTGGGCCTGCCCTGCCGCATGCAGCGCCAGCTCGCGACCATGCTGCGCCGCCGCGCTCCGGTGGGCAAGGGCGCAGCGCAGTCCTGCTCGGCATCGGCTGCGCTGGACCCCTTCAGTCGCTGACCTTTCTTCTGTCTGATGTGCACATGTGCCGCCGCACCGCAGCGGCGCGCAGTTGCACGCCTGTATTGCTTGCAGACGCCATGCGGCGCGGATCAGCCGCGCCCCTGGCTGGGAGATGGGTCATGTTGAACCTGCTGAAGAATGGATTCGTCAACTTTTTGCGCTCGCGCCACTGGGGCGTGCATTTCCGCCGCTTGCCCATGTTGGAGCAACTGGCCCACACGCCGGTGGATACCGGCATTTCCAAGGCCATGGGCGAGCGGCTGCGCGACGCCGCCCATGCCCCTGAACAGGCATTGCTGCACAGCCTGAACACCAGCCGCCAGGGCCTGGACGATGCACAGGTGCAGCAAGCCCGTGCGCAAGCGGGCTGGAACACCATTGCGCAGGACCAGGCGATGACCCGCACAGAGCACCTGTGGCTGTGCTTTCGCACGCCTTTCAACCTGCTCTTGACGGTGCTGGCTGCCGTCTCGTGGCTGACCGGCGATACCAAGGCCACGGTGGTGATCGGCAGCATGGTGGCGCTGGCCACCGGCCTGCGCTTTTGGCAGGAGGGCCGCGCCAACAAGGCCGCTGCCGGCCTGCAGGCCATGGTCTCCAACACCGCCGCCGTGCTGCGCCGCACGGCGCAGGATCAAGAGGGGCGGGAGCTGGATGCGCCGCCCTCGCGCCTGTCGGCACTGCAGGCCGTACGCGAGCTGCCCGTGCGCGAGCTGGTGCCCGGCGACATCATCCAGCTCGCTGCCGGCGATATGGTGCCCGCTGACTGCCGCCTGCTGAGCGCCAAGGATCTGTTTCTGGCGCAATCGGCGATGACCGGTGAATCCATGCCGGTGGAGAAATTTGCCCAACTGCCCGATGGGGCACAGCACAACCCGGTGGAGCTGTGCAACCTGGTGTTCATGGGCACGAACGTGGTCTCGGGCGCCGGCCTGGCCGTGGTGCTGACCACCGGCAACCACAGCTACCTAGGCGCGCTGGCCGGCAAGGTCTCGGCGATGGACCGCAGCCCCACCGCGTTCCAGATGGGCGTCAACAAGGTCAGCTGGGTGCTGATCCGTTTCATGCTGGTGATGGTGCCGCTGGTCTTGCTGATCAATGGCTGGACCAAGGGCGACTGGACCGAGGCGCTGCTGTTTGCGCTGTCGGTGGCCGTCGGCCTGACGCCCGAGATGCTGCCGATGATCGTGACCGCCACCCTGGCCAAGGGCGCGGTGTTTCTGTCGCGCAAGAAAGTGATCGTCAAGCACCTGGACGCCATCCAGAACTTTGGTGCGATGGATGTGCTGTGCACCGACAAGACGGGCACCCTGACCGAGGACCGCATCTCGGTCGAGCGCCACCTCGATGCCTGGGGTGATGTCTCGCACTATGTGCTGGACATGGCCTACTTGAACAGCTACTACCAGACGGGGCTCAAGAGCCTGCTCGATGTGGCCGTGCTCGCCCATGCCGAGCGTGCCCCGCTGGTAGATGCCTATGCCAAGGTCGATGAAGTGCCGTTTGACTTTGTGCGCCGGCGCATGTCGGTGGTGGTGAGCGACAGTGCCGGCATCGGCAAGATCATCACCAAGGGTGCGGTCGAGGAAATCCTGCAGGTCAGCAGCATGGTGCAGGCCGCAGGCGGCGTGCTGGACCTTGATGCGGGCCTGCGCAAGCGCATTGTGGCAACAGCCGAGGCGCTCAATGCCCAGGGGCTGCGCGTGGTGGCGGTGGCCACGCGCGAGACGCAAGCGGGCCAGAGCAACTTTGGCGTGGCCGATGAGGCCGGCATGGTGCTCTGCGGCTTTCTGGCCTTTATCGATCCACCCAAGGAAAGCGCTGCGCCGGCGCTGCAGGCGCTGGCCCGGCATGGTGTGCAGACCAAGGTGCTGACGGGCGACAATGCCGCCGTCACCGCCAAGGTCTGCGAGCAGGTGGGCATCAACGCGCAGCACATCGTGCTGGGAGGCGATATCGAGCAGATGGACGACCAGCGCCTGGCCCAGGTGGTCGAAGAAGCCCATATCTTTGCCAAGCTGAGCCCTGCGCACAAGGAGCGCATTGTGCGCATGCTCAAGGCCAATGGCCATGTGGTGGGCTTCATGGGCGATGGCATCAACGATGCAGCTGCGCTGCGCACCGCCGATATCGGCATCTCGGTGGACACTGCCGTCGATGTGGCCAAGGAAGCGGCCGACATCATCTTGCTGGACAAGAGCCTGATGGTGCTCGACCAGGGCGTGCAGGAAGGCCGGCGCACCTTTGCCAACATGCTCAAGTACATCAAGATGACGGCGAGCTCGAACTTTGGCAATGTGTTCTCGGTGTTGATTGCCAGTGCCTTCATTCCCTTCCTGCCCATGCTGCCGATGCAGCTGCTGGTGCAGAACCTGGTGTATGACTTCTCGCAATCGGCGATTCCGTTTGACCATGTCGATCCCGAGCTGCTGACCCAGCCCCAGCGCTGGAACCCCGCCGATGTGGGCCGCTTCATGCTGTTCTTCGGCCCCATCAGCTCCATCTTCGATATCACCACCTTTGTCGTGATGTGGAAGGTGTTTGGCGCCAACACGCCCGAGCGCCAGGCGCTGTTCCAGTCCGGCTGGTTTGTCGTGGGACTGCTCACGCAGTCGCTGATCGTGCACATGATCCGCACCATGCGCATTCCGTTTATCCAAAGCCGCGCTGCCTGGCCGGTGGGCCTGATGACCCTGGTGGTGGTCGCCATCGGCATCTACCTGCCCATGGGTGCGCTGGCCCCTTATTTCAAGCTCGAGCCCCTGCCTGGCCTGTACTTTGTGTTCCTCGTTGCCGTGTTGCTGGCCTATATGGGTCTTACGCAAGTCATGAAAAAGTGGTACATCCGTCGCTACGGCTGGCAATAAACGGCGTTAAAAATAATCATTTACAGAGGAGGGCGCCATGCTCGATGCGCTGAACTACACACAACTCAATTCGCTGATCAACACGGCCATCAGCCTGGTCACGGCCTTTGTGCTGGGCACGGTCATTGGCCTGGAGCGCCAGTACCGCCAACGCACGGCCGGGCTGCGCACCAATGTGTTGGTCGCCGTTGGGGCGGCCATCTTTGTCGACAGCGCCAACACCATTGCCGGGCCGGATGGCGCGGTGCGTGTGATGGCCTATGTGGTCTCGGGCATCGGCTTTCTGGGCGCCGGTGTCATCATGCGCGAAGAGGGCAATGTGCGCGGTCTGAACACGGCTGCGACACTGTGGGGATCGGCCGCAGTGGGCGCTGCCGCAGGCGCCGATCTGATCGTGCAGGCGGCCTTGGGCACCGTGCTGGTGCTGGCGGCCAATACCTTGCTGCGGCCGCTGGTCAACGCCATCAACCGCAAGCCGCTGGATGTGGCCTCCGCCGAAATGACCAATGCCGTGTTTGTCGTGGCCGAGCGCCTGCACCAGCGGCTGGCGCTGGCCATGCTGCAGGATGTGCTCGAGCGCGGCGGCTACCCGCCCGGCGACATCGACATCCAGCCCTTTGGCGAGGCCGAGGTCGTCATCGAAGCGACCTTGGCCGCGCAATCGGTGGAGGGTGACGAGCTCGATGCGATGGTGCAGCAGCTGGCGGCCAAGCCGGGCGTGCGCCAGGCGTTCTGGAGCCCCAGCACGCGGGATTGAATCGTGGCTTTAGCCTTCAAAGGCAAAGCCGACGCCATAGATCGAGCGGATGCAGTCCGCGTCATCGCCCATGACGGTGCGCAGCTTCTTGCGCAGGTTCTTGATATGGCTGTCGATCGCGCGGTCGCTCACCTCCAGCGCATCGGCATAGGCCAGGTCCAGCAGCTGGCTGCGCGGGTAGATCTTGCCGGGGTGGCGCTGCAGGATGTGCAGCAATGCAAACTCGCGCCGCGTCAGGCCCAGGTCCTGGCCGCGCCAGCTCGCCTGGCTGGTGGTCTCGTCCAGCTGCCAGTCGCTGGCGGCCAGGCTGGCTGGCGCACCAGGGGCGGGCGGCGCATGGCGGCGCAAGATCACCTTGACGCGGGCAATCAGCTCGCGCGGTGAAAATGGCTTGCAGATGTAGTCGTCGGCGCCCATCTCCAGGCCCACCAGGCGGTCCACTTCTTCGACCTTGGCAGTCAGGCAGATGACGGGGCAGATCTGGCGGGCGCGGCATTCGCGCAGAATGCTCAGGCCATCGGTGCCGGGCAGCATCAGGTCAAGAATGGCCAGCTGCGGCGGGCGTGCGCGCAGCGCCGCCATGGCTTGGCTGCCATCGGCAAAATGCTCGACCTCGAAGCCGGCATGGTGCAGGTAGTCGATGACCACCGAGGCAATATCGGCCTCGTCTTCGGCGTACAGAATGTGGGGTTTGGCAGTGTTCATGCAACAGGGTCTATCAAGGGCAGGATCAAGGTAAGGCGCAGCCCGCCCAAGGACGAGATGGAGGCCTGCAATTGTCCTCCATGGGCTTGCACAATGCTTTTGCAAATCGCCAGCCCCAGGCCCGAGCCGCCGCTGGCGCGGCTGCGCGAAGTCTCTACGCGGTAAAAGCGTTCAAAAATGCGGGGCAGCTCTGCAGGCGGCACGGAGGGGCTGCTGTCATCGAGGTGCAGCTCCAGCCAGCGCTGGCCCGACTCGGGCGCGGGCCCGTGCAGGCTGGCGCTGATGCTCAGCCGCCCGGGGGCATCGGTGTAGCGCAGGCTGTTTTCCAGAATATTGCTCAGCACCTGATGCAGCTGCTGGGCATTGCCCTGCACCCAGGCGGGCGGCAGCGCATGCTGCAGCTCTTGCGCCGTGGGCAGTGCGATGCCGGCTTGGCCAAAGCGGATCTGCACGGCTTCCACGGCCTCGATGGTCAGCGCCCGCATATCGAGCGGGCGGGCCGTGGCGGGCAGGTGGGCGGTCAGCTGCAGCGCGGGGGCGGCCTCGGGCGCGTGCACGACCAGGGCCGTGGGAATGGTGGCGCGCATGTCGCTGACCAGCTGGGTCAAGCGCAGAATCTGGCGGTGCAGGCGCGCAGCGGTTTGCGAATCAAAGCTGCGGATGCCGTCTTGCACTGCCTCGATCTCGGCCCGCACTGCGGCCAGCGGAGTGCGCAGCTCATGGGCCACCTGGGTCAGCCATTCATGCTGCTGGGCCTGGGCCTGGGATAGCTGCTCGGCCATGTGGTTGTAGCGGTCGGCCAGCTCCACCAGCTCGTCGTGGCCTGCGACTGCAATGCGGTAGTCGAGCTGGCCGCTGGCAAAGGCTTTGGCGCCTTCGCTCAATGCCTCGATGGGGCGAATCCAGCGCCGGCTCAGCCACCAGGACAGGGCCCCGGCCAGCAGCAGGCCCAGCAGACCGGTGATGGCCAGGAACACCAGGTGCTCCTTCAAAAAGGCACTGTCGATCTGGTTTTTCAGGTCTTCGGGCTGGTTCAGCGTCAAGGTGCCGATCAGCATATGCTGGCTGTCGAACAGCGGGTTTTTGGCGCTGCCTAGTGTGGGCGGCACACCGGCCAGCAGCTTGCCCTGGTTGTCGAGCAGGCCCAAACGCTGGGAGAGGGGGTGGCGTTCAATGGGGCGCAATTGCTGGGTCAGCATGGGGCCAATCGTGGCGCGGCGCGGCGCCTCGCTCTCCGCCGGGGGCGAAACGGGCACGGCCGCCTGGCTGCCAAAGCGGGTCAGCGCATTCCAGCGCTCCGACGTCAGCGAGACCCAGTGCGGATCCTTGGCATACTCGCGCCGCAGCTGGCTCTCCAGGTACTCCAGCCGGCCCAGCTCGATCTGCGCCACATAGCCGCCCAGACCGCGCTGCAGGCTCCAGTACGAAAAGCCGAAAAACCCCAGCAGCAGGCCCAGCAGCAGCAGCACCATGGCCAGCAGCACCCGCGTTTGCAGACGGGTAAAGCGAAACAGCTGAAGTCGGGGTGTGGTCACAGAGGGCGGGTGGGGCAATGGCGGTGTGGGCACAAACGGCAAAACGGGCAGACGCAATGCCTGCCCGGCTATTCTCTTACACAGTGCGTGGGTGTGTAAAAGGGTTGCTTGATCAGGACGTCATCACCGGCCCTTAGGGCCCGATGGAGGCGCCGCGCTGCGCCACCAGCTGCTTGCCGACCATGCGGCAGGTGGCTTTGGCTGTTTTTCCGTTGTCCAGTGTCAGTTGCACGGCTTCGCCGGCCTTCTTGCCCTGGCAGGCCTCAATGGCTTGCTTGGACGGCGCGGGCTTGGCGGGGCTGGCCGCGTAAGCCTGGGCGGTGGCGATCCAGAGGGCTGCAGTCACGGCGGTGCTGCACAGCAGACGGTGGCGAAGTGGTTGAGAACTCATGGCATTCCTTTGTAAAAAGAGGCTCTGCGGCCAGGCCGCGATCTGGTGTGGGACAGAAAGAAGCGGGTGAAACAGAGAAACTGGAGTGTGTTTACGCCTCTCCGCAGAGCCCATGACTGAACTATAGGAGCCAAATGTGGAGGAAGTTGGGCCAGCTTTGTGGCAGGTGTGACAAAGCGAAAACCGCATGCCTATTGGCTTGGCGCAGGAGCGGGCGCCATTGCGTGCGCCGCAAAGTTATGCAAAGCGGGCCGGGGCTCAGGCCAGCAGCGCAGCCGGGATGGGCGCCCCGTCCAGCGGGCGGCGTGCCGCAATCCGCTGCACCACCCGGTCCGGGTTGCGCAGCAGCCCTGCCTCATAGGCGATGACAGACCAGCTGGCACAGACTTGCAGCAGCTCGCCGGGCTGCAGCAGGAAGTCGGGCCGGGAAGGCTTGCCATAGGCGGCATTGCCTTGGGCAAAGGTCTCGTACAGCAGCAGCCCGCCGGGCGCCACACTGGCCAGAATGTGCGGCCATAGCGGGCGCCACAGATAGTGGGTGACGACCACCGCGTCGAACGCCCGGCCTTCCAGCGGCCAGGCCCCGTTTTCGACATCGGCCAGCAGCCATTCTCCCGCCGTGTCCGCCTGCAGCGACTGCAGCGCCGCGCCATCGCGGTCAACGCCGGTTACCCGCGAGCCCTGGGCCTGCAGGTAGCGGGCATGGCGGCCCTGGCCGCAGGCCAGGTCCAGCACCTGGGCGCCTGCAGGTATCAGTGGCGCAAAGCGGGTGATCCAGGGCGAGGGGGCGGGGCTATGGGGCATGCGCTAGAAACAGGCCCAGACATGGTCAGCCATCTGCACCATGAATTCCGGTTGCGCGTAGAGCATGAACACCAGCGCCAGCAGCACCGCCACCAGTAGCCAGATGGCGGCGCGCTGCCAGCCGCGCAGCGGCGCGGCGCCAGCAGTGGGGGCGGTGGGTGGTGCAGGCTGTTGCATGAAAGTTCGGTTATCAGGCCGCCAGCGGCAGCCGCTGCACGGGCTCTTCCTTGACCGGCAGATTGACCAGGCCGGCGAATACGCCCAGGCCAATGGCCACATACCAAACCACATCATAGCTGCCGGTGCGGTCATAGAGGTAGCCGCCCAACCAGATGCCCAGGAAGCTGCCGATCTGGTGGCTGAAGAACACAAATCCGCTGAGCATGGACAGGTGCTGCACGCCAAAGATCTGCGCGATGGCGCCGTTGGTGAGCGGCACGGTGGACAGCCACAAAAAGCCCATCACTGCGGCAAAGACATAGACCGACCAGGGCGACAAGGGCACCAGCAGGAAAACCACGATGGCGATGGCGCGGATGAAATAAATGCCCGAGAGCAGGTAGCGCTTGGCCATGCGCTGGCCGAGCGACCCGGCCAGGTAGGTGCCAAAGATGTTAAAGAGGCCGATCAGCGCCAGCGAATAGCTGGCCACATGCGGCGGCAGGCCGAAGTCCTTCAGGTAGCTGGGCATGTGCACGCCGATGAACATCACCTGGAAGCCGCAGACAAAGTAGCCTGCGGTCAGCAGCAAAAAGCTGGGGTTGCGAAAGGCCTCTGCCACAGCCTGGGCAATGGTTTGCTGCGCGCCACCGGCAGCACTGTGCTTGAGCGCGTGGAAATTGGGCTCGCGCAGCGCAATGGCCAGCGGCACGATGGTGAGCACCAGGATTGTGCAGACCAGCAGCGCGTTCTGCCAGCCCAGGCTGGCGATCAGCTGGCCCTCGACCGGCACCATGAAGAACTGGCCAAAGGAGCCCGCGGCCGCGGCCACCCCCATGGCCCAGGAGCGTTTCTCGGCTGGCAACTGGCGCCCGATGACGCCATAGATCACCGCATAGGTGGTGCCCGTTTGCGCCATGCCGATCAAAAGGCCGGCGGTGAGCGCAAACATCAGCGTATTGGGCGCCCAGGCCATGCCGGCCAGGCCCAGCGCGTACAGCAGCGCGCCGCAGACCAGCACCTTGCTGGCGCCAAAGCGGTCGGCCAGCATGCCGGTAAAGATGCCGATCAGGCCCCAGCTGAGGTTTTGCACCGCCAGCGCCAAGGCGAAGGACTCACGCGTCCAGCCCATCTCCTGGGTGATCGGCTGCAGCCAGAGGCCAAAACCGTGGCGGATGCCCATGGACAGGGTCACTACGGCGCCGCCACACAGCAGCACGCGGGCCATGGACAATCGTTGTGCGTTGTTTTGCATAGTCAGGGGATGTGTCTCGTTATTTAAGAACGTGATTGCGGTCTCTACGCGCGGGGAGATCGTAAGCACGTTCTAGAAATTGTTACTCCAACGCCAAAAACCGGCTGTCGCCCGCATATTGCCCGGTGGCTGTCCAAGCCCATTGCAGGCTTTTGCGGCCAAGCGTCGTGAATCGTCAACAAGTTCCACCTGTTTATCTATACAGCTATTTACAATGGCAGCCGCTAGAATGGAAAGTTATGGCAAGCAAAAACACGTCTACCAGTGAATACGCAGAGGGCTCGATACGGGTTCTCAAGGGGCTTGAGCCGGTCAAGCAGCGCCCGGGCATGTATACCCGTACCGACAATCCGCTGCACATCATCCAGGAGGTGATCGACAACGCGGCCGACGAGGCCCTCGCCGGCTTTGGCAAGAAGATCCGCGTCTATCTGCACACCGATGGCTCCATCAGTGTCGAGGACGATGGCCGGGGCATTCCGTTTGGCATGCACCCCGAAGAGCATGCGCCGGTGGTGGAGCTGGTGTTCACCCGCCTGCACGCGGGCGGCAAGTTCGACAAGGGCCAGGGCGGCGCCTACAGCTTCTCGGGCGGTCTGCATGGCGTGGGGGTTTCGGTGACCAACGCCTTGGCCACCCGCATGGAGGTGACGGTGCACCGCGATGGCTCGGTCGCCACGATGGCCTTTGCCGGTGGCGATGTGGTCGAGCCTCTGCAGGTGCGCGCGATGGTCAGCGGGGACCGCAAGCAGGGCACGACGGTGCGCGTCTGGCCCGATGCCAAGTATTTCGAATCCAGCCACCTGCCGATGGGCGAGCTGGTACACCTGCTGCGGAGCAAGGCCGTGCTGATGCCCGGCGTGAGCGTGCAGCTGACGCAGGACAAGAGCCGCGAGACGCAGACCTGGCAGTACAAGGGTGGCCTCAAGGACTACCTGCTGCAGACCCTGCCGGTCGACCCGATCATCCCCGTGTTCGAGGGCGAGGGTTTTGCCGGCCGCAGCGATGACCATTTTGCCGAGGGCGAAGGGGCATCGTGGTGCGTGGCCTTTACCGATGAAGGCCAGCCGGTGCGCGAGAGCTATGTCAACCTGATCCCGACCACGGCGGGCGGCACGCATGAAAGCGGGCTGCGTGATGGCCTGTTCCAGGCCGTGAAGAGCTTTATCGAGCTGCACTCGTTGCTGCCCAAGGGCGTCAAGCTGATGCCCGAGGATGTGTTTGCCCGTGCCAGCTATGTGCTCTCGGCCAAGGTGCTCGATCCCCAGTTCCAGGGCCAGATCAAGGAGCGCCTGAACTCGCGCGATGCCGTACGCCTGGTCTCGGGCATGGTGCGGCCAGCGCTGGAGCTGTGGCTCAACCAGAACGTCGAATACGGCAAGAAGCTCGCCGAGATCGCGATCAAGGCGGCGCAGACGCGCCAGCGCGCCGGCCAGAAGGTGGAAAAGCGCAAGGGCAGCGGCGTGGCCGTGTTGCCCGGCAAGCTGACCGATTGTGAAAGCCGCGACCTGGCCTATAACGAGGTGTTTCTGGTCGAGGGTGATTCGGCCGGAGGCAGCGCCAAGATGGGCCGCGACAAGGAAACCCAGGCCATCCTGCCGCTGCGCGGCAAGGTACTCAACACCTGGGAAGTGGACCGCGACCGCCTGTTTGCCAATACCGAAATCCACGATATCTCGGTAGCCATTGGCGTGGACCCGCATGGCCCCGATGACGAGGTGGACCTGAGCGGTCTGCGCTACGGCAAGATCTGCATCCTGAGCGATGCCGACGTGGACGGCTCGCACATCCAGGTGCTGCTGCTGACCCTGTTCTTCAAGCATTTCCCGCAGCTCATCGACAAGGGCCATGTCTGTGTGGCGCGGCCGCCGCTGTTTCGCGTCGATATTCCTGCCCGGGGCAAAAAGCCTGCGGCCAAGGTCTATGCGCTCGACGAGGCCGAGATGCATGCCATCTTCGACAAGGCCGCCAAGGATGGTGTGCCGCGCGAGAAATGCCAGGTCAGCCGCTTCAAGGGCCTGGGCGAGATGAATGCCGAGCAGCTGTGGGAAACCACGCTGAACCCGGACACCCGCCGCCTGCTGCCGGTGCGTCTGAGCCAGACCGATGTGCTGCAAACCCGTGAGGTCATGACCCAGCTGATGGGCAAGGGCGAGGCTGCGGCCCGCCGCGACCTGATGGAGCTGCACGGCCACGAGGTCGAAATTGATATCTGATGTCCTGCTGCCCACGCCGCTGAATAAACAATCGAACCCAAGCCAGCCGCGCGCAGCCGTGCCACAAGCAAAGAAAGCTGAACCCCTATGAGTGAAGAGAACGGTCAGGACCTGCTGTCCAACCCGGTGCCCGAGGACGGCGACAGCCTGGACCTGGGCAATTACGCGCAGCGCGCCTATCTGGAATATGCGCTGTCGGTGGTCAAGGGCCGCGCACTGCCAGACGTCTGCGATGGCTTGAAGCCCGTGCAGCGACGCATCCTGTTTGCGATGGAGCGCATGGGCCTGGGCTACAGCGGCCCCAACCGCGCGACGGCGGCCAAGCCGGTCAAAAGCGCCCGTGTCGTTGGTGATGTGCTGGGCCGCTTTCACCCGCATGGCGACCAATCGGCCTATGACGCGCTGGTGCGCATGGCCCAGGACTTTGCCCAGCGCTACCCGCTGATCGACGGCCAGGGCAACTTTGGCAGCCGCGATGGCGATGGCGCAGCGGCCATGCGTTATACCGAGGCGCGCCTGTCCAAGATCACCAGCCTGCTGCTCGACGAGATCGACATGGGCACGGTGGACTTTGTGCCCAACTACGACGGCTCCACCCAGGAGCCCAGCCAGCTGCCGGCGCGCCTGCCGTTCTCGCTGCTCAACGGCGCCAGCGGCATTGCGGTGGGCCTTGCCACCGAAATCCCCAGCCACAACCTGCGCGAGGTGGCCGATGCCTGCGTGGCGCTGATCAAGAAGCCGGCGATGACCGACTTCGACCTGCAGCAGATCATCCCCGGCCCGGACTTCCCCGGTGGCGGCCAGATCATCAGCAGCGACAAGGACATTGCCGACGCCTACCGTACGGGGCGCGGCTCGATCAAGGTGCGTGCGCGCTGGACCATCGAAGAGCTGGCGCGTGGCCAGTGGCAGCTGGTCGTCAACGAGCTGCCGCCGGGCGTTTCCTCGCAAAAGGTACTCGAAGAGATCGAGGACCTGACCAACCCCAAGATCAAGACCGGCAAGAAGACCTTGACCCAGGAGCAAAGCCAGCTCAAGGCCACGGTGCTGTCATTGCTCGATGTGGTGCGCGACGAGTCGAGCAAGGATGCGGCCGTGCGCCTGGTGTTCGAGCCCAAGACCGGCAAGACGCCGCAGTCCGAGCTGATCACCTGCCTGCTGGCGCACACCAGCCTGGAGAGCTCCTCGTCGGTCAACCTGACGATGATCGGCATCGACGGCAAGCCCACGCAAAAGTCGCTGCGCCTGATGCTGGAAGAGTGGATCGAGTTCCGCCAGACGACGATCACGCGCCGCTCCGAGCACCGGCTCGCCAAGGTGCTCGACCGCATCCATATCCTGGAAGGCCGGCAGACCATTCTGCTCAATATCGACGAGGTGATCGCCATCATCCGCGCCAGCGACGAGCCCAAGGCCGCGCTGATGGCGCGCTTTGACCTGAGCGAGCGCCAGGCCGACGACATCCTGGAAATCCGCCTGCGCCAGCTCGCCCGCTTGGAAGCGATCAAGATCGAGCAGGAGCTGAGCGAGCTGCGCGCAGAGCAGGGCAAGCTCGAAGACATTCTGGCCAACCCCGCCTCGCTCAAGCGCCTGATGGTCAAGGAGATCGAAGCGGACGCCAAGCAGTTCGCCGATGCGCGCCGCACCTTGATCCAGGAAGAGAAAAAGGCGGTTGCCGAAGTCAAGGTGGTCGATGAGCCGGTCACCGTCGTCGTGTCGGAAAAAGGCTGGGTGCGCGCGCGTACCGGCCACGGCCATGCGGCCGACAGCTTCAGCTTCAAATCGGGTGACAGCCTCTATGGCACCTTTGAATGCCGCACGGTCGACCAGCTGCTGGTCTTTGGCAGCAACGGCCGGGTCTACTCGGTCGCCGTGGCCAACCTGCCCGGCGGCCGCGGTGATGGCCAGCCGGTGACCACCTTGATGGAGCTGGAAGCGGGCACCCAGATCCAGTACTACTTTGCCGGTCCGCTGTCGGCCCATTTGTTGCTGGCCAGCAGCGCGGGGTATGGCTTCACGGCCTTGGTGGAAAACATGGTCTCACGCCAAAAGGGCGGCAAGGCCTTTGTCAGCCTGGACGAGGGCGACACGCTCTGCGCCCCCTCGCATATCTCGGGCAGCAGCGGTAGCCAGCCGCTGGCCGATGCCAGCCACGTGGCCTGCGCCTCGGTGGGTGGCCGCATCCTCACCTTCGAGATCGGCGAGCTCAACCACATGGCCAAGGGCGGCAAGGGGCTCAAGCTCATTGACCTGGAAGACAAGGACCGCTTGGCCGGTGTGGCCGTCTACACGCGCAGCATCCGCATCGAAGGCTTGGGGCGCGGCGGCAAGGCCCGTGAGGAAACCCTTGAGATCCGCAGCCTCAACAACGCCAAGGCCGGACGCGCCAAGAAGGGCAAGCTCGCAGACCTGGGCTTCAAGCCCAGCGCCGTGTTCCGCGTCGAATAAAGCGCGCGGTCATGCACGACCAAGCCCTGCCCGGCATTGCCCGGCAGGGCTTTTTCATGGCCCGCCGTTGCAGCGCCGATCAGCGCGGCGCGGGCAACAGCGCCCGCAGATGGTCGACAAAAGCGCGCACGCCCCGGGGCAGGTTGCGGCCCGTCAGCGTTTGCAGCTCGATGGAGCGCGCATGCATGCCGCGCTCGCGGATGGGCACGGTGTGCAGCAGGCCCCGGCGCACATACTCGCGCACGGTGACCTCGCCGCCCAGGGTGAGCCCGCCGCCGTGCAGCACAAAGCGCACCAGCGCATCGAACTGCCCGCTCTCGAGCACCGGGTCAAACACCAGGCCGCGCTGGCCGCTGGCAATGTCAAACAGCTGGCGCGCGGTATTGCCGTCGTCCAGCAGCGCGAGCGGGTAGGGCTGCATCTGCGCCAGGCTGACGCTGGCAAAACGGGCCAGTGGGTGGCCGGGTGGCATGATCAGGATGACCGGCGAATTCTGGCGGTGCTGCACATCGATATCGCGCACGGCGGCGCGGCTGTAGGTCAGGCCCACATCGGCCTCGCCATTGCGCACCGCCTGGGTCACCTGGGCGGGCGAGGCCGAGACCAGCTGGAACTGCATGCCCGGGTGCTGCTCGCGAAACGTGACCATCGCGAGAGGCAAAAACTCAAACGCAAAGCCGGCCGATGCGCAGACCCGCACCTGGCCCCGGCGCAGGCCTTGCAGTGCCTCGATATCGGCCACCACGCGCTCGGCATCCAAGGCATGGCGCTTGGCATGGGTGGCCAAGAGCTCACCGGCCGCACTGGCGACCATGCCGCGCGGGCGGCGCTCGAACAGCGGCACCTGCAGCACTTCCTCCAGCGATGCGATCTGGCGGCTGACGGCCGAGGCCGAGACATTGAGGCGCAGTGCGGCCTCGCTCACCGAGCCGCTGCGCACGACTTCCAGAAAGTAGCGGATGGCGGTGTCCTGGAGGTGCTGCGAGGGAGTCATGGTCTGCTTTGCAAAAAACGCAACGATAACCGCAAAAAATTGTGATTGTCGAAATAGGCCGCATTGCCTATGCTGGATTTTTCTGACATCCAAGAGACATACATTCCATGCCATCCCAGCCTGTTCCTGCCGACCACAGCATCGTCGAGTTGAGCGCCGTGGCGCTGTCGGCAGCCATCCAGCGGCGCGAGTTGTCCTGCACCGAGGTGCTGCAGGCCTTCTGGGGCCAGATTGACCGGTTGAACCCCCAGGTGAATGCGCTGGTCGCGCCCATGCCGTGCGAGCCGCTGCTGGCCCAAGCCGCACAGCTCGATGCCGAACTGGCCCAGGGCAAGAGCCGCGGGCCGCTGCACGGTTTTCCGCAGGCGCCCAAAGACATTTCGCCGGCCGCCGGCATGGTCACCACCAAGGGCTCGCCGATCTTCCAGGGCCAGGTCAGCAGCAGCGATGCGGTGATTTTTGAGCGCATGCGCGCGGGCGGAGCGCTCTTTGTGGCGCGCAGCAATTCACCGGAATTTGGCCTGGGCGGCCACACCTACAACCCGGTCTACGGCACCACCCGCAATGCCTTTGACCAGAGCCGCTCGGCCGGTGGCAGCAGCGGCGGTGCAGCCGTTGCGGTGGCCTTGCGCATGCTGCCCGTGGCAGATGGCTCGGACATGATGGGCTCGCTGCGCACGCCGGCGGCCTTCAACAATGTCTACGGCCTGCGCACCTCCGTGGGCTGCGTGCCGCATGGCCCGGGCGATGAGGTGTTCTTCCAGCAGTTCAGCGTGGCCGGGCCCATGGCACGCGATATTCCCGATCTGGCCTTGCTGCTGTCGGTGCAGGCGGGCTTTGATGCGCGCTTGCCGCTCACGCGCCGCAGCGAAGGCGCGCAGGACTGGGGCCAGGGCCTGGAGCGCGATTTCCGGGGCCGCAAGATCGCCTGGCTGGGTGACCTGGGCGGGCACCTGCCCACCGAGCCGGGCCTGCTCGAGACCTGCCGCGCGGCGCTGGGCGCCTTTGCCGACATCGGCTGCACGGTCGATGAGGTGCTGCCCGACTTTGACCTGGAGCAGCTGTGGCGCGCCTGGATTGATCTGCGCAGCTTCAGCGTGGCAGGCGCCAATGCGGCGCTGTATGACGACCCGCAAAAGCGTGCGCTGCTCAAGCCCGAGGCGCTGTGGGAGATGGAGCGCGGCCGCGCGCTGTCGGGCATGGATATCTATGCCGCCGCCAAGGTGCGCAGCAGCTGGTACGAGGTGCTGCGCCGCCTGTACGAGCGCTATGACTTTGTCGTGCTGCCCGCTGCGCAGGTGTTTCCGTTCGACGCCGAGCTGGACTGGCCCCATGCCGTGGGCGGCCGCAGCATGGACACCTACCACCGCTGGATGCAGACGGTGGTGGGCGCCACGATGGCGGGCTTGCCGGCCTTGTCGGTACCGGCCGGGTTTGGCCCCAACGGGCTGCCTGCCGGCCTGCAGATCATCGGGCCCACGCAGTCGGACAAGGCGCTGCTGCAAATCGGCCATGCCTATGACCAGGCCAGCGGCCATGCCCGGGTGCGCAGCCCTTTGCTGGGCTGACAGCACGCTGTAGATCGTTGACCCGGCGCGTCTTCTAAGGCTGCGCTCCCACCCAGGAAGGCGTTGCTGCAACGCCTGTCTGATCCCTCCCTTGCCCTCGTTTTCCGCAAAAAAGGTAGATCCCATGTCCATGCCGATATCCCGTCACCGCTTTTTGACCTACCTGGCCGCAGGCGCTGCCGGCCTGGCATGGCGCCCAGTGCTGGCGCATGGCTACCCTGACCGTGCGATCAAGCTGGTGGTGCCTTTTGCACCCGGCGGGGCCACGGATATATTGGGACGGCTGCTGGCCTCGCAGCTCAGTGACAAACTGGGCCAGTCGGTGTTTGTGGAGAACCGGCCGGGGGCAGGCACGGCCGTGGCGGGCGGCCAGGTGGCCAAGTCGGCTGCCGATGGCTATACCTTGTTTCTGGGTGCCAGCTCCACCTTGGCGATGAACCCGGTGGTGCGCAAGGCGCTGCCCTATGACCCGATGCGCAGCTTCAGCATGCTGGGCCTGGTGGCTGACATGGGTCTGGTGCTGGTGGCGAACAATGCCGTCAAGGCCACGTCGTTGCAGGACCTGGTGGCGCAATCGAAGGCGGCGCCGGACCGCTTTTCCTACGGCTCCTTCGGCCCGGCCTCGTCGGTGCACTTTGCCGGCGAGATGCTCAAGACGGCAACCGGCATGCGCATGCTGCATGTGCCCTTCAACGGCAGCACACCGAGCCTGACCGCGTTGATGGGGGGCCAGGTGCAGTTGGCGGTGGACACCGTGGTGGCGACCACGCCGCTCATCAAGGCCGGCAAGATCAAGCCGATTGCCGCGCTGGGCGCCCAGCGCCTGGCCTTGCTGCCCGAGGTGCCGACCGTGGCCGAAAGCGGCTACCCTGGTTTTGACATGAGCACCTGGTTTGCGTTCCTGGCGCCTGCTGGCCTGCCCGAGCCGGTGCGCGCCAAGCTCGAAGCTGCCTTGGCCGATGTGATGGCCCAGCCCGCTACCCAGCAAAAGCTCGAAAGCATTGGCCTGACGCCCGCCTGGGGCAATGGCCGTGCGCTGCAGGCCCGGGTGGAACGCGAGCTGCCGCTGATGCGCGATGTGGCGCAGCGCGCGCAGATCGAGGTGGAGTAAGTCTTGGGCGAGCGGTGCTGACGTAGGGAAAAAAAGCGCTTAACGCAGCGCTTCCCACCACTGCTTGTTGCTGCGCGGCTGGCCCACGGTCAGCACCTCGCCGATTTCTGGCGTGGCCAGTTGGATGCCCTGCTGCTGCGCCAGCGCCGCGAGCCGGTCCAGCGGCTCACGCCAGCCGTGCATGGCCAGCGCAAAGGTGCTGTTGTGCACGCTGTAGAGCACCTGGCCGCGCACATCGGTAAAGGCCTGGATGGTTTCTTCCGGTGTCATGTGCACGGAGGGCCAGTAGGCGTCGTAGGCGCCGTTTTCCATCAGCGCGAGGTCCATCGCGCCAAACTTGTCGCCAATCGCCTTGAAGCCGGGAAAGTAGCCGGTATCGCCGCTGTAGTAGATGCGCTGGCCGCCGGTTTGCAGCACCCAGGATGCCCAGAGCGTGCTGTTGCGGTCATTGAGCGTGCGGCCCGAGAAATGCTGGCTGGGCGTGGCGGTGACCTCGACACCGGCGTGTTGCTCCTGCTGCCACCAGTCGAGCTCGACAATGCGCTCGGACGCCACACCCATGTCGCGCAGGCGCGCGCCCACGGCCAGCGGCACAAAGTAGCGCTCGACCTTGCCCAGCAGGAACTTGATCGTCGGCTCGTCCAGGTGGTCGTAATGGTCGTGCGACAGGATGAGACCGGCAATCGGCGGCAGGTCCTGCAAGGGCAGCGGCGTGGGGTGGAAGCGCTTGGGGCCGATAAAGCTGAACGGCGATACGCGCTCACCAAACACCGGGTCGATCAGCCAATACTGGCCCTGGAGCTTGAGCAGGTGCGACGAGTGGCCGAGCCGAATCACATGGTTGGCATCGGTGGGCAGCGCTTGCAGCTGCGCCGGGGTGACGGTGTGGACCGGAATACTGTCCTGCGGAGTGGTGCCGCTCTTGTCGCCAAACAAAAAGCGCGACCAGATCTGAAAGCCGCCGGCATGGGGCTTGGCCGCCGGGTTGGGCGGGTTCTGAAAGCGCTTGTCGGCCGAGGAATACTGGGGCGATGCCTGGTAGCGGCGCTGGCTGTCCTCGTCGGGGGTGGAGGCGCAGGCTACCAATGAGCAGGCAGTGGCCACCAGCCAGCCGCTGCGCAGGCGCTGAAAGCCGCCGTTGCCGCGGGTGGTGTTGCTGGAGGAGGACGCGGGGTGGGGCTCTTGCATGGGGTGTGTCAATCAGGCAGGGGAATGCGGTAAGCGATTGCCATGATACGGCGCCCATAAGAAAGCCGCATGGCTGCGGCTTTTGTAGGGATTTAGCGAAAAATCTATTGATTAATCAACAGATTTATTCCACTTCGGCGATGAGTTCGATCTCGACACAGGCGCCCCGGGGGACCTGGGCGACGCCAAAGGCGCTGCGGGCATGCGCCCCCTTGTCGGGACCAAACACCTGGGCCAGCAATTCGCTGGCGCCGTTGGTGACCAGATGTTGCTCGGTGAAGTCTTCCGTGCTGTTGACCAGGCTCATCAGCTTGACAATGCGCTTGACCCGGTTCAGATCGCCACCGACTGCTGCTTGTAAGGTGCCCATCAGGTCGATGGCGACCGCGCGCGCTGCCTGCTGGCCTTCGGCGGTGTCCATGGTCTTGCCTAGCTTGCCGGTCCAGGGCTGGCCGTTCTTGCTGGCCGTGTGGCCGCTGATAAAGACCAGTTGGCCGGTTTGTGCAAACGGTGCGTAAGCCGCAGCCGGTGTGCGCACGGGCGGCAGTTCAATGTTCAGTGCTTTGAGTTGGTCGTAGATGCTCATGCCGGTGTTGTCCTTGCTGGGTAGAAGACAGGCATCTTAGAGGCATGGCCGACTGCGGTGGCATGCAAAAACAATGCGGCGCCATACCCGCAGGGCATGGGCGCCGCATCGCGTGGTGCAGATGTCAAGCGAGTTCGGCGATCAGCTCGATCTCGACGCAGGCGCCCATCGGAATCTGGGCGACGCCAAAGGCGCTGCGGGCATGGGCACCCTTTTCAGGGCCAAACACTTCGGCGAACAACTCACTGGCGCCATTGGTCACCAGGTGCTGCTCGGTGAAGTCACCGGTGCTGTTGACCAGGCTCATCAGCTTGACCACGCGCTTGACACGGTTCAGATCACCACCGGCGGCATGCTGCAAGGTGCCCAGCAGGTCGATGGCCACCGCGCGGGCTGCGAGCTTGCCTTCTTCGGTGTTGATGTTGCGGCCAAACTGCGCCACCCAGGGCTTGCCATCCTTGCGGGCGATATGGCCGCTCAAAAACACCATGTTGCCGGTCTGTACATAGGGCAGATAGGCGGCAGCGGGCACCGCCAGTGGCGGCAGGCTGATGCCGAGGGCCTGGAGTTTGTCGTAAACGCTCATGGAGTCCTTTCAAAAGTGGAGGCGGGGCAAAGCGCCCAGTGTGGCACAAATGCCCTGCCAGGGCGCCGTTTCCCATGTCGCCTGAGAGGGGCGCCGGCGAACTCTAGGGCAAGCCCTGATCGGACCTGCAGGCAGCGCTGCCTAGCATGTGGAGATGATGGAGACCTCTTCCTGCAAGCGGGCAGTCCAGCGCAGTGTGGGGCCGGGCTGGGCGGGCTACTGGCGACCGGCGGCCTGGCTCTGGGGCATCCTGGCGGGTACGGCCCTGCAACTGCAGCAGGCCAGCTTGGCGCCTGTCTGGCAGTACGCGGCATTGGCGCTCTTGGGGGCCGTGGCCAGCTTGCTGCTGAGCCGCTGGCGCGGGCCGCTGCCGTGGCTGGATCGCGCGCTGTGCTGTCTGGCTGCCGCTGCGCTGGCCTTGGGCCTGGCGGGCATGCGTGCCGCCCATCAGGCGCAAAAGCAGCTGCTGCCAGCGTTGGAAGGGCTAGACCTGCAGGTCGAGGGCGTCATCGTCGCCATGCCTTTGCCGATCACCGGCGGCCAGCGCTTTCGGCTCAAGACCGGGCAGGCTTGGCAGGTTGGGCAAGGCGGGCAGAAGGGTGCGCCGGTGGCAGTGCCGCCGCTGATCGACCTGTCCTGGTACCGTGCCGACCACCGGGCTTTTTCGGGTGTGGCGCCCGAGCCGCCTGCGTCGGCAGACGCTGATCTTCCGCTGCTGCAGGCGGGGCAGCGCTGGCGGCTGCCGCTGCGTTTGCGTGCCCCCCATGGCAGCCTCAATCCGCATGGTTTTGACTACGAGATGTGGATGTGGGAGCAGGGCGTGCAGGCCACGGGCTATGTGCGCCACGGCCAGGCCCAGGGGCCGCAGCTGCTGGCCTCCGGCCAAGGCCATGTGGTAGAGCGCTGGCGGCAGGCGGTGCGTGATGCGATGGTGCAGCGCCTTGCCCCGCCGGGCCAGGCGCAGGCGGCAGAGCAGGCGCGCATCGCCGGCGTGCTGGTGGCGCTGGTGACCGGGGAGCAGCGTGCGATTGACCGCGAGGACTGGCGCGTCTTCCGCACCACCGGCGTGGCCCATCTGATGGCGATATCGGGCCTGCATATCACCTTGTTTGCCTGGGTGGCGGCGGCGCTGATCCGCATGGCCTGGCGGCGCAGCCCGGCGCTGTGTCTGTGGCTGCCGGCACCCCATGTGGCCTTGTGGGGCGGGGTGCTGTGTGCGGGGCTCTATGCGCTGTTCAGCGGCTGGGGCATTCCCGCGCAGCGCACGGTGCTGATGCTGGTGGTGGTGGCCGTGCTGGCATCGACTGGCCGGCAATGGCCCTGGCATATGCGCTGGCTGCTGGCCTGTGTCTGTGTAGTGCTGGCCCAGCCCATGGCCTTGCTGCAGGCGGGGTTCTGGCTGAGTTTTCTGGCAGTCGGTATCTTGTTTGCATCCGACCGAGGGGGCAGCAGCCGCAGCGCTGCGCTGCCCGAGCAGGGCAGGGCGCAGCGCGGCCTGCGCGGCGCATGCGCTGCCGCCGCCAAGCTGCTGCGCGAGCAGTGGGTGGTGACCCTGGCGATCACGCCCTTGTCCCTGCTGCTGTTTGGCCAGGTGTCGCTGGTCGGCTTTGTGGCCAATCTGCTGGCCATCCCCTGGGTGACCTGGGTGGTCACGCCGCTGGCCTTGCTGGGCGCCGTGCTGCGGCCGTTGTGGACGGCCGCAGCCTGGGCGCTGCAGCCCTTGATGGTGGCGCTGCAGTGGCTGGCCAGTTGGCCCCATGCCGCGTTGTGGCTGGCCGCAGCGCCGGGCTGGGCAGCGTTCGTTGCCGTGCTGGGGGGCATCTGGCTGGTGCTGCCCTGGCCTTGGCGCCTGCGGCTGCTGGGCCTGCCTTGCCTGCTGCCCGCGTTGTTCTGGCAGCCGCTGCGGCCGCCCCATGGCCAGTTTGCGCTCTGGGCGCTGGATGTGGGCCAGGGCCAGGCGGTGGTGGTGCAGACGGCCAGGCACAGCCTGCTGTATGACGCGGGCCCGTTGTACGGGTCTGGCAGCAATGCAGGCGACCGGGTGGTGGTGCCGGCAATGCGGGCGATGGGCGTGCGCGGGCTGGACAGCGGCCGGCTCGATCTGCTGGTGCTCAGCCACGCCCATGTGGACCATACGGGCGGTGCCCAGGCGGTGGCGGAGCAGCTCCGGCCGGTGGGCGTGCTGGGCTCGCTGCTGCCCTATGAGCGCCAGCGGCTGGGCATTGCCGAAGCGCCCTGGCAAGACTGTGCTGCGGGCCAGACGTGGACCTGGGATGGAGTGCATTTCAGCGTTCTGTTTCCGGGGGCGCAGGAGCTGGGTGCCACAGACAGTTCCATTCCAAGGGATAGCTCGGGCAATGCCCACAGCTGCGTGCTGCGCATCGAGGCGGCCGCGCGTGGCGGCCATGCGGCCAGCGCCTTGTTGCCCGGCGATATTGAGCGGGCCCAGGAGGGGGCGCTGGTGCAGCGCTATGCGGGCGAGCCGTCGGTGTTGCGCGCCGATCTGATGCTGGCTCCGCACCACGGCAGCAACACCTCGTCCACGCGACCGCTGCTGGAGGCGGTGCGCCCGCGCTGGGTGGTGGCACAAACGGGCTACCGCAACCGCTTCAGGCACCCGGCTGCGCGGGTGCAGCAGCGTTACCAAGAGATGCAGATTGTGCTGCGCAACACGGTCCATTGCGGTGCGGCGCACTGGCGCTCCGACCAGCCCCAGACGCTGCTGTGCGAGCGGCAAAAGCGGCCGCGCTATTGGCGCCACCAGGCTGCCCAGCAGGGCCAGACAAGCGGCATATTGGATATTAACAAAACAAATCAAGCACTAATTCTTGATGAAGGTTAGTACTTAGTTTTGGGTGGCGCGAAACTTGCTAAGCTGCTGGTGCCAGAAAGGATTTTGCGATGCAAAAGTTCGATGAGATGTACCAGGGCCTGCCTTATGCAGCAGGTGCCGAAAGAGCGCACTACCAAAGCTATGCCAAATGGCTGCAGCTGCAGCCCTTCGAGAAGATGCAGGCCCTGCGCGAGGAGGCCGAGCTGATATTCCGCCGCGTAGGGATCACCTTTGCGGTTTATGGCGAAAAGGACGAAGACGGCTCGGGCACCGAGCGCCTGATTCCCTTTGATCTGATCCCGCGCATCATCCCCTCGCAGGAATGGGCCCAGATGCAAAAGGGCCTGGTGCAGCGCGTGGCCGCCCTCAACCGCTTCATCCACGATGTCTACCACGACCAGGAAATTCTGAAGGCCGGCATCATTCCGCGCGACCTGGTGCTGGACAACAGCCAGTACCGGCCCGAGATGCGGGGCGTGCATGTGCCGCTGGACACCTATGCGCATATCGCCGGCATCGATATCGTGCGCGCAGCCGAGGTGGACGGCAGCGGCACCTACTATGTGCTCGAAGACAACCTGCGCGTGCCTTCGGGCGTGTCGTACATGCTGGAAAACCGCCGCATGATGATGCGCCTCTTTCCCAGCCTGTTCAGCAGCCATGCGGTGGCGCCGGTGGCGCATTACCCGGATATGCTGCTCGACACCTTGCGTGCCAGTGCGCCCAACCAGGCGGCCAACAACCCCACGGTGGTGGTGCTGACGCCGGGCATGTACAACAGCGCCTACTTTGAGCATGCCTTCCTCGCCCAGCAGATGGGCGTGGAGCTGGTCGAAGGCCAGGACCTGCTGGTGCGCGATGATGTGGTCTACATGCGCACCACGCAGGGTCTGCAGCGGGTGGATGTGATCTACCGCCGTGTCGATGACGACTTTCTCGACCCCACCGTTTTCCGCTCCAGCTCCACCCTGGGTTGCGCCGGCTTGATGCGCGCCTACCGCAAGGGCAATGTGGCCATCTGCAATGCAGTGGGCACGGGCGTGGCCGATGACAAATCGGTCTACCCCTATGTGCCGGCGATGATCCGCTTCTACCTGGGCGAAGAGGCCATCCTGAAGAACGTGCCGACCTGGATGTGCCGCAAGCCCGATGACTTGGCCTATGTGCTGGACCACCTCGATGAGCTGGTGGTCAAGGAGGTGCATGGCGCTGGCGGCTACGGCATGCTGATCGGCCCGGCCTCCACGCGCGCCGAGATCGAGGCCTTCCGCGCGGTGCTCAAGGCCAAGCCCAATGGCTATATCGCCCAGCCCACTTTGAGCCTCTCGAGCAGCCCCACCTATGTGGAAAGCGGCATTGCGCCGCGCCACATCGATCTGCGCCCCTTTGTGCTGAGCGGCAAGGAGGTGCAGATGGTGCCCGGGGGCCTCACGCGCGTGGCGCTCAAGGATGGATCGCTGGTGGTCAACTCCTCGCAAGGCGGGGGCACCAAGGACACCTGGGTGCTGCGCGGCCCGGAGGACGATTACAGCGAATGGGATGGCATGCAGCAGTGAACCCGGAGGTTCTTGTTTGAAAGCCATCCATCTGCCTAGCGAAAGAATGTCACTATGTTGAGCCGAACCGCCGATCACCTCTACTGGATGTCCCGCTACACCGAGCGGGCAGAGAACACAGCCCGCATGCTCAATGTGAGCTACGAGACCTCCATGCTGCCGCAGTCCGCGACCGCAGCGACCAAGGCCTGGCAAAGCGTGCTGTCCATCAGCGAGCTGCTGCCTGCCTACTATGAGCGCCATGACGAGATCACCCTCGATGGGGTGCTGCACTTCATGGTGCGCGACGAGACCAATACCTCATCGATCTACAGCTGCCTGCTGGCCGCGCGCGAGAACGCGCGTGCCGTGCGTGGCGCCTTGACCACCGAGGCCTGGGAGACGCAGAACCTGACCTGGCTCGATATGAACCGGCTGTTCAAGGCCAAGAAGTTCGAGACCGATCCGGCCAAGTTCTTCGAGTGGGTCAAGCACCGCTCGCACCTCTCGCGCGGTGTGGTCTCGGGCACGATGCTGCAAGACGATGCCTTTTTGTTCTTGCGCCTGGGCACCTTCATCGAGCGGGCCGACAACACGGCCCGCCTCCTGGATGTGCGTTTCCATGCCGTCAAGAACGACTACCACGGCTCCTACCAGCCGGGCAAGGGCAGCCAGCCCTCGGACTTCTACCACTGGAGCGCGATCTTGCGCAGCGTCTCGGCCTTCGAGGTCTACCGCAAGGTCTACCGCAATGTGATCACGCCCGAGCGTGTGGCCGAGATGCTGATCCTGCGGCGCGACATGCCGCGCTCCTTGCATGCCAGCATGTACGAGGTGGTGCAGATTCTGCAGGCCGTTGCCAACGACCACTCGGCCGAAACCCAGCGCCAGGCCGGCCTGCTCCTGGCCGAGCTGCAGTATGGCCGCATCGATGAGCTGCTGGCCACCGGCCTGCATGCCTTCCTGGTGCGCTTTCTGGAGCGCGTGCATGCGCTGGGCGGCCGCATTGGCCAGGATTTTCTGGCCACCACGGAGCCAGTGGCTGCCTGATGGTCCGGCTGGCCAGAAAGGCAAAAGGCTGCGGTTGTCATCGCAGCCTTTTTTGCATCCACCGCGCGGGCATTTTGCTGCCCGCGATCCAGGGTGATCGGTGGTGATCAGTAGCGGTAGGTCGCAGTCAGCAGGAAGTTGCGGCGCTCGCCGTAGAAGCAGTCGCCGCGTGAGAGGCACTGTGTGATCACGACCTTGTCAGTCAGGTTGTTGGCATGGAAGGCCAGGCGCCAGTCACCGCTGTCATAAGCCACCATCGCATCGGTCAGCAGCGAGGAGGGCGTGTCGATGGCGCTGGTGCCCGACCACTGCGAGCCGGTGTAGCGCATGCCCGCGCCCACACTCCAGCCGCCGCGCCCCTGGCTGGCAAAGCGGTGCATCAGCCAGCTCGATGCCATGTGGCGCGAGACGGCAGCCACGCGCTGGCCCTGGTCGCCCGCATTGCTGCGGCTGATCTTGGCGTCGGTATAGGCATAGGCGACGGTCCAGTCCCAGCTTTTGGCCAGGCTGGCGGTCATCTCGGCTTCAAAGCCCTGGGTCTTGACTTCACCCAGCTGCAGGCTGTTGAGCGGGTTGGCCGGGTCATTGGTCTTGCGGTTTTGCTCGCGCAGGCTGTAGACAGCCGCATAGCCCGAGATGCCCCGGCCTTCGGGAATCCACTTCACACCGGCTTCGACCTGCTTGCCGCGCTGCGGTTTGTAGGGCGTGCCGTAAAAGTCCACGCCGCCCAGTGGCTGGAAGGACTCGGTATAGCTGACATAAGGCGCCCAGCCGCCGCCGGCCTGGTAGGTCAAGCCTACGCGCTTGGTCCAGGCCGAATCGTCGGCAGCGGCTGCGGGCCGGCCTTCGGTCTCGGTCTTGGCATGGTCGCGGCGCAGGCCCGCCGTGGCGCTCCAGTCGCCCCAGCGCAGCTGGTCCTGCAGGTAAAAGCCCAGCTGGCGCTGCGACACATTGGGCGCCTGCACCAATTGCGATGCCGTGGGCGGCGTGAACGAGCCGTAGACCGGGTTGTAGACATCGAGCGGTGTGCCCAGCGCGCGCCAGCTCGCCTGGCTGGTGGTATTGCGCTGCCAGTCCATACCGGCCAGCAGCGTGTGCTGCACATCACCGGTCTGCAGCTTGCCTTCGAGCTGGGTATCGACCAGCAGCATGCGGCCGCCATTGACCTGCCAGACGGCATCGCGCTGCACGGTGCGGCCATCGGGATCGAACACCGGCCGGGCAGGGCGGCCCGCTGCGGCGTTGGCGGCAAAGCTGGTGTAGAGCGTGCGGTAGTCCACCTCGCTGGTGGTGCGGCGCAGGTTCTGGCGCAGGGTCCAGCTGTCGTTCAGCTGGTGGCTGAACAGGTAGCCAAAGGACTTGTTCTCGGAATCGTACTTGTCAAAGTTGGGCTCGCTGATGAAGGTGTTGGTCGGAATCTGGCCGTAGGGGCTGGACAGGCGCGTGCCTTGCCAGGGGAAGAACTGGGTGATCGAGCCACTCTTGTCCTTGTGGTACATGGCCTGCAAGGTCAGCGAGGTGCCGGCAAAGGGCTTGAAAGTGAGCGACGGCGCAATGACCAGGCGGTCGTCCTTGACATGGTCGACCTGGGTGTTGCTGTCACGGCCCACCGCCACTAGGCGGTAGAGCCAGCGCCCGTCGTCGTCGATGGGGCCGGTGATATCGCTGGCAATCTGCTTGCGGCTGTGGCTGCCCAGCTGAACCTGCAGCTCGCGCTGGGGCTGGTCCAGCGGGCGTTTGCTGGTCAGGTTGAGCACGCCGCCGACGCTGCCCTGGCCATACAGCACCGAAGAGGGGCCGCGCAGAAACTCGACCCGCTCCAAGGTATAGGGTTCGACCTTGATGTTGTTGTAGGTGCCATAGGTGCGCAGCAGGCCATCCTGGTACTGGCTGACATCGCCGCCGCGCGCCTTGAAGCTGTCGACGCGGTTGTCGAAATAGCTGGAGTTGATGCCCGCTGCATAGCGTGTGGTCTCGCGCAGGGTCGTCACGCCCTGGGCTTCAAACTGGTCGCGCGTCACCACGCTGATCGCTTGCGGGGTCTCGATCAGCGGGGTGTCGGTCTTGGTGGCCGAGATGGCGCGTTTGGCGACAAAGCCTTTGACCGGGCCGGTGGCTGTCTCGGATTGGCTCTCGCCTTGCACGGTGATGGGGGCGAGCGTGGTTTCTGCCGGCGTAGCAGTTACCGGTTGCGTGCTTTGTGCCAATGCGTTGCCGCCCCAGCAGGCCAGGGCAGCCCACATGGCCGTGTGTAAAGCGGTGTGCAGCGCACGTGGCGCGGCTGTTGGGATAGCGGTGTCAGACATGGTAATCGGGTGTTGAACGCGGAAAACGGCGCGCTGAAAGGGTCAGCACTTGAGCTTTACCGGGCCTGACCGCTGCCATGCAGGGAGGCTGCGCTGTGGATGCAGGTGCTGGCATCCAAGGCGTCCAACTGCGGCCTGTAGACCGCGAGGCGAAGGGATAGTCGTGCACGCAGCATGGCAGTGTGGGGTGACCCGGTGCGCTGGCTGGCATCGGTAAACAAACGATGCTGGCGTGCGAAGAAAGATGAACGCGCAGTGTAATAGAAGTTTTGAATGATTATTGTTTAACCATCAATGCAAGCAGGTTTGTGCGGCAGATACAACAAAAAGGACCCGAAGGTCCTTTTTGCGTGGCGTTGCTGGAGGCGGGGCTTATTCGACCTCGCCCATGATGGACTGCAGGTAATTCTGGATGCCGACCTTGTCGATCAGGTCCAGCTGGGTTTCGAGAAAATCGATGTGCTCTTCGGTGTCGTCCAGGATCTTTTGCAGCAGGTCGCGCGAGACATAGTCACGCACGCTTTCGCAGTGGGCGATGCCATCCTTGATGGTGGCTTGGGCGGCTTGCTCCAGGCGCAGGTCACAGGCCAGTGCCTCCGGCACGTCTTCACCGATCTGCAGCTTGCCCAGGTCCTGCAGGTTGGGCAGGCCGTCGAGCATGAAGATGCGGTCCATCAGCCAGTCGGCATGCTTCATCTCGCCAATGGATTCCTCGTATTCCTTCTTGGCCAGCTTGTCCAGACCCCAGTGCTTGTACATGCGGTAATGCAGAAAATACTGGTTGATCGCGGTGAGTTCGTTTTTCAGCTGCGCTTGCAGAAAACCGATGGCTTTGGGATCGCCTTTCATGGTGGGCTCCTTCTCTTGTGTCATTAACGGGTGTTGGGGCTATTGTCCTTGCGAAAGGTCAAGCAACCAAACCCCGCGGTGCTTATCCCCCGTGCTTTTGCTCTGGCTGCGTGTAAGGCTGAGTCGTGTTCTCATTTGACGCAGCCCGTCCCTTGCTTGCATGATGCGGCTTGCTGCAGCGCAACTGCGCTGTCATGGCGCTGTGCTAAGTTGCAGCGAACAAGGCGTGCTGCACTGCGCAGGCTTGCAAAATAGGCACCAGCCCGCATATAGCTATCTGCCTTGGGTCAGTGCTTGAATAATAGCTTGTTTAAATCTAAATGATTGTATTAATTGAATTGCTCAATTATGAAGATCTTTCTACACTGACTCCTGTCAATCGTTTTTTACTCAACAGAAGGAAACCACCATGTCCGTACTCAACAGCAAGATCAAGCCTTTCGCGACGCAAGCATTCAAGGATGGCAAGTTCATCGAAGTGACCGAAAAAGACGTCCTGGGCAAGTGGGCTGTGTTCTTCTTCTACCCTGCTGACTTCACCTTTGTCTGCCCCACCGAACTGGGCGATGTGGCCGACCACTACGCTGAGCTGCAAAAGCTGGGCGTGGAAGTCTATTCCGTCTCGACCGACACCCATTTCGTGCACAAGGCCTGGCACGACACCTCGGACACCATCGCCAAGATCAAGTACACCATGCTGGGTGACCCAACCTGGCAAATCAGCCAGAACTTCGACTGCCTGCGCGAAGGCCAAGGCCTGGCAGACCGTGCCACCTTCATCGTTGATCCAGAAGGCGTGATCCAGGCGATGGAAATCACCGCTGAAGGCATCGGCCGCAATGCAGAAGACCTGCTGCGCAAGATCAAGGCTGCCCAGTACGTGGCATCGCACCCCGGTGAAGTCTGCCCTGCCAAGTGGCAAGAAGGCGAAAAGACCCTGGCTCCATCGCTGGACCTGGTTGGCAAGATCTAAGCTGTTAATCACTGCTGCAATTCCAACGTAGTAGACGCCCGGGTGCCTGGCGCCCGGGCTTTGTTTTTTGAAAAGTGCTGCAACGCCCCAAGGCGGGCCACGAGAAGTTTGAAGGAAGTCCCATGCTCGACAACACCATGAAAGCCCAACTGAAAGCCTACCTGGAGCGCTTGACCAAGCCCGTCGAGCTGGTGGCGACCCTGGATGACGGTGACAAGTCGAAAGAAGTGCGCCAGCTGCTGGCCGATATCAAAGAACTGAACGACAAGATCACGGTGGTCGAAGACAATGCGGCCGATGTGCGCAAGCCGTCTTTCCTGATCACCAACCCGGGCACCGATGTCGGCGTGCGTTTCGCCGGTGTGCCGCTGGGCCATGAATTCACCTCGCTGGTGCTGGCGCTGCTGCAAGTGGGCGGCCACCCCTCGAAGGAGTCCGCTGAGCTGCTCGAGCAGGTCAAGAACATCGACACACCGCTGCACTTCGAGACCTTCTACTCGCTGTCCTGCCACAACTGCCCGGACGTCGTGCAGGCGCTGAACCTGATGTCCGTGCTCAACCCCAAGATCACGCACACCGCGATCGATGGCGGCCTGTTCCAAAAGGAAGTGCAAGAGCGCGAAATCATGGGCGTGCCCACCGTGTTCGTCAACGGCCAGCGTTTTGGCCAGGGCCGCATGGAGCTCGCCGAGATCGTTGCCAAGGTCGATACCGGCGCGGCAGCCCGCGAAGCGCAAAAGATTTCGGCCAAGGACGCCTTTGATGTGCTGATCGTCGGCGGTGGCCCCGCTGGCGCGGCCGCTGCGATTTATGCGGCACGCAAGGGCATCCGTACCGGCATTGCCGCCGAGCGTCTGGGCGGCCAGGTGCTCGACACCGTGGATATCGAGAACTTCATCTCCGTGAGCAAGACCGATGGCCCCAAGTTTGCGGCCGCGATGGAGAGCCATATCCGCGACTACGAAGTCGACATCATGAATCTGCAGACTGCCAAGTCCCTGACGCCCGCAGCGCAGGAAGGTGGCATGATCGAGATCGAGACCGAGTCGGGTGCCAAGCTCAAGGCCCGCACGGTGATCCTGTCGACCGGCGCGCGCTGGCGCAACATGAATGTGCCCGGTGAGGATACCTACCGCACCAAGGGCGTGACCTACTGCCCGCACTGCGATGGCCCGCTCTTCAAGGGCAAGCCCGTGGCGGTGATCGGTGGCGGCAACTCCGGTGTCGAGGCGGCCATTGACCTGGCCGGTGTGGTCCAGCACGTGACCTTGCTGGAGTTTGCCGCCGAGCTGAAGGCCGATGCCGTGCTGCAGCGCAAGCTGCGCAGCCTGCCCAATGTGACGGTCATCCTGAATGCGCAGACCACCGAAGTGAACGGTGACGGCAAGAAGGTGACGGGCCTGACCTACAAGGACCGCACGAACGACGAGATCAAGACCGTCGCGCTCGAAGGCATCTTTGTGCAGATCGGCCTGCTGCCCAACACCGGCTGGCTCAAGGATACCGTGCAGCTGACCCCGTTTGGCGAGATCGAGATCGACGCCAAGGGCCACACCAACCTGCCCGGCGTGTTTGCCGCTGGTGACTGCACCAATGTGCCGTACAAGCAGATCGTCATCGCCGCAGGTGCCGGTGCGACTGCCGCACTGAGCGCGTTTGACCACCTGATCCGCACCACGGCTCCGGCTGCCTGATCTGCCGGATCAGCGCTGAAATAACAATGCCCCGAAACCACAAGGTTCGGGGCATTGCTACATCTAGAGGGGCCGAGGTGGCTCAGCCAGTCCAAGCAGGGCTAGCGGTGGCGTGGCGGTTTAACCCTGCTTGCCGATGAGGAGGTACTCCATCAACGCCTTTTGCACATGCATGCGGTTTTCGGCCTCGTCCCAGACGACCGACTGCGGGCCGTCGATGACCTCGGCCTGCACCTCTTCGCCCCGGTGGGCGGGCAGGCAGTGCATGAAGAGGGCGTCCTTCTTGGCCACGGCCATCATGTCGAGGTCCACGCACCAGTCGGCAAAGGCCTTCTTGCGCTTTTCGTTTTCCTCTTCATAGCCCATGCTGGTCCACACATCGGTGGTGACCAGGTCCGCGCCCTTGCAGGCCTCTTGCGGGTCGCTGAACAGCTGGTAGCAGCCCTTGTCGTAGGCGCGGCCGCTGAAGGCCAGTTGCTCGTCGATGCCGTAGCCGCTGGGCGTGCTGACATGGACCTTGAAGCCCAGCAGGTTGGCTGCCTGCAGCCAGGTGTTGGCCATGTTGTTGCCATCACCCACCCAGGCGACCGTCTTGCCCTGGATCGAGCCGCGGTGCTCGATAAAGGTGAAGATGTCAGCGAGGATCTGGCAGGGATGGAACTCGTTGGTCAGGCCATTGATGACCGGCACGCGCGAGTGCGCTGCAAAGCGCTCGATCTTGTCCTGGCCGAAGGTGCGGATCATCACCAGATCGGTCATGCGGCTGATCACGCGCGCGCTGTCCTCGATGGGCTCGGCGCGGCCCAGCTGGCTGTCGCCGGTGGTCAGGTGCACCACCGAGCCGCCCAGCTGGTACATGCCGGCCTCAAAGCTCACGCGCGTGCGCGTGCTGGCCTTCTCGAAGATCATCGCCAAGGTGCGGTCGGCCAGGGTGTGGTGGGTCACATAGCCCTTGAACTTCTGCTTGATCAGCGCCGCGCGCTTGAGCAGGTATTCGTATTCGTCAGCCGTGAAATCCTGGAATTGCAGATAGTGTTTCATTGCGTTCTCTTCTGGCCTTATTGGCCTGCCAGGAAGGATTTGACCAGCGGTACGAGCTTGGCGACGATCTCATCGGCCTCGGCTTCGGTCAGGATCAGCGGTGGCACGATGCGGATCACGGTGTCGGCGGTCACGCTGAACAGCAGGCCGGCTTCTTGCACGCCGCGCGTGATCAGCTCGCCGCAAGGCTTGTTCAGCTCCACGCCGATCATCAGGCCCTGGCCGCGCACTTCGACAAAGCCGGGCGTGCCCGCCAGCGCCTCGTTCAGCGCGGCCTGGAGGTAGTCGCCCACCTTGGTGGCATTGGCCAGCAGGCCTTCTTCTTCCATGATGGCAATGGTTTCCACACCGGCGCGCATGGCCAGCGGGTTGCCGCCAAAGGTGGTGCCGTGGTTGCCTGGCTGCAGCACCTTGGCCGCCTTGGGGCCGGCGACGACCGCGCCGACTGGCACGCCCGAGCCCAGGCCCTTGGCCAGCGACATCACATCGGGCACGATGCCGGCCCACTGGTGGGCAAACCACTTGCCGGTGCGGCCCATGCCGGCCTGGATTTCATCGACAATGAACAGCCAGTCCTTGGCGTCGCACAGCGCACGCACTTGCTTCATGAAGTCGGCGCGCATTGGGTGCAGGCCGCCTTCGCCCTGGATGGGCTCCATCATCACGCCGACAATATTGGAGTTGCCTTCGGTCGCTTCCTGCAGCGCGACGAAGTCATTGGCCGGCACGCGCAGAAAACCGTCGAGCAGCGGGCCAAAGCCGTTGCGAACCTTGGGGTTGGCAGTAGCGCTCATCGTGGCAATCGAGCGGCCATGGAAGGCATGGTCGAACACGACGATCACCGGCTTTTCGATGCCCTTGTCCACGCCGTACTTGCGCGCGATCTTGATCGATGCCTCGTTCGCTTCCAGACCGGTGGAGCAGAAAAAGACATTGGTCATCTTCGAGCGTTCGACCAGCAGGGCTGCGAGCTTTTCCTGGCCGGGCACATAGTAGTAGTTGCTGGTGTGGATCAACTTGGTCATCTGGTCGTGCAGCGCGGCGACCAGCTTGCCGTGGTTGTGGCCCAGCGTGTTGACGGCGATGCCGCCCAGCGCATCGAGGTATTCCTTGCCGTTGACATCCCACACACGCACGCCCTGGCCTCGCTCCAGTGCGACCGGCACGCGGCCATAGGTAGTCATCACATGGGGCTCAGAAGGCTTGACGGTGTCTTGCATGGAAATCTCCGGAAAAAAGAAACAGAATCAAAAAATCCGCCATGGCCCCACGCCCCTATGGCATGGCACCAGCGGAAGTCCCATTCTAGGGGCTGCGTAGCGACAGACTAGTGAAGAATGCGCATCACAGAATCGCAGTGGAGCCAGAGCGCGGGCGAGGCCCAATCTCGGCAGGCTAGACTACGCAGCGCTAAGAACCTGGTCAAAGTCTCTACGCAGCCGCGTTGGAGTGCAACCGGGATGAGTTCGAAGGGCTGGTCCGCAGCTTGCACCGGGGTGCAAGCAAGGGCCAGCGCGCAGAAATCGCCCGATTTCACTCCAACCCGTAGGGACAGTGGCTTTGCGGCCGCCCGGGCAGGGGCGGTCTGCGTTGTTGCAAATCCTCGCAATAGCTGGGCTATTGCTGCGGTATTGCGCGGCTGGGCGCCCCCCTCGCATCCCATCCCGCAAAGACACTGTCGCGGCGCGAGGAGACTTTGAACAGGTTCTATGGCTTGGGCATATCCGCTGCGGCGGCCCTGGCATGCTGCGCAAAGTTATGCACTTCTTGCATTTGATGATGTTTTGAACTTATGCCTTGCGCGTGCGTATCTCTTATATAAGAGTTAAAATACGGGTTTGGCCTGAGGCAGTGATCCTGTGCTCAGGCGTCTATCAGAGGCTTCCATCCCATGGTTTCTCCCACATCTCAAGAAGTTTTCATTCTGGGCCTGACCCAGAATGGCAAGACCTTTCGCCCCAGTGACTGGGCGGAGCGTCTGGCGGGGGTGATGAGCCAGTTTCGTCCCGGCGGCATGCGCCGTGGTGGTCATCTGGGCTATTCGCCCTGGTGTGTTCCCACGACGATGAATGGCGCCAAATGCGTGATCGTCAAGCGGGAGTTGCAGGTGCACGAGCCGATGGCCTGGGACTTTGTGATGAACTTTGCGCGCGACAATGGCCTGCAGACCACCGATGCCTGCCTGATTCCGGAGGCGCCAGGCCACACTGGCGGCCCCGCCAGTCCGGCCGGCAGCACCGGCAACACCACCACCAAGGCCTGAGTTTTCAGGCCTTTTTTGCGGGCCAGTATTTGGCTTGGTGCGCGTGCCAGCGGTGCATCGGCTGCCCCATGGGCGCTATGCATGGGCGCCTAGTCTGCTGGGCTGGGCGCAGGGTGGCCCTTCTTACCCGGCGCTGCAAAGAAACGGCAGGTACAACGAAAAAAGCCGTCTTGCGACGGCTTTTTAGTTCACTGAGAGCGCACCCGTTACAAACGGCGGGCAGGGGATCCTGCCCGTGCGATTGCCTAATGGGCTTAGGCGGCCAGTGCCAGGGCCTTGACCTTGGCAGCAATGCGGCTCTTATCGCGAGCAGCCTTGTTCTTGTGGAAGATGCCCTTGTCGGCGATCGTGTCCAGCACGGATTGCGCCTTGGCAAACAGTTCGGTGGCCTTGGTCTTGTCGCCAGCGGCAACAGCCTTTTCCACGTTCTTGATAGCGGTACGGTACTTGGAACGCAGCGAGGTGTTGGCGGCGTTCAGCTTGATGGTTTGGCGGGCGCGCTTGCGGCCGGATGCCAAACGGGGGTTCTTTTTGACTGGCTTAGATGCCATGATGAGTGTCCTTTGAGTCTGCGGATGTTTTCAGTGAATCGGGCATTATAGCCGCTGTTTACTCAGAAATCCAGATTGCCGCCAATTTCCCGCCAGCGGCGCGGCTACACTGCCCGGGTGTCACTGTTCAAAGCCGCCTCCACCGTCTCCCTGTTTACGCTGCTCTCGCGTATCACAGGGCTTGCCCGCGATCTGCTGATGGCCACCATGTTTGGTGCCAGCGCACTGACCGACGCGTTCAACGTTGCCTTTCGCATTCCCAACCTGTTCAGGCGCCTGTTTGCAGAAGGGGCCTTCAGCCAGGCCTTTGTGCCGGTGTTGGCCACCACCCTGACCAAGGAAGGCGAGGAGCGCACACGTGACTTGGTGCACAGCGTGGCCACGGTGCTGTTCTGGATCTTGGCGCTGACCTGCGTCATCGGGGTGGTGGCCGCGCCCGCGTTGGTCTGGCTGCTGGCCAGTGGCCTGCGCCAGAACCCGCACAGCTATGACGCTGCCGTGCTGATGACGCGCTGGATGTTTCCGTATATCGGCTTCATGTCCCTGGTGGCGCTGGCCGCGGGCGTGCTCAATACCTGGAAGCGCTTTATCGTGCCGGCCTTCACGCCGGTGCTGCTCAATGTCAGCATGATTGTGGCGGCGTTGGCGCTGACGCCCTGGATGCGCAGCCATGGTCTGGAGCCCATCTATGGCATGGCCGTTGGCGTGATGGCCGGCGGCGTGCTGCAGCTGGTCGTGCAGTTTCCTGCGCTGCGCCGCATCGGCATGCTGCCGCGTATTTCGTGCCGGCCCTCGGTCATCAGGCAGGCCTGGTCCGATGCCGGCGTGCGCCGCATCCTGTCGCTGATGGCACCCGCCCTGCTGGGCGTGGGCGTGGCCCAGATCTCTTTGATGATCAACACCCAGATTGCCTCCTACCTGGCGCCGGGCAGCGTCACCTGGCTGTTCTACGCTGACCGCCTGATGGAGTTCCCCACCGCGTTGCTGGGCGTGGCGCTGGGGGTGGTGCTGACGCCGCAGCTGTCATCGGCCAAGGCGGCCGGTGATGATGAGCGCTACGGCGCCATGCTCGACTGGGGCCTGCGCATTGTGGTGCTGCTGGCCGCCCCTTGTGCCGCCGGCCTGCTGGTCTTTGCCAAGCCCCTGGTGGCTGTGCTGTTCCACTACGGCGCGCTCAAGGGCTCGGACGTGAGCCAGATTGCGCTGGCGCTGCAAGGCTATGGCGTGGGCCTATTGGCCATGGTGGCCATCAAGGTGCTGGCGCCTGGCTTCTATGCCAGCCAGGACATCCGCACGCCGGTGAAGATTGCCATCTGTGTGCTGGTGCTGACGCAACTGTTGAATCTGGTGCTGGTGCCTACGATGGCCCATACCGGGCTGGCCTTGTCGATCGGCCTGGGTGCGGTGGTCAATGCGCTGTGGCTGCTGGTGGGCTTGATCCGGCGTGGCAGCTTCCAACCCCGGCCGGGCTGGTGGATCTTTCTGGCCCGGGTGTCGCTGGCCGTCGCGCTGCTGGCCATCTTTCTGGCCTGGGGCGCGCAGATGACCGATTGGGTCGCGCTGGGCGCGCAACGCCTCGAGCGCGTGGGCCTGCTGGCGCTGTGGATGCTGGGGGCCGTGCTGCTGTACTTTGGCGTGCTGGCCTTGTCCGGCCTGAAGCTGCGCGCTATGTTGCGCCGCTGACAGAATAGTTCCCTCTATTAGGGAATATGCGGCTTTTGCGTGATTTCCATCACGCAGACCCTGCTGGCCAGCCCATCTGGTGGTATACATGGAAACCATGGCACTGGCAGCGCCCGAGAGTGCCAGCGATGTATGCGAAGGCGCTGTAGTTGGGATGTGTATGGACTTCCGCTTTTCTATCCCCACACCGTTGGAGCATTTCGAATCGCTGGTCAGCAGTGACGATGGTTTTCCGCTGCTGGAAGCGGCCGCTGCCGTGGCCTGCATCGAATACCCGCAGTTGGACACCCAGCAGGTGCTGCACGAGGTCGACAAGCTGCTGGGCCAGCTGATGGAGAGCCGCGATGCCAGCAGCCGCAGTGCGCTGACGCGGCTCAAGGCGCTCAACCACCGCTTTTATGCCGATTGGGGTTTTCAAGGCAATCCCAATGACTTCTATGCGCTCGACAACAGCTGCCTCAATGCCGTGCTGCACCGCCGGCGCGGCATTCCGGTGTCGCTGGCGGTCATCTGGCTGGAGCTGGCCACCGCTTTGCAGCTGCCCGCGCATGGCATCTGCTTTCCCGGCCATTTTCTGCTCAAGGTGAGCGTGGCAGAAGGGCAGATCGTCCTGGACCCGCTGTCGGGCCAGTCGTTTTCCAGCAATATGCTCGCCGAGATGCTCGAGCCCATGCAAAAGGCGTTTCACCGCGTCGATGAAGACGATGTGCCACTGGGCCTGTATTTGCAGGCCGCCACCCCGCGCGACATCATTGCGCGCATGCTCTCCAACCTCAAGGAGGTCTACCGCAGCGACAAGAACTGGGCCAAGCTCATTGAGGTGCAAAACCGGTTGCTGGTGCTGCTGCCCAGCGAATGGACGGAGTTGCGCGACCGGGGCCTGGCTTATGCAGAGCTGGGCGTGCATGACCGGGCCCGGGAAGATCTGCAAACCTACCTGAACCAGACCGGCAATCCAGAAGATGCGGCCTATATACGTGCGGCTTTGCTAGATTTGCAACGAATGTAACGTATGACGTAGTTTTGACATTTCTTTGTCATTCTGTCGTCACACAATTTCGGCAAGATAGCGGCACTAGGGATGCGCCACTATGAAAGATCGATTGGGAATTTCACCAGAAGACGTCATGCACAAGATTGCGCGTGATGTGATGGATGATTACGACGAGTCTCTGGAGCTCGAGATGGAAGACGGAATGCTGGGCGCGCCGTTCGCCGCAGGGATGACGGAGCATGACTACCAGTACTTCCGCGAGCTCTTGAGGCTGCAGGGCGAGCTGGTCAAGCTGCAGGATTGGGTGCAGCACACCGGCCAGAAGGTGGTGGTGCTGTTCGAGGGGCGCGATGCCGCAGGCAAGGGCGGTGTGATCAAGCGCATCACCCAGCGCCTCAACCCCCGCGTGGTGCGCGTGGCAGCCTTGCCGGCCCCCAACGACCGCGAGCGCACGCAGTGGTACTTCCAGCGCTATGTGGCACACCTGCCCGCCGCTGGCGAGATCGTGCTGTTTGACCGCAGCTGGTACAACCGCGCTGGTGTCGAAAAGGTCATGGGCTTTTGCACCAATGACCAGTACGAAGAGTTCTTCCGCACCGTGCCTGAGTTTGAGAAGATGCTCGTGCGCTCGGGGATCTTGCTGGTCAAATACTGGTTCTCGATCAGTGACGAAGAGCAGCACCTGCGCTTCCTGGGGCGTATCCATGACCCGCTCAAGCAGTGGAAGCTCTCGCCGATGGACCTGCAAAGCCGCGTCCGCTGGGAGGAATACACCAAGGCCAAGGAAGTGATGCTGGAGCGCACCCACATTCCTGAGGCACCCTGGTGGCTGGTGCATGCCGATGACAAGAAAAAAGCGCGCCTCAACTGCATCGCGCACTTCCTGGCCCAGGTGCCCTACACCGATGTGGACCATGAGAATGTCGTGCTGCCCGACCGGATCCGCCATCCGGACTACAGCCGCCTGCCCGTGCCCGCTTCCATGTATGTTCCGGAAGTCTATTAAGAGCCGGCAACACGACCCAGCAAACCGAAGGTTTGCGGTTGAGACTAGGCGTCCCCGACTAGGCGTCCTGCCGCAGGCAGTACAGTAGTACGACAAGGCAGGGCGCGGCCGGCGAGGCAACGACGTATCAAGGGTTGTGTTACGGCTCTAATTAAGATTTCGGATCATTCAACACAAAGAGCCTCGGTTTTATCACCGAGGTTTTTTTACGCCTGTGTTGTGCCGATACTGGCAGAGCGCCCATCGGTTATCGACGGCATGGCCGTAGGGAAAGTTGGCCGATCCAGCTGCTGGTCACATGGGGGGCGCCTGCAGGCGGCGAAGCCGTGTTGAGGAGATACCGTCGTCCAGCAGCATCTCTTGCGCATGGGGGGCTTGAAGGTGCCCGGCGCGGTGCTTGTGGCGAAGAGAGCGTGGGTAGGCATCCGCACCCCGTTCAAAGGTGCAACGCCACAGAGGCGGGTGTTAGATCAGCCGCGCCGCAAACAGCTCTTTTTTCAGATAGGCGTAAAAGAGTGGCGCCGCCACGAGCCCGGCAGGGCCAAAAATGGCCTCGGCAACAAACATCACCGACAGCAACTCCCAGACGCCCATATGCGTCTTGGCGCCGACGACCTTGGCATTGATCAGGTACTCGGCCTTGTGGATCAGCACCAGGAAAGCCAGGCAGGCGACGGCGGTCAGCGGCGAGACTGACAGGCCCACGGTGGTGATGACGGCATTGCAGACCAAGTTGCCGACGATGGGGATCAGGCCACCAAAAAAGGTCAGCATGATGAGCGCGCCGCTATAGGGCAGGCGCATATTGATCAGCGGCAGAATGCCCAGCAGGAAGATGGCGGTCAGCACCGTGTTGAAGAGGGCGATCCAGAACTGGGCTGCGACAATCTGGCGGAATGCATCGCCAAAGCGCTGCACGCGCAGCTGCAGCTGGTAGGCCAGTGGCGCGTGGGAATGGCGGCTGTGGCGCACGGCGGCCAGCGCGCCAATCAACAGGCCCACAAACACATAGAGCAGGCCGGTGAGCCAGAGCCGGCCCATATTGGCAATGGCACCTGCCTTGGTGCCCAGGTATTCGGCAGCGCGCTGCTGCAGGTCCTGTACCCCATCGGGCAGCACATTGGCCAGCTCGGGCGGCAGCTTGCTGCGCAGGTCCAGCAAGGTCTTGGCCATCGAGACCAGCATCTCGCGGTACTGCTGCGGTGCGTTGAGCAGATAGCCTTGGGAGTGGATCAGGCCCAGCGTGACCAGCACCACCGGCACCACCAGCACGATGGTGACCGCCAGGTATTCCATCCACAGGGGAGGGGGCGTGTTCAGCGAGGTGGGCAGGCGGCTCAACTCTCGGATCTTGTGCACCAGAAACAAGGTGAAGGTGTAGCCGGCGCAGGCGGCCAAGAGGCCCACGAGCAGGCCATTGAGCATGATCAGCAGCAAGGCCGCAGCCATCAGCACATAGGAGGCCACCCTGACGCCCCAATGCGCAGGAGGCGGCCGCCAAACATGCGGCTGGTCCCCAGCGCCGCTGGCCGGCTGGCCGGGTGCGGGGCTGTTGGACGGGGACTTTGCGGAATCCGGTTGCATGGTAGGCCATCCATCTGAGCGAGTCGGAAGGCCAGAATCTGGCCCTTGCTGCGCGCAGGGCAGACGGCTTGGTGCGCCTGCCCTGCCGGGGAAGCTTAGCGCACCGTGACCGCAGCCTCAGCGCCACGGGGGCCGATGCTGCCAATCGTCCACACTTGTTCACCAAGGGCGGAGAAGGCGTCCTTGACGGCCTGCTCGCTTTCTGCGGGAACGACCACCACCATGCCGATGCCGTTGTTGAAGGTACGGTTCATCTCGATGTCATCGATGCCGGCGGTCTTTTGCAGCCAGGCAAACAGCTCGGTCTGGGGCCAGCTGCCCTTGACCAGCTGCGCGCCCAGGCCTTCGGGCAGCACGCGGGGAATGTTCTCCAGCAGGCCGCCGCCGGTGATGTGCGCCAGCGCCTTGATGGGCTGCGCGGCCAGCACCTTGAGCACATTGAGCACGTAGAGGCGCGTGGGCTCCATGATGGCGTTCTTGAAGGGCTTGCCGTCGAGCGTCTCGGGCAGGCCGCCTTGGCTTTGTGCGCGCTCGATGCACTTGCGCACCAGCGAGAAGCCGTTCGAATGCACGCCATGCGAGGCCAGGCCCAGCACCACGTCGCCGGCTTGCACATTCTGGCCGGTCAGGATCTTGCTTTTCTCGACCGCGCCGACGGCAAAACCGGCCAGGTCGTATTCGCCGTCCGGGTACATGCCGGGCATCTCGGCGGTTTCACCACCGATCAGCGCGCAGCCCGACAGCTCGCAGCCCTTGGCGATACCGCCCACCACGGCCGCTGCCGTGTCCACATCGAGCTTGCCGCAGGCAAAGTAGTCGAGGAAGAACAGGGGCTCGGCGCCTTGCACCAGCACGTCGTTGACGCTCATGGCCACCAGGTCGATGCCCACGGTGTCATGCATATTCCATTCAAAGGCCAGGCGCAGCTTGGTGCCCACGCCGTCGGTGCCGGACACCAGCACCGGCTCCTTGTAGCGCTTGGGCACTTCAAACAGCGCGCCAAAACCACCGATACCCGCCATCACGCCTTCGCGCATGGTTTTCTTGGCCAGGGGCTTGATGCGCTCGACCAGCGCGTCGCCAGCGTCAATATCAACGCCAGCGTCTTTGTACGAAAGGGGGGTGGAGGAATTGGAAGAGCTCATGAGGGACTACAAAGGCAATAAAGCTGACAAGCTGACCCAACGGGGGCCAGAAACGCCGATTTTATGTCGCAAGCCATACCCGAGGGGGCAGAATGCCCGTCCGGTGTGCACTGTTACCGCCAAAGCGCGCAGGGGCGGCCTGCTTTGTGGCCGATTTCATGCATAAATGGGGCAGAGGGGCCTTTTGTGTCACACAGCCGTGACTACCGACTAAAATCAACGGGTTTGCATGTAGGGCCCTGGCCACTGCATAACCGAGCAGGGGCGCCCCAAGTTGGCGCGCATCGCGCCAACCACACTGAACGCTTTCTTTCATTGAACGCAGCCATGCGTGAGATTTCCTTTTATCTGATGACCCACAACGCAGTGCATGTTGCACGGCGGGCTTGGGCGCGGATAGGAGTTGGCGCATGAAGCAAATGGCATTGGATCTGGGTTTGGCGCCAGCGCCAAGCCTGAACCGGTTTTTTGCGGGCTCCAACCAGGCAGCGCTTGCGCATTTGCATGCCCAGGTCAATGAAGCCTGGGACGCGCCGCGCTCAACGGTGCCCACTTACCTGTGGGGCGAGATGGGCTGCGGCAAGACCTATGTGTTGCGCGCGGTGGCCGAAGCCTTGCGTGAGCAGGGCGCGCCGGTGGGCTGGCTCGATGCGAGCACCCGCTTTCCCAGCGCCTTCAACGAGCGCTGGTCGGCCGTGATCCTCGACGAGGTGCAGTTCTACAACCCGGTGCAGCAGGCGGCGGCCTTCAACTGGTTCGTCAACGCTACCAGCCCGGCCACCGGTGCGCGGCGTTGGGTGCTGGCCGCTGGCGATGTCCCGCCGTCCGACCTGAAACTGCGTGACGACTTGCGCACCCGGCTGGGCTGGGGCGAGATCTACCAGCTGCACCTGCTGAGCGAAGCGCAGCGCAGGGATGTGCTCAAGGATGAAGCCAAACGACGTGGCCTGGTATTGACCGACGATGTGATGGATTACATGCTCAAACGCTTCTCACGCGATTTGGGCAGCCTGATGCAACTGTTGGACCACCTGGACAATTTTGCCTTGCGCAACAAACGGGGCCTGACGATCCCCTTGCTCAAGGACATGCTGGAGACGGAGTAAATGGTCTTGCAGCTACAACCGAGATTTTTTGAATGAATAACTCTGCTGGCACAAGCACAAGGCTTGCGCTTTTTGACCTGGACCACACTTTGCTGCCGCTCGATTCGGATTACGAATGGGGGGAGTTCACCTTGCGCAAGGGCTGGTGCGACAAGCAGGAGTTTGGCAGCCGCAATGCGGCCTTTTTTGCCGATTACCAAAAAGGCACGCTCGATATCCATGCCTATGTGCGTTTTGCCACCGAGGCCATTCGCAAGCTCGGCCCTGAGGCCGCCGATGAAGCGCACCGCGCCTTCATGCAGGAAGTGATCACGCCGCATATCCAGCCGGCAGCGCTGGCGCTGCTGCAGCAGCACCGCGATGCGGGCGACACCCTCGTGATCGTCACCGCCACCAATGAATTCGTGACCCGCCCGATTGCCAAGGCCTTGGGCGTCGACCACCTGCTGGCCGTCAACCTGGCGCGCGACGCTTCTGGCTGGATCACCGGCGAGATCGACGGTGTGCCGACGATGCGCGCCGGCAAGGTCACCCGCATGGAAGCCTGGATGGCCGAGCGCGGCCTGAGCTGGGACAGCGTAGACAGCATCTTCTACAGCGACTCGATGAACGACGTGCCGCTGTTGGAAAAGGTGGATACTGCCGTGGCGACCAACCCCGACGCGCGCCTGCGCCAACTCGCCGCCGAACGCGGCTGGCGCATCCTGGACCTGCTGGAGCCTCACGCATGATCAAGACCATCATCGATAAATTGCTGGGCAAGGCAACGGCCGCCAGCAAGACCAAGAACCCCTTTGGCAAGCGCGAGGAAGTGGGCGTTGATGTGCACAACATCGATCCCAAGCTGGTGGACCGCCGGGCGCTGGACGTGTGCAGCACCTTGAAGGAAGCGGGCTTTGAGGCCTATATCGTCGGCGGCGCGGTGCGCGATCTGGTGCTGGGCCTGCGCCCCAAGGATTTTGACGTGGCGACCAATGCCACGCCCGAGCAGGTCAAGAGCCTGTTTCGCCGCGCCTTCATCATCGGCCGGCGTTTTCGCATCGTGCACGTGGTCTATGGCCGTGGCCGCGAGAACGAGGTCATCGAAGTGACCACCTTCCGCGCCTTTCTGGACAGCTCCAAGGCCGAGCAGGTGCAGGGCAATGAGAAAACCAGCAAGGCGGCGCTGGCCGGCATGAAGCTGGCGGTCGACGAAAGCGGCCGCGTGCTGCGCGATAACGTCTGGGGCCCCCAGAACGAGGATGCGGCGCGGCGCGACTTCACCGTCAACGCCATGTACTACGACCCGCAGACCCAGATCGTGGTGGACTACCACAAGGGCATCCGCGACTCGCAAAAGCATGTGCTGCGCATGATTGGCGACCCGGCCACCCGCTACCGCGAAGACCCGGTGCGCATCATCCGCGCCGTGCGCTTTGCCGCCAAGCTCAGCAAGAAGGGCTTCACGCTCGACCCCAAGACCGCCAAGCCGCTGGTCGAATGCGCGCAGCTGCTGCAGGAAGTGCCGCAAAGCCGCATGTTTGACGAGATGCTCAAGCTGTTGCAGACGGGCCATTCGCTGGCCTCGATCGAGCAGCTGCGCCTGCTGGGCCTGGCCAAGGGCATCTACCCGCTCTTGGATGTCGTGGTGGACCGCGCCGACCTGCCTTTCGTGCAGGCCGCGCTGATGGACACCGACCGCCGCGTGGCCGAAGGCAAGAGCGTGGCGCCGAGCTTCCTGCTCGCCTGCGTGCTGTGGCAGGACGTCAAGGCCGGCTGGGACAAGCGCATGCTCAAGGGCGAGCACCCGCACCCTGCGCTGCAGGATGCGATCGACGATGTCTTCCACCACCGCATTGGCGATGTCTCCGGCCGGGGCAAGCTCGCCGCCGACATGCGTGAGATCTGGGTGATGCAGCCGCGCTTTGAAAAGCGCACCGGCAGCACGCCGTTTGGCATGATTGCGCAGGCGCGTTTCCGTGCCGGCTTCGATTTTCTGCGTTTGCGCGCCGATGTCAGCGAGGTCGACGAAGCGCTGGCCAACTGGTGGCAGGAGTTCCAGCAGGCCGATGAGGCCCGCCGCGAAGACCTGATCGCCCAGGTGCGCGAAGAGCAGCGCGCCAAGCCCAAGACGGGCGCGGCCAAACCCAAGCGTGCACCGAGAAAGCCGACTGCGGCCTCTGAGGCGCAAGAGGATTCCAGCCTGGACCAGGTGGCCCAGCAGGCCATGGACAGCGACAGCGCAGGCAGCGCCGATGCGCCAGCCAAAAAGCGCCGCCGCCGCCGCCGCAAACCCGGTGGCGCGGACGCCGGCGCTGCTGCAGCTGGCGGCAACGGCGCCGATGCCGCCGGCCATGGTGACTGACGTGCCGGGCCAGGCCGAGCGCCTGGCCAATGGTGATGCCGCACCGCCCGCCGGGCAGACCTTGCGCGCCTGGATAGGCCTGGGTGCCAATTTGGGCGACCGGGGTGCTGCGATGGCGCAGGCCTTGCAGCAGTTGGCCCGCAGCACGGGCGTGGCGGTGCAGGCGGTCTCGTCGCTCTATGCCAGCCGGCCAGTGGATTCCTCAGGGCCCGATTACCTGAACGCGGTCGCAGAGCTGCGCACAGCGCTGTCAGCGCACCAGCTTTTGCTGCTGCTCCAGCAGCTGGAGCTGGCCGCCGGCCGCGAGCGCCCCTACCGCAATGCCCCGCGTACCCTGGACCTGGATGTGCTGCTGTATGCGGACATCGACACCTCGATCGCGATGCCCGATCTGGAGCTGCCCCATCCGCGCATGTGGCAACGGGCCTTTGTGCTGGCGCCGCTGCAAGAGCTGCAGCCGGCCTGGGTCAGCGATGCGCAGTTGCAGCCGCTTTTGGCGCAGGGCGTGCAGCGCAGCCAGGGGCCGGACTGGTGGCGCTGAGCGAGCGAGAAAGAGACTCCACCCCACAAGAACAAAGCCCCGCAGCAGCTTCGCTGGCGGGGCTTTTTGCTGGGCGCTAGGGATGCGCAGCGCGGCGCTTAGTCGACCTTGGCGCCAGAGAGTTTGACCACCGATTCGTACTTGTTGCGCTCGGAGGCCATGAACTTGTCAAACTCGGCCGGCGTGGTGGGCACGGGCTCGGCCATCAGGCTGGCAAAGCGGGTCTTGGTGCTCGGGTCCTTCAGCGCATCGGTGAAGGCCTTGTTGAGGCGGTTGATCACATCAGGCGGGGTGTTGGCCGGTGCCACCAGGCCCCACCAGGTGTCGATCTCGAAACCCTTGAGCGTGTCGGCCAGCGGTGGCACGCCTGGCAGCATGGGGCTGGCATGCAGGCTGGTGACAGCCAGAGCCGTGAGCTTGCCGCTGTGGATGTTGGCCGAGGCGGCCGCCAGGTTGTCGATGTTGAAATCCACCTCGCCCGACAGCAGCGCGAGCTGGGCCGGATTGGCACCACGGTAGGGCACGTGCACGGCAAAAATGCCGGCCTGGCGCTTCATCATCTCGCCGGCCAGGTGGCCGGAGCTGCCGTTGCCGCCGCTGCCGAAATTGAGCTTGCCCGGGTTTTTCTTGGCGTAGGCGATCAGGTCCTGCACATTGCTGATGTGCAGCGACTTGGCGCGCTCGGTGTTCATCACCAGCACATTGGGCACACGCACCATCTGGGTGATGGCGCTGAAGTCCGTGGCGGCGTTGAAAGGCATCTTGGTGTAGAGCCAGGGATTGACCGCGTGCGTGGCGGTGGCCGACAGGCCGATGGTCAGGCCGTCTGGCGCGGCCTTGGCGACGATGTCGGCACCGATGTTGCCGCCAGCGCCTGCCTTGTTGTCGATCACCACGGTGCCCAGCTGGTCGCGGACACGTTCGGCCAGAATGCGCGAGGTGACATCCAGTGGGCCACCGGGCGCGTAGGGCACGACCAGGCGGATCACCGGATCGGCCGCAAATGCGGCCGGTGCTGCAAAGGCGGTGGCAGCCAAAACGGTGGATAACAGGATATTTCTGCGTTGCATGCTTGTGTGTCTTCTTGAGGAGAGTGAATAACGACGCAGCGCCTGCGGTGTGCAGGTACTACCCCCTGAGTGCCGCCAGCACAGCCCAGTCAACCAAAGGTTTGCGTTGGAGGCTGGGCACCCAGCCCTGGGCCGTACAAAGGTAGGCCAAGACGGGGCAACCACCCACCAAGGGATGTGTTCGCGGCTCCAAACTTTCTAGTGTAGCGGCTGTGCCGTGTAGCTGCTGTGACGCGGCAGTCGGACAGGGGCGCGATTGCGCCATGTCAGGCATTGTGCGGCGCAGCTGTTCAGACGATCTGGTTTTGCTTGTCCGCTTCGGTCACAAAGGCATCGGCAAAGAAAGCGTCTTCGGGCAGGCCGCGCTGGCTGGTAAAGCTGGCACGGGCCGAATCCACCACGATCGGCGCGCCGCAGGCATAGACCTCGTGGCCCGACAGATCGGCAAAATCATCGAGCACCGCCTGGTGCACAAAGCCGCTGCGGCCTTGCCAGCCGTCTTCAGCCAGGGCGTTGGAGACCACCGGCACATAGCGCAGCTGGGGCATCTCAGCGCTGCGCTCCAGCATCCAGTCGTGCATGTACAGGTCTTGCGGGCGCCGGCCGCCCCAGTACACCACCACCGGGCGCTGGATGTCGTGGTGCTGCAGATGTTCGACGAGTGCCTTGATCGGCGCAAAGCCGGTGCCCGAGGCCAGAAAGACCATGGGCTTGTCGCCCTCGTGCAGATAGAAGCTGCCAAACGGGCCTTCAATGCGCAGGATCTCGCGCTCCTTCATCGCGCCAAACACATGGTCGGTAAAAAGACCGCCTGGCGTGTGGCGGATATGCAACTCCAAGCCGGGCGCGGTCTCCTGGTGGTGCGGCGCGACGGCTATCGAATACGCCCGGCGCACACCGCCGGCGAGCAAAAACTCGATGTACTGGCCCGCGTGGTAGCGAAAGCTGTCGGCGGCCGGCAGCTGCAGGCGCAGCTTGACCACATCGGGCGAGAGGCGCTCGATGGTCTGTACGCGCACCGGCATTTTCTTGATAGGAAAGGCGCTTTCATCGGTGACATGGCGCGACTCGATCACCACATCACTGGTGGGCACGGCGCAGCACGGCAGGATCATGCCGTCGGCCTCTTCCTGGGGGCTCAGCGCGCGTTCGCTGTGCGGACCATGCACGACCGTGCCACTGAGCTTCTTGCATTTGCAGGAGCTGCAGGCGCCATCCTTGCAGCCATAGGGCAGGCCCACGCCGCTGCGGATTGCAGCGGTGAGGATGGCCTCCGAGGCCTGGGTGGCAAAGGCGCGTCCGCTGGGCAGGACCGAGATGTGAAACGCGCTGGACGAAGAACTCATTGCACCAAAATTCCTTATCGACACAAAACAATGGCGCTCATCGGCGCCTGGGCTTGCATAAGTGGGGGGTGGGCAGCCGTTTGCAAGCAGCTTGAGACGCTAGACTGCAGTGTGCGCCCCCGCCCATTTGAACCACGAAAGCTTATTGTGCCTTTAAACCAAAGCCCGCGAAGCGGGCCCCGACAGCGCTGCGCCATCGCAGCAGGCCAGGCCTTGCCGGCGCGTTTTCGGCGCCAGCGGGTGTTGATCGTGGGTTGTGGCGATGTCGGCCAGCGGCTGCTGCGGCTGTGGCAGCGCCCGGGCCAGGATGCACGGGCGGCGCGCGGCCCGCTGGTGCGGGCGCTCAGCTCATCGCCGCAGCGCTTTGAGAGTCTGCGCGCCCTGGGCGCTACCCCTTTGCTGGGCAACCTCGATGACCCGCGCAGCCTGCGCCGGCTGGCGGGCCTGGCCCAGCGGGTGGTGCACCTGGCCCCCCCTGCGCAGCCCGCTGCGGGAGCTGCGCCAGCGGCGGCCTCGCGTGATCTGCGCACCTGCCACCTGCTGCGCGCGCTGGTGGGCCGTGCAGGCCAGGCGCCGCGCCTGGTCTATGGCTCCACCAGCGGTGTCTATGGCAACTGGGACGGGGCCTGGGTCACCGAGACCCATCCGCTGCGTGCCAGCACCGCCCGGGCGCTGCGCCGGGTCGATGCCGAGCGCCAGCTGCGTGCATGGGCGTTGCGCTTTGGGGCCAGTGGCGCGGCGGTGCATGTGCTGCGCATCCCCGGTATCTATGCCGGCGACCGCGAGGGCGGAACCCCGCTGGGGCGGCTGCAGCGCGGCACGCCGCTGCTGCGGCGTGAGGACGATGTCTACACCAGCCATATCCACGCCGATGATCTGGCGCGTGCCGTCGAGCGGGCGCTGTGGCGAGGCCGGCCCCAGCGCATCACCAATGTGGCCGATGACTCCGCGATGCCGATGGGCGATTATTTTGACCTGGCTGCTGATCTGTGGCGCCTGCCGCACCCCGCGCGCATCAGCCTGGCCGAGGCCGAGCAGCAACTGAGCCCCACCTTGCTGAGCTTTATGCGCGAGTCGCGTCGCCTGAGCAATAGCCGCATGCGGCATGAGTTGGGTGTGGTGTTGCGCTACCAGACGGTGCACCATGGCTTGCAGGCGGCGGTGTATCTGGTGGGGCCTGGCGAAGCTCAAGGCCCAGACGCTTGAACGCAGGCAGAAAGCGGGCGCTTTTGCAGCCGCTACCAGAGGGCAGCTAGCAGGGCGCGGTGCCGCCCTGGCTGCGGCAGCTGCGCGGGTTGGCGCTGGGGCTGGGGGGCCGCACGGTCTCGCCAATCTGGCCCCGGGGGTGTGAGTAGCCCTGGGCATCCACGCACTTGAACACATCGCAGCGGGTGATGCTGGGTGCCGGGGCTGGAGGGGTTACCACTGGAGGGCGTGGCGGCGGGCGGCCATAGGGGTAGCGGTCCCAGTAGGGATCGGCGGGCAGCACGGCGCTGGGCGCGGGGCGGCTCGCTTCGAGCCGGCTGTAGGCCTCGGGGCCCAGGCAGTCGAGTTCCATCTGGCGCTTGGCCGCTTCGAGCTGCGCACTGCTACCCATGGCCTTGTCAGCCGCTGCGTCGGAGGCAGCGCTGTAGCGCTCCCGCGATTGATGGCAGGCGGCGGACTGTGCGGGGTTGCTGCGCGAGGGGCGGTTGGCAGCCCGTTGCGCCAAATCCTCGGCGCGTTCGTCGGCCTGCAGCCTGCGCTGGACGAGCTCCTGCTCGCGCCGCTCGGCCTTGGCCTGCAGCGCCTCCTGCTCGCGGGCACGGTCCTGGGCCAGTTCCTCATCGGTTTTGCGCCGCTCGATCTCGGTCGCACGCGCGCCGCTGGCGCAGGCGCCATCGGTATAGGTCACCTTGCCCGTGCCCGGGTCCACGCAGCGGGTAACCTGCGCGTGGGCGATCGGCGCGGCCAGTGCACAGGCGCACCACAGGCCCAGCCAAGTGCCGAGGCGGAAGCGGGGCAGCCGGGGTTGTGGCGTATGGCGCATCGGAGAGGCCCGTCGTTGCACAGGGTCTAGGCGCCGCGGTTAGCGCTGGAACTGCCCGCCAAACCGGCCGCCATTGGGGCGCGAAGCGGGCGCTGCAGGGCGGGGGCCAGAGCCGTAGGGCCGGCCAAAGTTGGAGCCGGTGCCGGGCGCGAGCTGCTGCGGGCGTGAGGGTGGGCGGCTGCTGCCGCCATGCCCTGGGCGGTCATAGCCACCGCCGGGGCGGTAGTAGCCGCCGCCAGGCCGGTAGTAAGGCCGGCCACCACCATACACATAGGTTGGCGAGCTTTGGATCACCAAAGAGCTGCTGCCGTAGTAGGGGTAGCTGTTGTAGCCGTAACCGTAACCCCCATAGCCGTAGCCATAGGTCGGGGTGGAATAGGTCGAGTAGGCATCGCCGTAGTACACGCCGTCTGCGGGTGCGACCACGCAGCCGCCCAAGAGCAGGGCGCTGGCCGCGGCGATGGCCATCGTGCCGAGACGAATGGTACGCATGGTGGAAACTCCTTGTTGGATGGGCCCGCGCGCTCAGCACGTGGGCCGGTCAGCGGTATCAGCGGCAGGGGCGGCTGGGGGTCAGCACATTGTCGCTGCCCGCTGCAATCTGGCGTGCAGCCGCGGCGCATTCCTGCTGGTGGCGGCTCTCGCCAAAGCGGTTGCGGTCGCGCTCACGGTTTTGGCGTTCACGGTCTTGTGCCTGGCGCTCCAGCGCGCGGCGGCGGTCTTCGTCACGGGCGCGCTGGTCGCGGTCGCGTTCACGCGCCTGGCGGTCACGGTCCCGATCACGCTCGCGTTCACGCGCTTCACGCTCGCGGGCCGCACGGTCGCGATCACGGTCACGCTCGCGGTAGTAGCGGTCGTCGTTGTAGCGATCCTGCACATAGATGGTTTGCGAGGGCTGCTGGTAACCATAGCCGTAACCGCCGCCATAGCTGCCATAGCCTGCATCGCTGTAGTAGCCGTCGCTGCCGGTGGCAACGCAGCCGGTGGTAACCAGCGCGCCTAGCGCGATGGTGGCAATGCTGAGCAAGTGACGATGGTTCATATCTGAGCCTTTCTGGTTGTGTGGTGGCATGGACTAGCGTTGATGCCATAAGGCCAGCAATCGCGATTCCCAATGCTAACCGTTACACCCTCAATACCGGAGACTTGGGCCCATGTAGGTAAAGACGTTTTTCCGGCCTCGGGGGTTGACGGCTGCATCACAGTCCTGCGTTGTTTTTCCAATCTTTACAGACACGCTGGCGTCGCATGCAGGAGACATCCCTGAACACCAGGGCTATCTTCTTAAGAGTCAGTATCGAGAAATTTGGTTCATTACCGGCCACAGCCTGTCGATTGATGCAATGCAGCAATCGCTGGAATGTGTTGCACGCTGGCGCTTATATGCGATTTCAAACCCACTGTGTCGCTATTTTTACAGGACTTGTCCTAATACCGTCGTAGGCCCAGGTAGATAAAAAATCTCACTCACGCTATCGAGTTCGATGATGTACCAGGTGTGCTGCCCCCATTACAAGTGGGCGAGGCGGCACACGCCGGTACCGGTGGCGCTTAACAGACGCTTTTGATGGAGTACGACGCAATGGATAAAAGTATCAAGGCCGCAGTGGCCATGCTGGTGGCAGGTGTGGCGGTAGCTGCCAACGCACAGGAGGTGGTGAAGATCGGTACGATGAGTCCGCTGTCCGGACCTCAGGCGCACTATGGCAAGGACAACGTCACGGGCGTGCGCTTTGCCGTGGAAGACCTTAACACCCAGGGTGTGACCATCGGGGGCAAGAAGATCAAGTTCGAAGTGGTGGCCGAAGACGATGCGGCGGACCCCAAACAAGGCACGGCCGCTGCGCAAAAGCTTTGCGATGACAAGGTCGCCGCGGTCGCCGGTATTCTGAACTCGGGTGTGGCGATTCCCTCGTCCAAGATCTTCAATGACTGCGGTGTGCCTTTCATCACCGGCGCGGCCACCAACCCTGAGTTGACCCGCCCCGGCTACCCCGGCGTCTTCCGCATCATTGCCAACGACAACGCGCTGGGCGCTGCGCTGGCTGGCTATGCGGCCGATACCTTGAAGCTCAAGAACGTGGCCGTGATCGATGACCGCACCGCCTACGGCCAAGGCCTGGCCAATGTGTTCAAGAAGGATGCGGGCGCCAAGGGCGTGAACATCGTGGCGTCGGAGTTTACCAACGACAAGGCCACCGACTTCATGGCCATCCTGACCTCCATCAAGGCCAAGAAGCCCGATGCGATCTTCTACGGCGGCATGGATGCACAAGCGGGCCCCATGCTGCGCCAGATGGTGCAGCTGGGCATGACCAATGTGAAGTTCTTCGGCGGCGATGGCATCTGCACGGCCGAGCTGGCCAAGCTGGCTACGGGCACCAAGACCTTGGGCAATGTGGTCTGCGCCGACGGCGGTGCATCGCTGGCCAAGATGCCTGGCGGCATCGAATGGAAGAAGCGCTACGACGCCAAGAACCCTGGCGTGTTCCAGGTCTACAGCCCTTACTTCTACGACGCGACCATGCTGATCGTTGACGCGATGAAGCGTGCCGATTCCACCGATCCCAAGAAGTACCTGCCCGAGCTGCGCAAGTCCGAGTACAACGGCGTGACCGCGAAGATTGCCTTCCAGGAAAACGGCGAGCTGAAGGTGCCTCTGTACACGCTGAGCCACTACATCGACGGCAAGAAGACGCCTATCGGCGAGTAAGCTGCCGGTGGCTCTGGGCATCTGCAAGGGTGCCGATCCCAACCCCCGAGCCCGCCTAGGCGGGCTTTTTGCTGTGCCTCGCTTCATGCGCCAGCAGCCATTGCTTGCGCGCCAGACCGCCTGCGTAGCCGGTGAGCGAGGCATCGCTGCCGATGACCCGGTGGCAGGGCAGCACGATGCTGATGGGATTGGCGCCATTGGCCATGCCCAGCGCACGCACTGCGGCCGGCCGCCCGATCTGCGTGGCCAGGCTGGCATAGCTGCGTGTGCTGCCCGCCGGGATGGCGCGCAATGCCGTCCAGACCTGGCGCTGGAAATCGGTGCCGCCCAGTGCCAGCGCCAGGCGATCGAGCGCCTGCAGCTCGCCATCAAAATACGCGGCCAGGGCATCTGCCACCGGCGCTGGCGGGGCCGCGCTGCTGTGCATCTGCACGGCATCACGCGGGTACTGGCGGCGCATCAGCAGCGCCATGCGCGCTTCATAGCCCTGCCAGTCGAGCGCGCGCAGGCGCTGCTGCTCGTCGCAGAGCAGCAAGATGGGGCCTTGTGGGCTGGGGATGTGAGAGAGCACGAAGTTCAGCGGGGCCATGGTGGGGATGGGGGATGAGGGGGGCGTAGGTACCGCAGTGTAGAGCGCTGGCGCCTTAGTGGAGGCGGGCAGGCTAAAGCGGTAAAACTACACGTATAACAAGTTACCTGCGCATCAAAAACCTGGGTGACGGTGTTTGTATCGCAGCCCCTCTACAATCGGCCGGCGAGCTGCAGCAGGCTGGGTCCACTCCGGGCCTTGCCGGCAGCGGCTCAGCGTTATTCTCAGGGCGGGGTGCAATTCCCCACCGGCGGTATCTGGCTTTGAGGAGCCAGGAGCCCGCGAGCGCTTGCAAGGCCTACGGCCGGGCAAGGTCAGCAGATCTGGTGCGATGCCAGAGCCGACGGTCACAGTCCGGATGAAAGAGAATCGCGCAAAGCTGATAGCTGCCCTGCGCCGGTGCGCGCAGTGCTGCCATGGGCTTGCGCGCGCCCTGATTCAGGTCATTGAAGGACAGCAAAACCATGAATCAGCATTCCAGCATTTCCCACTCCATCACCAAGGCCGCACGTCTGGCGATTGTCAGCGCGCAATGGCATTCGGACATCGTGCACCAGGCGCGCGATGCCGCCCTCGCCGAGTTGGCCCAGCAAGGCTGGCCCGCCGACCAGATCGACCTCTACGATGTGCCCGGTGCCTTCGAGATCCCGCTGCTGCTCAAGCGACTGGCCCAAAGCGGCCAATACGCCGGTCTGATGGCCTGCGGCCTGGTGGTCAACGGCGGCATCTACCGCCATGAGTTTGTGACCACGGCCGTGATCGATGGCCTGATGCGCGTGCAGCTGGACACCTGCGTGCCGGTGTTCTCGGCCGTGCTGACGCCGCGCGACTTCCATGACTCGCAGGAGCACCATGACTTCTTCCACCAGCATTTTGTGAAAAAGGGCGCCGAGCTGGCCCGCGCCTGCGCGGCCACCGTGCAACTGCACCGCAAGCTGGAAGCGCAGCAATTGCAACAGCTGCAACCCCAAACGCTGGCAGCCTGACAGGCGCCCACAACCTGTAATAAAGGGTTTTCCCTGAGTTTCTTGGGCAGCTAAATATTTTTTGGCACACTGGCGAGCCGCTCTCCGCTTTGGAGTTGCGGCTTTTTTATTGCTATGACTGATTCCGCATCTTTGACCCGCCGCCAGGCCTGGCTGGGCGTGATTGCCCTGGCCATGGGCGCCTTTGTTTTCAACACCACCGAGTTTGTGCCGGTGGGCCTGCTCAGCGACATTGGTGGCAGCTTTGGCATGGGCACCGAGCAGGTGGGCCTGATGCTGACCATCTATGCCTGGATCGTGGCATTGACGTCGCTGCCCTGCATGCTGATGACCAAGAATGTCGAGCGCCGCAAGCTGCTGATGGGGGTGTTTGCGCTCTTCATCCTGAGCCATGGCTTGTCGGCCGTGGCCTGGAACTATGCCACCTTGCTGATCAGCCGCATGGGCATTGCGCTGGCGCATGCCGTGTTCTGGTCGATCACCGCATCGCTGGCCGTGCGCATTGCGCCGCAGGACAAGCGCCCGCAGGCACTGGGCCTGCTGGCCACCGGCACCACCTTGGCCATGGTGCTGGGCGTGCCTTTGGGCCGCATGGTGGGCGAGGCGCTGGGCTGGCGCACGACCTTTGGCATCATCGGCGTGCTGGCGCTGGCCGTCATGCTGGTGCTGTGGCGCATGCTGCCGCTGCTGCCCAGCGAGAATGCCGGCTCGCTGCGCAGCATTCCGATGCTGTTCAAGCGCCCGGCGCTGTCTGCCACCTATGCCTTGCTGATCCTGATGGTGACGGCCCAGTTCACCGTCTACAGCTATATCGAGCCGCTGATCCAGCGTGAGGCGGGGCTCAACAACCAGGTCACCACCTGGGTGCTGCTGCTGTACGGCGGCATGGGCATCGTGGGCAGCATCCTGTTCAGCAGCTTTGGCATGCGCTGGCCGCGCGGCTTTTTGCTCGGTGCGATGGCGGTGCTGACAGCCTGCCTGTGGCTTTTGCTGCCCAGCACGCGCTGGCCGCCTGCGCTCTACCTGGTCTGCGCCGTGTGGGGTGTCGTCATGCTGTGCATGGTGCTGCCGCTGCAGGCCAAGGTGCTGCGCCTGGCCTCGGACGCCACCGATGTGGGCATGTCGCTGTTCTCGGGCATTTTCAATATCGGCATTGGCGCGGGGGCCTTGCTGGGCAGCCAGGTGGGCATGCATGCCGGACTGCACTACCTGGGCCCCGTGGGCGGCAGCATTGCCGTGCTGGGGGTGCTGTGGTGTGCCTTTGCCGGCTGGAAGTGGCGCAGCAGCTTTGCCCCCGCAGGGGCGGAGGCGCGCATTGTGCCGCACTAACTGGCCAGCGAAGGAGCGTCCCTAGCACCATCCACCTGCCCGGCACCACCTGTGTGCCGGGCATTTTTTTGGGCTTACCGTTTTGTGGCTTGGGGCGATCGGCGCAGGTAGATCCAGGCATCCAGCGCCAGCAGTGCCAACAGGCTGCAGCCCAGCACCGGCAGCAGCCAGCCCAAGGCGACTGCCACCAGCAACAGAGCCAACGCTGAAACACGCGGCAACTGGCGCCATTGGTGGACCAAGGTCAGCTGGCCATGCAGCCACTCGCGGCTGCGGCCCGGGCGCTTGCGCCATTGCAGCCAGCCAGTCACTGCCATTGCGACAATGCCGGCGCCCAGCAGCACCAGCACTGCCTGGTTCAAAACACCCCAGCTGCCCATGTGCAGGTCAATGCCCCAGCGTGTCAGCTTGGAGGCGAGTGGGTAGTCGCTAAAGCGCTTGTGGTCCAGCACCTGGCCGTTCGCCAGGTCCACCGCCAGCGCATCCACTTCGGTGGGCCAGGAGCGGTTGATTTCGGTCACCGTCCAGGCCTTGTTGGCGGCAGCTGGCGGCCGGATCTCCAGCTTGGCCGATGCCAGGCCGTGCTGGCGAGCGATTGCCAAGGCGGTACCAAAGTCTTCGGGCATAGGCAGCCTATCGGCTGGCGCCATCGGGGCGGTCTGGTGCTCGGCATGGTCCGCATGCGGGTCGGCCGCGTGCTGGTGCGCATGCGTGCCATGGTTTGCTGTGTCCAAGCTGGTGTTCAGGCGTGGCGTTTGCCAGCCCATCTGCTGCAGCGCCTGGCCAAAATGGCCGCCGGCCCAGCGCGACCAGGTCAGTCCCGTGGCCGACAGGAACAGCAGGCCCACCAGCAGCCACAGGCCCAGCCCATGGTGCCAGCGGCGCAGCGGAGGATGAGTCACCTGGGCGCCGGCGCGCTGCGGGCGCGACAGCCACCACAGTGCCACACCGCCCAGCGCAGCCACCCACAGCCAGGATGCCGCCAACTCGCTGTAGGTGCGGCCCCATTCGCCCATCAGCAACTGGCGGTGCAGCAGATCGAGCTGCTTGCGCAGCGGCAGCACGCCGCTGGTGCCATAGACCGTCAGGTCGCCTTGCAGCGCCAGTGTATAGGGATTGACAAAGAGGCTGCGGTACTCGGAGGGGCCCAGCGCCGCATCGGCCACCATCACGCGGGTGCTGCTACGCGCATCGGGCGCCGGGCGCACAGCGACCACGGCTGCCGGAGTGGGCAAGGACTGTAAGGCGGCTTGCACCTGAGCGGATAGCAGCTGCGCCTGGGCGCCAGGTACCGATTCGGCCTGCAGCGCGCTGCGGTAGAGCTGGTTTTCCAGTTGGGGCGTCAGTGCATATAGCAGGCCGGTCGCGGCGGCCACGACGATGAACGGTGCGACCAGCAGGCCGATATACAGATGCAGTCTGCGGATCAGCAGCTGCCAGGTTTTGCGGGTGGAGGGAGACATCCAGGATCGTGGTTAGCGCATTGCGCGGCGCAGTGCAGCACTGCTCCAGTCCACCGCCATGCTCAAAAGCAGCATGGCGATGATGACGGTGCTGGCCTGCGCGTAGTGGAACAGCGAGAGTTCGAAATACAGCAGCTGGCCCAGGCCGCCAGCGCCGACAAAGCCAAGGATGGCCGCCATGCGGATGTTCATCTCCCAGCGGTACAGGGTGTAGGCCAGCAGCTGCGGCGCGGCCGCTGGCAGCGTGCCATAGCAAAAGGCCAGCAGGCGGCTGCTGCCGGCCAGGCGCAGCGCCCGGGCAGGGGCTGCGGGCGTGTTCTGCAAGGCCTCGGCATAGAGCCGGCCCAGCACCCCAGCCGTGTGCAAGGCCAGCGCCAAGGCGCCCGCAAACGGGCCCAGGCCCACGGCCAGCACGGTGATCGTCGCCCAGACCAGCTCGGGCACCGAGCGCAGCAGGTTGAGCAGCGCGTTCCAGGGCGTGCGCCAGCGCGGCAAGGCCAGCATCAGCCCGCCCATTGCCGCCAGCAGGCTGCCGATGACGGAGATGGCCAAGGTCTCCCACACGCCCTGGGCCACCTTGCGCAGCCAGGCGGCGCTCAGGTCGGGCGAGAAGAATCCCGCGACAAAGCTGCCCATCGACTGCACGGCATCGCGGCTGAACAATGCTGACCAGTCGATGTTGAGCAGCCAGAAGCTAGCCCACAGACCAGCAGCGCCGAGCAGCAGCAGGGCCGCACTGCGCCAGCCAAAGGGCAGCGCACGGGCTGCCGGCGGCGTATCGAGCGCGCGGCGCAGCCACCAGGACAGCAGATCGGCCAGCGCCACCAGCACCATAAAGGCCAGCAAGATGCTGGCGACCTCGCCGCCATTGAGCATCTTCATGGCCTGGTCCATCAGCTGGCCCAGGCCACCGGCACCCACAAAGCCCATGACGACCGAGGCGCGGATTGCGCATTCCCAGCGGTAGACGGTGTACGAGGTCAGCTCGCGCGCCGCTTGCGGCAGCGCGCCGTAGAGCAAGGCCTGCAAGCGGCCTGCGCCGCTCGCGCGCAGTGCGCGGGCTGGCGCCGGGTCGGCCGATTCGAGAATCTCGGCATAGACCTTGGCCAGCATGCCGCCATAGGTCAGGCCCAGGGCCAGCACGCCAGCGGCGGGGCCCAGGCCAAACACCCGCACAAACACCAGCGCCCAGACCAGCTCGGGCACACCGCGCAAAATGGTCAGTACGCTGCGGGTGATCGGGTTGAGGCTGACCTTTTCGCGCGCAGCGCCGCTCGCCAGATAGGACAGCGGCAGCGCCAAAACCAGCGCCAGCGCCATGCCGGCGGTGGCAATGGCCAGCGTCTCCAAGCTGGCCTGGCCCAGGTAGCCTAGAAACTCCGGGCTGGTTTCGGGCGGCAGAAACTGGGCCAGAAAGCCGCCGACCACTTTGAGGTTGTTGCTGTCAAAAAACGGCGCCAGTGAAAAGCCCGAGGTCTGCAGCATGGGCCACAGCACCAGCAGCGCCAGCAGCAGCGCGATAAGGCGCCCACGCGCTGCCGGGTCGCGGCGGTGCGTGTGGGTGGCAGCAGCTGGCATCAGCGGCATGTGATCACGTCAGCCGCCGGGCTGGCTGCCACCTGCGGCGCGGCACTGGCCATGCTGCCCAAGGTGGGTAGCGCAGCCGCACTGCCATCGGCATGGGCGTACAAGGCCTGGAGTTGTGCCTGGCTCACCTGCGCGGCGGGCAGGTCAAAGGCAATCCGGCCATCGCGGATACCGACAATGCGTGCAAAGCAGCCCAGCGCCAGGTCCACCGCATGCAGGCTGGCGACCAAGGTGGCTTGGCGCGCGGCGGCCTCTTGCACCAGCAGCTGCACGGTGGCGAGCGACAGCGCGGGGTCGAGCGCCGAGACCGGCTCATCGGCCAGGATCAACCGGGCCTGCTGGTAGAGCACGCGGGCAATGCCCACGCGCTGGAGCTGGCCGCCCGAGAGCTGGTCGCAGCGCGCAAAGAGCTTGTCCTCCAGCTGCACGCGGGCCAGCGCCTCGCGGGCACCGGCCATGTCTTGCGGGTAAGCGAGCGACGCCAGCGCCTTCCACAGCGGCCACTGGCCCAGGCGGCCGGCGAGCACGGCGGTGACCACGCGCTGGCGCAGCGCAATCGGGGCGCTCTGGTGCACGGTGCCGATGAGGCTGCGCAGCGCCTTGAGCTGGCGCGCCGTGGGGCTGGCAGGCGCGCTGGGCAAGGCCTGGCCCAGCACCTGCATGCTGCCGCTGCTGGGCAGGTGGGCCGTGCCGATCACCGTCAAGAGCGAGGTCTTGCCCGCGCCGGACGGGCCGATCAGCGCAATGCTCTCGCCCTGGGCCGCAGACAGGCCGATGCCCGAGAGCGCGACAAAACCATTGGTGTGGGTCAGGCCCACATCGTCAAGCACAAAGCTCATGGATCAAATGCTGGAAAAACGCCGCAGAGGCGGCATGGGCACTGCACCAGCGCCCATGCCAGGCGGCCACTTACTTGAGCAGACCGGCGGACTTGGCGGCCGCTTCGGTGCCGGCATAGTTCTCGGGCTTGGTCGGGATGAACTTGGAGGCGCGCTGCAAATCCATGATGGCCTTGTGCTCGGGCTTGGCTGGGTCCAGCGCCAGGAAGGCATCGGTCAGCTTCTTGGTGATGGCTGGGTCCAGGTCGCCGCGCACGGTCCAGTTGTAGTCAAAGTAGGTGGGGGTGGTGGCAAACACGCGCACCTTGCTGGTGTCGACCTTCTTGGTCTCGACCAGCTTGTCCCAGACCGATGTGTTGAGCACACCGGCCTCTGCCTTGCCGGCCGCCACAAAGGCCACGGTCGCATCATGCGCGCCCGAGTAAGCCACGGTCTTGAAATCCTTTTCCGGGTTCAGGCCGTCTTGCAGCAGAAAGTAGCGTGGCATCAGGCTGCCCGAGGTGGACGAGGGCGCGCCAAATGCAAAGGTCTTTCCCTTCAAGTCAGCCAGCGTCTGGATGCTGGGGTCGGCGGTGATGAACTTGCTGGTGAAGACTGCGTCTTCGGCGCGCTGCACGATCGGGATCGCCGTGCCGTTGGTGCGGATCTTGGCCTGCACATAGGTAAAGCCGCCCAGCCAGGCCAGGTCCAGCTTCTTGGTGGCCAGGGATTCGACCACGGCCGCATAGTCGGACACCGGCGTGAACACCACCTGCATGCCCGTGGCCTGCGACAGGTACTCGCCCAGCGGCTTGAACTTGCGCTGCAGCTCCGTCGGCGCTTCGTCTGGGATGGCCGATACGCGCAGCACCGCAGGGGTGTCTGCATGGGCGCTGAAAGTTGCCATGGAGAGGGTCAGCGCGGCCAGCGACAGGCCACGCAGCGCCGAGCGGCGAGCGGTAGAGTGGGTCATAGAGCTTCCGTTTTAAGAACGTGTTTAGGATCTCCTCGCGCCGCGACAGTGGTTTTGCGGGATGGGATGCGAGGCGCAACACCGCAGCAATAGCCATGCTATTGCGAGGATTTGCAACGACGTAGACCGCCCCTGCCCGGGCGGCCCTAGCCGGGCGCCCGCAAAGCCACTGTCCCGAAGGGTTGGAGTGAAATCGGGCAATTTCTGCGCGCTGGCTCTTGCTTGCACCCCAGTGCAAGCTGCGAACCAGCCCTTCGAACTCATCCCGATTGCACTCCAACGCGGCTGCGTAGAGATCATAAACACGTTCTCAAAGCCACCGCCGTCCGGATACACGGCGGTTTAATAGGCCGCGCGTGTTGTGCGCAGCGATAGGGTTCAAGGCAGTACACCGACCACCAAAGGTGGATTCTTGCGTATTTGCCAAAACCACCGCTGCCCCTCACGTTCTTTTTAGGCAACAGTGAAGGTGCAAGCGTCCGCTTAGGGCGGCCAGGCAAGGCGCTTCAGGACAGTGCCAGCGGCGCAAAGTGGGCTTGCAGCGCGGCCAGCGCTAGCCGCACCCGCGCAGGCAGCGCCTGGCGCTCGGGGGTCAGCGCAGAGATGCGCAGGCTGCCGCAATCCCAGTCGGGCAGCAGGCGCAGCAGCTGACCGCTGTGCACCTGGTCGGCCACCTCGAGCGAGAACAGGCGGGCGAGACCCAGCCCCTCGCGGCACAGCTGCTGCAGCGCGTACTGCTGGTTGCTGATGATGCGTGGCGTGGTGTGCAGCACCACCAGCTCGCCGCTGTGGCGGTGCTGCAGCTGCATGCTGGCGCTGGCGCTGGCGCTGGTGCTGGCGCTGGTGCTGTTGTTGTTGGTTGTGCCGATATTGCGCGCCATCCAGGGCCAGGCTTGCAGGGCCTGCGGGTTGCTCGGCCAAGGCCTGCCTTGCGCCAGCGCCGGGGCGGCGCATATCCACCAGGGCAGGGTGCCCAGCGTGCGCGCGACCCAGTGGGAGTCGGGCAGCTCGCCCAGGCGAATGGCGATGTCCACCCGCTCTGCGACCAGATCGCTGTGCGAATCATCGAGCAGCAGTTGCAGGCGCAGTTGCGGATGGGCATGCAGCAACGGAGCCAGCGCCCGGCCCAGCGGTGCGGCCAGGCCCAGCACGGCGGCAATGCGCAGCTCGCCCACGGGTTCGTCGCGCTCGGCATCGAGCTCGGCGCGGGCCTGGCGTGCGGCCTGCAGCATCACTGCGCACTGCGCATAAAAGCGCTGCCCGGCGTCGGTCAGACTGAGCCTGCGCGTCGTGCGGTGCATCAGCGGCAGGCCAGCCTGGGCTTCCAGCTGCCGCACCTGCTGGCTGACGGCCGAAGCACTCATGCCCAAAATGCGTGCAGCAGCCGTCATCGAGCCTTGCTCGACCACGGTGGCAAAAATAGCCATGCGCTTGAGGTCTTCCATCGGCTGATTATGAAGCACAGCTTCAAAGAATTGCTTCAAATAGAGGGATTATCAAATCAGCTCCCCAGCCCTACAGTGTGGTCATGGCGTGGCGCAAAGGCTGCCCGCCGATGTTCATGCAAAGGAAATACGATGAAAGTCACCCTGATTGGATCGACCGGTTTTGTAGGCGCCGCATTGCTCGATGAATTGCTGCAACGCGGCCACGACGTGGTGGCCCTGGTGCGCGACCCCGCCAAGCTGGCGCCCCGCCCGCACCTGCAGGTGCTGCAGGGCGATGTGATGGATGCGGCCGTGGTGCAAAAGGCCGCTACGGGCAGCGACGCGGTACTGTCGGCCTACAACGCAGGCTGGACCAACCCGAATATCTACGAGGATTTCCTCCAGGGCTCGCGCGCCATCGAGGCCGGCACCCGCGCAGCTGGCGTGGCCCGCTACCTGGTGGTGGGCGGTGCGGGCAGCCTGTATGTGAACGGCCAGCAGTTGGTGGATTCGCCCGAGTTCCCCGCTGCGATCAAGCCTGGTGCCAGTGCGGCCCGCGACATGTATACCGCGCTGCAAAAAGAGACAGCCCTGGACTGGACCGTGCTGAGCCCGCCCGTGGGCTTCCATGGCGGATCGGCTGCACAAAGCCAGGGCCGCACCGGCCAATACCGCACCGGCAAGGATGAGCCGCTGTGGCAGGCCGATGGCAGCCCTGGCGATATCTCGGCAGCGGATTTGGCCGTGGCCCTGGTCGATGCGCTGGAGCAGCATCTGCACAGCAAGGCGCGCTTTACGGTCGCCTATTAAAAGAACAGGCCTGCTGGCGCAGACCGGGGACTCAGTCCGCCTGCGCCAGAAATGTCTGCACCCGGCCGAGCACCTGCTCGGCCATTTCGCGATGCGGCACATGGTGGGCGCCGGCGATGATGGCGGTCTGGCCGCCAGCCCCCGCCTGGCGGGCAATGCGTTCAGGGTGCGCGGTGCTGCCGTATTCATCGAGCTCGCCATGGATGGCGAGCAGGGGGCATTGCAGGCGGGGCAGCCAGGCGTCCACGCTCCAACCGCTAAACGCGGGGCTGAGCCAGGTTTCCGTCCAGGCATCCACCACCCAGCGCGCCTTGCTGCCGTGGTACCTGGCCAGGCGCTCCAATTGCGCCGCGTCCTGGAACAGCGCACGGGCGTCGACAATGCCCGCCCGCGTGCGGTCTTCGACAAAGGCCTGGGCGGCGATGGTGACCAGCGCCGTGCAGTCCTGGCCCGCGCCAGCCGCAATGGCGATGCCCATGCCGCCGCCCACGCTGTGGCCAAACAAGGCAAAGCGCGTGAGCCCCAGATGCTGGCGCACAATGGGAAAGTAAATCTCCGCTTCTTCGCCGACAAACTGTGGTGCCAGCGTGTCGCCGCGCGCGTCGGACTGGCCAAAGCCCAGGCGGTCATAGGCGATCACCTGCCGGCCCGTGGCCTGGGCCAGCTGCGCCGGAAAATCGCGCCATAGCGCGACCGACCCCAGTGAGTCATGCATCAGCACCAGCGGCGCTTTATGTGCGGTGCTCGGGGTCCAGGTTTTGGCATACAGCCGGCCCTGCTGGGGCAGGCCGATCCAGTGTTCTTGGGCGATGGCGGCGGTGTCGGAGATGGCGGTCATGGTCTCGGCGGCGAGGGAGATGACCGCATCTTAGTGGCGCCGGGCAGTGTTTATCTGCCCGCTGGAGACACCACAAAGTTCATCTGCATCTGCGCACGTGCCGGTTCGGTCCAGCGGTAGGGCAGCTCGGTCTCCTGCACCTGCAGCATCGCATCGACCGGCCAGGCCGCCCACCACCAGGCATCGGGCGCCGGGTCCTCGGTGGAGATTTGCAGCCAGGGTAGCTGCTGGCGGCGCGCGCTTTCGGCGGCCTGCCAGGCGCAATCCTTATGAAAGCCCGGCTCGTCCGCATCGCAGACCACGATCTGGGCCTGGGGAAACAGAATGCGCATCACGCCGCCAGTGGTGTGGTGCTCCGCCAGCACCATGCCCTGGCCCTGGTAGCCGGCCTGGCGCAAGGTCTGGGCGATCAGGTCCAGCTGCCAATTGAGGCGGTCACCCTTGCCGCGCTTGGCATCGCGCAGCGGCGCCAGCAAGGCCAGCGACCACACCAGCACCAGCATGCCCAGGCAGGCCAGCAGGTAGCGCTGGCGGCTTTTGTCCGATGCGGCAAGCGGCGGGCAGCGGGCCAGCATATAGAGCGGAAAAATCAGCAGCAGCGGCTGGATCCAGCGGCCATCGAACTTGGCCGCGCCGGCCAGCGCCATCAGCGCGAGCGACCCCGCCACCAGCGCCATATAGCGGCCCAGCAGCGGCACCAGCCAGTCAGGCGTGGGACTGGTATGGATGGCGCCGTTGGCCGCAGCGGGCTGTTGCCAGAAGCGCCCACTGGTCCAGCGTGCCATCAGCAGCCAGGGCAGCACGGCCAGCAGCAAAAAGGCCAGCAGATCGCGCAGGCCCTGGGCCAGGCCGCTGAGGTAGGAGCTGGTTTCTGCCGGGTGCAGCTTGTCCAGCGTGGCGCCGCTGGCCGTTTGCCAATGCTCCAGCACCCACCAGGCATGCGGGGCCACCAGCGCGATGCTGATCAGCGGTGTGAGCCACCAGCCGCGCGAGAGCAGCGCACGGCGCGTGCTGCCCAAGCTCAGGCAGGCCAGCAGCAAGGTCACGGCCACCAGCAGGTAGCTGTATTTGGAGAGCATGCCCCAGGCCACGACCAGGCCCAGGTAGACAAAGCCCAGCGGTCGCGGCTGGCGCAGCTGGCGCAGCAGCAACCACCAGGTCGCGCAGATCGCGCAGGTCAGCATCACCGTGTGGGTCTGGTCGCGCAGCAGCTGCCAGGCAATGCCGGGAAGCCAGGCCATGCCGGCAGCGGCCAGCCAGGCCTGGCGGGCAGGCAGCACCTCGCGCGCGGCCAGCAGCATAAAGACAAAGCTCAGCGCAATCAGGCTGTTTTTGAGCAGCACCACGGCCAAGGTGCTGGGGCCGAGCACCCCCACCAGGGCCCATTGCAGCCAGGTGTAGAGCGGCGGCTGGGGCCCGTAGCCCAGTGCCAGTTGCTGCGACCAGACCAGCTGCTCGTTCTGGTCCCAGGACACCCCGTGCGAGGCCAGCAGGCGGCTGGCCATGACCAGCACAAACAGCGCTGCAATCCAGCGCAGGGCTTGGCGATCAACGGCAGGGGGCTGGGTAGGGAGCGGGGTCATGCAAGCGGCAAGAAGGGCGGCATGGCCGCCAAAAAAACTGCCCGATCATAAAGGGCAGACGTAAAGCCAACGCAAAGCGCGAAGGCGGTTTGCTGTGATTTTTAGTCTGCGCTGGGCCAGGGCGCATCGCCATAGAGCTGCGCTGCGCTGATGCCCAGATCCAGCCGCTGGATGGGCAGCGGCGGCGGTTGCAGCTGCAAGCCCAGGCGCTGGTAGACGCCTTCGCTCGACAGCCCGTAAGGCGCCGCATCGGCATTGTCAAACGCAAAAAACACCTGCTTGGCCTGGCCCGCCACGATTGCGGCCAGGCACATGGGGCAGGGGTGGCCGGAGGCATAGACCGTCAGCCCCTGCAGGTGCGGCAGCTGGCGCTGGTGGCAGCAGTCGCGGATGGCTTCCATCTCGGCGTGGCCCGTCATGTCCTGCGTCTGGCTGATGGTGTTCACGCCCCGGCCCAGGATGCTGCCCGCATCATCGGCAATCGCTGCGGCAAAGGGGCGGCCTTTTTGCAGATGGCGGTTGCGGTGGGCGCTGGCTAGCACCTCGCGCAGGATGGCGGTGTGCTGGGCGTGCAGGGTGTCGGTCATGGGGCGCTTCTTATTGTGGAACACCTGGCCGATTGTGCTGTCAGCCTGTGGGCCGGTGCCGCCTGGCCGGCAAAGACTGACAGTGGCACTGCGGCACTGGGCCTGGTGGGGGCTGCGCAAACTGGGGCAAGATGCAGGCATGCATACCGCCCCCGTATCCTCTCCTACTGTGCCCCGCGAAGGCTGGGACCCTGCACAGACCGGCCATGCCTTGTTCCGCACCCGGCTGGGTGTTTGCGGCATTGCCTGGGGTGCGCAGGCCGTGGTGGCGCTGCGGCTGCCCGAGCCCAGCCTGGAAGCCACCCAGATGCGCCTGCTCGAGCACGCACGCCAGCGCCGAGAGGGCCTGTGGCCGCAGGTCCAGGTGCCGGGTGATTTGAGTGCGCAGGCCTTGCAGGCGGTGGCCGGCGTGCAGTGGCTATTGGCTGGGCGCGAGGGTGGCTCCGACCCGGATGACAGTGCGCCCTGGCCCGATGCACCCGCCCCGGTGCTGGGTGATTTGCGCAGCCTGCTGACCCTGAACCGCTGGTCTGCGCGCAGCGGCCTGCCGCTGCTCGATGATGTGGTGCTGGACTGGCATGGCGTGCCGGATTTTTCGCGGGCGGTCTACCAGCTGGCACTGGCCATTGAGCCGGGCCAGACGCGCAGCTATGGCGACCTGGCGCAGGACCTGGGTGGCAAGGGCTTGGCGCGTGCCGTGGGCCAGGCATTGGGCGCCAACCCTTTTGCGCCGGTGGTGCCCTGCCACCGCATCCTGGCGGCGCAAGGCGCGGGCGGCGGCTTCTCGGCCAATGGCGGCACGCGCACCAAGCTGCAACTGCTGGAGTGGGAGGGCGCAGCGCTGGGCGATGGCAGCAGCCTGGGGCTGTTTGATTGAGCGCTACGCCAATAACCAAAAGGGCCGCAACAGCGGCCCTGGGTACATGGCGATAGCGCCCCGCCTCAGACCACGCCTTCGCTGTGCAGCTGCGCAATCTGCGCGGGCGAGCGGCCCAGCTCGGCCAGGATCTCGTCGGTATGCTGGCCCATCGCGGGGGGCGGGCGGCGCACCACCGGCGGCGTAGCAGTCAGCCGCATGGGGCTGGCGACGGTGCTGATGCTGCCGATCTGGTCGCCAGCGTCGCGCGGGATCTGCACATGCAGGCCGCGTGCAATCACCTGCTCATCCTCAAAGGCCTGGGCGATGTTGTTGATGGGGCCGCAGGGGACGGCCTTGTCTTCGAGCAGCGCAATCCATTCGGCGGTGGTGCGGGTCTTCATCAGCGGGTACATCAACTCCTGCAAATCCTTGCGGTGGATGATGCGGCCCGAGTTGCGGGTAAAGCGCGGGTCCTGCGCCCAGGCCTCGTTGCCGGTCGCGGCGCAAAAGCGGGCGAACTGGCCGTCGTTGCCAATGGCCAGCAGCACATTGCCGTCCTTGCTGGGAAAGTCCTGGTAGGGGCCGACGCTGGGGTGGATATTGCCTGCGCGCTGCGGAATATCGTCTGCATTCAAATAGCCCACCGCCTGGTTGGCCAGCACGGCCATGCCCACATCCAGCAGCGCCATGTCGATGTGCTGGCCTTCGCCGGTCTGGTGGCGGGCCTGCAGCGCGGCCAGGATCGAGCAGCAGGAATAAATGCCGGTGAACACATCAGTGACCGCAACGCCCACCTTGAGCGGGCCGCCACCGGGCTCGCCATCGGGGTGGCCGGTGATGCTCATCATGCCGCTCATCGCCTGCACCATCAGGTCGTAGCCGGCGCGGGGCGCGTAGGGGCCGGTCTGGCCAAAGCCGGTGACCGAGCAGTAAATGAGGCGCGGGTTGATCTTGCGCAGGCTTTCATAGTCCAGGCCATAGCCCTTGAGGCCGCCCACCTTGAAGTTCTCGACGAGGATGTCGGCATCCTTGGCCAGCTCGATGATCAGCGCCTGGCCCTGGGGCGAGGCCATGTCGATGGTGATGCTGCGCTTGTTGCGGTTGCAGCAGGTGTAGTAGCTGGCCTGCTCGGTCTTGGCGCCGTCATCGGTGTGCAGGTAGGGAGGGCCCCAGTGGCGCGTGTCGTCGCCAGCCTCGGGGCGCTCGACCTTGATCACCTCGGCGCCCAGGTCACCCAGCATCTGTGCGCACCAGGGGCCGGCCAGCACCCGCGACAGATCCAGAACTTTGATGCCGTCCAGCGGCGCGATGCTTGCGGTCATGGTGTCTCCAAATTTGATAGCTGCCCATGCATGTGCAACAGGCGCTGCAGCAAGAAATTTCTGCAAAACTCGCCGATGGTACGTGCGGCCTCAGGGCGGCGCCATTCGCATCCGGCAAGGGGGTGGTTAAGCGATCACAAAACACCACAACCCACCCACGCAGCGCCTGCGGTGAAGTGGGTTGTGGGTGGGCATGCAGCAGCTGCTGCATGCGATAGGGCTCAGGCGGTGCTTAGTTGGCGAACGCAGCAATGCCGGTCTGGGCGCGGCCCAGGATCAGCGCGTGCACATCGTGCGTGCCTTCGTAGGTGTTGACCACTTCCAGGTTCACCAGGTGGCGCGCCACACCGAACTCGTCGCTGATGCCGTTGCCGCCCATCATGTCGCGGGCCAGGCGGGCAATGTCCAGCGACTTGCCGCAGTTGTTGCGCTTGATCAGCGAGGTGATCTCGATCACGTTCTGGTGCTCGTCCTTCATGCGACCCACGCGCAGCGCCGCTTGCAGGCCCAGCGTGATTTCGGTCTGCATGTCGGCCAGCTTTTTCTGGATCAGCTGGTTGGCGGCCAGTGGGCGGCCAAACTGCTTGCGGTCCATCGTGTACTGGCGGGCGGTGTGCCAGCAGAACTCGGCCGCACCCATCGCACCCCAGGCAATGCCAAAGCGGGCGCTGTTCAGGCAGGTGAAGGGGCCCTTCAGGCCGCGCACTTCGGGGAAGGCGTTTTCTTCGGGCACAAACACATCGTCCATGACGATCTCGCCGGTGATCGAAGCGCGCAGGCCCACCTTGCCGTGGATCGCAGGCGCCGACAGGCCCTTCATGCCCTTTTCCAGCACAAAGCCGCGGATCTGGCCGACGGCGCCGCCTTCGGAGACTTCCTTGGCCCAGACCACGAACACATCGGCGATGGGGCTGTTGGTGATCCACATCTTGCTGCCCTTGAGCTTGTAGCCGCCATCCACCTTGTAGGCGCGGGTGGCCATGCTGCCAGGGTCGGAGCCATGGTCGGGCTCGGTCAGGCCAAAGCAGCCGATGAACTCGCCCGATGCCAGCTTGGGCAGGTACTTCTGCTTTTGCGCTTCGGTGCCGAATTCGTTGATCGGCACCATCACCAAGGAGGACTGCACCGAGGCCATCGAGCGGTAGCCCGAGTCGATGTACTCGATCTCGCGCGCCACCAGGCCGTAGCTCACGTAGTTGAGGCCGGCGCCGCCGTATTCGGTGGGGATCGTGGGGCCCAGCAGGCCCAGCTCGCCCATCTCACGGAAGATGCTGGTGTCCACCGATTCCTTGCGGAACATCTCCTGCACACGCGGTGCGAGCTTGTCGCGGCAGTAGGCGCGGGCTGCGTCGCGGATCATGCGCTCGTCTTCGGTGAGTTGCTCGTCGAGGTGGAAGGGGTCTTCCCAGGTGAATTGCGCCATGTCTTGCTCCTTGGATCTGTATTCGCTCATCGGAAGGCAGGCCGGGCGCAGAAGCGCGGGCCTGCCAAAACAGCCGCCATGGTAGGCCTGCCGCAGCGCAGGGGCAAACGATTGTTTATCATCCAGATATGCGCGTTACGCATTTATGCACATGCCGTCGCAGTGCAGTCGCAGACAATAAAGGGGTGATTGCATGCGTCACACAGGAGACAAGATATGCGCCGAATGATTCCATCGACCCAGGCGCTGGCCTGCTTTGAGGCCGCCGCCCGCCACGAAAGCTATACCCGCGCTGCCCAGGAGCTGGCGCTGACGCAAAGCGCCGTCTCGCGCCAGATCATTGCGCTTGAAGAGCAGTTGGGCGTGCAGCTGTTCAAGCGATCGCGCCACGGCATGGTGCTGACGGCCGCAGGCCACCAGTATAGCCAGCAGGTGGCGCAGTGGTTGCAGGGCATCGAGCGCGGCACGCTGGACATCATGGCCCACCAGGGCGCGGGCGGCGCGATCAGCATTGCGGCCGTGCCCACCTTTGCCACCCGCTGGCTGCTGCCGCGCCTGCCGCAGTTTTTGCAGCAGCACCCGGGCGTCGTGGTGCATATCGATGTGCAGACCCGGCCCTTTGCCTTTGCCGAGCGCCAGGTCGATGCCGCCATCTATGCCGGCACGGCCGAGCAGGCGCGCCAGTGGCCGGGCACGCAGGCCGCTTGGCTGATGGACGAGCTGATCGTGCCGGTCTGCAGCCCGCGCCTGCTCGAGGGCGCCACCCAGCGCGGGCGCGGCCGTGCCTACCTGACGGTATCGCCCCAAGTGCTGGCCCAGCTGCCGCTGCTGCAGCAAAGCACCCGGCCGGACGGCTGGCGCAAATGGTTTGATGCCGCTGGCGTGCAGGCGCCCCATGCGCTCGATGGCCCGCGCTATGAGCTGTTCTCGATGCTGGCCGTCGCTGCTGCGGCCGGTATGGGCGTGGCGCTGATCCCGCCAATGCTGATCGAGGATGAGCTCGCCCGGGGCGAGCTCGTGGTCGCCTGTGAGCAGCCTTTGACCGGCAGCCGCGCCTATTACTGGATGACCCCGCTGGCCACCGAGCCCCTGCCTGCCCAGCCCGCGCTGCAGGCCTTTGCCAGTTGGCTCAAAGGCCGGGCCGCCTAGTGGCCTAAGGGTAAGTGCTGCAGCGCAACAGGCCCCAGGCATCACTACAATCTAAAAATTGCCTTAGAGGTAAAAACCGCCGTCCCAGAGACTAGGATGGACGGTATTCCCATAACGCCAGCCGTTGGCGAGAGACACAGGAGATCCGCGTGCCGGAAAACACCCCAGGAACAGCCACCGCGTCCGAGCGCGTCGTCAAGAAATACCCCAACCGCCGTCTGTACGACACCCAGACCTCTGCCTACATCACCCTGGCCGAGGTCAAGGCCCTGGTCATGCAAAACGAGCCCATCGTTGTGAAGGACGCCAAGACCGGCGAGGACCTGACGCGCAGCATTCTGCTGCAGATCATTCTGGATGAGGAAGCCGGCGGCGCGCCGATGTTCACCGAGGCCATGCTGGTCAACATCATCCGCTTCTACGGCCATGCGATGCAGGGCTTTATGGGCTCCTACCTGGAGCGCAATGTGCAGCTGTTCACGGAGATGCAAGGCCGCTTTGCCGACCAGATGAAGGGCGCGACGCCCGAGATGTGGCGCAATTTTCTGGGTATGCCGATGCCCGGCGTGCCAGGTATGCCCGATGCGAGCAACTACCAGGCGCAGTCGCAGCAGTTCTTCCAGCAGATGCAGGAGCAGATGCAAAAGCAGACCGAGCAGATGCTGACGGCTTTTGGCATCAAGCGGCCTTGATGCAGGGAATGGCTTGGCGCTAGCTGGAGGGGCCAAGCCATGTTGCGCGCCCGCTGTCTGACGCGTGCATGCCACGTGCGGCATGAGCAAACGGGCGATGTCGATGCTGCGTTCTTGAACGCAGCGACTGCATATGCTATAACTTCTAATCCTTCAATTTTTGCCTTTTCGGAGCCTTTCATGTCCCGCCTGTTCGTCACCCGCTAATCGCCGACGACTGCATTTGCAGCCTCGTGCGGCGCAAGTCTGCGCCACAGCTGGCTGCGGTACTGGCTCCGAGCTCCCTACGCCTGCCATGAGGCGGCGGGAGCGCTGAATCCCCCGCTTCCCCTGCGCGACGACCTCTTTCCTTTTTTGGGTAAGAGCGGTCGACCTGCGCCTCACGTTCGTTGGCTTTCCCTGTCCTGCCGGACAGCGAGACGCTTCTCGCTGCAACGAACATGAATCCCCACACGCTTTCGATATTCAAATACCCGCGCACGCCTCACCTGGAAGGATCGCGCTTGCAAGCGGGCGACGATGCCAGTGACCAGGTGCCCCTCAAAGCCCTGGCTGGCCAACACGTCGTCATCGAGGAAAAACTCGACGGCGCCAACGCCGGCATTTCCTTTAGCGGCGCCGGCGACCAGCTACTGCAATCCCGAGGCCACTACCTGGTGGGCGGCGGCAGTGAGCGCCAGTTCAATCTATTCAAAGTCTGGGCCGCTGCCCACGAAGCGGCCTTGCTCGAACGCTTGGAGGACCGCTTTGTCGTCTATGGCGAGTGGACCTATGCCAAGCACTCGGTTTTCTACGACCAGTTGCCGCACCACTTTCATGAGTTCGACATGTTGGACCGGGAGACGGGTCAGTTTCTATCGACCCCGCGCCGCCATGCCTTGCTGCAGGGCTCACCGGTGCTGTCCGTGCCGGTTCTGTATGAGGGGCTCATGCCGACAGACCCCGCCTTGCTGTGGGCGCTGGTGCAGCCGTCCCTGGCCAAGAGCCGCGCCTGGCGCCAGTCGTTTGACCTCACAGTCCAACGAGAGGGTTTACCGCCCCAGCTGTGCTGGCAACAGACGAATAACTCGGACCTCGCAGAAGGCCTGTATCTGAAGGTGGAAGCGGACGGCCAGGTGGTGGCGCGCTACAAGCTGGTCCGGCAAGACTTTCTCCAGACAATTTTGGACAGTGGCTCACACCACAGCCAGCGGCCAATGATTGCCAATGGCCTGGCGCCAGGTGTGGACCTCTATGCGCCGCAGCCTTCGGTGAGCTGGGAAGACTTGTCCCTGCACACCATTCGCTCGCTGGATGCATTGAAAGCTTTGGCGCGAAGCAACCGGGCAGCTGGGCCGGATGGTGCCCGCCGAGTATTGGGAAGAAGCTCTCCCGGAAAGGACTGTGTATGAACTGGTCAACGATTGCGGGCCTGGTGCCCGCGCCGGGCGCCGCCCCGGATTTTGAGGCCTGTCTTGCGGCCTTCCCCGTACTGGAGCGGGCCAAAACGACGGTGCAGGACCCCCGATTTCACGCCGAGGGTGATGTCTGGACGCACACCCAAATGGTGGTGCAGGAGCTGCTGGCGCTGCCGGACTACCTGCAGGCGAGCCCGCATGACCGCATGGTCTTGTTCCTCGCGGCCTTGCTGCATGATGTGGCCAAATACCGGACCACGGTCATCGACCCACAGACCGGGGCCATCGGCCAGCCTGGCCATTCCCGCAAGGGTGCCGTGGAGGCCCGTGTGCTGCTCTGGGACGCGGGTGCGCCACTGGACCTGCGGGAAGCGGTCTGCCGCCTGATTGCAGTCCACCAAGTGCCATTTTTCGCGTTGGCTGGGTCTCGGTCTGGCAAGACGCCCGAGCGCATTGTGCGAGAGGGGTCCTGGCAGGTGAATCTTGTCCACTTGGCCGCTTTGGCCGAAGCAGATATGCGCGGGCGTGTCTGTGTGGACCAGCAGGCGGTGCTGGACAACATCGAACTCTTTCGGGAACTGGCGCGGGAAGAGGGCTGCTACGGGAGTCCTCGGCACTTTGCGGATGCCCACACCAGGCTGAGCTACTTCCGGGGCGCTGACGTCCACCCGGACTATGCGCTTTTTCAGGAACCTGGATCGCGCGTGACCGTGATGTGTGGCCTGCCCGCGTCGGGAAAGGACAGCTGGCTGGCGCAGCACCGGCGCGGCTTGCCGGTGGTGTCTTTCGATGATGCAAGAGAAGCGCTGGACCTGAAGCATGGCGAGAACGAGGGCGCCGCTGCGCACTTTGCCCATGACAAGGCCCGGGAACTGCTGCGCAAGAAGGCGCCTTTTGTCTGGAGCGCCACGCATCTGAGCCTGCAGATGCGAACGCGCACGCTTGATCTGCTGTTTGCCTACGGTGCCGAAGTGGAATTGGTCTACCTGGAGCAGCCACGTGCCGAGCTGCTGCGGCGTAACAGCCGCCGGGACTCGACCCTGTCCAACAAGGCGCTGCAGTCGCTGCTGAACCGCTGGGAGCTGCCAACCGAGACGGAAGCCCATGCGCTGCGCATTGAGCAGCCCTGAGGCGGCGTTGGCGGCCTTGGCAGTCTCCGCAACACAAGCTGGCCCGGTGTGGCCAGGTTGTGTTGTTTTCGGCGCTGGCGCTGCAGCCTTCCCCACGCTTTTCCGCCTATCTCCCACCTGAATGCACGTTCTCCAGGCTCCCGCCTGCGGGTCTATACCCCAGGGACGGAGCCTGTCAGGGCGCCTGCTTTAAAATACCGCCCAGATTAGTTGCCAGGTTCCCCTGCAAGAAAAATGAATACCGATACCCACGCTGCCACTGCGACGCTCGACGCCAACCGAACCCCCAAGGTGGGGTTCGTCAGTTTGGGCTGCCCCAAAGCCCTGACCGACAGCGAGCTGATCCTGACGCAGTTGAGCGCCGAGGGCTACCAGACCTCCAAGACCTTTGAAGGTGCCGATCTGGTGATCGTCAACACCTGCGGCTTTATTGACGATGCCGTGCGCGAGAGCCTGGACACGATTGGTGAGGCGCTGGCCGAGAACGGCAAGGTGATCGTCACCGGTTGCCTGGGCGCCAAGATGGGTGACGGCGGCGGCAACCTGGTCAAGCAGATGCACCCCAGCGTGCTGGCGGTCACGGGCCCCCACGCGACGCAAGAGGTGATGGATGCGGTCCACACCAACCTGCCCAAGCCGCATGATCCCTTCATTGACCTGGTGCCCGGCAGCTTTGGCGAGGCGGGCATCAAGCTCACGCCCAAGCACTATGCCTACCTGAAGATCTCCGAAGGCTGCAACCACCGCTGCACCTTCTGCATCATCCCCTCGATGCGCGGGGACCTGGTCAGCCGCCCGATTGGTGATGTGCTCAAGGAAGCCAAGGCGCTGTTTGCCGGTGGCGTCAAGGAGCTGCTGGTGATCAGCCAGGACACCTCCGCCTATGGCGTGGATGTGAAGTACCGCACCGGTTTTTGGGACGGCAAGCCGGTCAAGACCCGCATGCTGGAGCTGGTCGAAGCGCTGGGCGAGCTGGCCAAGCCGCATGGCGCCTGGGTGCGCTTGCACTATGTGTACCCCTACCCGACGGTGGACGCGATTTTGCCGCTGATGGCCCAGGGCCTGGTGCTGCCGTACCTGGATGTGCCGCTGCAGCACAGCCACCCCGATGTGCTCAAGCGCATGAAGCGCCCGGCCAGCGGTGAGCGCAATCTGGAGCGCATCCGCGAATGGCGCGCGATCTGCCCTGAGCTGGTGATCCGCTCGACCTTTATTGCCGGCTTCCCTGGCGAGACCGAGGAAGAGTTCGAGCACCTGCTGGACTTTATCCGCGAGGCCGAGATTGACCGCGCAGGCTGCTTTGCCTATAGCCCGGTGGAGGGCGCGACTGCCAACGAGCTGCCCGGCATGCTGCCCGCTGAGGTGCGCGAGGCGCGCCGCGCCCGCTTTATGGAAGTGGCCGAAGAGGTCTCCGCCAAGCGCCTGGAGCGCCGTGTGGGCCAGACCATGCAGGTGCTGGTGGACAAGGCCATCGGCCTGGGCAAGAAGGGCGGTATTGCCCGCACCTACGCCGATGCGCCCGAGATCGATGGCGTTGTGCACCTGCTGCCGCCCGAGAAGCTCAGCAAGACCTACAAGGTCGGCGAGCTGATCAAGGTGCGCATTGTGCGCAGCCAGGGCCATGACCTGGTGGGTGTGCCGGTTTAAACACTGGATCGCATACAAAGCAAGGGGCCTTGCTGTTGCAGCAGGCCCCTTTTGTTTGGTCGTTGCGCGTTGGGAGCTTGTGCTTATTCCACCTGCAGACCAACGAGCTCCGGATAGTCCACCGGGTACTGTGGCTGCATATCCAGCAGGCAGTGGTTGAGCAAGGTGTTGACCATCAGGTTGCGGTGCAGCTTGTTGTCGGCGGGCACCACATACCAGGGCGCATGGGCGGTGGAGGTGGCTTCGAGCAGGTCCTCATAGGCCTGCTGGTAGGCATCCCACTGCTTGCGCACGGCCAGGTCATCGAGGCTGAACTTCCAGCGCTTTTCCGGCACATCGATGCGCTCTTGCAGCCGGATGCGCTGCTCGTCCTTGCTGATGTGCAGCATGCACTTGAGGACGGTGGTGCCGTTCTCGGCCAGCAGGCGCTCGAAGTCGTTGATCTGCGCATAGCGCTGCTTGGCGACCTGGCGCGTGATCCAGCCGTTGACCAGGGGCACCAGCACATCTTCGTAGTGGCTGCGGTTCCAGATGCCGATCTCGCCTTTGGCCGGCGCCACGGCATGGCAGCGCCAGAGGTAGTCGTGCGAGAGCTCTTCCTTGCTCGGACTTTTGAAGGTGGCCATGCGCAGGCCCTGCGGGCCGGTGGTCTTGAAGACGCCGCGCACGGTGCCATCCTTGCCGCTGGTGTCCATGCCCTGCAGCACCAGCAGCACCGAGCGCTTGTTCTCGCCCTGCAGCGGCCGCATCAGCTGGGCCAGCTGCTTGTTGAGCATCTTGAGGTCTTTTTCCTGGGCCTTGATGCTGCCATGCGCAAACGGTGTGGCGGCCGGGTCGTAGTCGGCCAGATGGACTGCGCCCTTGACGGGCACGCGGTAGTTCTGGGGATTGGGCATATCAGGCTAAAGGGTGTATCGGGCAGGCGGGATGCAACGGGCCATGATTTCAGCTTTTGGCAGACTTGTCACCTGGGGCGCCACGCCTGCAAGGGGCTTCACACCATCTTGCGGATCGGGCGCTTCTTCCAGATCGCCTGGTAGTACCAGGTCTGCAGCGCCAACGTCAGGCCGTAGGAGACGGGGAAGGCCATCCAGATGCCCACCAGACCAAAGTGGCGGCTGAACAGCCAGGCCAGTGGCAGCTCCAAGGTGGCGATCACGCCGATGGTGATCAACGTGGGCACCAGGACATCGCCGCTGGCACGCATCAGTGCTGCCAGCGAGGCAAAGGCGCCAAACAGCAGGCCACTCCACAGCACAATGCGCAGCAGCTCCACGGCCACGTGCAGCACCTCTTGATCGGTGATGAAGATGGACAGCAAGGGCCGGGCAAAAATGCTGCCCAGCAAGGCCGTGGCGCCACCGATGGCCATGTTGATCTGCATCGCAGTACGCGCAATGGCGGGCAGGCGCTCGCTGCGGCCTGCGCCAATCGATTGGGCCGCCAGGATGGACGCAGTGATGGCCACAGAGATCAGCGGGAACTGGGCAAAGGCATTGATCTGGTTGACGGCGCCGTAGGCGGCTGTGGCATCCGAGCCAAAGCCATTGATCAGCGATAGCACGACGAGGCCGGCCAGCGAGGTGGCGATCATCAGCACGCCAGTAGGGATACCCACACGCAGCACGGCGCGCAACAAGGTCCAGTCCAGGCGCATGGCGCGCAGCAGTGCGCGGTTGGGGGCCAGCACACTGCGCTTGCGGCGCAGCTGTATGGCCAGCCAGACCAGGGCCACGCTAAAGCCCAGAATCATCGATACCCCGGCGCTGGCCACGCCCAGGCGCGGCAGGCCACCCCAGCCGGCAATCAGCGCCGGCGTGCTGACCAGGCCGATGCCGGTGGACACGATCAGCGACCACATCGGCGTGAGCGTGTCGCCCACGCCGCGCAGCAGTGAGGTGAACAGCAAAAAGATGAACAGCCCTGGCATGCCCAGCAGCACGATGCGCGAGTAAATGGTGGCCTGCTCCAGAATATCGGCCGGCGTGCCCAGCATGCGCATGATGGGATGGGTAAACAGGCCGCCAAACAGCGCCACGGCCGCGCCCATGGCCAGCCCGGCGAGCAAGGTGGTGCCGGCAATGGCGCGTACCTTGTCAGGTTGCCCCGCGCCCCAGGCCTGGCCGATGAGCACCGACGCACCAGCCCCCAGGCCAATGACAAAGGCGATAAAGACAAACATGACCGGAAAGAACGCCGCAACAGCAGCGAGCGCCTTGACCCCCATCATCTGGCCCAGGAACATGCTGTTGAGCGTGCCCGAGAGGGACTGCAGGATATTGGACAGCAGCATGGGGCCCAGAAACACCATGAAGACTTGCCACAGGGGGCGAACAGGCGGGGCGGAGGGCGCCGCCTGGGGTGCGGGTATGGACGAAGACATGGGAGGGTGTGGGGTCAGGGTGCTGCGGGTAGGGTGCTTACACCGGCCAGATGGGGCGGCTGAGCTGGTGCAGATAAGCTTGTACATCATCAGGCCAGGCCTGGGTCTGCAGCAAGAACGCCGATTGCTTGTGGGCAAACAGCGCGCGGCAGGCCTCATCAAAGCCGGGCAGATCCCCCGCCATGGCCTGCATGAACTGGTAGGTGGCCTCGGTCGCTGCGCGCTGCGAATCCTGCTGCGCATGGGCATTGCGGGCGTCATCGATCAGGCGGCGCAAGGCCGCTGAGGCGCCGCCGGGCTGGCGGTTGAGCCAGTCCCAATGGCGGGGCAGCAAGGTTACCTCGCGCGAGACCACGCCCAGCTTGGGGCGGCCAACGGCACGTGCAGAGCGGCTGTGGGCTGCTGCTTCAACAGGTGCTGCGGGTGCTGGGGCTGCGTCGTCGTCCAGCTGGGCAGCGGGCTGCGCTGCCGGGGCCAGCTCCGAGCGCCAGTTCAGATCCAGGCGCAGTCCGGAGAGGTCATCAAACACCCACAAGGGGGTGAGGCTGCCGCCGGGGTGGAGTTCGTCATGGTTTTGCAGATAGCGCAGCACCGTCAGGCGGTCGGCTTGCAGCAGGCGCTGGTGACCCTGGAAGATGGTCAGCCGGCTGGTCAATGTCTCGGTAGTCATGGCCACTTGTTCGTTGTTCTCTTAATGAGTAGGTCATTTTACCGGGGCAAAAATATTTGGCTATTTTTAATGGGTAAAAATATGTATCTGGATGCGCACAGCGGCAGATGGCCTGTGGCAGCTGCTGTTAGCGCGGTGAGACGGTCGCGCGGAGGTCGAAAAAAAACCTCCAGCGCGGGGCATGGAGGTTGTTCTGGCTGGAGCCTTGTGGCCCAGTCATTACACGCGCTTGCGGTATTCAGCAGTGCGGGTGTCGATTTCGATCTTGTCTTCCTGGCTCACGAACAGCGGCACAGCGATTTCAAAACCGGTAGCGATCTTGGCAGGCTTGAGAACCTTGCCGGAGGTATCGCCCTTGACAGCAGGCTCGGTCCAGGTGATTTCGCGCACGATGGTGGTGGGCAGCTCGACCGAGATGGCCTTGCCGTCATAGAACACCACTTCAGCGGTCATGCCGTCTTCCAGGTAGTTCAGCGCGTCAGCCATGTTTTCGGCTTCCACTTCGTACTGGTTGAACTCAGGGTCCATCCAGACGTACATGGGGTCGGCGAAATAGGAGTACGTGCAGTCCTTCTTTTCCAGGATCACGTTGTCGATCTTGTCGTCGGCCTTGAACACGTTTTCCGTGCCGAAGTTGCCGATCAGGCTCTTGAGCTTCATGCGCACGGTTGCAGCGCCACGGCCGCCACGTGCGTATTCGGTCTTCAGAACGATCATCGGGTCTTTGCCGAACATGATCACGTTGCCAGCGCGGATTTCTTGAGCGATTTTCATAGCAGTAAGTGCCTGTGTTGGGGCCGCTCAAACTACTACGGGCGGCGCGCAAGTGTCGTTGGACGGGCTGTGCTGCGCCGTAGCATGTTCCGCGGCGTTGTGCGCATCCATCAAACCCGGCTGCCTGCAGGCGCTGGGTGCGCGGATAAGCGCAAAGACTGCAATTCTAACATTTTTCGCCCGCAAATGCCATCAGCTGCTCGGCAAGGCTGGGCTGCCTGTGCAGAGTGTTGCGCGCGGCCAGCACGCAATGGGCCCATTGCGCCAGCAGCGCTGGCGTGATGGCGGGCCATGCAGGGACGCTGCCGCCAGCCCCTGGGATGCCATTCCAGGCCGCATGGGCTTGGCGCAGGCTGCCCGGCGCGTCCAGCCAGTCCAGAAAAGCCTCCAGCTTGGCATGGTGGGCATTGTCGCCCTGCGGGTAGATCTGCCAGACAAAAGGCTGGCCGGCCCACAGCGCCCGTACCAGTGAGTCTTCGCCGCGCACAAAGTTGAGGTCGCAGGACCAGAGCATCTCGTCAAATTCCGGCTGGCTGCAGGGCAGCAGCAGCTGAACCTGGCTGGGCAGGGGCTGGGGCAACAGCTGCTGCACCAGCGCCGCCGCGCGGCCCGGGGTGACCAGCCACTGCGTGGCCGTGCCAGCGCTGGCAAAGGCGGGCAAAAAGGCCGGGGGCTCATAGCAGAACAGCGAAACCACCTGATCGCTGCCCTGCAGGCCATGCCGGGCGCGCCAGGCGCTGCGGTCAAAGTCCGCCTGGCGCTGGGGCAGATCGGCTTCGCGCAGCAGGCCGCCGGTGCCGGTGCTGAAACCCGGGTAGAAGAACCAGCGCGTAAGGCCTGCCGCGGGGCCGCTCATCAGGCGCGAGGGCAGGCGGTGGCAGCGCTCGACATAGTCTTCGGCAGACAGGTACTCCAGGTTGATCCAGACGCTGGCTTTCTGCGTTGGGGATTGCGCACGCGCGGCCAGCGCCTGCTGGAAGGCAGGCGGAATCTCGCAGCCAAAGGCCTCGACCACCACATCACCGACCCCGCTGGCCGGCGCCGCATCGGGCCAGGGCTGCACCGTCACGCCAGGCGCGCCCTGCGGCGCCATCCAGGCCAGGGCGCTGCCATCGTCCACCCACAGCCGCACCTGGCAGCCGCGCTGGGCCAGGTCGGCGGCCAGGCGCCAGCACACGCCGATATCGCCAAAGTTGTCGATCACCTGGCAAAAAATATCCCACAGCGGCGCTGGGCTGCGCTGCGCGGAGGCAGGGGATACGGTGGAGGATGTGGCGGTGGGGGTGGAAGCAGGGGAGAGGGTCATCACCCGCGCGATGATAGTGCAGTCCCGGGCTTCACTGACTGGCGCTGCCTCCTGGGCCACAATAGCCTTCAGTTGATCAAGCATGGAGACAGACATGAACCCCCACACTGCAACCCCCGGGCCGATGGCTTTGCAAGACGTCAAGGTGGTCGAGATGGGCCAGCTGATTGCCGGGCCGTTCTGCGGCAAGACCTTGGGCGAGTTTGGTGCCGAGGTCGTGAAGATCGAGGCCACCGGCGCGGGCGACCCGCTGCGCAACTGGCGGCTGCTGCAGGATGGCACATCGGTGTGGTGGCAGGTGCAGTCGCGCAACAAGCTGTCGCTGGCGCTGGATTTGCGCCAGAAGGAAGCGCAGGACATTGCCCGCCAGCTGATTGCCGAGGCCGATGTGCTGGTGGAGAACTTTCGCCCCGGCACCCTGGAGGGCTGGGGCATGTCGCCCGAGGAGCTGCATGCGATCAACCCGGGCCTGGTGATGCTGCGCATCTCTGGCTATGGGCAGACCGGCCCCTACCGCGATCTGCCCGGCTTTGGCGTGATTGGCGAGGCCATGGGTGGCTTGCGCCACCTGACGGCCGAGCCCGGGCGGGTGCCGGTGCGCGTGGGGGTGTCGATCGGCGACACCTTGGCGGCGCTGCATGGCGTGATCGGCGTGATGATGGCGCTCTACCACCGCAAGGTGAATGGCGGCAGCGGCCAGGTGATCGATGTGGCCTTGCACGAGGCGGTCTTCAATGTGATGGAAAGCCTGATCCCCGAGTACAGCGCCTTTGGCACGGTGCGCGAGGCGGCGGGCAGCGCCTTGCCCGGCATTGCGCCATCGAACGCCTATGCCTGCCAGGATGGCTGGGTGCTGGTGGCCGGCAATGGCGACAGCATCTTCAAACGGCTGATGGACACCATTGGCCGGCCGGACCTGGGCCAGGCACCGGACCTGGCCAGCAATGCGGGCCGGGTGGCGCGCATTGAAGAGATCGATGCCGCCATCAGCGCCTGGACGCAGCCGCGCGCCATCGCGCAGGTGATGGATGCGCTGGCTGCTGCCAGGGTGCCAGCCGGCAAGGTCTATACCGCCAAGGACATCAGCGAAGACCCGCACTACCGCGCGCGCCAGATGATCCTGCCGCAAACCACGCGCGACGGCCATACGCTGGAGGTGCCGGGCATTGTGCCCAAGCTGTCCGCCACACCGGGCACGATCCGCAGCAGCGCGCCGCACCTGGGCGATGACACCGATGCGGTGCTGCAGGGCCTGGGCCTGAGCGGCGCGCAGATTGCGGCGCTGCGTGAGCGCGGCATTGTGCAGTGAGCGTGCACGGGTGATGGGCCGTTTCGCTGCGGGCGGGGCGAACGCATAAGACAATAGCGCCATGCCCACCCACGTGCACTCTCCCGAACTTCTTGCCCAGGTCGCTGGTTTGCCAGCCATGCCTGGCGTCTACCGCTATTTCGATGCCAGCGATGCGCTGCTGTATGTGGGCAAGGCCATCAACCTCAAGCGCCGGGTCTCGAGCTATTTCCAGAAGGACCATGGCGGCACCCGCATCGGCCACATGGTGGGCAAGATCGTGCGCATGGAGACCACGGTGGTGCGCTCCGAAGCCGAAGCGCTGCTGCTGGAAAACAACCTCATCAAGACCCAGCACCCGAAATACAACATTCTTTTTCGGGATGACAAGAGCTATCCGTACCTGAAGATCACCGGCATGGCCATCCACGATGGCGACATGCGCACGCCCCCCAGCCAGTGCTACCCGCGCGTGGCCTATTACCGGGGCGCGACCGACAAGCGCCAGCGCTATTTCGGCCCTTACCCCAATGCCTGGGCGGTCAAGGAAACCATCTTGCTGCTGCAAAAGGTGTTTCGCCTGCGCACCTGCGAGGACAGCATTTTCAGCAACCGCACCCGGCCTTGTCTGCTCTACCAAATCAAGCGCTGCAGCGCCCCCTGCGTGGACCACATCAGCCCCGAGGACTACGCCGCCGATGTGGCCCATGCCGAGGCCATGCTGCGCGGCGAGACCGACACGCTGCTCAAGACGCTGGAGGCGCGCATGTTGGCACACTCGGACAAGCTGGAGTTTGAGCAGGCGGCCGACATCCGCAACCAGATCAAGGCGCTGGCCAGCATGCTGCACCAGCAGAGCATCGAGACCATCGACGACCGCGATGTGGACATGCTTGCCGTGCAGGTGCAGGGCGGCAAGGCCTGCGTCAACCTGGCCATGGTGCGCGGTGGCCGGCATCTGGGTGACCGCGCGTATTTCCCCGTGCATGTGGAAGACAGCGCCGCCATCGCCAGCATGGAAGAGGCCGAAGAAGCCGAAGTAGCCGCAGACCAGGCGGGCGCCCAGCCTGATGAGGCCCAGCCCGGTGGGGCCCAGCCCGGTGGTGCCCAGCCCGGCGTGGTGCGGCCCGCCAAAACAGTGGAGCAGCGCGTGCTGGAGGCCTTTGTGGCCCAGCACTATCTGCAGGTGGCGCCGCCCCCGGTGCTGGTGGTCAGCGTGGCGCTGGAGCCCGCGCTGCTGGAGGCCTTGTCGCAGCAGACCGGCACGCGCATTGCGGCGGTGTCGCAGCCGCGTGAGGAGCGCCGCGTCTGGCTGGAGATGGCGCAAAAGAATGCCCAGCTGCAACTGGCCCGCCTGCTGGCCGAAGAGGGCTCGCAGCAGGCGCGCACGCGCGCTTTGGTCGAGGCGCTGGATTTGCCCCAGGACGATATCGACCAGCTGACCATCGAGTGCTTTGACATCTCACACACCTCGGGCGAGAACACCCAGGCCTCTTGCGTGGTGTTCCACCACCACAAGATGCAAAGCAGCGAATACCGGCGTTACAAGATCGACGGCATCACCGGCGGCGATGACTATGCCGCCATGCGCCAGGTGCTCACGCGCCGCTACAGCAAGGTGGCCGAGGCCCAGCGCGATGCCGGTGGCGCCGAGCTGGGCAAGGGCGCGGCCCGCTTGCCAGACATCGTGCTGATTGATGGCGGCAAGGGCCAGGTCGGTGTGGCACGCGAGGTCTTTACCGAGTTGGGTCTGGACCTCTCGCGCATCGTCGGTGTCGAAAAAGGCGAGGGCCGCAAGGTCGGGCTGGAAGAGCTGGTGTTCTGCGATGGGCGCGACAAGGTCTACCTGGGCCGCGACTCGGCCGCGTTGATGCTGGTGGCGCAGATCCGCGACGAGGCGCACCGCTTTGCCATCACTGGCATGCGCGCGGCGCGCGCCAAGGTGCGGGTAGGCGGCAGCCGGCTCGAAGACATCCCCGGCGTGGGCCCCAAGAAGCGCGCGCGCCTGCTGCAGCGCTTTGGTGGTGTGCGCGGGGTCGAGGAGGCGGGGGTCGATGACCTGATGACGGTCGATGGCATCTCGGCTGCCTTGGCAGAGGACATCTACAAGGCCTTGCATTGACGGGGTGGCACGGGCCGTGCAGCAACGGTCACACAGGCAATAGTGCGGTTCACTGAATTTGCACCGTTGCGTGCCACAATAGCCGCATGTTCTTTACGATCCCCACCATCATGACCTGGACGCGCATCGTCGCGATCCCGCTCATCATCGGCGTGTACTACTCGCCTCTTGATATGGCCACCAAAAACCTGTGGGCCACCGTCATGTTCGTGGTGTTCGCCTTCACCGATTGGCTCGATGGCTTTCTGGCGCGCAAGCTCAACCAGACCTCTTCCTTTGGCGCCTTCCTCGATCCCGTCGCCGACAAGTTTCTGGTCTGCGCCTCGCTGCTGATCCTGGTCTACCTGCAGCGCGCCGATGTCTTTGTCGCGCTGATCATCATTGGCCGCGAGATCGCCATCTCGGCGCTGCGCGAATGGATGGCCCGCATTGGCGCGAGCAAGAGCGTGGCCGTACACATGGTGGGCAAGCTCAAGACCACCGTGCAGATGGTGGCCATTCCCTTTTTGCTCTACGACGGCAAGGTGGCCGGCATCGATACCGGTGTCTGGGGAACCTGGCTGATCTGGGGCGCTGCCGTGCTCACGGTCTGGTCCATGATTTATTACCTGCAAAAGGCCTTGCCCGAGATCCGGGCTAGGGTTGATTCTTAGTCGAGCGCCACAGGTTTGGGCGTAGACTGCATCTCGCCTGTACAAGGAATTCAGGCTACAGGGCCCGTGATGCTTGGCTTTTGCAAGGCAAAGCGGGTGCTGGTCAGCGAAAAAAAGTGATTTTTTGCCTGAGCCCCCAGAAATTCCGTCTAGAATTCATCTCATTCCAGAGGCGCTGGGGTCGAGATGAAAATTTCGTGCCAGTGGTGTTGTTTTTGAATCTGTGACAGTTGTACGGCGTACAAACTGCTCATAATGGGATGAAACATACACTTCCTTAACTCTCTTGATTAATAGAGGCTGCTTGTGAATAAAACTGAACTCATTGAGCACATTGCTAACAATGCTGATATCTCCAAGGCTGCTGCCGCTCGTGCGCTGGAGTCCACCATTGATGCAGTGAAGAAGACCTTGAAAAAAGGTGGTACAGTCTCTCTGGTAGGTTTTGGTACCTTTGCCGTTGGTAAGCGCGCTGCTCGTACCGGCCGTAACCCACGTACCGGCGCTGCGATCAAGATCAAGGCAGCCAAGGTGCCTAAGTTCCGTCCAGGCAAGGCATTGAAAGATGCGCTGAACTAATTTCGGTTATCAGGTGGGGTGCTTAGCTCAGTTGGTAGAGCGGCGCCCTTACAAGGCGTAGGTCGGCGGTTCGACCCCGTCAGCACCCACCACATTAACCAAGAAAATAAACCCCTTAGAGTGATCTAAGGGGTTTTTTCTTTGTCCATTCGCCAACTGAAATGGACGCAAAGGGCGCCTCAGCCGACCCAAAAACGCCATTTGCCACCCGTGCGATTCCTTGAAACGGTGCAGGTCTGCATGCATGGCACCGATAAGGCTTGGCCGACTTGGGTTAAAGGGGCGGTGGAATAAGCCTGCCCACATGCATGGGGTAATCGCTGCCTTGTTGGCGATAATGCCATTGGCATCATTCGGGCAAAACGGATGCATTGGTGCGGTCCCTCCAGGCTTCTCCGAGCCGCGCGGAAGTTTCTAGGTCTCGCATCTCATATGGATGGATAGCAAGCCAAGGAATGTGGTTCTGGTGCGTTGCTGGTGTTGCCCTCAAACGCCTAGGATGGCTGGCCTGGCTGCGGTGTAGCTGATGAACCGGCATCCTGCGCCTGACGATGGCACGGCAGTGAGGGGGCGGCCGCATCGATGCCATTTCGGCCCTCTGAACCGTCAAAAATCCCGTATTCCCTAACGCGCCCCTGGCCCTCATAGGGATCAAAAACTCTTTCGCTGTACACTTGCTGTTTCGACGTTCGTGCGTTGCCAAGACGCATGTTGCACGCCCTATTTGACAGGGGGTGGGTTGTCTCCGTTGGTTGAGGCTGTATCTGATTGATTTGCAATGAGAAATCATCCATTGCAAGCCATGGGTAGGCGCTTCGGACCAGGCAGCAAGCCCGCGCCACCTAGTGAAAACCGAATAAAGGCGCGAATGAGGGTTCGCCTTTTTTTTGTCCTCAGGAAAGTTAGACGATGTTTGAAACCATCCGCAAGTACTCCAAGGTGCTGATGTATCCGCTGTTCTTGCTGATCATTCTGTCTTTTGTTTTGGTGGGAGTGAACCAGAACTACTTCACCGAAAAGAGCCCGGTGGTCGCCAAAGTCAATGGCAAAGACATTACGCAGATGGACTGGGACAATGCACACCGTGTTGCCTCGGACCGCATGCGCCAGCAAGACCCCAACATGGACGCCAAGTGGATGGATGGCCCCGAGGCCCGCTATCTGACCTTGGAGCGCATGGTGCGTGACCAGGTGATCGATGCCGCGGTGCAAAAAATGCACCTGACGGTGGACAATGCCTCGCTGGTGCGCGCGCTGCAGGAGATTCCGCAGATCGCCGCGCTGAAAAAGCCCGATGGCTCGCTCGACGTGGATGCCTACCGCGCGCTGGTGGGTGCGCAAGGCATGACGCCCGAAGGCTTTGAAGCGGGAATGCGCCGCGATATCGCTGCGCGCCAGGTGCTGGGCGGTGTGTCCAACACGGCCTTTGCGACCGACGAGCAAACCAAGCTGGCGGTCGATGCGCTCTACCAGCAGCGTGAGATCCAGCTGGCCCAGTTCGCCGCCAAGGACTATGCGTCCCAGGTCAAGACCACGGATGCCGATGTGGAAGCGTTCTACAAGAGCAACCAGGAGCTGTTCCGTCAGAAGGAGCAGTCCACGATCGAATACGTGGTGCTGAACGCCGAAGCCGTCAAGGGCATGATCAAGCCCAGCGAAGACGACCTGCGCACCTACTACAAGGAGAACCTGAGCCGCTTCATGGACAAGGAGCAGCGCCGCATCAGCCACATCCTGATTGATGCGCCCGCTTCAATGTCTGCAGCGGACCGTGACAAGGCCAAGCAACGCGCCGAGGAGCTGCTCGTCCAGGCCAAGGCCAATCCTGCGCAGTTTGCCGATCTGGCCAAGAAGAACTCGCAAGACACCGGCTCGCGTGACAGCGGCGGCGATCTGGGCTGGGTCAAGCCTGGCGATATGGTCAAGCCGTTTGAAGACGCCGCCTTTGCGATGAAGTCGGGTGATATCAGCGACCTGGTGAGCACCGAGTACGGCTTCCACATCATCAAGATGGGTGAAGTGAAGACGCCTCGCACGCCCAGCTTTGAAGAGCTGCGCGCCAAGATCGAGACCGAAGTGCTGGCCCAGCAGGTGCAGCGCAAGTACGCCGAAGTGGCCGAGACCTTCTCCAACATGGTGTTCGAGCAGTCCGACAGCCTGCAGCCCGTGGCTGAAAAGCTGGGCCTGAAGATCCAGAAAGCCGAGCATGTCACCCGCACGGCTGCGCCAGGCGCGACCGGCGCCTTGGCCAACCCGACCTTCCTGGAAGCGCTGTTCTCCAGTGATGCGTTGCAGAACAAGCGCAACACCGAAGCCATTGAAGTGGCCCCCAGCACCCTGGCCTCGGGCCGTGTGGTGGAGCACTTCGATGCCCGCATCCTGCCGTTTGAAGAAGTCAAGGCCAAGGCCCATGACCTCTTTGTGGCCCAGAAGTCTGCCGAGCTCGCGCGCCAGGATGCACAAGCCAAGCTCGAAGCCTGGAAGGCCGATGCTGCGGGCGCCAAGCTGGCGTCCCCCATCGTCGTGTCGCGCCAGGATGCCAAGGGCCAGGTGCCAGCCGTCCTCAATGCCGCCATGCATGCCAAGATCGGCGACGCCGCATCCTGGGTCGGTGTGGACCTGGGCAACGATGGCTACACCGTTGTGCGCGTGAACAAGGTCGTACCGCGCGGCGAAGACTCTGCCGAGCTGCGCCTGCGCCAAAAGCAGGAGTTTGAGCGTTACCAGGCCAATGCCGAGACCCTGGCGTACTACGAAATGCTCAAGGAGCGTTTCAAGGTACAGATCAAGGTGCCACGCCCCGCGGAAACAAAAATTTCATAAAAACGGAGATTTCATGAGAGGGGCCAAATTTCTGGCTATAATCATGTCTTCCCCAACACGGTGGCTGTAGCTCAGTTGGTAGAGTCCAGGATTGTGATTCCTGTTGTCGTGGGTTCGAGCCCCATCAGCCACCCCAAATTGAAACCCTTGCAAGTGAATAACCTGCAAGGGTTTTTCAATTTCAGACTGTGCCTTTCTTCTGCTCTTGGGGAGTTGCAGGGGAGTTTTGACCAATAAAGCGTTCTAATTTGGCCTGCTCTAGGTCCCCGTGCCCGTCGTCGATCCACTTGGAGTAGACCGACAAAAACACCTCCACGGAATGCCCCATCTGTTTAGCTGCATAGGCTGGGGTGGCACCGGCCATCAGCAGCATGGTTGCGAAGGTATGCCGGGCATTGTTGGGTGGCCGATACCTGATTCCCAAAGCTTTGAGTGCCGGCGTCCAGAAAGATCGGCGGAAAGCTCGCTCGTCAATCCATGGGGTGCCATACCGTGGATCCAGGAACGCAGTGCTGTTGTCGACCTGGCCCTTCCTCTTGATTTCCGCATGGGTGGTATCTCCCACCTCAGATATCGCCATCACGTTGGCGCGAGGTAGAGCTGTGCGGTGCCGCTCCAAGGCGGCAAAAGCTCGGCTGTTGAGCGCCACTATCCGAGCCTTGTTCGTCTTGGTCTGCTTGCGGATGCCCATGACCACCGCCTCGCGGACCAACATTTGCCGCTTGTTCCAGTCGATTGAGGTCCACTGAAGGCCCACCATCTCGCTGGTGCGCACTCCAGTGAAAAAGCGAAACTCGATCATGTTGGCCACGGCCGGGTCATAGTGCTCCTGCGCATAGGCGATGATCTTGTCAACTTCCTCTCGGTCAAATGGGTCCGGCGGCTCCTTCTGCCATTTGGCATTCTCGATGGCCGCGACCGGGTTCTCCTTGAGCAAGCGGTCGAGGACTGCAAGGTGCATGGCTGCACGCAGCACAGACACATAGTTATTGACAGTCTTGCCACTCAGGTCGGGGCGGGTGCGCAGGGCTTTGAGGATGTCGGAGTGCCGAAGGGCGGTCATCGCGATCTGTCCCACAAGCGGCTTCCAGAATTTGATAGCACTGGAGTATCCCGCCTTGGTCGATTCTTCGATGCTCTGGGCTGCCAGCCACTGATCGAGCTGGTCAGCGACAGTGCCGCCACGCGCTACGGTTCCATCTTCTGGAAAGTATTCGGCCAGGCTGAATGAGCCAGCGCGAATGCGCAGCCGGATCTCTGCGATCAAGCGGTGAGCGTATTTCACGTTCGCCGGCGTAGGCAACATCGCCACTCCGTCGACCATGAGCGTGCGGCGCTGTCGCTTCCCCTCGAATGCGAAAGACAGCCTGATGCTGCTCTCGCGAATTTCTACACCCCGCGTGTCAGCCATTGCTGGACTCCTTCTCTGTCAATAAAAATGTGGCCGTCTGGGGCACGGACCCATTCGCGCTTCTGTATCCAGACACCGCTCTCGATCTTGCGCTGGATAGCCTTGATGGTGAATCCAGATATGGCTGAGTACACCCGGATGGTCACATACCGATCGGCAGCGAGATAAACGGGCTGAGGGGCTTCGAGTTCTATGCTGCTCATGTTCCTTGTTCCTTATTTAAGTTCGGCAAGATCGCAGCACCTGCAGGTTGCTCGCTCACCGGCATGGCCTGCAGTTTTTTGGCTGTCCTTCTACTCATCCCAGTACCCCCTCATCACCATCAGCGATCCGTTTAGCGCTGGATAGCAGATGTTCCACGCCGTGTAGCACACCGTCATCAGTGTTAGTGGCGTAGGATCCGATCAGAGCTATTGCTCGGTCCAGGTCGCAGGATAGATCTGGCATGTCGCCAGATACTAGGTCGCCCAATTTCTCGTCATCAAAGCGCCGTTTGGCCTCTTTGAGATAGACATCCAAGAGGTCTCTCATTGCAAACACTGCAGAGTCATCTGCGTGTTCGGCGTAGTGAAACAGAACGGAGGAGGCGCAATCCATAAACACGTATGCACGCCAATACAGCTCCTTCAGCTGCTCTTCGGTGAACCGCTTGTGGCTGATTGCTGCCTCAGCTGAAGGTGCTGGCGCAGGATCTCGAGTAGGACGCGGCACATCGGTGAAGATGATTTGATGAATAGCACTTCCTGTTATGGCTGCTAAACGCTCGGATGCACAGTGGATGTTTATGGTTCGTTCGACTGACTCAGTATCGTCAGGCACAAGGCGAGCCGCGTTGATGCATGCCGCCACGTCATAAGCTGTGTTCTCTGCGTTCGTGTTCGAGTACTTACCTTTTGCGGCATCAAGCGCGATCATTGCTCCAATGCTCAGCAGACGATCTGAGTCGCCACTGAAACCATGCGGTTCATCTGTCGCGCTGGCCTGTGCCAAGAAGTCGCCCACCTCCGCAAACAGTGTTGCGGCAGCAGAAGCAAGTCGAGTTGGCGCAGAGGCTGGTGGGGCTGGCGCCGCCTTGCGGCCGCGAGCTTTTACTGGAGGCTTTTCAAGAACGGCATTCATGCTGCTGTTCCTTTGCCCGCGTCCGCGAAATTTGGACCATAGGTCCAGCGCTCGAAGTCCCCGACGATGTCGCCGCCCAGCGCATCATCTGCAGCTGCGCCGATGTATTGAGTGATGGCCTGAGCCCCACCAAGCAACACCTGGCTCTCATAGCTGATCTTGGAGTCGGTCTGCATCTGCATGAGCAGCTCGTTCACCGTGCCAGCCTGCTGCGCGACGAACTCAAGCACGCGACGCTGTTGAGCATGGGTCTTGCCTGGTGGCGGTGCTTGCTCTACACGCCGGATCGGTGGCGTAGGCCGGTCGCGGAAGGTCTTGGTGCCAGCGAAGGTAGTCAAGGCGCGGAGGTCTTCGAGAGTGCCTGGCAGGCCTGAGATTGCTGCGTGCAGCCGATCTGCATATTGGTCGATATGTTCCAGAACAGCAGCAGTTGATATGGCCACTGGTATGCCTGGGCGTGAGGCCTTTTCAATCAGCGAAGAAGTGTTGGCCACATGTGAGCGCAACAGTTCCAGGCTGGCAAGTGCCCCAAGAGGAGGGCCGTCAGCCTGTTCAGGATTAAGCAGGTGGAAGATCACGGTGTCGCAATCTATGGCGGCACCCAATGCTTCAGGCATCCCCTGCATCTCCGCTTCAGACAACTCGGTGCAAAGGTAGTGGAGAATCTGCAGAGCTTCCTTCTGCAAGCGCTCAGCCTCTGTGGGTTGCGGCGGCACTGGCTCGCTGTGCTTTACCTGCTGGCGCGCAGGGCTCTGCTTGGCGCCCGCCTTTGGACGCGAGATAATTGCTTCCATGGTTCGTTCCTGGTAATGGTTCGGATCTAGAAACCCCTGGGCAGGTCAGAGCGCTCAGGGGTTTCGCTTTGGTGGGTCAAGCTGCAGAGCCTTGCGGGCCAGACTGTGCGGGGCTACTGGAGGTCTTGCGCTTGGTTGTTTCGGGGGGCAGGTTGTCGCGCACCACGTTGACGACAGACTCATACCAGTCGATCTGCAGGCCGGAATGTTCGTTTTCGGCTTTGTAGTCGTGGATCTCGCCATACTTGGTGCCGGCCTCGGTCAGAACGTAGTCGTCCTCTACCTTGCGCTGCAGACCCAGTGCCAGCAGCACCTTGTTGACTGCTTGGCCGCTCACTTTAGCCCGGCCTGTCTGCGCTTCGATGCGCTGCCCGATCTGAGTAGGATTCAAGTGGACCATCTGATCCAGCGGCAGTGCGGGGAGGGCGCGGCGAAAGTCGCTGAAATCCAGGCCCGTCTGCTCGGAGAATGCTTTGAGCTTGGCGGCCGCCAGTCGGCCAAGTCGAATGCCCGGTACGTTCTTGATGGCATCGCCTACGAAGTTGATGAGCTTCACCTGCTCCAGGGCGGTGCGGCCGCGAATGCGGGCAGGCTTTGACGGGGCTGCCAGCTCCTTGGCGCGGAAGTAGCCGGTAACCACCTGGCGTTGAACCTGCCAGGCCAGGTCGTCCGTGAAGGGCTTGACCAGCATCGTGTAACCCTGCTCGCTGATGAGGATCAGTCCGTTCGGTGCGGTAAAGCCCATCTCGCGGGCTTCGGACGTATTACGTACGAAGTAGTCCTCACCTTCAACGAGACGATGTTTGTGCTCATTGAATGTGCGGCGGGCTGTCCCCTCCGGACGGGCATGCACCTCATCAATCTGCGCAAGTGTGGCCACGCGCTGGCCCCGGTACTCGATCACCTGCAGGTCCGTGTCGTTGATCTTGACGATATTGCTCATTGCGGTGCTCCTTCCAGGTTTGCGGGGGTGCCTTCTGGCTTGCGGGACTTGCGCAGCAGCTCGCGGATCAGGCCATAGGCGTAAGCGGTCGCGTTCTCCCGGTCTTCCATCACGAATTGCTCCATGACACTGGTGGCCATGTGAAACGAGGCTTCGTCCACGGTGTCGCCCTCGCAGTGCTGAATCCAAGTTTCGTGGGCTGTTTCTTCGCCGAGCTTGAAGGCATCGTCTCGCTCGGTATCGACCGTGATCTGCGGGGTCACGGTGCTATCTGTTGTCACTTTCATGGGGTTCCTTTCTGCGCATTTGGCGCTGTCGCTAGAGGCTGGAGGTCTGCCTTGCGGCTGGCTTCAAGACGATGCACGATCTCACCTGAAAAGGACCTGGTGTTTTTGAGAGCTTGCTCGCGGAGATAGGCTCTCAAATCAGCAGGAATCCTGACGGTGTCAGGCGATGAGCGGTCGTGTTTCTGTGTTCCTACGTGTGTGCTCATGGATTAAGTGTATGTGAAGACAATACGATGTATGCTTATCGCTTACGATTGTTTTGTAATAAAAAGATGTATGCGATATGCATACGTGGAATAAAATGCCCCCATGACTGAAGACACCAAGAAGACGAAGGGTGGTGGCAGCAAGCTGTCTCGTTCAGAGATCACAACTGTCCGCCTAGACCCAAAGTTGCGTTACCTCGCAGAGATTGCCGCCCGTAAGCAACGGCGCACTCTATCGAGCTTCATTGAATGGGCGATCGAGGACTCGTTGAAGCGGTTTCCTATCCAGGAATGGGATGACGGCGAGGTCATTCTTATGTCGCGGGCGGAGCAACTATGGGATGTGGATGAAGCTGATCGCTTGGTTAAGCTGGCGCTGTACTTTCCAGATTTGCTTACCCATGACGAACAAGTCATTTGGAAGCTGATTCGGGAGAACGGAGCCGTTTGGCGGGGACGCTATCGAAAAATAGACGGTGTATGGGAGTGGACCGTACAGGAGAGCTCAATGGTGTTCCCTGTTTTGCGTAAATACTGGCCTGCATTTAAAGCTGTCGCCCTGGATGGAGCCTCACCCGAAATATTGCCCGAATGGGAGAGAAAAGATCCAGATAACGCTCCTTTTTGAGGGGATGGTTTAGATCATCAGACGATCCCTTGGTGCACGATGAGATCTTCGTAGGGCGGGGGCAAAACTGACCTCTTCATCGCATACCGACAAATGGTCGGTTAGTCGTTAAACCTCCCATCCGCCGGCGATCAGGTTGCGCAGAATGTCCGGAGTCTCGTTGCGGTCCATCCCGTCTTTGTCTTCCAAGTGCTGGTACACCAGCAGGGCTTCTTCCTTGGAGCGTGGCGAGATCTTGGCCAGCATTGCAAAGCAGTAATCGTCGTGTGCGCGGCCGGCAGGATCGGCGTCGCTGGTGTAGATCGAAAAGACGTTGCGTAGCCAGTAGAGCGAGTCCCAGTAGTCCTGCTCATAGAGGCAGTCGGCAAGCGTATGCGGTACAAGCTCTGGGCGCTTGGCGAAGCGTGCAGCTGCCTCCTCTGAGTTGTACTCGCCCCAGTCCTTATCGCGCTTGAGTCCCCGCATGGCCTTTTTGCAGATCGTCTCCGCTGGGGTCAACTCGAACAGCGCCTTTTCACTCCCAAAGCGAGCGATCGCCTCATCCTGCTGAGCCTTTTTCTTGACGGACGTTTGGGCTAAGCCTTCCAGGTTGGCAAAGTCGAAGCCACCGAGTGCAGCTGCCAAGGGGTTGCCGCCGCTTGCGAGCATGAGGTAGTCGCTGTAGCGACGCTCAAGGTCCTTGGCGGGGGTCTTGATCTTCTTGAAAGCTTCCAGTGCGGCGGCGATCAGCGCCGGGTGCGCTGTTTGGATGCAGTCACGCAGCCACAGCACTGCATCGAGCTCACGGTCGCCGGTTTCATTCTTTGGTGCCGGCGTCTGCACGGTGGCCAGCGCCTTGCTGGCGCTGAGCGCGATGGGAGGAAGTGAGAAGAGAGCGCGGAATTCTTGGTTGTCGGTCATAGTGTCCTTACAGCCGCTGGCGGGCAGCGCGTTCAACTTCTGTGCGGCGGTCGTTGCGCGCGTTGCGCCAGACCAGGCCCAGGGCCCAGGCAGCTGCTTTGGCCCAGCTGGCGCCGGCCCAGCGGCGCATGGTGAAAAGTCGGTAGGCGAGGGTGATTTGTTCGGCCATAGCGGCTCCGTTGGTAGTGCCCGGGTGGGCGGGTTATCAGTGGCCGCAGGGCAGGCCTTCGCCTGGCTGTGGTTCGCGTCCTACGGGGGCACCACAGCTGCCACAGCGCTTAGGAGCGGAAGAGTTGTTTTCAGACATGGCGGGCTCCAGACGTGAAAAAGCCCGCTGGTGTTGCGGGCTGGGTTGAAGGGTGCCGGGCCCGAAGTGCTCACCAGACGCGGAGGAGGACGCGCATGGACCGGCGAAAAAAGATGGCTAAAAGACACAGTTGCGCGGTAGGATCAGGGTTCCATCAACCCAACATCGTGGAGCAACATGAGCGTTTTCAGTGATCAACAATTGGCTGCTGCAGCCTTGGCAGATACCTACATCCAGATCATCCTGACCACAAAGCCGGAACTGCTTCTCCCCATTCCGGCTCAACTGGATTCGAATGGCGCTCCTGATGAATCATCTGTAGTGTTTCAAGCGTCGAAAATTACCTTGTTCCGTCAGATCCTGATAGCGCAATTGGTGGGGCAGCCGATAAACATCGAGGCACAAGAGGACTGAGCATCGTTATGGAAACCTAAGCCCTCTGTCACAACGCTTGGGTTTCCCGCCCGGATACGCTCCGGGCGGGGCGCTGAGATTCCAACCAGCGTTGCCGTTCCTGTTCTTGGTCGCATTCACCTCACCAATTGAGCCTTGCATGGCTACGGCTGGGCACCGCGCAGAGCAGCGGCCGTGCCCGCTGATGCAATTGGCCGGACGAATGCCCCACAGGCGGGGCAGGCAACATCGGCAGCTGACTTTTTAAAGACCTGGAGGGGGCTCGCTCGATCACTGGCACCCATCGCTTGGTGCAACTGCTGCGTGGTCATCCCGGTGTGTTGGGCCTGGCCTCCAGCTGCCAGCGGTGATTCACCGGCTTAGGTCCCTACGCATACCAATCGCTTCGGGGTGGCTGGATCGCTTTTGTTGCTGCGACGGTTGAAGTATAGTGAATCTATCCTTTATGTCAAGCTAACCTAGCCTGCTGTGGATAGAAAAGATAGTCTTTTTTTGGTTGCATCAGGTTGGCAAAGAAGAGAGATTTCGATCAGACAACAAAAAACCGCCCGAAGGCGGCTAAATCGAGAAAATGATCTCGACTTAAAAGCAAGCTGCGTCAATTCCAGAATTCGCCGCCACATCGATGTGCGGATATCGATTGCCGGTGGACTCGATGGTGCCCGAGTTGTTGCTTGCGGCAAAACGCTTAAAGCCCACATAGGCGCCGTAGCTGTTCTTACCGTTGACCTCTCCGCAAACAACTCTGCCATTCGTGAATTGCATCACCCGAACATTGCGAAACTGAGCAGCAGCTGGATCTTTCAGGTTGCGCGCTATCGCTTCCTGAGCGCTTGCTTTGAGCTCATCTTGGGACTTCCCGCTGTCCAGAAACATCTGAGACTCACTGGCGTACAGAACAACCTGTTGATATGCCGCTGACTGCAAGCGGTCTAACGGAGTTGGACCGGTAGCGCATCCTGTAAGGGCTACAACAGCAGAAATGGTGATTGCAAACTTTTTCATGTCCCCTCGATTCCATCAATAAGGTTCAAACGCATCAGGCGGCACACTTCCTGCCACTCGATGGATCTTATCAATGTCGGCCATGTCTATCGTCATGGGGGTGTACCCATTGTTAATGCTTAGAAGTTGAACCTCTCCGTCACGCGACCAGTTCAGCAGCTTTAACAGCTTCTTGCCGTTCGTCAGCGCCACCATCACATCCCGGCCTGGCTGAGCTTCAATGTTTGGTGTGATCACCACAAACTCACCAGCCCTATACCGCGGATGCATGGAGTCTCCCTTGACCCTTAATGCGTAGGCGCCTGGATCTTGGGCCCAGTACATCACGAAGCCTTCGCCGTGTCCAACTGGGTATTGCAGCTCCTCAAGGTAGCCATCGTCGCCCGCCTTCACGCTACCCACTACTGGGATGGCGCGCGCCTGGCGCAGCTTTTGCGCATCGTCCGCATTGGCTTCTGGTGCGGCCACTGAGTTTGGCGCCGCGTAACCGGTGATCTCTGCTATGCGCTGGACCATCTCGAAACTAGGCGAGTGCAGGCCTTTCTCCCAATGACCGACGTTGGCCTTGGTACGCCCAACAGCTTCACCAAGCTGTTCCTGTGTGAGTTTTCCGTACTTGCGAGCCGCGCGCACCCAGTCATTTAGTTCCATATGGCAATCGTATAGAAATACTTTACAAAGCGGGGCTAGAAAATATTGCCCATGAAGTCTAGAAATGCTATCCTCGGGCAATGCAAAACCCAATCGACACCGCGGCCGAAGTGGTCGGCTCTCAACAAGCTCTAGCGGTGGCCTTAGGTGTCACCAAGGCTGCTGTCTGGCAATGGAAGAAGCAAGTGCCAGTTATTTACTGCCTGCGCATCGAGCGACTGACCGCTGGAAAGGTCAGCCGCAAAGATCTTCGGCCCAACGACTGGCATCTGATTTGGCCAGATCTCATCGAGCCAGCCACCGCTTAGGCCACAGCTTTCGCCAAAGTCACCGCGCTACCCGTGAACCGAATGACTGCCTCCCCGCTTATCCAATTCACCTCTAAGCATGAGGTTTGGAGCGTGCGAGTGATGCGCCCGTCTGCATCGACGTTTTGGGCAACACGGGTTCGCGTGCTGTTGTGGATTTGCTTGCCCAGCAGTTGTGGGCGGCGGGCGGTGGCGGAGGTGTTTTGCGTTTTCATGCAGCCAGTATCTGAAAGCTGCGCAACTTAAACAACATCCAGAAACATAGAGGCCGGATATGACTCCCCAAGATGCACTGCGCCAGATGGCAAAGAACTACCCAGGCGGCTACGAGAGCCTGGCGCCGCGTGTGGGCAAGACCGCCGAGGTCCTGCGCAAAGAACTGTCGGGCGATCCCAAGTTCAAGCTGGGCCTGAGCACTGCCACGCTGATCTCCGAAATCTGCATCGAGGCCAACACGCCTCACTGCCATGACTTTGTGAACGCGATTGCGGCCGATGGCGGCGGCTTTGTGCGTTTGCCCGTGCTGGAGATGGAGGGCGGCCCATGCGTGCATCGCTCCATCTCAAGCGTCACACAGGAGCTGTCGCATGTGGTCATGGCCACGATGGATGGCGATGCAGATGGCGTGATCTCGGACAACGACCTGGCGCGCATCCACAAGGAAGCTGCAGAGGCGCTGGCTGCGGTCCAGTTGCTGATCCAGACCGTGGAAGCGAAGCACAAGCAAGGCAAGGCCCGAGCAGAGGCTGTGGCATGACCGCTTCCACGAAGACCGTCGAACAGCTCGAAGCCGAGTTGGCTGAGGCCGAGCGCATAGCCGCCGGGCTGCGTGAGCAGCTAGAGCATGCGCGGTGGCTGCAGGAATACGACCAGGCTCCTCAGGAGTCTTAACAGTTACGCCAACGGCCAGGAGAGGGTTAGCTACCCCGACCGCAAAGCAGATTCACCACCTGCCGGCCTGTTGGCACCTATTTGAACTGGTGCATGAAAGGTGAACATGACAAACAAGACCTACGCTGATGAGGCTGCATTGATCGCTGACCTCAACAATACCTTTCCAGGTGCAAGGGCAGTTTCCTTGGGTAAATGGTCAAGCAACCCTGAGCAGATCGGTGCGGTTGTTTGCGGTGAAGCGGAGATTGAGCCTAGTTACTCGATTGGTCCTTATTGGCCCATTGACGACGACGCATACAACGGCAGTGTGCATAAGGGCTTTGAGGCTTGGTGCGAAGCCCGTGGCTGGTATGTGGAGACCTATGACTACGGGACGCTTTGGGTTGTTCCGTTGCCGAGCCAAGAGGAGCTTGACGAGTGGGGCGCAGCAGTCAGAGGGAATCTTGAAAACGCCCCGTGCGGCGTGTTTCAGGCCAATGACGGTGCGCCGTTCTGAGTAGGCGGGAATGAGCAACATCGTTACCAACCTCTGCAGGCCAATACGCCTTCAGCCAGTGCGCAAGTGCGTTCTGATGGCATTGGCTGACCGCGCCGATGACCACGGCATAGCTTGGCCTTCACTGGCTTGGCTGTGCGAATGGACATGCTTTAGCCGGCGCGCTGTGATGAATGCGCTTGAGGATCTGGCTCAAGCTGGAATCGTGCAAGTGAACAAGGTTGCTGGAAAGAACAGCCGCTGCGAAATCGATCTCGAAAAGCTGCGCGAGGAGGCTTTAAACCCAGGCACGACGTGCACCACCACCCAGGCACCACATGCACAGGTGGACAACCCCGAATCGGAACTTAACCCAGGCACCACATGCACCAGTGCAGGAGGTGCACCAGTGCATGACGTGCACCACCACCCAGGCACGACGTGCACCACCACCCAGGCACCACATGCACCCGGGGGGGCACGACGTGCACCTGATACATCCATAGACACCATTAATACATCCATTAAGACATCCATATCCTGCACCGAGTCGCAGCGCGGCCTCGATGCATTCGCCTCGCCAACCGTGGTGTCTATCCCGCTCAACGACGGCACAGAGCATCCGGTGTCAGAGGCGGATATTGCTGAGTGGCGGCAAGCCTTTCCTGGCGTGGATGTTTCTGCGGCTTTGCTGCGAGCCCGCCTGTGGTGCAAGGACAACCCGACCCGGCGAAAAACAAAGCGAGGGGTCCGGGCTTTCCTCACCGGATGGTTGGGACGGGACCAGGATAAGGGAGGGCGGGTGAGGCTTGAGCGAGCTGTGCACCACAATGACCAGCCCGTGCGTCATCGGGAGGTGGTGCTGTGACGACTCAGAAAACCTTCTCGGACTTCGGCATAGAGCTGCGCAGCAATTCGGGCGAGGAGGACACCACCTGTCCCCAGTGCTCGGACACGCGCAAGAACAAGCGCGCCCGCTGCCTTTCGGTCAACATCGACAAAGGTGTATGGACTTGCCACCACTGTGGCTGGTCCGGAGGCTTGGGAACGGGCGAGCAGCACCGTCCGACCATCGTCAAGACCTGGCGAAAGCCGGTGTACGAGATCAACCGCACCAGTCTGTCTGACGGCGCTGTGAAATGGTTTGCATCGCGGGGTATCACGCAGGAAGTGTTGATCCGCAACCGCGTCGCTGTCTGCAGCGTCTACTTCCCACAGCTTGAAGATCGTGCAAATGCGGTGGCGTTCCCGTATCAGCGTGGCAATGAGGTGGTCAACGTCAAGTACCGGACCCAAGACAAGCATTTCCGTATGGAAGCTGGCGCAGAGCGCGTGTTGTACGGTCTCAATGACATAGGCGACACGCTGATCTGGGTCGAGGGCGAGATGGACAAGCTCTCGGTCGAGGTAGCAGGGTACGTGTCCTGCGTCAGCGTCCCCGACGGCGCACCCACACCCAACACGAAGAACTACGACAGCAAATTCGATTTCATGGCCGCGCCTGAGCTGGATAAAGCCAAGACGCACATCATCGCTGTCGATAACGACGAGCCAGGTGTCCGCCTGGAGGAAGAGTTGCTGCGCCGCCTAGGCCGAGATCAGTGCAAGGTTGTCCGCTGGTCAGAAGGCTGCAAGGACGCAAACGATGTGCTTAAGCGGCACGGGGCAGCAATCCTCAAGGAGTGTATCGAGGCCGCTTCATGGGTTCCTGTCGAGGGTGAGCATTCCGTCTCTGAGTACCGCGAAAGCATGGAGCGGCTGTACCGCTACGGCATGCCCAAGGGCCACTCCACGGGCTGGGAGTGCGTCGATGAGCTCTACACGGTCATGCCTGGTGAATGGACGCTGGTAACCGGCATCCCAGGCCATGGCAAATCGGAGTGGCTGGATGCTTTGATGATCCACCTTGCACGTCTGCATGGCTGGAATTTTGCTGTTTTCTCCCCCGAGAACCAGCCGACCGAGTACCACCTGTCGAAGTTGGCGGAGAAGCACGTCGGCAAGCCTTTCAGCCAAGGGCCGACTGCGCGCATGTCCCAGCGGGAGAAAGACGGTGCAATCTCGTTCCTGGATGAACATTTCACGTTCCTGATGCCAGAGCTTCCCTCCGTGGATGGCCTGATTGAGCGGCTGAAATCCATCGTCAAAAGGCACGGGGTTCGAGGGGTGGTCCTGGATCCATGGAATGAGATCGACCATTCCCGCCTGGCTGGGCTGAGCGAGACGGAATACATCAGCCAAGCCTTGTCAAAGCTGCGGGCGTTCACCCGAGCGCATGGGGTTCATCTCTGGATCATCGCGCACCCCACAAAGTTGCAGAAGGAGGCTAATGGTCAGTACCCCGTGCCAACTCCATACGACGTGGCTGGCTCTGCCCACTGGCGCAACAAGGCGGATAACTGCATTGCTGTATGGCGCGACATAACCAAGCAGACCTCAACCGTAGAAATCCATGTCCAAAAGATACGCAAGAAGTCGGTGGGGCGAGTCGGCGTGGTCGAGCTGGCCTACGACCGCCTTACTGGCCAATATCGTGCTCCATTTTCAGCCCCACACAGCGCCCAGCCTGACTGGGAAAACGACGAAATCCCCGATTGAGAGGTCTATCGATGCAACAAGAAATCTACTCCCTGCTTTGGAGCAAGAAAGCAAATCAATTCCATGTCGAACCGCTCTCTAAAGCTGCGAAGTCCGGCATGCAGTTCCTGCTGCAAGCAAAGACCAATGATTACCTGCTGGTGGCCTATGGGTCCTGGAGTGAGATGACCAGTCAGGCGGACGAGCTTAGGCCAATCTTGGTGCGGCGCGATCATGAAAGACGGCTGTTGGAGACCGGCGATGGCATGTAGCACATGCATCCATTGGAAGCCAAAAAGGGCGGGGCCAATGGCTCAGTTCTTCATGGCGCCATGCGAGTTAGGGGATGGGTGGCGCTACCTCTCCCCACATTTCAACTGCGGAAAGCACCAAGAGGCAGAGAAGCGCGTAAGCGATGCCCGCTTGGCTTGGATAGGAGGAGGTAAATCCAAATGACGAATCATCAAGCTGAAACGACCTATGCGTTGTTGTGGAGCAGCGCACAACATGCATTCCATGTGGAGCCCTTTAGCACGACGCTGAAGAAGGCCAGGCAAGTATTTCTGCGCGGCCATGGCACTGACTATTCGCCGCTTTTCATTGGCAGCGATGACGAATGTCGACAGGCGCGGCGCGTGCTTTGCGAATACCGAGAGCGCCTGCAGGCCCACCAAGACCCTGCACCCGTGGATGTCTCGGAGGCCAAAGCCGTGGGAGAGCTGTGTGATGACTTCATGGCGGACCTCCTGGAGCGCATGGCCGCACACAAGCAGCACGACACCCAACCCCAATAACCGAAACGGAGCCCGAATGAACTTTGCAGAGACAGCAGCACTATCCACCCCAGCGCGCCGCAGCCGCCGGGGCTATGTGGACTTCAACGCGGTGCCCGAAGCACACCGGCAAATCGATGCGCGCCTGGTGAACTGGGGCCGCTGGTGCCATGGATCGGTGGCTCGGCAAGTCTCCCCGATGTTTCGCATGGTGCCACCGGAGCCCAAGGACAGCGCACAGGCGCGCATGGAGACAGGTGACCGGATTGACCACCTGGACGCCGCCAAGATCCATGCAGCTGTGATCCATCTGCCTCTGCAGCATCGCGCTGTGTTGAACTGGGTTTACGTGAAGCCCTGGATGACACCCAAGAAGGCCTGCCAGGTCATCGGGACAAGCCTGGTGGAGCTGGGCCGGCTGCTCACCGACAGCCGCAACATGCTGCTGGTCAAGGGAGCGTGAAATGCAAGGGCCTTACCCATCCATTGAAGAGATGCTGGTGAATCAGCACATCCTAGAGCAGTGCATGCACCCCGGCTTCAAGGTCTGCCGGGATCAGTCGCTGCTCTATAGCGTGTGCCCCATTTGCGAAAAGATGATTTATCTGAAGGGTAGGCCCAGCCGTGAGGAAGTCAGCAACGAGTGGCGCCGCAACCAGATCCGGCCAGCGCACAACTCCATAAACGCCAATCATGTGGTGCGCAGATTGTCGGCTCATGGTTGGACCGTCATGCACTTCCAGCGAGATGGCGTGCGCTTTCGGTGCATTGCGCAACGGGCCGGTGAGCGGTTTCAGTCCGAGGTGTGTGCATCCAGAAATGAAGCCATCGTGCAAGTAGCCGCAAAAATAGTTCGCGGGGGCTTGTTTACCCACTCTGGATGTGGTATCGTCCTACCCATCGATTGAGCGCAGACGCACAAGAATCGCGGCATCCCTGGACGGAGGCGGCGGTGTCTGTAAAGCTCAGTGATTGAGCGCTCCACCAGGGGCGCTTTTTTGTATCTGCTTACCGCCCATGTGGCAAACAAGTATTGAGGGCCATTCCCTGTAAGGGGCGTGGCCCTTGTCGTTTTCAGCTGCAGCAAGCGCAGCCTGCGCCTGAGTGGGGTGAAGGCGCGGCAGTCTCCGCCCCAAGCTCAAGGGGTGCTTGAAGAGCGAGCGGCAATCCTCAGCCCGTTTGGGTAGTCCGATAAGGTGAACTATTCCGGGGCCAGCCATTGCGCTGGCCTCATTCATTTGGAGACAGCCATGAGCGCAGTCCAATACTTCGGGTTGATCACGATGATCTGTGTGTCCCACAACATGAAGCCGGGTCAACGGTTGGTCCTGGGCGGCGTAAGCCTGTTGGCTTCTGCGCTTATTGTGATCTTCGGAGGCGACAAGCCATGAAAGCACACCTACCCCCATACAACCCCATGCAGGCACTGATCAAGGCCATCTACGATGTGCGCCCACCTGTCCTGCAGGGAATGCAGATAGATGTGGAAAAGCACGGGCTAGAGGTAGTGCGCCTAGAGGTGGCCATGACCCCCGAACTGATCCAGGCATGGGGCGAGCACTGCAAGGAGATCAAGCTAGCTGTGAATGGAGGCCAGGCGCGTCGCGTAGTTGGTGATCGGACTTGGCCGAATGCCGACAACGCATCTGAGCTTAAAGCTTGCGTTGACCAGTAAGCCTGTCAATCAGAGCCTGGTGCCGTGCCTCGTGTGCAGCCAGGGATTCAGGCGTCATCGTCTTGGCAGCGGAAGCACTGAAAATTTGATTGAGTCGGATGCGGAAGGCTTCTTTGTCGTCAACAAACTCAAGCATGGTTCTCACGGCTGTGCCCAGGGCCGCGACTTCAATCTGAAGTTCATCTATCTGTTCTGCATACCGCGTTATGAAGAACTCAATTTGCTCTTGATTCATAAACACCCTCTTGGTGATGGTTGTGTGAGAACTCCCATCGTAAGCCAAGAGGGTTTCTTCAAGCGATCAGGAGATCAGGACATGCGACGTTGACGCATGAAGGCGAAGCCGCCAAACAGCGAGGTCAGGATTGCCAGACCCCAGGCTCCCAGTGTCGGGACTGGTGTAGCTGCTTGTGGAGGAATCACGGGGGCTGCGGTCACAGAGAATGATTGCTGAGCTTGTGGCGCGGCTTCATATGTTGCGTTGCCCGCCTGATCAGCATTGATTACGCAAGTGCCTTCAGCAAGCAAGCTGACCGTATTTCCTGCAATCGAGCAAACAGCAGATGCTGAGGCATCTATGGCCAGAACAACTGGCTCGCCGGAGGCGCCGCCTGTTGCAGCTACTTCGTAAGTTGCACCAACGATTGCTGGGCTTGGTGCGGTCGATGTGAAGTTGATCTCCTGAGGAGTTAGTGGAGCAACTGCAATCGACTCTGCGCAAAGGTCCAGCAGACTGCCACTTTGGTCAATAACTGGAACGTCAATTGTAAGAGTGTTGAAGGGTTGAGACCCTGTCACCTGCAAATCCGCACCATCATCAGACCCTGGGAACGTTACAGTTGCGCCTGTGATCGGAGGCGTGCAGCTGCTTGCGTTTACCGAGACTGTTGGAGTGCCAACGTCAAAAGAGAAAGAGGCGGACTCTCCAGAATTTGCTCCTGAGAACAAAACACGAGCGGTGGTTTGAGGAGAAGAAAATGAATAAACAATTTTTGAGTTGCCCGGCCCAGTTCCGGCATAAATTGCATTTGCCCCAGTAGTCACACCGCAACTTGTATAAGGGCTTCCATACTGAACGGTGTTTGTCAGCGCCACGGTTACGTCAACACCGTTGTAAGTGCCCGAGGTAGTCACCGGCGTACACGTTTGAGCGAAAGCTGAATTGGCAAAGAGGCCGATCAGGACGGAACCTGCCAGATTGCAAAGAGAGCGATTGGTAGATAGAGAGGTCATGTGTGCCTAAGTTTGTATGAATTTGGTTCGTTTGTAATCAAACGTCAACAATCGTAGCATATGGCTTGAATTTGAAGTTTTCTGTCTAGGCTCAGTTGTGTATTCCCACTTGTAGTCTCGACGCTACGACCCGATAGAGGAGAGCCATGACAGCCCAAAGCAATGACCTCTCATTCCTCAACTGTCGGTCATTCTCCGCGTCCAGCCTGATCAAGCTGCCGCGCCCGCCTATGTTGGCCAAGGTCTGGCCAGGTAACCGCGTGCAGCTCGCATCCGGCGGACCAGAGATGACCGTGATGGATGTGGCAGCGGATCAGGTGACGTGCTGGTGGGATGCTGGCGACGGCACTACAGGCAAGCACACCTTTGATATAGCCCTGCTCACCTGCTATGGGGCGCGCTGACAGGAGGTGTACATGAGCCTGGACAAAGCAATCGCCGCAGGCAAAGAGCACCGCAAGGGGTACGCCGAGCGAGGCAAGCCAGGCTGGAATGACAGGACCTGTAGGCCGCACGGCGGCGGCTGCGCACCGGCAATGGTCTGCACCTACTGTGAGCGCAACCGTCTGTTCCGACACCTTCGGCGGGTTGACGCAGTGGCGCGGACGCAAGAGGACTGGGACCCGCAGGACCGATGGAGTGTCCATGGCCAAGATTAAGACCATCCCCTCGCGCATCCAGATGGCGGAGACGCGGCATATCGCCCGGGCTCCGCGCATCGCCGCAACCCCCCGCACCCGTGGCCGCAAGTGGATGACGAAGCGAGAAAGGTGGCTGCAGGCCAATCCCCTGTGCTGCGATTGCCAGGCTGAGGGCACGGTGACGGCAGGCCAGGAGGTGGATCACATCATCCCCCTCTGGCAGGGTGGGGCAGACGATGAGAGCAACTACGCAACCCGATGCATCCCGCACCACGCGGCCAAGACGAAGCGGGAAGCTGCGGAGAGGGCCAGGTATCAGTTCGACTGAGGTCGAGGCGCCTGGAGCGTCCTGGCAGGCCGAAGGGGCATGGACAGACGGACCCCTACCCACCAAAGGCTAGGAGCCTCCCGAAGGAAACCGCCCTGTTCCGCATTCGCACAAAAATGCCCCCGTATGAATTCCATAGGGGGTGAATTCAAACAATCAAAGGAGGGTCGCCATGCCAAGAGGTGGCGCGCGGCCTGGGGCTGGCCGACCAAAGAAACAGCCCACAACGACCCCCAAGACAGCGAAAGCGCCGCCTGCCCCGGCGAATCCGGCGCAAGTAGATGGTGAGGGGTACAAAACCAATCCCGAATGGCCTTTTGGCCAAGAGCGGCCCCCGGAAGCTCCAAAGCCAGCCGACCTCAGCGCCTTAACGCCGCTGGATTACATGCTGGAGGTGATGCGCAACCCGGATGAGGAGCCTGCGACACGCCGGCAGATGGCTATCCAAGCTGCACCGTACTGCCACGCCAAAAAGGGCGAGATGAGCGCCAAGCGCCAAGAGGCAGAGGACCGCAAGAAGGCTGTCAGCAGCGGGAAGTTTGCCCGCAGGCCGCCGCCTGCTGGCCAGACCGTTGCTCTGGTGGCATCCGGGGGCAAGAAAATTTAGCCATTCATGGCGGAGGAGATGAGCCATGGAATGGACAACTGCGTGCATTGACTGGGAGGACCGGATTGTCCGAGGCGATAGCCTCATAGTCAGCCCCCCGCTGTTTTCGGACGTAGCAGATGAGGCTTGGGCTATCTGCAGCCAGTTTCGGCTGACCGACATTGCAGGGCACCCGACCATTGGCGAAGTGGCCAGGCCCTGGCTGAGGGATCTAGTCCGCGCCATCTTCGGTGCGGAAAGCCCAGAGGGCCGCCGGCTTATCAATGAGTTCTTCCTCATGGTGAGCAAGAAGAACGCGAAATCCACGATTGCCGCGGCGATCATGCTGACCGCCTTGTTGATGAACTGGCGAGATGAGGCTGAGCTGCTGATTTTGAGCCCAACTGTCGAGGTGGCGAACAACAGCTACAAGCCGCTGTCCGCCATCATCAAGGCGGACGATGAGCTGAAGGATCTGCTGGATGTCCGCGACTACCAGAAGTTGATCACCCACAAGGAAACGGGCGCGTTCCTGAAGGTTGTGGCGGCCGATGAGGCCACTGTGACCGGCAAAAAGGCCTCGTTTGTCTTCGTGGACGAGCTTCATGAGTTTGGCAAGAAGGCCCGAGCCTCAAACATGCTGCTTGAGGCTACCGGTGGGCTTACCTCTCGGCCTGAGGGCTTTGTGATCTTTGCCACCACGCAATCCGAGGAGCCGCCAGCGGGCGAGTTCAAGGACAAGCTGGCTTATGCCCGTGATGTGCGTGACGGCAATACAGTGGACCGGAAATTTCTGCCGGTGATCTATGAGTTCCCCAAGTCCATGTTGGAGGCAGGAGCCCACAAGGACCTCAGCAATGCCTATGTGACCAATCCCAACTGGGGCGCATCTGTGGATGTGGAGCGCATCGAGCAGCTCTACAGCCAGGCACAGAAAAAGGGTGAAAAGGGCCTCAAGGAGTTCTTTGCCAAGCATATGAACGTCGAGGTGGGGATGAACCTGCGTTCTGACCGCTGGAGCGGCGCTGACTTCTGGCTGGCTGCCGCCATCCCAGTTTTCTCGCTGGAAGAACTGCTGGCGCGATCCGAGGTTGTGGCGGTCGGCATTGACGGCGGCGGCCTGGACGACTTACTGGGCCTGTCGGTAATCGGCCGCGAGATCGACACCGGCCGATGGCTCGCCTGGGGCAGGGGCTGGATTCATCCCATTGCTTTGGAGCGCCGTAAATCTGAGGCGTCCAGGTATGAGGACTTCATTAAGGATGGCGACCTGGTGCTGGTGGCTGAGGTTGGCCAGGACGTTCAAGAGGTTGTCGCCCTTGTGGAGCAAATCGTGGATTCAGGTCTGCTGGACAAAGTGGGCGTTGACCGCCTGGGCCTGGGCGCTATCTATGACGCCCTGGTGGGGACTGACGACGAACCTGGCCCGGTGGAAGCCGACCAAGTAGTGGCCATCCCGCAGGGCTACCAACTCAACGGGGCGATCAAAACTGCCGAGCGCCATGTGGCCGCCAAGAAGCTGGTGCATGGAGGCATCGCCTTGCTGGCCTGGTGCGTGGGTAACGCCAAGACGGTGCTGCAGGGCAACGCGGTGACCATCACCAAGGCCGCCAGCGGCGTCGGCAAGATCGACTTGCTGATGGCCCTTTTCGATGCTGTGTACCTCATGGCGCTCAATCCGGAGTCCAAATCGGGCCCGGCCATTCAAACATTGGATTAGCCATGACGCAAACCTTTAATCTGACTGCCAACAGTCACGGCAGCCGGGTGCTGGGTGACTGGCTGGCGGCCCGCGAAGGCGGGTTTGATCGAGCTGGCATCCTGGCTGCGGGCGATATGTCTCCTGGATCTGTGTCGATGAGCGAGCTGGCCAACCTGCTTGGCGCTGCGCACCGATCCGCATCGGGCGCGCACGTCACGCGGGAGTCGGCTATTCGCGTGTCGGTGGTTTATGCCGCTGTCGCGCTGGTGGCTGGCGCCATTGCATCGCTGCCGATCAGCATCCACGACCGCAGGTCACGGGATAAGGTGGATCACGACTACTGGTACATGCTCAATGAGAGCGCCGGCGGCCAGTGGACAGCTTTCACGTTCTGGGAATACCTCATGAGCTCCAAGCTCTTTGAGGGGGATGGTTTTGCCGAGCTGGTGCGTTCCAGCGTGCGCAGCTCCAAGGTGATTGCACTCAAGCCGCACCACCCGCTGAACGTGGACCCGTTCCGCAGTGGCGACAGGGTGCTGTATCGCATCACGCCATCGGACGGCGGGCCGCAGTACACGCTGGATAGCGCGGACATGGTTCACATCCCAAGCTTGGGGTTTGACGGTCTGCGCAGCCCCAGCCCCATCACCTTTGCTGGGCGCGAGGCCATCGGCGCGGCAATCGCTGCGCAGGATTACAGCAGTCGATTTTTCGCTGGTGGCGCCAATATTGACTACGCCTTGAAGACGCCAAGCCGCCTCAATGACAAGCAGCTGCTGGAGCTTAAAGCTTCGCTGTTGGCGCGAGCGCAAAACGGCGGCAGGGGCCCACTGATCCTGTCGGGCGGCCTGGAGCCGGCGCAGCTGTCGATCAACAGCAAGGACGCGGAGATCCTGGCCACGCGGCTTTTCAGCGTGGAGGAGATCAGCCGCATCTTGGGTGTGCCGCCTCACATGATCGGCCACACCGATAAGCAAACGAGCTTTGGCACCGGCATCGAGCAGCAAGGTATCGCGTTTGTGCGGTACACGCTGCAGCGGCACCTGACACCTATCAAGCAGGAGCTGAACCGCAAGCTCTGGCCAGTGCGTGAAGCGCTGTTTCTGGAGCATGTGATCGAAGCTCTGGAGCGTGCGGATCTCAAAACCCGCTACGACGCCTACCGTGTTGCGATGGGCCGAGCTGGTGAGCAGCCATTTATGAGTGCCGACGAGGTTCGGCGCAAAGAGAACATGCCAGCAGATCCGAACCTGCAGCGCAACCCTGGCAAAGACGACGGGAAGGGGAACAACGATGAATCGAAATAAGCTGCTGCAATTCCTGCAGGACAACAAGCGCCAATACACGCCTATCGAACAGCGCATTGTGGCCAAGGGCTCGCAAGCAGCTCTCTACCTCTACGACCCGATTGTGGGTGACCGGCTGACGGCCGAGTGGTGGGGTGGCATCTGCCCGCAGGACTTTGTGCCGGCGCTGCGCTCGCTGGACGCCGACGAGATCACCATCTACACCAACTGCCCAGGCGGTGATGTTTTCGCGGCTGAGGCTATGTGCCAGGCGCTGCGCGAGCACAAGGCCAATATCACCATGCAAATCGAGGGCTACGCGGCCAGCGCTGCCACCGCCATCGCCTGCGCGTGTGACGAGGTGGTGGCCACGCAAGCTTCCAAGTACATGATCCATCAGACCTGGACCGTGGCAATGGGCAATGCTGACGACTTCGACCAGGTGGCCGAGCTGCTGCGCAAGTGTGACGGCACCATGTACGACGCTTACGAGCAGCGCACCGGCCAGAAGCGTGACCAGATCGAGGCCTGGTGCAAGGCTGAAACGTGGTTCACCGCTGCCGAGGCTGTGAGCGCCGGTTTCGTGGACCGCGTGCTGGGTGTGGACGCCAAAGCCAGCGGCAAAGCGCTGCGCGGCTGGAACCTGTCCGCATATGCAAATGCGCCCAAAGATCCTGAGCCCGCTCCGCAAGAGAACGAGCAGACGCCCGAGCCCAAGGCTGTGCAGCCACCCGAGAGCACGACCCAATACATCACCGAGGACCACCGAGCGCGGCAGCAGCAGCGCTTGCGCCTCATGACCCGAATCTGAGCGCATCGCGCACCAGAGCCCAGCCGCCTACCAGGCGGCTTTTTTATTACTTGAAAAGAGGTATATCCATGAGCAAACTCGCTCAACTCCGTGCGCGCCGCGATGCCAAGGCTAAAGATGCGCAGACCCTGAATGGCAAGTACAACGCAGACCAGCGCATGACGGCAGAAGATGCCAATGCCCTGGATACCGTGCTCAACGAGATCGAGGCCATCGATGCCGAGATCACCCGCGAGAACCGCGTGAACCAGGTGGCGGGCGACGAACACGCCGAGCACGAGGCTGCAATGAATGCTGCGACCGTGAACGGCGGCCGCTCCAATGAAGCCCAAGCGTTGCGCGCCATGCTGGCCGGTGGCCTGTCCGCTCTGACGCCTGAGCAGCGCCAGGCCATGGTTGCACGCCAGAGCCCCGAGATTCGCCAGGCCATGTCCACTACGACGGGCACCGAGGGCGGCTACACTGTGGCCACTGAGTACAACCGCCAACTGATCGAGGCGATGAAGGAGATCGGCGGCGTTCGTCCCGTGGCGCACGTCTTTCAGACGGCTACCGGTGCTTCCATGAATTTCCCCACGGCTGACGCTACGGCGGAAGAGGGCGAAATTGTTGGCCAGAACACTGCCGTGGGTGCTGGTGATACCGCATTCGGCAATGTCACCATGGAGGTCTTCAAGTATTCGTCCAAGAAGATCGCGCTGCCTTTTGAGCTGCTGCAGGATTCCATGTTCAACCTGGAAGCCTACGTACAAAAGCTGTTGGCGCTGCGCATCGGCCGCATCACCAACCGCCACTACACGGTTGGCACCGGTGTGAACCAGCCTCGTGGCCTCATCACCGCCGCTGCAGTGGGTAAAACTGCCGCTACTGGCGGCACGGCCACTATCACCTATGACGATTTGGTGGAGCTGGAGCACAGCGTGGACCCCGCTTACCGTGCGTTGGCGCGGTACATGTTCCATGATGACTCGCTGAAGGTCCTGCGCAAGATCAAGGACGGCAACGGCCGCCCGATCTTTGTCCCCGGCTACGAGACTGGCAATCCTGGTGGCGCTCCTGATCGCATCATGGGTCGCACCTTCTCGATCAACCAGCACATGGCGCCAATGGCTGCAAATGCCAAGTCGATCGCGTTTGGTGACCTGAGCAAGTACTTTGTGCGCGATGTGATGGACCTGACCGTGTTCCGCATGACCGATTCGGCCTTCACCCTGCTCGGTCAGGTGGGCTTCGTCGCCTTCATGCGCTCGGGCGGCAACCTGATCGATGTTGGCGGCGCCGTGAAGGTGTACCAGAACTCGGCCACCTGATGAACCCAGGCCCTGGCTACGGCTGGGGCCCCACATGGAGGAATAGACATGGCAAAAGCCCAACCCAAGCCCACCACCGACGCGCCAGACGCTGGCGCACCGGCGGGCGATCAAGGCGCATCCACTGAGCTGCAGGCCCTGGCTACGGCTGGTGCCCCACCAGGTGCAGGCAACCCGCCAGCAGAGGCCCCGCCCGCCAAGGTAGAGCGCCGCGCTGTTCGCGTGCTGGCCGCAGTGACCATCGCAGATGTGCGCTATCAACCTGGTGTGCTGATCGAAGGCATCCCCGTGGATCTGGCCGAGGCGCACGCCGGCAGTGTGGACGCTCACCCCGATGCGGTGGCCTATGCACGCTCGACCAATGCCCAGGTGCTGCAGTTCGAGCCTGAGCGCGATCTGGAGTAACCGATGTCGAAAATCACCCTTGAGCAGGCAAAGCTGCATCTGCGGGTAGATGGCCCGGAAGAGGACATGCTGATAAACAGCTGGATCCTGGCGGCTTATCTCGCCATCGAGGGCAAGATTTTCCGCAAGGTGGTGGCCGAGGAGCCTGAGCCGGAGTCGCTGGATGTGCAGGCCGACGAGGCTATCAATTCCGCTGTGTTGCTGATCCTCGGCCACCTGCATGAGAACCGGGGCAGCGAGTCGGTAGAGATGCCACAAGCCGCCCTTTGGCTGGTGACTCCATATATCAACTATGCGGGGGGCGCATGACAACGATTGGCCAACTACGCGACCGGATCAAGATCCAGCGCCGAACTGGTGGCGCCAACGAGGTGGGTGAGCCCCTGTCTGAAGCATGGGAGGACTTCGCCAACCTCTGGGCTTATGTGCGGCATCCTTCCGGCGTTGAGTCCATTCGCTCAGGCGCTGACACCTCGGTGGTCAAGGCCTCGGCGCGCATCCGCTGGAGAACCGATGTCAACGCTGGCATGCGTATGGTCCACCTGGGCCAGAACTACGACATAGAGGCGGTGTTGCCCGGCCTGGATCGCAAGTTCACTGATCTGTCTTGCAAGTTGGTGGTGTGACATGGTGCGCCGTAGCGATACAACGCTCAGCCGCAACGGCCAGCGCAAACTCGGCGGACGCAACACTTTCACCATGGATTTGGACACCTCCGGGCTAAAGCAGTATCTGCAGCAGCTCGATGATGGGGTGAAGGAAGCCATTCGGCCTGCTGCTCAAGCGGCGGCCCAGGTGGTGTACGACCGTGTGAAGCTCAACGTGCAGGGCATCGGTAAGGTGACTGGCAATCTGGACCGGTCTATCTACCAGGCCTTCAGCCCGGAGAAGTCCAAGACTGGCCAGCGCGCCGAATATCACATCAGCTGGAACCACAAGAAGGCGCCGCATGGCCACCTGCTTGAGTACGGCTGGACGCAGCGGTATGTCGCCATTACCAACAAGCGAGGACAGTGGGTGACGCTGGTTCGTCCTGAGAAGGTTGGCACACCCAAACCCAAACGCCGGGCATCGCTTGCAGAGAAGGATGCCTATTACGTTCTGCGGCCAGGCGGCCCTAAGCAGCATCCGGCGACCGCGTTCATGCGCAGCGCATCGAGCGCCATGCCGGCGGCCCTGGCTGCAGCACAAGAGACGCTTATCGCGCGCATCAAGAAGGGGTGAAAAGTGCTTGAAATTGATCTGCAGGCCGTCTTGAAGACGGTTTGCCCCCAGGTGTTCATGCGCGTTGCGCCATCGGGCACCAAAGGCCGCTATATCACCTGGCAGCACCTCGGCGGCGATCCGATCATCTTCTTGGACAACAGCCAGGGAGACAAGCGCAATGCGCAGATCCAGGTCAATGCCTATGACGGCACTGGCCTGGATGCGCTTCGGCTGCTGCAGGCCGCCCAAGCAGCAATGCTGGCAGCGACCGACAAGTTTTCCGCCAGTCCATTGGCCGAGCCCATTACCGCGCTTGATGATGCGGACGACGTAGCAGGCTACCTGCAGTCTTATTCGATAACCGGGAAGCGATAGCAACCCACCCAGACACCGGCTCAGGCCGGTTTTCTTGTGCCCGTCATGGGCTGATCCCACCCGCAAAGCGAAGGCCGAGCGGGTTTTTTCGTTCTTGAAAGGCCCAATTATGGCTATTCGTCTCCCTGACGGCGCAACCGTCGCAATTGCAACTGGCTACGGCGCGGTCAAAGCCGTAACCAGCATCTCTAACGCCAGTCCGGCAGTGCTGACCTCTACGGCGCATGCGGTGCCCAACAACTCCTTCTTCGAGCTCAAGACGCCTTGGCAGAAGATCAGTGAGCGTATCTGGAAAGCTGCAAACGTGGCCGCCAATACTCTGGAGATCGCGGGCACCGACACCACCGACCTGAACCGCTTCCCAGCCAGCCCCACCGGCAGCACGCTGCGCGAGATCACGGCCTGGACGCAGATCTCCCAGATTCTGGATTACCAGACCTCTGGCGGCGACCAGCAATTCTGGACCGGCTCCTTCCTTGAAGATGACTATGAGCGCCAGTTGCCGACGGTGACCAGCGCCCAGTCCATCACCCTGGGCATCGGTGACGATCCGACGCTAGCGGGCTACCAAGCCCTGAAGCTGGCCGGTGAGCGCCGCGACATCCGTGCGCTGAAGGTCACCTTGCCTGACGGTTCGGTGCTGCTCTACAACGGCTATGTGTCGTTCAACGAGAGCCCAACTCTCACCAAGGGCCAGGTGATGCAGGTGACTGCAACCTTCTCCCTGCAAGGCCGCCCAGTCCGCTACTAATCGGCGGCAACCCTCTGCACCGACCCAGCCGCTTCGCTCCTTTCAGTGGGGCGGGCGGCTGGGCACGGGCTTTACCTTTCCTCTCCACTGAAAAGAACACATCATGGCAAAAATCGTACTGGGCAAGCGTCCCGAAACCATCACCGCATTTGTTGACATCCCGCTGATGAGCGGCGAGAAGGCCAAGGTTTCTTGCCAGTTCAAGTACCGCACCCGCCAGGAGTTTGCCAAGTTCCTGGATGAGAACGCCGAGGCCAAGCCAGAAGTCGGCACGGACGGCGAGAAGATGACCTTCGAGAGCCTGGCCGTCAAGGGCATGGCATCCAATGCTGCCCGGGCCCTGGAATTCCTCAAGGGCTGGAATCTGGAGGACATTGAGCTGACCCAGGACAACCTGGCGCAGCTTTTCAACGAAGAACCAGCGGCCGGCGCTGCGTTGTGGGGCGCTTACCGTGCAGCTTGCACCGAGGGCTACCTGGGAAACTCCGAAGCGTAGCCCGGGCGAAGTACGAGGCGCCACCCAGCGATGCAGAGCTGGCGGCCTTCGGCATGAAACGGTCGGACTACGCGCGAGACATCGTGCTGCTCTGGCCGGAGACTGAGCCAGTTTGGAGCCTTTGGGAGCAGATTCGCAACCAGTGGCGCGCTGGCGCAGTCGGTGCCTACGCCCTGGACTACAACGTGCTGTTCTACCAGCTCGACCGCATGGGCTTGCCGCCAGACGAGCACCAAGACCTGTTTGATGGCATCCGGGTGATTGAGGCCGAGGTTCTATCCATCTGGATGGAAGAGCGTGAGGCTGAAGAGAAGAAGCGGGCCAAGGCTTAGGCTTCTCGCGATTAGGTGTGACGCCATCGAGGCGTCTTTTCATTTTAGGCTCGCCTTTTGGCGGGCCCTTTCTATTGGTGGCGCAGCATGTCAACTGAAAACCAAAAATTCGGCTTCACTGTTGCTGCTGAGAACGAGGCCTCGCAGACCTTCCAGCAGATTGGCAATGACGCCGACAAGATGGCCGCCAAGGTCAACCAAGCCGGTCAGAAGGCCGCTGAGGGCGTGGGCGCCATTGGCGACGGTGCTGAGAATGCCGCGGAAAAGCTCACCCGCGCCGAGAGCCGCATCGCTTCTGCCATGCGCAAGGCCACCGAGGAAACTTTACAGGCCGCTCAGGCTGCCAAGAGCCTCTCGGGCAGCTTCGAGCTCAAGATGGATATGCGGGGCATGGATGCCTCGCGCCTGCAGCCTTACATCAAGGCTCTGCGCGATGCAGAGAGTGAGCTGTCGGTTTTCAAGGCTGCTGAGGCGGAGGTGGGCCGCCAGAACGTATTTGCTGAGAAGCACCGCCAAGCACAGCAGCTTGCGAAGTCGTCAGAGTATGTGCGCTTCTGGAATCAGGAGTTGGACCGCATGGCGGCCGCTGAGAAACGTGCGGCCAGTGAGAGCGCTTTTCTCAACTCGTTACGCGAGCAGTCGAGCGCCATCGGCAAGACCCGTGCCGATCTTCTTGAGTTGCAGGCAGCGCAACTGGGTGTTGCTACCCAAGCAGCGCCAATGATTGCGAAGCTGCGTGAAGCTGAGAGCGGAGTGGGTAAGGTTGGAATGAGTGCGGCTGCCATGAGTGCCGCGCTGCGCAACGTGCCCGCCCAGTTCACCGACATTGTGGTGAGCTTGCAGGCCGGCCAGGCGCCGTTGACTGTTTTGCTGCAGCAAGGCGGCCAGTTGAAGGACATGTTCGGCGGCGCTGGTGCTGCAGCAAAGGCATTGGGCGGCTATGTGTTGGGCCTGGTGAATCCTTTCACTGTAGCTGCCGCTGCTGCTGCGACCCTGGGCCTTGCGTACTATCAAGGTCACCAAGAGCAGATTGCCTTTGTGAAGGCGCTCACCCTGTCGGGCAATGCGGCAGGCGTGACCACCACACAACTGACGGAATATGCGCGCCAGATTGACGCCATTGTGGGTACTCAAGCGCAGGCGACTGCAGCGCTGGTGGCCTTCACGCAGGCTGGTGTGACCGGTGCGGACCAGCTGCGAAAGTATGCGCAGACCGCTATCGAATGGGAAAAGGCCACCGGCCAGGCAGTGGGTGACACGGCAAAGCAATTTGCGGACCTGCAGAAAGACCCATTAAGTGCTGTCGTCAAGCTCAATGAGGGGATGAATTTCCTCACAGCTGATGTGTACGAGCAGATCAAGGCCCTCAACGATCAAGGCAAGTCTGCCCAGGCCTCAGCGGTGGCGATGGATGCGCTGGACAGCGTTATGCGCGATCGCAGCAAGACCATCAAGGAAAGCCTGGGATACCTAGAGCGTGCGTGGAACGCCATCAAGGGCGCTGCTGCTGACGCATGGGATGCAATGCTGAATGTGGGCCGCCCCAATACGATCAATGATCGACTGGGTGCTGTGCGCAAGGAGCTGAACTCGCTGATCGATCAGCAGGGCTGGGGCGAGACTGGGGGGGGAGCTGCAACCGGACGCGTGACTGCGGAGACTAAGCGCCGCGTGCAGGAGCGGATCGAGGCACTGCGCGCAGAAGAGTGGCAGCTTGAGAATAATGCCGCGGCTGAGCAGATGAACGCCGCAGCGCAAGAGGTATCCGCCAAAGCCACCCAGGCTTCGATCAAGTGGCAGGAAACGCTCGACCAGCATCTGACTAAGTCGGAAAAGCTGACTCGGGCTCTGGCTGCCGCTCGGGAGGAGTACAACAATAAGCTGTCATTCGTCCCCCAGGATGACCTCAAGAAGCGCAGCGAATTGG